>NZ_JAUQTB010000020.1 GCF_030580655.1 Paenibacillus lacisoli
AAACCCCGCTCGACTTGCATGTATTAGGCACGCCGCCAGCGTTCGTCCTGAGCCAGGATCAAACTCTCCAATAAAGTATTGAAAAGAGCGATAAGCTCATTTTGAATCTGACGAGATATAAATCTCATGGTTTGCTGTTATTTACATAACAGCGGTACTCACTCGTTGTTCAGTTTTCAAAGATCAAGCTGTTCAGTTAGCTGAGATAATGTTTCATCAGCAACTCTTATAATATATCATGTCCTATTCGATTGGTCAAGCTTTTTTTGATTCGTTTATTACTGCTAAACTTTTCATAATCAAAGGCTTATCCAACTCGAATGACCGAGATCTAATGTATCATATATTCATTTCCTACGTCAATACGTTTTTCTATTCCGTTTACTGCTAAATAATAAATAATCGCCGCACCTTTGTGCAGCGATTGCTCAACCCTATTCTATACACAACTAGCTTATTAACGTTATCTTTAGAGCGTAAATCATGGCCACACCCGGCAAACCCAGTACAGCAACGGTACCAATTGTATAGGGATTTAAGGGAATATAGGCGTACCCCGGCCAATTCAGCTCGTTCACAGCATACAGCGCTACCGCAGCCAATACTAGATGGAATCCGAATACGGTTAACCACGCTGCCCCGATTCGCCTGCGAATAGACAGGAGAACGATAGCTGATAAAGAAAGAATAAGCACTCCCCAGATCGCGATCTTCATATCAAGTTCCTCCCCCACAGCGCTTATCCATTTTGCTCGACTTTCGTCTCACCAGGAACGTGAAACCGATGAAGACCTGCCCTTTTGGCCTGCCTTAAAAACATCTGGTATTTGCGCTCAGCTGCCTCCAAGGCGAATATAGCGTAATCAATTTCATCTGTTCCGCTAGCTTCATGAAAAACTTGATATGCCCGCTCCCATTCTCGCTGTGACTTCACGATCTGATCGTACAGCTCCTGCCTGCCATTCTTCTCTTGCCGTTCCTGCTCTCGCGCTCCGAACCATTTACTACGCCACCCCGCCACGCAGTATCCCCTCCCGTAAAATGGATCATGTACGTTCATTCGCCTATAACCATATGTATCAGGGGAGGGACAAACTTAGAACAAAAAAGAGGCCTCTCGGCCCCTCTCTGTTACACATCATGTGCAGTCATTCAATAATGGATTAGTTCAGTTCACGGCGGCCTTCCAAAGCTTTGGACAAGGTCACTTCGTCTGCATACTCCAAATCTCCGCCTACCGGCAGACCATGGGCAATTCGTGTCACCTTGATTTCAAACGGTCGTACCAGCCTGGAAATATACATAGCCGTTGCCTCTCCCTCGATATTTGGATTAGTAGCCAGTATCAGCTCCTTCACCCGCTCATCACTCAGACGCGTCAGCAGTTCCTTCAGCTTAATGTCATCCGGCCCAACCCCCTCCATCGGAGAAATGGCACCATGAAGAACATGATAGTACCCGTCGAATTCCTTGGTGCGTTCCATTGCTACCAGGTCCTTGGCTTCCTGCACCACACAAATGACGGAAGCATCCCTTGTCTTATCCTGACAGATTCGACAAGGGTCTGTATCGGTGATATTGCCGCACACTGAACAGAAATGAAGATTACGCTTCACACTGACCAGCGCTTTGGCAAAATCTATAACGTCATCTTCTTTCATGTTCAGAACATGAAACGCTAGACGTGCCGCTGTCTTCGGCCCCACACCCGGCAGCCGGGTAAAAGCATCGATCAGCTTCGCTATCGGTTCCGGATAATACAATGTTAGGTTGCTCCTTCTTAAGACAGATTAGAACAAGCCCGGAATTTTCATACCACCGGTGAATTTGCCCATGTCATTATTGGCGAGATCATCTGCCTTGGTCAGCGCATCGTTAACCGCTGTCAGAACGAGATCCTGCAGCATTTCTACATCATCCGGATCAACCGCTTCAGGCTTGATGGCGATGGAGAGCAGTTTTTTGTGTCCATTGACTTGAACTGTAACAACACCGCCGCCTGAAGTGCCTTCAATCGTTTTTGTTCCAAGCTCCTCTTGAGCCTTCAACATTTGTTCCTGCATTTTCTTAACCTGCTTCATCATTTGGTTCATGTTATTCATTCTGTTCATCTCCCTATTTAAAGTATATTTGGATCCTTATTCTTTAATTTCTACAAGCTCTTCGCCAAACAGCTGGATCGCCTCATCAATCCAAGGCTCCGCTGATTTGGAAGATGACTCATTCTCCGGTTCAAGCTTAAACTCTTCCTTTGGTGTCTCCACAGCACCTTCAACGGAAGTCGTCCAGTCCTTCTGCATCATGGTGACCAGCTGCAGCGGGCGTCCGAATACTTCTTGAAGAACGTACTCAATGACCTGTCGATTTGCCGGCTTCTCTGTAGTCTCACGATGAATATTATTCTTAAACGCTACCAGCACCCGGTCCTCATGAATCGAGACCGGCTCCCCGTCCATAAACCAGGCATGCACGGTAACCTTCTCCTCCTTCACCCGAAGCAGCACCTGGCTCCACTTGCGGGCTACCTCCGAGAACTCAGAACTTCCCTTGTTGGCGACAAACTGCTCCAGCTGCGGAGGAAGCTTGGGTGATGACGATGCCCGCTGGACAGGTGCACGAACACCACTGCCGCGCGAGTTCGCCGGCTGTTCCTGCGCTCCGCCCTTGCCTATACCGCCCTGCATGGCGCGCTCCAGCTTCTTCTCCAGTTCAGCAAGCTGCTTTCTCAGCGCGGCTACTTCTCCAGAGTCTGCGGCTGCTTGCGATCCAGACTGCCGAGCTGTCTGTTCAGATACACCACTTAGCTTAAGAAGCGCCACTTCGAACAAGGTCTGCGGCTGGGCGGCATACTTCATTTCACTCTGATAATGGTTCAGCGTATCGATCATCTGGAACAGCTGGTCTTTGGTAAAGGTCTCGGCCATTTCCCTGAAAGAAGCTGCATCCAGTACTCTTTCGGTCATGTGATCGGCATTAGGTACCATCTTGATCATCAGCAGATCCCTGAAGTAATAGAGCAGGTTCTCCATACATTTGTCGGCGCTTTTGCCTTCCTGCATGAAGCTCTCGATCATCTGCAGGACGGTGCCCACATCTCCCTGCTGCAGAGCAGCAGCCAGCTTTCCGAATGCCTCGGAAGGAATCCCACCTGTCATATTAAGCACCTGCTGGTAAGACACCTGTCCGTCCGAAAATGAAGCAATCTGATCGAGCACACTCAGCGCATCGCGCATACCTCCGTCCGATAGACGGGCAATATACTGCAGCGCTTCCTCATCAGCCTGGATCCCCTCCTGCTCACAGATCAAAGTCAGACGCGACGTCTGCTCTTCCAGGGACACCCTGCGAAAATCAAACCGCTGACAGCGTGATATGATCGTTGCCGGCAGGCGATGGGGTTCCGTTGTTGCCAGAATAAACATAACATGTGGAGGCGGTTCCTCCAATGTCTTAAGTAATGCGTTAAAAGCCTCTGTTGTCAGCATGTGCACTTCGTCAATGATATACACTTTATGCCGGACTTCGGTAGGCGCGTATTTCACTTTCTCCCTCAGATCCCGGATTTCTTCAACCCCTCGGTTCGAGGCAGCGTCAATTTCCTGCACATCCATAACTGCACCAACGGTGATTCTTCGGCACGCTTCGCACTCGTTGCAAGGCTCAGCTGCCGGTCCTCGTTCACAGTTCACCGCCTTGGCCAGAATCTTGGCCGCACTTGTCTTGCCGGTTCCCCGCGGTCCGCTGAACAGGTAGGCATGGGAAAGGCGCTGTTCCCGGATCGCGTTCTGCAGAGTCTGTATTATATGCTGTTGTCCCACCATGTCTTGAAACGACTGAGGCCGCCAAGCACGGTACAACGCTACATGGTCCACTATGCGTTACCCTCTTTCAGCTTCCACTTTCGTGGGCTATGATACCTTATTATTATACTATATTCGTGAGCGAATCTAAACTTAAAGGATGCTAAATTCAGGGTCTGCAGGCCTGAAAAATAAAAAAACATCTCTGCATCAGCAAAGATGTTAAATGGCTACTATGTAGCCGTGCACCTGTTATTGATCGTTGCGATCCAAGCGGCAATCCTGCACAACAACTCGGGCTAGGCCACCCTCCGGCACAAGAGTGAACTTGCTTATGGCTGCTTCCTTCCGGACCTGACCAGGTTCACAAGTACTCATTGCGGAGGACCCAACCGTCAACATTGAGTGCAGGGACCAGCCTCACATCGACAACACCTCTAACAGGAATTCAACCTCGCTACAGCGGATTGCGAGTTACAGGGCACCGCTACCTCCCCGTCTAGCACGGTAAAACCAAGTATATCTTATGCCTGTCTAAAATGCAACCGGCGTCAGATATTGGCACAGCTGGGCAAAAGAAAACCCCTGCTACACACATAGCAAGGGTGATCAAAGCTGCATTAGATACCGTATTTCTTCTTGAAACGATCAACACGACCGCCTGCATCAAGGAACTTCTGTTTACCCGTGAAGAACGGATGACAGGAAGAGCAGATCTCTACACGAAGAGACGGAACAACCGAACCAGTCTCAAACGTATTGCCGCAAGAACAAGTAACCGTAGTCACATTGTATTTAGGTTGAATAGCTTGTTTCATGACTTTCACCTCTTTCCGCCCTGAGCGTCAGATCAGCCCAGAGTTATATGGACACCACGACATTGTAGCATAGCCGTCAGCTGTCAGCAATCGATTTCTTTGAGGGGCAGAATCTACGAGCAAAGACAGAAGCCCATCAAACGCATTGTCGCTATTTTAAGGCAGACAGCGGGGGCTTCGGCCGCGCCATGCCTTGTGGAGGTACATGAGTAAATGATCCGATAACGACATCAGGCAGCTCCTCACGGTAAATATCCAGCATCTGCTTCATACCGAGAATGTCCCCCTGTGCCGGCGGAATCAGTTCCAGATAACTTTCCGGATCGATGTTCAGATTGCGCATCTGAATCAAGCGCAGCTTAGTCCGTTTGGCAAAGTCAATCATCGCTTCAATCTCTTCCTCACGATCAGTTACACCTGGGAAAATCAGATAGTTGATCGATGTGTACACTCCCTGCTCTGCCGCATACCGCATGGACTTTTCCACATTAGCCAGCGTATAGGCCCGAGGTTTGTAATAGGCGTTATAGTGGTCATCGAGAGCACTAATGGTACTGACCCGCATGAGATCAAGCCCGGCATCAACAATACCACGGATATGATCATTTAGACCGGCATTTGTATTGATGTTAATATACCCCATGTCCGTGATCGAACGCACTTCCCGAATAGCTTCAATAATCAGTTTGGCCTGAGTGGAGGGCTCACCTTCGCAGCCTTGTCCAAAGCTGATAATCGACTCCGGTGTTTTCAGATGCTCCAGCATAACCTCTACAATTTCATCCACGCGCGGACGGAAGTTCATCCGTGTCTGCGGCGATACGAAGCCACTGTCATCCGGCTGTTCCGAGATACAGCCAAAGCATCCCGCATTGCAGGAATATGACACAGGCACGCCGCCTTCCCATCGGTTTAAGAAGGTATTGGAGGACGTCAAGCACTCATAACCTAGTGCACAGTTGGTCAAATGCTGATAGAGTCTGTTCTCCGGGTACTCGCTGACCAGACGCTCAACTCCTTGTCTGACCTGATCCCGATCACAATTCAGCGGGTTCCACTTCAGCGGATCGTCCGACATTTCTGCCGTTACATAAAAACCGCCGTCCTTCCATACGACAGCAGAGTAGCCGAACAATGGAAGTTTGTAATCCTTATCAGCTTTGACATATCCGGGCAGACTAAGGCGAGTAAAGCCTTGGGGCAGCAGTGCACCTACTGCCTGCATTTCCTTGGGAAGCGGAATCATCTCGCCGCTCTCCGGATCAAGTCCGATTGCACGGGTGCTGGGGAGGCTCACCAGTGTAGCACCCTCCGGAAGCGGAATTAATTCATCCTCCATAATTTCAACTACCATATCCGCACTGCGGGCGAGCCCGTAAAGCGTAGGATGGTCATAGACATTGCCTTGTTCATCAGCGTACACAAGATACATCGTTTAAGAAACTCCTTTCAGGCCTTGCCATATAAAAAGATGATCAGCGCAGCCGGATCGGCCGCGCTGTAAATTAGGAATTAGTCGTCATGGGAACATGACTGGAGGTCGTACGAGGCGATCTGCGCTGTCCGCCGCCGCCAGTCGTTGAAGCCGACGAGTTCGTAGTATTACCGGCAGTATCCATCACTGCAATGAACTCGGTATTCGTTTTGCTGTCACGCAGCTTTTTGAGGAATCCTTCTACAAAATCATAACTCTCGTTCATGTTCTTGCGGATAGACCAGATCGTGTCCAGTTCTTCCTTAGTCAGCAGAGCCTCTTCACGGCGGGTACCAGAACGTCTAATGTCAATAGCCGGGAAGATACGCCGCTCGGCCAGTTTGCGGTCAAGATGCAGTTCCATATTACCTGTACCTTTAAATTCTTCGTATATAATATCGTCCATCCTCGAGCCTGTGTCAATGAGAGCTGTTGCCAATATCGTCAGACTGCCGCCCTCTTCCACATTACGAGCCGATCCGAAGAAACGCTTAGGGCGGTGGAATGCAGCCGGATCAATACCGCCGCTGAGTGTGCGGCCGGAAGGCGGAATCACCAGGTTGTAGGCACGTGCAAGTCGTGTAATACTGTCAAGCAGAATAACTACATCTTTCTTGTGTTCTACAAGACGCAGCGCTCTCTCCAGCACCAACTCTGCCACTTTAATATGGTTTTCCGGCAATTCGTCAAATGTAGATGCGACAACCTCACCCTTAACTGAACGCTGCATGTCCGTAACTTCCTCCGGGCGTTCATCAATGAGCAGCACAAACAACTCGATATCAGGATTGTTCGTTGAAATGCTGTTGGCAATTTCTTTAAGGAGAAGCGTTTTGCCAGCCTTTGGAGGGGCGACAATCAGTCCGCGCTGTCCCAGTCCAACCGGGGCTAGCAGGTCCATGATACGGGTAGACAGATGATTGGGGGTAGTTTCGAGAACCAGCTTCTTTTGCGGGTAAAGAGGAGTTAAAGCCGGAAAGTGCAAACGTTCGGCAGCCATCGAAGGGTTCTCGCCGTTAACGGCGTTCACTTGCAGTAATCCGAAATAACGCTCATTTTCTTTAGGGGTTCGACATTTACCGGATACGAGGTCTCCGGTCCTTAGATCAAACTTGCGGATTTGTGAGGCTGAGATATAAATATCCTCCGCGCTCGGAAGATAGTTGATTGGCCTCAGAAAGCCGTAGCCTTCGGGCAGAATCTCCAGTACGCCTTCCATGAACATAAGGCCGCTCTGTTCTGCCTGCGCTCGCAGAATTGCAAAAATTAGTTCTTTCTTCTTCAGCTGACCATAGTACGGTATCTGATACTTCTTCGCTAATTTGTACAGATCGGTCAGCTTCATTTCTTCCAAATCGGAAATTTGCAGATCCATATAATAACCACCTATTCAGTTAATAAGTCCAGACTACACAGGGAAAGTCCATTAAATAAGCTTTACCCAAAAGAGGATCGGGTATGCAGCGGCAGGGCAAAAATAAGTCCATCCTCCCAGACTCCTCCACCCTGTCCGCCACCTTATTCCGACCATTGATATCTATTCATTCTCACGCCATATATCCGCACCCAGAGCCCGGAGGTTCGGTACCAGATGATCATAGCCGCGATCAATAAATTCCACACCGGTAACCTCTGTAATACCAGAGTCAACAGTTAATCCTGCGATAACAAGCGCTGCACCCGCCCGCAGATCCGTAGCCTTGACCTTTGCCGCATTCAGCAGGCTGTGTTCAATAATGGCAGAACGGCCTTCGACACGGATTTTGGCACCCATACGAACAAGTTCCGGAACATGCTTAAACCGGTTGCTGTATACAAAGTCACTCAGTACACTAACACCACGGGCCTGAGTCAAAAGACTCGTCATCGGGGACTGCAAATCGGTTGGAAAACCGGGATAAATCAGGGCCTTTACGTCTACATGGTCGTAGTTCTCACGTCCGATGACCCTGATGCTTTCATCATATTCTTCGATGCCTACGCCCATTTCTTCCATTTTGGCCGTCAGCGCTTCCAAGTGTTTGGGGATAACGTTGTCGATTAAGACATTACCGCGTGTTGCTGCAGCAGCAATCATATAAGTTCCCGCCTGGATACGGTCAGGAATAATGGAGTGGCGGCAGCCATGCATTTCAGGGACCCCTTCAATCCGGATCGTCTCTGTACCTGCGCCCTTAATCACCGCACCCATCGAATTCAAAAGTGTTGCAACATCTATAATCTCAGGCTCTTTAGCCGCATTTTCAATAGTTGTAGAGCCTTTGGCACGTGCAGCCGCCAGCATGATGTTAATCGTAGCACCCACACTGCTGACATCCAGATAAATCTTGGCGCCGCGCAGTTCCTTGGCGTGCAGGTGAATGGCTCCGTGCTCGTTGGTTACGGTTGCCCCAAGAGCTTCAAAGCCTTTAATGTGCTGATCGATGGGCCGAGGCTCAAAGTTACATCCGCCCGGTAAACCGATGACCGCTTGTTTGAAACGGCCAAGCATAGCACCCATCATGTAATAGGAAGCTCTCAATTTCTTTACAGGCCCATTGGGCATAGGAATGGATTTAATGGTGGAGGGATCAATCTTCATTTGACTGCCATCCCGGGTTACTGTGCCACCAAGCTCCTCAAGGATCTCAGCATATACTGCCACATCACTGAGGATCGGCAGATTATCAAGTATGACTTCGCTTTCCGCCAAAATAGCAGCAGGAATTAACGCGATTGCGCTGTTTTTGGCACCACTGATAGAAACCGTGCCATGCAGTGGGCGTCCACCGCTAATCATCAATTTTTCCATAAGCTCTTGGGTCCCCCTACATACTTCGCAGCCGCAAGTTATTCTTAGGCAGTCTATTTTAGGTAATGAAATGGAAAAACACCGGCTTAGCGGTGTGCTTCCTGATTGGACTATTTAATGGCAGAGGCCCCTTTCGGGGCCTTCCATATCATTGTAACAATAAGCTAAACATAACGATAATGCAAACGATTAGGCTTTGTTGTTGGAGCCGAACTCGCGGATTTTGCCGATAACGGTTTGTTTGATCGCTTCACGGCCTGGCTGAATGAATGTACGAGGATCATAAGCATCCGGTTTAGCCGCCAGAACTTCACGAACTTTTTTGGCAAATTCGATTTGGTTCTCTGTGTTTACGTTGATTTTGGAAGTGCCCAAGGAGATCGCTCTCTGAATGTCGTGAGTTGGAATGCCTGTACCGCCATGCAGTACGAGCGGCAGTTGAACCGCATCACGAATCTCTTCCATTTCCTTGAAGCCCAGGTTAGGCTCGCCTTTGTAAGGTCCATGAACAGAACCCAGTGCAGGAGCCAGGGTGTCGATACCAGTTTCTTTGACAATACGCACGCAGTCATCCAGCTTCGCATACATTACGTCGCCGACAACGTCGTCTTCCTGTCCGCCAACCATGCCCACTTCGGCTTCAACAGAAACACCCTTGGAGTGTGCATATTCAACAACCTTCTTGGTAGTTTCGATGTTGGTGTCGATTGGGCTGTGGGAATCGTCGATCATTACAGATGTGAAGCCTGCATCAATCGCTTCCTTACATTTCTCGAAGCTGGAGCCATGGTCCAGGTGAATGGCAACCGGTACAGTGATCTTCATGTCGTGGATCAGACCTTCGACCATCTTAACAACTGTATAGAAGCCGCCCATATGGCGAGCTGCGCCTTCGGATACACCCAGGATAACCGGGGATTTCTCTTCTTCTGCAGCGCCCAGAATCGCTTGGGTCCACTCCAGATTGTTGATGTTGTATTGACCTACAGCATACTTTCCTTCAAGAGCCTTGTTGAGCATATCTGTCATTGATACTAATGGCATCGTTTACTCCTCCTAAAAGTCATCAGTTAGTCTATGGTATTAAGCCGTGTTCACATACGGGCTTATTATACCACATCCCATGTTAAATACTAAACAAGCAATTATCATCCTGCTGTGCTGTATGACACAGCAGAATGGTATCACCATATATAGGTTACAATCTGCATAAACGGCTCCAGATCTAGCTATATCCATTGAAAAGATTCCATTCCTTACTATTCCCTGGCATTCATCTTTCCATGCTTCTCTACAATAGTTTCCCCCGAATTAAAAAATCCCGTGATTTCACAGGATCTAGCTCAACCGGTCCGCCGTATTCCCTTTCAAATGACTATTCACAGCTACCCGCATCTCATCAATATCAAAGGGTTTGGTGAAATGCATCAAAGCGCCGAGGTCGGTCGCTTCCTTGATCATGTCAAGTTCCCCGTAGGCTGTCATCATAATCACCTTGATATCCGGATTCATCTGTTTGATGTGCTTGAGAATTTCAAGGCCGTCCATGCCGGGAATCTTCATATCGAGCAGAACCAGATCGGGCACCTCTTGTGCCACGATTTCCAGAGCAATTTTTCCATTAGCTGCCTGATAAGTGCTGTAACCTTCGCTGTTGAACACTTCCATTAGCAAAATGCGAATCCCGTTCTGATCATCGACAATCAATACTTTTTTCTTTTCCACTGATCTAAACCTCCCAGGTATTTAGGCAGTTACAAAAGATAAATCGGCGATACATCCGATGGATATCCATTCCATAACCAACTCTTTAAATTGGTAATTCGCTCTCAATAGTGGAAATCCTGCTCTCCTTTAAAAACTATCTAATACAGCATCTTACAGTCCTTCAATGGATAGAAAAAAGAACCCTTACGGGTTCCTTCTCCATATATATAGAAGTTCTATTAAGCCTTATGCTTCAGCGATGCTTTCACGAATTCACGGAACAGCGGCTGAGGACGGTTCGGACGTGACGTAAATTCCGGATGGAACTGCACCGCCAGGAACCAAGGGTGGCCTGGAAGTTCCACGATCTCAACCAGACGTCCGTCAGGAGATGTGCCGGTAATCTTAAGGCCGGCTTTCTCAACCGCTTCACGGTACTCATTGTTAAACTCATACCGGTGACGGTGTCTTTCATATACCAGCTCATCATTGTAGCATTCCATCGCCAGAGAGCCTTCCTGCAATTTGCAAGGATATAATCCCAGACGCATGGTTCCGCCCAGGTCCTCGATATCCTTCTGTTCCGGAAGCAGGTCGATAACCGGGTATTCTGTCGAAGGGTTGATCTCCGAGCTGTTCGCACCTTCGAGACCAACAACACTGCGTGCGTACTCGATAACCGATACCTGCATCCCTAGGCAAATGCCGAAGAACGGAATATTCTTCTCGCGCGCATAACGAATGGCGCTGACCTTACCCTCAATACCGCGATCACCAAAGCCGCCCGGTACGAGGATACCCCCGATGCCGCCCAGCAGATCATGTACGTTCTCATCTGTGATCTCTTCAGCGTTCACCCAGCGGATCTTCACATCTGCATTGGCATCAAAGCCGGCATGCGACAGGGATTCTACTACACTCAGATAAGCATCATGCAGTGCGACATACTTACCAACGATAGCAATCTCCACCGTCTTCTCCAGCTTGCTGATCCGATCAACCAGGCCTTCCCACTCGCTCATATCCGGTGCAGGAGTAGTCAGCTTCAGATGGTTGACTACGATCTCATCCAGCCCTTCCGCACGCAGGTTCAACGGAACCTCGTACAGTGTGGAAGCATCACGGCATTCCACAACCGCGTTCGCATCAATATCGCAGAACAAAGCAATCTTGGCTTTCATGTCTGCAGACAGTTCATGCTCCGTGCGGCATACAATCACGTTCGGTTGAATCCCGATGCTGCGCAATTCTTTTACACTGTGCTGGGTTGGCTTCGTTTTCACTTCACCTGCAGCCTTGATGTAAGGAATCAGCGTTACGTGGATGTACATAACATTCTCGCGTCCCACTTCGCTCTTGATCTGACGAATAGCTTCAAGGAAAGGCAAGCTCTCGATGTCGCCCACAGTTCCGCCGATCTCGGTGATAACTACATCCGAACCAGCCTCCCGGCCTGCACGGAATACACGTTCTTTAATCTCATTCGTGATATGAGGAATAACCTGAACCGTACCGCCCAAATACTCTCCGCGACGTTCTTTGCTGATGACGCTGGAGTATACTTTACCTGTTGTGACGTTGCTGTTCTTGGACAGATTGATGTCAATGAAACGCTCGTAGTGGCCCAAATCGAGGTCCGTTTCCGCGCCATCGTCGGTTACAAATACTTCACCGTGCTGATAAGGACTCATGGTACCTGGGTCAACGTTCAAGTACGGGTCAAACTTCTGAATCGTTACCTTCAGTCCTCTGTTCTTAAGAAGCCGTCCAAGTGAAGCAGCCGTTATCCCTTTACCCAGGGAGGACACGACCCCGCCCGTCACGAAAATATATTTTGCCAAGTTAAAACCCTCCTAATAAAGTACAGAAATTCAGGCGACATATGATGTTATCGTAACCCGTTTTCACGGATTATCCTCGTTCCTCAGGCCTCTGTAAGAACTTCCCATCCGGATTGGGGTTACAAGTTCACACGCTTGCCAGAACACTGTTAGAACTACTGTAAATCCTCTAATTCATCTAATAAAATAAAAAAAGTGACTCCCGTGGTACGGGGCACTTTTGATTAAAAATACACATATATATAGTCCTGCCATTCATAAGCCCATGCAATAGTTTACTCTGTTGCCTGTACCCCTGTCAAGAAATTACCTGCATTAAAAAAAGGAAAAGGGAAAAACGTTTGTCGGCGTATTTCACGCATTGCAGGCCGCGTTTAAAGACAGCGTTTGTGGTAGGATCGGAAAGGGGGGTTCCCGGGCATTTACTTTCCTCTACTATACAAAAAAGAAGAGGGATACCCCTCTTCTCTCTTAACGTTCGTCTTCCTCATCGAGGGACTCGTCTTCATCCTCATCGGAATCGTCGTCCTCTTCGGCGAGTTCATCATCATCCACGACCACGTCTTCGTCCACGTCACTGTCCTCATCTTCGTCGAAGATTTCTTCTTCGTCCTCATCCTCATCGGGATTATCGAAATCTTCGTCATCTGCAGTGTACGTTTCTTCCTCGTCGTGATATTCCTCTTCCTCATCATCGTCCTCGTCGTTAATGATACGCGGACGCTTGGAGCCAGTCAGTCCATCCTCGGACTTGTCGATCGGATACCAACGCTTCAGCCCCCACAGGTTCGTCCCTACGCAAGCAAAACGGCCATCGATGTTGATCTCAGTATATAGCTGTGCAATCACATCGTTGATATCTTCTTCAGATAATCCGCGCAGTTTGGCAACCTCGTTCATAAGGTCACGGTAATATTTAGGCTCATTTGCAGCTTTCAGCACCATGAAGGCCAAATCGACCATCGGTGTTTCCATGATCTTTTCCTGATCCATGTTTAAATTGAGCGGTGTACTCACCTACGGACACTTCCTCTCACGCATAATTCACATTGCTTCTTCCATTTGCTATGACGACTCAATAGAAGAGACCAGAACAGGCTCATTCTATATAACATATCCATTATCAAACCTAAGTAAAACCTATTTAAGCGCAAAATGCAAGTTTATCCTTAGCTTGATTGAAACATAAGAAAAGACGGGGAAGTCTCCTTCACCGCCTTTTGACTGTATCCTCCCTGAAGGATGGCCTTACAGGGTCGTGCGCAAGAGCCCGCAGGCTCTCCATGTATCCTATGTCCGGCCGTGTGTTTTGACACGCAGGGCAGCCTATTTTTTTGGAAAAAGGGCAAGTTCCCCATGCGGCGTATATGCCGGAGTCATACAATACTTCAGCATGGCTCATCGGAGGGAGACTGCCCGCTATGGACTACCCGGAATTTTTGCAAATGCTGAATAAGGAGATTTCCAATCCAGCGTCAGGCCAGCTCAGCCGTCAGATCATTACCTTCGCACGGCCAAGACAGTACCGGGAGTGCCTGCATGCTCTGAACAATATGAAGTCAACGCTGACCAGCCTGCGCCAGGTACAGCCTTCTCGTCTTATTGATGCGCTGATCGTACCCCTGGCATCCACCGCCAGGTTGACAGCCTATCTGGGGGATATCTTCATCGAAGAAGATGAACGGATTGCTATGCATGGTGCCGCCATGACCTCCCCGCTGAAGAATAATGCAAACACGGGTGTCCCGTGGGGAGTTGAGCAGATTAAAGCACCCAAGGTCTGGTCCACCTCAACCGGCTATCGGGTGAAGATCGGCGTGATCGACACCGGGGCAGACTACCAGCATCCGGATCTTCGTTACTCGCTGGCCCCCGGCATCAACCTGCTCAACCGCATGATGCTGCCTTATGATGATAACGGGCACGGTACACATATCGCCGGTATCATTGCAGCCGCCAACAGCACCGGCGGTATGATTGGCGTGGCTCCGCGTTCGCTGATTTACCCGGTTAAGGCTTTTGATCATCAGGGGTCAGCTTATGTCTCTGATATCATTCTCGGCATCGACTGGTGCGTACGCAGCGGGCTGGATATCATTAATATGAGTTTCGGGATGAAGACCCGCAGCAAGGCTTTGCTTGATGTTGTGAAACGGGCAACCCGGGCCGGCATCGTGATTGTTGCCTCTTCTGGCAATGACGGCAAGCGCCGCTCCATTGACTACCCGGCCCGTTATCCGCAGACCATCGCCGTCGGAGCAACCGACCGGCGGCGCAAGATTGCCGGGTTCAGCAATCGCGGACCTTACGTGGACATCTATGCACCCGGAGACAAGATCGTCTCTTCCTGGGTTCGCGGCAAGCATCATGAAATGAGCGGCACCTCGATGGCCACATCCCATGTGAGCGGTGCCATCGCATTGCTGCTGGCACAAAGGCCCGGGCTCAGTCCTGCTGAGATTAAGACACTGATTACCCGCACAGCCAATCCTCTGCCTGTTCGTAAGAACGCGAAAGGTACAGCTCAGGTTTCTCGCGGTGAAGTCGATGCGCTGCGTCTGGTACGCGAAGGCATGCGTCTTCCCTCATCAAAAACGTAAAAAAGGGCTTTGCCATGATGGCAAAGCCCTTTTTCTATACTAAATCTCCAATGGATAAAATTACATTTTTTCCGGTGCCGTAACGCCCACCAGCTTCAAGCTGTTAACGATTACTGTGCGAACAGCAGCAAGCAGTGCCAGGCGGGCCTGAGTCTGTGCCGCATCGTCCGTGATCACGCGTTCCGCCTTGTAGTAGCTGTGGAACAGAGAAGCCAGCTCATAGACATAACGGATGATACGGTGCGGTGCATAGTTGCCAGCCGCAACTGCGATTTCCTCTGGCATCTCGCCAAGCTTGCGCAGCAGATCATATTCATGTTCTGCATTCAGCTTGCTGAAGTCCAGATCCCCCAGCGGCAGCAGCTGAATCCCCTGCTCGTCCGCCTGACGGAAAACACTGCAGATCCGGGCATGCGCATACTGAACATAGAAGACCGGATTTTCGTTGGAGGTCGAGATGGCCAGATCCATGTCAAAATCGAGATGGGAGTCCATGCTGCGCATGGTGAAGAAATAGCGGATAGCGTCAACGCCCACTTCTTCCATGAGATCTTCCATCGTTACAGCTTTACCCGTACGCTTGGACATCTTCACTTTCTCGCCATTCTGGAACAGACTGACCATCTGCGCGATCAATACCGTCAGCTTGGACGGATCATTGCCCAGAGCTTCCATTGCGGCTTTCATCCGCGGAATATAACCATGGTGATCCGCTCCCCAGATGTTGATCATCTCGTCATAACCGCGGGCGTATTTATCACGGTGGTAGGCAATGTCTGGTGTCAGGTACGTATAGGTGCCGTCATTTTTGATCAGAACACGATCTTTGTCATCGCCGTACTTCGTGGTACGAAGCCATGTAGCTCCTCCTTCTTCGTACACTTCATCATCACGGTCACGAAGCTCATTCAGAGCCTTCAGAACTTCTCCATTCTCATACAGGGAGGTTTCGCTGAACCAGCTGTCAAAATGAACACGGAATTCCGCAAGGTCGCGCTTGATCTTGTTCAGTTCCTTCTCCAGTCCATAGTCACGGAAGTAGGCCGCACGGTCTCCTGGAGCCATCTCCAGCAGCGAAGCTCCCTTCTCGGCAACAAGCTCCTTCGCGAAGCCGATAATATCTTCACCATGATAGCCGTCTTCCGGCATTTCGGCCTGCTGTCCGAGCTCCTGAAGATAACGGGCTTCAATGGAACGGCTCAGGTTATAGACCTGGTTGCCGGCATCATTAATGTAATATTCACGTGTCACCTGGTAACCTGCAAAATCCAAAATGTTGCAAAGTGCATCACCCACAGCGGCGCCGCGTGCATGTCCCAAATGCAGGCTGCCTGTCGGGTTGGCACTAACGAACTCAACCTGAACCTTCTTGCCTTCGCCCAGTTGTACCCGTCCGTAATTCTCTCCCAGTTTTTGAACAGATTGAATGACCGGGTACAGGTAGCTCTTGTCCAGACGGAAGTTAATAAAGCCCGGTCCTGCAATCTCGGCTTCCATAATGGAAGCTGCATTCAGATCCAGATTGGCGATAATTTCTTCGGCCAGCTGCCGAGGGTTTCTCTTAGCGATCCGCGTCAGCTGCATCGCAGCATTCGTTGCCAGATCTCCGTGTGATTTGTCCTTGGGCACTTCCAGTGTGATGACCGGCATCTCTTCACGGCTGACGATGCCTGCGGCTACGATTGCGTTCTGAATCGCCTCCGTCACCTGTTGGTTAATGTGCTCCAGTGGATTGACTGTCATGATTTTGTTTCCTCCTGTATGTGTAAACTGATCGCGAAATGCCCAGAGAGTTGCTCGAATGCATACAAGTCATAGGTCCACTCCACCTTGCCGTTCAGACCATCCCTGTGTACTTCCAGCTTCGTGGTATGGGTAGATAATGCAAAGCTTGTATATGGAGACCGATAAAAGCCTGGCAGCCTGCGGCCCAGCTCAAAAGACTGCTCGGATTGGACTTCACCGTGCCGGATAATTTTCAGCTCCTGCTCCCCGATCTTCACGGTTGTTCGCGTGGCTCCGCCTTCCGGCCCTGAATTCGGCTCTTCATAGCGGACATATAATTGGCTTCCCCGGATCGTGGCTTCACCCGGCAGCTCCTGAATGACCTGTTCCCCGTCTTGCCGGCTCTTCAGCCGCACAGTGACCGGCTTCATTGTTGACATATTAGCAAACTCCAATCATTTTGTTTCCTATTGTACTACTATATCCAGTTCGCCGTTTCAATTCAAATCAGGTTTTGCTCAAATACCGCTTTTTTGCAATAAAAAACGTGTCTGCCCGCGGGCAGACACGTTCTATTGTTGTTCATTGAATTCCCTAGTGCTTCTCATGAAACTGGATCAGCGGTGTCCAGGTCTGTCCGCCATCATGAGTGACATAGACCGCCGGGTTTCTAAAGCCGGTTACCGCCAAGTAGCCGGTCTGAGCTGAACGGAATGAGATCACCGAGCTGTAGCCCGCAATATCAGACTTCAAATTGTTCCAGCTCCTGCCACCATTCGCCGAGCGACCGATTCCTACGACTTCACCCGCGGGAGAGCCTGCGCTTAGATATGCGGTACTGCTGCCGATCAGCTGCATATTGCCAGGATGACCGCCAGGCCCCGCCGGACCTTCCTTCTTCAGACCGTCACGACCGCCGGGAGCAGGCCCGCCGCCGGCTGTGCTTTGGCTGATATCCTTGGTCCAGTGCTGACCACCATCTGTTGTCGCGTACATGGAGTAGGATATCTGCGACATGCCTGCGCCCCCGTACAGAATGACATACGTCTGCTGGCCGCTGCTGTAGACGTCTCCGCTTGTTGCATTCATGGAAGAATTAACACGAAGGGACAGGGACCAGTGGGAACCGCCATTTGTTGTTTTCATTACCCGATATCCGCTTCCGGGCACAACGACGACTGCGAAGCCGTTATTTATATTGCTGAAGAATGCGCCGCGCGTATTGGCAGGTGTCTTCACCTGATTCCAGCTGACACCGCCGTTGTTCGTTCGGTAGACTGCATTATACGCGTAAGCAAATCCGGTCTGTTTGTTCAGAAATTGAATCCGGTCAAAGGCTACACTCCCTGTTGAAATACGGGTCCAGTGGGAACCGCCGTCTGAGGTACGAATCAGATATCGGGCCGGCTGGTCGGGCGATACCGATGCCAGTGCCCATCCATTCACATTGTCCGTAAAATCAATCTGCGCAAACTGCCATTGGCCTGTATAGATCTTCTGCCAGTCTGCGCCTCCATTTGAAGTTCCTATCATAAATCCGCTTCCTGCTGCTCGTCCAATATGATCACTTAGAAATTGTACATCACTAAACTTCAGGCCCGCCGGCTGTCTGGAAGCGAGAGTCTGCTCCAGGCTGTTGACCAGGCCAGCACTGCCTGTTCCAGCTGCCGCTGCCGGCTGAGCCGATGCCATAGGGAACGTTATAGCAATCATTGCAGATGCGGTAAGAATTGCTTTTGTAATCCACTTTTTGCAGTTAAATTTCATGTCGATATGCACCTCCTCCTGTTACATTACCCGTTCCATATCTCTTAGAATTGACAATTCCATAAAAATGATATGACAGTTTCGTTATATAATTCTGCTCTTGTCAGCAGTAATCCCGGGCTGAACACTGAATATCCGCTCCGCTCCTGTACCATACTGAAAATTAGAAACACATGGAAGGGAGTGGCATCATGGGAGATGAACTGAAGAGACAGCGCAAGCATTCGTCACGAAAGTGGATCCTGCTGTTCAAAGCGTTCTGCATATCCCTCGTGCTTGGTGTACTGGCGGGTGCTGCTCTGCTGACCTATCTTTATGCGACCAGTCTGCCGATGGCGGAGAGCGACCGCAATTCCCGCCTGCTCGACAGCAGCGGAGCCGTGATCGCAACCTTCTCCAGCGGCGGTAAAGATTCTATTCCTGTTCAGCTGAATGAGATTGCGCCCTCTCTGGTTGATGCCACCCTTGCCGTAGAAGACCGTAAATTTTATGACCATTACGGTTTTGACTTCAAAGGTCTCGGCAGGGCTGTACTGGTTAACTTAAAACGGATGGATATGGCGCAAGGGGCGAGCACTCTTACCCAGCAGCTTGCCCGCAACCTCTACCTGTCTCATGAGAAAACATGGAACCGAAAGCTTAAAGAGGCCATGTACACGGCACAGCTGGAGATGAAGTACAGCAAGCATGACATCCTTAATATGTATTTGAATGAAATATATTATGGACACGGTGCGTATGGAATCGAGGCCGCTTCACAAATGTATTTCGGAATTCGTGCCTCTGAGCTGACTCTGGCGGAAAGCGCCATGCTGGCCGGCATTCCGAAAGGGCCTACGTACTACTCTCCTTATAATCAGATGAAAAATGCAAAGGACCGCCAGAAGGTCGTGCTGGAGGCTATGGTAGACACAGGCACAATCACCCGGCAGGAAGCTGATGCAGCCTACCAGCAGACACTGCCGTTCAAAGCACCCAGTGAGCGGCGGACCGTTGAGGAGGCTCCTTATTTTCGCGACTATGTGAAAAATGTGGTCACCCAGCAGCTCGGCATTTCTCCACAGCTTTTGGACCATGGCGGGCTGAATATCTATACCACGCTGGATTCACAGATGCAGCAGGCGGCTGAATCAGCTGTTGCTAAAGGGATGGATGCCAAGAGTGAACTGGAGACCGCTCTGGTATCCATAGATCCACGAACCGGTTACGTCAAAGCCATGGTGGGCGGTAAAAACTATCTCAGCAACCAGTACAATCATGCACTGGCCAGCACCCGTCAGCCCGGGTCGTCTTTTAAACCCATCATGTACCTCACTGCACTTGATTCCGGACAGATGACAGGAGCCACGGTTTTTAACAGCCAGCCGACGATTTTTCATTACGATCATGACCGGCTGACGTACCAGCCCAAAAATTTTGGCGATAAGTTTCTGGGCGAAATCAATATGCGCCGGGCTATTGCAGCATCAGATAATATCTATGCTGTAAACACGATTATGAAAATCGGCACCGAGAAGGTCATCGCCATGGCACGGAAAATGGGAATCAGCGGCAGTCTTAACCCTGTTCCCTCTCTTGCGCTCGGTACATCGCCGGTCAGCCCGTTCGAAATGGCTTCTGCCTTTGCGGTTATCAGCTCTGGTGGACAGAAGCTTCCGGCAACTGCCGTCCTCCGAATAACTGATGCTGCAGGCCGGGTTGTGTATGAGGCACCGCAGAATCGTCCCGAGCAGGTCGCAAGTCCGGCCGCAGCCTATGTTCTCACCCGAATGATGGAGAGCGTATTCGAGAGCGGGGGAACCGGAAACCGGGTAGCCAATGTGATGAAAAGGCCGGTTGCCGGCAAATCGGGAACAACGGATACCGATGCCTGGATGGTCGGCTTCACACCGGAGCTCTCAACCGCCGTATGGGTGGGTTACGATAAAGGAAAGGCGATTCAGACGGCGGATGGTCACCGGGCAGCGCCAATCTTTGCCCAATATACAGAACAGGCGCTGACGAATGTCCCGCCCAAAATCTTCCCTGTACCTGACGGTGTAGTCAGTGTCTATATTGACCCGCAGAGCGGCAAGCTGGCAACAGCGGCCTGTCCCCAGAAGCAGCTGGAAGTGTTCGTGGCCGGCTCTGAACCAAAGGAATACTGCTCGGACGAAGGCACAAGCCCGCCGCAGCCTCAGGACAAGCAGGCCGACCTGAAGAAGGAGAAGCATTCATGGTGGTCTGACTTCAAGCGCTGGTGGATGAATTAACACATACATCTAGAAAAATGACTGCAGCTACCCTCCATGTTGCCTTGATGGAACAGGAGGGTATATTTATATACATCAGAGAATTATTAGGAAAGAAACCAATATACCAGAGTTAGCAGGTGAACTGACATGAGCAAGGAAATTCCCCATATGAATCAAAGCGGGGACAATGGGAACAGCAAGGTCAATCAAGGCTGGGTACATCCGAATCCCCATGTCCCCAGCCCGGCTGAGTTATGTGCCCTGCCTGCGCTGGAGGCAGCTCCCCTGCTGCTGGGGTATACGCTGGTCCGCCGAACCGAGGAGGGTGACATCCGCTGCCGGATCGTGGAGACCGAAAGCTATGGCGGTATGGAGGACAAGGGCAGTCATGCCTATGGCGGGAGAAAAACCGGCCGTACGGAAGTCATGTTCCGCAATGGAGGCCTGGCCTATATCTACCTTATCTACGGCATGTACCATTGTCTGAATGTGGTTACCGGCCGGGAGGGAGATCCGCAGGCCGTACTGATCCGTGCTGTCGAGCCGCTTTCCGGCCAGGATCTGGCTATAATGCGCAACAACCGGAGCACCCCGCTCAGGAGGGAGCGTGACATTTCGAGCGGGCCTGGCAAGCTGTGCCGAGCCCTGCGTATTGACCGCTCGCTGAACGCCAGCAGTCTGCTGGTTCCCGGACAGCCGCTGTGGCTGGAACCGCCCCGGGAACTTTCTGAGTGGAAAATCATGACGGCGCCGCGTGTAAATATTGACTATGCGGCAGAATATGCCGAGAAGCCATGGCGGTTCTTTATCGGGGGCCATCCTTATATTTCCGTTACAGATCCGCGGGCAGTTCCCTTATAATCCGTTAATAAATCTACGCCAAGAGGCTGAGCATACACCGGCAATCGCCCGTGCTGCTCAGCCTCTTGGCCTTACTATAATTGATCACCAGAATCCATCGTGAAGCTTATACGTCCAGTGCCTGCTTCAGCTCGTCCGGCGAAGCATCCCACCACTCGCTGTTGTGCTCGACCAGCAGCTTCTTAAGCGCTGCCCTCTGCTCCGCTCCGAGCTCCTCCAGCATGAATCGGCGCTTCATGGCCGCGTCCATTTTGTTTACGTGGTCCGGGAGGATCTTCCAGCCCCGCTTGGCTTCGGTGTCGATCAGCATCTCGCAGGCGGTCGCCCCGCCATACAGCTGGCCTTCCGGGGTACGGTCCACTGCCACCCAGACAAGCCATACCTGACGGCCATTCGGCACATCTTCTTTGTTCGAAGAAAACTTGATTCCGCGCTCCACCTTGCTCTTCGCATGCATGGCACCAATATCAATTCTGGCCTCATCCCCATCAATGATAACAGGAGAAAGATTGTTCAGATCAATTGAGCCTGCGCCAAATCCTTTATGTTTATTGCTCTTACTGCTGACAATATTTAAAGCAATCTGCTTTTTAACGCCGGGTTGTTGATTTTGGTCCATCGTCCAAGCCCTCCATCATGTATACTTTCTTCTCTCCGAGTATGAACTTCATTGAATTTAATCACTGCTGCTCCTCTGGCAATAGTCTGCCCCCAATATTTTAACTAATAATCTCCCGAAAGCCAACATATACATGCCGTAGATGCTTGTTCAACGGGAGGTATCCATTGTATGACCCCATTTCGTGCCAAAGTCATCATCATGTCCGTGCTTGCGCTATGCCTGACCGCCGGAAGTGCTGGATGGTATATGTATTCCTCATCCCCCACAACCCAGGCTCTGTTCGCCGTTGAAAAGGGCAAGCCTTCCGCCCCGCAAGCTGCTGCACCGGAAAGTGTACAGCAGCCCCAGGCTGAGGTGCTGAGCGATCGCATCGTCGAATATCACATGGACGTTGCCCTTGCCGATGAGGGGGTGCTGAAGGGAACGGAGACGCTGACCTGGAAGCATCCCGGTAAAAAAACGGTGAACGAGCTCTATTTTCACCTCTACCCGAATGCATTTGCCTCCATGGATACTACCTTCATGAAAGAGACCGGAGGTAAGCTGCGCGGAGATACTATGCCGCCGGACGGCTTCGGCTCCATGTCTATTCTGAGCATGAAGACAGCAGACGGATTGTCATTAATGCCGCGCATCCAGTATATCCAGCCTGACGACGGCAATATCAAGGACAAGACCCTAATGAAGGTCCGTCTGCCCAAGCCCGTGAAGGCCGGAGAGAGCGTTACTCTGAGCATCCAATTTGAAGTGAAGCTGCCTAAGGTATTTGCCCGCATGGGTAAGGCCGGCTCCTTCATCATGGCAGGCCAGTGGTATCCCAAGATTGCTGTCTACGAAAGAGCCGGTGAACGCGGCCGTACGGAGGAAGGCTGGAACGCCCATCAGTATCATGGCAATACGGAATTTTACTCTGACTTCGGTATTTACAGCGCACGCATCCGTGTGCCTTCGAATTACATCGTGGCTGCATCGGGATTTCCGACGAGGCAGGCTGAGGTCAAAAACGGCAGCAAAATTTATCAGTTCTATGCCGATGATGTCCACGACTTTGCTTGGTCGGCTTCGCCTGATTTTGTCGTAGCCGAAGAACCCTTTTCTGCAACCAACATTCCAGGTGTTCGCATTAAGCTGTATCTGGACCCGGCCCACAAGGATCTGAAGGAGCGTTATTTCTATGCCGCTAAGGCTGCCTTATCCAACTACAGCAAATGGTACGGTTCTTATCCCTATTCCACATTGTCCATTGTTGTTCCTCCGAAGGAGGGTAATGGTGCCGGGGGGATGGAATACCCCACCCTTATTACCGCTTTCGGTGCGAGTGATGCGAACCCCGGATATTCGCTGGAGCGGACGGTAGTGCATGAGATCGGCCATCAATACTTTTACGGTATGATCGCCAGCAACGAAGTGGAAGAAGCCTGGCTGGATGAAGGTTTTACTTCTTATGCTGAAGACCGGGTCATGGAGCAGGAATACGGTCTTTCTCCAAATCTGCCTATGCAGGCCGGTTATGTCTCCTCCCCTGCCTCTCTGACCCAGTCTGCCTGGAAATATGGCTCTCAGGAACGGTATGCGCAAAATGCCTATATTCGGGGCAAGCTGGTCCTGTCCGGCATTGAACAGCAGGTCGGCCGGCAAACGATGGATAAAATCATGCGCACCTATACGCAAAAATACCGTTTCAGACACCCTTCGAGCGCAGATTTTCAAAAGGTGGTGGAGCGAGTTACGAACAAATCGTGGTCCGGCTACTTCAACGACTATATTTATGGCGCCAAGATGGCTGATTTTGCTGTAGATCATATTGAAGTAACCCCGTCCCCGGGTAAGGGCAAGGAAAACTATGAATCTAAAGTCGTCATCTCCAAGCGGGGCGGTGATTATCCGAAAATTCCGGTTCTCTTTACATTCAAGGATGGACACGAAATGTATAAGTCATGGAACGGTCAGGGCTCGACGGTAACATTTAATTTGAAATACAGTTCTCCAGTCTCAACCGTAACCGTAGATCCGCTTCATCAGATTGTGCTGGAGAACAAGCATATTAACAACTATCTCAAGGCTGAGGTAGATGAGAAGGTGGCTACCCGTTGGAATTTGGGCGTTACCAAGCTGATCGAAACCCTGCTGGGAAGTCTGTCATGGTGAGGTGGAAAGAAAGCATGAACCGACACGTTAAAGAAGGCTGGCATCTGACGGTCAAACAATTTTATATCGTTATCATTCTATTTCTGTACCAGCTGCTGTGCGGTGTGCTGCTGTACCGGCTCGTCCAATCTGCAGTCATTCCCATCCTGCTCCGCTATCCCGATCCGCAGCAGAGTGAGTTGAGCCAGGTTCTCTACTGGATGGAAGGACAAATTCAGCTGATGGAGAGCAGAGAGGTTCACCTTTACCTGTGGGCCCTGGCTGGGTTCGGATTGTTCCGGATTCTTCTCACCCCCTTGATCCGATCGGGGATCTACTACAGCCTGCATGAAAGAAATGAAGAGCAAAGCCGGCCTTCCTTTATCCAGGGGATGTTCAAGTTATGGAAACCGGTCACTCTGTATTACACGATCGAGCTTCTGCTGTTGGCTCTTCCTGCCTATTGGGTTGTACCGAAGATGGTTCCGGGTGTGATCGGCAGCATTCAGGATCCAGCTCAGCTGCTCCATGTCATCCCCTATATGCTAGGCTGGCTGATCTATGGTTTCCTGGTTAAGGAAATGCTGCTCTTTATGCAATTCGGAGCTACCGGGGGCAGCCGTGCTGTGGAAGGCTTATGGATCAGTGTACGTCATATTCTTCCCCTGCTTGCCGTTGCCCTTACGCTTGGATTGTTTAATGTGATATGCTTCGGACTCTTCAGCGCCGTTTCAATGATCTGGACTGGGCTGCTGGCACTACTTCTTCAACAAAGCTACCATCTGGTACGATGTATCCTTCGGCTCTGGAATATAAGCGCCCAGTTTCACCTCTATCGGTCTTATATCAGGAAAGATTAAAAATGTGTCATTTCTCCAAGCTAACTGTATTTATGTCAATCACCGAAAATGAAAATCATATAACAACGAATTAATAACAAAACCCGCCCTGAATATATTCAGGTGCGGGTTATTTTTCGCGAAATAGGTCAGAAATAATTGCCAAATATCAGAACCTCTGTTACAATTAGCGCAGTAATCTTAGTAACAAGTTTGTAATCTTTAATGTAACTTTAACCACAGACGTCCATGTAAGAAGATATGTAGCTCTTCAGGTGCATAACTATGATGCAGCCGAGTTCCTGGCACCTGGGAAGCGGGGGAACCAGTTTTGGGTGAATTGATCTTGCAACAAAGGGATCATAGGGAGACCTTCTACCGAATCCTTAAGCTAACCTCGCAGGCACTGGAAGGGGTTTACTTGCTTGAAGAAGAAACTAACACTCGCAGTTATGGGTTTTGCAATTGCACTAACCCTCGGAACGGGAAGCGCATTTGCGGATTCCAAGATGGACCAAGTGATCGATAGTGCAAAAGGAACGTCCTATGTTTCTGGTGGGACTTCATTGAGCGGATTTGATTGCTCCGGTTTTACGATGTATGTATTCAACAAGCTTGGCATTAAACTGCCGCATCAATCGGGTTCGCAGTTTTCTATGGGTAAGTCGGTATCAAGAAACGAGATGAGACCTGGAGACCTGGTATTCTTCAATACCAGCGGAAGAGGAGTATCTCATGTTGGCATTTTCGTTGGGGAAGGCAAATTCGCACATGCATCATCTTCCCGCGGTGTGATCATCAGCTCCCTGAACGAGAGCTACTATGCCAAACGTTATATCGGTGCTAAACGGATCATGAGTACGGATGCTTATCAGAGTGTCGCTGTTGACTCTCCTGATTATGATGATGTGGATTAATCTTAAAAAGTAATATAATATATGCCCGTAGTGACGTTCGCCATGAACGCTCGCTGCGGGTTTTTTATATCTTACGCAGTTATGATCAAAAAGGTTTCAGCTGGATTAACGGTTTCCCATAACCTTTCTTACTCCACATTTACCCTGCGTAGAGGAAATATAAACGGCCACTTTGCAGATTTAATGATTTTTTCATTCACTTTCATTTTGGTTGCACTTTTCTATAGTTCCCTTTACCATTAAAGAAGAGAACATATCAGCATTTGGCTCTGCTGAAGGCTGCATGCTCGTTAACCCATCATTCTTCACGGGAGGAATGGCAAGTGAACAGTGACATACGCTTTTATGTTTTGCCCATGCAGGAGGCGGACGCGGCGCAGATCTGCACGTGGAAGTATGATCCCCCCTATAATGTGTATGGATGGCTGCCGTGGGAACAGATGAAAGCGCTTGAAATTGAATTTGGTCATCCGGAGCTCCGCCGTAAACAGTACGTTTCTGTCATTGATGATATGGACAGGCTTTGCGGGTTTGCTCAATATTTCCCAATGCAAGGGGTAACCCGACTCGGTCTGGGCATGAAGCCAAGCCGCTGCGGCCGGGGGACAGGCTCTGCATTTGTGAGGGCCGTTGCCGAAGAAGCCCGCCGGCGCCAGCCGCAGGATGAGATTGACCTGGAGGTCCTCACGTGGAATATCCGTGCTATCCGTGCTTACGAATCTGCAGGTTTCCGTATTACCGATACATATGAAAGACAAACCCCTGAAGGGATGCAGCCCTTTCACTGCATGGTTTACGAAGATTAGACAGGTTCCAGCACAAACAGACCATCCCGGGGAAGAACCCCCCTTGTGATGGTCTGTGAGCTTTTTGATCCACATCCAGTTAATCTGCTTGATCCTTCATTCGTTCAAAAGCTTCGTTATACTGCTGCGCTTCCTTGAAATCCAGGCCGGTAATCCCGCCTTCCTCCCTGGATGTCAGCCGGAGAGTGACTGTCTTATAATCGATAGTGATAAACGGATGATGGTTAAAAGCCTCCGATATAGCGGCTACTTCATCCACGAACGCTATTCCCTTCATGAAGTCGGAGAACAGAAAGGTCCGTACAATCCACCGGCCTTCCTCATGCATCCAACCGTCCAGCCGTTTCAGATGCGCTTCCACTTCTTCCTGCGTATATAGCATGCTTAATATTTACCCCCTATCTTCTGCGTTCCCAACCCAGCCAGCGTCAGATTGAAGTCAGATATTACATTAAATTAAAGAGACAAAGGTGAGTTCCTCTTCTCCTATAAGCACATTAATGCGGTGGTTCTCTTTATCATAAATGACGACACCGCTGCCCACTTCAATAACAGGCTCCGTTCCGAGCCCGTAAAACACATCTTCAGCCAGGGCTTCACTCACTTCCGTACGCTCGGACTCGCCAAGTCTGTCCCATTCTTCTGCTTCCATCTCAAAAAAAACATAGCTGTCGGGAATACGCTGCATTGCTTCTGTCATGTCTTTCAAAATATCTCCATAGTCCCGTCCATGCTTAACACCCATCCGGCTCACTCCACCTCTCATCATATTCAAGCCCCGCTTATCTTATTATACCGGAAAATTGCCCTTAAAAAAAAAGCACCTTTTGTCGATAAAAAGAGTAGTTGAGCATTTTGCATGAAGCATGATGCTAATTTCTCGTCTGGCTGCTGCTTATTGTCTTCATAGATATGCACGAAAGGATTCACATTTATTACTCATGGATGAGGTGTAGAATGAATATTTCAACGATTGTCGGTCTGGTACTCGGACTCGTCTCCCTGGTTGTGGGGATGATGCTGAAGGGCGCGCCTCTGGTCAACCTGGTGAACAACCCGGCCGCCTATGTTATCATTTTTGTCGGGACTGCCGGTACTGTATTTATGGCATTCCCAATGTCGGAAGTCAAAAAGATTCCGAAGCTGTTCAAATTGATTTTCTCTGAGCCCAAGCTCATTGATCGTACACAGTTAATCAGCACATTCATGGAGTGGGCAGGCATTACACGCCGTGAAGGTCTGCTGGCTCTTGAACCGAAGGTTGAAGAAATTGATGATGCGTTCCTCCGCAGCGGGATGCGCATGATCATTGACGGTAATGACCAGGAGTTTGTCAGCGATGTGCTGATGGAAGATATTAATGCAACTGAAGAGCGCCACCGTGCAGGTGCCCTCATCTTCTCTCAAGCCGGAATGTACGCACCGACACTGGGGGTACTCGGAGCCGTAATCGGTCTGATCGCTGCCCTGGCTGACCTGAGTGATATGGAGAAGCTGTCTCACGCTATTGCAGCAGCCTTTATCGCAACCCTGCTCGGTATTTTCTCCGGTTACGTATTATGGCATCCCATGGCCAACAAGCTGAAGCGGATGTCCAAAAAAGAAGTTGAGATCAAATTGATGATGGTCGAAGGCCTGCTGTCCATTCAGTCCGGCGTTTCCACCATTGCTATCAGCCAAAAGCTGTCTGTATTCCTGACTCCGACTGAGCGTGAGAAATTGAGCAGCAAGGAGGCTGAATCCGGTGAGCAAAAAGACTAGACATGAGCCTCACGAAGAACACGCCGACGAGAGTTGGCTTCTTCCGTACTCAGACTTAATGACCCTTCTCCTGGCCCTGTTCATCACCCTGTTCTCCATGAGCTCGCTGGATGCAAAGCAGTTTGAGGAGATGGCGAAATCCGTCAGTGCAGCATTTAACGGTGGTTCAGGCGTCCTTGATTATAAGTCGGCCAATCCGACAGAGGCTACAGCGGATCTTGGCAAAAACAAAGAAGAGATTGTACCAACAAAGACTAAAAATCCGGATGCAGCCGTTAAATCACAGACGAATACACAGAAGCTTGCACAGCAGGAAGAAGAAGATCTGCAGAAGCTGAAGCAAAAGCTGGATCAATATATTAAGCAGCATGGCTTGACGAACCAGCTGAATACCAAGCTGAACCAATCCCAGCTCCTGATTACGATCAGTGACAATGCTCTGTTTGCTTCAGGACAAGCTGAAGTAAAGCCTGATGCCCGCATTTTGGCCAAGGCGATCTCTTCTATGCTGACCCAGTTCTCCGGTTATGATGTGATTGTATCTGGACATACGGACAATATGCCTATTGAGAACAGCCGGTACGCTTCCAACTGGGAGCTGAGCTCTGACCGTGCTAATCATTTTATGAAAATATTACTGCTGAACAATCAGCTGAACCCCAGCAAATTCAGCACGATCGGTTATGGGGAATATCGTCCAATTACGACCAATGATACGCCTGCAGGCCGAGCCCAAAACCGCCGTGTTGAAGTATCCATTGTACGTAAGTACCAGAACGGCACCCAAGTGATCAGCGCAACATCGCGCAATAACTAGGAATGTGCAAGAAAAGCTGCAGGAGATCAACTCCTGCAGCTTTTCTTGTTAGATAGAGACTTGATTGACGGTCTAGGAAAGATTATAGTCGAGCATCTTTCCCAATTCCTGCTTTTCCTCAGGAGTCAGATCGCGCCAGGCACCATTCTTCAGGCTGCCCAGCTGGATGTTCATAATCCGGATTCGTTTAAGCTGGCGGACTTCATAACCGAATGCAGCGCACATCCGGCGGATCTGACGGTTCTTGCCTTCGGTCAGAATGATACGGAATACCCGCTCCGACATCCGGGTAACCTTGCAGGGCAGCGTACGCTCACCCAAAATTTTGACACCGGAAGACATGCCTTGAACAAAGGAGGGTGTAATGGGACGGTCTACCGTCACAATATATTCCTTCTCATGCTTGCCTTCCGCCCGCAGAATTTTGTTAACGATATCGCCGTCATTGGTCAGCAGAATTAAGCCTTCAGAGTCCTTGTCCAGCCGTCCAATCGGAAAAATTCGCTCCGGGTGACCGACAAAATCTACAATATTACCTTGAATATGCTGCTCTGTCGTACTGGTAATACCCACAGGCTTATGGAGTGCAATGTAGACATGCTTGCGTTTGGCTGCAACCGGCTTGCCGTCAACCCGGACATCATCTCCCTCTTCCGCCTGACTGCCCAGTACAGCCTTCTCGCCGTTAATCGTCACACGCCCGCTGTCAACCAGACGATCCGCCTCGCGCCGCGAGCAGAAGCCTGTCTCACTGATAAACTTATTAATACGCAATGTGATCCACCTCAATCTGTTGATACTTCTTCAGGAGTGGATAATGGGAGCTGGATCATCACCTTGGTCCCTTTTCCTTCCTCACTCTCAATCTCCAGCGTTCCCCCATGAGACTGGATAATTCGCTGACTTACCATAAGACCCAGACCCGTGCCGGATTCTTTGTTAGTCAGAAATGGTTCACCCAGCTTGGCCATCATATCAGCAGGGATCCCAATGCCTTCATCCTCAATAACCAGCTCCGCCATGGCCTGCTGATCTTTCGCATGCAAGGACAGGATCATCCTAATATGTCCTCCCTTAGGCATGGCCTCCATGCTGTTCTTCAGCACATTGATGAATACCTGCTTAAGCTGATTCTCTTCACAGTGCACCATGGCCTCCTGCTGACCAAGCTTCAGATCAAACTGTACATCATACAGATGAGCCTGACTGTCTAAAAGGGAAACGACATCTCCCAGTATAAACCGTAGATCCTTATCCTGAAAGCGGACTGCCTGAGGTTTGGCCAGGATCAGAAACTCACTCACAATCAGATTAATCCGGTCCAGCTCGGAGAGCATGAGATCGATATGCTGCGGATTGAGCTTTTGCGTCTCCTGCTGGAATTGCAGAAAGCCCCGAAGCGTCGTGAGCGGGTTGCGGATCTCGTGTGCCACTCCTGCAGCCAATTGCCCGACCGTCGTCAGCTTCTCAGAGCGCCTCAGCAGCTCTTCCATCCGGTTGCGGCTTGTAATATCCCGCGACACGCTGATAAAGCCCATAATCTCTCCAGCTTCGTCCCGGACAGCCGAAGTACTGATGCTTACCTCCACCAGCGTTCCGTCTTTTTTCTGGCGCAGCGATTCCATAGGAGGGACCTGAATACCTTCAAGCATTAACTGCAGGCGTTCTGTATCTTCGCCCTTCAGATAATCCGGCACGATCGGAGAGGGCCTGCCGACCACTTCCCTCGCTTTCCATCCGTACAGTTCCTCAAAAGCCCGATTCACACGCATGATGACCCGGTCCTGGTCCCAGACATGGATGGCATCCGCAGTCTGATTAATGACAGACTCCAGATATTCCTTAACCGATCGGTTCTCCTCATACATCTGCTCCAGACGCCGGGTATAGAGTCCCAGGTTCTCAGTCATCGCATTAATACGATTGCCCAGCTGTCCGAGCTCGTCATGACTTTTTACGACCAGCCGAGTATCAAAGTGTCCATCCGCTACCTCGCTGACCTTTCCGAGCATTGATTGTACCGGCCGGATAATGAATCCTGCCAGGATATAGCTGCCCAAAATCACAATCTCCAAGAGAACGACCGAGATCGCAATATGACTGACAAGCTGCTCCGAGACGACAGAGGAGATCGCTGCATAATCGTTTACGATCCTGATGACATAGGGATCCCGCTGCTGCGGGAAGATCGGTACAAAGCTCTTGATGACCTTGGTTCCATTCAGTGTGGAGAGAAAGACCTGGTTCTCGCCGGTCCATACAGCCTTCTTAACTGCTTCTTCCTCTTCGGCGGTATTATCGGAGTGATAGCTGCCAAAGCGTATCGGCTGGTTGGTCAGGGCGTTGAAGCTTGACTCCGTGCCATTCGAATTCAGCGGTTCTTTGCCGAAGCTTTTCGGATTAATGCCGGTAATCTCGAGAACCTGGTTATTCACCTTCTTGGTCTCTTCAACAATCTCGTTCGGGCTCATCACTTTCAGGTAGTCCTCAATGGCTGTGTCCTGGAAATAGGGATTAATCATATAGTTGCGCTTGCCATCATAGTAATATCCCCATTTATTAATGCGGTCAGGCTCACTGTAAGACTGTTCAAACGGTCCTGACCAGAAATTGTCCAGAATCTGTCCCTGCTTTACCGTAACCGGTTGGCGGCTGAACAGCTGACTCAGTGCTTTGTACCAGTAATCCCATCGCTTGGTAGATATTCCGATCTCGGCAGGATCCGACGAGCGAACGGCTACGATATCATCATCTTTCCTGACAAAAAGGGTGATATGGCTGACGCCGATCTTCCGGCTGAGTGCAATCAGATTATCGTTAGATATATTCTGAATGTCAGGATCCAGCTCATCTGCAGCGGCGCTGGCCGCTATTCGGAGGTTATAAGCAATCTGCCTCTCTACATAATCAGAGCTGAATTGGCTCTGTTCAATAGCCACCGCAATCTGTTTGGCGGTCAGGACAGTCTTCAGGTCACTGTCTTTTTTGAGATTCTCCTGGGTTGTGAAATAATTAAGAGCAATATTCAATACTAAAATTAATAGTACCGACCCTGACATTATGATGGATAACTTCGTTTTTATTGACAAACCCGTCCCTCACTTTTTGGCGGATATTGGCGATAAATGGTAGTTTACAATCTCATCATACCTTCTCCCTGAGGGTTTGAAAAGAAAATCCCTGCATTGTTAATTGATATTTTCTCCACCCTTCCCTACAATAATAAGTATCCATCCACAAACTGTGCACAAATCCACAAAGATATGCAGAATTTGTGGACAACTCTGTGTATAACTGCTTAGTTATCCACAATTTTGTGCACATCATGTTAACAAACGAATATTTGTTCGCAGGATAATTGCTTGAAAGAAAGGGGCATATTTAGTGCCAGAAACGAAAGAAATGACTCCGGAAGAGCTTCCTCATGAATACTGGATGCAGCAGGCAATCCTAGAAGCCCGCAAGGCTGAAGAGCTCGGAGAAGTGCCCATCGGTGCTATTGTAGTCCGGGGCAATGAAATTATCGGCAGAGGTTATAACCTGCGTGAGACGTCCCACGATGCTACCGCTCATGCGGAGATTGTCGCCATTAAGCAGGCCAGTGAATATCTGCAGGCTTGGCGGCTGCTCGACTGCAGGCTGTATGTTACATTGGAGCCTTGTCCAATGTGTGCGGGAGCCATTGTCCAATCCCGTATTGAAGAAGTGGTCTATGGTACAACCGATCCCAAGGCAGGATGTGCGGGTACCTTAATGAATCTGCTGCAGGAACCCCGATTTAATCACCGTACCCAGATTGTAAGCGGCGTTCTGCAGCGGGAGTGTGCATCTCTGCTTACAGAGTTTTTCCGGCGTCTGCGCCGTAAATGATAAGCATCATTTAAATTACACATAGGAGGTTTTTCTGTATGGCCCTCACATTGCAGCACAAGGCGAAGGGTTTTTACCTGCGTCCATTCCAGTTGGATGATGCTCAGATTCTCTATGAGTTCAGAGTTCGTAACCGTGCATCACACCAGCCTTTTGAACCGAAGAGGGACCCCTCGTTCTTTACATTGGAAATGCAAGAGGAATTGATACGGCAGCGCCGGGATGATGCTGATCATGACTTGGCTTATATGTTCGGCGTCTTTGATGCCCTTGATGATCGCCTGCTCGGTCATATTACGCTGTCCAATATATCTCGTGGCTTTGGCCAGTATGCTGATGTAGGTTATTCTATGGATCATGAAGAGCAGGGGCGGGGCATCATGACGGCTGCTCTTCAGCTGGTCCTGCAATATGCTTTCCGTTCCCTCAAGCTTCATCGTATACAGGCAATCATACTGCCGACAAATCATCGCTCCCGGCGTGTTTTGGAGAAAGCGGGTTTTCGCTCTGAAGGCATTTGCCGTCAAATCCTTAAAATTAATGATCAGTGGACGGACCAGGAGCGATATGCCATCATTGAGGGTGACATTCCGGAATACAGCAAATGAACCTTTATATGCTCGCAAAGTAAAACCCCCTGCCTAATAGGCAGGGGGTTTGGTCATTCAAAATTAGTATGTGCTTCCTGTTTCCTGTTGAAGTTGTTCCATCGTGATGACTTGGTCACCTGTTGGAATACCAATCTTGAAGTCTTGTTTTTCATTGATCTTGCTGTACTGGCTGCTGCCTGTAAAGGCAACCTTAACGTTCATTTCCTCATCCTGTACCTCAACATCTGTTTTGATGTTCTGGTAAACAGGGTAATTATCTTTGTTCATTGCCATGTTGATGTTGAACTTGTTCACCTTCAGGTGATCCTTCATCTCATTCAATGTTTTGTTCAATTCGGATTGATCGGTGGACTGCAGCTCTTTCTTCGCTTCATCCAGATCTTCCTGTTTGATCTGCAGCATGTCACGGTATTCCGGCTTGCTCAACACATCCAGCACCTTCGGCATGGATTTGTTCACGAAGATCGTTACAGCTTCTTTAACGTTGCTGTTGTCTACACTGAATTGAACAACCTGCTTCGCATCTACACCTTCAGGAAGGCCAGCATCACTTGGTTTGATGTTCTTAAAGTATTTCGTCTGGTCATATTCAGCCAGGATCGCATTGATAACATCTGTGGACAGCTGCTGCATTTTGGCTTGGTCCAGCGAGTCCGGACTGAACTCTGTACCGGATTCCTCAGCCAGCTCCTTCAGATCCATTTCGAGGAATTTGCCCACAATCTTCTCAGGCATCGGCAGCATTGGAATGTTCGGAATCTTCACGAACAGCTTCTCTTTGGTCATTACCATAGGAACCGTGAATGTCATAGCCATGTCGCCTTTAAGCGCCAGGTTCATGGTCATTTCCGTCTGCATAGGGTCTGCTTGGTACACACCGTCTACAGTCAATTCTGCATTCTTCAGATAGCTCATAGCATTGCCAATAGCTGCGTTCTCTGATTCATTCTTCATAACAATGGACAGGTTATCCAAAGTGAATTTACTTTTCATTGCATACGAAGTCATTTTTGTAGCGTTCGCAGCTGCCGACTTAACGGCCTCTTTAGGTTCCTGCTGTTTCGCGCCACATCCAGCCAATGCTACCATCACTGTTAAAAGCAGTGCCAGCATCGCGGCTGTATACTTTTTACTCATGTGTTTCTCTCCTCTCATTCTGCACACATCAATAGTTCACGTTCTATGATAACCCACTTTTTTAGAAATGGAAACACTTTTTGGAAATCGGTAAGATGGAATTAGGAAATAAAACTTTAGTCCTAATATGGTTATGTAATTATAGATGTATCTGCAATATGTCTAATAAAATATAAAAATCCCGGCATACGCCGGGACCTGTCTGACTAGGATCCTTCAGGATTCAAATGATCCACATGGTTATGGTTCTTTACCTTTTTGGAACCGGATAAAGGCTCCTGTTGTCCACCGCTGTGTTTTCTTCTTGGCGGTGTATCCTGCGCTTCCGGAACCGGAATTGTCTTAGGCTTACTCACAGTCCTCACACCTGTTCTTCAATATGAATTGGATTGGGTTTACTGATCCTGCAGACCTGTAGGATGGCCATGACGGAGCTCGCTCAGATGGCGGCGGTCATTCCGGTCCTGATTAACCTGCTGTGCCTGATGACTGTTGACCGGTGTCTGCTCCAGATCTCGCACTACACCGCTCAGGTTTTTGTCCAGGCCGTTTTTTGCTTTTCTCATCTTGTGTCCCTCCTGCCGGATCATTTGCCATCTTGCACTACGGATGGGTCAGCTGTTGAAGCGTTTGGGCGCATTCGTGAATTTGCCTTGTATAATCAGAAGCAAGCTCCTGAATTGGACCCGTACGCTCATCAACGTGCAAACCCGACCTTTCGACATCCACCAGTTCTACGCGGACTTCCCGGGAATCAACATAAGCGCACTTAAAATCAAACGAGTACATTTGACGGCCTGAAGAATCGATATGAATACGAAGTGCATTCGGATCGGCTTCATCGGCGAGCACTGTAGCCTGGTCTCCTGGCTGCAGTATATTCCCCATTTGCTCCTGCCAGGCGCCTGCCAGCTGCTGCTGATCCATATTCAGCTCTCGGTTCATGTGAATCACCTCCACCCTGTTAACGTGCGGAGAATGTCACTCTTTTATACGTAGCATGCAGGAACATAAAAAGCCATCATTCAGATGACTCTGAACAATGGCTTAGATGCTGTATGTATGGCGGAGAGGATGGGATTCGAACCCATGTGGAGTTGCCCCCTAACGGTTTTCAAGACCGCCCCTCATTGTAAAAGCCCACCAACCCTTATTTTGTCTGATTTTATGGCACTTATTGTTGAACCGCTACAGCGGTTTCAGTTATAGGTTCAATTGGATACATGACCGTTAGATAACTTCATTTTATTATTCTCAGAAGCACAAAATCAACTTCTAATAACAAAGATACTAGTTATCATCATTTTTTTCGCTTTATCTGTATCTCCAATTTACTTAATTCGTTGGATATTATTTCACTATATTTCACTAACAATAAAATTGCACTTCAAATATTCTAATAAATTAGCAGGCGACAGACTGTTTACCATCATTAAAATGCATGGTAATATTTTTACATTCTAATACTAAGGAGAGCAAGATATGCACCCTATTGATTGTTCCGGTAAAGTCTTTATTAAAGAGGAATTAATACATGCAAATAATGCAGCAATAAAGGAAGAAAGAAATCGGCAATTAAAAGAAGATTTTTTAGAAAAGTTATCCCCTGAAATCTATTATCCCATCTGTTTAGCATTCGACCATCATAATAAGGGAGAAGTCCGAGTAGAGATAGTATTTGGAGAAGGCTTATATGGGTTTTTAGATATGTCAAAAAAGAGATATGACTTATTACCTGTTGCTTCAAAAAATGAAGAAGGTAGAGTAATTCTTACATACCCAAATGGAAAAGCTCATCCCGATAATAGACCTTATGAAGAAAAAGTCCATAAAAAATTGGTTAGAAAAAGAGACTTTAGAAAACAAGTACTCGAAGCTTATAATTACAAATGTGCAATGTGTGAGGTAAAAGCGAAGTCTTCTTTAAAAGCTGCTCATATTTATCCAGCACATAAGTGCAATGATGATTCAATTAAGAATGGAATATGCTTATGTGCAATTCACGATGCAGAATATGAGGTAGGGAACATATGTATTAAACCAGACGGAACAATAATCAATTTTGTAATTGATGAAATCGTAATTGCAAACTATAATAAAATCTCTCTGCCAGACAATCCAGAAAACCATCCTTCCTCTGAGCGGTTACAACAAAGATTTGAGCTTTCACTTACAAAAAGAAAGAAAAAAAACTAAATATAGATTTTTAAAATTAAAGGAGCCACAATAAATGGCTCCTTATTCTAATTAATTTATTTAATCCATCTCTCGGCTAATTTATCAAAGGAGATGTCCAGCCATTCTTTTTTCCAGTGTTCGAGATACATTATGTCATTTGAGGAAGGCGATGGGGCACATCTATCAATTGTGACTAAAGAAGGCATAATCAATGCATCACCTAACAGAATTGCATCCCCTTCTTTAAGTGTGGGTAGTGAATCTGTAAGTGGACCTAGCGTATCAGGCATTAGTCTTTTTACATAGTTCTGGTCCTCAGGGTTGGTTAACCGCATGGAGACAAAATTGCTGCATTGTGAAAATATTGTCTCAGAAATTTCGGATGGTCTCTGGCTTACAATCATGGCACTAACACCATACTTTCTTCCTTCTTTAGCTATTCTCTCTATAGATACTCTGGATGCATTGTATTTTGCTGAGCTGTTCTTTGGTACATACTTGTGGGCTTCCTCGTATACTAACAATATAGGAGCATATTCTAAATTAACCTCGTTGTTTGATTGTACCTTTTCCAGCATTTTTTTATAGTGATATCCATATTCAAATATTAATCTTGATATTAAGGATACAGTAATACTTAACACCTCGAACGGAACTCCACTCAAGTCGATTATTGTGACATTTGATTCTCTATCTTCTTCATAGCCTAATATTTGTCTCAAGGTGCTTTCAAACGTATGGCTTTCACTTTTTTCTCCAAATAAAAATTCTAACCTTTTATCCAAATATTTATTTCTTATACGCGAAATAAACTTTTCTAAACTTCCATCATTATAAGTCCCCTTGCTAAAACTCTGACTTTTCGCTTCTTCGAACTCATATTGTTTTTTAAAATAAAAGTCAAATTTTTCTTCATCTGTTTCAAAAGATTGCTCATTACTCTTTATGCTCATTTTGTTTGGACTTTTATAATTTTTTGTTTCTCTACTTAAATTTAGTAGACAATTCAAAACCTCAGAAACTGAAAATTTAACAGGTGCATCATAAGTTAAATTGCTGTTATCATGGGTAGTTTGTTTGTTTCTAGTTATTATCCTTCTCAGGAGAGATGATTGATTATAAGCTTGATTTTCACCTGTTTCCACCAATAATTCTTCTAATTCCTCTCCATTCATAAGCCAATAAGGCAGAAACAGAGAATCAACATCAAGGTAGTTCGCATGCGGAAACGCAGTATGGTACTCAGAATGGATGTCAAAGATAACTATATGAGAATTATTCAAGTTTTTGTAGCCAACATTTTTTGTTAATGTCGCTTCCTGTAAAATCTTCGCAACTGTATGTGACTTACCTGAACCAGTTGACCCAACTACAGCAATATGTTTATTGAAAAATTTATTTCCATTAACAGGTACTTTAATTGATTTATCTTGAGAAAGTGATGCAAAACAGAACTTACTATCAATTTCGATTGAATCATAAATTTGTTGAATTTCTTCATTTTTTGCTGTCTCTACATCAGTTGGAGGAATAGCAATGTTATTGCCTCCCCTTGTGAACTTACCATCAACATCTAAAAAGCCTATGGGCATTGCTTCTATAAGATAAATACTATCTTTGTTTTCTTCCTTTTGAATTGTAAAATTTTCAATTATACAAATTAATGCGCAATCTTCGCTATCAGATACTCTCAAATAAGAACCCACAGAAAACTTTTCACTCTGTAGCTTAAATTGCTCAATATTATTGATTTCAATTTTAATTTTGTTAGGTAGAACAGAAATAACCTTTGCGACTTTCTCCTCAATATCAAACATACTCATTGTACATCGCCCTCCTAGGTTAAATTATATTTAATATCTGAGAAATATCTTCAAGATGAATGTTTGTAATTCGGTCTTTAGCTCCATCTATCTCAAGATAATCACTTAAATAGAAATGGTAAATTTCATTAATGTAATTAGCACTTAGTACCTCTTCTAAATTCTTCTCATTTATAATTTTAAAAAGGCAATCGTTGTCATCTTTAAACTTCTCAATTCTAAATCTGTCCCCATCAAAAAATGTGCCATCATTAAATTTGTCGCCGTTATCATACACAAGTTGTTTGAAATGATTTGTTCTCTCTCTGCTCAATTTTCTCAAATAAAAAATAGGAGGTGGCGATTTACTAAGTCTCTTATATTTTCTTATAATCTTAGACATTATCTTGGCTATAATAGAGAAGTGCAAATCTTCATATATATCTACTATGAATAACCTTTCTAAATTTAATAAATTTAAGTCAACTGTAAAGTACATCTTTTTAAGGTATCTTTCATATTTTTCTCTTCCAAGATAACTAGCGTAACCCGAATCGAAGAACAACTTTCTCGCCTTTATTACATATGAATCTAAATTTGATTTATTAATCATCCTTTGTAACTTATCTTTATTTATTGATAATTGAAGTAAATGAGAGCGAATCATTGCATGATGTAAAATAGCCTCCTGCCTATCTTTTAAACTGTAGGAAGATTCAATTAATGAAATGACCTCGTCGAATTGCGTAATAAAATCCTCAGTATAATAAAGTTCAAAGCATTTTAAGAATTTTGCTTTTTGCTGAGCTGTATAATTAGATTTCTCAACCGATAGAATGTCGTTTAATTCTTTTATAGATAAATTCTTCTTGTGTGAAACTGTATTTTTAAAGTAACAATGCAAGCGATATTTTTTACTTTCATCCTCTTTATGTAAATCTAACAACTGAACAATTGGTTTTCTAATTTTACTATGAGCATATGTTTGTGATTCTTTATGTTTTACTTGAATGATAAAATTTTCATAGCTGATATCTTGCAATTGTTCAAATAGAACGTCTTGAGAAGGATTCAGCAATATAGTTTTTATAGTCATATCGAATTGATATAGAAATCCTTTTACTGCATAGTATCCGCCATCTCTGTCTTTGTTTACATTTTCCGATAAAGTCCCCAATTAAAGCACCTCTTCAAGGCTAAATATTTTAAGTTACTTATATTCTAACTGCCTTGTTTGACAATGTATGTCGAAATAAGGCGAATCTATTACAAGTAGTTAAAAAACATTTATCGTCAATTAAACTGTTATTAAATCCAAATTCATCTATATATATACCGTTACATTTCAATACGATATTCTGAACAAACTGATTCTGATAATATACCTTATCTGAAGTGGGGGAGGGGGATATTCGCCGGAACGGAATCAGAACGAGGAAGTTAGGGCTACGCAGGGTCACACACAAAAACTCCGGTTTACCAAGAGCACTTTAGTTAGATGAAGTATAAGTCATGATTATGTATCCATCGGTTCCAACGACAACATTCTGCTAAGCAACATTTTTGTTGGCAATATTCTGACAAGCCCATAACATCCTTTTATCTGAATCTTAGCGCCGCCACTATAGGAATGATTACGTAAGCGCTTAGATTTGGACGACGACTTGCATAAGAATATATTTTATCCATTGGCAAGTAGAGTATAATTTTAATTTTAATACGTCATATTGTTCACTCCTCTGCCAATGCATATTTGATTTTAAACATGCGGAATATATTTCATTCCAGTTCAGGCGGCAAGTACCTAACCATTTAACTAAGATGACTGGGTACTTCAATCATATATATGTTATATCATTAATCAGCTATATATTCTTTGCTAATGCCTATAATTTGAATCGTCAACAGGGACATGTTGAATAAGATTGACGATTGCTTGCTTTGCTTCGCGGTAAACGGATTATTTTGGGTAATAAATAACCTTTCTGCCTATAGTTATAACTTTAATAATTATATATATCTTCTAAGATAAGAGAGATACTACTTTTGGGAAGTCCCTAAAACCCTTATGGCTCTAAGGCTGAGACCACTTTAAAGTTTGCAAAAATACCCCTCGGTTGTTCAATATTCCTGCAAAAACACCCCTCGATTGAGATTGCATTTTCCTCTTATAAAATTTGTGAATATCACTTTCCGGTACATGTTACAGGAACAGCGCATTAATTACGGCTCTGTTCCGTCAAAGTAAAGTCTGCTTTCACTAGTTCCGATGCAATACCTCGATAGAATAATGATGGATTGACTTTGTAAACACTGTTCTTCCCAGCCTTAAACGAGCCAAAAACATGCTCGCCAGACAGCTTAATTCTAAGATGTTCCTTGACATTCTTTTCATCCATACCAGTGATTTCTACTACATCCCTTAGAGATAATGCTTCTGCACTGGATAAATCCTTTTCGTAGGGATGCCTTACAAGGTGATTACTTTCAAAGTGCATATATGGGAGTATACGATATAAGAAACCAATATCAGCGGGCTTTATATCCTGCTGACTGTACAGTTCATGCATAGCTTCGATGAAAACCTTGACTAGTCTAGTCTCTTTGCTTGTTCCCCTTAGGCAATAGGCTTTACTGATGTAAAACGCTTCATATTCTTTCTTAAATAAAGAAACCCTTTGGCTTTGTATTAAGCCTAGTTCATCGAACCTTCTGAGCAAGTTGGAATATGTTCTTTTATCTCTTATCCTTAGTACTTCCGCTAGTCCCTTCTCAGTCATAGGTATTCTTGCATCTAACGACATTTTAAGCATGTTGTCATAACCTATATATGATTGAAGCACCAAAAAATATCCCAACTCCTTTGTACTCAACCTCTCCATTGTCGCTAATTGTTTTGCTCCTTCCATATTCACCATCGTAAATGGATTTTCCGTCCTGTTCCTGTAAGTCTCCAGCTTCCCCCTCCTTCTAGCCGCTTCCCGCATTTCAGGGGTTATTACTATGCAATCGGTTCGTTCTTCCCCATTCCCATCTATTACTCTATTAACTCTACTTCTCTTTAATCTTTTGTCTGCTTCTTCGAGTAGCTCACGCGCTATACTCATTCTTTTCCCGCTCCTGCCACCATAACTTTGTTAGATTCAATCCATTTAGCCACTTCAGCAAGCTGATACCTGACCATGTTGTATGATAATTTGACAGAAGGTAATCCCTCATGTTTCCATCTGCATAGCGTGCGTTTAGAAATGCTGTACTTGTCACACACTATATTTGAACTCACTAAACTTTCCATTCCCACTTCTCCTTTGAATAATCTACTTTAAGAGCTTTGATTCTGACTTAATATGCCTTATTCGGACACATCTATATATTTAAGAAGACAGCTTCAAAAATCCCCACATAGTCGAATGAAATTCAAACTCATAATGGATGCTGGAGAGGGGGGGAACAAAACATCTGGAATGCTGATACTGCCAAAGTTGCGGAAACAAAAAAAGACGACCTCAGTCTAGAAAGTCGCCTACAATCAAATATTAGATTTTAAGGAGAAGTACAGTCTTTCTTTCCTACTGAAATCCGAGGACTTTGCGGCGGCGGGAAAGATAAATATTAGTCCTGCTTGTCCTGACGATTTTTAATAAATCCAATGAGCTCCTCCGTTGTCTCCCATCCTTGAATGACCCTATCTAATCTACGAACTAAATCGTAGTTGGCGTCTCCCCCAAATCTATATTGCCCAAAAACCATTTTTATCAAATGGTTTAATTTTGTGCGAGTATTTTCAGTATATTGATTAAACTCACCAGCCATCTCCAAGAACTTCAAAGCTGTTTCATCTTCGATAATTTGCTCTAACGGCTTTTTTGTGCTCATGGCGCCCACTCCTAATAATTAAAATATTCGTTGTTCCGCTGACTTCAATCTTCTCGTCTTTTCTTCTCATTTGAGGACTTCATTTGTTCTGCCGTCAGTTTCTTAATAGGTTTTGATTTAGAATATTTCCTTAAAGTCCTTATCCTTCTGTATTCCTCAATTCCAATAATTTTGCTCACTTGCTTCAATCGTATTCCTCCTCAAAGTTATTTCTTAAACTTTTGCTCAATCAGATACAGGATGGCACCAAATAGCATTCCAATTACAAACCAATAAGTTTTTAGAAATTCTTTAATTCCATTCCCTAAATCAGCATCGATATGGTTAAGAATACTGGTTGAAAACAAACCAAAACACCCCCCTTATTATTTCGTGAGGGGGTAGTGAAGTTATATTATAAGTAGTATTATAAGTGGTATTCCCTTCCATATTTTATCACAAAAATTACGCTAATGTTAGCCTACATAGTGCTCATCATCTTATCTACAACATCGCTTAGATACTTTTCTGAAAATGCCCAGAAGTTCAGGTGGTAGTTACACCATCTTCCCAGCCATACCTTAGTCCATAAGCACCGCTCAGTCCCCTCTGTTCATAAACTTCTCATATTGCTCACGAACATCAGCAACATCCTGATTAACATAACGGTTGACCATCTCCATTGATGAATGTCCGAGCAATCGTCGTAATGAAAAAGGGTCACCTGTTGCCTTTATATAACGAGTAGCAAATGTATGGCGGAATGTGTGAGGACTTATACGAACCCCCGTAATCTTTGCCTTCTTCCCGATGTAGCTAATACATCTTGTTGCCCAATTCTTATCTAATGGCTGACCATATTCATTTAGAAATAAGTTTGGAGCTTGTCCGTTCATCTCATGCCAAGCAAGGTAAATAACCAATAGTTCTTGGGTTCTTACTCCAAAGTAAACTGTCCGTGCTTTTCTATTTTTAGCTGATTCTGCACGTACGGAAGCAGAGCGATTCTGTAAATCAATTTCCTCTACAAATATTCTCATGCACTCCCCAATACGCACCCCAGTATCAAGCAGAAAAGACATCAATAATGCATCACGCAGTCCCAAGAAAGTAGTCAATTCACAGCAATTGAAGAGCTTTCTTTCCTGTGCCTTTGAAATCACTTGGAAATCTTCCTCAGGTACCTTCAATAACTCAACATTTTCAAATGGAGATTCTTTTATGATTCTTTCACTTATAGCCCAATTAAACATTGCCTTAACTGTACGTAATCTAATATTTATTGTTGAAGGCTTCAACCTCTGTACCGTCAACATAGATGAAATCCATACACGGATGACATCACGGTTAGGTACAAAGTTATCAAGACCGCTGTACTCGTTGGCTAAGAAACGCCGAAACCAGTTCATATGCTTTCTGTAGTCTTCTAAGGTGCGTTCTGCCGCCCCTGCCGCTTGTCGTGCGGCGTAGTAACGGTTAAATAGCTTGTCCAGTGTCAACGTCTCAGGGCGAGGTTTCTCGGCTTCTTGAAGCGTGGACCGAGGCGTTTCCAAGACCGAAGGAGTAAGGCGGTCTAATAACCGCTGGGGAATGTCTAAATTATTCTTCCTTTGCCCGCGCTTTTGCGGTGTTTTTCCATTGCTTGAACTCATATTGATTACCTCCCGTTAGATTTTTCACTAACGGTCACCAATACAAAAAAACGCACCAGACCGCTGTTCAACAGTCTAGTGCGTTTCAATCATAATCGCCGTAAAGCAATGTACGGCGTGTCATTTAAAGGTTATGGCGGAGAGGATGGGATTCGAACCCATGTGGAGTTGCCCCCTAACGGTTTTCAAGACCGCCCCGTTATGACCGCTTCGGTACCTCTCCAGGTGATAAAATGTTCTGTTACATTCACAGGTTCTCTGAACACGTAACAAAATGATTTTACCACATTTACTAAATCAAATCAATCTTTTTAGTTCTTGCGCGTGATTGTCTCAACACCACCCATGTATGGACGGAGTACTTCGGGGATCACTACACTGCCGTCTGCCTGCTGGTAGTTCTCCAAAATGGCGGCAACCGTGCGGCCTACGGCCAGTCCGGACCCGTTCAGGGTGTGTACGAATTCTGGCTTTGCTTTGGCTTCGCGGCGGAAACGGATGTTGGCCCGACGCGCCTGAAAGTCCTCACAGTTCGAGCACGATGAAATTTCACGATACATATTGCTCTCCGGAAGCCAGACTTCCAGATCATACGTTTTGGCAGCTGTAAAGCCCATATCAGCGGTACACAGCGACAGAACACGGTAAGGCAGGTTCAAAAGCTGCAGCACACGTTCGGCATTATTCGTCATCATCTCCAGCTCTTCATACGAATGATCGGGATGAACAATCTTGAGCATCTCCACTTTGTTGAATTGATGCTGGCGAATCAGACCGCGCGTATCACGGCCTGCGGAACCCGCCTCCGAGCGGAAGCAGGAGCTGTACGCTACATAACGTTTAGGAAGCTCTTCTCCGTCCAGGATCTCTTCACGGTGGTAGTTCGTAACAGGTACCTCAGCAGTAGGAATGAGGTAGTATTCTGTATCCCGCAGTTTGAACAAGTCTTCTTCGAATTTGGGGAGCTGGCCCGTACCATACAGACTGTCTCTGTTCACAATGTACGGCGGCAGCATCTCTTCATAGCCGTGTTCATTGCTGTGAAGATCCATCATAAAGTTGATCAATGCACGTTCAAGTCGGGCTCCCAGACCTTTATAGAAGGTAAAACGGGAACCTGTCACCTTGGCCGCTGCTTCAAAATCCAGAATACCCAGATCCTGCGCAACATCCCAATGTGCCTTTGGTGTAAATTCAAATGAACGCGGCTCCGACCAGCGGCGGATCTCCACGTTATCATCTTCCGATGTCCCAACCGGTACGCTCTCATTAGGAATATTCGGAATCGCCATTGTCAATTCATCGATACGGGCTTCCAGATGGCGGATCTCCTCATCCATTTGCTTGATTCGATCCGATACTTCGCGCATTTCGACAATTAATTCATCTGCATTTTCCTTGTTCTTCTTCAGGCGGGCAACTTCACCCGAGACCGTATTACGGCGATTCTTCAGTGCTTCGCTCTCCTGCAGCAGTTCACGGCGGCGCGTATCCAATTCAGGAAAATCAGCGATCAGATCAAGCGACTTACCGCGGTTCTGCAGAGCCTGCTCCACTTTGCTGAATTCATTGCGCAATATTTTAACATCTAACACAAGATAGCCTCCTAAAAAAACAACCTTCACTCCTGCAGAGAACTTTCAATCGGCGGGCCGCCGCACCTGTAGAGGGCCGTGCCTTTCTCATGAAGCTCTCTGCTGCGATCAGGCATCTCAATCGGTACCGGAGTCGCTGGAGTCAAGGTGTTCTTATCTTTTGCATTCATATCACCGTTAAGGAACGGCTCATCCGATTACTTTGCTGCTTCTTCTACCATTTTCACAAAATAGCTGTGGAGACGGTAGTCGTCCGTTAATTCCGGGTGGAACGAGGATGCCAGCAGATGCCCTTGACGTGCGGTCACAATCTCACCTTTATACTCACAGAGCACATCCACTTGTTCCCCAACCGATTGAATCAGCGGCGCGCGGATAAAGACAGCCCGAACCGGCTCTTCAATTCCTTTTATCGTCAAATCCGTCTCAAAACTTTCGCGCTGACGACCAAAAGCATTCCGGGTTACCGTCATATCCATTAGTTCCAAGTGAGCCTCTTCCTGACCGTCAATCCGTTCTGCCAGAACGATCAGACCGGCACATGTACCAAAGATCGGTTTCCCATGCGAAGAAAATTCACGAATCGCATCCATAAAGTCGTATTTACGCATCAGCTTGCCAATGGTTGTGCTCTCTCCGCCAGGAATAATCAAGCCCTCGATCTCTTCCAGCTGCTCTACACGTTTGATGGCCACACCTTCAGCTCCGGCCAGCTCAATACTGCGAATATGCTCGGCGACAGCGCCTTGTAATGCCAATACCCCTATCTTCATGCTAGTTCCTTCTCTCTTACCAGCCGCGATTGGCCATCCGATCAGCTGCAGCAAGGCTGGAGATTTCGATGCCTTTCATTGGTGTGCCCAGGTTCTTGGACACTTCGGCAATCAGTTTGTAGTCCGTGTAATGTGTCGTAGCTTCTACGATGGCACGGGCAAATTTCTCAGGATTGTCCGATTTGAAGATACCGGAGCCTACGAATACACCGTCTGCACCCAAGTGCATCATCAGAGCCGCATCAGCAGGAGTAGCAACACCGCCGGCAGCAAAGTTAACGACAGGCAGCTTACCTGTCTCATGTACACCAAGCAGCAGTTCATACGCTACACCAAGGTTTTTAGCTTCAGCATACAGTTCATCCTTGGACATGTTGGCCACTTTGCGGATCTGGCTGTTGATGAAACGCATATGACGCACAGCCTCAACGATGTTGCCTGTTCCTGGCTCACCCTTTGTACGGATCATGGACGCGCCTTCGCCAATACGACGGAGTGCCTCGCCAAGGTCCTTGGCGCCACAAACGAAAGGAACGGTAAACTCGTGCTTATCAATATGGAAAACTTCATCGGCAGGAGTCAGTACTTCACTCTCATCAAGGTAATCGACACCCAGGGATTCCAGCACTTTAGCTTCAACATAATGACCGATTCTTGCTTTGGCCATAACAGGGATGGATACAACCTTCATAACTTCCTCTACAATTGTAGGATCAGCCATACGAGCTACGCCGCCGGCAGCACGAATATCGGAAGGTACACGCTCAAGTGCCATTACAGCTGTAGCACCGGCTGCTTCTGCAACTTTTGCCTGCTCCGCATTCATGACGTCCATAATGACGCCGCCTTTTTGCATTTCTGCCATACCTCTTTTTACACGCGATGTTCCCGTTTCCATGTTCATGCCTCCCGTAGTGGTTATACATATGCAAAATGTTTGATAACAACATTTTTTCTGAAAATGATATTACAATCTAACTCGATATTTTACATTAAGCATCTTAAATATACAACAGTTTGTCCTTAAACCCCTGTCGTTTAATAAGGATTAGAACAGATTTTTGATGCTGTCGAACAGGTCACCGAAAAATTCGCCGATAGCCCGGAACAGCTGGCGGAACCAGCCTGCCTTTTCCACTTCTTCTGAAGTGATCAGGTTAACGGTTTGGGTCTGCGGCTGCGCCTTAGCATCCAGCTGATACGTATAAGTGACTGTTCCGACCTTGGTACCGCTCTTTAACGGAGCCACGAGGGATTCAGCGGGCGTGATATTAGTTTTGGTTGTGAGCTTAGGATCCTTGGCGCCTTTTGGAACGATGAAGCTTACAGCTTTATCTGTTACAACAGGTACTGAAGATTCCTTGCCCTTGGTTACGTTCACTGTCTCTGTGCCTTTAACCGTTGTTTTGGGAGCTACGACCTGTTTGACTTCGAAGTTGTTGAAACCATAGTCCAGCACTTTCTTGGTCTCAGTGAAACGATGTGCTTCGGTATCTGCACCAAAGACGACACTGATCAGCCGAACGCCATTACGAACAGCAGTCCCTGTGAAGCAGTTGCCCGCATTTGACGTGTGTCCAGTTTTGAGACCATCCAGACCCTCGTAAGCGAATTGCTTGAAATTGGTCACATTCTTGTTGGCCTCAAGCATCCAGTTCCAGTTCACAATCGGAGATGCATCCCGGTCACGGAACTTGTAGTTCTGAATGGTTGTATACTTGTTAAAATCAGGATGATCCTGAATGATCCGTGTAGCCAGAATAGAGGCATCCCGAGCCGTCATCAAGGTTTCTTTGTCCGTGTCCGGTCTGTACTTGGCGGGCATATCTGCACGGTCCAGACCCGTGGAATTAATGAACACAGTGTTCTTCATACCCATCTTCTTGGCAGTTTCATTCATCAACTTAACGAAGTTTTCTTCAGAACCGGAGATATACTCAGCGAGTGCTACCGTTGCATCATTGGCTGATCCAACGGCCATCGCTATATACAGCTGCTCAATCGTATGTTGGTCTCCTTTAGCCAGAAAAATACGGGACCCAATGCTTTGTGCCGCATTCTCTCCAACGGTTACAACATCAGACCACTTATGCTTGCCCTGCTTGATCTGATCAGCCACGATGTACTCGGTCATCATCTTAGTCATACTGGCAGGAGGCAGCGGCTCATCTGGGTTCAGAGACAAGAGTACCTGTCCGGTGGTAGGTTCAATCAAAATTGCAGAATTCAGCTTAAGCTGTGGGGCAGTGACGGACGGGTTAATCGTATTTGGCGTTACAGCTGTTGAAGCTGCCGCAGCGTAAGTCGCATCAGGCGCCAAAATAGCTGCAGCTGGCAAAGCTGATACACATAACATATTTAAAAGCATAACTGAAGCCATGCTCTTCTTGATGATTTGACGTTTGCTCTTACCGGAACGTAGTTGTTGGATATTAAGCTTCGCTTTCAATGAATATAAACTCCTCTCAAACCCTTATTCAAATTCATTAAACCGGAGTTTAACGAGCGTTCCTACAGAACAGATTTATATGCGGATTTGCTTATGCTGGCAGGAGAAAAGTGTCTCTCTACCATTCTCTATGTATAGGTTAACCTATTCTATCAACTGACGTTGAAGGAGAATTTAAACCCTTTGCGTGTTCTCTTGTTGGCCGCTTGTTCTATTCTATCATAGTGATATAAGCAAAAAAAGACAGACAGAGCCTTTTTACGCCCTGCCTGCCTGGTAAGATTGTCTATTTCCGAATTTACAGCGAGTAGTTAGGTGCTTCTTTCGTAATTTGAATATCGTGCGGATGGCTCTCACGAAGGCCTGCACCCGTAATACGGATGAAGCTTGTATCATCACGCAGTTCCTTCAATGTGGCTGTACCACAGTATCCCATACCGGAACGAAGCCCGCCGATGAGCTGATGTACAGTATCGGACAGAGGGCCTTTAAAGGCCACACGTCCTTCAATACCTTCAGGTACAAGCTTTTTGTCATCATCCTGGAAGTAGCGGTCTTTACTGCCCATCTTCATCGCTGCCATCGATCCCATACCACGGTATACTTTATAACGACGACCTTGATACGTTTCAGATTCACCAGGACTTTCCTCAGTACCTGCGAACAAGCTTCCCAGCATAACAGCAGAAGCACCAGCTGCAAGAGCCTTGGTAATTTCACCTGAATACTTGATACCGCCGTCAGCGATAATTGGAACACCGTACTCACGGGCAACAGTCGCACAGTCATAGATCGCTGTGATCTGCGGTACACCAATCCCTGCGATTACCCGAGTTGTACAGATGGAGCCTGGACCGATACCGACTTTGACAACAGAGGCACCAGCTTCGATCAGCTCCCGAGTGCCTTCGCCTGTTGCAACGTTACCTGCAACGATGGTCAGTTCAGGATATTTGCTTCTCAACTGGCGAACTGCATCAATAATGTTAATGGAATGACCATGGGCCGAATCCACAACAATCAAATCTACACCAGCGTTAACCAGCGCTTCGGTCCGTTCGAAAGTATCTTTGGAAATACCGATTGCTGCACCAACAAGAAGGCGGCCCTGCTCGTCCTTAGCTGCATTCGGGAACTGAATAGCTTTCTCAATATCCTTAATGGTGATAAGACCTTTTAATGTGTTGGTCTCGTCCACCAAAGGAAGCTTCTCAATTTTGTGCTGCTGCAGAATAACTTCAGCCTGCTGAAGGGTTGTACCTACAGGAGCAGTGACAAGGTTCTCATGTGTCATAACTTCACTGATTTTGATGTTGAAGTCATGAATAAAACGAAGGTCGCGGTTAGTCAAAATACCAACCAGCTTGTTGTTCTCATCAACAATCGGTACACCTGAAATCCGGAATTTGCCCATAACCCGTTCAGCATCCGACACCAGATGATCCGGAGTAAGGGAAAATGGATTTGTAATAACGCCGCTCTCGGAGCGTTTTACACGATCTACCTCTTCCGCTTGTTTCTCCACAGGCATATTCTTATGAATAACACCGATACCGCCTTCTCTTGCCATAGCAATAGCCATAGCGGCTTCCGTCACCGTGTCCATACCTGCACTCAACAGAGGAATATTCAATTTCACCTTACTGCTCAGCTCGGTCGCTACGCTAACCTCTTTGGGAAGCACCTCGGACTTGCGCGGTACCAGCAATACATCGTCAAATGTCAAACCTTCCTTGCCAAACTTATCTTCCCACACCTGGGTTTTCCTCCTTAGAATACGATTAGTTCAAAGCCTGTAAAACCTCTTGGTTCAGCACTATAAATAAGTTCCTGAAAATATATTATTGCAATCTTAGCAAAGCACTATAGGGGTGTCAAGCGAAACGGTTGACAGTTTCCAGCCTGTGTTTTCCACCAAAAACACTTGTGTTTCGAGTGAGGACAGCCACGGTTAAATTGGAAACAATCTATTGGTTTTGGACGTTATTGGTTATGTCATTAAAGCTTTGCCATCGAACAGCCTATCTGATGTCCAAGTTAGGATTCCCTAGTCACAAGATAAAATAAACAACAAAAAACCACTGTCGATCACTCAACAGTGGTTTTCATATGCTTGGCAACGTCCTACTCTCCCAGGACCCTGCGGTCCAAGTACCATCGGCGCTGGAGGGCTTAACGGTCGTGTTCGGGATGGGTACGTGTGGAACCCCTCCGCTATCGCCACCAAACGAATGTTTCAGGTCTCAACATCGCCAAATGTTGAAAACAATACTTCTTCCTTCAAGCTGCTTGAGCCTGTCGGTTGAAGGGATTGCTCCCTGAAAACTGGATCCGAAACAAACATGCGATTTAGCTGCCTACCGGATGTCTCCGGCAAGCTTGTAGGATAAGCCCTCGACCGATTAGTACTGGTCAGCTCCATGCATTGCTGCACT
>NZ_JAUQTB010000021.1 GCF_030580655.1 Paenibacillus lacisoli
ATATGTCTTCCGTATTTCGCCCATGAAAAATCCCCTCCAAGTAAACATTAGTGCGCTTTTTACACACTGTCTACTTAGAGGGGATAATATCATGTAGGGGCGGTCTTTTTTTACAGGCTTAGAAGCAGCCATATGAGAACCAATTAAATCATTGCTGTCGAGGTCCCTTAAGGATTACAAATTTCGTTCTTATAATAATCTTTTTTTAGTATAGAATAGGCAGCCATATCCCTGAACTTTTCCTTAATTAAGTATTTTTCTTTTGAAACACCATCTAAACTCATTCCTATTTTTTGTAGAACTCGCTGTGATTGAACATTCTCAACTATACAAAGTGCTTCAATCCGATTAAGTTTCATATGTTCAAATCCGAAATCAATTACCTTTAAAGCAGCCTCAACAACTAGACCTCTGCCCCAATATTCTTTGGATAGTATGAAACCAATTTCAGCGCTGTGATGAGGTGTTGACCAAGCAACAAAGTCAATTGTGCCTATCACCTTACGGTTCTCTTTGTACTCTATGGCCCAAGGTGCTAATTTCCCTTGCCTGTACTGTTTAAATACAAAATTTAAAAATTCAAGTGTATCTTCAATTTTCTTGTGAGTTTCCCAAGGCACATAGGTAGAAACTTCAGGCATTGATGAGTAATCAAACATATGCTGTGCATCATGAATTGTAAATTTTCTAAGCTTTAACCTTGATGTTTCCAATGTGGGTAAATTACTAAATACGTCCTCCACGTTCATTCCTGTATCCCCCCGCCAAAAGACCCTCCAACTCATTAGCTGAAGAACTAATTTTTTTTAATCTTATACTAAATTTATCACGAAAGGTTAATAGGTCCTTTAGAATGCGAATACTCACAATACTTTTGAAGGGATGTTTTACTTAAGTTCTGGCACAAAACGCAGCGCTGCCGAGTTCACTTGGTAGTGCTGACCACCGGGCTGCGCTGTATCGAAGAACACATGCCCCAAATAAGCTCCGGACAACCGGCTGAAGATCGCCGTCCTTGTCAGACCGTTCCGCAGATCTGCCTTCTTCGTAATCAGCCCGTCGTGCAGCGGACGCCGGAAAGCAGGCAGACCTGTTCCGGCATCAACCTGATCCCGGGTGCTGAACAGCGGATCCCCGCTGATTATATCAACATAAATCCCATCCTGATCATTGTTCCAGTATTCGTTAGCGAATGCCGGCTCGTCCATCTGTTCCTGGGTCACCTGCCACTGCAGCGGCGTCAACTGCCTCTGCAATTTCTGCCGGTCCTTTTTGCCCTTCCAGTGCCTTTCGGTAAAATCTAACCTGCCTGATTCCTCCACATATTGGTTATAGTGATAGCGATGGGTTTTATAGTAGTTCTGATGCAGCTCTTCCGCCGGATAGAACGGACCTGCAGGAATAATTTCGGTTACCATCTTTTTTTTGAAACGTCCGCTGTCCTGCAGTTCACGCTTGGACGCTTCCGCTTCAGTACGCTGGACCTCATTATGAACATATATAGCGGTTCCATAAGAATAGCCCCGATCCATAAACTGCCCGCCTTCATCCGTCGGATCGATCAGCTGCCAGTAGATGTCGAGCAGACGCCGATAGGAGAAGATTCCCGGATCAAATTCAATCTGGACCGCTTCACGATGTCCTGTCGTTTCTGTCCCCACCTCTTCATAGGTAGGATTATCCGTATGTCCTCCGGTGTACCCGGATACGATAGAACGAATTCCCGGCAGCTCATCAAACGGCTTCACCATGCACCAGAAGCAGCCGCCGGCAAAGGTCGCAAGCTCACTTCCTGTTTTCTGTTGTTCCATTCACCCTAACCTCCCGTCGTTGATTCTGTTTATAAACCCCATTAACCTTTCATGCTATGAACGTTCCAGCTCTTTTACATCCGCAACACTTCATTGGTTTTTTTTCCATATAATGCTACAATTGTTTTATAAAATAGTTCAAGGGAGTGTGGAAAAATGAACAAAGTACAGCTTCGTAATTTGTGGTTCTCGGCTGCTGCGGGTATTGGTATCGCTGCAGCTTCCGCAGCTATAGGTGACTGGCGTGTCGCTTTCATCGGCTATCCGCTTCTGTTCATTAACGTCTTCACTTTTCACCTCAAACAGAAATCAGCTTCCTGAAGGAAGAGCGGTCCAATGCGGATCGCTCTTTTTTTGTTCAATATTTGCTGCTGGGCACCCCGATGGAGCATTCCATGATGATCTGCTTCTTCGATTTGGCATGTCTGGATAAGTCCTCTTACTCCTGGGAAGCCTACTGGCAGTACCGGGACTTCACCGAAGGAGGACATGGCATTGACTGCAGCTTCGCGCGGGCTGCCGCATTCCTTTATCGTCGATGGACAGCTGATCGAACCAAGCCTCCGGCATTTAAATAAAGATCATCAGTGGGTGAATGAACTGTTGAAACAGCACGGGGTGAATCAAATCCGTGATATCGCTCTGGCACAGATCGACCAGAATGGGAAGCTTTATATCGAGAAGAACCCTAGCAGGGAATCAGACACTTCCTCAACACCGCATTGATATTTTCATCATTTTCATAGCAGAACACATTGGTTAATGTAACTTTGAACATATCGATCCGTCAGCATGTCAGGAGGAGGAAATCAGATGTATACAGATCTGCAAGGTCAAACCGTCGTCATTACAGGTGCAGCTACCGGCCTGGGACAAGCGATGGCACTCCGTTTCGGACAGGAACAGGCCCATGTAGTGATCAACTACTACGGTGATGACCAGGACGTAGAGCCGCTCATCAAAGAAATTGAAGCCTGTGGAGGACAGGCCATCGGGGTACAAGGAGATGTTTCCAAGGAAGCGGATGTGAAAAAGCTCGTACAGGCCGCACATGAACACTTCGGCTCTCTTGATGTCATGATTAACAATGCCGGTATTGAGAACGAGGTTCCTTCGGAAGACCTGAGCCTGGCAGACTGGAAGCGTGTCATTGACGTCAACTTGACCGGTGCGTTCCTTGGCTGCAGGGAGGCCGTTGATTACATGCTGGAGCATGAGATCAAGGGCAGGATTATCAACATCTCCAGCGTACATGAAATCATTCCATGGCCGCACTTCCTTCACTATGCCGCCAGTAAGGGTGGAGTCAAAATGATGACCGAGACGCTTGCTCTGGAGTTTGCACCAAAGAGAATCCGTGTGAACAGCATTGCGCCGGGAGCAATCAATACGCCTATTAATGCGGTCAAGTTTGCTGATTCCAAGCTTCGGGCCGGCGTAGAGGCCCTCGTTCCACTCGGTTATATCGGCAAGCCTGAAGAAATTGCAGCCGCCGCTGTATGGCTGGCTTCATCCGAGTCCAGCTACGTAACAGGCATTACCCTGTTTGCAGACGGAGGCATGACCAAATATCCATCCTTCCAGGGCGGACGGGGTTAATCTGCTTCAGCAAGTCCTGCTTACAAAACTCAAAGCCGCAGCCGCTGTATCTTTCCAGCGGCTGCGGCTTTTCTCATCATTATATAACCATCTTCTTCAAAACAAGCACCGCTGCGCCCAGAGCGACAGCATGCTCCTGCAGGATCCCTTTGCTGAACTCCGGCTGGTATTCAGAGGCATAATAAATGTGCTTCTGCGCAGTGGCTGCAGCTGTATCGAAATAATGGTCGTCTGCATTGATCAACGCGCCGCCCAGAATTACCTTCTCAGGGTGCAGAATGTTAATCAGATTACCTAAGCCGATCCCGAGATAGGTGGCAGATTGGGAGAACAGCTCCTTCATATGCGGACTGCCTTCATGCAGTGCCTTGACCAGCAGGGGAAAATGAAGAGCCTCCGGATCTGCGGCCCCTGTCTCCGCCAGCTCCATCCGCCCCATCTTCACTTGGGACCTGGCCTGCTGCTCCAGTGCCTGGACGGATGCAAAAGCCTCCAATGCGCCATAATTTCCCGTACCATTCAACCTGGGACCGTCAATCTGGATCACCATCTGACCAATGGAACCCTCGGTATCTACAGCCCCGTACACCAGCTGTCCACCGGACATCATCGCCGAACGAAGACCTGTGCCGACATGGACATACAGCATATGCTGAAGATTCTCCCCGCGATAAGCCCAGTGCTCACCGACAAGGGCGGCATTGGCTCCGTTCTCCAGAAGGGCAGGAATTCCCGTTCTCTCCTCCATCCATTCGCACAGCGGGACATTCGACCAGCCTTCTGCAGGAAAATAGAGCGGATTCAGAATCATACCGGTGTCCCGATTAAGCGGTCCAACAGCTCCGATACCGATCCCTGCAACGAGATCCCTCGGTATCCCCCGGATCTGCAGCATGTCGTCCATCTGTTCCTGCACATAGGCTGTCAGTCTGTTCGGCGTCATGGTCTCATCCATCGTCCACCGCTTATACTGTATCGCATTCATTCCCAAATCAAACAGACCGAGCGTAGAGTAAATCCGCGAGATTTCCAGACCGAATATGTATCGGTGAGCCGGGTTAATACGGTAAAGGATCGGCCTTCTACCGCCTGTCGACTGACCAAAGCCGGATTCCAGAATCCAGCCTTCTGTCGTAAGCTCTTCTAACAAGCGGGTCAAGCTGCTGCTCGTCAATGAGAACTCAGCCATCAGCTCTGCTTTGGAGATGTCATCCTTCTGGGCAATCCGCTCCACTACGGCCTTCTTTATCGATGCTGATGAACCATTCGTTGGTTTCCCCATATCTTCGCTCCGTTAATTCCTAGGATTATAGTAGGCAATAATTCATATTATAAGCGATAGGGACACCCCTGACTACCTGGATCGGTGAATTCAAAATAAAAAGTGAAACGATAAATAATCCATACCAAGTTGATGTGATTAATGCCAAAAAGATAAAAAGTTACTCTTTATAAGCTCTATAAATAGATATAATAAAATTTTTTACCACTTGTTAATTTCATTGTGGAATTAAGATGGTATAATGAGGATAGATCAATCAACAAGAGGTGAACGTCGTGTCCGCATCATTCAGGCAGAATCTGTCGGTTCTGCTTCAACTATTCTGGCTTTTTCTCAAAATCGGTCCCTCCACATTTGGAGGCGGCTACGCCATGATTCCCGTGCTCGAAAAAGAAATTGTGGATAAAAGAAGATGGATCAGCCGTCAGGAAATGAGTGACCTCATGTCACTGGCCAGCTCTGCCCCTGGGGGTGTAGGTATTAACGCATCCGCCTGCCTGGGCTACCGGATGGGTAAAATTCCCGGCGCTTTTGTCGCCACGGTCGGCATCACTCTGCCGACGTTTTTGATTGTATTTGCGCTTAGTATGTTTTACAGTGCTTTTCAGGATGTGCCCAAAGTACAAGCAGCCTTCAAGGGCATCCACGGTGCTGTTATCGGACTGATCGCTGTTGCTGCGTACAGAATGGGCCGCAGTTCCATTTTTGATCGCGCTACCGTCCTGATCGCCGCTTCCTCGCTCATCGTCCTTCTCCTAACTGGTTTGAATCCTTCGTTTATGATTTTGGCCGGTCTCGTTCTGGGCATGGCGGTCATCTCGGCCAAGCGGCTGCTCGGTATGACGGTGGTTACGGAGAAGAAACCATCCGCCGAGCAGCCGGTGATCGAATATTACATCTGAATATGCTGTATCCATTGTATAAATTTGCTGAAGAGGCAGACTGCCTCTCAGGGATTTACGCAGTATGCTGATTCTAGGAGTGTCTTATATGCTGTACTGGCAGTTGTTTATTTCTTTTCTCAAAATCGGATTTCTCTCCTTCGGAGGCGGTTATGCGGTCATTCCCATGGTCCAATTCGAGGTAGAGAAGCATGGTTGGCTGTCCGGCGGACTTTTCCGCCAGATTGTATCGGTGGCCGGCATGTCTCCCGGCCCGATTGCTTCCAACAGTGCTGCGCTGATCGGTTACCATACCGCTGGTATCGCTGGAGCTGTTATGGCTGCCGCTGGCATCCTCCTGCCTTCCCTGCTGATTGTGATCCTCATTGCTGCTTTTTTCTTCAGACTGAATTCCAACATCTGGGTCAGATCCTCCTTTTATGGACTCCGCCCTATCGTTACAGGCCTGATTGTATATGCAGCCATCCACTTTGGTTTCTCTAATTCTTCGGAAGCCATCTACCATTGGCCGGTTCTGGCTACCCTGCTGATCGGTGTACTGGCTTTCACAGCCATTACCCGTTATAAGATCCATCCCCTGGCCGTTATCCTCGGTTCAGCCTGTGCAGGCATTATCCTGTTCTAGCTTATTTGCCTCAGCAGCCGTCAAGGATGCCATGATACTCCGGCTCGTCTTCTTTAGTCCAAGAATGAATCGGAAGGTGGGACCGTGGGAGTGAGAAGATAATGGGCCCGCAAAATACAATCCGCGCTGGCTTGATTCAAAGGCAGCATTCAGCCGCGGAAAGGAAGGGTATCCCTCTTCCCGCTCGATCCAGGACCGTACATCTTCTCCCAGAAAGGGAACCCGGTCCAGATTGATGCGGAACCCTGAGGCTGATATCACATGGTCAACCTCTCTTGTAGTTCCGTCTGATAATGTAAGGATCACCGTATCTTCAGATGCTTGGGCCCTGACTACCTGCACCCCTCCTGTCTCGGGGATCTTGCCCTCAACATAGGGCCTTAGGAAATGAGCCACACTGCCGGGGGACTGCCCCCATTCCTCCTGTTTCTGTGCCAAAGGCAGCTGATAGAAAACTTCCCCCATTTCACGGATCTCGATCTCTGCTTCCCGGCTTCCGGCATAATGGGCTGACGCCCTGCGGTACAGCAGCTCAACGCTGCTGCCTTCGTTATGTAATAATGCTGCAGCCTCCCATGCACTCTGTCCGCTTCCAATGACAGCCACGCGCTGACCTGCATATTGTCCAAAATCTGTGTAGCCGAGCGTATGGGAGACCAGGCGGTCCGGCAGCCGGCGAAGCAAATCTGGAACATATTTGTAATGCTCTACACCGGTGGCAATGATCACATTACGTGAACTCAGCCTCTCTCCGGTCTCTGTCTCTATGAGATAGATATCATTCCGCAAAGTCACGGACGTGACTAGCTCAGGCGTAAATTCCACTCCGGCTTCTCTGGCAAACCACATGGCATAATCGACAAAGATCGGACGCGGCAGCGGCGTAACGAGCTCCGTACCTGTCGCCTCGGCATAACGTTCAATGCTCAGCTCATCATGGGCATCAGCAAAACTGCAGAAGTCATGCGGTGTGCGGATGAACATATTTTGCGGCATCTGATTTTTCCAGAAATCCATCGGGTAGCCAAGCAGTTTATAATTTAGCTTGTGGGCTGCCGCATGGGCTGCCAGCGATATTCCGTAAGGTCCTGCTCCTATAATAACAACGTCATACATGATGATGTCCTCCCCAGATGCAAATGTATTGGTTATAAAAGCTTCTCCATTGCCATCACGTCTACAAAGCGCCCGTCCAGCACACCCTGATTTTCGAAAATTCCAACTTCACGGTAGCCGGATTTGCGGTACAGCTTCTGACCCGGCAGATTGGAAGGAAATGTGTACAATACGATTTTATAAAAGCCATTCTCTCTGCCCGCTCTGTCGATCGCCTGCAGCAGCTGTGTGCCGATACCGCGCCCGCGGTATTCCCGGTGAATGTACACGGACAAATCCCCCACACCATCATAGGCGCAGCGATTGCTGTACGGATTAATGGCGGCCCAGCCTACTGCTTTCCCGTCCTCTTCGGCAACGAGGGCGGTGTAACGGCCTTGATGCTGATCAAACCAGCTGCTCATATAAGCCTCATTCTTCGGCTGGCTCTCCAATGTGGCAATGCGGTCCTCAATACCCTGATTATAGATTTCGAGCAGACCGGGAAGATCAGTCTCCTGTGCTTGTCGGATTAACAGCATGCGTTCTCCTCCTTTGATTAAATCAATAATTGATTATTGCAACTATCGGTTTAAAAGCAGCCCCTCTCATAAAGGAGGGGTACAGCAATGGGGACTTGCACTCATGGCATCACTCAAAATCTGCAGGCTTTCGATGACTTGGGCTTTTTTATCTTCAGGAACGTGACCGAGGATATCCAGAAGGTAGTCTTCCATCGTTTTCTCAATTTCTGTATACTGTTCATTTCCCTTCCCGGTCAGTGCCAGCAGCACATACCGCCGATCGTTGGGAGAAGGTGTCCGGCTGACATACTCCATTTCCACTAATTGTTGTACCTGACGGCTCAGTGTGCTTGTGTCAACACTCAGCAGTTCAGACAGCTCGTTCAGAGTGCTGTTCGGATGCTTGTTCAGCTCATAAATGATATGACTCTGCACCACGGACACGCCGCAGCATTGAGCTCCATCCTTCTGCAGCAATCCAAAGCGCCGGACCAGAAGCTGGAGCATTTCACGTACGTTAGCATAAGGAGGAATTATTTTCATTTTAATCACCTGAACTATTTATACCATTATTATTTGATAAATGCAACTATTTGTAGATGCATCTAATGAAATAGCAAAAAAGCCGGGTCATACCGGCACTTGATAGCCCATACATCCCGACCTTACAACAGACGCACTATATTCTATTATTTCCCATCGGCCAGAAACTGCTCTATTCGCTGCCTGATCGCATCACGGACCGCACGGAATTGAGCCATGATTTCCTCTTCTGTCCCTACTGCCTTGGCAGGATCATCAAATCCCCAGTGCCATCTCTCCGCTTTATCATTGTGTACCACCGGGCAGTTATCATTGGCATGACCACACAGCGTAATAATATAATCTGCATGAGCCAAAATTTCAGCATCAATAACATCAGACGTATGGTTGGAAATATCAATGCCCGCTTCCTTCATAATTGCTACTGCACGCGGATTGAGCCCGTGCGCTTCAAGACCTGCGCTCTTTACCTCATAACGCTCGCCGCCCAGTGCCTTCAGGAAACCATCTGCAATTTGGCTTCTGCAGGAGTTTCCCGTACACAGGAAGTACACGATCGGTTGGTGTGTGTTGTTCATGGTTATTCCCCTTTGTTGGATTTCAAGTAATTTCTGTTCTTTTCCTGCCTTCTCAGCAGGATATGAATCAGTAGTACCATCCCTGCCGTGACGAGTAGAATGATAACCGTCAGCAGCCAGATATTCATTGCGGCCGTGTGAATGACATTTAACCATAAATATAAGCCTGTCAATGTAATGAGCAGGGTGGGTACCGTCAGAATAATCCCGGTTCTGAAATAACTGCCCCAGGTGATTTTCACACCTTTGCTTGCCAGGACATGAAGCCACAAAAGTGTGGCCAGCGAACCGATCGGTGTAATTTTGGGACCCAGATCACTGCCGACGACGTTGGCGTAGACCAATGCCTCCCTCAGGACGCCTCCAATGTGGGTTCCCTGAATAGCCAGCGCATCAATCATCACCGTCGGCATGTTATTCATAACCGATGACAGCACGGCGGACAGGAAGCCCATACCGATGGTCGCCGCGAACAATCCGTGGTCCGACAGATCATGGATGACCTCACCGAGGGCGTCGGTTAAGCCTGCATTTTTGAGCCCGTAGACGACCACATACATACCTATCGAGAAAATAACTACCGCCCAAGGTGCCTCTTTGATGACCTGCTTGGTTTGTATGACGGGACTGGCTCCTGCCAGCAGAATAAAGACAACAGCCACCGTGCCAACCACCAGCGAAACAGGAACATGGACAAATCCGCTAACGATATAAGCTGCCAGCAGGACAGCCAGCATATACCAGGAAATTCGGAACAGCCGGGTATCCTTGATTGCTTCTGCCGGCCTTTTAAGCTGCTGCAGGGAATAGGCTGCCGGAATCTGGCGGCGGTAGAATAGAAACAGTACGCCCATACTTGCGGCCAGCGAAACCAGATTGGTGACAATCATACGGCTCGCATACGTTACAAAATCAATCCCGAAGAAATCCGCAGATACGATGTTCACCAGGTTGCTCACAATCAGCGGCAGCGAGGTGGTATCCGCGATAAAACCGCTCGCCATAATAAACGGCAGAATCATAGAGTCCGGAAGCTTCAGCGCTCTTACCATCGCCAGCACAATCGGTGTCAGGATCAGAGCTGCTCCGTCATTCGCGAACAATGCTGAAACCAGCGCCCCCAGCACGATCACATACACGAACATCAATTTCCCATTCCCGCGGGCAAAATGAGCCATATGCAGAGCTGCCCATTCAAAAAATCCGATCTGATCGAGGATCAGGGATATCAGGATAATGGCAACAAAAGCCAACGTCGCATTCCACACAATGGAGGTCACCGTGAGAACGTCATGAAAGGTTACGACCTGGAACAGCAGTGCCAGAACAGCACCGCCCGAGGCTGACCAGCCGATACTAAGCCCTTTGGGCTGCCAGATTACCAAAAACAGAGTCAGAAGAAAAATTGCCACAGCCATAAATATCATCGGGTTCCCTCCACTTTAGTCACAGCAGCTCCGTCGATTTGCAGGCCGCTGCGCTAATCCGCTCATAGTGGGAGGAAGATGATTCAACAGCTCTGTCAGGAACGGCTTGTCCTCCGCGGCGAGTGAATAATAAACCCACTGCCCTCTTTTAGCTTCCTTGACCAGCCCGCCATGCTTTAGTTTACGCATATGCTGACTAATATTCGGCTGACTCGTTTGGAGCAGGTCAACAAGCTCACATACACACAACTCCTTCTCCCTGAGCAGCAGCAGGATGGTCAGTCTGGTTTTCTCTGCGGTCAGTTTAAGTGTCTCCACCATGGCTGCGATTTCGGTCGTCATCTCTTCCCCCCTGATCTATTGAATTCTATATATTTGCCTGCCGATTATATAATCAATCAGTTATATAAGCAAGAGCTATCCACTGTCTATTCCCTCTAATTACAAAAAGCCCGCCAGCTGCACTGACGGGCCTTAACCTGCTTCATTTGATATTGTTCATCCCGCGGGCTTATAACTTCATATCCGAGCCTAACGTCCAGCTTTGACGCGGGTCTTCCGGTCTTGTCTCCCCAAGCTGAAGCCGTGTCCCGTCCTCAGACACTTCCAGAGACTGGTTGGCATGAACGGAAGTAATGGTCACGGTGTGTGCTCCGATTTGTGTAATTTTCCAGCGCTGATTGTCATAGCCCAGATAGCTGTACAGCTGAAGACGGTTCTGGCCAGTGTCGAGATCCATAGCCTTTCCTTCCTTGGTCCGGATTGAATAGGTACCATCCCCATTCGGAATAAGCAACCACTTCTGCAGAGAGCGGTCCGGTGCACGCAATATGACCGGCTCACCATTTTGTGACTGTTCAGCGTAAAGCGCCAGTTGGAATGCATCATTTACAAAGGAGGTCTCAGCTGTATTGGATTGGGTAACGCTGCTGACGTTTACATTTTGATAGTACACCTGCCCGCCAAAGACGTTCAGTCCCAAATGCCCCTCTGCAAACGTGCCATCCATCACATCCACTACCCGTTCTCCATTCAAATCAATCTGGATATGCGGCCCTTGAGCCTGAATCTTCACATGGTAAGTCGATCCCGGTTGAATAAACCTGGGGACTTTGACAAGTGTCTGCCGCTCTTCATATCGGCCTTCTACTTTGTAGAACAGACGCACTGCTTTGAGATTGGGGTCCAGATTAAAGTAATATCCGCTGCGTCCGTCAGCACTCGCCCGGAACAGGATCGATCCGGCCCCGCCGTTCACACCAAGCCGCATATCAGCCTCATAAGTGAAATTCCCCGCCTCTTCTGCAGCCATATAATTGGCATCACTGGTGTAGCTGCCCCTGAGCCCCTGATCCGTCTTCACCCAGCCCGCAGCTGTGATGTCTTTCTTCCATCCCGTCAGATTCGTATAGAAAGTTCCGTCATAAACCTTAACTGTAGTCTCAGCTTGGACCTTCCCGTTAGGGGTGAAGGACTGAATGACAGCTGCTCCCGGCTTGATCGCTTTCACGTTCACACTCGACATCCCGGTGGATGTGATCTGAACAATATCCGGATCGCTCGACCGCCAGACCAGCCGCTGGTTTGCCCTGCCGCGGCCATTTTCATAAGATGCATACATCTCTTGCGACTGCCCCTTGGACAGTTCCAGTATCGGTACATCCATCGTGATACGTGCAGGTGACTGCTCCTTTTCTCTCCATGTGTTCTGGAGCTGGTTAACCTGGAGTGACACGATCTTGACCTTGCCGTCGTTACTATAGAAGCTCATACCAGTTCGTGAAGGGTTGGGAAAAATAAGATCGGAGAATACTACGCCGTCGTCATTGGCGAACACCTCCACCGAGGATGCGTCGACCAGAAACCGCAGGGTAATTCGGCCGTTGTCCGGCTTCAGTGCAGCTTTATGCTTCGTCGTATACAGACTCGAGAAATCTGTAATCCCCGATCGGGAACGGTCTACAAATATCTGCTGGACCGATGGCTGATAGCCTACGACGGTCTCCTGTCCCCCGCCCTGGCGCAGCCGGAAGCCGAACTCCGAAGGACCGCCTGCCTGCGGCAGCTCAACCTCGGCCACCACCTCGAATGAGCCGGAGACATAGTCCTTTAATATATCCGCCGAGCCCCCCTTGACCTCCCGATTCGTTACCTGAAGCAGACGGCTTCGCAAAGAATTCAGCTCGGCAACGGGAGATTGGTACAGCCGGACCCCATCTTCCGTTCTTCGCAGGGTTACTTCTCTGGGTATCGTCATTTGTCCCTTCCAGCCTTCGGTCGGAAAGCTGAATGGATAGTCCCAATTGGTCATCCAGGCCAGCAGGATACGGCGGCCGTCAGGCACACCGGAGAAGGACATCGAGGCATAGAACTCCTTGCCCCAGTCCGTTTTCAACACTTGACCGGCCCTAAGATCATTCTTGAATTTCCCGTCCGCGGTCAATTCACCTATAAAATACTCCGCATCCGAACCTTCCGTTTTCGGATTGGCCCCGGTGCTGATCATCAGCACCCATTTGCGCTCCGCCGTGCCGTCAACGGGAAGCTGGAACAAATCGGGGCATTCCCACACACCGCCCCGGACGTAGTCTCCATAACCAAAGTTATCCGTCCATGTCCAATCGAGCAGATTGACAGAGGTAAAGAAACGGATATGGTCTCCTCCTGAAACCACCATGACCCACCGGTTATTGGCTTCATCTCGCACCACCTTGGGATCGCGGAAATCCCAGCCGCCGGCATCCTTTCCCTGCTGTCCCGGATTGTCAATCACGACAGGGTGATCCTGAGCATAGGACCAGGTACGGCCGCGATCCGTACTGTAGGCCAAGCCAATCTTCTGATTGCCATTCGGCAGATCCGGATTATAAGACGTATAATAGGCAACCATTCCCTTGCCCCCGCTGTTCCCGAATAAGCCTGATGCATTGTTCATATCTGCAATTATTGAGCCTGACCAGACATGACCCAGATCATTCCAGGGCAGCGCTATAGGGAGGCTCTTCCAGTGCAGCAGATCCCGGCTGACGGCATGAGCCCATTGACCGCCATCCTGGTGGAAAAGATGATATTCCCCCTCAAAATAAACCAATCCGTTAGGATCACTCGCGGAACCGCGGATCGGACTGTAATGATACGCTGGGCGGTACTTTTCATTGTAGTAAGATGAATACGGCGTAACATAGGCGTCCTGAAAAAAGGCGGTGCCTGAATACACAATGAAGCCCTGATACCCACTAGTGAAGCTTCCGTCCGTGATCTTCACTGCAGGAGGTGTATATCCATCAATAAAGACTTGAATCTCCTGACCTATCGCCGTTACCTCCAGATGATGCCTGGTCGATGCGGAACTCGGGTAGGTCTGACTGGATTGGCTGATAACAGTGCCATCGGACTTTTGCAGCTGTACCCTTAATTTATCATTCTCTCTGCTGAGTCTTACCTCGTAGCCTGCAGTGCCCTGTTTATGTTCCCGGAATACGATGCCCGCTGCTGTCCGGTCTCCAAGAATCACATTGCTTTCAAGAACGAAGTCAGCCATCGGATCCCCGTATAATTGAAAAGACGGCGCTCCGGCTGCAGCCGCCCCTTTCATTCCGCGGATATCAGGCTGCCAATCTCCTGCTGCGCTCACAGTATCACCGAGATTACTGTTCAATGCGCTGACTTGTATATTCTGAAACAGTGCACTCCCATTCCAGACATGGAGGCCGAGAAAGCCTGTGGCATGTGCGGAATCCTGAACGTGGATAACGGGTGCATACTGGCTGCCCCAGTAGACCTTTAAATCTCGTCCCTCGGCCTTGATCTTCAAGTGATAGATGTCACCCGCACGCAGTGACACCTTCTGTTCTGCGCGGAGCCCCCCATCCTTGGCTGCCGCGTCCTTCAGACGAAGAATGCCGGCAGACGGCACAATCTGCAGCATATAGGAAGACCAGCCCTCCTGATCTGAACGGAACACAAGCGAGACGTCCGGACTGTCTCCGCCCTTAATCATGACATCCGCCTCGTAAATGAAATCCTCAGATGGTGTGGAGGACATAGCGATCACATTTCCTTGGGTATCCGAACTCAGCAGAAGCCCTTCCGCCGTCTCATCCATTCGTCCCTCTCCCTTCATTGTCCACCCGGACAGATTCGTATGAACCCCACCTGCAGGCTCGTCAGCTGCCCTTGCTGATGACTGGGCCGCGGCCTCCCCCCAATTAAAGGGTGAAATAGCCATTATAACTACCAAGATGAAGCTTAAAACGGCCTGCTTCCACATTCCTGATCTCCCCACCTGCACAGCCTCCTCGTTGTGAAATCGCTTACAAAAAAATGCATAAACACGGCCATCCTTGTGTGAACAGCGGGCTGTTCGCCATTCCGCTGTTCACATGGATGACCTTATGGATCTATATGCTGGCGTTCCTTCTCGACTCTTCCCATGCCTTAAGACCAAGGGCAAGAGCACCATAAAGTCCAGCTTCTTGCCCCAGCCCGGGAGTAACAATGTACGCTTCCATTCGTTTCGTAATCTCTTCGGCCTGTAGGTAACCATTCAGGCTGCGCTTCACTTCATCCTGGATGAGAGGCAGCAGCTGTCTTTGCTGCATGACGCCGCCTCCCAGAATTACTTTCTCCGGTGAATTCATCAGAATTGCAATAGTTACGGCCTGCGCGATATAGTAAGCTTCGATGGCCCAGGCCGGGTGGTCCATCGGCAGATCCCCCGCCTTTTGGCCCCAGCGATCTTCAACTGCCGGACCAGCGGCCATTCCTTCCAGGCAATCCTGATGATAGGGGCATCTGCCGGGATAAGGATCTGCCAAGTGGCGTCTCACCGGTATATGACCGCCTTCGGGATGAACGAGGCCGTGAACCAGCTCTCCGCCCGAATAGATGCCGACGCCAATCCCAGTGCCAATGGTATAATACATGCAGCTCTGCAATCCTTTAGCTGCCCCCCATACGCTTTCGCCATAAGCAGCGGCGTTCACATCCGTGTCCCAGCCAAAGGGAATATCATACTGACTTCGCAGCTGGTCTAAAAAGGGATAATGTGCCCAGCCTGGCTTGGGGGTCGTCGTGATCGACCCGTAACGGCGATCGCCTGCTTTGAGATTAATCGGGCCAAATGTACCAATGCCGATGGCCTCCACTTTTGTATCTTTGAAGTAAGCAATCACTTTGGGCATCGTAATATCGGGATGTTCGGTCGGGAAGCTGATCCGATCTACTATCTTCCCTTCTGGGGTACCGATGCCGCACACCATTTTGGTACCTCCTGCTTCAATCGCTCCAATACGCATCGTTCACTTCTCCTTGTCAGAATTGTCACCGTCAGAGTTTATACAGACAGATCATAGATCCGGAGTACAGGGATCATAAGCTGACAGTCTTCTGCGGCTAGTGAAAGGCCTGTCGCAGCAGCCCCCGGATAGATCAAGTCTGTGAGCACAGACTCTCCGCCATTGACAAAGACCTCCACAGAAGACCGGTCCACAAAGATCCTTACTTCAATTCGTCCGTCTCCGCGACTTACACTGGCAGAATGTCTGCCGGAAAATTCATCATGAAAGCCAATCAATCCAGAACGGGTGCGATCAATATAAATTTCTGAATCTACTGAACGATATCCAATGATCGTCTCATGCCCTTCGCCTACCCGGACCTTGATGTCAGCCGAATGGGAAGCGTTCAGTTCTGCCTCAATCTCATAGCTCTCCAGCCGGAGCCCTGATAATTGTTCTGCCATCTCTTCAGCGGTCATAGATCTGAGACTAAGAACGGGCTTCCGGTATGCGGACAACTCAGCAGCTGGCTGCTGAGCCAGTTTCACTTCTCCTTCGATTGTCCGCAGGGCAAGCTCCCTGACCAGCGTCATCGCGCCTCTCCATCCCTCTGTCGGTGTCATATTGGCGTATTTCCAGTTACTCATCCAGCCGATGAACAGCCGCCGGCCATCCTCCTCCGGTACGTCTGACCAGCTCACCCCCGCATAGTTATCCCTGCCGTAATCGAGCCAGCGGATCTTCTCACAGGATAAAACATCAGGAACAAACTGCCGGCCGTCAAAGTCCCCTGTGAAATACTGAGTCCTGGAACCTTCAGGATAGTCCGCATGATCCCCAATACTCACGAGCATCACCCACTTGGTCTGGTCCTCAGCCCCGTCCACCGGAAGCGGGAACAGGTCTGGGCATTCCCATACACCTCCATGAAAGCCGATGCCCTCTCCAAATTCACTCGACAGACTCCAATCTTTAAGATTCGTTGAATGGTACAGACATACGGACTGGCCGCATGCCACAATCATCACCCACTGGGAAGTTGGTGCATGCCAGAACACTTTGGGATCACGGAAGTCAACAAACGTTTCATGCCGGAGCACCGGGTTTCCTTCATATTTGATCCAGGTTCTCCCCTGATCCTTGCTGTAAGCTAAGCTCTGGTACTGAACCGCATGCGGCCTTTGCTGTCCCTCAGCATGATGAGTAAAGATCGCTACAAGTCCAGGCTCCTCCTCGAAGAAACCCGTTGTATTATGCCAATCCACGACTGCACTGCCCGAGAAGATCATGCCATGCTGGTCAGGGATGAGGGCGATATCGAGTTCCTCCCAGCTGACGAGGTCCCGGCTGACGGCATGTCCCCAATGCATGGGTCCCCAGGTCAACCCGGAGGGGTGATATTGATAGAAGAGATGATATTCTCCCTTGAAATAGACCATGCCGTTCGGATCATTCATCCAGTTCGCCTTGGGCGAAAAATGGTAACTTCCGCGGTAATTCTGATTTGCAATTGTAGACATTGGTAATCTCCTTCATGAATAATTTCAGCCTGCTCGCGTTTTACTCCGCGTTCCGGTCATACCCGGCCTGTTTGATCTTCAGCCATTCCTGCAGCCCCAGACGATCAAGCTCCTTGAGATAGCTGTCCCACTCCTGGTCGACTTTACCGTTCTGGTACCATTCCGTGCGCTTGCGTTCCAGATAGGCGAACATATCCGTTTCAATCGTAGACAGGCGATCCAGTTCATCAATGGAGAAAAAGACTTTAGGATAGGTATTCTCTGCCTTCATATGCGGCACCATCGTCTCTTTCAGCAGCTTCAGTCTCCAGGCTGCATCATCCGGCATGGTTGTATATTTACCGTAATACTCATCCAGAATGGCCAGAGGACCGGCGATGCTTGTTTTTTGTCTCAGTTCAACCGGGGCAGTACCCTCCAGAGGCAGATGCTTCAGCATGCCCTTGGCTTCATCGAATTCAAATATATTTTGCTGTTTGGTGTCCCCGTAGGTCCCCCAGTTATCCTGAACCGATTGCAGCGGGTCATAGAGCTGGTCAACCCACTTGGCCGTGTCCTCCAGATGTTTGTTACTGCTGGTAATCACCATGCGTCCGCGGTCGAGGCCGATCCCGTTCGTGCGGGCAACATTAACTTCACCACTAGGACCTGCAAGCGGAGGCATGACATCATACGTATCATTCATTCCAGTAATATTCGATTTGTCCCATGTAAAATACACACCGTACCGGTTATCCTTGCCTTTGGCGAGATACGTGTTCCAATCCTGCTGGAAGGCTTCGATATCGATCAGCCCCTCCTGATACAGCTCGTGTACAAATTTGACCGCTTCCTTATACCCTTCATCGGATGCCGTGAAGACGACCTTACCATCATCCGTTACTACTGTATGGTCCCAATTCTCCCCCAGGCCGAAGGAAGCAAACAGAAATGCCAGATCTTCACCGCCCGGCTTATTAATGAATGACAGTGGAATTTCGTCAGCCTTGCCGTTTCCGTTCGGGTCCTGAGTCTTGAAGGCAATCAGCACCTTTTTGAGCTCCTCTGTCGTTTTCGGCATGGAAAGTCCCAGTTTTTTCAGCCACTCGACGTTAATCCAGGGAAGGTCATCGACGGACTGGATGCGTTCTTTCCCCGAGCCAAGTTCTTCAATCCATGGAAAAGAGTAAATGTGGCCATCCGGTGCTGTAATCATCTTTTTGTACTCCGGAGCCTGTTCAAGCACCTTTTTGAAATTGGGCATATGCTGCTCAATCAGATCTTCAAGCGGAATAATCGCCCCGTCTTTGGCTAATTTAAGCAGGTCATAATCACTGTAGCCGGCGTCAAATATAGCATCAGGCAGGTCTCCGCTGGCAACCGCCAGGTTGCGCTTTTCCGCAAAGACATCACTCGTGTAATTTTTCCAATTGATATGGATGCCTGTTTTCTCTTCCAGCCTCTGGTTAATCAGCTTCTCATTCGGATCTGCCGGTGCCAGCGGGGAGCTTTGGGTCAGAAAATTCAGAATCAGTTTGCCGTCCTCGGTCTTCTCCGCCTGCTTCTCCCCTCCGCCGCAGCCGGAGAGCAGCAGTACGGCGGTTAATGCAGTGAGAGGCAGCGCACGTGCAATACGTTTGGTCTTCTTGATCTTATTCATTGGATGACCTCCATCATGTAGGAATGAATAATGCACTTATATGTTCAGATAAGACCCTATTTCAGGGAACCTACCATAACACCTTTCTCAAAGTACTTCTGGAAAAACGGATACATAATCAGCAGCGGCAGACTGGAAATGACGATGGCCGAATATTTGATCATCTCGGACAAGCGTTTCAGTTCGTTCATTGCCAGCTGGTCGCTGATCATCCCAGGCGCTGCCTGATTCTGAATAAGGATCGACCGCAGAACGAGCTGAAGCGGCTGCAGCTTGGCATCTTCCAGATAAATCATGGCATCAAAGAAGGAATTCCACTGACCCACAAATGCATACAGCGCAAGCACAAAGATAATCGGTTTGGACAGCGGCAGTACAATCCGGAAAAAGATATGCATATCCGATGCCCCATCCACGTTAGCCGCTTCTTTTAATTCCTTTGGCACTCCCTTGAAAAATGTCCGGGACAGGATGATATTCCACACGTTCACAGCACCGGGTATAATCACCGCCCATACCGTATTGAGCATTCCTAGCTCACGGACCAGCAGATAGGTAGGAATCAGCCCGCCGCCGAAGAACATCGTGATAATAAACAGGGTCATGAACAGATTGCGTCCCGCAAGTCTGTCATCTGAAAGCGCATAGCCTGCGAAGACAGATACCATAACGGTCACCAGAGCAAATGCGGTGGAATAAAAAACCGAGTTTCCGAACCCCCGCAGCATCGCCGGGTTGGACAGGATTTTCTGGTATCCCTCCAGACTCCAGTCCGAGATCCGAAAAGACAAACCCTGGTTCAGCAGAACCGTCGGGTCCATAAATGAAGCAACCACAATGTATACCAGCGGGATGATTACGATCAGCACAGCCAGTGTCAGGAATACCCCGTTACAGAACAGCAGTATCCGGTCCAGCTTGGAAAGTTTGACAGCCATCACTTCCATTCTCCTTCCTTAGTAGAGTCCTTCGCCTTCGTTCAATTTTTTGACGATAAAGTTAACCGTCAGCAGCAGAATGACATTGATTACCGAATTGAACAATCCAACGGCCGCAGAATAAGCATAATCCCCGGACTGCAAACCGACCTTATACACATAAGTAGCGATGATCTCCGAGGCCGGAAGATTCATAGAGGTCTGCATCAGATAGGCTTTTTCAAATCCGATCGACATGATTCCGCCAGCCGCAAGGATAAATACAATAGCCATGATAGGCCGGATGGTCGGCAGGTCGATATGCCTGATCCGCTGCAGCAGGTTGGCCCCGTCCAGGCTTGCTGCATTGTGCAGCTCGGGATCCACGTTCGCTAGGGCAGCTACATAGATAATTGAAGCCCAGCCGGCACTTTGCCAGATATCAGAAAGGATGTAGATCCAGCGGAAATATTCGGGTTCTGACATGAACATCAGCGGTTCCCCTGTCAGCCAGGCTGCGATATGGTTCAAGGGGCCCGTCGGGGACAGAAAGATGAACAGCATACCGACAATGACGACGACCGAAATAAAATTCGGCGCGTACAGGAAGAGCTGGATATTTTTCTTGATCGTGGATTTGCGGATCTGATTCAGCATAAGTGCGAGCAGAATAGGAACCGGGAAGCTGAATATCAACCCAAAAAAGCTGAGTTTAAGCGTATTCATAAATATCACATCAAAGTTGGGTGAGGAGATAAATTTCTCAAAGTGCTTAAGCCCTACCCATTCACTGCCCATAATTCCCTTGATGGGGCTAAAATCCTTAAACGCAATGATGGCGCCGTACATCGGAACATATTTGAAAATCAGAGTCAGAATTAATGCCGGGGCGAGCAGGAGATACAGAAAATAATTCTTTTTTACAGACTCCAGCATCCGCCTCATATGTGTCCTTTGCGGCAGCACCCCCGTCCCCCGTTTGATCTCTGCTGTGTTATCCATACCTTGACCTCCATTCTTACCAAAGAAAGTATTAGACATCGTTTAGTAAAGGCTTTCATTTTTACTATTGCGTATCACTGCTTTTACAATTTATCAGAGTATGTAATCCTCGTCAATAACTTTTGTAAATAAATATTTGTGCAATTGACAATAAAAATATGTTCATTATGCTCAAAAACAGGTGATAAATGTAAAAACAGCCTCTTCCTTAGCTATATCCCCTTATAAATTTGTGCATTTGTAAACATGACATTGCAATTTGTAGAAATTTGATATACATTTGACGTATAATATCCTTGTATGACTTGAGCTTTGGCTTGTAAGAAATACGTTCGGACTAAATCGTTTTCAGAGGTGAACCCTTATTCATGTTGAAAGAAAAAGTCACCATTCAGGATATTGCCGATGCGCTGGGCATCTCCAGAAATACAGCATCCAAAGCTCTGAACGGCAGCGATACGATCCCTGCAGAAACCCGGAATAAAGTCATCAAGAAGGCTATCGAGCTGAAATATAAACAGTTTGCTTTTATGGAGACCGATAATCTCATTGCAAAGGCCCCTGGCAACATCGCGCTGCTGACCGCCAATCTGCCCAATACCTCCCACTTTGGTTCACGTCTGATCAGCGGTCTGGAGAAGAAAGTCAGTGCCGAAGGATACAATTTATCCATCCACATCGTGCGTGATGTCGACCGGAATTCGCTGCAGCTGCCGAATAATTTCGAGACATCCAAGGTAGACGGCATTGTGTGCATTGAGCTTTTTGATCCTGAATACAGCAAGCGGATTACCAGTCTGGGCCTGCCTACCATCTTCATCGACTGCGCCGCCGGGGTATCCTACCCGGAACTGGAGGCAGACCTGCTCTTGATGGAGAATGAGCACAGTACGTATCATATGACCACCCGATTAATGGATAGCGGCTGCCGGTCCATTGGTTTTGTGGGCGACTACAATCATTGCAAAAGCTTCAACGAGCGATGGGTGGGCTTCAACCGAGCCCTGATCGAGGCGCAAATCCCGCTCAACCTGGAGCAGTGTATTCTTAATCCGGATCAGGACTTTTTCTCGGAGTCTGATTGGATGGACCGGCGGCTGGAGCAGATGACACAGCTGCCTTCCGCATTTGTGTGTGCCAACGATTTTATCGCGGTGAATGTCATCAAGGCATTGAAGAACAAAAATATGAAGATTCCCGATGATATCGTGGTAGCCGGTTTTGACGACGCTCCGGAATCACGAATTGTTGAACCCCACTTGTCGACGGTCCACATCTACAGTGACGAGATGGGGATTACTGCAGCCAATATGCTATTATCCCGTATTCAGGAGCCTGATCTGCCGCATCAGATCACGCATATTCAGACCCAGCCTGTCTTTCGTGACTCTACGGCCAAGCCCCGGCAGTAAGCTGCAAGCACAAAAAAGCCCTGATCTTCATCAGGGCTTTTTGCATAATATATCCGAAACTAAAACGATTCCAGCGGTTTGTAGTCAAACCAGTCAAAGGACGCCGGGCTCCCTTGTCCTGCAGGACTGGTGGCAACCATGGCGATCATCACGCCGGTAAAACCGCCTGCAACTTCGGTAGACAGCAGATGGGTCTCTCCGGAGCCAAGCTCTACGGCTTCCGATTCCCCCTGCTGCACCGAGAAATGCAGCCACTCGGGCCGGGCCTTGATGCTCAGAACAAGTGGCCCTGCTTCGCAGTCCAGCTCCTGTTCGACCATAAGTGATCCTACCGTCCGGCGGAAGACCACCTTCTTCTGGCCATCCTTCCGCTTCACGACAAGCTCATAGTGGTACTTGCTGTTCATATAGGCGGCCAGTCCCGCTTCTTCACCCTCCTGCAGCGGCTCGTAATCCAGCGCAGCCGCGATGTCGGCCGAGAAATGGCTGAGACGGCGCCCTATAAAAGCCGGAGCAGCGGTGCTGCTCAGTGTATCCGGATTCCCCCGCAGTACGAGGCTGCCCGGCTGTTCCGTCAGGGACCAGCTCCCCGGCTTCGCATTGCGCAGTGTATTCCAGTCATGACCTAATACAGCAGCGTCAAAATCATCACGCACCGGTCTGGCAGGCCATGGTACCTTCGGCAGGTTCGGTCCGTCCATCTCAGGGTAAATATGCCCCTTCTCCCCGATGACCGGCCAGCCGTCCTCGGTCCATGTCACAGCGGCGAGGAAGGTTTCACGGCCTAGGTGATGACGCATTGGATAGGATACGGGGCGGATGCCCAGGCATACGGCCCACCAGCTTCCGTCTTCTGCCTCGACCAGATCCGCATGCCCCGTAGCATGGATGCGTGTCGGCATGCTGCGATTGGACAGGATCGGGTTATTGGTATAGGGCTCGAACGGGCCGTACGGCTCCTGGCTTCGCGCGATCGTCACCATATGGCCGTATTCTGTCCCGCCTTCGGCGAGCATCAGATAATACATCCCGTTCGTTTTGTACAGATGAGGAGCTTCAGGAGCCGCTCCCCCCGTTCCGCGCCAGATCAGTCGGCTCTTCGTCAGCTTGCTGCCTGTCGCAATATCAATCTCACATTGATAGATGCCTTCCCCCTCATCACCGTTGCAGGCCGTCTGGTAATAGATACGTCCGTCATCATCAAAAAGAATGGAAGGGTCAATTCCGCCCTGATCTACAAAAATCGGTTCTGACCAGGGCCCTTCAGGCTGCTGGGCGCGCACATAAAAATTGCCGCCCCCGCCTAAATTGGTAGTCGTCATATAGAACCAACCATTATGATAACGCAGGGTCGGAGCATATACGCCTCCTGAGTTGCCGGCACCGGTCAGCGGCAGCTGCTGTTCATTCGTCAGGCAGTGACCCAGCTGCCTCCAGTGAACCAGATCCCTGCTGTGAAAGATGGGTACACCCGGAAAATATTCAAATGTGCTTGTAACCAGATAATAGTCTTCTCCAACCCGGCAGATGCTCGGATCGGGGTGGAAGCCTGAAATTACGGGATTGCTGTATTTCATCTTTACTTATCTCCTAGTCGTTCCATAGTTTAACTACATCCTGGACATATTTGGTGAAGCCCTTCTCCATTTTCTCGACGCCGGCACTGATCAGCTGCTGCTGATATTCATCCCACACCTTGTCGAAGTCCTCAGGTTTAGCCATGACCGCCTGCGGAATCCATTTCCACGTAATGTCCTGCATTTTTTTCGCCAGAATATTCACTTCATCATCACTTGGCACTGCGATGTTCCAGGCTGCGCCCCATTCTTTTAAAGGGAAATCCTTCTCATTCGGGAACAGATCCATCCAGGTCGTTGCTCCGTAAGCCTTGAGCGTCTCTTTGTCAGCATCCGTATAGTTATCCACGATTTGTTCCGGGAAGTTCTTCGTGTAGTAGTTGCCTGTGGAGTCCTTCACACCATCCCCATAGTGAGCGCCGATATTGCCGTAGAGACCGATGCCCGATTCTTTGGTGAATGGAATGTTATCGTTGATAATGCGCTTCTGTACATCTTCCGGTACAACCCGTTTGCCGTCCTTGATTTCATACTGCTTGCCCTCAATGCCCCAGTTATTCAGGATCTGCCCCTGCTCGGAAGCCAGGAAGTCCAGAAACTTGATTGCACGCACAGGGTCCTTGCAATTTTCAGTAATACCTACACCCCAGCCGGCCATAAAGCCTGTCGACTGATAGCGGTTGTCTTTATATTTGTCGGACAGCATAACCGAATAGTGACCGTAGGTCTGATCGTTTTTGCCGGCACTCTTCAGCGCCTTTTCCCCGTCCGAATACCCCCAGTCTGCATCAATCAGTCCTATCACACGACCTGAAGCGATTTTGGCCAGATACTGATCGTTCTTCTGCACAAAAGTGTCCTTATCCAGCAAACCGGTGTTATACATATGGTTCAGCCACTGGAAGTATTCCTTCTCCCCCTCCGTACGGAAGTGATAAGTCGCTTCATGCGTTTCCGGATCAATATAATACTCGCCGTCCCCTGATTTCCCTGTCGTCTCCGCAGCCGGGTTCGTAACCGTAATAGACATATGCCAGTCATCTGCATTCAAGGTCAGACCGATGTTCTTGTTGCCCTTCTCATCCGTCGGATGTTTCGCAAGATAGTTTTTGATCACGTTCTCATAATCCTGCAGTGTCTTGATCTCCGGATAGCCGGCTTCCTTCACCGCACGATGCTGCAGCTCGAATCCCGCACCAGCCACAAAATTGACTCCATCTACGGCCGAATAGGTAGGAATCACATAAATCGAGGGATCCTCATTGCTGTAACGCAAACGTTTGATCTGGTCACCGAACAGCTTCTTGAGGTTAGGCGCGTGCTTGTCAATCAGATCGGTCAGGTCGATCATAGCCCCCGCATCTACCAATTTGTCCAGATCACCCTTGGGACTGATCAGATCCGGATAGTCGCCGCTGGCCGAGATTAAGGCAATCTTCTGGGACGGATCGGCCACTGCAAATTCGGCATTCAGCGTTACCCCCGTCTGCTTGGTGATTTCCTTCCCAACATCGTCCTGCATGTTATTCCAGTTAGGATTGGCGTCTGCCCCAAAAAAGGAAAAGCTGACCGGAGATGTATCATTTGCGTTGTCTTCTCCGGTGGCCCCTTTATCCGGGCTGCTGCTATTGCTGCTGCCGCAGCCAGCCAGTAAAGTTACGGAAAGCGCGAGCACAACAGATAACTTCGGAATTTTTCTTTTCACCATGAATCAGAACCCCCTGCTTCAATTTAATTGAACTAAGCTTCATTCCCGCTGAATCATCTGTCAGACTGTTGAATGCGTTTGCAATTCATGACGGGAGCAGTATTTCTTCCCCTATTGTAGGGGTCTCTGCCTACACTAGCCTTGATTTTCCGGTCTTGGAATAGCATGATATAGACATTCACTCTCAATTGAAGCATTGGAGGAGATCCTTTTGAGCAACGCTTATCTGAATTGGTTTACCTCGGATCCGCAGTTTCCGTTCTTCATCCAATATGGCGGGCATGACACCGATACCGAGCTTCACCATCATGTTGACTTCACCGAGCTTGTGATCGTGCTGAATGGCACTGCCACTCATATCGTGAACACGGAGGAGTTCTTCGTGAAGAAAGGTAACGTATTCGTCATTAACGGCGTTACGCCGCATGCGTATAAGGATCCTCATGACTTTAAAATATGCAATATTATGTTCCGTTCCCAAATGCTAAACACCGCCGGCCCGGATCTGCGGATCTCGAATGGTTATCAGGCCTTGTTTGTCCTGGAACCGTTCTACCGGAATATCCATGCCTACCAGAGCAAACTCAGCTTATCCATCCCCAGTCTGGAATACGTTTCTTCGCTGATCTCCGATATGATTAAGGAATACCATGACCGCATGCAGGGCTATCAGACGATGCTCGTATCACGTTTTATGGAGCTGGTAGTGTACCTGTCGAGACAATATGACAAGCAGGAAAATGGCGTCGACAGCAGCATGATGCACCTGGCCAATGCCGTCTCCTATATTGAGGATCATTACCTCAAGCCCTTGTCCCTGGAGGAAATAGCAGAGCAGTCCAATATTTCAGTAAGGCACCTGAACCGGATCTTCCGTTCCTTTTATCAGATTTCACCTATCTCTTATCAGCACCGTCTGCGTCTGGAGCGCGCCTGCACCCTGCTCACGACGACCTCGCTGACAATTACGGAAATTTCTCATGAATGCGGATATAATGACAGCAATTATTTCACCCGCCAGTTCACCCGAAACTTCGGCCTTTCCCCGAAGGCATACAGGCAGCAGCGCGGATAAACCAAAAAAAAGAAGCATCGACAGTCGTCGACACTTCTTTTCCCCCTACTTCACTGCCTGACCCGTAGATTTACCTTTATTTAAACTTCTCTCCGAAGCCTTCAGTTGAGCGATCAGCTTGTCGCCCTCCACATCCAGATTCGGGAGCAGGCGGTCGAGCCACTTGGGCAGCCACCACGCTTTATCCCCGAATACAGCCATCAGCGCAGGAATCAGCGTCATACGGACAATAAAGGCATCGATCAGGATGCCAATCGCAAGCGCAAACCCGATCTGTTTGATCATGATATCATCGGTGAAAATAAAACCAGCAAAGACAGATACCATAATCACCGCAGCGGCAAGAACGACACGGCTGGACTGCTCATAACCGTGAATGACGCTATCTTTACCTTTATGCCCATGGACATAAGCTTCGCGCATCGAGCTGACAAGGAAAACCTGATAGTCCATAGCCAGGCCGTACAGGATACCTGTGACCATGATCGGCATAAAGCTGAGCAGCGGACCGCCGGTGTCAAATCCGAAGAGGGAATGAACCCATCCCCACTGGAATACAGCCGTGGACATGCCGAATGTCGCAAGCACACTGAGTACAAAACCCACGGTTGCCTTAATCGGAACGATGATAGAACGGAATACGAGCAGCAGAATAATAATAGACAGAATAACAATAATGCCAATATACAGCGGAAATGCCTCTGCCAACTTCTCCGACATATCGATGTTAATGGCCGTTACCCCGGTTACTCCGATGGACAGGTTGTTCCCTAGAGCTATATCCGATTTCGGATCTCGAATTGCCTTAACCAGATCTTTGGTCGCTTCGTCATTGGGACCTGACTTTGGAATAAGGCTAATAATCGCCATATTCCCGGATTGGTTAACGCCCATTGGAGTAACAACAGCAACGTCCTCGTATTTCTGAAGCTCTGTCACAACATGGCCTAGCAGCTCCGGGGTCACCCGTTCAGAAGCGTTGTTGGTCTCTGCGACCAGGATCATCGGGCTGTTATACCCTTTGCCGAACCCTTTGGCTACCGCATCGTAGCTCTGACGGGCGGTCGTATCGAGATTAGCCGTCTCACTCGAAGGAATCCCCATATTCATTTTGGCTACAGGAATGGCTGCCGCACCTAGTATAACGATCGCACCCAGGATGACCAGAATACGATATTTTAATACACCCTTCACCCAGCGGTATGCAAATCCATGACGTTGTGTCGTCTTGGCACGCCCGCTGTTCTTCGCACGGCTCTTGGCTGAAACGATACGTTCACCAACCAGACCCAGCAGGGCCGGCAGCAGGGTAAGAGCAATCAGCACATTAACCAGTACGCTGGCTGCGGCAACCAGTGCCATGGTCGACAGAAATTCAATCCCGATGACCAGCATGCCGCAAAGAGCGACAATAACAGTCATCCCCGCGAAGAATACGGCGCTGCCGGCCGTACCAACCGCCCGGCTGGCCGCCTCACGGGCACTTAATCCTTCATCCAGTATCATACGGCGCTGCCGGTTCACAATGAACAGGGAGTAATCGATCCCGACGGCAAGTCCGACCATGACGGCCAGAGCCGGTGTAATGTCGGTCATGGTGATAAATTTGGATACCCCGAAGGCGCCGCCGACACTAATGGCTACACCCAGAAGCGCGCTCAGCAGCGGCAGTCCGGCGGCAACCAGAGATCCAAGCGTAATGAACAGCACGATCGCTGCGACGACGACCCCGATGATCTCGCCAGCACCGCCCAGACTGAATGCCCCCTTAAGCGTGTCACTAGGCAGCACTGTAATGCCTGAGTGGTTATCACCCGCAGCTTGAACCGTATCCAGGACAGAATCAATGACGGATGCGGGCACCGATTGCTGCTGCACAGTAAATTGGAACTGGAACAGAGCAACGCTGCCATCGGAGGAAATCAGCACACCAGGCACGGGTGCTCCGTTCACGATAAGCGGTCCGTAGGGTGCGGCTGCAGCCCCTGGACTCTGCTGACCTGCTTGAGCGGAAGCCTCTGCCCCTGTACCTTCAGCAGCTCCTTGAGCAGCAGCGGCCTCGTCCGTTGCCGCCCCGGCGGCAGAAACTCCAGCTTGGGCGGCCAGCTCGGCCGGATTAATGACATACTCCTGATTATAAACTTCGTTAACAGCCTTGCTGAGCCGGGTTACGCGCTCGGGCGTGTCCAGCCGCTCTCCATCAGGAGCTGTGAAGACGACACTCGCCTGTCCGCCCGAAGCTGCGGGAAGTTCTTTGGCCAATTGATCCAGAACTTTCTGTGCTTCCGTGCCCTCAATTTTCATTTCCGAGCTTGCATGTATTCCATTAATGCCAATCATCGCAACGACAATACCCAGGATGGCGACCCAGCTTACAATAAAATACCATGGTTTGTTAAAAGCTGATTTAGCTGCTTTGTAAAGAAAGGTTGACATCCGGTAGGTTTCTCCCCTTTATATGTAAAATTCAAACTCCCCCTAAAATCCGTTACGCAAATAATTAAACATCGTCTCCAGATACTGATCAAAGGTCAAAGCCTCTGTTTCATCTCCGGCCGTCTCCCCGTTAATAAGAACTTTTACACTCCCATCCAGCAAAGGCGTAATTGAACCATATACTGCCCCCGCTAATAAATGGGTGTATGCTTCTGGATACCGTCCGTTCAATGCCATGCTCACCATTTGCTGAGCTGAAATCTGCAGCTGATGAAAGGCGCTGAGAATGAAAGGTTCGAGCGTGGGATAGCGCTTGGACAGTGAGACAAGATCCCGCATTTTCCCGATATGCTCCGTCACCAGCTGGGTCCGCATCAAACGATAAAAGATATCGAGAGGCTCCGTATCTGCATTTACCTCAGAAAGAATACGCTCTGCTTCTTGTGCATCTGTCCCTTGAAAAGATACGGCAGCGGCCGCCACCGCTTCTTCCTTACAGGAGTAGTGGTTGGCGAATGTCCTTCTGGAGTAGCCCGCCTTCTGTACAACATCGTCTACAATGAAGCCATCCAGTCCCCGCTCCAGGGCAAGCTCGTACGACGCATCGGCTAGTGCATGAGCGGTTGCTTCTTTTTTGATATCACGAAGACTGTGCTTTTGTATCATCCCTCTTAACTGGCCTCCTTTCTGGTGTTATAGTCATATTATTGCCCAAAGTGCATTTTTGCTCAATGGGTAACAGGTGACGGTAGTGTGAACGATAATGACGCTTTTCGAATCCCAAATATGCAAAAGGAGCAGCCGTATTCTGCAGCTGCTCCTTCTCATATACATGTGTAATTTTCGCTGACCTGACAAAACTGCTTCTTTTAATCCATGTACCGATATTCCATCAGGCTTTTCAGTACCGAGATTTTCTTCAGCAAGTTCTCTCCCACATTCGTCTCGCTAACCTTTTTTCTCTCCAGTTCTTTATCCACCAATCGTTTGACCGATAGGACGTCTGTTCCGTTGTGCAGCACATCCTCTTTGGAGTTGAACTTCTTGTGGGCTACCAGCTGCATGCCAAAGGAATTATACAGCAGTGTATATCCGGCGATGCCTGTGGTGGATTGATACGCTTTGGAGAAGCCTCCGTCGATAACAATCATCTTTCCGTTTGCTTTAATCGGGCTTTCACCATTAATTTCTTTGACTGGTGTATGACCGTTGATAATGTGACCATGATCCGGATCCAGATCAAATTCCTCCAGGATTCTCCGGCAGGTCTCCTCATGCTCACGAAGATGATAATAAGGGTTCTTTTTCTCTTTGTGGGTCTCTTTATCCTTAATAAAATACCGCTCAAAGGTGGTCATGGCTCTCTTCCCAAATAATGATGAACGTTCTCCGCTCCAGAGATACCATACCATATCTGTCGCAAGATCATCCGTCTCTTCGGGATGGGCGAAGGCATACCGCAAATAAGATTCAAATACATCGAGTAATTTACGTCCTGAATAAGTCTTATCTTCGATACGCATCTCTTCCATATTACCTTCCTCGTCCAAAGGAATACAGCCATGAATCAATAAATTTCCATTATAGCGCAAATAGAGACTGCCTTTTTTCATAAGAAACTTCATGTGTCTGGCCAGCTTCTCGGAATGCTGAACGGAGAAGAGCAGCTTCTCGATGACCTGCTCTTCTTCCTCTAGCAGCTGTTCCGGCTGCTGCGGATTGACGGTTGCGAAGCAGGTGTTATCCAGCGGATAAGTTTTCCCATCCAAGGTAATTTCGTTTTTATCATAATTGATCTTCTCGAGCAGAAGCCGCTCCGACATGTTGAAATAAGGACGTCTCTTGATGATGGGCATTTCGAGCTTAAACTGGATCATAGCAATCGCTTGATGAATCTTCGTAATCTGCAGCAGCTCTTGTTCTGTCATCGTTGTATGGGGCTGTACCTTCGGTCTGAAGGCAGGATTATCATCATAGTACCTCTCCGCCAGATTAAGCAGCGGGCGCAGATTGATGCCATATACATCTTCAATAATATCCAGATTGTCGTATCTGGCACAGATGCGAATGATATTGGCAAGACAGACCATAGAGCCGGCATAAGCACCGATCCACAGCACATCGTGATTCCCCCACTGAATATCAAGCGAATGGTAATGAATCAGCGTATCCATAATCCGATCCGGTTCAGGGCCGCGGTCATAAATATCCCCAACCACATGAAGATGATCAACCACCAGCTGCTGGGTCGTATAGGCGAGACCTATGATGAGCTTGTCCGCTTGTCCTAAAGATATAATTTGCTGGTAGATGGCCTCATAATAGGATTCCTTATTGTTGATGTCCGCTGTCTTGTACAGCAGCTCTTCAATGATGTAAACAAACCGGCTCGGCAAGGCTTTGCGCAATTTTGAGCGCGTATATTTGGAAGAGGCATACGAGATCAGCTTCAGCATCTGCTCAATCGTTTGTCTGTACCATTGATGCAGGGATCGCTTATTCGTAAAAGTCCCCTTAATCAGCTGTAACTTTTCTTCTGGATAATAGACCAATGTAGCCAGTTCGCTAATTTCCTTCTCCGTTAATATTTCTCGGAACAGATCGTTTATTTTTTCTTTGACCTTACCCGATCCGTTTCTCAAAACATGCTGGAAAGCCTGGAACTCACCATGCAGATCACTTACAAAATGCTCGGTTCCCTTAGGGAGATTACTGATCGCCTCCAGATTGATAATTTCAGTTACAACTTTTTCTTCGGAATCGTATTTCTGAGCCAGTAAATCTAGAAATTGAGCATCCAAAAGACATGTCTCCCTTCGAATTGGTGGTGTGATGATGACTTCAATTGCTGGTACAACGGGAAAATCAAAAATGATTCACTGCATTTAGCATGTCTGATTAGTCTTGTCTATAAACAAAATCACGGAACTCTGCTATATATACAATAACATAATCAAATAGATCCAGCTTGTCCTGCGTCAGGCACGGAATCGACACGAAGCGGGCGATTCGTTAATAGGCAAAGGATTATAAAAAAAGCCATCCTGATTAGGATGGCTTTTTCAATGCTTTCCATATCAATCTATTAGCCTTCAGCAATCAACACACGAGAAGCAGTTTGATACGGTCGATGCGCTCACGCCTTCCGGGCAGTTGGCTTGTAAAAGACATCTCCATGCATATGCTGAATTCTGTCCCAGTTCCCCGGATTGGTCGTGTCTGGAGAGCGGTGGTTCAGCATGGCCTGGTATAAAACCGTCTTTTCTTCCAAATGGGCAATGTGCTGTCTGGCTTCTTCAAGCTTAGCGAGCGCCGCTTTTTTATGCTCCATCATAAGTGCAAAGCGCTGCGGAATGGTCGAATCCCCTTCGAGGCAGAGATCAACATACGTTTTAATCGCTTCGATCGGCATCCCGGATTGCTTGAGACACTTGATACCATGCAGCCAGTTGATCGACTCTTCGTCGAACATCCGAATGTTATTGGGGTTGCGCTGTACGCTGGGCACAAGCCCTTTATCTGTGTAATAGCGCACGGCGTGTTCTGTAAGCCCTGTAATCTGGGCCGCTTCTTTGACCGTTAGCATGTGCAATCCTCCTCAAAAACAAATTAATTGCAGAAAATCGCTTGCCTTCGTGTAACACGAAGGTCTTAAGCTTATTGTAATGCAAAGCAGCCGTAAGCGGAATCCCCGCTGCAGTTCCGATTTTGGGATACGTGCTGTTCGCTGCATACCATTTGATCACTGGGAGGAAGTGCAATGCAAACTGTAACATTGAATAACGGAGTAAAAATGCCGATCATCGGCTTTGGTGTCTACCAAGTTCCGGATGCTGAAGAATGCGAGAATACGGTATATGAAGCGCTGATGGCCGGTTACCGCCTGATCGACACCGCCGCCGGTTATCTGAATGAGGAAGCCGTCGGTCGCGCGATCAAGCGCAGCGGTATACCACGTAAAGAGCTGTTCATTACGACCAAGCTCTGGGTTCAGGACGCCAGCTACGAGAGTGCCAAGCTGGCATTTGCCAAGTCCCTGAAGAAGCTGCAGCTCGACTATCTCGACCTCTACCTTATTCACCAGCCGTTTGGTGATTACTACGGCGCTTGGCGTGCGATGGAAGAACTGTATCGCGAAGGCAAGATTAAGGCGATCGGGGTCAGCAACTTCCTGCCGGACCGCCTAATGGACCTTATTGTGCACAACGAAATCGTACCTGCTGTTAACCAAATCGAAACACACCCATTCTACCAACAGGCCGAGACTTCGGCTTTTATGAAAGAACAGGGAGTGCAGCACCAATCATGGGCACCGTTCGCTGAAGGCCTTAACAACATGTTCAGCAATGAAGTACTGGCCTCGGTCGCAGACAAACACAACAAGTCCGTTGCCCAAGTCGTGCTTCGATGGCTTGTTCAGCGTGGGATCTTTGTCATTCCGAAGTCGGTGAAAAAAGAACGGATCATCGAAAACTTCAATATTTTCGAGTTCGAGCTGAGCGCGGGCGATATTGAGCAGATTGCTGCTCTCGATACACGGGAAAGTCTCTTCGGCTCGTACCTTGATCCAAACGTCGCTAAAATGATGGGTAACTGGAAAGTGGATTTGTAAACGTGAATTGAAGCGTAAAGTCACAGTTATCAATGCTAGCTATAAAGATAGCTTGCTCAAACATAACAATTTTATTGTTTAAAAATAAAAGGAGTCCGGCTTAATTAGCCGAGCTCCTTTTAATCATGGAAAGACAATAGCCTATTATTGTTTCTCAGGTTTCAGTTTCCTGCTTTAAATCTATCAAATATTAAATATCCGATAAAAAACCCGCTTCTATCGTGACACCCCTGAATAGAACTTTATTACAAGACTTACAACAGGTCCGTGTGAAATAAACTGACTATTCCCTCTACATTTTCTGCTAGACCATAAATGATATCAAAGGTACTTCATAGTGTATGGCATAAAATGCGACTATATAAGCGTTCTTTCCATATGAAACACAACTTAATAACAGTACCTTATTATACGAAGAGAAGAATGAAAATTTTAGGTGAGGATCTCCACAATGTAAATATAACCACAACGCAACGCTTGTAGAGGTATATGACTTCGCCGCCTTTGTTTTAGGCTGCTGGATCAAGCAAGCCAAGAGTTCAGGCTCCTTCAAGGAGAAAGGCAATTGCTACATCGCTCCAAAAGCCTTGTTAGCCTTTCGAGAAAGAGCCTGCATTTTCCTTCCCTATCTCCTAATCCCTAACCTGTACCAAAAGAAAAGCCGAGCAAATGCCAGAAAATAATCCTGGATCTGCTCAGCTCTGATATGAGTTTATTTGCTTCTCACATTCATTATCAACAACTCTCTAATCTCTTACTCCACTGTTACACTCTTCGCCAGGTTACGCGGTTTATCCACGTCCAGACCCAGAGCCAGAGAAGCATAGTAAGCGATCAATTGCAGCGTCACCACAGACAGCGCAGCTGTCAGGATTGGCAGCGTCTTAGGAATCGTGATTACTTGATCCACGGATTTCTGCAGGCTCTCCGCATGCTCTTCATGCGTAATGGCCAACACTTCACCGCCGCGGGCTTTCACTTCCTTAATGTTGCTGACCGTCTTCTCCAGTACAGCTTCTTGAGTCGCTACGGCGATAACCGGGATCCCATCTTCGATCAGGGCCAGCGTACCGTGCTTCAATTCACCTGCTGCATATGCTTCAGAGTGAATGTAGGACACTTCCTTCAGCTTCAGCGAGCCTTCTTGAGCTACGGCGTAGTCCAGACCGCGTCCGATGAAGAACAGGTGCTGGTGCTTGGAGATGTGTTCAGCATAAGCTTTCACTTCATCCACATTGTTCAGCATGGACTCCACTTGCTCAGGCAAAGACTGCATAGCAGCAATGACATGAGCAATTTCCTCTGGAGTCTGTGTGCCTCGTACTTCTGCCAGATACAGACCAAGCAGATAAAATGCGATTAGCTGGGAAGTATAAGCTTTGGTGGATGCTACCGCAATCTCAGGACCTGCCAGTGTGGCCAGAACATCGTTCGCATCACGTGCGATGGAGCTGCCTACTACGTTCGTGATGGCCAGTACATGTGCACCATTGCTTTGTGCTTCGCGCAGTGCCGCCAGCGTATCCGCTGTCTCACCCGATTGGCTGACTACGATCACCAGCGTCTCCGGTGTTACGATTGGAGCACGGTAGCGGTATTCGGAAGCAACGTCTGTTTCAACCGGAATACGAGCCAGCTGCTCAATGACATTACGTCCAACAAGACCTGCATGGTAAGCTGTACCGCAAGCAATGATTTGTACGTTGCGGATGTTTTTGATTTGCTCCTCAGTCAGACTCAACTCAGGGAGAACCACTTTTTTGCCGCTGGCATCAATACGACCCAGCATGGTGTCTGTGTAGGCTTTTGGCTGTTCATGGATTTCTTTGAGCATGAAATGATCAAAGCCGCCTTTTTCTGCTGTTACAGCGTCCCAATCGACATGAATCATTTCCCGAGAAATAAAATTGCCCTCGATGGTCATCAATTCGACAGCATCCTTAGTCAGAACAGCCATTTCGCCGTCGTTAAGGATATAGATGTTACGTGTATATTTCAGAATTGCCGGGATGTCAGAACCGATGAAGTTCTCGTCCTCACCCACACCAATGATCAGCGGACTTGCTTGACGAACTGCTACAAGCTTCTCTGGCTCATATTCTGTCAGCACACCCAATGCAAAAGCACCGCGCATATGCGTGATTGCTTTTTGTACCGCTTTGACAATGTCACCATCATATTCGCGGGCAACCAGGTGGGAAATAACCTCAGTATCGGTCTCGGACAGGAATTTGTGTCCTTCCTTGATCAGTTCATCCTTCAGTTCCATGTAGTTCTCGATGATCCCGTTGTGCACGACAGAGAATTTCTCGCTCTCATCCAGATGTGGATGGGAGTTCTCATCCGAAGGCTTACCGTGAGTAGCCCAACGAGTATGACCGATACCTGCACTGCCTACCAGCGGTGCACCGCCCAGCTTCTCTTCCAAGTTAGCCAGACGGCCAACCGATTTGGCAACCTGCAGTCCTTTATCCGTGAAGACGGCAATCCCTGCAGAGTCATAACCGCGGTATTCCAGCTTCTTCAGTCCATCGATCAGTACTTCCTGCGTGTTTTTGTTACCAATATATCCGACGATTCCACACATGTTATAATTCCTCCGATTCTATAATAGCGCGTCGAAGAACAGACACATATGCGGTGTCAGGAAAAAATCATTCATTATGAAGTTATCAATGAATCCATGATCCTCACGAATGCACTACTTTTCCGTACCCGCACATGCTTATGCTCTACGCACATTCATGAAATATAATCAATTGTTAGGCACCCATCGGAGCGTTGTCTAGACGGTCGCCCATCTGTTTTCCGCTGTCGATTTACGGCTGGTGCATCACCGGGAGGTCCCCGCCGAACACTTCGAACGCCTCCACCTCGTCAGCTTTGATGCCGTGCTATGGTTTCGGATTCTTCCCGACTTCTCATGGGAGTCATCCGACCATCGCATTCCCCGCGCAATCCAAAGCCCTGGCGCTTAATGAACCTGTAACCTTACGATCCTCACTTTCCATGTCAAAGTAAAATACTAACTCATTATATGCATCCTCAGCTTGTTTTGCAATCATGTTACAAATTGTTCTTACATTAGCAGTGGCTGCAATCGCAAATCAGGCTTCACCTAATCGTACAAATGACTCTTTTCTATACCCGCTCTGGGCAGCCAGTGAATCACAAGAGTGACTCACCGGCTCCAAAGCTTTTATACCATTACACATTCATTCCGTGAATAATTTATCCAATTCATTTTCAGACCAGTTCACGCTTAACGACATCGGCAATCTGCCCTACGAACTTCTCCAGCTCATCCTTATCCGGGCCTTCTGCCATTACGCGAATCAGGGATTCAGTACCGGAAGGACGCACGAGCACACGGCCATTGTCGCCAAGCTGCTGCTCTACGACCGCAATGGCTTCACCGATGGCTGTATTCCCTTCATAGTTCCGCTTATCCGCGACACGGACATTAACCAGCACCTGAGGATACTGCTTCATGAGAGACTTTAGCTCGCTCAGCTTCTTGCCGGAGGCTTTCAGGGTATCCGCCAGCTGAATCGCTGTAAGCATACCGTCACCTGTAGTGTTATAGTCAAGGAAAATCACATGACCGGACTGCTCCCCGCCCAGGTTGTAGCCGCCACGGCGCATTTCAGCCATAACGTAACGATCGCCTACAGCTGTTTTGGCTGTCTTCAGTCCCAGCTTCTCTGTTGCCTTATAGAAGCCGATGTTGCTCATGACCGTGGATACGATGGTGCTGTCATTCAGCTTGCCCGCCTTGTTCATGGCATCCCCGCAGATGCACAGGATAAAGTCACCGTCGACCTCCTGTCCCTGCTCATCAATGGCAATCAGACGGTCCGCATCACCGTCAAAGGCCAGGCCAAGATCCGCCTGATGACGAAGGACCTCCTCCTTCAGCTTCTCAGGATGTGTGGAACCACAGTAATCATTGATGTTAAGGCCGTTAGGTTCCGCACCAATGGTAATTACTTCAGCCCCCAGCTCGCGGAACAGCTTCGGAGCCAGTTCATAAGCCGCACCATGGGCGCAGTCCAGGACAACTTTCAGACCATCAAAAGTATGGGTAATCGTCGTTTTGAGATAAGCCAGATAATCGTAACGGGCCGTGTCGTTCACGACAACCGTACCCAAGCCGCCGCCAACAGGACGAGGGAGTGTATCTTCTTCCGCATCCATCAGCTCTTCAATCCGCAGTTCCGTCTCATCGGACAGCTTGAAGCCGTCTCCGCCGAAGAATTTAATGCCGTTATCTTCGACCGGATTGTGGGAAGCCGAAATCATGACCCCTGCATCAGCTTTCAGCTGACGTGTGAGGTAGGCCACCCCAGGTGTTGATACAACACCAAGACGAATAACGTTAGCCCCGATCGAAAGCAGACCCGCCACTAGAGCAGATTCCAGCATAAGACCCGAAATTCGAGTATCCATACCGATGACAACGGTAGGCTTCTCTACATTACCTGCTAATACATAACCGCCACAGCGTCCAATGCTGTATGCTAATTCCGCGGTCAGTTCCTTATTTGCCACACCGCGTACACCATCTGTACCAAAATATTTTCCCATCATTAAACTCCTTCTGTTCTCTGTCTGAACATTTCAATAGATCCCCTTGATTATAAAACAAACAATCTCGTCCATCATATAAGATTATGGGCTTCCTCCGCCAGTGCCGCTGGGTTCAGAGCTGCCTTCATTCCCCGTCGACCCGCTGCCTGAATCTGTACCGTCTCCGGCTGCAGGATCTGCAGGAGTCTCTGGCGTCGTTGTTGATGGCTCCCCGCTGTTCTCCTGCTGACCGGAGGTGGGATCGTCCTTAGGCGGACTATCTGTATTCGGTTTATTTCCATTCTCCGTGCTGCTGTTGGTGTTCCCTGTCGAGCCCGTGCCACCCTGATCGGGCTTGGCTGCAGCAGCTGACGAGCTTTTCTCCTTGATCGTGACCGTTACCGATGGAGAGGTATCTTTACCTGCAAGGGTTACATACTCGGGCAGGGTTACCGTTACCGGTACCTGATGCTGGCCCGCTTCCAGACCTGATATGTTGGCTACAGCGGAGACATCCTCCGGGCCCAGATCACGAAGCATATCAGCCGGCGCCGTAACGGTCACGTCAATCCGGGCATCGGATGGAGAACTAATGGCTGCATCCAGACGACTGCTTGCTCCTTTAAGTGTTACAGGCACGCCCGTGATGACTTCCTCACTGCTCTGCACATCGGCCTCCGGTGACACCGTCACCTCAAGCTTAACTGCCGCCGGCTCAACCCGTTCAGCACCTCCCGGCGCCTGCAGATCTGCCTCTACCGTCGTTGTTCCTGCCTCTTTGATTTTCCCAAGGTCCAGCGTAACCGGAACATAAGCACCCAGTGAGGACAAATCAGACTGCTTGGCATAGACAGCAGCTACGTCGACATTCGGTACCACTTTGGATAGCACTAATCCATCAGGCAGCTTGCCTGTATAGTTTACTTTAACCGGAAGTGAGACATATCCCTTCGTTACGGGCACCCGGGCGGTTACCACGGGAGGTTCAATAACTGCACCGCTCAGCTCATGCCCTTCCTTATCGTACGCCTTCAGCTTCACTTTTTTGAGTGTGACATCCTCTTCCGCTCCTGAGACATCCACCACGCCCTGAATCTGCTGAACTTCATCCAGCTGACTCTTCGGCAGCGTGACCTTTACCCTCGGTGAACCATCAATGACTGGAGTCCCCAGCTGGTAGCCATCTGAAGGCACCCCTTTGGTTATAATCACGGGTGTGAATGCCTTGGTGCTCTTCTCCTCGATCGTAGCAGTTACCATAGAAGGTTCCATCGATACGAGCTTCACACCGTCCGGCAGATCCGGAACAAGCGGATACGTATTCGTTCCCGGCTGTGCCTGGCTCAGATCCAGTTCTACCCGGTAATCGTCTGTAAAAAATGAAGTCAGATCCGAGCGCTGTCCACGTACCTCCAGCCTTACCCGGTCTGTCTCCATCGCACTTAATACATATTTATCCTCATCCAGCCCATGTGTCTGAATTTTAACATTCGGAATTGCCTTCGTATCATAAGCTGCCGTCGGGACTGGCGTCGTGGACACATCATCCAGATGAACCATTCCCCACAGCAGCACACCAATCGCCAGTGCGAGCACCTTCGATATCGTGTTATTATTAATCCATTTGTCCATCATTTTTTTGTGCCGTCCCCTTTCCGTCTCCAGAACGAACTGCGCTTATCTTTGAGGGACGAAGCCGGCCTTAACTCTTCATATAATTTGGAAATCAGAGATTCTTCTTTAATATCCCGGACGACCTGTCCATTCAGGGCCAATGAGATTTGTCCTGTCTCTTCGGAGACAACGATCGATACGGCGTCCCCCACCTCACTAATACCTATAGCTGCCCGGTGGCGTGTCCCCAGCTCTTTACTGATAAAAGGGTTCTCCGAGAGAGGCAGATAGCAAGCCGCAGCCGAAATCTGCTGTCCTTGTATTATTACTGCACCGTCATGCAGCGGCGTATTGGGAATAAAGATATTAATCAACAGCTCCGAACTGATCACCGAACGGGTAGCAATCCCTGTGCCTGTATACTCGTTAAGCCCGGTTTCACGTTCAAAGACGATCAGAGCCCCGATCTTGCGGCGGGATAAATAGTTCACAGCCTTAATCACTTCGCCGATTAACTTATTAAGTTCCTCATCATCCACCGAGGAACGCCCGAATAATTTGCCGCGTCCCAGCTGTTCAAGACCCCTCCGCAGTTCGGGCTGAAAAATAATAAAGATCGCCAGCACACCAAAGGTGAACATCTGGTTCATTAGCCACTTGAGCGTATACAGATCAAACCAAGTACTCAGCGCCCAGATTACGACCAGGAACAGGATCCCTTTAAGGAGCTGAACCGCCCTTGTTCCGCGCACCAGCAGAATAATCTGATAAATGATATAGGTAACAATGAGAATATCGATAATATCCTTAATGGACTCTTTCCATGTTAAGTCCGTAAAGTAATCCATAAGCGCGCCCCCGCATCCCATGCCGTCGATGGGTTTTCTTTACGTATGTAGTATGTTCTATCATATCTAGGTTATAACGAACCTGACGCAGTTGCAAGCCGCATCCCGCTCCCATGGGTAACTATCCCAATCCAGTTTAGCAGATATTAAAAAAACGCCCCTTTTCCTGCGAAAAGAGACGTCCTGACTTTGCTCTCTGGGCTACCGATAAGCTACATCCGAGAAAAGATTCGAGATTTTGTACCATACCCAATCCATCGCCTGATCGATGCTTTTCACTTGTCCCGAAATATGTGCCGTAGACGCCTGATATAAGGATCCGTCAATGACGGTCACATTTCCGTTAACACTGCCATATACCTGTGCCTTTCCGTTCTCGACGGTCAAATCACCGGCAATGGATTTATCTGCTGGTACAATGACGGTATCTCCCTTGATGACTACCTGGTCCAGATCGGTGCCCCTCACAATCAGCTGACTGTCCTGACTCCAGAAATTAAGAGTACCGAAGAACATAAATACCAAAAACAAAGCAGCTGCCGTAATCGCAGGATGCTTCTTGATCCACTTCAGCCATGCCATCTGTTTCTTCGGCTGAGGCAGGGCATTCATTATACGAGCAGTCAGCTCATCTGATGCAGTAGGTGCCGTGTGTCTAATGGCATAGAGCAGCATATCTGTCTGTTCCAATTCCTTAAACTTCATGCGGCATTCAGCGCAGCCCTGCAGATGATTCTGAAGCTCCAGCTTCTCATGAGCAGAGGCATCGCCATCCAAATAGTCATGCATCAACGAGACGGCCTGTTTGCAATCCATATGAGCCAATCCTTTCTTGAAATCTCTGTAATTCTGAACGACGATACGGACACGAAACAATACCTTGCTTCATTCAATACGCTTCATCGCGCAATATGTTTCAACATTTTTTACGAATAGGCTAAACTTTATTTTCCAGCTTCTTGCGCAGAAATTCACGCCCTCTATGTACCCGTGTCTTGATCGTTGTGACCGGCATGTCCAGAACATCACTGATCTCCTGCAGCGACAGGTCCTGCAAATATCGCAGAATCATAATGGTCTTATACTTGTCAGGCAGACTCTCCATCGCATCCCGGATCGTCCCCTGTGTCTCTGACAGCAGCGCTTCGGTCTCCGGTGTACGGTCATCACTGGGCAGCAGAGAATAACCGTCCATACCTTCCTGGTCGTTCATCTCAGCATCCAGAGAGTAGGTCGGCTTACGGCGCCGCAAGCGGTCAATGCACAGATTGGTGCCAATACGATAAATCCAGGTAGAGAACTTCTGAGTGTGATCGTATTTCTCCAGGTTTCGGTACACACGTAAAAACGTCTCCTGAACCATATCCTCCGCCTCATGACGGTTGTTCAGCATCCGGTACGCAAGGTGAAATATTTTATCTTTGTACAGTTCTACGAGCTCCGCGAAGGCACGTTGGTCTCCTTTTAGGACCAGTTTAACTAAGCGGCTTTCCAAATTGTCCACCATTTATTCCCCCAGACTTGCTGATGGGCACATAAAATTTAGTATAACATTCGTATCGTAAAGCATGTTCCTGTAAAAATCAAGAAGAAGCGGAAGTTTTATCAGCAACAAAAGAAGGCACCCCTGAGGGTGCCCTTTTCTTAATCGGACATGAATCAACCTGTGTTACGCAGGCCGGCAGCGATTCCGTTGATGGTCAGCAGCACTTCGCGAAGAAGCTCAGCATCATCAGCATTCTCATTTCTCAACGCACGCAGTTCACTCAGAAGCTGAACCTGCAGATAACTCAGTGGATCGACGTACGGATTCCGGAGACGAATTGACTCCTGAATGACAGGTACGTTATCCAAAATTTCGTTCTGTTTTGTTATTTTGAGGATCAAATCAGACGTCAATCTGAATTCCTTCTCAATCTCGCCAAAAATACGCTGGCGTGCTTCCTCATTGGCTGTCATACCTGCATACTGCTGAGCGATCAGCAGATCCGCTTTGGCGATTGCCATCTGAAGCGTATCGATCAGTGTACGGAAGAATGGGAAGTTCGTGTACATATCCTGCAGTGTCTCTAAACGTTCTTCATTATTCTGATAGAAGCTCTGCAGGCCTGTGCCTGCCGCATACCAGGCTGGCAGCAAATAACGGCTCTGTGTCCATGCAAATACCCACGGGATGGCGCGCAAGTCTTCAAAGCGGTCGCTGTTCTTCCGTTTGGAAGGACGGGAGCCGATATTCAGCTCACCTACTTCCGGAAGTGGCGTAGATTCCTTGAAGAAGCTCAGGAAATCCGGATCACGGAATATCAGATCCTGATACTTGTGCAGCGAAACCTCTGAGATTTCCGCCACAATGCGGTCCCACTCCGGATCAATAATTTCAGACTCGCCTGTGCGATTATGCATTGCAGCTGTGACAAGAGCCGAAGCAGCCTGCTCAAGACTGCGGTAAGCAATCCCTTTCAGCGAATACCGTGAGGAGAGAACCTCACCCTGCTCTGTAATCTTGATGCCTCCACCGATGGTGTGGGCAGGCTGGGCAAGAATACTGCGGTTCAGGGTCATACCGCCGCGTCCAAGTGCACCGCCGCGTCCATGGAAGAACTTCAGCTTGATTCCTTCTTGATTCGCAACCTCTGTCAGTTCATTCATCGCAAGGCGCAGCTCCCAGTTCGCTGTTACCACTCCGCCGTCCTTGTTGCTGTCGGAATAGCCCAGCATAATTTCCTGGAGGCCGTTTCTGGAAGCGACAGACTCACGGTATACCGGAAGCTTAAACAGGGTTCTTAGAATTCCCGGGGCTTCATGCAGATCATCAATGGTCTCGAATAACGGTACCGATTGAAGGGTTGAGATGACTTTGCCGTCCTTGTCTTTACGGAACAAGCCTACTTCTTTGGCGAACACCATAACCTCCAGCACATCGCTTGCGCCTTCGGCCATACTGATCAGATAGCTGGTGATGCACTGTTCACCGAACTCTTCTTGTGCCAGATAAATCGTGCGGTATACGTCCAGACACTCCCGGGTACTGTCACTGTATTTATGATACGGCGAAGTAATCGGACGAGGATCGTTAAGCAGCTGTTCCAGCAGATTGATTTTGTCTTCCTCGGATAACCCGGCATAGTCAGGTACGATATTCATCTTGGACAAAATCTCAGCCATCGCCTTCTCGTGCTCCTGGCTGTGCTGGCGTACGTCAAGGGCTGCGGTATGGAAGCCAAACAGCTCTACCTGACGAATCATACGCTGAACATAGGTATCTGCAACGCTGTCTGCATAATGGGTTCTCAAGCTGCGGTCAATAATCTGCAGATCATGAATCAGATCGTTCGGAGAGACATAACTCTCCGGTGTACCCTTTTTGTCGGCGTTCAGAATGTTGTTCAACTTGGCCAGCATGTAAGCCAGCTTGATGCGGTAAGGCTCTTTATCATTTCGCCAGATCTCCAGCTTCTTCAGCGTTACATGTTTACGGTCTTCTTCAATGGAGCTGAGAAGTTCATCCGAAACTTTAACAATGCTCGTGCTGAAGCTGAGCGAGTTCATCAATTCAAGCATAATGCGCTGGTACTCTCTGACTGCGAGCTTGCGCTGCATCTCGAGTGTTTCCCAGGTGACATTGGCTGTTACCGAAGGATTACCGTCCCGGTCTCCTCCAATCCAGGAACCAAAACGAAGGAAGGTCGGTACATGCCAGCGGCGGTCCGGATAATATTTAAGAAGTGAACGCTCCAGTTCCTGATAGACATCAGGCAGAACATGGAACAGGGTTTCGTGGAAATAGTACATTCCATTGCGGACTTCATCAAGAACGGTAGGCTTGCGATCACGCAGCTCATCAGTCTGCCACAGCGTAGTCACCTCGTTCAGGAGCTTCTCACCCAGCTGCTCACGCTCTCTGAGCGTCAGTGCCGGATTATCCAGCTGTGTCATGTCCTCGGCAATCCGTTTGTGGATGTCCAGAATAACACGGCGCATAGCCTCGGTAGGGTGAGCCGTCATCACTAGTTCCAATGACATTTCACTCAGGATTCCTTCGACTTCCTCATAGGAGAAGCCGCGGTTCTTCAACTCCTGAATAGAGCTCTCGATTGATCCAGGCTGGATGGTCTCACCTGCAGAACGCTCGTAATCCCGTTTTCTCCGAATACGGTGGTTCTGCTCTGCGATGTTGACCAACTGAAAGTAAATAGCAAAAGCGCGAATGACCTGATGTCGAATCTCGGGCCCCAGCTCATTGATCATTTGTTTGAAGTCATCAAAAAGTTCGGGCACCAGTTCTACACGCAGCGACTTGCTGGTTTCGCGGATTCGCTCCACGATATCAAGAAGCTCTTTCCCACCTTGACGAACAAGCACCTCTCCAAGAATATTACCAAGAAAGCGTACATCCCGCCGCAGCAGATTGTTGTTGGAATTCCCTTTCGTCGTAGCGGCTATCATCTGTTCAGTCATGCCTATCCTCCCGTCTGTTCCGATCCATTCATTCACAAATATTTAACATCTTCATAACATCATACAATAATCTGACACGAAAATCCTTACTTTTCTCAGAAAATAAGACCGAATTATCCACATTTTTTGCTACCAATTAATGCTATACAGCAAAAAAATAATAATAATTATGAAGATTTTGTATCAACTAAGGAAATATGTAATTGTTTATTAAAGTTATTAACAGATTGATTAAAGGAAAAAAAGATCATTGTGCCATGATGACAAAGAGGGTGTGGATAGATTGTAAGTCAGAGATTATGCTCTGCACTTAATCATGAAAATATGTTGGTAAGTATAAGCTTTTCCACATCTTAATCACAATCGGGGATAGAGCACGACATTCCTCACTGCAAAAAGCATTGAGGATATCAGCGTATGCACAGTCTGGGGAAAACGTGTGAGTAGATTCACTGAAGATCTGTGGAGCTTTAGTCTTGTTCTCAGGTGGGATAACGTTCTAGATGGATCAATTAGTTTGCCGATTGCTCTGACCGTATTCTAAAGTTTGTAGGCAGCAATAGAGGATAAATGAGGGCCTAATAAAATGAAAACATTGATACAGCGGAAAAGAACAATAAAAAAAAGCCTTTCGGCTTCGATAATCATATGGAGCGGGTGATGGGAATCGAACCCACGCTACCAGCTTGGAAGGCTGGAGTTCTACCATTGAACTACACCCGCATCTTACATGGTCGGGATGACACGATTTGAACATGCGACCCCCTGGTCCCAAACCAGGTGCTCTACCAAGCTGAGCTACATCCC
>NZ_JAUQTB010000022.1 GCF_030580655.1 Paenibacillus lacisoli
AAGGGAAACTGCTGGGATAACGCCTGCATCGAAAGTTTCTTCGGGCATCTCAAGTCGGAATGCCTCCACCTCCACACCTTCTCCTCCGAGGAGCAACTCGTGGGAGCTGTTGAACGCTATATTCATTTTTACAACAACGAACGTTTTCAGGAAAAGCTGAACAACCTTAGCCCGGTGGAATACCGAACTAAGGCTGCTTAGTCACAGAGCTATTTTATATCTGTCTACTTGACGGGGGTAACTTCAGCCAATGGCGGCCAATTTATTATTATTTGGTGAAGGGGGAATGCTGCATCCAGCTCATTCTCAAAAGAATACATATTTTTGTTAAGTCTCGTTCTTTATGAAATATCCTTTTTATACTGGACGGCTAAGTAAATCCCGCCGGCTAAAAAGGCCAGCGTATATTTGTATAAGAAAAAGATGGTCCACATATCGTCTTTGGGTAATATCATGTCACATAGAATAATTGCAAGCAGCATGTAGGAACCGCTTTTCAAAAAGATTTTATTTGTTCGTTCGTCTTGCTGCCCAAATTTCTTAAAAAATACATAGGCAAAAATCACACTGCCCATAACAAGTAAAAAACCAATTCCAACAAGAATATTCCAATTTCCCGTAGACTCTTCTGCCCAGGATTTTAAAGGGGAGAAAATTGCATTCTGAAGATCTGACATAAACTTAGTTATCATTGTGATCATTTCCTTTCACATAAGTAAAAATATCGTTTAGATCAACACTAAAAAATTCGGCAATTCGAAAAGCTAACAGCAAGGTCGGAACATAATTCCCCTTTTCCATAACGAAGATGGTTTGTTTCGAAACCCCTACTTTCTCTGCTAATTCCTGCTGAGACATTCTGGCAAGTACACGATATTCATAAACCTTATTTGATATCGAATCACCGAAGTCTTTCTTCATGATAACCACCTCTTGTATCAGATGATAAACGAAATATATAAAATAGTAAAGTATACTTATACAAAAATAAAAATAATTTTATTTATGTTCATAATAGTTAGATTTGTAATCTGGACAAGAACTTATGCTGATACATGGTTCTTCGTCCTGTGTTGCGTATACGGGTTATAGAGTCCCCCATAAAATGATGATTGTTAGCAGTAATCCAATATAACCTTTCACATTCATTTCAAGTCACCCCATCAAAGTATGTTCCACGAAGTGACTTGAGTTTATGCGGCCGCCGCAGTGTCTTTTCCAGCTAAGATTGCGTTAAAATACCCCATCGCTTAACGACAAAAGGAGCAACAGCGGCGACAAACTGCTCCTGGATCGCAGAACGAACGTCTCCAGTTTAGCGTGAGTGGTGGATACTTTCTCATGACCGAGCACTCCTTGAATGAAATCTAATGGAGCACCATTATCAAGGAGTTGTCATCAAAATGAATCCGATGACCTCGGCTGTTTGGATTCAGCCGTATGCTTTCATAACAAAACCTCCCTTTAGAAGCTACTAAATCTAGCTTGCTTCTGAAGAGAGGTTTTAATCTGTCTTGAAGTATTAAACTAGCGTTTTTTGTTAGTTTAATGATGGTCTACATATTTTAGTCATTGTTTCGAAGCATGTTCACGCTTCCTTATCTTCAAATATTCTGTAATTCCATTATGCTGTTTAATTTTTGAAAATCACGACCATATGCTTGCTTCCCATATATTCAACGGAAGTATTTAACTGCTCCGCCACAAAACGAACAGGAACGAAAGCACTGCCGTTCTTCAGAAGTAAAGGAGCATCTTGCATCAGCATTTGCTGGTTTACTTTTACCTGCCTGTTCCCTACAGCCCAACGAATCGTTTTACCATCCTTCTGAATCGTTACCTCTTTGGTTCTCTGGTTCCAATTCACGGCTGCCCCAAGCTTCTCGGAGATGAAACGGATCGGCACATAGGTACGTCCTGTCTGAATAAATGGCGCTGCGGTAATACGATAAGCATTGTCTCCCACATAAGCTGTCGTGCTGCCGATCACCAAGCGCTGTGTCTTACGCTGACCGCTAGGCAACTCATTTCCTGCCAGTGTCACGAATAATTTATAGGTTTTCGATCCCTTGCTAAAATCTAATGACTTAATCGCTTGTTCTAGATTGAGATCCTCAAAAGCCAAAGGCTGTTGGATAGACGCCTCCATGTAAGCCTGTCCTGGTAAGCCCAAACATAGGACAAAAATAATAAATCCAGCAAGGTATTTCCTCATTCTGACCATTCCTCTCTAATCACTGTATAAACTAGCCAATAGTTGCTTTAATTAAGACGCAATTTGGATAGAATAGTTGTATTAAAGAGTAAATAAGTAAGTATAACTTCTCGACCTCACCTATACGATAAACTGTACAATAAAGAAAAGGTCTTTCACATAAGATCTGACAATTCGTTTAACCGCCTCTTAATGATTCCTAAGTTGACTTATGATAACAATAAAACCTCCTATAAGAGCAATTAATTCTAGTTTGCTTCGAATAAGAGGTTTTAGACTGGTGCTATTTAACTAAAGTTTCCCGTTACTTGAATACTGGCCCTATTACGACTTCTGTACCCTGAAAGAGTCTCATGGACTCCTTGAAAAGAATCGATCCGCAGAGCAAATTCTTTTTCTATCTCTTCAACTGCTTGAACATGGTTATCCAGATCTTGAGACTTGTCACCCAAAGCGTCAAAGCAGAACCGAAGCCGATAAAAGTATACCTCGCAATCAGAGACACATCACCAAAAGTAGTATTCAGTGGTATAAACAAAGAAATGATGCCTAGAATACTGAGTACTATACCTGTACCATAATAAAAATTCTCTCGAAACAATCGAGCTAAAGGGAAAAAATGAATACCAACAATGATAGCCATGATCGGGAAAAAGACTTCAAAGCGATCGAATACGTTACAAAGCACACTTGCAATCATGATTGCCAGACCTTCTAAACCAAAGATCATGCCAAATTTCCGATTCATTTTATTCCTCTTTTCCCTCTCTTTCGGTGTAGTGACATTTTTCACGTTACGTGCTTTCCTAAATAGCGAAATAGCTCCGATTAGTAACGTTAATGTCACAATACCTGAAAGAACAAGCAGCCAGGGAGCACCCACTTTATTTGAACCAATAATACCAATTGCAGACCAAATCGCTCCAAAAAAAGTCATGAACATTACGCCATTTGCAGCTCCAACGACAGCAGCCTTCGGCAGTTTCACTAAATATCCCATACTGTTCTTCTCTCCTACAATTCAAATTTCACCCACCATTAATGTACCATAAATTTCCTTCCAGGAATGCCATGTTAATCCTCCATCAGCGTAATCTTCAGAAACAATCACTTGAAAACAAAAAGGCCCCGAGATTTATCGGGGGTTATGATTATGTATATAGCATCGAATTGACAAAAATATAGAATGAGCTTGCAACCATAGGGGATTTCAGTTTATAGACTCTGTTAAAATTGTTGTACACTCGTTGAATAATGCAAATTTTTGAAAACAACTATGCAGCGCTGTTCGCAATTCCGTTGTTTGCTTCACACCATTCTCATACCAGATGTTTTTTACTACGAGTGTTCCCGTTTTTCGCTCCACGATGATCTCGGCTCTGCCAATGAAGCTATCGCCGTACAATAAAGGAAGTACATAATATCCAAATTTCCGTTTTAGTGCAGGCGTGTAAATTTCCCAGGTGTAATCAAAGCCAAACAACTCATTAATTAGTTTTCTGTCCCATATTAAATTATCCAGAGGGGCAATAAGCTCGCAACGCAATTTCAACTCCTGGTTTTGCAGGACAGCTTCAATGAGCCATAAATCCTCTGTGAGGCAGTACAGCATATCTTTCATGTGCTCCACGGCAACAGCAGCAATTTGACCTTCATGAACCAGCTGGCGAAATACCTCGTTGCGCTGTGCTGCTTTCAGCCCCCATATGTTAAGCCATGCGTCTGATGCACGATTCCACAAGAGACCAACAGAGCTGATCCGGCGCTTTACCCGCTATTTATGATGTTCAAATTCATCCTCCAGCGGATCTTCTGCACTCAACAGATTGGGCTGGATGTACTTTTGGGCTAAATCGTAGTATTTACGCATTCCTTTTTTATGATGGATAATCAACTCACCTGTCGAATACATATGTTCCAGTACAGATCGAGATGAATTGTTTCCACCGCTCCAATGGATGGCCGACTGCCAAGAGAAACTCCCGTCCAGCTTTAAATCATCTGAACTTATCACGCCTTGGTCTTGAATATGAGCCCGTACTTGCTCTGTTAAAGCTTCCATTTCTGGATAGCGTGTAGCATGTTCCCTGGCGGCTTGTCTAAATCGCTCAAAATACGGCCAATCCTCAACAGGGATAATGGACAAATTCTTATCCGGGTAATCAACAAGATTTCTATCCTCATACAGCAGCTCGGCAAGCATTTTTTTGGTAAATCCCTTGATTCGTGACTGCAGCACCAACTCAGCGTTTTTCCCGCACACATCAATAGGATCGTACTGAACACAGCTGACCTGCCGAACAAAGTCCAACACGCCCTGCTTCTCGCTAAATTTATATTCGCCTATAAGTCCATGCTTCAATAATAGAAATAACCGTGCCTGTCGGTTAGTTAATTGGATCATACTTACACCTACCTTCAGATAAGTCATAGAGAGTTCATAAAGAGTACATGAGGTTACACAGCAACGCCTATAATAACAGGAGCAGAACTCATCATTTTTGCCCCGCCGCCTTGGCCACCGTCAAATAAGCCCAATCTTCTCCAAGCCTGATCGGACTGCTTCCATCCGCTTGAAACTTAAAGACTGCCTCTTCATACTGCTTTTTCTGTGCTTCGCTTAGATTGGCAACGTATCGCTGTCTGGCCTGTTCAAATTGAGCCTCTGTACCGTAGCGATAGACAAAATAAGGGCTGAGTATCCATTTTTGCAGCTTTGCATTTTCTTCTATGACAGATTGAGGATCAGATATCAGCTGCTGGATCAGTGGAATATCGTGCTGTGCAATATACTCAGTAATAGACAGAAGGCTATCCTTAAATGCCTCTTTGCCGAATAATTCATACCATTTCAGCTCAGAATGCTGATAGTAGCTTTCCGGTAAACCCGTATGTGCTTTTCGCTTGTTATGTGTGACTTTACAGTGCACCATTACTTCTACACTCGTTCCTGCTGCATTATATCTATTAGCCTGAAGATAGAGGGATATTATAAATTCCTGCGTTTTCATCTCAAGTGATTTGCGGGATTTTACATACTTGAAGTCAGCTAATAACAACAAGTCCCGCAGAGATTTTAATGTAAACTCCATCAACTCATAGGCTGATGACTGCTCCCTACATGGATAATGGCCAAGAAGAGAGTCCATGATTGCCTCTGCCCCTGATTCCGTTCTTACACTTTGACTTGCGTTTTTTTTGTTCATTGTAGTTCTCTCCTTTTAAAAAGAAAGCAACAGTCCATACAGTCAGCCCAAGGTTACTATAAAATGGAATTCATAGTCAATCAAGTTTTAGCGGCAAAAAGATGCGCACTAGCGCATCAGGCTGGATCAGTGAGCTGAACAAAAAGCCGCTGGAACAGCGGCTTTTAATGAGATCCTATTCTTCATTTGGGATATGGATTTTTTACCGTATACCAAGATCTTCTTTTAATTTTTCTGGATTGCGAGGGTCAACATCATCCTGAGCTTTTTTTCCCAGATTGGAACCACCTACAAAAAAACCGTCATAAATAAGCTGTACCTCCTCATCATTATTTTTAACAAAATGCAGTTTGTATGTCTTAGGAGAATATTTTCCTGGTGTAACATAAGTCATCGGTATAATGAGCTCACTGACATTAAGATTGGGATAGTAAACTTCTTTTGCTTCATCCAACAGCAAGCCGAAGCGTGAAGCGTTCAGCTCGAGCTTGTGATCATCGCCGCTTTTTGCCCCTCTCTCTGGATAAATATAAGATCGTTCATGAACAGATATGGTTTCTTTAATTTTAATAGACATTTCATGTAATACCATTTCTTCATCTTTTGCTGAGAAAACACTGCGTCCATGAAATTCAGTAAGTATAGCAATATACTGCTGCGCCATTTTTTTAGCCTGGTCAATGTCCTCGTTATAGAATACAGCTTCCCGTTCTGACTGCTGTACCGGTTGCTGCTCCTTCACATTACTACTCACCCGTGACTGTTCTTTGCCACTGCCTGACAGAACGATCATAAAGGCTGTTATCAGCATGAATATACTCTTCAATCCAATCACTCCTGTCATTGACAATATTAATTTCATACCCTGGCGTATCCGGGACGAAACCAACATTAAAAGCCATTCTATGCTCCACAGAATGGCTCTCTTATCTCAACACTATGATTAACTTAGCTCACCGATCTAGAACATCTTATTGTGAATCGAGCTCAGTTACATAATAATCGCATGGCTGCGCGTTCTTTATCGGCAATCTCCAGCAACAGCTTGGAAACTTGGTTCAACTCCTGATGATTTCCCGTTCTCCCTGCAAGATCGATCATTGAAGAAACGTTTACCCACATGGGAGCGATTATAGTAAACAACAAGTAGGCCTGTTCAATTTGGGAGTCACCCAACAGATCTACGCATTCTTTCAAAAAATCCCGATACAAATTACGAAACAAAGCGCCGCCGGTTCCCGCTCTTTCCATAAGTAATGCAGTCAGACATAGATCGTGCTCTAAGTTTCTGCTGCGGGAAGACCATTTCAAGATCTCCTTGCTCATTTTTTCAATCCCTTTATTCCCCATATTGCTAATGGGCGGGTTCAAGTAGTCCTGTGCATTCTGGGCTAAAGATAATCGTATAGCGGATGCAAGCGGCGGATAGGTGTCGGCCGGCTCGATCGTAAAGGAACGATTTCTGGAACTCATGGGGCCCTTTGCGTTTCTGGCCATAGCCAATTGCTCCAAGCTTGTCTTTACAAGTCCCCCCTGTTGTCTAGTGTCCGCCATGTAGGCGTATTCTTCATCCATGCCATAGATTACAGCATAGTGGGCGGCAAAATGTACTTTGTTCGTGAAGTAATCCAAGTAATAGGAGTCTAGTTTAAGCCCCACCGGAATTCCATGTTCAATCAGGCTCTGTATGTTCTGCCGTGCTTTTTTAGTAGATGAGGTTTCCTGCGCCTTGATGGTGAGGTTAAGCCGGGATGCGATGTGAGCAGTCAATTCATCCGGCTTGATCCTACCTCCAATAAAAGGAAAATCCATCCCCTTGGAATCCCAATAGGTAAACCCCAACCCTTGCCCTATGCCGAACAATTTCGGCTCAGATATTCGGACTCCTGCAAATTGAAGCAAATTGCCTATGGCTGTCGTTTCGCAATGTTCTCCTTCAAAAGGAATGAAATCCTCAATAATTTTAGACATGCTTCCTTGTCTCCTCCATTAATTCACTTATCATTTTCGAAACGAACACCTGCTCACCTTCAATAAGATGGATCGGATGAAGAAAAAGCACTCTTACATGCAGCGGCAACTGGGCGGAGCCTTGCGATTCGTACTTCTGTTTAATACTTTTTGAAGCCTTTTCAAGATAATCAAGCCGCTTCCACAAAGCTTCAATGGCCGCTTCCTTACCGACAAATGGTAAAGCGGCGAGCCCAAGATCGAACCGGTTATCGCGCTCTCGCGCTGAAGACAGGACGAGGATGATTTCATTCCTAAGTGCTGTCATACCGACTTCTGTTATGAAAAATCGAATCGGAGCAGGTCCTTTGCCGGATTTCTCACCTGGAACCTCGGTCTCGATGAACCCCTTATTATTTAATTTCTTCAGTCCAGCGTAAATCGAAGTCGTGCCGATATTCGCCCATTCCCGGTAGCCGCGTTGGTCGATTAACTTATTGATGTCGTAACCTGACGCCGGATTGGTTTCAGCGATAATTTGTAACAGCATAAATTCTACGTTCGAGAGCTGCTTCATTGGAACTCTCCTCACATTCAATACTACACACGTGTAATATAACACTAGTGTAATTAATAAATCAACCGAGATTCTTCTTGAATGATTCAAGAAGAAAATCAGAAAATGATTTCCACCGATACAAGTTCTTGCCTTTACATGGGGACACAAAATTGAACTGCTAAAAGAAAAAAAGCCGCCGTAATGGCGACTTGTAACGAGACCTTGTTATTGTGCCTCGTTATTTAGACTTTACACAGGAAGCTTCCTTCTAACCATGTATGACTATCGTATTCCCTTTTCTTATTAGCTATTCAACAACTTATTAAAAGCTTTTAGATTTGTGTCAAAATCGGGCACGGTTTGAGTTTCTTCCGCAGATTTGACTAGGGCTACAACCAAATCATTAAATGGGGTTGAAACGCCCGTTCCTTCCGCCATTTTTGGAATAACTCCATTAATGTAATCAATTTCAGTTTTACGATTTTTCTCAAGATCCTGAAGCATACTTGCTCTTAGCAGCCTGGACGGTTCCATGACGACCCTAAAGGTTTCGATACGTTCCGGGATGTCATTTTCGCTTCTTAATTCCAAGGATTCGATATCAAATCCACCCATTGCAGCAAATTTGATACCATTTGCATGTCCCGTCTTGATCGTCTCATCTGCGATATGAACTGCACTAACAATACCCGTTTCATTGTCCAGAATGTCGCCATATTCTCCGTTTAAGGCCGCGGATAAACCACTGAATGCATTATTGATCAGTAATTTGGACCACTTTAAAAATAAATTGTTATCTTCTTCAGTAACAAAATTTCGCGATTTTATTATTTCGTTCTATAGAAATAACGATGTAATGTTCAAGATTTAAAAGGTAAAGTCAGGTCAGTGACTTTATCGAAGACGTTCATTAGACGCATGCGAAGAAACCGCTCTATGAAATAGAGCGGTCTCTTATAGCCCAAAACTATTGGGATTGAATGGTTGATAAAACCAATTAGGATCCCCCAAGATAAACCGCTTCTCATCCCTTTAATAGGAATACAATGTTTACGTCTACCCCTTCTTTTAAATGTACTAGTATGGAAGGGCTGCCTGACTCATTTTGGTATCAGCACACATTACGGACATGAGTATGTTAATAGTGTTCTAAAATCTTCTTCGCGACTTCTTGAATCTTGAGGCGTAAAGACGCTGGTTCAATCACCTCGATATCTCCGCCCCACCCAAGAAAATAATGCAACAGCTCTTCCGGATACCGAACACGAAATTGAAAAATCATATCCTCCTTACGCTCTTCAATGGTTTCAATGTAAAAATGAACTGCCTCGATGATCTTATCGGCAATGCTGGGGTTTGCCCTAACTAAAATTCTTTCATCTCGATCGTCGGGTGGTCTATAGCTGCTTAGGTCAAAATCATGGGGGAGAAGAAATCGGTCCTCCAACACCGAAAGGTCGGTCATCCGGGACAAGCGAAAATGACGTACGTCTTGTCTCATATCGCAATGTGCAAGTAAAATCCAATTTCCTTGGACCAGTGTAAGTCCATATGGAGAAACCACACGATTATTTTTCCGATTCCCATCTGATCCCGGCATTTTTTTGATATACATAAAACTGATTTTGCACTGCTTCAAAATTGCGTTACGAATATGATTGATATATGCTTTTACTTTCGATTCCGTTGAAGGTTCAACGACATGAAGCAGTCGCATCGTTTCCCGAACTAGCCTTGACTCGTTACGGACGGATTCTGGTAAAGCAGCCTCGATTTTGCGTTGAGCAGACTCTGCATAAAGATTGTAATCTGCGTCTAATCTTTGTTTGATGAAATCAGCTCCCATGAGCAGGGATACGGCCTCTTCTGCTGTAAAACTAACCGGGGGCAGAAAGTATCCTTCCATTAAGGAATAACCTTGGCCAGGGGCACCAACAATCGGAACTCCAGCCTCACTTAGAGCTTGAATATCCCGATATATCGTGCGCCTGCTTGTCTCAAATTGAGCAGCTAAGTCTTCCGCCCTCATCGTTTTGCTTCGCTGTAATTCAAGCGTGATCGCAAGCTGCCGCTCCGTTTTGTTCATTTTTCCCTCCACTTTCTTCACCCACCAATGCAATAAACCTATAATAGTATAAAGTGGACTCTCTGCCTACAGTTTTATACACGAAAACCAACGTTAGTTACCTGCGGTACATGTACATGAATACAGTCACTGGGACTGCTGTTGAAGTAACCAACCATGTTTTGCTGCATCGGGTTTCTTCTTTCCTTTACATATAGGAACCCATTCATAAAATCAGTGCTTAGGGAATGGCAGAAAAAATACGTACGGTAAGTCCATCCGGGTACCCTTCCAGCACTGCAGTCATATTAGAATGATTAAGAAAATTTAATGCTTTGCTGTCGGTGTTCACCTTTGGCTTCCATTCCCCATTCACATTTTGGTTAACGATGTGCAGTTGGCATTTCTTTCCGTTATAATCCATGCCCTCTAACATATAGTCAGCTCGCATTGTAACTAATTGATCCCCGGCATATTCCTGCACATCATCTGCTCCGTCTATAATCCTGCCCGTGAAATATGGGCTGTCACAATCTCCTGTAAAGAAAATCGCAATCTCTTTTTCAGCTTCAAAGTCCTTGCGCACTTCCGAGCCGGTAATCTGAACATGAATAGTCAGAATTTCTTTGTGGCCAAGTAAAAATTGACGAATGGAAACACTGACCGCAGCCGTTTGTTCTTCTGTGAAGCCATGACCCGCAGCCTGTATCAATTGCAGCTGACATTGTCCCGATTCATAGGATTCTTTGGCCTTTAACGCGTAACGAGGGTGGACTGGTTCATCTGCAGTGCCATGGATCAGCAAAACAGGCCCTTTGAACGGAGTAATTTCGGTATAGGGATTCATATGTACAACGGTCTCATGAAACGTTTTACCAAGCATCATATACCCGGCATCTATGAATTCCGGAACATCAGTAATATCGTAAGATGACATTAACAAGGCACCTCTTCGGGCATCATCAGGGATACAGAATGCCGGATAAATGAGAATCAGGGATTCGACTTCATCTGCCCGTTGTGCTGCTGCAAGCGCCGAAACCAAACCTCCCTGACTGAACCCCATAAGGGTCAGACGATGGGCATCCACATAAGGCAGTTCTTGAACAACATTCATCACAGCATGCAGGTCTTCGCATTCAGTCAGCAACGTCATGTCTGTGGATTCTCCGTCACTTATTCCTTCTCCATTGGCCGAACCACCACAAAAATCAAAACCATAAGCTGCATAACCCCATGATGCAAACATCAAGCAATGATGGACCAGATCTTTCAAACTCCCTCCAAATCCATGACTGATAATAACAGCAGGAAGCTGATCTCCTTGTGGTCTAAACTCCCTTCCCCGAATGGTTAATCCGTCCCGGACACAAGAAAACTCACGTTCCATGATGTCCTTAGGCATGTTCAGCCGCTCCCTTCATTCATTTATACGCTTACATAATAGCAATAGCCCATTGCTCCCTGCTGTGAAGAATCCTTCGTATTGAAATGTTCTAAATCGTTATGGTAAGTTTTGATGTGCGTCTCTATTCGGGATATTCAAATCAGACGTGTGATTCTTTTTTAATCCCTGCCCGTACCCTTCATGTTCATACCCCAGATCTCTTCCCGCCGCCAGGAGGCAGCTTCCTGCAGTGAGCTGAGCCTGGCATCTTCAGGGTAGTGACGCTCCAGATACTGGGCAAATGCCTTCCTTACATTCACCTTCTGATCCAGCTTGTTAAATTCATTCGGATATTTCCCAAGATACGCAAGATAACGCTCCCACAGTTCCAGATCAGCGTCCGTGGATGAATGCTGGACAACCTTCAGCTGCAGTTCCATTAATCCTTCTCGCGTCTCTTTGACCGGGCCAGCCAATTCGTGCCTGTTGTTGGCAAAATAGAGCAGAACAATCAGCACAAGCCCCAGTAAGCAGGCGGCTAAAATATCCATCATAGAAATTCCCTCCAATTTGAGTAGATGTTTTCCTTAAGATCGTCTTATCCGTCTAATCAATGAGATCATAACATGAAATGTATGAGTGTAAAGATTTCGCCATGGATATCAGTTAACCTTTGCATTTGATTACCAGATGCGTTATTGTTTTTGTATTGACAAATTTGCAGGTCAAAACAAGGAGGCTGAGGTGTAATGTGCCCACGTACCAAAGAACAAAACGAGCTCATACGCCTGCAGCGAAGAGAACAGATCCTGGATGTCGCTGCCCGCTCCTACTTTCGCACGGGAGGTATCTTTGATATTCGTGAAGTCGCCCGAGAGGCAGGTCTTGGTTACGGCACAGTGTACCATTATTATCCTAACCGCCATTTATTAATTGAAGATGTGTTAGAAAGCGGCTTTGAGCGATGCGAGCAGGTGACTGCCGAATGGGTAAACTCCAGCAGCTCCATAGATGACCGTCCGTTGTTGTCGTACTGCAAGGAGCTGCTCCGGTTGTGGCAGTCGGACGCCCGTGCATTTCTCGTCTACAAAATGGCAGCGGAGCATTATGCTGGCTTGTCTAAAAGGGATCAGCAGCGAGCCAAAACCAAATTCCGGGAAGAATTGTATATTCCACTTCAATTAATCGCCCGCCGCGAAGACAACAGCATCGACCATATGCTTGCCGTGCTGGTCGGCTGCTGCGGCCTGTACTATTATGCTGGTGATACCGACTTGGACGTCGATCGCGTCGCCCGACTCGCAATGCAAGCAATTACGAAGGAGTTCTGATACGAACATGGTCATTTTAAAAAGCAAACATGAAATTGAGGCTATCCGCAGAGCATGCCAAGTGGTAGCTGAATGCCACAGGACAATAGCCCCGCTTATTCAACCGGGTATTACCACCTACGAGATTGAGCGCATCTTCGAGGACATCATGTTGAAGCACGGTGCAAAGCCATATCAGAAAGGATATAAGGGTTATCCTTATGCGACCTGTGCTTCCCCTAACGATGTCATTGCACATGGCTTTCCCAGCAAGAAGCCGTTAGAGGAAGGCGATATTGTGACGATCGACACGGTCGCTGAGCTTGATGGCTGGCTCGGCGATTCAGCCTGGAGTTACGCCGTCGGGAAGATCTCACCGACGGCCGAGAAGTTGATGCGTGTCACGAAGGAGTGTCTTGACCTGGGCATCGAGCAGGCACAGCCCGGCAATCGACTCGGCGATATAACAAGCACAATTCAGCTGCATGCGGAGTCCAATGGCTTCGGAGTTGTGCGCGATCTGCTTGCCCATGGCATCGGTCGCGACCTCCATGAGGAACCGACTTATGCGCATGTCGGCAAGCCTGGAAAAGGCGCCCGCATCAAAGAGGGTATGGTGTTCACCATTGAGCCTATGATTACCGAAGGCACCTACTTTATGAGTATTGATCCAGACGGCTGGACTGCACGTACGCTGGACAACAAGCTAGCTGCCCAATACGAGCATACGATCGCCATCACGGCGGAAGGTCCGCAAATTTTAACCGCACAATAAAAATAGAGGTCGACCAGCGTACGGGTCGACCTCTATTTTTAATTGAACAAACAGGGTATCTACTTTCTTCTGCCATAAAAGAATGAATATCGATCCCCCCTGCCTAGCTTGTCAGTTTCTATTTCGTCCACAAGCTTTACTGCTTTCAACAAAGATTCGACTTGTTCGCGCATCAGATGGATATCAAATTCGTCCATTTCTCTGTCTTTACTATTAACAGTCAGATAATCGGGCATGGGTATCAATCCGATCACTGGGATCCTCTCCTCGAATAGGGGCTGACTCTCACCAAATTCAAACGTGTTATGTCCGCGCAAAATAACGGAACGGGTGCTGGTCCTGTCTTCAATGGCTTTCTTCCAAATGGCCTCCATCATTTCGTTGCCTGCATAGGTGAATTCTGTGCTGATTTTGCCAGTCGGTCCGTAATGTCCTGAAGTATCGTCCTTCCATTCCAAGCTGCCCAGATGTTCTACAGTGATTCCCGCCACGGCCTTCATATGGCCGTTCTTACCATCCCACAGGTCAGGGTGAGCCTGCAGCCAGGTTGAAGTAGCCTGCGAAGTGCCAGCGAAGTCAGGTAATCTGAAAAGTCCTGTAACAAAGGCAAAGATCAGCGTACGTTCCGGCTTCTCCTGCTGCTGCAAATAACGAATCATGGACAGCATTCCTACGGCACCGTCTTCTTCCACCACATTCACACCATCGGTATGCGTATTTATAATGATGGATTCATTATTGTTTTTTCCTTCAATTTTTACATAAAAAGATTCAGTCGGCGCATTTTTTTGTACTTCTGCCTCTAAAGTTACTGTACCTTCTAGGTGTTCCTTAGCTGCGCTGACCACTTTCTGTCCTTCGGTTTCATTGACCCAAACTGCCGGAATTCCAGCATAATCCGTAGTAAAAGGAAGATACTGCTGTTCTACCTTTTCACTGGATACGCCTTTCCAGACGAGAATGACCGCCTTTAGACCCTTTTCTTTTGCTTTTTCCAGCTTGGCATCCTTTAAGGCTGTGGTCAGTACAAGATCACCTTCACTTGAAGGAATTCCGCCTTGCGCCTGAATTTCTTTCCGCATGTTCATAACCATTCCCATAGGAAAATGTTTGAAGTTCTTAATTTCGATGACAGCAATCTTGTCCTTGGCCTGATCATATTCGCCGGGCTTGGTGTAGACCAGCTCCGCTGATACTCCATGTTCACCGGTCTCCCCCGAATAAGGAAACGCTGAAGACACATGAATTTCCTGGTTATCTATAACCAGAGAGCTTCTCTTTTCTTCCCATCGATCAAAAGTATATTTATCACGGTATACAGTAAGTCCCATCCCCATGACCTGCTGCTCTAACCATGAAATGAACTGATTGTGACCTTCAGAGCCTGTTGTACGGCTGCCAAAGGAATTCATAATCTCAATATTTTTCAGCATATTAGCTGAAGAATCCAGCTGGTCCTTATCGATTTCTGCAGTCCGTTCAGTTGGCAGGTTAACAGACCTTGTAATAGGATGAGCATAAATATTTACGATCCAAAGAGCAGTGACAATGAGAGCAATTAAACTGAATACTACTCTGCGAATCCTTAAAAAAGCCTTCTTGCTCCTGCGCAATCCTTCCGTAAAAAACTCATTCCATACCCCGGCTGCGAAAAGCAGTAGAATTGCAAGCACGAGTATCCAAAACTCTCCTGTCGTATAGAATAAGATTTCAGATACCATGGCACCGGCATATACCCAGAGTAATTTACCTCGTTTCTTTAAGAAAATAGTAAAGATCCCTATCTCTACGAATAAGAACACTATTGCGGCTGCACAGATTACCGTCTCCTGGCCAATAAATACAGAAGAACAAAGTGCTAAAATCAGGAACAACGTCCCTGAAAGTTCTCTATTCAATTTCTCCACCATCTCTTACCTCCACCCTTCCCTTTTATAAACTCTGCGATCTGACATTACATTTGTAATGCCGCGAGGTATAGTATAGGATAGAGCCAATGGAAAAGACAATGAATGGAAGTCATCACGTACAAAAAGGAGGAAAGTGTTATGTCAAATCATGAATTATTCAGTCCGCACAGCTCGAAGCATTATTCCAACCAGGAAACCAACCGCCTGACAAGAGAAGCTATCTGCACGGCCTTGATCCTTCTTATTCAAAAACAGCCCTTTAGCAAAATCACTATAACGGAAATTGTCAAGCTCGCAGGGGTTTCTCGAACAGCCTATTACAGCAACTATTCATCCAAGCAGGACATCCTGATCGATCTAGTGGACTCGCTCATTCATGAAATTAATCAAAACTTGCTTCCCTATACCGATGAGTCTACCGGTAAATCCAAAGATCCCGAGAAATTTATCAGCGTGCTTTTCAAGTCTATTATCCAGAAGCGCGATATTTACACAACACTTCAGGATGCTAATTTTAATTATGTTATTTTAGATTGCTTGAATGAGGTCATGCTCTCCCAATTGCAGGAAAAAACAGATGAAAATATATACCGGACCTATTTTAATGCGGGGGCTCTCTATAACGTTATTGTCAAATGGGTACAATCCGGGTTCTCTAGAACCGTTGAGGAAATGACGCAAATTTGTGTCAGGTACTATCATACGCCGATGTCGGAGGGTTAATCAGGCGGTGAGCATAACGATTGGCGGGAAGAACCGGTTACAAAAACACTTTTACGCGGATTCAAACAAAAAAGCCGCTAAACAGCGGCCTCAAAAGTACTATGTTCTTTGCCTGCAGCAAATCGCCTTGAGCTTCTGATTCTATTCTATATCGCTGGCATGACATTGCCTCCGTTGACCGGAATATACGCCCCTGTCACGAAGCTGGCCAAATCTGAAGCCACAAAAGCTACCGCGTTCGCAATGTCTTGATCGGTTCCGCGTCTCTTCAGCGGTACTTGCTTGATATAACCTTCACTTTCGGCCATCCCATTCGTGCGTTCTTGTTCACTGATCGTCCAGCCTGGAGCGATCTGGTTAACCGTAATTTGATGCTCTCCAACTTCTTTGGCAAGAACTCGATAGACACCGTCCATACCTCTTTTTCCAGCCACATAGGCCGATTGAGTCGGGAAATTCTGCATCGAACATTCTGTATTAATGCCGATAAAACGGCCTCCCTTCTTCTCGATCATTCCAGGGATGAAGGCTTTGGCTAGATAGACGCTCTGCATGACGCAGGAATCAAACTGGCTGACATAGTCCTCGGACGGCTGCTCCAGGACAGAAGTCCAATTGTACTGCACGACCGCATTCGCCACTACGATGTCTACGCGGCCCAGACTTGCCTCGACCGTTTGCTTTAGCTGTTCAATGGAGTCCTGCTTCGTTACATCGGCTTTGACGGCAATAGCACGTCTTCCTATCGATTCAATTTCGTCTTTCAGCTCAGCCGCTTTGGCCGCGTTGCTGTGGTAATGAACGACGATATCTGCTCCGCATTCCGCAAGCATTCGTGCAATGACTCGGCCGAGTTCTCCTGTTGCACCCGTTATTAATGCCAATTTCCCGGTAAGATCAAGTCTCATTGAACGTATCCGCCTCCTTCAGCAGCTTTTCAAGGGAAGCCACCACCATCTCATGATCTTCATGACCCTCGAGACCTGACACAGTAATCGTGCCGATCATACCCGCACCTTTAACAAAAATCGGGAAGCATCCTCCTTCGGCCGCATACTCCATAGGATCCACAAAAGCGTTATCTTGGACGGTCGTATTCCAGGATTTCATAAGAACATGTATGTAGTAAGAGCTATGTTCAAAATGATGGGCGACATTCATCTTGCGTGTGATCCACCGGTCATGACCTAAACCGTTTTCGTTCATTTTCGCGTGAAACAAGCTCATTCCGTTTTTACGAATATCTACGGTAATTTGCTTTCCCACATCAAAGGCTTTCGACAAAATCATTTGGCCTAGCTTGATGGCTGTATTATTGCTGAAATTCGTGAATTGCAGCTCCCGTTCCTGACGGAGAAGCTCTGCTAACCGTTCTGAATAGTCTTCCATGCCTGCACTTCCTTTACTGTAATATGTTGAAGCAGGATGCGAGTGGATCTACTTCAGTATACTGTGCCTTTCCTATTAAGGGAACTGTCGTTTTAACAACCTTTTATTGATTTTCTCCTCGCTTATCATCAAACCCAAACACGCAAAAACGCCCGTCCGCTAACCGGATGAGCGTTTTGAGATTATTTCTCCTCCTTCTGGATTTCGTGCTCCCTGATCACCTGCTCAATCCCGAGCAGGATCAGCTTCAAACCAAATTCAAAAGCTTTATCCGTGCCCATCAGTTCAAACAGATCGTTCTTAAACATTCTGCGAAACAGCCCTGCATCAGATTCACTCATAGAGTCCATAACACGAGTCAGCTCTTCACCCGGCAGTGAACCTTGATTTTTAAGGATCGCGGTGACATTTCGTTGATGCTGATAATCGTCCAGTACGAAGAAATAAACATAATTTACAAGCGTGATCACTACTTGCATTTTCTGCTCCTGCTCAAGCGGTGTAGTTTCCACACAAAGCAGCAAACGGTTCGTGTACCGGATGATATCCGGCTCATGAGGCAGGGTCATCATCATGAGCTGTGTGGAGCAGGGATACCGGCTGAGCACACTGCGCATCGTTGCAGCAAGCTCCGTCAGCTGCTCCTTCCAGTTCCCTTCTGAGTGGAATTCACCCAGAATAATTTTGGATATTTGATTTGCGAGACGCTGGTAGAGACTCTGCTTACTTTTGAAATACCAGTACAGAGATGGGGCTTGAATTCCCAGACGGTCGGCCAGTCGTCTCATACTGAATTTTTCAATGCCTTCCTCATCAAGAATTTGCCATGAGGCTTCAAGAATCCTATCCTCTGAAATCTGAATTTGCTGCTTTTTCATCGATAACCGTCCTTTTACCTAACAGTGTAAGATTATGCTTTACAGGTTTATAACTCCATGATATCATCTAACACTGTAAGGTTCAATCTAACAGCGTTAGATACTGACCGAAAAATGATAATGAAAGCAGGGATTTACATGGACGCAGAACACCTCCATTATTTTGAAAAGGCATCGATTCCAAAAGCAGTTGCTCATTTTGCTGTACCTATGATGCTGGGAACCTCAATGAGCGTCATTTACTCCATTCTGAATGCTTATTTCCTTGGCACGCTCCACCATACCGCCATGTTAACCGCACTCGCATTAACACTGCCGCTGTTCGCAATAATCATGGCTTTAGGTAATTTGATTGGCATGGGCAGTGGTACATTCATCTCCCGTCTGCTGGGAGGGGGTAAAGAGGCGGACGTCAAACATGTATCTTCATTTGCCTTTTACACCAGTTTAGTTCTCGGTATGATTACAATGGCTATCGGCCTCCCTTTCATCGATGCCATTGTACACAGCCTGGGGGCGACACCTGAGTCCTTCGGTTATACCAAAGAGTATGTAACAATCATGCTAATCGGCTCGCCATTTGTTGTATTATTCTTCACGCTCGAGAATATTGTTCGATCAGAGGGGGCTGCAATAACATCCATGATCGGCATGATTCTCAGTGTTGTTGTAAATATCATTCTCGATGCACTGGTTATTTTCGTGCTCCATTGGGACGTGATTGGCGTCGCATCTGCTACCGTTATCTCCAACCTGGCTGCGAGTTTATTTTATGTCTTCCACATCGGGTACAAAAGCCAATTCTTAACCATCTCCATCAAATACTTCAAAGTTACCAGGGATATACTTGGCAATGTATTCAAAATCGGCACGCCCGTCTTAATTATGAGCATCTTCTTAGGTGCCATGTCGCTCATTCTTAACCGTTATTTGGTTGAATATGGGGATCAAGCTGTCGCAGCTTATGGAATTTCTTCGCGTTTACTGCAATTTCCTGAGTTTATTCTGATGGGCTTATGCGAGGGAGTCGTACCGCTGATTGCTTTCACTTTTACAGCGAATAAATCACGCATGAAGCATACCATTGGATTTACAATTAAATCCATTCTTATATTGGCAGTCATCTTCGGTATCATTGTCTATCTGGTATCTGATCACTTAATTGGTTTATTTACGAATGACCCTCTATTAATAGAAATGGGCAGCTATATTCTGCGTGTCATTTTCCTATCGTTATTCATTTCAGGAATGACCACGTTGTTTACAGGGATCTTCCAAGCAACGGCGCAAGGAACCGCTGCATTCATTATGTCCGTTATTCAAGGGCTGACTCTGATTCCGGTGTTGTATATCGCTAATCAGATGAACGGCTTCCACGGGGTGGTCTGGTCACTTGTCATTGCGGATGCCGCAGCGTTCCTTGTTGGAGCGGTTATGCTGTATCTGCTGCGGAATAAGCTGCAGCCTGCTTTATAGGTCACAACCCATATATCCCATGATTATTATCTTGTCTGCTCGAACCAAAGCCCGTCACGAACAAAAGCAAGCCTTCACGGAAGAAGACTTGCTCGACAATACAGAATTCTGGTTGTAGAGAACCTTTGTGATTATTTATAGATGAAAGGACTATTCTTTCAATTTTATTTGAACTGAGTCGGAAGTTCCGCTAACAACCAAGTACACATCATGTTCATCCTGAGCTCCAGTGACGCTGGTCTTAAGTTCCGTCCATTTCCCTGACTTATTAGACTCAGGGAAATCGAGCTGACCGATCCGCTGTCCGTCAGGACGATCCAGTCGCAGCTCCAACGTACCACTCTTACTGCTGCCTGAGAGAACGGCCGTAAAGTCGGCTGCCCCTGGGTCACCAAAATCTGCATTCGCTATCCCGATCCATCCTCCATTTGTAATTACGGATACGACTGAAGGATCTTGAGGATCACCGGAAGTCATCTCGTGGGTCCAACGTTCCGTTTTCACTCCCGCACACCATGCCATTGTTGCACCTGCAGCACGTTCATATGGATTGAAAGGAACGGCCTGCTCGTTGCCTTCGGCTCTGTCGTTGGTCATCGCCCTACCATTCGGGAGAACAACAACCATAGGAATTATTTGGTGATCTGCATGCAAGTTATCTAGCAGGATGTCTACATCACCCTCATTTTTCCATTCGTCTTCATCTTGCCTATTCCATGCAGTAGAAAAAGTACAGGGTACCGCTGCTGTGCGGAATACCCCGGTGGGGTGTAAACATTCGTTTTGCGATAGCACCCGACCGACCGGCGACAGACGATCCTGGAGATTCCAGTCATTCAGGAACACGCTGAACAGCAGGATTACTGCCGGTTGATTGGGGCTTTTCAGCGCCTTAGCACAAGACTTTCGTAACAGCTGCCCTTAATCTTTGGTTATTCCCTCGATGGAGAAGTGACCTGGCAATCATGTCTCGATACGCTTGTGATTGGTCATCGACCACCAACTTGGCTGGAGACTCGGATGCCTCATAACCCTTGTTTAAGTAAAGAAAATGATACTAGCTGAAGCCAATGCACCAGCCTGTTCAAACTGAATAGCGAATTTGCCTGGAACATCGTCGTCCTGTGACCATTCATAGTCCTCCAGCGTGAGGAACGATTCCGAAGGTATTTCCGTTCGATCCCATGATGCTCAGATTTCATCGTGTCTGTTTACGGTCCAGCATTGGGGAAATCAATCTGATGATATTGAAAATTAGAGAAATCCGCTGTTCCCCCGGTCTCCCGGGTCGAGTACAGAAACAGACCGAACCTGCAGCCCATGAAGTGGTCCAGCTTATAGAACATCTGGTGGGTAATTCCGAGCGGCTTCCACACTTCATCATTCTGTCTGCTTTTATAGTAAAACTGGCATATATCAATGTTATTGGTGAAATCTGCCGCTGCTTTGAGTGTTATTGTTTCATCATATACCGGAATTCTAGCAAATTCAGTTCCTGGTTCCTGATCGATCAGGCTGCCAAATAGAGATGAATCCTCAGTCTCTCGCGCTATCATAACAAGATAGATCTGGCCGGACTCCTTGGTCAGTGCAATAAAACCATACGTACCGATCAGAAGACATAAACCTGCATAGTCGCCGTCATTCAACCCGCTGCCGTCCAGTGTCACGACTGCCTCACATGCTGGCCCGATGGTGCGCTGTGTAAGGGTATTGACTGCAAAAGTCAGATTTGGACTGATTCTGCCTGATCGGATCCGATAGGTGCCTGGCTTATCCGTTACAGACCACATGGTATCGTCAGGCGTATGGTTCCACTGCCACCATTCCATCAGCCGCACCTCGCCTTGTTCATCCGGCGTGTAGTGGAAGCTATCGCTTCCGACCAGGGGGCGGTATGCATAATTTGGTCTTGTACTGGGCAGCTCGATCATAGCCGGTGCCTGCTTGGCGAATACTGGGAACCCGTTCTCAAAAATGAGCGGAACCAGCACCGGAATACGGCCGACGGCACCGTGATCCTGAAACAGCATAGCCAGCCAAGTTCCATCGGGCGTATCGACAATCCCACCTTGCGCTACGCCCGAGTTAAAATAGCCCATATCGTCATTAAAAACGTCTCCTCCCTCAAAGTCGCCCTCTAGGGAATCAGCCGCGAAGCAGGCCTGTGTCCGTCGTCCTGCTGCATGAGAAATATGAATAAAGAAAGCGTAGTACCTGCCGTCAATCTTGTACATATGAGCACCCTCATACCCCAGGTGATACGGCTGCTGTTCTTGCACTATAATTCGGTGCAACCCGCCGGGTTTGGGACCGGAAAGGTCCTCTTTCAGCTCAGTCAGATGAATCTCGGCATTGCCGTAGATCATATAGACCCGGTCGTCATCATCGAATAACAGAGAGCCGTCATGATAAAAGCCTTCTATGTAGTGTTTCTCCCAGGGCCCTGCTATGTTAACGGAGGTGTAGAGATAAGTACGGCGGGTATCATTGGCCGCGAACATCACATAAAATGTCCCATTATGATATCGCAGAGAAGCTGCCCACATGCCTTTTCCGTATATATGCTGCCCGTCTTCAAGGCGCTGTGCTGGCGTATGATCCAATACATCAAATACATGAACAGCCACTTCCCATTGAATCAGGTCGTAGGAGCGCAGGATGACACAGCCCGGCATCATGTGCATCGTTGTGCTAACCATATAATAGGTGTCTTCTACCCGGATGACGTCAAGATCCGGGTAATCTGCCCAAATCACCGGATTTCGAAACATTTTTCTCAGCTCCTTTACAAGTTGGTTTAATGCATTCTCTATAAAATTATAAAATAGAACATCCAGCCTTGAAATGATGTATGCTGACTTATATTTGATCTATTCCAAGATTGACCTATTCAAATGGAACAACAAAAAAGGTATTCCGGAAGTCTGGCTTCCGGAATACCTTCAAATCATTGGACTGAACTTCTGCTTACATCGTGCTGGTGTCGATGACAAATCGATATTTCACATCTGAAGCTAGGACACGCTTGTAAGCTTCGTCAATCTCATCGGCTGAAATCACTTCAATTTGAGGAGCAATGCCGTGTTCTGCACAGAAGTCCAGCATTTCCTGAGTTTCACGGATGCCTCCGATCATAGAACCTGCAAAGGAGCGGCGATGACCAATAAGAGACATGACATTCAGGGAGAGCGGTTCTCCTGGGGCGCCTACGTTCACTAGGGTTCCATCAAGCGTAAGGAGTGAGAAATAAGCATCCAGATTAATGCTCGCACTGACAGTATTAATGATCAGATCGAAATGCCCCGCAAGTTTGCCGAAGGTATCCGGGTCACTAGTAGCATAATAATGAGTGGCACCAAATTGCAGACCGTCCTCTTTTTTGCTCAGAGATTGGGAGAGCACGGTGACTTCAGCACCCATCGCATGTGCGATTTTAACAGCCATATGGCCAAGACCGCCCATACCTACGACAGCTACTTTCTTGCCTGGACCTGCGCCCCAATGACGCAGCGGTGAATAAGTCGTAATCCCCGCGCACAGCAACGGAGCCGCAGCATCAAGCCCGATATTGTCTGGAATCCGGACGACAAAGCCTTCGGTTACGACGATATGAGTGGAATACCCGCCTTGCGTCGGTTCGCCGTATTTGTCAACTCCCGCGTACGTAGGAATATTTCCTTTTAGGCAGTACTGTTCCTCACCCTTACGGCAGTTCTCGCATTCACCGCAGGAATCAACCATGCAGCCGACGCCGACACGGTCGCCAACTTTATATTTGGTAACTTCAGAGCCAACTTCTGTGACAATCCCTGCAATCTCATGTCCAGGTACGAGCGGATAGTTAACCGCACCCCATTCACCGTGAGCGGTATGGATATCTGAATGACATATGCCCGCATATTTAATTTCAATCAGAACGTCATGTGTATCAAGATCCCGACGTTTGATCTCTGCTGCTCGAAACGGCTGATCCGGACCATCGACAGCTCTTGCTTTTGCTGTAATCATATTGAACCTCCCACAATAATCGGATTAAGAGAACAAATGGTTCATGTGATAGAGAACCTGTTGGAAACCTTTTTCAAGCCCCCCGCCGGTTCCCTACCGATACTTGTTCCTCTTTGCAGACTCATAGTAATCCTTATAGTTAACTCTAAGTCAAGTGAATGTTTTTTTTTGCGTACTTTGACTTTCATTAAAGCGCATGATATTGTACCCCATAGTCATTAAAGTTAACTCGAAGTCTAAAACAGGAGGAACAAGAACCAATGACAAAAGAATACTCAATCAGTGAGGCTGCCAAGGAGCTGGACCTTACACCGTATACCCTTCGTTATTACGATAAAGAAGGGCTTTTACCTTTTGTAGAACGGACATCCAGCGGCATCCGGCGGTTTAAAAAATCCGATATTGATGCTTTGAAAATTATAGAGTGTCTGAAATCAACAGGAATGCCGATTAAAGAAATTAAACATTTTATTGATTGGTGCTCGGCTGGAGATTCCACGCTGCAGCAGAGATATGATATGTTTATCGAGCGGAAAGCAGCTGTGGAGGCGCAGATGCGAGAACTGCAAAAAACGATGGAAGTGATCGAGCATAAATGCTTCTACTACAAGAGTGCATTGGAGGCTGGAACCGAAGATATTCATAAAGAAGTTCAGATCGGACGGGCCTTTACCAGCCCGTGAATCACATAATTCTTACTAAATATAAAAAGCCGCTGTTCAGCGGCTTATCCAATATCATTCTTCCAGCAATGCATTTAATTTCTGCTGGCGCTTTCTGTATTCAACCGGTTTTACACCTGTACGCTTCTCGAACTCCCGCAGAAAATGGTGATAATGCATATATCCGACATTCTCGGCAATCAGACGTACAGCATCCTTCGAATCGGTCAATCTTTGCCTTGCCTCGGCAATTCTTAAATCATGAACAAATTCCAGAATGGTAACTCCGTACTTCTTGATGAACGAATGGCCCAGATATACCGGATTGATGAAAAATTGTTCTGCAATATCTTTTACAGTAATTGGACGGTGATAGTTCTCCCGCAAGAAGTGTTCAACGTTGGCGATTGGATGCTCTGATTCCTTGTTCTTTCTTGACCTGATATATTCCATGCACAAACCCAGATAAGACTGAAGGGAGTTCTGAAGGTCGCTGATCGAACGGGGTTCATGTTTCATAAAATTTTCCGTCTCTTCTTGGATGTCAATGGATTCGTCGATTTCCTTGATCAATTTATTGGTCTCCATGACAATGTGCAAGGCTGTCAGGCGGATCATATCAGGAGACGCCTGTTGATGATGCAGCTCCTGAAAAAGAATGCTCAATCTGCTATTCACTTGTTTGTCCTGCAGTCTCTCTACAGCGGTCAGGAGTTTATGAATCAATTGACTACAAGGAAGCTTATACTGACGGGGGGTGGCACCGATTGTCTGGCAGTCTACCAGCCCCAGGCTTGGCTCGCCGGTCAGACAAGGGTACGCCGCATCAGCAGCCTGCTGATAAGATATTCGCAATTCCCTAACCGACCTTACCCTTGGACCTACAGAAATGACCATTTCGTGCGGTTCAGGCTGCTGCAGCTGGGAATAAAATAACTGGGCTACCTTCATGGCTGATCTTGAGCCGTTCACAGCAATTCCAGCTTGATGGTCATCCAATTCAACATAAATCAGGTTTTCATCGGTGGACAGTTTCCGGCATTTTTCCCTGTCTTCGAGTTGAAGTCCTTTAAGATGAACGTACTGCCACCCATGAACAGCAGCGTCCAGCTGCAAAGCCTGCTGCATCAAGAAAGGATCCTGCTCGCTCCATTCTCCTTTCAGCAATTTCATCAACGTCAAAGACAATGCCTGGCTTGACAGCTGCGATTGGCGAAGCTCCTTCTGTGCCTCTGTCTTCAAATGCCTGTGAACACCATGAAGCATCTCCTCCCAATCGGAGTCGAGAACCGGCTTGAGCAGATAATGTTTGACGTCGTACCCAAGAGCTGTTCTGGCATATTCGAAATCGGCATAACCACTCAAAATAATAAATACAGGCTGCCTGATATTCAGGCTGCGTACATTCCTTATCAGCTCCAATCCATCCATTCCGGGCATCCGAATGTCTGTGACGACCAGTTCCGGTCGGCTAGAGATAATGTGCGCCATTGCGTCTTCCCCGTTATCACAAGCTCCGCACACCTGGAACCCTAACTGGTCCCAATCTGTAAGCGTTCTCAAACCATCGAGTGAAATCGCTTCGTCATCAGCCAAAACAACCTTATACACAGTTCCCCCTCCATTCTTCCTGGATCATTATCGTCGGAATCGTGATGGTGATTGATGTAAGGACGTGTTCCTCGCTCTGGATCTGCAGATCAGCCTGACCTGCATAATACAGCTTTAATCGTTTATATACGTTGCGCAGTCCGACATGCTTACCCGGCTTCTCAGATTGCAGATGATGCTCAATCTCTGTCATCTTGTCTTGCGGAATGCCAATACCGTTATCTTGTACAATGACGGTCAGCAGGCCTTCTTTTACAAAAACATCTACGGAGATCATCCGTGCGCCTTTCCGCCATTGAAGTCCGTGCTTGCAGGAGTTTTCGACCAGGGCCTGTATGCTCATTTTGGGAATCTTGAATTCAGCTACCTCAGGATCAATGTTCAGTTCGTAAGCAAACCGGTCTTGAAATCTGAATTTTTCAATCTGCAGATACATTTCGGTAAATGTAATTTCTTCCCGGATCGTTACCAGGTCCTCCCTTTGACTGAGCAGCCTGCGGAGGATTTGAGCAAGATTGCGGATAATATCTATCACTTGTTCATATTTATGTTTTTTGCATATAACCAATATGGCATTTAGAGTGTTGAATAGAAAATGAGGGTCGACCTGACTCTGCAGGAAACTAAGCTCGGCACGAACCTGCTCAAGTTCAAGGTCTTTTTTCTGGATTTCCAGTTTGTATACGTCATTAATCAGGTTCTTGATCTTCTCGGACATCCGGTTAAAGCTGCGAATGAGTCCTCCAATCTCATCTTTGCCCTCATACATTCGTATAGGCTCAAATTGCTCATCCTTAACCTGCTTCATATGCTTATACAGAAGTCTCATTCTAAGATTATATGACCGGAAAATAACGACCATGAATATCGTGGGAATAATGGTCGTAATCAGAGCCACAATGAGAATAAGCCGGAGTATTCCATTCATTTCCGTGCTTTTTGCCTTTCGTTGGGGAGTACCTTCCAAATGCCAGCCTTGAGCATATTCAGGCGTTCCGAGCGGTCTTACAATTTTCCCGGCCGCTCCGCGATCAGACTTATCGGTTAATGGATCTTGATTGTTATGCAGCAGACCGTTGCCATAGGCATAATAGGGGCGCCCTGTTTCCAGGACAACCCGGTTCTGTTCATCCAGAAACTTGAACGCCAGATAATCCTGTTCTCTCTCGAATAGATCCTGCAGACTGTCCAGCCTCAGATCGATCCGCAGAAATTTGCTGTACTGAGTCAAACCTGGGTAATTATCCAGCTTGCGGATGATGCTGACATATACCATTTGCTGCTGCGGGTTTTTGGGATTGGTATCCAGGTAGGAGGTCAAGATCATTTTTTTGTTGGTATTCAACATTTTCCTGTACCACTCGCTGCTTTTGTCGCTGTCCCGGAGCTGAAAATAACTGTTGCCGCTCTGAATGGTCGGGTTGGTCGTATACACGCCCAGCCATAGAATATAAGAGTGAAGATTACTGTACTGACGCAGCCTGTCACGCAAATAGCTGTCATAATTGTCGTAGTAGCTGTCAAAGTCACTGTACTCATTATCAAGCAGCTCATACAGTGTGCGGTCAGCAGCCACATTGTTGCCAATGGCAACACATTCATTGACCATTTGGATAAAATCATACCCTGCCCGGTCAACGGAAATCTGCAGGTTCTCCTGCTCACGCGCTTCGGCATTCCGATTGATTTGCGCATAAAATAATGCATTGATACTGAGGATGGGGATAAGCACACATAACAAATAAATAAATAAAAACTTATAGCGGATGGGCATGTCATTCATGAAGGATAAGTATTTTCTGATCATTTTCATGTCTGCTCTCCCTGTATTTGGGTTTCAGCCCTTCTTGTATACGGATGGGGACATCCCGTTATAGGCTTTGAATTTCTCGGTAAAATACTCCGCATCCGAGTAACCTACCCGCTGTGCAACATCACAAATATTCAAATCTGTGCGCCTTAACAGCTTTTTGGCTTCTTCGATACGCAGCGAATGCAGAAATTCGTGAAAAGACATGCCCAGCTGGCTCTTTAGTCGCTGTCCCAGATAGGCAGGGTTCACATGCAGGGAGCCTGCTACGTCCTGAAGCTTAAGTTTGCCGCGATAATGCTTGCGTATATAGTCCATAGCTTCCATGACGATGCTGTCTTTCATGCACTCACGCCTGTTAGCAAACCAAGCGGCGGCCTCCTCCAGTTCCTGGATGGTCTGAGCCTTCAGTTCGTCCAGCGAAACCGATGCTCTAGCTGTACACCATTTCTTTTCCCAATCACCGGGGTTTCCCCCCATACGTGAAATAGGGGCAAGCAGCTCCAGCTTGAGATTTGCCAGAAAAGCCTCGATCCAGACCGTTGTGCCGATCCTCGAACAGAAAAATATAAATAAACGATGAATGCTGGGGCTGATGGACTCAATTTGACCTGACTCAACGGATTGAAGCAGGGTTCTTCTCAACGGATCAGGGACCAGATCGACATGCCTTCGATGATCATCTTCAAAATAGCGGATACGATTACACGCGGATACGGGATCATCCAGCCAAGCCGCAAGCGCTTCCATATAGGCGGATTGAAGCTGCCGGATACCGGTATGCGTCCGGCTTACCGCCAGGGACAACGGCTGTGCGAAATGGCTGCCGCTCTGCTCCGCAAAGGCTTCCAGACTTTCAGTCAAAATTCGGAAGCTGTCTGTTCTTGAGGTTAGGATAAATCCGTAACAGAACCGGGCGATCGAGAAAGGGTAAATTCTACAGACAGAAGCATACCCGAATAGTGCTGCTGTGCATGCATCGTAATAATCCACCGACTCTTCGCTAATTTCCACGAACGGATCGTCCACCCGATTGACGATTACACAGTGGAACATGGTCTCTTCATCGAGTTCAAGCAGCTGTTCCTGTAATCCTGACGCAACCTCATCAGACCGCGTCAGTAAAAGCCGGGACATCATTTCCATCTTCACATATTTGAATTTGTTATTCTGGTCCTTCTGTGTAGTCAGCTCGTTCCGAATCCGCCGGGCCGCCAGTTCAATCTCACGCTCCAGCTCAGGCTCTTCCAATGGTTTGGTCAGATAACTGGATACCCCGTATTGAATGGCTCTCTTCGCATACTCGAAATCGCTGTAACCGCTTACGACAATAAATTTGGTCCAGAATCCGATGCTGGACACGCGCTGTATCAGCTCCAGCCCGTCAATGACCGGCATCCGGATATCCGTAATCACCAGGTGAGGCTGCAATTGATGGATCAATTCCAGGGCATCCTCTCCGTCCCGGGCTGTGCCGCAGACTTCAAATCCAAGTCTGTTCCAGTCCACCATAAAGCGCAGGCCTTCCAGCATAATTGGTTCGTCGTCGACCAGCAGTACTTTTAGCATGAGTGTCACCAGCTTTTGTGAAAGGTATTGGGAATCGCCGGCTTCTTAAACAGAACAACCCGTTTCGGCTGTGCCGAAACGGTATGATCGTTCTTGTATAAGTACGCAGCTGCTGCTATTCTTTTACGCTTCCCAGATTCAATCCTACCACAAAGTACCGCTGCAAAAAAGGATAAACGAGCAGAATCGGAAGTGCAGTAACGATGGTAATTGCAGCCCGGATGGAAGCGGGGGTCACCATGGCGCGGGTCTGGTTTGTATTGGCGCCTGCCAGCATCGAAGGATCATTGTTCGTAGACATGGTCGAGCCCATCAGCTTCATCATTTCATACTGCAAGGTGCTCAATTTGATATCCGACGATGCATAGAGAAAGGTATCAAACCAGGAGTTCCATGCCCCAACCGCAATAAACAGAGCAATCGTAGCCAGAACAGGCACACATAATGGAAAGATGATATTCCAGAAAATTCTGAATTCTCCAGCCCCATCAATCTTGGCCGATTCCACCAGCCCTGCTGGCAGCGAACGGATATAGGTGCGGATGATGATCAGGTTAAAGGCGCTGACCAGACCAGGTAAGATATAAACCCAGAAGGAATTCAGCAGCCCCAGATCTTTAATCAGAAAGTAGTTGGGAATCAGGCCTGCGTTAAAATACATCGTCAATATAAAAATGATGCTGATCCATTTCCGGAAAATGTACTGTGGCTGTGCCAGTGTATATGCAAGCATCGTCGTTAGGAATACACCAAGGATTGTAGACAGCACCGTCCTTGAAACGGATATAAAGGCTGCATGATAGATGGTGCCTGATACAAAGACAGCTTTATAGTTTTGCAGGGTCCATTCATGCGGCCAGACGTAGATCCCGCCTTTAAGTGAATCGCCGCCATCATTAAATGAGATTGCCATGGTATGAAGAAACGGATATAAGGTAACCGTGACGACCAGCAGCATAAATAAAGTATTTAGTGTGTGGAACACCACCGGCTCCATTTGGAGCGGTTTTCTCAACACGCTTTTCATCAGGTACCCTCCTTATACGAGACGTTCCTCGCCAAGGCGTTTGGCGATATAGTTGGCGTTGAAGACAAGCGCGATACTCACAATCGTTTTGAAGATCCCTGCCGATGTTGCAAGCGAATAGTTCCCCATGGAGATCCCGTATTTAATGACAAAAATATCAATGGTCTGAGACCAGTCCATGACAAGACCGTTGCCAAGCAAGTACTGAACCTCAAAGCCTGCATCCAGAATATGTCCGATATTCATGATCAGCAGAATAATAAAGGTCGCCTTGATGCCCGGGAGCGTAATGTAACGCATTTTTTGCAAACGGCTTGCACCGTCGATAGATGCTGCTTCGTACCTGGCAGGGTCAATCGACGTGATCGCCGCCAGATAAATGATGGTGTTCCAGCCAACTTCCTTCCAGACGTTCGAGGCGCCTACAATGCCCCAGAAATACTTGCCTTCACTCAGCCACATAATGGGCTGGTCGATCAAATGCAGCTTCATAAGGACGGTGTTCACGATTCCGTCCTCGATGGACAGGGAGTTCGCAACAATCCCGGCTGCAATGACCCATGACAGGAAGTGAGGAAGATAGGAAATCGTCTGTACGGTACTCTTGAATACTCTGACCTTAATCTCGTTCAGCAGCAGAGCCAGTACAATGGCTGTAACGAAGCCGAGGACAAGATTGATAAAGCTCATGGCAACCGTATTGCGGAGCACATTGAGAAAGGCATCATCCTGGAACAGGAATCGGAACTGTTGAAGTCCCACCCACTCCTGTTTGAAAATGGATAAAGCAGGCCGGTAATTCTGAAAAGCCATCAGCCAGCCCCAGATGGGGACATAAGCAAACAGGATGATGTAAAGTGTGATGGGAACCGACATCAAAATGAGCTGTTTCTGTGCTTTTATTGTTTTCCAGCTTATGGATACGCCGATCTCTGGATCGACCTTCCGTTTCTTTTTAACTTTTGCAGGTTTGACTTCTTCTTTGGCCAGTATTGTATCTGACATCCAATCCCCTCCCCAAGCAATGATTACTGTAGAACTGCAAGCATGTGGCTGAGGAATTCCTCCAAGCCACATGCTCACAGCCGCTAAACTTTATTTATTACTCCAGTTATCAATCCGCCACTGAATCTGTTCATTAATAAAATCTTCATAAGCCTTAATGTCCAGCTTGTGGATCTGGCTCACGTATTCGTCCCACTCGGAATCAAAGCTTGATGGGTTGGCCATGATGACCTTTGGCAAGTATTTTACCTGCAGGTCATTCAGCTTGGTACTCGTCAGCTGTGCAGCTGACCCGTCAGGAAGGGTAATGGTGTAGACCGGGAAATAGACCGGATTTGGCGGCGGCTCTTTGAAGAACTCGGACCAGGTTTTACGGTTATACGCTTTCAAAATTTCCTGGTCATAAGGCTTCAGGCTGTCGAAAAATTCCTGAGGCTGTGTACCAGGATCAGCTGCATTGCCATCGCTGTAAGTGCCTTGTATTTTAGGCATATAACCAAAGAAGGTTTCCGCTTTATTGGATAATCTCCAGGTTGTGCTGTCTGCATTTTGGCGCTGTTCAGGTGTCCGGTAGAATTTCCCATCCTCTTTGACCTTGTAATCTTCATCCTTAATGCCCCATTGCAGTGTCTTTTGCCAATCTTCGGTGATCATGGTATCCAGAAATTTGATAATGCGCTCCGGATCTTTGGCATTAATGGAAATTCCCAGACCACGGTTCAGGTTGAGTGCTCCTTTATCCCGGTAATATTCCTCCACGCCATCATAGACGAGCGGAAATCCGATATACGTATTCTCAATTTTGCCTTGTGAAATCAACGAAGTCTCTGCATCCTGGAAGTTCCAGTGCTGGTCAAACATGCCGATGACTTTACCGCTGGCGATCTTGGCGAGGTACTGGTCGTAGTTCTGCACGAATGCTTCTTTATCCAGTAGACCTTGCGCATTCACTTCATTAAGCTTCTTGAAATACATCTTGCTGATATCCTTATCAGCGAAGATCTGTGCTTTATTGTTATCTACGATGACACCGCCATCATTGGGATGACCGGAGAGATGTTCTGGAGGGTTCTGCAGCGGGAACACCCGCCAGTCAAAGTTCAGCGTCTCGAAGCCGATCATATCGGGATGTTTGGCTTTGTACTGGGCAATGATGTCAAAGTATTCATCCAATGTTTTGGGAGTTGGATAACCCATTTCTTTGAGCACAGCCTTTTGAAGGTAGAAGCCTGGACCTTGGTATGTCGGCTCACTGACTTTGTTGTGGTAGACGCCATAACTTGGCAGGACATAAATATGGCCCGTTTTCGGATCCTTCATCTGGTTCCACACTTCAGCATAGTGTTTCTTCAGGTTTGGAGCATATTTTTCGACTAGATCTTCCAAAGGGATAAAAGCACCTGCATTGATCAATTTGTCATTGCCTGAAATGATATCGGGATAGTCGCTGCCTGCGATCATGACACCAAGTTTCTGCTGTAGATCGCCTACCAGATACTCCATATTGAAGCTCACGCCGGTCTTTTCTTTGATCAGCTTATAGATCTTGTTATCGGCGGGCGCTTGCTGGCCCGGACCATCCATAAACACAGAGAAAGTAACCGTGCCGTCTCCCGTGTCCTCCGAACTGTTCTCAGCGGCTTTGTTGTCACCGCTGCAGCCCGAAAGAAGAAGTGAGAATGCAAATAAGCAGGTTAATACAGTTGATGCAGCATGCTTTACCTTTTTATGCATTTCCAATTTCCTCCCTTTTTGAGCTTGATCCATGTCTCTCTTTACCTGATGTTAGGTAAATTATATAAGCAAAGAATGCGCTTACAAATTCACAAAATAAAGGGATCTCCCCCCCAAATTATTAAATCGTCCGGTATCGCCTTATTTTAGATTATCAGCACACATGACGAAAAGACCCACAACTATACCGATAGATCCTCGGTCCGTTGTAGGCCTTACCTTCAATCTGAACAGAAGGATGATTGCAGAAAAGGCTAGGAAAGACGGAGTATGGAATAAGCCATGTTCCTGCCCTCGTTTAAGGACAAAAACATGGCATTTGACATTATATACAGGAGTAGACGATGTTTCGCAGCCGCCGCTGAACATAATTTTCCTGGCTGTTCAGCAGATGCTGAGCATACATAACGGTCAGCTCGGAGTCTGGATCGATGATGGCCATGCAGCCCGCAGCACCGTTCCATCCGAACTCTCCAAGTGGACTTAACGAACCGCTTAATGACTTGGATATATGAGTCCGCACACCAAGCCCATAACCATATCCTTCCATGTGATCCCATGAATAGTCTTTGCTAGTCTGCTCGTTCAGATGGTTCGTGCGCATCAGTTCTACTGAAGCTCTGGACAGAATTTTGACGCCATCCGGGCTCGTGCCATGCCCAGTAAGCGCATTCAGGAACAAGGCATAATCATTGACGGTAGATAACAGTCCGGCGCCGCCGCTTTCCAGTTCCGTACCTACCCGGAACCCGTTTCCGTCCATACGTACAGCTTTATCGAGATCATCATTAAATATATACTGCGGGATAAGACGAGCCTGCTGCTCTTCATTCAGATCAAAAGTGGTATCCTTCATACCGAGCGGCCCGGTGATCTCGTCACGCAGATAATCACCAAAGCGTCTGCCGCTCACAACCTCTACCAGGGCTCCGAGCACATCATGGCACATACTATAGTTCCAGTGCGTACCTGGCTCGAACAGAAGAGGTTCCTTGGCGATGGCTTTCGCCAGTTCCCGGGTGGATAAGGTTCCGTTGGTGCTTTTCACGGCTTCCTGAATGCTTGGTGAACTAATATCATAGGTGAAGCCGGCTGTCATCGTAAACAAGTCGCGAACGGTGATCGGTCTTGCTGCTTTCTCCAGACTGATATCTCCATTAATCAGTGTTTTCTTTACCGTCATCTCTTTATATTCCGGCAGGTAGTTAGACAACGGATCTCGTAGCAGTATGTCTCCTTTCTCTACAAGTTGAAGTCCTGCTGTACAGGTCATGATTTTCGTCATGGAGTAAAGGTTAAAGATCGCTCCTTCGCTGATCGGTGTTTTCTCCTCCAGATTGGCAAATCCGTTCCGGTATCGGAAAACGGTATTATTTTTGTGCATGACGAGCACCTCTGCCCAGGGAATACGCCAGGAAGTGATGCGGTCAATAAAAGAAGCAAGCGGTTTAAAATCCATCATGATCCTTCTCTCTATGTAGATTTGTGCTCATGTGATTATGTGATCCATGGAAGATCACACCTATTAATATAGTACCATTTGATTACATTGACCACTCTCTAACGAATAATACCATACCGAATCATTAAAAAACGCACTGGATTCAAAGATCCGATATTCCAGAAATCATTCTCCCGCCTACCGCCGTTCTGATTCATCATGATAGACACGGATCACGATATCCTGATCATGATTGCCAAACCCGGAACCATACAGAGTTAATCCACCTACATTGTTGGCGTCAGCCTCAACGGAAAATCGAAGTGTCCAGAACGGTTCAGTCAGCTTAAGATCTGTGATGGTCACCTCGGACATCTTATTGCCGTCGATATAGGTACCTGAATGATCCATGCGTATGGTCTTCAACAATCCATACTGATTGACGTTGCGATGCCACCATTCCGGTGTATATTTGCCGCGGGCGGCTCTGCCAAAATCTGCAGGGCTGGTCCAGGTTCCGAGTCGAACATCATTGAACCTGAATGTAATGTCTGAGGGCCAGTGATCTTTTAGGCCAGGTGCTTCAGAGGCGAGCTCCGCCGATATTTCGACAGCCACTGCAGTCTGGTCCGGAGACAAATAATTAGGCACTTTATATTCTACATATCCTTGACCGAACCACAGAATCGAAGCATGAACCCGCTCCGGGTCCCAAAAATAACGGGGATCGTCCCACACCCCTATTTCCTTCTCACGGCTGCCAAGTCCGCAGGTTGGTTGAACATCAAAAGCGGTATAATGACCAACAGAAATCGGCTGTTCGATGACCTTCATGTTAGCACTGCTTGAGGGAAGTTCAATTTCAATCCTTTTCTGCTGGAGAAAGCACAGCTTGTGAGTACCGCCATCACGTCTGACCCTTCGGCTCCCGATAAGCTCGGCCTGTTCCAGTTTTCTGACATGCATGGTGATGATCGAAGGACTGAGTTCTAGCTCGGCTGCAATTTCTTTTACACTTAATTCATTATTACTGAGCAGCTTCATAATCTTCCATCTGACTTTACTTGCCAGCGCCTCATATAAAACCATATATTTGGGTTCACCATTTGCTTTGATCATATTCATTAATCTCCTAGTTCAGCTAGTTAAATTCATAATTATATTAATTCAATCTCGAATAAATGGATACATAACTGATTTCAATTGAACTCAGAGAAGCATTGTTGTTTAATTCTATTAGTACCCGATGAATGGGACTCGTTAGATTGAACTTATGAATGAGGTGGACCAATTGCAATATAACAACCCGGTAATTAAAGGCTTCTATCCAGACCCGAGTGTCTGCAAAGTAGACGATACCTATTATCTGATCTGCAGTTCTTTTCAGTATTTTCCCGGTGTACCGATCTTTGAGAGCAAAGATTTACTGAACTGGCAGCAGATCGGCCATTGTCTGACGAAGACAAGCCAGGTGCAGCTGGAGAAGGTGAACAGCTCTGGCGGCGTGTTCGCTCCTACCCTCCGCCATCACAGCGGGCGTTTCTACATGACAACCACCAATGACACGACTCGCCAGAACTTCTATGTATGGACCGATGATATTTATGGGGAATGGTCCGAACCGATCTATGTCGATCAAGGTGGAATTGATCCGGATTTGTATTTTGAAGAGGGTAAAACGTACTTTATGAGCAACGGTTTGGATGATTTCGGCGTCCCGGGGATTGTTCAATGTGAGATCGATATTGCAACCGGCAGCAAAAAAACGCCAAGCCGTACCATCTGGCAGGGCACCGGAGGCCGATATCTGGAAAGCCCACATATGTACAAAATTAACGGACTTTATTATCTGCTGGCTGCGGAAGGCGGAACGGAATACGGTCATATGGAGACTTATGCGCGTGGTCCCTCGGTAACCGGCCCATTCGAGGCCTACCCCCATAACCCTGTCTTGACGAACCGGAATCTAGGAGGCTATCAGCTGCAAGGCGTCGGGCACGGCGACCTCGTTCAGGATCATCAGGGACACTGGTGGCTGTTTCACCTGGGATTCCGGCAGATCGGGCAGTGGCAGACGTATCACCATCTTGGACGCGAGGTTTTCCTGACCCCTGTCACATTCGGTGAGGATGGCTGGTTTACAGCAGGACATAACGGAACCACATTACTCACGTTTGAAACCGATCGGATTGCAGATACAGCTGCTCAAGTCGAGAAAAAGATATTTACGTTCGAAAATACAGAGTGGGACAAGGACTGGTGTTATCTGCGGCATCCGCATACCGAGAATTATCGGTTAGAACCGGATAAGCTGAGCCTTCAGGGAACTGATGTTACGCTGGATCAGGCAGAATCGCCGACGTTTATCGGCATCCGCCAAAAAGACTTCGAAGCGGTCATTTCTTGTGACATTCATCCTGCTGACGGAGAAGCGGGGATTACCCTGTATATGGATGAACATCACCATTATGATCTGGCTGTTCGCCGAGATGGAGAAGGTTATCGCGTCGTGGAACGGCTTAATATCGGGGACGTCAAATCAATTCAAAATGAAGTGGATCTGAGAGGTATTCAACGGGCCACACTGGTAATTCAGGCAGCGCATGACCATTACACCTTTCTCATTCGGGAGGATGGTCAGGAAACACAATTAGGTACAGCACAGACGCGATACCTCTCCTCCGAGGTGGCCGGCGGGTTTACGGGTGTGCTTATCGGTCTGTATGCTGTAGGTCAAGGCGCTTCAGCCGAGTTTTCGAATTTTAGCATTGAGTATGTTTGATCGTATATTGGATGACAAAAAGACTCCTTATAGAAGGAGTTTCTTTTTGTGTACTATGAGTTTTGTAGATAACGAGGGCTGCGTATAAGGTATCACTTTCATTTATTCGTCATCCTTATAGGGATTTGCGTAAAGATCCACATCGATTTCCGCCCCAATGGAGTGTACATAACGAATTAACGGTTCATGAAAATATAACGCAGGGGTTATACCTTCTTCGATAATGATTGCAATATTAATTCGAAAGATTAATGAATACTCTTTTTTGATACTATGTAGAACATGCTCTTTTCCTTTGGTTAAATACAAAATTTCATGAAGCTGCTCGTTCACATCCAGGCTTTCTTGATATTCATGGCTATATGACCAGACCGTCTCTTCTCTATACCTTATAAGCTCGTCTGATCCTGAATACACTGGCTCGCCCTTGCTATAGCTGTATGACGGCGACATTTCCATTCTTAGTGAGACCATATCCAAAGGAAACTGGTCACCATATATGTTAAAAGATACTTTAACTCGAGTTGAATGATTCACGTCAATCCCCCATCCATGTCTAGCTTATTCATTTCAAGCATAGGACATTACAAACCCTTCTTCCCTATGGTCTTGATCTATTTCATATTCATCCACAAAAAAAAGCATTCGAATGATCTTCAAATCCAGGCAGTACACTGTATTTAATTATGATGGATTCGGCTTTCTCCCTCGTGGAGTAAATGCCAATTATTTAAGTTTCTTCCACTTCATCGATCTCATAACTATGCTGTAAAAAAACTTTCGTCATATTAGGTCGTACCTTTCCGATCAGTCTTCACGTTGTCCCTTATGGAAGTAATAAGCCTTGCCGCTGTCGTCCTGGCGGTTGATCAGCTGCGCACCACGCACATAGCGGGCTTTAAAGTTAACTTGGCCGTTTTTTACCGTGCCTTCCGCGATGATTTTTTCACCATCGTAATAGTAGCGGCTTGTGGTGGCTACGCCGCCCGCGGTTTCGGTGCTACGCTTAGCTGGTCTCTCCGTCGCTGCGGCTGGTGATAACTGTCATCAGCTTGCCGCCTGCCAATTGGCTAATTAAATAAGTTACTTCAAAAGCATAATATAGAGAATTATATATTAATAAACTAGATTTGTTATAAATTCAAAAAGCAAGTAGTCGACTTAGAGTTGCCGAAATCTATAAAAAAGACTTTAGAGGCATGAAAGCCGATATCAAGGTCAGTATAGAACTCAATTAATTGTGGCCCACTGATAAAAAGATTTTAATATCTCCTCAAGATTTCCTGGACCTCCAGCACCAATAAAACACCCATCTTTTATTTCACAATAAATCCAATCTTCATCAGTTCGATCTAATTATTCCCATCAATATTTATTTCAACATACCACCCGGGATTGTCAATCGAGGTAATTTTAATCCCATTGCTATGTTCCCAATCCCCATCACACTGTGAGGCATACCATTCTTGTAACCACTTTAAAATCTCCATTCCTTACACTCCTTAAGGCTTCCCTGGAATTTCCCAAGGATTTGGTTTTCTTACTCCTCCTGGTGTCTTCGGGTCATTGACTTGACAGTTTTAGGCGATTTACCAGATCCTCAACTTTCTCGACCCCTCTTGATATAGGTCGGTTTACCCATTCCTCTCCGAATTCAAAGGATCGCTTAATGTTCCTTACTGCATCCCCTGCCATCTTGGCTAAGAATGATGCTGGTCCAGTGTATTTTTGTAGCCATTTTTGTAAATCTTCGACTTCATTCGTTCCTATTTTCATTTCATCACCTGGCTGACCTTGTAGGGCAGCCACAATTTCTGCAGCGCCCATCGCTTGCGAAGCTTCTTCCAAATCCAGATGGTCGTGTCGAATTGCATAGTTAATTGTAGATTCAACTAGGGATAGGTCACTATGCTCCACTAATTCATTGATCCAATCCAACACCTCGTCGTTTTGAAAAATTCCTATTCCCCAAGATCCCAAATATTTCTCTCCTTAGTGATTATGTTTGCCGCGTTTACCTCACTCAATTGCTCTCCGCATGCATATGTTTAATTACAATCCCATAAAAATTTTAATCTTTAGTATATTCATCAATAACTTTTTCATTACCACAGCCCACAATAAATTCACAGCTATCTGGTGTAAGAAAAATCCCTAACGTTTGAACAGTCATCTCTTTGCTCGCTGGCTCAATGTGATAATGTCTTCCTTCTTTATAATTATGTGCCAACCTAATCAGCTCAGTTCCTAAACCAATAAGGGCATTTCTACTTAGAAATAAAGTTACTTTAGATGAATCAGTTATTTCTTTTCCATTTACGTCATAAACTTGTAAAACACCTACATTATCTGCAAATCTTTCAAATCCATCGTTTTCATCATTTTCAATATCAATTAAATATTTCACAACATCCTCCCCTTTCTAAAATCTATCAATAATATTCCCATTACTATCCACAATAATATGGTATGAATCTCTAGATTTCCACTTGCCAGCAGAGGTCTTAGTTTGTATTTCCACATTATAATGTTCTACTGCATTAGGATACTTCGGCTTTATTGGATGTGCTTTTATACCTGTATCCTTTCTAAATATTACCTGAGTATTATCGTCAATCTTGCTTATAATATTATTGCCTTTTATTTTTCCATTTTTTATTAATGACTTTAACTTATCTAGAACAGATGCGGCCTTACCCTTACCTCGATATCTAGCCCAGCTTCTGATGTCACTAGCAGTCGGAGGGGTTGAAAGTTTGTACTTATAACTACTGCTGCCGGTGCTAAATCTAGATTGTCCTGACTTTACCGTAAATCTGTTCCCACCCGGCATAGCACGAAGAGAACCATTAATCCCACCACCGCTTCTGCCTCTTGGACCACCTAAATTGCCACCTGTACAGTTATGCGTCCACAGACGCAGCGAAGACACAAAATAGTTATGTGTATCCTTCACGCGGAAGTTATAGACCATCACGTTCTCTTTTTTAATTTCAATCTTTTGAATCTCATACGTTTTCTTCTCGTTATCAACCAGGGTATCTCCAACGTTGAGATTCCGGCTCTCTACTCTTCTCGTTATCAACCAGGGTATCTCCAACGTTGAGATTCCGGCTCTCTACCCAGCCCTTACCAATAACCCAGAATGGGTGCTCGGCCGTTGTTACTATTTCCGTATCACCAACCTGAATATGATAGGTCTCGCTTGTCTCACGTTGGAACGTTTCTTCAACAGGCTGGTAGGCGAGCTTACCCGTCTCTTCATCTTGGGCTAATACCTTGTCTCCAACTTGAATCTCTTCAATGGGCTTGGAGCCATGGTCCGTTTCGACCAGCGTACCGGCCACGAAACAGTTCAGCGCACAATACTGCGTGGCTTCGCCGGTTGGATCAACGTAAGTTGTTGGATTATTCTCCACATACACATACGGATTCAAGCTTGACGGACGGTTCATAAACCCTTCAAACGTATCCTTCTGGATAAAGCGGCCCAGATCCGGGTCATACCAGCGGGTGCGCAAATACTGCAGACCTGTCACCGCATCCCAGTATTCACCGGAGTAGCTAAACAAGTTCTCGACCTTCTCTTCACTCACCACCGGGTTACCCCAGATGTCGTAGCTGTAAGTGTTCAGCACGGTCCCGTCTGCCTGCAGCAGCGCGGTTACGTCACCATGCCCGTTATGGAAGTAACACGCCTTCAAACATGGTGGTGTCTGACCATAATCAATCTGTTCAATGTAACGGATAGCGTGGAGTTGTCAACAAAAGTGCAGTTTGAAAACACCCCTCATACAGAAATCCCGTGATTAAGCTGCTTGTGACAGCAT
>NZ_JAUQTB010000023.1 GCF_030580655.1 Paenibacillus lacisoli
CATAAAAATGCACCCCTTAGATTTCATCGGAATAACCAGGGGGTTTTTCCAATGTCTATTCTAAGGGGTGCACTTCAATTCATCGGCAGAGGGTTTTGGGTTTTGGATAAGATCAGATGACGTAACGCTGGGCTTCCTGAGCTTCCGCCTTGGTTACAGCTTCTTCAAGATCCATGCCGACGAAGTTCTGGGCGTGGAAAAAGCGGCCGCTCCTGCCATCATTCACAAATGCACCTATGGCAATACCCGGGATCACGCTGTCCACCGCATTGGGAGCCTGCGGCCCGCCTAGGTCGGTACGGCACCAGCCGGGATCGGTCAGGCTGAGAATCACGTTAGTTCCCTCCAGGCGTGAGGACAGATCCTTGGTGAATTTATCGAGTGCTGCCTTGCTGGCTGCATATCCGGCTTGTTCAGGCTCATTGATAATGCCGCTGGTTGTATTGATCACACGTCCAAAGCCGCGTTCCAGCATCCCGGGAATAAGGCGATTGCAGATCGTTACTACCGAAATAAAGTTGATCCGAAAGCTGGCTTCAAAGTCTTCCACAGGTGTATTCCAGAAATCGGTACGATAGGCGATTTGTACGGCGGCGTTGTTGAATACAATGTCCACCTGTGTGCCCTGAACCTCAATTGCATCAAGCATCGCGGTCACCTCTTCGTGGTTCCCCAGCTCAGCGCTGATGCTGTAAGTTTGCACACCCATGGAGCGGATTTCTTCCTCCAGAGATGCTGTATGCTTGACATCTCTGCTGTGCAGGATGAGATTGCAGCCCTGTTGAGCCATGAAGCGAGCCGTTTCGCGTCCTACGCCGCGGCTTGCGCCCGTAATTAATGCCCACTTGCCTTGTACATTCAGCATGATTAGCCTCCTTCTAAGTCACTCCAAAGATGTAAGCGCTTAACAAGCGGGTAAAAGTATATCATATTTATTCTGAAAAGAGTAGATTACCAGACGCAAAAAATCCCCACGAGAGAAGCCGGCCGAGCTTGTACACAAGCTTGGGGACTCATCCAATGAGGATTATTCACGAACACAGCTGTAAAATTACAGGTTGTATTTCTTCTTAAAGCGTTCAACTTGACCGCCTGCATCCAGGATTGTTCTCTTACCTGTGTAGAACGGGTGGGAAGCAGAACTGATCTCGGATTTCAGCAATGGGTAAGTGTTGCCGTCTTCCCATTCAATAGTTTCGTTGGAATACTTTGTGGAAGCACTCAGGAATTTGAAGCCTGTGCTGATATCCATAAAGACCACTTGACGAAGGTCAGGGTGGATTCCTTTTTTCATATCGATTCACTCCAGTTTCTAAAATAGAATATTGACGTTTAGATTTGATTATAGCAAATATCGATGTAATTATCAATTCTTTTTGTGGGAAAACACCATTTGTCAAGTCCTGTTTCTACACGCCAAGCTGTTCATACAGCTGACGGATCTGCTGATTCGCCCAGGCATCCTCGGAATTTTGCTCCAGTCTGTACAGCAGTTCATCGTGATAATCCTGAATCATATATCCTTCAGGGACGCTGCCCAGCAATTTTGTGTAGTCATAAGAAGGCAGGGGCTGCGTGCCTTGAATTGCGGCAGCCAGCCAGCCGGTCCAGGCATGCAGGCTCAACATCCCGGCCTGCCAGAGATCGAACTGCAGACTGAGACAGTCCTGGATTGTCTCGTATTGTTCCGGTTCCGGATATTCACGGCACAGGGCGACGACCGCGCGATACAGCTCCTGGGCTGCTTCAGCCTGTTCGCCTTGGAGAGGCGGGTCCTCATAGCGCCGGAAATCTTCTGGCTCCACACGGGTCCCGTCATCATACAGCAGCAGGGTTTGCGGCAGGAGTGCGAGCAATCCGGCCAGCTCTTCATTTGAGATCAAGCGGGCCTCGTACAGTGCATTTATTTGAAAAGAAGGTTGAATCGTCATCCATGTTCCCCCAAGTCTAGTATGCTTCGCTTATTTCCGAAGCTCTGCGCTCCATTGTAGCATGAGTGATTCCGATAAATCCAAACGGCTGTATGGCAATGACAGTTAGAAAGCCTGCCCAAGTTGGGTAATGAATGGGGAGTCAGACTTTGGGAGGAGAATGGGTATGGTTGCTCAAGGCAAGGACGTGTTTTTGAAAGAGCTCCAGGAATCGCTCGAAACCGGTCACTACCGTGAAATTCCCGTTGGCGTTGTCTATGAGGATTATATGAAAGACAAGGTCCAGACCGCGGTGCCCGAATACAGCGATGACCATCCGTCCAGATTTTATCGATTCGGGAGCTACCGTCTGGAAGTTTATGATGGCATTCTGCTGACGATCGCTGTACCTGTACAGATGGAAGTTCATGAGCAGGATGTAGCCGAACTGTTCGGCGAAGGGGACGTTCAGTCTTCTAATAATGAGCATGTTGTATCTTATCGATCCGATGATTGCGTAATAACATTCAATTTTCGGCAGGATAGCCGCCGATTAACAGAAGTATCTCTCACCAGCAGCATGTTTATCGATTAAAGGTAACGGAAGAGGGGTCGTTGATCCCGGGAGAAGAGGACAGCCTCGCTTACAGCGCGGGCTGTCCTCTTCTTTTGGCTTTGACGGAAAAGGGCCTGAGACGGTATGAGCCTTGTCAGGTTAACGCTGGTTCTTCCGGGGTCTCCAATGAGGAGCCTTGATTTCGGGCAGCTCTTCAATCACATTCATGGCTTCCCCGTAGCGCCTGCCTTTAAACAGGCTGATCAGATCTTCCAGGTCCTCCCGGTCAAGCAGCTTCACTCCATTCACAGCGGCGAGGGTGCGGCAGGCCTCGGTATATCTTCCCGAGGTCAGGACGATCGCACGCTCGGCTTCATAATACCGCATGGAAGTATAGACCTCCTGGACGGCTCCAAGACCAACAGGATTACTGTAGCTGTACCGTTTGGCCTGAAGCACATGACGACGCCCCTCCCGGTCCGTGAAGACCAGATCTGCCCCGAAGTCGCGGCTGGCTGTCGTCTGGTAAACCTCACTGTAGCCCAGCTCACTGAACAGGCGGAACAGGTACAGCTCGAATTCTGAACCATCCTCCATCAGATCGATATCCCGCAAGGTGATTTTACGCGGGTTGGCTTCACGGCGGATACGTCTTTGCCTGCTGCGGACTAGACGTACAGCCAGTATCAAGAGGAGCAGGAGGACCAGCCCGGCCACCCCAATCGCGGCAGGATTTATAGTTATGGGCATAACGCTTCTCCCTTGCTATCTCGAATGTATGTTCCTATTACTATATCAGATCAGGGAAAGGTGCGGAAGGGCTTGAAAGAATAGAGTGCTGAATGGCAATAAGATCAGACATTGGGGGAGCACAATGAATGGTGTTAATCCCTGAAATTAACAGAGTCATCACGGATGCCGATAATATAAAAAGACCGCTGTTGCGCGGTTGTACATAGAAATTCGACTCAATAAATCACAATTTGGTATGGGGGAGAGAGGAACATGAGAAAGTGGCTGACCCTGTTTGTACTTTTCTGCTTGGCAGGTACGGCAGTGCTTCCTTCTGCAGCTGCTGCAGCAGATCAAGAGGACTGGCTTGAGTTTCACGAAGTGCAGAATGCGGATAAAAGCTTGACTATTGAAGGACTTGCGATCGGCTCAGAAGGAAAGGAGGTAACAATTACCTTATCCACTGGAGATTTTGAAACAGTCAACAACCGCAAGGTCTATAAGGAGATCCTGTTGTCCGAGACCAGAGCGGCAGTAAACAACAAAGGTTATTTTATTCTGGTCACTCCTCCGGTTGATGAGACCAAGCTTAAGAATCACGATTTGTCCATCGTTCTGCAGAATGATCAGGGCAAGCAGGCCGGAAATATGAGGAAGTTCCCAATCCAAGTGCCTGCACCCAACCCGGATTTATTCGATAAGGAACCTGTCGATCAATATGCAAAATATAAAGATCATCCCCTGGATGCTGTGTCTTATGACCCGCAGGTTCTGGCCATGGAAGGGAATCGTCTGGCGGCTCGTATAGCTGCCGGTGATCAGGCGTCCTATGTGGTTGATTCTGCGGGTACCTTGTGGGCTTGGGGCCATCTCCCATCATCCCTGACGGAACCTGGCAGTAAGAGCAGTGATTCAACGGTCTGGCGGCTGGCGAAGCCGGTAACCTCTGTGAAGAATGTGATCCAGGTTGCGGCGAATGGGGGAGCTGGCGCAGCGCTGACTGCGGAGGGCATGATCTGGGAATGGGATTACAGGGGATTAACCCGTATTGGCAAGGTGGCGGATGCAGCTGCTGTTACAGTTGCCAATGACGGCAATGGTCTGATTCTCAAAAAGGACGGAACTGTATATACCTGGACGATGTCTGCAGCGAATGAAAAAGCGGCACTCTCTATCAAGCTTGCCAAGGCAGCAGGCCTGCAGCAAATTGTGAAAATATCCGCAGGATCCCACAGTCTCTACGGAAATACATTTATGGCTCTGCAGCGTAATGGTCAGGTATGGGCATGGGGAAATATGAGCATCATATCGAGCGCGAAGCAGGCGAGCAATAAGGACCGTTCTAATCAGTCCGGTTTATCAAAATATATGTTTGAGATTGTTCAAACGAAAATACCGGAGCTGTTAAGCGGTATTCCGGCGGTGCGGGATATGGCGTTTATTGAAGGTTACCCGGTATTCATTACGCAGAACAATGAATTCTGGTCTTATCTGGACACAGGCTCTACATTCGTAAAAAAACCTGGGAAAGTGTCCGGAGATGCAGCTAATGTGTACAATAACGTACCTTATATCCAGAAAAAGAACGGACAATATTACCGATGGTACCAGGGATACAGTACGTTGGCCGATGAGCCTGAAACTTTGCTTCAGGGGATGAAAATGGTGGCTGCGAGCAGTTCCTCAACCAGTAATGCCGGTCACATGCTGGGTGTACAGTCGGATGGTACCTTGATGGCTTGGGGAGCAAATCGTTCAGGGCAGCTTGGCATCAGTGCCGCTGTGCCGATCCCTTCACGACCATCGGTTATTGCATCGGTTGCCCAGCCCTTGTCCGTCTCAGCCGGAGAGAATCACGTGCTTGCTCTCAATCAAAAGGGAGCTTTGTACGGCTGGGGCAGTAATGCCAATCAGGAGATTGATGGGAGCGGCAAACCGGAAATTCTGTCACCAGTGCGTATAGCGACAGAGGGGGAAGTCAAGAAGGCAGCTGCCGGGAGAGGCTTCTCCCTTTACATCACTAATGAGGGTGAATTGTACGGCTGGGGAGATCTGCAATGGCTGGGCATGAAGGTGAAAACGGCCGCGCCGGTCCGAATTTCACTTGTCCCAGAAGCAGTGCGGGATATAGACGTTACGGATCGAAGCGCCGCTGTGCTCACGACAACCGGCAAAGTATATCAGCTGGGCGGTGTAGCTTGGGCGGGGGTTAACGCTGAAGTGTATGTGCATAATCATTACCGGCAAATTTCCGGTATCAGCGATGCTGTGAATGTATCGATGAGCGGAACGAGAGGGTATGCCGTGAAGAAAGACGGCTCGGTTATGTTCTGGAGCAACGCGATCGTGGAGGGCAAGACGACAGCCAAGACGATGGCAGGGCTAAAGAATATCACTGCACTGTCAGCGGCTCGGGCAAATGGTGAGTTCCTGACCGCTATAGATCGTCAGGGCGGATTGTGGGCGTGGGGAGATAACTCTGCTCGCCAGATCAGCTACAGAATGACGCAGCAGCTGCCAAGCCCAATGAACATTACGGAAAAGCCGATTCGAATTACAGCCAACGAAGTGACGGAAGCACGTACCAAGCTGAGTTTCCGCAGTGTCACTGCTTCAAGCAATGGAGCACTTGCATTAACAACTTCGAATGAAATGCTGTTTATGGGTTACACAGCCAGCTTACTGCGAGAAGGCGGGCTTTACCGTAATGTAACGTTTGCTGAAGCACAGGGCAGTAATATGTACTGGATCACAGGCGGCAAGTTATACGTGTACGGGTACGATAATAAGTCCGGCCAGCTTGGCAACGGTTCAAAGGTACAGGTAGATCGTCCACAGCGGGTCCTTACCGTCAAAGGAACTCCAATGACCTTTAAATAAAGCCCATTCCTTCCGCGCCTGTCCATTCATACCATACAGCAGAACCAGTCACCAGCAGCAGGCATGAAGTGCTGGCGGATCCGTATGGGAAGAAGGGAGATGCACGATGAGGAGTACAGTGGCAGTGAAAAGTACATGGAAAGCTCGAAGAGGGTTGACCGGAAATCAATCTGCGGTACGACTGGCACACACCCTGACAGGGGTGGCCGGGGCCATGATGCCGTTCTATGCAGCAATCCGCAGGGACAGCAGGTATGCAAGCACTTGGAGCAAAGCGGTAACCGCCGCTGACCTCGACCACCTGATCCGGCTGCTTAAGCGGGTGTCGCCGCAGGCTGGGAGGCAGGATGTGGGGACGAACGGCATTGGCTACTTCGTCGCTTTTAAGACCGCACAGCCTGAAAGCTATTACACGAACGGAACGACCATTCCGCCAGGTATGGTGCAGTTTACGTTCAGTACCCATGTGCACCGGACGATGGCAGGAGAACTGCTGCCTCTCTACCGGGAGCTGGCGTGTAACCGTGCTTTCGCCGCTGCTCTGGCCAGAGCAGTTGTCTGCAAGGACCGGAAGGCTGTATGCATCATGGTTCGCAGTCTGGTCCGGACGAAGGCTCTGCGCACCATCCAGATTGAGGAGCAGGGCGTCGCCATGACTTTTAAGTATCCGTTCAGCCGCTATCCGTACCGCAATCTGCTGTTTAGCGGATTCTGAGAAGGAAGGGACTGCCTACATGGTCTGTCCCGCTGACCGCTTCTTTGTTATACTGGAGGAGTTCTTTTATATCAGCGTAATAGAGAAAGAGGTATATATATGGAAAAGGCGACTTTTGCAGGCGGATGCTTCTGGTGCATGGTGACACCTTTCGAAGAGCTGCCCGGCATTCATGGTATTGTATCCGGGTACACAGGGGGCTCTGTCGAGAATCCGACCTATGAACAGGTGAAGACCGGGACTACCGGCCATTATGAAGTAGTGGAGATCACTTTTGATCCGGAGATTTTCCCTTATGAGAAGCTGCTGGAGCTGTACTGGCCGCAGATTGACCCGACAGATGAAGGCGGACAGTTCCATGACCGCGGCAGCCAATACAAGACGGCCATTTTCTACCACAACGAACGTCAGCAGGAGCTGGCACTGGCCTCCAAGAAAGCAGTAGCCGAGAGCGGCCGTTTTGACAAGCCGATTGTTACCGAGATTTTGCCTGCCCAAACCTTCTATCGTGCGGAGGACTACCACCAGGATTATCATAAGAAAGAACGGGAACATTATAAGGCAGACCGAGCCAAGTCCGGCCGGGACGAGTTTATTGCGAAGAACTGGTAATGCAGGTTCGACAGGACCATAAAAAGCCCGAATGCATCTCAGATGCATTCGGGCTTTTCTGACTTTTATCGCTGGTTCGGAACCTGTACGTCCGGGTTCACATCTGCTTCGTAGTCGACTCCTTCCGTCTCGAAGCCGAACAGCTGGAAGAATTCACGGCGGTAGCCTTCAAGGTCGGAGAGCTCGTTGATGTTATCGCTCGTAACCTGCTCCCAGATCTGCTTCACCTCGTCCTGAACGTCCTCACGCAGCTCCCAATCGTCAATACGGATGCGTCCTTTCTCATCCACAGGTGTTTCGCTTCCACTGTACAGACGGTCCGAGAACAGACGATACATCTGTTCGATGGTCCCTTCGTGAAGGCCTTTTTCTTTCATCACCTTGTACAAGGCCGAGATGTACAGCGGCACTACCGGAATTGCCGAACTCGACTGGGTGACCAGTCCCTTGCTGACGGTCACATAGGCTTTACCATGGATGCTGCTCAGCTTGCCGGTCAGTCGATCTGCTGCTGCTTCCAGGTCATCCTTGGCACGTCCAATGGAGCCTTGGCGGTACACAGCCTGTGTAATATCGGACCCGATATAGGAGAAGGATACGGTCTTGGCGCCTTCCGCCAATACGCCTGCTTCCTGCAGCTGGGTAATCCAGCGTTCCCAATCATCACCGCCCATGACGGTCACCGTGTTGCGGATTTCTTCTTCCGTTGCGGGTTCGATCGTAATGCTGGTTACCTCACCGCTGTGGAAATTTACGGTTTTATTCGTGTAAGGCTGCCCAATCGGCTTTAGAACCGAGTTAACGGTTTCGCCAGTGGCCGGGTCGGTGCGGCGTGCCGAAGCTACGCTGTAGACGACCAGATCTACTTGACCCAATTCCTCACGAATCACATCAATGACATGGGTTTTGGTCTCGTCCGAGAAGGCATCACCCGTGACACTGAACGATTTCAGGCCGGCCTTCCGGGCGGCTTCTTCGAATGCGGCTGAATTGTACCAGCCTGCGGATGCGGTCCGCTTCTCGCTGCCGGCACTTGGACGGTATACGCCAATCGTGTTGGCGCCTGCGCCAAAAGCAGCAGCAATTCGTGCGGACAAGCCGTAGCCTGTCGATGCGCCGATTACCAGTACATTGCGCGGCCCTGTGATCTCAGGCTGGCTCTGAATGTAGTTGATTTGCTCCTCGACCTGACGGGCACAGCCGACAGGATGTGATGTGGTGCAGATAAAGCCGCGAGTTCTTGGTTTAATGATCATGTGTAAAAAATTCCTCTCTTTATGGGATTCATTCCGTAATTTAAAAAGCTGCTGTTATTCAGTTTAGGTAAGTCTTAGGCTGTTCGGATTCTGACGTTAGTCGTAATCGGTTCTAACGCAGGTCTAACCTATTTTAACAATTTTTTGCGCCGAGGAAAAACTTCTCCTGCAGCTATTGCTGCTGGCTGCCCTGAGTTTGTCCGGTTGACCCGCCAGTTGACCCGTATGTACGGTATAAAAATAAACCAAACAGCGTGCCGGCCAGGGACATGGCGGAGATGATCATATATACGTTCTGACCGCCCAACCGGTCAAACAGGACGCCGCCTATATAGGAAGCGACGATCCCGGAAATGCCAAAGAAGAGAAGAGCAAGCACGGTCTGGCCGGTCGCCCGCCATTCCTCAGGCACAATCCGGTACAGGTACTGAATCGCTGCAGAGTAGAAGACCGGAAACGTGAGCAGCTGCAGAACCTGCAGGTAAGCGAGGCCGTGCGGGTCCGTGATCCAGGCGGAAAGGAAGAACCGCAGGCAGTAAAAGGCGCCTGCAATGGAGATGGTAATCAGTTCCCGGCCTGCTCGCAGCCACCAGAAGCTGAGTGCGAAGACGACGATTTCGCTGCCTGCAGCGAGAAACCAGGCTTGACCCAGAAGCTCGGCGTTTCCTCCCAAAGCTGCAATCTGGACACCAAGGAAGGTATCGTTCATGCGGGCGGGTATCGAGCTGATCAGCACCAGTATCAGAAAAAGCAGCGTCTGCCTGCTGCCGAGAAAGCTGCGCAGGCTGCTCAGCGTAAGCGGCTTGCCGGAAGCAGGCGCATCAGGCAGAAACAGGCAGATGATAAAGCTGACGATGCCTGTACCTCCGAACAGCCAGGCCAGACTGTGGGTACCTAAACGGGACATGACATAACCTGTGATCAGTGACATTACGGCATAACCGAGTGCCCCGTAGGTGCGGAAAGAGCCGTAACTGACACCGGTATGCTCGGCGACACGAAAATTCAGGCTCTCGGTCAGCGGGTCCATTGGCATGACGAAGAAATAGACAAGCATGGCGAACAGCACCAGCATCGGGTAGCTGCTGGAATCATACAAAAAATATCCTGTTACGGAAGCGAAGATCAGGAGCAGCAGCATCACTTTGGTTATCGTCCGCAGCCGGTCGCTGATCATGCCCCACAGCGGTTGGGCGATCAGAGTCACAATACCGCCCGTTCCGACAATGAGGCCGATCCTGGAAGAGCTGATCTGCTGTTCATCCAGGTAGAGAGGAAGGAAGGGGATGAACAAGGACAGCATGGCAAAATACAAAAAGTTAAAGGATTTCAGCGCCTTCGAAGCATTCATTCCGGAGATTCATACCTTTCAAGAGAAATAGCTATATACAGCTGATAGCAGCTTGTTTCCAGTTCTGCCATTGTACCATGGGATCGTTGTTTTCTGAACAACAGCAGAAAGAATTCATTTTTTGTGAAAAAGTGCTTGGTAACGGCGGCAAGTCCATGTAAGATAGATAGAAAATCACTAACGGATGCCAAGATTCTATACCAGGGGGATGACCATGAAGTATATCAGCACAAGGGGACAAGTAGAAGCAAAAGGTTTTGTTGACACCGTATTGATGGGACTAGCCGATGATGGCGGCCTGATGATTCCACAAGAAATTCCAGCCGTTACAGCCGGGCAGCTGGAGCAGTGGAAGAAGCTGAGCTACGAGGAGCTGTTCCTGGCAATTTTCTCATTGTATTCCAATGACGAGATTCCAGCCGACGACCTGAAGGCCATGGTCAGCCGGAGCTATGCAAGTTTCCGCAGTCCGGAAGTAGCCCCGGTGGTGAAGCTGAAGGATAACCAGTATGTACTGGAGCTCTTCCACGGGCCGACTTTTGCGTTCAAGGATGTTGCCCTGCAATATATTGGTGAGTTCTACTCTTATGTGTCCAGAACGCGCGGCGAGATCATCCATATTCTGGGCGCAACTTCGGGGGATACCGGAGCAGCTGCAATCCAGGGCGTGCGCGGCAAGGAAGGTATCAAGATCAGTATTCTGCACCCGCACCAGAAAGTAAGCAAGGTACAGGAGCTGCAGATGACGACCGCAGCCGACGATAACGTGCTGAATCTGTCCGTCAAAGGCAATTTTGATGATTGCCAGAAGGTCATCAAGGAACTGTTCGCCGATCTGGACTTCAAAGCCAAGCATCATCTGCGTGCTATCAACTCCATTAATTTTGTCCGGATTCTTGCGCAGACGGTCTATTACTTCTACGCCTATCTGCATTTGGAAGCAGCTGATCAGCAGAAGAAGGTGAACTTTATCGTCCCGTCCGGCAACTTCGGTAATGTATTCTCCGGTTACCTGGCCAAGAAAATGGGTCTGCCTGTACACAAGCTGATTATTGCTACAAACGAGAATAACATTCTTGAGCGCTTCGTCACGACAGGCGAATACCAGCCAGGGGAATTCAAGAGCACTCACAGCCCTTCCATGGACATTCAGGTTGCGAGCAACTTTGAACGCTATCTGTATTACTTGATGGGTGAGGATGCAACTAAAGTATCTGCTTATATGAACCAGCTGCAGACCGAAGGCAGAATTGTGATTTCACCAGAGGATCTGAAGCGGGTACAGGAGGAGTTTGCCGCTTATGGAGCTGGCAATGATGAGTGCCTGGAAGTGATCGGCCGTTACCAGAAGGATACCGGATATTTGCTGGACCCGCATACAGCCTGCGGTATTACGGCTTACGAGCGTTTCAGCGGCGAAGGAGAGGTTGGCATTACACTGGCAACCGCCCATCCGGCCAAATTCGATGAAGCGATCGCGCTCACAGGCATCAAGCAGGAATTTCCGGAAGAGATTTCTCAGCTGTTCTCGAAGACGCAGCATCAGGAAGTGGTTGACTTCGACAAGGAAGAGATTGTACGTCAGCTGGTTGCCTTTTACGGGAACTAACAGTTAAATGGCATTATCTGAAGAGAGTTTTTGAAATTAATTATGAGCCATCGGATACAGGTCAAGACCTGATCCGGTGGTTTTTTGTATAAAAGGGCCTGTTGTAATACTTGCGCCATGTTCGAAAGGCTGTATATCCGGCATGATAAGGGAGGTTGATGACACGCTGGACACTGACGAGGCAGGGATTTCGAGAGAATCCAGCAGTGCCTGCCTGATCAGGCGAGGTATCCTGCAGTGCTGCAGCGGCTCAATCTGCTAATCGGGGTTCGATTCCCCAATCGTTATGGGAACGATGTTGGTGACAATTCGACTTCCAATCGAATGAGAACATGAGGTGAATCTGAAGGTGCATTCCGGTTGCGGTCACGACGACGTAAACCATGGCCAAGGCTTTGCAGCTTCGCGGATACCGGCACGATCAGCATCCTGATCATGGATTGCAGCCGCCTGATCTTCCCTGTGCCGAAGTTGGGCTGCAGGATGACGGGACGGCGAAGCCCGGAGTGAAGGATGGTTTATTATGCCTGAAGCGCAGCTCCGCCTGCGGTCATGGAGGAATGCTCTGTAAGATTCCGGATGAAAAGATGCATAATAGCAGGTTATTGAAATTTACATAGGCACAGACTTCATTCGTCGCAGATCCATTGTATAAGCATGACAATGAAGTAGGATGATCTATTTTCAAGGAGTGAATATATATGCTGTTCCAAAAGATGAATATAATGAACGATCAACGCGGGCTGCTCTACCGGAAAGGGAGCTATGTGAAGCTGTTAATGCCTGGAACCTACCGGCTGCGTTCCTTTCAGGAAGAGACGGTCCAGATCATGAAGCTGGATGAACCATTCGCACCGGGAAAAGAGCTGAACCTGTATCTGAACGACCCGGACCTGCGTGAACAGCTGGACGTCGTACAGGTGGAGGACTACGAATATGTGCTTCATTACGAGGAGGGTACCTTCAAGGAGCTGCTGAAGCCCGGGAGATATGTCTTTTGGAAGGTGCTGAAGGAGCATCGTTTCGTCCATGTAGATATCCGGGAGCCGGCGGTCGCCGACACGATCGACAGGAGTGTGCTAACGAAAACGGCAGGCTGCTGTTATGCCCATGAAGTCGCCAGCTATGAGCGCGGCATGCTGTTTTACAACAACGTATTCCAGAAAGAGCTGCCGCCCGGCAAATATTACTTCTGGAAAGGACCGGTACATGCCGCTGTCCGTAATCTGGATCTGCGCCGGCAGCAGCTTGACCTGATCGGCCAGGAAATGATGACGGAGGATAAGATTACGCTGCGGCTTAACTTTGTCTGCCAGTACCGGATTCTTGATCCGATGCGTGCGCTGGATTTCCGGGCATTTGAAGAACAGGTTTATATTACGCTGCAGCTGATTTTGCGGGAGTACGTTGGTACTCAGAAGCTGGATGATCTGCTGCGCAGCAAGCAGGAGGTCGCCGGGTTTGTGCTGTCACGATTGCAGGAGCGGGGCGGTGAATATGGTGTCCAGTTCTTGTCTGCAGGTGTGAAGGACATTATCCTGCCCGGGGAAATCAAGGATATCCTGAATACCGTACTGCTGGCAGAAAAGAAAGCCCAAGCTAATCTGATTACCCGGCGTGAGGAGACGGCTTCTACGCGCAGTCTGCTGAATACGGCGAAGCTGATGGATGAGAACGGCACCTTATACCGTCTGAAGGAGCTGGAGTTCCTGGAGAAGATCTGTGACCGGATCGGTAGTATTTCGTTAACCGGTGGCGGCAATTTGCTGGAGCAGCTGAACTCGCTCCTGTCCGTTCGAGCAAGAGCAGAGGATTAGAATACAATACTACCGGAGTCCGAATTCCAGGTTAACACAGCAAGAACGGACTTATGCAAAAGCCCCGTGGAATAAAACTTCCACGGGGCTATATATTTGAGTATATTCTTATTTCACACGCGGGAATGCCCGTTCATACGCGACAGGCGGTGCCTGCAGCTGCTGGACAGCTTCCAGGGCGTGCAGTGCCCAGTACGGGTCCTTCAGCATCGCGCGTCCTACGGCTGCCAGATCGGCATCCTCATTGGCAATCACAGCTTCCACGAGCTGCGGATCGTCCAGAATACCGACAGCCATCACAGGGACACCAAGGGCTTCCTTGATTTTGCGGGCGAACGGTACCTGGAAGCCAGGGTAGTTACCCGGTTGACGCTGTGTTCCGATCGGTCCTTCACCGCCTGTTGAGATATCGAAGATGTCAACGCCGGCATCGCGGTAGCGCTTGGAGATTTCTATAGCATGGTCAAGGTCGTAACCGCCGTCCATATACTCTACAGCCGATACACGCATAATCAGCGGCATACCTTGCGGCATGACCTCTTTGGCAGCCTTAATAATTTCTACGCCAAACAGCGCTAGGTCCTGACCATATTCGTCTTCCCGGTTGTTAATGCCAGGAGAGTGGAACTGGTGAATCAGATAACCATGTGCTCCATGCAGCTCAATCGTGTCAAAGCCGGCCTCAACCGCCCGGCGTACAGACTCGCGGAACTTGTGCACCATATCTTTGACTTCAGCGGTTGTTAGCGCCTTAGGCTGTTTGTATTCTCCGCCTACACCGATGTCGGACGGGCCAACCGGTGTAGCAGCATCTTCGGCTTTGCGGCCGGCATGGGCAATCTGAATGCCGATCTTGGTGCCGTATTTGTGAACTTCGTCAATGATCCGCTTATAAGCCGGGATCTGGTCGTCAGACCACAGCCCCAGGTCATAATCGGTAATCCGGCCGTCCGGTTCAACGTCGGTCATCTCCATGATGATCAGTCCTGTACCGCCGACCGCGCGGGATACATAATGCACGAAGTGCCAATCATTCGGCACACCGTCTTTGGCCTCAACGGAATACTGACACATCGGGGGCATAACGATTCTATTTTTCAAAATGAGGTCTTTGTAAGTAAAAGGTGTCGACATATGGGTATAGCTCACAGTAAATTTCTCCTCCTTCTGGAATGGACTGAATCAAGAAGTGAACAAGGCAGTAGTTTTCCCTGTCCTGCTCCAGTATATACATACCCACTTTTGAAAGGGAAGTAGTGTAATGAATGTTACCTAGTTACTTTTTTTGAATAAATGCGTTTGTGGTGGGCGGCTGAAGGGCAGGGAGAGGATAAACTGCTTATGCCCCGGAAGGTTTCGCAAAGTTAGGCTTCCGCGGTGCAGCTGCGCGATTTGGGCTGAAATGGCAAGCCCCAGTCCGCTACCCTCTTCCTGTCCCCGTGATTGGCTTCCTCGTACAAAAGGATTAAAGAGGTTATGCTCCAGATGTTCCGGAATAGTGGGACCGTCATCCATGACAAAAATAAGGAATTGTGATTCTATCTGCTCCAGTCTGAGGGTTATGCAGGTATGGGGGGGATTGTGCTTGACGGCATTGATCAACAGGTTGGATAGGGCGCGCCGCATCAGATGGATGTCGAAGACCCCATGCTCACATGCTTCCGGCACATCTACAGCAAGCTGCATATGTTTGCTTTCCAGCTCTTCGTAACATTCCACCGCAATCTCCCGTATCAGCTCCGCCAAGTCCCCCGAATCGGCTGCCAAAGGATAGTGAGGGCTGTCCAGTTTTGCTAAATTGGATATCTCTTCAATCAGATGACTCATATGTACGGATTTACGGTAGATCAGTTCAAGATAACGACGCTGCTCTTCCTGATTGTTCACCATGCCAATGTGCAATGCCTTGCGTAACCCTGGATCGAGGCTATCGGGGACCGCAGATCATGCGACAGGTCCGCCAGCATCTGCTTCTTGGTCTCCTCCAGCTGCCGGTTGTTGGCCTGGGCTTGTTCAAGCTGGGCAGCCATGTCATTAAACTGCTGCTGGATGATCGTGAATTCATAGCTGCCCGCCATCTCCAGGCGCTGAGCGTAGGACCCCTGTCTCATCTGCCGAATGGCTTCAGAGATTTTGTTCAGGGGACTCGTTATTCTGCTGGCTGTCCACAGGCTGTATCCCCCGATAATAGCGCCGAACAATATAAGATAGACGAGCAGCCATGGAAGGGTGATATGGATATCAATCTCAGCGTGGCGGAGCATGTAGAGGACGAAGGCCAGATTCAGCCCCCCCATGGTGACGGAGAGCAGAATGAAAGAATTCATCAGCGATTGGAACAGGGACTTTTGCTTCACGGTTGCTCCGCCCTTCTCGTGAATTTATAGCCAAGTCCACGGATGGTCTGGATATAGACGGGTTCCCGGGGAGAGTCCTCCACTTTATCGCGGAGCCTTGAGATATGAACCATGATCGTGTTGGCGTCTTCGGCATAGGTTTCGGACCAGACTTGCTCAAAAAGCTGTTTTTTTGTGAACACCCTGCCGGGTGAGCTCATGAGTGTCTGCATCAACCTGTATTCAATGGCAGTCAGCGGGACCGGAGTTCCCTTCCGGTACAGAAGACAGTCCTGCTGATCCAGCAGCAGGTCACCGCACTGAAGCTGCTGCGGGTACAGCCCGCTTGAAGGGAGAACATTGAAATCATAGGTCCTGCGCAGCATGGCATGAATCCGGGCAACGACCTCCAGCGGATTAAAGGGCTTGGTTATAAAATCATCGGCTCCGAGCCGCAAGCCCAGTATTTTGTCACTGTCTTCGCTCTTGGCAGACAGAACAATAACCGGCAGCCGGTAGATGGTCCGCAGCTGCTGAAGCAGCTCGATTCCGTTCATGCGGGGCATCATCAAATCGACAACGGCCAGATGAATCTCCTGCTGCTTCAGATAAGCCAGGGCCTCAATGCCGTCCGCAGCAGTAACAGTTTCATACCCCTCCTGATCCAGAAAAAGCTTAATAAGCGCGCAAATATCCGCATCATCATCCACTAACAGTATGGTTCGGGTCATGATTTGTATCTTCCTCCATGATTTAGAGTGCTGGACCGCTATTGTTATTTTCGCATAGCCTGGAAAGACTCCTTTTTCTTAAGAGAAATTTAAGATTGCCGACAGCTGTCTGAAAGACAGAGGAGGTAGTCTGTTAATGGATCTTATATGAAATGGGGGAACCATTGGAATGAAAGGAATCAGTTTGGCTCTCCGCAGCAGAATCTTTTTCCTGACAGCGGCAATCTGGGTGTGGGGATATGGACCGAACGTGGTGAATGCAGCGGATTCAGTTCCTAAGGATGTGGGGCATCGTATCGAAAAGGCGGTGGATGCAGCAGCTTCGGAAAGCATGGAAAAGCTGCATATCCCGGGAGCGGCGGTGATTGTGACCAAGGGAAGCAGGGTTGTGTTGAGCAAGGGCTACGGATGGGCAGATATGGAGCGTCAGGTGAAAATGGACCCTGAGCGCAGTATAGTGCGTTTGGGATCCCTCGCCAAGCCATTGACAGCCGCTGCTGCCATGCAGCTGGTGGAGAAAGGAAAGCTCTCCCTGAGCGCTGATATCAACAGGTATTTGGCCCATCCTGGGATGCCTAACTACAAGAACCGGCCGATTACACTGAAACATCTGCTTACCCATACCGCGGGTCTGGATCAGCTGTTGTACCAGACTGCAGCCCGGTCGCGAGATTCAACGGTAGCAGCGGAACAGCTTTTGTATGAGTATTTCGGTAACCAGCCTCCTGTACGGCTGCCGGGTGAACAAATGGATTATAATAATGCGGGCTATGGAATGATAGGACTGCTGGTCGAGAGAGCAGGCCGTCAGCCTTTTGAAACGTATATGTCTGAGCATATATTTGAGCCGCTCGATATGCCAACAGCGTCTCTTGATTCCAGCGCAGCCCCTCCGGCACAGTTGGCCCAATCCTATACGTACAGCCAAGGACAGGGATACACGCGAATTTAGCCTGGCTGGGTTAACCTGCCCGCAGCCGGAGGAATGAATACGACACCTGCCGAGTTTGCCCATTTTATGGTCGCGCTTCTGAATCAGGGGCAGTATGGCAGCCAAAGGATCCTGCAGCCTGCAACCTGCAACCTTGGCTATGATGCAGAAGCGCCAGTATGCCGACCATCCGCTTCTCCCGGGTATAACGTATGGACTGTTTGAAGGTGAACTGAATCATGGAACCCGCATATTGACACATAGTGGAGAGGTAGATAGTTTTGAATCCTGGATGGTACTGATCCCTTCTGCTGAAATCGGAATTTATGTTGTGGCGAACAGCAGTGATTCGGGAACAGTTATGCATGAGAGGCTTGTCCAAGCGGTAGCGGATATCCTTCTGCCTTCTGCTCCATTGCCTGTGGTTGAGCCGGGAGAGAACGCATCATTTCCTGTAGAGCAGGCTGCCGGATCATACAGCTATTCCATCAGCCCGCAGCACAGCTGGGGCCGATGGGTTCGTCTCTTGGAACTATCGGTGTATCATGTCACAGTGAAGGGACAGCAAGTGTGGATCCAGCGGCCTGGCTCCACCGGTGAAGGCAGCCTATTTGTTCCGGTCAAAGACGGCGTCTATCAGGAAAAGGGCGGGAAGCAGCGTGTGTGGTTCCATAAGAAGAATGGTGTGTGGCAGATGACAGGTCTGGAAGGAGTGACCATGGTAGGCAGCGGGATATTAAACTCATCCTTATGGCAGCTGCTGTTTTATGGAAGCCAAGCTCTGCTGTGGCTCATAGTGCTGGTGGTATGGGCTGTTCGATATATCTTCAGCTGGTTGACCGGAGGTTCACGAGCGCCCTTCTCCCAACTGCACTGGGTTGCACTCCTATTTACAATCTACGTACCGGTCCAGCTGATGGTGGGACTAAGGAACATGCAGTTCGGCTTCCCGGGCTGGTACAAGTGGGGGATTTGCAGTCTGCCGCTGCTCGCTTCTTTGCTGGCAGTCTGGATGATATGGAGCCGCCTGCGGGCAGCCTTGGGGTTGGACAAGAAAACGATATGGTTATGCGCTGCTGCCTTCGCTGCATGGATGTTTACGGTATTTCTTCTGTATTGGAACATGTTATCTATTCATTATGTCTAACTCTAGTATTAGCAAAAATAAAAAGACCGCCTCTGGGCGGTCTCTCTATGCAAATCTGATTATTTGCTCGCTGCCTGCAGTGTCTGCAGTGTCGTATAGATATAATTGCTGAAGCCTTCGGCCGGTTCGCCCTGCGGGATGCTAACCTTAACGGCAAAGCCGCCGCTAGCATTCTCGATGACGATATACTGTTCGGTTGTCTTGTCATTCGCAGCCTGGAGGACCAGATGTGCATCGGTCAACCCACTAGGGTAAGAAGACTTCTCCACCTTGGACACCGTTCCTGCAGCCTTGAGATCCTCCCGGCCTTCCTGCTCAAGTGTATCTAGGCTGAAATCGGAAGGAAGCTTCTTGATCTCGGCATAATAATGGTCATCCACCGCCATGGCAACCCGGTTCTGATCCGGGAAGAAGGACATCGGATCAAACACATACAGGGAGTAGCCATTGCCTTCAGCCAGCTGTGCCGGCTGCTTTTCTGTGCTGCCTTCAAGAGTTACTTCAAATTCCTGCGTGGCCGGGCGCTCTGTACCAGCAGTATTGGACCCTTGTCCGGACGATGTGCCTCCGGAATTGCCAGCACTGTCCGAAGCACCGTCTGTTTTCTCAATCTTGGTTAAGATCAGCTGCTTGACTGTAGAATCACCTTCAACAGCCTTTTCCAGATACTCAATATTTACTTTGTCGCCTTCTTCAAAGTCATTGACGGTGTTCTCCAGACCTTCACCTAATTGAAAGGCGGTGGCCTGACCGTTCAATTCAATCTCTACCGTATGCGGATCGGCAGCGCCGTTATATACACCTTGAGCGGATTGGATCTCTGGCTGTGCGGCAGGCTCAGATGTTTCTGGCTGATTCTGGCTTGTCTCTTCTTTGGCAGGGACAGACGGACTGGATTGCGGTTTCGGTCCGCAGGCTGCCAGGGACAGGCTCATGCTGAGTGTCAGTAAGGATACGAATAGGATCGAGCGTTTTGTCATGTGTTTGTTCATGTTGAATAACACCTCCACTTATTACAAACGAATAAAGTTACACATTGGTTGCGCTTTGAGCCAAAATGCGTGACCGGAAGATGTTACAGGTCGCGGACCGCACATACCCTATTGACTGGAGGGTGCATAAATAGATATTATAAATATTGATATGTAATATGGAAGAGCTGAAGAAAAGCGCAGCACACCCGTACTTGCAGCCAAGTCGGTGCTGCTTTAGCCGAGATTCTAGCATATTCTGTATAAAATGTAAAACGTTATTTGGTGTCGTTACCCTTTACAGCATATTAGAGGACAATCCGCATTTTCATATGATTACGGATTCATGACGATAGGGCTGAATACAGGCTAATGGAGAGAGTGATAAGATGGAGCATTTATTGGAAGTTAAAGATTTGGCAATCTCGTTCAAAACACGCGGCGGGGAAGTACAAGCCATCCGCGGCGTAAGCTTTCATGTAGACAAAGGTGAAACACTGGCCATTGTTGGTGAATCCGGTTCAGGCAAGAGCGTATCGTCCCAGGCGATCATGAAGCTGATTCCACAGCCGCCGGGCATTTACAAGCGCGGTCAAATTCTGTTCGACGGACAGGAACTGATCAGCAAGACAGATAAGCAAATGCAGAAGATCCGCGGGAATGAGATCGGTATGATCTTCCAGGATCCAATGACCTCCCTGAACCCGACCATCAAGGTGGGCAAGCAGATTACCGAGGTTCTGTTCAAGCATAAAAATATGGCCAAAGACGCTGCCAAGGCGCGTGCTATCGAACTGCTGAAGCTGGTAGGTATTCCTGCCGCCGAGCAGCGCTTCAATCAATATCCGCATGAATTCAGCGGCGGTATGAGACAACGTGTCGTTATCGCTATGGCATTGGCAGCCGATCCGAAGCTGCTGATTGCTGACGAACCGACCACGGCGCTCGACGTAACGATCCAGGCTCAAATTCTGGAACTGATGAAGGAAATCCAGAAGAAAATCGAGACTTCGATTATCTTCATTACACATGATCTCGGCGTTGTGGCCAAAATGGCAGACCGTGTAGCGGTAATGTATGCCGGCCAAATTGTTGAGACAGGTACAGTCGATGAAATCTTCTACGATCCTCGCCATCCGTATACTTGGGGTCTTCTGGCTTCCATGCCAAGCCTGGACAGCAAGGGTAAGACACTGACAGCGATTCCGGGCACGCCTCCGGATCTGATCAAGCCGCCGAAAGGCGATGCATTCGCGCTGCGCAGCACCTATGCCATGGAGATAGACTTCGAGAAGGAGCCGCCTCTTTATCAGGTATCGGATACACATTTCGTGAAATCCTGGCTGCTGCATCCGTCGGCACCTGCTGTTACTCCGCCTGATGTTGTAACAAGCAAGCGCCGTGAAATGCCTAACAATTATGCAGAACCTGTACTGGTACAAGCGTAACATACCGGTATTTTATATTGATAAGAAGAGCCTGCCGGCCTGCCGGCAGGTTTTTTTATTGCCCAAACATCCCAAACTAGAAGACAGCCAGGCGGATTCCAGTATACGGATAACGAAAAAAGATTGCTTCCATGCGGAAAATGTGGTTTTATGATGAAACAGGGTTGAACAGTAGTGCACCAGCGCGGCAACGTACGAAGGCGACTGCTGTATTGAGGGAGGGGCAACACAGGATGACATCAGAAGACAAGACACCGACAGAGAAATCAGGACTGCAGCAGAAATTAAGCTCCCGCCATATTATTTTTATGGCTATGGGCGGAGTGATTGGGACCGGCATTTTCAAAGGAAGTGCAGATACGATCCAGCTGGCGGGACCCGGTGTGGTTCTGTCTTATATCTTCGCCGGGCTGCTGCTGCTCGTCGTCATGGGGGCCATTGCCGAGATGGCAACGGTATACCCGAATATGAATATGAAAGATTTTATCCGGCAGGCCTTCGGGGAAAGAGTATCATTCATTATAGGGTGGCTCTACTGCTTCCTATGGTTATCGGTATGTGTAATTGAGGTTGTAGCTGCAGGCAGCTTCCTGCAGTATTGGTTTACAGATGTTCCGCTGTGGATATTGAGCCTGTTGTGCGCAGCCGTACTGATTGGCATCAATTTCTTCAGTGTGGGCAAGCTGGGAGAGATTGAATTTTGGCTGGCAGGCATCAAGATTGCGATGATCATTATTTTTATTATACTGGGCGGTTGTCTGCTGTTCGGCGTATTGCCGGGTTCGGAAGCACCCGGGTTCAGCAACTATGTCGAGCATGGCGGGTTGTTCCCGAACGGCTGGCAGGCCGTGCTGTCCGCACTGCTGGTGGTTACGTTCTCGTTTGGAGGATCGGAGCTGATCGGCATGACACTGACCGAGACCGCGAACGCAGATCGAATTTTGCCGAAGGTAGTCAAAAATTTCATTCTGCGTGTCGTTCTGTTCTATACGCTGCCGCTTCTGATCATCTGCGGATTAATTCCGTGGAACGAGCTCAGTGACAGCACCAGTCCGTTCGTGCAGGTTCTATCGTCTACCGGGCTAAAAGGCTCGGCTCACGTCATGAACTTTATTCTGGTGACAGCAGTGATCTCGGCGGCCAACTCCGGTATCTACGGTGCAACCCGGATGCTGCATTCGATGGCTGTGGGGGGTGAGGCGCCGCGGCGGCTCTCACACACCAATTCGCGCGGTGTACCGGTCAACAGTCTCATCATCTGTGCGGTCGTGCTGCTGATCGGTTCGATGATTGCATTTGTTGCACAGAACGGGTTGTTCAGCATTCTGATGGCTGTACCGGGCTTTGTAGTCGTACTGGTATGGCTGTGCATTTGTCTGGCCCAATTGAAGCTGCGCAGGCAGTATCCGGTTCAGCCGAGCTTTAGGGTATGGGGTTTTCCGTACATTACAGGCCTGACCGTACTGTGTCTGGCTGTGATTGCGGTCGGCTTCATGTTCGACTCATCGAACCGGGTCAGCATCAGCGTCTCGGTCGGGTTTACCCTGCTGCTGGTCGTATGGTCTCTGATCCGGTTCCGGCACAAGCGGGTTTAATCATTTAAGGTTAAAGGCACTCTCTTTCTATTATAGGAAGAGGGTGTCTTTTTTTGAGTGCGCCACAGGCTGGCTATAATAACTTCTCTGCACGGTACTATTAAAAATAAACACGGCTGAATAGCATCTCTGCCACTCAGCCGAGCTTTTCTTATTCCGCTCGCACCTTGAAGAATGAGATTAATTCTTGCAATTCTTTGGATACTTCGGAGAGTTCATCAGAGGCGCTGACGATAGAAGCCATGGAGGCTTCTTGTTCCTCTATGGATTGCTCGATCTGTTTACTGCTGCTGGCCGCTCTGCTGACACTTGAGGATAGTTCATCGGCAGTGGCAGACATTTCTTGAGTGCTCGCTGATATTTCCTCTGTAGAGCTCGAGATATCTTGAATCTGGTTCGCAACTTTATTCGTTGCTGTAAGAATGTTCTCGAAGAAAGCGCCAGTCTCCTGAGTAACTTTCAAACCTTTCTCTACTTCCTCAGAGCCAAGCTGCATGGACTCGGAAGATTGGACAATATTCTGCTGGATCTCTTCGATCAGTTGACGTATTTGTTTGGCGGATTCTTGGGATTGTTCTGCCAGGTTGCGAACCTCTCCGGCTACGACGGCGAAGCCTCTGCCTTCTTCACCAGCGCGAGCCGCCTCAATAGAAGCATTGAGTGCGAGCAGGTTCGTTTGTCCAGCAATTTCCGTAATCATATTGACAATGTTGCTAATCTGATTCGAGTTATTTTCAAGGGATTGAATAGATTCAGACGTATTCTCGACTGCACCGGCAACGAGGCGCATCTGCTCGATGACCTGCTGCATCACTTCATTACCAGCACTGGAGCGCTGCTCCATGCTTAAGGCTTGATTCGCTGCGTCAGATGAACTGCTGGCAATGGTCTGAATAACGGCGGACATCTCTGTCATGGCACGTGCACTTTCAACGGTTGCTTGGTCTTGAGAGCGAAGTCCGCTTGAGATATCCTTCATATGCTTACTGATGCTTTGAATGCTCTCGTTATTGTTCTCAGAGATGCTGAGCAATTTCTTAGACGAATCCGACAGATGATGCGACGTATTCTGTACCTTGTACATCGTATCGTTGATTCGTTGAATCATGGTATTGAATTTCTTATTGATAATACCTAGATCGTCGCGCCCGATTTGAATCTTTACATCCAGGTTGCCTGTGCTAACTTCCTCAATACCGTGCATCAGGCTGCGGATCGGGGCAAGTGTTCTCTTCAGCAGCATGAACTGCAGGACCATGAATAGAAGCAGGAAACCAACAAGACAGATCGAGCCGTACAACAGCAATTCATTGAGACCTTCAGGCACTGCACTTGCATCTACATCGAAATACAGAGCGGCGTACATGGAGCCATCGGCATTTTTGATGGGATAGATCAATGTTGTCCAGGTACCGTAATCATCGGTGTAGAAATCACTGAAGGCAGGTTTACCGTCCGCCTTTATTTGTTCCAGCGCCACAACGTTATCCCGGGGCAATTCGTACATATCGCCAATGGAAAGATGGCTTTCCTGGAAGGGCTCTACCAGGTTCGTAGGAACAGCGATAATGGATGTGCCATTTCCATCCTTAAGCTCTGAACCGAAAATATACGCTTGCGCAATGTTTGGATAGAATTCGTGAATAGAATCAAGGTAGGCTTTCATTTTTTGCTGGGCAGGGCCAGTGTAGCTTTTTTCATTCATAGCTTCATTTACTTTGGCTGTATCCAGATCGACATACCATTTTTGTGTAATGACGGTTGCTTGATCATGCAGTTGTTTCACTAGAATATTCTTTTGCAGCTGATAAGCGGCAGTGATGAGGATGACACCAATCAGCACGATACTACCGAATGATATGACCAAATTTTTGGCAAAGAAAGGCATTGTACTCCAACGAAGCTTGTTTAACAAGGTGGTTCACTCCTTAGATGATGTTTAAAAGATATGTTGCTGGACGAAGTCTATGTATGTTGTTTTCCTTAATCCAATTTTCTCCGATGCTTAACTCCTATTTTGCTAGAGGTCCGTGCAATTTCGTGTTGCTCATGCATGCGCAGGCCATCTATGCAAGATCTATACCTGTGATATATCGTAATATAGCTATATTTATGTTAGGTTTCGAAGTTCAATTAGTTCTTAGGAACTGGTTCTGAGGTATTATTTTATCGTTTTTTCATCTATTTATTTTGAGTGAAAAATATAAACCTTGCTCGGTCCAGACCATTATGTACGGAGTTTGACGCTTATTTTCAAAAAGTTCCGAAAGCATCGGAAGGCGGTTTTCTTTTTCATGGGGAAAGAGAGCGGCCTTTTTTTGTGTTCAAGTCCGGCACCTGCCCCTTCCGCAGCTCTTAACGCGGACAGTAAATGTTATGAGAAGGAGTATTTGATTTGTGAAGAAGAGATAGAGGTTCTGAAGTTAACTATGGATGCACTGGGAATCCAGCTGCCCTACCACCCAGGCGATCTTACGCTAATCCGTACCCTTGAGGGGAGACGCTGAGATCCGGCGATGAAGTTGTGGATTATTCCCTTTATAGAGCCTGCAATACAGCAGCTGCTGCTAATGTTTCCGAGAGAGAGGTTTCGGATCGAACCGGCGCTGCAGTCAGAATGCAGGTCATTTAAGGAGAATATAAGCTCGTCGAAGAAAGACAACGGCCTTCAGTGTGCTGTCCTGGTTAAACAATTGAGCTTACGCTGTTACAGCAGGAAGACAATCAAGGCATACTGCAGTCAGGTACAGCGCCTGCTGCATACCCTCCCGGACGATGCATCACGGATCAGCAGCAAAGCCGTTCAAGAATACTGTTACGCACTGCTGGCTCATGGTATATCCCACTCTAGCGTCAATCAAACTATTAGTGCGATACGGTTTTACGCCACATATGTTCTGAACAAGCCGGTGACTGAAATACAGTATATCCGTCCCAAGAAGCAGCACACCTTAACGAATGTACTATCAGAAAACGAAGTCATCAAGCTGCTAAAGGGCGTAACGAACATTAAACACCAGGCTGTCCTCTTTCTGACCTATTCTTCCGGACTGAGGGTCGGCGAGGTGGTTCGACTGCGTACGGACGATCTGGATGAGGCAAGGCAGGTCCTTCGTATCCGGCAGGGGAAAGGAAGAACAGATCGGAATACTCTTTTATCCCCTACAGCTATGAAGATGGTGCAGTCTTATACCGCCCAGCATCAACCACAGGGTTGGCTGTTCCCAGGGCAGGATTCCCGTCGTCATGTGACCGAGCGTACCATCCAGAAAGTGTTCGAAGAGGCGAGAAGACGAGAAGGCATTGTCAAAAAAGTTAGCATTCACTCGCTGCGCCATTCATTTGCGACCCATCTGCTTGAAGGCGGCACGGATCTCCGCTATATCGAAGAACTGCTCGGTCATCAGAGCGCACGGACCACCCAGCGCTACACACATGTCAGCACCAAGAACATCCAGCGAATCCAGAGCCCGCTTGATCGGATGAATCTGGATGAATGAGAGCAGGCAGGGAAGGGAGTAAGCGATGCAGGGCAAAGAAGGGCGGAGAGAAGATTGGACAAGGGGGAGTTGGATCTTGAATGAAAAGAGGTGTAGCCAAGACAGGGGGATGGCAGAAAATTATGTGGGACTTCGCATACACCCTGCCATGGATTATAATAGAAGAAGTACATAAATTTACTGTCCATCGGGGTATACACGAAGTTCAGATAGATGATGTTATATGAACAGACTTGCAATGGATTAAAACCTTGAATGGATCGGATGAAAGAAATGAAAGGTCAAAAATCGATTAACAAAAAAAGGATCAAAGAAAAGATCAAATGACATTGAAGGGTAAAACAGATTATAAAAACGGGTTAAAAAAAGGTCGAGTAACATTCAATAGATCAAAAGAGATTGAGGATCAAGGACAAATTAAGAACGAAGACCAACGAAAATGAAATGACATAAAAAATGAGAAGCATGAAAAATCAATAAACACATAAAACACATACATGAAGAAACATTGAAGAGAAATGTGTAGTAGGTTCAAAGGAGGCAAGACCGTCCAATAACATCATATTCAAGCAGCGTCTCCTTCGGAGCCTTGGTCTGCGGGAAGGATTTCGGAGAAGGATTTCAACAGACAACCCCTTCGGGGTTCATGAATACAGGAACGTTATCGGAAACCCTGGAAACCCATATTAAATAATAATCCATGATGGATGTGAGCCAGAGTGACAATAAATAAAAGGGATTCAAGGACAATTAATATAAATGATGAAATTTTTAGATGGACTATTTCTCCCGATAGCGGTTATTCAGTGTTTATTGCAGAACATGAGACAATAAAGGGACAAAGAATACAAGTATATATAGAATCAGATATTGATAGTTTTTGGGTAAACTTTCCCTATGTTGAAACCATGAATCAAAGGCTAATTAAACCAGGTGCAGTAAGAAAAATGATAATAGAAGCAATAAGATTAGGATGGAAATACAAAGAACCAGGGAAACCTATTGTATTTGATCTAAAGAATGAATTGATATATAGAAGATAATAATTTTCGAGGCAACTCAAAGATGTCCAGGGCATCCGATAACACAGTATTCACACTGCAGGTTTTTTGGCCCTTGGTCTGCAAGAAGCTTTTCGAGGAAGTGAAGTCAGCAGACAACCCTGCACTGTCTAATTCCGTCGGACCCGGCAGCTGAAGCTGTCTTAAGCCAGTGCAGGGTTCGCGAATACAAGAACGTTATGTGATAGAAATGATGGGCTGAAAAGAATAATAAAAAAATCGGATAAGAACACTTGTACGGAGATGTAAACACAGGTAAAATATAGATACAATTGAATCTTGGGTGGGTATGGTTTCCCTTCGAAAGGAGGTGAAACCATGGAAGTGAAAGATGCGATGACTCTAATGCTGTTATTCGGAACATTCATTCTTGCACTTTTAACGTACATTAATAACAACAAGAGAAAGTAAAAACCCACCCCAAGGTTGAGAGCCAAAGGTGGGTTTTTGTCCTGACTTGACTTAAGAAGGGATTAACCATCCAAGCCAATTGTACTGACCAAGTGTTCGCCGCACTTGGTCTTTATTTAAGAATATGATAACACATCTGAAACGATGAATCAAAATAAAAAGAGCAATGAAAAAGAGTGGAGAGTAAGCAATACCAAAGAAAAATTTCCATCATATAACATAATATTCAAGCAGCAGCTCCGTTGGAGCCTCGGTCTGAGGGATGGATTTCGAAGAGGGATTTCAGCAGACAACCCCTTTGGGGTTCATGAATACGGGAACGTTAGGCGAAAAGGCCGAATAAGTTTATAGATCGAAGGTGACAAAGTGCAAAGAAATACGAGCAATATTAACTTTGTTTCGGTAATTGGACAGAAAGTTAACGAGATAAACAGGATGTATCCAATTCTTATTCTTGATGATGGACATCTGACAATTGAGTGTCCATGGAGATTAAGGAAAGGTAATAGAGTTATAGTAGGACAACCAGAAACAAAAATAGAGGACAAAAAAGACAAGGCATTTTTAGAATTTGAAGAAGCTCTGGTAGGAAACACGATAAAAGACATAATACATTATGAAGACATATCAGATCTTTCTGTGGCTTTTGACGGAGATGTATATCTTGATTTATTTCATGACAGCTCGTGGTATGAAGGATGGCAACTTCAAGGACCAGGAAGTTTTTTTGTTGTATCTACCCCCGGTGGGGGCTACTCACATTGGAAAGAAGATTAGAATACCGATCTTGTTAGTAATTTCGAAGATGTCGGCCACATCATTTAACAAAGCATTCACACATTAGAGCCTGGCGGCTCCTCGGTCCGCAAGAGGGATTTCAAAGAAGTAATTCAGCGGACAACCCTGCACCGACTAAGCGCATCGCGCCCGGCCTGACAGCCTTAAGTCGGTGAGGGTTCGTGAATGCATAAACGTTAGACAAAATCACAAAAGGAGAGAATGTAAATGAAATCGAATAATTTAAATATCCCAATTTACTTAAATCAACAGGTTGTTTTTGATCTATTAGCTATTTTAGAGGATGGATTCTCTAAATTTCGTGCTGTCAAAACTCAAGCCGTAGACTCGGAATCCAAAAGCTCTGAAGTGGGTGGGTCTATAACTGCAAGCAATTTATTGTCTTTGTTAGGGGTATCACTATCAAGCAAGCTTGGAAAGTCTTCTAAAAATGATAGTACACAGGAATTTTCGGAAGAGAGAGTACATACACCTGCCTCATTGTTCTCGAAACTTAAAACTACGTTGGAGGAACAATCCGAAATAAACTTTTTATCATTAGAAGCTCTTCAAAAAGATGAGATTCGCACAGGTGATTTTGTCGAATTAGAAGGAGTATTACGAAAGAATCCTATGGTTAATACAATAGAGACATTCGTTAAAGTTTTTGAAGCATTCATACCTTTAATAGATCAGGGACAAACGAAACCTAAAAATAATGGAAGAAAACAACCTAATGAAAATGAAATGATATTAGAGCAAATGAAGGCTGTATTAAATGACCTCACCAGATCAAAATCAGTTGATTTGATTGTTGATCTAGATAACAAAGTTAAAGCGGTTCTTTCATGTAATTTAGAGTATTTTAATGAGCAAGATGCTTATGAGATCATTGATGGCAAATTTAAAGTTTTAGGTAAGGTAATAAGGGTTGTAAAATCGGAAAGTGAAGAAAGTATAAACCTTTTGAGAAAAACAAGCTTTGGTATTTTTAATACCGATGTCATGAGTGATTTAGTAGGGAATTTTAATGTGCTTTCAGGGAATGGAATGAATATACCGGATTTGATTACTGAGATTGAAGGACCTTCAATACAAGTAATTCCAATAGCAATTTATGCTTAAGCAAAGAAGTTGTGACTTCGTCTAACAAAATATTCAAGCTGCGGCTCCTAACGGAGCCTTGATCTACGGGAAGGATTTCGGAGAGGAATTACAGCAGACAACCTCTGCGAGGTTCATGAATACAGGAATGTTATGGGAAATACCACTAAAGAAGTTTTATAGAAAGGAACGAAATTATATGACAATAATTCAAGAAGCTAAAATACAATCAAAAGTGATTTTTTCAAAAGACAAAAGGCACAGATACTTGCTTGAGAGAGTTTGGGACAATGAGAAGAAAAAGTGACTGTGATTATGATTAATCCGAGCTTTGCAGATGTATTAAAAACGGATGTGAGTGTTTGTAAATTGATGAATTTCTTAATAGATAATGATTTTGGCACTTAGGTTAGTAAAATTATATGCATTTATTTCAACAGACCCTTCTGCTTTATCAAACAATTCAGAGGCCGTAGGTGAATTAAATGATGAATATATTGAAGGTTCTATAGCAGATACTGACTTGATTATTATTGGTTGGGGAATTGAAAAATTAAAATACACCAAAAGAAAAGCATACATAAGGAACCTATTAAAGAAAAGTAATATAGAAATTAAAGGATTCATTGATAATGAAGGGCGTATAGGGAGACATCCAAGTAGGATAAACCAATTTATATTGAGTGATTTTCCTCTGGAGTAATGGTACTACCCATAACATAATATTCAAGCAGCGGCTCTATGGAGCCTTGGTCTGCGAGATGGATTTCGTTGAGGCATTACAGCAGATAACCCCTTCGGGTTTCGTGAATACAGGAACGTTAGGTGAAATTATATAAAAATGTTTAGGAGTGAATTTGTGTTTAATCTAAAACAAGAAATGGAAGATAAAGGAAAGAAATTCGAAGAACTAGTTCACTACGTATACCAATCACTCTTATCTCTTGAAGGCAGAGATATACAAGTATCTAGAGATATAAAAATCTTAGGTAAATCAGGATCACTGCATCAAATTGATGCTTTTTATGAATTTGAATTAGTGGGTGTTAATCATAAAGTTGCTATCGAATGTAAGAATCATGCTCGTGCAATTACTAAAGGGAGTGTTCAGGAATTTTATGCAAAACTAAATGATTTGGATAATTGTATTGGAATAATGGTGTCTTCAAGTGGATTTCAAGAAGGGGCCGAAGTATTTGCAAAACATTATGGAATTGAGTTGTTATCTTTAGGTGAGCTTCCTCTTTTGACCAAGGTTATTTCTGCAAAGATTGGAGTGATTTTGCCGAATGAAAAGGTTTTGGGGCAACCTTTTTGGACTCTTATGGAGGAGAATAATGGACAAGTAACAGGTAGTTATATAATTTATACTCATGTGAAAAAGCAAAACTTTTATTTATTTTTATCAAAAAAAACAGCAGAAGTAGTTTGTGAAAAAGCGGGAGGAGTAGTGAGAGGAATTAGTCATTTGCATCTTAGAGTATTAATCTCGTTTGCAGAGCTTCATGAATTGGATTTTATATTTTTTCCTTACGACGAAAAATTAGTATTGAAGTTAACTTATGAAGATGTTAAAGGACATTTTCTTTATATATAAATCGATCTACATTATTTAAGATTTATTAAGTAATTTCACCTAACATAATATTCACGCTGCGAGCATTCGCTCTTGGTTCGACATGTGTCGGACACCCGGCATACGCCGGGGCGTGAATACGGGAACGTTAGGTGAAATATGAAATAGCTAAATTAAGGAGCAAATAAAACATGTCACAAATCAGTGAATTATTATTTCCCAGTATGCATAAGAAGTACAAGACTTAAATGAGAGATTAGAGAATGCCATCAAATTAAGAGATAAATACAAATCAGAAAAAAAGGAATCGCAGAAGTATAGTGCTCTTATTAATGATCTTATAGGTCAGGAATATACCATTTTGTCTGTTAGACAAATCAAAGACGAATGGGTTGTTGTTTATTCAAAAATAAATTTGCTAGATGTATTTGTTAAAAGCATATATTCATTTTCACATAATGTAAACTTAAGTTTTTTTGTATCTCATTTCGAAGAAAAATCTTCAATAAAAATAGAAGATATACAAGTTTCCGAACAGTACCGAAATAGAGGATTCGGATCAATTGCAATGGAGGAACTCTTTAAAATAGCTAAGAAAATAAAAGTTAAAAGAATATCTGGTTCATTTTCACATGTTGATCGGGATCACATTGATAGATTGAAGCATTTCTATGGCAAGCATGGATTTGTTGTAAACATAAATGAGAGTAGCCAATCAGAATCAATTAGTAAAGAACTAATGTAGTATCACAGGGAAGTGTCAAACTTCATCTAACATCATATCCACGCATCGTAGCCTAACGGCTCCTCGGTTCGCCCGAGGGTAATAAGCAGAAGAAGTGTATTCAGGCGGACACATCGCATCGCGGCCGGCTGCTGGCGCAGCCTTAAGTCGGTGGGACGTCGTGGGTACAGTAACGTTATGAGAAATCATCGTGATATAATTAAGGCAAAAGAGAATAAGGCAGGCGAAACTAATTCATGGATGATTTTACGAAGAAGCGGATTATGAAGATTATGGACAAGTACACCGAAAATGCAGTGCCAGAACATGTGAAAAGCCAAATTAAAATTAGTTACAAGATCAGAGGAAATCACGTGACATTAATTGAAGAAAGACAAGGATTCAAAAGTGATCAATGGGTGCAGATGCCAGTAGCTCAGTTTAGATTAGGTGAGAATGAATGGAAAATTTATTGGCAAGACAGTAAAGGGAAATGGCATTTCATAGATGACATAGAACCGAATGAAGATTTTGAAACACAGTTAAAGATCGTGGATGAAGGACACAACGGAATGTTTTGGGGATAGTTCGCAGAAGCCAATGACATCTCATAACATAATATTCAAGCAGCGGCTCCTTTCGGAGCCTTGGTCTGCAAGGTGGATTTCGAGGAGGAATTTCAGCAGACAACCCTTTTGGGATCCATGAATACAGGAACGTTAGATGAAATTACAATGCAGGTACTTAATCAAAAACTATGAGGTGCAAAATGCCAAGACAAATTACAATGGCTGATGGAAGATCAGTAGAAGTCGAATGTGTAAGCTGCGCATTGACAAGTGGCTTGATTACTTCAACAGGTGGGGTGATTTTTGAGTCAAGCAACTTTCATGTCCATCAGGATATTGCTTATCCAATCAAAGGGTTAGTTATATTGGCTTCAAAGAGGCATTTTTACTGCATGGATGAATTAACAGATGAAGAGCGATTAGAATTTATTTCGTTAATTCATAAGCTCAGAAGTGAACAAAGAAAACGATTGGGAATCGATAAGGTCTATTATTTTTATAATGAAGATACAACACATCACTTTCATTTGTGGATGGTTCCTAGATATGAATGGATGTACCCATTTGGAAATTCAGTAGAATCATTAAGACCGGTATTATTACATGCAAGGAATAATATGAATGACGACGAGAACATGAAGAGTGTAGAAGAAGGGGTTAGTATGTTAAGAGAGGGCATGAGGGATTTTGTGAGTAACTCAAGGTAACTCCATCTAACACCGTGTTCACGCTTCGGCTGACGCCCTCGGTCTGGCAGAAGAGTAGTCGGGGAAGTGGATGCAGTCCGACAACCCTGCGAGGCTAAGTCCCGGCGGACCCGACGCTGTAGCACCTTAAGCCTCTAGGGTTTGTATACACACGAACGTTATCAGAAATTAATGCAGGGAAAGAAAAAAACACCTGAAGTTCAGGTGTCGTTCTCACCACTTTTCGGCCGGCTTTCACGGACTCATCAGTAGGTTATACCTATAAGTAGTGAGATTGGCTACAATGCTGATGTAAACTGTTAACTTCATTACGACATTCAGACCTACAAACATATTAATTCCGATTAACACCCACACCCCTTTTTGAACCATTGATTTCATATTGAATAAGATAGTCAGGCTTGTCATCATCAGCATCGAGAGGCCAACCTCGATGGACATAAAAATGTTTCGACAATCTTAGTATACACAACAGGAAATCTATGTACAATGTTTATGTAAAAGAAGAGCAATTATTATGAAGTTCTTATTTAACAGCCGAGGGCAACATATCGCTAATGGCTAACAGACTTTTGGGACTGGATGTATTGAGAGAGGGGGGATTCTATGTAGATCTACGCCAGACACCTCAGCATTCGCTGAAATCGTGAATACAAGAACGTTATAAAAAAATATTACAAAAAAATCAATAATAAATAAAACGGATTGAAGGAGAAGTATACATGAAGATTGCAATTCTAACTGATATTCATGGTAATTATCCGGCATTGAGTGCTGTATTCTCTGATATTGATTCCCGCGGGGATATCGAACATACATATTGTCTGGGCGATATGATTGGTATTGGTCCTAACTCTAACGAAGTGCTTGAAGAGATCATGAATCGAAAGGATGTAACGGCGGTATCAGGTAATCATGAAGAGGCGGTTTTAAAACTACTGCAAGGGGAGGATACTTTGCCGGGTCATGAAATGATCGCTGAACATCATAAGTGGATCGGTAAGCAGCTAAAAAAAGAAAATATCAAGTTTATAGAAAATCTCTCTCAGACACTAGAAGTTGAAATAGAAGGGCAAAAAATATTGATAACGCATTACCATATGAAGAACGGAGAAAGAGAAATAATCGATGAAACCCCTTCGGGCTTAAAATTAGACGCAAGGTATGATGGCTCACCTTATAATCTCGTTTGTTTTGGTCATCATCATCCAATCCATTATTTCAAGACTGATCAAAGGGTTTATTTGAATCCTGGAGCATTAGGTTGTAATGATCATGCGATTGCAAGGTACGCGGTAGTAGAACTGCAAAAAAGAACATGGAGTATTCAACTTATAGGAACCACATATGATAATAAAGCATTTCTGGAGTCTTTTGAGGAGTTGAAAGTTCCAGACAGAGAGTTTATGATAAACGCTTTTCATGGGAACCAACTTGAGAGAGATTTCAAAGATGGTAATAACATCTCATAACATCATATTCAAGCAGCGGCTCCTTTGCAGCATCGGCCTGTAAAAAAATCCATAGGAGCATATCAGCAGACAACCCGTTCCGGATTCATGAATACAGAAACGTTATAGGATATCACCAACTTCAAAATGATTATGTAGGAGCATTCGATGGAGCGAAAATATCTAGAGATAAAAGAATACACCGATCAGGAAATCAAAGGTATTCTAGAACGACAAATGCTTGAAGAGCTAATTTTATTGGATTATATTACAGGAATTAAGGGATAATGAAAAATACAGAGGAACGGTAATAGATGCAATAAGTGATATAAACCTATTCTTAAATTGGATGTTATCCAAGAAGCATGATTTGTAGAGGATTCAAAGAATTCGGTAACATCCTATAAAACTATAATCACGCTGCATAGCCTGTGAGCTCCTTGAATCGCCAGATGGTAGGGATCGAGGAAGTAGACTCAGGCGACAACCACTGCGAGACGAAGTCTGTCGACCCTGCCGCTTGTGCTCATCTCACTGAACAAAAATGGCAAGGCAACTCGTCTACCTCCATGTATTAATTCTCGTATATGGTAGCTATATCATGTATTCTGCGCTTCATTTCTGTGCGGATATGTAACGGCTCTAAACACTCGCATTTATCCCCAAAACTGAAAAGAATATTGTAGTAGTATTCGTTCTCTATGAAAGGAAAACGAACAAAACAATGCTCATCCCCGTCTGACGAAAAGTCTTCATAAGTGCAATAATCAAGTACCCTGTCTATGATAGATTTATGAATACGAATTTTGATTTTTGTTTGCATAGTTGCCAAGATCTCCGTAAAATCCAACTTCGGTTTTTGATAATCTCTTGGCGTGAAAAATTCCTCTTGTATTTGTAGGTTTGATGTGCGTGATAGTTTGAATAAGCGAAAATCATTTCTTTTATGGCAATACCCTTGCCAATACCAATGACTACTTTTCAATACAAGTTGATACGGCTCGGCTGTTCGTGAAGTTTTATTTCCGTAGCGGTCTGCATATGCAAACGAAAGCAGCTTGTGTTCCTGTATAGCTGTTTTGAGCATTTCTAAATAGGTTTGTATGTTCCTGTTGCCCATCCACGGACTTAAATCAATATATATTTGATTTGCTTTTATTTCAATGTCTTTCGCTCTGTCGGCAGGGATAAAGCTCTTGACTTTCGCAAGGGCGTTTACCAGTTCATCACCTCGAATCATGTTGGAAAGACTGGAAAGTCCCATTAAGATAGCGGAAAGGTCTGCAGTCGAAAAAACCTTTCGATCAATCTTGTATTTTTGCATAATTTCAAAGCCGCCGCCCACTCCCGATGTTGAGCGAACAGGAATACCCGCCATGTTGATAGTGTCTATGTCGCGGTAGATTGTGCGGGGTGAAACTTCAAACATATCTGCTAACTCCTGTGCGCCTATGCGCTTTTTATCAAGGAGTATCATAATCATGCTAACCAGCCTGTCAACTTTCATCTGATCGCCGCCTTCCAAATTTCTTGTTATCTTTCCAGATTGTTGCCAGATCGTTGCCATAATGTTGTCAACAATTACAAGGTATATTAAAAAAGCAAACAAATCAATGTACCTAACAGGAGGGAACACGATGCAGAAAAAAGCCTTAGTCATAATTGATATTCAAAATGACATAACCAAGAATTACAAGGAAGTTATTGGCAATATCAATAAAGCTATTGATTGGGCGGTCCATAATAATATTCATGTTATTTATATAAGGCATGAAAATTTATCAGCCGGCACGAGGACTTTTAAACCCAATACCTATGGTTCTGAGTTAGCCTCAGACATGAACATAGTATCAGAACATGTTTTTACAAAATATAAAGGAAATGCATTAAGCAGTAAAGAATTTACAGACTTTATCAGTGCAAACGAAATATGTGATTTCTACATAGCAGGAGCGGATGCTGTTGCTTGTGTTAAATCAACCTGTTACAACTTACGTAAAGCAAATTATGGCGTTCATGTCCTATCAGATTGCATTACCAGTTATGATAAAAGGAAAATGGACGAAATGCTGCGTTATTATGAAAGTAAAGGTAGTAAAATTATCTGTTTGAATGACCTATGAATTTAAGTTCTTTCCACATAAAGTGTATAACACGGCGGGCATTTTGCGCCTCGCCTTTTTTTACGAATGACATTCTATCTTTACATAACTACTTGAATTCAGAAGAGGTTAAAGTCGGAAGCATTAGTGATGAAGGAAAGTATGGGAAGTTCTTTGTATTAGAAGATATACCAATCATTCAAAACCCAGGAGTGTGAATGAAAATGAAAAACTCGATATTAAAAGATCTTATTGAACAATATGTAAAGGCGTACAATACGTTTAATATTGATGGAATGTTAGATGTTTTACATGAAAGCGTCCAATTTAGGAACATCTCAAACGGTGATGTGAATACACAAACACAGGGAATTGAAGAATTCCGTGCATTGGCAGAACAGTCAGCCCAAATCTTCTTGCAAAGATGTCAAGTCATTAAGAGCATTGCCATTACAGATGATAAAGCAGAAGTTGAAATTGATTATGAAGGAGTATTGTCAGTTGATTTACCTAATGGAATGAAGGCAGGAGAATCAGTAAAACTTCAGGGGAAATCCATCTATCAGATGAAGGATGAAAAGTTAGTATTAATCGAAGATTACAGTTAAGACCGGTATTGAAAGTTATTCATAGATGGTCCTGACATCAAATAACCGCGCATTCAAGCATTAGTCGCTTTCGCCCCCTCGGTCCGCTGGGGCATTTCGGAGGAGCAGATTCAGTGGACAACACCTGCAAAGCTAAGTCTTCAACTGGCGCGGCGGTCTCGTTTGATCGCCGCGGCAAATTTAGCCTCTCTGGTTCGTGAATGTGTAAGACGCTATGGGATATACCATGAATCTGATAAAAGAATAACACTAAATAATCTAGGGAAGAGGGGATTATTATGAATTTACAAGAATTATTTAAAGTGAAACTAACTAAACTTTGGAGTGAAGGAATGATTTAATTTGGTGATGAACTATTTACACCAGAGTGCTTAAATTTTTGTGACAAGATAATTGATAATTACATAAACACTGGAGTTGTCAACAAAAGTGCAGTTTGAAAACACCCCTCATACAGAAATCCCGTGATTAAGCTGCTTGTGACAGCAT
>NZ_JAUQTB010000024.1 GCF_030580655.1 Paenibacillus lacisoli
TCACTCGTCCCCTCGTTTGTTTTCATTTTATTTCATACGAGGGTGTTTATCGACTGCATTTTTATCGTAGCACTCCAATCCGAGAAATTTGATGAACTAATACAAAGCTCTTTTAGTAAGGTTAAGCCGCCTAATCCAGGGTCTGCTAAGGAGAAAACAATGCTTCATGCTATTGAAACTGGAAAAATTCAATCAGGAGAAGCAAAGTTGAGTAAGTTTAGGGAACAACTTCAACAAGAGTTAGGTATGGATGTAGATATATCGATTATTAAAATTGGCGGACCCTTCGACAATCCCCCATTTACGCCACTTAAATAATAATTTGAGGTGATTTCATTGGATGAAAACATTGATTTATTTACAAAAATATTTTTAGATACTGATGATGAAAAAGGAGCGGTTATAGAAATAGTATCTAAAAATGTATACGGAACTATTAGTGGCTCGAACGTTTCTACAGAACAAGCAGATATTTATATTTTCAACAATGGAGATTTCGACGAAGATAGAAGGAATCTAGGGAATGATGAATTTCTATATTACAAGTATTGTCTAGAAATTGAGCCTGCTGAAAATGTAGAGAATAATGCTTTTGTTGTAGAAGTATCTAATTTATTGATAAAGTTATGGGATGCTGGTTATAAGGCGATAGCATCTTGTGACTTTGAAGAGTTGCTTCCAAGAAAAGGAGGCTATAATTTCGAGGAAAGGCAATGAGTTAGTTATAGTGCCGCATCACGCACCGCCCAATTAGCAGATGGGGGATAACGAAGCCAAGCAAATTCAACTATTTATGCTCTGCGAAGCTTGAACCGAATCGGTAATTAATCCAAATAGTGTGTTGGAAAAATATAAATAATCAAAACTTGGTTACATTATATTGGTAAGATCGTACGATACAACCAATAGTGCCATAATGCGAGTTGACTGCTCATGTTGTGGTCTTTTTTATCCTCATATGTATGTGTATGGCGGGTACATGAAATAGGCCCCCAGTGCCGAATGAACCCCTTATTCAACCAATGACACATATTACCCGTGTAATACCCGTATAAAGATTTCCTCATTTCGGTTGTACGCACATCAAATGATTTAATTTCATAACCTAAATAACGCTCTGCCGATACATCAAACAGGTTGATTATGGTCAGATACCACCATGATTGACCTGTTTTTGTTATCTTCAAAAGAATGATACAACAGACACAGATGTGCACAATATATAATTTAGAAATATGAGAATTGAGATCAAACCACAGGCAGAGGGAATTGTATTATACTGAGATAGTTTTTCTCAAAAAAGTAACTGAGATCATGTTACTAATGGTGAATATGACCGTTTTTGGCCTGTTTTTTGTTAAAGTAAGCCGAGAAATTGGTTAACTCGTATGGATCCCTTTATTATGATAGTTAGCTCAAGCTCAAAGAGAGGAAAGTGTAATGTATGCCGAAGCAACGATTTGAACAAGTACATATACAAAGAGAAGGCGCTGATGCTGCTGAATTGTCTTCTTTTTTAAAAAACTGGAATGATCCGCTAACAGAAAACGAGATTAAAGAAGCGGTAGAAAGACGTAACCAAATGAAGATTCCGATTCTTGATGAAGCTGTCAGCCTGTGGACGTTTCCCCAGAGAGATTTACCACACAGCTATATTGAATTTTTGCAGTACTCAAATGGCGGGGAATTTCAGACGGGGGAACGATATTTTCAGTTGTTCAGTACGAGCGAACTAAGAGAATATAATCTGCTGTATGAATTTCCAGAGTATATGAAGGGGAGTGTCTCCATAGGAATGGATGGCTGCGGCAACCATTATATTGTGGACATGCGGGAAGAACCGGTTAACGGCGAGTACCCGATTCGGACGGCTCATTCCGGCTGTCTGGATTACGAAGAAAGTGTGAAGGTGGCCGAGAGCTTTGAGGAATTGTGCAAAGGACGCAGCTCTATGGATGATGAGAAGGATAGGCTATGGGAGTGACTCAGAGTATAATCCACAAGTGGGAATGAGCTTTATGTAAAAAGAACGACAGGATATTGTCGAATGGAAGCCTGAAAACCTTAAATTTCCGAGGGTTGTTCTATAGTTTGTACGGTAGCATATAGGATGGAAATTGATTACAGTTAAATGGAAGCGCTTCATTAAAATGTCAGAAGATTGATCACTTCTGACGTGACATCCCTTTCAAGGAGGAATGATGTAATGAAGTCCCGTTGGTTTAAAATTGCCGGCACCCTGGCTCTGGTGGGAGCTCTGCTGACGTCCGTTGCTGCAGAGAGCGCACAAGCAAGTATGGCAAAAGGAAGCAAGTTTCTGGGTAATGTGATTGGAGGCAGTGTTCCTTCAAGCTTCTCAACATATTGGAATCAGGTAACACCAGAGAATTCAACAAAATGGGAATCAGTCGAGGGAACACGGAATTCGATGAACTGGTCCCAGGCGGATGCAGCTTATAATTTTGCCAATAACAATGGATACTCTTTCAAATTTCACACCCTTGTCTGGGGAAATCAGGAGCCTGGCTGGGTCAAGGGTTTGTCAGCTGCTGAGCAGAAGGCAGAAGTGACCCAATGGATTCAGCAGGCAGGGCAGCGTTATTCGAAGGCTGCGATGGTAGACGTCGTGAATGAACCGCTGCATGCCAAGCCGTCTTACCGCAACGCTATTGGCGGGGACGGTTCGACCGGCTGGGATTGGGTTATCTGGTCGTTCCAGGAGGCTCGCAAGGCTTTTCCGAATTCGAAGCTGTTGCTGAATGATTACGGTATTATTGGCGACCCGAACGCAGCGGATCAATATGTAAAGATCATCAACATCCTGAAAAGTAGAGGGCTGATCGATGGAATCGGTATCCAATGTCATTATTTTAATATGGATACGGTATCGACAGGCACGATGAATACGGTGCTTAATAAGCTCTCAGCGACAGGGCTTCCGATCTACGTCTCAGAGCTGGATATGACAGGTGATGACAATACCCAACTGGCCCGGTATAAGGAGAAGTTCCCGGTTCTGTGGAACCATCCCAATGTCAAAGGAATTACCATTTGGGGCTACATTCAGGGACAGACCTGGCAGAGCGGTTCCCATCTGCTGAATACGAACGGCACAGAGCGTCCGGCTTTGCAGTGGCTGCGCAGTTATTTGGAAGGCTGATGGACCATCGAAGAATTTCTTAGAATAGCCTGTATCCCGCTTTCCTGCTTTTATTGAGGGTACAGGCTTCTTCCATGTTATAGCTAAAAAAGTTATAGCTAAAAAAATTCTTCTTATTGGTCAAGTAGAAGAAAATAGATGCCTAGTATCCTTGTCATTTTGCGCCGAAAGCAAGTTTGTCCCGGGCAGAGGCTGCTCAAGTGCTGTACAATCTATATCAGATGCTTGAATAATTGTTAAAGACTCGCCATAAGGCGGGTCTTTCTTCAATGGTGTGCAGCCAAGCCAGCTGCAATTTGTTACAGGAAGGAAGGGTACCCATGAAAGCACCTATCATTTATGCGAAAAATATCATTGTTGGCGTCATCCGCCACCAGACCTGGCACTGGTATGTGACGGACAAAGAGCTCTGGTTCCTGGATCTGACCAAGCTGGAGCAGGCTTTTCTGGACAAAGGGTATGAGGTGTATGGGGCTGGAGATTATGCAGAGCGTTATGATATAGCCATCATTAATCACGAGACAGCGGACCTGTTTCTTCAAGCTATTTCGGATTATGAAGTAAGCACTGAGGAACTGCGGGAAGCCGTACAGCAAGCTGTATATGAGCCTGATGAGGAAGGGGTTTTTGGTTATTCGCCTGCGCTCCTGATCGATTTCGATAATCGTACAATGCTGTCCTATTATCCGGAACCAGCCTCGTTCGAGCATTATGTACCGGATGGCTGGACAGGGAAGTACGAGGATTTTACTCTCCGAGTCCCGCCGGAGCAGCAGTATTGGATCGTTGACGGCAAGGATCTATTCGTGGAGTAAGAACGCCTTGCCGGCAATAATGATATAACAAACAAATAAGCCGACAGCTGGAGAACTCCAGCTTCGGCTTGTTCGTTTTTTCTCTTCTAGATACAAATTAAGCACGTTGTCTTTGCACCGGATCATGGTCACCCAGCAGCCGGGTGAGGATTTTATACAGGATTACCATGGAATCAGACGGTTTACACGCTATAATGAGAAGTAAGATATCCAGTTACCACCATTTTTACATACTCCAAGGGGGTTGTTGTTCTGGCAGAAATCAAGTCTCAGAAAAATCCTTCTATTGCTCTTACTCTTATCATCCTGCATGTTCTGTATGTGATGTCCTTATTTATATGGCCCGCTTTTGCGTTCGCTACCGGATTCCTGTTTGATGCGCCGGGTTCCAGCTGGGAGACCGCTTCGTGGGGAACCAAGGGATTCATCTATTCCGTCTGGATTTATCCGGTTAGTGTCATCATCTCTTTCTTTGGCTGGATCCCTTACCATCTGTACAGGTTCCGTTTGGCCATCGGGCTGGCTGCTGTTCCAGTAGTCTGGTTTTTAGTTACAATCGGAATCATTATGATCGGCTAGTTTCATTGAACATCCTGGTTAACGCCGGGGTGTTTTGTTTTTTTTGTGTTAGGTTTGATTTTTAAGTAATCAAAAACACTGCAGCCTACATACAATGCCTAATAAAGAAAGCGCTTGCATAAAGGCGGTTTCTTAAAAGCAAAATACCGTACCGTATCCTGATACGGACGCAGACCGAGGGCCATATGATCTTGGGGAGGGTTCTGTGTGAAGAAGAAGGTCGTATCATTCAGACCGCTGTTGATTTTGCTGTTGATTTTTTCGTTTGCCGCTGCCGGATGTCAGAGTGTACAGCCGCCGCCGACCACGGGTGAGGCACAGCCTGGGCAGGACAACACGGCTGCACAGCCGGGGACAGACAGCACCAGCCAGCCAAGCCAGGAAGTGAAGGAAACACCAAGGAATGAAACACTGTACATTAATGGCCTACAGTGGGGGCCGCCGACCAACTTCAACCTGCTGAGTGGGAATCCGGCTTTTCCGATTAACTATGGCAACTCCAGGGAGCTGGTGTATGAAACCATGTTTATGGTGAACCAGCTGACTGGTGAGCTTGAACCGCTACTCGGCACCAAGTATGAATGGACCAGCGAGCAGGCGCTGCAAGTCGAGCTGAACCCGGATGCCAAGTGGAGCGACGGGAAGCCTTTTACCGCAGATGACGTGGTCTACACCTATGAACTTGGCCACAAATACGACATTAACTGGAGCAATTACTGGACCTACATCGAAAGTGTTAAAGCCGACGGAGAGCATAAGGTGATCATTACACTGAATCCGAAGAACCCGAACAAATTGACAGTGCTGGACAGCATTGAGCTGATTCCGATCCTGCCAAAGCATATTTGGGAAGAGGTCGAGAAAAAGGCGAATAATGACCTGTCAACGATCCGCAAGGAAGTGAACGAGAATCCGGTAGGTACGGGACCTTATAAGCTGTACTTCTACAATGATCAGAAGATTACATTAATCCGTGATGATAATTATTGGGGAAAATCCCTGTTTGGCAAGCTCCCTGCGCCCAAATATATTTCACATGTGATCTACAAGGATAATGCGGCAGGTGATTTGGCGTTCAAGAGCGGGCAGGTCGACGTCTCGCAGCAGTTCATCCCGCAGGTCTCGAATATGTGGAAGAAAGGCGCTCCAATCAAGACCTATCTGAAGGAAGAGCCGTATTATCTGGCAGGATCTATGCCGTCGATTTTCTTCAATCTCTCCAAAAAAGGTCTGGATAACCCGGATGTACGAAGAGCGATCGCGATGAGCATTAACTATGCCAAAATTTCCGAGCTGGCTATGAGCGGCTATTCAGCCCCGATGCAGCCTTCGCTGACGCTGAACTCGGATGCCGAATCCAAATTTGTTGACCAGAATGCGATCAAATCGCTGCAGTGGACGACAGATGTGGAGGGGGCGAATCAGCTGCTGGACTCCATTGGTGCCAAGAAAGGCAAGGACGGCATCCGAGTTCTGAACGGCACAAGATTAGGACCATTTGAGATTGAATGCCCATACGGCTGGTCGGATTGGAATGCCTCACTGGAAATCGTAGCCCAGAGTGCGAAGGCCATCGGTATTGAGATCCGTACCAAGTTCCCGGAGTCGCCGGTATGGACTAATGATCTGCAGACCGGCAAATTCGATATTATCATGAATACACCTGCAGGCGGAGTCAGTCCGAGCCAGCCTTGGAACCGTGCCATGACGATCATGTACTCCAAGGGCGTTGCTCCGCTTGGCGAGATGGCGTTCTGGAACTGGGGACGCTATAAGAACGACCGGGCGGATGCCATCATTGATGAAATTCCGACCGTCTCCGATGATGCCAAGCTGAAGGAACTCTACACTGAGCTGACTACGATCTGGCTGAAGGATATTCCATCCATTCCGCTGATGTACCGTCCATGGGTGTTCCATACTGTGAATGAGTCAGTCTGGAAAGGCTTCCCGACAGAAGGGGACGGCAGCAATATTCCACCACAGATCGCGATGGACGGGGCCGGCATCCGCGCTCTGTACGAGATCCACAATTAACTCCATAACAGCTGAAGCATCTTTGGGAGGTGAGCCTGTTGAACGCCTACGGCAAATATGTGACAAAGAAGCTGCTCTGGTATCTCCTCACCCTGGTGATTGCAATCGGGCTGAATTTTATGCTGCCCCGCATGATTGAAGGTAACCCGGTCAGCATCATCGTATCCAAAATGACCCAGGGTATGACCGACAGCGATACCATCAAGCGTGTATATGAGACCTTTATCCAGGAGTTCGGAATTGACCAGCCTCTGTATATGCAGTTTCTGATCTATGTCAAAAACCTGTTCACTGGCAACCTGGGTACCTCGTTTGGACTATATCCGAAGCAGGTCACGGATATTCTGGCATCCGCGGTACCCTGGACCATCGCCCTGCAGCTTCCGGCCATTCTGGTCGGATGGCTGCTCGGCAATATTTTGGGAGCAGTAGCCGCCTATAAGAAGGGTGTCTTTGACAAGGTCATTTTTCCGGTCGCTCTGTTCATTAACTCCATTCCATTCTTTACCCTTGCGATTATCATGCTGTATGTGTTTGCTTTGACCCTGCACTGGTTCCCGTTATCCGGGGGTTATGACTTCCAGATGGTACCGCAGCTTAGCCTTGATTTCATCTGGTCGGTCATCCGCCATCATATGCTGCCGTTCTTTTCCATTGTGCTTGTTACCATTGGCGGTCAGGCGATCGGGATGCGGGAGATGTCCATCTATGAACTGAATTCGGATTACGTGCTGTACAGCAAGCTGCTGGGGATCCGTGATTCGCGGATTGCAGGCTACGTTTTCCGCAATGCAATGCTGCCGCAGATAACCGGGCTTGCGCTCTCCATTGGAACAATGGTCGGCGGCTCATTGATCTGCGAGATCGTATTCAGCTATCCGGGCATTGGCACCTGGTTGTTCACTGCAATCCGGCAGCTGGACTACCCCCTGATCTCCGGCTGTACGCTGCTGATTGCCATGTCGGTACTGCTGGCTAATTTTACGATTGATCTTGTCTACGGCCTGATCGATCCAAGAATCAAAGCTTCGCAGATGGAGGATCAATAATATGAACCATTCCCTGCGCATATTGGTCACATCACCTAAGTTTATGCTCGGTGCCCTGCTATTTATGTTCATGGTTGGTTTTGTGCTGATTTATCCGCTGGTTAACCGTAATGATCCGCTGGAGATGATCGCCATGGCTTTTCAGCCGCCGGACGGCTCGCTGTGGCTCGGTTCAGACAATTTCGGCCGCGATCTGTTCCTGGAGCTAATCTATGGCATCCGTACGTCCATCAAGGTAGGGCTGATCGCTGGCGTGTGTGCGACGGTGATTGGCCTGGTCATTGGTCTGGCTGCCGGTTACATCGGAGGCTGGCTCGATAACCTGCTGACCGCAGTTACGAATATTTTTATTGTCATCCCATCCTTCATCATCCTGATCCTGATTTCGGTCAGCATTGATTCCCGCAGCTCGCTGGTCACTGCGCTCATTATCGGAGTCACCAGCTGGCCCTGGACGGCTAGAGCCGTGCGGGCCCAGACGACTTCGTTGAGGAGCCGTGACCATGTCAACATTGCCAAAATATCCGGGCACAGCACACCGCGTATTATCGCCTTTGAAATTCTTCCTTATATTGCTTCCTATGTCGTTATGGCGTTCGTGCTGCAGACCGCTTCCGGTATTCTGGCTGAGGCATCCATCTCCATGCTGGGGCTCGGACCGTACAACACGATCTCGCTCGGGATCCTGATGAACTGGGCGCTTGTCTTTGAGGCGCCGGTGGCGGGCGCATGGTGGGCTTTTATTCCGGCTGCGCTGTCGATTGCGATCATCACCTTTTCCTTGTACATGATGAATACGGGTATGGATGAAATCTTTAATCCGAAGATAAGGAGCTGACGGTTCATGAGTGATCTGATTCTTGAAGTCAGCGGGCTGAAGACCTATTACCGCACCCGGCTAAAGGAGAAAGTATTTGCGGTCGACGGGGTTAACTTTGCCCTGGAGGCCGGAAAGACGCTCGGGATCGCGGGTGAGTCCGGCTGCGGGAAATCGACCCTCGCACTCAGTCTGATGGGCTTTTATTTTCCGCCGCTTCATTATGACAGCGGTTCGATTTCCATTGATGGGCAGGACATTATGAAGCTGTCCAAGGAGGAACTGCGTGTGCGGGTATCCGGCCGTGAAATTGCATACATTCCGCAGGCTGCGATGAATGCCCTGAATCCGACGCTTCGGATCATTTCTTTTATCGAAGATATTATGAAGGAGCACCGCCCGGAGCTGAACCGGCAGCAGGTAAGGGCGCTTGCGGCTGAACGTTTTGAAACCCTGAATCTTCCGTCCAAGGTACTGGATTCTTATCCGAATGAATTGTCAGGCGGCATGAAGCAGCGGACAGTTATTGCAATTTCTACAATTCTGAACCCGAAGGTGCTGATTGCGGATGAGCCGACTTCCGCACTGGACGTGACATCCCAGAAGGCCGTCATCAGGCTGATGAAGAATCTGCTCGAGCGGAAATTCATCCAGTCATTGGTGTTCATTACACATGAGCTGCCGCTGCTGTACCATGTTACAGATGAAATTATGGTGATGTATGCGGGAGAGGTTGTGGAGCGGGGGACGGCTGAGCAGATGATCTTCGATCCGCTGCACCCTTATACCAAACGGCTGATGGGATCGATCATCGTTCCGGAAGAAGGAATGAAGGAGCAGCGGCTGGCCGCAATTCCGGGGGCTCCGCCCAATCTGAAGCAGGTGCCGCCAGGCTGCCGGTTTGCAGACCGGTGCAGCTGGGCGGTTGAAGAATGCCGCAGTGGTGCCGTGTCTACGGTCATGAGCGGCGAACGGGAATACCGGTGCCGGTTCGATGAGAAGACGCTGAGGGGGTGGTATGCCAATGAAGCCGCTGAACAGGATGGAGCCGATCACACCGTCTCAACGTAGCGAAGTGCTCATCTCCGGGAAGAGGATTACCAAGGTGTTTGGATATGGCAAGCAGAGGACGGCTGCGCTGGACGAGGTGGATTTTGCCTTCCGGGAGGGAGAGATTGTCTCGATTGTCGGCGAGAGCGGCAGCGGTAAAACGACGCTGGCCAAAATTATGATGGGTCTGCTCAAAGAAAGCTCCGGTGAAATTCAATACCGCGGTATTCCGCGCCAGCTGGGGAACCACCGGCAGCGAAAGCAGTATTGGAAAGATATCCAGGCGATTTTTCAGGACCCATTTTCGTCATTCAACCAATTCTACCGTGTGGAGAAGCTGCTGCTCGATTGTCTGAAGCTGCAGGGGCTGCAGTTAAGCCGGGATATGCAGTTCGAGCGTATGAAGGAAGCGTGTACGTTCGTCAACCTGAAATTTGAGGAGCTGTATAACAAGTATCCCTTTGAGCTGTCGGGGGGACAGATGCAGCGGCTGATGATTGCAAGGATATTTCTGCTGCAGCCGAAGCTGTTGATCGCGGATGAGCCGACGTCCATGGTCGATGCCTGTTCCCGCTCCACGATCCTGGATATGCTGCTGAAGCTGCGGGATGAGAACCGGATGACGATTGTATTTATTACCCATGATGTCGGGTTGGCCTATTATGTAAGTGACACACTGTACATTATGGAAAAAGGCCGTGTGGTAGAGAGCGGACCCGCTGAAAGGGTCATTCTGGAGCCGGCGCATCCCTATACCCGTCAATTGATTGAGGATGTGCCCAAAATTCATGAAGAATGGAACCTGGGTTAAACCGGGACTGCTCATATAAAAGGAGGCGAAGCGGTGATGGCAATATCAGCTGGTCTTAATGTCTATTCGGTCGCACACGAACTTGCGGCAGATTATTTCGGCACCCTGAAGAAATTGGCTGCCGCAGGTTACGCGAACCTGGAGTTGATCGGTTTTAATATCATCAAGGGGACCTCTTTCCTGGATGAGCATACGCCAGAATCGGTTAAGAGCAGGCTCGATGAACTGGGCTTGTTCGCGGTCGCAGCACACGAAGGAGTAGCTCCGGGTAAAGAGATCGTCGCACACGACTGGCGCCGGGTGATGCAGTATTACGAGGTGCTGGACTGCCGCCGCATCGTGATTCCATCGATATGGATCGAGAACCGGGAGCAGGCGCTGCAGGCGGCCGATCAGCTGAACAAGGTCGGACAGCATCTGGGGGAGCATGGATTTCAGCTGTACCTGCATAATCATGCGCATGAATTCCGCAGGGTGGAAGAGGGGGCGGAACAGACGCTGTTCGATCTGGTGGTCGCGCATACAGATCCGCAGCAGGTACGGTTTGAGCTGGATCTTGCATGGGTCATGAGAGGCGGAGCCGATCCGCTGCAGGTGCTGACACGGCTGGCCGGCCGCTGCGATATGATTCATCAGAAGGACATTAACCGAGGCTTGGCCGGTAGTCTGAACCTGCTGGCACACAGGGAGGGGGATGTGCCTGAAGATAGGAATGAGCCGGCTTCCCTTCGATCGGTCTACAGGGACCGTAACCGCCCGGATGACTTTGTGGATCTGGGTACCGGGTTGATGAATCTGGAAGCGGCATATGACCAAATCAGGAAGTGGGGACATGTCCGGTATGCCCTTGTGGAGAATGAAAGTGCATCAACAGATAAGCTGAAGAGTGTAGAGAATGATTTGCGAGTACTTCAATCCTATCTATGAGCATACAGAAGCCCCCCGGTGAAGATATTCTTCACCGGGGGGCTTTGACATTGCCGCTGATTTTCTAATGATCGTCGCTGTTCTCCTTCAGCAGTCTGGAACCGGCCAGCAGACAAACAGCGTAAACGGCTGCTAGCAGCAGATAAGGCAGCTGCAGAGCAAAGGTACGGCTGAACATTTGCTCACTGGAAGTGACGATCAATCCTCCAACCACAGCCCCGATAGCACTTACACCCATGGACAGAAACCGGAAGACGCTTCCTACCCGTCCAAGATAGGCATCCGGCACCGAGCGCTGCAGCAGGGAGGTACGCGTGATGTTGTAAACGGTGATGAAGAATGCAGCAGTAAAATAGAAAAGCCCCACGGCATACGGACTGACGAAGACTCCGCAGGCACCGTACACCATCATCATGGCCAGAATGGAGACTAGCAGCAGCTGCCGTGGATTCCAGCGTGTACGCATCTTCGAGATCACCTGGCTGGCCAGCAGACTGCCCAATGTGGCGACCAGTATAAGAATGGCAAATCCGAAGGAATCCAGTCCAAGCACCTCCTGGGCAAAATAAACCTGGGTTGCCACCAGCGAGGAGGCCATCAGGGTAATAAAAATGGACAGCAGTGCCAGCGGGCGGAGAAAGGGATCGGCATAGATATATCGGAAACCGAACAGCATGTCCTGCCTCCATGTGGCTATGGCCGCTTTTTGGATTGGCGATGTTATGTCCCTTTGCGATGTATCCGGACGGAAGGATCCCCGCAGCAGGAGCAGGAGTGCGCTGGCGGCGAATGCCGTAACCGTATCGACAGCGAACGGGATGATCAGGCTGAGCGTAATGACCAGTCCGCCCAAGCCGACGCCCACCATGTCGCTGGAAATCAGCTGGCCTGCAGTGAAGCGGCCGTTCGCCTGCTCTAACCGGCTGCGCTCCACGACCGAGGGCAGCAGGGTCTGTACCGTACTATCGAAAAGCACCCGGCTTAGACCGATGCCGAACATGAAGACGGCCAGCAGGGGGATGCTGATCCACCCGGCCGCAATGCAGACGGTCAGTACCAGCAGCAGCAAGGTCCGAAGCAAGCTGGCGGCTGCGATCAGACCTTTGCGGGACATTCGGTCGATCAGAATGCCTGCGGGCAGGCTGAACAGGAGCCAGGGCAGTCGCAGCGCAAGGGTAACCCAGGAAGCATGCAGAGGATTGCTCGTCAGTGAGGATACCAGCCAGGGAACAGCTGTTAAGGTCAGCCCATCGCCAAGGAAGGTGAGGGAGTATGCCCCAAACAGCTTGTGGTAGTTGGAAGAAGCCCCCGGTTTAGCCTTTGGTGGCGGCGGCACAGTCTCTGTTACACTTTTCATGGAAGGAATACCACCTTTATTAGGAAGTAGGGAGACACACTAGGATGTGTCTGAAAACTAAATATTATGGTAATATTTGATAAAAACGAATGGAGCAGCAAACATGAGTCAAAGACGGTACGAAATAAGCGATGAACAGTGGGATCAAATTAAGGATATGTTTCCACCTTATACAACAGGACGTCCGTCAAAATTGAATGAACGAACCATGTTTAACGCTTTTCTATGGATCGCTCGAAGTGGTGCTGCCTGGCGCGATCTACCGGAAGAACGCTATGGTTCATGGAAAACGGTTTACAGTCGCTTCTGCAAGTGGCGGGATAGCGGACTGCTTGTTGCGATCTTCCAAGCCCTTCAGGTCGAACCTGACTTTGAGAACTTGAGCATGGATTCGACATCGATCCAAGCCCATCAACACAGTGCCGGTGCAAAAAAAACGCAGACGGACACGAAGTAAATCAGCACATCGGCGTCAGCCGTGGCGGCAAGACAACCAAACTTCACGCCGTCGTCGATGGGATTAGGAAACCCTCTAACTTTTCTTCTAACAGGAGGTCAAGTCTATGATTCTGTTCCAGCGATCGAATTACTGCAGGAGCTAGATATTACGGGAAGCCATATTCTTGGCGATAAAGCCTATGGTTCCGAAGCGATTCGGAATTGGATCACAGCTAAGCAGGCATCCTACACGATCCCGCCTAAAGCGAATAGTCAAAACCCATGGAACGTCGATGGGGATCGGTATAAAGAACGCCACGTAGTGGAGTGCTTTTTCAATAAAATCAAACACTTTCGCCGTGTGGCTACTCGCTACGATAAACGAGCCAAGTCATTCTTGGCGTTTGTATACGTGGCTGCCATTTTCAAATTGACTCAATGAAGAGTTTTCAGACACGACCTAGTACTTTCCATTATCATAACTGGTAAAAAATTGAACATCTACAAAATACCTTAAAAAAATCAAATTTACATAAATTTTCCATGACATTATACTCTTACACAGGAGGTGATGATTGAAAGAGAGACGCGAGTCGACAATGATAGTAAGCGCTTACTAGACTTGCGTTTTATTGAAATCCAATGATTGTTAATCAAAAAGCTTATAATCCAATTGAACATCCTGAATGAACAGATGCGTCAGCCGAACGACAAATCAATATAAAGGCCAGGTGAACCTATGAGAGGGTTAAAAGGATTGAAGAAGCCGGCAAAATATATGCTGGCTCTGTCACTGGTGCTGGGCGGCTTGTTACCATCGTTTGCGGACAACATTCATGCGGAATCCCATGTAGATAATCCTTATCTCGGAGCGACCGGCTATATTAACCCCGATTATGCTGCCAATGTGGATTCATCGATGGCCAAGGTCAGTGATGCCTCGCTGAAGGCCAAGATGGCTACCATCAAGAGCTATCCGACAGCCGTGTGGCTGGACCGGATCGCCGCTATTGACGGCGGCGGAGGCAGGCTGAGCCTGGAGCAGCATCTGGATGCGGCGCTTGCGCAGAAGAAAGGCAGCACGCCAATCACAGCCGAGTTCATCATTTATGATCTGCCCGGACGGGATTGCCATGCCCTGGCTTCCAACGGCGAGCTGCCATTAACCCAGGCTGCGCTGGAGCAGTATAAGACGCAGTACATTGATCGAATCGCCAGCATTTTTGCCAAGCCGAAATATCAGGATCTGCGAATCGTAGCCATCATTGAACCGGACAGTCTTCCGAACCTGGTGACCAACCTGAGTACACCGAGCTGTGCGCAGGCGAATTCCAGCGGCATCTATGTTTCGGGTATCCAGTATGCACTGAATAAATTGCATGCGATTCCGAACGTCTACAATTATCTCGATATCGGTCACTCCGGCTGGCTGGGCTGGGATAACAATCGCAGCGGTACGGTATCTCTGTACACCAAAACTGTAAGTGGTACCAGTGCAGGTCTGAAAAGTGTGGATGGCTTCATTACGAATACATCCAATACGACCCCGCTGATTGAGCCGAACCTGCCGAATCCCGATCTGAATGTCGGCGGACAGCCGATCAAATCATCCAAATACTATGAATGGAATCCATATTTTGACGAGATGGACTTTACGCAAGCGCTGTACCGGGACTTCACAGCCGCCGGATGGCCAGCCAGTATCGGTCTGCTGATTGATACGAGCCGCAACGGGTGGGGCGGACCGGATCGCCCTGCGACAGCTGTGGGCGGCGATATTAACACCTACGTGAACTCAGGCAGAGTCGACCGGCGGAATCATCGCGGCAACTGGTGTAATAGTGCAGGTGCTGGACTCGGAACACCGCCGCAGGCCGCACCGGCCGCTCATCTGGATGCCTATGTGTGGGCTAAGCCGCCAGGAGAATCCGACGGCTCAAGCTCCCTCATTCCGAACGACGAAGGGAAGGGCTTCGACCGTATGTGTGATCCGACCTATGTAACAGCGGATGGTGTGCTGACAGGTGCACTGCCGAACGCACCGATCTCCGGGCAATGGTTCCATGATCAGTTCGTCATGCTGGTACAGAATGCATATCCTGCGGTTCCGGGCAGCGGTGGCTCCACTCCGGATCCGCAGCCAACGGTTCCCGCAGCACCCGTCAACGTGGCAGCGGCGGCAGGCAGCGGCCAGATCAAGGTAAGCTGGAGTTCAGTTAATGACGCCACAGCTTACAATGTCAAACGCAGCACTTCCCTGACAGGTCCCTTCATAACCGTTGCGAAGGGTGTAACGAATACGAATTATACCAACACAGGCTTAACGAACGGAACGGCCTATTATTATGTAGTGACAGCTGTTAATCTGGCAGGTGAAAGTGTGAATTCGGCTGTCGTGACGGCGACACCGACGGCAAGCGTAACGGTTCCAGCCGCACCAGCAGGTCTGAACGGTACAGCGGGTGATGCTCAGGTTAAGCTGGACTGGAACGCCGTCAGCGGAGCATCGGGTTACACGGTGAAACGTGCACGGAGTGCCAGCGGTCCGTATACCGCCTTGGCAGCTAATATCAGCGGCTTGACTTACACCGATACAACTGTCACGAATGGCACGACTTACTATTATGTAGTCAGTGCCGTCAACAGTGCCGGAGAGAGCGCCAACTCGGCCGCAGTCAGTGCCAAGCCGCAAGGCGCGACGGCCCAGCCGCCTGCAGGCAGCCTGAGTGTGCTGTATCGTGCCGGCGATTCCAGTGCAACGGATAACGCCATCAAACCGTTTCTTAATATTAAGAATAACGGCAGCACGGCGGTCAATCTGAGTGATCTCAAAATCCGTTATTACTTCACCAAGGACGGCAATCAACCCCTGACTTCCTTCGTGGATTGGGCTCAGGTTGGCGGCGCCAACGTGACACGTACATTCACAGATACTTATCTTGAGGTTGGTTTTACGAGCGGCGCGGGAACACTGGAGCCAGGCGGACAGACTGGTGATATTCAGCTTCGTATTCATAAGAACGACTGGAGTAACTTCAATGAAGCCGATGACTACTCCTATGACCCGTCGAAAACATCCTATGCTGAATGGAACAGGGTCACCCTGGATCAGGGCGGCGTACGTGTTTGGGGGATGGAGCCTTGATCATTATGGTAAGTAAATTTTCTTGAATGAATTGTCTTGAACCAATAAAGGCCCGCCCTGACGGCGGGTCTTTGTCTGTACATATTGAGCGTTGTAGCACAAAATAGTTGGATACGGTTGCAAAAAACGGGTAAAGCATCAAAAATAGGAGTTATACAAAGTGTGCTTCGGCATACGGTTCAGCACAAAATCTCGCAAGAATCTATCTCAAGGAGAACAGATCTTCATCAGAGGAGGTTGCTGGTTTTCCGGCTCGGAGGAATGTCTATGGCTGTCGTATTCAGGTTTCTGAAGAAATACCGGGTGGCAGCGATTGCCGCCCTTCTCATGATGCTGATTGAGCTGACGGTAGAGCTGATTCAGCCGCTGCTGATCTCCAAGATCATCGACCATGGAATCCAGCAGCGCAATCTTACAGTAGTGTGGATGTGGGGCGGCGTGCTGCTCGGGAGTGCACTTATTGCTTTTCTCGCGGGAATCGCCAGTTCTTTTCTTGCCTCACACGCGAGTCAGGGGTTTGGCCACGATCTGAGAGGACGTCTTTATGATAAGGTGCAGTCTTTCTCTTATACGGTATTCAACAAGTTCGCCTCGTCATCCCTGATCACTCGTCTGACCGGGGATGTAACCCAGGTACAGGACATGGTATTCATGACTTTGCGTTTCATGAGCCGTGTACCGCTGGTCGTATTGGGGAGTATCATCATGGCGCTGGTCGTGCACCTGCAGCTGGGGCTGCTTCTGGCGGTTACGGTACCGGTTCTGCTCGTATTTATGATCTGGCTGATGCGGCGGGCCGCAGTTATGTTCCGCTCGGTTCAGCGCAGATTGGATGCCGTGAACGGGGTCATTCAGGAGAATCTGACCGGGATCCGTCTGATCCGTGTGTTCGTGCGGACCGCCTATGAAGCAGCGCGTTTTGCTGAGTTCAGCGGAAGATTGATGAAGAAAACGGTATCGGCCCTGCGGCTGACTGAAGCCACAACTCCGTTCATTTTGCTAATTATGAATGCCGGCATTATTGCTGTCCTGTGGTTCGGCAGAGGGGATATTGCGGAAGGAAACGCGTCGGTAGGTGAAGTCGTTGCGGTCGTGAACTATTCGCTGCGCACGATTGGTGCCTTGTCTGCTGTATCCTGGCTCGTTGTGGCTTTTTCCCGGGCACGCGCTTCGGCACAGCGGATCGAGGAAGTATTCCAGACAGAGGAGCTGCAGGAACTGGCGCAAGCTGAACAGCAGCCGGAGACCAGAATAGGACAAGCTCCGGCAGCTGTTTCAGCTGGTATTGATGGTGGAGTAGAATTTCATCAGGTCGGGTTTCATTATCCGGGCAGCGATATTGCAGTGCTGCAGGATATCAGCTTCAAGGCCGCGCCGGGCGGGCGGATTGCCATTATGGGGGCAACCGGCTCCGGCAAGTCTTCACTTGTGCAGCTCATTCCCCGTCTATATGAACCGGATTCCGGAAAGGTACTGATTGATGGATGTGAAGCATCTGGAATAAATCTGGAGCAGCTCCGCGGCGCGATCGGCTATGTACCGCAGGAGGTGCTTCTGTTCACCGGCTCGGTGCGCGATAATATTGCATGGGGAAATGAGAACGCGACCAAGGAGGAGATTCAGCAGGCAGCGAAAAGAGCACAGATTCACGATACGATTCAAGCTCTGCCGAACGGCTATGACACCATGCTGGGCCAGCGCGGGGTCAATCTGTCTGGCGGACAGAAGCAGCGGATCTCGATTGCCCGCGCCCTGGTTCGCAAGCCTTCCATTTTGATCCTGGATGACAGCACGAGTGCACTGGATGTCCGCACGGAAGCAGCACTGCTGGATGCGCTGACGGAACTGTCCTGCACGACGTTTCTGATTACCCAGAAGATCAGTTCGACGGTGTCGGCAGACCTGATCCTGCTGCTGGACGAAGGCCGGCTTATCGGTCAAGGACATCATGAGAAGCTGCTGCGGGAATCGGGTCTGTACCGCCGGATTTATGAATCTCAGTACGGGGAGGAGAGCAAGCATGCTTAAGGAGCTATTGGAACCGTTTCGCCACACGCCGCCCCAATTGGATCTGCAGGGAGCGGATGCCGCAGCCGGCCGTAAACCGAAGGCAAAGGCGAAGGATTGGTCCGGCACCCTGGGGAGGATCTGGATGTATCTGGCCCGCCGTAAGGCCAAGCTTGCCCTTGTCCTGCTGATGGTTGTTCTCAGCTCGGCCTTATCCCTGCTCGGGCCCTACCTAGTCGGCAGGGCAATTGACGATTATCTTCAGGGACCCGGCGGGATGCCATGGGCCTGGTTTCTCGGCGGACTGGCCGCTGTGTATATTCTGTATTCCCTGACTTCCTGGCTGCAGAACATCTGGATGATCGGCATTGCCCAGGAGACCGTATACCGCATGCGCCGGGATTTGTTCACCCATCTGCACCGTCTGCCGATTCCGTTCTTCGGCAGACGGCAGCAGGGAGAAATTATGAGCCGCCTGACGAACGATATCGAGAATGTCAGCTCTACACTGAACAGCTCGGCGATTCAGATCTTTTCCAGTGTATTGACGCTGGTGGGTACGTTTGGGGTCATGCTGTGGCTGAGTCCGCTGCTGACGCTGCTAACCTTTATTGTTGTGCCTTTGATGGCTTTGGGAATGCGCTGGATTACACGCCGTACAGGTCCGCTATATAAGCAGCGTCAGCGAAATCTCGGTGATCTGAACGGCTACATCGAAGAGACGCTGTCCGGCCAGCGGGTGATCAAGGCGTTCTCCCAGGAAGAGCGCGTGATCCGCGGCTTCGGGGAACGAAATGACCGCATCCGGGAGTCGGGGTTCTGGGCGTCTACCATTTCCGGATTTATCCCAAAGCTGATGAATGGGCTGAACAATCTCAGCTTTGCCATCATCGCAGGAGTCGGCGGGATTCTGGCTATCCGCGGTTCAATTACAGTCGGAACCATTATTGTCTTCGTTGAATATGCCCGCCAGTTCACCCGCCCGCTGAACGATCTGGCGAACCAGTGGAACACATTGCTGTCGGCGATTGCGGGGGCCGAACGTGTCTTCGAGGTGCTGGATGAAGAAGTAGAGACCCATGATGAAAAAGATGCTGTAGCCGTAAAAAATATCGAGGGCGCAGTCGCATTCCAGAATGTCTCCTTTGCTTATGATGCCGATGCCGGCAATACGCTGGAGGGGATTTCCTTTGCAGCGCAGCCTGGCGAGATGATTGCACTGGTCGGACCGACCGGCGCAGGTAAGACGACGCTGATTCAGCTGCTGTCACGCTTCTATGATGCTGCCGGCGGGCGGGTCACGGTTGATGGCCGTGACATTACCGGGATCAGCCGTGAGAGCCTGCGCTCCCATATGTCGTTTGTCCTTCAGGACTCTTTCCTGTTCGAAGGAACGATCCGCGATAATATCCGATACGGACGGCTGGATGCGACCGATGAGGAAGTAGAGGCAGCGGCGAAGCTGGCAAACGCACACTCATTTATCATGCGAATGAACGATGGATATGATAAAAGGCTGCAAAATGGCGGCAGCGGCATCAGCCAGGGACAGAAGCAGCTGCTGGCGATCGCTCGGGCGATCCTCGCCAATCCGGCAATTCTGGTACTGGATGAAGCAACGAGCAGCATTGATACCGTTACCGAGCTGAAAATTCAGGAGGGTCTGCAGCGCCTGATGCAGGGAAGAACGAGCTTTGTCATCGCCCACAGGCTGAACACGATCCGGCAGGCTGACAAAATCCTGGTGCTTAAGGATGGGCGGCTGCTGGAGCAGGGCTCCCATGAGGAGCTGCTAAGCCGCAATGGATTCTATAGTGAGCTGTATCATAGTCAGCTGAAGCGAGCAGTGATCTGACTTTTAAGAAAATAAGAGATTATAAAATGGACCCCGGCACCGATCAGGCACCGAGGTCCATTTCTTTTTGCATGATGTTAATAGCTGATCAGATTCAGTTCTTCCGGAACAGGAACTACAAGGTTGCCGGTGTATCTGGGCGCAGCGGTACCGCTGCCGATATCGGTAGTCTTGTTGAAGAAGCTGTACATGATCTCCTCCAGCATTAGAGAATACCGGAATTGCACGAGTCCTGATCCTGCTACAGAAGGGCGTTTGCCGATCTCTTTGTCCAGGTTGCTTTTAATGAAGTAAACGTCCGGGTTGGAAGCTGCTTTGGCCCCAAAATTCGCCTGCCATTTCAGCACTGCCGTCTTGTTCTCCACCTCATAATAGCTCACCAGGCCGCTGTTTTCCTTGATAAAGAAACGGGAATATTGCTTGACCGGAAAAATGTAATCCGTCGTTGCTTCGATGCCAAGATCCTGCTTGGTCTTCAGCTGCGGCTGAGCAAGATGGGATACACGAGGCAGTCGCAGCGCCGCATTGCGTGCCGTTGTCAGTTCCCCGTATTCTACGCCGGTGACAGCGGACGCATCGGTTTTGTAAATATAAGCCTCTCTGGCACTCTGGTTCCACTGTACCTGGGCACCGAAGGCTTCCCCAATCGCGCGCAGCGGCAGCAGGGCCTTCCCGTTCACGAGAATTGGAGCAGAAGACAATGCAACTGCGGAGCCGTTCTTGTACATCGTTTTGCTGTTAGCCGTCAGCGTATATTTGTCCGAACCGTCATAAATCGTGACCTGTTTGGTGGCATTATCATAACCGAATATATAATTGCCAAGCGGCTTGAGATCGGTGATGGCGGCATAGGTGGTTCCGTCGCGCAGCACGACCTCGTAGGCAGCCTGAACGTTGTTGATGTAGGCAGTAGGTTTAACTGTTACCGCAGCTGCGTGTGCTTGCGAAGGAGCAAGCAGAAGAGGGGAAGTGCCTGCAGTGAGAATGGAAGCGGCGAGCATTATCTTCATTTTGTGTTGATTCCAGAATGCAGTTATTGTCATGTTAACTCTCCTTTCACTATTAAATGACGAGAGATGCAGGTAAAAGTTGCTCTGTATCAGTAAATTTTTCCTGAATTTAATGTTTACTGAATATTTATTGCGTGAACGGATTGTATAAAAATGGAATACCTGCTATGATATTGACCTTCTCTCATTATTTCGCCTTGTCTGAAGTAGACGGAGCAGCCGTCACATCAACTTATCGGAGGTGTCCCATGCTGTATTTCACTCTGGCTTCCAAAGCCTACGCCCGCAATCTTCAATACCGCGGCGCACATCTGGTACATAACCTGGCCAGTGCTTTATTCGGCTACATGTATGCATGTATCTGGATTGGGCTCGGTCAGAACCACTCGCTCGGAGTCTATGGAACCGAAGGGATGGTAGGTTATATTGCCTTCACCCAGGCTTCCCTGTGGATTTCCGGTTTTGTCACGAATGGTCTAGGTATTCCGCAGACTGTCAGGACAGGCCAAATCTCCTTCGATCTTATGCGTCCCGTTCATCTCTTCGCGCAGCTGATGGCGAGGGAGTGGGGGCAGATCGCCTACCAATTTGTGTTCAAGACCATCCCCATCTATCTGCTCTACTATTTCGTATTTTCCCTTTCTCTGCCGGATCAAGGTTCTACCGTGCTGTTTGCCTTTACCGGACTGGCCGGTGCAGCCTTTCTATCGATCTGTATGAATTACATTATCGGTGCCTCTGCATTGTGGACTACCGAATCCTCCTGGCTGTATTGGGGCAATCATGCCATGATCAACCTGCTCGCCGGTTTCTTTATTCCTATTGAATGGCTGCCGGACTGGCTGGAGAAAGTGGCCTGGTGGTCACCGTATCCTTACCTTCTCTATGTTCCTACCCGGATCTATCTCGGTTTTGAGAGTGTCTCACTGCTCTGGGGGACCTTGTTCTGGTGCGTCGTCATGATCCTGGTCTGTCTGACGGTTACCCGGCTCGTGCGACATAAGGTGGAGGTGCAGGGTGGATGAAGATCTCATCATGGTTTTCCCTTTACAGACTGCTGATCCGCACCAGCATCCGCAGCCGGATGCAGTACCGGTTTAATTTTATCCTTAGTTCTCTGCTTGCTGCCCTGATCCAGATCTCTGAATTTTTGATGGTGGCTATCGTGTTGAACCGGTTTGGGGTCATCAAGGGGTGGTCCGTTTATGAAATTGGTTATCTGTTCTCTGTAATGACACTGGCCAAAACGCTGTACCGCACCTTTGCCGACGAGGTTCATCATCTGGAGAAGTACCTGGTCGGCGGTGAGCTGGATCAGCTGTTGACGCGTCCACTGCCGGTGCTGCTGGCCCTGATGCCCCAGAGCTTCCGCATTATGCTGGGAGAGGTGCTGCAGGGTACCGCGATTCTGTGCTGGTCCTTGAACAGGATGATGCAGGCTGGGCAGATTAGCTGGACAGCGGTGCCGCTAACCCTGTTTATTATCGTAACCGGCGCGGTTATTCTGTTCTCCATCGGGCTGGCTACCGCTACTTTGGGCTTCTGGACGACCCGGATCGAGGAGCTGCAGAACATTACGGAAGATGCTGCCCGTACGGCAGCGCAGTACCCGCTGACCCTGTATCCCAAATGGATGTCGTTTTTGCTGCTCACTCTCATTCCGGTAGGACTTGTCGCTTATTGGCCGTCACTGTTCATTTTGCGGGGGGAAGGCGGTTTCTGGTTTATGGCAGTCCTTGCAGGGACCGCATGCATCTGTCTGCTGCTGAGCCTGCGATTCTGGCAGTACGGAATAACCAAGTATCAGAGTACAGGCAGCTGACTGTCGTCACTTCAGGCTGAGAGAAGAACAGCGATTAATCGGGTACAGGCCCCATTTAAGGAGGAACGAACATGAGTCAGCAGTTGATGATTGAAGCCAGACAGCTTCGGAAGGAGTTCAGGACTCCGGTTGTTAAGAAAGGCAGATGGGCAGGAGTCCGTGCCCTGTTCTCAAGCGAGTATGTCCATAAGGAAGCGGTTAAGGAGATCGGGTTTCAAATCAAGCGCGGGGAGTTTGTCGGTTATATCGGTCCTAACGGCGCAGGCAAGTCCACGACAATAAAAATGCTCACCGGCATTCTGCATCCGACCTCCGGAGAAGTGCTGCTGGGAGGCATTAATCCGCACAAAGACCGGCGCAGAGCCGTACAGCGGCTAGGCGTCGTCTTCGGACAGCGCAGTCAGCTGTGGTGGGATCTGCCGGTGAAGGATTCCTATGATATCTTATCCCGGATGTACGGGGTAAAGCCTTCAGAGCAGCAGCAAAGACTGGATCAGTTTGCAGCACTGCTGGATTTGCAGGAGTTCTGGGAGACCCCGGTCCGGAAATTATCGCTGGGCCAGCGAATGCGGGCAGATCTGGCTGCCGCCATGCTGCATGATCCGGAGCTGCTGTTTCTCGATGAACCGACCATTGGGCTGGATGTGAATGCGAAGCGGAATATCCGCAGCTTCCTGAAGCTGCTCAATGAAGAGTTTGGAAAAACCATTTTGCTGACCACGCATGATATGGATGACATCGAGCAGTTGTGCGGCAGAGTGATGGTTATTAATCACGGCGAGCTTACCTACGACGGGACGACCCGGCAGCTGCGTGACCAGATCGGACTGCCGACATTGATCCGGGTCACTTATCGCGGCGAATACAGACTGCCTGTTCTGACGCCGGAAGGCCGTTATCCGTTTCGTCTGACGGAGCAGAAGCATGACAGGATCACCGTCGAGGCGAATCGTAAGGAAATCAGCACCATGGATATCCTTCGTGAACTGGGCAGCTGGGGTGAGATTGAGGACGTGGTGATGGAAGAGCCGGATTTTGAAGAGGTCATTCACCGGATCTATTAGCGGTCCCTGTGTTGACGAACAAAAGAGTGCCTTCACCCGCTCAGGGGGAAGACACTCTTTTTGTTGTAAGGCGATCATTATGCGGAGTTCTGTGACTTCTTCTCCAGCATCAGGCTGAGTACCGCGCCCAGAAAACCGAGCACCGTTACCGTGGCGCCTGCCCAGGGGAGAATGTTCAGACCGAGATGGTTAATGACCCAGCCGCCAAGGAAAGCTCCACCCGCGTTGCCAAGGTTCAGTGCCGAGTGATTCGAGGTGGAGGCAAGCAGCGGGGCCTCATGCGCCAGATTCATTATCCGAACCTGCAGGCCTGGAAGCACACCGAAGGCCGCCATACCCCAGACAAACACAGTAATGACCCCAAGAACCCGGTTGTGGATCGTGAAAGACAGCACAGCCAGAATAATAGCAAGTACAGCAAAATTCACAATCATGGAGGGCATCAGCTTCCAGTCGGCGAGTCGCCCGCCGAGGATGTTACCAAGCGTAACACCGATGCCAAACAGGACCAGAATCCAGGTCACCTGATGTTCAGCAAAGCCGCTCAGATCGGTCAATAGCGGCGTAATATATGTAAATACAGTAAACAGACTGCCGCAGCCGATGGCTCCTGTCAGGAGAGTCAGCAGCACCTGCGGCTTCAGGACACCTCTTACCTCCTGCAGAATACTGGAGGTCTTTTCTTGGGTCAGAGCAGGAATGGTGATGATGATTGCAATCAGGGACAAGATTCCGATAAATCCGATTGCGCCAAAAGAAGCTCTCCATCCCAGCTGCTGACCGATGAAGGTGCCGAAGGGAACGCCGACGATATTGGCGACAGTTAATCCCATAAGTACAAGCGATACGGCGCCGGCCCGTTTCTCCGGCCGGACCAGTCTGGAAGCGATTAGCGAGCCGGCACCCAGAAACGTACCGTGGGCCAGAGCGGTGATCATTCGTGCGCCCATCAGCAGGCCGTAATTCGGAGCCACAACAGCCAGAAGGTTACCGAGAATAAAGATCAGCATCAGGAGGCAGAGCAGTTTCTTCTGTGGGACTTTGTGCGTCAGAATAGTTAGTACCGGTGCGCCGACGGCGACACCCAGTGCATAACCGGTAATCAGCTGGCCGGCCTGGGGGATGGAGACATCCAGATCGCGGGCAACATTGGGCAGAAGCCCCATAATGACAAATTCGGTCATACCGATAGCGAAGGCCCCCAAAGTGAGGGAAAGCAGCGCAAAAGGGAAAGGTTCCTTTACCTTGGCTTGCGGTGTGGTGGTGCCTGTAGAATTCATGATGGTTTCTCCTATATCTGTGGTCTCTTTGTGTCTTTCATTTTAACGCGGTATCCGGTAATGTCCAGTTATAATATAGAGAGAAGCTGATTCAAGGGAGGAAGCCGCATGAGGGGGAGCCTGTTCCAGAACGAGCTGCTGCAGAGGGATTATAGTCCGAAATTTTATGCTTATTACTATAAACAGTGGCAGAGTTATGATATGCCCTATCACAGCCACGATTCTACAGAAATTATGTACATGATATCGGGGAGCTGCAGGATTGAAATGGATTGTGGCAGCGATAAGCCGGATACGGCGGTACTGAAGAAGGGGGACTTTATCCTGATTGATGCGGCAGTCCGGCACCGGCTGGTGGTCGATGAGGGAGCCCCCTGCCGGATGCTGAATGTGGAATTCGGGTTCCGTCCGGCAGAGGAAGCCTGGGGTTCGATCAGCAGGCTTGCTGCGGAGGAGCCGGAAATCGGCAGATTTCTGAACATCCCGTTTCGTTATAGTGTCATGAGAGATCCGGAGGGATTGGTGTATCATGTGCTGAAGAGCCTGGTTCTTGAGCTGGATAAATACGGCAGGGTCGGAAATCCTGCTGCAGAGGACAAGCGGACCGAACAGGGAGAACGCCGACTGCTCTCGATACTGCTGTTCCTGCAGCTGCTCGTTGCGATAGCACGGATTGGTGTAGATGCACGCGGGACAGGGACAGAGCAGCGGGAAATGTATGTGCAGCGCTGTATTGATTATCTCCATCAAAATTATGACCGGAGCATTCAGGTGAAGGACGTGGCTCAATTTGTTAATCTGCACCCTGGGTACCTTCACCGGATTTTCAAGCGACAGACCGGCACAACGCTAACCGCGTACCTGACAAATCTGCGCATGGAGAAGGCCGCTATGCTCCTGCAGCAGACAGACATTCCCATCCATGAAATATCCGATTACGTCGGGGTCGGCAGCCGGCAGTATTTTCAGATGCTGTTCAAGAAGCATAAGGGCCTGACACCACACAGCTACCGTGCTGCCAGCAGCCGGAATGCCTGGAGCTATGTTCATGGTAGCTGGGGCGACCGAGGTTAAGGAACACGGATAAGTGAGGATTTTTGACAGGTTTGCTAAGGAAGGGTCACCATTTTGATAACGCTTCATTTCCGGAGATTGCTAGAATGGGTTAGATCATATATTTCTTCGGGAGGTTGATGACATGTCCATCAAGGTGACTTTTATAGGGGCTGGTAGCATTGGCTTTACAAGAGGGCTGCTTCGCGATCTGCTGACCGTTCCGGAGTTTGCGGACATGAATGTAGCTTTTACAGATATTAACCTGCACAACCTGGATATGGTGACCCAGCTGTGCCAGCGTGACATCACGGAGAATGGGTTATCCATTCAGATTCAGGCTACGACAGACCGGCGGGAGGCGTTGAAAGATGCAGATTATGTAATCTGTACGATTCGGGTCGGTGGACTGGAGGCCTTCGCGACGGATGTAGACATACCGCTGAAATACGGCATCGACCAGTGTGTCGGAGATACATTGTGTGCAGGCGGAATCATGTACGGTCAGCGCGGGATCGCCGAGATGCTGGAGATCTGCAGGGATATCAAGGAGCAGTGCTCTTCGGACGTACTGCTGCTGAATTATTCTAATCCGATGGCGATGCTGACCTGGGCCTGCAATGTATACGGCGGCGTACGCACGGTTGGATTATGTCACGGTGTGCAGCACGGGCATCATCAGATCGCGGAGGTTTACGGCCTGAAGAAGGAAGATGTCGATATCGTATGCGCAGGCATCAACCATCAGACCTGGTACATCAAGGCTTCGCATGAGGGCAAGGACTTGACAGCGGGGCTGCTGGAAGCGTTCGAGAATCATCCGGAATACAGCCGTACAGAGAAAGTCCGTATCGATATGCTTCGGCGCTTTGGTTATTACAGCACCGAATCGAACGGACATCTGAGTGAATATGTTCCATGGTATCGCAAGCGCCCGCAGGAGATTGAGGAATGGATTGATCTGGGAAGCTGGATCAATGGGGAGACCGGAGGCTACCTGCGGGTATGTACAGAAGGGCGGAACTGGTTTGAGACGGATTTTCCGAACTGGATGAAGGATGAGCCATTCTGGTTTACTAAAGAAAAACGCGGAGAAGAGCATGGCTCATACATTATTGAAGCATTGGAGACAGGACGGGTATATCGAGGGCATTTTAATGTCGTGAATAACGGCGTGATTTCCAATCTGCCGGATGACGCCATCATTGAAGCGCCGGGCTATGTGGATCGCAATGGTATCTCGATGCCTGTGATTGGCGATCTGCCCCTGGGGCCAGCAGCTGTGTGCAACGTTAGCATTTCGGTACAGCGTCTGGCAGTCGAAGCGGCAGTGCATGGAAATGATCAGCTGCTGCGACAGGCCTTCATGATGGATCCGCTGGTGGGTGCTGTGTGTAATCCAAAGGAAATCTGGCAGCTGGTTGATGAGATGCTGGTCGCTCAGGAACAGTGGCTGCCGCAGTATGGGCCAGCCATCGCGGCTGCCAAGCAGCGGCAGCATGAGGGGGATTTACTGCCGACCCAAGACTACCGCGGCGCGGCCCGTCTCAAAGTTAAAACCGTCGAGGAAATGCAGGAAGATCGTGATGCCGCTAACCGTAACGCCGGTGAGTCGGATAAAGGCAAGGACCGCGAGAAAGTTCATTGATTGCTGTTTAAATGTGGAGCAAAGCCCCGGATGCCGTGTTGGCAGTTCCGGGGCTTTGCTCTGTCTGTCTGATATTTTGTATTAGCCTAGTTCTCGTCAGCAAGAGCATCTGCCGCCAGGAGACTCAGCACATTGTTGTCCATCGGCGGATTATGCAGTCCGGCCCGGACATCCCGGTAATACCGCTCGAGCGGATGGTTGCGGGACAGACTGGTGCCGCCGACGATCCGCATTGCCAGATCGACAACCCGCAGAGCATGGTTGGTAACGATGTATTTGGCCAATCCCAGCTCAGGCCGCATACGCGGACGGGATTCCTCGTCACGGTCCCAGCGCTCGGCTGCTTCGTACAGGACGCTGCGTGCAGAACGAAGCTCCGCTTCCATAAGACCGAGGTTTTGCTGCACGAGCGGCAGATCTGCGATGGGTCCGCCTACTTGGTTAGGGCGATAGCTTTTGGCAAAAGTAAGAGCATAATCTCGGGCCGCAATGGCAATCCCCATATAGCAGGCCGGAATGTGCAGCAGCCAGCCGCCGCCCTCATCCAGCGTGCTGCCGCTAATACGGGCGTCGGCTCCGGCAAAGGCCTGATCCAGAACAACATCATGACTTCCGGTTCCTCGCATCCCCAGCGTATCCCACGTCTCAATAATTTGTACGCGATCTGATGTACGGACCAGAAATTCTGCTGTTGTGTCTTCTTCGGGGATATAGGCGGAAACGACAAAACGGTCCAGAATCGGTGACAGTGTACTGAAGGTTTTGCGTCCCGTGATCAGCCATCCTTCGTCCGTGCACACTGCGGTAGTCTGCGGTTTGGCACCACGGCTCGGGCTGCCTGTTGCTGCTTCGGTAGCGAACGTGTTAATCATGGCTCCTTCCTGTACGACATCCCGGCATAACTCTTCATACAAGCTGGAAGGCCATTTGCCGCTGACTCGCAGGTAGAGCATTTGACCGATGTGCCAGCCGACGGCAAGTGCGGTGGAACCATCTCCGTATGCTAATCTTTCCTGAGCCTGCACCAACTCATAAAGGGATATTTCGTCTCCACCGCTGCTATGCGGAACAGTCAGCTTCAGATAACCGGCTTCACGCAAATCAGCAAAGTTCTCGAATGGAAAAGAACCCTCCCTGTCATGCTTTGCTGCTCGTTCCGCAAATACAGAAGCCAGCTCTCCGATCTGGTTCAGGCGCTGATGTTCCTGCTCATTGCGGATATATTGATTCCATAGTTTGGACATACGCTGCTCACTCCCTGTTCTCTTTTGCACGATGATATTGCTCGATAAAACACACCTAACAGATCTGAATTTACTGAATATCTTCATTGTAGCATAGAGAGGTGGAAACTCATCTGAAATTTATATGTCCTTTTCAGCGGCTGTACGTGATACAAGGACCTGAGTAAGGTGGATGAACAGATTATAGAGAAAAAACTTCAGACTTATGGAAACCTTCCTTAATCTGAGTTGTTATTATGAGTACATGTATGAACAAAGGGGAATCTTCCATGAGATTATTTTTTAAAGACAATTTCTTTAGCGCAGGCTATACCGATATTATGAACGAAACGGGCGAGGTCGAAGGGAATATTGATTTGAAGAGTGCTTTTGGTTCCTCGCTGAATGTTATGGACGTGCACGGAGCTGTTTTGTATAGCGGCAGCTTTCGGACCTTCTCGAGGAAATGGGAAGTGCTTAACGGGGATGGGGAAGAGGTTGGTGTGCTTTGTGTTCGTATGAGCTTCTTTTCCAAGAAGTTCGAATACGAGGCTTACGAACGCGGGATCTACGAGATTACAGCCCCTGCCTTTTCACAGGAATATGAGATTATGGACGACTACGGCAATACGCTTGCCTCCTTTTCCAGAATCAGCGGCTGGCTGAGATCAGGTGCCTACTGTCTGGATAACAGCTCTCCTGAGCTCGATATTTTTGAGCTGATTGTAGTCGTCATGGGGATTAATGCCATTCAAAAAGAGCAGAGGTCATCCCATTGAGCCGCGGCAGGTTGAGGGGGCCTGCGAATTACGAGCAGCTTAACGATAATAACCAGACGGGCCGCATCGCCATTCATGATTACCGTCCAATGAACGTATTCACATATCTCGGCTGTACGATTCTATTTGGGGTCATATATGCTGCATTTAATGTGATATGGGGGTTTATCGCAGCTTCCAGAGCGCAGGACCTTCTGAATCAGATGTGGGTGAGCGACGTTGGTTTAATATGTATGCTTGTTCTGTACCTATATGTGACATTGGGTTTCTTCTATTGGACTGGGCGACGGGTGATTCATGACCTTGAGGTTTCTCCCAGAGGATTATGTCTGTGTCTGCTTCCGTTCTTACTATTGGAATGTGCTGTATGGTCAGCAGGTATACTGCACGGTAAAGGAGACGGGGGAGTGTGGTCTGCGGCTTGGACACTGCATACCTTGCTGAATTACTGGAGCTATCCGCTGACATCCTCCGTACAATTTTATATCCTGAATATGAGTGCTGTTTATCTAGTGACTTCACTGATGCCGATGGCTGCCGTGATACTTGGTGTATATTCATTAGAGACCCGGAGCAGATGGCGTAAATGGCTGCCGGTTATTCCGGGTATGGCAGCTGTCATAATAGTATTCACGTTTATTGCGGCATTTATCCCGCATTCTTCTACACTATCTGCAGGCCGTTACCCGAAGATTGACGGCGCTACCGCCGCAATCCCATTTGCACAGAGCCTGATTAGAGAAGTAACAGGAGTGAATAAGGCTGGTGCCGTTCAACAGGTGGATTTTCATACGACCCATCAAGCTTACCTTAATCTCATTCATGGAAAAGTGGATATGATCTTCGCTGCACAGCCTTCGGACCAGGAACTGGAGTTGGCTGCTCAGCAGGGGGTGAAGCTTAAGCTGATTCCCATTGGAAAAGATGCTTTTGTATTCCTGGTTCATAGGAGTAATCCGGTGGATAATCTGAGCACCAGGCAGATTCAACGAATATATGAGGGGTACATTGCTAACTGGAAGGAAGTTGGTGGAGAGGATCAGTGGATTGCTGCGCTTCAGAGGGAAGAGAATTCCGGAAGTCAGACCTACATGGAGAAGAGGGTCATGAGTGATCTTGCCATGGTTAAAGCTGAGCCCCAGATGCAGATTAATTTCATGGGAGGTTTAATTGATACTGTTGCAGCGTTTTATCGTGATCATAATGCTATGGGCTACTCTTTCAATTATTATGCCAAAGAAATGCACCGCCGCCCCGAGGTTAAGGTTTTGACCATAGACGGTGTAGTGCCTGATCATGCAACTATTCGTTCGGGTAAGTATCCTTTCACCGCTGAACTGTATGCTGTAATCCGGGAGGGAGAGGAGGATAGCAGCGAGAGCAGCAGACTGATCCGATGGTTAACAGGTCCGGAAGGTACACGCTTAGTGGAGAGCACTGGATTTGTCCCCGTTCATAGTGGAGAAGATGAATTTCGTTGATTGTCATATTTTTCATGTTGCATGGATGGTGTTAAACATGTTACTTTATAAGTCCGGTCGCAAAGTTAACTAGAACTAACACTTCCGGTTATAAAATATCACTTGAATTAGTCAGCATGATGTGATATGATAAAACTCCTGCTGAATTCTTTTGAGGATAGAGGCTGGAAAGCGAGGCGAAAAACTTTTGAAAAAAAGTGCTTGCCAAGTCGGAAGAAACGTGATATTATATAAGAGTTGCTGCTGAGTTAAAAAAACTTAGTCGCAATGCTAACTGAATGGCTTGATCTTTGAAAACTGAACAACGAGTGAGTATCGCTGTTACTAAAGTAACGGCAAACCATGAGATTTATATCTCGTCAGATTCAAAATGAGCTTATCGCTCTTTTCAATACTTTATTGGAGAGTTTGATCCTGGCTCAGGACGAACGCTGGCGGCGTGCCTAATACATGCAAGTCGAGCGGGGTTT
>NZ_JAUQTB010000025.1 GCF_030580655.1 Paenibacillus lacisoli
ATATGTCTTCCGTATTTCGCCCATGAAAAATCCCCTCCAAGTAAACATTAGTGCGCTTTTTACACACTGTCTACTTAGAGGGGATAATATCACCTTGACCGGGCAGCTTCTTCGATTAGATTATTTAGAAGGTCATCGCTGCAATGCTTTGAATCTTGGAGCCTTCCGCAGGATCAATCTGAATGAGCTTATCATAGAGGGCCTGGTCCTTCTGCCTCAGCTTGCTTAAGGCTGCGAGGTACCAGCGGGCCGTTTCCCGATTGGCAGCATCGTTCAAGTCGTCCCTGAGGCCGCCTTTCAACGTGGCGGCAGCCTGTTCAGTTTGAGTGGTCATATATTGCATTTTACCTGCATTTAGAGCAATAACAGGGGTGACTTCGAATGGACGGCCCTGCATCTGGCCTGCGGGCAATGTCTTCAGATGAGCAATGCCGTCCAGCACATGCTGGTAGGCCTTCAGGCCATTCTGATAGTACAGGTTATTTTTTTGTTTATCCTGATTACCCAGTTCGAAGGATTTGGCGATTAAGGTTTCGTACCACTGAATATCCCACGCAAAGTCAGGCGCCTTTTCCATCAGCAGCTGATAAGCTGCATCCTCCTTACCAAGCAGCTCATTGTGGGAAATGAGCCGATAGAGCATGTTTTTGTTGTGCGGCTCTGCTGCCAGCCCCCGGTCAAGCAGAATTTGATCTTCTTCCATATACTGCTCATCCTTGGTTTGCTTGTAGGCCGACTGATAAAGTGTTGACTGCAAAACGACAGAGTCCGGATGAGTGTTCCGAATGGAAAGATCCTTATTCAGAGCCTGCTGGATGCTCTCATAGGACTGACTGCTCTGCGCAAGACCGCGGGCTTCTACAGCCGCATTCGCAGACTGGATGAAACGGATGGAAGTGAAGAACAGCACCAATCCTGCGATGCCAATGAATACGGTATAACCGATTCTGGCTCCTTTTCCAGAGGTGGACGCCTTAGTCAGCGGTTTATTGTCCATGTGTGCAGCCATGCCGCTCAGACCGATAAAGACAAGCATACCCATAAACACGTAGCTCATATTAAAATCCAGTAGGCTGTGAATGAGAATAGATAATGTGATAATGATGAACAAAAAATGAGATTCGCGTTCCTGTTCGCTGTGCTTGATGTACCCTCTGATATATTTATAGAAGATAAAAATAATAAAAGCCATAAAGACGATGAAGCCTACCAGACCGGTCTCGACGAGATACTGCAGGAAGAAGTTATGAGCCTGTCTGCTGGTATAAGGGTTGTTCTGGTACTGCTCGTACAGCGCAGCCCATGCTCCTCCTCCGGCACCGATCAGCGGATAATCCTGCCACAGCTTGGCGGCATCCTTATAGAACGTGATTCGCTCCAACACGCTGTGCTGATTTAAATTAATATTCTCGAGCCGGGTTTCTACATTCTGCGGCAGGATGGAACGCAGGCCTGTGCCAATGAGAAGAAAAGCAACGATGGCTGCCAGCACAACCGAACCGAGCGGAATCCATAAGCTGGCTGCTTTTCGCTCAGACCACCCATGGAGCATGCGCTCCAGCCGGGGAGCCAGCAGCTTCTCGACCAGCCAGCTTAAACCTGCTCCGACCAGCGAAGCGACGAGGAGATAAGCCCAACCCTTGGCAGATGCGCCTGCAGAGGTCTTCTCATGCAGCTGGAGACCCAGATCCGTGATTGGAGTGAGTACGGCGAGAGAAACCACACCGGCCAGCACGCAATGGATGAACCACAGCAGCTGCTTGGCAGGACGGAGGAACAAAAGCAGCAGAATGAATACGACCGGAAGCAGCACCATCCCACTGCGGGACAAAGTGAGCAGCAGTGAAATCAGAATCGGTACAAGCATCAATCCGTGTACCAGCTTGCCGGCCGTACTCTTGGCTTTGGTCAGGCAGAATACGGCAGCCAGCAGAAAAGCCATCAAAAAAGCGGCATATGTATTAGCATACTGAAAAACAGAGGTTAAACGGGGGCCGTTGGCATCCACCCAGATGGCATCCACATACACTCCATCCCGGACCCAGCTTGTGACCCAGCCGACCAGCGAACCGGCTAATTTGGACAAGCCAAGCCAATTCAGCAGTCCAAAGCCGACAATAAGATAAGCAATCGCCATCAGTGCATTTTGCATGATGCGATTTGCCTGTCGATCTTGGAGCAGGTAGAGCGAAATCATAAATAAAAATGCATACATCGCTTGAATCAGCACCATGTTCATGGCCAGATAATGTGAGGCTGCGGTGGCCAGTGACAGCAGATAGGTCAGGGGAAGCAAGAGAACTGCCACTAACAGCCAATCGCGCTGCCCTGAGAGCCGGATGTCCTTAAAAAAGGCCGCCATCCAGACAAACAGCAGCAGACAGGAGATGATGAGGGCTGTATAAATCGCCTTCTCGAAATCCAGCAGCTGGCCGTTAAACAGCGCAACCTGGAAGGGGGACCATAATAAAAAACCGATCATACCAATTAATAAAACCCACAGAATAGCGGGCCTTTTCTCGTCTCGGCTCGACGTTTTCGTCGGTTTACCGTATACTGGATTCGACAACGTTCTAATCTCCTTTTCCTGTAGTTACGACAATATTTTAGCATAGGAAGGCTTTGGGATAAACGGTTAATGCAACCATACCCGGCCTCTTAGCGTCTTTCATTCAGGAATAAGGTGAAGTTAGGGGCTATTTGAAGCGATGAGATTGCTAAAGAGATGGATTCTGCTGGTTATCACCCTGTGTGTGGCGGCCAGTGTTTATTTGGTGTTTATTGAGTATTTCAACCAGCATCGCCCGTTCTATCTTCAATTTGAGGTTAGCAAGAATACGGCAGGCGAGCTGCAGCTGTTCGCAGCCGGAGAAAAGCTGGATTGGAGTGAAGACCGTTCCGTTAAAGTGGAATATCCTGATGTGTCTCATTGGCAGAAAGTCAGGATTAAAGTTCCGGAGGGCGGAGCTTTTCTCAGATTGGATGAAGAAGGGCAGTTCGGAACAATTATAGTTCGTAATATGAGTCTTGATTCCGCGAAGACGGTTCCTATATCTTTTGTAGGACAAAGACTTCAGCTGCACGAAATGAAAATGTACTATCAGGATGCCGAGGAGCTGCAGCTGCAAGCGTTTGGCCGGGATCCTTACTTTTATATCGATGCTAGTTTATACTTTGCCGCAGCAGGGCAAGGGGCCCGGCTGCAGGATCAGCTCTGGAGTGCCGCAGGCGCCATGGGCTTTGGAGTGCTGTTCTATTGTATTGCCCGTTATTCGAGAGATTCCTTGCGGTTTATACGGGAGGTTGCAGCCGGAAGAAAACTGGTGTTCAATCTGGCAAAAAATGATTTCAAAACGAAATATGCTTCTTCCTATCTGGGTGTACTGTGGGGCTTCATCCATCCGCTGCTCACGATCGCGACCTACTGGTTTGTATTTCAGGTGGGGCTCCGCAGCGGGAACGTCTCGGATATGCCTTTTATTCTCTGGTTTATTGCCGGGATTATCCCCTGGTTTTTCTTCTCGGAGGCTTTGTCAGGATCAACGAACGCATTTTATGAATACAGCTACCTGGTGAAGAAGGTTGTATTTCAGATCCAGCTGCTGCCTGCAGTGAAGATCGTTTCTGCACTGTTTGTGCAATTATTTTTTGTGGTATTTATTTTTCTCGTTTACGGCTTTTATGGTTATCCGCCTACATGGTTTAATCTGCAGATTCTTTATTACATAGCTGCTATGTTGGTACTGGTCACTGCCTTGGGGATGATGACATCCGCTATTGTTTTGTTCTTCAAGGATTTAACTCAGATTATTACAGTTGTGCTGCAGATCGGCTTCTGGTTCACCCCCATTGGATGGTCGGTAACTATGCTCTCCGGTTTCTGGTCGGTTCTATTTAAGCTGAATCCGATGTTCTACATTGTACAGGGCTACCGGGACTCGCTGATCGACCATATTTATTTCTATGAACGCCCGATTGAGACGCTGTATTTCTGGTTGTTCTGTCTGACAGCACTGACGCTGGGGATCAAGGTATTTAAGAGATTGAAGCCGCATTTTCCAGATGTGCTATAGGAGTGGTTTGAAGATGATGATAGACATACAGAATGTTGTGAAAATGTACAAGCTCTACGAGAAACCGACAGACCGCCTGAAGGAAGCTATTCTGCCGTTCAAGAAGTCCTACCATCAGGTGTTTAATGCCTTGAGCGGTGTCTCATTCCAGGTAGAGAAGGGGGATGCCCTTGGTATTCTCGGACGCAATGGCTCCGGTAAATCAACGCTGCTGAAGATGATCACCGGAGTGCTTACCCCGACCAGCGGATCTATCCATGTACATGGGCGCATTTCGGCCATTCTGGAGCTGGGAGCGGGTTTTAACCCCGAATACACCGGCCGGGAGAACATCTATCTGAATGGTCTGATGATGGGCTACACCAGAGAACAAATGGAGCATCGTATCGACGATATTATCCAGTTTGCCGATATCGGCACCTTTATTGACCAGCCTGTCAAGGTCTACTCCAGCGGGATGTTTGCCAGGCTGGCTTTTGCCGTGTCCATTAATGTGGAGCCGGATATTCTCATTGTGGATGAAGCCCTTGCCGTAGGAGATATCCGCTTTCAGACCAAGTGCATCGACAAAATGAAGCAGCTTCGGCAGGATGGTACGACGATCCTGTTTGTCTCTCATGCCACAGAGCAGGTGAAACGCTTTTGTAATAAGGCGGTGTGGCTGAAGGACGGACAGGTCGAGGCCTTTGGTGAAGCGAGCGAAATTGTGGATGTGTACGAGGATTATATGAAGAACGGGGACGATGCTGCTGCGCCTCCGAAGGAAATGGCAGAGCAAGCGGTCCAGCCGGTCCTGGAGAATGAAGGATTCTCCAAGCCGGCCAATCCGGACATTCTCGGTCTGATCAGCAGTATATCGCTGAACAAGGATGCTTTTAAAACCTTTGATGAGTTGATTGTGGAAGTAGAGTATGAAATCTACGAGGAAGCGATGGATGATCTGCTGCTGGGTGTCGCTCTATATACGCCCAAACGTGAATACATTTTCGGGCCTAATACCCATCTGGAGAAGATCAGCATCCCCAATTCAGTGGGAAGACACAAGGTAAGGTATATCGTGCCGGAACTTCCGCTGCTGGGCGGAACTTTTTGTGTCGATGCGGGGTTATTTAATAATGAAGGACTGGTTTGTCTGCATTATCGGCAGGAGGCTGTATCCTTTACCATTACGAACAAATATTTCTCCGAAGGGCTTCTTTACATTAAGCATAGATGGGAAGTGCTCGAATGATTCATGTTGCATTTGACCAGTATCAGCGGTACAACCACGTTCGGCTTATGGTCAACCGGCTGCGGCGGCAGGGACAAACCTTCCGGATTCTTGAAGTGGGCGCGAACGAGCATCAGAATCTGGAACAGTTTCTCCCTGAGGATGATATTACGTATCTGGATATCCAGCTGCCGGAGCATCTTCGGAACAACCCCAAATATATACTTGGCGATGCGACAGCGATGACATTCCTTGATGAAGCTTATGACATCGTGGTGGCACTGGATGTATATGAACATATTCCGCCGTCAGGAAGAAGAGCTTTTATCGACGAGCTGATTCGTGTCAGCAGCCAAATGTGCCTCATTACGGCTCCATTTCACTCCACGGCGGTAGTAGAGACCGAGAAGCGGGTGGATGCGGTGTTTCGCTCCTTTTTTCACCAGTCCTTCATTTGGCTGGATGAGCACCGGATGAATGGTCTTCCGCAGCTGGACGAGCTGCAAAGCCATCTTGAGGAAAAGGGCGTTCCGTTTGGTGTATGGGGACATGGTAGTCTTGATCTGTGGGAGCGGTTAATGAACGTTCACTTTGTGACAGCTCAGAATCCCGCGCTTCTTACATACCGTCAGGAAGTCGACCGTTACTATAATCAGTTTGTATTTGATTCAGATTACAGTCAGGAATCCTACCGTAAAATCGTGGCCATTACAAAAGGGTCTGATCCGTCTGTGCTGCTGCCTGATGCGAGATACGATGTGCCAGATCCCGTTCGAGGGGGACTGCGTAGGATTGAAGAGATGTTTTACCGTCTGGCCGATCTTCTCCCCTTACAGCAACACGCTGCAGATAATGAACGGCATGATGCTATTCAGATATACGTAGATCAAGGTGAGGGCTTTAGTGAAGAGAAGAGCCTTCTCCAGCCGCTGCAGTCGGGCTGGATCGAGGGACTGATTACTTCGCAGCCCCATTGGAGCCAAGTTCAATCCATCCGGATTGACCCGTCTCATCTTCGCGGGGCATTCATCATTAGGGAGTTTGAGATCACCGACGGGCAGGGCAAGGTGTATCAGGAACAGCCTAGAATGACTGGAAGCTATATTGCGGTTCCCGGCACGGATATTTGTCTTTTCGCTCAGGATGACCCTTATGTTGTCTATGAGTTCTCTAGACCGCTTCATCTGGGACAGTTGAAGGTTAGGGTTGAGCGTGTGGATGAGGAAGGGCTATTCCGCTCGCTTGCTGCACACAAACAAGATCAGGACGACCAGCTGACCCAGCTCAAAAAAGATTCTGAAGAACAATATGCCAAGCTGAATGAAGCGCATGCGCATACACGACAGCACCTGGATTCTATTCTGAATTCCCGTTCCTGGAGATGGCTTGTACGCGCGAAACGGCTGTTAGGCAGAAAGTAATCAAGACATTAAAGATATATAAGGAGGGCTCGACGTGTTGAAACCGGCTTTGAAGAGAATGATCATTCTCTTATCCCTGTTGACCGGGAGAAAAAGCAAAATCACGCTGACACCTCTTTCCGACCTGGAAGGGGGCGACGGTGTCTGGAGAGCAACCGGATATGACCCGGCCTTTATGCTGCACGGTTGGTTTGCTGCAGGATGGAATGAGCTGTTCTGGTACGGGGAAACCGAGGATTATATTCCGCTCAAGCTCTACTGGGACTCCGGTCAAGGCTTCTCGGAAAGTCAAAGCTTCGTCTTCGGAGAAATTCCAAAAGGAAAACAGGCATACCGGAAGCTGGTCTATATCCCCAGGGATGCGGTTCATGTCCGCATAGACCCTGGTGAGAAGAAGGTTCAATTTGTATTCAGGGATATCCGCATGAAGAAGGTTACCAAAGCGGCTATCGCCTGGCGGTCAGTGAAGGAATATGTCGGCCATCGTGGTTTCAGCTACACCACCATAGCCAAGCTCTGGGGCAAGGGCCGCGAAGTATGGAGAAATGAAGGCTTAAAGGCGGTGTGGTCAAGGATCAAGCAGAACTCCGGTATTGAAGCCAAGGGTTCCATCGGGGACTACCCGCAGTGGATGAAGGAATCACAGGAATCCTATCGTTCGACAGCTTTCATACAGGATAACATTGCAAGCCTGCCTTACCAGCCCCTGATTTCGGTTATTGTGCCTGTCTATAACGTAGATGAAGTTTGGCTTCGTAAATGTCTGGATTCTGTGCTGAATCAATACTACGGGAATTGGGAGCTCTGTATTGCCGATGATGCATCCACGGAGCCTCATATCAAGCCATTGCTGCAGGAGTATATGAAGAAAGACAATAGAATCAAGGTAATATTCCGTGATGAGAATGGCCATATTTCCAGATCCTCTAATTCTGCGCTGGAGCTGGCAGTTGGAGAATATGTCGCCCTGCTGGATCATGATGACGAACTCGCACGTGAAGCACTGTATGAGAATGTGCTGCTGCTGAACGAACATCGGGATGCGGATGTCATTTACAGTGATGAGGACAAAATCTCGGTCAAAGGCGAGCGGCATAATCCGTTCTTCAAGCCGGACTGGATGCCAGACCAGCTGATGGGACAGATGTATACCTGCCACTTATCCCTTTACCGCAAGACGTTGATTGATCAGGTAGGCGGCTTCCGTGTCGGTTACGAGGGCAGCCAGGACTTTGATCTAACGCTCAGGGTAGCAGAGCGGACAGATCGCATTTATCATATTCCCAAAATTCTGTATCATTGGCGTACGATACCGACTTCGACGGCATCAAGCAGCGGGTCCAAGGACTATACACAGGATGCGGGTTACCGGGCGGTTCAGGATGCCATTCGCAGAAGGGGGATTCCTGCAAGCGTGGAGCCAGTGGCAGGACGAAGTAATACATACAATGTGAAGTACGAGCCTGTGGGTGAACCAAAGGTCTCGATTATTATTCCTACCCGTAATATGGCTTCCACTCTCGAGTTATGCGTGCAATCGATTTTTGAAAAAACCGATTACCACAACTATGAAATCGTGGTTGTTGATAACGGCAGTGATGAAGAGGAAATCTTCCGTCTGTATGAGCGCTGGACTGTGCAGGAGCCGGACCGCTTCAAGGTTCATACGCTGGATATTCCCTTCAATTATTCCAGGCTTAATAATTTTGGAGTGGAACAAACGACAGGGGAACTGCTGCTGCTGCTGAACAATGACATTGAGGTCATCACGGCCAGCTGGCTGAGAGATATGGCCGGTCAGGCGATCAGGCCGGAGATTGGTGCGGTAGGGGCAGCTTTGTATTATCCGGACGACACGCTTCAGCATGGCGGTGTGGTGTTAGGAATTGGTGGTGTAGCTGGACATAGTCACAAGCATTTTCCGGCGAACCATCCGGGTCACTTCAACCGTCTTTGCATTCCTTCTAATTACACGGCAGTCACCGCTGCTTGTCTGATGCTGCGCAAAGAGGTGTACTTGGAGGTCGGAGGACTAGAGGAGCAGCTGCAGGTTGCCTTTAATGATGTGGACCTCTGTCTCAAAATCTGGAGCAATGGCTACAACAATATTTGGCTGCCGGATGTCAGACTGTACCACTACGAATCGAAGAGCCGGGGGTATGAGGATACACCGGAGAAGAAAGCGCGTTTCTCCAGCGAATACGAATGGATTAAGGCAAAATGGTCGGATGTGCTCGCCAACGACCCTGCCTATAACCCGAATTTGGCTGACAATAGGGAGGATTTCTCAATCGGACATTATCCCAAAGGGAAGTATCGGAATAACCAGGCAGTCTGCCGCTATCCGCGCAAACCGCTTGCCATAACAAGGGAGGTACATTCATGAAAGGCATTATTCTCGCCGGAGGCACCGGTTCAAGACTATATCCGTTGACGAAGGTGACCAACAAGCATCTGCTCCCTGTGGGCAGATATCCAATGATTTTTCATGCCGTATACAAATTAAAACAGGCTGACGTCAAAGACATTCTTATTGTTACAGGCAAAGATCATATGGGCGATGTGGTCAATCTGCTGGGCAGCGGCAGCGACATGGGCGTCTGCTTTACGTACAAGGTTCAGGACGAAGCGGGCGGTATTGCTCAAGCGCTGGATCTGGCTGAACAGTTTGTTGGAAACGATCAGATGATTGTTGTATTGGGTGATAACGTATTCGAGGACGATATTTCGGTGTTCGCTAATAATTTCCGCCAGCAGGGAACAGGTGCCAAGATTCTGATCCAGAAGGTACCGGATCCGAAGCGCTTCGGTGTGCCTGAACTTGAGGGTAATCGTATTATTTCCATAGAGGAAAAACCTTCTGATCCCAAATCCGATTATGCGGTGACTGGCGTATACATGTTTGACCGTCAGGTGTTCGACATTATTAAGACACTAGAGCCTTCAGCACGCGGTGAATTGGAGATCACAGACGTTAACAATGCATATATTAAAAGAAACCAGCTTACCTTCGATATCCTTGAAGGCTGGTGGACCGATGCAGGCACACATGCTTCGCTGGCCCGTGCCAATGAGCTGGCTCAGAATCTCGTATTCGGCGAGGAATTTGGCAAATTTAAATAATATACCCTGGAAGGAAGGTTGCTATGAAAGTCATTCCATTAGCACTTGAAGGTGCCAAGCTGCTGGAACCTGTCGTTCACGGGGATCATCGCGGTTTTTTCATGGAGAGTTTTAACGAGCGGGTGCTGCATGATCTGGGCATTAAACATTCTTTTATCCAGGATAATCACTCCTTATCCGCTGAGCCGGGTGTCATCCGCGGGCTGCACTACCAGCTGAATCCGAAAGCTCAAACCAAGCTTGTCCGTGTGCTGTCCGGAGCTATTTATGATGTCATTCTGGATTTGCGCAAGAGCTCGGCCACGTATGGACAATGGACCGGTGTTATTCTTAGTGAATATAATAACCGTCAGCTGCTGGTACCTCAGGGCTTTGCCCATGGTTTCTGTACACTTACACCAAACGTACAGGTTTTATATAAAGTAGACGAATATTATTCGCCCGAGCATGATCGCGGTATATTATGGAACGATCCTGCACTGGGAATCGACTGGCCGGTAAGCAGAGCGATCCTGTCCGAGAAGGACCAGAAGCACCCGGTGTTCACCGATGCGGAGCATCATTTTGAATAAACAATAATTAATAAGGTGGGTTGTCCATGAAACTGCTTGTCACCGGCGGCGCCGGTTTTATCGGCAGTAATTTTGTACTGTATATGCTGGAGCAGCATCCGGATTATCATATTGTGAATGTGGATGCGCTGACCTACGCAGGGAATTTAGAGAACCTGAAGTCCGTGGAGAACCATCCGAATCATACCTTTGTTAAAGCGGATATTACGGACCGTGCTGAAATGGACCGTTTGGTTGCGCAAGGTGTAGATGTAATTGTAAATTTCGCTGCCGAATCTCATGTGGATCGCAGTATTCTTGAGCCTGAAGTCTTCGTGAACACCAATGTGCTGGGAACCCAGGTGCTTTTGGATGCTGCGAGAAAGTATAACATCACCAAATTCGTACAGGTCTCAACGGACGAGGTTTATGGCTCCTTGGGCGACACAGGTCTCTTTACCGAAGATACACCGTTGTCCCCGAACAGCCCATATTCCGCCAGCAAGGCCGGAGGAGACCTCCTGGTTCGTGCATATCACGAGACCTTTGGCCTGCCGGTTAATATCACGCGCTGCTCTAATAACTACGGTCCTTATCAATTCCCGGAGAAGCTGATTCCGCTCATGATCTCCCGCGCACTGAATGATCAGCCGCTGCCTGTATATGGCGACGGGTTGAATATTCGAGACTGGCTGTATGTAGAAGACCACTGCAGTGCCATTGATCTCGTTATTCACAAAGGCCAGATCGGTGAAGTCTATAATATCGGCGGCAATAATGAACGGACGAACGTCTATATCGTTGAGACCATCCTTGAGGAACTGGGCAAGCCCGACTCTCTGATCACCTATGTTCAAGACCGTCCGGGACATGACCGCCGCTACGGAATTGATCCACACAAAATCACCAGTGAGCTCGGATGGAAACCGATGCATAATTTTGAAACGGGGATTAAGGAAACCATTCGGTGGTACCTGAACAATCAGGACTGGTGGACACGGATACAATCCGGTGAGTATCAGGACTATTACAACCGTCAATACGGCTCTCGTCTGGGAGACAGCCAATGAAAATTCTGATTACAGGAGCCAAGGGGCAGCTGGGGTATGACACCGCGAAAGTGATGACACACGCTGGTCATGAAGTTCTCGCCTGTGACAGGCAGGAACTGGACATTACCGATCTGGATAGCTGTCACCGTGTCGTGGGTCAATTTCGCCCGGATGCTATTATTCACTGTGCCGCCTATACAGCTGTGGATGCGGCGGAGAGCGATGTGGATGGTGCCTATACGGTTAATGCCAGCGGAACCCGCAATATGGCAGTAGCGGGTGAACGAGTCGGCTCCAAATTGGTATATATCAGCACAGACTATGTTTTCGACGGATGTGCATCCCAGCCTTACCGGGAATATGACAATACATCGCCACAGACGGTATATGGGCAGTCCAAACGGGCCGGAGAAGTGCTTGTCCAAGGACTTTCCTCCAAATGGTTTATCGTACGTACTTCCTGGGTATTCGGGGTGAACGGGAACAACTTTGTGCATACCATGTTGAAACTGGGTCAGGAAAAACCGCTGCTCCAGGTTGTGCATGATCAGATTGGATCACCTACGTATACTGCGGATTTAGCGCAATTTATCACCAGACTGATTGAGACTGAAAAATATGGCATCTACCATGCTTCAAACTCTGGGGCCTGCAGCTGGTACGAATTTACACAGGGTATTCTCGAGGAAGCCGCTGATATTCTCGGAATCGAGGTTACTGCTAGACTTGAGCCGTGCACAACCGAGCAGTTCCCTCGGCCTGCACCGCGCCCGGCAAATTCGGTACTAGACCATGGATCTATTCGCAGCAACGGTTTTAGCGATTTACGGCCATGGCGTGAAGCGCTTCGGGATTTTCTATTTGAATTGAAGGACAACTAATTTGTGGCCGCGTGAATCAGCGCGGTCATTTTTACTTTTGGAAGGAATCGTCGTCCGCTTGTGGAAAACAAAAACAGTGTAAATCACGTCATCTTATTGAGCAGAGGATTTATTATATGAATAAAACATTAAGCATCCATATCGTAACCTATAACAGCGGGGATGATATTGGTGCCTGTCTTGAGGCTGTGCACCGGCAGACGTATCCTGTTCATGAGATCATTGTAATAGACAATGATTCCGCGGATGGGACTGTCGCTGAAGTTAAGGCTGTTCAAAACCGATTCGGCGGCAGATTGAAGCTAATCCGCAATCCTAACAATGTAGGATTCGCCCCGGCACATAACCAGGCCATTCAAGCCACTCAAACCGACTACGTGCTCGTGCTAAATCCGGACGTAACGCTGACAACAGAGTATACGGCGCAGCTGATTAACAGGATGGAGCAGGATAAGAGTCTTGGAAGCGCGACAGGCAAGCTTCTTCGCAAAGATCATCCTGATCGGATTGACAGCACTGGCATTGTAATGAACCGTGCGCGGCGCGCTTTTGACCGGGGAGCTGGAGAACCTGCTGCCCGCTGGGCCCACTCCGGAGAAGTGTTCGGTGTGTCGGGGGCCGCTGCTTTATATTCGAGAGCGCTGATTCAGGATATCAGTAAGGACGGAGAATTTTTTGACCGCTCTTTTTTTGCATACAAGGAAGATGTGGATGTCGCCTGGAGAGCGCAGCTCCTAGGTTGGCGCGCTTATTATGATGCCCAAGCAGCAGCCTTTCACGGGAGAGGCTGGAAGGAAGGGGGCAGACAAGCCCAGCCCTTATTCATCCGCCGTTTATCCTATATCAATCGTTACAAAATGATGTTTAAAAATGATCGTTTCCCTGCTCTTGCTCGAGATTGCCTGCATATTCTGGCTTACGAGTTGGGCAGCCAAATCTACTTTTTGTTTAGAGAGCCTGGTGTCTTGTCTATATGGACAAGCTTCTTCAAGGAATACAAAGATTTGGCAGACAAACGGCGCTGGGTGCAAAAGAGATACAGAAATAACCAATAGTTTCTCCAAAAAATGACGATCCTCTATATCGTTATGCTATAATTATCGTCAGATTACTAATTTTGTCAGGAGCGTCTTTTCTATGGATGTAAGTATATTGATCGTCAGTTATAATACCTGCCGGCTGACATTAGACTGTCTGGACTCCGTCTTTGCTTCCAAGACAGGTTACCAGTACGAAGTTATTGTAATTGACAACCAGTCGTCGGACGACTCGGTTCAAGCGATCGGAGACAAATACCCTGAAATTACGCTGATTACAAACGATGAGAATACGGGCTTTGCCACAGCGAACAATCAGGGCATGGAAGCGGCACAGGGAAGGTATATCCTGCTGCTAAATTCAGATACGGTGATCCAGGATGACACGCTTCAGACCATGATCGAATTTATGGACAACAACGAGAACGTAGGCGCCTCAGGCTGCAAGGTGATTCTTCCTGACGGTAGTCTGGATAAAGCCTGCAAGCGTGGATTTCCGACGCCGTCGGCTTCGTTCTATTATGCTTTCGGCTTCTCTAAATTTTTTCCCGATCACCCGAAGTTTAACCAATATCAGCTGGGTCATCTCGATGCCGACGAGGCGTATGAAGTGGATTGCCTGGTAGGCGCGTTTATGCTCGTTCGCCGTGAGACCATAGATCAGATTGGCGGACTGGACGAAACCTTCTTTATGTATGGTGAAGATATAGACTGGTGTTACCGGATGAAGCAAGCGGGCTGGGGAATATATTATTATCCGCAGACCTGCATTGTGCATCTTAAGGGGGGGAGCGCCCGCCTGCGCCCGAAGAAAGTAATCTATGAATTTCATAGGGCAATGTGGGTCTTTTACCGAAAACATTACAGTAAGCAATATAACCTGTTTACAAGCACGGCCGTTTATCTGGGAATCGGCGTAAAGCTAGGGGCTGCAATGATCAAACGTCAGGTTATGCTGGCACGTCCCAAACCGAAGCTGGAGCCCGCAAGAACCAAGCCGGCAAGTTCTGAGGTGAAAGCGTGATTCGTCGAAATCAGCGTTTTTTATCCCTTTTGTATAAAATAGCAGATTTTGCAGTCATTCAAATTTCGTTCCTGCTGGCATGGTTCGTTAAGTTCGAGAGTGATCTTGTTCCTCATGTCAATCCCCTGCCAGTCTCTATCTACGGAAGGTGGAGTCTGGTATACGGCGCTGTTGCCATCTTGACCGGTATGCTGGTATCGCTATATTCAGCCAAGCGGAAGAAACGTTTTGCTGATGAAATGATCAAAATCTTACAGACGCATGTTATCGGCTTGTTCGTGCTGCTCAGCTTAATGTTTTTTGTAAAAGAAGTTGATATCTCCCGCTCCTACCTGGCAATCTACATGGTAAGCAACCTTTTTCTTATCGGGCTGTACCGTTTTATTGTGAAGCAGGTGCTAAAGAAGGTAAGGGAGAAGGGTTACAACCGTCAGTACGTGCTAATTCTCGGTGCCGGTTCACTGGGAAGGCAGTTCTATAACAATCTGAAGCAGTATCCGGATCTCGGTTATGAGGTGTTTGGCTTTTTGGACGATCAACAAGTGTGGTCCCCGGAGGAAAACAGGCAGTACCGTCCGATTGTGGGTACCATTAACCAGCTGGGAGAGATTCTGACGGAAAATTTAATTGATGAAGTCATCCTTGCGCTGCCCCTGGATGCTCATCATCGTTATCCCCACATTATTAACACTTGTGAGAAAGCCGGCGTGCGGACACTGATTATTCCTGATTTCTTCGATTATTTGCCGGCCCGGCCGCATTTTGATCATTTCGCGGGGATGCCGATGATCAATGTGCGGGATATTCCGCTTGATGTGACGGTAAACCGTCTGTTCAAACGGACCTTCGATATTGCATTCTCGCTGCTGGCCATTTTGATCACATCTCCGCTGCTGACGGCCATTGCGATTGGTGTGCGGTTATCCTCGCCCGGGCCGATCATTTTCAGACAGGAACGGGTGGGATTAAACCGCCGTACCTTCACCATGTATAAATTCCGTTCCATGAAGATTCTGCCGGATGGCATGGTCGATACCGGATGGACAACCGAAAATGATCCCCGACGCACGACCTTTGGCACGTTTCTGCGCCGGACGAGCCTGGATGAGCTCCCGCAGTTTTTTAACGTGCTGTTCGGCCATATGAGTGTTGTAGGACCAAGGCCGGAGCGGCCTTATTATGTAGAGCAGTTCCGTGAGGAAATCCCCAAATATATGGTGAAGCACCATGTGCGTCCCGGTATTACGGGATGGGCACAGAGCAATGGCCTGCGCGGAGATACTTCCATTGAGGAGCGCATTAACCATGATATTTTCTATATTGAGAATTGGTCCTTGTTGTTCGATGTGAAGATCATTCTGCGAACGATCCGGAACGGTTTTAAAAATGCTTATTAAAGTAACAGAACCTCAAAATAAAAAGAGTCAGCCTTTTTATCAGCTGACTCTTTTTATTTTATTGAATTGGAAGCGCTTATAGAGGCAGATGGTCACGAACAGATAACCAGATCTTCGCTGTCGAACCGTCAGATGTACTGAAATTAAAGCGCCAGCTGCCGCCGTGGGTACTGTTAAGCGTTATCTCCGTTGTGGCAGACTCTCCAGGCGCTAATGTTCTATTATTCATCCAAATTACATCTTTAGGTGAATACAAGGTATATCTAATTGTTTTTTTGCTTGGGTTATTTAAATAGATACGCACCTTCTCTGGGGACGCTTTGCCAGTATAATAGAAACTTTGATTCTTCACGCCATCAATCGTAACGTAATCGCTGAATACATCTCCGTTGTCTTCCATCGGGGTAATCAGGCTGTTGGTCTGGTTTTGGCTTATAGGATAGCTGGAATCAGCCTCTGAATTAGTTAGTGCATCTGCATGTGTCGGTGAAGCTAAGAGCGAAACTGCAATCATGGATGACAGGGCGGCTGGGATAACATACTTTTTCATATTTACTCCTCCTAATAAAAATTTACTTCAAAGTTATTTCCTGGGACATTTACTATTAACGCATTTGTTTGTTTTGTTAACGCATAATTTTAAAAATGGGAAAATAATACTATTAGTTAAGATGGTGTTTTTCTTTTGGAAAGGAATATATGTTCGTTTTTTGTCTTATCTAAATTGACACTCTATGTTTACTGTCTTAGACTGAGATGGAGTGTTTTTCGTTAATAGTGAAGTGAATTTTAGTGTTTATGTAATATAAAGGATGGTTGTAAATGGAAAACGTCAAATCGTGTCTCAGCTCCTGGAGACATGTGTTCAAATTGGACCCGGACCGCGAGCTGAATGACGAGATGCTGGATGCGATCTGTATGTCCGGCAGTGATGCCATTTTGGTAGGGGGATCGTCAGGCGTTACTTACGAGAATACGGTGGATTTGCTGTCGCGAATTCGTCGTTATGAAATTCCCTGTGCCCTGGAGGTGTCTGATCTGGAGGCGGTCGTGCCGGGCTTTGATCTATACCTGATTCCGATGGTTCTGAATACGAACGATACCCGCTGGCTGGTTGGCCAGCACCAGCAGGCGATCGAACAATATGGCTTTATGATCCCCTGGGATATGCTGGCGGCGGAGGGCTATATCATCCTGAATGGAGAGTCCACAGCAGCCCGTGTGACAGGTGCGGAGGCGGGGCTTAACAGCCGTGAAGCTGCAGCCTACGCACAGATTGCGGACAAGCTGATGCGCCTTCCCATTATTTATGTAGAGTACAGCGGTACTTTCGGAGACATGGAACTGGTACAATCCATATATAGAACGGTATCCCAATCACAGGTCTTCTATGGTGGGGGAATTGACGACGTGTCCAAAGCCCGCCAGGCTGCCCGCGTGAGTCACACGGTCGTCGTAGGGAATGTCGTTTACGATAACTGGGCAGCAGCATTAGAGACGGTACAGGCCGTCAAAGAGACCCCTTTGAGTTAAAAGCACAACAGGAAAGGAGCATGCTTGCATGCAATTGATTAATATACAGGATGCCGTTGCCCGGCTGAACCCGCAGCAGCGCAAAGCGGTGGAAGCGACAGACGGTCCTCTTCTGATTATGGCTGGCGCAGGCAGTGGCAAGACCCGGGTGCTGACGCACCGGATCGCCTATCTGATTGCTACGAGAAAAGCAGCACCGTGGAGCATTCTTGCCATTACCTTTACGAATAAAGCAGCCCGGGAAATGCAGGAGCGTGTATCCAGACTGATCGGCAATGAAGGCCGGGATATCTGGGTATCCACGTTTCACTCGATGTGTGTAAGAATTTTGCGCAAGGATATTGAACGGATCGGCTTTACATCAAACTTCAGCATTCTGGATTCCTCAGACCAGCTGTCTGTGATCCGGAACTGCATGAAGGACCAGAATATCGATACCAAGAAATTCGAGCCGAAGGCGATTCAGGCAGCCATCAGTACGGCGAAGAATGAATTGGTCACTCCCGAGCAATACGAGGCGAAGATCGGGGATTATTTTGAAGGCATTGTGGCGAAAGTATATTCCATGTACCAGAAACGCCTGAAAAGCAACAACTCGCTCGACTTTGACGATCTGATTATGTCTACCATTCAGCTTTTCAAAGAAGTGCCTGAGGTGCTGGATTACTACCAAAAGAAGTTCCAGTACATCCACGTGGATGAATATCAGGATACGAACCGTGCGCAGTACATGCTGTGCAAAATGCTGGCAGACAGTCATCACCGTCTCTGTGTCGTGGGCGACAGCGACCAGTCGATCTACCGCTGGCGTGGTGCAGATATCAGCAATATTCTGAATTTTGAAGAGGATTATCCTGAAGCCACTACGATCCTCCTTGAGCAGAATTACCGTTCGACCTCGACCATTCTGAATGCAGCCAACGAGGTGATCAGCCAGAATACCGGCCGTAAGCCGAAGAAGCTGTGGACCGACAAGGACGGCGGAGCGAAGATCAAGGTATACCGCGGTAATTCAGAGCATGATGAGGGTTATTTTATCGCGTCCGAGATTAACAAAAATATCAAGAACGGCCGGATGTACGGCCAGCATGCCATTCTATACCGCACGAACGCGCAGTCCCGGGTCGTCGAGGAAGTGCTGATTAAGTCAGATATCCCGTACCAGATCGTCGGCGGCATCAAGTTCTATGACCGCAAAGAGATCAAGGACATTTTGGCTTACCTGCGCCTGCTCTCCAACCCGGATGATGATATCAGCCTGACCCGTGTCATTAATGTGCCAAAGAGGGGCATCGGCGATACAACAGTAGCCAAGCTGGCAGCAGCTGCAGCCGAGCGGGGCGCTTCTATTTTCCGTGTGCTTCAGGTGGTGGATGATCTTGGGTTTGCGGGGCGGACTCGCAATGCGTTGGTTGAATTCTACGATATGATTGAGAACCTTCACCGTATGGTAGAGTTCCTGTCTGTTACGGAATTAACGGAGAAGATTCTCGAGGATTCCCAGTACCGTCTGGAATTCCAGAACGAGAATACGCTGGAGTCCCGGGCCCGTCTGGAGAATATTGATGAGTTTCTGTCTGTAACGATGGAATTCGAGAAAAATAATGAAGACAAATCACTCGTCTCCTTCCTGACGGACCTGGCTCTGATTGCAGACATAGATTCCATGAACGACAATGATGAAGAGGAAGCCGCAGATGCGGTTGTCCTGATGACCATGCATAGTGCCAAGGGTCTGGAGTTCCCGGTCGTATTCATCGTCGGGATGGAGGAAGGTGTATTCCCACACAGCCGGGCTTTCCTTGACAATGAGGAGCTGGAGGAAGAGCGGCGCCTGGCCTATGTGGGGATTACCCGTGCGGAGGAGCAGCTATTCCTGACCTGCGCGCAGATGCGTACCTTGTTCGGCAGAACAACAGCCAATCCGCCTTCCCGGTTCCTGGATGAAATTCCGGATGAACTGAAGGAGGATACGGTCATCGCCAAGGACCGTTACCGCAGAGGTTCCAACGTCGGCGGCTCTTATGGCGGACGCGGTCTCGGGCAGAGCAAGGGTGGCAGCAACTTCGGCACAGCCCGCTCGCTGGACATGATGAGCCGCAGTGGTTCCACCGCTTCAGCCGCGGCCAAAGTAACCGTTACGACAGGCGGGGCTGCTTCGAAGCCGGCGGCAGCGGGCGGCAGCGCTTTTGCAGCCGGTGACAAGGTGCAGCACGGCAAGTGGGGCACCGGTACCATCGTCGCGGTTAAAGGCACCGGCAACGACATGGAGCTGCAGATTGCTTTTCCTGCACCGGTTGGTGTCAAGCGTCTGCTTGCAGGATTTGCTCCGATCACTAAGGTAGAATAATTATGAACGGCTTTCAGGCGGAGAGAGATTGCTTTCTCCGCCTTACATATAACATTCACGGAGGGATAACCCTGCATGGATCCAATGCACAGTATGGAAGAACTGGTCGCCAAGCTGAATCAATACAATTATCATTACTATACGCTTGATGCACCTCTAGTCAGTGACAAGGAATACGATGCGCTTTATGATCAGTTGGTCTCTCTTGAGCAGGAGAGCGGGATTGTACTGCCGGATTCCCCGACCCAAAGGGTAGGCGGTGAGATTCTGAAAGGCTTTACGCCGCATCGTCATCTGGCACCACTCTGGAGTCTAGATAAGGCGCAGAACATTGAGCAGCTGCGCAGCTGGAATGCACGGGCGGTCAAGCTCGTGAACGATTATAACAGCAAAAACCCGGACAGCCTGCTGCCGCAGCTTCAATATGCGCTGGAGCTGAAGTTTGACGGCCTGACCCTGAATCTGACCTACACCGACGGAAGGCTGACGCAGGCTTCCACGCGGGGGAACGGAACCGTTGGAGAAGGGATTCTGGAGCAGGTCAAGACGATTAAATCCGTACCTCTAACGATCCCCTTCCACGAAGGGACAATTGAAGTACAGGGTGAAGGCATTATGAATTTGTCTGTTCTGGCGAAGTACAACGAGACGGCTGCTGAACCGCTCAAGAATGCACGGAATGCGGCGGCGGGTGCACTGCGCAACCTGAATCCGAAGGTGACAGCAGAACGTCGGTTGAATGCTTTTTTCTATAATGTGGGGTATGCCGAGAACATCACTTTCACTTCCCACAAGGAAATGATGGACTTTTTGCGCGAGAACCGTTTTAAGGTGAATCCGTATCTGACGTATTTCGATAACTTTGATGATGTTATGGAGCATCTGGCTGAGATTGAACAGACTCGCAGTGAGCTAGACTTTCTGATTGATGGTGCGGTCATCAAGATAACGGATATGCGAATTCGTGAAATAATGGGGTATACAGATAAATTCCCGCGCTGGGCTGTTGCCTACAAGTTTGAAGCGGAAGAGACAACGACTGTGCTGCAGTCTGTGACCTGGAATGTAGGGCGCACGGGTAAAGTGACGCCACTGGCACGCGTAGAAGCGGTCGAGCTTGCTGGGGTCACAGTACAGAACTGTACGCTGAACAATGTCGGTGATATCGAACGCAAGAATCTGAAGTTTGCTCTGGGCAGCCGGGTGTTTATTCGCCGCTCGAATGATGTTATCCCGGAGATTCTGGGCAAGGTGACAGAGGAGAACGATGGCGAGGAAATTATCTATCCGGAAACATGTCCTGCCTGCGGTTTCCCGCTGGAGCAGCGTGGTGCACATCTGTTCTGCAATAACAAACTGGGATGTAAGCCGCAGATCGTAGCCCGGATCACCCATTTCGCATCCAGGAATGCCATGGATATCGAGACGTTTAGTGACAAAACAGCGATTCAGCTCCATGATGAGTTAAATGTCCGGGAACCTGCCGATCTGTTTACTCTTCAGTTTGATGATTTGATTAAGCTGGAACGTTTTGGAGAGAAGAAGGCTAACAATCTGCTCGACTCTATCGAGAAGTGTAAGACACGAGATCTGGCTTCCTTCCTGTACGCTCTTGGGATTCCGAATACAGGTAAAGCGACTACGCGGATGCTGGCCGAGCATTTCCGTGATCTCCATAAGGTGATGAGTGCTTCAGTTGAGGAATTAGTGGCACTGCCGGATGTAGGTGACATCGTGGCTGAGAGCATCGTTTCCTTCTTTGCAGATCCGTTTACACAGGCGGGCATTGAGAAGATGCTGGCCCTTGGCGTAGAGGCCAAGGCGCCGGAAGCGCCAAAGCCGGTCAGTACCGATTCTTACTTCAATGGTAAAACAGTAGTTCTGACCGGAACGCTGCACCAAATGACCCGGGACGAGGCGACCAGCCGGCTAGAAGCGCTCGGCGCAACCGTAACCGGCAGTGTATCCAAAAAGACGGATATCGTCGTAGCTGGGGAAAAGGCAGGCAGCAAGCTGGCCAAAGCCCAGCAGCTTGGGATTGAGACGATTGAAGATGAGGATGAGTTTATTCGTTTGCTGAATCAACAAGCATAGTTGCAAATAAAAACAGGATTCTACCCATGTAGAATCCTGTTTTTTGCTTAAGTGGAACTCTTTTTGCGGAGGCTGGGAACCCAGGCATCTTTGTCGTAACCCCGTTCTTCCCAGTAACCAATATGATCCTCGGCGATGAGCTCGATGCGGTTCAGCCATTTGACCGACTTATAGGCGTACATTTGAGGAACAATTAATCTTACAGGCCCGCCAAGGTCGCTGGGGATCAGCTTTCCGTCATGCATGACAGCTACAAGAACATCGCCCATTTGTTGATTCTGTTCAAGAGAGATCGCGTCAGTATACACACCATCACCGGAGTAGAACTTAATTGTTGCAGCTTCAGGTTTCACACCAGCCATCTTCAGCAGCTGTGTCAGCGGGATGCCTTCCCATGTATTCTTGAATACGGACCAGCCTGTTACACAGTAAAAGTCACTAACCTGGACGGAGCGCCTGATCTCAAGGAACTGCTCCCAAGTTAACGTCATAGGCTTGTTCACGAGACCATCAATACTGAAAGACCAATTGGTATTCGTAAAAGAAGGAATGTCGGTAACCGTATAGACCCTGAAGTTACCTTCTGCCCCTCCGCCGATTGGGGGAGCGGACTGGGGCAGCGGATGAGGAGCTGGAGACATTCGATTGGCATCGTTCTCAAAATAACGCTCGTTACTTGATTGATAGGCGATTGAATTTTTGGCCCAACGGATAAAGGTAGGACCCAAAGTAAGAGCTGCCCCGGCTCCTACTGCCGTACGTAGAAAGGCCCGACGAGTATAAAAAGGTTGCGGACCTGTACTCTCGGCTTCCGGCACGGCGTTAGGCTGATTTTTATTTGGAATAGCCCGACGGTGGGTATCTTTGAGCCATTTGGTCCGGGTAATCGAGTGATAGATGATGTAAGGCAGACCGACCCAGGTCAGCAGATCATGGATCCAGAGCGCCTGTCCTGACCAACGGGGACCGACGGCTTTAAACTGCCACAAAAGAACACCAGAGATGAACCATCCCACCAGGAGGATCAATACAATAATCGTATTAACCTTTTGCCAAGGCCGATCCCTAAGCTGCTTCCAGTGCTTTCCGGCAAGTAATAAATAGTAGATAACCGGAACAAGCATAGCAAGACCTACAATAATATGAAGCCATTTCAGCCAGATACGGCCGGCGCCCAGTACTTCACGCCAAAAGCCCCCCAACAGAATCAATCCGCTGACGGCCAGAATCACAACGATCCAGGCATTCCAGCGGTGAAGGGAAGCCAGCTTTTTGCCGTATCCTTTACGCAGCTGCTGCAGCCAAGCCTTCAATGCGGCACCTCCTGTTATTATTCGAAATTGGAACAATGATATCTAATTGTATAATAACTTTAAACGGAGGTACTTAAAACTATGGTAGGATAATTCAGCTTTATTAATTGGCCGCAAAGAAGGTAGAGGATAAGCTGTTGTCCGGTTGGGAGCTGCGAACAAGAAGAGCGGCGGATAAACAAAAGAGGAAACCTGGAGAAAGATAAAAATGCAAAAAATTAGTTGTTGCTAACTAACTAGCTATCATGATATATTCTTTAAGTCAGCTCAAACGAGTGGTGTTGTTGAAGAAGTTACCAAAAAAAAGAGTTGACAACTGGTTGAAAAAAATGATATAATATAATTCCTGACGGAGAACAACAGTTACCTGAAGGGTAAGTTCTTTGAAAACTGAACAAATGGATGATGAATTTAATTGATTCTTATGTTTAATGAGAATCGCTAGCAAGTTTTTGAGCTTATCGCTCTTTTCAATAACTTTATTGGAGAGTTTGATCCTGGCTCAGGACGAACGCTGGCGGCGTGCCTAATACATGCAAGTCGAGCGGGGTTT
>NZ_JAUQTB010000026.1 GCF_030580655.1 Paenibacillus lacisoli
CATAAAAATGCACCCCTTAGATTTCATCGGAATAACCAGGGGGTTTTTCCAATGTCTATTCTAAGGGGTGCACTTCACCGAAGGAGCTGGCGGGTTTTGATTTTAACCTTCTTCTTCAAGCCCCTTATGAAATGCTTAATAAAAATCAGAGAAATAAGGTGTCTGCTGTTCTATTGCATCTTCTAATAAATCTAACGTATCCGGATGGCATTGGATACGGCCAATTTTGTGAAGGTACTCAGCTCGCTTATAGCCAAGCAGCATGGTTGTCAGAGACTGGATACTTATGCTATCCTCGCTGCGACGGCTATGACTTCGGATTACTTTACCGCACCCATTTGGTTCGATCTGGAGCGTAAATGTTCCTTGATTCCAAGATAGCAGCGGATCTTGTAAGTTGAACGTCCACTCTCTTTGTCTGGCTGCAGGTTTGAATGGATATTTTGAAACAAATTGCTCAATATCCACAATCCTTGCCATAAAGTACGGTGAGATTGTCTCCTTAATATCAGCATCTTCCAGCAAGAAGGCAAGTGGTTCATCTGTATGAATATTACCAATTACTTTTGAGATCATCGAAAAATGGGCACTAATGAAATTCCAAAGCCCGCTTCGGGCTTCCTCATGAATAAAGATCATGTCTTTAACATGAAATACTTCTTCTTCTATCCAATATAGAAGGTAGCCCTCGGGCTGACCATCTTCACCATAATAGACGGCAGCGGTTAGATCATCCGGGTCCCATCGCCAATACTCACTCCATGCAAGTTCTTTTCGCAGCATGGCTCCATGGGTTTGCAGCGAGAATCGCTCATAGGCCGTTTTTACATCTTCGCTTTCAGGGTCTACGCGTGCTACATCACCAGCTACATGTTTGTTTTTAGGTAATTGATAGTCCTGAACTTCGAACACAATTTTATCTGAAATGATTTCCCACCCTTTACGGCGGTAATAAGGTATGGAATACGGATACAGGTAAGATATGGACTGCCTTTTTTCACGCATGTTGGTAAGAGCCTGCAGCAGAAGTTTATTCATTAGGCCTTGACTAGAGTATTCAGGAAACGTTCCTACTCCTGTAACGCCGCCCATAGCATAAGTCTGATTAAAGATCCTGACCTCAAATGGATATGTAGATACTGAAGAAATCAACTTTTCTCCATCGAACCACCCGAGCACATCTGCTTGCTGAAGAACAGGTGATTTTTCATGCAGGATTTCTTTTTCTCCCCAGCCCAGTTTGTGAAGCTCATTATTAGTAACCTGAAATACGTATCGTAAAAGCTGACTATATTGTTCAAGATGGGATAATTGCACCTTCTGCATTTTTAAATTTTTCTTACGCATCTCTGTGATCCTCCCCTGTCTTTAGTACTATCATGGGCGGATCTCACCAAAATCATTCCAGAGCAAAGTCTTTGTGGCCACGCTGGTTAACCAGTTAGTCTTGTGTGAACATCGACTAAGTTGGTGTCTTTGCTGCCGAAGGCGGGCATTCATGCTGTACAATTCGTAGTATCATAAAAACAATCCAAAACCACTGAACAACATTCAGTGGCTTCTTAACTTTATATAAGCAGAAAGCTATTCACTTGGAGCAAATCGAATGATAAATTTACCGTTTTGGGTTTTGACCTTTCGAGATTGAAACTTGGCACCTAAGAATTCAAATGAGACATTTGAATAGTTCTCCTTACGTTTAGCGTCTTTGCAATAAACAATTTTTGTTTTTTGTGGGTGGGGCGTCAGGTGGTACATTTTCAGTCTTTGCTTAATTTTTTTAAGTAGTGTTTGGGCAGTGGCTTCACTCTTGCAATGACAGATAATATCATCGGTATATCGTTCAAATACAATATGGGGATGATTCTTTTGCATCCACATGTCAAAAATATGGTGCAAATAATAGTTACCCAGTAAAAAATTCAACTTATTTCCCTGTGCAAGCCCCTTCTTTTTCGGAATCAATTTTCCTTTTCTCGTCTGTTCGGGGGCTTTCATTGTACGCTGTGTGTATAGCAGTACCCATTTCTTGCGTACATCTTTCTTTAACATATTCATAAGTAAGCGGTGGTTAATATTATCGCCAAAATTTCTGATATCGAGGACAATAAGCCAATCCTGCTGCAGACAGCGCTTTCCAGCCAAATGTATGGCTTCTTCCCGTGCTTCACGTTTTTGCTTGTAGCCATAAGAATTGGGATGGAAAAGAACTTCGAACCCAAGATATAATTCATTTTTCAAGACGGTCTGTACTATAAAATCCTTTACCGTTGGAATCCCTACCGCTCTTAATCCGCCCTTCCTCTTGGGGATAAAAACTCTGCGCACTGGGGAAGGTTTGTATTTACCCGAGGTTAAAAGCTGATGCTGTTCTGACAACAATGTCTTATGATTACGTTTAAAATCCTGAATGGTCTGGCCATCTACACCTATAACTTTGGTTTTTCTGGATTGTTGGAACGCCTTCCATATCACTTTGCGAGGGATTATATACCGACTGCTGTCCACACGAACACTCCTTTTAGATCAGAACGTAATGATCTTACTGTATATGTTTTCGTGTTTGTTTTGATTGTGTATTCCCCCATTAACCCTTGTTTGTAGAGCGTTAGCTTTTTATATAGACTTTGCGATAACCTCACATTTCTTAATTGCCCAAACGTAATGATTGGAAGTGTTTGCTGCAAAATAGCTGTATAAGTTACTTGTTTTTGTCCAGCTATAGTATTTTTTTGTCATGTTCTGCTATCTCGTTTCGCTATCCTGCATTATCTTTATAATTGAAAGGACGGGATCGTACATTGATCAAAAAAACAAAAAAGCTCTGATCTATCAAGGTTATCTGATAGATCAGAGCTTTCATGGAGTGACAAAATAACGCCCCAAGTGATGACGACACTTGGGAATGGCTTGAAGATGCCTTCACATAATAAAAAAGAATGAGGAATGCTTGGGGAATTGCCCATGCATTGCTCATTCATCTGAGTTTAATGAACCGTTTTTTTTAGTCAGGAACAGTTACTTGGGCGTTTGACGGGAATCGTTTACTCCCTAAACTTCCGCTGCCGCATCGCCTCAAACAGCAGGATCGTTGAAGCCATTGCCGCATTCAGCGATTCCGCCTGCCCTTCCATCGGGATCAATACAGCATCATCGACAAGCTCCGCGGTTTCCCGGGAAATACCCTGCCCTTCATTGCCGATCACGATCCAGGCCCCATCACTAAAATTATAACTGTAGCACGAAAACTTGGCCTGCAGCGACGTACTAACCAGCTTGGCTCCACGTGACTTAGCCAAAGGCAGCAGCTCTGCAAGATTTCCTTCCGCTACCGGGAGATGGAACAAGGATCCCATCGTGGAACGAATTGTCTTCGGGTTATACACATCTGCACAACCTTGTCCCAAAATAACACCCGCTGCACCGGAAGCATCCGCACTTCGGATTATGGTTCCTACATTCCCCGGATCCTGTACTCCGTCCAGCACGATCACCATCTCACCGGTGGCATTCAGCAAAGCCTCGAACGGCTGCTCCTGCTTGCGTATAATAGCGAACACCGGCTGAGGGGTTTTGGTATCGCTGCATTTGGCGATGACTGCGGACGACACACCGACCCACTCGACAGGAGCTTCCGGCGGCTCGACCGCTGCCAGCTCAGGCGGAATCCCATTATCGAGATCAAAAGCAATGCATTCAATATCCGCCCGGGCCAATAATGCCTCCTGAACGAGATGGATACCTTCGATGATATATTTATGCTGACGGGTGCGATGCTTCTTCTCCAGCAGCTGTGCCCATTCCTTGGCACGGGGATTGTTAGGTGAAATAATATCCATCGTTCTACCACCCTGTCATTCTTAACTGTATTTTCAAGTTCATTTCTACTTGGAAAACGCAAGCTCCAGCTTGGTCAGATCATTCTTATGTCCTACAATAACCAGCACGTCATGATCTGCAATAGGTTCATCCGCATCCGGGGAAATATTCATGGACTCGCCCCGGCGAATAGCCATGACGTTACAACCGTAACGGGCACGTACATCCAGTTCCTTCAAGCTTTTGCCGATAATCGATCGGGAAGCCTCAATCTCCAGAATACTGTATTCAGCCGACAGCTCGATATAATCCAGTATATTCGGCGAAGTCAGATGATGGGCAACGCGCAGACCCATGTCTCGCTCCGGATAGATCACCTTGTCTGCTCCGATTTTTTGCAGCACCTTCCCGTGCAGCTCATTCTGAGCCTTGACCACCAGCACCGGAATTCCCAGATCCTTCAGGATGAGTGTCGTCAGAATGCTGGCCTGGATATTCTCGCCGATCGCGACGACCACTACATCAAAGTTGCGGATGCCCAGTGCACGAAGGGCCTCTTCATCTGTAGAATCCGCTGATACCGCATGTGTAACAATGTTGGCTACTTCCTGGGTCCGCTGTTCACTTGAATCAATCGCCAGCACGTCAAAGCCCATTTCGCTCAACGCATTGGCCACACTGGAACCGAAGCGCCCCATTCCTATAATGGCAAACTGCTTTTTCGACATTAAGCACCCTCCCGAATCTCACGTTTCTGCATGACATAGTATATCACATATTGCTGTATTCAGATCCCGCCGGCAGGGCACAGTATAAAAGGATTTCCGATACACTCACAAGACAGACAGAGGAGGTAAAAGAGCATGCCGATCACACTGGACCTTCGCCAGGCTATTGTCCACAAGGTGCATAACAAATCGGAAAACGATTTGCGCGAAATGATTGAAGGCTCCGTTGACGGACCTGAAGCAGCGCTGCCTGGACTTGGAGCCGTCTTCGAAATGATCTGGAAAGAGATTGATACCCAGCAGCAGGATCAGCTGATCCATGTGGTTCATGACCATCTGAAGCAGGTAACACCGGCCCCCCTGAAATAATCCAGCCAACCCTGCCTGCCCACAAGGACAAAAAAGCCTGAGTACTCAGGCTTTTTTGCTTCCCACATCCAACATGTTAACCATCCGACGACAGAACTCCTTAAGGAGCTGTCTCCAGGAACTGGGCTGTCGGGTTTTTATCCATCGCCGTTCGCATGGCATACTCATTTTCGAACAGAACGACGTAGTTACCTTTTTTATCTTTAACCAGGGTAGAGTTAATCCGGAATTTGCTTGGATCAATATGATCGTCAATGATCCAGCGTGCAAACTGGTATGGCATCCGCTGCAGCTGCACATCTACGCCATATTCACCCTTCATCCGGTATTCAAACACTTCAAACTGAAGCTGGCCGACAACACCCAGAATCGTATCGTCGAAGCTCACCGTTTGGAACACCTGAATGGTTCCTTCTTCTGTTAATTGGTCAATACCCTTCTGATACTGCTTATGTTTAAGAGCATTTTTCACGGTTACTTTGGCAAAAATCTCAGGCGAGAACGTTGGCAGCTCATCGAATACCACTTCACTGCCCTGACTAAGCGAATCGCCAATCCGGAAAATACCTGGATCGAACAAACCGATGATATCACCTGGATATGCTTCCTGCACAATGTCCCGGTCCTGGGCCAGGAACTGCTGCGGCTGGGACAGCTTGATTTCTTTGCCGACCCGCACGTGCTTAACGCTCATCCCGCGCTCGAACTTGCCGGATACAATCCGCAGGAATGCAATCCGGTCACGGTGGGCCGGATTCATGTTTGCCTGGATTTTGAAGACATAACCCGAGAATTTTTCATTCGTCGGTTCAATCAGACCCGCTGTACTGCGGCGAGGCTCCGGCTTGGGTGCCAGCTGCAGGAAATTCTCCAGGAACGTCTGTACGCCAAAGTTGTTGATCGCACTGCCGAAGAAGACGGGTGTCAACTGACCGCTGAGTACCTTCTCCAGATCGAACGGATCGCCTGCTACGTCCAGCAGCTCCAGATCCTGGCACAGCTGATCATGCAAGAACTCGCCTGCCATATCACGGATGACGCTGTCCTCGTAACCGTCGACTTTTTGAACTTTGATCGTGGAATGATCGTCTCCCTGGAACAGTTCAACCTGATCCTTCATGCGGTCATAGACACCGCACAGTTCACGGCCTGTGCCGATCGGCCAGTTCATTGGTACAGAACGAATGCCGAGCACCTGCTCCAGCTCTTCCATCAGATCGAATGGGCTGCGCCCTTCACGGTCCAGTTTGTTAATGAAGGTAAAGATGGGAATCCCGCGCTTCGCGCAGACCTGGAACAGCTTGATGGTCTGGGCTTCGACACCTTTGGCCACGTCAATCAGCATGACTGCCGCATCGGCTGCCGTCAGCGTACGATAAGTATCTTCACTGAAGTCCTGGTGACCCGGAGTATCCAGAATATTAATACGATGACCGTTGTAATCAAACTGCATGACAGAGGACGTTACCGAGATTCCCCGCTGCTTTTCAATTTCCATCCAGTCACTCGTCGCATGCTTGCTGGCTTTACGAGCTTTTACTGTTCCGGCCAGACGAATCGCCCCCCCGAACAGGAGCAGCTTTTCCGTCAACGTTGTTTTACCCGCATCCGGGTGGGAAATGATAGCAAACGTACGCCGTTTGTCCACTTCCTGCTGAAGTATATCATTTACTGTTTTACTCATTTCACAATTCCCCTCATCATTCGTCTCATATGCTCTATCATTACACAGGTGGATCCGGCTTTTCGCGCCGGTGCCTGCCATTAGTTAGTTCGGTTTACATGCACGACTTCCCTCATTAAAGGCCTACATGCTCTAACCTGCCTTTACTCTCAATATACTCAGGCTCATTCCGGCTTCTATAAGGCTGTCCTGAACTATCATATTATAGCACAATCTGTACACAAATCATCCCCATACCTTTAAGGTATGGGGATGATTCATCATACTATCCTATTCACCCGCAGGGGGAAATGTACCCGCTGCTGGAGCTTACTGCCCGCCACCCAGCTTCCAGACTACATTATCCTCATCCTGACCATTAACCGGCCACCATTGGAAGCCATCCTGCTCAACCAGCTTATTGGCTCCTTCCGGTCCCCAGGTTCCCGCAGGATATTGCTCCAGCGTGTCGGGACTCTCTTTCCATGCAGCTGCTATCTTATCAATGAAGGACCAGGCTGTCGCCACTTCGTCCCATCTTGTAAAATAAGTCGAGTCCCCCTGCACCGCATCCTGCAGCAGGCTCTCATAAGCTTCCGGCGAGTTAATGCCCACCATACAGCTCTGACAGAAATCCATAGCCAGCGGCTCAATCTCGGATTCGGAACCTGGCTTCTTGGCATTAATCTTGATATAAATGCCTTCCATTGGATTGACCCGGATGACGAGCAGATTCGGTTCAAGTGCATGCTTCTGGCCAAGATATACGTTCGTCGGCACACCCTTGAATTCAACAACGATCTCCGTGGTTTTAACCGGGAGACGTTTGCCTGTACGGATATAGAATGGAACACCCGCCCAGCGGAAGTTGTCAACCAGCACACGTGCTGCAAAGAATGTCTCCGTTGTGGAGTTCGGATCTACCTTATCCTCCTGCCGGTATCCTGGAAGATGTTTTCCTTTATATTCACCCTCGGTATATTGTCCGCGGACCACCTGGGTTCTCACTTCCTCATGCGTATCAAAAGGACGCAGCGACCGCAGCACCTTCACCTTCTCATCCCGGATATCCTCCGGCAGCAGACGGCTTGGCGGCTCCATGGCGATCATCGTAAGCATCTGCAGCATATGGTTTTGCCCCATATCCCGCAGAGCACCGGAATGATCATAGTACCCGCCGCGTTCCTCTACACCTACGGTCTCACCGAGCGTAATCTGAATATTCGCAATATGCTTGTTGTTCCAGACAGGCTCGAAAAAAGCATTGGCAAAACGGATGACCTCAATATTCTGAACCATCTCTTTTCCAAGATAATGGTCAATCCGGTAAACTTCTTCCTCTTCGAATACTTCGCGAATCTGCTTGTTCAACTCTTCGGCCGACTGCAGATCATAACCGAACGGCTTCTCGATAACAAGACGGTTCCATCCGCTGCCGCCCAGCATGCCGCCTTCCTTCAGGTTGAAGGAGACACTGCCGAACAGTTCAGGAGCAAGCGCAAGATAGAACAATCGGTTGCCCGGAATATCATATTTGGCTTCTAGCACCTCCGTCTGCTGCAGCAGTTCACGGAACCCGTCCACATTATTAATATCGAGTGACTTATATTCAAAATGCTGTGCAAACGAGCTCCATTCCTCATTCTCCTCTGCTTTGTAGCGGGAAAATTCCTGAATGGATTCCAACAGATCCTGCCTGAACTCTTCCTCGGTACGCGGCCGCCGGGCCACGCCAATCACCGCAAAATCCTCTCCGAGCTTACCTTCACGATACAGACTATAAATCGCCGGAAACAGCTTGCGTCGAGCCAAATCACCTGTAGCTCCAAAAATGAAAAATACAGCGCCTGGGGTTTGCAATGAATTTAGAATTTGTTTTTCAGCCATGGCTCCTCATTCTTTCTGTGATAGTATAGTGTAGATAATAACTTACCAAACCTTACCATCTTGACGTCATGCTTGAACCTGGATGTCACTGTTGATTTGCTGATGCTCAGCCCCGATGCTTTCTTTTAGACCAGGGATTGATGCCATTTTAGCACAATCTTTCCTGACATGGCTATTTCACTGTTTATAAAAAATCCTTATGATCTTTCCTCAATACTCTATCGTAATTACAGGAAAGCCGATCGTTAAGCGGTTTACATGAAGGGCATCATTCTGGTGAACCGCAATCTGCATTTGCATCGCTTGAGATCCGCTCATCACAGATACAGGGAGCTGCCCGGAAGTATACGAAGTGCTTGCCGAAGCCGCATCCTCATAACTCTCAAGCTGCTGGACCGGCACCTGGGCCGCAATAGTCTGCTCCGCCTGTTTCAACTGCTCCTTCACATCCTGTACTGCCTTCAGCCATTGAAAAGAAACATTCCATGCTCCTTTAATTCCCGATTGATGAAAGACGGCTGCGGCCTGTTCCTGATAGGCTAACAGCTGTGGCTGGGTGCCGCTTCCCTGGAAATCTATACGAAGAACGGCATACCAGCTGCTGGCCTCCTTCTCGATTACATTCCACTTGAAGGAGATTCCTCCGAATTCAGCCTCAGAACGATATACAGGATGACCATTCACCTCTTCCAGCACCGGATTCGGTAATCCCAGCATTCGGGCAGCTTGCTGTGCAGCTGCCTCAGCATGCTCTCCATTCAATCCGTTCCAGTCTCCCTGCCATTTCAGCACAGTATGCTCAGGCTGTCCTTGAGAAACGAAGGTCAAATCCAGGAGCTGCTGCAATTCAGCTTTGGCCTCGGCAGGGGCCGCTGTGCTCGGCTTGTCCCCCTTTCCACCGTTCTGAAAACCCGTCGTCAGCACAACGGCCATGATCAGAATCATCATCATAACGAACATATTAGGATTGCGGAATACCCCTTTCGACATTTCACTCATCCCCCCGGTCCGAATCTATCAATCTATCAACAGGATGACCGTTTTCCGGGAGTTTGATACTTCTTATTCGAGAATTACCCATTCCTTGGACACTCAACCATAAGGAGTTACTGCCTTCCCATCCGGTTAAAAACAAAAATCCCGTTTCAATAGCGCCTGCTATTACGGGATTTCTTCTTATCTTGATCTATTCTTTTTACATTCGTCAGATCATCGCGTCCTTATTCCGCCAATCCATTCTTGTAAGCATATATCGCCGCCTGGGTCCGATCCTCGACGCCCAGTTTAGCCAGCAGGTTGGTGATATGGAACTTGACCGTCTTTACGCCAATAAACAATTCATCCGCGATGTCCTGATTGGATTTACCTTGTGCGAGCAAGCGCAGCACTTCCATCTCACGGTCCGTCAGCTCCGCATGAGCCGGCACTTCAGCCTGCGGCTGGCGGAAACGGTTCATCATCTTGGATGCTACCTGGGATTCCAGCACGGACTGTCCGCGTGCCGCTGCGCGGATGGCCTCCGCGACTTCCGACGCTCGGGATGTCTTCAGCAGATAGCTGAACGCTCCCGCTTCGATGACCGGGTACATCTTCTCATCGTCCAGGTAGCTGGTCAGCACAATCACCTTACATTCCGGATACATGGACATGATTCGGCGCGTAGTCTCAATCCCATCCATTCCCTCCATCACCAGATCCATCAGAATAACATCCGGGTGATATTCGGATGCAAGTCGAATTCCTTCTTCTCCACTGCCTGCTTCGCCAACAACTTCGATTCCCTCTTCCGTTCCAAGTACGGCCGCCAGGCCGATCCGGACCATTTCATGGTCATCGACCAGCAGCACCTTCACCGGTGTTTCCACTTCCATATCCTTCACTCCCTCCAATTTCTTCAATTACAGGCACGGTGATTTCAATGCGGGTTCCTTTGCCCGGCGCTGTAATAAATTGAATAGCTCCTCCGATCTCAATGACCCGTTCCTGCATGGTAGACAGGCCGTAAGAAGCTTGTTTTTTGTCATCTAGTGCAAAACCGACTCCATCATCCCGAATCATGACCCGCAGTGCATCCGGCCGCTGCTGTATCCGAATCTCCATCTTGTTTGCTTTGGCATGACGCAGTGTATTGGACATCGCTTCCTGAATGATACGGAATAAGTGATTCTCAATCCCTTTCACCAGCTGAATACCGTCGTCCATTTCGAAAATAATATCCATCGGTACTTTCGTCTGCAGCTCCCGGATCAATTCTCGCAGTCCCTGCTCCAGGTGCTTGCCTTCCAGATAGACCGGACGCAGGTGAAGAAGCAAGGCTCTCATCTCCGACTGGGCGACAGCCGCCATCTCCTCGATCAGGGCGATCTGCCGTTGGGCCTTGTCAAAATCCTTCTCCAGCGTTCGTCCCACGGCCGTCGCCGTCATCGAGATTGCGAATAACTGCTGGGAGACCGCATCATGCAGTTCCCTGGCCAGCCTCTGCCTCTCCTCCATAATCGCAGATACCCGTGCCTGCTCAGCTAACTGTGCATTATTCGTCGACAACCGCTGCAGTGAAGAGACCTGCTCCTCCCACTTTTTGCTGATCCGGCCCAACTGATCTCCGAGCTGGCCTACTTCATCGTCTCCCAAGCCTGCCAATACTGGAGGAGAAGGATTACCCTTCTCCCACTTCAATAAAGTCTCACGCAAAATCTCCAATCTTCTTTTCACTCTGTAGCTATGATAAAACCCGTACACTGCACCCAGTGCCGCAATCAGCAGGATGACAGCTGCCGCCCCCTGTACCGGATGCCTCCAGCTGGTGAACGGAGCCAGATATCCGTAGGTATATAACATATATGTAATGATAAAGAACACGACCATGCCCAGGAGGATACCTTCACCCATACTGCGGGTTACCATATTAGACGGCTTTTTCTCTTTCATACGGCTCCTCCTGTATCACAATATTTTAATATTCACATCGCCTACCAGGTAGGAGACTACAAACTTAACTTTGAACTCAGCCTGCTCGTAATTCGCAGATCTCCAGACGAGCCGGTTCATCATACCGCTGTCCTGGTCATGCCCGAACTGAATTTTACCGAACAGGATAAAAGATTCAATCTCAACACCATAATATTCAGGCAGCATCAAATCGACATCACCCATAATACCTTGTACGTAAATCGTCGTATTGCGTTCCTCCGGAATGGCCAGCGATAGATCCACATCCATTTCACCAAGCACATGCCAGATGCTCATACTGCGCAGACTCCAAGGTGCAGCATCCCAATCGTAATTGGACATGAAGTTTTGTTTGACCATGGTTCCTTCCCGCGGCTGCAGACGGCGTCCTCTCAAATAGAAAATGCCTAGCGAAATCAAAACAATCGCAATAGCCAGCATCAGATGATCCAGCACAAGCAGCAGTCCGCCAAGCCCCATTAGCGTATATCCCGGTTTCATTCTGTAGCTGCGCATCTGGTAAAATCCGGCAAGCATCAGGGCAAGTGCAGCAATGGTTAAGAAGCTGAGCCACTTCCCGAGCAGCATCATCAGACCTATAGCAATAATCGTGATCGCAATGACTGTCTTCCGCTTTTCCATGCCGCACCTCCTTGTCGTTCTAATGGGTCTGTTATGAAGGAAAAGCCATAGCAGCGCTGCCTTAGCGCCGTATGGCTCAACCCTTTTAGCATATCATATTGTGTACGTTCGGAATAGAGTTATTCCTGTACGTTATCTTTCGGAGCAGCTGTGCCCTGCATTTTATTGCGGAGCGCCTGAAGCTGCTCGTCAACTTTTAGTTGCTTCTCCATATCAGCCGGGCTGGTATAGGAATTATAGTTCTGTGCATATGGGGCGCGCATTACATCTGCTTCGGCTTCCATCTGCATGATCTTCTCTTCCATACGGTGGAATCCAAGCGAGGCACTTCCGCTCTCGATGGTGTGCAGGCTGCTGATCTGGGACATTTGCCTTTTCGCTTTGGCCATTTGGGCACGGGATACGAGCTCATTACGCTTGTTGCGCATTTTGTAGAACTCATCTTTCATTTCGTGCAGCTGCTGCAGCAGTTCCTTCGCTTGCTGTTCAGACTGTGCGTGGAAGTCACGGTATTCGTTTTGTTTCTGATCAAAATAGATCTTCTCTTCCAGCAGCTTACGCGCCACTTCTTCTTGACCGTTGGTCAGTGCACGTTCAGCCTGTGCTTCTCGCTCGGAGGACATCCGTAATGCCTCTTCCAGACGCTGTTTGCTTCGGCGCTCGTTCGCCATTTGCTTCGCAACCGTCACCTCAGCTTCATGAATTTCAGCCTCCATGTCACGCAGGTATTGATTCAGCATCACAATCGGATCTTCTACTTTATCCAACAGTTCATTCACCGACGCCTTAGTCATATCTTTAATACGTTTAAATACTCCCATGATTATAAATCTCCCTTCTGATTTTCGTACTTGGATAATTTTTGACGAAGCTCTTCCAACTCTTTACGTAATGCCTTATTCTCGATGTCCTCCATCATGGCATCCAGATCACTTTTAGTGTTCTGGGTACCGAAGCCCTGCTGGAAGGAACGATCGCCTGTATGCTGCTGACGAGGATCAAAGCTGCTGCCAAGACCCCCACCATAACCACCGGCTCCTGGGGCTTGATTGCCATAGAAGCTTGCGCCATTAGCACCGTTAAAACCGCCATCATAAGGCCCGCCAGGACGGTGCTGATGACCGCCGCCGAATGGACCGTTGAATGGTCCGAATGGAGGAACCGATTCCTTGGGAATGACTAATGCCGCGATAATGTAGATCAGGAAAGTGGCGCCGCCGCTAAAAGGAATACTGATCAGTACCAGCAGACGCATCCAGGTGGAATTAAAACCCAGGGACTCAGATAAACCGCCGCATAGGCCAGTAATCATTTTGTCTCTTGTTGAACGATATAATCGGGACATCCTCTTACTCCTTTCCGCCGCCGTTTAGCTTTTGTCTTAATTTAGCCATCTCCTGCTCCAGCAAGGATCCCGAAGATGACTGGCTGTATTCGTTATCCATCCGGCGCAGGTCACGCAGGCTGCGTGTCTCGGCTTCCAAGTCAGATACTGTGTTCTCCAGACGGTTGAACATTCCCGGTACATTGGTAGTACCATAGCTTCCTGCCCGCTGATTCATACGCTGCTGCAGTTGAAGTGTCTGCATACGGGCCGCATAATACTGACGTTTACTATATACGGTCTGATACTCGTTCCTGAGTTCCTGCAGCTGCTGTTCCAATTCACGAAGCGACTCCCTGCTTTGACTCCAGAGCTCAGTGAACTGCTCAATTTTCTCTTCATACAGCATTTTTTCTTGTAGTGCCAGCTTAGCCAGATGCTCTTCTCCTGCCTTCAGTGCCAGCAGCGCCTGCTCTTCACGCCGGTCTTTAATACTTGTCGCCTGATCCACTTGCTGCTTCATCTGCCGTGTATGCTGTGCGTATTGGTTCTGCAGCTTCTCCGCCTCAGCAATTTCATTCCGGGTACTGATCAGGAATTGATCAATCAGCCGAACTGGATCCTGACTCTGTTCTAGGTGTTCATTTAAGGTGGCGACGGTAATATCTCGAATTCTGCGAAAAACACTCATTTCTCTAAGCTCCCTCCTTTGTGATTGTCATTGCATTAATAGGGGCGTCTGCGATCCTTCAGCATGGAAATCCCAAAGATGATCAAACCAATCGCAATGAATGGACCGATTAACCAGGCCAGCTTACTGATCAGTACCAGCACACCGATAATCATGATGATCCAGCCAAACCCTGCATTTCCTCGTTTAATTCCGTAATAGCCGAGCGCGATCATGATGAGTGGAAATACCAAACCGAAGATGGATCCAATTAAGTGACCGAAGAATGGAGTGAATTTACCCAGCAGCATCAGTGTACCCAAGACGATCAGCGCGATAGCCAATCCTTTACCTTTGTTTACTCTCACTTGTTCATCACCGCCTTTACTGTTTCTTGCTTATGTCCTTATTTTAGGATAGTTAGCAGATTTTCAAAACGGACCCTGGACGGTTTTTGAACCTAGACTCAGGTCGAGGTCCTGTTCCGACTAATGTCCAACAGGCCTTGGGAAGATTGATAATTGCCATACGGAAAAACAAAAAAAGCACAAGGTTCTGCATACTTGCAGTTCCTTGTGCTTTCTATGAATGCCGGTGAAGGGACTCGAACCCCCACGGTTTCCCTCACGATTTTGAGTCGCGCGCGTCTGCCAATTCCGCCACACCGGCTAATAAAAAAATGGCGTGCCCTAAGAGATTCGAACTCCTGACCTTTTGATTCGTAGTCAAACGCTCTATCCAGCTGAGCTAAGGGCACAGATGTAAAAATAATGGAGGCGCCACCCAGACTCGAACTGGGGATAAAGCTTTTGCAGAGCTGTGCCTTACCACTTGGCTATGGCGCCGTAATATGGAGCGGACGACGGGAATCGAACCCGCGACCCTCGCCTTGGCAAGGCGATGCTCTACCGCTGAGCCACGTCCGCATGAAATGGCTGGGGATATAGGATTCGAACCTATGCGTGACGGAGTCAAAGTCCGTTGCCTTACCGCTTGGCTAATCCCCAACATATCATTTAAATAAAAAAGGGCGATCGATGGGACTTGAACCCACGAGTGCCGGAGCCACAATCCGGTGCGTTAACCCCTTCGCCACGACCGCCATATTTAGAACAGCTTGGCAGGGGCAGCAGGAATTGAACCCACACCAACGGTTTTGGAGACCGTTGTTCTACCTTTAAACTATGCCCCTATAAAACTGGTGGAGGCTGATGGATTCGAACCACCGAACTCGTAGAGAGCAGATTTACAGTCTGCCGTGTTTAGCCAC
>NZ_JAUQTB010000027.1 GCF_030580655.1 Paenibacillus lacisoli
CTAAGTCATTCTTGGCGTTTGTATACGTGGCTGCCATTTTCAAATTGACTCAATGAAGAGTTTTCAGACACGACCTAGCCTGCATCCAAGATGAAGCCTCCAGTTTTACTTGGTTTGCTTTTGATGTATTTGGTAGCAGTAACCAATCATCCGAAGTGTTGTTCCCAAAGCCATACTCAGAAATCCTAAGCACAGATGAACTAATTAAAAAAGCAAAAGAAATAGTGCAGTTCCATTCGGGAGTGTTCATTGGGATTAGAAAGGGTAAAGAAATAGGGTGGGAAACAAATACATTACCGGAAACAGAAGAAAGTGAAGGGTTACAATACCCCGAGGCTGAAATAGAAATTCGTCCATTTGATACTTCGTATTTTGAAATTTACGGCATGGACATTATAATCGGAAATAAAATAAAATCTAGTTTTATGTAATTGTTTTGGGCGCCGGTAGAAATTATACTGGTGCTTTTTTATATTGAGGGGATCTCCATATAGCTATGATGCCTTCTCCAGTAAAGATATGGACAAATTATTACATGAGCTTGGGAGATTGAGGGATAAGCTAGTTGATAATAATGCAATAACCTCCCAGTAAGAGTAGAAGATAATCCGCAGCGAAATAAATAGAGTATAATTAAAAAAACTTGAACTTAGAAAGGACCAGCCCCTATGCCTACATATAACAAACTGGTGCGTGACCGCATTCCTCATATCATTACCTCTCAGGGGAAAAGCTGTCGTACACGCATTCTGAACCCGGAAGAGTACAAGGAAGAACTCAGAACTAAACTGCGCGAGGAGAGCGAAGAGTACTTCGCGGCGGCCAATAATACAGACGCCTTGGAAGAATTGGCGGACATGCTGGAAGTCATCCGCTCCCTGGCGGAAGTCCATGGTTCCAGTACAGCTGAGCTTGAGAAAATCCGTGCAGACAAAGCCGAAGCTCGCGGTGGATTTGCAGAAAGAGTGTTCCTGATCGATGCTGACGAAGCTTAACATTAAGTTAATAACCGACAATCTGGGTGATGAACTGATCGCCGGGATGCAGCATGCTTCCGGCATTTATATTATGACCTCGTTTATCATGCAATCCGGGGTGAATCTGCTGGCCCCTCATCTGAAGCAGGCAGTCGAACGCGGAGCGGAGGTCCGCATGTTGGCCGGTGACTATCTGTACATAACCCAGCCGGCAGGGCTGCAGGCGCTGCACGATATCGATAGCCGGATTGAGGCACGGTTATGGCGCAGTGCAGGAACCTCTTTTCATCCCAAGGCCTATCTCTTCGACTACGATAACGGGGAAGGACTGCTGATTGTAGGTTCATCTAACTTCTCTTTTTCCGCACTAAAGACCGGATATGAATGGAATTTGGCAATGAATGCGGAGGCAGAACCTTACACGTTCCAGATGGCACTGGAGAAGTTCATGGAGAACTTCTATCATGAGACAACGCTTCCGGTAAATCCGGACACGATTGCATTGTACCAGGCAGAATATGATCACTATCATCGTAACAATCCGGAATTGATCCAGCGAATTACCGACATGGAAGAAGCCGAACTGGAGACAGGCGCTGCATCGGATACACTCACCGTCGAACGTGTTGAAGAATCGCTGACTCCCATTCGACCAAGGGCTGCACAGGAGCTGGCACTTGAAGCGCTTGAGCGCACACTCGAAGAGCAGTATGACAAAGCCATGGTTGTTATGGCAACTGGTCTTGGCAAAACCTATCTCGCAGGCTTCTTTGCCCAAAAATTCCGCCGTATTTTGTTCATAGCTCATCGGGAAGAGATCCTATTCCAGGCCAAGGCTTCTTTCGAACGTATTATGCCTGAACGTACTTATGGTATCTATAACGGGCAGATTAAGGATGGAGATGCTGATTGTATATTTGCATCGATCTATACGTTAAGCAGACGCAAACATCGTGAGAGTTTTGCCAGAGATGCCTTTGACCTTATCATTGTGGATGAATTCCATCATGCTGCCGCATCATCTTACAACCAGGTTATTGAGTACTTCCAGCCGCAGTTTCTGCTTGGAATTACGGCTACCCCGGATCGGATGGACGGTAAGGACGTATATGCGCTCTGTGACGGAAATGTGGCATATCAGATTCATTTTATCGAAGCGATCCGGCAGCAGTGGCTGGCTCCCTATCAGTATTATGGCGTGTATGATGATACGGACTATTCGCAGATTCGCTGGCTGGGAACCCGCTACGACGAAGAAGAGCTGCTGGCAGCCCAGCTTCAGGATTCTCAGGCAGCAAAGATATACGAAGCATGGATCAAGCATAAGCAGACGCGCACCATCGGGTTCTGCTCATCCATTCGGCAGGCGGACTTCCTGGCGGAGTGTTTTCGTAAGCAGGGTCACCCCGTCGTGAGTCTTCACTCGCGTACAGCCGAAATGTCCCGCAGTGAAGCGATCCGGCGTTTGAATACAGGGGAACTTGACGTGGTGTTTACCGTAGACCTGTTTAACGAAGGGATAGATATTCCAAGCGTGGATACGCTGCTGTTCGTAAGGCCGACAGAGTCGATGACGGTGTTCACCCAACAGGTGGGACGCGGGCTGCGTCTGGCAGAAGGCAAGTCACACTGCGTAATTATTGATTTGATTGGTAACTACCGCAATGCGGATATTAAGCTGGAATTGTTGTCCGATACTCCTTCTGCTGAGGGTAAGGGGAAAAGATATTCCTTTCTGCCGGAAGCGCCTGCATACTGTGATATTCAGCTGGAGACCAGAGTGGTGGATCTGCTCCAGGAGCTGACTCGCAAGCGTATGCCGCACCGGGATAAGCTGCTGCAAGACTTTCTTGCTCTCAAGAGTGAGTTTGGCCGTATTCCCACTTACCTTGAACTGCATCTGCACGGGCAATCGCCAGCAATTGCATATCGTTCTGAATTTGGTTCGTTTATTGGCTTCCAGCATTGGGCCGGATTGCTTAATGACCGGGAAGAGGAAGTATACCAACGATACAAGGCTTGGTTGGAAGATGTGGAGAAGACGAGTATGAATAAAAGCTATAAGATGATCGTTCTTCTGTACATGCTGAACCGTGGGGAGACCCGCTGGACGGAATCTGTAACTGCAACGGAGGCAGCTCCCTTTTTCCATCAGTATCTGACATCAAAGGAATACCGCAAGCGCATTGATTTCTCCGGCAAAGAATCCAGCACACTGTGGGAATGGAACGACGCTACTGCGGTGAAGCTCACCAAGCTGATTGCAGATATGCCGATGAGCAAGTGGAGCGGGGCGAAGGGCAGCCAGACAAGCTACGAGAATGGAAACTTTACACTTAAGCTGGATTTTCAGGATGAACATGAGAAGCAACTCCTGCACCGCTGGACCCTGGAGATCTGCCTGTACCGGCTGCATCTGCATTTTGAACGCAAGGAAAGCGAGATAAAATAAAGCAGGATATAAAAAAGCAGCGGACTGCTGAAGCTTGGCGGTCTGCTGCTTTTTTACTATTTTCTCTAGATCGCAAGCCCTGTTTCAGTCATAAAATCACAAAAAAGTGAATGAGTTAGAAAAAAGGTATTGAATTTGGAAAAATGATCAATTACAATCTAACTAACATACTAGTATAACTAGTGTGGGAATGCTGCAAATTGAAAGGCAGTTGCAAGTAGCTTGTCAGAAAAGCAAATAGCTGGAGCAGAGAAGTAAAATTTTTTAAGTAAACATGTAAGCGGATTCATTATACCATTGTATACGCATGAATGCAGATAAGCATCCAGAAATCTAACTTCGCTCTGAAATGAACACGTGTACATTTATTTAATGGTTTGTTGATACCGCTTACAATTATAATTTGCCACGATGTTGTCTTTGGGTCACGATTTCTAATCCAAAATGAGAAGCTTCTCCATACGATACGGAGGTGACCATGCCGTTCCATTGCCTGCAACATTATTTCAGGATAGGAGTGAACACCCATGAAGTCTGAGACTGCAAAAGCCGCTTCGCGAACGCTTGAATTAAGCAAGGAGAGCAGGCTGCGAACGACGATGTCGCTGCTGCGCAAGGATTGGCAGCTGTACTCCCTGTTAATTCTGCCCCTGATTTACCTGATCATTTTCAAATATGGTCCTATGCTGGGTAATGTAATTGCCTTCAGACGGTTTGTGCCGGGCGGCAGTATTTTTGGTGAGAAATGGGTGGGCCTTCGGTACTTCAAGATGTTCATCGAAGACCCGACCTTCTGGAGAATATTCGGCAATACGATGATTCTCGGTGCTTTGACCCTGGTGTTCACGTTTCCGGTGCCCATCATTTTTGCACTGCTGCTGAATGAGGTGAAGAGTAAGCGGTTCAAGAAGTTCGTACAGACGGCGTCTTATCTGCCGCACTTTCTGTCTATCGTCATTGTGGCAGGAATGATTCTGCAGCTGACCGCCGTCAACGGTTCCATTAACGGGCTGGTTACTTTCTTCACAGGTGAAGCGATTCCGTTCATGCAGCGGGCGGAATGGTTCAGAACGATCTACATTACCTCCGAGATCTGGCAGGGCATGGGCTGGGGGGCTATCCTGTATCTGGCGGCGCTGACTACGATTGATGATTCGCTCTATGAAGCGGCACGCATCGATGGAGCGAACCGGTGGAAGCAGACACTGTATGTGACGATCCCCGGGATTTTGCCGACGATTGTAACGCTGCTGATCCTGAACATGGGTAACTTCCTGGCTGTCGGCTTTGAGAAGATCCTGCTGCTCTACAATCCGCTCAACTATCAGACCTCCGATGTCGTATCCACGTACCTGTACCGGATTGGTCTGGAATCAAGCAACTTCAGCTATGCGACGGCCATCGGGCTGTTCGAGTCAATTATCGGGCTCGTGCTGGTATTCTCGGTCAATGCAATTTCACGCCGGCTAACGCAGCGAAGCTTATGGTAAAGGAGGGGCAGCATGAAAGAGTCAACTTCATACAAAGTGTTCAAGGTATTTAATGCGTTGTTCCTGTTACTGATTGTCTTTGTCACCCTGTATCCCTTTCTGAATGTGGTTGCCCAGTCCTTCAGCAGCGAATCCTACATCAATTCCGGTCAGGTGAGTCTCATTCCGCGGGGCTTCAACATTGAGACCTACAAGACGATCTCCCGGGACAGCATGTTCTGGACCAACTACAAGAATACGGTCATCTACACGGTGGTCGGAACCTTGATCTCGATGTTCATGACCACAATTTTTGCCTACGCGATTGCCAAGAAGAGATTAATGGGCCGTAAATTTTTCACCATGTTCGCGGTATTTACCATGTTCTTCAGCGGCGGTCTCATTCCGAACTATGTGCTGATTAATGCTCTTGGCTTTGACAACTCCATCTGGGCACTGGTGGTGCCTGGAGCAATCAGTATCTACAACATGCTCATTATGAAATCCTTTTTCGAGAATATGCCGGAGGAGCTGGAAGAAGCGGCAGCGATCGATGGACTGAACACCTACGGTATTCTGTTCCGCATCATTCTTCCGCTCAGTAAAGCGGTTATGGCCACAATGGTACTCTTTTATGCGGTGAGTCACTGGAACTCATGGTTTCCGGCCTTTCTGTATCTGGACAAAAAAGAACTCTTCCCGGTCACCATCTATCTGCGCAACATGATTGCCGGGGCGACAGGCGGTACAGCGGCAGGGGCTTCGGCCGATAATCTGACCCAGATCTCCGCGAATATCAAATCGGTCACAATGGTGCTCACCATTCTGCCGATCCTGACGATTTACCCTTTTGTCCAAAGGTACTTTGTAACCGGTATCATGCTAGGTTCCGTCAAACAATAGCAGTCATTTATTGAGGCAATTTGCAGGTGGATTAAGGCAGAAGGCAGACCCAAAAATGAAAAACAGGGGGATTACCGAATGAACAAACAACCTCGCAAGTGGATGGGCAAAATGATGCTGGCAGCGGTGATGAGTCTCGCGTTAACCGCGTGCAGCAGCAGTGCAGGAACCGAGAAGGTCGAGCCTGAGAGCAAGGGAGCGATGGACGCTTACAAGGCGGGAGAGCAATTTAAGGCATCAGAGCCATTTGATCTGTCCATTCTGTTCAGCGACCAGCCGGCATATCCATACAAGAAGGATTGGCTGTTGTTCCAGAAAATAACCGAGCTGACAGGTGTGACACTCAAACCAACCATCGTACCGATGAGTGATTATTCGCAGAAAAGATCCCTGCTGATCAGTTCCGGTGATGCACCGCTTGTGATTCCAAAAACATATCCGGGTGAGGAAGCACCTTTTGTATCTTCCGGGGCCATTCTGCCAGTCAGCGACTACACCGATCTGATGCCGAACTACACAGATAAGGTGAAGAAATGGGGGTTGGAAACGGAGCTGGATGGTCTTCGTCAGGAAGACGGCAAATATTATGTCCTGCCAGGTCTGCATGAAGAAGTATGGCCGGATTATACGCTGCTGGTGCGTACCGACGTCTTCAAGAAGAACAATATCGCCATTCCGACTACATGGGATGAGCTGTACACATCTCTGAAGAAATTGAAGGAGATCTATACGGAATCCATTCCGTTCTCTGACCGCTTCAAGTTTAACAGTACATTAAATATTGCAGCGACGGGCTATGGTACACGGGCTGGATGGGGGTATGGCAGCGGCCTGACCTACAATGCAGACAAGGATGAATTTGTCTACGCGGCGACTACACCGGAGTACAAGGAAATGGTGACGTACTTCAACAAGCTGGTATCTGAGGGACTGCTGGATAAGGAAAGCTTTACACAGGATGATGATCAGGCGATCCAGAAATTTGTTTCTGGTAAGTCCTTTGTAATCAATGGGAACTCTCAGACGGTTGTGCTTCACCGCAATGATATGAATAAAACGCTGGGTGAAGGGAAATTCGAGGTTGCTAAGATTACCGTTCCAGGCGGGCCAAAAGGCCAGCTTATGGCAGGTTCCCGGCTGGAGAACGGCGTCATGATCTCTGCAAAAATCAAGGACGATCCGCATTTCAAAGCGATTATGCAATTCATTGACTGGCTGTACTACAGTGACGAAGGACAGGAATTTGCCAAGTGGGGCGTAGAAGGTGAAACATTCACCAAGACAGACGGGGTTCGCAAACTAGTGGATGATATTAACTATAATGGTCTGAATCCGAAGGGAACGAAAGATTTGCGGATTGATTACGGATTCTCTGGCGGTGTATTCGCTTATGGCGGTACAACAGATCTGCTGCACTCCATGTTCAGTGAAGAAGAATTGAAGTTCCAAAAAGATATGAAAGAAACGAAGACCGTTGTGCCTGCAGAGCCGCCGATCCCTTACACAGCGGAAGACCGCGAACAGGTTACACTGCTGAGCACTCCGCTCAAGGATTACACGGATCAGAACACGCTGAAATTCATTCTGGGTGAACGCAAACTGTCGGAGTATGACGCATTTGTGAAGGAGCTCGAAGGACAGAATTTGGGTAAGTATGTAGAGCTGGCAAATAAGACTTATAAGGACTACAAGGAAAACAACAAGTAATGTAGAAAAGAAATGTCCAAGAGCTGGTAGAATGCACAATTGCCGTTTCTTCTGAGAATTCAGTGAGACGGCAATTTGTGCTAAGATGAATAAGATGAACGTGAAAAGAGGTTAGGTGCATGATACTTAATCAGAAGATCCGGGGCTCAACCCGAGCATATTCATATGAACTGATCAAAAATCGCATCCTGCATCTGGAGCTGGAGCCCGGCACCAAAATCTCTGAGAAGGAAATTGCTGATGAATTGCAGGTAAGCCGCACACCTGTCAGGGAAGCTTTTATGAAGCTGGCTGAGGAAGAACTGCTGGATATCATTCCACAGAGCGGCACCATGGTTTCTCTGATCAACCTTAATCATGTGGAAGAAGGGCGGTTTGTGCGTGAGAAGCTGGAGAAGGAGATTGTTGCTCTAGCGTGCCATTCGTTCCCGGAGGAATACAAGTTCAAGATGGAAAGCAACATCGCTATGCAGGATTTGTGTGTGGACAAGAATAACTTTTACCAGCTGTTCGAGCTGGATGAGGAATTTCATAAGCTTTTATTCCAGGCCACAGGTAAGATCAGAACTTGGCGGCTGCTGCAGCAGTTAAACATTCATTTTAATCGCTTGAGGATTTTAAGGCTGATTCAGGATTCCAATTGGGAGCATCTGATTCAGCAGCATAAGGAAATTTACCGGCTCGTTATGGAAGGTGATCCGGACAGGGCGATGCAGGCGATGGAGGACCATCTCCGGCTGGTTGTTGTAGACCGGAAGGTACTGACCGAGAAGTATCCGCATTATTTTATATACTAGTCATGGGTGAATTCATACACGGGTTAGAAGGCAAGGTCCAACAGGACCTTGTCTTTGTTGTTTATCATTATGGAAAATTCCTACTTAGGTTACTAGGAATGGGTTAGGCCTCTTGATAAAGTTAATTCCATAATACGGAAAACGGGGTCAGCCTATGACGAGAATACAAATTCCGAAAGATCGGATTATGGAAGCAGCGCAGCTCTATCATCATGGACACAACGAGTTTACACGGATGTTGAGGCAATTAGAGCGGAGTATGATCGGGCTGCAGGCTCAGTGGTCTGGCGCTACGCGAGAGCATTTTTGGGGCGAATATCTTCAGATGATGGATCGCATGCAGCGAACGACAGACCAGCTTTTATCCATCTCTACAGAATTGACTCTAATCGTAAAGCTGTTCCAGGATACAGACGAACAAACGGTTGAACTGCCCATTCTGCCGGCCGCTTCAGCCTCGAAACCCAGCTCTAATGAAAACATAGGCAGCAAACTATGGGACTTTGTAGAAACTGCCGGAGACCAAATGGTTAATACCTCTCAAAAGATTGTCAAGAAGGTGTCGGATACGGCGCAAGAGATTGCAGAGCAGGCCGTCAATTTTGCAGTGGGTGTGAAAGATGAGGCTCTGGACATAGGAAATAATCTATTAGAGACAGGTAAAGCTCTGATTGAACATCCGATTGATTCGGCAGTGGATATCGCTTACAATGCGACCATCGGAACGGTAAAGGATGTCGGAAGTGGTGTGGCATTCGCGTGGAATTATGCCGTAGATCATGGGGACGCTCGTAAGCAGGTCGATCAATTTGTTGATGGCGAGATGAAGAAGGGGAACGAGCAGGGATGGTCCAACTACTCAGGACATGTTGTAACCGGTTTGTTTTCCCAATTTATTTTGAGAAGAGTGGGTGTCAAAGGGAAGCTTGGTGACAGCGATAAGTATAAACTAAAGAAACCTGAGGACGGAGAGCTGTTCAAGAAAAGGTCTGAGGGGACGGGTAACCTTAAAGACTTGCCTAGCATCATAGAACGTGTGAAAGAGATAAGGTCTCAATTACCTAGCAAGTTGAAAAAGTCAGGAAACGTTGGATATGCTGAAGTTGATATTCAAGGGATTAACAAAAAGGAATATTTTGCTCATAGTTCAGTAAATAACGCTACAGATAAAGGTGTATTGCCGGGCATGTCTTTAAAGCCTCCAGGCGAACCAGTATTTAAAGCTAAGAAGGTTGACCCAGACAATGCAAGAATTGATACGCCTGAAGCATACCTGAGGGACTATGATACAGAGTATAAAATCTTGAATGATATTGCATCACAACTTGGAAATAACAAAAATGCTAAAGGAACAATAAATCTGTTTACAGAGCGACTTACTTGCCAAAGTTGTACTGATGTGATACTGGACTTTAGAAGGGAATATCCAAACATTACAATAAATGTTCTTACAAACGATGGTAAAGTAGTTAAATAGAACAATTAGGGGAGGAGAACCGTATGCAAGAGTGGAATTATAACGAGCTAACAGAGTATATCAATGAAGTCTTCGAGAATTCTATGTCTGATGGGCTAAATGCTCTTCAGGCAGGAGGACGATGCTTATATGAATTTGCCAATGTAATTGAAGAGGGGGAAACTGAGAAGACTATATTTTATGTTACTCTAGCTCGTTTACAGATTGAAAAAGGAGTCCTATCTCAACGAATCTATGATGAAGTGAGAAGTATTGTCAAGAACTTTGATATAAGTAACTTCGTTAGCGAGCTAGGTTTTGACGATGCTATGGATTTAAGTGAACGTGTCAAAACAGTAGAAGCAAAGTTACACAGTATTGAAGTTATTGACTAGTATTTTAATTCTGATTTCAGGTAAGGTTGTGGGGGCTACCCAGTGCCGAATGAACCCATCATTCAACAATAACACATATAACCCTTGTAATACTCGTATAAAGATTTCTTCATTTCGGTTGTACGCACATCAAATGCTTAAATTTTATATCCTAATAACGCTATTCCGATACATCTAGCAGGTTGATTATGGTCAGATACCACCATGATTGACCTGCTTTTTGTTATCTTCGTTTTCTTCCGATTTATCAAAATAAAATCGCAATTGTAGTTTGGGGCGAATATCTTCAGATGATGGATCGCATGCAGCGAACGACAGACCAGCTTTTATCCATCTCTACAGAATTGACTCTAATCGTAAAGCTGTTCCAGGATACAGACGAACAAACGGTTGAACTGCCCATTCTGCCGGCCGCTTCAGCCTCGAAACCCAGCTCTAATGAAAACATAGGCAGCAAACTATGGGACTTTGTAGAAACTGGCGAGACCAAATGGTTAATACCTCTCAAAAGATTGTCAAGAAGGTGTCGGATACGGCGCAAGAGATTGGAGAGCAGACCGATTAATTTATTGATGGCGAGATGAAGAAGGGGAACGAGCAGGGATGGTCCAACTACTCAGGACATGTTGTAACTGGTTTGTTTTCCCAATTTATTTTGAGAAGAGTGGGTGTCAAAGGGAAGCTTGGTGACAGCGATAAGTATAAACTAAAGAAACCTGAGGACGGAGAGCTGTTCAAGAAAAGGTCTGAGGGGACGGGACAAGGTCTCAAAGTACCGCAAGGACTTACACAGGCACAATTTGATAAAGTATCATCAATGATACGAGAAAAAGTAGGGCATAAGTAGGGCATATAAGTGATGATATAGTTGTGCAAGGCAGTCGGGCAAAGGGAACAGCAAAACCAACTTCTGATATTGATATAGCTATTAGAGTTCCATCTGGAGTTGTCAACAAAAGTGCAGTTTGAAAACACCCCTCATACAGAAATCCCGTGATTAAGCTGCTTGTGACAGCAT
>NZ_JAUQTB010000028.1 GCF_030580655.1 Paenibacillus lacisoli
CCTTCTTGATTCAATTGAAATGCCATTTCGGATAACGTCCAATTCGGGTTCTGTTCCCGTATGTCAAAGAGCCGTTTCACTGCTTGGGCTTGCTTGTCGTTCACTTCTATTGCCTTGTGTCCTTTACGGACTTTGTATCCAAATGCCGCCCGTCCTCCTGCATAACCGCCCTGTTGGGCTTTCTTGTTGCGTCCTCTGCCTAGCTTGAGGGCGATTTCTAGCCGCTGATATTGGTCGAGTAATTCCATCAAACCGTTAATTAGGAAGTCGCTTGGGTCTTTCTTGTGGATGGAATATGTCGGCTGCTCGATGCTTCTCACATCCACGCCGTACTTCTTGAACTCCCGATGGACCAATACCTTCACGATGTCAGACCGCCATAAACGGCTTGTATTGAGGACTACAACAGCGTCATAGGTTCGGGTGGCTAGGGCTGACAACATGCTCTGAAAGCCGATTCTGTCCACTTCAAGAGCATCCTCATCCACCCTTGCCCCACTGATTCCTTCATCCGTAAAGATGTCCTGCAAGTTCCATCCTTGTTCCTGACAATAGGAGCGGATTTCATCCTGTTGGTAAGCTAAACTGTAACCGTCTTTGGCTTGTCCGCTTGTTGAAACTCGAACGTATCCGATGACATTCATGCTGTTTCCTCCCCTCCGTTACGATAATTGAGATTAACGTAACGCTTAACCGAATCATTAACTTGATTATATACCGCTTAACCGAAACACACAATGACTTTCTACATGTGCGGTGATATAATTGCATCATAAATTCAGTACGGTTAAGCGTTACTCGTCAGGAGGATATGCATGGCAATTCGAGTAAAGTTGCGCCACTTGTTAGAGCAGAAAGGAATATCTCAACGGGAACTGGCACGATTAACAGGATTACGAGCAAGCACAATCAACCATCTTTGTTCTGACAATGTTGACAGGGTTTACTTAGAGACATTGGAACTCGTTTGTAAGACACTGAACGTCAGGATTGAAGAACTAATAGAGATTGATTGAGAAAACATACCACCCAGGACAGCAACAACAGAATCTCTCTTTCATGTAAAGAGTTATTCGCCATCTTTACCCATTTCCTCTCAGAACCAAGAATCTCCCGAAATCGCAGACCGCCAACTTCGTGTCTGCCTATTTCTCTTTCTCTCTATCTCTTTACTTAATTCTTTTTAAGTTCTTATTATTCTGAGATGATTGGCAACTCCCTTAAAGTCTACGTTTAACCGTACCGAGAGTGAGAGTTGCCTGACTCATAGTTTTATTTCACCTCTGAGAGCCGTAATTATTGCCCTTGAGTTTGGTCTCCTTCGTCCTTCAGTTGCTCGTCCCAATCCCATTCGTCTCTGTCTTCAAAGCCAATGCTTTCGAAGTAAAGATTGGCATAGTACTGGAAATCCGAATATATCGGTAAGGATGTCTCTATTCCTTTATCTAGCCAAAGCCTCTCCCTAATCTCGTCTAGCAGTTCCACTACGGTTTCATATGCGATATCGAGATACGGTTGCTTCGAATGATATGCCTCATACAATCTATTTGCATATGATTTATATGAGTCGCCGTTAATGATGTTCGCAATGACGGATTGAATCAGGGTCTTCTTGATATACCTTGGCTGATAAAGTCTCAGGAAGAAATGTACGTTCTCAGAGAGCACTAGATACGGGTTAGCCTCTAACTGGTCAATTCTATAGCGATTTACTTGCCCCCTTCTGCGTACTGTTTTGATGAACTTTTTTTCCTCAAGTGAGGTTATAGCCGACTTTACAGTAGATTCACTAATACCCAAATTACATGCAATAGTCTCTTGAGAGGGAAAGGCTTCTTCGTTCTCCCCTAAATGAGATAGGATATCTAGTAGTACGCCTCGTTCATTCATGCTCATGCCATAGCACTTCCTAATCATATGAGGATACGGAATGTAATACTTATTTTGTTGGAATGTGCTATGAAAACAGTGCCAGTTCTCGTCCAATGATAGCTTTATCAATCTTTCTTGAATATTTTGCGCCATGCGAATTCTCCCTTTCAATTTTGGTTTTTATAAACGAGTGGGCGGGTAGCCGAATCGCCCCACATTCTATGTCAACTGCTCGTCAGCAGAGTTCTTTCTTACGCCGTAACAATCGCTGTAAAGGTCAATCCAGTTGCAGACAGACTTTAGTTTGCCGCCTCTACTAAGAATTGTCGTTCCATCCATCTAAGAAGATGCGACTTCTAACCTTCTCACCCTTTCTATCGTGACAGGGTATTCTACAGTTGCGAGACATTTTGAAAAAACGTGAGAAAGCGAAGATAACTAATAACAGGTCAATCATGGCGGTATCTGACCATAATCGACCTTTCCAACAAACGGAGTTTCGTTATTTAGGGTATAAAATTCAAGCATTGCATGTGCGTACAGGCATGTTAGAGGAATATTATACGGGTATGATGAGGGTTAAGTTCTTTCGGGACTTGCCGCCCGATTCATTCGGCACTGGGTGGGGGTAAAAGAAAGACCTTGAGGATTTCCGCCCCCAAGGTCATCGTAGATACTTACTTACTGCCGCTATAGTGCTTCATCAACTTCGAGACAATCTCTTCGGGAACAGTATAATTTCTAAAGTTAAGCGACACTAGATCGGTGATTGCTTGATCCATAGTAAACCACGATTCACTTTCGTAGTCGCCAAGTTCGCCATCATTAAAGCCTAGAACACAAATACCATAACTCCGTTCTCCCCACATTGCCCACTTCATCGACGAAGATATCCATACTACAACCTCAGAATTAATTGAAATAGCATCAGCGGGGCTCTCCTCAGGGCCTTGTTCAAGCATACCCCAGTATTCATCAACCGTACTTCCCTTTTGCAGAACACACCAATTATACCGAGAAAACTCTTTATAGTAATAATCTACAGGATGTGGGTCTAATACAGCCATAATGACGAATGTGTCACCTGACAAGCCAATCAGTTTTTCTAATTCATTCCAAAAACGACGACTCATTGCATGATCGAAATCAAGCACAACTGTTTTTTGAAATGGAACTTTAAATACTTGGTTCGGTAATCGCTCTTCGCTGTAAAACATGTTTGAAACTAAGCATGATGCTACTTTAAAATCATTTGTGTCTTTAATAAGTTTACTCAATAGTTAGCCCCCCAATCTGATCTTGGTAGTAGCCTCCGTAGCTCCTTTAGCCCAATAATCAGCAGTTTTTGAACCCTCATTTGATTTCTCTCTAATTCGGTATGATGCTCCGTCTTTAGAATATATAGTGCTCTTTCCATCTTTACTTACAGATTTAGTCCAACCGTCTTCTACAAGACTCTTTTCAAAATCTGCTCTCGTCACATTGGTTGAAACGTTCTTTTTGCTTTTCCCAACTGTAATGTCTTTATAGCTACAGCTGGTATTATGCACCCAAATCTCAAGGTCACTCACAAAGTACGTATGGAATTCGTCCACCGTCATGTTGTAAACGGTAGCTTGCTTATGTTCCAGTTCGATGCTTTCTATCTTGAGTGTATTCCCATCACTCTGAACTAGCAAGTCTCCAACCTTAAGGTCTTTAACGAACGTCCATCCCTTACCTTCCACATAGAACGGATGGTTAAAGGTCGATTCAATCGTCTGGCCGCCCACATGGATTTGATAAATCTCTTCTGTTTCATGGTTAAACGTTGCCGTAACCTCTTTGTAAGCTACCTCGCCAGTCGCTTCGTCCTTCGAGAGAACCTTATCTCCGACTTGAATGTCTTCGATATTCTTCTCCCCTTCGTCTGTCTGAACTTTAGTGCCTGCGACAAAGCAGTTACATCCGCCAATACGGCCATTTAATTTACCACCACTTCTTTTAAATCCACCTCGAACGGATAAGCCGGGACCGTACTGTTCATCTCCAGCGAAAACTCCATATTCCGACATCACACTTGAAAGGTGTTCTACATCTTCCCTCTCTAGCTTGCCGAAATCATGGAAGTAGTCCCCAACTTTATTGAAGAAATTACCCTTATACTTATACGTTCCAACCTTCATATTGTTCTTAATAATATCCCGACCGTTTTGCTTGTAATCATGTCCTCCCCAAAAGGAAGCATCGGAATTACAATCGCCAGGGTGAGAATAACGTTTATCGGCTGATTCACACCAATTCCCCGTCGGATCCACATAAGTTACCGGATTATTCTCCACATACACATACGGATTCAAGCTTGATGGGCGGTTCATAAACCCTTCAAATGTGTCCTCCTGGATAAAGCGGCCCAGATCCGGGTCATACCAGCGGGTACGCAGATATTGCAGACCGGTTGTCGCATCCCAATATTCACCGGAGTAGCCAAACAGGTTTTCAACCTTTTCTTCACTTACCACCGGGTTACCCCAGATATCATAATTGTAAGTGTTCAGCATGGTACCGTCTGCCTGCAGCAGGGCGGTTACGTCACCATGTCCATTGTGGAAATAATAAGCCTTTCCGCTGTCGTCCTGGCGATAGATCAACTGGGCACCGCGCACATAGCGGGCTTTGGAGGTAACTTGGCCGTCTTTCACCGTGCCTTCCGCGATGATATTTTCACCATCATAATAGTAGCGGGTTGTGGTGGATACACCGCCCACGGTCTCCGTGCGTTCGCTCATCAGACCATCGCCGTTGTACTT
>NZ_JAUQTB010000029.1 GCF_030580655.1 Paenibacillus lacisoli
GTCATGCTCAAGAATCAGCTTCACACGCAATTGAGCTATAACTATCCGAGTTATAGCAAGTTCTTCTGTGAAGTGGACGGGAGAACGGCTCTAGCTTTTTGGCATGAGTATCCTTCCCCGTATTTGCTTGAGGGGGTCACGCTAGAAGACCTAACGTTGTTCCTTCGGAAGAACAGTAATAACGTCTGTTCGACCAAGAAAGCAACCTTCATTCTCGAAAATGTTCAAGCAGACGGGAATACGAAGCGAAATGGTCAGGAGCATCGGGATTTTCTAGTCAGAAGTCACGTAAACCAAATCCGTGACGTTCATCGTGAAATGACCGATGTGGAGAATCACATCCGAGACATCATGCAGAAGCTAGACTTTAAGCTGAACACGTTTACGGGCATTGATGACGTGACTGCTTCGGCAATCGTGGCGGAAGTCGGAGACATTACCCGATTTACCAGTGCTGATAAGTTAGCCAAGTATGCAGGACTTACTCCAAGCCAAATGAGTAGCGGCGGCAGGGGCAAAGACCGCAACCAAAGGCAAGGGAATCGAGCGTTAAACAAGATTCTATGGGGATTAGCAGTTAGACAAGTTCAGACCGCTAGAACGTCCAAAAAGCCGCTCAATCCTTTATTCCATGCTTACTATGAAAAGCGTCTCAACGAAGGCAAAAAGAAGAAGCAAGCAATCATCTGTATCATGAGAAAGCTAGTAAACATCCTTTACAGCATGATAAAGAACAAAACCGAATACCGTCTTACCGCTTTACCTGAACGGGCGGCAAGCTAATGATACAATGGTGGTAGCTGAAAACAGTTGCCACCTTCTTTATTCCCCTAGTTAAGTTTATAACTAACGAAGGGAAGAAGAATATCGAAGACATTGAAGTCGGAGATAAGGTTCTTTCTAAAGATGAAGCGACTGGCGAGGTTGCTTACAAAGAGGTCACGGCGACGTTCAACCATGAGACGGATGAGATATATAAGATTTCCGTGGGTGGTCAGACGATTGAATCGACTTTTAACCATCCGTTCTATGTGGAAGGTAAGGGATGGACGTTCGTCAAAGACCTTAAAGTCGGTGACTTGCTTGTTAAGAGTGATGGGAATACACTCAAGATAGACAGCATCGAACTGGAACACAGGCACGTCACGGTTATAACATGACGGTTGATGAGTTCCATACGTACTTTGTAAGTGACCTTGGGATTTGGGTTCACAATACGGGCGCTTGTAACTGGAAAAGTGTAAAGCAATTCGGACATACTTTTTCAACTCATGGGGCAGGAGCTAAAAATACGAAGAGTTTAATTGATAGGGCTAGAAGTACAGGGAATAATCAAGGGCAATGGCTCGATAATCAGAAAGCAGCAGACTTTATTGCTTCTAAGGGTACACTTACCGAAGCCACAACATTCGATTTACCATCAGGTATGGGACAAGTTATTACTCCTACGGGTAAGATAATCTCTGCAACGAAGGTTATCATTGTTCCTTCCCCATCAGGTGTTAAGACTGCTTATCCAATTCCATAAATTAGCTATGAAAGGATTGGTTCAGTATTTTTAGAATGGAGTTAACTTTTGAAGAGTCGACCGACAATAGGTTGAATGAAAAAGACGTAATTTCTGATTTTGAACTAGACGATGTGGTGGCAGTTCTCATAAGTATTTGCGAGGTTTTTGAACAGTCGGAAATGGTTTCGTTTGTTGTCTCCGGTTTTGGGCAAGAGAAGTGGCCTGTTGATTGTAGAACGGATTTAGCTACAGTTATCGAACAAATCCCTGATATACTAGAAAAGGTAAGTAAAGGGATATTCTCGTTCGAATTAAACTTCTATGAACAAGGAATTGAACGACAGCTAGTGTTTGAAGAAGAAGGGGGACTGGTAAGGGTCACCTGTATGAGTCGTACAAACTGGATACCGAATCCAAATACTATTCTTTTTGATAAAGTCGAAGTTTCAACCATGTTTAATAACTTCCACAAGAAATTTTTAGAGTACAGTTCAGTTCTTTGCACTGATTTAGCAAATAATCCTTTATTGGAGAATTGGAAAAAGTGGATCGGCTACACTTAGTTGGACAGAAAAAATAAGGGCTTGTAGAATATAACTATCATATTAAGGAGCGGATCTCTACAATGCCTAAACAACAACGACGTACATTCACAACCGAGTTCAAAAAACAAATGGTGCAACTCTTTGAAAATGGCAAATCTAGAGCTGCAATTGTGGAGGAATACGACCTCACTGCTTCGGCTCTAGACCGCTGGATCAGGCAATCGCAGGCAAGCGGTTCATTCAAAGAAAAGGACAATCGTTCGCCTGAAGAAAATGAGCTTATCGCTTTACGAAAAGAAAACCAGCGTCTCCTGATGGAGAATGACATTTTAAAGCAAGCCGCGCTGATCATGGGACGAAAGTAGCTATCATCCAGAATAACCGTGATAAATACTCGGTATCAGCAATGTGCAGCGTCCTCGAAATCGCCAAAAGTACGTTCTATTATGAAGCAAAGGAACAGCCCAACGAAGATGAATGTACAAAAGCCATCGTGGAGATTCTTCCACAAGAATCGAAAGGCCTACGGTACGCGAAAGCTGAAAGTAGCACTTCAGGAACGAGGAGTCATCGTCTCCAGACGCCGTATAGGCCGAATCATGCGAGAACAGGGCCTCGTTTCTACGTATACCATTGCCCAGTTTAAGCCTCACAAAACGGCTTGTAATGAGGCAACGACGGCAAATGTACTGGATCGTGCGTTTGAACAGAAGGAAACTAAACGTTTCGTTGTCAGCGATCTCACGTATGTGAAGGTCGGTCATCGGTGGCATTACATTTGTGTGCTCATTGACCTGTTCAATCGAGAAATTATTGGCCACAGTGCAGGTCTGCATAAGGACGCTGCTCTGGTTTCACGCGCCTTTGCAACGGTAGAAGGCGACTTAAGCCAAATCCAGTGGTTTCATACCGATCATAGGAGTGAGTTCAAAAACCACACGATGGAACAGCTTCTAGACACGTTTGGTATCGGCCGATCCCTTAGCAAGAAAGGATGTCCCTACGATAACGCCGTGACCGAAGCCACCTACAAGGTCATGAAAACGGAGTTTATTTACCAGATGGCATTTAGAAATCTTCGTCATTTAGAACTGGAATTATACGATTACGTCAACTGGTTTAACAGGCATCGAATTCATGGATCACTGGGTTATTTGACGCCCGTTCAGTATCGCCAAGAAGCCCTTAAAAAAGTTGTCTGATTTAATGTTGACAATCCAATGGCCGGACGGACAGAATGGAGTTGAACTAACTCAACAAGCCTGGATGAGTGGCACAGTTGTCAAGCCGGACGGTACAGTTAAGATTTGGGATAATGGTACGATGAGGATAAAGGTTCATATTGATGGTAAAGGGAATATTCACGGTTATCCTGTAGATTAAGGTGGGGAAAGCTATTTTGACGGATTTAATAAAAGTTATAGAGAATGTATATAAGAATGGCGATTTATCATATCTTTTATCATCTTATGTGGATAGAGATTATTATTTTCAAGAGTTTAAAGAACTCTTCGTTGGTAAATATGTTGAGAACATGACGGATTTTAATTATTCAAAGTGTTTCAGTATTTCCATAAATATTTCAGATGTTGATTCTCCACTTGGTAGCCAAAAATTTGAGCAATTTATTACTGACAACCTCATTGTTTACAGAGTAGATGTACAGATGTCATTGATTGCACCATACGCGGTGGTTAAGTATCTAAAATATGAAAAAAAGGATAACAGAGTTGGTGTGATGAGTAATGATGTCCCATTTCTTCCAAGCCAAAATAACTATGAAGTATTAATAAAAGAATTTCTAAGTCGCAAAGGGTATACGCTATTAGATGACATTGTGTTAACTAAAGCTGTTCCTGGAATTGTTTTAGAACTACAAGAAGATACACCTAGTGTCTATAATTGTTTATTCGAAGATTCATCGTCCTATTATCCTTACAGTAGTTAAATATTTCACTGTTGTTTTACGCCCACCTTTGGTGGGCTTCTTTTTGTATTTATCAGAATTTATCTCCTACCCAGTGCCGAATGAATTGGGTGGCTACGTCCAAATGAACTTAACCCTCATCACCCCCGTATGATATTCTCCTCATATGCCTGTACGCACATGCAATGCTTGAATTTTATACCCTAAATAACGGTATTCCATTACTTTGGACAGGTAGATTATGGTCAGATACCACCATGATTGACTGTTTTTTGTTATCTTCGCTTTCTCACGGTTTTTTCAAAAATGAGTCGCAACTGTAAAATACCCTGTTGCGATAGAGAGGGTGAAAAGGAAGGCGCATCTTCTAGGAAGGATAGCACGACTATTCATAGTAGGGCGGCAATCTTGAAGAGTTTTGTTCTGTCGGCAACGAAACTGACCTTTACAGCGATTGTTACGGTGTAGGAAATAACTCTGCTGACGAGCAGTTGACATATACAGGTAAGGCAACGTGAAGGCTAGCCACCTTGCCCTCTAATTATAGACGGAAATTCGTTAAAAAATTTCCGGTGGGGGCTGAACATGTAAGGTGTGAATGGAGTTGTCAACAAAAGTGCAGTTTGAAAACACCCCTCATACAGAAATCCCGTGATTAAGCTGCTTGTGACAGCAT
>NZ_JAUQTB010000003.1 GCF_030580655.1 Paenibacillus lacisoli
AAACCCCGCTCGACTTGCATGTATTAGGCACGCCGCCAGCGTTCGTCCTGAGCCAGGATCAAACTCTCCAATAAAGTATTGAAAAGAGCGATAAGCTCATTTTGAATCTGACGAGATATAAATCTCATTGTTTGCCGTTACTTTCGTAACAGCGATACTCACTCGTTGTTCAGTTTTCAAAGATCAAGCATTTCGTTCGCCGCTTCAGCATCTCGCATCAGCAACTTTTATAATATAACATATCTCTTTCATACTTGCAAGTCTTTTTTTCAAGAATCATTTTATCACTTCGATAAAATAATATATTCATGAAAAGTGACTTATAAGAATATACCATATATCTGTTATAGATTGCAACCCTTTAATTACGATGAAGTAATAATCTCTTTAATGTGCAGATTTCGCTGCTGTGTCAGATTTACAATCTGCCCTTTAACGTTAATCCACGGTCTCGTAGGGTGATCACGATCCACAAACACAATCTCACCGATTTCTTCATTACTTAAACGTACTTTTGTCCCGTTACTAAGCTGGGTTACTTTGTTGATAAAAATTTGCACAGTCGTTGGATCCAGTTTACCGAAAGCCTCGGTGTGCAGCTGCTCTAATACAATGTAAGGAGATTGTGCCCTGCGGTAAGCCTTCTCCAGAGTCATAGCATGGAAAATATCAGCTACAGATACGACTTTGGCATAAGTATGAATCTGTGTACCATCCAGGCCTAGCGGATACCCTGAACCATCGACCTTCTCATGATGCTGCAGTGCTGTTAAGCGTACACCCTCATTTATAGCCTTTGCATTCTTCAATAGCTGATAACCGTAGGTCGTATGCTGCCTAATCTCTTCCTGTTCCTCCTGAGTTAACGGTGCAGGTTTATGAAGCAGAAGAGGATCCACCTTAACGTTACCGATATCATGAAGAAGTCCTGCCAGAGCCACCTGCATCCAGTCCTTCTGTGGGAGGCCTGACCATTGGGCCAGCAAATAAGAAGTAAGGGATACCGTTACCGCATTATGATATCTGTAATCGTCCTCTTTCATCCCATAAGGCTGAAAAGTTAAAATGTTGTATTTGTTCAAGTGCTTAAAAAGTGTCTCCAGTTGGGTACGCAGCTCCAGAATTGGAACACCTGCAGCAACAGATGATTGAAAGGCTGCCTTTGTCAGGGCGATCATTTTGTCGTAATCCTGTTCAAAGGAAGAAGCAGCGGCTGCAGAATTAGTCACCGTCTCTTTCTTCACAGTTCCTTTTCCTTCTCCCGCTTCACTCTCAATCTCAACATGCTGAATCAGAAAAGCGCGCAGTACTTCCAGATCCCTCGGAAGCAGCACCGTACCTTTCGCCAGAACCAAACCGCCTAACTCTGTATGTACATCTTTTGCCAGCTTATAGCCGGGTTTCAACTGCAGTATCGAAATGTTATCCATCCTCAGATCTCTCCATCACTACACAAAATAAGTATTCAAATTTTATTATAAGGTGAGCCTACACTGACTGTACATCTTTTTCCACCTTAAATCGAAAAATCGAATAAAAAAAGAGACCTTCTGAAGAAGGTCTCCTGATCATCTATGCTTATTCTTCGGAACCGCTATCTCCGGTTGGGTCTTCCTGCTCCACCTCGAACACTTCGTCGCTCGGACTTTGCAGTACGATGTCGCCAGAATCACCAGCAACGTCAACTTCGCCTTCGATCATCTCTTCAATGAGATCTTCCTGATCTTCCGTCTTATCTGCACGTGCTACGGTCGCTACCGAATCATCTTCGCGGATATTAATTAATCTTACACCCTGCGTATTCCGGCCCATAGTCGAAATGCCTTCCATGCTGGTACGGATCAGTGTTCCGCTTGCCGTAATGATCATAAGGTCCTCTTCATCCTTAACGACCTTCAGCCCGGCAACCGGTCCATTCTTGTCTGTGACATTAATCGTCTTGATCCCTTTACCACCACGGCTCTGTACACGATAATCGCTTGTAGGCGTACGCTTGCCGTATCCCTTCGCGGTTACGATCAAGACGTCCAGTTCCTTATCCACGATATCCATACCAATGACTACATCACTGTCGTCCAGAGTTATGCCTTTTACACCTGTTGCACTGCGTCCCATAGAACGAACGTCACCCTCAGGGAAACGGATCGACATTCCATTCGCGGTACCCAGAATCATCTCCTGCTGTCCGTCCGTGAGCTTGGCTTCAATCAGGGCATCGTCCTCACGCAGATTAATGGCAATCAGTCCACCCTTACGGATGTTCATATAATCACCCAGAGGTGTCTTCTTCACAATGCCCTGACGGGTAGCGAAGAACAGGAACTGGTCATCCTTGAACTCCTCAACAGAAATAACGGCATTCACCGATTCTCCCTGCTCAATCTGAATCAGGTTGATTACAGGTGTCCCTCTTGCCGTACGGCTGAGGTCAGGAATTTCGTAAGCTTTAATCCGGTATACCTTCCCCTTGTCCGTAAAGAACAGGAGATGATTGTGAGAGTTGGTAACGAAGAGATGCTCGACAAAATCTTCATCCTTCGTATCCATTCCGACAACCCCGCGTCCGCCTCGCTTCTGGCTGCGGTAGGTGGTTACAGGCAGACGCTTGATATACCCCGTATGAGTAACAGTAATAATTACTTCCTCACGTGGAATCAGGTCTTCGTCAAGAATGCTCTCTTCCCCTACCGTAATTTCCGTACGGCGTTCGTCTCCATAACGGGCTTTGATATCATTCAGCTCTTCGCTGATGATGTTTAGTACTAGATGCTCGTTGGCCAGAATCTCTTTGTACTCTGCAATCTTCTGCATCAGTTCGTTATACTCGTTCTCAATCTTCTCCCGCTCCAAACCGGTCAGACGCTGGAGACGCATGTCTAGGATAGCCTGCGCCTGTTCATAGCTGAGCTCAAAGCGCTGGATCAGTCCGTCGCGGGCAATCTCGGTTGTCGCGGAAGCACGAATAAGTGCAATCACTTCATCCAAATGATCAAGCGCAATCCGCAGACCTTCGAGAATATGGGCTCTGGCTTCTGCCTTTTTGAGGTCATACTCCGTACGGCGACGAATAACGACGATCTGATGCTGCAAATAATGATACAGCACATCACGCAGATTCAGAATCTTCGGTTCGTTATTTACAATAGCCAGCATGTTGATGCCAAATGTAGATTGCATAGCTGTGTGCTTAAACAGGTTGTTCTGTACGACATTTGGATTTACATCACGGCGTAGTTCAATGACGATCCGCATACCGTTACGGTCTGATTCGTCGCGCAGGTCTGTAATTCCCTCGATCCGCTTATCACGTACAAGTTCTGCAATCTTCTCTACCAGGCGTGCCTTGTTAACCTGATAAGGAAGCTCATGCACAATGATCCTTGCCTTGTTGTTGTTCTCTTCAATGGTTGTTTTGGCACGCATCGTCACGGATCCACGGCCTGTCTGATACGCTTGGCGAATGCCGGACCGACCCAAAATATAACCTGCCGTAGGGAAGTCAGGCCCGCTGATATAATCCATGAGTTCCAGGGAAGTAATCTCCGGGTTCTCGATCAGTGCCTGAACCCCATTGATAACCTCTGTAAGGTTATGTGGGGGAATATTGGTAGCCATACCGACTGCAATCCCGCCTACGCCATTAACCAGCAGATTCGGGAATCGGGCAGGCAGCACGACAGGCTCATGCTCTTCGCCGTCATAGTTCGGCATGAAGTCAACTGTCTCTTTATTAATATCACGAAGCATTTCCATAGAGATCTTCGAGAGGCGCGCCTCGGTATAACGCATAGCTGCCGCCATGTCACCATCAATGGAACCAAAGTTCCCGTGTCCGTCTACGAGCATATAACGCATGGAGAAATCCTGTGCCATCCGTACCATTGTCTCATATACCGCAGAATCGCCGTGCGGGTGATACTTACCGATTACTTCGCCGACAATCCTCGCTGACTTCTTGTACGGCTTGTCCGGAGCCATACCAAGCTCTGACATCGCGTACAGGATACGGCGGTGTACGGGCTTCAATCCGTCACGCACATCTGGCAGCGCACGGCTGACGATAATGCTCATTGCGTAATCCATGAAGGACTCACGCATCTCCGTTCCTATATCCCGATTTATAATTTGCGAGTTATTTTGTTCCGCCATGCTGGACCTCCTTCTTGTCCTCGGCACTCTGCATTCTTCATCCGAATCCATGCACAATGCTCGTCCTTACAAAAACGTTCCCTGCTTGCGATATGTGAAAAGGATAACAAGCAATAAACCGTTCAAAAACGTTATTTTAATTATATTACTTTCACAAATGGAGCACAATTAAACGTTAATGTCCGGCCTGCTGGTCCTCGTTCAGCAAAAATGGGGAAATGCCCCTGCCTCATAGGTTCTCCCCCACATACAATAAAAAGTGTAAGGTCGGATTTCAGTCTGAAAAACAAAAATCCGGGAAAACCCCATATTCCTCTATTATACCATTGTTTTTCACGCTTGTCCTACAGTTTTCATCGCCTCATACCTTACCAGAAAGGATGATGATTTTGCCGATCCAGCGGGTATCGAGTAAATGGGCCAAGACCCAGGTTATGATGGCCAACAAGCGGCTGTCCATGTTCATTCCGGCAACCCAACTCTATTCGAGGCAGGCTTTGGAAGAACTGCTGCTGCTGCACAAAACAGTATATATTAAGCCAGACCGCGGTACGTACGGCAATGGCGTCATGAATGTCAGCCGAGACGGTGATACTCCGGATACGACAGGGATCTACATCCTTAGACACGGACTCACTTCCAAGTCATGTAGCAGTCTGGATGAAGTCCATACGGCCATTACGTCCAAGATCAAAAACAGGACATTTATCGCCCAGCAGGGAATCTCCATGCTCCAATATCAAGGCCGTCCCTTTGATCTTCGGGTATTAACTCAATTCAGTCCCCAAAGGCACTGGGAAACGACCGGCATCATTGGCCGGGTAGCTGCTGCAGGCAAAATCATAACTAACTATCATGGCGGCGGACAGGTCCAGACACTGCGTACTCTGCTTAAATCCTACATGACTGACTGGGAAAACGGGCGTATGGAGCTGTGGCTTAATGAACTGGGCAGGGATACGGCCCGTCAGCTGCAAAAGGCTTATCCACGGCTGAAGGAAATTGGCCTGGATATCGCTATTGACGAGCACTATCAGACCTGGATCCTGGAGGTCAACACGCTGCCGGGAATCTTCGGCTTTAACTGGCTGCCGGATAAGCGCATTTATCAGCGTATCCAGCGCTATGCGGCTGCCTACGGACGCTTTTCCAAAGCCAAGCGCTAACGTTAAGGCTGCAATAAAAAAAGGCGCCCCATCAAAATTGATTGAGGCAGCCTCTTTGTACCGAAGGTTCCGGCTTAGAAATCCAGATTTTTGACGTACTTGGCATGTTCCTGAATAAAATCGCGACGAGGCTCGACATCGTCTCCCATCAGTGTCGCAAACAGGTTGTCGGCCAGCATGGCATCCCCAATAGATACCTGCAGCATGGTACGGCTCTCCGGATCCATCGTTGTTTCCCACAGCTGTCCGGCATTCATCTCGCCGAGACCTTTATAGCGCTGAACATTATATTTGGCATTCTCACCGAATTCGCTAATTATCTCATCCCGCTCCTGTTCGGAATTCGCATACCGTACTACCTTATTGCGCTCGATTTTGAAGAGCGGCGGCTGTGCGATATATACGTAACCTGCATCGATGATCTGACGCATGTAGCGGTAGAAGAAGGTCAAGAGCAGGGTGCGGATATGCGCACCGTCAACGTCAGCATCCGTCATGATGATAACCTTGTGGTAACGAGCCTTACTGATATCGAAATCGTCGCCAATCCCTGTACCCAGCGCGGTGACCATAGCACGAATTTCATCACTGGAGAGGATACGGTCCAGACGTGCTTTCTCTACGTTCAGAATTTTCCCCCGAATTGGCAGGATAGCCTGGAAGTGACGATCACGGCCCTGTTTGGCCGATCCGCCTGCTGAGTCTCCTTCGACAATATACAGTTCACTGATGGAAGCATCTTTGGAAGAACAGTCCGCCAGCTTGCCTGGCAGGGAGCTGATCTCAAGCGCACTCTTACGGCGTGTCAGTTCCCGCGCTTTGCGGGCTGCTTCCCTTGCCCGGGCTGCCTGGAGACCTTTCTCAAGGATCTTCTTCGCAACAGATGGGTTCTCTTCCAGGAATTCCTGCAGCTTCTCGGCAAAGAGCGATTCGACCACGCCGCGAACCTCACTGTTACCCAGCTTGGTTTTCGTCTGTCCTTCAAACTGAGGCTCAGGAATTTTGACCGAGATGATCGCCGTCAATCCTTCACGTACATCATCTCCGGACAGGTTAGAGTTGTTATCTTTGATCATGCCTGTCTTGCGGGCATAGTCATTAATAATCCGTGTCAGCGCACTCTTGAATCCAGATTCGTGAGTACCGCCTTCATGTGTATTAATATTATTGGCAAAAGAATAAATATTCTCCGAATAACTCTCGTTATACTGCAGAGCTACCTCGACCTGGATGGCTTCCTTAGCACCCTCTACGTAGATCGGATTCTCATGAATAACTTCCCTCTTCTGATTAAGGAATTGGACATATTCTTTGATACCACCCTCGTATTTAAAAGAAGCACTGTCACCCGTACGTTCATCGGTCAGGCTGATGGCAATACTCTTGTTCAGGAACGCCAACTCGCGAATCCGGGTCAGGAGCGTCTCATAATCAAATACCGTAGTCTCTGTAAAAATCTCTGGATCCGGGTAGAAGGTAGTCTTTGTTCCTGTCTGCTCGGTATCTCCGATAATTTTCACATCGTATTGTGGTGCCCCTCGGTGATATTCCTGTTGATAGACATGCCCGTCACGGGAGACGGTCACCACGACCTTTTTCGACAGGGCATTGACGACAGATACACCTACACCGTGCAGACCGCCGGATACCTTGTATCCGCCGCCGCCGAATTTACCGCCGGCATGCAGAACAGTCATAACAACTTCAAGCGCCGACTTCTTCATCTTGGCATGTTCACTGACCGGAATGCCGCGTCCGTTATCGATAACCGTAATGCTGTTATCCTCATGGACAAAAACCTCAATATGATCGCAATATCCCGCAAGGGCTTCGTCAATACTGTTGTCCACTACTTCCCACACCAAATGATGGAGACCCTTCACACTGGTAGAACCAATATACATCCCCGGGCGTTTGCGCACAGCTTCGAGGCCCTCAAGGACCTGAATCTCGCTTGCATCATATGCTGGTTGATTCATAGACATGCCTTTCACCTACTTCTATAAGATTCAGAACCACGATTTTGCGTTATGGTAATGATGAGTCATTATTTATTTAGCAAAGAATGTATATAAGCATTTTGAATGCTCTTGAACAAATTTATTATAAACCTAATTATTCAAAAAAGACGTTGGCACGCTTTTTGAGCGTAGAGGAGGAAATGGGTGAGTAATAGACGGTGCTTTTCGTTACAACGATCGACTTAGCCTCTTCCTCACCGATCATTTCGACATTTTTCTGCTGTTCGGCGTGAGTCACATACTGCTTGGAGATTTTGGAGGATTTTTCGATGGAGATATCAAATATAGCAACCAGTTCGGAAGAGCGAATGACCTTCTCTCCTCCCAAATGTATATACATCGCGGTGACTTCACTCCCTTACGGTTCCACCTGACCGGCGTGGACGTGATAAATGCCGGCTTCCTTCAGCCGGCCGGTATTCAGGCTCTCAACACCTGTAGCAGTTATAAAAGTCTGGACTTTGTCCTGGAATGTCTCGATCAGTTGGGTCTGCCTGTACGGATCCAATTCAGAGAGAACATCATCCAGCAGCAGTACCGGGTACTCGCCAATTTCTTCGTGAATCAGCTCAATCTCAGCCAGCTTCAGGGACAATGCAGTCGTTCGCTGCTGACCCTGTGAGCCGTAAGTCTGAACTTCCCTGCCGTTAATACTGAAGGCCAAATCATCCCGATGCGGGCCTGCAAGCGTCATTCCACGGCGAATTTCCTGTTCACGTACTTGTGATAACTTTAACATAAATCGGTCTAATAAGACAGCTTCATCTTCTTCATCCGCTTCACCGAAGGAGGGGACATAGGTCAATTGGAGGGCTTCCTTGCCGCCTGTAATTCCTTGGTGAATTTCCAAGGCCCATTTTTGCAGCTTTTTTATAAATTGTTTCCGTTTTTTAACGATTTTAACACCATGCTCGGCCAGCTGCTCGTTCCATACCTCCAGCATAACCTGAATAGATGCCTCTTTGCCCCAGGCCTGCTTTAGCAGGTTGTTGCGCTGTACAAGAACCTTCTGATACTGCTGCAGATGATACAGGTAGCCTGGCGCCACCTGTCCGATCTCCATATCGAGGAAACGGCGGCGAATCCCCGGGGTGCCCTTAACAATTTCCAGATCCTCGGGAGCAAACATGACGACGTTCAAAGTTCCGACAAAATCACTCAGCTTTCGCTGTTCCAAGCCATTGATTTTTGCCTTTTTCCCCTGTGTGGATAACATAAGCTCCAGCTTTACGTCCCCATACTTGCGGCTCACTTCAGCACCGATATAAGCGCTGGTCTCGGAAAACGCAATTAGTTCCTTGTCCCGGGCTGTACGGTGACTTTTGGTCAATGCCAATACATAAAGAGCCTCAACGAGGTTAGTCTTGCCTTGGGCATTTTGTCCGATGAGCAGGTTGACCGGTCCGAAGGAACCCAGCTTCAGCTGCTCGTAGTTGCGGTAATTCTGCAAAGTAATTTGGTTGACAAACACGTGCTTGGACCTCCCTGCTCTGTAAAAAAGAAGACGTAAAGCATAATTGCTCTACGCCTTGGCAGCCACCTCAAAGGTACCGCAGCCTTCCACCTCGATTTTGTAGCCGGGATAAAGCTTGCGTCCCCGGCGGTCTTCCTCTTCTCCGTTCACCTTAACCTGGCCCTCCTGCAGCAGCGCTTTGGCCATGCCGCCTGTCGGCACACAGTCTGCCAGCTTAAGGAACTGGTCCAGCTTGATGTATTCACTGTTGATGGTGATGATCTTCAAGGCTCATCTTCCCTTTCCGAGTTAGCTGTTAATTAATTGGTTGTACGGTAAGGCAGGATGATGTACAGCGCATCGCTGTCATCCAGCGGCTTCAGAATGATCGGGCTCATAATGCCGGTAAAAGCAATCATCAACTGCTCGCTGTCGAGCACCTTCAGAACATCCAGCATATATTTTGAGTTAAACGAAATTTTGAGCGGCTCTCCCTTAAAATCAGACACTTCCAGCTCCTCACGGACTTTACCAAGCTCAGAGGAACTCGAGGAGATTTCAATCCCTCCGTTCTCCATGGTCTGAAGACGAACAATATTCGTTTTCTCCTCACGGGAGAGCAGATAGGCACGGTCGATCGACTCGCTCAATTTTTTAGTGTCCACGATCAGTTCTGTTTTGTAGGTTGTCGGAATAATTCTAGAAGTATCAGGATAGGTGCCATCCAAAATACGGGTATAAAACAGAACACGGTCAATTTTGAAGAGAACCTGATTGTCGGCAACGACGATATCCACAAGGGTATTCTGGTCCGGAATGATTTTGCTGAGTTCATTGAGCGTTTTACCGGCAATGACAACATTGCTGAAACGAACATCACCCTCATTCTCAAGTTGAGCGCTTCGTGTTGCCAGGCGGTGGCGGTCCGTTGCTACAAATTTGAAGCCTTCTTCATTCAGGTTCCAGAGAACCCCTGTCAGGATCGGTGTCGTTTCATGAGTAGAAATGGAGAATACCGTCTGTTTGATCATATTCTTCAGCAAGTCGCCCGGAACGGACATGGTCTGGTTCTCTTCAATGTTCGGCAGTACCGGGAATTCCTCCGGATCAAGACCGACCATCTGAATTTCAGTAGCACCGGCCGCAATAAAGGTCTGGAAATTTTCCTTGACCTCCATCTGGATCTCCTGAGAAGGCAGCTTTTTGATAATCTCGACAAAAAACTTTGCTGGCAGTACAACACTGCCTGGTTCGTGGATGGTTACAACGGTGTGATTGTCATCTTCCATAGGAATAAAGGATTGAATCGAAATATCCGTGTCGCTTGCAGTAAGTGTCACACCTTGATGATTTACGTCCAGCTTGATCCCTGTCAGGATCGGAATCGTTGTCCGGCTGGAAATCGCTTTGGATACATGCTGAATGGATTCGTTCAAATAGCTCTTCAAAATGCTGATCTTCATAGTTTCACTCCTACAGGGAATTGGCCTTTTTCAAATAGGGCGTATGCCCGTTTATTTAGGTGATTATTTATTTAAAAAATAGTAGTAATAGTAATAGGCAGCGTGAATATGTGGATAAGTGGGTGAAACAGGCAACAAATCAAGCCTATCCACATGTGTATAGATTGTGTATAGGCTCTGTACTTGTTCAGGTTGGGTTTTTGATTTTCTCTGTCAGGGTGTTGATAACTTTGAACAGTTCCTGGTCCACCTTGAGAGACTGACTGATCTTCTCATGCGCATGGATGACCGTGGTATGGTCTCGTCCGCCGAATGCTTCACCGATCTTAGGCAGGGAGTAATCCGTTAGTTCCCGGGACAGGTACATGGCAATCTGGCGCGGATAGGCCACTGCCTTGGTTCGTTTGCGTGCTTTGAAATCTTCCAGCCTCAAATTGTAATATTCACCGACGCGCTGCTGGATATCCTGAATAGTGATCATTTTAGGCCGGCTTGAAGGAATAATATCTTTGAGTGCTTCGGCTGCAAGATGGCTGTTGACGTCCTGATTGGTTAGGGACGAATAAGCTACGACCCGGATCAGGGCACCTTCCAGCTCACGAATATTGGTGTCAATCTGATTCGCAATATACATCATTGCTTCATTTGGGATATCCAGGTTCTCTGCCCGTGCCTTTTTGCGCAGAATCGCAATCCGTGTCTCAAGATCCGGCGGCTGGATATCCGTAATAAGGCCCCATTCGAAGCGGGAACGCAGACGCTCTTCCAGTGTCGGAATCTCTTTGGGAGGACGGTCACTGGATATGATGATCTGCTTGCGCTCTTCATGCAGGGCGTTAAACGTATGGAAAAACTCTTCCTGCGTTGACTCCTTGCCGGCGAGAAACTGAATATCATCGATCAGCAAAATATCAACGTTCCGATATTTGTTCCGGAAGCTCTCGCCCCGGTTATCACGGATGGAGTTGATGAATTCATTCGTAAATTTCTCAGACGACAAATAAACCACCTTGCTGCTTGGATCGTGTTCCAGTACATAATGGCCGATCGCATGCATCAGATGAGTTTTGCCCAGACCAACGCCGCCGTATAAAAACAGGGGATTGTATGCCTTGGCCGGCGCTTCGGCGACGGCCAGCGAAGCAGCATGGGCAAAACGGTTGCCCGGTCCGATAACAAACGTATCAAACGTATATTTCGGATTGAGCATATGAGAGAAAGCTTCCTCCTGAACAACCGGCCGCGGTTCAGCCGGCTGCTGCATATCCGGCTCAGCCGGCTTGTTCTCCTCAATCACAAACTTCACTTCTACCTGCTTGCCAAGCAATTCATACACGGTTGATCCTACCAGCTTGGTGTAGCGGCTCTCGAGCCATTCCACCGCAAACGTGGTTGGTGCGGAAATCACAATGGAGTGATCATTCAGCTTCGTAGCCTTGGTGGCCTTAAACCAGGTATCAAAGCTTGGTTTGCTCAGCTTGGTTTGTATGATGGATAGAATTTGCTGCCATAGTTCGGAAGTATGGCTATCCACAGACTGTCACTCCTTTAAATCTAACAAATGTGGCAGAAGCCATATAGATCTCGCTGTTCTTCTGAAATGAAAAAAGCGACAACAAAAAATGCAGCCAGGCTGCTTCAGAAAGGCCGTCGAAAGACGGCTCTTTTTTATCGTAATTATGTCGAATGAAAGTGAACGGTGTAGAATTTATCCCCAAAATCCCAAAGAACCCGAAAAATAAAAAAATGGATAAGCTAAAATTGTTCACAACTTTATCCACAGGCTGTTGATAATATATAGGGTATAAACACATATTCACAACCAAAAGTAATATAATCATAGCAAAAGAAACCCTTGATTTCAATGTATCTGCGGTTTTTATCCACAAATTCAACTTGTTGTGTATAATTTCTATTCACAATACTAGATATTGTTTATAACATGTTCAGTTTTCGACAAGTTCTATTTTTGGCTGAAATCAGTTATTCACAGGTTATGACGGATCAGGGGATAAATATTCACAAAATGACGGGCTGTGTATAAGTGGCAGAAGAATGAAATTCACTGTGAAGATTAGAGCAGCCTGTGGAAAACTCACAGATGCTCCTTTCTAACTCTTATGGATAAAATGGTATCCACAGATCAGCTGACGGCTGCAGAATGAGGATCGGTTTATATCCAGCGGTGTTTGAATTGCGAAAAAGAGGGAGAAGATGAGTAGATAGCGGGAGTTGACTTTCCATATCGTTTATGGTTAAATGTACAAAGGCATTTTCTGTGAAGATGGAAATGGTTATTCTATACGGATGTAGTTCCTGTAAGGGGGTGCAATACATTGAGACCGACATTTAAACCGAATGTTAGTAAGCGTAAGAAGGTTCATGGTTTCCGCAAAAGAATGAGCACGAAAAACGGCCGCAAAGTTCTGGCTGCTCGTCGCTTGAAAGGCAGAAAAGTATTGAGTGCGTAATGCGTTCACGAAGACCACTACGGTGGTCTTTTTTTCATAGCAGGGGGAAAACCCTGCATTTCTTAGAGCATAATGAAGTCTAAAAAGCATCATATATAGATGTAGATTTTTTTCGTTTAGCGGCTGTTGCCATTGACTATACTAAATTACTAAAGAAGTAATGCTTCCGGCAGCAGCCCGGAAGGATACGAGCGAGGAGAAGCGTCGTGCAAAAAAGATTGCGTTTACGAAACCGCGTCGACTTCAGCCGCGTATACCGTCATGGGAAATCGTTTGCCAACTATCAATTCGTGGTGTATTGGTTTCGCCGCAGGGAAGTAGAACAGTTCCGTGTGGGCGTGTCCGTGAGCAAGAAGGTGGGCAACGCTGTGGTGCGCAACCGGATGCGGCGCCTCGTCAAGGAGATCGTTCGCCATCATGAATCGGAAATTATTGAGCATATCGATCTGATTTTTATCGTTCGTAAAGGTGCCCTGTCCATGTCCTATCAAGAGCTTGAGAAAAGTCTGCTGCATGTATTGCGCAAAGCTTCGTTGTTGAAGTCTTCGAAGGGATAACTCAAGTTTCTTTTGTCCTCCCGGATATGGTATCATTTACAGTGCATAGGATAGGTTTAAGAGAGGGGTTATGAAGTGTCGCGATTGAAGACTAGCCGGGGGAAATGGATTCTCCTAATAGCTGTCATTGGACTGGTTGCCCTACTGTCGGGATGTACGCCAACGGCGCACAACTCGTATACAACGGCTGACTTGGCAAACGGAACGTTCTGGCAGCGTAATGTCGTGTATTGGTTTGCCAGTGCGCTCGATCAGTTCGCAAAATGGTTTGGCGGCGAATATGGACTGGCCGTCCTGCTGTTGGTGATTATCGTCAGAACCATTATTCTGCCATTAACACTGAAGCAGGTGAAGAGTTCTAAGGCCATGCAGGCCATTCAGCCGCAGCTGAAGGAGATTCAGAAGAAGTATAAGGATACACCAGAAAAGGTTCAGCAGGAAACAATGAAGCTGTTCCAGGAAAATAAGGTTAATCCGATGGCGGGCTGTCTTCCGCTGATCATTCAGATGCCGATTTTTATCGCACTTTATAACGCCATTAGCTATAACTCGGCGCTTCGCGCGCATGATTTTTTATGGCTTCAGCTGGGCAAGCCGGATCACTTGTTCATCCTGCCTGCGCTTGCAGCAATTACAACATTCCTGCAGACGCGTATGATGATGAAGATGAACCCGACCCAGCAGCAGGGCCCGATGCAGTTCATGCTGCTGATATATCCAGTATTGATCTTCATCATGTCATACCAGTTCCCATCAGCACTTCCGCTGTACTGGTTCTACAGTAACATCTATACAATCATACAGAACTTCCTTCTGTACCGTAATACAGGTGAAGCTGCTGCCGCTAACGTTAAGCAGGTTGCCGTAGAATCCAAAGGTAAGAAAAACGCCGGTGCAAGAAACAATCAGTCCGGTAAAAAGGGGGCTAAAAAGTCGAAATGACCAAAGTCGTCGCTTCAGGAAAAACCGTTGAAATTGCTGTGGAACAAGGGCTATCCCAGTTGGGAGTAAGCCGTGATCGCGTGACTGTGAGCGTGTTGGAGCAACCTTCAAAAGGATTCCTGGGGCTATTCCGGACCAGGGAAGCCAAGGTAGAGTTAACTCTGCTCCCGCTTCAAGGTCAGGAAGAAATGATAACGGCTTCGGAACAAATTTCGGCTTCAGCTCCTGTGGCCTCAGCTCCCTCGATAAAGGAGCAGCACGTTGAACCTGTATCCGTCGATCCGGATGATATTCCTGCTATGGCGGAGCAGCAAACGGGGCCAGATCCTTATGAGGAAGCTGTTCAGTTTCTGATCGATGTTGCCCGGGAGATGGGCCTTACCATTAAGGTGAATATTCATCATGGCAAAGATGGCAGCACGTTCGACATTATCGGCTCGGAACTGGGCATGCTAATCGGACGAAGAGGACAGACGCTGGATTCACTGCAGTACTTGGTGAACATTGTTGCTAACCGATATTCTACGGGGTTCATCCGCATCATTCTGGACGCAGAGAATTTCCGTGCACGGCGACAAAAGACACTGGAGGATCTCGCCGAGCGGCTGGCCGGACAAGTTCTGCGAACAGGCAAAGAGAGCATACTTGAACCGATGCCAGCCGCCGAGCGGAAGATCATTCATGCCAGGCTGCAGCATCACAAACAGATTAAAACGTACAGTAAAGGCGAGGACCCCAACAGACGGGTGGTCATCAGCCGCAAATGAAGCAACGCAATGGCCTTCTTGCTCATGCAGCAGGAGCCATTGCTTTTTTTCGTAAATAGAGCAGCAGTTTAAGAGAGGGGGATCCCCATGCTAAGCGAGACAATCGCAGCGATATCTACGGCTGTTGGTGAAGGCGGTATCGCCGTTATTCGGGTGAGCGGCCCGGAAGCTATCAGCGAAGTAGCACAATTATTCAGAAGCAAAACACCACTGACCGAGGCAGCGACACATACGGTTCATTATGGTTTCATTATAGATCCTGCCAGCGGTGAGAAAGCGGAGGAGGTCCTGGTTACGCTGATGCGTGCCCCGCGTTCCTTTACAACCGAGGATGTGGTTGAGATCAGCACCCATGGCGGCGTAGTCTCTGTACAGCGGGTCATGGACTTACTGCTCCAGCAGAAGATTCGTCTGGCTGAGCCGGGGGAATTCACCAAACGTGCTTTTCTCAACGGGCGTATTGACCTCAGTCAGGCGGAGGCTGTCATTGACTTGATTCGCTCCAAATCGAATAAGGCTTTCTCCATTGCTCTAAAGCAGGTGGAGGGGTCACTGTCCGGCAAAATCCGTCTGCTGCGTCAGACGCTGCTGGAGGCACTTGCTCATATCGAGGTGAATATTGATTACCCTGAGCATGATGTTGAATCCCTGACGGCCGAATTTATTAAGGATAAGACAGGTCTGGTCATGAGCGAAATTGATTCTCTGCTGAGGACTGCAGAGCAAGGGAAAATTCTGCGTGAAGGGATTACGACAGCGATTGTCGGCCGTCCGAACGTAGGGAAGTCTTCATTGCTGAACAGTCTGGCCCATGACAATAAAGCTATTGTTACTGATATTCCAGGCACAACCCGTGATGTGATCGAAGAATATATTACTCTGAATCATATCCCGCTTAAACTGCTGGATACAGCAGGAATTCGTGAGACGATGGATGTCGTAGAGCGAATCGGAGTTGAGCGTTCGCGCAACGCAGTTACGGAAGCGGATCTGATCCTGCTCGTTGTGAATGCCAGTGAGCCGCTTCACCCGGATGAAATCGAACTGCTGGAGCAAATCCGCGGTAGACAATTGATTGTCATTATGAATAAAATGGACTTACCTTCGCAGGTAGACCGGGAGGTATTATCCCGTTATGTTGCAGATGACCTTATCGTTCCAATGTCAGTAAAGGATGATCAAGGCGTTAATGATCTGGAGAATGCCATCTCGAAGTTATTTTTCAGCGGGAAGCTGGAGTCGGGGGATCTAACGTATGTCAGCAATGTTCGGCATATTGCACTGCTCAAGAAAGCGAAGCAGTCTCTGCAGGATGCATATGAAGCTGCTGATATGCTGGTGCCTATCGATATGATTCAGATCGATGTACGCCTCGCATGGGAGCAACTGGGTGAGATCGTAGGAGATACGGCACATGACGCCCTGATTGACCAGATCTTCTCACAATTTTGCCTTGGCAAATAAGAGCACAACCGAGTTTGATTTTACGATCGTTGATATAAATGAATTATGGATAACAACAGGAGGTAGTTAAGAATGGGATACAATGGCGGCAGCTTTGATGTCATCGTCGTGGGTGCAGGGCATGCCGGAGTCGAATCTGCACTGGCAGCAGCCCGTATGGGGTGCAGCACGTTGATGATTACAATTAACCTGGATATGGTGGCGTTCATGCCCTGCAACCCGTCTATTGGCGGACCAGCCAAAGGACATGTCGTCCGTGAGATTGATGCGCTTGGCGGTGAGATGGGACGCAACATTGATAAAACCTTTATTCAAATGCGTATGCTGAACACGGGCAAAGGACCGGCCGTTCACGCTTTGCGTGCACAGGCGGATAAGTTCTCTTATCAGCAGACGATGAAGGAAACCATGGAGAAGGAACCTAACCTGACGATGCGTCAGGGAATGGTGGAAGAGCTGATCGTCGAAGACGGTAAATGTGTAGGCGTGATTACGAAGACTGGAACCGAATACCGTGCCAAGTCTGTCGTTATCACAACGGGCACGTACCTGCGCGGTAAAATTATTATGGGCGAGCTCATGTATGAGAGCGGCCCGAACAATCAGCAGCCTTCCATTAAATTATCGGAGAATCTGCGTGAGCTTGGTTTTGAGCTCGTTCGCTTCAAGACGGGTACACCGCCGCGTGTTCACAAGGATACGATTAATTTCTCCAAGACCGAAATTCAACCTGGAGATGAGCAGCCGAAGTTTTTCTCTTATGAGACGGAATCCTCGGACAATGAACAGCTGCCTTGCTGGCTGACCTATACGTCCGAAGTAACGCACCAGATTATCAATGACAATCTGCACCGTGCACCGATGTTTTCGGGAATCATTGAAGGAACCGGACCGCGTTACTGCCCATCGATTGAGGATAAAATTGTACGCTTCAGTGACAAACCGAAGCATCAGATTTTCCTGGAGCCAGAAGGGAAGAATACGGCAGAGTATTACGTTCAGGGGCTGTCGACAAGTCTTCCGGAAGACGTTCAGCTTGCTGTTCTTCGTTCCATCCCAGGTATGGAGAATGTCGAGATGATGCGCAACGGCTATGCGATCGAATACGATGCCATGGTGCCAACGCAATTATGGCCATCCCTTGAAACCAAACGTCTGCCGGGTCTGTTCACAGCGGGTCAGATTAACGGAACCTCCGGATATGAAGAAGCTGCCGGGCAGGGAATTATGGCCGGTATCAATGCTGCACGCAAGGCACAGGGTAAAGAGCCGGTTGTGCTGGATCGATCCCAGGGTTATATCGGCGTCCTGATTGATGATCTGGTAACTAAAGGAACACTGGAACCTTATCGTCTGCTGACTTCGCGTGCGGAATACCGCCTGCTCCTGCGTCACGACAATGCAGACCTGCGTCTGACTCCGATCGGTCATGAGATTGGTCTGATTTCAGATGACCGTTACAACAAATTCCTGGATAAAAAGGCCAAAGTCGAGCAGGAGATTGAGCGTCTAGGTGCCTATAAAGTAAAACCTTCGGAAGTGAATGCCATGCTTGAAGCAGCAGGGTCCGCTCCGATCCAGGATGGAAGCAATCTGCTGAATATGCTGCGTCGTCCCGAGATTACTTATGCCCAGGTTGAAAGTATTGCACCGGCACCCGTTGAGCTGACAGAAGATATGAAGGAGCAGGTTGAAATACAGATTAAATATGCCGGCTATATCGAGAAACAGCTCCTCCATGTAGAACGATTGCAGAAAATGGAGAAGAAAAAGCTTCCTGAAGATATCATATATGAGGAAATTCAGGGACTGGCGATAGAAGCGAAACAAAAGCTGACGGCGATCCGTCCCATCTCTATCGGCCAGGCTTCCCGGATTTCAGGTGTTACCCCTGCAGACATTTCCATCCTGCTGGTTTACCTGGAGCATTACAACCGGGTAACGGCGGCAAGGGGGTAATATGGACGATATTCAAACAGCATTCGTTCAGCGGCTTCAGCAGCACCATATTGAACTGGACGAGGTTCAACTGAATCAGTTTGAATTATATTTTCGCGAGCTGGTGTCATGGAATGAGAAGATGAATCTTACCGGGATTACCGAAAGAGATCAGGTATATACCAAGCATTTTTATGACTCGGTATCTCTTGCCTTCTACCAGGATATGAGCAAAATTGACAGGCTGGCTGATATCGGCTCAGGAGCTGGATTTCCCGGAATTCCTTTGAAGATTTGCTTCCCGCATATCAAGCTGACCATCGTAGATTCCCTGAATAAACGGATTCATTTCCTGCAGCATGTCGTAGATACGCTTGGCTTGGAGGAAGTATCCTTAATTCATGGCAGGGCCGAGGAAATTGGACGTCAGCCCGATCACCGGGACAGCTATGATCTCGTAACAGCCAGGGCGGTTGCCCGAATGGCAGTGCTGAATGAATTTTGTCTTCCCTTTGTAAAGGAAGGCGGTATTTTCGCTGCTATGAAAGGTATTGACCCAGGTGAGGAACTGAAGGAAGCTGCATTTAGTTTACGGGAACTTAAAGGTAAGGTGAGGAAGGTAGAAGCCTTCCAGCTGCCTGTTGAAGAATCGGCACGGCATATTATTCTGATCGATAAAACTGCGGCGACCCCCAAAAAGTACCCGCGCAAGCCGGGGACGCCATTGAAGCTGCCATTGGTCAAAAGTTGATGTTTGGAGGAGGATGTTTCACGTGAAACATCCTCCTTTTTTTATTCAGCAGTGGCTGTCCTTGGCAGGAAATACTGACCGCTCAATCGAATACATAATGCTTCCAGGCTGTGGAGAGAGCTGGGTTTTGCAGGTCATGAATATAGCTTTTCTTGTGCTGGTTACAATAGGATTATTAGAGAAAAAGTGATAGAATAGAATAAGAGAATAAAAGAGATTACACAGCGTTTGATATCGAAGTGGGCTGCGAATCTACGGTTGTCCTGTATATCAGAGTGTTATCGATGAGGCACTGTATGTTATGGTGCTATTATGAAATTAGGTGGTATTCTACGGAATGAAAGAACAATTTTCAAAGTTGTTTGGTCTAACGGAGCGCAGTAACGGGGATGAAGTCAAGCAAATTCCGATTAATGAGATTGTAAGCAGTCCCTATCAACCCCGCACTATCTTTGATGATGACAAAATTGATGAGTTGTGCCAGACGATCCGCACCCACGGGGTTATTCAACCCATCGTTGTAAGATATCGAAATAACCAGTATGAGATTATCGCCGGCGAGCGGCGATGGAGAGCGGTTAAGAAGCTGGGCATGGAGACGATTCCAGCCATTGTCCGCGATTTTAACGATTCCCAGGCTGCATCTATTGCTCTAATTGAGAATCTGCAGCGCGAAGGTCTGACATCTATTGAAGAAGCAGTTGCTTACCAAAAGCTGATTGACTTGCACCAGCTCACGCAGGAGAGTCTTGCTCAGCGACTGGGTAAAAGTCAGTCAACCATCGCGAATAAAATCCGGCTGCTTCAGCTTCCTGACAGTATCAAATCTGCCTTGATGGAACGCAAGCTGTCTGAACGGCATGCCCGCGCACTGTTATCGCTCGATTCCGAAGAGCTGCAGCTGAAGATCATGAACGAAATCATAACGAAAGAGCTCAATGTCAAACAAACTGAAGCTCGGGTTGCCTTTTATAAAGAAGCTGCCAAAATCAAAAAAACAAAACGGGTTTCCTTCACGAAAGATGTACGTCTCGCCTTAAATACAATCCGCCAATCGATTGACATGGTAACCGGCTCTGGTATGGAGATCAAAACCAAGGAAGCTGACCATGAAGATCATTATGAGATCGTGATTCATATCCCTAAACGTAAATGAGGATTTACTCCGGGAAGGCGGCAGCTTGCCGCTTTTTCGTTATTTTGACTCCGCTGATGTTGATGTTGAATCTTGAGAATCAGAGTTAGCTTATGGTTAAGGATTCAACCATGCTGCAATAGCTGGCCTACGAGAAGAGACTTCCTACTAATTATGAGGTGAACGAAGTGTCAAAAATTATTGCCGTAGCGAATCAAAAAGGCGGTGTAGGTAAAACGACGACTTCCGTCAATCTGGGCGCTGGGCTTGCCTCTCTCGGCAAGAAAGTACTGCTGGTGGATATCGATCCCCAGGGGAATACGACCAGTGGTGTAGGTGTCAGTAAAGGAGATGTAGCCAACTGTATCTATGATGTGCTCATTAACGAGGTTGATCCAAATGAAGCAATCGTAAGTACACAGGTACAGGGACTGGACATCATACCGGCAACGATTCAGCTCGCAGGGGCAGAAATCGAGCTGGTACCTACCATATCGAGAGAGCTGCGATTAAAAAAATCCCTGCAGCTGGTGAAACATAAATATGATTATATTTTGATCGATTGTCCGCCGTCTCTGGGCATTCTGACGTTGAACTCCTTGACCGCTTCGGACTCCGTCATCATCCCGATTCAATGTGAGTATTACGCTTTGGAAGGATTAAGCCAGCTGCTCAATACAGTCCGGCTAGTCCAGAAGCATTTAAATACCCATCTTCAGATTGAAGGCGTACTTCTAACGATGTTCGATGCCCGGACCAATCTTGGGATTCAGGTCATCGAAGAGGTGAAAAAGTACTTCCAGAGTAAAGTGTACCGGACCATTATTCCAAGAAATGTGCGTCTAAGCGAGGCTCCTTCCCATGGGCAGTCGATCATTACGTATGATCCGCGTTCACGGGGAGCAGAAGTTTATATTGATTTGGCAAAGGAAGTGATCTCTTATGAGTAAGCGGCTCGGCAAAGGACTTGATGCGCTGATTCCGTCGCTAACCATTCAGGATGATGACAAGGTTGTAGAGGTTCCTCTAGCACAACTGCGTGCCAATCCGTATCAACCGCGCAAGACGTTCGATGAAGAATCCATTCGAGAGCTTGCTGAATCGATTCGTCAGCATGGGGTAATTCAGCCGATTATTGTCCGCAGTGTCCTGCGAGGTTATGAGATTATTGCAGGTGAACGCCGATTCCGTGCTTCTCAATATTGTGGCAAAACAACTATACCTGCTGTTGTACGTAACTTTACAGATCAACAGGTGTCCGAGATTGCACTTATTGAGAATTTGCAGCGTGAGAATTTGAATGCAATGGAAGTGGCTGTAGCTTATCAGGGCCTGATGGAGCAATTTTCACTTACCCAGGAAGAGCTGTCGATGAAGGTCGGAAAGTCACGTTCTCATATCGCGAACTTTCTCCGATTGCTGTCGCTGCCTGATGAAGTGAAGGACCATGTTTCACGTGGAACACTCTCAATGGGACATGCCCGAGCTATTGTTGGTGTGAAGGATGCAGATGTAGTGAAACAGCTGGCCAAGCAGTGCATTCAGCAGCAGTGGAGTGTGCGTGAGCTGGAGGAGGCGGTTCAAAGTCTGGACCGCGGAACAGGCGAGAACAAGGCTAAAGCTAAAGTTAAAAAGCGTGATCCTTATATTGATCATATGGAAGAATCACTGCGCGAACGATTTAAAACAACAGTGAAAATCAAACATAATAAAGATAAGGGGAAGATCGAGCTGAATTACTACAGTCAGCAGGATCTGGAACGACTCCTGGAGCTGCTTCAATAGTTAGCTGGCGAATCCATTCCTCTGAATTAATTGAATACTACGTAGAGAGTTAGACGAGCTATAAATGCTTAACGCTGGAATAGGATATCAGGTAACCCATGCGTGCTGGAACAGGAAAAGAGGTTGTCACGCAAGCTGATGGAAAGCGAACGCATTTAAAAATAACATCATGGATACGCTATTTATCGGAAAGAGGAGTAGATTCAGGTTATGGCTGAAATGAATGAACTGATCTCGGAGCAGCTGGCAGCTATAGTAGGTATACTGGCATTGCTGGTTGCTGTACTGCTGGTGATCGTGATGGTCCAGGGATCAGTGCTGCGAAAAATGCGGCGAAAGTACGAAGTCATGATGGCAGGTAGTGGAGTAGATAATTTGGAAACGTTATTGATTGACCTGAAGATGCAGCTGGACCAGATTGAAGATGAACAAGGTATACAGCAGACCCTGCTTAGGACAGTTAACCAGAAGCTTTCGGATACGAAAGGCAAGGTCGGTATCAAGCGATTCAATGCATTTGGCGAAAGGGGCGGTGAACTCAGTTTCTCGCTTGCCATTCTGAATGAAGGACAGGATGGAATTGTCCTGACCGGGATTTACAATCGGGACGGCTCCTATGTGTATGCCAAGCCGCTCGAAGCAGGCAGTTCACCCTATTCACTGTCAGATGAAGAGAAGGAAGCTATCACTCTTGCGCTGCAGGCAAAATAGAACGATAGTGCCATTCCTTAATGGCAGAATACAGGCTGTTGGCAATAATATCCGATAACCTCATAACCAGACTTAAACGTGTGTTCTGTAGAACAAAATATTCCATAAAACCGCCGACGTTCACGATTCCAGTCAAATGGATATCACCGACCGTCGGTAGTTCTTTATGTACACCTGCTCCAGGCTTTAAAGGCCCACCGGCAACTTGAATACAGCCTACACTTGCAGACTGGCCCAGACAAGCATCAATACCAATGACATAGGGGTCCTGATACTTGGCATGGATCTCATTCAGTGTGTCCTGCAGATTCATGGCATGGACAGGCTGATCGAGCGTGCCGTATAAATGGAAAAGCGGGCTGTTATACTTAGCCAGAGCCGTTCCTACGAGTGGTCCCAGACAGTCACCTGTTGAGCGGTCAGTGCCAATACATACGATAACAACATGCCGCAGACTGCGGGCCTGATGAAGGTGGAACAGCAGACGATGAATGATGGCCGAATGGATACCCGGATCGGTATATGGTATTTTAAGACTTGGCGGATCTTCCAAGGGTGAAGAGTGAGATGAATGAGTCATATCGAATCTTCCTTTCAGGCAGGGGATAGTAGTAACTAGTATATGGAAGACAGCCCCTTTTTATACGCAGGCAGAGCGGGAATCTATATGTTGAGATTTTGGCTTCCGGGTTAATAGAAATAGAAACTTCGTTGAATTAAACAGGTTTGATTGGAAATCACACGAAGTGGTAATGAACGAAAGGTATATCGTGACAACTTAGAATAGACAAGGGGGAGGATTATGTTCAGGGGATATTTGACAAGTGATGCCGGGGATTCAGCCAAACAAACATTTAATGAAGCTAAGAAATTTACCGACAAGATGTGGGACTGGTTAACGAATGGCGAGATGTGGATGAACTTTCTATTTATCTGTATCAAGATTGCTGTGGTACTGATTATAACCCGTATTTTCATCAAAATTGTCTATAAGGTTATTGACCGTTCACTGGAAAATAAAGTCCATCACCGGCTAGGCGGGAATACACGGCGCATGAACACAATTGCTGAATTGCTAAAGAATGTTACCACCGTAGTCTGTAATTTCATTCTCATTCTGCTGGTGCTGTCCCAATTGGGTATTCAGCTGGGGCCATTGATTGCAGGGGCGGGCGTGATCGGGCTGGCTATCGGTTTTGGCGCGCAAAGTCTGGTCAAGGATATTATTACAGGGTTCTTTATCATTTTTGAGGATCAGTTTGCAGTTGGTGATGTGATTCAGACCGGGACCTACAAAGGAACGGTACAACTGATCGGCCTGCGAACAACCCGGCTGGTGAGCTGGAAAGGGGAAGTCCACATTCTGCCGAATGGCACGATTGCACAGGTGACTAATTTCTCCATGTCGAACTCATTGGCTGTCGTGGATGTTCCCTTGAAGGCCGAACGCAATGTGGATGAAGCTGTACAGCTTGTGAAGCATGCATTGGCAGATCTGAAAGTCCAGAATAATTATGTACAGGAAGATCCGGAGGTGCTTGGCGTACAGTCCATGACAACAGCTGAATTTGTAGTTCGTATTGTTGTAGAGTGCTTGCCGAATACACGTGCTGAAGTGGAGCGTAACATTCAGACCGAGGTGAAGAAGGCGCTGGAGCAGGATGAAGCGGCCAAGCAGGCGGCTGCAGAATATGCTGCGGCTCGCGAAGAACAGGACGGAGGGAACTAAGAAAATGGAGCGTAAAACCTTTGAACTGGGGGATATCGTCCAGATGAAGAAGCCGCATCCTTGCGGCAGTAATGAAATGGAGATTATTCGCATGGGCATGGATATTAGGATCAAGTGTGTCGGCTGCCAGCATAGTGTGCTGATTCCAAGAGCCAAATTCGAGAAAAACATGAAGAAAGTGCTTCGCCATGCCAATACCAACGACGAAAATCCCTGATTATTAATGAGCAGCAAAAGACATCTTGTCTTATGGTTGCTTGTATGGTATAATAGGTCTTGCTGCGGAAAGGTACCCAAGAGGTCCAAGGGGGCTGACTCGAAATCAGTTAGGCGTCGCAAGGCGTGCGTGGGTTCGAATCCCACTCTTTCCGCCACTTATCTTATATATGAACAAGCCTTTTGTATCCGAAGAGATGCAGAAGGCTTTTTTGTTGCTTATTTCTTACATATCCAACATGATTACAGCATAAAAAAGAAGGGCCTCTCGGCCCTCCTTCTGGTCGGCGGTGCAATGTTTAGGAACCACATCTCCAACACATTGTGAAACTCGGTGTACTGCAAGCAATACAAGTTCGGAAGGACAAGCCTTCTTCACATCCTGCGCTTCTAATGTCCGGTGCTGATCATCCTGATTGATGTAACGGCTGCGTCATCCAACGGAACCACACCTCTCTCCTTGCACCGCCTGATAATACTATGGCCTTGAATCCTGTTTCTTATACATGTGATTGAACTAAACTGAAGAATGGTCTGGAAAAAGGGTTAGTGTACACGCGCCTTAGTTTTCTTTTTCCACTTGCGGTCATCGTTGGTCGTCTCCGGAAACGTATCGCCCCTTTTCAGGGTCACCTGCTGAGGATTTTGAATTTCCGTATGGAAACTGGCTTCGCCCACCTCCATATATACGCCATTATTTGGTGCCTTATCGCCTGGTTCGAATTCTGTTTTTTCACCCATACTGTTGTCCTCCTTCTGCTGATGAAAAATGAATGCTCAAATAGCTTGCGCTTTATGAGCCTCGGACATGCTGGCAGTACGAGGGAGGACAGGAATAAGAAGAATATGACAATCATTAAAATATAGCTTGAAATTAACTTGCATTGATGTAGGAAATTTGTTATATTTATTTGGTGCGAGTTTTAGGCTCGTTCCTTGCTCTCAACCAAGATTGAGGGCCTTAAGTCCATAAGGAGGTGTAAATATGCGTAAGTATGAAGTGATGTACATTATTCGTCCAGACATCGAGCAGGAAGCTGTTCAGGCTGCTGTCGAAAAATTCCAAGGCATCATCTCCAACGGCGGTGGTGAGATTACAAATCACGACGTGATGGGTAAGCGCCGTCTTGCATATGAGATCAAGAAATTCCGTGATGGCTTCTATGTTCTGGTTAACTTTACTGCAGAGCCTGCAGTTGTTACTGAGCTTGAGCGTATCATGAAAATTTCCGACGAAGTAATTCGTTATCTCATTACGAATGACGTTGCTTAATCACATGATGTGAAGCTGTAACCACTACGTTCAAAGGAGGGGATTCAATTGTTGAACCGTGTAATTCTGATCGGCCGGCTTACTAAAGATCCGGAGTTGCGATATACACCTTCAGGGGTTGCTGTAACGCAATTTACATTGGCAGTAGATCGTCCGTTTACAGCTCAGGGCGGGGAACGCGAAGCGGATTTTATTCCGGTTGTGACCTGGCGACAGCTGGCGGAAACCTGTGCCAACTACCTGCGCAAGGGCCGTCTGACGGCTGTTGAAGGCCGTATCCAAGTACGGAACTATGAGAATAACGAAGGTAAACGTGTATACGTGACTGAAGTTATTGCTGATAATGTTCGTTTCCTGGAATCCAACCGTGATAATAACGGAGGGAACAGCGGCAGCGGTAGCAGTACGCGTGAGGAGCCTTCCTACGGAGGCGGCGGACGCGGAAATAACAATTTCCAGCGGAATAACAACAATCAGGATCCTTTTTCCGATGACGGAAAACCGATCGATATTTCGGATGACGATTTGCCATTTTAATTTGGAAAGGACTGATAATGAATGGGTTTCAAACAAAGAGAAGGCGGAGACGATAACAAAAGACCGGCTCGCCGCGGCGGACGTAACAAACGTCGTAAAGTATGTTTCTTCACTGTGAACAAAATCACTCACATTGACTATAAAGATACTGACTTGCTTAGAAAGTTCATCAGCGAACGCGGTAAAATCTTGCCACGTCGTGTAACTGGAACAAGCGCGAAATACCAACGCATGCTGACTACAGCGATCAAACGCTCCCGTCAAGTAGCACTGCTTCCTTACACAACTGAGTAAGATGAGCAGAAGAAAAGGACAGCCTTAGGGCTGTCCTTTTTTTGTTGTTCGGCATAGCTAACTAAATAGCTATAACCACTTATAGGAAATAACTATAGAGCTAATTGGAAAATTTGTATTTACATAATTATGTAGCCATTGTAATATGTTTTTAACATTCCAGTTGTCATTTTGACAAATAAATGTAATAAGAATATTTGGCTTTGATACAAAACGACTTAATGTCATATTATATGACGTATTATTTGTGCGTTTCATTGGGTGATGCTATTGAAATGCGCTAAATAATTGAATTTTTTAGGATTTTACGTCAACCATTTTAATTTAAAAAAACTATTGACGTAAGATATATTAACATGTAAGATTTACATTAATTTAGCAGTACAAGGTGAGAGAGAAGGCGGTCATTCATTTACAAAAGGGGAAGCAGACTTTTAAATTGACCAATGGTTTATTACAACGGTAATGCTTTAACGGATTATCACTATGACGCTGTACCAGGATGGACATAACAAAAAAGTTGCTAATAACAACTTGCTTTGTAACAGTCAGGGATTGCTCACTGATAACTCCTCTTGATTATCGCGAACCAAGGTCAACATGTCAGGACGCCAGTCACTCAGAGAAAGTCACTTTACAACAGACTAGGGAGGAACATTCATGGCAAAAGGGAAAAAGTGGGGCACCATGCTTGTGGCACTAACTTTGGTTGGAGCATTGTTTGCAGGATGCAGCAGCTCTAATTCCAACAACAACAGCAGTGCAGGGGGATCAACGACCTCCGAACCAAAAGAAACAGCAACTGCAACTGATCAACCGGTTGACGGCGGAACGTTCACGTTCAGCAGCTCTTCCGATATCGTTACGGTAAACCCTTTGTTCGTATCGGATACGGCTTCCGGTGATGCATCTTACTTCTTGTATGCAAACCTGTACGATCTGGACCGTGAAGGTAATGTAGCTGTTGAGCCATGGTCTCTGGCAGCTGAGCTTCCACAAATTTCGGAAGACGGCAAAACCTACACGATCAAGTTGAAAGATACTCCTAAATGGAGCGACGGTCAGCCTGTCACTGCAGATGACGTTGTCTATACCATTAACACAATCAAAAATCCTGAAACAGGCGCGCCTGGTATCAGCAGCTATGACAAAGTAAAAGACGTAGCAAAAGTGGATGATCACACTGTGAAAATCACACTTAGTCAAGTATACGCGCCATTCCAATACACGCTGGCTTCGTCCGTTGTTCCGGCTCACGTTCTGAAGGACATTGCTCCTAAAGATCTGCAGGCGAATGCATACGGTACAGATCCTGCCAAAACCGTAACTAACGGTCCTTGGAAATGGACAGAGTGGAAACAAAAGCAGTACCTGACCTTTGAAGCTGACAGCAGCTACTGGGGTGCTACCAAGCCACATATCGCAAAAGTGGTCTACAAAATTTATGCAGACCAGAACACAGAGGTTCAAGCTCTCCTTAAAGGGGACGTAGACTCTGTTCAAGCGATCCCTGTTACACAGGTTGAGGCTGTTAAGAAGAAAGACGGTATCACCGTGAGCCAAAAACCAGGTCCACAATACGAGTACCTTGGTTTTAACTTCAAGAAAGAAAACTTCCCTGGTAACTACTCGCTGTTCGAAGGTGAGAAAACAAGACAAGCGATTGCTTACGCAATTAACCGTGAAGGTATCGTAAACAACGTTCTGAAAGGCACCGGCGCTCCACTGAATGCTCCATTCCTGCCAGGAACTTGGGCTGACCCGGGCGAGAACGCTACAAGCTATGATTTTAACGTAGAAAAAGCAAAAGAACTGCTGAAAGAAGACGGATGGGCTGACTCTGATGGTGATGGTATCGTTGAGAAGGACGGACACAAATTCTCGTTCGAACTGCAATACAACTCCGGCAACAGCCGTCGTGAGCAAGTATCTTCCATTATCCAGTCCAACCTGAAAGACATCGGTATCGAAGTGAAAACAAGAGCGATTGATTTCTCTGCATGGGTTGACCAGAACCTGAACCCAGGTAAATATCAAGCGATTCTGCTGGCATGGTCCCTGAATACACCTGATCCAGACGGCGAAAGCATCTTCTCTTCGAAGTACTACCCGCCAGCTGGCCAGAACCAAGGTTTCTACAACAACCCGACGCTTGATAAATTGTGGGTAGAAGGTTATTCCACCGTTGACCAAGACAAACGTAAAGAAATTTACAACCAAGTAGCAAAACAAATCTCTACAAACCTGCCATATGTATTCCTGTATCAATACGGTACACCACAAGGTGTAGGTCCTAAAGTGAAGTTCACGGATGCAGACAAACCTGAACCATCCCTGGCTTACGGATATTTCTTCCACATTATCAACTGGTGGACAACGAAGTAACTTAAAAAGGATAAACAGTCAATGGACACGAAGGGGAAGGGGAAAACTTTTCTCCCTTCCTTTTTTTGTTACTGGATACGAATTTCATGAAAACACCTGAATACATGTAGGAGGAACAGGAATGACAGAATATCTTATCCGCCGGGTACTTCAGTCCCTGCTGGTTATTTTCTTGATCACGCTGGTGACTTTCGGACTGATTCATGCTGCACCGGGTGGTCCAACGAAAATGATGCTATCGCCGGGTCTTTCCCAGGAAGCACTGGATATGCAGGCACATAACCTGGGTCTTGACAAGCCGCTGCCTGTCCAATATCTCAACTGGGTAGGGGGGCTGCTGAAAGGAGACCTCGGTTTCACATTTAAGAACCATCTTCCGGTAGGTCAGGTGCTATGGCCGACGGTCGGCAATACCCTGATCTTGATGAGTGTGGCCTGGATTTTCTCAATGATTATTGCGATTCCTTGGGGGATCTACAACAGTACACGTGAATATGGCTTTTCTGACCAGACATCATCCTTTATTTCTTATATCGGTTTTGCCATGCCTACCTTCTGGTTTGGTATTCTGCTGCAGGAGTACTTCTCCCTCAAGCTGGATTGGCTGCCGCTCTCGGATATGTACGCTATGGGGAACGAAGGCAATATCGGCGACCTGTTCATGCATATGATCCTTCCAATCAGTGTATTGACGCTGGGTTTCCTGGCTTCTTACGTAAAATATTCACGTGCCAGCATGCTCGAGGTACTAGAGCAGGATTACATTCGGACTGCACGTGCAAAAGGGGTACCGGAACGTAAAGTGGTATTCCGTCATGCGCTGCGTAACGCCCTAATTCCGATCATTACCATTCTGGGCTTGGATCTGCCGATCCTGGTCGGCGGTGCTACCTTGACGGAGACGGTATTTAACTGGCCGGGTATGGGCCGTCTGTTCGTTGAGATGGCTAATGCGCGGGAATATTCCGTGCTGATGGCGATTACAATTATTACTGCAGTCGTGGTTGTTATTGGCAACCTGATTGCTGATATTCTGTACGCAGTTGTCGATCCTCGTGTCCAACTGGGCGGAAAAGGGGGGAGATCTGCATGAGTAATATCAATCTACAAAAGAACACGCCGGATAACTCTGCGGAACGTCTGCCGGATCACCCGCAGATTTCCCCACAGCCAACCGGACAGGCTGCTCCATTGGAGCCAGGCAAAAAGCCGCCGGGACCATGGGCGGTGGTGTGGAAGAAATTCTCGCATAATCCGTTCGCCATGGTTGGTCTAGTTGTACTGCTCATTTTTGTATTCTTGGCTTTATTCGCACGGATGATAGCACCTTATGACCCTGCCAAAATTGACTTGATGTTTGCCAATTTGGCTGTAGGCTCAGAAGGGCACCTGCTGGGTACCGATGAGCTTGGACGTGACATTTTGTCCCGCCTGCTCTACAGCAGCCAGATCTCCCTTGGAGTAGGTTTTGCTGTAGCCTTTGTTTCTGTCGTTATCGGTTCTCTTGTAGGAGCGATCTCCGGTTATTTCGGGGGCTGGATCGATACCATCTTCATGCGTCTGGTTGACGTTATCAATTCTGTGCCTCTGCTGTTCCTGAACATCCTGATCCTGGCCATCTTCGGCTCCAAGATCAGTTATATGATTATGATTTTGGCCTTTACGAGCTGGATGGGTGTGGCCCGTCTCGTCCGCGGAACATTCCTGCAGCTGCGGGAGATGCAGTATGTCGAAGCTGCTAAAGCGATTGGTGTGTCGAGTTGGGGCATTATTTTCAGACATTTGCTCCGTAATGCCAGCTTCCCTATCATTGTTAACGCAACACTGATGGTCGGTGGTGCGATTCTGAGTGAGTCTGCGCTGTCCTACCTTGGCCTGGGCGTTCAGGCACCAGCTACAAGCTGGGGCTTGATGCTGAGCAACTCGCAGGAGTTCATGCTTACGGATCCAATGCAAGCTGTATATCCTGGTCTTTGTATCCTGATCGTCGTACTGGCTGTTAACTTTATCGGTGACGGCATTCGTGATGCACTGGATCCTAGACAGAAAAAGATGATTACTCCGAGGAGGTTGGACAAATGGCGGAAAAATTACTCGAAGTAAGAGATCTGACAACCGGCTTTATATCGGAAAAAGGGATTGTGAAAGCGACAGACCGGATTTCGATTACTTTGAACAAGGGGCAGACCCTATGTCTCGTCGGCGAGTCCGGCAGTGGTAAAAGCGTAACCTCCCTGGCGATTATGCGGCTGATCGATTATGCCGGCGGCCTGCTGCTTGAAGGGAACGTTAACTTTAAAGGTGAAGACCTGACGAAGAAAAGTCAGGAGCAGATGCGCAGCATTCGCGGGAATCAGATCGCGATGATCTTCCAGGACCCGATGTCTGCCCTGAATCCGGTGTTCTCGGTGGGTGAACAGATTGCGGAGAGTCTGCGCCTGCATCAGAACAAAAGCAATGAAGAAGCATGGAATGCAGCAGTAGAACTGCTGCGCAAGGTCGGTATCCCGGCACCGGAAATCCGGGCCAAGCAGTATCCCCATGAGCTGTCCGGCGGTATGTGTCAGCGTGTCGTTATTGCCATTGCGCTGGCCTGTAATCCGGAGCTGCTGATTGCGGACGAGCCAACGACGGCTTTGGACGTAACGGTTCAGGCACAGATTCTTGATCTGCTGCGCGAGCTGCAGGAGGATATCGGCATGTCGATCCTTTTGATCACACATGATATGGGCGTTGCAGCCGAGATGGCCGATCGTGTCGCCGTTATGTACGCAGGTGCGATTGTGGAGGAAGGAACGGTAGAGGAGATTTTTGCCAATCCGAGCCATCCTTATACCGTAGGCCTGCTGCAGTCCATCCCCGGGTTTGAAGGCTCACGCGGTGAGGAGCTGTATACGATCAAGGGAAGCATTCCGGGTCTGGGCCAGCTGCCTGGCGGATGCCGCTTTAATCCGCGCTGTCCGCACGCCATGGATATCTGCCGTCAGCAGGAGCCGCCTAACTTCAGCGTGGGCAGCGATCATCATGCCGTCTGCTGGCTGCATGAGAAGAACATTCGTGAAGCTCACACTGGAGAGAACGGGGTGAAGAACGTATGAGCACGGTGAAGGCAAATCAAGATCCAGAGAATCTGATTGAGGTTGAGCACCTGAAGAAGTATTTTCCGATCAAAAAAGGTCTTTTAAATAAGGTTGTAGGACATGTAAAAGCGGTTGATGACGTCTCTCTGACGATTCGAAAAGGGGAAACGCTAGGTCTTGTTGGCGAGTCCGGCTGCGGCAAGTCCACCTTGGGCCGTGTCATCCTGCGCCTTCAGGGCGCAACAGAGGGTGAGGTCAAGTTCGAGGGCAAAGATATTCACAAAATGAGCAATAACGAGCTTCGCAAAATGCGTGAGGAAATGCAGATCATTTTCCAGGATCCGTTCGGTTCTCTGAATCCTCGCTTTCTGGTCAAAGATATTATCGGAGAACCTCTCAAGGTTCATCGTAATATGAGCGCCAAAGACATCGATAAGCGGGTTGTTGAGCTTATGGAGCTTGTAGGCCTTGATGCCAGCCGCCGGAATCGCTATCCGCATGAATTCTCCGGCGGTCAGCGTCAACGGATTGGTATTGCCCGGGCAATAGCTCTGAACCCTCAATTTATCGTAGCTGATGAGGCGGTATCTGCACTGGACGTATCCGTTCAATCCCAGGTAATCAATCTGTTGATGAAGCTGCAGAAGGAAATGGGCCTGACCTTCCTCTTCATCGCACATGGTCTGAATGTCGTACGGCATATCTCGGACCGTGTAGGGGTTATGTATTTAGGCAAGCTGGTCGAGGTGGCTGAAACTGAGGAGCTTTATGCAAAACCACTGCATCCTTATACAGCTGCTCTGCTATCTTCTATTCCTAAACCGAATCCGGGCACGAAGCGCAAACGGATCGTACTGCAAGGGGATGTACCTTCCCCGGCCAACCCGCCGTCAGGCTGCAGGTTCCATACCCGCTGTCCAATGGCTCAGGATAAATGCAGATCTCAGGAGCCGCTGCTTGAGGAAGTGCTGCCAGGCCGTCAGGTGGCCTGCCATTTCCCAATTGGACTGCAGGATGAGGTTCATCTGGAAGATGCGCATAACCATGCCAAAATCGAGACCGTCTAACGTATAGAAGAAGCCTGTATCCCGAATGAGGGGTACAGGCTTTTTGCATTTTCTTGGGTATGTATCTGCTTCAAAATGGAGCTGGTAAAAAAAAGATGACAAAATTTTAAAAAATTGCAGACAAAATGGTCACTTCCTGCGTCTATATAATATGGGGGTATGGACGATGACGAAAAAATGGATAAAAGCTGCTGCCGGTGCAGTTCTGATTATACTGATATTCAGCATTTATAAACCGCAGGTATGGGCAAGTAAGCCGAATCTGCATGCCTCTTCAGCTGTGCTGCTGGATATGAATACAGGCAAGGTAATGGTCAATATAAACGGACAGTCCCTAATGCCAACCTCTAGTATGGCCAAGCTGATGACGGAGCTGCTGATTCTGGAAGATGTCCGTGAATCGCGTACGACGTGGGGGGATCCGGTAACGATAAGCAGATATGCCAGCTCCGTGGGCGGTATGAATCTGTCCCTGCATGAGGGCGACGTGCTGAGCGTGAGGGACTTGTTCGAAAGTGTGGCGGTCTATTCAGCTAATGATGCAGCCGTGGCACTGGCTGAGCACTCAGCCGGGACAGAAGCCAAATTTGTGCGCAGGATGAATGAAAAAGCAGCAGAGCTGAAGCTGGTGGACGGAAGTTACTTTGCCAACGCTTCAGGCCTGAGCCCGGGGGAACTGGGACCCTACCGTCCTGCCGAAATCCAGGGAGTAACCCGCCTGTCTGCAGCAGATACAGCCCGGCTGGCTTCTTATCTAATCTCCAACTACCCGGAAGTATTGAAGATGTCCAGTCAGCCGCAGCTGGAACTCAGCAGCAGAGGCTTATACTTAAGCAATGGTAATCTGATGCTTCCTACGCTCGGAGGACCTTACTCTTATGCCGGTACGGACGGTCTTAAGACAGGCTACAGCTTTGAATCGGGATACTGCTTTACCGGAACAGCCGAACGGGATGGTACCCGTCTGGTGGCGGTTGTTATGGGTGCGAGCACGAGAGATGAACGTTTCAATGAGACACGCAAGCTGTTTGATTACGGTTTTGCCCATACACCAAGTCTGAAGGAACGGTTCATGAAGTGGTTTGATATTGAACCGGAAACAAAGACCAGCGGAGCATAAATCAACCGGCTTCGGCATATATATAGCAGCACAGGCTGGGTTCAACATTTCAGTGGATGAGGTGTTCGGGGTCAGCCTGTTTTGATGTCCAGAGATGTATTTTTACGGAAATCTATTCGAATTTGTCATTTCCCTTTAACCTCATAATATATTACAATAAGAATGAAGTTTTTATGAAAAAGCTAGATTGTATCTTGCGTGAATTCGTACTTAGGCGCAAGCGCGTCAGGATAAAAGCAAGGGTTTAATACATTAAGGGCCTTCTCTTCTTTAAAGGTGTGGTCCTGGCATATACTATGGCATATTATGATCGTGGAGAAGGACAACTAACTATGGAAAAAAGAAGCAGCAAACGAAAGAAGAAGAGATCCAAAAAAGGCCTTTATATCACACTTGCCGTTCTGGTACTGCTGGCAGCCGGAGGATATATCTTTCGCAAACAGCTTGCGGTCGCGGCTTTTGACATGTTCCTCTCCAAATCGCTTGAGAACAAACTGCAGGATTCCTATCAGCCTCGAGGGGGAGAGCAGAAGGCTCAGGCCGAGCCGATTGTCTATCAGGATAAACCTTTCTCAGTGCTGCTGTTAGGTACAGATGAGAGACCGGAAGACAAAACACGCGGACGTTCGGACACGGTTATCTATGCGGTTGTTCGTCCCAAGGAGTCCCGTGTGCTGCTGGTATCCGTTCCCCGTGATACTTATGTTCAGATTGTAGGCAGAGATCAGGATAAAGACGGTGTAGATGATCATGACAAGCTGGCGCATGCTTACGCCTTTGGCGGGGTGGATATGTCCATTGATACCGTTGAGAAGTTTCTTGGCGGTAAAGTGAATAATTATGCAACAATTAACTTCGAGGCCATCAAGGATGCAGTGGATGCTCTTGGCGGTGTGAAGCTGCCGATCGAGAAGGATATTGTAGCGGATAATCCGATTCATATTCAGTTTACGATCAAAGGCGGCAAGCCGATCTATGACGGCCAGGATGCTTTGTATTATGTTCGCTACCGCGAGGACAGTGACTTTAACCGCACTAAAAGGCAGCAGATTTTTATGAATGCGGTGGCTGATGAAGTTTTGTCGCTGAATGGGATTACGAAGATTCCAGATCTTCTCGATATTATGGGCCAAAACTTCAAAACGGATATGCAGCCAAGCTTCATTCTGGATCTGGCCAAACAGGTTATGATGCAGACAAGTCCGCAGATTTCCAGTTTTACTGTGATGGGCGAGGGCTATCGCAGCAAGAAGGATGGCCTGTATTATGATAAAGCTAATGAAAAGGATCTCAACTATGCCAAAGAGCTGATCGAGAACTGGATGGACCCGGACACGCAGGTTGCCGAGCTGAAAATTCCGGACCGCCAGAAGATTCAATAAAGTTGTTCAGGCCGTGGGCTGATGAAACAGCCGCATGAAGCATATACATCAGCAGGCGGCCCAAACCGGCTGCTGATTTTGTTCCTTGTGAAACATGAATGAGTACCTAAAGGCAGGGAGGATCGTTTGATGAATATTGCATTTTTTTTGCTGCCTAAACTGGAAGTGGCCTTTGTAACTTCTGATTCCACACTCCGTCAGACGCTGGAGCGTATGGAATATCACCGTTTTACCGCCATACCGGTTCTGGACGCTAAAGGAAAATATGTCGGCACAGTCACCGAAGGGGATCTGTTGTGGCATATGAAAAATTCTAATGGAAAGATTACATTTGAAAACGCTTCAAAATTTTACCTGAAGGATGTGCCGCTGCGCCTGGATATTAAACCGGTACTGATTGAATCGAATATGGAAGATCTGATCAACCTGGCTAAAGTGCAGAACTTTGTACCGGTTGTCGATGATATGGAGCATTTTATCGGTCTGGTACGCCGCAGTCAGATCATAGAATACTGTGAGCAGTTTGTGTCCCGGGAATCCCTGCAGTCTTGATTCAGGACAGGAGGATTCCGGTTATTTAGGTTCTGTTGTATATGGAAGATCGGATGAAGGCGTGCCGCCCTGTAAACTATAGTGTGGTACGCTTTTTATTTGGTCCTGTTGAAAATTGTTGCAATCCGGAGGGTCACTTCGTTAAAGTCGGCCTCTGTGCTATAATGGAGAATAAAGCTTTTTCAGGGAGTGTGACTCATCCGATTATGCCTAAAGAACTCGATGTAGCGAAGCGCGCAAAAGTGATTGAATGGCTCAAAACGGAAGTGCTCGATCAGGTATCCCGGTTGTTCAAAGCCTTATGGGAAGGAAGTACATCAAGAATCGGCGACAGTCTGGCCAGCCTTATTATGAGCAGCTATATTCTGGGCCGCAGGTTAGGTATTCCTTACCGTGATCTGGATGAGCAGCTGCTCGATAAGCTGAGGAAACACCGGCAGGAGGGACACCAGCTTGAAGACTGGTACCAGGATATATCCGCGCTAGAAGAACATATGCGTAAGAGGTGAACATATTGAAATTTCGCTGGTCTACAGCGGTATGGAGCATTATATTTTTAATCCTTCTGCTGTCATTGGGGACACCCTTGTCCGTTATAACTTTATTTCTGCTCATTGTGCCTGGGGCGGTATTGTATGCAGCTCTGCCGCTGCGGCAGTTCATATGGCATATTGTACCGGTGGCATTAATTGCGCTGATCCTTGATCCATTAAATTTAATAAGAATGATTAGTTTTATAATTCCTTCCATCGTGATGGGTCATTTCTACAAACGAAAGGCCTCGGCCTTCCGTACCATTATGGCGGGAATGATTACGCTGCTCGCGGAATTCCTGCTGCTGCTGATCATCGGATCCCTGTTTTTTCAATTTGATCTGTCCCAGGAAATTCGTGATTTGGTCAGCCTGGTCGTCACGCCGCTCCAGGAAGCTGAACGTACGGGTGCCCTGACAAGCGGAATCAACTGGAGTGATGCAGATACCGAGCTGGTAGCTAATGACATTGTACAGCTGATCCCGTTCACGTTGATTCTGACTTCGCTGATCATGTCTTTTATCACACACATTATTGTTCGTCCGAATCTGGAGAGCCTGGGTCATGCTGCACCTAAGCTGCCGCCAGCCCGGCTGTGGCGCCTGCCGCGTTCGCTGATCGGGTACTACCTGCTGGCATGGATCCTTGAACTGATTACACACAACAACAGCAGTTCCACTCTGGGCGTGATCGGGCTTAATCTGATGCATCTGGTACAGCTGTGTTTCCTGATTCAGGCGATCGGCTTCTGCTTCTTCCTGGTACATGAACGCAAATGGCACCCTGCTTTAACGGTTTTGCTGGTTGCGGTCGTCATCATTTTCCAGAATCCATTGCGTATTGTGGGGATTATCGACCTGGCATTCCCACTGCGTGAAGCCATTACGAGATCAAAGAGATAGGGTGAAGAGTCATGCCTAAATTTCTGCTGAAACGCTGGCACGGCTATCATACCGTATGGGCGTTTGCGCTGCTGCTGATTATGGTGCTCATTGTCTTCCTGTACAACTGGGAGCTGGGTTTGATCTGTCTGGTGCTGGCTGCTGCGCTTGGCTTATCGATGGTTAAGAGTGAAGTCCGCTTCCGGCGGGAGCTTGAGGAGTACATCAGTGGGTTGTCCTTTCGTATTAAAAGAGTGGAAGGCGAAGCCATTAATATGCTGCCTTTCGGCATTATCCTGTACAGTGAAGACAAGATGGTCGAGTGGCATAATCGGTATTTAACGAGTATTTTTGACGATCGGTCTGTGGTGGGCGATTCGTTGAATGAGCTGTTCCCGCAGCTTCAGTCTGCCATACAGGCAAAGAAGGATAAAAGTGAAAAAAACGAGCAGGCCAACCGCCAGACTACGGTGGAGCTGAAGCTTGACCAGGGTTACTACCGGCTGATTGTGATTCCGGACGAGCGCCTCATCTATATGTACGAGGTGACAGACCTTGTCGTACTGCAGCAGCAGTACGAGGATGAACAGCTGGCGCTGGGTATTGTCATGCTCGATAACCTGGATGAGGCCTCCCAGGGCATGGATGATCAGCAGCGAACCGCGCTTATTGCCCGGGTCAGCAGTGAGATTACCTCCTGGGCCAAGAACTACAGTGTGTACCTGCGAAGATTGTCCTCGGAACGCTACCTGATGATGCTTAATCATAAAGCGATGAAGGAGCTGGAGCAGAGCCGGTTTGTCATTCTTGACGAAGTTCGCGAGATGACGGCCGATCTAAAGGTTCCACTCACACTGAGCATTGGTTTGGCTTATGGCGCAGACAGTATCAGTGAGCTGGGCGAACTGGCCCAGTCCAGTCTGGATATGGCGCTCGGACGCGGCGGTGACCAGGCTGCGGTGAAGGCGGGCCAGCGTCTGTCCTTTTACGGCGGCAAATCGAACGCGATGGAGAAACGGACCCGCGTCAGAGCGAGAGTCATTGCCCATGCACTGCGCGATCTGATGCAGGAGAGCGACCGTGTCATTATTATGGGCCATACCAATCCGGACATGGATGCTATTGGTGCAGCCATCGGGGTATGGAAGGCTGCATCGTTGTACAATGTAGAGGCACATATCGTATTAAATGGATCCAACCCATCGATTGAACGTTTGATGGAGCAGGTGCGTAGGGAAGAACGGCTGTCCCAGGCGTTCATTACACCCGAGCAGTCGCTGCAAATGATGTCGGAGCACAGTCTGCTCGTGGTCGTAGATACCCACAAGGCTTCCATGACGGTAGAGCCGAAGCTGGTTCAACAGGCCGGCCGGGTGGTCGTGGTGGATCACCACCGCCGGGGCGAGGAATTCATCAATGATGCGGTATTGATCTATCTGGAACCTTACGCCTCTTCAGCATGTGAGCTTGTCACCGAGCTGCTGCAATATATTCATGACAAAGCGGCTCTAACGCCGCTGGAGGCCACGGCGCTGCTGTCTGGAATTACCGTGGATACCAAGCATTTTGCAAACCATACAGGTTCCCGGACATTTGAGGCTGCCGGCTTCCTGCGACGGAGCGGAGCGGATACCGTGATGATCCAGCGCCTCCTGAAAGAAGATCTGAATGAATATATTGCTAAGGCGGAAATTATCAAGCATGCTAAAATGGTATATGGACATATTGCTGTGGCTGTCACGGAGCCGGGGCAGAAGATTTCGCAGCTGCTGATTGCCCAGGTGGCAGATACGCTGCTGAATATGACGGATGTACGGGCTTCCTTCGTCATCAGTGAGCGTCCGGACGGACTGATCGGTATCAGTGCCCGGTCGCTTGGACATATGAATGTACAGGTTGTAATGGAACGTCTGGGAGGCGGAGGCCATTTGACCAATGCGGCGGTACAGCTGGACTGCCCGCTGGAGGAAGCCGAACGAAGACTGGCTGAAGTGCTGGCCGAAATTGAAGGGGAAGAGGGGTTATTCGAATGAAAGTCATTTTTCTAAAAGATGTTAAAGGTCAAGGCAAAAAAGGGCAAGTGAAGGAAGTTTCTGAAGGTTACGCAAATAACTTCTTGCTGCCGCGCGGGATGGCGCGCCTGGCTACAGACGGTAATGTAAAGATTCTGGAGAATCAAAATGCAGCTGAAGAGAAGCGCAAGCAGCAGGAGAAGGAAGAAGCGCAGGCTCTCGGTAAAAAGCTGGAGGAAATGACGGTGCAGCTCAAGGCCAAAGCCGGTGAAGGCGGCCGCCTGTTCGGCGCTATTACCAGCAAGCAGATCGCAGAAGCGCTGGCAGCAGCCGGTGTGAAGATCGACAAGCGTAAAATCGAGCTGGACGAGCCTATCCGTACCTTGGGCGTCACTCAAGTGACGGTGAAGCTTCATCCTGAAGTGAAGTCGACGTTGAAGGTGCAGGTGACGGAGGAGTAAAATGGGCGGCGAATTTTTCGACCGGATTCCACCGCAGAACCTGGAAGCTGAACAGGCAGTCCTAGGCGCGGTCCTGCTGCAGGCCGAGGCGCTGATTACAGCGATGGAACGGGTGCAACCCGACGATTTCTATGACAAGCCGCACCAACTGATCTATGAGGCCATGATCGAGCTGGGTGAAGGCAACCAGCCGATCGACCTCATTACGCTGACTTCCCGGCTGCAGGATAAAGGGCAGCTGGAGGAGATTGGCGGCGTCAGTTATTTGGCAAAGCTGGCACATGGTGTACCCACAGCGGCGAACATTGATTACTACGCTCAAATTATTGAAGAAAAGGCGATGCTGCGGCGGTTGATCCGCACAGCAACCCAGATTGTAAGCGAAGGCTACACCGGCGGCGAGGACGTATCCGGCATGTTGAGTGAAGCTGAACGGCGCATTCTGGAAATATCCAACCGGCGTTCCGGCAGCGGATTTATTGCGATCCGTGATGTGCTGATGGAAGTATTCGACCGGATGGAGGTTCTGCATCAGAACCGGGGCAACACCACAGGCATTCCTTCCGGATTCGTGGATCTGGATAAAATGACAGCCGGATTCCAGCGGAATGACCTGATTATACTGGCGGCCCGTCCGTCGGTAGGGAAGACAGCCTTTGCGCTGAATGTCGCTCAGAATGTAGCCATTCGCGCCAAAGAGACCGTAGCTATATTCAGTCTCGAGATGTCTGCTGCACAGCTGGTACAGCGGATGATCTGTGCTGAGGCCAACCTGGACGCGAATGTCATGCGTACGGGCGATTTCAAGGGCGATGACGATTGGTCCAAGCTGACGATGGGCATTGCAGCCCTGGCGGAAGCCGAGATCTACATTGATGATACGCCGGGCGTGACGGTAGCGGATATCCGTGCCAAATGCCGCCGGCTGAAGAAAGAAAGAGGGCTAGGCATGATCGTGATTGACTACCTGCAGCTCATTCACGGGCGCGGCAAGGGTGATAACCGCCAGCAGGAAGTATCCGAGATTTCCCGGACACTCAAGCAGATTGCAAGGGAACTGGAAGTGCCCGTCATTGCATTGTCGCAGCTGAGCCGGGGCGTGGAACAGCGCCAGGACAAGCGGCCAATGATGAGTGACCTGCGGGAATCCGGTTCCATCGAGCAGGATGCCGACATCGTCGCGTTCTTGTATCGCGATGACTACTATAACCAGGAGACCGAGAAGAAGAACATTATCGAGATCATTATCGCCAAGCAGCGTAACGGTCCGGTAGGTACAGTCGAACTCGTTTTCCTCAAAAGCTTTAATAAATTTGCTAATTACGAACGGGCCCATTCGGATGCTTTTGCCGGCTGATCAGCCGTACGCAGGCTCCAGGTGAGTGCCCGGGCGCTGGATAGCCCATGGATAAATCACATTGAAAAGGCATATGCTGATCTTTGTGGTCTTGTCCGTGGGTTTTATAATTTGTATTTTTACATATCCGAACGATCAGGTATTACCAACACCCAATGTTCGTATTTCATTTGACTTTGGCTGAAGGGACTGTTACACTGTTAATGCTGCTTTCATGCAGTGAATGGGTCCAGTGACGTACATGTCATGTCAGCTTTTGACCAACCTAACAGCAAACGCATATAAGGATAGCCAACCTGCGATAACCGGACTGCATCATGGCAGAAGGTTATTTTAGGCTGATTTGTGCTGACTTTTAACAAAAAATTTCAGGGGTTAGACACCCACGGGGGAATGTACATGTCAACAGTAGTCGTTGTCGGAACGCAATGGGGAGACGAAGGCAAAGGTAAAATCACGGATTTTCTTGCGGAGAGCGCCGATGTGGTGGCCCGTTACCAAGGTGGCAATAACGCCGGGCATACGATTCTCATTGATGACAAGAAGTACAAGCTGAGCTTGATCCCATCCGGAGTGTTTTACGAAGATAAAGCATGCGTGATCGGCAACGGGATGGTTATTAATCCGGCCGCACTTATTGAAGAAATCAATTACATTCATGATAATGGTTTCACGACGAACAATCTTTTCATCAGTGACCGCGCTCATGTCATTATGCCCTATCATATGGTGCTGGATGCTTTGGAGGAAGACCGCAAGGGACCGAACAAAATCGGCACAACCCGCAAAGGGATCGGCCCGGCTTATATGGACAAAGCCGCACGCAACGGTATCCGTATCTCCGATCTGATGGATGCTGAAGAGTTCGAGCTTCGTCTCCGTCATCTGGTGAAAGAGAAGAACCAGATCATTGAGCAGGTGTATGGCGCGGAGCCGCTGGATGTGGAGGAAATTCTGCAGCAGTATCTGGGTTATGCTGAATTCATCCGCAAATATGTGACGGACACATCGGTCGTCCTGAATGATGCGATTGACCGTAACGATAAAGTCCTGTTCGAAGGTGCACAGGGCGTAATGCTCGACATTGACCAGGGCACCTATCCGTTCGTAACTTCGTCCAACCCGTCAGCAGGCGGTGTATGCATCGGTTCCGGCGTAGGTCCATCGAAGATCAAGGAAGTCATCGGTGTAGCGAAGGCTTATACGACTCGTGTCGGCGACGGTCCGTTCCCGACGGAACTGAACAATGAGACAGGTGACTACATCCGTGAAGCCGGTCATGAGTATGGCACGGTAACCGGCCGTGCACGCCGTGTCGGCTGGTTCGACAGTGTTGTCGTGCGTCACGCTCGTCGTGTCAGCGGCATTACCGGCCTGTCCCTGAACTCGCTGGACGTTCTGACAGGTCTGGAAACGGTAAAAATCTGCACCGGCTACAAATTCCGCGGTGAGGTTATTACCCACTACCCGGCAAGCCTGAAAATGCTGGCTGAATGTGAAGCCGTCTACGAAGAAATGCCAGGCTGGAGTGAGGATATCACGGGCGTGAAGACGCTGGATGAGCTGCCTGAGAATACGCGCAATTATGTGAACCGTGTCTCTGAGCTGACAGGGATCCCGATTGCTATCTTCTCGGTAGGACGCAACCGGGAGCAGACGAATCAGGTACTGCCGATTTACGAAGCATAAGTTGAATAGAGAAGAACCCATCTCCATGGAGGTGGGTTTTTTGTATCTGTTTTATATAGAAAAAAGATTCCGGAGGTAAGTTGTTCTCCATCCGCGTCAATACTGGTTCATAGGCCATCATGAATGGAGTAAATGAGAAATGAACTGTAGGAGGAGATACGATGAAATGGGCCATCTGGACCATGAAGAAAATGGCAACCGTTCTGCTGATTAGCGGATTGACCTTGGCAGCAACTGCTTGGATCGTGAATACCTATGTGCATTCTTTGCTGTCGAGCTTCAATATTCAGCTGAAGGATCAACCGACCTTATGGAGTATGGTCACCGGAGGACGAACAACTGGCAGCTCCAGCTCAGCCAAGGAGAGTCTGCCGAGCGCAGGAAAAGAGGAGAGCAAGGCAAATCCTCCATCTCAGCAGACGGAGAAGTCCGCTAAGATGGAGGATGCAGCGCCTGTTATGGGAACGGCCCTTGAGGAAGGCAGTGAGGATAGCAGCGAGAATGGAGCAAGCGGATCAACGGTCAATCCCCATGAAGCACTGGTTATGACTCCGGGCGAGATGACGGAGCGTAAGGATAATCTGCCCGGGACAGACAAGCAGCAGATTCTGGCACTGCTTATGGCCAAGCTGCCGCAGGAAGAGATGCAGAAGATATCTGCAGCGATGGAAGGCGGTCTGACCGAAAAGGAACTGCAGGATATCCAGCAGGTGCTGGCCCGGTATTTGAGCAAAGAGGAATATGCCAAGCTGATGCAGATGCTCAAGGAATAAAAATTACCAAGCGGTTTCGTGGGATATGGATTTGAATTTCCAATTCAGCCTGTGTTACAGTTAACAAGTGTTTGAAAAGGTTAAAAAATTGACACCTTTTGGGCATGAGTACATGGGCTGAAAAGGAGAGAATCATGAAGTTTGCAGGATACAAACGCCGGCATCAGCAGGCGTCACAACAGACCGGAGAGCAGAACCGGAGATCAGCCTGGCAGCGATGGGCTGCCATAACGGCAGGATCAGCAGTCCTTATTGGAGGCCTGGTCTCTGGCGGACGCCAATATGTGAACGCCAACATGGTATCGTATTATACCGTTTATATGAAGAATCAAGCCGTCGGCACGATTCAGTCCGAAGATGAGCTGAAGGAGCTCTTTGAAGAGAAACGCCAACAATATGATGATAAATATCCTGAAGTGACGATGGTGCTGAATACGAATGGCATCTCGACCGAGCAGGGCCGTGCCTATAAAGCTGAAGTGGATAGTGAAGCTACGTTAGACAAGCTGGGCAATATGCTTACCGCCTACGCCAAGGGAATTGAAGTCAAGGTTGACGGCAAGGTCGTTGCGGTTGTAAAAGATCAAGTGACAGCAGAAGCGGTACTGAACCAGGTGAAGGATCGGTTTGCGCCGAAGGAGAAGGCCAGGCAGCTGCCTGTACAGCCTGTGGCAGCCGTACCCACTGCAGCCACCTCCAAAAATCCGGTAACAACGATGCAATCTGTGGACATCAAAGAGCCGATTAACTATGAGGCCATCAAAGCAGACCCTAACAAGGTGATGACTGCCGATGAAGCGGTTAAGGCTCTGACCACAGGCCAGGAGGCTCCGATTGTCTATACTGTGCAGGAGGGTGACACGTTTTCCTCCATCTCCAAGCAGTATGGCATTCCGCAGTCCGAAATCCAGAAGAATAATCCGTCCGTGAAGGAAAAATATTTGCAGATTGGCGATCAGCTCAAGCTGACCGTACCGAAACCTCCAATTACCGTCAAGACTGTACAGAAGGCATCCGAGCAGCTGACCATCGCGCCTCAGGTCGTCGTGCGCAAGAGCGACCAGCTGAAGGCAGGTAAGATGAAGGTGGTACGTCCGGGCCAGAATGGACTGAAGCAGATGAACTACCGGATCACGAAGGAGAACGATCAGGTTGTACAGGAAGAGTGGCTCGGGCAGAGCGTGCTCAAACCTTCGCTGCCTGAAGTTGTGCTGAAGGGCACGAAGATCAGCGGAGAAGGTTCAGGAGATTTTGCCTGGCCGGTGTCCGGCGCAGTGATGAGCAGCAGCTATGGCGAGCGCTGGGGCAAAATGCACAAGGGTGTTGATATGGTAGGCAGCAGCAGCGTCAAGGCGGCAGATGAAGGAACAGTTACTTTTGCCGGACAGCAGAGCGGCTACGGCAATGTCATCATTATTAATCACCATAACGGATATGAGACGCTGTACGGTCATCTGAAGAGTATCGGTGTACATACCGGTCAGGTAGTGCAAAAGGGACAGCAGATTGGCGTTATGGGTTCAACGGGGCGTTCCACCGGTACACATTTGCATTTTGAGATTCATAAAAACAATCAGACTCAGAACCCGCTGACTTATCTGCGCTAAAGGCTTCCTGCCATCCGGTGGAGGCAGCAGACGACGAAGTATGATAAAAGCGTGGCCGCCTCAGGGCGGTCATGCTTTTTTTGGCGGCCGCTAACTAGGCATTACAGCTTACTGGATATCTGTTCCAATAGATGCAAACAGGAGGTGCGGCAGATGTGGGCTGGCTATCCGTATGGTAAAATGGAGTTATCACTATAGAATAGATTAAAGAGACGTTAAGGCGATGAGGTGAGAACGACATGCAGGGGACAATTCTAGTGGTGGATGACGAGCAGCCCATCGCGGATATATTGAAGTTTAACCTGGAGAAGGAAGGATATCGCGTCATCTGTGCTTTTGACGGCAATACGGCTGTCGAGCTGGTATCTGCGGAGCAGCCGGATCTAATTCTGCTGGATCTGATGCTGCCGGGCAAGGACGGGATGGATGTGTGCCGTGAAGTGCGTGCGCAGGGGATACAGACACCTATCATCATGCTGACGGCCAAGGACGGCGAGATTGATAAGGTGCTGGGGCTTGAGCTGGGAGCGGACGATTATGTAACAAAGCCGTTCAGTACACGGGAGCTGCTGGCACGGGTGAAGGCCCAGATGCGCCGTCAGCGCGGCCCGGTGATGACACCGATCCAGGCACAGGAGGAGCGTCCGGGCCTGCGGGCCGGTGAGCTGTTTTTTGATACCGATATGTATCAGGTTTATAAGAATGGTGAAGCACTTGACCTGACTCACCGTGAATATGAACTGCTCTATTATATGGCCAAAAATGCAGGCAGGGTCATGACACGTGAACACCTGCTGCAGGCTGTTTGGGGCTTCGAATATTATGGCGATGTGCGAACCGTCGATGTGACGATCCGGCGCCTGCGGGAGAAGATTGAAGAGAACCCGAGCAAACCGGAGACGATTATGACAAGGCGGGGTCTGGGTTACCTGATTCACAGCGCCAAAAGCGGGGCTTGAGGATGAAGTGGTCTTCTTTTTTTCGCACGATCCAGGCGAAGCTGATTATTATTTATGTGCTGCTCATTCTGGTGGCGATGCAGCTGATCGGAGTTTATTTTGTCAGTGCGATGAAGAATTCCCTGACCGATAACTTCACGCAGGATCTCCAGGCCCGTGCGGAGCTGCTGTCCGTTCTGGCGGAACGTGATCTGGGCGGCAGCGGGGAAGGCCAGTCCGAAGAGGATAGTGTGGCTTCCCTGCGGGAGCGTGTGAGCAATCTGTTCAATATTAACGGAGCGGAAATTCAGGTGATGGATGCCAGCGGCAAGGTGCTGCTGACCTCTCTGAGCTCCCATGCCGATTATGTCGGACGGAAGAATACACAAACCGTTGTCAGCCGGGCACTGCAGGGGATCCGGGACAACGAGGAATACATGATTGATGAGGATAATATTCGCAAAAAGGTCGTGGCCAAGCCGGTGGTCAGCGGGGGTAAGGTGGTCGGCGCCGTCTACATTGCGGCTTCCATGGCAGAGCTGTACGACACAATGAAGCGTATTAATAATATTTTTATATCGGGTATCTTTATTGCGCTTGCGCTGACTGCGATTCTGGGTGTCATACTGGCGCATACCATTACCCAGCCTATCAAGGAGCTGACACGGAGAGCAACGGCAGTAGCGGAAGGAAACTTCAATCAGAATATGCCGGTGCTCGGCAGTGACGAGATCGGCCAGTTGAGCAAAGCCTTCAACTATATGACAAGCCGTCTGCGTGATGCCTTATCCCAGAATGAGGAGGAGAAGGAGAAGCTGGCTTCTATCCTTATCAATATGAGTGACGGCGTCATTGCGACCGACGAGAGCGGACGGGTGATCCTCGGCAACCGGCGTGCAAGTGCCATGTTGGGAGTCCATGAGGCCCAGATGAGCGGGCGCCATATCTCCGGACTGCTTGGTATGGATCCGGCCGAAATGGATGAGCTCGTCAGCGGATCGGCGGCTTCTACGATTCTGCAGATTGACCCGCCGGGAGGCAGTGAAGAACCGGTCGTGATCCGGGTCACCTTCACCCCGATTCACCGCCGTGAGTTCGGCATCGCGGGGAGTATCGCCGTACTGCAGGATGTGACGGAGCAGGAGGAGCTGGAAGCGTCGCGGCGGGAATTCGTGGCGAATGTATCGCATGAGCTGCGTACACCGCTGACAACGATCAAGAGCTATACCGAAGCACTGAATGATGGAGCGCTGGAGGAGCCGCAGCTGGCTCACCGCTTCGTGGATGTCATTCAGAATGAGACAGAGCGCATGATTCGCCTCGTAACAGATCTGCTGCATCTGTCACGGCTTGATTCCAAGGAAGCCCGGCTGCGTATCCGAAGCAGTGACGTTATGGAGATGTTGGAGGAAGTGGCCGACCGCTTCTCGTTCCAGATGAAGCAGAAGAAGATCAGGCGCAAAGTGTTCGTAGAGCATGGCATCAGTCATATATCGATTGACCGCGACCAGATTGATCAGGTGCTGGACAACCTCGTATCCAACGCGCTGAAATATACACCCGAAGGCGGAAAGATTGATATTGAAGCACGTTTGCAGGATGAGCACACGTTGTCCATATCCGTTCAGGACGACGGGATCGGAATTCCGAAGAAGGACCTCGATCGCATCTTCGAACGATTCTACCGGGTCGATAAGGCCCGTTCCCGTAACATGGGCGGTACCGGCCTGGGGCTCTCGATTGCCCAGGAAATTATCAAGGCACATGGCGGGCATATTGAACTGCAATCCGAGCTGGGCCAGGGAACAAGAGTGACCTTTACCCTTCCGCTCCGGAGTGAAGGAGGCGATGGATCGTGAAGGAGAAGCTGAAATCGCTGGCGCTGGCATTGCTGATCGTCTTCAGTCTGGTTCAGAGCTATTACCTGATCTATCAACTGCCCGGAAGCGACTCGGTAATTACGTCAGAGACCAACTACGTGAAGACGGAGAATATGGGTCAGGAGCAGGCTGTAGAGCAGTTCATCTTCCCGGACCAGATGGTGGTTCACCTCGGCGAGGACAGGCACACGGTGTTCTATCCCCGGACGACATTCTATAATCTGATCTATTCGCGGCTGGAAGGGCGCAGCTTTGAGAACTTCCAGCGCCGTACCGTCCAGTCGGCAGATTGGAACGTGATCCGCATGAAGAATGCGGGTTTTGAGCTGTCCTTCCCCGGGGGGATTCCTGTCCCGCTGCTGCAGCGGGTCATGAAGCTGTCGTCTGACCCGGTATTCGAGGGGGAGAGCATTAACCGGATCTGGATCTATATTGATGACAATGGGAAAAAGGTACATGCCCTCTTCTTCAGTGCACGCGGTGACGTTGTATATGAGGCTTCGAAAGCCGACTTGACGGCACAGGACGTACAGCAGCATGTGGATTTCGGGCAGAACTGGACACCGTATACGACGGCAGATGGGAAGGTGTATCTGCCCAAGGAGAATATGAGTATGGTGCAGACGCTTATTCCTATCGGCGTCTTCTCCACAGAGCAGATGCAGCGCAGCCTGTTCTTCGATCCAAGCATTACACGCAACATTCAGGAGAAAGACGGGTCAGAAATCTATACCGACAGCAAACACAGTCTGCAGATTCGGCAGGAGCAGCGCTGGATGAGCTATGCGGATCCGGCTGTGCCAACGTCCGGCAACAGCACGCCGGCAGAGGATGTGCTGGCAGCCGTTGATTTTGTTAACCAGCATGGCGGCTGGGACGGATCCTACCGCCTGATGCTGCAGGATGGCATTGGTCATATGACCGATGTGTTATTCCAGCAGTATTATAACGCATACCCTATTCTGGATACAGCGACGTTCCGCTATGGCACGATGCGGATGCAGGTACAGCAGGAGACAGTATCCTTGTATGAACGTTCGCTTCTGTATAAAAAAGAAGGCAGCGGGACGAAGAGTGCGGTGGAACTGCCGGGTGGAGCCAAGCTGGTGAACCGGCTGCATATAGCCGCTGGTAAGCAGGAGATCACAGGCATTGCCCCGTACTACCATGCTGAATTGAAGGATGACGGCCTGCAGCTGACGCCGGTCTGGCGGGTACAGCTGGGGAATGGCGGTGTGGTGACGATTGGACCGGAGGAAAAGTAGTGCCCGTTAGAAGCGGGAGCCATCAAAGGAGGGATAATTCATGGATTGGGGCCGTGCCAAAACTGTATTGATCTATGCTTTTCTGCTGCTCAACATGGTGCTCGGCTATCAGCTGTGGGCAGATGTGAAGGAAACGGCTGGCTCCAGCCTGGATTTCACCTCCTTGACGGAGAACACACAGCGGGTGATGGACGAGAAGCAGATCCAGGTGCTGGCACCGATTCCGAATGGATCACTCTCGCTGCCCAAGCTGTCGTATAAGTACGAGCAGAATGCCCGCAGTCCGCGGACGGAGCTGGAGAAGCCGGTGGACAGCCGGCTGGTCTTCGCGAAGGAGGAGCTGACTCAGGCATTGCGCGGTTATATTTCTGATATTAACAGCTATCAGTATGACCCGCTGAGCGGGGATGATCTATCTGCGGTGAGTGTGCAGGAGAATGCCTTCTACCTGCATCCGCTGGTGGAGAAGAAATGGCCGCTGTTTAATGTAAATTTGAAGCTGTACTACAGTAATCAGAAAATTACCGCCTATCAGGAGCCTGAGGTAGAGCTGCAGCCTTCCAAGGAAGAAGAGAAGGTACTGCCTGCTGCCAAGGCTCTGGGGCGATTAATCGATAATGTACTGCCGGAGGACTCTGTCGTCAAAGATATTCAGCTGGGGTATTACGGGCAGGAATTTAACTCGGATACCCAGGTGGCGGCCCCGGCATGGCGGTTCGTGCTGGAAAGCGGACAAGTCTATTATGTATTGGGCAGCAACGGAGATGTTGTCAGCCCTGCCAAAGAACAACCGAAGGAGTAGACCGAAATGGGAATATCTTTTACCGTGCTGTCGAGCGGTTCGACAGGCAATGCGACCGTCGTCAGAAACGAAGACACCACCTTGATGATCGACGCAGGTCTCAGTGCCAAAAGGCTGGATGAGCTGCTGAAGGAGCGGGAGCTGACCGGGGAGGACCTGGATGGCATTCTCATTACCCATGAGCATTCGGATCATATTAAAGGTCTTGGTGCAATGGCACGCAAATACAACCTGCCCGTCTATGCGAATGAAAAGACATGGGCAGCGCTCGGAACGAAGTCTATCGGTCAGATCGCCGAGGAAAAGCGCATCATTATGCAGACTGGTGAAGTCAGAGAATTTGGTTCGCTGCGTGTGGAGTCGTTCGGGATCTCCCATGATGCGGCAGAGCCTGTGGCCTACAACTTCATCGACGGCAAGGAAAAGCTGAGCGTAGCGACAGACCTCGGCTATATGAGCGATAAAGTGCGAGAGGCGATCAAGGATGCCGATGTCATGGTACTGGAATCAAATCATGATGTGGAGATGCTGCGGATGGGGCGTTATCCGTGGAATATCAAACGGCGGATTCTAAGCGATATTGGACACTTGTCCAATGAAGCGGCAGGGGCCGCACTGAGTGAACTGCTGAATGGAACAACCAAGCGCACGTACCTGGCGCATCTCAGCCTCGACCACAACATGATGGAGCTGGCCAAAATGTCCGTACGCAGTGCGATGGAAGACCGAGGCTGTTTCTACAAAGATACTGAATTCCGTCTATGCGAGACGTATTATGACAGACCTACACCGTGGGATAAGGTGAGTGACTCATAAAGACGTCAAGCTCAGCAGCTTTGCGTTCGACTTCCTCACGGGTGAGAATACCTTTGTCTACCAGCAGTTCGATCATGGTGCTCAAGGCCAGTGTAACCCGGTAGTGTTCTTCCTTGAGATCTGCAAGCTTGGCCACCATGGCGACCTCTTCCATAGCATTTCGCTGCATGATGATGCCTCCTTATTAGAAAATAGAAAATATGAGTGCTGGACGGCTGACTCCCCAACAGCCCGGACAATCAGCAGGAATAATTCTGCAGCAGACAAGCCGCCTATGCTACAATACAAGAGTACGCACTGCACCCCGCCAGCCCAGGCAGGATGGGGGATTCAAGGATCATCCAGGCTCCGAAAACAGACTTGTCTATAGTATAGTCACGAGAACCCGGAGATATTCCTTTTATTGGCGGTAGGCGTGCTTCGTACATACGTGTATCCTGTACTAGGGAACTATACTTCTGGCTTTAAATTCGCATTTAGGAAAATTTTACGCTTAAACATGCCCCTTTTGTGGTGATTAATAAATACCGGGAACTTTTTCCTGCCGGAGGCGTCTAGAAGAAGCAGACTGAACGGAATTTGAAGCCATACAGCGGGCGTTATATAAAAAGATGGCAGTTGATACGTAAACAAGGGCAATTAAGGCGGAAGCCCGATCACTTGATGGCAGGAGATGCTGTACTTGCAGCGGAAACAATGACGGTCAGGTCTTGGTGCGTGACAACGGGGGGAGAGGATCAAGATGGGCTTGTTTGATGATGATTTTTATTCGACCAAGGTATCCAAACGGACAACCAACAAACCAATACAGGTCAAACGGGTCAGAAGGAGTTCATGGCAGCCTGCAAGACGCCGGGTGTCGGCTCTGCAGGTAGGGCTGATCAGCGGCATTGTCAGCGCAGTGGTAGCTGTACTGCTGTTCAGTCTGCTGACGGGCATGCCCTCATCGGCACCCCTCGCAGGCGCATCAATAAATCCCCTTCGGCAGACAACCGGAGACCCTTATGAGCGGATTGTGCAGGCCGCTGCGAAGGTCCGTCCGGCTGTGGTCAGCATTGTGAATTACAAGGATGACGGGGACGGCAAGCCGGAGAATGATGATTCTGCACTCGGTTCTGGTGTCATTTTCCGCAAAGAAGGCGGTAAAGCCTACATCATGACGAACAATCATGTCATTGACGGTGCGGACGATCTGGAAGTAATGGACGTCAACGGAGAGAACCGCAAAGCAAAGCTTGTCGGCAAGGACCGGGTTACGGATATTGCGGTGCTGTCGATCGATGATAAAGGAATTGATACAATCGCTGAGATTGGTGATTCCAGCAAGCTGCGTCTGGGTGAGACCGTCATTGCGATCGGCAACCCGCTCGGTCTTGGGGATACGCTGACATCGGGGATTGTGAGCTACACGAACCGGATTATCCCGGTCTCGATTAACCAGGACGGTGTATATGACTGGGAGCAGCAGGTTATTCAGACGGATGCAGCGATCAATGAAGGCAACAGCGGAGGGGCACTGGTAGACCTCGACGGTAAAGTTATTGGCATTAACACCATGAAGATTGCAGATACTGGCGTGGAAGGATTAGGTTTTGCCATTCCAGCTAACCAGGTGCTTAAGACCGCTGATGACCTGGTGAAGAACGGTAAAATATCCCGCCCTTATATCGGGGTATATACCGTCGATCTGAACAATCCGTATGCGCCCATTGATGAAGACCAGCGCAAAGAGCTGAAGCTGCCGGATGAAGTCAAGGACGGTGCCATTGTACTGGAATCACAGGGACCGGCGAAGGATGCAGGGCTTAAATTGAACGATGTCATCGTCGCCTTTAACGGCGAACCGATCGGGACTACGCTTGATTTGCGCAAGTATTTGTACGATAAAGCCCAGATCGGCGAGGAGCTGGAGGTTACTATTTATAGGGATGGCAAGAAAGAGACCGTGAAGGTGAAGCTCGGCGACAAGCCGGAGGAGAAATAAGAAAAGGCCTTTACCCCTTCCATATGAAGGGTAAAGGTCTTTTTGGCATGAATATAATCAGGAAGACAACAAGTCAATCTCCTTTACCGTCTCCCCTTCAATCAGCATCGGCTGATAGTAGGTCGTGTTCGGCAAGTCTCTTTTACCCTGCAGCTTCTTGATGATCCAGTCGGCAGCATCCCGGCCCATTTGCTCCTGCGGGTGGGTTAAAGTAGTCAATTTGATATTGGCATTTTTGGCGATATAGGAGTTGTCCTGTCCAATAATTGATAATTTGTCCGGAACCGAGATGCCAAGTTGTCTGCATACATTTACGACCTCTAATCCGACCTCGTCGTTATAACAGACCAGCGCACTTATCGCATCTTTATGTGTATTCAGGAATTTCTTCAGATTCATGGACAAGTCCTGCTTGGTCTCCGTATCAAAGGAAAGCACCTGTTCCGGGTGAAAACGAAGCTTGGCCTCTCCAAGTGCCTTGATATACCCCTTCATACGATATTTTCCCTGTAAGTCGTCCATTTTGGAGATGATCCCGATCTGGGTATGTCCCTTGGAGATCAGCTCCCGGGTTGCAAGGTAGCTGGACTGCACATCATCCAGGCAGAAGAAGGGCACCTCCAGCTCCTCATAATAAGCATTGATCATCGTGAAGGGAACATCCTGCTCCTTGAATGACAGGTAATAAGCGATATTGGGGTTGTAGAGATTGCTCTTGGTCGGCTCAATGATCAAACCGTCCACACCGAAGGAGAGCATCATTTCCAGCGCTTTCTTCTCCTGCAGAACATCGTTATTCGTGCTGGCCAGCAGCAGCGAGTAATTATCCTCATTCAGCCGGCTCTCAATCCCCCGGATAATCGAGGGGAAAATATAGTCCGAAATGTACGTGGTGATCACGCCGATCGTTTTTTTACCGGAGGTCCCGCCAGACTTAGCCCGGTATTGGCCGCTGACATAGGTGCCGGAGCCTTTCTCACTTCTTAAGTATCCTTCATTGGACAATTCCAGAATGGCCTTGCGCACCGTCTGCCGGCTGACCTTATATTGATCCTGCAGAGCGTATTCAGTAGGAATCTGCTCTCCCACTTGGTATGCCCCCGAAAGGATATGGCTCTTGATATCGTCGATAATGATCTGGTATTTGGGTTTCATTGTATCCATCCATTTCTTTTCTCTCCAAAGTTGTTCATGTACCCATTCATTGGATTCTTAAAATTTGTATGTACATATTCTAGCATTGGCATTCATGAATGAAAAGAATTCACTCCTGCATTCATACAGCTTAGTAATAATTATAAACTTAGAAGCATACCTATGACTGTCATCTTATTTGTAAGTATAAATATATAATATATTGACAAATGTACGTACAAAAAATATACTAAGGCTGTTATTAAAGAAAGCGCATTCTTTTAATTTGATTTTATATGATGTAAACCGCTAACAGAGGGGGACCGACAGGGCCATGAATTCAATAGACATGAAACAAGCGATTATCAAGGGTGAAACCTCACTCGGAATTGAGCTCGGATCTACACGAATCAAAGCCGTACTGATTGATCGCCACTGTGAAACGATCGCATCCGGAAGCTACGAGTGGGAGAATCTCCTGCAGGACGGGTACTGGACGTACAACCTTGCTGATATCATCACAGGTCTTCAGGAAGCATACAGCGGTATGAAGCAGGAAGTGGAGCAGAAGTACGGCATTCCTCTTCATACGATAGGATCCATCGGCTTCTCCGCTATGATGCACGGATATATGGCTTTTGATCATACAGGTGAACTGCTGGTTCCATTCCGTACATGGCGCAATGCGACAACCGGAGCTGCAGCCAGAGCGTTAACCGAGCAATTTCAGTTCAATATCCCTGAGCGGTGGAGCATTGCGCATCTGTATCAGGCGATTCTCAACGAGGAGAAGCACGTATCCCGCATTGACTATGTAACGACCTTATCGGGATTCATTCATTGGTTATTGACCGGCAATAAAGCCATTGGTATTGGTGATGCGTCAGGGATGTTCCCGATTGATGAGACGACCCATGATTATCATGCGTCTATGGTCCGGCAGTTTGATGATCTGGTTGCAGCTAAAGGTTACAGTTGGAAGCTCCAGGATATCCTGCCCAAAGTCTACGCTGCCGGAGAGCAGGCGGGAAGATTAACCGAGACGGGAGTCAAAATCCTGGATCCATCTGAAGACTTGCAGCCAGGCATTCCATTGTGCCCGCCGGAAGGGGATGCCGGAACAGGGATGGTGGCGACGAACAGCGTGCGGAAACGCACGGGGAATATCTCTGTCGGAACTTCTGTGTTTGCCATGATTGTATTGGAGAAGGAGCTTACGAAGGTTTATCCGGAGATCGACCTCGTAACGACACCCGATGGCAGCCCGGTCGGTATGGTTCATGCCAACAACTGCTCCAGCGACCTGAATGCCTGGCTGGGATTATTCCAAGAGTTCTACGCGGCCATGGGCCAGCAGGTGGATAAGAATCAAATATTCGGCGTGCTGCTGAACCAGGCTCTGCAGGCGGATCCCGATGGTGGCGGGCTGCTGAGCTACGGCTACTTCTCGGGCGAGAATATTACAGGATTGGAGAAAGGCCGGCCGTTATTTGTCCGCTCTCCTGAGAGCCGTTTCAATCTGGCGAATTTCATGCGTACCCATCTGTTTACCGCCTTCGGCGCATTGAAGCTCGGCATGGATATTTTGACCAGAAACGAGCAGGTCGCGATTGATCATATTCTGGCACACGGCGGTTTGTTCAAGACTCCTGTAGTAGGACAGAAGATGGTCGCAGCTGCGCTGAATGTTCCGGTCTCGGTTATGGCAAACGCCGGCGAAGGCGGAGCATGGGGCATGGCTATTCTGGCCTCCTACATGATGAACAAGGATGCAGACGAGCATCTGGAGGATTTCCTGGATCATAAAGTCTTCAAAGACGTGGAAGCCCAGGAGATGGTACCTGATGAAGCTGACGTGAAGGGCTTTGAATTATTCATTGAGCGTTATCAGAAGGGGCTGGCGATTGAGCAGGCTGCGGTAGAGAATCTGGTGGAGAACTGGAGGAATTAACGTGTTAGAACAACTGAAAGAACAAGTATATCAAGCGAATCTCGACCTGCCCAAGCACGGGCTGGTGAAATATACATGGGGAAATGTAAGCGCTGTGGACCGTGAGAGTGGCCTATTCGTGATCAAACCGAGCGGGATCGACTATGACACGATGAAGCCCGGAGATATGGTTGTAGTGGATCTCGAAGGCAATGTAGTGGAGGGGGAGTTCAGACCTTCTTCAGATACGGCAACCCACGCTGTACTCTACAAGCATTATCCGGAAATTGGCGGCATCGTGCACACGCACTCCACCTGGGCAACGGTGTGGGCGCAGGCAGGACTGGATGTTCCGGTCATGGGGACGACACATGCAGATACCTTTTTCGGCTCGGTTCCGTGTGCCCGCTTCCTGACCCAGGAGGAAATTGACCGCGGTTACGAAGCTGAGACCGGACGCGTCATCATCGAGACGTTCGAGCAGCGCGGGCTGGATATTATGGCTGTACCGGGCGTTTTGCTCCATGGTCATGCGCCCTTCACCTGGGGAAAGGATGCCAAGACTGCAGTTATGAACAGTGTCGTGCTGGAGGAAGTATGTAAAATGAACCTGTTTGCACGGGAATTGAATCACTTTGCCGAAGAACTGCCACAGCGTATTCTGGATAAGCACTATTTGCGCAAGCACGGGACAAATGCCTATTACGGACAGAAATAACCCGAGAAGGATTCAATAATCTATTCATTATTATAGAAAAGAGGATGATCGTGATGGCAGCGGGAACAAAAGAATTTTGGTTTGTTGTAGGTTCACAGCACCTGTACGGAGAAGAAGCACTGGCAGAGGTCAAGGCCCATGCACAGCAAATGACGGATGCCCTGAATAAGAGTGGTGTACTGCCTTATCCGCTGGTACTGCAGGATCTGGCCGTCAGCGCAGATACCATTACAAGCATCATGAAGGAAGTCAACTATCGTGATGAGGTTGCCGGTGTGATCACCTGGATGCATACCTTCTCGCCGGCCAAAATGTGGATTCGCGGTACGAAGCTGCTGCAGAAACCTCTGCTTCACCTTGCCACCCAATATAACGAAAGTATTCCGTGGTCGACGATTGATATGGACTTCATGAACCTGAACCAGGCTGCACATGGTGACCGCGAGTACGGGTTTATCAATGCGCGCTTGAAGAAACAGAATAAAATCGTTGTAGGTTACTGGGAGCGTCCTGAAGTGCAGCAGCAAATTGCTGACTGGATGGATACAGCGGTGGCTTACAATGAAAGCTTTAATATCAAGGTCGCCCGCTTTGGCGACAATATGCGTAACGTTGGCGTCACCGAAGGGGATAAGGTTGAAGCGCAAATTCAATTCGGCTGGACCGTAGACTACTTCGGTATCGGAGATCTGGTACAGTACGTAAATGCAGTTAAGGACGAGGAAATCGATGCCCTGATGGCGGAATATGCAGAGCTGTATGAATTCGATTATGGTTCAAACAGCAAGGAAGCATGGGAAGCCAGTGTAAGAGTACAGGCAAGCTATGAAATTGCTATCAAGAGGTTCCTGGATGAAGGGGGATACAATGCCTTCACGACGAACTTTGAGGATCTGCACGGCATGAAGCAGCTTCCCGGACTGGCTGTCCAGCGACTGATGGCCCAGGGCTACGGCTTTGCGGGCGAAGGGGACTGGAAGACAGCTGCGCTCGACCGTCTGCTCAAAGTGATGAGCCACAACGAGTCTACCGGCTTCATGGAGGATTACACGTATGAATTGACGGCGGGTCAGGAATCGATCCTTCAGTCCCACATGCTTGAAGTTGACCCGACGCTGGCCAGCAGCAAACCGAAAATTGTTGTGTCTCCACTTGGTATCGGCGACCGTGAAGATCCGGCACGTCTCGTATTCGACGGCAAGGCCGGTGATGGCGTGGTTGTATCGATGGCGGACTTCGGTACGCACTACAAGCTGCTGATCAACGAAGTAACGGCATTCGAGCCGACAGTTCCAGCTCCGAAGCTGCCGGTAGCCCGAGTCCTGTGGAATGTGAAGCCGAACTTCCAGGATGGAGTCAAAGCCTGGATCGAGAATGGCGGCGGCCACCACACGGTCGTCTCTCTGAATCTGACAACTGATCAGATTGTGACGTATGCGAAGCTTGTAGGCCTGGAATACGTCGTTATCAAGTAATAGAAGAAGAGCCGCTCAGATGAGCGGCTTTTATTTTATCATACCATCAGGCCTGTACAGCCGACTCGTCCATATAGAAAACTTCCCAGATGTGTCCGTCTGGATCCTGGAAGCTCTGCTGGTACATGAATCCGTGATCTTGCGGCTCCGAGGCAGCACGTCCTCCGGATTGCAGCGCGGTGTTCATAATCTGGTCAACCTGCTCCCGGCTCTCTGCGGTCAAGGCAATCAATACTTCCGTACTTTCGGACGGATTGGCGATAGCCTTCTTGGTGAATTTCCTGAAGTGATCGTGAGTGAGCAGCATGACATAGGTGCTTTCATTAATTACCATACAAGCAGCATCTTCATTCGTGAACATGGGATTGAAGGAGAAACCAATAGCCTGGAAGAAGTCCATCGTTACTTGCAAGTCCTGCACGGCAAGATTTACAAACGTTTTGGCAGGTTGAAAAGTCACTTCATATCACCTCATCTAATTTGCTTAACTTTACAAAAGTAAAGTTGCAACAAGATCATATTACCCAACTTAGCTGAAGTCAAGTAGAGCTTTTTAAGGAATAGGTCAGGTTGACTTTGCCTAATGAACCTCCTACGATAATACAAATGGAAAGCGAACGGATGGTGTACACATTGGGCGAAAAACGCGACGCAGAGCGCACCAGAAAAAGCATACTCCAGTCTGCGAAAGAGGAATTCTTCGAGAAGGGCTACAGAGGTACCCGGGTAGAATCGATTGCCAAACGTGCAGGTGTGCAGAAGCAGCTGATTTATCATTATTTTCACAATAAAGAAGACCTGATCAATCAGACGATCGAGGAATTTGTGTCTTCCGTATCCACAGGAAACCTGACGCTGCCGGATGATCCCGCCGAGATTGCCTCCTTCCGTATGCGTGTAAATATGGATCACCTGAAAGAGTTTCTGAAGTTCACTGCGTGGGAGGCCATTGAAGAGCTGCCGCAGGGTTCTCCCGGGGAAGAAACGAGAAGGCGTGTGCTTCAGGCTTATAATGAGGATATGAAATCCAAGCAGCAGCTGGGGATGATTCCGGAGGGGCTTGACCCTGCATTAATTACACTCATGATGTCCAGTCTGACCGTGTACCCGCTCCTGTACGGCAATGTTACTCAAATGATCACCGGCTCCACATTGGAGGATCCTGAATTCCAGGAGAGATGGTTACAGTTCCTGCGCCAGATCAGCCAGCGTATCTTTGAACTTTCTGATGAAAAGACATAAAAGCAGGGGCTCTCCTGCAGGGAACCGACATAATTCTAGCTTTTGTATCGGAATTAAATCGTTTATAATCATTAGATAATAATAAATATTTTAATCTGTAAAAATTTGTACTAAACTAGATGAAAAGTACATTCAAAATAGTACATTCAGAATAGTACATGGAAGATCGTAGGCATGTTCCCAGGCGGCGCTTTGCTCCAGGTCACGTCCGAGCCGAGCGGCTACCCTTTTCTACAAATCATAGGGGATAAGGAAGGGTTTATAATGAGCGACATTCAGATGAAAACAGATGTTATCTTAATTGGTGCCGGTGTGATGAGTGCAACGTTGGGGGCATTGTTGAAAGAGCTGGCGCCTGAATGGAATATCAAGGTATTCGAGAAACTCGCCTGTACCGGGGAGGAAAGCTCGAATGAATGGAATAACGCAGGTACAGGCCATTCTGCACTGTGTGAGCTCAACTATACCTCCGAGAAATCGGACGGATCCATTGATATCAGCAAAGCCGTCAAGATTAATGAACAATTCCAGCTGTCGAGACAGTTCTGGTCATTTCTGGTCCAACATAGTCTGATTCGTAATCCGCGGGACTTTATCATGCCTATTCCTCATATGAGTCTGGTGCAGGGTGAAAAAGACGTAAATTTTCTGAAAAAAAGATTTAAAGCGCTCTCAAACCATCCGCTCTTCCATGGGATGGAGTATTCGGAGGATCCACAGAAGCTGAAGGAATGGATTCCTTTGATTATGGAGGGTCGAACTTCCCATGAGCCTATGGCCGCCACCAAAATCGATTCCGGAACGGATGTGAACTTTGGTGCTTTAACGCGCCTTCTGTTCGATTATCTCCAGAAGCAGGGCGTGGAGATGAACTATCAGCATAGTGTGAAGGATATCAAGCGGACTCATGACGGCTCGTGGAGAGTGAAGGTTCACAATACCCGCAGCGGTACCATCGAGAATCATACTGCGAAATTCGTCTTTATCGGCAGCGGCGGCGGAAGTCTGCATCTGCTGCAGAAAACCGGCATTCCCGAGTCCAAACGGATCGGCGGATTTCCGGTCAGCGGTCTGTTCCTGGTGTGCAATAATCCGGAAGTGGCCGAGCGGCATCATGCCAAAGTATACGGCAAAGCCAAGCTGGGCGCTCCGCCGATGTCTGTTCCGCATCTGGATACCCGGTATATTGATAACAAGAAGACGCTGCTCTTCGGACCTTTTGCCGGGTTCTCTCCGAAGTTCCTGAAGACCGGCTCTAATCTGGACCTGATCCGTTCCGTCAAGCCGAACAATGTCATGACGATGCTGGCTGCGGGCGTGAAGGAAATGGGATTGACCAAATATCTGATCCAGCAGGTTATGCTATCGAATGAGAAGCGGATGGAAGAGCTGCGGGAATTCATACCGAATGCCAAAAGCAAAGACTGGGACGTGGTGGTCGCCGGTCAGCGTGTGCAGGTCATCAAGGATACGGATACCGGCGGCAAAGGAACACTGCAGTTCGGTACGGAAGTGGTCAGTGCGTCTGACGGCTCCATCGCAGCGCTGCTTGGTGCTTCGCCCGGTGCTTCGACCGCCGTACATGTCATGCTTGAAGTGCTGGAAAAATGCTTCCCGCAGCAAATGAAGCAGTGGGAGCCGAAGATCAAAGAGATGATTCCTTCCTACGGCTTATCGCTGGCGGACAATCCGGAGCTTTTCGAGGATATCTTCTCGTCCACCGCGGAGACACTGGGTCTGAACGAACAGAATCCGGTTCCATCCCACCTTATGCGAAAAGCATGACCTGACTGCTGGTGATATCTGATATTTGCTTTTACAGAAGAGGGCCTCAACATCCGAAACAGGGTGGGAGCCCTTTTTTATTTTGTCTTCATCCGATTTCAATTCGTAATACTTTCGCCCTGTTGGCCAGGATTCCAGTCTGCGATGATAGGGATATCAAAGGTTTGGGTCACGGACTCGTTCCTTTGACCTTCAGGCTATGGCAGTCCTTCCTTCTAACTTCATTTGGCGAAATAGGGCTGCCGCTCTCCTGAAAAATTTTATTATCAGAGAGGAGGCATCCAGGCTATCTTATTCCTTCCTTCTAACTCCTTAAACCATGTAGGGATAGGGCTTTCCTGGACTCGTTAATCATGATCAATACCATTTATCTGCGAAGAGCCAATCGAATGATTGTTGATACAGGTCAGGGCAGCGAACAGGTTTCCAAGGCTATGTTGGCCTCAGCTCTTAAGAATCTGGAGCAGCTGGGGTATACCTTTTCTCATCCCTTACTTAATACCGTCCGTACCTTGTCGAGAGAGCAGTTTCAATCCCTCTATGACCAGGTCATGGCCGATCTCAAGCTGATGGTGGGTGCCCATGTGGTCTATCAGCCGATGTATCCGGATTTCCCCATGCAGGTGATGGAAGAGGATGACGCCGAACTGTATCTGAATGCCATCTATCATTACGCCACACTGGATTTGCCTGAGTTCAAGTCCATCCAGAGACAGCCTTTGCAGGATGAAGTCCAATTGAAGATCATTGATCTGGGAAGTGAAGAAACCTTCTATCAGATCATTGGCCAGCTGATGCTGGCCAAAGGCTCCATCTCCGAGACGGATAAGAGGGACATCGATGAGGTCATCGGGTTCACCGAACCGGAAGAGCTTGAAGCTATGCTGCCCGCTGAGATTCCGTTCAAAGAAAATGCAGCATTCATCGCAGCCTCGCTGCTGAAGCACGGCAAAGCCAATCTGGTGCTGCTCGGACGTTATTTCAAGACGGCAACCGATGTCCTTCGGCTGGCTGCTGCCTGGTCGGAAGGGGATGTCAGCCTGGCCGCAGTGACCCGGTTCCGTGCATTCAAGCGGCCGGAGAGACGGTTACTGCTGGGCCTCCTGGAGCAATGCGGGGAGATAACAGAGGATATGCTGCGGTACAAGGAACGCTGGATCCGTCTCGGTGAAATCCTGCATCCTTCTGAGTATGCGGGCCGTTATCCAAGAGCTGCTGAAGCCTTTGATATTCTGCGCAATAACAAGCCGGTGACTACCTTCAACAGCAGCGTAGAGCTTGCCTTTCAATACCATAACGTGTGGACCCTGCTGGATCTGCTGGTGCAGCGTCCGGGTGAGTTCGCCAGACGGCTCGATCAGCTGCTGCGGATCACGGAGGATACCGAATATGTTGTGCTGGCCTTCGGGGAAGTGGCCGGCCAGGTATCGACGCCTGTCCTGCTGCAGGTCAAGGAGCATTTTGCCCGCCGTCATGAGCGGCAGGAGCTGCGTGTATTTTTTCCGAAAGGAAATGCGGCCAAGGCTTATGCCATTCCCGATACGCTTCCTGCTATCAACCGAAACGTATGTCAGGACTTTGTACAGCTGTGCGAAGAGATACTGATTCAGCGGTTTGCTGAGCTGTCTCCACTGGGGAAGGTCTATGTTGATGAACGGCTGAAAGACTATCACGTGCCATTTGCCCAGAGGTCAGCCAGCAAGGCGCTGCATACGCTGGTCCGAGGCAGCCGGATTCCCCTGCAGGAAGGAGATACGATCCGCTTTTTCAACTGGTGGAAAGAAGGGATGGTGGACGGTAAGCCGACGGGACGGGTGGACATCGACCTGTCGGCGGTCATGTACGATCACAGCTGGCAGTATGTAGAGCATATCTCGTATACCAACCTCAGGTCCTCCAACTACCTGGCTGTTCACAGCGGCGATATCGTATCGGCTCCCCAAGGAGCATGTGAATTTATCGATCTGCATATTCCTTCGATCCTGGCATATGGCGGACGCTATATTGTAGCGAGCCTTCATTCTTTTACCGAGCAGCCATATTGTGATCTGCCGGAATGTTTTACGGGCTGGATGATGCGGAAGAAGCCGGGTTCTGGTGAGATTTTTGAGCCAGCAACGGTAGCCAACAAAATCGATGTCACGGCAGATACCCAGATTACGATTCCTGTCATTATTGATCTGGTGGAGCGTACGGTCATCTGGACCGACCTGTCCCTGACAAGACAGCCTTATTGGTATAACAATGTGGAAGGGAATCAGAAGGGCATGGTTCTGATGGGACAGGCGATGACAGGATTACGTAAGCCGAATCTGTATGATCTGTTCATGATGCATGCCTCAGCCAGAGGTCAGCTGGTGGAGGCCATGCAGCAGGCCGATACCGTATTTGCGGTGGACGCAGGCATCACTCCTTTTCATATAGAGGAGGTTATGGCGGAGTACGTAGTGTGAGCGTTTATATAGTGTGAGGATCCATACAGTTACTGAATGGGAGCAGCGTGCAGCTGCTCTTTTTTCTGTTATATGATATGACGTTTCGGTGCCATATTTACTTTTCAAGATAGAGCGGGTCCGGATTGGGGTAAATTAGGGCAGAAGGGCTTAAGGAGACGGCGGAGGCTTATTAGGCACATCAGACACATAACGATACACCGACCAACCAATCTATTGGGGAGTGAGAGAGATGAAACTGCCAACTGTACAGACTGACTATTCGTCCGAATCTTATCTGAAGAAGCTGGATGCTTATTGGCGTGCGGCCAACTACCTGTCCGTGGGGCAGATTTATCTGATGGACAATCCGCTGCTGCGGCGGAAGCTGGAAGAGCATGATGTGAAAATTCATCCGATCGGCCACTGGGGGACGGTTCCCGGACAGAATTTTATCTATGCTCACCTGAACCGAATCATTATGAAATATGATCTTAACATGTTCTATATCGAAGGCCCGGGACACGGCGGCCAGGTGATGGTATCGAATTCCTATCTGGATGGCAGCTATACGGAGATTTACCCGGACATTACGCAGGAGGAAGAAGGGATGCGGCGATTGTTCCGGCAGTTCTCCTTTCCGGGCGGCGTGGCCTCCCATGCGGCACCGGAAACGCCGGGATCGATTCACGAGGGCGGGGAATTGGGTTACTCTCTGTCCCATGGCGTGGGAACCATACTGGATAACCCGGATCTGATCGCTGCAGTAGTTATCGGCGACGGAGAAGCTGAAACCGGCCCTTTGGCGGCTTCCTGGTTCTCGAACCGGTTCATCAATCCGATTACGGACGGTGCCGTGCTGCCGATTCTGCACCTGAACGGCTTCAAGATCAGCAATCCGACGATACTGGCACGCTCTACAGACGAGGAGCTCAAGGCGTATTTCACTGGCCTAGGGTGGGAGCCGTTCTTCGTGGAAGGGGATGATCCCGAGGTCCTGCACCCTTCCATGGCGAGAACGCTGGATGCAGCAGCGGAGCGGATTTTAGAGATCCAGCGCCATGCCAGAGAGAATCAGGATGATACCCGGCCAACATGGCCTGTGGTCATTTTCCGCAGTCCGAAAGGCTGGACAGGACCGGAGATGTGGGACCACAAGACGATCGAGGGGTCTTTCCGCGCTCATCAGGTGCCGATTCCGGCCAGCCGGGAGCATATGGAGGACACACCGGCTTTAATCGAGTGGATGCGCAGCTACCGGCCGGAGGAGTGCTTCGACGAGAGCGGCCGGCTGAAGCAGGAGATTGCGGACATCCTGCCGCAGGGGGAGCAGCGTATGAGCATGAACCCGGTTACGAATGGCGGCCGGCTGATCAGGGACCTGAAGCTGCCGGATCTTCGCGACCACATGCTGGATGTGCCGAAGCCCGGCCATACGCTGGAGCAGGATATGGAGGTGCTGGGCCGGTATGTACGGGACCTGATTCAGCAGAACCGGGAAGAGCGGAATTTCCGGATCTTCGGACCGGATGAGACGATGTCCAACCGGCTGTCACCGGTATTCGAAGTGACGAATCGCCGCTGGATGGCTGACATCGAGCAGGCCAATGATGAATTTATGGCGCATGACGGCTTCGTGATCGATTCGCAGCTGTCTGAGCATCAGGCGGAGGGGATGCTGGAAGGATACATCCTCAGCGGCCGCCACGGCTTCTTCGCCAGCTATGAAGCGTTCTTACGGGTGGTTGATTCGATGATTACCCAGCATTTCAAATGGCTGCGCAAAGCAAGCGATCTTGAATGGCGAGCAGAGATTCCTTCGCTGAACCTGATCGCCTCATCCACGGTATTTCAGCAGGATCATAACGGCTATACGCATCAGGACCCGGGTATCCTTGGACATCTGGCAGACAAGAAGCCGGAGCTGGTCCGGGAATATCTGCCGGCCGATGCCAACACCCTGCTCGCCGTCTTCGCGAAGGTTGCCAATGACCGCGGCAAAATCAATCTCATCATCTCGTCGAAGCATCCGCGCCTGCAGTGGTTTACACCGGAAGAGGCGGAGGACTTGGTCGAGCAGGGAATCAAGACCGTTGACTGGGCAGGCAACGCCGGGGAAGGCGAGCCGGATCTCGTTATTGCGGCTGCAGGAACCGAGCCAACGACTGAGGCACTGGCCGCCGTTTCTATTCTGCATGAGAAGCTGCCGGAGCTGAAGATCCGCTTCGTGAGCGTAGTGGACCTGCTGCGTCTGCGCATCTCCAGCCGGGATCCGCGCGGCATGTCAGAGGAAGAGTTCATCCGCTTTTTCACGAAGGACAAGCCCGTCCTGTTTGCCTTCCACGGTTATGAGGGACTTATTAAAGATTTGTTCTTCGATCATGTGAACCGCAATATAACCGTTCATGGCTACCGGGAGAACGGGGATATTACTACGCCGTTCGATATGCGGGTATTGAATGAGATGGATCGGTTCAGTCTGGTGAAGGCGGCTGTGCACGGCCTGCCGGATGCCGGGCGGTATGAGGCGCTTGTCAAAGAGATGGATGCCATGATCGATAAGCATAACCGCTATATTACAGCAGAGGGTGCCGACCTGCCGGTAGTGGCAGATTGGCGCTGGACCGGTCTGAGCTAAAGCGGAAATTGAAGAAGCACGTCCCTTGGAATGGGAAGATCCCGGGGCGTGCTTCTTTGGCGTTCCTAGTATATCCCTGAATTTTTCATGAAAACGCCTCCAATTATTCGGGTAGCCGGAGCGGGCGATCTGGCATAAAATTTGCGTTAGGGAATCACCTGAAGGAGGTTCAATATGTCTACAACTACTAATTATCCATTTCAGAATACGTCACTTCCACTTGAAGAACGGGTAAACGATCTGGTCTCCCGCTTCACCCTGGAAGAGAAAGTGAATCTCATGATTCAATATCAGGCTGCCGTCGAGCGGCTTGGTGTCAAAGCATATAAGCATGGTACGGAGGCCGCACACGGTATGGCCTGGCTGGGCGAAGCTACAGGATATCCGCAGCCAATCGGTCTGGGCTGTACCTGGGATACGGAGCTGATGCAGCGCATCGGTGACGCGATCGGCGATGAAGCCCGCGGGTTCTACAAGCGCAATCCGGAGATTAATGGACTGACCCTGTGGGCACCGACCGTCGATATGGAGCGGGACCCGCGCTGGGGACGTACCGAGGAAGCGTACGGTGAAGATCCGGTGCTGGCTGGTAAGCTGGCGTCCGCATTGGTACAGGGTATTCAAGGCGATCATCCGAAGTACTTGAAAGCGGTTGCCACGCTGAAGCATTTTATTGCCAACAATAATGAAGTTGGACGCGGCGATCAGTCGGTCAGCATTGACCCGCGCAACATGCGTGAATACTATCTGAAAGCGTTCGAGATTCCGTTCAAGGAAGGCGGCGCCCAGTCGATGATGACGGCGTACAACGCCATTAACGGTGTACCGGCTAACCTGAGCCCGGACGTGAACGGGATCGTGAAGCAGGAGTGGGGCATGGACGGCTTTGTCGTGAGCGATGCGTTCGACGTGTCCGGTACGGTGCGTGACCATGGCTATCTGGAGACACATAAGGAAGCGGTTGCTCGTTCTGTTAAAGAAGGCGGTATCGACAGCCTGACGGATGACGGCGAGCTGATGAAGCAGTCGCTGCGCGAAGCATTGGAGGAAGGCCTGCTCGCCGAGAGCGACCTGGATGTGGCGCTGCGCAATACGTTCCGTGTCCGCTTCCGTCTCGGGGAATTCGATCCGGAAGAAGGCAATCCGTATGCGGCGATCGACGAGTCGGTGATTCTGGCTCCCGAGCATGCGAAGCTGTCCCGTGAAGCAGCCGGCAAAGCGGTTGTCATGCTGAAAAACGAAGGCGGCATGCTGCCGCTGCAGGCAGACCAGCTGAAGAAAGTCGCAGTCATCGGCCCGCTCGGCGGTACGGTGTATCGGGACTGGTACAGCGGCTCTCTGCCTTACGCGGTAACTCCGCTGCAGGGGATTCAGGAGAAGCTGAAAGGTACGGGAGGCAAGACCACATTTGCAGGAGGTACCGACCGCGTTAAGCTGAAAGCGAAGCAGAGCGGCCGCTATGTGCAGGTGCAGGACGGTGAGCAGGCAGCACTGGCAGCAACCGGCGAAGCAGCTGATCAGGCAGCAGTGTTCGAGATGACCGACTGGGGCTGGGACAGCCAAACGATCATTGCAGAAGGCAACGGCAAGTACCTGACGACCGATGACCGGATCGTGAAGGCTTCGGCTGATCAGATCTGGGAGTGGTTCACAAAGGAAGTCTTCCTCGTTCGTCCTTCTGAAGAGGGCGCAGAGCAGGTTACCTTCTCCACATGGAACGACACACCTGTTACTGTTGGCGAGAACGGTGAACTGCTCGTAGGCAGCGGCAGCGCGGAAGAAACGGCGAACGAGATCAACGTAGCTGGAGCAGCTTCCGTATCTGGCGGAGAAGAGGAAGCTATTACGGCGGATGTCTTCGAGGTCGAGACGGTAACTGACAAGTTCCAGGCAGCGAAGGAAGCGGCAGGAGACGCGGATCTGGCGGTTGTCTTCGTCGGCAACCATCCGCTCATTAACGGGAAGGAAACGATCGATCGTCCAGACATTACGCTGGCAGCATCTCAAGAGCAGCTGATCAAGGAAGTGCTGTCCGTAAATCCGAACACGATTGTTGTTGTCGTGGGCAGCTATCCGTATGCGCTGAATTGGGTAGATGAGCACGTACCGGCTGTATTGTACACGACACATGCGGGTCAGGAAATCGGAAACGCGGTGGCTGACGTGCTGTTCGGGGATGTGAATCCTGCGGGCCGTCTGAACATGACCTGGTACAAATCAGTGGACCAGCTGCCGGAATTCATGGATTACGATGTGATTCAGGGCGGCAGAACGTATCAGTACTTCGAAGGGAATGTACTGTATCCGTTCGGACATGGGTTGTCCTACTCCTCGTTCCGTTATGATGGACTGAGCCTGGACAAAAATTCGGTGAAGGCAGATCAGGACCGCGAAGTTAGCATTACCGTTCGTGTCACGAACACCTCCGATGTGGCAGGCGAAGAAGTGGTGCAGCTCTACGGACATGCCGAGCAGTCCCGTGTGAAGCGTCCGCTGAAGCAGCTGCTGGCGTTCCGCCGTGTGCAGATCCAGCCGGGCGAGACAGCTGAAGTGAACTTCACCCTGCCGCTGTCCGAACTGGCGATCTGGGATGTGACCCGCGAGCGCTTCTGCATCGAGCAGGGCACGTATACCTTCATGGCGGGTGCTTCCTCGTCGGTTCTGCCGGTGAGCGCAGCGCTTGACGTACAAGGTGAAGTCATCCCGCCGCGTGATCTGAAGCAGCCTGTGAAGGCCGTGAACTATGATACGTATGAGGGTGTGCTGATCGGTGAATGCCGCGAAGGCGGCAGTGCAGTGGAAGTGAAGGGGCAGAGCGGCTGGATCGCTTTTGCTGATGCGGAGTTTGGCGAAGGTGCAGACAGCGTGAAGCTGCAGGCGGCGAGCCCTACCGCAGGATCGGCGGAGATTCGGCTGCAGAGCCCGGACGGACCGCTGGCTGGACGTGTTGAGCTGAAAGCAGGCGGCGCACAGGATTGGAACGACTACACCGCTGAGCTGAACGGCGTGAGCGGCCGTCAGGATGTCTATGTGATCCTGAATGGCAGCGTATCGCTTAGCACGATTCAATTTCAATAAACAGAGAACATGATTTGGACTTGGGGACACTCCGGTTTCTTAGGGGGAAACGGATGAAGAAGGGCTGGGCCTTCCTGCGGGGAGGCCTGGTCCTTTTGCGTTATAGTGGGGGAACGAGGGAATTGTAGGAACAAGCACTTGTTGAATGTACATCATCCGGGTCCATGGTCTTCCCTTTCCGTGCATAGTATGGTAGAACTGAGTAGAGGCTATACTGTACAGACGCTTGTTGTACCCGATGAGGCCGATAGACAGAAAGGATGCTTAAATGTATGTATGTTGTATGCAAAGACCACGTAGAACTGGCCCTTGACCTATTCGTTGATGAATTCGAAGACGCACCGGATGTGGTGGACCTGAAGGAAACGGAATTCGCGGACTGGGATCCGCCGGCCAAATGTTCGCAGTGTGAGCAGCATGCCCAGTACCTCGTCGTCTAGCTGACCGCAGCAGGCTCCGGAGTCACTGTGAATCATTGATATCTCTTGTATAATGAACAAGCCGTCCCTAGCTGAGTGAGATAGGGGCGGCTTTTTAGTGTGATATATTGCTGTGGTGTCCATCCTCGTCCTGCTGCGGATCGGCGCGGTGGATGAAGGCTGGTCTAGGTTATGAACCGGCTTCCTGCGGCCGATCTGATCCGTCGGCTGCTTAGCCGCGTGGCTTAAAGATGCCGAACGGTTGGCCGACAGGCAGGAAGACCCGTCCAAAATGTACGTTTAGCACGGCTGCGCCGGCGCCATACAAGGACAGCAGCCCGATGCCCATTTCGGCATAAGCTGCGATGGTATGGAAGATATGCGGCGCTACGCCGAAGGCGTCGAAGCTCAGGCCCAAGAATAGAAAATCGATCAGTACGAAGATGAAGAACAAGACCTTATGCGTCTCCATGGCGCCGATCGTCATGAACAGGGTGAAGATCAGATATCCGATAAAGGCGAAGCCCAGCTGCTTGCCGTCTACAGCGGAAGCCAGCTCCGGGCCGAAGACGCCCATCTTGACCATCCAGCTGCTCGCGGTGGCGAACCAGAAGAAGGCGTAGGCGCCAAAGGCGGTCATGCCGAAGGTATTGTTGTGCTTGGCGTCCTGAATGCTGGCGAAGAGCTGCGCGAAGGCGCCGAGGGAGATGGCCCAGGGAATGACCATGCTGAGGCCGTCCGTGAGGCCCAGCTTCTGGGATGAGGCGACCAGGGTCACGATAGCCAGGCCGAAGAGGCCGATCGCGCTGGGATCCGCCGTGGTGATTTTGATGTTCGTGGGAGCTGCGTTGTGCATAGGGTTCGTTAAATCCTCCAGTAATGTTCGAATACGCGGAGTCTGCCGATGCCAGTACCGCTGACCTATTGTAACCGATTGCGGGCGGTTCGGCTATGATATTTTATGGTGACAGTAAGCGAATAGCGGAAATTCAATTAGAAGTTAGAGATCAGGAGGACATGATGTTCATACAGATTATTGGTGTAGGCAAATTGAAGGAAAAATATCTCGTGCAGGGTATTGCCGAGTATGCGAAGCGGCTGACGCCGTATATCAAGTTCCAGGTGATTGAGGTCCCGGACGAGAAGGCGCCGGAGACGATGAGCGAGGCGGAGGTGCGGCAGGTGAAGGACCGCGAGGGAGAGCGGATCCTGTCGCATGTGAAGGGCGATGCCCATGTGATCGCCCTGGCCATTGGCGGCCAGCTGTGGAGCTCGGAGGAGCTGGCCGCGGAGCTCGACAAGCTTGGCACCTACGGGACGAGCCATGTCGTATTCGTCATCGGCGGCAGCCACGGGCTGTCCGATGACGTGCTGCGCCGCGCCCAGCAGAAGCTTAGCTTCGGGCGCATGACGCTGCCGCACCAGCTGATGCGGCTGGTGCTGGTGGAGCAGGTGTACCGGGCGGTGAAGATTAACCGTGGGGAACCGTATCACAAGTAGGGCGAAAAGGGGGTGAGCTACCCACGACTGGCGGAAAAGCCGAATTAAACGGGCTGCTGCGTGTTTCTTGGAGTTACAGATAAAGGGAAAGACCGGTTCAGTCCCTTGTCTTTTTCGAATATACAGCATGGACAGTGCCCAGAAAAGCGACCAAGTCAACGAGGATTTACCGGAGGCTAGGGTCACTTTTAGTTCTTTCCGCCAGATTCGTAATCGATTCAATGTCTTGATCGGTTAATTGGTCCAGAAAATATTTGCGTATTGCCATTGAGACGATGGGTAGGGCCTCATCCAAAGCTGCTTGTCCGGCAGAAGTGATGATGACCTGGACACCACGGTCTGCGTCTAAAGGACTCCTTATAACATAGCCCCGTTTTTCCATCCGCGTCAAATGATGGGATAATCTGCTCTTATCCCAGTTCATCAAGTCGGCTAGTTCCTGTTGGCGAAGCTTGCCATTTCCGAATTGGACTAACCGATCTAGTATTCCAAAGTCTCCTTCTGATAGCCCTGTTTGTTCAGAAAGCTCCTTAACAACGCGACCGAAGATTCGCTTAAAGGAGCCTTTCCACATATTCCATATTTGCATTTCATCTTCGCTTACTTTATTGATATCCATGCAAGTATAATATCATGGTTGACACATCAACCACAAGATGTTAGTCTACATTTAGGTTGACGTTTCAACCAACTGGGAAACTGACGAATTCTCAGTTGATGTATTAACCTGCATCGTGCCTTCCCAATTTCCTTAAGGAGTGTGCAATCAAATGGAATATGTAAAACTTGGACGCAGCGGGCTAGAGGTCTCAAAGTTAAGCCTTGGAACCATGAGCTTCGGAGTACCTGAACGCGGCAATACCCCATGGTCTCTGGATGAGGAGCAAAGTAGACCGATTATTAAGAAGGCAATCGAATCGGGCATCAACTTTTTCAGCACCGCCAACATGTATTCCGACGGAACAAGCGAAGAAATTCTCGGACGTGCCTTAAAGGACTTCGCTCATCGTGACGAAGTCGTCATAGCAACAAAGGTATTTGTTCCGATGCGCAAAGGTCCGAATGCTATGGGACTTTCCCGTAAAGCTATCATGACCGAAGTTGATAACAGTCTAAGACGACTCGGAACAGACTATGTCGATTTGTACCAGATACATCGGTGGGATCCTAATACGCCGATTGAGGAGACCATGGAGGCTCTTCACGATTTAGTTAAGGCGGGCAAGGCCAGATACATCGGTGCATCCTCGATGCTGGCATGGCAGTTTGCGAAAGCTCAGCATGTCGCAGAGCGCAACGGCTGGACACGGTTCGTTTCCATGGAGAATAGATTAAACCTGCTCTATCGGGAAGAAGAACGAGAAATGCTCCCCCTTTGCAGAGACGAGGGAGTTGGCGTCACTCCTTACCTACCTTTGGCTGCAGGCCGGTTAACTCGGGATTGGAATGAGCAGACCGTGCGATCAGAGAAGGACCAGGTAGCAAAGGCTTTGTTTAATAAAACGGAAGAGGCTGATCGCAAAGTCGCGGAAAGAGTTGCAGAAATTGCCGCTAACCGGGGGATTTCGCGCGCACAAATTGCACTTGCATGGTTGCTGCAAAAGGAAGAGGTCACAGCGCCGATTTTGGGTTCGACCAAAATCAGCCATCTGGAAGATGCGGTTTCGGCGTTGTCGGTTAAATTAACTTCTGAAGAAATTACCCGTTTAGAAGAACTGTATATTCCACATCCATTCGTATAAATTTGACGCAAGTAAGGCGTGCATCTGCTAATCATGCAAAGCCTAATTCTTATATGTTCAATTCTATGGAAAGAATTCTTCATGCTATTTCTCATGAAGAGTTCTTTCGCTTTTGTGGTGATAGGATGAACCGTACCATAAGTGACGGCGAAAAATGGGGGGGCCTGGCACTCACTTTTTGCTGATATTGTTCTCTCATTAATAGAAATCTGCGCGTGTTTCAATACGTGAACGAATCAAGTGCTTATTTTTGGAGCGAGGCATTATATCGGTGAGTGTATACAAACCATATAATGCTTGCTGTTAATATTGCCGACGAAATCAAAGCTGTAAGAAAACTATATGTTTGCCAAATAAGTATCGTTGACCAATCTAATGCACAGCACATTGTACACTGGACAATCGTAGCAATCAGCAAAATAGCTGTTACGATTATTCGCTTTTTTGTCATTGGCTGCCGCTCATACGTTTTCCTTCTGCGTAAACCTAAGAGAAAAAATAGAACAGCCAATAGGCAAAGAATAATTGTGGTAGACGACAAAATGATATCCAAAAGCTGTGTGCCGCTTATTCCATATGACTGCGTCAGATTGCCGTCTAATATATCTACAATTTTTAGTACCATGCTTCTATTGATGTTTGCGCCATTGGTCAGCAAGCAGACGGCTGTACGTTCATTTGGCAGTATGATCACCTCGGTTCCAAAATTGGGATTGCTCCCTGGGTGCTCTATAATCGTTTGGTTGGCGTTTACAAACCAGCCCGCCGCATAATACATTTCATTGACAGCCGGAACAGATATATCACCCTGATGTGATTTTTCGATAACCGTATGGAATATTTCAGGTATGTCCTGCATAATACCCATCTGTATGCCCATCCAACGCGCCATATCTTTTGTAGAAGAAATGATGTAGCCTGCGGGTTTATTCCCGGAATAATCGGGCCCATTATATGGTGTTGTCATAAAAAAAGAAGAACGGTAGCCCTGGGCCAACTGTCCGGTGGCTTGAGCATCTTCTTTATAAACATACGTCTGGTGAAGACCCAACGGCTGAAATAACTTTTCCCTTATAAAGTCTTCATAGCTTTGTCCCGACACAATCTCAATAACCAGGCCTAATACGTCATAATTAACAGTTCCGTAATGATACTGCTCACCAGGATTGAACGACAATTCAGAATCTACGAGCATTTCTACGGTTTTTTGCAACATATCCGGCGTATTGCCTTGTGGAATGTTTTGACTGTGACTGCCATTTGTTAAGCCACTAGTATGGTGTAAAAAGTTATTGAGTGAAATGCTTTGCATATCAACGGGTTTCCCCTGATACTGTAACGTAAACCACGGCAAATATTTCTGGATAGGGTCTGACATTGACAGCAGTCCTTGTTCTTCCATCAACAGAATACCCATGCCGGTAAAAGCTTTACTTACTGAAGCCAGCTCATATAGAGTATTTTCACTTGCCACTAGTCCCTTTTCACGATCTGCGTACCCGGAAGAAAAGAAGAGCACTTCATTGTTCGCAAGTATTGAAATTGATATTCCCGGTACACCTGATCTACGGCTTGCATCATCCAACAATTTTTGTATTGAATCAGATTGCGAATCTGATAATGCATAACTTGGTGTTGCGAATCGGGTGAACAGTATAAGTAGTGCAATCATAAAGACAATAATTTTTTTCATAGTCTCTCCATTCTGAAAAAACTCCCGTACGGAAAATATAAATAATCCGCAGACGCCTTATTCCTCTAAATTGCAAAATCTTATTGTATGTAAAGAATCATACGATATAAAAAATGGGATCTCTATCATAATCTTCTACTTACTACGAACTATTTTGCCAGGAACACAAAAGCATTTTGAGGCGATTTATGGACGAGTTCTTTTAATAGGAATTAAGTTCGCACTGTAGATGATATGGCGAACCGTATCACAAGGAAGGGCAAGTTTTTTATTGTACTACACACCGATTAGGTTTGAATAGCAGACTCATTCTTTAGAGTAGGACGTAACCCCCTTTGAATAGAGGTTGTCCACTAACTTGAAAAACTCTTTTGACGATAAATCCTTTTGTCGCTGGAGCCAAAGACGAAATAAGGAAAGGGAGGTTGACAGGTAAAACTCAATCAAGTAAGGCGTTAAGGAAGGGTTTTGCGGAATATTTAATTTCAACCGATTTAGAGTGATTTCTTTTTTTAGGCGTTTTAAAAAACGGGGACTTCCATAATCACCTAAAAGGGCATTGAGAACCAAGAGATGTTCGTTTTTGTCCAGACAATGGAGCGCATCTTGAATCGTATGCATCGATGGCTCTTTATTCGCCACTTCTTCTTTTATGTCGTTCAATAGGTCATTCTCAACAGCTTCTAACAATTCGTAAATATCAGTAAAGTATTGATAAAAGGTGCTGCGGTTATATCCTGACTTATTCGCAATTTCCTGTACTGAAATTTTCTCGATTGGTTTTTGGCTATATAACTTACAAAAAACTTCAACAAAGGTTTGTCTTGTCTTCTCCGTTATTTGGGGTTGCTTTTTCATGTTTTCCTCCTACTAGCATCCAAGAATATCATCCGACAAATCATAAAAAACTGATGGTTGATCAATGAATAATGAAAATTTATACTCACATCATACAACATGTTGTCGGATGATTAAATAAGAGATGTTAATAAATAGGAGCGGTTTTAATGTCAAATAAACAAGGTCGAATTTTAATTTTTGGTGCAGGTGTCATCGGTAGCATGTACGCAATTAAGCTTATTGAAGCAGGGTTTGACGTTACCCTATTTGCACGTTCTAATAGATATAAATCATTAAGAGAAAATGGCCTGCGATATATGAAAAAAGGTACAGTTAGATCGATAAAAGTGAATGTCATTGATACACTCGAAAACGACGATGTATACGATTTTATTTTCGTTACCGTTCGTTATGATCGGTCTGAATCAGCGTTGTTAACGCTTAAAGATAATCAAAGCAAAAATATAGTTACGATGACTAGTAATTCAATGGGATTTTCTTCGTGGCTGGATATCGTAGGTGATAGACTTTTACCCGCTTTTCCGGGCTTCGGCGGACAGATTAAAGATGGAGTATTGCATGCTCGATTTCTACCAAAGATTATAGCGGCAGCTGCATTCGGAGAAATTAATGGTGTAGTGACAGAACGCATAGAAAAACTCGCAATCATATTTAAAACAGCAAAGCTTCCTTACGATATTAAAAAGGATATGCAAGCGTATCTAATCACACACTCCGTATCAGACATTGCCTTGTTGAGCTTTTTACAATCCGACAATAAGTTAATGGACAAAAAAACAGCCAAAACCAGAGATACGGCACGCAAAATAACAGTCACTTTAAAAGCGCATCTAAATGCAATACAAAAAGCTGGCGTTTCAATTGATCCACCAATGCTTAAAATGGTGCTTAAATTTCCAAACTTATTTTTGGATCTTTTCTTTATGACATGGCTACGAACTAAAACGGTTAGAGATATGATGTTGCCGGATTATACGAAAAATGCTAACAATGAGATTGTGCAGCTGAGTAATGATTTAATAAAATTTTTAAGTCAAAATGGTATCAAATCGGAAATACATATTCAGTGATTAGAACAGGCACATAATGGGGCTTTTGTTTGTAGCTTCCATCGGATGTGGGCTTGATTAAATAAACTGTTTCTTCAACGAAGATTGGTCGTTTTCTCATTAGATGTACTAGAATGTCCATCCCCACAAGGGATGGCCTAAAAAACTTGCCTTTAAAGATGCCGTAGTAAGCGAATTGTTAGGCACAGGGCATGAAGTGTTGGGGCTCGCTCGCTCGGAAGAGGCGGCCCAATCCCTTGCGCAAGCAGGGGCATCCGTCCTGCGCGGTTCTTTGGAAGATCTAGAGTGCCTTCGAAAAGGCGGAGAAGAATCCGATGGCGTCATTCATACCGCCTTTAACCACGACGACCTCTCGAATATGGAAGGCGCCGCACTGACGGATCTGCGAGTAGTTCAGGCTCTAGGTGAAGGGCTTGCCGGTACTGGCCGTCCGTTGGTCGTTACTTCTGTCATTGCCCATCTTGCACCCGGTCGAATCGGAACGGAGGAAGACGCTCCGGACGTCAATACTGCAGGCAAGCATCGCATCGCTTCCGAACAGGAGGCGCTGTCCTTGGCAGTTGGAGGCGTATGCGTATCCGCGCTGAGGCTCCCGCCTGCGGTACACGGCGATGACGATCGCATCGGTTTTGTCCCGGCGCTGATTCGCGTCGCTCGCCGAACGGGCGTCTCGGCATACGTGGGAGAGGGATCGAACCGTTGGGCCGCCGTGCACCGGAGGGACGCTGCGCGACTGTATCGGCTGGCACTGGAAGCTGCTCCTGCAGGCTCCATCTTTCATGCCGTCGGCGAGGAAGGAATACCTATACACGAGATTGCCGATGTCATCGGTCGCCGCCTCGATTTGCCTGTAATCAGCAAGCCGACCGAGGCCGCTTCCGGTCACTTCGGCTGGCTGGCGCATTTCGCTTCGCAGAACATCCAGGCTTCAAGCAAGCTGACTCAAGAGCGGCTTGGGTGGCAGCCAAAGCATGCAGATCTTTTGCTTGACCTGGAGGGAGAATACTACTTTAAAAATTAAGCTTGCGTCGACATAGCAGCTTTGCGAGTTATTAAACTTGAAAATGAAGGGCACCCAATTGGGTGCCTTTTGATTTCTGATGCCTCCCGCAGAAGGCGGATATTTTTACAACTTGTCGCTCGATCCCATTGCGCCTTGTTCGCTTCTCCAGTTAGCTCGACAGCCCGTTCATACTGTTTCAGCTGGACAACGACCTGGCCTTCGCTCTCTGCGGGCTGCTGATGCTGGTTAGATGTGGCTCGCTGCGTTCGGTTTCAAGCGGGTGAATGTATACGGCTGCTGCATTTCTGCTGTTTGCCGGACTCTTTCTTGCGGCTATTGACGACGATCCGGGCATGCCCCGTGAAGAACAGTCGAATATTCAAAGAGGGTGTCCCCATAATAAATTGGAGACACCCTCTGAATAGGATAGAGACACGACGGTTGCCTCAGGTCCAAGCCCATTGGAACCCGTCGCGGTCCCAGGCAATTCTGCCTCCGTGGAGCTTGCGAAAGGCCTTCTTTACCTCTTTGGACAAAGATTCATTTCCATTCTCATTTATAAATACGAATTGCTCGCCAAAGTGGACTTTTACATATTCAATTGCATCGGTCTGGTATAGCTGCCCTTTAAACCTGATTTCTTTAACCATCCATTCCGCAACTTCCTGTGCGGTTACTTCCATGGAATCATGCTCCTTCCAGCTCGCTCTGCTCGCAGCTTGTTCCATTATACCATGATCCATCTGGAGCTTTCTCATCCTCTCGCTGGCCTAGAGAGGGTCTAGAGTCGTTGTCGTATTGCTTGGCGGGTTTAAATCCGCTGACTATCCGGTAGACTTGGCGTACACGGCTGCCGAAGTCCTGCTGTTTGCCGGACTTTTTCTGGCGGCTCCTGACGGCGATCCGGATGGGCAAATGCTTCCTTGGGCTGCCGAACTTCTGGTGCGCAAGCGCTGAGCGAGTATCCTCATTAACGCGGCCTGGTCTAAGCATTGAATTTGGCAGTAAACAGTGTTAATCTGAGGTGCAGCAGACTCCGTATTCATGTTCTGCAGTACCTCTAATCAACCCATTTCAGCTACCAAGAAAGGTAACACAATGATCAAAGTTGAACATTTATCCTTCTCGTTCCCGCAAAAAGAACTGTATACCGACGTTTCGTTCACACTCGAAGAAGGCCAGCACTGCGCCTTTATCGGAACAAGCGGCAGCGGGAAGAGCACGCTGATCGAGATCCTGATGGACCCGGAGAAGCATTTGTTCGACGGCAAGCTGGAGATCGATCCGAACTGCCGAATCGGGTACGTCAGTCAATTCTCGCAGGTGGACCCGGCGAAAGAAATGACCGTTTTTGAATATATTAGTGAAGAATTTACCAAGATTCAAGAAAAACTCAACGTGATTTATGCCGAAATGGCGACGACATCGGATATGGATTCGCTGATGGAGGTATATCAACTCACTCTGGACGCGTTGGAATCGATGGGCGGAGACGATTTCGAGAGCCGCATCCAGAAGCAGCTGAATCTGGCCAATCTCGGGAAGTTACAAGACGTTAGCGTAACCTCCTTAAGCGGCGGAGAATTCAAACTCATTCAAGTCATGAAGGAAATGCTGACGAATCCAGACTTGATGATCATGGACGAACCGGATGTATTCTTGGACTTCGAGAACCTGAATTCGCTCAAAAAATTGATCAACTCCCACAAAGGCATGCTGCTGGTCGTCACGCACAACCGCTATCTTCTAAACCATTGCTTCAACAAAATCATTCACCTGGAAAATATGGAAATTCAAGAGTTTGACGGAAGCTATATCGAATATCGTTTCTCGCTGCTTCAGACGAAGATCGAGCTGCAGGAGATTGCCGTCGCTGAAGCAGAAGAGATCGAGCGATACGATCACATCATCGACAACCTCAGAGCGATCGCGACTGTTAATTCAGAAGCATCCCGAGGCCGAGCGTTAAAAGCCCGAGTGAGGTTTCAGGAACGACTGGAAGCGCGCAGAATCAAAGCGCCGTTCGTCGAGATCAAGCAGCCGGATATCCGCTTCGGGATCGAGCATGAAATGGAAGACGCTGTTGTTGTAAAAGTCGATAACTATAGCGCGGCCTTCGACGAGCTGCTGTTGGAAAACGTAAACTTCGAGATCAAATCCACGGATAAAGTCGCGATCATCGGTCCGAACGGTACCGGGAAAACGACTTTGCTGCGGGACATTTTCCGGAATCATCATGAGTCGATTGAAGTCCATACGGATGCGAAAGTGGCTTACTTGTCTCAGCTTCAAGGCGAAACGCTGCAAGATTCGAATACGATTCTGCATGAATTCATCGACGCCGGATTCAAGACTTATGACGAGGTCAGGGCGTATCTGGCAAACTACGGCTTTGAAGGAGAGATCCTGGAGCAGAAGATCGAATCGTTGTCCGGCGGAGAAAAAAACATGCTCCAGTTGGCTAAAGTCGCGGCCAGTCAAGCCAACCTGCTGCTGCTTGACGAACCGACGAGCCATCTGGACATCTATACACAGATCGCGCTGGAAAAAGCCATCATCGACTATAAAGGTGCGATCGTTATGGTGTCGCACGATTTCTATTCCGTCGTGAACGGGATGGATTATGTGCTGATCGTTGACAATAAGACCATTCGAAAAATGAGTATGCGAAAATTCAGACAGATGATCTACGTAAGTCATTTCAATAAAGACTACTTGGAAGTTGAGCAAAAGAAAAAGTTGGTCGAAATGCAAATTGAATTGGCTTTGAAAGATACGAATTTCGAACTTGCCAAAGGATTGGTCGATGAGTTGGAAGGGATTATCAAGCAGCTGTCTGCGCTCTAGCATCAGCGACAGGCATAGACGATTTCGGGATGAATAGCCGAATACTCAGAAGTACTCAAAAGAGAGGAGCTCCGCTACAAGCGAAGCTCCTCTCTTTTTTCTTAACCTACGTGCGCCACAGCCCGAACCTCTACCCACTGTTCCGAAAATGCCAGATAAGTCACTCCGATCATGCTCCCCGCTGGCCGATGCTCCCCGACATACGTTTTGAACAGTTCGATCGCGGTTTCCCCGTGCTCCTGCGCATTCGTCAGATACAGCTCCACGTAAGCCAGATTATGCTTCGTCGCTCCGAACTCTTGTAACACGGTATCCAAATTCTCCAGCGTCTGCGTCATCTGCGCCCGAATATCGCCTGCTCCGACGAACTCGCCCTCCGCGTTATGGGAGAACTGTCCCGAGATATACAGCGTGCTGTCGACAAGGTATCCCTGTGAAATCCCATGATCCCAGAGATTATGGTTGTAAGTTCGAATGATCGTCATTGCGTTAGCCCCTTTACTCCAAAGTAAGGCTAGTATAAACTAGGCGAAAATAAAGGGATAGTACGCACAAAGAAGTGGGCTACTATCCGAAAGGATAGCGTGAACATGGGCATTTCTGATTTGAAGGGCAAGGAAACCGTGATCCAAGACACACCGTTCGGTTATACGATGTCCGTGATTGGCGGTAAGTGGAAGATGGCGATTCTGTATCTGCTGTCTGCCAAGCAGCCGGTTCGATTCAACGAAATGCAAAGACAGCTCGGAGCGGTGACGTACAAAGTTCTCAGCGCGCAGCTTAAGGAATTGGAGGCCGACGGGCTGGTGAAGCGCGTGGAGTATCCACAGATTCCGCCCAAAGTGGAGTATTCGCTGACACCCAGAGGGCAGACACTGCTGCCTGTGTTGGAGCAGCTGTGCGAGTGGGGAGCACAGAATCGGTGAGATTCACGGATTTTCGCAAGGAAACAACGGTGGCACAAGCTTTAATGGGTGTGTATCTAAGTGCAGCATTCATGTTAAATCAGTTTATAAAGGGGCATGCGCTATGTTTTTAAATAATCAAGAGCTTCACAAGGAATCGATGAAGTACCTCACAACTGCGCCGATTCGCCCAAATGACCCTAAGTTTATGAGCGCATTAGATGATGTCGTGTATGAGTTTTTAACAAAAGAAGAGGCAGACTTAATAGAAATCTTGTATTTTAATTCTAAGAATGCCGCATGGCGAAATAAGATTCTGAGAGGTCTCATTCAATGTAAGAAATTAGAGTTGAAAGATTTTTTTCAGGAAGCTTATAAAAAAGAACGATACTTAGATATGAGACTACTCACCATCCATGGACTGGCCCAATATGCTACCGAACAAGAGATAGACAAGGTCATCCATCACTTTCTAGAGCTCTTAATTAAAAGAGCAGAGACAATTCCTTATAACTACTATGAATATGAGTTTCTAAGGTCTGTTTTCGGATTTCCTCTTTTAATTAAAAAATACGGGTATTCCTGTTTCGAAAAGGTATATCAACAAGTCGAGAAACAATACCAGGATATGCCGGAAGCATTTAAGGGGCATTTGACCTTTGATGAAGAGGGGAAGCAAATTTCGTTGAGAACTCCAATGAAAGTAAAGCAAATGATAGATCGTTTTTATGAATCATGAAATCTTTGATAAGCTGACCTAGAAGTTGAAAAGCAGCGACAAGACAAATAGAACAATGATGAGGTCTGTTGAAAGGAGACTGGTGATGACTGTAAAGTTTACCCTGAATTATACGGATGGAGATTTCATTGAAAACATAGAAGTTCCAATTTATGAATCCTATTGCAAAGGAACCTCTTTTCAACTTTACCATTTAAATCGCAACCCTGTTATTACGGAACATAAAGAATTGTTCGTTATCAATGAATCAGGGATTGCCCCAGAGAGCTTGTTTAAAAGCGTTAAAGAATTTTGCGAAAAAATGCAAGAAGGAGGCTTGTAGAATGCCTTTGGACAATAAAATGAAAGTGTTAGTTGAGCGAACAAACAGTATTCTTTATTATGCCGAATCCAGCCTAGCGAAAGATCAGGGAGCAGGCTGGATCGGTGGAAATGCACCCGGCTTTTTTGATGATCAAGATGACTTTATCCATGAAGGTACCCAAAGATATGTTTTTTACTTGACCCTCATCCATCCCTTTAAACCGGAGAGTATGATTTCGATCTTCATCCCTGAGGATTATGAGGAGTACTTGAAAAACAATATATATCCTAATTGCTCGATCAAGGTGATGGAGCATCCGATTTCCACTGAAAGCACCAAACAGAGGTTTACTAACCCAGGTCTTATAAAACACATCATTTCAGATGGGGTACTAAGTAATGACGAGAAATCGATGGATCAGTCTTTTTTGATCAAAGTAGGTGGAAATCCGAGACTTATTCAAGATGAAGACTATTATTTTACGAAGCTGAGGGAAGAATCATTTTCCTTTTTATTGCAAGTCGATGAAGATGGTTACCCCGAAACGTTGGTTCAACCCGATTACAATTATCTTTTTGGTTTTGGATCACTCTATATCTTCGCTATTTTAGGCGCGGCCGAGATACAACACCCCGTAGCAGGTTTTTGGCAATTTTCATAATTTTACTCTATAGATATTACGATGAGCCGTATCACAATTGACGCGAGTTTTTTGGTAAAAGGTGACGAAGAGTAGAAAGGCTGCGTCGGACATAGAGAGAGGGCTGTGACAGGTTAGGAGCAAGTTGCCTGTTACAGCCCTTTCTTAATGGATTTTTATGGATCCCATTATATAGATGCCGGGCAAGATTGACGCGCAGCGCAAGCAATAATGTCCTCGGTCGAGCGAATTCTGCCAATACGCGGGAAGATGGTCTTAACTACGTGTTCATGTTCCTCCTCGCTGAAACCAGTCATGGCATCTGTCGCGAATATGACCTGATACCCATGGGCGAAGGCTTCACGCGCAGTGGTATCTACGCCGATACCAGAAGCAATGCCGCACAGCACGATCGTCGTGATACCCCGCCGGCGCAGCTGCAGATCCAAGTCTGTTCCGTAAAATGCTCCCCATTGGCGCTTGGTAATTAAATGGTCAGTGTCAGTGACTCCGATCTCGGGTACAATTTCGTCCCATCCAGGCACCAGATTGAGGGTTGGGGGAGCCTGATCCAGCAACGGACGAGGCATATCCATGAAGTCTTTCCTGGATACGCGAACAAGCCCAACGAATGCGCCTGCCTTACGGAATGCTTGAACCATAGTGGCGGCGCGGGTGACGACCTGTTCTGCCGAGTGGGGGGCATACTGGGTTCCAAGCCACTTTTGCAAGTCGATTACGATTAATGCCGTCTTAGGAAATTGAAACAAAAGTTCCTCCAAGATTAATCACACTCCAACTAAGAAAATGAGTTTGTTTCAATGTGACCTGAAGTTTAATTTTTTGAAAATAAGGTCAATTGACTCTATGTTCACAATTTTGTACTATGAGTTTAAAGTTGTCAAGTGGGGGATACGTGAGGATGAGTGTAACCAAACAGGATATAATTCGTTCGGCTTCTAAGATGTTTAAAGAAAAAGGGTTTCTGGCGACCTCAATTCAGGAAATTGCTCAGGACTGTTCTATTGCAAAGGGCTCCGTGTACAAATATTTTCCGTCCAAAGAGGACTTATTGTGCGCGGTTTTCGACGAGTGCCAGACGGTTTATTTTGACCGGGCGGAGCACCTGAAACAAACCGGGACGGGCACTCCCAAGGAGCGGCTCGTCAATCAAATTGTATTTCGCTTTCAGTATTTTATTGAATACCGTCACATTATGGTTGACTTCGTAGATCTTCCTATTACGCAGTACACAACTTTCCGTTCACTAAGGAATCATGTTCGCGCCCGTATGATGGAGTGGCATAGATCTTGGCTGCTTGAAGTTTATGGTGAGAGAATCGAATCGTTTCTCTGGGATCTAGTTTTTATATACCGCGCGATCCTGAAGGACTATCTGCAGCGCATCATCTTCGAGGCGAAGCTGCTGTCGATAGAGGATACGGCTTGGTTCATCGTCGATAAAATGGATGCGCTAGTCGAACATATGTCTAGGTCAGGTTCGAAGGGGCTGCTTGGACAAAGTGCCTTCACAAAATTTGTTCATTCCGATTCAAAGGACTGGAATAACGAAAAAGAAAGAATGATCGAAGAATTGTTCAGTAGAGTGACCGAGCTGCTTGAGGCTTGGCCCGGCGGGCTCGCCCGGGGGAGGGAGCTGCAGGAGATTGTTCAATTGCTGGGGACAGAGATTGCTCAGACTCAGCCCAAGAAATCGCTCATTCAGGCACTTTGCGCGTACTTAGAGCAAGAACAGGAGCTGAGAAGTCCGGTCATTCAGTTAAAGCAAATTGTCCTGGAAGAGTAAGGAAGGCTTATCTTGATATTTTTGAATCATTCAATTTAATCGTAAGGATGACTTACATATGAGAATTTTATTAGTTGAAGATGATAAAACGATTGCGTCGGGACTGGAATATTCGCTGCAGCAGGATGGGTATTGGACCGTTATCTGCCATGATGTCGCTTCAGCCCGAAAGGTGCTCGCCGAAGACATCGACCAGTTCACTTTATGCCTGTTCGATTTACAGCTTCCAGACGGATCCGGCTATGAATTATGCAAGATGGTGAAGGAGCGGCGGGATATTCCGGTCATCTTCTTAACAGTGATCGATGATGAGGTCAATGTCGTGATGGGGCTTGATATGGGGGCCGACGATTACATTACCAAACCTTTTCGGGTTCGTGAGCTTCTCTCGCGGATCAAGTCCGTTTTACGGAGATACCAGAAGCTGTCCCACACCGGAGCGATCATCGACATCGACAACGTGCGAATCCATACGCTGGAAGGCAAAGTATATAAAAACGGTGTCGAAATTTCGCTAACTGCCTTGGAATACCGCCTATTGCTGATCTTTGGCAGCCACGTTGGACAGGTCCTCACCAGGAATCAGCTCCTAGAGCAAATCTGGGACGTGGCCGGCGACTTCGTGAATGACAATACGTTAACGGTTTATATCAAAAGACTGAGGGAAAAGCTCGAAGACCATCCAGAGCAGCCGACTTTGATTAAAACGGTACGCGGTTTAGGTTATAAGGTTGGTGATTAGATGCTGCGCAATCGGGAAAATCAAATGTTATTACTCGTCATGGGCTTGATCAGCATATCGGCGACCGTCATTGCTGCTTTCATTTCGTCCGTCGCCGCAGCTCTCGTTTTTATTGTATCCATGCTGTTTATGGGCACGAGCCTGTTATTCACGAGATGGAGATACCGAGAGTTGGAGAAGCTCTCAGTCTATTTGCGGGACATCAGCAGCGGTAACCATTCCCTTGATGTTCGCGATAACCAGGAAGGCGAGCTAAGTATATTAAAGAATGATATTTACAAAGTAACGCTCATGCTATCCGAGCACAGGTCGCTATTGCAGCGGGACAAAATCCAACTAACAGATGCTATTTCCGATATTTCACATCAGCTCAAAACACCGATCACCTCCATGACGGTCATGGCTGATCTGCTAAGCGCCCCTGACCTTCCTCCGGCCAAAAGAACGGAGTTCACCCATCATATCCGCATCCAGCTTGAACGCATCGATTGGCTTGTTTCTTCCTTATTAAAGCTATCGAAAATGGATGCGAAGACTATCCCATTCAAAAAAGATCAAATACCCATGAAAAAACTTGTCCTAAAGGCATTAGAGCCGGTTATGATTCCGATGGATATTAAGGGACAGACGATTTCAATCACAGGTGATGAACATGTCTCTTTTATCGGTGATTTCAATTGGACTGCTGAAGCGGTCATCAACATTTTGAAAAATAGCGTGGAGCATACGCCTGAAGGCGGTGCGATAACCATTACATTCTCCGAAAACGCGTTATTTACGGAAATTGAAATCGCCGATAACGGAAAAGGCATTCTGAAAGAGGATTTGCCTTATATTTTCAAACGTTTCTACAAAGGAAAGAATGCTGGCGAAGGGAGTATCGGCATAGGGCTTGCGCTTGCTCAGAGCATCATTGCCAGCCAGAACGGCGTAATTGATGTGACGAGCGACAGTGAGAAGGGTACGCAGTTTCGGATTAAATTTTATAAGCACGTGATTTAGCGAGTACTCTCCGTAAGTGACTGAATTGTCACCTCCATCGTCACTGTAAAGTCATTTTAGACAGATAAAATGATATTTAACAGATGAACGATGGAGGTACGACATGCATTCGAAGCAGCAGCGTAAGATTATTTTTGTTATCACGATAGGCTACACCCTGTTTATTCTTTATTTTATGTTTTTCGCTTTCGGCAGAGTGGGCAAGGTAGACCAAATCTCTGAGTACACCTTTATGTTTTTGCCGGACAGTTTTTTTAGGGTACCCGATTTATCTGATCTTCTTCACCCGACACAGATGGATCTGGTTGGCTTTGGGAATATCGCCGCCTTCATCCCTTTTGGCATATTGTTTCCGTTGTTATATCGAACGAACTTTGTTCGCTTCATAACTTTATTTATTTTGTTCATTCTCGTGCTGGAGACGATTCAGGCACTAACTTTCCTCGGCAGCTTCGACACGAATGACGTCATACAGAATGCATTGGGCGCAGCTGTCGGATTCGGGGCGTACAAACTTGGCTTCCGCACGAAGAATAACTGGAAAAATATTTTGTATGCAGGCATTTCTAGTTTAATCCTTATGCTCGGGGTGTGTGGAATCCTTGGGGTGGTTGACCAAGCGTTCACCAAAGAAATGGGCCCTTTCGTAGCGATTAACGAATTGGAGGATAGCGCCGGAAATCCAACAGTGGGGACCAAACCAAAGCGTCTTACGATTGGCGGTCAAAACGTAGAACCCCAATATAATGTGTACAGCATCGAAGGCAAAAGCAAAAAAACGTACACGTATGCGTTAGGCAATAAGAAGGAGTTGTACCTCTCCTTGAATTACGGGGTTCCCGATTCAAAGGATCTTCAGGGCAGCATCAGGATTACCGCCGATAGTCATGAGTTTTTATTTGTAGAGAATCAAGGTCACGAGATGAATATGTCTGAAATTTTGATCCCACGCGCAAATGAACTTACGATAACTATTGAGGGGAACGTAACCCTCTGGGATGTTGGATTTAGAGAGATGGTATATACCTGGAATTGAGGGTTTAGGAAGGGGGGGATGACAATGGAAATTTTAAGAATTGAGCATTTGTCTAAACTATACGGCACAGGCGAATCGGCGGTGAAGGCGCTTGACGATGTTTCCTTTTCGGTCCAAAAGGGTGAATTCGTCGCGATTATCGGTCCGTCCGGATCAGGGAAATCAACGCTCCTTCATATGCTGGGCGGCGTGGATCGGCCGACTGGCGGGAAAGTTTATGTTCAGGATACGGACATGTATACCTTGAACGAAACGCAGCTGGCTATCTTCAGGCGCAGGCAAATCGGTCTGATCTACCAGTTTTTTAATCTGATACCCGTTCTGACCGTGGAAGAGAATATTACGCTGCCGCTCTTGTTGGATCAACAAAAGGTAGATCAAAAGCAATTAGCCGGCCTTGTGAATACGTTGAATTTGCAGTATCGATTACACCACCTGCCGAATCAGCTATCCGGCGGACAGCAGCAGCGTGTCTCGATCGGCAGGGCGCTCATCGGCAATCCTGCAATCATGCTGGCCGACGAACCGACCGGGAATCTGGACAGCAGGAATAGCAGCGAGATCATCGACTTATTAAAAATGCTGAATAAGACCTATCATCAGACACTGATCGTGATCACGCATGACGAACGGATCGCCCTGCAAGCCGACAGGATCATTTCGATTGAAGACGGGAGGATTGCCAAAGACGAGGTGATAAGGCGATGAATATTGTCAATACGTTAACCCTCCGGCATCTGAAGCAGAACAAGAGGCGAACGCTTGTAACTATGATTGGCGTCATCATTTCGGTGTCCATGGTGACCGCTGTCGCTACGCTTGTTTTTTCTTTTGCGGATGTAATGATCAGACAAACCATCGCCGATACAGGGGAGTGGCATATCCAATATCAAGATATAACCAAAGTACAGCTGGCGGCGATACAGGGCGATGATGCAGCCAAAACCGTTGCGATCACAAGGGACCTTGGTTATGCCCCTTTAGAAGGGGGACAAAATCCCAATAAGCCGTACTTGTTCATCAAGGAATATGATGCGCAAGGGTTCGCACAATTTCAGGTCAAACTAAGCAAGGGACGTCTTCCGCACACGGACAAGGAAGTTGTGATCTCCGAGCCCGTTGCAACGAATGCCAAAGTGAAGTACGAAATCGGCGACCATCTAAGGCTCCGCGTCGGCGAACGATTCGAACAAGGGGGGGATCAACCCCTGGATCAGACTGACCCGCTGCGCAGGAAAGACGGTACTTTAACCGAGACGTTACAGCATAGCATGATCAGGGATTATACGGTGGTAGGCTTCATTAAACGCCCCTTGTGGGAAACGACCTTTGCCCCGGGTTATACGATCATTAGCTATGTTGATGATCATACCATCGGGGGTAATGATCGAGTTAATGCATCGGTGGTCTTGCAGCACGTCAATCCGTTCTTGTTCGCGCATGCAGAGCGGCTGGCTGAGAATAACCAAATTAAAAACGTCCAGTATCATAACGATTTGCTTCATTATTATGGCTTGTCCAGCAGCGGCGCTGCATCCAGCATGATGTTCTCCCTATCGGCAATCATTATGGGGGTCATTATGATTGGTTCGGTTGCGCTCATCTATAACGCTTTTGCGATATCCGTCTCGGAACGTTTCCGCCATTTAGGGATGCTCGCGAGCGTGGGGGCTACGAAAAGGCAGAAGCGAAATTCCGTGTTTTTTGAAGGTATCATCATTGGCTTGATCAGCATTCCCATTGGCATCCTCTGCGGTCTTGCCGGAATCGGGATCACCTTTTGGTTCATGAACACGATGATTGAAGGGGCATTATGGACCAATGAAAAGCTGAAGCTCATCGTCACGCCGTTATCGCTCTTGATGGCTTGTCTTGTTTCGATGCTGACGATTTTGGTGTCGACGTATCTCCCGGCGATCAAGGCATCCAGGGTATCTGCTATGGACGCGATTCGCCAAACCACCGACGTAAAGCTTACGGCCAAAGCTGTGAAAACGTCGAAGATCATTCGCAAGCTCTTCGGGATCGAAGCGGAGATCGGACTGAAAAACTTAAAAAGGAACAAAAGAAGATATCATGCTATTCTTTTTTCGCTTGTCATCAGTATCGTTTTGTTTTTGACGGTATCATTTTTTACGACCGGCATGACACAATCCCTGGAACTGTCGCGGGAAGGCGCCAATTACGATATTGAAGTATCGTACAGCAATGGAAAAAGAACGGATGACCGGTTGATGCAATCGATTGTATCATTGGATGGCGTCACGGAATACAACGTAATTCACGAGTTAGATGGGAACGCTTGGGTCAATGCAGCGTACATCGCCAATGAATTGAAAGAGAAGGTTAAGCAGGATAAGAGTTTGCTGCAAGATGGGAAGTACCCTTACGGTATTAAAATTCATGCCTTGGATGATTCGAGTCTGCAAGCCTATGCCAGAGCGGTTGGCGCAGATTACGAACAGCTTACGGATCCGGATCATCCCGCTGCAATCGTGATGGATACGATTCATTACAAGGATATGGACACGGGGAAATATGTTCAGGCGAAGGCCATATATACGAATGTCGGTCAAAGTATCGAGCTGACGAGCTTCAATAAAGAGAATGGGGAAGAAACGAAGTCAAATAAAGTGATGGTTGCCGGATTGACGGGTCAAGCACCGATGGGGATGAACTCGATCGGCATAGGCGGGTTAAATATGGTCGTGTCAGAACGTGTTATGAATCGGCTGGCAGACGACGAGGACCTGGCTAACGCTTCGGCGTACCTCCATTTGACAAGCACGGAACCGATGAAAACGCAGCAGGAAATTGAAGAGATGAATGAGACCAATCTGAATGTCTACAATGTATATCAATCCAGGAAAAGCGAAGAACAACAGATTCTTCTGATGACCGTCTTTGCTTACGGTTTTATCGTACTAATCTCTGCGATTTCCGTTGCGAACATCTTTAATACGATCTCGACGGGACTGGCTCTTCGTAAACGGGAATTTGCGATGCTGAAATCCGTAGGCATGACGCCAAAAGGTTTTGCGAAAATGATGAACTATGAAAGTGTTTTTTATGGAATCAAGTCACTGTTGTTCGGGCTTCCCGTCAGTTTCGTCGTAATGGTTCTAATCTATAGAGCATTTGCGAAAAAATTCAGCTATGGGTTTACGCTACCCTGGATGAGCATTCTGTCGGTCATTGTTGGCGTATTTGTCATTGTCAGTTCCGCGATTGTTTATTCCGGCGCTAAAGTAAAAAAGGAGAATATTATTGATGCATTAAAGCAAGAGAATATATGATCGGTCACCGGCACGGTTCGTTTTCTTCTTTCGGCGGGGTTGGGTTGTTGTTAAATTGGAGGGAGTACGTGGAATTATCAAAGGAGGAGTGCCGGAGTAAGGGGTAGTTATTTCTAATAAAGCCGGATACTGAAATACCCATAGCCTCCTATATAGTAGACAGGTTATATAATAAATCAAGGTATTGCAAGCCGGTACCCATAGACTAAACACTTTGAAAAAGGGGAATAGGCTGTGGGTACTTTTGCGTATGAAGTAGCGGAAAGGAAAAATTTCGCCCTATACATGATGCGGCGAACCGTTTTTCTCTCACGTTTCATTGGTATCTTCTAGACACGGTGAACCCTGAGAAATTCGCGTCAAAAAGATCAAAGGCTCCCTCCGCCGTTTGCGGTAGGAGCCAGGTTAACAACATGCTTATTAACAGACGGGTCAAGGCATGCAGGGACAAATTCGCTTAAGAATAAGCTTTTGCTCTTTCTGCCAGCTTAGTAATCGATTCAATGTCTTGATCGGTTAATTGATCAAGAAAAAATTTTTGTATGGCCTTAGAGACAATGGGACGGGCCTCATCCAATGCCAATTGGCCCGCGGAAGTGATGATCACTTGAACGCCACGATCTGTATCTATGGGTCTCCTTGTCACAAGCCCCCGTTTTTCCATCCGTGTCAGATGATGTGATAATCTGCTTTTCTCCCAATCCATCGAGTCAGCTAGTTCTTGTTGGCGAAGATCCCCATTCCCCAGAAGGGCTAATCGATCTAATACACCATAATCAGCTTCAGAGAGTCCTGTAGACTCGGTTAATTCTTTGATGACGCGACCGAAGATGGTCTGAAAAGAGCCCTTCCACATGTGCCATATACGCATTTCCGCTTCGTTTAGTTCAAACTTTTCCATAGAGATATAATAACATGGTTGACGCGTCAACTTCAACGTGTTACCTTAGTGATTGAGTTGATACATCAACTCGAGTTGTGCTGCTATATATTCAAATGGATGAAGTAAAGGAGAGTGGAACTATGCAAGGTCAACCTAAGGAGGAACATTCCATGAGCAAGCCGTTTACTGAAGCTGACGGTATTTCGGTTAGCGATTCCACGCCAGTCATGACCTTTAGCCCTGTGGTGCTGTCGGTCCCGGGCAGGATTGTAGATCTGCAGATCAAGGTCTCTGCACCATCGACGGGGAGCGGCCTACCCGTGATACTGTTGTCACACGGCCACGGGCCTTCAAACTTCATATCATCCCTACATGGCTACGGCCCCCTTGCAGATTTCTGGGCAGCTCATGGATTCGTCGTTATCCAGCCCACTCACTTGGACTCAATGATGTTGGGCCTGCGTGAAACGCAAAGCCCGGAAGCTCCATTGTATTGGCGATCTAGAGCTGAGGATATGCGCTACATTCTTGATCAACTCGATCATATCGAGGCTGCTGTACCGGGGCTTGGTGGGCGTATTGACAAGGGTCGGATCGCCGCAGTTGGGCATTCATTAGGCGGGCTTACGGTAGGCATGTTGTGCGGTCAGGGGGTAACGGATCCGGTGGACGGTAAAGAAGTGAATCTGCTTGATCCCCGGATTAAGGCTGGTGTACTGCTGGCTGCCCCAGGAAGAGGTGAGGACCTCTCCGCGTTTGCAACCGAGCACTACCCGGTTTTGAGATCAACTAGCTTTGCTAACATGACAACGCCAGCCTTAATCGTCGTGGGCGAGAACGACTGGAGCCCCAGATTTTCCAATCGCAAGGATTGGCGCTCCGATGCCTATTATCTGAGCCCCGGTCCGAAATGCCTGTTGACACTGATCGGTGCGGAGCACGGGCTTGGCGGGATAGCCTCGTACGATGCGGCGGAAACAACCGATGAAAATCCCGAGCGTGTAGCGGTGCTTCGAGCCCTTGTCTGGTCCTATCTCCGCAGTGCACTCTATCCAGAAGACGCTGCCTGGCATAAAGTGTGTGTCGAGTTGAAGAATACACCTAATCCGCTAGGTATAATTGAGTGTAAAAGCGGATGAGAGCATAAAAGAGTTAGATTTAAACGCGCAGCAAGGAAAAATCATTGATTATATCTACGAAAACCAGGATCGGAGTATTATTCAAAAGGAACTTGCCGAACGCTTCAACGTACGAGGAGCCGGTATTACAAGCATGCTTCAGGGTCTTGAGAAACAAGGATTTATCGAGCGTAAGATCCCTGCCAATAATGAGCGGCAAAAAAATATATATGTCCTGCCCAAGGCTGTTGAGTTGATTGAAGACTTTAATGAGTCCTTTCAAGGTGTGAGGACGAAATCGTTCAAGCCCTTACCGTGGAGGAGAAGCAAACCTTAAAGGAACTGCTCCTTAAAATTAATGAGAGCTTGTGATTGCGGTTGGACTTGAGGTTATACATACATATACGGAGTGGAGAAAGGAGTGAAGATGAATCACTTATAAAGCAGCTCCTTATATTCTTTTGATGGGTCTTTTTCTCGTGGTTTTGGATGGTCTTTGGGTTGTTAGAACGTATGATGCATACGATACATACCCGAGGGAAGCGTTTTTCGTATTGGTTCTTGGACTATGCCTGATGATGATCGCTTACTTGATCATCCGGCACAGATCGAAGGAAGTTGCTCATACACAGCATAAAAAAAATAATGTACGAGAAGAAAGGACGGCTGTTCAGCTGTTCGTTAACCGGATGTGGAAGCAGCGGGAAACGGTGGGAAGCAAATTAACCGCGGTTCTCCTTGTGATCCTTGTAATTATCGCTATCTTTGATTTTAGGTTGGCGTTAAATATGCTGCAGCCCAGCATGGTTGTGGGCATGATTGTATTTTCATTTTTCTATATTATGAATGATGAGGGTGAGGAGGTAGAGGAGGAGGAGCTGCAGCCTGAAAATCATAAACTGCGGGCTCTTCTGCGTCTGATCGATTACAGGGAACATCCCTTCAGTCTGGGGCTGCTCTTATTTATTATCATTGTCCTGACTCTTTTACTGTCTAAGCAGTATGGATTGATGCTGAGTCTTGAGACAGGCGGCAATCCCATGTACGTCATGAGTTTACCAACAGCTGCATTTATCTTGTCAGGACTATCCATTGCCTGTGGATTTATTTATATCATTCACTACTGTGATTTCTTCGGGCTTCGCCAAACAGAACAGGGCCCTTATAAGCTGTTCCAGATCCATTTTTATGAAATTATCATTTGTGGAGCTTCCTTTTTCATCTGGTTATTCATACTGGGGATTACATGGATCACGGGTTAACGTATCGACAAATGGGCGTATCGTTCTGTGCATAACGAACACATATAGTGGCCTGTCTAAAAGTCCTATTTAAAGACTTTTCAGACAGGCTATTTTTGTTTGGCGGGGAGATGAAGAGAACGGCTAAAGATTGCGGAGCGATACCCATCGCACAAGGATATCGGTGACCTGAGATAGAGGCAGAAATTCAAATAGGTATAAAAATTAGTATTTACATATATAATATGTATAAATACAATTTAAGGAGAGATAATGATGTGGCAATTTGAACATTCTCTTATAACAACGGCTAAAGCGGACACGATTTGGAGGCTGTACAGTGATATTACAACCTGGCCACTCTGGGATAAAGGTATCGAAAGTGCTTCGTTGGAGGGATTATTCGTCCAGGGCACGAGGGGGTTCCTGCAGCCGGAAGGTCAGGATCCGCTTCCTTTTGAGCTTCTGGAGGTCAACCCGCTGCATGGTTTCTCGGATATCACGGACATTCCGGGTGCCGGCATTCAGGTTCAGTTTACTCATCTGTTGGAGGAGTCGAACGGAGCAACTAAGATCACCCATCAAGTGAAAATCACAGGACCAAATGCGGAGCAGATAGGACCTAAATTCGGAGCTCACATGGTGGAGGGCATCCCCCAAACGATGGATGGACTCGCAAGACTGGTATTGGAACGGGAAAAGGAGCAAAACCCCAATGAATAAAAAGGTTAAAGAGACCCCTAGGTACTGGATTGGCGTCGTCTCAGCCTCTCATGTGGCCAGAGGCGTGGAGGGCGGATTCGCCCAGCTCTGTCATGGGAAGGCCAATCCCCTGAAACGAATGCAAGCCGGCGATTGGCTGATTTATTACTCGCCTCGCACGGATATGCAGAACGGGAAACCCCTGCAGGCTTTCACGGCAATCGGGCAGGTGGAGGATGACCACGTTTATACGTTCCCGATGTCCGATTCATTCATACCATTCCGCCGCAACATTCGCTATACTTCTTGTAAGGTAACGAAGATCAGCCCGCTGCTGGAGCAGCTTAGCTTCACGCGCGGGGTGAGCAATTGGGGTTACCGGTTCCGGTTTGGCCACTTTGAGATCTCGGAGCAAGACTTCCGGGTCATAACCGATGTCATGTTGAACAGCGCGGAGGGAAAGGCACATGAGCTCAGAATTTAATAGCGAAAAGGAAAGCCCCGGCTTTATGCTGTGGCAGGTCACGAATCTGTGGCAAAAAGCGATACGAACTGCATTGGAACCTTTTGAACTGACCCATCCGCAATTTGTACTCCTTTTTTCATGCAAGTGGATGAATGAACATAATGATCATACGAGCATTACTCAGGTTCAATTAGCCCAGTACACGCAGATGGACGTGAATGTTACTTCGCAGGTGCTGAGGACGCTGGAGAAGAAAGGCTACATCGAGCGCCGACCCCACCCGACGGATTCAAGAGCGAACGTGATTTCCGTCACGAAGGCGGGGGACACCATCGCATCTCAGGCGGTCCAGGCGGTTGAAGCGGAGGATCGGGCTTTTTTCTCCAGCCTTGGCCATGAGGTGGAACAGTTGAATCGAATTCTGCAGCAGCTTACGAAGCGGTAGACGGCGGCCATCCTATTAGCAAAGAGGATCATTATTGTCAGTTAGCAGTTTCATAAATTAATGCTGAAAGGATAGGGCAAATGTTTAAATACAGAATGGCAACTCCGAATGAGCGCGATGAATGTATAGATTTAGCCAACTATGCTTTTCACTTGAATTTTGAAACTCTGATGCCCAAAGCATATGGAAAGAATGTAGATTTTTCAGCCATGCATAAGGTTGCTGTGGACGAGAAGGGCAGAATCCATGCACAGGTGGCCGTTTTTCCAGAGACTTTGACGGTATGTGATCATATGCTTCGGACCGGCTATTTGGGCACGGTCTCAGTTCATCCACGGGCTCGGGGAGAAGGACATATGAAGATACTCATGGACATGTGGCTTAAGGAGCTTCGTGATACGTGTGACATCATTGTATTAAATGGACAGCGACAGAGATATGAGTATTTCGGCTTCACCCTGGGTGGCGTAAAGCTCAAGTATTTCGTGGAAGAGGCCAATGTTCGCCATGGGTTACAGCATGTGAGTGACACAGGAATATCCTTTAGACCGTTACTTGAGATTGAAGGAGCAGAATCTTTTGCTCATGCCATCAATACATCAAGGTTTGCTTATGTGGAAAGAACAATACAGCAATTACCACTTATTCTCAACGGTCTCCATCAGCAGGCACTTGGCGTTGTGAATCAGGGTAAGCTAACCGGGTATCTGATCGTAAATGGAGCAGGTGATGAAATATCTGAATTTGCGCTGGAAAATGCTGACCATATTTCGCTGACGATCAAGGCTTATATGGGGTATAGCAGAGCCAAACGGATAGCGATAGTTACCCCAGAATATGACGTTCCCTTGAATAACACACTGGGCAGTATAGCCGAGGATTATGTTATTGAGACATCAGACATGTACCATATTATAGATTTTGCCAATGTATTGAAGGCGTACCTAACCCTACAGTACAAAACGACTGGAGTGATAGAGGGGGAGTTCTCAGCCGTCATGGACGGCCAGCCGGTTACTGCTCGAGTGGATGCGGGAGGCGTGACGGTTGAGCGATCTGCTCCGCCCCATGCAGTTGTCCTTAATAAGCAGCAGGCTCAGGCACTTCTGCTTACACAACACAGTCGTTATATGCCGGTTTCTGCGCCCGCAGGGTGGTTTCCACTACCTGTATTTTGGTACAAGGTCGACAAATTTTGAAATTACACCCACGAACGAAGGGAAAGGGGCGAATGCCATGAACCGGAGACAAGAAATAGAGGCGCTTGCAAGAGAGTTTGCAGGTGCAGCCAGGACGCCTCTCCGGACTCTTTTTGCAAATGGTGAGCGTTATTACTACTGCACGCTATTTACTACTGGAGAGGGACATGCGCCAAGCATCTCCGCCTGGTCGTGGGAGGCATTGGATAGGGAGGCGGCCCAACAAGCAGACGAAAGCGGCACTTCGAAATCCGTGATAGCAGAGCTCATCAAATGGTCTTATGCCATTCACCCTGTTGTTATGGGGATGAAAACTTCGATGGTATAAAGCAAGGGTTCGCGGAGCGTCCTTCCATTGCAGAGCTTGAGGCTGACGAATGGAATTGTGAGTTTGAATTGAGGCTGAAGGCTATGGAGCTGGCGATGGAGATGCTCGATGATGAAGGCATATTTGCCTTGAATCAACCGCGAGAGTCGGTATGCATCCTTGTCGAGGTCATGCCGCCGGATAAGATTAATACTGAAATCGCGCTGCGTCTGAATCATAAAGAATCCCCGGCTATGCAGGCATGGCTGGCAGAGGCAGCGGAGTAAGCACGGACGATTCACTTACGCTTGCGCTGTTTCCCCCTCCAAAAAAATAACCGCCGTGCATATAACATGCGCAGCAGCTATTTGAATATAGGGAGCGCGGCGGTTCGCCGGCTTCTTTTCTTTTTTCTCGCAATGATCCGAGGCTTTTTCGTTGGGATTCCCAGCCGCCGTCGTTTTCTTCTCGCCAATAATCTGGACTTGAGCTTTCGGTTTCCGGAGCTCTTCCGTTTCGTTAGGGTTCTCCTTGGCGCCGGAGGGACAATATCTTCATTGGTTACAGCTTCGGACTCTGCGGGCTCGACTCTGTTCTCGGCAGAACCGAGCATCCCGTAATGAATCAGGTGGATGCCGAGGGCCCGAATGGTTCTGCTGACCGCCGGGCTGCGGAACACAGCCAGATCGGACTCCCGTTCTGTGGTCATCGCAGAGATTGCCCGTAATGGCTCGTCTACATATCCAGGGTGGCACATCAATTCAGTCGATCCATGCTGCAGATTGCGGAGATAGTGGAGCAGCTTCTGCAGCCCATGATCCGCTTCATACGTATCCAGTACAACCCGATTCGTGGTCAGCGGCAGCCCAGCGGAATTTTCGCTCCTGCTATGCGGCTGCTGAAGCCGCCGCATAGCAATGCCCTCTTTGGCTGCCAACCGTACCATTGCTTCATACACGTCCGGAAAAACCTGATGCAGGTGGTGATGTGCATCCAGGTGGGTTGGACGCAGCCCAGTAGCAGTGAACCGCTCCCACTGGGCCGTTAATTCGATCTCGATCTCATGCAGTTCTCTGCGGTAGATCTCGCTGACAGGAAGAAAATGACCATCCGCTTGAACGAGAGAAGGGACAAGCCCTGGATCGGACACAGGCCGGCCATAGGTCAGGTTGACATGCAAGCCCACTCCAAGCTCCGGATGTAAACCTGCAAGCCGAACAGCATCTTCAAAGCCCGGCGTGTTCACCATTAACGTCGTGCTGCTGATCCCTCCAGCCTGGTAAGCCTCAATAATCCCTTGGTTCACACCTGGAGACAGGCCGAAATCGTCGGCATTAATGATCAAATATTTCATGACGCGATCGCTCCGTTCTCATACCTGTTTGCCATATTGAATGCAGCAGAGCGGAGGATGGAGTGAGGCATACGCCTTTCTTTTATATTTTGTTGGTATGGATCATGTTTGCCAAGCCGTTGAGAAATTGCGAAAACAAGAAAAACACACGCAGCATACTGCGTGTGTTTTGACGTTGTTAGATGTAGTTCATATTCAGCAAAATTCGTCCCCGTCCATGTCTTGCTTCGCTTTTCTCCAATGCTTCTGCCGCTTGGCTTAATGGGAATATGGAATCAATCATGGCTTTAATTGTACCTTGAGCTATCAGTTCCGTTAAGCTTTGCAGGTCTTCGCGGGTAGGAAATTTGGTATTGAATTTGGCTGTAACGCTGTGTTTTTGGGCATTTTCCTGGGATGGATCTTGAGTCAAAGAGACGAAAATCCCGCCTTTCTTCAGGACAGACCAGGATCTGGCCTCGGTCTCGCCTCCAACCGAATCGACGATCAGATCGACTTCCTCGGCGACGTCTTCGAACTTTGTCGTGGTATAGTCGATGACCTGATCCGCACCTAATGACTTCACGAAGTCCAGGTTAGAGGTGGAAGCCGTGGCGATTACGGTTGCTCCCTTCCATTTGGCTAACTGAACGGCAAACTGTCCAACGCCGCCTGCCGCCGCATGAATGAGAACCGTTTGGCCAGCTTGGAGTTCACCTTCTGTGAACAGCGCTTTCCAGGCAGCTTCGGCTCCGGCTTTAATCGTTGCCGCATCTTCGAAAGTAAGATTCTCTGGCAGTTTAATCAATTCTTGGGCCTTGGCGACTCCATATTCCGCATAAGCGCCTCGGATCATACCAAAGATGCGATCGCCGGAGGTGACCTCGGTTACACTTTTACCTACCTCTTCAACAACCCCTGAAGCGTAAAAACCAGGGACATAAGGCATCGTTACAGGAAATACAGTCTGGAGCCAGCCGTTACGGATTTTGAAATCAAGTGGAATAACCGCGGCATATTTGATGCGAATGAGCACTTCATCCGCTTTCGGTTGGGGACGATCGACGGTTGCCACCTTCAAAACATCCGGACCACCGTATTCATGAACGAGAACCGCTTGCATTGATTTTGTAGACATATTAATCTCTCCTCTGATATCGATATTGGTTTAATGTAATCCCTCTTAACGTTCCAGTGCAGCGTTTATCTTTTTGGCCAAGGCTACGAACTGTACTTTTTCTTCATCTGTAAGATTCTCTATGGTGATCTCATCAATCTTGCTCCAGACCTGAGTGACTCTTGATTCAAGATCACGCCCTGCGTGGGTAAGTGATACGAGGGTTACTCGTTTATCTTCTTCAGAGCGGCTGCAGGTGACAAGGCCTGCATCTTCCAATCGGCGAACTGATTTTGCTATGGTTGAGTGATCCAGACGAAGTGCTTTGGTGAGGCTGCTCTGGGGCTGACGATCCTGATACCACAGCTGCATTAACACCAGCTCCTGTCCTGGATATAAGCCTGCTTCCCGTAACAATTGTCCTGCAACCCGGTGATGGGAACGAGCCAAGCTGAAGATCGAGAAGCTAACGGGAAATTGGTTGACTGCATTCATTTCATTCTCAACGGCTTCGTTGTGGTTGTCGTTATTCAATCTTGTAATCCCTCCTTATTGTGTGGTCGTCAACGTATTTCTTGTACTTAAGATAACACACGAATATGTTGCCGTCAACATAAATTAATTATTCCTTGAAAATTAGGCAGCGTTTGGGGGTTCCGGGTGAGGGTGAATGATTCTGGAGTGCTTTTTCCCGAGTTAAGACCGATGGACAGGAATATTCATTGAGTAAATAGAATTTTGACAAAGGTCATCATTTTAAAGAGGTTGACTCGATTTACAAAGAGGTTTTTAGGAAAGGTAAAGATATCATCTTAAAAAAAGGAGGGGTTTTTATGCTTTTTATGATGATTGTTAAAGCTTCGAATCATTCGGAAGCCGGAAATCTCCCGAGCTCAGAGCTCAGGGAAGCCATGACGAAGTACAATGAGGAATTAATTAAGGCAGGCGTTCGAGTGATGGCTAAAGGACTTCATCCAAGCTCAAACGGGCTTCGCCTTTCATTTCTGAGACCCGGAGAAATACCGGTAGTTACGGAGGGTCCTTTTCCGGAAACCAATGAACTGATTGCCGGATTCATTCTGATTGATGTGGCGTCGAAGGAAGAAGCTATTGAATGGGCAATGCGGATGCCTGACCCGCAAGGGCATGGGGAAGGTCAGATTGAATTGCGTCAAGTATATTGAAGCGAAATGCAGGAGTAAATTTCTTTAACTATTCCGGAAATAACGCAACGCATAACCGGTTACTATTTTTGAACTATTAGGAAAAGCGGCAGAAGTGGTAACCATCATTTTGCAAAGTTTAAAACAGGACTCTGAGATCACCGCATTACTGAAATCAGGTATATATTGACGAACGGAATAGTCACAGGGTTATCCATAAGAAGGCTGCCGGTACCGGCAGCCTTTCTTGTTATGCTGAAAAATTTTTGCGAGTCAAAGCGATTATAAAAGGCAGGCCTTAAAGTGACTTTGAAGCTTATGATCCCGTCTCCATTCAAACTTACACTTGAAAGTGACGTTACGTCATTTTATATAATGAAGCCAATGCCGAAGCCTCTTAGCATCATGCTGTGAACACGGTGGGAGGGGAGGAGCAATGATACCAAGGAGATGTTGGAGTGAAACAAGGGGATATGATCATTTATGCGTGTGTCATTATAGGAGCAGGGATTGGACTTATGTTAGATCAAGCCATTCCAGGCGTATTAGTCGGTCTGGGAATAGGATATTTAATTAAACATGGTTTATATAAGGACAAAGAACAATAACATAATCGTTGGTGGTGTAGTGCATGATTCATATCAAAGAGGTGGCACAGCAGACGAAGGTCACGGTTAGAACCCTGAGGTACTACGATCAGATCGGATTATTAACTCCCGCTTCCAAAACCGATGGAGGGCATCGTCTTTATTCGGATGAGGATCTGAAGAAGCTGCAGCAAATCCAGTTTTTAAAAGGAATAGGCTGCCGCCTGCAGGATATTAAAGATATGTTATCGGATTCCAAATGGCAGTGGTCGGTTAGTTTGAAAGGACAGCTCGTGTACATTGTTGAAGAGCAGCAAAGATTAAGAAAGATGGAGTCTGCGCTAAAAGAATTAATCAACAGCATCACATTGGAAGGCGGAGATGACCATCTCGCAGTTCAGAAGCTTGTCCAGTTATCAAGCCAAAATAAAGCAAAATTGCAGATTTTCAGGGAGAATATGTTTGATGATCAGGAGCTTGAGCTGTGGGCGAAGCTCCCCAAAATGAACGGAGAAGATCCGGATTCCCTGGAATGGATCGCTCTGCTTGGCCAGATCAAGCGCTCAGTGAAGGATGATCCTGCATCCCCTAAAGCACAAAATATTATACGGCGTATGGTGGAGAAGCAAATGGAGGATTTCCATGAGGAAGACAAATTTATGGATAAGTTGTGGAAGGTGAGAAAATCTCCAAATCAGTCGGAGGAGCTTGGACTTTATCCGATCGAACAGGAGGTTCTGGATTTTATGGAACGGGCCTATGAAATCTATATTTCGTCTAATAAGCATTCTTCCAACCAGTAAGGGGGGATAAGGTGAGTGCTGAATTGCTGCTGGGAGTAGGGGGATTGGCCCTCTTGGATATGCTCAGTCCTACAGCTCTGGGCGTCACGGTATATTTGTTGTTGACGGAGAAAGAGCGGTTAGGATCACGCTTAATAGTATATTTAATAACTGTGGCAGCCTTTTATTTTCTAGCAGGTATTGCTGTCAGGTTAGGGATGGATGTTGTAATGAAAGTGTTCTCTTCGATCCTCAAAAATCGGATCCTAAGCTGGTTTATGCTGATTACTGGTGTGCTGCTGTTTACAGCGAGCTTTTATTATCCCAAGAATACCAAGAGCGATGTACCTAGGCCGAAGTCCAAAAGTGCAGCCGCTATGATTGCGCTTGGGTTTACGACCTCGCTGATCGAAGTAGGGACAGCGTTTCCTTATTTTGCGGCGATTGGTCTGATGTCTGCCTCAAACCTGGCTGTGTGTCAGTGGCTCCCAATTTTGGCGGGCTATAATTTTATAATGTTGTTACCGCCATTGATCTTGTTTATACTGCACCTGTTATTCGGGCGAGTGATGCAGCAACCGTTGGAAAAAATGCGTGTTAAGCTTATGAGCTATTCGGGATCGGCTGTTTCGTGGATGATGAGTATCTTTGGGCTGATTTTGATTTTTTATAGTCTGGACTACTTATAGCCGGGATGAGCGATTAAAGATGTCCTCTTTGGCTTAGGCTGTTAAATATTTTGGGGAGAAAGAAGCCTGGCTGCTGTAAATTTTTCAGCGCTAGGCTTTTTTTGTAATCGTTAAGAATCAGACTCTCTGCTGCCGGGAGCACGCTTAGCCTTGGAGCAGTCCAGTTTATACTTCCTGCCGTAACCCTCCGCATAGGCAATAATTTTACGGATACTCTCTTTATTCTCCAGCTTGGTAAAAGGACAAGGGTCCGGACGGGTATTCACCTCTAGAATCCAGGGTCTCAGCCTGCGGTCAACGGCGATATCCAGCCCTAACTCATTCATAGCCGGGTAGGACTGGCTGAACTGGGCTCCGGTCCAACGGGCCAGAAGATCCATTTTATGAAGGAGTCTGTCCGTTTTTTCCGTTCCGGCTATCGGTTCCATCACGTCCGCAGCAGCATAAATCGTGCCTCCCTGACTTCCGTTCGTCACAATCTTGTGCGGGTGAGCGACCCGTGCGGCTATCCCGGTGGGCTCCCATTCGCCGGACGGATTTTTCTGGACCATCACACGGAAATCAAACCGGCGCCCCTGGTGCTTCAGCAGATGGATCCCCTTCTGAATGAGATAGTTCCGGCTTCCGGTATGCCGCTGCAAGGACTGAAACATAGCCTGAAACGTAGGGAACGTATGGGACTGTACATCATGCCTGTAATGGAACATCTTTCCCCGTTTCTCAACCCGGATGACTCCGATTCCCAGCGAACCTGTATCCGGCTTTAAGTACAGCATGCCATGCCTTTTCAGCAACACCAGCAGACGGCTGCGGTTAAGCCTGTAGGTGGCAGGTACATATTTGGACAATTCTGAATGCTGCAGCAGAATGCGGGTTTTCATTAACTTGCTCGAAACGGCCTTCCGGTTGCTTTTCATGTGCTGGCCTCTTTTCCAAAGGGTTAGGTTGCTTCAGTATACGGAGCTTCCTGCATATAGGTGTAAGCTGATGTGGGCAGGATGAGATCGTTCTGCAGACGGTCTAACCGGTCGCCAGCAATGGAACACCTGTTAGGCCAATGCATAAGCTATAGAGTGTTAGAGGGAATAAGGAAATGATTTCATGACGAGGGGAAACCATGGCCATGTGTCAATATGCAGACTTGGAGCAAACGATCAACCGGGTGGTGTCCTGCATGCCCTGGTACCAATCATGGTTTCGATCTCAGCTTGTCGGCAGGGCAGGGATATCTGTACGGGAAAAACTGCCGCTGATGACGGCCTCTGTCTTGGAGAGGCATTACTATGTGAAGAACAGCCCGCTGGTGCAGCGCAGAGATATGCATCGCTACCAGACATCGGGCACAAGCTCCGGCCTGCGGAAATCCATTTATTACTCCGACTGGGATGAAGAGAACTACGTGCGAATCAAGCTGGACGTGTACCGGACGATTCTGGGAAACCATAACTATCAGAGAGCCTTGGCTGATATGGGTACGGGACATGCTGAAGCCACAGCTGTAGAAGTATTCCGCCGTTTGGGCATGCATGCCGAATCGATCTCCTTCCGGCTGCCAATTCAGCAGCATCTGGAACGGCTGGAGGATTTCAAGCCAGAAGTGCTGTATACGATGCCTTCAATCCTGAACCGTATTCTTCTTGAGTCTCCTGACCCGGCGGCATATGGTATTCGCCATGTCATTCTGGTTGGGGAGATGACTTCCCCCGCCTGGTGCAGTCAGGCTGCACGCCGGCTCGGCATCCGTACAGAGCACATCACGGATACGTACGGTTCAATTGAGATCGGCACGATCGCATATTATTCGCATGAGCATGGACGATACCTGTTAACGGAAGGTATTACAGCAGAAGGCCTGCTGCCGGAAGAAGTCGAAGAGGGCTTGGGAACACTGTCCGATGAGGAGGAGCGGGTGCTTGTTGTGACCTCGTCGGTAAGAGAAGCGTTTCCCGCCATACGTTATGTGACCTATGATGTCGTCCGCGACTTTCGTCCGATCCGGGTAGACGGTATCTTAAGACCCAGCTTCCGAAGCATCGTAAAAAGAATCGGTCCTGAGCTGAAGCACGGCGAGAAGATCAGTATTTATGATATTGAAGACGTAGTATACCGCCACCTTGCTGAAGCGGACATTCGTGTCAAAGTCGCGGGTAATGCTGTTATCGTATACCTGTTCAGCCCTCATGCAACCGAAAAAGTAATGCAGCAGATACAATACGATATAGAGCAGCGCATTCCGGAAATCGGCATGATGATCCAGGCTGGGGTCCTCGACGGTATTCAGGTCATCGAAGGCACGCGCGAGGATCTTTACTCCTCCGGTTCCATCAAGAACAAAAAAATATTTTATGAGTAAAGAAGGGATCAGGTTGAAACTTGAAGGTGGGATTGCTGAAGCCATCGGTGGAACTCCGTTGATCCGGCTGGAGCGGCTGTTTGCGAAGAAGCCTTTTGAGGTCTACGGCAAGCTGGAATGGATGAATCCCGGAGGAAGCGCCAAGGACAGGCCCGCGCTGTCGATGCTTCGTGAGGCCATACGGCGCGGCGATATTACGAAAGACACGGTAGTGATCGAATCGAGTTCAGGAAATCTGGCCATCAGTCTGGCCCAATTATGCTGCTATATGGGGATTCGTTTTATCTGTGTTGTGGACCCCCGCACGACCGAACAGCATAAGCAGATTATCCGGAGTTTTCACGGAGAGATTGATCTGGTGACGGAGCCGGATAAGGAGACTGGGGAGTTCCTGCCAGCCCGGATCCGGAGGGTTCAGGAGCTGCTCCACCAATGGCCGCAGGCCTACTGGACCAATCAATACAGCAACCCGGATAATTATAGGGCACATGCAGACACCACGATGCGGGAGATCGGCGAGCAGCTGGGCGCTGTTGACTACTTATTTTGTGCTGTGAGCTCATGCGGCACGATTCGCGGCTGCATGGAGTACATCCGAAGCCAGAATTGGTCAACTCAAATCGTAGCTGTGGATGCCGTCGGAAGCGTGATTTTCGGCGGGGAGAAAGGTCCCCGCAAATTCCCCGGGATGGGTGCCGGGATCACGCCCGGATTGTATCGGCCCGGCCTGGCGGACCAGGTTGTGAACGTATCCGATGAAGAATGTGTTCGGGGCTGCCGCAGTCTGGTCCGCCGAGAGGCCATTCTGGCCGGGGCATCCTCCGGCGGCGTGATCTCCGCTGTAAACAGGCTGGCTGAGATGATCCCTGCGGGATCGGTCTGCGCTGCCATACTGCCGGACCGCGGCGAACGGTATTTGTCTACCGTATACAGTGATGCCTGGGTGAGACAGGAGCTGGGCTTGGACTTATGCTCTCCTATGGAGGCTAAAGCATGATTTATTTGCATGATCGTGATATTGTTGAGATCGGAATCGATTGGCCGAGGCTGATTGAAATTATTGAGAATGTCGTGAAAATTAAGGCTGAAGGCGACTGTGTGCATCCGCTCAAGCCTTATTTGAGATTTCGTGATCCGGGAAACCGCATCATTGCCATGCCTGCCTTTGTCGGCGGAAGCATAAATATGGCAGGTATCAAGTGGATCGCAAGTTATCCGGACAATATCCGGCTGGGTCTGCCCAGAGCCCATAATACGATGATACTGAATGATCCTGCGACCGGCGAGCCTGCCGCTTTTATACACAGCGGATTGCTCAGCGCCCTTCGCACAGCGGCAGTCAGCGGTTCCATGATTAAGGCTTTTACCTCCAGCAGACCGTCAAATCAACTGCGGCTCGGCATCATCGGATGGGGGCCCGTGGGACGCAATCATCTGGAGATGTGTATCGCCCTGCTGGGCGATAAGCTGAAGCGGATTAGCTTGTATGACCTGATGCCAATTGATTTGGATACCGTGCCTGAGGCTGTGCGGGCCAGAACAGCGATTGCAGACGATTGGCGCCAGGTTTACCAGGATGCGGATATTTTTATTACGTGCACCGTGTCCAACCATAGATACATTGATGAGCCGCCTGGCAAAGGTGCACTTCTGCTCAACGTATCGCTCAGGGATTACAAGCCGGAAAGTGCGGCGCATTTACAAGCGATCGTCGTTGATGATTGGCAGGAGGTATGCCGGGAGAATACAGACATGGAGCAGCTGCACCTGCAATATGGCCTGCAGGAATCCGGGGTAATCACGTTGGAGGATGTCATCTGTCACGACGGGCTGGCTGCCTTGAGCAAGGAAGAGCCTGTGTTCTTCAACCCGATGGGTCTCGCGGTGTTCGATATCGGTATAGCCGCATTGTACCTGCAGGAAGCATTAAGATCAGGCAAGGGGATCCTGTTGGGGAATGATGCATGATGGCAAAAAATGCAGGAGAGGAACGGGCAGCCCGTTCTTCTTCTGCATGGCATTGTATCGTTTTGTACATGCAATGATCTATTCATTTGCAAAGTTTGCCGATGCATGGACGATCACCATTGAGTAATACGAACAACTGTGGGATATTGGTAACTAGTGAATACATAATTTTGACGAGTGAAACACCCTGTAGAAAAGGGGCTTATTTAACGCTGAAGGGACAAAATCTATGACTAAATTAAAATTGGCCGTCATCGGTCTGGGGCATATGGGCAAGCATATGCTTCACCGCTGGGTTCCCCAGTTTGCAGAGCAGGTTGAAGTAGCAGCGCTGTGTGATAACGAGGAAAGCAGACTTCAGCAGGAGGCAGAAGCGGCAGGAAGCAGTGCCCGGCTGTATACTGATTACCGGGTGCTGCTGAACGAGGAACAGCTGGATCTGGTCTATATCGCTGTCCCGCCATCCATGCATCATGATGTGGCGCGTATCGCTTTTGAGAAAGGCGTTCATGTCTTCTGCGAGAAGCCGCTGGCGAACAGCCTGCAGGAAGCGAGGCATTTGTTGGAGCTGGCAGAGCAGTCCGATCGGCTGCATGCCATTCATTTTTCATTCCCGATGGACCCTGAAGTCGTGCAGTTCAAACAGCTGATCGATGAGCAGGCGGTTGGTCCGATTGAACAGATGGATTTTTATCTGGAGTTTCCGCAGTGGCCGCGGGCCTGGCAGCAGAACCCCTGGATTACGACAAGACATGAGGGCGGCTATCTGCTGGAAGTTGGCATTCATTGGATCCATATGATTCAGCAGGTATTTGGCCCGATCACTCAGGTGAAGAGCCAGATCGAATATCCATCAGATGGACGACAATGCGAGAGCCGTGTGAGCGCGGTGATGAGTCTGCATAACGGTATGGATATCCATGTATCAGGTACGGATCACCGGGAAGGAGAGGAACGCGTCTCTCTGGTCGTTCATGGGGAGCAGGGAATTATTGCACTAGAGAATTGGAGCAGCTTGTATATGGGTCCGAACGAAGCGGAATTGCGACCGGTACCTGTCAGAGGGGGAGAGGATGAGCTTCCTGTCTTCAAGCAGGTGCTTCAGATCCTGAACGGCAAGCCGGGCCAGGTCTATGATTTCTATGACGGTTACAATGCTCAGGTGGTACTAGAGGCGCTGCGCAAGCCGGGTGAGGGTGTAACGGATCTGCGGCAGCAGCTGATTAACAGAAGGGACTAATACGAAGATACAAATAAAGGCCGACTGCTGTCCGCAGCCGGTTTTATTTGTATCTGTATTTTTGATTCTACGGCTTTTGAGGAAACGCTAGCTGTCTTACCGCCCCTCCGTCTTCTTTTAACATGTATTCTACAGTATGAGGCGATGGATTACAGCATGGAGATATGTTCCCAAGAAATGCTATAATCACAGCAAGGACAAGATACAGGAGGCGTGAAGCATGCAGGAAGAGCTTCTGGAGCAGCTGGATACATGGCATGAAGAGGACGAGTATGAACAGATCGTTGAGGCCATTTTGGAAGTACCTGAAGATGAAAGAGATTACATACTGAACAGCCATTTGGGCAGGGCGTACAACAATCTGGAGCAGTATGTGGATGCCGTTGAAGTTCTGAGCAGGATCGCCGATGAAGGTCAGGAAGACCCGCTCTGGCATTACCGCATCGGGATGGCTTACTACTATCTGGAACGATATGAGGAAGCGAAAAAGGCTTTTGAAGCATCAGACCGGCTCGAGCCGGAAGATGAGGATACATTGGAGTTCCTGGAACTGATTGATCAGAAGCTGCTTGAAGAGCAGCCGGAAGACACAGCAGCAGCTGTGGAAACATCAGCAGCTGCTGCTGTAGATTCAGAGCTGGATCTAATGAACTTCTGGGACGACAGTGAGCATGCATTGGAACAATATGTGCTATCACCCCCTACGGATGAGCAGATTGCTTCAGTGGAAGAAGAGCTGGTCTTCAAGCTGCCTGCATCTTATGTGCAGATGATGAAGCTGCATAACGGCGGTGTGCCAAGCCAGCGTTATTACCCTGCAGGTACGTCGGGAGCTGCGGGATTTGTAGAGGTCGCAGCCATTCTCGGCATCGGCAGAGACAAGCCTTACTCCTTGTGTGGGGAGCAGGGCAGCAGGTCTCGTGTCATCCATGAGAATTACCCTGAATTCGGTGTCATTATCGGTGAATGTACGGCACCTGGTGAAGTCATCATGCTGGATTACCGTCCATCCGGGAATGACGGGGAGCCTGAGGTGGTTCATGTGAATAAGGATCAGAACTTTAAGGTTACTCATCTGGCTCCAGATTTTGCAAGCTTTGTTAAAGGCTTGATGGCTGGGCCGTTGGTTTCAGCGGAAGCGCCAATAGAAGATTAAGTACGCATTGATGCATCGACAGACTCCAGCATATTCGCTAAGGCGAATGTGCTTTTTGTTTTGTGTGCAGGAACGGCAGTGGAATTCTGCTTCTACGCCCAAAATGATTGCTTAAGCATCCAATATCTTTTTATTGTTACGTATTCTCCCCCTAAGGCTGTTGGTATATTGGGATCAAAGTACCTGGTGTAAACGCTTCATTACTTGAGGTGCTTACTCGCAGCATAGAATATGAATAGAAGGGTGATCGATACGTGAGGAAAAAGAAAAAGGTTTTACCGGTCGTTATGGCCATGGTTATGATGCTCAGTTCGTTTTCGTTCCGGGCAGGAGCAGCTTCGGCTGATACCGGAACGGACTATATTACCAATGGCGGATTTGAAACAGACTTCTGGACGGATTATACATGGGCGGTTGACACGGCAGACTGGAATCAAGTCGAAATTAATCCATTCGAATACGCAAAGGATTCGTATCTCACACCTGATGAGGGAAGTTATGCGTTCAAGTATTGGATTAAGAACACAGCGCCAGCAGAGCAGTCCATCATGGTAAAACAAAGCGTATCCAATCTTCCGGCAGGAAGCTATGAACTATCGGTTCATTCGATGGGTGGCGCTGGGTTAGAAGCAGGACAAGTTAAACTGTTTGCCGGCAGCGAAAAAAGTCAGGCAGCCGTTGCAACTACCGGTTATAACAACTGGGCTACCGTAAAGCTGAGTTTTACTCTAACACAGGACACATCTAATCTGGATCTTGGAGCTAACGTTACAGGTGCACCGAATGCATGGGGCTATCTGGACAGCTTCTCCTTGAAGCAAGTAAGCGGGGACACGGATCAGCCGGGTGACAACACGAACCAGCCGGTCAATGCCAACATCTTTGTGAAGAAGGTCGAAGGCCTTAATCCGAATTTTATCAAAGGGGCCGATATCTCAAGTATTCTTTCGCTGGAGCAGAGTGGAGTCCAATTCTATAACGAAGCTGGACAGGTGCAGGATATCTTCACAACTCTCCATGATGCGGGCGTCAACTATATCCGTGTTCGGGTATGGAACGATCCTTATAGCACAAGCGGAAATGGCTACGGCGGCGGAAATAATGATCTGGCCAAAGCCATTGAGATCGGCAAGCGGGCAACTGCGAATGGAATGAAGCTGCTGGTCGACTTCCATTATTCTGACTTCTGGGCAGATCCGGGTAAGCAGCATACGCCAAAAGCCTGGGCAGCTATGACGCTTGAGCAAAAAGAGCAGGCGGTATATGAATATACCAAAACAAGTCTGCAGCAAATGATCAGTGAAGGTATCGATATTGGCATGGTTCAGGTAGGGAATGAAACGAACCAGAATTTTATCGGTGAAAAAGATTGGGCCAATATCAGTAAATTATTTAACGCGGGAAGCAGAGCGATTCGAGAGGTGGATTCAAGCATTCTCGTAGCCCTACATTTTACCAACCCGGAATCTGCAGGACGCTATGCCGGTTACGCACAAGCTTTAAAAGATAACCATGTAGATTATGATGTGTTTGCCAGCTCCTATTATCCTTTCTGGCACGGCACGCTGGACAACTTAACATCTGTATTGAAACAGGTGGCTGTTAACTATGGCAAAAAAGTCATGGTAGCCGAAACCTCCTACACCTACACAGCGGAGGAAGGAGACGGACACGGGAATACCGCGCCGCAGAGCTCAGGACAAGTGCTCGATTATCCGATCAGTGTGCAGGGCCAGGCCAACTCTGTCCGGAATGTGATTGATGCTGTAGCCAAAGTGGGCAATGCAGGGCTCGGTGTATTCTATTGGGAGCCTGCCTGGCTGCCGGTAGGTCCTCCATCGAGTATCGAGCAAAATAAAGTTCTGTGGGATCAATACGGCTCTGGCTGGGCTGCTAGTTATGCCGGAGAATATGATCCAGAGGATGCTGGGAAATGGTACGGCGGAAGCGCCGTCGATAATCAGGCTCTGTTTGATTTCACAGGACATCCGCTGCCATCTCTGAATGTTTTCAAATATGTTAATACAGGCGCGGTAGCTCCGCTTGCGATTGATTCCATTAAGGACGTGTCCGTAACAGGCAACGCAGGAGATGTCATTTCGCTGCCGGATACGGCCACGGTCATTTTCAATGACGGAAGCACAGGCAGCGCTGCAGTAACATGGGATCAACAGGCGCTGCAGCAGGCCATTGACCGCGGTGCGGGAACTTATGTTATTACAGGAACAGTGGCAGGTGGCCAATCAGTCAAGGCTAATCTTGAGATTAGAGCCCATAACTTTGTCGTCAATCCAGGGTTCGAGAACAGTGACCGCAGTATGTGGAGAATCACTTACGGCAATTCAGATCCAAAGCAAACCGATTATCAAAACAAGGTTTCCGATGCCAAATCCGGCAGCTATTCGCTGCATTTCTATTCGGATAAGGGTGTGGACTTCAGAGTCGAGCAGACGGTTACCGGGCTGAAGCCGGGTTACTATAATCTCTCGATGTTTCTGCAGGGCGGAGATGCGCATAACGCTCAAATGAATCTGTTTGCCATCACCGATGACAACAAAGAGCTCCGCGTGGATACCGGCGTCAAAGGCTGGACCCAGTGGAGCAATCCGGAGATGAAAAGCATCCTGGTCACCAAAGGAACCTTGACGGTCGGAGCCAACATCAAAGCAGATGCCGGCGCATGGGGAACCTTGGATGACTTCAATCTCAGTCTTGCCAGTGAATATAACCCGTCCCAACCAGGCAATGGGGAAACGCCAACCCAACCGCCGGGTGGTTCAGGAAACGTGCAGTCAGGTTCATCGGTTCCTGCTCCACAAACGGAAGATATCACAAGCAGCAGTGCAGTGATTCGCCGGACGACTCTGGCGGACGGAACGAAGAAAGATCAAGTGAACTATACTGCTGATCAGGCGCAAGAGGCCATCAGCAAGGTCATTGCAGCAGGTACGGGTACCGTGCGTCTTACGATGCCTGATACGAAGGATGAAGTATCGGAGCTTGATTTTGGACTGTCCAAAGATACCATGAAGACCCTTGCCGCAGGCCAGGTAGATCTGGAGGTCTTCACGAATCATGCAAGACTGATTCTGCCGAAGCAGTCGATGGCTTCGCTGAATGGAGACTATAATTTCAAATTTACGCCAACCAAAACTGCAAAGGGAATTCAGGACGTCGAAGACCGTGCGAAAAAAGATCTTATTGTACAGACAGCAGCAGGTACAGGCGCTGTGAAGGTGGTCGGCCGACCGGTCTCCATTGAGACAGCCGTGAGCGGCCAGCCGGTTGAGCTGGTTTTGCCTTTGCCGGCCAATGACCTTCCTGCAGATGCTGCAGCTCGTGCCAAGTTCCTTTCTAATCTGGCTGTGTATATTGAGCATAGCGATGGGGAGAGAGAGCTGGTACAGCCTCAGCTGGTGCAATACACCGGTGATCAGCCTGGTCTGAAGTTCAGTGTGAAGAAGTTCAGTACATTTACCGTGCTGAATATAGACAACTGGGCAGCATATCAGCAATCGCAGGCGGTACATCAGCCGTACATTCAGGGCTATCCGGGTCAAACATTCAAACCGGCGCAGGCCGTCACACGTGCGGAACTGGCTGCCATCCTGTCACGAGTTGGTGGAATTCAGCAAGAGGAGACGTCAACAGCCAACTACAGGGATGCAGACCGCTTCGGCTGGGCTTCCAATGCCATCGGTGAGGTAACCTCGGCTGGATGGATGACAGGATACAAGAATGGCACGTTTGGGCCGCAGCAGCATGTGACCCGTGCAGAGATGGCGGCTGTAGTGGCACGCTGGATGAAGCTGACGGGTGAAGTTTCTGCGACGTTCCCGGATACCCAGGGACACTGGTCTGCCAAGAACATTGCATTAGTCCAACAGGCCGGTTATATGAAAGGTATGCCGGATGGAACCTTCAAGCCGGATCAGCCATTGAGCCGGGCCGAAGCAGTGACGCTGATTAACCGGGTGCTGAAGCGGGGACCTCTCTATGGAGTGACAGCACCAGCCTGGACAGATGCAGCAGAAGGTCACTGGGCATTCCATGATATCGAGGAAGCTTCCCGCAGTCACAGCTTTACCGCTGGAGACCAGGGCGAAGAACAGATGATCTCCAAGTAAGTTGCTATCATCCAGAATAATCGAAAAAGAGCCTGAACTCATGTTCAGGCTCTTTGGCATATAATGACTTCTCTCTTATTAAGAGGCTGCTTTCTCTGTCTTGGATTGTGCTGCTCTGCCCGGCAGGAAGAATGCAATGACCGTAACAAAAACCGTAATCACCAAGGCAGCCAGATACGCATGCTCCAGACCGGTCACATACTGGGTGTTAAACTGGGCGAGCGCCTGAGGATCGGGTGTGCCGCCGCTGGACGGAAAGGATGTGGTAACAGCGCTGGACAAAATGGTGGCCAGAACAGCTACCCCGAGCGACTGCACGACTTGGCTCGATGCACTGTACAAGGGAGTAGCACCGTTCAGACGGGCCGGCGGAACTTCGGAGAGCGCAGCGACCTGGGCGTTCTGGATGACAAAGGCTACTCCGATCCCGCGCAGAATGGTCAGGAACAGGATGTAGGTCAGGCTGGTATCCAGTGTAATCTGTGACAGCTGATAAGTATTGAAAATTAGCAGCAGAAAGCCGATGATGATCGGCACCCGCGGGCCGAACTTGTCGGCCAGCTTGCCTGCGATCGGCACCATGACGCCGGAGGCAATGGCGAGCGGGAGCAGGAAGAGACCGGCCTCGAACGCGGTTTTGCCCCGCAGAATCTGCAGATACAGCGGCAGCAGAAATTCTGCTCCGAACAAGGCGAGCGAGCCGACAACCCCAACGACACTGCCGACGGCAAAGCTGCGGTATTGGAACAGACGCAGATCCAGCAGAGGATGCTTGCTGCGCAGCTGGGTGAATACCAGCAGGGCGAGCACTAGTCCACCTGCAATAAGTCCATAGATGACACGAGGACTGCTCCAGCCGACACCGCTCTCGCCGGCGCTGGAGGCCGCGAAGAGGATAAGTCCGAAGGAGAGCGGGGCGAGCAGGATGCCGAGCCAGTTCACGGGCAGCTTCGTGCCGCTCTCCTTGCGGAGCAGACGGTTGCCCATCGTAATGCCGATGATGCCAATCGGCACGTTAATCCAGAAAATCCAGGACAGCATGTCATGATCCACGAACCAGCCGCCGAGAATCGGGCCTGACGCCGGTGCAAAGACGAGCACGATACCGAAGACGCCAAAGGCAATGCCCCGCTGCTCAACGGGAAAGGCTCGGAACAGCATGGCGGTTCCGAGCGGAAGTGCCATGCCGCCGCCAATCCCCTGGATGGCCCGGGCTGCAATCAGCAGCGGCAGCGAGGGGGCCAGCGCACAGAGTGCGGAGCCAGTAATGAACAGTGTGAGACCAGTGAGAAAGATGCGTTTGGATCCGTAACGGGTGCCAAGAAAACCTGACAGCGGTGTGGCTACTCCCAGCGCCATAGTGTAGAGGCTTATGACCCACTGCACTTCGGTAGTAGAGGCTGTGAAATCCAGCTGCAGCGCACGAAGTGCCACGTTCACAATGGTCGAGTCCAGAATAACCATAAACAATCCGATAACGACAGACGCCAGCACTTTCCATTTGTAGCTGTCATCCTCATGAGTCCGAGAAGCTGTCTGTTCAGACATAAGCGGTCTTCCTTTCTATAAGCAGAATATAAAGCGGCCATTCACTAAGCATGTTATCACTAGATAACAAGAGGCTATAAAGAAAGCGGCTGTGCCGCAGTTCTTCTGATTTGCTAGTTTTTGTTCGGTTGGGCGGATATGCCGTACAGAAGCAGGTCAACGACTGTATCAGGCCAGTCTTCACGGGGCGCCTTGCCGGGCTGCTGCTTCAGATAATTAAGAAACATCATAGCCGCTGTTTCAGGATTTAGGCGCTCCTCCATGGTGTGGAGCTCCCCACTCCGGAAACCCTGACCGAAGACATCGGCTACGGGCTGCAGAAATTGGCGCCAGAAGGCGGTACGTACCCGCTGCCGTGATTCGGGCTCGATCTCATGCTCCAGGTCATGGAACATCCAGCTGAGATCATGGGGGGTATCTGACAGATACCGTGCTAGCAGACGCAGGGTGGCGACGGTCTGCCTCTGACCCTGCTCAATCTGCTGAAGCAGCGCCTGGTTAACCGTCTCCAGTTCATGCAGAAGCACATCGATATACAAAGCTTCTTTATCGCGAAAATGCCGGTACAGAGCGGGCTGGGTCAAGCCGCAGGCCAATGCGATCTGTCTGGTGGAAACGGCCCGGAAGCCGTAGGTCATGAATAAATCCCGACCTACCTGCATAATGAGCAGCCGTGTCTCGGCACCGTCCTCTGGACGGGTCCGCTGTTTGTTCGTTTTCTTCAAAGTATGGATCATCTCCCTGTCGGAGAAGCCGGCTGCTTCGGTGTATGTTATCGTTCGATAACAACATAATGCTCCAGCGAAGGGCGCACTGTCAAGTTGGTGCACAATTTTTGAGTTTTTTTATACCGTTCTTCACTTATTGATAAAAAAGGAGACTGTCCTGTAGGAACAATTTGTTATGATGGTTGTAATTATTAGCAGTACAGCAAGCCGAAATATTCGAAAGGAACTGTATGCATACCGAAGAATCCATCCAGCGGGCCATTGAACATATTGAACAGCATTTGAATGATCCTCCGTTCCTGTCTCTAGAAGAGATCAGCGGGGCTGCGGCCATGTCCGTGCCCAATTTATATCGTCAGTTCTATGCCCTGACCGGTCACCCCGTTAAGGAGTACATTCGCAAACGCAGAACCAGCGAGGCGGCCAGTTTGCTGCGACAGACGAGCCTTTCCTCCAAGGAGATCGGCTACCGCAGCGGATTTGATACGTATCAGACCTTCACGAAGACGTTCAAAAAGTATACGGGTTTGACGCCCGGCATGTACCGCAAAGCAGAAATCATCTACAGCTTCGAGTGTATCCGCCTGCAGGAGCGTTATGATTATCTGGAGAACCGGCATGTTACGGAACGTTTTCCTGATGTCAAAGTCATTCATTTGCCTGTCCAGCATGGAGTGGGGTATTTCCATATTTCCGAGTGTGAAGAAGGGATCGAGGCGGAGGCTTATCAACGATTCCAGACAATTCTGATGGAACACCATATCCAAGTGAATACCTGTAGAATATTCGGCTGGAACGTGGATCTTGATGATTCCCCTCTGCCTCACGGCTATCAGCTGGTGGCAGTGGAGCAAAACAAGCCTGCGCTTGGCCAGGAGCTTGCCGGGCTGTCGCCTGTTCAGATTCCTGGAGGTACTTATGCTGTAACTTGGGTTCGATCCGGTGCGAGCGAAGAGATTGTAGAGGCATGGAACAGGCTTTTATCGGAGTGGCTTCCGCTCAGCGTTTTTGAATGGGGGGATCATGGACTGCTTGAGGAATTCCAGGTATTCAACAGCCAGGTCTCCAGAATGAAGCTGTATCTCCCCGTTCAGCGTTCGCAGGACAAGGAGACACTGGAAGTCAGGCAGCGTGAGCAGCTGCGTGTGATGGTATTCCGGGCAGAGGAAAACGAGGGTTTCCTGCAGGCAGATCAGGAGGCTGTTCAGTGGTTATCAGAACAAGGCTGGAGGGGAGATTCCTGCCTGCAGGTGCTGATTAGCAGCACACAGGAGTGGAGCACGGCTTATATCGAGCAGCAGGTGACTGTGGAATGCTGCATACCCGTAAGGTTATGTAATCAGGAACAGGAGGCAGGAGAATGAGCGAGGTGCCTAAGAGCAGTGTTTTTCCGGAAGGTTACCGCCCGGTTGTTATACCTAGAGCGTTAAAAATAATAATGGGAGGCCAAAAAATGAGCGAACAGCAGCAGCCTGTGCAGCATGACCGCAGGAAGACAAGTCCTGTGAAAAACAAGGTAGGGGGTGTATTTGTTCCGGTGACAGATATTCAGAGATCCCGCAGCTGGTATTGTCAGGTGCTGGGGTTGAATGAAACGGACTGCGAAATTATGAACGGTCATCTGTGTCCGCTGCCGATGGAGGGAACCGGGCTTATTCTTGACACGATGCCCAAGTGGGGAGGAGACCGGCCGGAGGGGGCTCCGCCTACAGAGACGCCAGCCTTCATGCTTCTGACCGAGGATATCGAAGCCTCGCTCGCGTATTTGAGAGCGATCGGAGCCGATGTTGTCACAGAAATTGAACATGATCATTGGTTTGTAGTAAAGGACCCTGACGGGAACAAGCTGATGATCTGCCGCGGGTAATAGCTGTTTATGAATGCAGCATCTCTCTCGTTGCAGCATCCATAATGTAGGTCTTAGAGTTACACACATAAAGGAGCCGTTCACATGCAGAAACAATTAGAGCAGGCTGTAGAGCTGAGGAAAAAAGGAGATCTTGCGGCCTCGAATCAGCTGCTGCTGGAGCTGGTGCAAACATACCCGGAAGATGCTCAGATCCAATATCAATGTGCCTGGAGCTTTGACGTAATGGGCGAGGAGAGGGCAGCAGTTCCCTATTACGAACGTGCAATCCGTCTGGGATTAACGGGAGAGGATCTGGAAGGGGCATTATTAGGACTGGGCAGCACCTACCGGACACTGGCTCAATACGAGAAATCCGCAGAGGTTTTCCGCAAAGGCATGGAACAGTTCCCCGGGCATCAGGCACTCCAGGTCTTCTATGCCATGACCCTCTACAATCTCCAGCGGCATGAGGAGGCGATGCAAATTTTGTTAACGTGTCTTGCAGAAACTTCGCAGGAGCAGAGCATTCAAGATTACGCGAAGGCTATTCGGTTTTATGCTGACAAGCTGGATCAGGTGTGGGAGTAGTCTTTAAATTATAAAAAGCCGAAGAAGAGCAGATAACCGCTCTTCTTCGGCTTTTTGCAGTACTCACTTATTTTTGCCGGGGCGAACCTTTAACAGCTTGCCCTTGACGGTTGTATTCTTCATCATCTCCAAGACCCGCGGTCCTTTGCCGTTCAGAATCTCAACATCAGTCACGTTATCCAGAATCGTAATAATGCCGATGTCATCGGCAGTGATTCCGTCCAGTTTGGCAATCGTCCCTACGAAATCTACCGCACGCAGCTTTTTCTTCTTGCCGCCGTTGAAGTTCAGCTTCATAATCTGCTGGTTTAGCTGCTCCCGCTTATCCTTTTTCAGAACCGGGCCGATCTTGAGTTTCTGTTCGAAGGCTTCCCGGTGACGGTCGACTTCATCTTCGGTTGGCGGCTCCTCCCGCGGAATGGAAAATCCAATATAGGTCTCAATCTCCGCTAATCGCTGCTGGTCTCGTGGAGTGATAAGGGTGATGGCTCGGCCGCTTTTGCCTGCACGTCCGGTACGTCCGGTGCGGTGCACATAGCTCTCCTTCTCCAGCGGAATATCATAATTAATGACATGGGTAATATTCGTGATATCAATCCCGCGGGCGGCCACATCCGTGGCAATCAGATAGCGGAACTGCCCTCTCCGGAAAGCATTCATCACCTCAAAGCGCTCGTCCTGCTCCATGCCCCCATGAATCCGGTCACACGGATAACCCAGATCCTTCAGCTGCCGGAACAGCTGATCGACATGCTCCTGGGTACGGCAGAACATAATACAGCTGTCCGGATTCTCAACCACCAGCAGCTTCTGCAGCAGTCCCAGCTTGTCCTTCTCTGCGGTCTGAATCAGGGCGTGCTCAATGGTGGCAGTCGTTAAGCCGCTGGCCTGGATTTCAATTTCAACAGGATGATCCATGTATTTGCGGGACAGCTCGGCGACATTGTCTGGGAAGGTTGCTGAGAACAGCATCGTAACCCGGTCCGCGGGCAGTGCCTGAATAATGGACTCTACCTGCTCGATAAAGCCCATATTCAGCATCTCGTCCGCCTCGTCAATGACGAGATAGGCAATCCGGTTCAGCGGCAGGGTACCTCGATCTATGTGATCTAACACCCTACCCGGTGTACCAACCACCATATGGGTCCTCTGCTTCAACTCCGCTTTTTGCATATGAAAGGGATGTCTTCCGTACAGGGGTGTGGATTTAATCCGCTTGAACCGCCCGATATTCATAATGTCCTCGTTAACCTGAAGGGCCAATTCACGCGTGGGTGTCAGAATGAGGGCCTGCGGCTTATTTTCATTCCAATCGACCTGCTCGCACAGCGGAATGCCGTAGGCGGCGGTTTTGCCGCTTCCCGTCTGTGATTTGACGACAAGGTCTTTATTCTTCAGGGCAACCGGAATCACTTTGGACTGAACTTCAGTAGGTGTCTCGTACCCCAGGCCTTTCAGTGCTCTCAGGATTTCTTCTCCCAGAGGGTAATCTGTAAAATGCTCTGCACTCATGTAAAACCTCTTCTGCGTTAGATTTAGTTACCTATACATATTGATTGGCGGGACGTCCATTGTATATGCATTTTATTATACTCCAGTTCGGTGGTGAATCTTCTGCTTTTTCGTGTAAGTGCTGTTTCTGCCCCCTTTGCGAGTCTTGAGGGATACCAGCGCATAGCCGACGAAGAAGATCGTGCAGGCGATGTAGACAGCTATAATAGAAGGAAGCAGGAGGAGCACCACTGCAGCCAACCCCAGTACAGCCAAATGATAACCGAGCAGACGATACGTACCTCGGGCCGCGTTCTTCTTCAGCGGATGGAAGATCACCAGTACAGAGACGACATACAGGCCCAAACCCGCCAGCGCCAGCCAGGCAAAGCCGGGAAGCTCGAGTTCGCGATTGAAGGCGTAACGAACCACATTCGATGTAATACCCAGCGACATAAATGTAAATAAGTGACCATAGATAATCGATTGTCCGGAGCTGGTGCGCTCTTCCTGTGCCGCTGCCTCGGATGATTCAAAGTAATGCCACCAGATGGCTACAGCAATCAGGAATCCCAGCAGTAGGACAATTCCTGACTCCACGGTAATGGAGTGATCACGGATGGTATCTACCATCACAAGAATAAGTTCACCCAGCAATATAATGGTAGCCAGACCGTAACGTTCCATCAGGTGGTGGTGATGAACCGGTAATTTCCGCAGCTGGTGCCTTCCGATCAGTGGAAGCAGAATATCGAGGAAGATGCCGAGATATAGAACGTAGAATTTGGCCATGCCCGGAAACAGAACGGAGCTGAAGCTGATGAAAGACCCGATCAGGAAACTAATACAGAGATATCGGGCAACTTGACGGGATACGCCATCCCGCACCCGCCATATTCTTGCATACATGAACACGGTGGATAAGCGAATACCGACATAACCGAGCATGAAGAAGAGGTAGTGTGCTTCAAAATCAATGTTAATATGAGCTGCCATGAGAATGACGAATACCATTTGTACAAAATAGACGATACGTTCTGTCGTGTTATCCTGCCCGAAGCGATTAACATATACAGTAAACCCGGTCCAGGCCCACCATAACGGAATGAAAATCAGCGGGTATTTGATAATGGCATCCCATGAAATGTGGCCTCCGTGAGCCTCGGCAAGAATATGGGTTGCCATCGAGACAGCGGCGACATAGATCAAATCGTAGAACAGCTCCAGCCAGGTTACTTTTTTTGGATGAATAGGCTTACAACTCCCTTCAGTAATATCTGCAATGGGTGAGATTTTCTTCGGGGATAGCCTAAATTCCTTTATTTATGGGTATCAATTCAAAGTGCTTCGGAAGAAGGGCCTGATCAAGTACGATATCCGGTGGCTGAACGAGCTGATGGAGCAAGTGAGATCCATGGAGAATCAATTACCAATGAACGCTTCTTGGTAGATGTCGTGAACCATGTCCAGTACTGCACGGCGTTGCTCTGTGAATTTCAGCGAGGCCGCCTTTCCCTTGATCAGGAATGAGCCGCTGGGTACACTGCGTGTACTGCTGAATGCAGCGTCATACAGCAGAGAAGCTCCTCGGCCGGGATGAGGGAAGAACAGTTTCATAATCATCTTCATATAGATGGGAAGCCCGGAATCTTTATCTTTCCTGAGGGTGTTATTGCCTCCGGGATCAACACTGAGCAGGCGGAATCCTTCATGGGCAAGCTGGCCGGCAAGCTCCTCTGTCCATAGGGAGAGGGCAAGCTTAGTGGTAGCGTAGGGGCCGAACAGTCTTTTAAATTGAGGGGGGTGGGCCAAATGAGCAGGATCAAAATGCCTGACAGTCTTGATGATGCTGGATGACGTGTTGACCACGGTTCGCATGGAACCCTTCCCTAGCAGTTCTTTGAGCTCCATCAAAATGATATAAGGCGCCACTATCTGCACGTCAAAATGCTTTTCCCGGCCCTGCTTGGTCAGAATCAGCTCCGGAAAGCTGCCGCCTGCGTTATTGAACAGCACGTCAATTTTATTTTCCGAGGCCTTGATCTGCTGCAATGCTGCCTTCAGGCTGTCAAAGTCACTGAGATCGGCCTGATAAACGCGCAGGCTCCCCTGCTCAAGACTTCGGTTGATCTGCTCATTGTCGTTGTTATACAAGGAGCGGTTCAGGGCGATAATGTTCCAGCCCTCCTGCAGCAGACACCGCGTCAGTTCCAGTCCGATGCCTTTATTGGCTCCAGTAATCAGGGCTGTTTTATTGTGTTTAAATGTAGACATATCGTATCCCCTTTGCTTGATTTCATGATCATAGTCACAGTCTATAAGTTGGAGTTGACTCCAAGTCAAGAATGTTTTTATATAGAGCTAAAAGGGGGAGAGAAACATGGCTCAATCCAGTTTGTTATCCATTAAGGAAGCCGCAGAACAATCCGGTCTGACGGAGGACACCATCCGTTATTATGAGAAAATTGGGCTTCTACCGCGGGCAGCGCGCAAGTCTAACGGCCATCGTACCTACACGGATGATAATATTGAGGTTATGAAGCTGATTGTCTGTATGCGCAAAACAGGGATGCCTCTGGAAGATATGAAGCCTTATTTGCGCTTGACGATTATGGATGACATCAAGAAGTTCCCGGACCTGCTGGAGAATATTCTGGCCTATCGGCAAAGTATCCTGGAGCAAATGGCGTCTCTTCAGCTGATCGTTGATTTTATTGATGTCCATTTGGAGAGCGAAGGCTCCCGGCAGGAGGACTGCGGGAATAACACCGGTCTTCCTGAAATCCGAAGAAAGCGCAAAAAGACGGCCTTCTCCGTAAAATAATGAAGAAAGCCGCCTGTCTTTCGATTTGCCTGAAGTGATCTAGAAATTAAGCCGGCCAAACGTAGCGTCGGCTTTGGTGGTGGCTCTGCTGGCGGCATTGACAGCGTCCAACTGGAGCACATAGTCATAGTGCCGGACATAATAGCCAGGCTGGCTGTAGGATTGCAGTGACACTTTGGTACTGTCGGCCAAGCCCGGATTGGACAGGAAGGTAGCATCTGCCTTGTAGGTCTCCGTATTCGAGAAGGCTTAGAGTATGATTTTATTGCTGCTATTCCGCTTCAGGAAATATCCTGGCCAGTTGATGGCCTCCAGCGAAATTCCTGACGAGGAAGCCAAGCCGGGAACGACCCGAAACTGGGCATCCAGGGCAGGAGTGACATTAGCGTCAATACGTGCCGTGAAGTTGGAGTGGCGGACATAATAAGTCGGGTAGTTATAGGATGTGAACTGGCTGTAGCCCACGGCCTCAGGCGCGGAAGGGCCCAGCATTTTGACTTCGTGAAGGGTCGGAGTATACCAGTTATTCGGATTATTCCACAGTACGGCATTGACCAGATTAATCCGGACATACCTGGCAGTAAAATGTACAGCATCCGTGGTGAAGCCATAAGTGGTATTGCCTGTCCGGTCTATTGTCGAGTAATTCACGCCGTCGTTGCTAATCTCGATTTTGTATTTGTAATAGGCTTCGGAGCCTTTGTACATGAACCAGGACGTATCAATCTCGGTGATAGTCTTCGGTGAGCCGAAGTCCACCTGCCACCAGGAAGGCCAGGAACTCGAGGAGGCTGCCCATGAGGTCTGGTAATTACCGTCATTGGCACTGGCTGCAGGAGAACCGGACGCTGCGGAGCTGGCTGAAGCTGTCTTGCCTGAGGCATGGTTGATTAGTGAGGGCAGGTTAATGCTGCCGGTAACGGCATCGATGCTCCACTGGCTGTACCACTCCAAGGTGGCTGTGCCGCTGCTGTCATTTAGCGTGAGCGGCAGCCAGATATGTTTGTGATCGCTCAGATTCAGAGGGTTCCAGCGGTCTCCCATATAAATATAGGAGGTCGTATTGCTGCCTGTGATGGTCGCAATATCATGGATTTGCGAGCCGAAAGCCGAAGGATTGCCGAATGGGGATAATGCTGACCATGTCCCTGTCATGGAAGCCGCTGTAGCATAGGCGCCCTGATTCGGGTACCATCCGGATGCCTGGGAGGTGAAGAGATAGTAGCGGCTGCCTTTCTTGACGACGGCCGGCGCTTCCCGGTATCCGTTCTCGAACTGCCAGCTTACAAACGAATCAATTCCGGTATAGCTTGCATTCATCTTGAAGATGGCCATTGTATCATTGGCACCGCCATTTTTGCGGGATGCGGAGATCAGGTAGCCGGTACCGTCGCTGTCTACAAATACCGTCATGTCTCTCGATTCATAATTCAGCGGGCGGAAGCTACCCTGATAGGTGAAGTTACCGTTCGGTGTACTGCTTGTAGCCACGGCGACACGGGCCAGGCTGTAATCACTTCCGTTCTCGTAATGGGCCCACAGCACGTATTGTCCGGTGGAGGCATTATAGATGACTTTGGGACGTTCAATTTTGCTGGAATTCAGTTCTGCTGCAGAGTTCTTGGTCAGAATCGAATTACTGAATGTCCAGTTCTTGAGATCGGTGGAAGTATATACATTCACCCGGTCAAATGTGCCGTTCACGGCATGCTCGCCATACCAGTAATACGTACCGCCTACTTTGAGAATATTGCCGCTGTTCGCCTGAATGGGATTTCCGGCTGTGTCGAGCCAGTCTGTGCCGTTCGTTATACTCGCACTTGCCGCATGAGACTTACCGGGCGGGAATCCAAACATCGTCACAACTAACGTAAATACCAAAACCCATAACCAGCTTTTGCTCCTCATTCCTTAACACCTCCCAATAGATTAGAAAGCACAGACCACCCAGGAGTATTTACAATTGTAATGGTAAGCGATTTCAAAATAATTGTATCGAATGCTCCTTCAGGATCAAGTGAACATTCTGCATATCAGTGAACAGAACGGATTTAATCTGTCATTCGAGCGGATGAGCGATGTAATTGTTGGGAATTCGGTTGATTTTATAGAAAAGAAGCCGTTAATGTTAACGGCTTCTTTTCCTAAGATGAAGACGGGGCAGCCAATTGCGATTACTTGGGATTCACCTTGACCTGCGAGCCTTTACCGCTGGACTGGATCCCCGTCTCCCGCAGGCCGACTTCCTTCAGATCGGCCAGCAGCCGCTCGATGACGGTTTTCGCTGCTGCAGCTTCCTTAGCTCCGCTGGCCCGGACCACCAGCTGAACAGGCTTGCCTGAACGAAGATGCTTGTCCGCCTGCCGCAGCTTCGTCTCATAATCATGTTCTTCTATATGTGCGGTGAAGCGCAGCTCTTTGACCTTCTCCTTGGAATTGCCTTTGCCTTGTTTGCCTGTTGGCTGGCTGCTGCTCTTAGGGCTGGTCTTCTTCTGTTCCTGTGCAAGCGCCTTGCCTTTACCCTTGGGCAGCAGGCTGCAGGGCGGCGGACTGCTCATCAGAGAGGTACAGACGAGGTCTGCTCCTTGGGAGCGGGCCAGGGTCAATGCTTCTTCACGGGATACGACCCCCAGCTTTTCGCCCCGCATTCCGGTCAGTTCGACTTCGGAAGCCCGGATTTGTTCGTTAATGAATGCAGCCATAATGCATGTTCCTCCCTTGATAAACAACGATAGTGATATCATACCGATTACGATCACCCGGAGCAATTGCTGACCAGTCGAGAGTGATGCCAAAAAGGGCAGCTCCCCGTGAGGAGCTGCCCTTAAATAACGTCATTTCATACTAAGGCAGCATACTTACATATTTAGCATAAACAAATGCGGTGCGGCCATTATACGTGATCTGGATCCAGCCGTACTTGGCGGTGCCCGTCACGGTTAACACCGTTCCCTGCGGAACAGCGGTAATTACCTTGGCTTTGGATGAAGCCCCTGCGCGGATATTCAAAAAGGCCGCCGTTACTTTGGCTTGGGCAGAAGTCGTGTCTTTTACCGTTCCTGGCCGGGCTGGTGCCGGCTGAGTTGAAGGCTTGCCCGGTTTGGGAGCAGGAGCCGGTGTTGGTGCTGGCTTCACCGGTGCCGGTGTTTCCGGTTTGGGATCAGGCTTAGGCTGTGTTCCTGCCTTCCTGGCCTGATTCAGCTTCTGATAAAACTCACCCTTGGTTGTCACTCCGGCAAGTGAGGCAGGGCTAACCTTCGCTTTAGCCGACAGCTCGGTCATTTCTTCCGGTGTGACCTTATCCAGCACATTAATGGAGGCAATGTTTGTGTATTTACCGTCATCTGTTGCAGGTACGCTCAGAATGTCGTCATTAATCAGTTCCACCACATCCTTACGTGCTGCGGCGTTAACATCAACACCGGTAACCTTCCAGTTATGCTGGATGACAGGCTCATAGCTGCCATTCTTGACGTCTTTCAGATAGGAAATCGCCAGGTTGCGGATCGTACCTTTGTCTTCACCAAATGCGGTGGCATCCTTTGAAGACCAGACCTGCTTGAACGTTCTGCCTTCCAGGGCACCGCCCTTGGCAATGAGAGCTTCCATGCGGTATGCATTCATACCCAGCTTGAGGGTATCACTCATCGTAACAGGTTGGCCGTTCTTGTATTTCAGATTGGTAATCCGGCTGCCGTAAGGCTTGGATAGATCAATTTCATAGGTGACGCCGCCAAAGAAATCGTCGGTGCTGTATTTGGATGCCCGGCGCTTGGGATCAAAGCTGACCGTGACGTCACCAGGACGGGTCGAGTTGAAATAACCGGCTGACCACTCCATATAATCCTTCAGATCGCGCCCGGTCACCTCATAAACGGTCACTTCGCCCAGCGCATACTGATAGTTGAAGGCGATGTCCTTTTTCTTGATCGGACCAACATCCAGTCTGGCCTTGTCATTATCAATTTGATGTGCAACCACATCAGCCTTGCTGTAGTGGAGCATAACTTCACTGAAGAAGTCGGACAATGGCGTTTCCTGAATCTGCACGGCTGGAATCCCTTTGATTTCATTGGCAGGAACCAGATTGGTGCCTTTCAGCTGGGCAACCACGATGTTGGCGTCCGCCCTTGCGAATTCATGGAACGGCTGCAGGGTGGTTTCGAGGCCCGGATCGGATACCTGGTAGGAGCCATCCTGATTTTTGACCGCAAGAGCCATCGCTTCCTTGCTCTTCAAAACAATCTGGTCTCCCTGTCTGGCAAAGGTCAGATCAATTCGGGAAATATGGGAGCCATACTTGTTCGGTTCCGAGATCAGGACACCATTCACCGTCTTGGATTCAACCAGTGTATGCATATGACCGGCGAAGATAGCTGCCAGTTCCGGGTTGGCATTGGCAATGTCGGTGACCCCCGTACCTGATTTGCCGTTCTCGTTATCCAGACCCATATGCATGAGTCCTACCATAACGTCGACCTTTCCTTTCAGCTCAGCGACAGCCTTTTTCGTTTCTTCGATCGGATCTTTAACGATGACACCATCCAGGTGATCGGTGCCTTTCTCGAACTCGGTAATCATGGGGGTATTCATGCCGATCACGCCTACCTTAATCCCATCTCTCTCAATAATGGTATAGGCGGGCTTATACCGGTCGCCGTTCTCTTTGAACACGTTGCCTACAAGCGCCCGGCCCTTGAATTGGGAGGAGATCTTCTCCAGAACATCCAGTCCAAAGTTAAACTCGTGGTTGCCCATCACCCAGGCGTCATAATTCATTTCGTTCATGGCCACCATCATCGGGGATTGAGGCTGGTCATTGAACAATTCAGCGGAATTATCCTGGATCATATCACCTGCATCGAGCAGGATGGTGTTCGGATTTTCCGCACGTACTTTTTTGACAATCGTATACAGCTGTGTCAGGCTTCCGGCGGGATTGGGGCCGTCCAGCGCGTAGTCCCAGGGCATGAACCGGCCGTGAATATCAGAGGTTCCGAGCAGCGTGATTGTGGTGTCAGAGGAAGCCTTCTCAGCATGAACTGACGAATGGGTAAACGGATTCAGGAAAACGGCAGCACTCACTACGAGGGACAGCGATATGCAGGCGAAACGTTTGGCGGCTGATTTATGCATCAGGGTATCTCTCCTAATTGGGTAATATGTATCGGATCTAGTACGGGTATCATTCTAGAGAAATGTTAACGGAATGTAAACATCAATAACAAAAATAGGACTATTTATTTGTAAAAATAGACATAAAGACGAATGATAAATGCATATATAACGATAAATGTTAGTATTTACTATTAGGGATCATCCTGATTTTGGAGTTCCCAGGCGGAATGAAAAACATTGACATTTACGCTTCACATTGCTAAAGTTATAAAAAATTATTTCTTATCCAGAGAGGTGGAGGGACAGGCCCGATGAAGCCTCAGCAGCAGGTCTGCGAAGACACTGTGCTAATTCCTGCGGGTGAAGAACCCTGATAGATAAGACGAGCGGTTTTATTTGTCAGCAGCGCACTCGGAAGAGTGCGTTTTGTTGTTTTCTGGATGTAGACGAGGGAGAAGAGAGAATGGACAACGAGAATAAGCCTGGTTTTCAGAGAAAAATGCAAGCAAGACATGTCATCATGCTCTCACTCGGCGGTGTGATCGGCACAGGGCTGTTCCTGAGTTCGGGATACACCATTCAGCAGGCGGGGCCCTTTGGAACCATTCTGTCGTACCTGATCGGCGCGTTGGCGGTTTATCTGGTCATGCTTTGTCTGGGGGAACTGTCTGTACACATGCCAGAGACGGGAGCCTTTCATACGTATGCCGCCCGATACATAGGTCCGGGCACGGGTTATACGGTCGCCTGGCTGTACTGGCTGACGTGGACGGTAGCGCTGGGTTCCGAGTTTACAGCTGCGGGCCTGCTGATGCAGCGCTGGTTCCCGACCATCGAGGTATGGATCTGGAGCGCTCTGTTCGCGATTGTGATCCTGTTCGTGAATGTACTGACGGTTCGTTTTTTTGCGGAGTCCGAATTCTGGTTCTCTGCTATTAAAGTTCTTGCGATTGTCGTATTCATTATTGTGGGGGCAGGGGCAATGTTTGGCATCATTCCGATGGAGAATTCACAGCCTGCTCCGCTCTTCGGTAACTTTGTGAGCGCAGGCTGGTTTCCGAACGGCGCCTTTGCGATTGTTATGACGATGCTTGCGGTTAACTTTGCCTTCTCCGGCACCGAGCTGATCGGGATTGCGGCCGGTGAGACGGTGGATCCCAAGAAGACCATCCCCAAGGCGATCCGCACAACGCTGTGGCGTCTGATTATCTTTTTCGTAGGAACGATTGTCGTACTGTCGGCTTTGCTTCCTATGGCGGAGGCTGGTGTGACAGAGAGTCCGTTTGTTACGGTCTTTGAGAAGATCGGCGTGCCGTACGCGGCGGACATTATGAATGTTGTCATTTTGACGGCCATTCTCTCTGCTGCCAACTCGGGGCTGTATGCATCATCGCGGATGCTCTGGTCGCTGGCTGACAAGAAGACCGTATCTCCGGTATTTGCGAAGCTGAACGGCAAAGGCGTGCCTGTTAATGCGGTCATTTTCAGTATGGCAGGAGGCGGTCTGGCGCTGCTGTCGAGTATATTTGCACCCAATACGGTCTATATTGCCCTCGTATCTATTTCCGGTCTGGCTGTCGTCGTCGTGTGGATGAGCATCAGCCTGTCCCAGCTGCTGTTCCGCAGGCAGTATATCCGTGAGGGAGGTTTGGTCAAGGATCTGGCTTATGTAACCCCGTGGTATCCGGTTGTTCCGATTGCCTCCTTCCTGTTATGCCTTGCGTCTCTGATAGGGATAGCCTTTGACCCGACCCAGCGGATCGCTCTGTACTGCGGGATTCCATTCATCCTATTGTGCTACGGCACTTATTATTTGACACAGTATTTACAGAAAAGAGGAACAGCCGATGTCGACTCCATCTGAACATCCAGTTACGAATCCTATACAATCTATTCTTCAGCAGTACCCCATTCTAATTCTCGACGGTGCCATGGCAACGGAGCTGGAGCGTCATGGCGCGAACCTGGACGATCCGCTCTGGTCTGCGCGTGTTCTGCTTGAGCAGCCGGACCTGATTTACCAGGTTCACCTCGAATACTTCCGGGCTGGCGCAGACTGTGCCATAACAGCGAGCTACCAGGCGACGGTAGCCGGGTTGGCTGCGCGGGGGATACCTGAACAAGATGCTCTCGCGCTGATTAAACAAACCGTAGCCATTGCTTGTCAGGCGCGTGATGATTTTTGGGCAGAGAATACAGATAAGAACAGACCGAAGCCGCTGGTTGCCGCATCCGTAGGTCCTTACGGGGCCTATCTGGCAGACGGCTCCGAATACGTGGGACATTACGGGGTGTCGGACCATACGCTGCGGGATTTTCATCGTCCGCGTATGGAAGCCTTGATCCAGGCTGGCGCCGACCTGCTGGCATTCGAGACGATACCATCCTTCCAGGAGGCGAAGGTGCTGGCTGAGCTGCTGACGGCCTATCCGCAGGCCTATGCCTGGCTGTCCTTCTCTCTGAGCAGCGGACAGGCGATCAGCGACGGTACACCGCTGGAGGTATGCGCAGAAACGTTCGGGAGCTGTGAACAGATCGCTGCGATCGGAATCAACTGCGCACCCTTAACGATCGTAACGGAAGCCGTCACTGTCCTGCGGCAAGGCACGGGTAAGCCGATCATCGTCTATCCGAACTCGGGAGAGACCTATGATGCCAATACCAAGACATGGCACGGTGAGGGGGCTTGCGACAGCATTGATAACAAAGCTGGAGAGTGGTACGAAGCCGGCGCACGAATCATTGGAGGCTGCTGCAGGACGACGCCAGAGCAGATCCGGGGAATTGCCGAGGCTTGGCGTAGGGGCAGTATGTGACCGATGTAGTTATCTTAGAATCACTGAAAAAGGCCTTTCCCACTGCTCTGTCGAAGAGCAAGGGAACGGCCTTTTGTGTTAGCTGTCAGCCCACATCCACACGGTGAATGTTGCGGAAGCTCAGGTAGGTTACCAGGATGCCCAGAGCCCCCAGGGACAGCGGAACCGCGATGATCGAGCTGAGCGAGAAGCCACCATTGTTAGAACATACGACCATCACAATAAAGATAGACGAGACTAAGGTGGCGGTGACGGATTTGCGGCGCAGACCAACCACAAGCGGCAGCAGACTCATACCCGCAGCCCCTGCTGCCTGCAGCAGGACGTAAAGGCCTTGGCTGTACAGCAGATCGGATGTGAAGGTTTCCTGAACGTGGCCGACACTAGAATTAATGGCAATGAACAAGGCATCGATCAGCAGATTGGCAATCAACACATTTGTGAAGGTCCATACCAGCACCAACAGCAGCTTGGCCGAGATCAGCTTCTGACGGCTGACCGGGTAGGCGAAGAGCAGCGCCATCGTTTTATCCCTGAATTCACTAATAATGAGTCTCGCAATGAACGCCCCGGCATAGATCACGAAGGTAGCACGAACAAACAGATCAACAGCCTGCAGCATCTCTTCCAGGGTATGGAACGGCGGGTCTGCAGGATTATCTCCATCTACAAAATAGAGCAGGGCCATAAAGCCGGCGATGATCGCATAGGCCAGCAGGGGCCCCCACATAAAGCCCTTCAGCTTACCTTTCTTAAGCTCCAGCTTGATGAGATGCAGCATCGGTTTCGCCTCCCTTGATCATATTGAAGAAATACTCTTCCAGCGTTTGATGGCGCCGATTAATGGAAGAGATGGGTACGTCGTTCATTATGAGCGCCTTGGACAAGGCTTCCTGAGTCATCTTTGTCTCGTAGACCCGGATGGACTGCTCCCCGGTACGCTTGAACTGCTGGATACCCAGCTTGTCGGCCAGCACGAAGGCCGCGTGGTTCACATTCGGCGTAACAATCTCCACGTATTCTGTGGTCGAAGCGCGTACCGTATCCATGGATACCTCACGGATCAGACGTCCATGATGGATGACGCCGATCGTATCGGCGACCTGCTCAATTTCCGAGAGCAGGTGGCTGGAGATGAGGAGCGAGATGCCCCATTCGTCGCGCAGACGCCGGAACAGAATGCGCATGGCATGAATGCCCTCCGGGTCTAATCCATTAATCGGTTCATCCAGGATCAGCAGCTCGGGACGGGTCGAGATGGCTCGGGCAATGCCCAGCCGCTGCCTCATGCCGAGGGAGAACTGGCGGACCTGCTTGTTCTCCACACCCAGCAGCTCGACCAGCTCCAGTGCCTCTCTTGCCGCTTGCGGATTGTAGTAGCCCATGTATTCACCATGGAGCTCTAAGTTCTGTTCGGCTGTCAGCCTTTCGTAGAAGACCGGCGTTTCAATGAGGTGCCCGATCCGCTTCAAATGGTCAATGGAATCCACCAGCAGCCGCTCCCCGAACAGCTCGATCTGTCCGCCGGTCGGCTTGACCAGGCCGAGCAGCATTTTCATAATCGTGGACTTACCGGCACCGTTGGGACCGAGAAATCCGTAAATTTCACCCTGCTTCACATTCATGCTGACATTGGATACTGCGGTAGCACTGCCATACTGCTTGCTGAGCAGCCGTGTCTGTATAATATCCGTCACTGTATTTCACTCCCCGTTGGATTTGTTATGTTTACATCTTATCGAGGAACTCTTTCGTTTCTATGTCGCAAATCTTACTTGTTTCTTAAGTTCGGTAACGGTTACGGCTTTCTGTATGTGGATGCGGGTAGAGTCAGGGTGAAACGCGCCCCTGCACCGGGTTCGCTGTCCAGGCTCAGCTTCCCGTTCATCCGCTCGGTCAGCCGTTGGGCAATGGTCAGCCCCAGCCCGCTGCCCTGCACACGGCGGTTCCGGGAATCCTCCATTGTGTACATGCGTTCAAATACACGGGCCTGTTCTGAACGCGCAATCCCGGCTCCCCGGTCTGCAACCTGGATATGCACGTTCTGCTCCAAGCAGGTTAAGGACAGGCCCAGATAGCGACCGTCTGCCCCGTAACGCACCGCATTGGAGAGCAGGTTATCAAGAATTCTCGACAGGGCCTCTTCGTTAGCGTACACCCACACCGGGTGCTCGGGAACAGCAATCTGTACTTCAAATCCTTGTTCGGCGAGGAGATCATAATAGGCAAGAATGCGGTGGCGACAAACCTCACAGGCATCCAGCGGAGTCAAGGGGAGATCGTAATCGTCAGCTTCCAGGCGGGACAGGTCGAAGAAAGCATGAATCAGCTCATGCAATTCCAGGGCCTTCCTGTGGACCTGGCCAAGCATGCGCTGCTGCTCCTCCGGGGAGAGGGAGATCGGTCCCGTCAGAAACTCCGTATAGCCCATAATGACGGTAAGTGGTGTCTTCAGATCGTGAGATACATTGGCGAGCATCCGGCGCATGGCCTGCTCAGTACGGATGTAATCTGCTGACGACTGACGGGCATGATCCAGCAGGGTATTGAGACCCTGAAGCAGTTCCCGCAGCTCCTGAACGCCAGTTACAATCTGAACCCTCTCCCGGGTAAGCGTCAGCCCGGGCCCGTTCAGTGTCGTCATCTTCTGATTAATATAGGTCAAATCCCTTCGCAATGCGCGGTGGGAGGTGTGTTCCCGGAGATAGAGTACAAGGATAATCAAAACTACCAGCAGCATCAGCCACCACAGCAGGCTCATTTACTGTTCCCCCAGCCGATAGCCGATGCCCCACAGGGTGCGGATATAGCGGGGGTGTGAGGGGTCTTCCTCAATCTTCTCCCGCAGACGGCGCATATGTACGTTAATCACGTTCTCATCTCCGTAGTACTCTTCGTTCCAGACCTGCTGGTACAGCATCGCCTTCGTGTAGACCCGGGTAGGATGCTGAATGAACAGCTTCAATATCTGAAACTCCTTGGCCGTCAGCTTAACCTCCTGCTCACCCTTCCACACCTTAAAATTATCAGGATCCATACGGAGTTCCGCATAGCATAGCAGGCTTGGCTCGTCCAGGCTGGATGGTTCAGGCACCGCGTATTGTGTCGCCCTGCGGATGGAGGCCTGCACGCGTGCGGCCAGCTCGATCAGGGAGAAGGGTTTCGCTATATAATCGTCAGCCCCGAACCGCAGGCCCAGCGCTTTATCCACTTCATTGCCCTTGGCTGACAGAATCAGAATAGGCACACGGCTGTGTTCCCGGATCCGGCGCAGAACTTCCATGCCATTCAGCTTGGGCAGCATCAGGTCGAGCAGAACCAAATCGTAGGACGCTGACAGGAATTGCGGCAGAGCCTGTTCTCCGTCGTGCACTACCGTAGAATGATAGCCTTCGGCAGCGAGATATTCAGCAACCATACAGCTGATTTCCGGGTCATCTTCAATAATTAACAGATTGGCTTGCAATGAATGGTCCTCCTATACTCATCTATCTTAGTCCCCACCGGTGAAATGAGGGCAGGAAATGAATGTTAATTCTACTGTAAGTGAGGGTCAGGGAAACCACAAGACATATCTGACAAACGTTATACATTTCCTGACAGTACCATTCGTGGTAAAATCTTGGTGAATTAATTAGTTAATAAATCGAGGAGGATGATCTGATGAGAATCCGTTCAACTGCTGCGGGACTGCTCGCACTGACTCTGGCGATGGGAACGCCGGCAGCTGTATTCGCTCAGGAGAAGCCGCTGCAGACAGCGGTATCCGGTAATCACGTGGTAAGCCCATCCGATACAGCCGCATTTCTGGATGCCTTTTTTGCCCGTGAAGAGATCAAGAAGGAAGGTGCGGCGACAACGGTATCCGTTGTACAGAACGGTAGAGTGATCGCAGAAAAAGGATACGGCAGCATTGACAAAACATCAGGCAAGCCGGTGGATCCGGCACAGACTCCATTTCGGGTAGGATCCATATCAAAGGTGTTCACCGTCATGGGCATCATGCAGCTGGCCGATGAAGGGAAGCTGAAGCTGGATGACAATATCGAGAAGTATCTGGACGGCTACAAGCTGAAGAATCCGTTCGGTACCCCGGTTACCGTAGAGATGCTGCTGACCCACACGACAGGCTTTGAGGTTCGTGATCCGACGGCAGATAACATTCTGTATAATCCTTCCCAGAAGCAGCTGTCGCTGAAGGAGCATCTATTCAAAGTCATGCCACCTGTTGTCCGGGAGCCCGGAACCTCCTATATGTATGATAACTTTGCCTCCGAGCTGGCCGGTTACATCGTGGAAAAAGTGAGCGGGGAGCCTTTTAACGACTATATGAGCAAGCATGTTTTTGAACCTCTGGGCATGACATCCAGCACCTTCGACCCTTCCGGGGAACTGGGTCAGAGACTGCCGGTGGCCTATGGTCCTGACGGAAAAGAGCAGCCGGAGTACCGGGTGTCTCCAACCGTTCTGCCAGAGGGCAGCATGCTGACAACCTCTTCGGATATGACGAAGTTCATGAATGCTTTTCTGAATGGAGGGCGTGCTGCGGATGGAAAGCAGATCTTGTCGCAATCATCGTTACAAGCGATGCAGACGTATCATGTGTCCATTCATCCGGATGTGCCTGATATGACTTATGGGCTGGAGGCCCCGATGCCGCTCTCCGCAGCGAATGGAAGGAATGTGATTGCCAAGGGCGGCAGTATTCCCGGCTTCCAGTCCTACATGTTCCTGCTGCCGGAGGCGAAGACCGCCTTATTCGTGAGCAGTACGAGCGTAAGTGGTCTTAATGAGAAGCTGTATGAAGCGTTCATGGACTATTACTATCCAGGGAAGCCGAACTTCGGTACAGCAAACTATCCGTCCCAGTCTCAGGCTGCTCTTCATAAGTTTGAAGGAATCTACAGGGACCTGCGGATCGGCAGCATGCTGACCGGTATCCGCGCCAACGCGGACGGTACATTGACGCTCGGAGATCAGACCGGTATTCAGCATGTGCTGAAGCAGACCGGGGATCTGCTGTTTGTCGATGAGCAGGGCAACCCGGCCGCCTTCAAGGCGGATGAAGAGGGGCAGATCCAGTACATTAAATACAGCAATCCCGGCAGTTATGCCGCCAAGGCAGAACAGGCGCGAGGATTTGCCGATGTACCGGCAGACCATCCGTATGGCCAATACATCTATGGACTGCAGTCCCTTGGAGTCATCACGGGAACACCAGAGCAGAAGTTCGGAACGGAAGAGGAGGTTACCCGGGAGCAGTTTATTCATGCCCTCATGCATCAATTCCAATTTCCGCCATCACGTAACCAGTCGGTATTTAAAGATACGGCCGAGTCACCCTATGAAGCCGAAATTCAGGGAGCCGTCGACCTGGGGCTGCTGTCCGGCATGGGGAATGGCCGTTTTGAACCGAACCGCAGCATTAAACGTGAAGAGGCAGCGGTTATTGTCCGGAATCTGCTGACCTTATCAGGTATCCCTGTCAATGAGAGCCGCACTATGCTGGCGGGAGACACATCGCCATGGGCAGAGGCGGCGGTCCGTACCTTGATTGATTTGCAGATACATGGCCGGGAGGTCACCCTCAATGAGGGCGTATATGACTACGGTTCTCGGCGTGCGCTGAACCGCCAGGAGCTGGCGGCCATCCAGTATTTGCTGATGCTGCCCGAGAAGCCGCTGCTGCCTTAGGAATGGATTATAACAGGAAGGATGGCCGGATGGGATGGCGGCTTCCGATGCAACCGGCGGTATTTAGGTTAAGAATGGAGTGAGTGAGACGTTAAGGGAGAGATGACAGATGCGGCAAGCGATGATGATCAGCAATCCATCTTCGGGCAGGGAAGAGGCTCAGCGTTATGTAGATCAGGTCCGTGATGTACTGGCCAGTCAGGGATATGAAGTCATTCTGAATGAGACAGCGGGTGAAGGGGATGCTACGGACTTTTGCCGGAGTGCCTGCCGGGATGCCTGTGACCTGGTCGTCTCGATTGGCGGCGATGGTACGCTGCATGAGACGATTAACGGCATGATTGACCAGGATCATCGTCCCAGGCTGGGTGTAGTGCCACTCGGTACAGTAAATGACTTTGCCCGTGCTCTCCATATTCCATTGGATCCGGAGCAGGCAATTGCCACCCTGAATTCAAGCCGGGTTCATCCTGTGGATCTGGGGAGAATAAATGAAGGTCTGTTCGCCAATGTCGCTGCCGCAGGTTCACTGGCGGAGTCCTTGTCGGCCGTATCATCAGAAGAAAAGTCGAAGCTGGGATCTCTGGCTTACATCAAGGAAGGCATCAAGAAGCTGATCCATACTCCCGCCTATCCGCTGGTTATTGAGCATGACGGACAGGTGTGGGAAGGAGAAGCCCCGCTGTTCCTGGCCGCACTGACCAACTCCGTCGGCGGATTCGAGAAGCTGGTTCCCGGTGCTGAGGTTGATGATGGCTGGATTCACTGCTTTGTCATTAAAAATATTGGGGTGCTCAATTCGCTGACCCTGGGAACGTCACTGCTGTTCGGCAGTCTGATGAATCATAAGGATGTTGTTTATTTTACTGCACGTCAGGTGAAAGTGAGCTCGACAGAGTCCGTCTCCACCAATGTGGATGGGGAGGAGGGGCCTCCTCTTCCCATTCATCTGAGCATCCTGCCGAGGTATGTGGAGGTCGTCGTACCGGAAGAAGAATAAAGTCATAGGCACGTCAGCCTGCCGGGCTGCGTGCCTTTTTAGTTTGGGAGCGGCGGACGGATGCCCGAGCGGCTGAGCGCTTGTTCAAATAGCTGTACAGATTTCCTGCCAGCAATCCGATATACAGGTAGCTGAGACCCCCCCAATATACATATACCAGGGTGCCGACCATGGCAACCAGCAGTCCGAACAGCATTTGCTGTGTGGTTTTGGCGGGGCTTGTTGGCGGGTCTGTCAGCATAAAAAAAGCAAAAAATAACGTTGCATTAATGAATGGGGGCCGAAACGCATCCGATACCTCGCCCAGACCAAGCAAGCTTGCAAGGCTCAGGAGCCCAAAGGTTGCCGCCAGGAAGGTGAATACCTGAGGGTATTTGTGGATCCGATTCACGATGGGATACCCGCAGATCAGCAGAAATGTCAGCATCCAGACCGGCAGGTCCCCAAAAGCACCCCACCAGCTTTGACCAGTATGCAGCAGCGGGATAACGAGCAGCAGGCCGACGGCGGCAGGATTAAAGACCGCTTTCTTCTTATAAACCAGTAAATGCTTGGACAAAATGGACAAAACAGCAGTGACGGCGGCCGTCAAGGCGGAGGAGGTTATGCTCAGAATCAGCCCGACAATGAACCCGGTAATGAGTGTGCTGTCGGATACAGACCACTTCCTGCGTGTGACCGCCCGGCAAACATTGTCTGTTAATACGGCAGCCAACACGGCGGCCAGGGTATGAATCACGCCCGTAAGAGTGTGAGAACCTGCGGAGGCAGCAGCCAGACAGAACAGCATGGCGAGCAGCATGTAGGCCTTGGGTGTTCGCAGCCATTTGGTGAAAGTCATTTAGAACCCTCCTATATTGATGATATCGAGCTGGCCTGTAACGAAGAGAGCCGTGAGACCCATAGCCTCAATCCAGGCGGCTCCCTTGTCCGGGCCGTATAAAAAGGCCGCTGTAGAGAATGCATCTGCCATCATGGCGTAAGGCGCCTTGAGGCTGATGCTCACCAGATCCTGGGGCGAACGCATGGTGTCCGGCCGAATAATGTGATGGTTGCCGGGAATGTTGCGGCTGCGGCGTTCGTAGCTGCCCGAAGTACATAAAGCTTCATCCTCCAGCAGACACAGGTGGATCAATTCATCTGCAATTTCCGGATGCTGAATGCCAGCGGCCCACGGCTGATCACGATGATCTCGCCCTCCCGCATACAAATCCCCGCCGGCATTGACCAGGAAGCCATGCAGATTCTGCAGCTGTCGGGCTGCGAGGTCGATGGCAAATCCCTTGGCAGCAGCTCCCAAATCCACAAGCAGCGGTTGATGGATGTACAACGTTCGATCCGCCTCATCCAGAATCAGGTCCCGGTACGTGGCGGATGTATTGACTGAATCTGCTGCCATGCGTTCACCGGTCAGATAGTGGCGGTCAAACCCCTGTTTAATCAGTGTGCTGCCTATACAAGGATCAAACAGGCCCTCCGTAGCCTCAGCCAGCTGTATGGCAAAACGGAGCGGCTCGAAGAGATAAGGGCTGAGTGGCACGGGCTGCTGAATACACCGGCAGGCTATGGACAGCTCGCTGTCAGCATCAAAACGGCTGCAGGCCAGCTCAACCTGACGGAACATTTCAAATGCCTGCTGAATGTGCAGCTCCGCCTCCTGCAAGGACAGGCTGTCATCGTGGACCGCCTGGATATCGACAACGGTGTCCATATAGAGCCGGGTACGCCGCAGCACATGCAATGAGTCAGGCATTGCGTGCCTTGGCCAGGGCATCATTAACGGCATCTGTGAAGGCTTCCGTGCTGTAAGTAGCCCCGGATACATTTGTTAACGACGTATTTTGCTGCTGGATGACCTCTGCAGGGAGATCTGCCACGTCACTCATGGAATAGTGCATACCGTAATTGCTGATCACCACGTCTGTAATTTTATCCTTGCTGATCTTGATCGTAACTTCGATAGAGCCGCGGCGGTTCATTCCCAGTCCCGTGAAGGTCCCGTCCTGATAGACTCGTTTCGGAGCTGCGGCAGCTGGCTTATCCGCAGGTGCAGGGATAGAGGCTGTGCTGTCGATCGTAAGAGAGCCGGCCGCTGATCCGGACTGAACGTGAGACTGTGCTGATGCCGGGATCGCTGCATCGGTGAGTGAGGGATCTGTAAGATGGTAACCGGCGGCATACACAGCCGTGATGGCTGCCGAACATAGAACCACCCACTTTTTATCCATTTTAGCCATATGCTTATCCTCCGTTATAGACATCGATTAATCGGTCAACTGGCTTCAGTATAGCGACAGAACCTTAGAATTTTATTAGAGTTATGCACGATGATGGTGCTGACAACAAGAAGGATATAAAGGCCGTCATTTCTAATCAAAACTAAAGAAACCGGTATTATAATCAATGCTGGACGCTCGAATAAGAAGAAAATAGGTGAATGGATGCGAATACTGATCATTGAGGACGATACCGCGCTGCGAAATATTGTAACGACCATCCTGGAGGAAGAAGCCTACGAGGTAGAGGCCTCCGGGCAGGGAAAGGAAGGGCTGTGGATGGCCCGTTCGGGAGATTATGATCTCGTTATTGTGGATCTGATGCTTCCGGAGATGGATGGGATTACGGTGATTCAGGAGCTGTACGCTGAGGGCAAGGACACGCCGACGCTGATTTTGACAGCCAAGGATCGGGTTGAAGATAAGGTTAAAGGACTGGACGTAGGAGCAGACGATTATCTGGTGAAGCCCTTTGCAACAGAGGAATTTCTGGCACGGGTACGTTCCGTTCTGCGGAGAGCCGGGAAGCTGGGTATTGAAGGCAGGCTCCACTACGGGCCGATGGTACTGGATACGAGACAGCAGACATGCCGCGTAGATGAGCAGGAGCTCAAGCTGACGAAAAAGGAGTATGAGCTGCTGCATTATCTGATACAGAACCGGGAGCAGATCCTGATCCGTGACCAGATCTATGACCGGGTCTGGGGACTTGATTCCAATGCCGGTGAGACTGTGGTTGATGTCTATATCCATTACTTGCGCAAGAAACTGAGTGGTTACAGCTGCGGAGAATGGATCCGTACGGTCCGCGGTGTCGGCTATATGCTGTCGGAGGAATAACATGTTCAAACAAACGAGACGCCGCTTGATACTGGTGAATTCCATCGTTCTGCTGGTCATTCTGCTTGGCTTTGGCACGTTCCTGTACACCTTTATGCAGCACCGGCTCTACAGCCAGGCAGACGAGACACTCCAGCACGTCAAACGGTACATTCTGCAGGAACAACAGGAAGGAACATCGGAATGGCTGCAAAGCTATGATGATAACTACGAGCAGCGAACCGTCCTTTTGTTATGGGGCAAGAAAGGGGAGCTGGATAAAGAGCTGCCGGAGAACGTGCTGAACGATGAGACGATCGGCCGGATCGGACAGCTGCCGCGGACGGACGCGCTGCAGAGTCTCGAAGTAGAAAGAGCCGCTTACCGGGTGCTGGAGGTGCCGATGGGTCAGCAGGTAACGGTGGATCATCAGTCCATGTACGTGGAGCGCGTGCAGCTGGTCTATAATCTGGTACGAGAGCACGAAATGCTGGAGCACCTGCGCAGGTTCATCGGTTTCGGCAGCCTTGTCAGCCTTGCGGTAGCTGTGCTGGCCGGTTTCTTTCTGGCACACCGGGCACTGATTCCTATCCAGTCTGCCTGGAACAGACAGTCCCAATTTACAGCGGATGCTTCACATGAGCTGCGTACACCGCTGGCGGTCATGAAGCTGAATCTGGAACGGCTCTTCCGTCATCCGAAACATACGATTGAGCAGGAGAGCCCGCATATTTCCCAGGCGATCAGCGAGATCAAATATATGACCCGGATGGTCACCCAGCTGCTGACGCTTGCCCAATCGGATGCCAACCAGCTGGAGCTGAAGTTGTCACCAGTGGATCTGAGCAGCCTGCTGGAGAAGACAGCCCGTGGTTTTGCAGAGCTGGCCGAGTCTAAAGGCATTCTGGTAACCGCAGCAGTCGAGCCGGGTATTGAAATTTCGGGGGACCCGGAGCGGCTCTACCAGCTGCTTGTCATTTTGCTGGATAATGCTCTGAGGTATACGCCAAATGGCGGCCGTATTCAGGTGGAGGCTTCGGTTAGGGGAGGGCAGATTTATACGTCTGTTCGTGATACGGGCTCAGGCATTCCACCTGAAGACATGCCGAGGATCTTCGACCGCTTCTACCGGGGGAATAAAGCTAGGACCCGGCAGGGGGAAGACGGTTATGAAGGTACCGGTCTGGGTCTTTCTATTGCCCGGTGGATCGTGGAGCAGCATGGCGGCAGAATCCGGGTATCCAGTCAATTAGGAGCGGGCAGCCAGTTTACGATACAGTTCCCGATGGGGCGAAAAAGGATGAGCGATTAATTGTGTGAAAAAAGGCTTATCTCTAAGGAGATAAGCCTTTTTCTATATTGATCGTGACCTGTTAGGTTAGGTTTCTGCGATTTCCATCCGACACTTCTTCTCATGCTCCAGCAGCCAGGTCTTGCGCGGCAGCCCGCCGCCATACCCGCCCAGCTCACCGTTCGCATTGATGACCCGGTGGCAGGGGATGATGATGGCCAGCTGATTGGCTCCATTCGCCTGCGCAACAGCCCGATAGGCTGTCGGCCGGCCGAGAGCAGCCGCAATCGCCATGTAGGAGCGCGTCTCTCCCGGGGGAATGGCGGTCAGCTGTGCCCACACGCTCCGCTGGAAGGGCGAGCCGAGCAGCCCGAGCGGGGTCTCGAAGGAGGTCAAACGCCCTACAAAGTAAAGCTTCAGTTCCTGCTCGACCGACTCGATCGGTGCCGAGCTTCCCGGTACAATGGCGCACTTCAGGCGCTGACGCATCCGCTCGACCTCGCGTTCAAGCCCCCGGCGGTCTACAAACTCGAGCAGGTACAGGACATCCTCATCGGCAATAGCCATCATGGGTCCAAGCGGTGTATCCAGCCAGGATGCCTTCAGGACACGGGTGTCGTTCAGTCTGGAAGGGGCGGCGCCCATAATACGGGAGAAGGCATCACGGAAGCCGCTGTCAGACTCATAACCGGCGGAGAGCTGCGTGTCGACAACCGTGCGTCCTGCACGGATGTTTTTGAGTGCTATGCCCATCCGGCGGGCACGGGCGTAAGCGACGAAGGTCATTCCGAACCGCTTCTTGAACTGGCGGCGGGCTGTTGATTCGTCAATTGCCAGCTCCCGAAAGTCTTGTGTCTTCCAGCGCTTCTCGGGCTGGCGCTCCACAGCTTCCACCAGGAGGCGGACGGTCGGCGGGACATGATTCGGATGTGAGAGCGGCTGACAGCGCTGGCATGGCCGATATGAGGCGAGCAGTGCCTCCTGGGCTGTTGCGAAGAACTCACAGTTCTCGAATTTAGGTTTGCGTGCGGGACAGGTAGGACGGCAGAATATGCCGGTTGTTCGGACACCGACATAGAACACCCCTTCATATTCAGTGTTTTTCTGCAGCAGTGCTTCATAAAATTCGGAATAACGTTCGGCCTGGATCATGGACAAGCACGTCCTCTTTTCATCAATTTGATCTCATTATAAAGTTTTTGCGTGCAGAACGCCGCCGAAAATCAGGCATGGATTTTATTTAGAGTTGTTACACGGGAGTGATCGTTGTACAATATGTTTAAATGTTTAAACATATGAACGGAGGGAAAGGATGAGCAAGCAGGCATTTCAGGTTTTTCAGCAGTGTATTCCGGTATTTGAGACCTTGAGAGACCCCCATCGGCAGCGTATCATTCTCACCCTGTGTGAACAGGGAGAGCTGACCGTGAATGAGATTGCAGAACAGTCGCTGCTGTCCCGTCCGGCGATATCTCACCATCTGAAGCTGCTGCGGGAGCATGGCTTAATTGCGGTGAAGCAGCAGGGGACCCAGCGGATCTATTCTGCTTCACTGACTTCATCCATCGGCCTGCTGAAAGAGCTGACGGGGCTGCTGGAGCAGGAAGAGAGCAGGCGCATGGCCGGCGATCAGGCGGTGAATACGGCGACCCCGATGCAGCGGGAAGGAGGGGGCACGCATGAATAAACATGGACGTCATCCGGGGGAATGGACACCGCCGGAGATTGAAGGCATACTTGCTGCCCAGAAGAATTATTTTGGGAACAGGGAGACCCTGGATATCGATTTCCGGCTGCGTCAGCTCAACAAGCTGAGACAGGCCATTCTGGATTACGAGGACAGGCTGAACGAAGCATTGATGCAGGATCTCGGGAAATCTGCATTCGAGAGCTACGCTACAGAGATCGGCTTTGTTCTGAACAGCATCCGCCATACGATGAAGCATCTTCGTTCCTGGTCGAAGCCGAAGCGGGTGCGGACACCGCTCGTGCTGTTCCCGTCCAGCAGCAAAGTCATGTATGAGCCCTATGGCAGCGTGCTGATTATCGCGCCGTTCAATTATCCGTTCCAGCTGCTGATTGAACCGTTGGCAGGAGCGATGGCGGCCGGGAACTGTGCTGTTGTCAAGCCTTCAGAAATTGTACCGCATGTGTCCGCGGTTCTGTCGGAGATGATCGGCAGCACTTTCGATCCCGCCTATATCCGCTGTGTTGAAGGCGGGGTAGAGACGAACACCTCTCTGATTCATGCGCCGTTTGACTACATTTTCTTCACCGGAAGTGTTGCGGTGGGGAGGATTGTGATGGAAGCCGCTGCCCGCCATCTCGTACCAGTAACCCTGGAGCTTGGGGGGAAGAGTCCGGCTATCGTGGATCAGACGGCTGATCTTCGCGCTGCTGCCGAGCGCATTATCTGGGGCAAGACGCTTAATGCTGGCCAGACCTGCGTCGCCCCGGACTATCTTCTGGTGCATGCCAGCGTGAAGGAGAAGCTGCTGACCGAGATGAAGCAGACCCTTGTACGGTTCTACGGCACGTCGATGGAGGACAGTGCAGATTATGGGCGTATCGTGAGCGACCGGCACTGGACTCGCCTGCGGGACATCCTGGAGCAGGACCGCGGCGGTATTCGGTACGGCGGCAGCATGAACCCCGAAACGCGGTACCTGGAGCCAACGCTGTTGGAAGCTGCATGGGAGTCAGCGAGTATGCAGGATGAAATTTTCGGACCGATTCTGCCGATACTGACCTTCGAACGGCTTGATGAGGTTATAGCGTCTGTGAACGGCCGGCCCAAACCGCTGGCGCTCTACCTGTTCACGGAGGACCTCAGTGTAGAGCAGCGTGTACTGGCCGGGATCTCGGCCGGAGGTGTCAGCGTTAACGATACCATCACCCATCTGGCAAACCCTGAACTGCCGTTCGGCGGGGTCGGGTCTTCGGGTATCGGATCGTATCACGGTCATCGCAGCTTTGTTACATTCTCTCACGAGAAAAGTATATTGAAAAAGAACAGCCGGATCCGGCTGCAGCTCCTTTTCCCCCCGTACACGCCGAAGAAACAGAAATTCATCCGCCGGATGATGAAGTAACTCTATGAATACTAATAACCCCATCCTATTCACTGGATGGGGTTATTAGCTGTCAGGACAGATGCACGTAGAACGTGGCACATTCGCCCTCTGTACTCTTGGCATACAGCCTGCCTTTATGCTGGTCTATGATGGATTTGGCTATAGCCAGTCCGAGCCCGTAACCGCCCTGCTTACGCGCCCGGGACGTATCGGTCCGATAGAAGCGGTCGAAGATACGGGTCAGATGCAGCGGGGCGATGCCTTCCCCAGTATTCGTTACGGCAAGGACCGTTTCGTTATGCTGCTTCTTCAGTGTAAGTGTGACGGTACCGCGAGGATTTGCATATTTGACCGCGTTATCCAGCAGAATCATGACCACCTGCTTCATCTGTTCCCGGTTCCCGGTGACCATCAGCTCTGGTTCAATATCGTATTCCAGCGCAATCTCCTTTTCGTAAATAACGGCTTCCATCGTCAAAATTATAGTCTCCACCGCTTCACTCAGATCGAATTTGGCATATACCAGTCCGGTTCGCGAATCTTCCATTTCGGTCAGATAGAGCAGGTCATTCGTCAGCTTTGTCATGCGTTCGGTTTCCGATTTGATGTAATGCAGCCACTTGGATTGGCTGTCGATCGGTTCACTGCCGTTAGCGAGGAGGACGTCCGCATTGGTGCCGATGATGGTCAGCGGCGTCTTCAATTCATGAGAGGCATCGGCGATGAACTGCTTCTGCTTCTCAAAGGCTTCACGGATCGGTTTGATAGAGCGGTTAGCAAAATAACGGCTGGTAAAGTAAAGGACCAGCAGCATGGCGAGTGCGACAATGACGAAGGTATAGATCAGGTTGGTCAAAATGCTGTGCCGCTCGCTCACATCCATGAATACATACATGTAGCCTTCATTGTTCTCGCGAAGGAGGAAGGCCCAGCGGCTGTCGTCCAGTTCGAATTGGCCCTCATTGCGGTTCATGGATAGGGCCTTCTTCAGAGCCTGGGCGAAAAAGTCTGCATCCACGTTTTGAATACGGGACTCGGTGCCGGTCAGCTTGCGAGACATGTCTGTCTGGAGCATGAAAGATACGGCGCGCTCCGGCGGCGGGCCGCCGTTGTCTGGAAAGATACCGCCTTGATCCCTGCGAGCGTTTGAGCCGGTGGACGGCTCCGACCGAGGCCCCCGGTCTTCCTGAGGTCGCGAATAAGAATCGGAGACCTTCCCCAGCTCCATATCGATATCTCTCTGCACCTGTTGAAATGTAATGATGTAGATGGCCCCGAAGGCCACGAGCATCACCAGCGTAATAATGGTCAGATTGACAATGAGAAACCGGTTCCGCAGCTTCGTAAACATTAATCGTTCACCTCCAGGACATAACCGACGCCCCGAATGGTGCTGATCCGTACGTCGGAGTTCAGGAAGGTCAGCTTTTTGCGGAGAAATGAGATATATACCTCCACGTTGTTGTGCTCTACGTCGGAATCAAATCCCCACAGCTTCTCAATAATCTGCTCCTTTGATGTAATGGCCTGCCTGCGGCTGATCAGCAGCTCCAGCAGCTCATTCTCTTTGGGGTTCAGCTTAATATCCTTACCCTTCACCGTCAGCCGCAGGCTGGAGGCATTCAGCTCGATATCCCCGAACCGGAGCCCATCCTCGGGAATCATCTCACCCCGGCGGCGCAGAACGGCGCGGATGCGTGCCAGCAGCTCGCCGGAGGAGAAGGGCTTGGCAACGTAATCGTCAGCACCGTGATCCAGTCCTGTAATTTTATCTTCATCCTCCCCTTTAGCGGTCAGCAGAATCACCGGGGTGGCCATACCTTTGCCGCGCAGCGACTTCAGAACGCTGATACCGTCCATCTCAGGCATCATAATATCCAGCAGCAGCAGATCATAAATGCCGGTCAGTGCATAATCCAGCCCGGTCCGGCCGTCATGGACAGCATCGACGGAATAGTGCTGTTTGCGCAAAATCTGGGTCAAAGCCTCTGCCAGATGCAGTTCATCTTCCACAATTAATATTCTCATTCATTCGTCATCCTCTGTCTCGTTCATAGGTTCTTCTGTTCTTAAGTATATCGGGATTACCTTTAATCAACCTTAATTTTTGCTTATACAAATGGACATTCCAATGCATTTCACCACCTCCGGCAGAAGTTGTTCAAGAGCTATTAATGTAGGGAAAATGCGCAAAGCACCGAAAGGTCAAGCGGGTGTTAAAAAACATCAAAATCATGTAAAACTTTAAGATTCATTAAAGGTTAGCCCGGTAAGATACAGACATGGAAGCGAGACATCCGATGACAGAAAGGAACGAATTCATATGGCTATTGAAGTGTTCAACCGCTACGAGAGCAAATACCTGCTCAGCGGAAGCGCCTATCGCAGGCTGTATCTCGACCTTATGGAGCATATGGAACTGGATGAATACAACAAAAAACACGAGTTTTATTCCATCAGTAATATTTATTTTGATACGGAGCATCACTCCCTGATCCGAGCCAGTATCCAGAAGCCCAAGTATAAGGAAAAGCTGCGGCTGCGGGCCTACGGGGTGCCGGAGCAGAATGCGAAGGTGTACCTGGAGATCAAGAAAAAGGTGCTGGGTCTCGTCAATAAAAGAAGAACCGCGCTGAAGCTGGATGAGGCCTACGAGTTCGTCCGTACCGGACAGGCCCCTGAACTGCAGGACTATATGAACAAGCAGGTGATGAACGAGATCAGCTACTTCCTGCGCCTCTATAATCTGGAGCCCAAGGTATACATATCGTATGACCGTAAGGCGCTGTTCTCCAAGGAAAGCCGGGATCTGCGGATCACCTTTGATACCAACATCCGCTGCAGACGGTATGACCTGCGGCTGGAGCAGGGCGATTATGGTGACCCGCTGCTGCAGGAGAATCAATGGTTGATGGAAGTGAAAGCGGAGAAGACCGTGCCGCTCTGGCTGTCCAGGCTGCTGTCGGAGCACGGCCTCTACCGGACCGGCTTTTCCAAATACGGCAATGAATACAAAAATCAGATCAGAAATGAACGAACAGAACAGGAGCGAATTCTTTATGCTTGATTCTCTTTTCAGTACAACCCTTACCGATGACACCCTGACCCTCTCCAGTACGATCATCACCATTCTGCTGGCCGTCGTTCTCGGCGGTCTGATCAGTTATACGTACATGAAGACGAACCCGGGCGGCTACACCCAGAGTTTTACCCTGACCATGGTGGTGCTCCCTGTGATCGTCGCAATTATCATTCTGCTGATCGGCAGCAACATCGCAAGAGCTTTCAGTCTGGCAGGAGCCTTTTCCATCATCCGCTTCCGCAGTGCACCAGGGGATCCGAAGGATATCGCGTATGTCCTGTTCACGATGGCATCCGGTTTGGCTTGCGGTGTCGGCGCTTTTGGCTACGCGGTTCTGTTTACGATTATCCTTTGCGTCCTGATGTTCGTCCTGAGTTCTATGAATTACGGAACACGTAAGTCACTGCAAAGAACGCTCAAAGTGACCATTCCGGAAAATCTGGTTTATGACGAGGCCTTTGATGAAGTGTTCAGGAAGTTTAACGTGCAGTATGAACTGAAGAAAATCAGAACTACCGAGCTGGGCAGCCTCTACGAACTGGTATATGCCGTCACGATGAACCAGCTGACCAACCAGAAGGAATTCCTGGACGAAATCCGCTGCCGTAACGGCAATCTGGATCTGTCCCTGACCATGAATCCGACAACGGCTGAATACTAATACGACTTGAAGGAAGGAAGTTTTAACTATGAAAAAATTAAAACCGACCAAGACAATGAGGCAATTAATGAGCAATAAAGGCAAGATGGGCGTAGTTCTTCTCTGTACCGCGGCGATGCTGTCTGCCTGTGGAACAACCACCAATGCCGACAGCACTGCGGCTGCAGCTGCCGTAGCCAAGACGACCAATCTGGTCATGGGGGACCTCGTCACCTTCGACAGCACCGATACTAGCACCACCTGGAGCCAGAGCAGCTCCACCATGATCAAGCTCAGCGGGAAAACAGCGGCAATTAACGGCACAGGCGCTGCGGCTGCCAACGGAAAGGTTACGATTACGAAGGCAGGCACGTACGTGGTCAGCGGGACACTCAGCGAAGGGCAAATCGTCGTCAATACGAGTGATGAAGGTCTTGTGCACCTCGTGCTGAACGGCGCCAATATCCACAGCAGCACCAGTGCCCCGATCTACATTAAGAAGGCGGACAAGGCAGTTATTACGCTGCAGGCTGGAACCAAAAGCACCCTCTCTGACGGCAAGAACTACGTCTTTGACGATACTACGAAGGAAGAGCCGGATGCAGCTATCTTCAGCAAGGCGGATCTGACGATCAATGGAACGGGTAAGCTTGCGATTACCGCCAATTACAAGGACGGGATTCGCAGCAAGGATGATCTGAAAATTGCCGGCGGTACGATCTGGATTCAATCGGCCGATGACGCCATCGTAGGCAAGGACATGGTTGCAGTGAAGAGCGGAACGGTCACAGTTAAGGCAGGCGGTGACGGTATCAAGTCCACCAATGATGAAGATGCGAAGAAAGGTTTTGTAGCAATCGCAGGCGGCACTTTTAATATCAAAGCCCACAATGACGGTATCCAGGCAGAGACCCATCTGCTGCTGGATGGGGGAACGTATACGGTGGCGACCGGGGGCGGCAGCGCCAATGCTCCGGTCAAAATGGAGACAATGCCCGGGGGATTTGGCGGAGGCGGGACACCTCCTGCGGGTGAACGTCCTGCACTGCCGCCAGGTGTGACAGCCCCTGCGGATGGAAGCGGGGAAACGAACACAGGTGCAGCTTCGGGATCTTCAGCGGCAGGGACAACAACGTCCAGTACGGCGGTACCGGATGCTCCTCCAGCGTCAACAGCCCAAGCGGGGGCAGCGCCGACCGGAACAGGTACTACGACCGCAGCAGCGGCTGATGCAGAAACGGCGACCGAGAGCGCGAAGGCAATCAAGGCCGGGACCAACCTCGTTATTCATGGCGGTACGTATACGATTGACGCGATGGATGATGCTGTGCACAGCAACAGCTTGATTCTGATCAGCGGGGGTACCTTTGATATCCGTACAGGTGACGATGGGGTTCATGCAGATGATGCTCTCACAATCGACGGCGGTACGATCGGCATCAAGAAAAGCTACGAAGGTCTGGAGGCTAATATCATCACTATCAATGATGGGAAAATTAGTGTTACCGCTTCGGATGACGGTGTGAATGCTTCCGGCGGCAGTGAGGATACAGCGAGCACGGGTGCAGATGAAGCGTCTGCTGCCGGCTCCGCAGCGGATGCTGGAACGACGGCTCCGGGTCCCCGTCCAGAAGGCGGGTCCTCCAATGCACAGCTGATCTTGAACGGCGGGGTTCTGAACGTGGATGCCGGCGGTGACGGGCTGGATGCGAACGGTTCGATCACGATGACAGGCGGAACCGCCATCATTAATGGACCAACGGATGACGGGAATGGTCCACTCGATTTTGACGGTGACTTCAACATCAGCGGCGGCACTCTGGTGGCAGCCGGCAGCGCAGGTATGGCACAGGCCCCCTCCGATACCTCCGGTCAGCGTTCCATTGCTATGACCTTTACGGCAGCCCAGAAGGCAGGCACACTGATTCATGTAGAAGATAGTGAAGGAAACACGATTGCGACATTTGCTCCTTCAAAGGAATTCAGATCGGTTGTGATCAGTTCTCCAGTCTTGAAGGACGGGGGGACGTACACATTGTATACCGGCGGCAGCTCGACAGGCAGCGAGAGTGATGGCTGGTATGAAGGAGGACAATATACAGGAGGGACCCAAGTGGTTCAATTCCAGGTAGAAGACAGCGTAACGACCTGGGTTAATGAATCCGGGGTGACCACAGCCAATAGTGGTTTCGGTCCTGGCGGCGGGAGACGTCCGGAAGGCGTCCGATCCGGCGACAAAGACGTACCCTCTACAGGTACTACGTCCAACGAAAGTAGTACTGCGGTGCAAGGTACGGTGGTAGAGAGCAGCACAAGTACCGCGACAGATTCAAAATAAGATAAAGACGGCCGCTCCTAACGGGGTGACCGTCTTTTGCTGCTTACGTTAACCTGTTGTAAAAGAACAGGGGTTCAAATACAGATTTGTGTTAAACCGCTGTACGAAGGGAATTGCCTGTGGCATAGTAGAACCCAAGTTCTATTCGAATATTTGTTTACAGGAGGACCCATTATGACGAGAACGGGCGGACAAGAGGATGGCGGACAGCAGAATGGCACCAGAGGCAGAATGACTGCATGGCTGGAGGTACTGGGCGTATCGGCCAAACTGGGGCTGACATCCTTCGGAGGTCCTGCGGCACATTTGGGTTATTTTCATGAAGAGTACATAAACCGCCGCCGCTGGCTGGATGAACGCAGCTACGCCGATCTGGTCGCGCTGTGTCAGTTTCTCCCTGGACCGGCCAGCAGTCAGGTGGGGATCGGGATCGGCATGCTGCGGGCAGGATGGCTTGGCGGCATTGCGGCTTGGCTTGGCTTTACGCTGCCTTCTGTTATCCTGCTGGTTCTGTTTGCGCTCCTAATGAAAGGAATGAATTTGGCGGCGGCAGGATGGATTCATGGGCTCAAAATGGTTGCCGTCGCCATTGTTGCCCAAGCCGTACTCAGTATGGGGCAGAAGCTGGCGCCGGACCGGGCGCGCATGACCCTCGTTGTCCTCGCAGCTGCAGCAGCTTTATTCTGGCAGACGCCCTATAGCCAGGTCCTGATCATTGCGGCAGCCGGCGGGGCGGGTCTATGGCTGTACAGACATACAGCTGACGAACGTCCTGCAGCATACTCTATCCGCATCAGCCGCTGGGCCGGTGCCTGCTGTCTGGGTATATTCCTGCTGCTGCTTGTCGTGCTGCCGCTGCTTCGCTCTTCCTGGGCATCCGGCTCGCTGGCACTGTTCGACAGCATGTACCGCTCCGGCTCACTGGTGTTCGGGGGAGGCCATGTCGTGCTGCCGCTGCTGGAGCGTGAGGTGGTGCCTACCGGCTGGGTGAGCGAGAACGATTTTCTGGCTGGCTATGGTGTAACCCAGGCTATACCGGGCCCGCTGTTTACCTTTGCAGCCTACTTGGGTGCTGTTTTCGGAGGGATTCAGGGAACCGTCGTCGCCACCATCGGCATATTCCTGCCGGCATTTCTTCTGGTAGCAGGCGCTCTGCCATTCTGGAACAGCCTTCGCAGCAGTCCACGGGTACAAGGGGCACTGCTGGGCATCAATGCGGCAGTGGTTGGTCTGCTGCTGGCTGCGCTGTATGACCCGCTGTGGACAACGACTGTTCGGGGTGCGGGTGATTTTGCACTGGCGGCCGGGCTGTTCGTGCTGCTTGTATTCTGGAAGCTGCCCCCGTGGCTGGTTGTTCTGGCAGGAGCAGCCGGCGGTCTGCTGCTCTAAAGGCTGCTGCACAGGCTCATGAAATTTCATTTTTTGGTACAACCTAGACAGGGATGAACACTTAACCAGAAAATGAAAGGAATGAAATGATGAGAAAAGGTGCACTAGGTTTTATATTAACACTGCTGACCCTGTTCCTGTCCCATACGTCAGCGCTGACAGGAACAGCTGCTGCCGCTCCCGCAGCACCGCCTGTTCCTTCTCTGCTGAACGACTTGCGGCAGGGAGGCTATATCCTGTATATCCGTCACGGTGAAGCAAATGTCGGGGAGGATGCTGCCAATCTGGATTTCAAGGATTGCTCTACCCAGCGTAATCTGTCCCCGGACGCGAAGCAGAAGGCTGCAGAATGGGGGGCTGCCCTGCGCAGGCTGCAGATCCCGGTCGCCAGGCCGGTACTGGCCAGTCCATTCTGCCGGACGATGGAGACAGCTGCACTTGCATTCGGCCAGGAGCAGGTTCAGCCTGACCCGTTCTGGGTGAAGGTGTACCGGCTTAGCGGCAAAGCCGGGCCGGCAGAGCAGCAGGCTACGCTGGCGGAGCTCGTCACGGTACTTGAGAAAGTCCCTCCTGCCGGCACGAACCAGGTCATCGTAGCCCACAGCTTTCCTGAAGGCTTGGGGCTTGGCGATATTCCGAATCTGGGTACGGTGATCATCAAACCGAATGGCCCCGGCAAGGGTTATGAGATTGTCGGTCGTGTATCACCGGGAGACCTGCAGAATCTGATGAAATGAACCCGTTACGGGTCAGCTGCTGTGAGCAGAGCTGGCCCGTCTTTTGTTTGGGCAGGCAGCTAATTGATGATACATTATTAATTATCATCTGGTTTGTTAAAGGGAGAATGCTATGAATGGTCATTATGAGCTGCTCTATCATCAAGTGAGACAGACGGGTGTCAAGGAAGCAGAATGGCGGCCGTTTGAACAGGGGACCCGCCTGCTCCAGGCTGCTCCCGGGGAACGAATAATTGAAGCGGGCCAGCAGGTAAGGAATGCCTACTTTTGTACAACAGGATTGTTTCGCCTCTATTATACCTTGGCTGATGGGCGTGAGTATAACGTGGTTTTTACCGTTGCACCGGATTTTGCCACAGCTTATGCCGCCGTGATTACCGGAGAGCCTGCCGCGTATTCCATTGAATCCATGGAGCATTCAACGGTAATTGAAATTCCGAGCTTAGTGCTTCAGTCCTTGATGGACTGCTGTCGAGGCTGGGAACGGTATGTCCGCCGCAGCCTGGAACGACTTTATATCCGCAAGGAAGAACGGGAACGTGAATTACTGTATCTGACAGCGAAGGAGCGCTACGACGTATTTCATCTAAAATATCCCGGCTTAGCTGCCCGTATACCGCAATATCATATTGCTTCTTATCTGGGTATATCCCCTGTATCGCTGAGCCGACTGCTCCGGCAGGAAGGGCATTAACCTAGGTTAATGCGTCACAGGAGAAGCCGAGGGAGGAGCGCCGCAAGCATGCGGCTGTGCTTGAGGGGATTTTGCAGAAGTACAGTCCCCAGGTTCAGACCCGTTTTTGTGATGCCGAAGCGCTTCCGGGGAAGGATTATACGGATTTTGTAATCTGCGATACGGAAGATCTGAAGTCCTACCATTACATGTGGGAAGAGATTCGTGACTCCGCCCCTTACACCATAGGATATATGAAAATCAAAGACGTCATAATGGGGATGGACTATGCCTTTCGTGCTTTTGAAGCCGATGTGTTGAACATGGAGCGTTCCTAGAGCAGAGGCAGCAATGTTATGCAGCAACACTGTATAACAACAAAAAGGCACAGGCCGAATGGACCTGCGCCTTTTTAATTTATATTACTGATTTTTATTACTTTAATCCGATGCGGCCTGTCATTTTCGGCTTGCCTTTAATGACTTTGGATTTAGGTTTCAGAGGTGTCCGGCGAACAGCCGATTTCTTCACCTTGAGCGGGAGTACCGCCTTCATGCTGCCCTTCGTGGAACGAACACCGCTGTTGGCAGTGACGAGGTTGACGGTATAGTTGCCATACTGTGACGGCACGTACAATCTGCGGAATCCGACAGTTCTACAGTTCGTGCAGCGTGTATCCCAGCACCACTGGAATGCCTGCTGCGGAACCTGGGTGAAGTAGGAGCCTTCCCATACCAGGCTGCGGGAGCTGTTCTCGGCGTAGAAGAAGAACGTGGTGCCGCCGGCATAACCGCTCCATACCTCACGGGTTTGCCCTGGACTGATGCGATACCAGCCAATTTTGGCATAGTTGACTGGCGAGCAGCTGAAGTCAGGATAAGCATAAGCGACGTATACCGTCGATCTCGTACTGTTACGGAAATAGAGACTCATCATGACACATCCTTTCAGATAATTTCATCTTACAGTCTTATTCTATGAGCGCTTTAAGGAATGGACTGGATGTATGCAGGGTAGGGAATGGGGGTCAGACGTGGAATTTATAGGGGAATTACAGGAAAAGTACAGGCTGATAGGACAAAAAGAGCCTGCCGGCTTGAAGCCGGTCAGGCCCTGATTAGAAAAGGAATCAAGGCTAAGGATCGTTAGTGCACGGCAAGCCTGATGAATGTGGTTCAGGTCAGAAGCAGCAGCCAGTTCCATACTTTTTTCATCAATAAACTCCTTTCCGATTAAAAGATGAGACCGGAGGTAAAATCCAGAATATGTAAACGTGCAATCAGCTACAATATACCATAATATGAATGGGAAGTATTCAAATTGAAAGGCAGGCTGATACGATGAGCCAAATTATCGCAATTACCGGAGCGTCTTCCGGGATCGGACTGGCCTCTGCCCTGAAGCTGGCCCGTGAAGGATGGATCGTCTACGCCGGAACACGGCATGTAGAGCGGGATCAGACACAGTATGCAGATGTGGAGAACCTGACTTTCATCGAAATGGAAGTTACCGAACCAGCCTCCCTGCAGCAGGCTATGGACCGAATTGAACAGGAGCAGGGTAAGCTGGATGTGTTATTCTGCAATGCAGGATTCGGCTACCTGCGGGCTCTCGGCCAGGCGGACCCGGCGGATATAGAGCGGGTGTTTAATACCAATGTCTACGGAGTGATGCATTCCATACGGGCCGCACAGCCTCTTCTCCAGAAGGCCGGTCAGGGTTATATCATCGCTACATCCAGCGTCGGCGGGCTGGTGGGTCAGCCGTTCAACGAGATCTATTGCGCCAGTAAATTTGCGATTGAAGGTCTGCTTGAAAGTATGGCCACTTACTACAAGCCAGCCTTTAACATCGACATTACCTTATTGGAGCCCGGCGCCATTGCGACCAACTTCAACAGCACCGTGATGGGGCAGCTGAACGACACCGGCGGGATTCTGGATGACGAATACAAACCGATGCTGAACAGCTATCTTGAGGCGTTCCGCAGCCGTACATCCGAGCCGCAGACGGCTGAGTCCGTAGCAGAGGTGGTTGGAGATCTGCTGCAGATGGAGACGAAGCCGCTGCGCATCCGTACGTCAGAGTCCGCCGAGCAGTTCGTGCGCTTCAAGGTGCAGCAGGATCCTACCGGGCTCGACGGCCTGCTGAACACCCGCAAGCTTCATTTGAACCGATAGACGGCTTGAACTAAAAGATCTGAGGTGTCAGTCTATGCTGCTTCAGGCTTTCCAGAACGACACAAGCCCCCTGGCTGAATGAGCCAGGGGGCTTGGTCGATTAGAGAACACCATGCGGCTTAAGGCAGGATATTGCCTGCTGCACGGTAGATTGCATACCATTCTTCACGAGTCAGATGAATATCGCCTGCCTTGATGCAGTCCTTCAGGCGCTCGGTGTTCATGGTGCCGATGATTGGCTGCATTTGAGCCGGGTGACGCAGCAGCCATGCCACTGCGATCGTCGTATTGCTGACACCATATTTAGCGGCAACTTCATCGATTTGTTTGTTTAATTCAGGGAATTTATCGCTGCCGAGGAAAACGCCCTCGAAGAAACCGTATTGGAAAGGCGACCATGGCTGGACGGTAATATCATTCAGTCTGCAGTAGTCCAGAATGCTGCCATCACGGTCCACAGCGGATTCGTTCTCCATATTGACGTTAATGCCGTTCGAGATCATGTTGGCATTCGTAATACTCAGCTGCAGCTGATTGGCGACGAGCGGTTGTTGGACATATTTCTTCAGCAGCTCAATCTGCATAGGCTTCTGGTTGGATACACCAAAATGGCGGACCTTGCCCGAGCTCTCCAGCTTATCGAAGGCCTCGGCTACTTCCTCCGGCTCAACCAGCGCATCCGGACGATGCAGCAGCAGGACATCCAGATAATCGGTCTTCAGCCTTTGCAGGATACCATCAACCGAATTCAGAATGTGCTCCTTGGAGAAGTCAAACATCCCTTGGCGGATTCCGCATTTGGACTGCAGGACGATTTTCTCACGTACGTCATCATTCATGTGAATAGCATCTGCAAAGATTTCCTCACAGGCACCTCCACCGTAAATGTCAGCGTGATCGAAGAAATTAGCACCTTCCTCTAATGCAGTCTGAACAAAACGTTCTGCCTCGTTCGAATCCAGCGAATTCAGACGCATACAGCCGACAGATATAACAGGCAGCTCCAGGGTGCTGCTTCCGAGCTTCATGGTTCTCATGGTATATCCTCCTTGATGTTTAAGTATAATGAGCAAGTGTAACCGTCTTCATTATTCCATGCTCCCTGATTGTCACACAAAAGGCCTTCTTATTTCAATACCTGTCGCCTTTCTGTTGTGCAATCTATATTGGAGCGCTATCAAATCGACACTGGTCTTAACCGCCTGCAGCAATATATAATGGACTAGTCTTATATTCACATACAACCTGACACCTGACATTACAGCAGGCAGCAGGCTTGAGATGCATTGGAGCAGGTGAAGATGGCACAGGATTTAATTGTTTATGTACTCATGATCATCACAGGCAGTACCCTTTGTTTATGCTTGGGCATTTATGCTTCGTTCAGATTAAGGGATGCCCCGGGGGGCAAAGCCTATACCGCAGCTACTTTTATGGCTGCCATGTTCAGCTTCAGCTATCTGTTTGAGCTGCTCAGTCCTACATTGACCCAGATTAAATTCTGGTTAAGGATTGAATATATTGCATTACCACTGATACCGGCCTTCACCCTGATGATGTGCTGCTCTTATATCGGGCAGAAGCTGCCGCGGTGGCTGCTGTACATCCTGTTTTTCATTCCCCTTCTCACCATGACGATGCAGATTACGAATGATGGGCATCATCTGTACTACACCTCTATGAAGATGAGAGAGAACTCTCCCTTTCCCGTTGTTGAACTTGAGCATGGACCTTTCTTCTACATTCACTCTGTTTATTTGTACGCCTGTATGGTGGCCTGTGTAGTCATGCTGCTGATGCAGTTGAAGAAGGTGAAAAGAAGATTCCGTCAGCAGATCCTTACGATGGTTGCCGGTCTTATTACACCGATCGTCGCCAGCTTTTTTTATGTAGGGGGCATGAGTCCGAACGGGGTGGATCTCGGGCCTGTTTTCCTCAGTGTATCCTATGTATTCCACACGGTGGCTCTTATGCGGTACCGGATGTTCAACATGGTTCCGATTGCACGTGACACGGTCTTCGAGAGCATGAAAGAGGGAGTTATCGTGCTAAATGAGAGTTATGCGCTGGTGGACTACAATAATGCGGTACTGGATATTCTACCGGATCTGCATCCGGGTTCTGTAGGCACTCCGATTACGGCGCTGATTCCGGGACGGCCTGAACTGGCAGATGTGATCCTGACTGGGGTGGATGCAGATTATGCCTTCACTGCGAATCAGCAGCGCACTTACTATCACATCCGTTTTTCATCCGTCCGTAATCCCGGCCAGGTGGAAGTAGGAACCATTGTAGCCTTCATGAACATTACCGAACGGGTCCAGATGGAAGAAGAGCTGAAACGGCTGGCGAGCACAGACAGTCTGACAGGGCTGCTTAACAAAAGTGCACTCATGCAGCGTTCCGAACAAACGATTCATGCGCTCAAGCCATCCGGCGGCAGTCTCCATGTGATCATGTTCGATATTGATAATTTCAAGAAGGTGAATGATACGTACGGTCATGAAGCCGGTGACCAGGCATTGGTTCATGTCGCAGCTGCTGCCAGAGAGTCACTGGCCGGGAATGGAATCATTGCACGTTATGGCGGGGATGAATTCATTGTCTGCCTTGCCAATTCAACTTTCCAGGAAGCGTATGAGACGGCTGATGATATACGCCGGAGGGTAGCCCGGATCGATCTGCTCTTCGAGGACAGGATCATCCGGGTGACTTCCAGCTTCGGGGTAGCGGGTACCTCTCAATTGGAAGAAGAGACAGATCAGGTCATGCGCAGGCTCATGCGAGAAGCAGATCTTGCACTTTATGCCGTCAAGAGGAGAGGCCGGAATGGGGTTCACATCTACGCGGAATCGCACAACAGCAGCCTCAGTGCTGGAGAATAATATACAGCAGCGAAAAGCATGGGCATACAGCCCATGCTTTTTTGGTGTTCCATGATCCGGAATTACGGGTTAAAAATCCGGCGGTTCAATAGATCCATCGCCTGTTCGACTTCCAGCAGCTCTTCGGCAGACAGGTGGCCGATACGCTCGAACAGCCGGGCACGGATCTGCCGGAGAGCCTGGTCCATCATGGACTGGCCCTGCGGCGATAGCCGGACTACCTGTCTGCGTCGGTCAGTCTCGTCGGTCACTTTCTCGCACAGCTGCCGCTCGGTCAGCTTGCGAAGCTCGCGGCTCGTATTGGGCATAGATATATGCATACATTGGCTGATCTCGCTGAGTGTTACAGGCTGACTGACAGCCAGATACTCCAGTATTTTATATTGAAGCGGTGTAATTTCTGCAGCCTTTACGCCCTGAGAGAGATCATTGGTTAGCTGGTGTACAGCAGCGGAGAAGACAACAAATTGGTGAAAAAGCAAATTCTGATCCAAGACATCACCCCATAGGTATCAAGATAACAAAGTGATTATCCAAAAACAATTATCATTTGACAAGTATAATGGTGTCTGTTAGCTTAGTAGTTATCAAATAACAACTAATGGGGTGCGGGAATGAACGTACTGGTCATCTTTACACATCCGAATCACGAAAGTCTCAATTATGCATTTTTGGAGCAAGTGCTGCGCGGCAGCCGGGAAAACAAGAACGTAACAGAAATTCAGGTGCTGGATTTGTATAAAGAGGGCTTCGATCCGGTGCTGGTATTTCATGAACAGAAACGGCGGAGGGATATGCAGTATGATCCGAATCTGGCCAAATACCGGGAGCAGCTGACCTGGGCAGATCGTATTGTCATGATTTATCCGATTTGGTGGGGGCGGCCGCCAGCGATGCTGCTCGGTTATATTGATCAAATGTTCGCGGCAGGTTTTGCCTATCAGAACAAGGGAGGATGGTTTCCAGAGGGGCTGCTCAAAGGAAAGTCAGTTGTGTGCATATCGACCATGATGGGTCCGGCCCGTTACCCTCTGCTGTGGCTGCGTAACGCTCACCAGGTACTGATGCGCAAGGCGCTGTTTCAGTATGTCGGGATACGGCGAGTCAAGTTTTTCGAGTTCGGCAGCATGGAGAGTCCACGAGGCAGACAGAAAGAGAAGCTGGAGAGGATCTATCGTTATTGTAAGACTGTGTAAGTGTAAACGGATCACCATAGAGAGCATCATTCAGTTGATTTCATATATATTGTTGAACATTAAGATAAATTGAATTAAGATATTAAAAGATCAATTGGAGTCGGTACAGACAAACAGGAGGGGTTATATGATGGAGATCGGAATTAGTACTTTTGTAGAGACCACGCCGGACGTTGTGACCGGTGAACTGATCAGCCATGCCGAGCGGATCCGCCAGGTTGTGGAGGAGATCGTGCTGGCGGACCAAGTGGGCCTGGATGTGTACGGTGTAGGCGAGCATCACCGTCAGGATTATGCGGCTTCATCACCGGCTGTCATTCTTGCGGCGGCTGCTTCCCAGACGAACAATATTCGCCTTACGAGCGCCGTTACCGTTCTCTCCTCAGCGGATCCTGTGCGCGTATTCCAGGATTTCGCAACGCTAGACGGCATTTCAAACGGCCGGGCTGAGATTATGGCAGGCCGCGGCTCGTTCATCGAGTCATTCCCGCTGTTCGGCTATGACTTGGATGATTATAACGAATTGTTTGATGAGAAGCTGGATCTGCTGCTGAAGCTGCGGGACGCCGAGAAGGTAACCTGGTCCGGGGAGCACCGGGCAGCCATTAACAATCTGGGCGTATATCCGCGTCCGGTGCAGCAGCCGCTTCCAGTCTGGATTGGCAGCGGCGGCAATCAGGAATCTGTTATCCGTGCAGGTCTGCTCGGCCTGCCGCTCGTACTGGCCATCATTGGCGGCCGTCCCGTGCAGTTCGCGCCGCTGGTACAGCTCTACAAGCGTGCAGCAGAGCATGCCGGGCATGATGCCTCCAAGCTGACAGTAGCTTCCCATTCTCACGGTTTTATTGCCGATACGAATGACCTTGCAGTAGAGAAGTTCTATCCGTCCACCCAGGCTGTCATGTCGCAGCTGGGACGCGAACGCGGCTGGGGGCCATATACCCGTGCCAGCTACGATGCCGCCCGGAGTCCGGAAGGAGCGCTGTATGTCGGCGATCCTGAGACGGTAGCCCGCAAAATTATTAATCTGCGCAAGCATGTTGGCATTACACGCTTCCTGCTGCATGTGCCGCTGGGCACCATGCCGCACGAAGAGGTCATGCGGGCCATTGAGCTGCTGGGCAAGGAAGTGGCGCCACGGGTACGTGAAGAAGTGGCACAGTGGGAAGCCGAGAACGAAGGTAAGTAAGAACATCTATTAGTGTGGAGAAGTCTTCATCTTCTTCTGCAACTGGGACAGAGGAGCATGCGCTCCTCTGTTTTGTCGTTCGTTCGGACAAAGTATTTTTATACACTGTGAAATAGCAGCAATCTTGTTGTGGAAACAAGGTATAGGATGGATCGGCATAGAAAATTAGAATAACATCCGAAGCCTGTCTCAAATTTCGCTGAAGCAGGGTCGGGTAATAGGGCTTGGTTGCTATTTTTTTGGAGGTGGAGTCATGAAAGCGTTATTTATTGGAGGCACGGGTACGATCAGTACCGCAATTACCCAGCAGCTGCTGGAGCAGGGGTGTGATCTGTATCTGCTGAACCGGGGCAATCGGAAGGATGAACTTCCGGAAGGTGCGCATCTGCTGCAGGCTGACATCCATGACGAAGAACATGTTGCAGGCCTGATTGCTGAACATCAATTCGATGTGGTGGCTGATTTTATCGCATTCGTCCCTTCGCAGCTGGAGCGAGACTACCGTCTATTCAGAGACAAAACCAAGCAGTTTATCTTCATCAGCTCGGCATCAGCTTATCAGACCCCTCTGTCGGACTATCGCATTACGGAAGGTACCCCGCTGTCTAATCCGTATTGGGAATATTCCCGCAACAAGATTGCCTGTGAAGATTACTTGATGAAGCAGTATCGTGAACAGGGTTTCCCGGTGACGATTGTTCGGCCAAGCCATACATACAGTGAGCGCTCTATACCACTGGGTGTCCATGGCAGCAAGGGTTCGTGGCAGGTAGCCAAGCGGATGCAGGCAGGCAAGCCGGTTATCATTCACGGTGACGGTACTTCTCTGTGGACAATGACGCACAGCCGTGATTTTGCCAAAGGCTTTATCGGGTTAATGGGGAATCTGCACGCGATCGGTGAGGCTGTTCATATTACCTCCGATGAATCAGTGACGTGGAACCAGATTTACCATGTTATTGCCGACGCGCTCGGAGTCCCCTTGAAGGCTGTGCATGTACCGTCCGAATTTCTGGATGCATGCAGTACCGAGGACTTCAGAGGAAGCCTCCTGGGGGATAAGGCCAACACAGTCGTATTCGACAACAGTAAGCTGAAACGGCTTGTGCCGGACTTTACTGCCACCACGCGCGTGGATCAGGGAATCAAGGAGACCGTTGAGCATATTCTGGCCAACCCGGAGCTGCAGCAGGAGGATCCCGAGTTTGATGCCTGGTGCGACCGGGTGATTCAGGCTCTGGATCAGGCGGTCCAAGCCGTGAAGGGTTAAGAATAGTCGTTCTAATTATATACAGCATAAGCCCCTTACTCATCCTGTAGGAGAAGAGGGGCTTTATTCTTTATTGTAATCCTTAAATTAAAGGATTTTAGGGAAGGCTGAGGAAGAGGTGCTTGAGATCCGCGAAAATAGCCATGGCATTGCTGCGTAATCCATGGTAGGATAACCTTTTCAAAGACCACAACATCCAATAAGGATTAGAATGAAGGAAGTGTAGAACGATGATTCTAGTGACTGTACCGGTACCGGACGTGACCATTACTAAACAGGATAACCCGCAGTTAAGCCATATTTACGGTTTCACCGATTTCCATTTAATTACCCGCGAGAAGGGCGGTATCTTCATGTTTTATAATGAGCAGGATGAGCTGCTCTTTGTAGGCAAGGCCAGAAAGCTTAGACCGCGGATCAAGAAGCATTTTGAAGACAGCGTATCTCCGATGAAAGATCACCGTGAAGAAGTAACTAAAATAGCCGTCTGTGAAGTGGAGAATCCAGTGCACCGTGAAATCTACGAGACCTTTCTCATTAATGAGCAGAAGGCAAAGTACAATGTAGAGAAAGTCTTCTTTAAATAAGCCGGAATATAGAAAGCCTCTGTACCGTTCTCGAAGGAGCTGCTGCTCCCTGCGGTCAGAGGCTTTTTCTGATGAGAAAAAGGAGCGTTTATCGCCATGTGAAGGGTTCGACGGGATAAGGCCTGTTTAATGATAAGGGGCAGACTGGCTGAAGGTTACCGCTCATGCAGGTGCCATACATATGAAATGTTAAAAGAAGTGGATACGAGGAGGAATATTCATGATTGTTCTTCATCTTGCTGCACTGACCTGTCTGGTCTCCTTCCTGATCAGCTATCGGACTGACCCGCGGATGCTGCGCAGCGGCGTATTTCTGACGCTCGGACTGGGTTTATTTCTGCTGAGTCTTGGACTGCGCAGTTACCTGGATGCTGAGGGGATCCCGCAGTATATTCTCACCGTGCTGCTGGTCCTGCTTATCGTAATTGCCCCTTTTCTCGCCATAGCCCTGGGCATTGCGCTCATTCAGAACGGCCGGGTTCTCATTTCGAAGGAGGGGAGAAAGCTGCCCAATCTGCTGTCACTCGGTATGGGGGCTGTCATTGCCGGACTGGCTGCTCTGTACGCGATCGGTCAGTGGAATTCGGATACCCGCTTCTATGTGCTGCTTCTGCTGCTGCTCGCCGGTTATTACGGATTCGTGCTGATCAGTTTTCTGGTCTCCTGCATTCTTGCTAACAGTCAGCGGCCTGCATGGAATCAGGATTTTATTATTGTGCTGGGTAGTGGTCTTATTCAGAACCGCGTTCCGCCGCTGCTGGCCGGCCGGCTGGACCGGGCCGTGAATTGGTACTACAGACAGAGCCGGGTAGGGGCGCCGCCGCGTTTCATTGTGTCGGGTGGACAGGGGAGCGATGAGACGCTTGCTGAAGGAGAGGCTATGAGACGGTACCTGTTGGGAAAGGGAATTCCCGAAGCGTCCATTCTGGTCGAGGATCGCTCCTCTAATACGATGGAGAATCTGACGTTCTCCAAAGCGATGATGGATCAGGAAAAGGGCCAGTACAAATGTATTTATGTGACGAGCAATTTTCACTTGGCACGGGCGGGTATCTATGCCCGGGATGCAGGTATTCCCGGAACAGGGATCGGGTCCCGTACGGCGCTGTATTATTTACCGAATGCCTTTCTCCGGGAATACATTGCAATTCTGACTCTGCATAGATGGATTCATCTCAGTGTTACGCTTGCTGTCATTCTGATCATGGTTGGGCTGGCCGCTGGACAGGCGGTATATTCCAGCAGTTAACGACGATCAGGCGAAATAGGCTGCGGCCCCGGCAACGATGCTTAGTCCAGCCCCAGCCCAAATAATAAGGATGTGCTTACGTTCCAAGTCGATACCGTCAATAAGCAGCTTGAAGAGCCATTGCTGGCACAGCCAGAACCAGAGGAGTTCGGCGATTCCTGAGAGCATAAGCCATTGGCCTATGGATTGGCGTGTCCCGGAGGGAAGGGAACGGGAGATGGCCAGTCTGCCGTTTAGCTTGACATTCGTATACATGAGAACCAGAAATACGCCGATCACGAGCAGGGTTGCTATAACCGGCAGCAGGAAACGCAGCAGTTCCCGTGAGTTTGTCCTGAAACCTGACGCTGCCTGCGGCAGACCAATGAGCATGAAGATGAGACCGATGAAGACAGCCCCTCCGGCAAAAACAGCTGTTACGGTATTGATGACAAGGGCGGCCAGTTGAATCAGGAACAAAAGCATAATGAACTCACCTCCCTGGATGATATTCTTCTGTCCCATTCGAATGTGAAAGAGCCCCCTCCCAGTGGAGGGGGCTCTTAAACTTAATATTCTACAATGCGCTCTTGATGACCTTCTTGTAATGCTGCACAGACAGAATACCGAAGATGGAATATAAAGCGGTGTAAACAGCCATAACGATGAGCATTGGCGTCCAGATCTCGGTACCGAACAGGAACCAGCCGGATTGAACCGCGAAATAGCTGTGGCAGAGCCCGACAATCAGCGGGATGCCGAAATTGAATACCTGCTTGACCCGGATGCCTTTCTGCAGATCACCGCGGGTGAAGCCGAGCTTGCGTAGAATGGTATAGCTGTCCTTCTCATCTTCACTCTCGCCGGTCTGCTTGAAGTATAGAATACAGCCGGATGTAATAAGGAAAGTAAGTCCCAGGAACGCGACGATGAACATGATCAGGCCCATATTCAGACGCTGGTTCTGAATCAGGTCCAGACGGGATAATGGACTTCCTTTCATCAAGGGCTCCTGTTCATGGAAGATTTCGTTAGCCTGGTCCAGCTTGGCGGAGTCTGTAATTTGAATGCCGTTATACATAAATATCTTGTCACTGCTTTTTTTGAGGTGCTCAAAAAGGTCCTGGTCTATAACCAACGTAGGCATGGTACCAATCGAATATTGTGTGGAAATGACCTGGTCCCGGCGCTGCCCCAGATAATGCAAGGGAATCGTTTCCTGGCCGTTGATCAGCTTGATTTCACCGGAGTCCTTGAGCGGCAGGAACTTCTCCAGCAGATCGTTGCGGCCGGCGAACAGAGCTTCATTCTTACCGAGGTTCAATTGGTTCACAGCCTTCTCTCCAACCACGACAAGATCTATATTCTCCTCACCGCTGGAGATGAGCTCGCTCGCCCCCCCATCCTGAATCTCTTTAATGTCAGCAGGCACACGTATAACCTCAACCTGCTTCAGGGAATAGGCAACGTCACCCTTGGTCAGCGCCTGTCCCAGCAGATCGGCATCTTCCGTCTTGGTCAGCGCAAAATCCAGCGGCACGGAATCAGCTGCTGATTTCTCCGCAGAGTAATAGGAAATGTAAGACAGGGATAGCAGGCCAATGGCCAGTGCAGAAACGGTCGTGATAATGGTCAGCATGAGTGCACCGGACTTCATGCGGAACATGATGGAGGACAGGGACAGAACATCGGTAATGCCGAGATAGCCTCCCTTGCTCCGGCGGAGCATTTTGGAAATAAAGCTCACTGATCCCTTATAGAACAGGTAGGTCCCGATAATGACGGCGGCCAGGATATACAGCATAGCTCCGAATAACGCGGCTGTGGACAGGAAATCACCATCGAACAGCTTGGACGAAACGTAGTACCCTGACAGAATCAGGCCCAGGCCGAGCAGACCCATGACGATCTCCCAGAAGGACAGCCTGCCCACCTTGCCTTCGGAGGAGGAACGAACCCGGAACAGGGACAGGATGCTCTGCCGTGCAATGAACGTATAATTCATGATCATGATCAGGACGTAAATGCAGAGGAAGACGATCAGTGTCTGTACCAGAGCCTGACCCGAGAATCTCATTGCAGCCGCCGTTTCAATCCCCATGATTTTGAACAGAATCATCAACATCAGGCGGGAGAACGAGAAGCCGACCAGAATTCCTACGATCAGTGAGCCAAAGTACAGCATCAAGTTCTCGGCGCTCAGGATACGGAAAATCCGCTGCTTTGTCATCCCGATGAGCTGGAAGAGCCCGATCTCCTTACTGCGCCTTTTGATAAAAATACTGTTCGCATACAGGAGGAAGATCGCTACAATCGCGACCAGCAGTACGGATGCGGCCCCGAGTGCAGCGGCTCCCTTTATGGAGCCCTTGGTTTCATCCATAGACGGGTCATATTGCAGTGTAACAAAGGAGAAATACAGCGCCGAGCTAAAAACTAGGGCAAACACGTACAAGTAATAATTTTTAAGATTTTTGCGGAGATTCCGCCAGATCAGGTGATTAATGTTCATGCTGCACACCGCCCAATACACCCTGTGTTTTCATAATATCCTGGAAGAATACCTGACGATCCTGTGCACCGCGATTCAGCTGGGTATATACCTGTCCGTCTTTGATAAAAATGACACGGCTGCAGTAGCTGGCAGCGACCGGATCATGGGTAACCATTACGATGGTAGAGCGGCGGCGGCGGTTCAGATCACTTAATTTGTTCAGCAGGTCGGAAGCGGCTTTGGAATCCAGCGCCCCTGTAGGTTCGTCAGCGAAGATAATACTGGGCTCATGGATGAAGGCCCTTGCTGCCGATGTACGCTGCTTCTGGCCGCCGGAAATCTCATTCGGGTACTTGTCCTTCAGATCCAGAATCCCCAGTTCAGCAGCCACTGCTTCAAAGCGCTGGTTCGCTTCCTTCTTCAATATCTTCGTAATCGAGAGCGGCAGCAGAATATTCTCTTTGACCGTCAAGGTATCCAGCAGATTATAGTCTTGAAAAATAAAGCCCAAATGCTGCTTGCGGAACTCCGCCAGCTGCTTCTCCTTCATATTGCTCATTTCAACATCGTTGATGCGGATGGATCCCTGGCTCAGCTTGTCGATGGACGACAGTACATTGAGCAGGGTCGTCTTGCCAGAGCCAGAAGGCCCCATGATGCTGACAAACTCGCCTTCCTCAATCGTGACGTCAATGCCTTTCAGCACTTCCTGACTGTTGAACTTGCTGCCGTACAATTTATGAATTTTACGTGCTTCCAATATGCTCATTGAACTACCCCTCATCCTCTGAAATGGCCGATCTCTGCATGACGTTCATGCGCGGCTTTATGTTCCTAGTATATCGAAGGGGAACGGGGTCCGGCGTTTGATTCAGCTAACAAAACAGCATAAGCATGTGACAAACTCGTCACATGCTTATCATATCCACGAATTCATTCCGCCTCGGGAAGCGGAGAATCATCCGGGTACCCCGGCCGGGCTCGGATTCTGCCTGAATTAGAATGGACAGGGCTTCCGCCGCACGGCGGGACAGGTACAGACCCATTCCGGTTGAAGCCTGATCCTGGTGCTGTGTCGTGGAGGTGAACCCCTTGTCGAAGATGCGTGGAAGATCCTGAGTTTCAATGCCTCGGCCCGCATCCTGTACCTCCACGATGACCTGTCCTTCCTGCAGTGTACTCAGAATGGTGATGTCACTTTCTTCACTGTACTTAATCGCATTAGTCAGCAGCTGCCGGATGATAAAGGAGAGCCATTTGCCATCACTATACACCTCAGGTGCCTTCAGCTGGAGATCGAAGCCGATCCCTTTCTGCATGCACCAGGACTGAAGGGCTTTGATTTCAGTGACCACGAGTGTCTTCAGGCTCAGCTTCTCGATATACAGATCGTTCTCCAGAAAGGAAATTCGCTTGTGATGCAGCTGCTGGTCGAGCAGCAGATGGATACGCAGCCATTCATAGGTCAGATGCGACTTGATGGAGGTATCCTCCATGCGTTCCATCATCAAATGCATCGCCGTCAGCGGTGTTTTCACTTCATGAATCCAGGAGAGCAGGTCATCCTTCTCGCTCTCCAGCAGCATCTGGTTATGGGAGGCAACCTGGCGCAGGCGCCCGGTCTGTTCGGTGATGCTGTTATCGATAATATGCTCGAACGGGCTGTTCGGGTCCTGAAGGCTGTTCATATCCAGGCTGTTGTTCCACTCTTCCAGGCTACGGTAGAAGCGGGTCTCCTTGAAGTACCGGAAAGTCAGGAACATGATAAAAATCAGCATGGACAGCAGGACAATGTAAGCTACAGGCCAGAAGGGAATCGACGTATCCATGTGAGCGATGAACAGAATCAGGGCCTGCTGCAGCAGGATGAACGAGATCCAGCTGGCCCGTTCAAGCAGGAACCGGCCGATCATGACGGGACGCCTTCCACGGCCATATAACCCAGACCGACCTTGGTTTCGATATATTGTCCGAGATCAATCTCATCCAGCTTCTTACGCAGCCGGTTGAGGTTGACGGTTAATGTATTGTCGCTTACGAACCGTTCGTCATCCCACAGACTGCGGATCAGCTGCTCCCGGCTGACGACTTTGTTCTTATGCTCAATTAGCTGCTTGAGGATCAGAATTTCATTCTTGGTCAGCTCTACGGTGCCGGTCTCCGCGGTAACGGTATTTTTCTCGTAATCGACAGCAGCTCCGCACCACGTCTTCAGGGCAACCGCATCATTGCTGTAATTATAGACACGGCGCAGAATGGCCTGAATCTTGGCGATCAGCACATCGAAATGAAACGGCTTCTGTACATAATCATCCGCACCAAGCTGCATGGACATGACCATGTCGGTTGGATGGTCGCGCGAGGAGAGGAAAATAATCGGTACGTTCGAGTGAGAGCGAATCATCCGGCACCAGTGGAAACCGTCATATTTGGGCAGCTGGATATCAATTAAAACAAGGTCAGGCTTAATCGCTGTATATTCCTGAAGCACCTGGCTGAAATCACGGATGCCATGCACTTCATAAGACCACTGGGTCAATCGGTCTTTGATCTCCTGGAACAGGGTCTGGTCGTCTTCAATCAGAAGTATTGTAAACATGTAATCACCTGCTTTGGGCTGGATTGGCTATAGAAATTGTATAGTATATTGTCCAGGCAGACCAGCGTCTTCCTGATTCTGTGTGGGATGCGAGGGAGGTTTTGGGGTAAATCACAACTAAACGATACAGCTTGCAGTGTAAGCGGGAATGAAGCATTGATATTAGGGAGGGAACAGCATGAAATGGCAGGGCAGGCGAGGCAGCTCCAACGTAGAGGACCGCAGAGGCCGGGGCGCCGTCGTAGGCGGCGGGCTTGGCATTGGCGGGGTGATCGTCTTTCTGATCATTACCCTGCTCGGCGGCAACCCAGGTCAGATTCTGAACGGGGTTACGGGCGGGAGCTCGGATACGAGTGCTCCTTATCAGGAGACCGCACAGGAGAAGGAATTATCACAATTCGTGTCGGTTGTGCTGGCAGATACGGAGGACGTATGGAAAGAAGTGTTCCGGCAGAAAGGGATGACGTATGAGAATCCTACACTGGTTCTGTATACGGACAGTGTGCAGTCGGCATGCGGTGTCACGGGTTCACAGGTAGGGCCGTTCTATTGTCCGGGAGATCACAAGCTGTACATTGACCTGAGTTTCTATGATGAGCTGAAGCAGCAGTTTAACGCACCGGGTGATTTTGCAATGGCCTATGTCATTGCTCATGAGGTCGGGCATCATGTGCAGACGCTGCTCGGCACGATGGACAAGGTGGCTCCGCAGCGCCAGAAGCTCAGCGAAACGGAATATAATAAAATCCAGGTGAAACTGGAGCTGCAAGCCGACTATTATGCGGGGGTATGGGCGCATTACGCCCAGGGACAGGATCTGCTGGAGGAAGGCGATCTGGATGAGGCGCTGACTGCCGCCAGTGCGGTTGGAGATGATACCATTCAGAAGAAGGCCCGGGGCTATGCCGTGCCGGAGAGCTTCACCCACGGAACGTCCGAGCAGCGCAAGCGCTGGTTCTATAAAGGTTTTGAGAACGGTACAATTGAGGGAGGAAACACGTTTACAGCAGCTTCATTATAGACTGCGGCGGGATGCTCCGGCGTCTTCTTACCAGAAACGGCAAAATTTTTTGCCGTTTTTTTAATCTTTTCTTAAGTAAAATGGCGTATACTGTTCCTCTAACAAGATAGGAGAGGATACATGTGCGTCATTGGTTTGTTCCCACGAAGCGGGTGGGCTACCTGCTGCTCTCACTTCTGATTGGCGGTTTCCTGCTGAATTTCTTCCTGCAGGCTTCCTCGCTGAATATGGATGTAAGCAGTGTGCTGACCTGGATCTCAAATTTTTATTGGCTTTATATTTGCGGCAGTTTATTTTTTTTCTTCATTCTGCTGGTGTTTGCGGCTATCATTCCGAATACGTATACCGGTCCGCTGATTGCATTCATCGCGCTGTTCGTACTGGGCATCGCTAATTATAAGAAAATGTCTACAACCGGCGAACCGCTCTTCCCCTGGGACCTCAACCAGGTGAAGAACGCGCAGGAGATGGCCAAGATTACGCGCGGCATGATCTCTCCGCTCGCGGTTATTCTGACGATTGTGGTCGTGGCTGCTCTGGTCTATCTGATCATCAAGCTGCCGAAGATCCGTGTTCAGCTTCCGCTTCGTGTCGGACTGGCAGTGCTCTCGACTGCCTTGATCCTCGGATTTATCTCCATGGTGGGCAGCGGCGGCAAGCTGTCTGCCGCGATCAAGTACCAGAATGTCTACTGGAATCAGAAGGCGAATTACTCCCAGAATGGATTTCTGTTCGCCTTTACTGGAAACTTGAAGCAGAATCTGATCGCTGAACCGGCAGGTTACAGCAAGGAAGCCATCACGGCCATCGCCAAGAAATACGCAGCACTACCGGATAATGCAGGTACTGCTGCGCCAGCGGAACAGCCTAATATTGTATATATGATGGATGAGGCTTTCTTCGATCCGACACGGATGCCTACGTATACCTTCAGTGAGGATCCCCTAAAGTTCATTCATGAACAGGCGGACAAGACACCGTCCGGTTATATGCTGTCGCCCGAATTTGGCGGCAATACGGCGAACATCGAGTTTGAGGCGCTGACCGGGCTGTCGATGTATTTTCTCAATGATGGCTCGATCCCATATCAGCAGCGCATTGTCAAAATGTCCTCGCTGCCTTCGATTGTCAGCATCCTGAAGGAACGGGGTTATGAAGCGCTGGCCCTGCATCCGTTTGACAAAACCTTCTACAACCGCAACCGGGTCTACCCGATTATGGGCTTTGACCAGTTCAAGACGGAAGGTGATCTTCCGAATGCAGAGCGGATGACGCCGGATGGTTATATCTCGGACATGGCAGCCGTGAAGGAAGCGGTTCGTGAGCTGCAGTCGTCCGACAAACCAACCTTCCTACACCTGGTGACGATGCAGAACCATTTTCCGTTCACCAAAGGGCTTAACGGGCCTACAACGATTGACGTAGGCGGCGTACCTGCAGCACAGAAGGATGAACTGGAGACCTATGTGCAGGATACGAAACTGACGGATGAAGCGCTGAAGTATCTAAGTGAGCAGCTTAAGACGATTCAACGCCCGACGGTTGTCGCCTTCTGGGGCGATCACCTGCCTGCACTGTCCTCCGGAATCTATACCCAGGCTGGCTGGGACAGCAATCCGCGCCTGAAGCATGAGACGAAGCTCATGTACATGGCTAACTTCGATATTGGCAATCAGCCCTTGGGAACGCTGAGCCCGGCATTTATCGGACCAACAATGTTCCAGCTGACCGGTCAGCAGATGCCAGCGTATTACAAGCTGCTGGAGAAGGTCAAAGCGGAAATTCCGGGCCTCAGTAAAAATGTGCTGATCGGTGCACAGGGTGAACTGAAGAACCTGACACCAGAGCAGCAAGCTCTGCTCAATGACTACAAAATGGTGGAGTATGACATTCTGGAGGGGCAGAATTATTCAGATAATCTGCTGTTCTAGGCTCTGGATAATCTGAACACAAGCCCATTCCCCCGCATAGCATATAGCACAACTTTGCAGTGGGGGTATTGGGCATGCTTATTCATCTGACAGCTATTCATTATGTATATCTGGCATTTATTGCACTCATTATCGGCTTTATGATCAAGCGCCGCGACACAACCATGATTTGTGTGGCAGGCATAGCCTTGCTGGGCATTCTGGCTACAGGCACGCTGAGCGGTTCGATATCCGGAATTTTTAATTCTTTTATTTATGCAGCCAAAGAGCTGATGGGCACCATTATGATTATTTCCATCATTGTGGCCATGAGCCGGGTGCTGATCTATACGGGCATCAACGAGACGATGGTCTCGCCGATCGCCCGTTATTTGCGTTCCCCAGGGATGGCCTTCTGGGGCATCGGCCTGCTGATGATGGTAGCCTCCTGGTTCTTCTGGCCCTCACCAGCAGTAGCCCTGATTGGTGCCGTGCTGCTGCCGGTGGCCGTCCGTGTCGGACTGCCGGCTCTCGGGGCAGCTATGGCCATGAACCTGTTCGGTCACGGCATTGCCTTGTCGGGTGACTACATCATTCAGGGCGCACCCAAATTAACTGCGGATGCCGCGGGCATTCCGGTGAGTCAAGTGATGGAGGCCAGCGTGCCGCTCGTGATCATCATGGGGGTAGTGACCACGGTCACGGCCTTCTGGATGATGCGGAGGGATCAGCGGCGGGGCACATGGCGAGATGGTCTTATGCCGATGGCCGAAGGATCGAACGCATGGGAGGATAAGGCTTCATCCGCAGGCCAGTCTTCGTCGGTATTAAGTCAACGGGCACGCCGCTGGCTTGCAGTACTAATTCCGCTGCTCTTCCTGGCAGACGTGGCTGCCATGCTGCTGCTGAAGCTTCAGGGCGGGGATGCAACCGCACTGGTAGGCGGCACAGCCGTACTGATTTTGATCGTGGTGACGCTGATGTCTCACCCGGAGCAGGGACTGGAGAAAGTAACTTCTTATCTCATTGACGGCTTTGTATTTGGGTTCAAGATTTTTGGACCGGTTATTCCGATTGCCGCATTCTTTTATCTGGGTGATTCGGCCTTTACGGATCTCTTCGGGAAGGTACTGCCGGAAGGTTCGCACGGGATTGTGAATGATCTGGGAGCTGCCCTGGCCATGAACGTGCCGCTGAACGGGGCGGTTGGTGCTGTAACCTCTACCGTAACCGGCGCGATCACAGGCCTGGATGGTTCCGGCTTCTCTGGTATATCATTGGCCGGCTCCATCGCGCAGCTGTTTGGTGCTGCTACCCACGCAAGTGTTGCGACGTTGACGGCGCTCGGTCAGGTAGCTGCCATTTGGGTAGGTGGCGGCACGCTGGTTCCGTGGGCGCTGATCCCAGCTGCTGCAATTTGTGGCGTCAGCCCGTTTGAGCTGGCTCGGCGGAACCTGAAGCCGGTGCTTATTGGGCTGACGGTGACTACCCTGGCGGCTTTTTTTCTGATCTAAGTTTGTATTTGGAAGGAAGGCATTGCTTCACGTGGAACATTCTCAACAGCCGTTAAATCGAATTGTAAAATAACAAAGGGAACCGTCAGCGGTTCCCTTTGTCGTAGGTTAACTTCTATTTCTAAGTCTGCATCATGGATTCCCGGTCCAGCCTGACAATTTCGGCATCCCTGTTGGGACGTCCAGATATGAGGTCTTTAAGGATATGAGAACCCAGCATGCTGTATACCGTTCCGTTGCCTCCGTAACCAAGCAGGTAGTAGAGCTTTTGCCGGTATGGATGGCGCCCGATAAAGGGCAGATTATCTACCGATTCTCCGAAGACTGCTGCCCATCTGTATGCAATGCGGATAGGAAGCGCGGGGAACAGCCTCTGGACTTCATCGCGAATCCGTTCTGCCCGGCTGTTGATCAGGGTCTCACTATGAGGGGTCTCCGGCTGGTCCTCATCAAGTCCCCCGGCTACAATCCGCTGATCCACAGTGGTCCGAAGGTAGAGGTAAGGGCGTTTGGTTTCCCAGATCATCATGTTCTCCTTCCAGGAAGACAGGTCCTCGATAGGTTCGGTTACGATGACGTAGGAGCGGTTCAGGTCCAGCCCCGCATTACCCAACAGCGGCGGTGAAGAATAGCCTGTCGTGACAATAACGTGTCCTGCACGAAATACACCCCGATTCGTATGGACCTCAATGCCGTCAGCTGTATCCTCGATCTGCTTTGCTTCTGTATGGTCGAAAAGATCTGCACCATGATCCAGCAGATAACGCATCACACCATGGTTGAAGCGCAGCGGATTGACTTCGGCATCCCGGTGTGTGATCAGGGCGGCTGGTTTGGAGAACGGGAACTCTGCTTCCAACTTGTCCTCGTCCCAATACTCCACGGGGAAGCCATGGCGGGTCAAGGCTTCATATTCTTTGATCAGCTTGGCCTTATCTGCCTCCGTACTGGCATAACAAAGACTGCTCCGGCGTATAAAATGGCTGGAACCTGCCCCGGTATCTTCGATTGTCTCGGCGGCCTCTTCGAGCTGATCCAGAGCTTCCAGGCATAAGCGGTAGAATCGCACAGCGTTCTCTTCGCCAATCTGCTCAATTAATTCATGAAGCATGATATCATTGCTAAACTGCAGAAGTCCCGTGTTAGCTGATGTACTTCCGCCGCCCATCTCTCCGCTATCTATAACCGCTATTTGCAGCCCTTCTTGAATTAAAGTGTAAGCACACAGCGAACCGGACATGCCGCCCCCAACGATCACAACATCATAATAATCACGAACGGGCACAGGCTTCACATCAAGATGAGGTGGTTCCGTCGTTCTCCAGTACAGCTGTCCATGATGCAAATCCATGCTAACCCCTCCTCTGGTTTAATGCTAATCTTTACCCTTTTTCGAAAAAATAAAAACAGTTCAAAAATAACTCGGCCTATATCCTATAAGAGGAAAATCATTGATAGTTATAATCTATAGATGGCATTGGAACTGCGTCTTGGACGGGGAAATAAGCGGGAGGATATAGTTATAAAAAAGTAAAGTGAAGGAGTCCTCCCTATGATTCAATCCATTCTGGCCACCCTGTACCATGTCATCGTTCCGCTATGTATTCCGGTTATTGCCGGAGCTCTGCTCGGACGCTATCGAGGCCTGGATACGAAACCGCTGTTGACCCTGTATCTGTATGTGTTAAGCCCGGCGATCCTCTTCACAACGCTAATCAACGCTAAAATATCGACAGCCGACATCTATCGCACTCTGGCTTTTGCTCTGCTTAATCTGGTGCTGCTGTGGCTGCTGGCTCAGCTTGTGTCCCGTCTGTTGAGACTAGGCCCGGCGGAGACGTCCGGCATGACGCTGCTCTCGACACTGACCAACAGCGCCAACTATGGCCTGCCGCTGATATTACTGGCTTTTGGGCAAGCCGGACTTGATACAGCTTCTGTATTTGTTGTTTCCCAAATGGTCATTGCCAATACGGCCGGTGTTTATTTTGCGGCACGCTCCCAGTTCTCGGGGCGAAATGCGGTGAAGTCCGTGCTGGCACTGCCGGCTATCTATGCTTCTCTGCTGGCCATCGGCCTTCGTGCTGCGGATTTGCATCTCCCGTATGAGGTGAATCAGGGAATTGCGACCATAGCCGCCGCCTATTCCCCGGTTGTTCTTACCATCCTGGGGGCACAGATGGTGAAGGTGGGAATGCCGGGAACAGAGCGAATTCGAGGGAAAGTCTTTTGGGGCGGACTGGCTGTCCGTATGGTGCTGGGACCACTGGTATCCGCAATCACGCTGGTACTGCTTGGTATTTCGGGTACGTTGTTTTCAGTGCTGTTCATTCTGGCCGCCATGCCTGTTGCGGTCAATGCTGTGGCCCTGGCGGATCGCTTCAATGCGGCTCCTGCTTTGATATCCCGCTGTATTTTGTGGACGACGCTGTCTTCCTTTATTATTTTGCCGCTGTTTATTGTATGGGTACGCTAACCTTTCTGTATGATTTGCGTTGTTACTTTTATTAGAGTGATTATGCGAAGCAGAGGTGAACCAAGATGTCGTGGCGTAAAAGGCTTCTGAGCACAGCTGTATTATTGATTGTTCTGATTCTGATCAACATTTATTATCCAGTACTTGTGCGTTCTCCGCAGACCCCGGGTCCGGCAGAGATGACTCCCGAGCAGCACACACAGCAGCAGATCACTTCGGAGACGGAAAGTAAATTTCCTGGCTTGCGACTAATCGAGTATATCCCTGAGGAAAATGAGAGCAGGAGGGTTCTGATCTCGTTTCAGCCTCATTTTCAGTCAGGGGATCCTTCCCGTGCAGAGGCATATTGGCAGGTTCTGCAGCATACGGAAGCTATTATCCGGCTGGATGATACGATTTCCACTCTCGACTACAGAGTTTCCTGGGGAAACCCCGACCTATTGGAGGTCATGCGAATTACCCTAGAGGGGGCGGACCTGCGGCAGCTGCCGACAAGGCTCAATAGGGGTGCATCCCCGCTGAACAGCTTTCCGCCCGCCGCAAAGCTTACACCGCTGTTCACGAGTCTTGAGGTGAAGGGCGAGGCCAAGGCGTGGAAATAATTTTAGCCTGCAAATCAGGGAAGATCTCTTGTTTTCAACTATTAAATTTGGGACAATATAGGCTGGACTGCCCAGATGCAGTCATAGGTTAAGCTGACGTTGTTGTTGATATACACCGAACTTAAGCAAGTTGAAAAGAGGAACGTTCATGAATAAATCATCCATATATGGCCTCACCCTGGACCAGCTGATCGCCTGGCTCGAAGAGCGGGGGCATAAGAAGTCACGTGCCGGCCGGATCTGGAACTACCTGTACCGGGAGCGGGTGACCGGATTTGCCGAGATGACCGAGCTTAACCGGGATTGCCTGGCTCTGCTGGAGGAGCATTTCGAGCTGCGTACACTGGAAGAGCATGTGAAGCAGGAAGCTTCGGACGGAACGGTGAAATTTCTGCTGCGTCTTCAGGACGGTAATCTGATCGAGACTGTACTCATGCGTCAGAAATACGGGCTCTCCGTATGTGTAACGACACAGGTGGGCTGCAACATCGGCTGCAGCTTCTGTGCCAGCGGACTGATCAAGAAAAGCCGGGATCTCAGCAGCGGCGAGATTGTCGAGCAGATTATGAAGGTTCAGTTTTATCTGGACGCAGCAGGACAAGGAGAGAAGGTAACTCATGTCGTAGTGATGGGGATCGGCGAACCGTTCGATAACTTCGAGAACCTGATCGACTTTATCAATGTGATCAAAGATCACAAGGGATTGGCGATCGGTGTGACACGAATTACGGTATCCACCAGCGGTCTCCCTGATAAGATCAAAGAATTCGCGGATCTCAACCTGCGCGTTCATCTGGCGGTATCACTGCATGCGCCTAACAATGATCTGCGTACCCGCATTATGAAGATCAACCGGGCTTATCCGATTGAACAGCTGATGGAAGCTGTGGATTATTATCTGGAGAAGACAAACCGCCGCATTATGTTTGAATACATTTTGCTGAGGGATGTTAATGACCAGCGGGAGCAGGCCCAGGAACTGGCTGACCTGCTGAGGGAGAAGAAGCAGCTGGCCAGTGTTAATCTGATTCCATATAATCCGGTAGATGAACACAGCCAGTACCAGCGTAGCGCCCAGGAGTCCATCCTCGGATTCTATGATACGCTCAAGAAGAATGGTATTAACTGCAGTGTACGTATGGAGCATGGCACGGACATTGACGCAGCCTGCGGACAGCTGCGGAGCAAGCAGATCCGTCAATCGGCAGAAAAGAATGCTGAACAGAATAAGATCACAGCCGGCTAAAGGCCCGAAGTACTCGGAAAGGGACACACTGTATAAGGTGTGTCCCTTTTTTATCTCTCCAGTCACAATTGGTGGGACCGGCGCTGATGCTTGTCCAAAGGGACTGGACATAACCAGGTTCGAATAGAGGGATGCTTTTATGCAATATGTTAACACTATCTAAGGCCGGATGGAGCTATAGGTGAATGAGATGTGGGCCAGGCTGAAGCCTGATGCTTAAGGGCTTTGACGCTTCACAGCTGTTCCTCCAAAAAAAATATTAATGACCTGCCAGCAATCTTGAAATATAATACTAAGAAAAGTTTACATGGTTTTGGGGGGCTAACATGAGTCGACAACAAGAGAGTAATGGTTCATCGACCAAAGCGGACAGATTTTCGAGGTCAGGCTTTATCCTGGCTGCGATCGGCAGCTCGGTCGGATTGGGTAATATGTGGAAGTTTCCTTACATTACGGGAGAGTATGGCGGGGCCGCATTTTTCCTGCTGTTCATTATCTGCCTGATTGCAATCGGGCTTCCGGTTCTGCTGGCAGAGCTGGCCATTGGCCGTGCGGGGCGGGGGAATGCCTCTTCTTCCTTTACGAAGGTCGGAGGACCCAAAATTTTCGGTAAGCTGGGTCTGCTTCAGGTACTGGCTCCGTTCATGATCCTGTCCTTCTACGCCATCATTGCCGGTTGGACGCTGCATTATGCAGTGCTGTCCTTCAGCGGTACGCTTTATGAAAACAATGATTTCGGCGGGACATTCAGTACTTTTACCGGTGAAGGTTATCTGCCCATTCTATGGCAGTTTGTTGCACTCGCAGTAACAGGCTGGGTCGTTATCAAAGGGGTTAGCGGCGGTATCGAGAAATTTAACAAGGTTCTGATTCCAGGCCTGATCATTCTTTTGATCATTCTCATGATCCGTGCTGTTACGCTCCCGGGTGCCGGGGAAGGGGTTTCCTTCTTCCTGAATCCCGATTTCTCCAAGCTGACGACCGAATCTGCCCTTGTAGCGCTTGGACATGCCTTCTTCTCCCTGTCATTGGGAATGGGCATTTTGATCACATACGGTGCATATGTAGACAAACGTCAATCGCTGGGCACCGCTACATTGGCAATTGGGGCAGGCGATTTGATCTACGCCCTGATTGCTGGCCTGATCATTTTCCCGACGATTTTCTCGTTCGGCATCAGTCCCGGCCAAGGCCCGAAGCTGGTATTCATTGCACTTCCGGCAGCATTCTCGGCAATGCCTTTCGGCTCCTTCTTCGGCGGCCTGTTCTTCATTCTGCTCGCCATAGCTGCACTCACATCCATGGTCTCGCTGCTCGAAGTGCCTGTTAAATTTGTAATGGAGCGCTGGAACATGGGACGTACCAAAGCGGTGGTTATCACTTCGGTATTGTGCTTCCTGCTGGGCATTCCAGCAGCTTTGTCCTTCGGCTTGGTTCCAGGCCTAACATCGATGGGCAGCAGAGGCTTCTTCGACTGGATGGACTTCATCGCTTCGAACATTTTGCTCCCGCTGGGCGGCCTGATTACGACCATTTTCGCCGGCTACTATTGGAAAAATGCAGCTGAAGCTGCAGGACTGAAGTCAGTCTGGTTCCGCATCTGGCTGTTCGCACTGCGTTATGTGGCTCCGATTTTGGTCGTGCTGGTGCTGCTGCATACATCCGGAGTAATCAAGTTTGGCTAATTTAAAATAGAGATCTGCATAAGAGACAGCCGGAAGGCTGTCTCTTATGCGTTAAATGCAGGGCTGCATCCACGAAAGCCTCCGACTCAAGCTAGCAGCTTGGCCGGAGGCTTTTTTACAGTTTCACAAACTTATTTGGTTGATACAGCCATCTCCAGTGCATCCAGCGGTACTTTCGAGGTATTCAGCTGATAGACTGTGCTGCCTTCCTGCCAGGAGATCAATACCTGAACATTCTTGGCGCCCTGAGGATAGGACACCTGAATGATGCCTTTATCTTTGGGAACAGGCAGACGGTGAGTTTCCAGGTAGTCAACCATTTTCTTGGCGATCCCCTGCTGATCCATTTGATCCTGACTTAACGATTCAATTTGCAGCAGCCAGCGTCCCTCCTGCCAATTGAGGTAGGCATGACCTGCTGCACCTTCGGTGTAACCCTTAATACCATGACCCAGATCAAGATCCTGGCTTTTATTCAGCGTAATATCGGGAAAAGCTTTGGCTGTCGATGCTGAATTGGCATACGTCTTGGCCGCGAAGGATGCGGTGACCGGCAGGCCCTCCTGTTCAAGTGAGGGATCATTCACCGGCAGCGCTTTGCTGCTGGAGTAGAACATTACCTGATAGGCATCGGTGCTGTTTTGCATGATGCGGGCTGCTGTCTGCTGGTCATGATCCAGTGCAAATGAATACGGCAGAATCGGATGGTTCATCTTCAGCTGTTCCTTCACTTGTTGAATGACCTGAAATGAGGCGTCCAGGCCGCCGCCGGAGGAGGACCCTCCCGAAGCATCTGTACTGCCGCTGCCCGCCGTGTCAGAACTTGTTGTGCCGCTGCCCGGAGAACCTGTTCCGTTGTCCGCAGACCCTGTCTCTGTATCACCAGCTGGGCTGCCTGAAGGGGGGCCGCCGCCTGATGCGTTGTCACTTTGCGAAGCAGACCCCGGCGAATCTGCAGGTTTATTAGTCTGAGTCTGATCGGAGTCCGAGCTGCAGCCGGCCATTGCTAATGAAGCCGCAAGTGCGGCAGTGAGTGTAATGGAGCGGAAGGTTCTGTTCATATCAAAAGTCCTCCTGTGTCGTCGTCTGTAAAAACATAGCCTTATATTCGAATCCTTTACCCTGATAGATGAAAATTAAACTTTAATACAGTATCCCCCAAAGAGATACAAACCCCGGCAGGGAATGCCGGGGCTTTGTATTATATCCGAAACACAGGTCCTCTAGGTACAAACGGAAGATGATTTCCCTTCGGCAAAATATAAGCATGCTCCCGATGAACTTTTAACCGGTCACAGTATCCGTCGGTGATGATCAGCAGAGGTCCATTACGCGGGAAGTCTTCGGCCTGTTCCAGTAAATCGATCGCAGGCTGGAGGATCGTGCCGCCGCGTCCCTTAACGGTAATCCGGTCAGCTATCACTTCCGGAGACATGTACCCCTGGTCATACATGATTGCGTCACAGAAGACCACACGGACAAGGGGGACGTCTCTGGATAGACTGTAGCTGGCAATTGCGCCTAGAGCCATACCAAGCAGTTTACTGTCCATAGAGCCGGAGGTATCAAGCACGACAGCAAACGTGCGGCCTTCTTCTGCACCTTCATGGGATACCCAGCGGGGACGGGGGATATCCGGTGTGGAGCTCTGACGGCGGCTGGCTCTTGCATAAGAACGGATTTTCTCCAGAGGCGAGAAATAGTGATCAAACCATTTCGCGAGCTCTACATCCCAAGGAATGGGCGGCTGGCTGAGTGCACGAATTTCCTCAACTAGGCCGGCAGGAAGAAATCCTCTGTTTTGTTCCTGATGATAGGTCAATCCCTGGCTGATGGCATTTCGGTAAAACTCGTCAAGCGAAACTCCATCCTGCCTTTCCCACCAATCCGGCTGCTGGGGAGGCAGGATATCTCCAAGGCCTACGCCCCGAAAAGTAGCCAGTTTGCGATAAGCTCTCATATCCGTCACGATCCGGTCGTATACCGCTTGGCGATCATGGAGGGAGGGCAAAAACGGCTTTTGCCGTCTATAATCTGCGGTACACCGACAAGATCCTCGGGCGCCAGCTGACTGCCCAGCAGAGAAACACACGGAAGTCCGACCCGTTCTGCAAACTGCTGGATAAGGGAAGACTTGCCGATGCCAGGTGCGCCCCAGACAAATACAGGGCGTACCACGGCAACATTCAGCAGCAGATCTAACAATTGCTTTTGCGTAACACTATAAGTTAAATTCATTGAATTCCTTTCTTGCAGGTCATCATTACCTCTTGGAGGCAGTGAAGTTCCTGGAAATATTGCCTGTTATTATAACATATCCGAGAGAACGCTCATTGGAAAACATGAATTGATATGAGAAATCCGGTCCCATGCATTCATCGGCGAGGAACCCCAATCTGTCGGCTGAAGCACAGCGCTTCCCGGGACAGCATTCTTCGGTGAGAGGAGAGCTGCCTGGTTTGCTTTTTCCTGCAGATGGTCATACCGAACCTGGCCGGACAGTGTTATACTCGATAATGAGCTTTTGTTATTGTTCATACCTGAAGGGAAGAGCATAAGAATGAAGAAAATTCTATTTATAAATACAGGAGGTACCATTTCGTCTTCCTATCAGGAGCACGGATTGACTCCCACCCAGAATGCAGAGAGCATTCTGACCGAAATCCCGGAGCTGCTTGAAATCTGCGAGATTGATGCCTGTGATCTGATGAGCATGGACAGCACGAATACCCAGCCGGAAGACTGGGCCGTTATCGCCCGTATGGTGAACCGCGATCTCCCGCATTATGACGGGATTGTGATTGCTCACGGCACAGATACGATGGCCTATACCGCTTCGGCATTGAGCTTCATGCTGGGAACGCTGAATAAGCCTGTAGTCTTGACCGGTTCACAAGTGTCCATATTGGCAGAGAATAGTGATTCCAAGAAGAATGTGATCGACTCTTTCCTGACCGCCTGCGGCGAAGTGCCGGGTGTGTTTGTTGTATTTAACGGCAAAATTATTAACGGTCCACGCTCGTCCAAGATTAGAACGCGGAGCTACAACGCCTTTGAGAGCATTAACTATCCGTATATCGGATTGGTGGAGGATGGAAACGTTCAATATGACCGCAGCCTGAAGGCCGCGCATCCCGAAGGGCATGTATATGATGACCGCTATTGTGCAGAAGTGTTCCTGCTGCGTCTGATTCCGGGAACCAATCCGGGGATCTTTGATGCCATCCAGTCGCTGGGATACAAAGGAATTGTTATTGAAGGCTTCGGGCTGGGCGGAGTACCATTCAAAGAGCGCAGTCTGATCGACAAGATTGAACAGCTGATGCGTGAAGGCATGAGCATTGCAGTAACTACGCAGTGTCCTTATGAAGGCGGCGATCTGACGATCTATGAAGTTGGACAGAAGGTATTGGAGAAGGGGGTCATTCCGGGATATGATATGACGACGGAAGCCCTTGTCACCAAAATGATGTGGGCGCTTGGTCAAACCTCCAGTCCGGAGGAAGTCAAACAAATCATGGCTACCAATTATGTCAATGAAGTGAGCCTGCCGGCCGTACAGCCGGTTAACCAGCCATCTTCCCAACATTCCTAAAGTTATATGCCTGACTATGACCGGTGTTCTCCTCCTGGAGAAGACCGGTTTTTTGTTGTCCTTTTCCTCGTGCGACAAAATTCTTAGCTTCGTATAATAAGGAGTTCGCAAGTGCGAAGCCAGCAAATATTTTACAATCCGTAAATATAGCGATGACGTCCAATTGATGAATCACCCGTATACTCACTTCAGAACCTTAGATAAGCGCTTTGCAAAAATCAATGATGTGAAGGGCTGGCCTATCACCTTTGTCTGAACATGGGAGGGATCATTCACAAAGTCTGGGCCACAGACAAATCAGGCCTGGCTTAAGCTCTATAGATCTTAAATATGAAAGGTTGGCATATCGATGTGGAATAAAAAAGTACTGCTTATCCCTGCGCTGGTCTCCGCGCTTACGCTGGCAGCGGCAGGTGCGGCCAATGCAGCTGTTCCCCAGACAACCAAGAGCAACGTTCAGATCCAGACCGTCAAATATGTAATCAACGGAATTGAAAATTCAGTTAACACAGTATTAATAAACAATAAAACATTTATTTCTCTTCAAAGTCTGGGCAGTGCGCTCGGAGCGGATCTCTCCTCTAAATCCGATGGAACCGTGAGCATCGATACAGCCGAGCATCGTGTAGCCCTTCACAGCGGGTCGGCGGCCATGACGGTTGACGGCACCAGTGTCAGCCTGCCAAGCGCAGTGCAGAAGATCAACGGGAGTCATTATGTAGAGCTTACCTCGTTTATCCAGGCAATTGGAGGTCTGGTTGCCAAAAATACAACCGGGCAGCTGAGCATTATCACCTTCGCCCCTATTGGTGAAGTAGATCAGATCAGCTGGGTCGCAGGCAGCCGATTGCTGGCTTCGGTAACGACGGATTCGGGACGAGCTGATTACCTCGTTGACCCGGATACCGGATATCATGAGCTTCTGCTCGTAACCTCGGATGCTTCTGAACTGGTTGTAGCTCCTGGCGGAGACAAGGCCGTTTACGCTGAAGCGGACGGCAAAGTATATCAGATTAGTCTGCCGAGCGGATTGCGGTCGTTAATCAGTGCGGATACTTCGATCAAGAACGAGCTGCAATGGTCTGCAGACGGTAAGTCCATTTACTTCCTGCAGGGAGACAAGGGCAGTGTAATCGGACAGATTAGCACGGCAGACGGCAAGGTCACCAAAGTGCTTGATGACAAAGTGGACTACAAGGAAAACCTGAGCGTATCTGCTGACGGCAAAAAGTTTGCCTACACTGTAGTAAAGACTGGAACGGTCACCGCGGATAGCAGCAAACCGGTAGATCAGGATGATGTAAGCATTAACCTGGATGGAACCGAGCCGCAGATCTTTATGTTCGATGCTTCCGTGAAAGATGCAAAACCACAGGCGTTGACGACAGGCAAGGATGACAAGGTGTATGTAACTCTTAGCCCAGACGGCAAATCTGTCTACTATGTCAGCGTACAGGATGATAAGCCGGCCAAGCTTGTTGCGGTAGGCGCAGATGGCAAATCTGCCGATGTATATGCTGATCAGGATGTGCTGGAAGCCGTATTGAGCCAGGGTAAAATGGTTCTGCTGACGGCGGGAGCTGCCGGTCAGACGCAGGTACAGGAGCTGGATCTCGCTTCCGGAAGTAAAAGGCTGCTTGGTGCTGGCGCAGACAGCCTGAGCGAAGTGACTGTTGGAAGTTCTAATAATATAGCTGCGGTTAACAACGGTGTGGTGCAGGTGTATGCAGGTGGGCAGTGGAAAAGTCTGACGCGTACAGGCGAATAAATAGGCATTCAGCATCTCCAAGAGAGGCTTAGCAATTTCAATTTAATTCATTTATAAGATGAGAGGGGATTTTTACAATGAAATGGTACAAAAAATTAATGGCAGGCGTTCTCGCCGCAACTTTGATTACTGCGGTGGTTCCTTCTGCAACAACTCAGGCGGCCAGCCTCAGCGGCCGGATCGTAATCAATGGATCTTCAGCCCTGCTCCCGTTGACACTGCAAGCTGCTAACGAATTCAAGAAAGCCAACCCGCGTGTACGGATCTCTGCTTCCGCAGCCGGCTCCGTTACAGGCCCGCAAGCAGTGCGTAAAGGCATTGCCGATATCGGTGCATGTGACTGGGACGCTTCCACGAACGTACCGGGTTTTGCCAAGTTTGATGGACAGGTAGCGAATAAGGTAGCGGTTATTCCTTTCGCTGCTGTAGTTAACAAGTCCACAGGTGTGGACAACCTGAGCACAAAACAGCTGCAGGACATCTTCTCCGGTAAAGTAACTAACTGGAAAAGTGTAGGCGGTAAAGACGCTGACATTATCGTTGTGAACCGCTCCTTTGGTTCCGGAACACGCGTTAACTTCCAATTGAAAGCTCTGGAAGGCAAAGACTTCATGAGCAAAGGCAGCAACTACAAAGAAGTGAAATCCAGCGGCGATATGAAAACAGCAGTTGAAACGACACCAAATGCAATCGGTTATATTGACCTGGCTTATGTGACAGACAAAATGACCGCAGTTAAGGTCAACAATGTAGCTCCTTCCGAAGCTAACGTGATCAACGGTTCTTACAAAGTATGGAGCTATGGCTACTACATGACAAAAGGTGCTCCAACAGGTGCAACCAAAGCGTTTATTGACTACGTGCAAAGCAAAAAGTTCCAGAACGGCTCCCTGCGCAAGCTGAAATTCATCCCGATCTCGGCAATGAAATAAGTACGCGTAATTCCGTAAACCAAGTTCATGAAGCGGCCGGCTGAGACGCTATAGCGCGTCAAGCCGGCCTTTCTTCAGCTTGATTGTCTAATCCAGAGGAGGGCAACTTTCCCTATGATGAATACACCGGCAGCACCGCAGACGTATCCCCGTCAGGAGCCGCATGCCAGCCTGGAGCTGGGGCGCGGCGGACGCTTGAGCCGCAAAGCCCGGCTGGGCCTGTTTAACCGCTTGTTCCGCCTGGCCTGCATCGCCTGCGCTATTTTTGTATCCCTGCTTTTGCTGTTAATTCTGGTCTTTATGTTCCGTACCGGTATTCTGGTGTTCCGTGATGTATCCGTGACTGAGTTTTTCACAACTACGCTGTGGGAACCCGAGAATGATCATTATGGTGCCCTGGTTTTTATTGCCGGCACCTTCGCCCTGACGGGGCTGACGCTCCTGATTTCGGTTCCTTTGTCCGTCATTGTTGCCATTTTCCTGGCAGAGATGGCTCCAGTATGGCTGCGGACGGCGCTGCGCCCGATCTATGACCTCCTGGTCGGCATTCCATCCGTCGTATATGGCTATCTCGGTTTAACCGTGCTCATTCCTTTTCTGCGTGATATCACCGGCAATGGTCTGACTGACGGGCTGCTGGCTGCTTCTCTGGTGCTCACGATCATGGTGCTGCCGACCATCAGCCGGGTCAGTGACGATGCACTTACGGCCGTGCCGCAGAAATTTCGTGATGCTTCTTATGCGCTGGGAGCCAGCCGATTTCAGACCATCGTGAAGACCGTCGTCCCCGCAGCCGGAAGAGGCATCATGTACGCTGTTATTCTCGGCATGGCCCGGGCGATCGGTGAGACGATGGCGGTAGTTATGGTGATCGGGAATACACCTCAGCTGGCAGACAGCCTGTTCAAACCCACTTCGGTCCTGACGAGCAACATTGTCATGCAGATTGCCAATGTGCCTTTTGATTCCACGTGGAACTATGCCCTCTATATGATGGGCTTCCTGCTGCTGATCATTGCTATCATCATGATCGTAGCCATCCGACTGCTGCAAAGGAGACCTGTACAATGAGCCGAACCTCATCCAGTGTGACCCCCTCCCTCCGGTCCGGCAGAAGGTCAGCACGTATTCAGAACCACTTGTTCACCGGGCTGGTGTACGGTGTAGGCCTGTTTACTGTGCTGACTATCTGTGGGCTGCTGTATCTTATTCTTCACAAGGGACTTCCCCATCTGAACTGGGGCTTCCTCTACGGACTGCCAAGTGAGATGGATGCCGGGGGCGGCATAGGTCCGATGCTGTTCAACTCTTTCTATATGCTGATCCTGTCCCTTGTTATCTCGGTTCCAATCGGGATGGCGGCAGGCATTTACCTGGCAGAGTTTGCACCAGATAACAAGCTGATTTCCGTGATCCGCATCTGCATCGAAGGTCTGGCATCCGTGCCATCCCTGATCTTTGGCCTATTCGGTATCGCATTATTCGTTGAGATGTTTGAGATCGGCTTGACCATTATCGGCGGGGCCATCAGTTTGGCCTTCCTGAATCTCCCTGTAATGACCCGGATTACAGAAGAGGCGGTACGTGCGGTTCCCGAGGAGACGAAGAGTGCCTCAGCTTCCTTGGGAGCTACTGCGATGCAGTCCATGATGCGTGTGATCCTGCCGGCGGCCATGAATGGTATTGTAACGGGGATTTGCCTTGTGGCAGGGCGTGCCTTTGGCGAGAGTGCAGTCATTATTCTGACTGCCGGTGTCTCCACGTCGGGCGAGATGTGGGATTTCAGCCTGCTCTCCCCGGGAGCTACGCTGGCTGTACACCTGTGGTATGTGCAGTCAGAAGCCATTGTACCGGATGCCCAGGAAATCGCTGAGAAATCTTCGGCTGTTCTGATCCTGGTTGTGCTGTTAATCAATATTCTGTTCCGTGTCCCGCTCTGGCTGAGCCGCAGACGTGCAAGATGAACCTATCCGACCTGGAGGAATGAACCATGCAAGCTTTCATTGATATTCAAAAGCTGAACCTGCACTACCGTACCCTGCACGCACTCAAAGATATTACCCTGCAGATTCAGGACAAGGCTATTACGGCCTTTATCGGTCCGTCCGGCTGCGGCAAGTCCACGCTGCTGCGTTCCCTGAACCGGATGAATGACCGGATTCCGGGGACGCGCATTGAAGGCAGAGTAGCGATTGGCGGTACGGACATCTATAGTCCGGACATTCATATTGAGACACTGCGCCAGAAGGTAGGCATGGTCTTCCAGTCCCCGAATCCGCTGCCGAAATCCATCTATGACAACGTGGCTTATGGTCCCCGTCTGCATGGCATCCGCAGTAAAGCCAAGCTGGATGAAATCGTGGAGCGCAGTCTCCGCTCAGCCGCACTGTGGGATGAAGTCAAGGACGTGCTGAAGCGCTCGGCATTCAGCCTGTCGGGCGGTCAGCAGCAGCGTCTCTGTATTGCCCGTTCTCTGGCTGTCGACCCGCAGATTCTGCTGATGGATGAAGCGACTGCTTCCCTGGACCCAAAGTCCACAGCCAAGATTGAAGAGCTGGTTCAGGAGCTGAAGAACCGCTATACGATTGTCATGGTGACACACAATATGCAGCAGGCGGCCCGTGTATCGGACAGGACGGTCTTTTTCCTGAACGGTGAAATTGTGGAAGCAGCCGACACCAGGTACATGTTCTCTGAGCCTCAGGATTCACGTACTCAAGATTATGTACAAGGAAGGTTTGGCTGATCTCGTGCTGCAGCTGCTGATGATTAAGACCGGAGCCCTGCGTCCAATGAATCATTTTGGATGGGGCCCGGTCTTTTTACATTTTCCCTTTCTCTGATGAACAACGGCTTAACAAACGGCTGTTAGCATAACAGTAACCGGCTTGGGCAATGCTCCGTCCGGAATTACATACTTAAAGGAGTAAATCATGAAGAAGAAGCAAGTGAGAGGGATGTCTCTGCTGCTGACATTTATGATCATCTTCGGTCTGTTCGGCACCGGTTCGGTGTTCGCGGCTGCAGATGGAGAGCTGCAGAGAGAGAATGCTGTCGACAGCCAGACCGTGGTGACTGCACCGGAGGCGGTCTACGGGGAAGAACCAGCTCCAGCTAATGGAGAAAGCGCACTGCTGAAGGCCATGGATGGAATGGGAGCCGGAGTCCCTGCATCCATTGCCATGACCTTTCACGGCGACCCGCAGACAACCAGGGGCTTTGCCTGGTATACACCGGAAGGGATTGAGGGTACCAGACTGGAAGTGGTAGAAGCCTCCAGAATGAACGGGGATCTCTTCCCGACAGAGGGGGTCAAGACGTATACAGGAACCAGTGTCACAACCAGTGTGTACATGAACAAGACGGACAAAAGCGCTGGTGTGAGGACCCGCTTTGTGAGCCATAAGGTCGTTGCGGATCAGCTTCAGCCGGGAGTGCGATACGCCTATCGCGCCGGGGACGGTGCACCGGAACATTGGAGTGAGACAGGAACCTTTACCACAGAAGATGCGGATAACAAGGATTTTACATTTTTATATACAACAGATTCACAGGGAACCAGCCAGGATGACTTCAAGATCTGGAACCGGGTGTTAAAACAGGGACTGAGCCAGTTCCCAGAGAGCCAATTTATTCTGAATTCAGGTGATCTGGTGGACAACGGGGATCTGGAGCAGCAGTGGTCCTGGTTCTTTAATGAGCCAAAGGATATTCTGATGCAATATCCTCTAGTTCCCGTGGTAGGTAATCATGAATCCAAAAACTATGATAACTTCACCACTCACTTCAACCTGCCGAACGTATCAGGAACGGGCGCCAAGCCGGACGGATCAGTCTATGCACTGGACTACGGACAAGCTCGCATTATGATACTTAACACCGAGTATTACGGGGGCAGCAGCAATGCGGAAGTCGCAGATATTTACAACAAACAGGTACAATGGCTGCGCAGCCAGGTAGCAAAGAGTGATAAAAAATGGAACATCGTCGTCCTGCATAAATCCCCCTACTCTGTAGCCAGTCACCAAAGTGATACGGATGTGCTGTATTTCCGCGACAAGCTGACCCAAGTCTTTGACGAGTTAGGAATTGACATGGTGCTGGGCGGTCATGACCATACGTATACACGGAGTTATCAGATGTATGATCACAAGCCGCTTACGGATATCATACCGGATTTCAGCGGTCAGGTATTGGATCCGAAGGGGACCCTGTACCTGCTGACCAATGCGGCGGGTTTCAAAATGTACAAGCCGAAGCCGGGCCCATTTGATTATGCCGCTAAAGTTGAACAGCCGAATGTACCCATGTACACAGGAATTACAATGAATGGGGAGCAAATCAGCTACCAGACCTATACAACGGTTGAGGGTAAAAATGATGAACTGCTTGATCAATACAGCATTCGTAAATCTGTCAAAGAAATTCAGCCTGTTCAGCAGGCGAAAGCAAGCAGACAGACGGAAGGGAAAATCCAGCTGACCTGGCATGCTCCGAAGGACAGCACTGGGGTAACGGCCTATCGTGTATACGAGAAAGAGGACCGGGCCGGGCTCAATTGGAGTGTGACCGTTCCACATGAAACGGACAAATCGGTATACACGCTTGAGGTGAATGCGCCGGAGGCCAATACTTCTTATGAATTCGTCATCAAGGCGGTAAGCGGCCGTTATCAATCGGCCCCTGTTCTTGCCGGTGGAGATCAATCGGCAGATATCAGCAAGGTGACGGTTACCTTTAATGGTGATCCAGTGACAAGCAAAGCTTTCACCTGGTATACACCATTGGCCTCGAAGGATAGTGATGTACAGATTGTGGAGAAAAAGGGGACTGAACCTGACTTTACTCAAGCTAAGTCTTTTAGAGGAACAACTGCGGCATCCGTCAACTCACCGGAAGAAGTGGTGCATAAAGCTCAAGCATCAAGCCTTAAGGCTGACACTACGTATTATTTCCGCGTAGGGGACCAGAAGCTTAACAGCTGGAGCAAGACGGGGACCTTCCGTACCGCACCTGCTTCAGGATCTTTCAGCTTCATTGATCTGGCCGATACGCAGGCAAAGACGGAAGAAGAAGCCAAGCTGTCCTCCGAGACGTTGGCCAAGGCGCTGAAGACGGTTCCGGATGCCGCCTTCACCATGCATAACGGAGATATTGTGGATGACGGTGTCAATGAAGAACAGTGGGATTGGCTGTTCGGGCACTCTGAAGACAGTCTGCTGCATACGACGATCGTTCCATCCGCAGGAAATCACGAAGATGAGAATTACGCCTTTATTGATCATTTTAATCTGCCGACACCTGAGGGATCTGCAACCGAAACAGGTGGTTACTATTCATACAACTACAGCAATGTCCACTTTGTTGTATTAAATTCCAATGAGAATTCGGCAGAGTATGCCAACTTCAGTCCGGCCCAGGTAGAATGGCTGAAGAAGGATGTACAGGAAGCACGTGCAGCAGGCAGCCAGTGGATCATTGTGAATATTCATAAAGGCCCTTATACGACGTCCAATCATGCAACCGATTCGGACATCATTGGCGAGAACGGGGTACGGAAAAAGATTGCGCCGATCATGGCTCAGCTGGGCATTGATCTGGTGCTTCAGGGACACGATCATATCTATGCCCGGACCAAGCCGGTCCGCAGTGACGGTACAGTGTCTGCGCCTGTTCAAATTACAGAGTCCTTCAAAGGGGAGAAGATCGAATACAGCGTGAAGCCGGATGGGACGATCTATCTGATTCCGGCTACGGCAGGAGCAAAGGTCTATTACAAGAATCAGAAGCCGGCGCTGGGCGATGCCTACTACAGCTTGTTCGAACGGGCCGAAGAGAACCATGCAGCTCCTTACGGATCTGATGAAGGGAACACCACACGTCCCAAACGCGGTCAGGTGCAGAACTTTGTAAACATCAACATTGATGGCATGCGTCTGAGTGCGGTCACCTACGAGATTGATCAGAATAAAAATGAAAAACAGCCGTTCATTATTGACCGATTCGGCATTGACAAGAGGAATGTATCTGGAGGAGGCAACAACGGAGGGGGGAATAGCGGCGGAACGACACCAACACCGGTTCCAACACCCGTGCCGGCTCCAGTTCCGGTTCCGGCACCTGTGACCCCCGCCCCGGGAACGGCTGCTCCATCAGCTCCTGCTGTGCCTGTCGTACCATCCGGGCCATCCGTACCGGGTGGATCACAGACAGGAGAAGTGCCTGCTCCGAAGGATATAGCGAATCACTGGGCAGAGAGTGCCATCGTCCAGGCCGTATCTGCAGGTTATGTCAAAGGGTATAATGATGGCAGTTTCCGGCCTAACCAGACTGTAAACCGTGCGGAATTCATTACGATGCTGGCACGCGCATTTAAGCTGTCGGGAGGTACTCCGGCTGCAGCCTACAAGGACGCAGGACAGATTCCGGCTTGGTCGAAGGATGCCCTGCTGCAGGCTGCGGCGTCAGGAATTCTTAGCGGCTACGAGGATGGGACGGTTCGACCTGCAGGAGCAATTACCCGTGCCGAGCTGGCGGTAATGATTGCAAGGGCTCTTGGGATTCAGGCGGACAAGAAGGCGGCTGTCGCTTTCAAAGATGCCAAGCAAATCCCGGCATGGGCTGTGCCTTATGTAGCAGTGCTCGTGAAGGAGGGGCTGATTGGCGGCAAGGGTGGTAATCGGTTTGACCCTAACGCAACAGCTACCCGGGCTGAAGCAGTAGCCTTGATTACGAATGCGCTGAGATACAGTAAATAATAATTGAAATGACAATAAGCCAGTGCAGCCCAGACGGGAGTGTTCTGGCTTATTGTGATAAGAACCGGCGGATCACCCCTTGAATCTGACCTTGCCTGGTTCGAGGTGCTGTTTCATCAGCTTCCGGTACGCGGTGATATCGCCATCCGACTGGAATGAGCGCTTAGGCAGGATAAGCGTACGGTTGGAGGAGATGAATACCAGCAGCAGATTGCGGGTCTCGCCGGCTTTGTAGATTTGTTCCCAGTCCACGTGACCGCTGCCGGACTCATTCTCGTAATCGAGTCCTTCATCACGGATCCGGTATTTGCTCGGCAGCTGAATCAGCGGATCACTGGCGAATGCTTTCTTGGATTTACGCGAGATGCTGCTGCGCGAGTAGAACAGCAGAGCGGCACTGATAGCAATATCAACCGCCAGAATGACCGGCAGATTCACACGTCCCTTGATATTGCTGATGACGAACATAAGAATAAAATAAACAACAAAACCGATGCCAGTCAGAATATAAACGCTCTTCAGGCTGTAAGAGAGATTATACTCCTGAACATCCTCAGCCCGAAGCTGTGTATCCAGCGTGATTTCGTTCATACAGGGTCTCCTTTATCTGCATATATCTACGAATTAAACATCCTCATTGTATAATTTATGTATGCCGGTGTACAGCAAAGGGCGCTAGGACCGCATGTTCAGCGAGCAGCATGGCCGGCTTTTGCATAACAGCTAACAGAGGATTACAATCAGCAGTAAAGGGTTCTCATGGAACAAGTGAGCCGCTTACGTTTATATGAGAAAAGAGGAATCCAGGCATGACGATTCTAATTACAATCGTGCTGTTCATTGCTGTCGTTGCGGCAGCTGCTTATCTGGTTTTGACCTATAATCCTGTGTTTGGAGCCAGATCAGCAGATGAACGGCTGGCGGCTGTTCGTCGGTCGCCTCAATATAATGGAAAGGAGTTCGTGAACCCGGCACACGGGGCAAGCGTCTCTACCAGCCTGGGAGAGAACCTGTCGACTCTGCGCGACTTTCTGCGCAGAGATCCTGCCAGACGCCCTGCTAAGCCGCTGCCAATCGACCGCTGGGCCCCGCTGCCGGAGGAGCAGCATGACCGAACGGCAGTTACTTGGTTTGGGCACTCTGCCGTACTGCTGGAACTGGAAGGACGTATTCTCTGGCTTGATCCGATGCTGGGGCAGGCCCCTTCGCCGTTTCCGTCCATCGGCGGCAAACGTTATGGCGGACTGCCGGCCGAAATCGCGGATTTGCCCGATATCGATGCCGTTGTGCTCTCCCACGATCACTATGATCATCTGGATTATGGAACCATCCTGCAGTTAAAAGACCGGGTGAGGCATTTTATTGTTCCCTTGGGCGTAGGCGCACATCTTGAACGCTGGGGAGTGGAGCCGGGCAGGATTGAGGAGCATGACTGGTGGGATGAGTTTGAATGGGAAGGACTGCGATTTGCCTGTACGCCCGCCCAGCACTTCTCGGGCCGGAGTTTGAATGACCGGGGCCAGACTCTCTGGTGCTCCTGGGTTATCCAGGGAGAACGGAGCCGGCTCTTCTTCAGCGGGGATGGCGGCTACAGCACTCATTTTGCCGAGATTGGCCGCAAGTACGGCCCTTTCGATGTCACGCTGATGGAGTGCGGCCAATATGACAGGCGCTGGGCACCCATCCATATGACCCCGGAGCAGACGGTTCAAGCGCATCAGGATGTGCAGGGAGGTCTGCTGATCCCTATCCATTGGGGAGCCTTTACACTGGCGCTGCACACCTGGACGGACCCGGTTCAGCGCGCCGCAGCGGCTGCAGCAGAACACGGCGTGCACATCGCAACACCTCGGATCGGAGAGAAGGTGCTGCTGGGAAGCGGCAGCTATCCGAGTTCACACTGGTGGATAAATGAATAGAAGGACAATCTGCAAATCCGCAGACCCCATACATTAGGGGCTGCGGTTTTTTGGTATTGATCCTTTTTAGGGACGGAAATCACCAGGGTGAATTTTGCAAATTTTTGTTGAAGAAAGTATAAACCCGTCATAAAATGGTAATGATTGGCGGATTATTGGATACATAGACCTGCATTGCTATTCATACATAGTAAAAATGTGCTTACATAATTGCCGCAAATTTAAAAGGTAAAGGAGCTCAAACCATGGAATGTCCGAATTGTCACCATTGGAACGAAGGAGGAGGGAACTTTTGTGAGCAGTGCGGTGCGCCGCTGCCGGAGGCGGTACACCAGTCTGGCAGCACAGCAGCTGCAGATGAAACGCGCAGCGAGGAAGCATCCAGGGTACAGCCTTACGTGCATCCACAGCAGGCTCGGCAGCCGCAGGTGGATCCCCCGGCATCCTTCCAGAATCATGTGTATGTCCAGAATGCGAGGAAGGTCTCGAGGCAGTATTTCAGTTACTTTGCATCTGTAATCAAACGCCCGTTTGCAGAGGCAGAGCAGATCCGCGGGGAACAGTTTATTAACGGACTGATAACCATGCTTCTGTTCAGCCTGCTGATTCCGTTTATGCTGTACTTCAATCTTGGCGAATATCGCAGATATCTGGACAGCCCCTTTCTTAATGTAGTGATCAAGCCGGTTATCATCTATGCTGTTTTTCTGATTTTGCTGACGTTGTACAGCTTCGGAGCCATCCGGCTGTCGAAGGTCCAAGCAGGCTTCAAGGATGTTTTGGCACGCTTTGGAGCCATGCTTGTGCCGTTCGTTGGATTGTTTGCTGTTGCCTTTATTCTCTCGATTTTGCAGCTCCAGCTGTTTGTCTGGTTCCTTATGATTGGTTTAATTGGGTCGCTATTTATTGTACCGATACTAGTCGTCATCAGCTGGGTAAAGGGCAGCCGCGGCGGATTGGATCTGATCTATTGCGCTCTGCTGATTCTGCTGGCGGAAGCGATTACGCTCCGTATTTTTTCCGAAACGCTCTACAGCTCTATCGCCCGCAGCATTTTCGGGGGGAGTCTGCTGTAATCGGGCTGAAGTAACGGATTTAATCTGACAAATTTCTCATATTTCTAGTGCTAAAAGGGCGGTAGAACAGCGTTTGCTGAGTCTGTCGCCCTATTTTTTCCATCACGCTGTTGATGTGTTTGCGTTCTGCAAATGGGTGTGATACAATGCAATTAGTTGTAAAACACAAACATAACTCGCACGTTGAAAAGGGTTATTATTGTGCGATAGTACCTTTTTCAATGTGTGATTTTTTTATTCGCAAGAACATAAAAAGTACATGTTAAATTTTATTTTGGAGGTTACACTCATGCAAACAGGAACAGTTAAATGGTTTAACGCAGACAAAGGTTTTGGCTTCATCGAGGTTGAAGGTGGAGACGACGTATTCGTACACTTCTCCGCAATCACTGGCGACGGTTTCAAAACTTTGGACGAAGGTCAAAAAGTTGAATTCAACATCGTTGAAGGCAACCGTGGTCCACAAGCTGAGAACGTTGTAAAACTGTAAGACTTTCTCAGTAAAGCTCTTAGCCCTTCGGGGTTAAGGGCTTTTTTGTTTGATGCAGCCTCTTCCAATAGGAAGGGGCTTTTTTTCATGCTTGTGCATATTCCAGCTGTGTGAGGATGTGTAAGTTATCAATCAAGCTTGGGTCAAGTCAACCAACATACTCAGGAGGTGTTGGTGCATATACGATGGGATACAGTTCGTCTTCATGAAATATTTGTCCCGGAAGCCCCGGCTGCATATTCAAATCGGGCCTGTTCTGACCGAAATAGGTACTAGGTAATAAATGTACTCATTTCGCACAATGAAAAGGATAACGTATGAGAAGTTACAGCTGGAAAAGCTGGCTGCTGCTGAGCACCGTCATGATGGCGGTGCTGACAGTTCCGGCTATAGGAATATATCAGATGCTGCAAATCGAATCCCATCGTCCTCAAGCCGTCCGTGGTGTGCTGGATCTCCGGGGATGGAATTTTGAACAGAATGGACTGGCAGCACTGGACGGGCAGTGGGAATTTTATCCGAATCAGCTGTTGGATCCTTCTGACTTTCCATCCGCGGAATCTCCCAGGGGAGAGGAGGGCCTGGCATCAGCAGCCATGATCCAAGTGCCGGGTGCCTGGAACCCATCCGTGCCGTCCGGTGCAATCGGTTATGGTACATACCGGCTGCGTGTGCTGCTGGACCAGCCTGCAGCAGGACGGCTTGGCATCAAAGCTGACAATATCCGGATGGCGAGCCGGGTTTATCTTAACGGACAAAATGTGGGGGGAAGCGGGACTCCATCACAGCAGTTCCATGAGGGCGAACAGAATAACGTGCCTTATATCGGCTTCACCGAAGTACAGGGTTCCGAAGTAGAAGTGATTGTGCAGGTATCCAACTACATCTATGCCTCAGGCGGTATCGTCAGTGAGGTATGGTTCGGGGATGACAACCTGCTTATCGCGAAGAAACAGCGTGAGGGGATGAATGACATGCTGTCCTTATGCTTCTTCATGCTGCCGGGGGCGTTCTTTATCCTGCTGTCCCGGCTCCGTCGCTGGGATCTTCCGCTGCTGTATCTGGGACTGATGTGTGCTGCAGCTTCATTTTATATCCTGACACATGGCGAGAAACTGCTGTCCCAAGCTGTGCCTGAGCTATCCTATCTGTGGGTGCTAAGAATCCAGGGCATCTCCTCCAGCCTGGTGTACCTTTTTTTGTTTTTATATGTAGACGCACTGGTCAAAGGGGTCGTACACCGCTTCATGCTGAGGCTCGCGTCCTGGCTTACGCTGTTTATGGTGGCCGCCGCGCTCTTCCTGCCGATGTGGGTGTTCTCATCCTGGGGGGCTGCCATGATGGCGGCCTCACTCGTCCTGATTATTTATACGATTTATATCATGGCCAAATGGATCCAGCAGCGGCCGAAGGATGCGGGTTACATGCTGGTCAGCGTACTCAGTATGATCATGGTCATTGTGCTGAACCTGGCTTATGTTTTTGGACTCATGGAGACACGTCTTTTATCTTTTTTTGAGCTTGGTATTTTTGTGTTGGCTCAGGTGCTGATGCTGGTACGTCGTTTTGCCAGCTCTTTTGATGAGAATGAGCGGCTGACCGAAAGGCTGCTGACCCTGGATGGCCTCAAGGACGAATTTATGGCAAAGACCTCGCATGAACTGAGGACGCCGCTTCATGGCATGATTAATATGGCGGAATCTATGCTGGATGGCGCATCCGGCAGGTTGAGCCGGCAGCAGCAGGAGAATCTCGCCATCATCAAGACAACTGGACAGCGGCTGACCTTGCTGGTTAATGATATTCTCGATTTTTCCAAGCTGAACCACGGCGGCCTGGTGTTAAATCTGAATCCTGTCCATCTGCCGTCCGTTGTGCAGTCTGTGCTGGAGGTTATGGAACACAGCATGGGCAGCCGGCCGCTCAAGATGGTGCAGGATTGGCCGGATACCCTTCCTCCGGTGTACTCGGATGAGGAGCGGCTGCAGCAGATCTTGTACCATTTGCTGGGGAATGCGGTGAAATTCACTGCCGAAGGGACCGTTACCATTACGGCGGTTGCCTGTCAAAACGGGATGGTACAGGTCACGGTTCGGGATACCGGTGTCGGTATAGCCAGACACCGCCTAAAGGAAATATTCGAGGCTTACGTTAACGAAGCACATACAGAGGACAGACAGGCCGAGAGTTCGGGACTGGGATTAAATATTACGAAAAGGTTGATTGAATTGGGTGGTGGGACGATCTGGGCCGAATCTGAGCTCGGACAAGGATCGGCCTTTCACTTTACACTTCCAAGCGCTCTTGCTGCTCCGGACGCGGTACAGGCTGTACATCCATTATCCGAAGTTAAAAACAGGGAGCAGACTGCCGCGGCAGGGTACGACCAGGAAGCCGCAGAGCTGCAGCCATCCCTGCCGTTGTTCGCTCCGCGGGTTCTGCCGGAGCTGCCTGCAGCCGCTGATGAATGTACAGGCCGAATTCTGATTGTGGATGATGACCCGGTGAATCTTAAGGTGCTGACGAATTTGCTGACGACAGAGCAATATCAGGTGACCGCTGTCGAGAGTGGAGAGGCCGCTCTTGCAATTTTGTGGGGGCAGACGCCCTATGATCTGGTGATCACCGACTGGATGATGCCCGGGATGTCAGGTATTGAGCTGTGCCGGGAAATTCGAACGCGGCGCTCGCTGGCCGAGCTGCCTATCCTCATTCTGACGGCCCGTAATCTGCGGGAGGATCAGGGGGTTGGATTTAAGGCTGGGGCGAATGACTTTCTCATTAAGCCGGTAGACGCCGGGGGGCTGCGCGCACGGGTGAGAACGCTGATCAGCATGAGGCAGTCAGCACAAAATGCCACCCGTACTGAAATGGCATTCCTGCAGGCGCAGATCAAGCCTCATTTCCTGTACAATGCGTTGAACGTGATCATTGCTACATGTCCGGTGAACCCGGATAAGGCGACAGATCTGCTGATTGAATTAAGCCAGTATTTACGAGGAAGCTTTGACTTCCGTAATCAGGACCATCTGGTCCCATTGGCCAAAGAGCTGGAGCTGGTCGAGTCCTATGTTGCACTGGAGAGCGCGCGATTTGAAGATCGTCTGAAATTCGAGAGTGAAGTGGATGATGATATTCTGGTCCAGGTTCCACCACTGACGATTCAGCCGCTGGTCGAGAACGCAATCCGCCATGGTATTATGCAGCGAGCTGCGGGCGGATGCGTGCGCTTGTCCATCAGGGATACTGGCAGCTCGGTGGTCGTCTCTATTACGGATGACGGCATCGGCATCTCGGCGGAGCACTTGCAGTCCATCCAGTCCGGGGTATCGCCATCCGGCGGGGTCGGCCTGATGAATATCCAGCGGCGGCTGCAGGCCATGTATGGGCAGGGGCTGCAGATTGAGCCGCTTGCCGCAGGCGGGACAGAGGTTCGCTTCGAGCTCCCAAAGGCTTTGACTGCCTGATTGTTCAGAATCCGTTCAGGAATCCTTGTTATGATGGGGATAACATGGGAACTAATCCAGAACGGAGCTGACAGATGATCGATGCATATTTGGTGGAGAACAATAGGTTGGAACTGGATGTGCTGACTGCACTCCTGGGAGAGACCGGCGGGATTCGTATTGCCGGAAGTACCATTCATGCCGATGCGGCAATCCAGGAAGCACGCAGGCTGCAGCCGCAGGCCTTGTTTATTAATCCCCGCCTGACAGGGGTGTCCGGTATGGATCTGGCGGTCAGTATCCGCCGCTGCTGTCCGGATATACACATTATTTATATCACACCATTCAAAGAACATGCGCTGCTTGCCTATGAGCAGCAGGCTTTTGACTATATTCTGAAACCACTTGCTCCGGAAAGGGTAAAGCGGACTGTGCAGCGGCTGGTGCAATCATGCACGAAGGAGGCTGACACGGAGCCTGTCTGACTCTGCCGGGAAAAGGCTGGATCGAGCGCGAGCGAGGTAGGGGGCATATTGAAGATGAGGGCAATTCTGATTGATGATGAGAATCCGGCGCTTCAGCATCTGGAGCGGCTGCTGCTGATGGATGGGAGGCTGAAACTGACCGGTCAATATACATCAGCCCGGAAGGGGCTGGAGCATATGGCCAGCCAGGCTGTGGACGTAGTCTTTCTCGATATCGGTATGCCGGAGATGAACGGTCTGGAAGCAGCGGAGTTTATACTGCAAAAGGATCCGGGGGTCCACATTGTTTTTGTGACGGCTTATTCTGACTATGCTGTTGAGGCGTTCGAGCTTCAGGCCGTCGACTATCTGCTGAAACCGATCAGTACCGGACGGCTGGGCAAGACGCTGGACCGCCTCGAAGCCCGGTACAAGGCACAGAATAAGCAGCATAGTGCACTGCAGGAGAATATGGAGAACATTATACGACCTAACATGCCATGGGCCGGGCTGTTCCGTCGCCTGGAGCTGTACGATCCTGCAAGCGGGGAACCGAAGCGGGTAAAATGGAGAACTCAGAAATCCCAGGAGTTGTTCGCTTACCTGCTGCATACCGGCGGCCAGTGGGTGTCAAAGGAACAGCTGCTGGAGGTGCTCTGGCCGGAGGCGGTACCTGACAAGTCCGTGACGTATCTTCATACGTCAGTCTATCAGATCCGCAAGCTGATCAAGGATCAGGAACTGGATGCTGTACTGGAATATAATCACGATGGATACCGCCTGCTGCGGGCAGGCAGACTGACGGATGCCGAGCATTTCGAGCAGGAGACATCAGGACATGGTCCTATTAATGAATTCAATTACGATCAGCGGCTGACCGTGATATCCATGTATCAGGGCAGATACCTTGGAGGGCATGATTATCCTTGGGCAGAAGACCGAGCTCGTGAGCTGCAGACACGCTGGATACGCCTGATGATGGAGCTCTCCTGGTTCGAAATGGAGAATGGCCGCGTAGGGGCTGCTGCAGAGCATCTGCATCTCCTGCAGCAGGAGGAGCCCTTCTCGGAAGAAATCACCCGCCAGCTTCTGCTTGTATACGCCAAAATGAAGAACGATCTTATGCTTCAACAGGTTTACGATACCCTGTGCGATCGGCTTCAGGAGGAGATGGGCATTGAACCGGAACCGGAAACCCGGCGGCTTTATGAGCAGCTGTATGCTTCAGCAGGACGAAGTACAGGTTTGAACAGTCACATAGGATGACCCTCATCTCTTGTAAGTACACCTTTAATGAAACCGAGCCTTCCGCATGCCGGAAGGCTGTTTGTTATGCTTACTCACCCTTGTTCAGAAACGGTTCAGAACAGCGGAGTATGATGTAGAAAAAGACAGCATAGTACAGACATGATTCGTAAGGGGGAGCGAACAATGTACAGTTACGGCGAAGACGATTTGGAATTGGTAATCCAATATGATGATCTGCTGCACGGCGATTCACTGCAGCGAGGCCTCGATATGTTATGGAAGAGCCGAATACTCGTGGGACCCTGGCCCGCCAAGAGCCTCGATTCGGATGAGCAGGATCATCCTTACACTTATGGCATGCTGCAGCTTCCCGGAGGAGCCTGGATTGGCTGCCGCGCCTATGCGGAGAGTGGAGCACAGCATGATCAGAGACTGGTGCTTTGTATCCCGTCCGTACTGCTTAAGGAGGCTTATCTGCTGCTTGGAGGAACGTCCGTTTCCCGGCATGAGGCACCGCAGGTGCTGAAGCAGGTGATGGAGGAGATAGCCCGTTTGCTGTATGAGACGATGCCCTTTCGCCTTGCTTATATCGGTATAGGAGCATCAAGGAGAAGGGGTCCTGACAGCATGGAAATCGAACCGATCGACATTTGCGGCCAGATGTGCTGAATAACCTGACATATTAAGGCCGAATACCCAATATAAAAAGGACCCCGAAAGGGTCCTTTTCTGCTGGTTTACTTCTGATCACGTTCAATCCGTTGTACCAGCTCAATAATCACTTCGGTTGCCTTGACCATATTATCGATGGATACGTATTCGTATTTGCCATGATAGTTCTCGCCGCCTGTAAAAATATTCGGAGTAGGCAGTCCCATGAAAGACAGCTGGGAACCGTCGGTGCCGCCGCGCACCGGACGGATGACAGGCTCAATATCCAGGGACAGCATAGCCTGACGGGCATACTCCACGATCTCCTGAACCGGTTCAATCTTTTCCCGCATATTGTAATACTCATCGTGAAGGTCCAGGACAACTCGGTCTTCTCCATATTCCTGCTGGAAGGATTGTACGAGTTCCGAGATGGTTGCCTTGCGGGCATTGAAGCTGTCACGGTCAAAGTCACGGATAATATAGTGGAGCTTGGTCTGCTCCGTATTACCGTTAATGGCGAACAAGTGGTAGAAGCCTTCGTAACCCTCTGTCAGCTCGGGAGCCTCATTTTGCGGCAGCTTGTTCTGGAATGCCATAGCGATTTTAGCCGAGTTGATCATCTTGCCCTTAGCAGTACCCGGGTGTACGTTATTACCTTTAAAAGTAATTTTGGCGGTAGCTGCATTGAAGGTCTCGTACTGCAGCTCACCGAGCGGGCCGCCATCCATCGTATAGGCAAAATCGGCTTGAAACGCCTGCACATCGAACTTATGCGGACCGCGGCCAATCTCTTCGTCAGGTGTAAAGGCAACGCGGATTTTCCCGTGCTTTATTTCTGGATGATCGGCGAGGTAATGCATAGCAGTCATAATCTCGGCCATCCCGGCTTTGTCATCGGCTCCGAGAAGCGTAGTACCATCTGTAGTCATCAAGGTATGGCCGGCATAGCCTGCCAGCTCCGGATAGCTGTCCGGAGAGAGGATGATCTGCTGTTCGGCGTTCAATAGAATGTCTTTACCGTCATAGCTGTCAATGACCTGCGGCTTCACACCGGCACCTGTAAAGTCAGTCGCGGTATCCAGATGGGCGAGAAAGCCAACGGTAGGTACTTCCTTATCTGTATTGGAAGGGAGAGTGGCCATCACATAGCCGTTATCATCCATAGTGATGTCTGTCAGACCGATCTCCTGCAGCTCCTGAACCAGCAGTCTGGCCAGTGTAAGCTGGCCCGGAGTAGACGGGCAGGTCTCGCTTTCCTCATTGGACTGGGTATCAATCTGCACATAGGTTGCCAGACGTTTAATCAGCTCTGCTTTCAAAAGAAATTCCTCCCGGGTCAAATTTTAGGGTCAGCATCAAGCGGCCGGATTTCGGTATATCCTTTGGCTGCTTCAAATACATATGTATCGCGTTGAGGCTATTTTAACATGCCTTATAGACTTAAGTCATATATGACATTTCAGGGAGTATTCTGATTGACATGTAACCAAATGGTGTCATATAATCATGCTGAGCAAATAGGAAACCAATTGGTTACATAAAAGAATGGAGAGATTGAATATGACAGAACCTCAGTTCACCCCCCTGCCGGACATTGTCCGCACCTTGATCTTCCGTGCCCCTATACAGAAGGTGTGGGATGCTGTAGCTACTTCAGAAGGACTGGCGGCCTGGTTCATGCCGAATGATATGCAGCCGGCCGAGGGCCATGAGTTCCACCTGCAGGCCGGTCCATTCGGACAGTCTCCCTGCAAGGTTACCATAGTGCATCCGCCGCATGAGCTGGCATTCCGCTGGGGAAAGGACTGGACGCTGAGCTTCCGCCTGCAGGAGGTGGAGGAGGGAACCGAATTTACACTCGTCCACAGCGGATGGAGTGCGGAACAGGTAACGGAATTTGGTCAACCGCATGGAACCGTACGCGAGATGATGTCCGGCGGCTGGGAGAAGATGGTCCTGTCTCTCAAGAGCCGCATGGAAGGTTAAAATGGCAGGGCATCAACCTACCGGAATGTTCATGGAGTCGGATCGGCCTGATGTATTTCGGGCAGTTGCTGATCCGACCCGCCGGTCGATTCTAGGACTCTTGATTGATCGTGAGCTTCCGGTAAATGAGATTAGCGGGCATTATAATATGAGCCGAACGGCCGTATCGAAGCACCTGGGGCTGCTCTCTGAAGCGGGCCTGGTGAAGAAGCGGAAGGTCGGACGGGAAATCCGTTACCGGCTGGAACCTGAGCCTCTGCGGGAGCTGCAGCGGTGGCTGTCCTATTATGAACGCTTCTGGGATAACCGGCTGTCGGTGCTGCAGCGTTATGTTGAAGAGGGAGCTTCGGTAAGCGAGGCGTCTGCAACAGCGGAGATTCATGCTGGGCTGTGCCCCTCGACGGATCAAGGGGAATAAAAGACGGTCGAGCGGAGCGTGAAGCCGGCGAAGACAGCAAGGTTCAGTCCTATCCCGCACCAGGCAACTTTCCTGGCTTCTGGGTAGGAGGCACCAAGCAGGCCGACGATAAAGCCGACAGGACTGATCAACACCGCTGCAAAGGACAGGGGATTACTGCTGAATAAGGCCAGGATGATAACCATTAAGCCGATCAGGACAGAAAGGGTGGCCAAGGCGCTTGCAGTCTTGTTCATGTCGATAACTCCCTTCCCGGATAAACAAATAACAACCCGCAGATCAAGCGTATGCTGTTTCTGCGGGTTGTTTGATTCTGCATGATATTTAGTTCATTATTCAATATTCCCGGTCGTACCGGACCTGATTATGCTTCAGCTTGCCCTCCTGAAGATAGAACTTCAGGTTGTCCAGGAACAGCTCGAGCACCCGCTCCTGGTTCTCGTCAGAATCACCCGCAATATGCGGTGTCAGAACAAGGTTGCCCAGATCCCACAGCGGATGGTCTTCCGGCAGCGGTTCAGGGTCTGTCACGTCTAGACCTGCACCGGCAATCGTTCCGTCCCGCAGCGCCTGGACAAGATCATCCGTATGTACGGAAGGACCGCGCCCGACATTAATGAAGAAGGCGGATGATTTCATCCGGCGGAAGAGGTCAGCATTGAACAATCCGCGGCTCTGGTCCGTCAGCGGAAGAATATTGACGACATAATCGCTTTCCTTCAGCAGGGTGTCCAGGTAATCCATATCTCCGGCCTCGTCAAAGTGCTGCTCCGGCTTGTTGGAGTGGTAAACCCCCAAGGTACGCATTCCTAATGCCTGCGCTATCCTTGCCAGCTCACGTCCGATCTGGCCGGTACCGACGATGCCAATCGTTTTGCCATGCAGCACGAGCGGGTTCTTCCCAGGCTTCCAGAGATGTTTGCCCTGGTTCCGGATCGATAAATCAATCTGGCGGGCGAGCGCCAGCATAAGGCCCAGCGTAGTTTCCGCCACAGGGATTGCGTGTACACCTTTGGAGTTGCTCAGCAGCACACCGCGCTGCTGCAGCTGTTCCAGCGGCAGATAATCGACGCCGGTTGAGGGCGTGTGAATCCAGCGCAGCCGGGCTTCTTCGTGCAGCAGTTCTTCTGCCTGCTTGCGATTCCAGCCGCAGATAATCTCTGCGCTGCGGTACAGCTCGGGCGGCAGATCATCTCTTGTGCCCGTATGAATCTCCCAGCCGGGAGCAGCTGAACGAAGCCGCTCTACCAGCGGTTCAGGGAGCTTTTGCAGATACAATAAGGTTGGCATGATTCTCATTCCTCCTTGCCAATAGCATAGTCCTACGTATAGGCCAGCCGCAAGTCCGGCGGCTCTCTACCTATATAACCGAATCATATGAATAGGACCCAGAGAGATATAAATTGCGGCTGCGCCTGTATTTATGCTATAACTGAACTAACTATGCCGCCTGGTACAGGTAGTGTATTAAAGCGATAAAGGAGCTGTTGGATTCCCATGTCTATTGAAATGAACACGCAAGAGGTCATCAACCTGATCAAAACAAGCAAGAAGAAAACACCTGTTAAAGTATATATTAAGGGCGACCTGGCTTCTCTGTCGTTCGGCGAGGGCATTCAATCGTTTATCTCCGGCAACAGCGGCGTGCTGTTCGGGGACTGGGCTGAAATCAAGTCCCTTCTGGACGAGAATGCATCCCGTATTGAAGATTATGTGGTAGAGAACGACCGCCGCAACTCCGCCGTTCCTATGCTTGATCTCAAAGGTATCAATGCACGGATTGAGCCAGGGGCTATTATCCGCGATATGGTCGGCATCGGCGACAACGCGGTCATCATGATGGGTGCCGTGATCAATATCGGTGTAACCATCGGTGAAGGCACCATGATCGACATGGGTGCAGTTCTAGGTGGACGCGTAAAAGTCGGCAAAATGTGTCACGTTGGTGCAGGCGCAGTGCTAGCAGGTGTGATTGAGCCCCCTTCCGCACAACCGGTTGTGCTGGAAGATGACGTACTGGTTGGTGCCAATGCTGTTGTCCTGGAAGGTGTGCGCATCGGTGAGGGTGCTGTCGTAGCAGCGGGATCCGTGGTTACTGAAGATGTTCCCCCATTCTCCGTTGTTGCAGGTACTCCAGCTCGTGTAATCAAACAAGTCGACGACAAAACGAGATCCAAAACCGAAATTCTGCAGGATCTGCGTACTCTGTAATTATCGGCCAGACAAGCTATACCATGATGAGGCCCGGCGCTGACGCCGGGCCTCAATTGCTAAAGGGGGAAGCCTAGCATCATGAGTACCATTGATTATTCGCCGTATATAACGATCCGCCGGGAGCTGCATCAGATACCGGAAGCGGGGTTCGAGGAGTTCAAGACCCAGCAGTATCTGTTAGATTACATTGCCGCCCTTCCGCAGGAGCATATCGAAGTGCGCACCTGGCGGACAGGCGTAATGGTTCGAATCCAGGGCAGCAATCCGAGACGGACGCTGGGCTACCGGGCTGATATGGATGGACTGCCGATCGAGGAAGAGACCGGCTATGAATTCCGGTCTAACCATCCCGGTTATATGCATGCCTGCGGGCATGATCTGCATATGACCATTGGACTGGGAATCGTTACACATTTCGCCTCGAACCCGATCGCCGACAATCTGGTTGTACTGTTCCAGCCTGCGGAAGAAGGTCCGGGCGGTGCGCAGCCGATGCTGGCAAGCGAAGAGCTGAAGGACTGGATGCCGGACCAGATCGCCGCGCTGCACATTGCACCTGAATATCCGGTAGGTACAATTGCCACACGTCCGGGAATTCTGTTCGCGAATACGTCCGAGCTGTTCATCGATCTGATCGGTACCGGCGGTCATGCCGCCTATCCGCACAGGGCGAACGATATGGTGGTCGCCGGCAGCCAGCTGGTGGGTCAGCTGCAGAGCATTATTTCCCGGAACGTCAATCCGCTGGATGCGGCTGTCATTACGATCGGCAAGGTCGAGAGCGGCACCAAGCAGAATATTATCGCGGAACGTGCTCGTCTTGAAGGAACGATTCGCACGCTGTCTGCGGATACGATGAAGCTGGTGAAATCACGGATTGAAGCGCTGCTGCGCGGCGTGGAAGCTGGTTTCGAGTGCAAAGCCGAAGTGGATTGGGGTGCGAATTACCTTCAGGTGTTCAATGAGGCTGAGGTAACGGGGCAGTTCATGGATTGGCTCCGTGACCGGAGCGATGTGACGCTGGTGGAGTGTACAGAGGCGATGACCGGCGAGGACTTCGGATATTTCCTGAAGGACATTCCAGGCTTTATGTTCTGGCTTGGTGTGGATACGCCTTACGGACTGCATCACAGCAGGCTGGAGCCGAAAGAGGAAGCTATTGGTGTGGCATTGTCCGTGATGACGGATTATTTCACATGGCTGTCGGAGCAGACATAGGCAGCTGTGTTTATCTGAAATGATGAAGTCCAAAGGGATTTCCGCAGGCGCAGTATGCGTAGGGAATCCCTTTTTTCAGGGTTGAGGCTTCAAATAAAAGGAAACCGGTTAAAGGAATTTTCAAACGAGACAGGGAGGAGGTATACAATGTATTTTCTGTTTTTGCTGGTCTGTCTGTTGTTCTCTTTTATCTTCATCTTCAAAAATGACCGTGAACGTTATCTGACCCATATTGCCTTGTTGACCATGATCGTCTGTATATCGCTGAGTGTTCTGCTGGTTAATCTAGCTGTCTTCGTGGGAGCTGATAACAGCACGCTTTTTCTTAGTGTTTTTGAGATGCAGGAGGCGTCCATGTTCAACGTAATAAAAGTCATGGTAACGATCGGACTGATCGCCATGGTTGTCTACTTCTACTCCAAGCAGAGAGATGAGTAACAAAAAGGTATCCTCAGCCAGATGGCGGCAGAAGGATACCTTTTTTAATCTACAGACGTCCTATAAATGACTCGAGACGGTCCAGCCCCTTCTCCAGCACCTCATCATGATAGGCATAGGACAAGCGGATAAACCCTTCACCGTAACCTGAGAACGCATCTCCGGGTACGACAGCCGCTTTCTGTTCCTGCAGCAGCCGCATAGCGAATTCCATGGAAGGCATGCCGAGATGCTGAATGGACGGGAACATGTAAAAGGCTCCTTCCGGCTTCACCAGCCCGAGTCCCATTCCGTTCAATCGGTCATACATGTAGTCACGGCGCTTGCGGTACGTTTCCCGCATAGGAACTGCATCGTCGGTGCCGTTCGTCAGAGCTTCCAGTGCTGCATATTGGCTGACCGAGCTGGCACAGGTGACGTTATATTGATGCACCTTCAGCATATGCCCGGTAATAGCGGCTGGCGCAAAGGTGAAGCCGATCCGCCATCCGGTCATGGAGTGCGACTTGGAGAGCCCATTGATGACAATCGTGCGCTCCCGCATTCCCTCATGGGAAGCGATAGAGCAGTGCGGCTGATCGTAGATCAGCTCGCTGTATATTTCATCGGAAATGACGAAAATGTCCCGTTCCTGCAGCAGTGCGGCAATCTCGCCGAGTTCATCTGCGGTCAGCACCCGTCCGGTCGGGTTGGAAGGATAACCGAGAACGATCGCCTTGGTCCGTTCTGTCAGGTAGGGCATAATCCGGTCTGCCGTCATACGAAAGCCGGACTCACGGGTATCCACATACACGGGAACACCGCCGGAAAGACGGATTAAAGGTTCATAACCCGGATAGATCGGACCCTGAAGAATGACCTCGTCCCCTTCAGACAGCAGTGTTCGCAAGGTGATGTCCAGCGCTTCGCTGGCGCCATTCGTCACAATGACCTCGTCGCCCCCGTTATACTGCAGGCCATAGCGCTCAAGGACAAAGGCAGCCGCGGCCTCGCGCAGCTCCGGAAGCCCGGCATTAGGTGTATAGACGGTACGGCCTGCATCCATGGCGCGGTGAGCAGCTTCAATAATATGACGTGGGGTCGGAAAATCTGGCTGCCCGATTGTCAAGGAGACTGCATCCGGATATTTGGCGACTTCATTGGCGATTCTGCGGATACCGCTGATCTGGATATGTTGGACATTGGAATTGATTAAGTGCTCCATGCTGTAGGTACCTGCCTTTTCTAATAAAAATTCACCGTCAGTTTCAACTGTAGTTTCAATAGAACCAGTGTACCTCTGAAAAGGCAAAGACGCCAGCCCAGAAGGGCCGGCGTCTTCACAGGTATTAAAGCGGGCAGAGAACACCAAGTTTAAACGGGTTACATCTCAAGCACCTGCGTATGAAGGGCAGGTGAGGCCGGGGCCTGTAAGCCTGCGGGCTTGTTGGACGAGCTCAAGTTCCACAGTACCTTTATCAGCCAGCCGCATAGCAGTATGTTCAACAGAGAGATCAGGAACAGCACAGCCCCATAGGAGGCACCGCCGCTGGTCGAATAGTAGAAAATATAATACGTATTAAAGAAGATCGTCACGCTGAACCCCAGCGTAAGCCATAGCAGACGTTGGTCCCGCAGCTGGAAGTAAGCAACTATCGCCAGGGCTGCCGCTGGAAACAAATAACGTTCATGCATACTGGTGGAGAAGGTGAAGACCAGGGCGATCAGGGTCAGGGCAGCCGCCGCTGCGAGTAGTGGATTTCGGTTGCGCAAGGTCATCCAGCAGGTGAACAGCACTGCCAGCACAATGAATATCAGACCCCATGCATGGTAGCTGAACAGCAGCATTGTTGAAGATGCCTGCTTGTAGTTGGCGCCGATCAGGCTGTAGAAGTTAAAAGCGTTAACCGACGCATAAGGATATTCGCCAACAGTACCGGCATAGAGCTTATACAGCCATAGCGGCTCTTGTCCCCAGGCAAAAGGCAGTGCTGTAACGATGACGACAGCAGCTGCCGTTCCCATTGCGCGGATCCAGGCTCTCCAGCTCCCCGACTGGAGCAGGGCAAAGCCCAGCACGGGCAGGAAGATGATGCCCTGCGGCTTCATCATGATCGCAGCGGCCATAAACAGGGCAGCCCAGCTCAGTTTGCACTGTGAGATGAACCAGATGCCGCAGATGATCAGCAGCGTGAAGAAGGAATCCACCTGTCCCCAGTAAGTCGAGTTGATGAGCACTGCCGGATTAAATGCGTAGAACACAGCAGCAGCCAAACCGATTCCTGCTGATATGTACTTCCGTCCAATCCGGTACAGCAAGTAAGCTGTAACCATATCCGCCAGCATGGACGGCAGCTTGATCAGCAGTGTTGAATAAGGACTCAGGGCTGCCGTAGATGTCAGCTTGCCGACGAGATACAGCATATAGATATACAGCGGCGGATAGTCGCTGTTGCTGCTGCTGTAGAAGTCGCTAAGACCCTTTGCTGCGGCATTTGCCCAATTGCGGAACAGGTTCAGGTCAAACGGATGACCTGCAACCTGCGGAGCAAGTGCGATCCGGATGCTGAGTCCGATGACAATCGCCATCCATATCATCGCAGGCCGAACAACCGCTTCGCTCTTGCGCCGCTTCATGAGTGGGATGGCGGCTGCCGCTGCGCCGAAGAACAGCAGCGCATAGAGCAGCAGTTCGGTGCTGCCGCTGCCGGAGGCCTCACCGGCACCGAACCGGCTTCCGCCACCTTGAGGCATACCGGGCCGCTCGCCGCTTTCGCCGTTCCTGCCGGTATCTATATTCGGAGAGCCGGTTATTCCTTGCCCCGGGCGCCCTTCAGGAGAGTCTGCACGGGGATTGCGATCCGTTCCATCCGATGTGCTGGCACCGTCTGAACCCCTCGGAACCTGTGTTATCCCGGCATCATTCCGTGAAGAGCTTCCCCCGCGTCCAAATTCGCTGCTCCGTCCTGTGAAGCTGCCGTCCGGTCTGCTTCCGCCACTTCCAAAGCTGCCGTTCTGCCTCATTCCGCTGAAACCACTGTTTGTGGAGGTATCACTGGTATGTACAATCACTGAATAGACCGCCCAACCGATGGACAATACCAGCAGCAGAATCATAATCATCAGCCACTTATTGCTGCGTATCCAAGACATGCTTATGAATCGCTCCTTCCTTTGTAATCGAATATGGATCATTATGCCGGGCTTATCTGAATTTTGGCTTAATGCCCACTGAGTATTTGCCTAGAGATCCTGCTTTCAGCTGTTATTCAGCAAGTATTCAGATCGTCGACGAATACAGCAGCTGCCCCGGGTTCTATCGACATCCGGATCTGATCCGGAATGGAAATCTATTAGATTTTACAAATAATCTACCGCATTCCCCGAAGTATTACAGCCCATTAACACAGCGGATACGCTCCTTTGACACAAGGAATATATGATCAATCTATCATGTAGCAATGACCATATATTCTACTAATGGAGTGTGAGTGTTGGTGAAAAAGCCATCCGTTAAAAAAGTCATGTTAACCGTGAGTGCGGCAGCAGTGATTGGAGCGCCATTTGCAGCGGCGGGGCTTCCCAAAGCGGAAGCAGCAAGTTCCAAGTCGTCTGCAGCTCCCAAAGTGGTACAAGTCTCCAAGGTATCGAATCCGAAGAACGTTATTCTCTTCATTGGTGATGGTTACGGCCAGGCCGCCCGTAATGCTACACGCCTGACTACGGTCGGCAAGAACGGAAAACTTGAAATGGAGAGCATGCCGTATACAGGCTTTGTAAGCACGGATGCCGGCAACACACTGGTAACAGACTCTGCAGCAGCGGCAACCGCTATCGCTACAGGTGTTAAAACCTATAATGGTGCGATCGGAATGGACCTGAATAAAAAGCCGGTAACGACCATTATGGAGCGGGCAAAAAAAGCAGGTTTGTCCACAGGCGTTGTGACGACTAGTCAGGTAACCGATGCGACAGGTGCCGCTTTTGGCGCACATGTGGAGAACCGCTCTGAACAAAGCAAAATCGCAAAACAGTTTATCGAAAACAGCAAAATTGACGTTATTCTTGGCGGCGGTGAAGATTTCTGGTATCCGAAGGGTACACCAGGTCCGCACAAAGATGCTCCTGCGGAAGATCCGTCTGAAGGCAGTAAAGGGACGGAAGGCAACCTGGTAGACAAAGCCAAGAAGCTCGGCTACCAGCATGTAAGCAATAAGGCTGAATTGAAAGCGGCCAAAGGCGGCAAGCTGCTCGGCCTGTTCGCTAACGAAGAAATGTTCCAGGCACACAACGAGCTGGGGAATAAATACAACCCGACCGTTCCCCTTCCAGAGATGACGTCTAAGGCGATTGAAGTGCTGTCCAAGAACAAAAAAGGTTTTTTCCTGATGGTGGAGGAAGAAGGCACCGATGAGATGGCCCACGACAACGATGGGGCGCTGACGATTCAGGCCGGGATCCAGTTCGATAAAGCAGTAAAAGTAGCAAAGGATTATGCGAAGTCCCATCCGGATACCCTGGTGCTTGTCACCGCGGACCATGAGACGGGCGGTATGGCTATTGAAGGCGACGACAAGGAAGATGAGTCCGGCGACGGCATTTCGAAGGAAGACGGACCTTTCGACATCAAAGGCTCGAAGGACAAGTTCTACATCGACTGGACGACAGACGGCCATACTTCTGTAGATGTAGCCCTCTCTGCGATGGGGCCGGGAGCCGAGCAGTTCGAAGGGTATTATCCAAATACAGCGATTCATGACAAGCTGCTGAAGCTGTTGAAGCTGAAGAAGTAAGCTTCCGCATCGGCATGAGCATCATACAAGCATGCAAGGCACGGGGCTAACCCGTGTCTTTTTGCTGCAGCAAAGGGACTGGGAGTTTGGTAGAAGTATGAAATTAGGAGATTTTTGTGTACAATGTGTGGGTATGCTTTTTGGATTCAACATGTCAACATAGAGGGGATTTAACGATGGAAGTAACCAAAATGATTATTGATGCAGATACCGGAGTCGATGATGCACTGGCCATTCTCTACGCGCTGAAGTCGCCGCGCATTGAGCTGCAGGGTGTGACAACGGTATTCGGCAATACAAGTGTTGGACAAGCTACAGAGAACACGCTGCGGCTGCTGGAGTTGGCCGGGGCGCAGCATGTGCCTGTTGCAGCTGGGGCAGAACGGGCGCTCGTACGTGAGCCGGGTCCATTCTCCGAGAAGGTCCATGGCCATAACGGTGTAGGAGATGCGGAATTGCCGCCAACCTCCCGGTCTGCGCTGGATACCTTCGCACCGGAATGGCTGGTACAGCAAGCGAACGAACATGAGGGAGAGCTGGTCATTGTAGCGATGGGCCGCCTGACCAATCTGGCGCTTGCGCTGGATATCGATCCGGATTTACCGAAGAAATTGAAGAAGGTTGTCGTTATGGGCGGCAATATTCGTGTGCCGGGTAACATTACCCCTGTCGCTGAAGCGAACATCTGGGGAGACCCTGAAGCTGCGGACCGTGTGCTGACGGCAGGCTTACCGTTGACCCTGGTAGGATTGGATGTCACGCTGAAGACACGCGTCAATGACAGCCACCTGCACTACCTGAAGCGGTATGGACGGGAAGAGAACCGTGAAATCATCAACTTCATTGATGAATCACTTCAGCACTATTTCGGATTCTACCGTGAAGTGAACTACTTCCAGAACTCAGCTCCGCTTCATGATCCGCTGGCTGTTATTGCAGCTGTTCATCCAGAGCTGCTGACCTACCAGACGATGAATGTACGTGTGGAATGTGAAGGAACACATACGACAGGCATGGTGGTCGCTGATCTGCGCGCGATCCCGATGTATGACAGCCCGATCCAGGTCTGCGTCGATGTAGACGCCGAGACGGCGGAAGGCAACTTCCTGTCCGTGTTTCTGTAGAATAGAATGACAGCGGTCTCCTGCCCTATGGGCGGGAGGCTTTTTGGCGTTATATTTAGCGTTGTTTTGATAGAAAAAGGCATGGAAGCTCCAGCCAGTGCTGCAAGCAAACCATGCCTTTTTGTCAGAGCCTCTTCCGTTTAACCTTGGGGTGCAAAGCCCTCTTCCTGCAAATACTCTTCCGCTTCTTCCAGCGTCTCTACGGCCAGCTCCAGGTTGTCTCCAGCGTAGATATACCACAGGTTCTCGTCCGAGCCATACACCAGGGACAGCTCGTTGCCTTCTTCGTCAGTCCAGATGGCTGCTTCCTGCTGCTCAATCATCGTGTTGCCCAGATCTTCCATGGCGGCCGTCAGAACCGGTGCGTCTCCTTTAATCGCTGCGGTCGATCCGGACGGAGAGAGAGAAGCAATAGAGGCTTCAATCAGTTCACGCAGCTGCGGCTCGCTGTAATTGCGAATATTCACCATGCCTTTATCGTCTGCAGGGTAACCGCCCAGCAGACCCGCATAGATAAAGCCGTTACCGTTCGGATGGAGATGGTAAGCGACGGTTTTTTTGTCATAAGCGCTGTCTTCATAATGGAAATTAACACGGCCAAGCGATACATTCTTGCGCTGGAGCTGCGGATAGGATTCCAGAATGGTAATTTTTTGTTCAAAAGGTAGCATAGGGCCTCCATAGGTTCTCATAGGGTTTGATGTGCAGTCATTGTACCACAAGCGGCAGGTCGGACCAAACACTTGCTGCCGTATATACCGGCTGTGTGACGGACTAGACCTTTTTGACCGTCTCTCGAATAGTTATATCCCGTTCCTGATCATAAACCGCATAGATTTCAAAGGTCCCACTCTCGAAAAACAGCGGAAATCTCCGTCGGAACCAAGACTGCATGGAATAGTCCATGGCTTCTGAGATGTGCTGCACCTTCGGTCAGGCTCTCGGGAAACTCGACCTTTCCACCCGAACCGATCCAGCCTGGGAATCCCTTGGAGCTTGGACGATGGATCAGCAGTACCTTGTCTTCATCCTGTACCAGGCACATCGTATATAAAGCGGTTTGCAGCTGTTTGTTATCGTTATGATTTGTCATGAATGACTTCTCCAGCTCAGTTCGTAATGTGATGGTTTGACATCACTGAATTCGTTACAATACAGAGGGTATCCTGCATTTTAATGCATTCATGCCATCATAGACTCCAGACCGGTAGGTGAATGTATGCCAAGGATTATGTTTACTGGCAGCGGATTCGCAGGTCATGTCAGCGTCAACCTCGTGCTCCATGAAACATTATGATGTCGGGCGTAACCGGATATGAGATCAAGCTTTTTCAAAAAAAAATAAAAACCATGTGATCCAAAATAGAATAAGCTCCGTTTCACTAAATACAAAGACATCAAACACACTACAAGGAGTGAAACGCGATGAAGATTAAAAAACTGATTGCACCTGTACTTAGCTTGTCTCTACTGATTCCATCCATGGCCCAGGCGGCAGTGCCGATGCCATCCCCTACCCCAACAGTGAATACACCGGCCATAGAACTTAGAGCCAGCCTGGACCGCTTGCTGTCAGAACACTTCGCCTTGGCCGTGTCGGCGATGAGAACGGCTTACGATGGATCCAAGGATGCAGCTGCAGCCTATAATGCATTGGATCAGAACGCACTGGATATGCAGCCTGCGATTGAATCTCTCTACGGGAAGGAAGGCGCCGCTGAGTTCGAGCGCATTTTCAGAGCCCACAACAAGTACACAGACGATCTGGTCAAAGCCACCAAGGCAGGCGACATGACAGCCCGCAAAAAAGCAGAGCAGCAGGTAGAGAACTTTGTGGAGGAATTCTCAACCTTCCTGGGCAAGGCAACCGCGGGTAAGCTGCCACAGCAGACAGCCGAGCAGGTGCTTCGTCTTCATGAAGATCAGGTACAGGAAGTATTCGACGACTATGTTGCCGGTGACTACACAGGAGCCTACCAGGCATACCGTGAAGGTTTTAACGAAATGTTCACTGTAAGCAAGGCATTATCCACCGCGATTACAGCCCAGCTGCCAGAGAAATTCAATAACACCAAGCCGGACACCAAGGCCGCTGATTTGCGCTCTGCGCTGAACCGTCTTGCTGCAGAACACTTCGCGCTGTCTGTCCTTGAGATGCAAAAACAATATGATAACGCCAAAGACTACAACGCCCTAATCCAGGCCGAGGCCGCCAATACGGCCGATTTCAAAGCTGCGATTTCTTCCATCTATGGACAGGCAGGTGCGGATCAGTTTGAGAAAATCTGGACGGAGAACCATGTGAATGCACAGGCGGATTATGTCAAAGCGGTTCAAAACAACGACCAGAACGCCCGCCAGGCCGTGCAGAAACGAATCAGCCAGTTTACGATGGATTTTGCAGCATTTCTGGATGCGGCAACAGCCCAGAAACTGCCTAAAGATGCTGCGCTGGCAGCTCTGACCCAGCACGAAAATCAAGTGCAGCAGGTACTGGACCAGTACGCGGCGGGCAGCTATACAAACGCTTACCAAACAAACCGCGCAGGGTATGAGCTGATGTTTGGTGTAGGTCAAGCACTGGGCAACGGCATTGTAAGCCAGATGCCGGATAAATTCATGGATACTGCAGCGCCTGCGCCATCTGTGATGACTGTATGGATGAAGGTGAACAGTAAGCAGCTGAACATCGACAGCAAAACAACGATGATGGATACTACACCTTTTATCTGGAACAACATGACATATATCCCGCTTCGTTTCCTGAGTGAAGGAATTGGTGCTGATGTGAAATGGGATCAGAAGGCACAGCAGGTAACGGTCATGGCCGGCAAGGATACCCTGAAATTCTGGATTGGCAAAGACTTTATGGAAGTGAATGGCACGAAGAAGCAAGTCGGTGCCAAAGTTTTCGTTAATAAGGATGGCCGAACGGTCGTACCGCTGCGCTTCATCACGGAGCTGTTAGGCTGGAATGTGAAATGGACACAGCAGGATGGCTCCATCACACTGACCAAAGCTATGTAATAAGCCATCATCCCTGACCACAGATCACCCTATTCATGTTCTACGTTCATACTTTTCATCGATAATTCTCTCCGACAATGGACTTCCCCCCTCTTGCTGCCAAGGCCGGTGTCTCTGACACCGGCCTTGGCATTTATGAATATCCGTGGAGCATAAGAATTTTGTCGAAGACCACGCAACCAAAACCTTCCATAACCGTTTATATCTAAGGAGGTGTTAACGATGAAAATTCATTCTATCCTTGCAGGTTTAATTGCAGTGTCCGCTGCACTGGTCCCTGCAGCTGCTGCTTCGGCAGCACCGGCTGCGGCCGCTGCATCTGCACCGAAGAGCAGCGTACCGCAGACCGCATCCTCGTCTGCTGTGAAGCAGGATCCTGCGCAAATCACCAAGCTGAACCATCAGAGTGCGCTGCCGCTGATTCTGGAAGCCCAGAAGCGTTATACCTATGTTATGGCAGGCGGGTATACCATGGGAGAAACATTCATGCTGAACGGTCAGGAGTATCGTTATTTGTCTGAGGATATTGGTACTACTGCCAAACTGATAAAGTATCTGACATCGGTTTATACCGATACAGCGGCAAAGCAGTTTGCAGGTAAATATGTGGTTGAGGTAAACGGCCGTCTGGCCCAGCTGAACGCGGATGGGGGCAGCCTGCTCCAGTTCGACCGGGCAACGGCGAAAATGCTCAGCATGACCGACGTCAAGCGCTCCTATCTGCTGACCGTTCCTTATGCAGCAGAGGCTAAGCTTCCGAACGCCAAACTTCCTGTCAACTTTGAGAAGGTCGGCAGCTTCTGGCGGATCTCTACTGCGCCGCATGTTTTGTTCTAGTCGTCATCATTTATGGATCATAGCTGCAAAAAATAAGAGCGATCCACCTCGGTGGGTCGCTCTTATTTTTCACGCTGGTATAGAGCCTATGAAGTCGGCTGCAGCTTCCCGCCTTCCTGCAGAAGAGCAATCAGCTCCTTCGCATTGTCAGTGGCATCGCCTGCCGAGTTGTTGTTGAACACCACACATATCCGGCGGCTGCTCTCTTCGAGCGCCAGCAGCCGGTCGCGCCACTCCTGAAGCTCGCTTGTACTGTACCGGTACAGATAACGAAGCTTGCGCCAATCCGGGTCGCTGCTCTTATGCCAGCCCTCTACATTGCGGCCGTGCATACGTACATAGGTCAGTTCATCTGAGGTAGCTTCAGCCACGATCGGGATGGAGCCGAGTCCTGCCTGCGGTTCATCCACCACGGTGTGAATCCAGTTCTCCTCCCGCATGAAGGCGAGCGTCCGCTCCCTGAACTCCGGCATATACCAGGAGCGGTTGCGGAACTCTAGTGCGCACGGCACATCACGCATCCGCTCACGGGTATCGCGCAGCAACTCGACGTTCTCGCGCGTACAGTCGAACCAGGAAGGGAACTGGAACAGCACCATGGTCAGCTTGCCGGCATCCCGTGCAGGCTGGATAGAGGTGTGGAAAGCTTCGAACATCTCCTCACGGGTATCAAAATAGTTCTTCTTCCCGCGCAGATGTCCGGTCATGCCCTGGTAGGCCTTCGGAATAAATCCGAAATGCTCCGGGGTTTGGCTGACCCACTTGACTACATTTTTGACCGGTTGAATGGCATAGAAGAAGCTGTCGATCTCACAGATAGGGAAATGGCGGCTGTAAGTAGGAAGCCGCTCTGCCGGTTTGATTTTGCCATAGAGCTCTTCATGATCCCCGAAGCCGGTTAGTCCGATCTCAATCATGAAACGACCCCCTTGTGTCCAGACTTGTTAAGGTTCATTAAACCAAAACAGATCGGTTCAAAAGGGGATTCTCCATGTTATCCGTGCTTATTTTACTGCTCCTCGTCTTCCGGTTCCAGATCATCTTTTGGAAGAGCCCACACCGAGACGCTGCCTCCATTCACCGGGAAGGTAGCACAGCCATCCTCCCCGATGGTGATGCGTTCTTCCCGGGTGTTGGTCAAGTCTACCCAAACTTCACCGGCACGCTCTTCACCGACATGCATATGCTTCTCGCCTTCGTCTCCGTTCGAGATGACGACGGCGCAGCCGGAGCGTTTGAATTCCGGTGTACCCATCCGTACCCAGCCAATCGTGTTGGGATGGTCGAAATAATCAACCTGTTCTCCATAAGCCTTGTATCTTCGGGCATAGAGCAGGGTATCGATAGCAAGCTGCTTGCCATCAATCGGATGCTCGCCGCCAATGCCGAAGTAATCTCCATAGAACACGCATGGATAGCCGTCTCGGCGGAGCAGAATCAGTGCATAAGCACTCTGCTTAAACCAGTCGTCCACCCAGGATTCCAGCGATTCGTTCGGCTGAGAATCATGATTATCCACGAAAGTGACAGCATGTGTCGGATGGGTCTGTACCAGGGTATCGTGGAAGATGGTCGTCAGATCGAAATCCCGGCCGGCCTGGGAGGCGGCATGCAGCTTGTAATGGAGCGATACGTCGAACAGATCGATGCTGTAATCGACTGTATCCAGGAATTCCCGGCAGGCCTGCAGATCCGGGTTCCAGAATTCGCCCACAATATAGAAGTCCTCACCGCGTTTGCGGAACATTTCATTTGCGAATTCTTTGACAAATTCATGGTTGATATGTTTGATTGCATCCAGCCGGTAACCGCTGCACTGCAGGGTATCCACCAGCCAGCTGCCCCAGTTGATCATTTCTTCGCGCACAACCGGGTTGTTATAATCAATATTGGCGAACATAAGGTAGTCGTAGTTTCCAAATTCATTATCCACATTTTCATTCCACTGCTTATCCTCGCCATGAATGCGGAAAATACCCGTTTTGTCCGTACTGGCATCGTAATCCGTTCCGTTAAAATGCTCATGGTTCCAGTGGAAAGCCGAGTATTTGTCACCGCGCCCCGGGAAATTGAACTTCGTCCAGCCTTCAATTTCAAAGGGCTCCGAAATGACCTCATTGCGGTTGTCCGGGTTTACTTCCACCACTTCAAAACGCTCCGTCTCATCCGCACCCGCCTTATGGTTCATGACAAGATCAACGTAAACAGCGATCCCATTTTTGTGACAGGCTGCAATCGCCTCAAGAAGGTCTTCCTTGGTCCCGTATTTGGTGCGCACCGCACCTTTCTGGTCAAATTCCCCCAGATCATAAAGATCATAGACACCATAGCCTGTATCCTCGGGCGATTGTCCTTTCGTGACCGGCGGGATCCATACCGAATCAATTCCCTTGTTCTTCAATAGCGGTGCTGCCTCTACCAGGCGCTGCCAGTGCTTGCCGTCCGCCTCCACATGCCACTCAAAAAATTGCATCATCGTATGATTGGGTTTCATCATTCGTTCCTCCTTTTTAGCATGGGAAATGGAGTCTATATGTCATTATCTCGTTGAGATAGGTATGCAAAGTGCTGCAAAGACCTATGTAACTATAGATACCTATATGAGGAGTTACCCAATGTGGTGCGGTTGCTAAACGTCTTGCTTGGTTGCTGCAGAACAGCGGGTCTGCTTAAAAGGGGAATTTAATAAGAACAAGACGTTCTCAGGCATCCGGATCAGACTGCAGTTTGCCGTTCTTGCCGTAGTCTTTTTTGGCCAGATCTTCGAAGAAGATGAATACTTTATCCGGCTCCACATCAAAGCTCTCCGATACAACCTGGGTCATTCTACGAACCAGTTCACTTTTTTGCTCGGTTGTTTTACCTTCCAGCACTTTGACTGTTATGAATGGCATGATGATCCGTCCCTTCGGCGGGGATGACCCCGGAATTTGATTATTTCTGATATTTGCTTATTATTGTAATCACCCCCGTGAAGGAATACAAACGGGCATATAGATAGACGAACCTTTTGGCAAATTTATGGTATACCATTTGTGATACAATGAGGGCAATGCGGCGAAAGAAGAGGTGAACGAGACAACCGCTCCGGCGGTTTGATCCGATATGCATACTGAACCATCGAACCCATCGGGAACAGAACGCACGTCCAAATATTGCACCTATTGTCAGCAGCACAGACCGCTGACTGATTTTCGGCGCCGCACGGGCGCGAAGTCCGGTAAAGGTTCCCGCCGGGGCGCCTGCCGGATCTGCCGCCAGGAACGGAGTGCGGCGAAGACAGCGGCAGTACCTGAAGCCGCCGTGCCCCGGAAACAGGCGGTTCACCATCCTCCAGCCCAGGAACGGCCCTTCGTGAAGAGGAAGGAAAGGGCCGCCAAGCGGCCGCCTCCTGCCGTGCACACGCGTCCGGATCCGCACGACCACACCGCGCTGCGGCCAAACCGGGCCGGTATGATCCGTATGCGCGGGCGAACGGATAAGGGCCGCAAGTGGCATCAGGAGATCGAGCTGGAGCTGGCGATAACGCTGGTGAAGGAGCATGCCGCCGAGGTGGTCAACCGCACGACCATCCGCCGTCTCTACAGCAACAAGGAGTTCAGGCGCTATATCCTGCTGCGTGATCGTTATACTTGCCGGTTCTGCGGCAGGTACGGAGACACGATTGACCACCTGCTGCCGAGGGCCAAGGGCGGCCATACCACACCTTATAACTGTGTCTGTGCATGTAATATGTGTAATCAGTCAAAGGCTGACCGCGATGTAGATGAATTCATGCTCAACAGCAGTTCTTTCCGGGATGCGCATCATCCCCATTAAATTCCGCTGACACATAACAAACGGCTCCGCTGCTAATTGCAGGGAGCCGTTTTTTTTGCAGGATTTACAATTCATGAAAGAACCGGTTCACGGGTAGAATCTTAGTAAAGATCAACCTCATAGCCAGCTTCTTTCCAGGCTGCTGTGCCGCCGTCAATGTAGGCTACATTGGTGAAGCCCATTTTGTGCAGCAGATAAGCCGCCAACGCTGCCTGTCCGCCTGCACCGCAGGTAGTCAGGATGGAACGGCTGCGATCCGCCAGACGCTCGTCACGCAGATCCTGCGGAAGCTCCAGATCGGCACGGATCGGGAGCATGCCCAGGGAGATGTTCACACTGCTCGGAATCAGGCCGCAGGCACCGGCATCGGTGGCGTCCTGAACATCAATGACCAGGGTCTCCGGGTTGTTCTGAATAATTTCTCTGGCTTCCTGAGAGGATACGCCTTTGACGTGTTGTCTAGCTTCGTTAAGCATATCTGAGAAAGTAACTGCCATGTGGATCAGCCTCCAAGTCATAGTTTGTGTACTCCGGAATGATACATGATGGATTCAGGATTTCTGGCTGCAGGTATGTAGTGATTGTAACGTTAAACTTGCAGATACAAGCGGCCGTTTTGAGTTCACATCATGCCCGGCGTTACTCTTTTATTGTACCCGAACTTGAAGGCAAAGCAACGGCCGTGAACCGGCGGGCTCCATTCAAGAACCGCAGATTCAACAGAGGGAGGCTTGGCAGCAGGGCGATCTGGGGCCTGGGACCGGTTGCAGGATACCGCCAGCTTGGCATCGACACACAAACCTGCAATAATATAATTTGCAACAATTTTAAAAAACTTTCGACTGTACTATGTGAAAGGTGTAATATAGGAGTATAGGGTTCCGTTTCGGCCTGTTTATGGATTCATCATGTAATACTGATCAAGTAAACATTGCTCTCTTAAACAGAGGGTTGCTTTGAAGAAGGCGGTAATGTGCTATTTTGCACAAAGTCCCGTCGTCTGCTTCACGGGAAGACGTAGAGCCTGTTCGGCGGAAAGCCGCGGCAGGATATACTGGCGGCTTTCCTGTGCCTTAATGTTTCCTCTGACAGGTATTTCAGGATCGTTGATTGCGGGCAGGCTTCGAGAGGAATGGGCTTCTATTTTAAAGCAAAGGAGGACGTTCACGTATGTCACAAACACCTAATCAAGAAGTAGCTGCCACTCAGGAGGCAACGAGAGAAACAAAGGATGTGCTGGACCAATTGATGAAGCCGGAGGTGCAGGAATCCCTGACCGTTCTCGTAGAGAACCTGCCGAAGCTGGCAGAGATGGTTACATTGATGACGAAAGCCTATGACTTTGCACAAAGCGTGGCAACAGATCCGGTTCTGGTTGGCGATCTGAAGCACACCATGGGCGAATTCGTTAAACCTGTAGCAGACGGAGCCAAAGGAATTGCGTCTGCAGCTGTTGAAGCGGGCGACCGTGTTCAGACTGAATCCGGTTCTGTCGGCCTGTTCGGCTTGCTCAAGATGCTGAAGGATCCTAACGTTCAAAGAACGCTTCGCTTCAGCCAAGCGTTTCTGGATATCCTTGGCGAGCGCCAAAAACAAGGCAAATAATTAGCAATTTCTGAATGAAGAACGGAGGATGGATATGTCGAAGCAAATTTTGATTCTGGGCGGGGGCTACGGCGGTCTGCTTGCAGCGCTGAGTGCCCGTAAATATATGACAGCACAGGACGCTAGCATCACGGTAATCAACCGTTACCCGACACACCAAATTATTACAGAACTGCACCGTCTGGCTGCAGGCAGCATCGCAGAGAAAGCCGTAGCGCTTCCTTTGGATAAACTGCTGCGCAACAAAGACGTAAACCTGAGAATTGATTCTGTACAGGAAATCAAGCCTGATGAGAAGAAGGTCATCCTGGCCAGCGGCACAACAATGAGCTATGATGCTCTGGTTGTATCCCTGGGCAGTGAAACAGCTTACTTCGGAATTCCGGGTCTGCAGGAGTACAGCTTCACACTGAAATCTGTAGATGAAGCTAACCGCATTCGTGCACATGTGGAAGCTCGTCTGGATGCTTACAAGCAATCCGGCAACAAAGCAGACGCTACGATTGTTATCGGCGGCGGCGGTCTGACAGGCGTAGAGCTCGTGGGCGAATATGCTGACAAGCTGCCTGAACTGTGCCAGGCTCGGGGTATTAACCCTAGCGAAGTTGCACTGTACTGTGTAGAAGCAGGTCCTGCCATCCTTGCCGGTTTCCCGCAGGATCTGGTTGACCGTGCAACGACTAGTCTTGAGAAGCGCGGCGTTCAATTCGTAACCGGCGTGCCGATTACCGAAATGAAACAGACTGAAGTCTTCCTGAAAGACGGACGTTCCATCCAGACCAGTACGCTGATCTGGACAGGCGGCGTACAAGGACATGCAGTCGTTGCGAACTCCGGTATTGAAGTAAATCGTGGACGTGCAACCGTGAATGCGGCACTGCAATCCACATCCCATGATAATGTATTCGTTGCGGGCGATGCTGCAGTAGTCTTCCCTGGTGAAGGCGAGCGTCCATACCCTCCAACAGCACAGCTGGCTTGGCAGATGGGCGAACTGATTGGCTACAACATCTTCGCTTACCTGAACGGCGGCAACATGGAGAAATTCACACCGATATTCTCCGGTACCTTGGGAAGCTTGGGTCGTAAAGATGCGATCGGTACGATCGGCGCTAACAAGACCCAACTGAAAGGACTGCCAGCAACACTGATGAAAGAAGGCAGTAACATTCGTTACCTGTCCCACATCAACGCGCTGTTCGCCTTGGCTTACTAAGCCGGCAGGCAGTATAATAGAGAGAGGATTCAGGCTTTTGCCCGGATCCTCTCTCTTTTTTAGTCTCACAAAATGTTTATCCACTGCCAGGTAAGGGTATATTAACTAAGCCAAGGCAAATACGAATAAGGATAAATCAGGTGAGAACAATGAAATGCGAACATTGTGGACAACAATTTAACGATATTTTGGAACATATTAACCATATTCTGCACGAGTGCAAGAGTCATAAGCTCAAAGCGAAGAGCAAGACTAAGCCTAAAGCTGCTTAGGGCCGCCAACCAACCTGTGGTTATGCTGGTCGCTCATTAACACATATAAGATGAACCGTTTGTAGGTAAAGCAACCCAGCCTGTCGGCCTCCCCTTGGGGAGACGGCGGGCTTTTCTCATATCCTGAACGGCTGCGTGCGTTATAATCAAATGAGAATACGCAGTTCACGGTATAGAAACAGGTTCGGAAGCGGGGGAACAGGATGTACCAAACGCTGGAGATTATGAGTTATTTTACAGAGGAGCATTTGCGTGAATGGATGGATCAGTACCGATCGCTGGGTCCGTTAACAGGGCTGCTGCTCGCTTTTATGAAGTCATTCGTACCGCCGCTGCCTACCATTCTGATCGTTGGTCTGAATGCAGCCGGGTATGGATTATGGGGAGGGTTCTTGTATTCCTGGCTTGGACTTGTGGCGGGGTGCATCGTCACCTTCCTGCTGGTGCGGCGCGCGGCCTCCACAGCCTGGGCGGTACGCTGGTCTCAGAAGCCGGCTGTACACCGGAGTCTGGTCTGGGTCAGGCGGAACGCGTTCAGTTATGTATTTTTGCTCAGCATGTTTCCGGTAGGTCCATTTGTGGTCATTAACATTGCAGCAGGCGTAGCGAGGATGAGAACTCTCTCTTTTGTGGTGGCGGTGAGTCTGGGAAAAGCTGTAATGGTATTTTGTGTATCGTATATCGGCTCCAATCTGGGCAGCTATCTGGAGCATCCGCTCCAACTGACCGGTGTCATTGTATTCGTTGTGGGTTCATTGTGGATCTGCCGCCGATTGGAGACCTACTTCACCTCAGAGCAGCCGGATGAGCGCAAGAGATCTATATAGGAACGTGGGAAAAGGGATACCTCCCGGTAAATACCGGAGGTATCCCTTTGGGATCAGCTTCTTATTCGTTTCGGCTGCACTCAGGAGGGCTTGCGCTTCATGAACAGCAGTCCTGCACCGGCAGCGACCAGAATAAAAGCAATCCAAGGCTGCCCCGCGAAGGACTGGCTGAACAGCGACCCCAAGGTGAATACGGCGAAGAACAGCAGTGAGGCAACGGTCAGGATATTAATCGGAATCAGCAGCCAGCGGTTGCGTGTGCCGAACCAGTAAAATTCGAAAAGGCCCACTGCAGCCGCCAGGATAAAGCCGGGCCACATATAATGCCAGGCATCGAACAGCATGGAATATTGACAGACGAGGCCGGCCACAAGCAGGATGCCTCCGGGAATCAGCAGACCGGTTCCCCGGCGATCCGTCATAGAGAAGTACATCCAGTGGAAGAACAGGCCGAGAGGAATCACGAAGATGACGGGCCAGAAGTAGCCGAACAGTTTGCCTGTTCCAAAGGATTCTCCCTGATTAAGAAATAGGCACACACCCAGCAGAAGCATCAGTGTTCCTGCAATCATGCGTTTGTTCATATTTTCCCGCTCCTTTATTATGTATTGGTTAGGGAAATCTTACCATGTAAGTTTCGATATGAACATCAGCCTGCGGGTCTCGTCCTTCCTGGACTTAAGTCTAGGTTTAGGAAGCCGGGGATGTCCAGTGGTTCAGGAGAGGTCCCTTTTCCCCAAATACCGGGTCGGTAGCAGGGAGCGGCACAGCGGCAATCTCCTGCTGGATTCCTGGAATTGCCCCGTCCTCCTCCTTGTGAATGTTATAATCCATCCCATCCGGATATGCGCCGATGACACTGAAGTCTTCGCTTGCCCGCAGGCACTGGTGAGCCGTTCCTGCTGGCAGAACAAGAACATCTCCGGCATGAACATCTAATGTGATACCGTCAGCGCCGCCAATCTGCAGACGGGCTTCCCCGCTGGCAATACCAAGAACCTCATGGGCATTGCTGTGGTAATGAGCATAAGGAAAAATGCCATTCTTCCAGCTGTTCAGCCACCGATGGCGGTTAAACACAGCTTCAATGGTGTCTGTACTGCTCTCAAAGGCTCTGATGTACACCAAAACAGGCAGCACAGGATGGTTAGGGAGTACCCCCGAAGGCTGAAGCAAGTAAGTTTGAATCTCTGTATTCTGCATACTAGATATCCTCCTTGTCCTGTAAGTCTCCAGATATATGCATTTACAAAAAAGCCGCCAGCCGTCCCGAAGGACTGCTGCGGCTTTTTACTGAATGCTATGAAATCCGGAGCTCCGGATTTTAGAACTTGTCTTTAACTTCGCCGGCTTTCTGCTGCACTTCGCCTTTAACCTTATCGGCTTTGCCCTCAGCCTGAAGGGATGCATTGTCTGTTGCATTACCGACCTGGTCTTTAATCTCACCTTTGGCTTTGTTTACGCCGCCTTTGATTTTATCGCCTAATCCGTTGCTCATGATATCCATCTCCTTCTTTTGTTAGCGTACCTACTATTACCCGTACGCCTCCATCATTAATCAGAAGAGGATTATCCCTTGAGAGCCGTATATTTTAGTGAGAGTTCCCGAAACCATGTCTCATCCTTGATCTGCAGGGCGTAGTCAATCAGGGATTCAATATACTCGGGACTCAGGTCCGGCTCATCTGTGAATTGAATGTGGGTCGTGAATTCGGCGCACTCACCGGTCAGGAACGCAGCATCCTCTTCCGGATGATGAAAGATGACGTCAAAGCTGATACTGGCATTACTGTAAGTTTCCTTAAGCAGTGTCCGAATATCGTGGGCCGTCATTCTTCTTCTGTAGCCGTAGAGATTATAATTGATCAGAAACGTATATTTATCCGACAAATCTGCAACAAGCGTGCCGCTTCCAGGGTCGGCAATCGTCTGCCTGCGATCTACATAAATGTAAGGATTGGCATTCTCGATTCCCCGTCCGGTCAGCGTCCGATTAATGAAATCAAGCAGCTGTTGTTTGTCCCAAATCATATGGTCTACCTCCGCTATCTTACTGCATGGATCGTCGTGCGCTTCATGCTCTCCTCATGTCTCCTCGCTGCGCTGATCACATGCTTTTTCCTACCAGTCTGTACGCAAATTGACTCTGATAATCATATATCGGAGTTTTTCTATCGATCTTTTATTGAAATTTAGCAAAATGAAGCTGAGGAATTGGGGGAATATCATCGTCTCTCCGGCCCCTATATGTTAAAATAAACCAATAATTTAAATGGGAATGAGGTACATGTTATGCATACCGTTCCAATGATAGCCATACAGGATCTAAGAATGATGTATGACGGGCGTTACGTACTGCAGGGCATTGATCTGGAAGCCGGGAAGGGACAGATTATCGGATATATCGGACCCAATGGGGCTGGCAAGAGTACAACGGTCAAAATTATGCTTGGCCTGGCTCGTGGATACACGGGCAGTGTAAGTATATTCGGACGCGACATTGCCGACGGAGACCCGTCCTATAAGCAGAGAATCGGGTACGTGCCGGAAGTTGCGGAGTTATATGAGACACTCACCGCTTCAGAATATTTGACATTCACCGGCGAGCTCTACGGACTGAGTGCAGCTGCAGCGGATTATAAGGCCTCCCGGCTCATCGAGGCGTTCGGGCTCAAGGATGCTTATCACTCCCGGATGTCCACTTATTCCAAGGGGATGCGTCAAAAAGTACTGCTGATCTCCAGCCTGCTGCACAATCCGGATCTGGTGTTCCTGGATGAACCTCTGAGCGGGCTGGATGCGAACAGCATGCTGATCGTGAAGGAGATTCTGTCGAGGCTGGCCGCTGAGGGGAAGACGATTTTTTATTCTTCACATATTATGGACATTGTCGAGAAAATAAGCAGCCGTATCATCCTGATTAATGAAGGACGGATTGTGGCCGATGGACATTTTTCGGAACTGCAAGGGCTGTCTGAACAAGGGACGCTGGAAGGCGTCTTCAATCAGCTGACCGGATTCGACCGTCATGAAGCGATTGCGGATGAATTTGTATCCATCGTGCAGGAGGTTGTCTGATGAAGGAGTCTCCAATCCTGCGTCTGCTTGATCGCTTTGAACGGCAGTTCACCAGAAGGGGGATCGATTACAGGGCCATGCGAGCCATTCTGCGGATCAAGCTGCTGATGGATTCCCGCCGGATGCCGACTCTCATGGCCAATGCAAGCGGCAGTGCCCGAAAGCGCCGTGAAGAGAGCAACCTGCAGTTCGGATCCCTACTGCTTTATGCCTTGACCGGATTTATGCTTGTACCGATTATTCTGCTGGGCAACCATGTGCTGTTCCAGTTCAGTCTGGTCTGGGGAGTTATCATGTTCATCGTTATGACGGCGATGATTGCAGATTTCTCAAGTGTATTGCTGGATGTCCGTGACCGAGCCATTCTTGATATCAAGCCGGTGGATCGTCGGACGATCGGGGCAGCCAAGTCGATTCATGTGCTCTGGTATCTGCTTACCATTACATTATCGGTAGGTCTGCCGCCATTAATTGCGGGAACAGCCAAATACGGAGCAGCGTTCCCGTTCCTGTTCATTCCCGGCCTGCTGCTGTCTGATATGCTGGGGATTGCCGTGACAGCCCTTGTCTATCTTTTGGTGCTGCGCTTGTTTGACGGGGATAAATTAAAGGACCTGATTAACTATATCCAGATTGCTATGACGATTGCCGTCGTCCTCGGCTATCAGTTGATTGCCCGCTCCTTTGATCTGGTTCAACTGCAGTTTACGCTGAAGGCGCAGTGGTGGGAAATTCTTGTTCCGCCCTTTTGGTATGCGGCTCCGCTGGGATGGATGTATGCAGATTCGGGAGGACTCTACATACGGATCCTGGCGCTGTTGGGTGTCTTTGTTCCGTTGCTGGCCGTCGCGCTTTATATCCGGCTGCTGCCCGCATTCGAGCATTATTTGCAGAAGCTGTCGCAGGAAGGCGCCGGTGCAGGCCGCTCGGGAGGGAGAATACTTGGAGTAATTGCGCACTTGTGCTGCGGTATGCAACAGGAGAAGGCCTTCTTTCTGTTCGCCTACCGCAATATGTCCCGTGAACGAGGCTTCAAGCTCAAGGTATATCCAATCATGGCCTATAGTATGGTTCTGCCGTTCATCTTTATGTTCCAGGCATTAAGAGGAGGGACATGGAGTGATATCTCCAGTCTGTGGGTGTTTTTAACCTATTTCATGCTGTCAGCTGTGCCAAACGTCGTCGCAATGCTGCGATACACGGACAAACCCAAAGCAGCTTGGCTGTACGAGGCCGTGCCGCTGCAGAGCCGGGGATTGATCTACAAGGGGATATTCAAGGCAATGCTGATCCGGATCATGCTGCCTGCTTTTGTGAGTATGGCTGTGCTGATGATCGTGCTGCTAGGATTGAACGTTCTGCCTGATCTGATCGCCATTTGGCTGTCTGGCTGCATATATACGTTAATCAGCAGCCGTATGATGGGAAGGGCCCTGCCTTTCGCTGAGAAGTATGCCAATATCAATCCTGCCGGCGGTTGGAAGACGCTCCTGCTTCTCATTCTATTGTTGGGGCTGGCGGGTGCTCACCTGATCTGTGTACTGTTGGTACCTTACGGCAGCTGGATCAGCTTGGCTCTGCTTCTGGCTGTGAACCTTCTGTACTGGAAATATGCGTTTGGCGGAGGATTGTCTTGGGAAGACAGGGAAAATGAGATGTCTATTTCCGGCTGATCGTGGATATAATGGATAAAGGTAAATCATCGGCTTGGCACAACGGTCTGTCCGGATTTATCAGACAGGCTGTGCTGCCAAGGGGATGGGAATTTCTGGGGTTACATTTTTTGGTTATTCTTGATTTGGAAGCGGTTATGTGTTACAATGAAGTCAATGAGTAAACGCCGGTTCACATATTGGAAAGGGTATCATTGATTTGAATGGAACTTTTTCCAATGTGTGAATTTTTTTTATAGAAAAAGGAGCATATTAATACCAGTACAGGAGGGAATAACAAATGCAAACTGGAACAGTTAAATGGTTCAACGCTGAGAAAGGCTTCGGTTTTATCGAAGTTGAAGGCGGAAGCGATGTATTCGTACACTTCAGCGCAATCACTGGCGAAGGCTTCAAAACTTTGGACGAAGGCCAAAAAGTTGAGTTCAACATCGTTGAAGGCAACCGCGGTCCTCAAGCTGAGAACGTAGTTAAAGTTTACTAAGCATAAGAACTGCTCTTAACGAGGTTAAGGGCGGTTTTTGTTTCATTATGTGAGAACGGTGACTTCTGCTAACGCAGAGCCGGCCGTTCTTTCTTGTCAAGATCGAAGATGAAGATGAGGAGGCAGTAAGCATGTACCGACGTCAAGTAACAGAGGCAATTCCTGAAGAGAACACCAAGGTATGGTCTTGCAGCAGTGATGACTGCAATGGATGGATGCGCAGTGATTTTACGTTTGAGCATGATCCCGCCTGTCCGTTATGTTCATCCAAGATGGTTTTGGAGACGCGGATGCTGCCCTTGCTGCAGAATACAACCGGTGATTTCAAGGCCGGCAAGAAAGAAACAACAGCAACAACCGAAGAGAAGTAAACGATGCAGCACCGGCTTTCCGGCCAACCGGAGAACCGGTGTTTTTTGTACAGGATTCGCCTGCAGCATGAAGAGGCACATCAAGAGATGCACCTCTGTCATGCTCCAGCTATAAGTAGGAGGTTGTAATCCTGAATTTAATTAATTGGTGTTTTTATACACTCGTACATAGTCAACCAGCATTTGCGATGGAAATGGCGTCGAGTTATCAGGAGCTCCAGGCCAGCTGCCTCCAACAGCCATGTTCAGCAGCAGGAAGAAAGGCTTCTGGAATTCCTCTGTATTGCCTGTTCCATTCTCGATATAAAATTCGTTAAACAATTGACCATCGACAAACCAGCGGATATACTTGGCGTCCCACTCGATGCTGTAGACATGATATTGAGAGAAATCCAGGCTCCCGGATGTGCGACCATAGTCAGCGTGCCCGCCTGCATCCCAATGGACCGTACCATTCACGTAGGAGTTGTTGTTGACCCGTTCCATAATATCAATTTCTCCGCTCTTCGGCCAGCCTACACTATTGATGTTGCTGCCCAGCATCCAGAAGGCCGGCCATAACCCTTGACCGGAGGGCAGCTTAATGCGCGCTTCCACTTTGCCGTAGGTAAAGTTCTGCAGTCCCTGTGTCTTGATCCGGGCAGAAGTATAATTCATGCCGCCATAAGGCTCCTTGCGAGCGGTGATAACCAGGTTTCCTCCGGTTACCTGCAGATTCTGGGTACGGTCGGTATAGTATTGGAGTTCATGATTGCCCCATCCGCTGCTGCCCGTTCCGATCTCCGCAGTCCAGTTGGACCGGTTCAACGAGGTTCCGTTAAATTCGTCACTCCATACCAGGTTCCAATTTGGAGCTGCACTCGCAGGCTGGCCGGGGAACATAACCGTCAGAAGGCCAAGCAGCGCAGCTGCACATAATCCTCTTCTAAATTTCATGTATTCTTCCTCCTTAGCAATAGGGTGCAGCATTCCATCGTCTATTTCACAGAACTTCCTTCATTTGATCAGCACAGCTTGTAAAAAGGGCTTCACCTCCCTAATCATGAGCGGTTGAAAGCGAATGGAAGCAGAGACATCGATCATAGGTCAGATAATATAGAGCGCTTACAAACGTAGTATAAGGAGAAAAAATGGGGTGAAAAATATAAAAATATAAATAATTGGATCATAAATTTAGCTTGAGGTTCTTCATTGCCAGGATCTTCTCGTCCTCCCGCTAGGATCGGTATTTGAAAGGAGGCAGTTGCCAGCCTATCAGCTGCTGTGATATTATGGAACAAATTTGTAAAAGGAGGTGAAGGTAAGTGAATTCTCAGAAGGTGAACGACCGTATTAGCCAGCTTCCAATCGCTATGGCTGGCATTGTTCATGCTTTTGCCGACAACGGGAGAAGTCTGTCCATTTTTGATTATACGGTTACACCACATGCGAGAAGACGCCTACCTTAATCTCAACGGATCTATGTATGTTCCGGAGGGTCGCAGGCTTGTTGCCGCGGCTCTTTTTTGCGTTCATAAGGCCGGGTCTTCTCGACAAAGAGGAGCGAGCGACAAGATGATTATTGTTAACGGTCAACATATTAGAAAATACCACGCAGCCAACCTGATTTTGGATCAGGTGAGCTTTGAAGTCCATGAAGGGGAGCGCATCGGATTGATCGGCCGCAACGGAAGCGGCAAGTCAACGCTGCTGCAGCTGATTGCCCGGCATACCCAGCCAGACGAAGGGATGCTGACCGTCAAGAAGGATATCCAGGTCGGATACTTGCCGCAGATTCCGGCTGAATTTGATGAAGGTACAGTGCATGAGGCGCTCGCCTGCGGATTCCGCCATTTGGCGGTATGCCGGGAAGAAATGACAGGGCTTGAGCAGCAGATGGCGGATCCGGCAGCTGCCGGTGATGCAGACGCGCTGAATTCCATACTGGATGCATATGCCCGTCTGCAGGAACAATTCGAGCGGGAGGGCGGCTATGAGATGGATGCCCGGATTGACCAGATTGCCGACGGCCTGCAAATTCCGAAGGCTTCTTATGCTCAGCCGTTCCGGCATCTGTCCGGCGGAGAGAAGACGCGGATTGCGCTGGCTTCACAGCTCATTCAGCAGCCTGAGCTGCTGCTGCTGGACGAACCGACGAACCATCTCGATCTGAAGGGAATGGAGTGGCTGGAGCACTTTCTTCAGTCCTATACCGGAGCTTGTCTCATCGTCTCGCATGACCGCTACTTCCTGGATCGGGTAGTGTCGCGCATCATGGAGCTGGAAGATGGGGAGGCTCATCACTACCCAACGAATTACAGCGGGTACCTCCGAGAGAAAGAAGAACGTCTGCTGCAGCAGTTTGCGGATTACCAGGAGCAGCAGAAGGTCATCCGCAAGATGAAGGAAACCATCCGTCAGCTGGAAGAATGGGGACGTATCGGCTCCAACGAGAAGTTCTTCAAGCGCGCAGCCTCCATGCGCAAGGCGCTGGAGCGGATGGAGCAGGTGAAGAAGCCGGTGCTGGAGCGGCGCAGTGCAGACTTCAATATGAGCCCGCTGGACCGGTCCGGACGCCGAGTGCTGTCCTTCGAGCAGCTGTATAAGACCTTCGGAGAGCGTATGATTTTAAGCGGGGCGGAAGGTCATCTGCAATACGGCGAGAAGGTGGTTCTGCTTGGGGATAACGGTTCAGGCAAAACGACGCTCTTCAAGCTTATCCTTGGCGAAGAGCAGGCAGATGGCGGCGAGCTGCAGCTGGGCACGAGACTGGACATCGGGTATCTGGCCCAGCAGGCCCCCGCTGCTGACGGCACGATGACCGTCCTTGAGTATTACCGCACGGAAGCAGGCATGGAGGAAGGCGAAGCCCGCGGGGTGCTGGCCCGTTACCTGTTCTATGGTGCCGATGTATTCAAGCGGGTTGGCCAGCTGTCCGGAGGCGAGTGGTCCCGGCTTCGTCTGGCTCTGCTGGTAAGGCGGAAGCCGAACCTGCTGCTGTTGGATGAGCCGACGAACCATCTCGACATCGCCTCGCGCGAAGCGCTGGAAGAGGCGCTGGAGGAGTTCCCGGGCACGATCCTCGCCATCTCGCACGACCGGTATTTCATGAACCGGCTGGCCCAGCGGGTGTGGGAACTGGAGGGCGGCAGGGTGCATTCCTATCTCGGCAATTTCGACGAGTATAGGGAGCAGCGGCGGCGTCGTGCTGCCGTCGCTGCTGCGGCCGGACCGTCCACCGGCGGTCCGGACAGCCGGCGGGCCGCAGAGCCGAGCTCGGCCGCCGGCAGGGGCAGCGGTGCCGCCCGCCAGGCGGCACCCGTGAGCGCCCCGCGCCCGTCAGCCGGGCGCTTGCGCGAGCAGCTCGAGCGGCGGATGGCCGCGCTCGAGGCGGAGCTGGCTGCAGCCGATTATGAGCTGCAGCGGCTCAGCAGCGCCGGCGAAGCGGCGGCGCTCCTGCAGGCGCAGTGGGAGGCCCGCGAGGCGCTGCAGCAGGAGCTGGACCGGCTGCTGGAGGAGTGGATGGAGCTGGAATAGATCATTCCGGCGCACGCGCTCTGCAGTTTCCAGGGACTGCCTTGCCACAGCCTCCCGTTAGTGCTTCAATAAAGAGACGACATCATAAGACTCCCGGCCATCTGGACCGGCTGAGAGGAGCAGACTGAATGGGGGAAGCAAGGCATGACAGCACGCAAAGTAATAATTGATACGGATACCGCCGGCGATGATACGATCGCGATTCTGACGGCACTGCATTATTTCCAGGTAGAGGGCATCATGATCACGGGGGGCAACGTCCAGTTTGATCAGGAAGTGGAGAATGCACTCTACACGATTCAGGTCGCCGGTCATGGCGGCAAGGTACCTGTGTATAAAGGCTGCGAGCGGCCGTTCCTGGCCCTGGGCAGCCAGCAGCACCGCACGGTGGAAGATGTACACGGATCGGACGGCATGGGCGGAGCGAATTTCCCGCAAGCCATTCAGCGTCCGGAGGAAGGACACGCGGTGGATTTTCTTATCCGCAGGATTCACGAGGAGCCCGGCCAGATTTCGCTGCTTGCCATTGCACCGTTAACCAACATTGCTATGGCGATCCAGAAGGACCCTTCAATTATCCCGCTCATTCCACATATCTACATTATGGGCGGTACGAACAATGCGCTGGGCAATATTACACCTGCGGCAGAGTATAACTTCTGGGTGGATCCAGAAGCGGCCCGTATCGTTCTGCACTCCGGTATCCCGCTGACGATGGTCGGCTGGGAGATGTGTACACGCTATTCGGTGATGGATGACAACGATCATGCGGATATCGAGCAGCTGGGAACAGCCGGGGCACGCTTTTTCCGGGATATTAACAAGGTCGTCATGCAGTTCAACAAGGAAGTACATCGACTGCCCGGCACGACGCATCCGGATACCCTGCTGATGGCCGTAGCGGCGAACGAAGAACTGATGACCCAATCCGGCATGTATCACGTGGACGTGGAGACAGCAGGTGAACTGACACGTGGCTACAGTCTGGTTGATATCAATAATCGGTTGGAGCGTACGCGTAATGTGCGGGTATGTGAGGCTGTGGACCGTGATCAGTTTAAGTCCATGCTGCTCGAGGTATTGAAGGCCATCAACTAAAAATAGAACACATACAGACAAGTCTGCTTTCGGCAGGCTTGTCTTTTTTTCGTTACCGGACCGTAACCTGTCTGCTGGGATTTCTATGTATAATAAAACAGAGAATGGAATTTAAAGTGCAGTTGAACATGGGAATGAATGTAAGGGAGGACGAAACATGAGACGAAACAGGCTGACTGCTGCTGTAATGGCGGCCGTGCTGGCAGCTGGAATGATTGCGGGCGCGCCGAAGGCAGCCGATGCGGCGTCAAACATCAAGCTGATTGTAGATGGTGAGCAGGCGAAGACACAAGCGGCACCTTTTATTAAAAATAACCGGGTATATGTCCCGATCAGAGTGGTGGAGGAATATTACCCCATCTCGTTAAAATGGAACAATCAGACCAAGAAGCTGAACCTGACGAGCAAGGATGGATCTGTGTATACCCTGGCTGCAGGCAGCTCCGTTATTCGTAATGGACAGGCCCCGTACAGCACACTGACGGCTCCTGCCGTCCTGCACCAGGGACGATTGTATGTGACACTGGATGCTTTCAACAGCCTGACAGGAGCTGGCGCATTACTGGATAAGACACGTAACGTGATAACGATTGATTCAGGAGATGTGACCACCACGGTAAGAGTACCGAAAGAGCCGATTGCCACTGCTGCGGGACAAGCCAATGTGAAGCTGTATGCGGCATTGAAGAATACAAGTCGTTACGAGGGCATGATCCTTGAAGTGAATGGCAGGCGGCATACGTTTGACTGGAAAGCGCCAGTGTTCGGATCGTATCCCGTCCAACTGTATTACAGTGACGTGAACGGGGATGGGAAGCGTGAAGCAGTCGTTATCTGGACACTGGGTTATGGAACCGGAATGTACCAGGATGAGGTGCGCGTAGTGAACCCGGAGGATTGGACGGTAGTGAAGGTAGCTCCGGCGGAGAGCGAAGCCAACCGGCTGGTGAAATCAAGCGCGGTGCAGGAGGGGAAAGATATCAGCATTACGGTGAACTGGCAGGGGAAAACGCCGGGACAGGTGAAGCTGATCTACCCGGATCGTGAACGGAATACGGTGATGGATCACTTGGGCTTTGGAGGCGTTGTGCGTTACGCCGTCAAGAACGGCAAACTGGCAGCCACTGCTGCGGGGAGTATTGGGAATACTGAATATGTCGGAGATCTGACGCTTCGCTACGGCAGGGGCGGGCAGGGACTGCAGGCGACATCTACAGCCTTCGAGGCCTATCCGGAGTATACAGACATCCCTGATAAATAGAATACAGGCAGTCTCTAAATAAAAAACGTCTCCACCTTTGGTGCAGGCGTTTTTTGCCTTGGAGCAGCGTCCGAAGTGCTTGTCGTTTGCGGTCGAGAGATGCCATATGCTGTCGGAGGATGGCTTCAACGGCGTTTCTTCTTCGATCCGTCTGGGTAAATTTCTAATAATAAATAATAATAGCTGCAGCATAAGATTGGAGCGACTTCATCCGTGGAGCTGGAAACATGCTGTAGGTTGGTTGAGAACCTGCAGGGGAGACCGTTTTGCAAGGTGTTTATGTAAGCCGTTACAGAAAACGTTTTAGGGGGTTGTGAGGGATGATTCGATTAGGTAAATGGGGCAAAGCAATCACCATCTGCCTCACAGCAGCACTGCTGCTGAGTGCCTGCGGACGGCAGGACGAGACAGCTGATGGCAAGGTGAAGATCGAGTTCTTCCAGAACAAACCGGAGGCCAAAGGGTCCTTCGACAAATTGATTGCCAAATTCAATGAACAGCATCCGGATGTTCAGGTGACCCAGGTTAATCCGCCGGACGCTGAGACGGTGCTGCTCACCCGGGTCGTCAAGAATGACATTCCCGATGTGATCGGTATGGGTGCAACAGATACATATTCCATTCTGGCTCAAAGCGGAATTTTTGCTGACTTCGAGGGTACTCCGCTGCTGAGCAACATAGATGATAACTATGTCAAAATGCTGCAGGACGTTGCTGGTACCGAGGGAGTCAATGGTGTCCCTTATGCTACCAATGCCAACGGCATTATGTATAACAAAACGCTGTTCAAGCAGATGGGTCTAACGGTACCCAAGACATGGGATGAGCTGATTGCCACAGCCCGGAAAATCAAGGAAGCCGGTAAAATTCCATTTTATTTCACGTATAAGGATGACTGGCAGACAAACCTTCCGTTTAATGCCCTGGGACCGAATCTGGTCGGTATCGATTTCTTCCTGCAGCGCCGGGAGAATCAGGTGACATTCCAGGAGAAATACCGCGAAGTGGCGGAGAAGCAGCTGGAACTGATGAAGTATGGCCATAACGACAATTTTGGTAAAGCTTATTCGGATGGCAACCGTGCTTTTGCGAATGGAGACGCCTTTATGTATATCCAGGGTACCTGGGCCATTCCGGAGATCCGCAAAGCGAACCCGGATGTACAGATCGGCTTCTTCCCGTTCCCGGCCAGCAATGATGCGGCCAATAACAAGCTGATTAACGGGGTGGATACCCTCCTGACCATTTCGTCAGAGACACCGCACAAGAAGGAAGCTGAGGAATTTATCGCATTCCTGACGGAACCGGAGAATATCGGGCAGTACATCAAGGAACAGACCCTGTTCTCCGCCGTTAAGGGTGTGAAGCAGGATGACCCGGCCGTGGCCGAGCTGCAGCCGTATCTGCAGCAGGGTAAAGTCATTGATTTTGCCGACCACTACATTCCTGCTGCTGTGCAGCTGAACTCGATCGTACAGTCGTTTCTGCAGAACGGGGATATTGACAGCTATCTCAAAACGCTTGACCGCGAGTGGGACAAGGTGGCCGACCGCCGTTAACCTGGTGGGGAGACGGGGCTGTTCATAAACTATAATTACTTACAGCGGGGGCCGGCTGCAGCCGGTATCCCTGATGTTCCAAGAAGGAGGAAGAACCATGAATAAGCGTCTTACGGCCTTCTACTGGATGACCGTACCTGCCGTTATACTGTTCTTTGTGTTCATGACGCTGCCTGCGCTGCAGGGGATTTACTATTCGTTTACGAACTGGAATGGCTTCGGTAAAAATTATGATTTTGTCGGGATCAAAAACTATATCAATCTGTTCAAGGATAACAATGTGGGCAATGCCTACTGGTTTACGTTTAAGCTGGCGATTGTGGTGACTCTTCTGACGAATGTCCTCAGTCTGATCATCGCGCTTGGTCTGAATGCCAAGATCAAGTTCCGCAACTTTTTTCGCGGTATTTATTTCCTGCCGAATATTCTGAGCGTCCTGATCGTCGGTTACATATTCAACTACCTGTTCTCTAACGTGTTTACGATTTGGGGACAAAAGCTGGGGATCGATTCCCTGTCGACGAACATTCTGGGCAGCGAGGGCCTGGCCTGGATCGGGGTAGCCATCGTCATGATCTGGCAGAGCATTGCGCTCAATACGATTCTGTACCTAGCTGGTCTGCAGACCATTCCTACCAGTCTCTACGAAGCCTCCAATCTGGACGGTGCCAGCCGCTGGCGGGAGTTCTGGAGCATTACGTTCCCCCTGATCGCGCCGTTCTTTACGATTAACATGGTGCTTGCGATGAAGAACTCCCTGATGGTGTTCGACCAGATCGTAGCCTTGACCAACGGAGGTCCGGGGCGTGCGACGCAATCCATTTCTCACCTGATCTATACCGGCGGATTCCAAGGCGGAGAGTTCGCGTATCAGTCCGCGAACTCGGTCATTTATTTTATCGTGATCGCTGTCATTTCGATCCTGCAGCTTAAATTTTTACAGAAAAGAGAGGTGGACATGTGATGAGAAGCCGCACACGTACCAACTGGCCAGTACTCGTGCTGGTTACGCTCGGCACCCTTTTCATTCTGTTCCCTTTGTATATGACCATTACAATTGCGCTCAAAAATCCTGAACAGATGCGGCAATCGGTGTTCGCTTTTCCAACCGAATTCCACTGGGAGAATTTCAGTAATGCCATCAAAGTCACGAACTTCTTCCAGGCGCTGGGTAATAGTGTTCTTGTAACGGTCTGTACCGTAGTCCTGACGCTGTTGACAAACTCCCTTGTCGCTTATGCCATTTCACGTAATATGGACCGCAAGTTTTTCAAGGGGCTGTATTTCTATTTTATCAGTGCAATGTTCATCCCGTTTCCGATCATTATGCTGCCGATTGTCAAACTGACTTCTGCACTGCATATGACGAATTTGTGGGGGTTAATCCTGCTGCATACGGTGTATGGTCTGGCGTTTAATGTATTCGTGTATGTCGGTTATATCCGCTCTATTCCGGTAGCGCTCGAGGAAGCCGCGACCGTAGACGGAGCCACGACCTGGGGAACATTCTGGCGGATTATTTTCCCGCTGATGGCACCGATCAGTGCAACGGTCGGAATACTGACCTGCCTTGCCGCGTACAATGATTTCCTGCTGCCGCTGATTATTATCAGTGATCCGGAACGGTATACGCTGCCGCTGGTGCAGTATGTATTCCAGGGACAGTTCAATACCGACTTCAACCTGGCGTTTGCTTCGTATCTAATGGCACTCCTGCCGATGATTATTATTTACCTGTTCGCACAGAAGTGGATTATCAACGGTGTGACGCAGGGATCAGTCAAATAAATAGTTTGAGCGGCCGGGCTTTGACCCGGCCGCTTTTTAATATGCTCGGCCGGGGAGGTGGGGGAAGCTGCTTATTATACTCAGCATAATGTGGTGATTGATTAACACCAGGAACTGTGCTATTTTGTAGTCGTTAGTTTAACCAGTCAACAAAGAGCTGCTGACTCCCATAAATGTAAACGCTTTAATGATTGCTAGTATCAGCGGCTTGGCTCATTCTATCGTCACCTCGCTCCGTAGTCGGGTGGTCGTTTCTGTTGTATTTACTGTCCTGTTCGCCAGTCTGGTTACCTTTGCGATCACCCGCATGCGCTGGAAAGGGCAATCCCTGGTGCTGGGACTATTCATGGTGGGCCTGATGATTCCCGTGCATTCCACCCTGATCCCGCTGTTCAGCCTGTTCCTGAAGCTGCATCTGACAGATCATCCTTTGTCCGTCATCTTATCGTATATTGCCTTCAACATGCCGATTACGATTATGATCCTGCTGGGCTTCTATTACGCACTTCCACGGGAGGTTGAGGAAGCGGCTGTCATGGACGGCTGTTCAGTGAACCGGATCTTCTTCCAGATCGTTCTGCCGATGACCGCCTCGGTTATTGCTACGACGGCCATCATTAACATGATTTATGACTGGAATGAATTTATCTTCGTGAATACCTTTATCAGTGCTGACCACTTTAAAACCCTGACCGTAGGGGTTCAGAACTTTATCGGGCAGTATACGACGGACTGGGGAGCCATTGGCGCCACCCTGATGATCAGCATTCTGCCGATTCTGATTGCCTTTCTGATCCTGAGCAACCGCATCGTGGAAGGAATCGCGGCAGGCTCCGTGAAAGGATAAGTTAAAGTCAACCCTTCTCAAATCAGCACAAAAAGCCTCGCAGCATCTATCAAGTTGATAGATGCTGCGAGGCCTTTTTGTTCATAGACATCAAAAACGTACAGAGCCAAACGCTCCAAACGTTTGTATACTGGACTTGTAAGCGTATGAAATGAAAAGAAGGATATTTACTAATTTATGGGATTTCAAAAAACTTTCATTTTTTTTCACAGAAACTACTGCATTTTCAAACTGGCTGTGCTAACATACCCTAAGAATTACAGCCTACACGGAGAAAGGTGAGAGAATGACAGCTATATCCTCAACCAAAGAGTCCCTGCGGTCGGAAGCGAAGGAACTGAATCTGATTCGGCTGACCTGGCCTATTTTTCTGGAACTCTTCTTGTTTATGTTGATGGGGAGCGTGGATACGTTCATGCTCAGCTCGGTGTCCGATAATGCGGTATCCGGGGTCGGAGCGGCTAATCAAATTATTTCAATTGCAATCCTCGTACTGGAGGTGATCGGAAATGGCGCCGCTATTGTGGTTGCACAGTACATTGGTTCGAAGAAACTGAGTGAGGCGGCCCAGGTAACGGGTAACGCGATTACGCTGAACCTGATTGTAGGTCTGATCCTGAGCACAGGCTTCCTGCTGTTCGGGGGACATCTGCTGGACCTGCTGCATGTGCAGGGCACCATTTACGATTATGCCCAGTCTTATATAAGTATTGTCGGTGGCGGGATTTTCCTGCAGGCACTGATTAACGCGCTGGCTGCCACCATCCGGACCCATGGTTTTACGAAAGAAACGATGTATGTCTCTGTTCTGATGAACGTGATTCACGTTGTCGGGAACTACGCACTGATTTTTGGCCATTTCGGCCTGCCTAAGCTCGGTGTGGAGGGGGCAGCCATTTCGACGGTCGGAAGCCGCCTGATCTGCCTGCTTGTCTTCCTCTGGCTGCTGTACCGGGTCATGGAAGTCCGCGTGGAATTCAGCTATTATATCAATCTGTCCCGGAAATTCATCGGCAAAATCCTGCGTATCGGCATTCCGTCTGCGCTGGAATCGGTCGTCTATCAATCCTGCCAGCTGGTATTTACCCTGTATGTAACGTACCTGGGTGCAGAAGCGATGGCTACCCGGCAGTATGCTGGTAATATTTCAAGCTATATCTACCTGTTCAGCATGGCGATCGGGATGGGTACATCCATTATCGTTGGCCGGCTGGTGGGTGCTAGACGCAAGGAAGATGCATACAAACGGGTATTCAGCAGCGTGAAGTGGGCATTGGCAGCGACCATTGTTATTGACCTGATTATCATCCTGTTCCGTGTGCCGCTGATGAGCGTGTTCACGGATAATCCGCTTATCGTACAGATGGGCGCACAGGTCATTCTGCTCAGCATCCTGCTGGAGACCGGACGGACCTGCAATATCGTGATTATCGGATCCCTGCGAGCGGCAGGCGATGCGAAATTCCCGGTATACATGGGACTGATTTCTATGGTCTGCATGAGCCTGCCGCTGGGCTTCCTGCTGGTGTTCAAGCTTCATATGGGGCTTGCCGGTGTCTGGCTTGCTATTGCAGCAGACGAATGGACACGGGCAGTGATCATGTACTTCCGCTGGCGCAGCCGGGCTTGGGAGAAACATGAGCTTATCGAGACCGAAGAGCATCATGAACCTGCAGCTGCACCGGCACCTGCTCTATAACTATTACACAATGAAGCCGCAACTGACACAGTTGCGGCTTTTTTTAATGCCTGCTTATTCGGCCCATTTACGTAAAACAATGACAGCATTATGGCCGCCAAAGCCAAAGGAATTAGACATGCCGATGGAAAGGGAAGCAGGTCTGGCTATATTCGGCACATAATCCAGATCACAGTCCGGGTCCCGCGTATCCAGGTTAATCGTCGGCGGAATGAGCCCTTCCTGCATACTCTTGACGAGTGCAATAGCTTCGGCTCCGCCTGCAGCACCGAACATATGGCCCGTCATTGATTTATTAGCGGTTACCGGGACGCGGTAAGCGTCATCTCCAAACAGCTGCTTGATGGCCAAAGTCTCGGAGCGGTCCCCTGCTTCTGTACTGGTTGCATGCGCACTGATGACATCTATATCGCCGGGCTGAATTCCTGCGTCTGTCACTGCTGCCTTCATAGCGAGATAGGCCCCTCGGCCCTCGGGATGTGTTGCTACCATATGATAAGCATCTGAACTCGCCCCATAGCCAATGACTTCAGCGTAGATTTTGGCATCTCTGGCTTGGGCATGGGAGAGGGATTCCAGCACAAGGATTCCCGCGCCCTCGGCCATAACAAATCCGTCGCGGTCTGCATCAAAAGGGCGGCTGGCCCTGGCTGGCTCCCCATTGCGGGTAGAAAGCGCCGTAGCATTGCCGAAACTTGCAAGCGAAAGCTCTGTAATAGCCGCCTCAGTGCCACCAGCAAGAATCATATCAGCCGCACCCAGCTTGATAGCCCGATAGGCTTCGCCAATGGCCGTGTTGCCGATTGAGCAGGCGGTGACAGGCGACAGTGTGGCGCCCTGAAAGCCAAAGCGGATGCTGATCATGGCGGCTGCCATATTGGAGATCATCATGGGCACCAGAGTTGGACTGATCCTGCCGGGACCACGCTCCAGCAGTACCTGCTGCTGGTCCATCAGCGTCCGGATGCCGCCGATGCCTGAACCGACATAGACACCGGCCCGTTCCAGGTCGATGCGGTCCAGCTGAAGGGCGGCGTCCCCCACAGCCTGTTCAGCTGCTGCCATGGCGAACTGGCTGAACCGGTCCATCCGGCGCGCCTCCTTACGCCCGAAGCGGGCTTCCCCGTCAAAACCGTACACCCTTCCGGCAATCCGTGTCTGGTAAGCTGACGTTTCTGGTATATGAATAGGGCTATCCCGGGATTCACCAAGACGGGAAATACCGGATCGACCGGCAGCCAGCTGGTCCCAGAAGCCGTCAACCTGGTGACCTAACGGCGATATAATCCCCATTCCGGTAATAACTACACGTTCCATATATAAAGCCTCCTCATTTCGATATTCCTGAAGATATGTTCAAAGAGCAGGGCATGATCTCACTGCTGCCCTCTCATCTTGTCACGGGCATTATCCTATTACAAGTTGTAGATTATACTGGTATAATGACTACTACGATAAGCTGTGCAGAATGGAGGCAGGCTTCATGAACGAGCAGGAAAGGCGGAAAGTGCTGTCCCAGTTTCTCAAAAATCAGCGGGCCCGCATTACACCGCAGGAGGCCGGTCTTCCGGCAGGTACTAGAAGGCGGACACCGGGGCTTCGCCGGGAGGAGGTGGCACAGCTGGCGGGGGTAAGTACGACCTGGTATACCTGGCTGGAACAGGGCCGCGATATTCGGGTGTCCCAGTCCGTATTGGATCAGATCGCCCGTGCCCTGAGGCTGACCGTTGATGAACATAAATATCTGAATTCTCTCGCTTTCGATGTCAGCACGGTGGTCCGTACCCCTCTGGAAGAACCGCTGCAGATCAGCCCATCGCTGCAAAAAATACTGCTGGAGCTGAACAATTGTCCCACCATCATATCGGACCGAAGATGCCAAATCGTAGGCTGGAACGAAGCAGCCAGACGGGTGTTTCTGGATTTCGAAACCATTCCCCAGCAGGAACGGAATATGATATCGCTGTTGTTCATGCGTAAAGAGTTCCGGAGGCTGGCCGTCAATTGGGAGGACTTCGTCGGAGGGTTTCTGGCGATCTTCCGGGCTTATTACGGGCAGTATGTGGAGGACGAATGGTATAATCTCTTTCTGGAAGAGATGAAGGCAAGAGATAGCGACTTTAACCGGCTGTGGGAACAGGCCAAGGTAAGCTCCGCCCCGGAAGTGGTCATCGAATTTCGTCATGCGAAGGCCGGCAAAATGCTGTTCGAGCTGACCTCGCTTCAAGTGCACGGGGGCAGTGATCTGCGCTGCAGTATCTATACACCGGTTCCTGATTCGATGACAGAGCATAAACTGATGCAGCTTATGGCCCGCAACGGAGTTCCTGCTCCAGACGGATCGTTATAGAGGCATGTTTCAGACTTGCTTTGTGAAGGTATATATAATATACTGTTAGTAACTGCATACGCACGGCTAAAGAAACATGGAGGAGCTCTGTCACCAAGGGCCCTCCATGTTTTTTTGTGCGTATTTAGGCGTATTAAGGCAGATGATAATTTGAAAAGGGGAGATGGTATGACTTTTATCTGGACACTGGCCCTCATTCTGTTCTTCACGAAGGTGGCAGGCGACCTGTCCGTACGCCTTGGTCAACCTTCTGTACTGGGGAAGCTGCTAATCGGCATTATTCTGGGACCAGCAGTACTGGGATGGGTGCAAAATGATGAATTTGTGCACTATTTATCTGAAATCGGGGTGCTGCTGCTGATGTTCCTGGCAGGTCTGGAGACAGATCTGGATCAGTTAAAACGGAATTGGAAGTCTGCCTTCGCAGTAGCCATAGGCGGTATTATTCTTCCGTTTATCGGAGGGTATGGCGCGGCGGCTGCATTCGGGCTGGATACGAGCTTTGCGCTGTTCATGGGCGTCGTCTTCAGTGCGACATCTGTCAGTATTTCAGTACAAGTGCTTAAAGATATGGATCGACTGAACTCAAGGGAGGGTACAACGATTCTGGGCGCAGCCGTCGTGGACGACGTGCTGGTCGTCATTCTGCTTGCCGTCATGATGAGTCTGCTCGGTGGAGATACCGAGACCTCCATAGGGCTGCTGATTGGCAAAAAAGCGATTTTCTTCGTGGCTGTAGCAGCTGCAGGATGGCTGATCGTGCCATGGTTCATGAAGCTGCTGGGCAAGATGAAGGTGACCGAGCCGGTGGTTACTACTGCGCTGGTCGTCTGCCTGGGCTTCTCCTATTTTGCAGAGATCATGGGTATGGCAGGAATTATCGGTGCATTCGCAGCGGGTCTGGCGATTTCACAGACGGATGTACGTGACAAGGTAGAACACAAAATCGAACCGATCGCTTACGCCGTGTTTGTACCGGTCTTTTTTGTCAGTATCGGCCTGAATGTCTCTTTCGACGGAGTGCTGTCGCAGATCGGTTTTGTAGTTGTGCTGACACTGGCTGCCGTGGTCACGAAGCTGCTGGGAGGCGCACTGGGTGCCCGCCTGACCGGATTCAACACCCGTTCATCGTTCGCGATTGGATCAGGCATGATCTCGCGGGGCGAGGTGGCTCTGATTATCGCTGCTGCTGGTCTGGAATCCAAGCTGCTGGCACAGGAATATTTCACTTCTGTAGTCATTGCTGTTATTGTCACGACGCTGGTAGCACCGCCGCTGCTAAAAGCATTCCTGAGCCAAGGGAAGAAAGAGACTACGGATAACAAATGACTGCAGCAAGGAATCATAGATGACCATGAACCCCGCTCCTGGAGCGGGGTTTGGTTCGTAACCGAACTGTAACCCTAAAGTTACTAATAGATGAACATTTCTGCTAAACTAGAATTTATCGTTAAGGAAAAAATATCATCTTAGTGTGACTATAGAAAGGGCAGCATTATGATTCTGTACATGAAATTCATCTATTTCGACAGCCTGCCAGCAGGGCTGCAGCATGGATAAAAAAATATGGAATAAGAAGGTAATAAGGCCAAGACGCTATGTTCATGAACTGGACGGCCTGCGTGCTGTTGCCGTTATGACCGTTATCATCTATCATCTCAATCCGGATTGGCTGCCTGGGGGACTGCTTGGCGTAGGCATGTTCTTCACCCTATCCGGTTATCTGATCACTGATATTCTTGCAGGCCAACGGGAGGCGCGCGGCTGCTTCCTGATGCAGGACTTTTGGCTGCGCCGGGCAAGGCGGCTGCTGCCAGCCATGGTTACGATGGTGGCTGTCGTCAGCGTGTATGCGCTCCTCTTTGACCATTCCCGGCTGGCTTCGCTGGGCGGGGACGTTCCGGCAGCGCTGCTCTATATGAGTAACTGGTGGTTTGTTTTACATAAAGTGTCCTATTTTGAGAGCTTTGGACCGCCATCGCCGCTCGGGCATCTCTGGTCGCTGGCCGTAGAGGAGCAGTTCTACCTGTTCTGGCCGCTCGTCCTTGCGCTTGGTTTGAAGTTTATCCACGGTCGCCGGACACTGGCCAGCTGGCTGATGAGCCTGGCTGCCGCATCCGCGCTGCTCATGATTATGCTGTATAACCCGGATGCGGACCCGAGCCGGGTCTACTACGGAACGGATACCCGTCTGTTCGGGCTGCTCATTGGGGCTGCGCTTGCCGTAGTATGGCCAAGTGCCAAGCTCAAGAGCGGCGTTTCCAGGCAGGCTTCCAGACTGCTGAACGGCACAGGAGTCACCGCTCTTCTTCTGCTGGCCGCCGGCTGCTGGTACACAAACGAATATGATCCGTTCCTGTACCGGGGCGGTCTGGTGCTGTTCTCGCTGGTGACGGCCGTCCTTGTGGCAGTGTTGGTGCACCCGGCCTGCCGGCTGGGCTGGATGATGGCTGCGAAGCCGCTGCGCTGGATCGGAGAGCGTTCATATGGCCTTTACCTGTGGCATTATCCTGTAATTACATTGTCCACTCCTCAGATCGATACGAATGGAGTCTCCTGGCAGCGTGTAGTGCTTCAGGTTGGGCTCAGCCTGCTGCTCGCGGGGTTATCCTATCGATATCTCGAACAACCGATCCGCCGTGACGGGTTTGTTCCAACCTGGCGGCGGATGCGGTCAGCGACGGTCCGCAATCGTAAGTCTCTGTATGCAGGTAGTGCTGCTGCTGTCATCCTTATCACGGGAGCTGGCACTCTGCATCTTCTGACAGGTGGAAATGAGCAGGTGGGCCCAGCCCAAGCTGGTCCGGCGGTATCCGGCCAGAGCGAACAGAGCAGTCAGAGCGGCCAGGTGACAGCGAAGAATCCTGCGGCGGGCAAGACAAGCACGGCGTCCGCTCCGGGTGGTAAACTGCAGTTGCCTTCTACAGCAGGGCCCGCTTCCGGAAATCCTGCTCATGCTGGCGGCCAGCCGTCCAAACAGACGGCGTCTCCCCAGTCGGATTCGAAACCGCTGAAGAGCGGGGGGCAGGGGATTACGGTCATTGGCGATTCGGTTATGCTCGATGTCAAGGAAGATCTGGAGGAGGTGCTGCCGGATGCCGTCATTGACGGCAAGGTAGGACGACAGATGTCTGAGGCTCCTGGGGTGCTGGACCAGCTGAAGCAGCAGGGCCAGCTCGGCCAATATGTGGTCATAGAGCTAGGAACCAATGGTTCCTTTACAAGCCGGCAGCTGGACCGGCTGCTGGATTCGTTAAGCGGCGCCAAGAAGATTATATTCGTGAACACTAGAGTGGCGCGGCCTTGGGAGACGGCGGTGAACCGTTCCCTGAACCGGGCGGCGGCCAAGGACCCGCGTATTCAGGTGGTCGACTGGTTCTCCACGAGTGCAGGCAAGAATGCCTACTTTGCGGGTGACGGGGTGCACTTGAACCGAACGGGTGCGAAAGCTTACACAGCTATGCTGAGCCGTGCTCTTCGTGAAGTATCTTGATTGCCGGTCTTGCCGGTCTGAGCCATTATCTTATATTTACAGCCAAAAGGCACTGTATCCGCATTAGCCGGATACAGTGCCTTTTGTGTTATGGGTTGTTTATTGGCTGTCCTTTCGTCCACAGCCTGTCAGCTCCATACCGCGCCGCTTCAGGACGGCCAGGATCAGACTGGATGCGGCGAGAGTCACGAACAACCCGCCGGTTAAGCCTTTGGTGAAATCAGAAAGGGTTGGACTGGACAGGACAACGGGAAGGATGCATAACAAAGGAGCTGTCGCTGCAACCAGCGCCCAAGGGGAAGATTTTTTTCTCATTTACAGGACCTCCAGCAAATAGTAAACACCGGCTTATGGATGACTGAATCTTGTCATATATGAATCACTCGTTATTGTATTCCCGGTGCGGTTAACGGATTCCTCCTGTTCAGGAAGGTGAGGGATAACGGGATTCATGCTCCTTCTTCATCTGCTGATATTCCGGGTCTGACTTGGCCTCCTCCCACTTCTTCTTGAAAATGGCTGCCGCTTCGGCCTTAACCGGATCATTCTGATAGGGGAGTACAGAGCCGTCTTCAGCGTATTTGCGGCCTCCCTTGTGATTCGTGTAGCGGCGTGCGCGTGTATAGCCCATCTGCAGAAATTTGCGTGCCATATCCATGCCGACGAAGTCGCGCTGCTCCTTGTAATCCAGAAACATCCGGTAAATACGCTCCGAGGATTCGCGGGCAACCGGGGGTGTTTTGAAACGCCAATGCGGCAGAATTTCACTTTTGTAAGGCTCAACCAGCAGTACGCCCTGCTCTCCTTTGCCGACGCCATACCATTCAGGGTGCTGACGAAGGTTCAACTGCTTGTAGTCCAGATCATAATTAAATTTCTGTACCATGCCATCTTCTCCTTTGTGCGGAATTGTATTCGTTCATCGAAGGGGATTCAGGTTTAATACATGTATACCCGGAATAAACGGTGCGAAATAATCCGGTTTCCAAAATTTTGCTTCTGTACTGTCCGGGGATGTATAATCTGCCTGACAAATGAATGGGGGAGCGTGGCCAATGAGCGGCAAGACGAGAGGACAAGCATTTGTAGAGAGCCTTATGGATGGAAGAAACGTGTGGCTGCAGGGAGAACGAGTAGAGAATGTGGGCCTTCATCCGGCCTTTGAGGGAACGCTCTCAACCATTGGCAGATTGTTCGATATGCTGGATCATCCCGATCACCAGCAGAAGGTCGGTTATATACCGGAAGACGGCGGCCGGTATGCACACAGCTCGTTTCTGCTGCCGAGAGATGCGGCCCAGCTGGAGCAGCGACGGCATGCCTTTGCGGTATGGGCCGGGGATACATATGGAGCGATGAGCCGGTTATCCGATTATGCCAGATCGCGTGTAACAGGCTGGTATGGCGACCGGGAGGAGATCGGACGGGGCGTGCCCCACTTTGCCGGGAAAATGGAGAGCTATTACAGAGAAGCCCGGGACCGGGACCTCTTCATGACCACCGCGCTGCGAGATCCGCAGATCGACCGCTCCAAGGGACTGGAGGATGAGCATCTGGCGGAGCATGTACTGCATGTAGTAAGCGAGAATGAAGAAGGACTGGTCCTGCGCGGGGCCAAGATGATTGCAACCGGCGCCCCGTACTGTCACGATTTTCTCGTCTTCCCGTTCCACAAGGTAGCCGAAGATAAACCAGGACATGCCCATGCCATGATCGTACCGGCTAATCTGCCGGGGCTGCACATGGTATGCCGGGATTCGTTTGCCGCGGGGAACGATCGGGAACAGCCGCTCAGCGCGCGGTATGATGAGATGGATGCGGTGCTGATCTTTGACGATGTACTGGTTCCCTGGGAACGTGTGCTGATTCATCGTGATCCCGAGGCAGTATGGAGATTCCGCTGCAATCCGACAGCTAATGCCCTGGCCTTCCACCAGACGGTGGTACGGCTGCAGGCGAAGCTTGAATTTGTCGCGGGTCTTGCCATGGCGGTGGCCGAGGCAATCGGCGCGGAAGGGTTTCTGCATGTGCAAGAGAAGCTGGGCGAGCTGATGGTGCAGGTCGAGACGATTCAGGCGCTGCTTATTGCTTCAGAAGCGGGTGCATCCGGCAGCAGTGCCGGTATCTGGACCCCATCGCTGCGGCCGCTCGAGACCGCCCGCCTACTGGGGACGAAATATTACCCGCGGGCGTTGGAAGTGCTGCAGCTTATTGGTGCTGGCGGCTTCATCCAGGTCCCTTCGACCCTGGATGATCTGTATGGCCCGATCGGCGGGCTGATCGGCAAATATTACGGCGGTGCATCGGTCGCTGCCGAGGAGAAGGTCAAGCTGTTCAAGCTGGCATGGGATCTTCTTGGCAGTCCGTTCGGTTCACGGCATGAGCTGTATGAGCGATTTTATGCGGGGGATCCGCTGCGCGCGCAGGCAGGATTCTATACAGGGGCGGATAAGGCAAGCTGGACGCGGCCGGTGAAGGAGCTGCTCGCCGGCATGGATTCACCGAGATCTATGAATTTGGTATAGTGCCGAAATACGCATCCTGACGATGTTTCAGGGTGTTTATTTCTTTTCTTGACTGTTTGGTCTGGAATTGATATGCTGTACACAGCAAGGCATACGGGCAACCTTAGGTAAAAGGGAGCCCTTTTGTTCGCACATTTCAGACCAAATGGTCTAAAAAGGGAAGGTGGAAGAACATGATGCACCAACCAAAAGAGAAGAAGGAAATGGAAAGGAATTCTACTGCCCAAGCACAGGCAGAGAAAATCATGAAGCAGTTTATGGAAACATTGCTGGCAGGAGAACTGGAAAGTTGGGTCGGTCTGTTCGCCGATGAGTGAGTTCAGACGGACATTGGTTACGGCATCGAACGGTAAAACAGGCAGGCGGATCACAGAGCGTATGGAACAGCTGGGCGCACAGGTGCGCAAGGCCGTGAGACGTGCCAATCCGGAGCTTCCGGATGAGATTGGCTTTGACTGGTATGATCCTGCGACACATTCAGCTGCTCTGGAAGGGGCCGATAGCGTGTACCTTGTTGCTCCTCTTATGGATATGCATCCGGCTGAGGTCATGGGCCCATTTGTGGAGAAAGCCGTTAAGGCAGGAGTCCGGCGCTTCGTCTTTCTAGGAAGTGCTTCAATTGACGCAGATGGGCCGGTCATGGGGGAAGTGCATAAGCTGCTGATAAATCATGCCCCAGAGTGGACGATACTACGGCCATCTTATTTTATGGAGAATTTCTCGGAGGGGCCTTATCGGGCCAGTATTCTGCAGGAAGGACGCCTGTACAGTGCTGCCGGAGACGGCCGCATCGGTTTTGTCAGCGCTGACGATATTGCTGCTGTTGCCGTTCAGGCACTGACCGCTGCTCATCCGCTGCAAAGGGAATTAATCATCACTGGCCCGCAGGCCATCACGTATGGTGATGCTGCCCGCATCATTGGAGATGCCCTCGGACGGACAGTCGAGCATGTGCATCTGACCGACCAGGAATTTCTTGAAGGAATGATCCGCGCAGGAATGACTGAGGCGTACGCGAACATGATGCTGGGGTTGGAGCATAGAATCCGGCTTGAAGGCAGTGAGGATCAGACCGCGGATACAGTCCTGCAAGTCACCGGAGAAGCCCCTGTATCCTTTGAGCGATTCGTTCAGCAGAACGCAGAAAAATGGATATAAGATTGCTTAACTGATAAATCGTGAACAAGTTTACAAGAATAAGCTCACCAGAATTGGCTCTTCGGCATCTGGTGAGCTTATTGGCATGCGGCTTCCGTCTCTCTAGCGGTCAAGCAGCAGAAGTATGGTATCGACAATATGATCGAGCACAGCGGGGGCGCTTGTCATTTTAGCAGTAGAAATGAGCGCGTACCGGGCATGGACAAGATAATCGCTTAAGGCCTTCACATTCAGGCTGTCAGCGATTTCTCCTTGTTCCTGTCCCCGCAGCAATGCTGCCTCGAAGGCCCGTCCCAGACGCTCGAGATCCTCATTGAAGAAGGCAGCAATCTCCTCATCGTGAGGCACACGGTCCATAGCACTATGGATAATAAAGCACTCGTTGCGCCGCCGTTCATCCTTAAGAACCGCAGCTCCTTCATGGAAAATAGCGGCTGCCGCCTCCTTCACCGACGGGTGATCCTGCAGCAGTGTTATGACGCTCTCACTTTTCTCATTCGTATAATGCTTGACTGCCGATATAAACAGATCCCTTTTCGTCCCATAGGTATCGTACAGGCTCTGACGAGCGATCCCGAGCCCGGATAACAGCTGCGGCAGCGAAGTGCCGTCATAGCCATATTGTCCGAACACTTCCATCGCTTTACGCAGCACCGCAGCCTCATCAAATTCCTTGCTTCTTCCCATTATTGTTCGACCTTTCTCCTACAATGCAGGTGCTGCTGGCGGCAGCCTCAACCGTAGGTTCAGAGTAGAGTGTGTATGAAACGTATCGTATCCGTACCGGACTGATTAGTCAATTACATGAGTGTCTCCTATGACTTTTCGTGGCACCGATAGTAAATATTTTGTGATCTCCTTCACTTTTTCCCGGAATCCGGCTTTAGTTGTGATAAACATCACATTGTCCAGCCCTTCAAATCTGTAACAATACGGACAGAGATATGAACTTGAGGAAAGAAGGGGTTAGTGTTATGGATCCGCTTTGGCTGTCACGTATTCAATACGCGGCTACGACGATTTTTCACTTCTTATTCGTACCGGTCTCCATTAGCTTGGCACTTTTTATTGCTATCATCGAGACTATGTATGTCGCCAAAGGCAAAGAGATTTACAAGAAAATGGCGAAGTTCTGGGGCAAGCTGTTTCTGATCAACTTCGCGGTAGGTGTTGTCACAGGTATTCTTCAGGAATTCCAGTTCGGCATGAACTGGTCTGATTATTCACGTTTTGTGGGAGACGTGTTCGGGGCACCGCTGGCGGTGGAAGCCCTTCTGGCCTTCTTCCTGGAATCGACGTTTCTGGGGATCTGGATCTTCGGCTGGGAGCGGCTGTCCAAAAAAGTGCACGCACTGACGATCTGGCTGGTCTTTATCGGGACCCTGTTCTCCGCATTCTGGATTCTGGTCGCGAATTCGTTCATGCAGCACCCCGTCGGGTTTGGCATGCAGAATGGCCGGGCGGAGATGAACGACTTTCTGGCGCTGATTACGAACGGACAGGTGCTGGTGGAATTCCCGCATACGATCTTCGGCGCGCTGATGACGGGGGCTGCTCTGATCGCAGGGATCAGTGCCTGGCAGATGCTGAAGAAGCGGGATGGCGAAGCCTTTGGCACGATGTTTAAAATGGCGGCCGCCGGCCTGGTGATTACGTTCCTGGGTGTAGCCTTTTCCGGACACTTTCAGGCACAGTACCTGGTTAAAACCCAGCCGATGAAAATGGCAGCCAGTGAAGGACAATGGGGAAAAAGCGGCGATCCGGCTGCATGGAACCTGATTGCATTTATTGATCCGGAGAAAAAGGAGAACAGCTGGGAAATTCAAATTCCGGGCCTGCTCAGCTATCTGTCCTACAGCAAGTTCTCGGGTGAAGTGAAGGGCATCAACGAGCTGCAGACCGAGTATGAGCAAAAGTATGGTCCGGGCAACTATATTCCGCCGGTACGCACCACGTTCTGGAGCTTCCGCATCATGATTGTCGCCGGCTCCGTCAGCGTGCTGCTGGGCGCCTACGGTATGTATCTGGCGCTGCGCCGCAAGCTCGATCAGGCGAAACCCTGGTATCTGCGCGCTGTAGTCTGGGGTATTGGTCTGCCGTTCATTGCAAATACAGCGGGCTGGGTGATGACCGAGGTCGGCCGGCAGCCGTGGACCGTATTCGGCCTGATGCGGACCGAGGATGCCGTATCCCCGAATGTGAGTGCCTGGGAGATTCTCCTGTCCACGATTACATTCACTGCGGCTTACACCGTGCTTGGCATTGTGCTGGTTTATCTGTTTGTAAAAACGATCAAGAAAGGTCTTCATCCGGAGGTTCCTGCCGAGCAGCAGGTCCGGGACCCTTTCCATCTGGAGGAGGTATACCATGCTGCTAAGTGAGTTGTGGTTTGTACTGGTCGGTGTCTTGTTTATCGGATTCTTCTTTCTCGAAGGCTTTGACTTCGGTGTCGGCATGTCAACCGCATTGATTGCCCGCAATGATACCCAAAAACGGATGCTGATCAATTCGATCGGCCCGTTCTGGGACGGTAATGAAGTGTGGCTGATTACAGCCGGGGGTGCCATGTTTGCAGCCTTCCCGCATTGGTATGCTACATTGTTCAGCGGATTTTATCTGCCGCTCGTGGTCCTGCTGCTGGCACTGATCGGCCGCGGAGTAGCTTTTGAGTTCAGGGGCAAAGTAGAAAGTGCCACATGGCGCAAAGTATGGGATATCGTCATCCCGGTCAGCAGTTTCCTGCCTCCATTCCTGCTAGGGGTTGTCTTTGCCACGCTCATGAAGGGGATGCCGATTGATCAGTCGATGAATATGCATGCCGGCTTCTTCGATGTCGTGAACTTGTACACGGTTGTCGGCGGTCTGACCGTAACACTCCTGTGCCTGGTGCACGGACAGCTCTTCACCGTGCTGCGCACGACCGGGGAGCTGCAGGAGTCTGCACGCCGGATGGCAGCCCGGCTGCTGGTTCCGCTGGCAGCTCTGCTGCTTGTGTTCGGCGTGATGACTTACTTCATGACGGATGTGTTTGAAGTGCGCGGGGGTATGCTCACAGCGGCCGGAATAATCGGCGTAGTCGCATTCGTGCTGGCTGGCTATTTTGCCTCTAAGCGCCGGGACGGCTGGGCTTTTGGCATGACAGGTGCCGTGATCGCCATCGCTATCGGCTCGGTGTTCATCGGTCTGTTCCCGCGGGTCATGGTCAGCTCGCTGGGCAGCATGTTTGACCTGACCGTCTACAATGCCTCTTCGGGTCATTATTCACTTAAAGTGATGACGATTGTGGCACTCTCGCTGCTGCCATTTGTGCTCGGTTATCAGATCTGGAGCTATTTCGTCTTCCATAAGCGGCTGCACGAGAAAAGCCACCTGGAATACTGATATGGGACGCGGACTGATGCGGATGAAGGGAATCCTTCCTGTCCTGGCGGCCGTTACGCTGCTGACCCTTCTCCAGAGCATGGCTATTATTATGCAGGCCAAATGGCTGGCCGAGGTGATTTCGGCCCTGTTCGCCGGCGCTCCGCTGCAGGAGCAGGCCGGCCGGATCGGGCTGTTCGCCGTCATGTTTCTGGCCAGATACGGCTTTGACCTGCTGCAGCAGCAGATCGCATCGGAATATGCGGAACAGGCAGGGGCAGACCTGCGCCGCGGGTTTATGGACCGACTGATGGAGCTGGGTCCAAGGTTCGCCCGCTCTTCGGGGACCGGCCATGTCGTCACCCTGGTGAGGGAGGGCATCCAGAAATACCGCATTTATCTGGAGAAGGTCATCCCGCGGATGCCGGCTGCAGGAGCCACACCAGCGTTGATTCTGCTGTATATCCTGCTGCAGGATATGATGTCGGCGGTCATTCTGCTGATCATGCTGCCGATCCTGATTGTCTTCATGATCCTTGTTGGCCTAGCCGCGAAGAAACAAATGGAACACCAGTTTTCGGCATACCGCGCGCTTTCGAACCATTTTGTCGATGCGATGCGTGGTCTGGAGACACTGAAGCTGCTGGGACGTAGCCGCGGTCATGCGCGGGCTGTTGAGCAGGTCAGTGGTCGCTACCGGCGTGCCACGATGAAGACGCTGCGCGTAGCTTTCATGTCTTCGTTCGCGCTGGACTTCTTCACCATGCTGGGAGTAGCCATGGTTGCAGTTGGCCTTGGCATGAGGCTGATCCATGGTGAAATCGAGTTGGTGACGGCATTGACGGTGCTGATTCTGGCACCGGAGTATTTCCTGCCGATCCGCATGGTGGGCGCAGATTATCATGCGACCCTGGAAGGCAAGGAAGCGGGTGAGGCGATCCAGGCCATCCTGCAGCAGCCGCCGCTCGCAGAAGCTGGAGTCTCCGCCTCTGCCAACCGCGGACTGCAGGCTGTCTGCGGCGAGAAGGCTGCGAGCTGGACGCGCCGCAGCCGCTTGCGCTTGAGCGGCATCGGCCTGCGCCATGAGGCGGAGGGGCCGGCATCGCTCGAGGACGTATCCCTTCAGGTCGAAGGGATGCGAATGATCGGTATTGCCGGGGCCAGCGGCGCCGGCAAGTCTACTCTCATCGACGTGCTGGGCGGCTTCCTGAAGCCCACGTACGGCGACATCGCGATCGACGGCTGCAGCGGCGCCGATCTGCTCTGCACAAAGGCGTGGCGCAGCCAGATCGCCTACATTCCACAGGCGCCTTATCTGTTCAGCGCCTCGCTTGCCGACAATATCCGGTTCTATACACCCGATGCGACAGACCGGGAAGTTGAGGCCGCTGTACAAGCGGTTGCCCTTCAGGAGCTGGTGGCCGAGCTGCCCCAGGGCATCCATACACAGATCGGAGCAGGCGGCCGTCAGCTGAGCGGCGGGCAGGAGCATCGGGTCGCGCTGGCTCGTGCTTTCTTGAGCGGCCGTCCGGTGCTGCTGCTTGATGAGCCCACCGCGCATCTGGATATCGAAACAGAGTATGAGCTCAAGCAGACGATGCTGCGGCTTTTCAAGGGCAGACTAGTGTTTCTGGCGACCCACCGGCTGCACTGGATGCCGGATATGGATCACATTTTAATCATGGAGCAAGGGAAATTGGTGGAAAGCGGGACCCACGCGGAACTGTTAGACCGCCAGGGGGCTTATTATGAACTGTTAAGGTCACAATGGGAGGTTGTCGTGTGAGACGGAAAGGATGGATTCGGCCCTACCTAATGCAGCTTCGCGGACGGATTGCGGGTATCGCCCTGCTGGGCGTTCTGGCTGCGATGTTCGCAGCTGCACTGATGTTCACCTCGGGGTATCTGATCTCCAAGTCTGCCTTGAGACCTGAGAACATCCTGATGGTCTATGTGCCGATTGTCGGGGTTCGCACCTTTGGAATCGGGCGTGCGGCACTCCGGTATGCCGAGCGTCTGGCAGGACATGACACGGTGCTGCAGATCCTTTCACGCATGCGGGTGAGGCTGTACCGCAGGCTGGAGCCGCATGCGCTTCAGCTGCGCCAGCGCTATGAGACCGGTGAGCTGCTGGGCCTGCTCGCCGAAGATGTGGAGCGGCTGCAGGATGTGTTCCTGCGCACGCTCTTTCCGGCGGTCACCGCGCTGGTGATCTACACGGCAGCCATCGCCGGGCTTGGCTGGTTCGATGCCTCCTTTGCGCTGATGACCGGTCTCTATCTCCTGCTGCTGCTCGTTGGCTTACCCTGGCTGTCTCTGCGGGTCACTCGTTCCCAGCAGCTGAAGATCAAGCAGCAGCGCAGTGTGCTGTACCGCACCTTGACCGATGCCGTCCTTGGACTGGGTGACTGGCTGATCAGCGGGCGCACTGCGGAATTCACCTCCCGTTATGAAGCACAGGAGCGGGAAACCGAGCGGCTGGAGCGCTGCCTCAACCGGTGGCTGCGCTGGCGCAGCCTGCTGGGCCAGCTGCTGGTCGGGCTGGTGATGATCACGACCCTCGTCTGGGCAGGGCACCAAGTCGAAGACGGCCACATGCAGCCGACACTGCTGGCAGCCTTCGTGCTCGTCATCCTGCCCTTGATGGATGCCTTCCTGCCGGTGGCGGAGGCGGTTGAACGGCTGCCGCTGTATCAGGAATCATTCCGGCGCCTGGATGCCGTACCGGGAGGGGAAGAGAATGACAGCGGTACACTGTCGGAGGAAGAGGAACACCGGTTCAGAACAGCAGCCCGGCTTCGGGCTGACGGCGCGGTGACCATTGCACTGACCAATGTCTCGTCGAGCTATATGAATGCAGACAGCGGGCCGCAGCCGCCGCTTGCAGTGGCGGGAATCTCGCTGAAGCTGCTGCCCGGCTCACGCACGGCTGTTCTGGGCCGCAGCGGAGCCGGCAAGTCAACCCTGCTCAAGCTGATTCAAGGCGTTCAGGTGCCGCTTCAGGGCCAAGTCACTCTGAATGGTGTGGATGCTCATCAGATCGGGGATGCCATGCCACAGCTGATTGCGGTGCTGAATCAGAACCCGTATCTGTTCGATACCAGCGTAGCCAACAACATCCGCCTGGGAAGGCCGGATGCCACATTGGAGGACATTCGTGAGGCGGCCCGCCGGGCCCGTCTGGACGCCCTGATTGAGTCGCTCCCGCAGGGGTATGACACGCCGGTTCAGGAGGCCGGACTGCGCTTTTCCGGCGGTGAACGCCAGCGGATTGCGCTGGCCCGCATCCTGCTCCAGGATACGCCGGTGATTATTCTGGATGAGCCTACCGCAGGACTTGATCCACGGACAGAACGGGATTTGCTGGCGACGGTGCTGGAGACGATCGGGGACCGGACTTTGATCTGGGTCACGCATCACCTGGCCGGCATGGAGGCGATGGACCAGATCGTTTTCATGGAACAGGGACGGATCGCTATGCAGGGGCCGCATGACTGGCTGATGGAGCGCTACCCGCGCTACCGAAGCCTGTACCGCCTGGACTGCCCGGTACCGCCGCCTCCGCGCAGATTGAAGCAGGCCTGAAGCTGCAGACGCTAAGGCCTTATTAACTGTATTAACAGCACGGACTCCCGGCTTGACGTCAGGAGTTCGTGCTGTTTGTTATGAAATGAGGGCACCTTTTTCTCCAGCTCTGTATACAATACAAAACAGCCGTGATGGGTCAGCATCCCGGCTGAGACAGAGACCGCAGATGCTGGCGGCCGGATCTAATGAATATGGCGAACACCGGATATTGCCCTGTGCAGTTATTTCCGGTGTTTTTTCTTTTTCCTCGCTGCTTTCCAGCTAGTTCGCAGTGCATACAGACCGGTTAAGACAGCAACAATTTTGACAAGTCCATCCAATAGTTTGAGAAGCAAATCAAGGATCATCAAAGGGGTCACCCCCTTCCAGACAGTACCAGCAGCCTTGTCCACGGTGTCTCTGTCTGTCTAAATTATACCAATATCTTACAGATTCTCTCCATCGGCTGTCGTCCTTACTGTCTTTCTGGCTATAGGCTCCAGAGGAGTTCATGTCGGGTGTATTTAGCCGGAAGGGTAGGAGTGAGGGGACTGGACGGCGAACCTTGTTAGAAGCAGACTTATGGAGAAGAAGGGGGTTGAGGCACAGATGTTGGACCGGCAGGAGTTAAAAGCAAGGGCCGTCCGATTGGCCGGGGTGCCGGAGTATTACCAGCTTGTTATTGAGGATTATCCGGAAGCGGGAACACCGGAGAAGGCTGCAGCCGTGTTTGCCTGGATCGATCCCGTACGGGGTGAGGAGGCTGGTGCCGCGGTTGAACTCGGACCGGAAGGGGAACTGATTCGATGGACCCGGGATCTGGAGTGGGACCGGGAGAAGGAACCGGCGCTGCCGGACGAATATCTGGAACAATGCATCCTGAACTTTGTCCGGACTCATGCGTCTGCAGCGGTTGATGTTTTTACATATACAACGAGACAGGATGAAGGTGACACGATTCACTATAATCGCATGCAGGAGGCGCTGGAGCTGCCGCTGCCCAGAAGCGGGTTCTCGGTAACGGTGAGCCGCAATGGACAAATAACAGATTACCATTACCGCGGGGGAGTGGGACATCCCTTCATTCCTGAGCGTATACTGGACCGTGAACAAGCCAGAGATCAAGCGATACGCTGTCTTGGCGGCTGGTCGCTGTGTTTTGCGCATCTGACACCATCATTGTATGATGTCCCGGCTGAGGGCGTGTATCTTGTCTATGCACCTTCTGCCTGGCTGATATCCCTGGATGCGGTTACCGGCAGTCAGCGTCGGAGCGGCCCTGTTCTTGAAGACGCGGAGGCGGTTGAGGATCAGGAGGAACAGAGCAGATGGGTCCCTCTCCGTGAGCTGGTGAAGAGAGATGCCATACACATGGAGCAGGTGGAGCGGGACTCGCCCGAGATGCTGCTTGGTATTCGCCCAGGAGATTATGAGCTGCTGCGCAGCATGGAGCTTGAGGCTGGAATCATTGGCAGGGTGTGGCGCCGGCGGGAAGGTCAAACAGGCGAATTAAGCGCTGACCCAGCCACAGCGGTACCATCGCATAAGAGCACGGGAATCTCTGCTGAAGCTTACCTGCGGGAGCGTACTGCCGGAACAATCAAGGCACGGTTCTGGAAGGCCAGCGGGCGGCTTCAGTCTTTTATGACGTTCGAGGAGCAGGCGGGGGAGCTTCGCTTAAGCCGGGAAGAGGCTATGACCAAAGCGGTGGCATTTTTGCTTGCCGTCCTGCCCGAAGCTCATGTGCTTCTCGATCTGTCAGAAATAGACATAGGTGATCTCCATAACGATGAGTCCGAAGAGGACCGGCAGGACAAGCGCTATGTTTTCCACATCCGGTTTGCTGTTCAGGGAATTCCGCTGTATATGGAGCAGATCACGGTAGGTGTCCATGCGGCTACCGGGGAGGTCTGCCATTATCTTGGGCCGGATTTCGATCTGCATGAGCTGACCAGGATCTCCGCGGTTCCCCGGATTACGGCTGAGGCGGCAGCGGCAGCCGCAGCGGAGCAGCTTGATGTCCAGCTGGAATGGGAGCTGAATTACCCCGGCTGCGGTCGGTCCCCTCATTATCAGCTCAGATACTTACCGGTTCAGGCCCGGTCACGCCGCGATATCCGGTTTGTGGATGCCATGAATGGAACGGTATATGGAACCCTTCTGCCCAAATAGTTAAGAATAGACACATTCTGATTGAAACTGCATATTGGAGGCTGAGGCATTACATGGAGCAGAAAATGAAACATTTTGGAGGTCAGCGGATCCTGCCGGCAGCCAAGAACATGAAGCAGTTTGAGCGGCTGCTCGACAGCACCTACACCTACGGCATTTTTCTGGATACGCATGTGGCTCAGCTGCGCAGCATTTATGAGCTTGCCCGGGGCCGGAACAAGCAGATGTTTCTCCATGCTGATCTGGTACAGGGTCTGAAGAACGACGAATACGCAGCTGAATATCTGTGCCAGGAGATCCGTCCATATGGCCTGATTTCCACACGTGCTGGTGTAATTCAGAGAGCCAGGCAGAAAGGGATCATCGCGATTCAACGGATGTTCCTGCTGGATACGATCGCGATGGAGAAAAGTTATGCCCTGATTGAGAAGACCCGGCCGGATTATATCGAGGTGCTGCCCGGCGTTATCCCGCATATGATCGAGGAGGTTTATGCACGGACAGGAATTCCGGTGCTTGCAGGCGGACTGATCCGGACATCGGCTGATGTGGAGGCTGCCCTGAATGCAGGAGCGGCTGCAGTGACCACGTCAAATAAGGAATTGTTCAGGCAATTTGCCTAGATTCTGATGCTGGTGAGAGTATCCTCAATTGTGGTATCTTGAAAGTAAACGGATACATTACAGACAGAGGAGGAGTGAACCGCCATGACGGAGCAATATATTCTCTCATTGGACCAGGGGACTACGAGTTCGCGGGCCATTTTATTTAATAAGCAGGGCGAGATTGTGTATACGGCACAGCATGAATTTCCGCAGTATTTCCCCCATCCCGGCTGGGTCGAACATAATGCCAATGAAATCTGGAGTTCGGTGCTTGCCGTTATGGCTTCCTGCCTGACCGAATCGGGCGTCCGGGCCCAGCAGATTGCGGGTATCGGCATTACTAATCAGCGCGAGACGACGGTCGTCTGGGACCGTCAGACCGGCCGTCCGATCTATCATGCACTGGTATGGCAGTCCCGTCAGACAGCGGATATTTGCGAGAATTTGAAACAGCAGGGTCTGGACGACCTGTTCCGCAGCAAAACAGGCCTGCTGATCGATCCTTATTTTTCCGGGACCAAGGTCAAATGGATTCTCGATCACGTTGAAGGTGCGCGGGAACGCGCCGAACGGGGTGAGCTGCTGTTCGGGACGATTGATACGTGGCTGATCTGGAAACTGAGCGGCGGCAAGGTTCATGTGACTGACTACTCCAATGCGGCGAGGACCCTGATGTATAACATTCATGAATTGTCCTGGGACCGTGAGCTGCTGGGCATTCTCGATGTGCCTGAGGCCATGCTGCCGGAAGTCCGGCCTTCCTCGGAAGTCTATGGCAGAACGGCGAGCTACCATTTCTTCGGCCAGGAGGTGCCGATTGCCGGTGCAGCGGGGGACCAGCAGGCAGCCCTTTTCGGCCAGGCTTGCATTCATAAGGGAATGATCAAGAATACCTATGGTACCGGCTGCTTTATGCTGATGAATACCGGAGAGACACCGGTTGTATCGGATCATGGCCTGATCACTACAATTGCTTGGGGGCTGGACGGCAAGGTTCAATATGCGCTGGAGGGCAGTATTTTCGTAGCGGGATCAGCGATTCAGTGGCTGCGGGATGGACTGCGCATGTTCCGGGAATCGAAGGACAGTGAAGCCTATGCGTCTAGAGTGACGTCAACGGAAGGGGTTTACCTGGTACCCGCTTTTGTCGGGCTGGGCAGTCCTTATTGGGACAGTGATGTTCGGGGAGCTGTGTTCGGCTTGACCCGAGGCACAACGAAGGAGCATTTTATCCGCGCTGCCCTGGAGGCGCTGGCTTACCAGACCCGTGATGTGCTGAGTGCAATGGAGATTGATACCGGTATGCCGGTGCAGTCCCTGCGTGTGGATGGCGGGGCGGTGATGAACAATTTCCTGATGCAGTTCCAATCCGATCTTCTCGGCGTGCCGGTAGAACGTCCTCGCATTCACGAGACGACAGCGCTGGGTGCAGCTTATTTGGCGGGTCTTGCCGTAGGTTATTGGAGCGGCTTAGATGAGATTTGCGGGCATACACATGTTGAGCGTGAATTTACGCCAGCCATGAGCCAAGAGGAAAGCGATGCTCTGTACAGCGGCTGGCAGAAAGCAGTGCAGGCAGCGATGGCCTTTAAATAGCCTTGTCAGCCAGTCCTTTTGCGATGTTATATGCGGTTGAAACTAAATTTCAAATTTTGTATATTCCCTTTTCCGCCTGAGCGTTGTATGTTACGATAATGTCAAGTTCATACGTAGGTATGCTGCCCCTGGCGGCTGCTTACTTGTCAGGAGATCCGGAGAGACTGCGATTCACTCAGCGCTTGCGCTGCAGTGTACATTCGTGGTCTCTTTTTTATTTGATCTGTAAGTGGTCAATCATGATAGAGAAGCAAGCAGGAGAGAGGATGAGAAAGATGAATGCAGGATTTGCAGGACGTACACGCCAAGAAATGTGGGATCATATCGAACGGGAGACCTTTGATATTCTTGTGATCGGCGGAGGAATAACCGGTGCTGGGATTGCCTTGGATGCAGCTGCCCGGGGATTAAAAGTAGCTCTGGTGGAGATGCAGGATTTTGCAGCCGGCACCTCCAGCCGCTCCACCAAGCTGGTTCATGGCGGACTGCGTTACCTGAAGCAGCTGGAGGTCGGGATGGTGGCAGAGGTAGGCCGGGAGCGTGCTGTCGTCTATGAGAATGGTCCCCATGTTACGACACCGGAACGGATGCTGCTGCCCTTCCATCAGGGTGGTACCTTCGGCCGCTTCAGCACCGCGCTCGGGCTGCTCGTCTACGACCGGCTTGCAGGTGTGAAGCTGAGCGAACGGCGGCGTATGCTCAGCGCGGAGGAGACGCTGAAGAAAGAGCCGCTGTTGAAGAGGGATAAACTGAAGGGCGGCGGGTCATACGTGGAATACCGCACGGACGATGCGAGACTGACCTTGGAAGTGATCAAGGAAGCAGCTGCGCAGGGGGCGGTTATCCTGAATTACGCAACGGCAGGTAAGCTTCTCTATCAGGAAGGCCGTATTACCGGCGTGGTTGCGAATGATCTGCTGAGCGGCAGGCAGAACACCATCCGTGCCAATCTTGTTATTAATGCCACAGGCCCCTGGGTGGATGATCTGCGCAAGCTGGACGGCTCCCGTAAAGGTAAGACACTCCAGCTGACGAAAGGCGTGCATCTGGTTATTGATCAGAGCATCTTCCCGCTCCGCCAGGCGGTATATTTTGATACGCCGGACGGACGCATGGTTTTTGCGATTCCAAGGGATGGAAAGACCTATGTCGGTACAACGGACACCGTCTACACCGGAGATCAGCGGCACCCGCGGATGACCTCGGCCGACCGTCAATACATCCTGGACGCTGTTCATTATATGTTCCCGGATGTGAGATTAACTGAAAAGGATGTAGAATCCAGCTGGGCAGGCGTCCGTCCACTGATCCATGAAGAAGGAAAGGGTCCCTCGGAAATCTCCCGCAAAGACGAGATCTGGCAATCGCCTTCCGGATTGATTACCATTGCCGGCGGCAAGCTGACAGGGTATCGCAAGATGGCCGAGATGGTCATGGATTTGGCAGCAGAGCGGCTGAAACGGGAGTACGGTATCCAGTCCGGCCCGTGTGTGACCCGCAGGCATCCGATTTCGGGCGGCAGCGTCGGCGGCTCGCAAGGATTCAAGGAATTTATTTCTTCGATGACGCGGGAGGGAGTGCGTCGCGGTCTCGCGGAGGAACAGGCCAGAGCGTGGGCATGCTTTTACGGATCGAATGTGACCCGCCTGTTCAACCGGCTCAGCCAGTCGGCAGACCCCGGTCCCTCGGCGGCTGATGATCGGCTGCCCGAGTCCGTACGTATTCCGCTGCTCTACGCCATGGAGGAAGAGATGGCGGTAACGCCTGCAGATTTCTTCATTCGCCGTACAGGAGCACTTTTCTTTCGCATCGATTGGGTTCGGACCTGGAAGGAGCCGGTCATTGCGTTCATGGCGGCTCATCTGGGGTGGAATGCTGTTCAGACACAAGGTTACAAAGAGGAGCTGGAGCGGTACCTGCTGGAGGCTGTTGTTCCGGAAGATGTGAAGACACAGGCCGTTCAGACCATTTAATGCGAACAACACCCCCTGAACCTGGTTCAGGGGGTGTGGGGATATGGATAGATTAATCAGCACTCATTCTGCTTCTGAGGCGATTGAACATGCCAGCGTACAGACCAGTCGTATATATCCTGCACGAGGGGCTCAATAGCTCGGCCCTTCTCGGTGAGTTCGTATTCAACGCGGGGCGGAATTTCCGGATACATGTGGCGGGTGACAATCTCTTCAGCCTCCAGCTCCTTCAGGCGCTCGGAGAGCAATCGGCCGCTGATCTCCATCTCGGCTTCCAACTCGGTAAACCGTTTGGGACCGGACAGCAGCCGATACATGATGAGAACCACCCACTTTTTGCCCAGAATATCCATCGCCGCCGTGATTGGACAGCGCTCCTTCTTCTGTGGAATCATGGTCATGGCGATCACCTCTCTCGTTACAATTGTGTGTATCCTATATGATCCGCATCATCATGTATGCTTTGTTCTGATGCCTGCTATGATTATTATACTGGCTGTAGAGCGAATAGGGAATCATTATTTGCTTTCGAAAAGTAACCTGTTTATTTAATGGCACCTGCGGTTTGATGATGGTATTTTTGTATAAATATACATATCAAAAAAAGCTTCTGTCTGTAGGACAAAAGCTTTTTTTGTTGATCAGTGACCCATCAGGCCCATCATCAGCGGTGCGGCTATAAGTGTAAACAAGGCAGCCAGGATCATGGAAATGCTGGAGATCGTCCCGGTAAGCGAGCTAAGCTCGAAGGCCTTGGAGGTTCCGGTACCATGGGCGCTGGTACCGAACAGTACGCCGCGGGCGATTTCGCCTTCAATGCGGAACAGTCTCAAGATCACGGGGCCGATTAGAATGCCGGATAAGCCGGTAATAATGACGAAGATGGCTGTAATCGTCGGAACCCCGCCGATCACCTGCGATACATTCATCGCAATCGGTGTGGTGATCGAGCGCGGAACGATGCTGTTCATCAGGGAATCATCCAGATGCATCCAGCGGGCCAGCAGCGCCGTTGAGGTGATGGCTACAACCGAGCCGGACAGGACACTGACGATAATTTCGCCGGCATGTTTCTTGAGAACGTTATAGTATTTGTATAGCGGAACGGCAAAAGCAACTGTTGCCGGCTGCAGAAGCAGCGTCAGCCACTTACCGCCTTCCTGGTAAGAAGCATAAGGAATACCGGCGACCAGCAGTATAATCACGACCACAATCGGAGTGATCAGCAGCGGCGACAGATATACCTTGGGCAGCGTACGGTACATGCGTTTGGCCATCCAGTAGATGCCAAGTGTCAGCAGCAGGCAGAGAAATCCAATCATGAGGTATGATGCTCCTTTCTTTTGGCGATTACCGTGGCAATGAGGCCGGTTGCGGCCATAACCAGAAACGTGCTTAACAGCACAACGAACAAAATGCGCAGACCGTCATGCTCCATCATTGGAAAGTAGTTCATGATCCCGACTGCGGACGGAATAAAGAAGAGCAGCAGCTCCGCGAGCAGCCATCCGGCGCCGATCTCAATCCAGCTTAATCGTATCCATTTCAGCTGCAGCAGTGCGAACAGAATGACAATTCCGATAATGCTGCCAGGTACAGGCAGGTGCAGTGCGCTTGCGCCCAGGTTCATAATATAGGAAAAAGCCATAAGTACAGCAATTTGCAGAATCCCTTTAATTACACGGGCCATTCTGGATGATCTCCTTTCGTAATAGCTCTTGGTGTCAGTGGCTCACGTCATCTATGCGAAAATGATTTACTGTTTTCATCTCGATATGAAAATTTTACACCTGTTTCTTTCATGGGTAAAATGAATAAATAGAATCATCACTATTCCATTTGGCTATGGATAAAAGAGCGGGAGGAACGGACGATGGATATCCGGCATTTACAGTATTTTTTGGAGGTTGCCCGATCCAGGAGCTTTACGAAAGCAGCCCAGCAGCTGTTTATTACACAGCCGACGATCAGCAAGACAATCAAAAGCCTCGAAGAAGAATTGGGCGTAACTCTGTTTGCCCGGGTGGGCAAGCGGGTGGAGCTGACGGATGCCGGGATTGTCATTGAAGAGCAGGCCCAGCAGATCGTGAAATCTTTTCAGAACCTGTCGTCAGAGCTGGGTGATCTGATGAATATCAAAAAAGGGCATATCCGGATCGGACTGCCTCCTATGGTGGGTTCCAGCTTCTTTCCCATGGTGATCGGTGAATTCCATAAGGCATATCCGGAGGTTACCATTCAGCTGTTTGAGGATGGAGCCAAAAAGGTAGAGGTAGACGTGGCCAGCGGTGCACTGGATATCGGGGTCGTTGTACTGCCGACCGATGAGGGAATCTTCGGCTGCTACTCTTTTGTGGATGAGATTTTGAAGCTGATCGTTCATCCGACACATCCGCTTGCCGGGCGGGAGGAAGTTGCGCTGCATGAGCTTGCCCAGGACTCATTCGTTCTGTTCCGGGAAGACTTCACGCTGCATGACCGGATCATCGCCGAGTGTGTAAGTGCCGGCTTCCAGCCGCATGTGGTATATGAAAGCTCCCAGTGGGACCTGATCAGCGAAATGGTAGCGGCCAAGCTGGGGGTTGCTCTCCTGCCGGAGACCATCTGCCGGGAGATGGATCCGGATCGGGTCCGGGTCATCCGGCTGATGGAGCCGTCCATTCCCTGGCAGCTTGGGATGATTTGGCGTAAAGACCGTTATCTATCCTTTGCCGCCAGGGAATGGATTGCCTTTACCCAAAGGCTGCTCCGCCAGAACCGCAGACCGAGCTAGCGGCACAGCTGCCGGAGCGCCGCGCAAAGAAGCCGCTCCCGAAGGGGGAGCGGCTGTTGTCGAATGTGTTAGTTGCTCTGTAATGCGGATCTCTTAATGCGGCTGTATATATCTATGATGCGATCAAGCTGTGAAGACTTGTCCAAGACCCGTCCATCTTTCAGACCATGCTGATCTGCCATGCGATTCAGTTCCCGACGTTCCTGTTCCATCAGCTTTTCAATTTCTTTGAGGTTCACAAGCCCACCTCCTCATGTATTCGCGACCATCGACGAGAGACTAGGATCAACCATCTACTCTATTTATCGACTATTCTACCATTTTTCTTTATCTTCATTCATTAATAAATCGTCAAATTCCTGCTTTTTGAAGCAAAAATTTTTTTTGGAATCGTTCATCGCTTGCGCTCAGGCAGCTGACTGACATAGCTGTCGGACAGGTGAAGCAGCCGGAGCGCACGTTCATAGTCGCTTTCGCTGACGCTGCTCTGCGGATCCGCAGTGCGTGGAGCGGGTATGGCGGCCTCTTGGCCTGTTTCCTCATCGTCAGCTCCTGTTCCGGACATCACAGCCTGAACGGATGCGTCCCCCGAGGTGAATGCGTAGAGCGGCTGCTGCAGGCCATCCTCGAAGCCATCCCCCGGAATGAATAGAGCACTGCTGTTGAGCAGGGACCCTGAAGGCAGATAATAGCGCTGAGGCAGCAGATTGCTGAAGCCGCTGAGCAGATCCTGTCCAAAATGAATCTGTCCATCCAGTGGTATGCCAACCAGGTTGGCGATGGTCGGCAGCACATCCACCTGGCCGCCAGTCTGCACCACTTCCAGAGGTTTAACCGCTCCCGGAACGGCCGCAAGCAGCGGAATGTTGATCATATCCGCGTTGGTATAGTCTCTTCCGTAAATCTCTTTCATCAGCTCCCGATCCTTCCCATTAAGCGAGTAGATCGGCAGTCCGAGATGGTCCCCGTAAACCACAATCAGGCTCTGATCCCAGAGGCCGCGGTTCTTCAAATCTTTGATGAACAGGCCGAGCGCCTGATCGGCATAATTCTGGGAGCGAATATAGTCGCCCACCAGTGTATCCTCATAGCGGCCGGGCAGCGTCATCTTGTACTTGCGCTCCGGCAAATGATAGGGATGGTGAGCGGACATAGAAATAATCTGCGCATAGAAGGGCTGCCCGCTCTTCGACAGCTCTGACATTTTCTGTGCCGTTTTGGCATAGAGCACCTCATCCGAAGCGCCGAAGGCGACAGGATCTTCTGTTCCAAAGTAGGAGGAATCATACACATGTCCAAAGCCTACAGCTTTGTACAGCTGGTCACGGTTCCAGAAGGTCACCTTGTTCGTATGGAAGGTAGCGGTCTGATATCCGTTAGCTGCCAGAAGTTTGGGCAGACTGGGCAATTCCTTGTGCGCGTAGACCTGGGTCGCTGCACCGTCCGGCGGAATATAGAAGGAGGTATTCACTACAAACTCGGCATCTGATGTATTGCCCTGACCAACTTGCTGATAAAAGTTCGGAAAATACAAGCTTTGTTTGGCAAGAGCATTCAGATTAGGTGTGATTTCCTTGCCATCAATCTTCAGTCCGAGCAGAAAATTTTGAAATGATTCCAGTTGGATGACAACAACGTTCCTGCCTTTTGCAAGGGCTGTGTAGGCATTCGAATCCTGTGATGGAATCTGTTTTAAGGTATGAATCGCCTGCTGTGTGATCTGTGCTGCTGGAACCGGTGCCGGATTATCGTCTGCCAGCATCGTATAAGCCTCATAACCAAGAATCCCCATGTGGCTGGCTTGAGTAAGTTCATTCATACTGGCACGGTTTGGCCATACATTAAACAAGCAGACCGTAAGGGAGATTCCTAGCAGGACAGGCATGGACCATCTGCGGCTTTTTGCTGCGGGCAGATTCATGAGGCGGCTGCGCTGTCTGCGGGAGAAACACATGCCGGCAATGACGACAATATCAGTGAAAATAAATAAATAGTACGGATCAAGCAGGGAGAACATGCTGCTCTTAACGGCAGTTGCCTGATTGACCTGGGCTAGTGCATGATAAGTAACAATAACGCCGTAATATTTGTAGTACATAATGGCGGCAAAGAAAATACCGGTCAGCAGTAAATTCAAGATCATGTAATAAATCATCCTGCGTCTGCCGGCGAGCCATTCAATCAGACAAAAAAAGAGCCAGATCCAGGGAATCTCGGTCAGCAGCGGTTTCCAGGGGGAACTGCCGTCGAACAACACAGACCAGGCCAGATAGCTCTTAAGCAGCAGCAGGAGAGTGAACCACACAAAGGGAATGCTGACAAAAGTTTTAATTTGATCGCGTGACAACTTCCTCCACTTCCTTTTCCATGCATACCCGCCCGGGTACGATTGAGTTAAGCTGTTTTTTCAGCAAGAAGGCTATCTTCTTATTATCCTATGCGGCTGCAAACCATGTCAAAACTCGGGAGATTGTTGCAGTCTCTGCCTGTACAGAACATGTGGGGTAATATTTTGGCTGCTTCACACCGATTTAATAAAAGGACAATATATCCACTCACAGGCCTGACTGGCTGAAAGGACAACCTATGACAGAAATTTATGTGCACTATATTGGCTGGATTGTCGCTTTATCCCTGTTGATTGCAGTAGCAGCTTCCTATTCGTCTCTAACCCTAATCAGTAAAGGCTCCAAGCCGGGGCGTGCCGGAAGGTCTGTCTGGCTCTGGTCAGGCAGCATCGTTCTGGGCTGCGGGGTGTGGTCCATGCATTTTACTGGCATGCTGGCCTTTCATTTGGGAATGGCCTATTCTTTTCATCTTCTGTGGACCGCTTTATCAGCGGTTGTTGTGATTCTGGCTTCGTGGATTGCCTTCCGTATCTCCTATACTGACACTCTGGGCTTGACTCGGCGTGTACTGGCAGGACTGGTCATGGGCAGTGGTGTTACCGGTATGCATTATATTGGCATGCACGCATTGCAGACGGAAGCCCATATTGAATATGACCCTTGGCGAGTCTTGCTGTCGGTGCTGATCGCTTTGGGCGCATCATATACAGCTCTTTCCTTGTTCCGCAAATTCCGCAGTTCTCCTGAGTTCGCCCGCTGGAAACTGCTTTGTGCCGTCATCATGGGCGCAGCCGTCAGCGGTATGCATTACACGGGCATGTCCGCTACACAGTTGTACAGCAATCACGGCGGGATGGCGATGCATGAGGAACAAGGCCCTCAGATCATTCTCCTCGGCGGTATTATTTTGACCGTTATCGTCGTTATTGCCGCTTCCTGGGTATCCGTGTATGCGGAGCGGAGGCTGTATGAACGGATGGCATACAGTGATCCGTTGACCCTGCTGCCGAACCGCCTGGGATTAAACCGTTTCTTTGACCACGAATTTACCTATGAGCAGGGTGTGGTGCTGTTCATTGATGTGGACGGGTTCAAATCGATCAACGATACGCTGGGCCATGACATCGGGGATGAGCTGCTGAAGCTCATTGCCGGTCAGCTCCGAACCAGCACGGAGGACAGACATGCACTCTTCCGGTTAGGGGGTGACGAGTTCCTGGTCGCCGGCCTTCATCTGGCTGCGGACGAGGCGCTCGCGCTGTCTGAGAAAGTGCTCCATGAACTCAAGCGTCCTTACCGGGTGCAGGGGAATGAGCTGTATGTGACGGTCAGCATTGGCATCAGCCTGGCCCCGCTGCATGGCCGCAATCGCTCTGCCCTGATGCGTGCTGCCGATATGGCCATGTATCATGCGAAGGCCCTGGGCAAAAACTGCTGCAGTCTGTTCGATCCGGAGATGGACCGGCAGCAGGTGCGGCGTATGGAGCTGGAGAAGGACCTTCGCAAGGCACTCCAGCAGCGTGAGTTCGTTCTGGAGTACCAGCCCAAATGGGATTCACAGCAGGGCAGGCTCGTTGGGCTGGAAGCTCTGCTGCGCTGGCAGCATCCGGAGCTGGGGAGGATCTCACCAGCCGAATTCATCCCGATTGCCGAGGAGACAGGATTGATCGTTCCTATCACTCACTGGCTGCTGGAGGAGGTGTGCAGACAGGGGAAACAGTGGCAGGAGACGGAGTCCCTGCACACCATTATCTCCGCGAATATGTCGGCCCGGGTATTCGAGAGCGGCTCGCTGTATACGGTTGTGAGTCAGGCGCTTCACAAGGCCGGTCTGAATCCGGCCTTCCTTGAGCTTGAAATTACAGAATCGATCGCGATGATGAATATGGAGGATACAAGTGCGCAGCTGAGAGCCATTCGCGAGCTGGGCGTGCGTATATCCCTGGATGATTTCGGCACCGGTTATTCCTCACTGGGTACGCTGGATGAAATGCCGATTGATATCCTGAAAATTGACCAAATTTTTATACGTCACAGTAATCTGCCCAAGAAGCAGGCAATTATCAGTAATATTATTGCTATTGCCAATAATCTGGATCTGGATGTGGTCGCTGAAGGCGTGGAGACACGGGAGCAGATTGATTTTCTGCTCTCGAGAGGCTGCAGGGTTATGCAGGGATTCTTCTACGCCAGACCCATGCCGCCTGAACAGCTTGACGGCTGGCTGCGTTCCATGCAATCAGCCGGCTAGCCCAATAACGATATACAAAAGCAGCCTGATCTCTTAGAGATCAGGCTGCTTTGTTTTGCTGTAAATCATAGAATTTTATACGTAGTCACGAAAGACGGACGCGGGAAAATGTCCGGCTTGGATTGCGTAAGACCCTCAGGCTGTTCCCGTTTGCGGTGGGCATGGCTGTAGGCCTGCGATTGCTGCCAGCTCTTGAAATGCTCCTCCGTCTCCCAGATTGTAAGGATAACATAGGTATCACTGTTCAGTGGACGCAGCACCCGAATGCCGATAAATCCTGGCTCCTCTTCCACCTTGCGTGCCCGATTCAAGAAACGTTCCTCGAAGGCGGGACGGCCTTCTTCACGGACTGGAATGTTATTCATAACAGCGTGTGCTCCTCCAGCAAGTGACCCGAAGGCATCAATGGCTTCGTAGGACGGTGTATCCGTCGTCTCCAATTGATAGGAGTCCGTCGTCTCGAAGAGATAGTATTCTTTGCCGTCATCACGCAGGGTCAGATGGGGCTCCGCACCCAGCGCAGCCGGAATCGCTTCATTGACAAAATAAACAAACATGGTAAAGCCTCCTTCAGCAGAATCTGGAATAGGCAAGACCCGGATGGGTTATCATGAGGGACAGCGCCATTTGCCGAGGTTCGGCACTCATATGTATTGTATACCCAAATCATCGGGCCCACCAACTGCCGGTAAAGTCTTCCCGGAGTCATGAAGGCAGATATCACGGGTTTAAATTATAACAAATAACTGTAGATATTTACGAAAAGCTATGACACTTTCCCATTATAGTCGGGAATATGCTGACATAGTGAATTCAGATACCGTGAAGACATATGCAGAGGAGTGAGAAGCCATGAATCAGAAGGTAACTTCACTGCTGATGGCCGCAGCGATTGGGGCTGCTGTAACTGCCGGAGCAGCGGGGGCAGATACGGCAGCCATATGGACGATTGCACATCGCGGAGCAGCAGGTTATGCCCCGGAGAACACCGCAGCAGCCTTTGATATGGCCGTTCACATGAAGGCTGATCTGCTGGAGCTGGACGTCCAGCTCAGCCGGGACGGAGAGCTTGTCGTGATTCATGACCTGAGCGTGGATCGCACGACGAACGGCAAAGGAGAGGTCAGGGATATGACTCTGCGTGAGCTTCAGGCTCTGGATGCAGGCAGCTGGTATGGTCCGGATTACCGGGGACAGCGCATTTTGTCACTCACCGATTTCCTGACGAGGTACGCACGAACAGGTGTGGGATACCTAATTGAAATCAAGGAGCCGTCACTGTACCCCGGAATTGAACAGAGGCTCGCGCAGGAGCTGGAAGTTCACGGATTAACCCGCAGCGGTGCTCCGCCGGTCATCGTTCAATCATTTGATCTGGAGAGTCTGGTCCGCTTCAAACAGTTTCTTCCTTTTATTCCTGTGGGACTGCTCACCTACGATGACCGTGATTTGGACAGTGACCGATTGAGAAGGCTGGCTCGTACGGTAGAGTATGTTAATCCGCATCTTGCGCTTGTGACCGAGGAGGCCATCCGCAAGATCCGCCAGTATCATCTGAAAACGATGGTTTGGACGGTTAGGGAACCGAATCAGGCTGAGCTTTTACTCGCCTACCGGGTGGATGGGATTATTACAGACTATCCTGATTACGTGCTGTGGCGCAGCAGCAGCTTTGAGACAGAGCAGAAGGAAAACTCCCTCCGATCCGGTCCAAAGGGCATTAACGTTGACGTTAGGTTCAATTGACGGGGACGCTGGAAAAGGTTATACTTTTGTATAAGGTTTGCTGCGGCTTTCTGCTGTAGTAACATAACCATAAACATACGCCGAAACTGTCGTAAGTGTGGGTGAATAGCCCGCACTTTTTTTATTATAGCTAGTTAATCAGGAACAGAATGAGGCGATTCATACAATGGCAGACATTCAATCGAAAGCCTTGGGCAACGTTCCCGGTCTGCATCAGGCAGCTGAGCATGTGCTGTCCGTGCTGAGCGGGGTTTTGCAGGCAGATACCGTTTTTATCGCTCATAATGACGGAGTAACCAACCGAATGATGAAAGTATTCAACCGTGATGAACCCGTCATTCAGGAAGGAGACGAGCTCCCGTTCTCGTTGACCTACTGCAGCCTTGTCCTGGAGCAGGGTGAAGGGCATCTGATCATCCCCAGCACGGCTTCCCATCCTATCGTTAGCAGTTGGAATGTGACTCGGGAGCTCGGAGACCGCTCCTTCATCGGGGTTCCAGTCAGAACCGAAGATGGATCATGGTGCGGGACGATCTGCGCCTTGGACGATCCCTCTTACAGCTATAGTGATGAGGAAATCGAGGTTCTGCAGTCTATGGCACTGTTCCTCGGGTATGCAGCGGAATTGGAGCAGGCGGTCAAGACGCTGCAGGCCCGGCAGGAGGAGATGACCGAGATGAACAGCCGGCTGGAACGAACGGCTGAACGTAATCAGGATCTTCTCTCGCTGATGGGACACGAAATCATGATGCCGCTGACCGGCATCATGGGCATGACCGATCTGCTTCAGGAATCGGAGCTGACCGAAGAGCAGCGCAATTACGTCGATGTTATTAAGACCAGCAATCAATCCCTGATGGAACTGATTAACGATGTTGTCTATTACAGCCAGCTTGACTCCGGCTCTGTGCAGATCGAAGAAGAACCCTTTGACCTTCGCTTTATGATAAACAATGTGATTGCCCAGATGCAATTGCGTCTTGATCAATCGGCGTCAGAAATCTCTTTAAGCGTCCAAGAGGAGATATCCACCGTTCTGATTGGAGATGCCGGTAAGCTGGAATGGGTTATCAGCAAACTGCTGGGCTACGTCGTGCATATTATGGAGACCCGCCATATGACCATTGAAGTTGTGCAGGAAGTACATCCCTCTTCCGACATTGCCGAGCTTTGTTTTACGCTGGTTCACCACGATTCAGTTAAGAAAAGCCAGACCATAGCCCAGCTGATGGATGCGTTTAATGAGGTTCACCATCTCTCCGCCAAAGATCGGGGCACATGGATTGGTCCCGGCTTGTATATCAGCAAGCAGCTTGTAACCATGCTGGGCGGGAACATCGAAGTCGAGCCTATTGAAGACGAACGAATCCGCCTGTGCTTTACGGTTCCGCTGAGAATTTATCAGCACTTGGAGGATCAACTGCCGGCTCATTGACGTGAATCGCGGAGGATTACACGCGGGGGATTACAATAGAACAGAGGGAAAGGTACTGCAAATCCGCAGTGCCTTTTTTGTGCTGCATAAACATGGTAAAGTGAAGTTATCAAACCGGAACGGGTGATCGTATTGACGTATACCATTCAAATCTCGGTCAGACCTCTGGTCGAGTATGTCTACCGCAGCGGCAGCATTCAGGCCGGCTTCCGCACGAACAGCAGCATGCAGGAAGGAACACGGATACACCAGCGTATCCAGCAGACGTATGGCGAGCAGGACCAGAGAGAGCTGCTGCTCAAGGCAGAGCTGGTATATGAAGAGCTCATCTTCGCCATTGAAGGCCGCTGTGACGGTCTGATTGACAGGGACGGAGAGCTGATGGTGGATGAAATCAAATCAACCGCATTAAGTCTGGATAGCCTGGAGAACGGATATGAGGTGCACTGGGCTCAGGCTGTCATTTATGGATACATGATTGCGCGGGAGCGGCAGCAGTCGGTGATGCATATTCAGCTGACTTACGTCCAGGTAAATTCCGGAGAAGAGCGGAGACTCCAGCGCACCATGGATTATAATCAGCTGGAGGACTATGTGCATCAGATTCTGAAGGCATATGCCCCTTATGCCAGGTTAATGCAGGAACATGAACGCAGGCGCACGGAAAGTCTGGCCGGTCTCCAGTTCCCTTTCCCGTCTTACCGTGCCGGTCAGCGCCATCTGGCAGGTGCAGTATACAAGACAGTAGCGGAAGGGCAGCAGCTTCTGGCGCAAGCACCGACCGGGATTGGCAAGACGATCTCCACCCTCTTTCCAGTCATGAAGGCCATGGAGAATGGTGATGTACGGCGTATTTACTATCTGACAGCCCGAACGACGACTCGGACGGCTGCGGAAGAAGCGTTCTCCTTGATGGCTTCACAGGGAATGCATGCGCATGTCGTCACTCTAACGGCAAAGGATAAAATCTGCTTCAAGGAGGAACAGGGATGCGACAGCGGTGAATGCAGCATGTGTGAGGGCTACTATGACCGGATTAATGATGCCCTGCTGGACCTGCTGGGTCATGAGACGCTCATCACTCGTTCAGTGATCGAACAGTATGCCCGCCGCCATCAGGTCTGCCCGTTCGAATTCTCCCTTGACGCGGCTTACGCCGCTGATGCCGTGATTTGTGATTACAACTACATCTTTGATCCGCGTATCTCACTGAAGCGGATTCCGGAAGCTGTCCGCAGCCGCAGTGTCCTGCTCGTGGACGAGGCACACAACCTGGTGGATCGCGCCCGGGAGATGTTCTCGTCCGAGCTGTCCAAGTCGCAGTTCCTGAATCTTAAACGCAGCTTCAAGACCTTGAACCCGGCTGTTGCGCAAACGGCAGGAGCTATTAATGCCCATATGCTGGACCTGCGCAAGCAGAGCAGTGACGTGGGCTTCAGCCTCTGGGAAGGGGCTCCCGCTGCCCTGCTCGAACTGCTGGAGCCGTTCACTGCGGCGGCAGAAGAGGAACTGCTCCATCCGCACGAGGCGGGAGCTGAATATGCGGAGCTGCTCGATACCTATTTCATGGCCCAGAACTTTCAGCGCATTGCCCGGCTGTATGATGAGCGCTACGTCACCTATGCTGAAGCATCCCGCAGTGAGCTGCGGCTGAAGATGCTGTGCAGAGACCCGTCCCAACTGCTGCGGCAGGCTGCACAAGGCTTCCGTAGTACGGTTTTCTTCTCGGCAACCCTGTCTCCCCTTCATTATTACCGGGATATGCTGGGCGCTACAGAGGACGATTATACGCTGCAGGTGGCATCGCCTTTTCATAAGGAGCAGCTGGACGTGCGGCTGATGCCTTTATCGATCCGCTACCGTGACCGGGAGCGTTCCAAAGGACCGATCGCCCGGATGCTGCTGGGACTGGCTGAGGAGAATGGCGGCAATCTGCTCGTGTTTCTTCCTTCCCATGCCTACCTGCGGGAAGTATACGAAGCGTTCGTCCTGCTTCAGCCGGATGCCGATATCCTCGTACAGAGCGGGCAGATGAGCGAGGAGGAACGGGATGCCTTCCTTGCTGCTTTTCAGCCTGAGCCCGCACAGCCTTTAATCGGCTTTGCTGTGCTTGGCGGCATTTTCGCCGAGGGCGTTGATCTGCCCGGTAACCGGCTGAACGGTGTGGTAATTGTAGGAGTAGGGATGCCGCAGATCGGGGTCGAACGTAATATTCTGCGTGACTATTTCAGCGATACAGGCCGCAGCGGCTTTAATTATGCCTATGTGTACCCCGGGATGAACAAAGTGCAGCAGGCCGGCGGCAGGCTCATCCGGACCGAGACAGACACCGGGGTGCTGGTGCTGGTGGATGACCGCTTCCTGCAGCTGCCTTATGCGCAGCTTCTGCCGGAGGCCTGGCAGGAGTATACCTTATTGACGGCAGGTATCCGTTCAGACGATGATGAGCTTGAACAGGCGATAGATCTGAACGCAGATCTCTAAGGCAGCCAATCCAGAGCAGGCTCCGGTTCGGGGAGAAATCTCCTTGGCCGGGGCCTGCTTTGGTATAAATCGCAGGTTTGCCGAATTGGAAGGGTTGAGAAATGCGGAGGAACTGTTATAATAAATGAGAGTAATTATCATTATCAAACTAAAAACAAGCTTTCGGGAGTTTTTCCAAACCCCCTTACATAACGATAATGCAGATGAATGAGACTGAGAGTATATATGGATGGGAGCTAACAGCATGTTTGAGGATCTGGAACTGTATGACGTGACGATTATTGGCGGCGGACCGGCGGGGATGTATACGGCCTTTTACAGCGGCATGCGCGATCTGAAGACGAAGGTGATTGAATTCAACCCCGAGCTGGGCGGACGAATTCATTATTATCCTGAGAAAATCATCTGGGATGTGGGAGGGCTGACCCCTGTTACAGGAGCGCAGCTCATGCAGCAGCTCATCCAGCAGGCACAGACATTCGAACCTGATCTGGTCTTTAATCAGCAAATTACCGGACTGGAAAGGCTGGACAATGGTAACTTCATTCTTACTGCAGCAACAGGTGAACGCCATTATACCAAAACCGCTATTCTCTGTATGGGGTATGGTGTTCCCAAAATGGCAAAGCTTGAGATTGAAGGGGCGGACCGCTATGAGGTGACGAACCTGCATTATACCGTCCAGGAGCTGGAGATATTCCGGGGAAGACGCGTGGTCATCTCCGGCGGCGGGAACTCGGCGGTAGACTGGGCCAATGCCCTTGAACCGATTGCGGCAAGTGTGACCGTCGTGCACCGGCGTGAAGAATTCGGGGGGCATGAGCGGCATGTTGCCCAGATGAGGCAGTCCCGTGTGGACGTGTGTACGCTGTGCGGCATTGCTGAGCTGCATGGCTGCGGCTCCTGTATTGAAGAGGTGACGATTGCCCATCTGGAGACAGGAGAATCGATCCGGCTGCCGGTGGATGATGTTATTGTAAACCACGGCATGCGCGCAGATCTGGATGCGCTGAAGCAGTGGGGACTGGAAATGAACGAGGGCCATGTCGTCGTGGATGAGAAGATGGAGTCCAATATTCCGGGCATATTTGCCGCAGGTGATCTTGCGCAATACCCGAACAAAGTACGGCTCATTGCAGGATCTTTTACAGACGGGATCAATGCGGTGAACAATGCGAAGTTAAGAATCGACCCGAAGGCAGATAAGGTAGGGTACGTCTCTTCTCATAATGAACGGTTCAAGGAGCGGAACAAAGCGCTTGGACTGGTCGGAGACGAACAGAAAATCTAACATACAGGTCCTGAATACACAGATTGAACTGCTGCTTCTTTTACCAGAGCAGCAGTTTTTTTGTGTTGGGAAACAGCCTTCTGCTGATTGTGCGGCAGGGAGTGTTTAAAGTATGTTATAAGAAAGAAAAGGTGTCGAATGAAGGCGAAATTTTTATGATTTTGTCACTTTCTCCGCTGTGAAAATGGTATGATGGTAAGGATTGCGAAAGAAGCTTATATTGGAGGAATGGCTGAGCATGAACCGAAGTCAGACGGCTCACGCAAGTCGTGCCAAAGTGACGATTCTCGTCGTATCCCTCATGCTGGCTGTTCTGCTGGTAGTCAATACGGTGTATTACTTCTCTGCGCGTTCAGCGCTGATTGAAGCCCAGAATGAGAAGATGAGACTGATTGGCGATGAGATTAAAATATCCCTGGAGCTGTCGCTCAAAGGGGAAAAGCAGTTCGAAGACGGATTGGCGGTCTATCTGCGTGCAGCCGCTGTCGCAGCCCAGGCTCAGCTGGACCCGGATATCGAGAAGGTAACCAATGATGAATTAAAGGTGCTGAGCGCTAAAATCGGTGTCGATCATATTACGCTGATGAAGCGCGAAGGCGACGATATTATCGGCTATAAATCCTCTGATCCCAAAGAAATTGGCATGAGTACGAAGGATTGGACGAATGATTGGTTCGAAGCCTTTAACCAGCTGCTGGATGGCAAGGAGGTTACTGTCAAGTCGGGTCTCGCTTTACCGCACTACTGGAGCGGTCCGCTAAACACCTCTGCAACGAATATGAGAAATGTAGACAAGTGGGGATATTACCACGACGGGACGACCAACTATATTATTGATCCGTATATCCATGATACGACCTTCAGGACTTATCAGGAAACGACGGGCGCCAACGCAGTCATCCGACGGATTATTGAGAACAATCAGGACAGCCACACGCTGGAAATTACAGTGTTTAACAGTCCGATTTTTCTGAATGAGAAGAAACCGAATATTAACTCCGGCGTTACCTGGTACCGGGACCGGGAAGTGCTTTTTGGCTCTTATGATTACAAGGACCGTGAGGACAGATCCTATGTCCGGCAGGCTGTCGACCTGGGTACGAATACATATTATGAGACAGAGATGAATGGCAAACCCGTCCTGAAGACGTATATGAATGCCCAAACGGAATACCCTGTCGTTATTGGCCTGGTGTCCGATCTGTCAGGACTTCAATCGGCGCTCCGGGTACAGCTGGTGCAAATTTCTGTCATCATCGGCATCGTAACCGTTGTGCTGCTGGCGGCCATGCTGGCCGGGTTGGCGTGGATTCGCCGAATGACCGAACGGGCGGCGCGCAGCGTACAGGATCTGTATGTCGAGAATATTGATTCCCTGTTCCGTTCCATCCGTGAGCAGCGCCATGATTTTAACAATCACTTAACCACTATCAATTTGCTGGTTGCCCTGAAGCAGTATGACGAGCTGGAGAAATATACCCGGGAGCTGAGCGGAGAATCCCGTGTCCTGGGTGAAATGATCAATATTAATGTCCCTGCTCTGTCCGCGCTGATACAGGCCAAGTATACACAGGCGGTTGAGAAACGAATAACTTTTGAGCATGACATCATGAACCTGAAGCAGCTGGAGCTGGGAACCGTGAAATCAACGGAGCTCGTGCGAATACTCAGCAACCTGATTGATAACGCCTTTGATGCGCTGCTGCAATCCGATGTCGCAGACAAGATCGTGCGTGTAACCGGGAATTATGAGAAGGGAAGGCTGATTTTCAAAGTGTTCAATAATGGCTTGCCCATTCCGCCCGAGCTGAGGGAGAAGATCTTCGAGAGCGGGTTCAGTACCAAAGGAGACACGGGACATTCCGGGCTGGGGCTGTCTATTATCCGCGGGGTTCTAGCCAAATATAAGGGCAGTATTCAACTGGAGAGCAGTGAGCAGGGGACTGAGTTCCGGGTAAGTATTCCGATCTAAAGAATCCGTGCGCTGCAAAAAAGCTGCTGAAGTAAGCCGATTGTCCCTTGACGGAGAGAATGCGGTCTTTTAAATTTGTATATAATACAATTTGCATAGTCGTCGTGTTGAAAAACATGAGTGTATGTCTGCATCATCAGGATGAAGACGTCGGGTCCAGAATAAGGTTAAAAGAGCCTCCGAGACCACCGGCAGGCTGTCGGCGGTTAAGGGGGCTTTCTTAGAATAGACCGGGAGGGATGAGTATGGGTACGGACTTCGGCAGCGCGTTATCCCCGGAAGGGGCAGGGTTCACAAGGAACGGCGCATGGATAAGGACGGATATGGATGAACTGCTGGGCATTCCGCCTGCAGTGGAGCCCGCTCTCCCCGATGCCCGGCCGGAGTGGCTCATGCGGTGGCCTGCAGCCAAGCGAATGGTCCAGTATGACGGTATGGTATATCTGTCCGGCGGCCAATTTGTAATGACGGGAGCACATAGCCGGACACGGCAGCCATTACACCCGCCGGTTATGAAAGCGGTAACAATAAAACCGTTCTATATTGACACTTGTGCTGTGTCGAATGCACAATTTCTCGAATTTACCGAGGATACGGGTTATGTAACGGAAGCGGAAGAGAAGGGATCTTCCTGGGTCCATCAGTCGCTGGCTGTTTCAGCAGAGCCTGCCCATGTGCTGCATGAAGGAGAGGACGGGACCTGGATGGCTGTAGCCGGTGCAGATTGGCGGCATCCCTACGGCCCAGACACCGATCTGTCCGGCAGAATGGATCATCCGGTCGTTCATGTATCGTGGGTAGATGCTGCAGCTTACTGCAGCTGGGCAGGTAAACGTCTTCCAACGGAAGCCGAGTGGGAGTATGCTGCCCGGGGCGGAAGGGATCTGATGCAGCATTGCTCACCGGTCTCCTCCCTGCCTGTGGAAGGAAGCCCAGACCGAGTCAATGCAGAGCCGGCCAGAGGGATAATGTACCCGGCAACCTCGCCGGTGCGCTCATTCGTTCCGAACGGGTATGGGCTGTATCATATGGCTGATACTCTGTGGGAATGGTGCATTGATTGGCTGGAGCCGCTCCAAGACCATGAGACGGAACGGAATCAAGCCGCAGGAGGCCCTGCTTCTGGCAACGAGAAGGTGCTGCGCGGCGGCCTGTACGGGGAAACTGCTGATCAATCCCTGCCCTATATCCGAAGAGGGGCTGACCCTGTCCTGAGTGCCTGCTGCTTTGGGTTTCGCTGTGCAGTCCATGTCTAAGCTTCCACGAGCAGCAAATGAGAAAGAATTAAATTCCATACAGCCGATTCCCTGCAGCGGTTCTACCGCAGAGCGGGGATCGGCTTTTTGACTTGTGTTTTGCAGCTGCAGATACAGGATTGACTTGCACATCAGGACGGAATTATAATTAGGTTACCTATTTAATTGTATGACTAACTATTTTAAATTTATAACAATCGGCTTATTGCCGTGGGATGAAGGAGGCTGCCAATGAAATCGGGTGACTCACCTGCCCAGAGGCTGTTGTATGCGTTTATGCAGTTCAAGCGTGTGCCGCTGCGCGGATGGCAGGCGGAAGGAAGGACACCAAGCGAAGTGATGGTGCTAATGTCGGTCAAGAAACATATGGAGAGCGGCGGTCCGGGGCTGAAGGTATCAGAGATTAGCCAGCGGATGCGCGTCAAATCTCCGACCATTACACCTGTGATCCGCGGGCTGGAGAACGATGGTCTGGTCGAGCGCCGGCATGATGCGGAAGACCGCAGAGTAGTTCGCATTACGCTGACGCCGGAAGGCGAACAACTGCTGAAACGGATCCACGAACGTATTCACAGCACCTTTGACGGATTGGTTCAGAGACTTGGAGAGGAAGATACGCTGCAGCTGATTGAACTGCTGGGCAAGTCCTTTCAGTATCTAAAGGAAATGAAAGATAACCAAGAACATTCAACAGATGAGGGTGATGAACCATGACCAAATTATTCCGGATGCTCTCTCCTTACAAAGGCATGATTGCACTGGTACTGATTCTTGTCTTTTTTCAAACGCTGGGCGAGCTGTTTCTGCCCACATTGATGTCGAACATCGTGGATAAGGGCATTGTCAAAGGGGATGTTCCTTATATCTGGCGAATCGGCGGTTTCATGCTGCTGGTCTCGGCTGGAGGTGTACTGTGCTCCATTGCGGCCAGTTTTTTCTCGGCCAAGGTAGCTACAGGCTTCGGGCGCGGGCTGCGCAGCCGGATCTTCGGACATGTCGAGCGCTTCTCACTGCAGGAGTTTGACCAGATCGGCACGGCCTCATTGATCACCCGGACTACGAATGATGTTAACCAGGTCCAGCAGGTACTCGTGATGATGCTGCGCATGATGATCATGGCGCCGCTCATGAGCATCGGCGGCATTATTATGGCACTGTCGAAGGATGCCAAGCTGACATTGGTGCTGGTGGTGGCACTGCCTGTGCTTGCGATAGCCATCTGGATTGTAGCGGCTAAGGGAATTCCGCTCTTCAAGGCGATGCAGGTCAAGCTGGACAAATTAAATCTCGTGCTGCGGGAGCAGCTTACTGGAATCCGCGTCATTCGATCCTTCAACCGGACCGAGCATGAGCGTGTTCGTTTTACAGCTGCCAATACGGATCTGACCGACACGGCGATCCGTGTCAACAAGATTATGGCAGCCCTCATGCCGGTTATGATGCTGGTCATGAACTTCTCGACCATTGCGATCGTATGGTTCGGAGGTCTGCGTATCCGTGATGGATACATGCAGGTTGGCGACCTGATCGCATTTATCCAATACGCTATGCAGATTATGTTCTCGTTCATTATGCTGTCCATGATCTTCGTTCTGGTTCCGCGGGCCTCTGCTTCCGCATCCCGGATTAACGAGGTGCTCGATATGAAGCCGGTCATCGTTGACCCGCTGCAGGTGAATGGAGAGGAACTGGTAGAGAAAGCGGGACAATACGAGGATGCAGAGCAAGATGAGGTCGCGGACCAAATGGATGAGACGGAGGAAACGCCAACAGCAGGGTATGTTGAGTTCCATGATGTCTCCTTCAGCTACCCGGGCGCCGAGAAGCCGGCTATATCGGGGATCAGCTTTGCTGCGGGTCCCGGGGAGATTACGGCCATTATCGGCGGTACCGGTTCAGGCAAATCAACGCTGCTGAATCTCATTCCGCGTTTCTACGATGTGAGCGAGGGAGAGATTCTGGTAGACGGCCGGAAGGTATCTTCGATAACACAGGAGGACCTGCGGGCCAAAATTGGTTATGTGCCGCAGCAGGCGGTGCTCTTCACAGGTTCCATTGCCGAGAATATCCGGTACGGCAAGGAAGATGCATCCGATGAGGAGATTCGGCATGCGGCTGACGTAGCACAGGCCACCGACTTTATTGCCTCGATGAAGGACGGTTTCAATTCCGCTATTGCCCAGGGCGGCAGTAATGTATCCGGCGGTCAGAAACAGCGCTTGTCCATCGCGCGTGCACTTGTCCGCAAGCCGGGCATCTATTTGTTCGATGACAGCTTCTCGGCGCTGGACTTCAAGACCGATGCGAAGCTGCGTGCGGCTTTGAAGGGAGAGACCCAGCAGGCTACCGTCATTATTGTCGCCCAGCGTGTAAGCACCGTCATGGATGCTGACCGTATCATTGTACTGGATGAAGGACGGATCGCCGGTATAGGGACGCATCGGGAACTGCTTGAAAGCAATGAAGTATACCGGGAGATCGTATCATCCCAGCTGTCGGAGGAGGAGATTGCATGAGTGAGCAGCCAAGTCATACAGGTTCCCGCCGAAGCGGCCGGCCAGGAGGCGGGATGGGACCTCCGGGCGGCATGGGGCCCGGCAGAATGGGAATGAAGGGTGAGAAACCGAAGGACTTCAAGGGCACGCTGCGGAGACTGACCGGGTATCTGCAGCCGAAGCGCAATCAGTTGATTGCTGTATTCGTTACAGCGATACTCAGTACGATTTTCTCTATTGTCAGTCCGAAAGTGATGGGTAAGGCGACGGATAAGCTTTTTGAAGGCATTTTTGGCATTATGAAGAAAGTTCCGGGAGCTCATATTGATTTCCAGGGAATTGCCCAGATTATTTATATCCTAATTGGTCTGTACCTGCTGAGTTCACTGTTCAGCTATGTGATGCAGTATCTGATGGCTGGGGTAGCGCAAAAAGTGGTCTATGACATGCGTACCCAGATCAACGACAAGCTGACACGCCTGCCGCTCAAGTACTTTGATTCCCGCACCCATGGGGAAATTCTCAGCCGGGCGACCAATGATGTGGACAATATCAGCACGACGCTGCAGCAAAGTTTGACCCAGATGATTACGTCTGTGGTGACGATTATCGGTGTTATTGTGATGATGCTGACGATCAGTCCGCTGATGACGCTGATTGCGCTGTTCACCCTGCCGTTGAGCCTAATCGTAACGATCATGGTGGCCAAACGTTCTCAGGTTCATTTCAAGGGACAGCAGACGGCTCTGGGTGAACTGAATGGACATGTTGAAGAAATGTATACCGGACATAAAGTCGTTAAGGCGTTCGGCCATGAAGTCAAGTCGGAAGCCGAGTTTGAACGAATCAATGAAGAACTCTACCATTCCGGCTGGCGGGCGCAGTTTATCTCCGGTACGATTATGCCGCTGATGAACTTTGTAAATAACCTGGGTTATGTCTTGATCTGTGTAGTTGGCGGGATCTTCGTGACCCGGGGCCGAATTACGGTCGGGGACATCCAGGCCTTTATCCAATATTCGCGGCAGTTTGGTCAGCCGATTACACAGGCCGCGAACATCTCGAATATCATTCAATCGACGATCGCTTCGGCTGAGCGGGTTTTCGAGCTGCTGGATGAAGAGGAGGAAGTGGCGGAAGTATCTTCTCCGGCCCGGCTGACTTCGCCAGCGGGTGCGGTCGGGTTCCATCATGTCCAGTTCGGCTACAAGGAAGGTGAGACGCTGATCGAAGACATGAACGTCAATGTGAGACCTGGCCAGATGGTTGCCATTGTAGGACCAACAGGTGCTGGTAAAACAACATTGATCAACCTCCTGATGCGCTTCTATGAACTGCAGGGCGGTGAGATTACGGTTGACGGCGTTAACATTGCGAATATGAAGCGCAGCGATCTGCACAGCCTGTTCGGCATGGTGCTGCAGGATACGTGGCTCTTCAACGGTACGATCCACGATAACATCGCTTATGGCCGGGAAAGTGCAACGGAGGAAGAAATTATACGGGCCGCAGAGGCTGCCCATGCGGATCACTTCATTCGTACACTGCCAGATGGCTATAACACGGTGCTGAATGAGGAAGCTTCTAATATTTCACAGGGGCAAAAGCAGCTGCTGACGATCGCCAGGGCCATCCTGGCAGATCCGGCGATCCTTATTCTTGATGAAGCAACGAGCAGCGTGGATACCCGGACCGAAATTCATATTCAGGAGGCAATGAACCGGCTGATGCAAAACCGGACCAGCTTTGTCATTGCCCACAGGCTCTCTACAATTAAAGGAGCAGATCTGATCCTGGTAATGAATAAAGGTACTGTTATTGAGCAGGGCACGCACGAAGAGCTGCTGGAACGTCGGGGCTTCTATGCCGATCTATACAACAGCCAGTTTTCGGACAGCACCGTGCAGGCAGGGTAAACCAGGAATTCAACTATTCTTCAGGCATTTCATTCCGCGTATTGGCGCAGGGTGGAATGCCTTTTGGCGTAAAAACACAAAGGAGGAAGCCGGATTCCCCGGCACCCGAGCCGGCGTAAGGTGCATGGGTCCTGTATCATGGGTAATCTAGCTTATCATCGTAAACCATCGGAGACGATATCACATACTATTCTATACGGCTTCACGTATGCAGCAGGGCCGGGATCAGGAGGAAGGCATGCAGAAAACGATCGGTATTATTGGAGCAGGGGTCGCAGGACTGACCGCTGCCGCTTATCTAATCCGGGCGGGCTACCGGGTAACCGTGTTGGACAAAGCTCACTACCCCGGGGGCAGCGCCGGATATTACCTCCGGAAGGGCCGGGCCTATCCCACCGGCGCAACCATCGCCTTCGGGCTGGAGCCGGACGGCTCGCTCCGCAGGCTGCTGGACGAGCTTGGCGTCCAGGTCCCCTTCCATCGGCTTGATTACCCGATGGACATCGTGCTCAGCGCGGGTACTGTCGCGCTGTACCGGGAACGCGAGCGGTGGGAAGCCGAGCTCGCGGAGTTCTTCCCTGAACGCCGTCAGGCTGTCCTGGCGTTCTGGCATCACCTGGCACGGATCGCGGATACCGTGCTGCTCGTCAATGCAGCGCGGCCAGCGCTGCCGCCGGCGCGGCTGTACGATCTCGGCAGCCTGCCCCGTCTTGCGCTCAGCCATCCGCTGCGCATGCTGAAGCTGGTCCCGCACGGACTGCGGACCGTGGAAGGGCTGCTGCGGCGGTACGGCCTTACCGCCGATGAGAATCTGCGCCAGCTGCTGAATGTGCAGCTGATCGACGCGGCGCAGACGGATGCCACGGCGGCCGCTCTGCTGCCATCCAGCGTGGCGCTGGATATCTATCGCCGCGGCAGCTTCGCTGTCGAGGGCGGGCTCGGGGGCTTGGCCGTAGCGCTCTGCCGCCATGTGACAGAACACGGCGGCAATGTCATGCTTGGCTCAGCGGTGGAGAGACTGTCTTATGACCCGGACAGGAAGCAGTGGGAGGTGGCTGCGAAGCGGGGCAGCTTCCGGTTCGATGCGGTCGTTAACGCTGCAGGGACTCCTTTGCTGGAGGAAGAGCGGGAGGCAATACAGCAGCGGGCGCCGGAGCAGAATGTATGGGGAGCGCTGCGGATTGACGCTCTGGTAGCTGCGGCGATCGCCGGAGAAACCGTGCGCCGGGGAGGCGGGACCGATCTGCCGTTCGCCTGGCAGATCGCCCCGGAGGAAGAGCACGAGCTGCTCTTCGGTGATGCGCACGGCCCGGTCTACATCACCCTGCAGCCTGCGCTCGACAGCAAGCTGCAGCCGATCGAGGGCGAACTGATGATGACCGCCTCGGTTCATACAGAGATCAGCCGCTGGCTTGAGCCGGGCCGGGAGGTGTACGAAGAACGCAAGGCCGCTGCGGAGAAATATATAATGGAGCAGGCGGAACGGGTGCTTCCAACCCTGTTCCAGCGGCTGCTGTCTTCCAGTACAGGCACGCCGCGGACCTACCGTCGCTTTATCGGCAAAGCCGCTGTCGGGGGCAGTCCGCTGACCGTTCACAATTCCCTGCTGCGGCCCCAGGGCAGCCGGTCTTCCCTGCCGCATTATTATTATGCGGGGGAGAATGTATTTCCCGGTCCAGGCACGATGTCAGCCATGCTGAGCGGGTGTTACGCCGCTAGGGCAATTACGCACGAAGAATAAGACGGACAACGTTGTCCGTCTTATGAATAGTTGCGCCTGCCTAAGCAGCGCTATCATTGGCTTACCGATGGTGTCTCCCGTGCTGTCCTTCGGGCAGAGCCGCCACAGGGGTATCACCTTTGGGCATATATGCTTGGGTCGGCTGCTCGGGAACCGGTAAGCCGGCGTCTGCTGCCGGTCCTGCCGAACCGGATAGGCGGGAACGCTGTTCCAACAGCTGCTTCGCGACGCTATAGCACTGCTCGATATGCTTATAACCGATCGTGCGCATGGCGCTGTAGCCCAGCACCGCAGCGACCCCTTGTCCCAGGATCGGCATAAATTTGGCAGCCTGCTTGGTTGCAATCCGGATGCCGATCTTGCGCAGCAGCTGCAGGACCGCCTCCCGTGTGACAAGTCTGCCGATCATTTTGCTGCCGATGGACGTAATGAAGCCGTATACCATCGCTTTGGTCTCTGGATCCAGTCCCTCCAGCTGCTTGTCCGATAAGCCGAACCGGGAGTTGATATTAGGCAGCAGCTCCATCAGAATGCTGACATCGGCTACAATATCTGTTCCGGGGAGCGGAACGAGCGAGGTCCCTCCACTGGCAAAAGCCCGTTTGTTAACCATAGCCCGGCATTGATTCCGAATTGCCTCCAGCTCCTCGATCGTGCGTGGCATCTGTTCCATGAGAAACACTCCTTTCATCCTGCTGTACAGGTTCTACTTCTTATTACACCATTTTTATCAGTATCAACGCTCCGGCCTGGACAGATGCGCCGGCAGGCAGCTAAGGATCAAAGGGATGGTTTTCGGGTAAAAGAAGGGCAGAACCCTGATAAGGAAAATAAAAAGATGGAGGAATGCCGTATGGTTGCAAAGGCACTGCTGCTGTATAACGCTAAGGCCGGAAGTACAGGCAACAGCAAGACGCTGGAGAGCGTGGCAGGTACGCTGTCGGCAGGCATCCGCGAGCTGACACTTTATAAGCTGGATGAGCCGGGTGAAGGGGAAAGGATATGCAGGGAACGAGGTGAACAGTATGATGCGGTGTTGATTCTGGGAGGCGACGGTACGGTGCATGAATGTATTAATGGGTTGGCTGTCCTGGACAATCCGCCGGTGGTCGGGGTTCTGCCAGGCGGAACCTGTAACGACTTTGCCCGCACGCTGGGACTCCCGCCTGATCCTGCTGAAGCGGCAGCCGTCCTCCTGGAGGAGCATATCAGGGAGATTGATCTCGGCATGGTCAATGACAGGGTATTTACGAACTTTTGCGGGGTAGGGCTGATTACGGAGACTTCCGAGAATATTAATCCGGATCTGAAAGGCACGTTGGGCAAAATCAGTTACTTTATCAGCACACTTCAGACGATCCGCAGTGCAGAGCCATTCCGTTACATGCTGACAGCAGACGGGGAGACCATGAAGGGGGAGGCGGTTATGATCTATGCCGCGAATGGACGCTACCTCGGAACCAACCAGCTGCCGTTTGCCGAAGACTCTATGTGTGACGGGCTGCTGGATATCCTGGTCATCCGAGAGGCAGGCCTTCCCCTGCTGCGTGAACTGCTGACACGCAAGCCTCATGGCGAATGGACGCCGAAGAATGACAGCATCATCTATATACAAGCTTCCCGGCTGGAATTGACGGTGGAGGGTACTCGCAGAGCGGATACCGATGGCGAAATTTATCTGGAGACCCCGCTGCAGCTGGGCATTCTGGAGCGAAAGCTGAAATTCCTGACGGCCGGCACGAGCTAATGACGGCCGGCACCACTGAGGAAAAGGTGGACCAGTTCCTGGCCTAACTGCTCTGTGCTGTCATGCCATTCTCGTGCTATGCTGCGATTGCCCAGCATCAGCAAGGAGGAGAAGGCATGCGCCAGCATCAACGGATTGCCGCGGCGCAGCTCTCCCTGCTGCATAGCGAGATCAAAGGATTCGGCAAGTGTACGGTGAATATTCTCCTCGGCTTCGAGTATGGTATGACGCTGCTCGGGGCTGAGGAAGGTCTCCGAATTGCGCATCATGGTATCCATATCGGCATGGCTGTTGCGGATTTTTGCCTCGGCGATTTTCTCCAGCCTGCTGCGCAGCGGCCCTGGAGCACGCAGGAACTGTTGGGTCATATCGCGGCTGATCTGCAGCATCCGGGTAACCGCTGCGGTGAACAGATCAGACTTACCATCAAAATAGTAATAGATTGTTGCCTTAGTCACGCCGCAGGCACGGGCGATCTGCTGGAGGGATATCGGCTCATAGCCTGTCTCCATGAACATACGTGAGGCAATGATCAAAATTTGCTCATTCACCGGCGCAGCGCCGGCGTCAGCCTTGGGTCTGCCAGGTAATCTGGATGGTTGGGATGAGTGGGAACGGGTCATGATGTTTGGGCCACCTTTATCTTAATAATTACATAAATTTAGTGTATTGATAAAAAAGGTTTGCATAATTAACCTTCCGGTATATATAATTAACTCGATTATAATATGACCCACGGTTCATTTCCACTGATTATACCGTTTTGGACATCATTGAAGGAGGAGAAATATGTCGGATTCATCACACAAAGGCCCATTGCTGGGACGCTGGGTCGCCGGTAAGACAGGGCGGTGGGTGACGCTGCTAATCTGGATTGTCGCTGCCGTTATCCTTAATCTTGTATGGCCGTCTGTCAATTCACAGGAGGTCGGGAATGCCCCCAACCTGCCTGATGACAAGCCTTCCGTGCAAGCTGAAGCCCTTGCAGCGAAGGAATTCCCGAATGCCGCGGGAGTACCCGCCCTGCTGGTGTGGCATAAGGACCAGGGGTTAGCAGATGAGGATCTGGTTCACATCCAGAAGCTGACCGCTGCCTGGGAGAGTCAGCCGCTGCCGGAGCAGACCTTCGTGGCACCTTATCATAAAATGCCAGTACAGGCGCTCAAAGCACAGCTGTCGGAAGACGGCAGCACGCTGGTTACCCCTGTCTTCTTTGACAGCTCTGCCGAGACCGAGGAGCTCAAGCAAGGGGTTGACGAGCTGCAGAAGCAGGCCAAGACGGAGTTCGGGAGCGATGTATTCGCGGAAGCCAACGATTCCAACAATCTGACCGCTCGGGTGACCGGGCCGGTAGGCATCTCGATTGATGCCACCGGGCTGTTCCAGAATGCGGATGTCTCGCTGCTGATTGCTACCGTACTGCTGGTCCTTATCTTCCTGCTGCTGATCTACCGTTCACCGGTCCTTGCACTGATCCCGTTGATTGCGGTCGGTTTCGCCTATATGGTCGTCGGTCCGATCCTCGGCTTCATGGCACAGCAGGGCTGGATTACAATTGACCAGCAGAGCATCTCGATTATGACAGTTCTGCTGTTCGGTGCAGGTACAGATTACTGTCTGTTCCTGATCTCGCATTTCCGTCAGCTGCTGCATGTAGAGAAGAGCAAATGGAAGGCGCTCTTCCAGGCGATCTCCGGATCATCCGGGGCCATTGCCATGAGCGGTTTCACCGTAGTGATTTCCCTGCTTGCGCTGCTGCTTGCCGAGACAGGCTCTTATCACCGCTTTGCAATACCGTTCAGTCTGTCGATTTTCATTATGGGTATCGCCAGTCTCACTCTGGTTCCGGCACTGCTCTCCATTTTCGGGCGGGTCTCGTTCTTCCCGTTTATCCCGCGTACGTATGATATGCAGGTAGAGCGTGCCAAAGCGAAGAACAAACCGGTACCTCAGCCTAAACCCCGGAAGGAGAGCTGGATCGGCCGCATTGTCGTAACAAAGCCATGGGCTGTCCTGGGCGTCGCCGTCATTCTGCTCGGAGTGCTCGCTTCATTCTCGACACAGATTAAATTTACGTATGATATTCTGTCCTCATTTCCCAAAGACATGCCTTCACGCGAAGGGTTCGCAACGATTGGTGAACAGTTCTCGGAAGGGGAGTTGGCGCCGGTCAAGATTATGGTGGATACCGAAGGCAAGAACGTGGATCTGAAAACAGCCATGCAAAAGCTGGATTATGTTGATCAGGTATCGGATCCGCAGCAGGGCTTTGAGAACAAGCAGATTTCAGCGGTGGATGTGGAGCTCCGTATGAATCCATATTCCATGGAAGCGATGAACCACATCCCGGATCTGAAGGAGGCTGCAGGTCAAGTCCTGGAGCAGGCCGGTGTTGCTAATGCGGCCGACAAGGTATGGATCAGCGGACAGACGGTCGACCAGTATGATAATAAGCAGACGGGCGACCGTGATGACAAGATCATTATACCGGTCGTAATCGGACTGATAACGCTGCTGCTGCTGGTATATCTGCGGTCTATTGTAGCCACCGTTTATCTAATTGCTACCGTTGTCCTATCCTTCTTCTCGGCCTTGGGGCTGGGCTGGCTTATTGTTCACTACGGACTGGGCGGAGACGCTATCCAGGGGGCAATTCCACTGTATTCCTTTGTGTTCCTGGTAGCATTGGGTGAGGATTATAATATCTTTATGATCTCCAGCATATGGAGTAAACGCAAGAAGATGCCGCTGAAGCAGGCGATTAAGGAGGGTGTCGGTGAGACAAGTTCGGTTATCACTTCGGCGGGACTGATCCTGGCAGGTACCTTTGCGGTACTGGCGACCCTGCCGATTCAGGTGCTGGTCCAGTTCGGGATCATTACCGCCGCCGGTGTACTGCTCGACACCTTCATTGTGCGTCCGTTCCTCGTTCCAGCCATCACCACCCTGCTCGGACGCTGGGCTTTCTGGCCCGCTAAGCATGTGGAAGTGGCTGACATTGAACCGGCCGGGCAGAAGACCCCGGCTTCACTGGATTCCTAGTATACACGGCACTGCAAAGGCCTCTGCATCCTTCGGATGCAGAGGCCTTTTATATAGGAGGAAATGGCAGACTGGCGATTTCGGTTAAACGGCAGGCATTTACGCCCGGGGTCTGCATAGGCCATAATAAGGAAGATAACACCATTAGAAGGCAGCTGTGCTGCGCATGGCGATGAGGAAGGAAGAAGATGATGAGTAAAACTAAAGTGTATTTTAACCACGATGGCGGTGTAGATGACCTGGTATCCCTGTTCATGCTGCTGCAGATGGAGAACGTCGAACTGACGGGTGTTTCGGTTATTCCGGCGGACGGATATCTGGAACCGGCCACTGATGCCAGCCGCAAGATTATCGACCGTTTTGGCAGCTATAGCGTTGAGGTCGCGAAGTCCAACTCCCGCGGTAAGAATCCATTCCCTGCGGCTTGGCGTATTCATTCTTTTTATGTGGACGCCCTGCCGATTCTGAACGAGTCCGGCAGCATGGAAGCCCCATTGTCATCACTGCCTGCACATCAGCATTTGATCCAGTGCCTGCAGGCTGTGGAGGAGAAGACCGTACTGCTGTTCACAGGTCCGCTCACCGACTTGGCCCGCGCATTGGACGAGCAGCCTGCGATCGAAGAGAAAATTGCGAAGCTGGTCTGGATGGGCGGTACATTCGAGAAAGGCAACGTGGAAGAGCCAGAGCATGATGGTACGGCAGAATGGAATGTATTTTGGGACCCGGAAGCCGCATACCGCGTGTGGCAGAGTGGCATTGAGATTGATCTGGTCGCTCTGGAGAGCACGAACAAGGTGCCTCTGACGCCGGCTGTTCGTGCTCTGTGGGCTTCGCAGCGCAATTATGAAGGGGTGGATTTCCTCGGCAACTGTTATGCCGGCTGCCCGCCGCTGGTGTACAGCGAGACCAATTCGACCTACTATCTGTGGGATGTGCTGACAACAGCTTCCGTAGGAAGCCCAGAACTCGTGCAGCAGAAGGTGGTCCACTGTACAGTCATCCCAGATGGGCCGAGCCAGGGCCGTACGGTAGCACAGCCGGAGGGCCGTCCGGTTAATCTGGTGTATGATACCGATCCGGATGCGTTCTTTGGCTACATGACAGATCTGGCGAAGAAGGCGGCACCGAAGCGCTACTAAGCAAAGCTGTCATCCTATCAAAGATACCCACAACGCCCCCAAAGCGTTGTGGGTATCTTTTTTGACCGAACCAATCCGCCGGCTTGTGGACAAATTTTGCGTATATTCCACGAAACAGGGGGAATTCTATATTCGCTAATGTATGGATCAGAGTGGCCGGTAAAATCGCAGTCAAAGAGGGTTGCAACTTGGCTTAATTGTGTTATAATTAAAACAAGATTTAGATTAAGTCTAAATTAAATTAAATAAAATTAAATTACTTACTCAGATTCTACTGCGCCAATTGCAAATCCATACATTTTATAGAAAAGAGGAATATCACATGAGTACGCAAACCGTAAACACTACATCCGTCCAGCTGCAGGAATCGCTGAACCGTCAAATTGCCAGCTTCTCTATTCTGTACACTAAGCTGCATAACTTTCATTGGTATGTGAAAGGTCCCCAGTTCTTTACCCTTCACGCCAAATTTGAAGAGCTGTATGATGAAGCTGCGGAGCAGCTGGATACAGTAGCGGAGCGTCTGCTTGCGATCGGAGGCCGTCCGGCTGCGACGCTATCTGAACATCTGAAGCTGTCCGTCATCGAGGAGGCCGGCGGCAGCCTGTCTGCCGAACAGATGGTTAAGGCTGTTATTGATGACTTCGGCAAACTTTCCTCTGAGCTGGATAACGGGATTGAAGCCGCAGAGACAGCGGATGATGCAGGTACGGCTGATCTGCTGACAGGCATTCGTAAAGGTCTGGATAAACACCGCTGGATGCTGAATGCTTTTCTGGGTCGTTAATGTGTAGTTTGTATGTCAATCACTGAATGATGGACAAGCCGGCTGGCCCTGTGGGCTGGCGGCTTGTTTGTGGTTGAAGGGAATTATAGAATTCTGCAGGCCTCCTAATATGGAAGGGAATGGACAGATTTTGGAGATCAGGTGAACAATGGAGCCATTCTCTTGGTTCAGTCTTAGCAGAAGCTTATAATTAGTGCATTCTAGAAGGCAGAACAGGTGCCATGATATCGGGGTGCAGGAATTGGAAAATCATATCGAGCAAACTCAACAAAACGGGCAGCAGATCGATCAGCTTTTGGCGGACGCCGAGCATTTTATATATCAGGCATACGAAGAGCTGGGCTACAGCCGGGACAAGGCAGAGGCCAGGCTGAATGACATCGGGCAGGAAGTTTTCAGTACGGGCACCTATGTCCATACCTTTGAAGAACTGGAGCACGGAGCCCGTATGGCTTGGCGCAACAGCAATCGCTGTATCGGACGTCTGTTCTGGGACAAGCTTCGTGTGCACGATTTGCGCGATGTCAACCAGGCGGAAGGGATGGCAGAAAGTCTGTTTGAGCATATCCGGCAGGCTACCAATGACGGAAAAATCATTCCCAGTATGAGCGTGTATCGTCCGGAACGTCCGGATCAACCGGGACCGCGTATCTGGAACCACCAGCTGATCCGGTATGCCGGTTATGAAACCGCAGAGGGGATCGTCGGCGATCCCCTGTCTGTAGAATTCACCAAAGTATGTACGGATTTGGGCTGGCAGGGTGAGGGAACTCCATTCGATATTCTCCCTCTGGTCATTCAGCCGGCTGGCGGACACCCGCAGCTCTATCCGCTCCCCGGCGGAGCAGTAAAGGAAGTACAGCTGGAGCACCCTGATCTGCCGGGATTCCGTGATCTCGGCCTGCGCTGGTATGCGGTGCCGATCATCTCGGACATGCGGCTTGAGATTGGCGGTGTGGTCTATACGGCAGCGCCCTTTAACGGCTGGTACATGGAGACAGAGATCGGAGCACGCAATCTGGCCGATGACTACCGGTACAATATGCTGCCCCGTGTGGCCGAGTTAATGGGGTTGGATACGTCCAGTGAGACCACGTTATGGAAGGACCGGGCTCTGATTGAGCTGAATGCAGCCGTCCTGTATTCGTTCAAGCGCGATGGGGTCAGCATTGTGGACCACCATACGGCGGCCTCCCAGTTCAAGAGGTTCGAGGAGCGCGAGCAGCAGGCAGGACGCCCCTTGACCGGGGATTGGACCTGGCTGATTCCACCGGTATCGCCGGCGACCACACATATTTTTCACCGCCCGTACCGGAATGTGGTAGTCAAGCCGAACCTTTTTGCCCAGAAGAAAATGTACCGGGAAGAGAAGCCGAAGTCAGCGGGAACCAAACCGGCGGGCTGCCCTTTTCATGAATAAGAACTCCGGATGAACAACCATCTTTCACTAATATGAAAAATTCAGAAAAAATGAGAAACCGTGAAATAATACTACAAATTTGAAATGTCCATGCCGAAATAAATAAGGTGAGAGTTCATAATGTGGAGATATTCCGTATGACGTAAACCCGTTGTCAGCCGAACTTTAGACGATGCTGTGTTTCTGTCATACGGATCTTTTGCGTTGGAGCTTATATCTATTTTGACGGATGAAGGACAGGGATGGAATGAGAAGGATTCAGCTGGGATTCAAGATGAAACTGATGCTTGTGATCAGTATTATTATGGTCGTCGGGAGCTGCCTGCTGGGGTGGTACGCGGTCAGTCGTGCGGAAAGGGATATTCTGAATGCAGCTCATGCCAAACTGCATAGTGATCTTCAATCAGGAGAGATGCTCCTGGACGCTGCTGTACCCGGCGACTGGTCCATTCAGGATGGGAAGCTGCTCAAAGGCAGTACAATTATGAATGACAATTATAGTGTAATTGATGAGTTTGGAAAACGCACGGGCGATACGGTAACTATCTTCATGGGCGATACCCGGATTGCTACGAATGTTACCAAGGCGGACGGCAGCCGTGCTGTAGGGACAAAGGTGTCCGATAAGGTGGCAGCTGCGACACTTCACGAGGGCAAGCTGTACATCGGGGAAGCGAATGTCGTGGGCCAGATTAACCAAGCGGCTTATGAGCCGATTAAAGATACTGCAGGAAAAGTGATTGGGATCTGGTATGTAGGTGTGCCAAACGCGCCTTACGAAGAGGCGATCAGCAGCTATCGCAACCGGATTGTTCTTTTCTGTGCAGGTGAACTGATTATTCTGCTGGCCGTGATGCTGCTGGTCGTGACCCGGGGAGTAAAGCCGCTGAAGCTGCTTGCCTCGGCCGCAGCGGAGATTGCCCAGGGAAACATGCATGTGACACTGCCCGTGTATCATTCCCGTGATGAGATTGGACGGTTGACCGGTGCCATGAGTGATATGACAGGGAGCCTGCGAACGATTGTGAAGGAGCTGCATGAGAATATCTATGCCTCAGCTAACCAGGTTGCCGCCTCCTCCGAGCATATTTCAAGCTCGCTGGAGCAGGTAAACCGTTCCTTCACGGCGGTAACCGGTAATAATCGTGAGGTGCACCAATCGGCAGAAGAAGGCAGCCGGTTCCTGCAGGAGTCGGCCTCAGCGATCCAGCACCTTGGCGAGATGGTTGAAGAGTCGCTGCAGAAAGCCCAGCAAGCGGTGTCTGATTCCGAACGGACGTTGAAGACGGCTGCAGAAGGCCGGGATACGGTCAGAGAAAGCCTAGGCTCGATCCAAATGATACGCGACAGTGCCCTTGAGACTGAAAAGCTCATCATGAAGCTGCACGAGGATTCCCGCCAGATTCAGGACATTGCGAAGACCATTACGGAGATTGCATCATCCACTAACCTGCTTGCTTTGAACGCCTCGATTGAGGCAGCCCGGGCTGGGCAAATGGGGCAGGGTTTTGGCGTTGTAGCAGCCGAGGTGCGTAAGCTTGCTGAGCAGGCGAACCAGGAGGCAGCTGCCGTATCCGAACGTGTGAACCGGATCACAGATACTATTGAGCAATCAGTGCGGCAGGTGCGAAGCAGCGTGGAACAGGCAGACTTTGGAACGGCTGCTGCAGTCCATGCGAACAGTGCTCTGGAGGCAATTGAGACGGCGGTAAAGAAGACAGCTGTACATATCAGCGTAATCGCCGAGACGAATGTCCGCAAGGCGGAGCAGTCCAGGCACATCCGCGATGCCGTTCGGCAGCTGGAGGGAATGGTGGAGGGAGCCCGCTCCCGGTCAGAAGAAGTATTGCAAAGCTGCAGTCAAGTTATGGTAGAGATCGAAACGCTGGCCGCTTCCTCTGAAGAACTCAGTGCGATGTCTTCCACGCTGGAGACGGCAGTCGGCAAAATCAGGGCCTGATCTTTGACTTACAGGTATCGGAATTTTGCATGACCCTTGCAGGACTCGGGGCATCCTAACGACCAGGGATAACAATCCATGAAAGGATGTTACCGAACACCTACAAGGAGTGACTCATCATGAAACGATATGTTCAATCAGCCCGGATAATGCACCCGGTCATGGCTCTGGCTGTTCTGCTGCTCGTCCTGACTGCCTGCGGCAGTAAATCCGGTTCGCTGGCAGGGAACAACGGTAACGCTGCGGCCCCCTCAGGGTCTTCAGGACAGCTGGAGCAGGTGAAGCAGTCCGGAGTTCTGCGTGTCGGCACAGAAGGTACTTATGCGCCTTTTACGTATCACGATGCGAGCGGGAAGCTGACTGGTTTTGACGTGGATATCGCTCAGGAAGTGGCCAAACGGCTGGGGGCGAAGGCTGAATTCATCGAAACCCAGTGGGACGGGATGCTGGCGGGCCTTGATGCCGCACGGTTTGATACTGTCTTCAATGAAGTTTCGATCCGAGAGGACCGGAAGCAGAAGTATGACTTCTCCGATCCGTATATCGTCTCGAAGGCCGTGCTCATCGTTCGTCAGGATAATCAGGATATCCGTAAGCTGGCCGATCTGAAAGGCAAAAAGTCCGGGCAGTCGCTGACCAGCAACCTGAGAGATATCGCGGAGAAGAACGGAGCCGAGATTGTAGCGGTAGATGGCTTCAACCAGGCCATTGACCTGCTGACCTCCAGACGTATTGATGCAACGATTAACGACAATCTTTCCTATCTGGATGCCAAAAAGCAGCGTCCGGATCTGCCCCTCAAGGTCGTGGCTGAGACCGAGAACGCGTCCCAAAGTGCGGCTCTCTTTAAGAAGGGCAGCACTGAGCTGGTGAAAGCTGTTAATCAGGCGCTGGCGGACATGAAGAGCGACGGGACCTATCTAAAAATCTCCAAAGCCTACTTCAACCAGGATGTATCGAAGTAAAAGGGGGGCAGGCGGATGAGCGACCGGACCGAGCGTCTGATAGGCATCTTCACCGACTCCTTTTGGCCTCTTTTACAGGCCGGGCTGGAATATACCGTACCTTTAACGCTAGTCTCCTATGCTATTGGATTAGTCCTCGCTCTTGTCACGGCCATCAGCCGGATTTCACGATGGGGGCCGCTCTCGATGGTGTTTCGTTTCTATGTCTGGTTGATCCGGGGCACCCCTTTAATCGTACAGCTGTTTGTCATTTTTTATGGCCTTCCCAGCATCGGTGTTACACTCGATCCGTTTACCGCGGCGGTTATCGGGTTCAGCTTGAGCGTAGGTGCTTACGGTTCGGAGATTGTCCGGGCGGCAATCCTGTCCATACCGGACGGGCAGTGGGAGGCTGCTTACGCAAGCGGGATGCGGCGCAGCCAGGTGCTGCGCTGGGTGGTTATTCCACAGGCGGTGAATGTCTCGGTGCCACCGATGTTTAATGCTTTTATCAGCCTGGTGAAGGATACCTCCCTGGCGGCTACGATCACGGTAACAGAGCTGTTCCGCAAATCGCAGCAGATCACAGCATTTACCTATGAGCCGCTATTGATGTACTGCGAGGTGGCGCTGATTTATCTCATCTTCTCCACGCTGCTGACCATTCTGCAGGATCGCCTGGAACGGCGTTTTAGCCGTCAAGGTGCGCGGATAGGTGAGGCTGACGGGAACCGGCTGTCTTGAGTGACATTTTCGTGAATATGTGAAGAATATATTGCATATTTATGTCAGAGGCATATAATTTGTACAATAATTAGATTAGCAAAGGAGCTACGGAACGATTGGATAGCTTTACCGCCACACGGATTATTAATGAACTGCTGGAGCGTGCAAATATCGGAGTCTCCGTGCAGCTGGAATCCGTATTTCCTGGAGGCCGGCTGGTCGGGGGCAAATACGGGATGAACTCCCATACGATTACTTTGTATACCGAGGTTATTCTCGACCAATGTCTGCAGCTGTTCGGGACACTGGAGCGCGCGGAGGATTATTTTGCAGTGATCGCCGCCCATGAGATCGGCCATGCCGCCGACATGGAGCTGGGTTCCTTGTGTGAAGCCATGGAGTCCTCGATGATGCCCGCAGAGCGAAGCCGGATTGCGTTACAGATCGAAGAGAATGCATGGAATTACGCGCTGCAATTGATACCTGAGATTGACGCTGTTTTTATATCAACCATTATCGATGAGTCGCTGGCTGCTTACCGGGAACAGGTACAGTCGGATATCGCTTGAATCTATCAGAAAGAGCCGAAAGGCTCTTTTTCTATAATGACAGCAAAATAAAGGGAGCCCTGAGGGTCCCTTTATTTTATATTTACCGTCCTCAGCGGTTCAGTAACGGACGATTCTGCAGGTATAGTTCCATGTCAGCACAGTTCTTGCCCAGAATATCATCACATACAAGCCTGGCCAGTACCTGGTTATAGACAGTGCCGTTGTCACCGTAGCCCATCAGTGTATAGCAGCGCGGATACTGCGGATAACGGCCGATCATCGGCAGCCCGTCATGGGTGCCGCCATAGAATGCGCCCAGGTAGTAATCGGCTTTGACCTCGATGTCCGGGAACAGCTTGTTAAATTCTTCAATCAGCCGGTCCTTGCTGTGAAGGGTTCTCTTATCACGAATCCGCTCATCGGCTGTATCCTTATCCAAACCGCCGATAATGACCCGGTTGTCCTGTGTGGTCCGCATGTAGATGTAAGGACGGGCTGTCTCCCAGATCAGTGCACGCTGATACCAGGAGGAGAAGTCATTGACTGGGGAAGTTACAACTGCATAGGAGCTAGAGATCACGGCATTCTTCTCACCTTTGAACTCCAGGTCTTCATATCCCGCAGCAATAATGACATGTCTGGCACGGATCTGGCGGCGCTCATGGGTATAGAAGAGGGCATGCTCCTCTTCGAAAGCTCTGCCGGTAATCTCGGTATTCTCATAAATGCGCGCCCCGCCTGCAGCTGCCAGCTCCAGCAGACCGTACACATACTGCACCGGATTCATCTCCGCATCATCGTAGTAATAAAGAGCCCCGGCCTTGCGGAAAGGATAGTGCAGCGCGATACGGTCTGCATCCCAACGCTCGACCTTGAATCCATGCTTGGTTAACATCGCATACTCCTCATCCAGAGCGCGGATATCCTCGTCATAGCTGGCATAGTAGAGGCTTTCGCGACGAACAAACTGGGCTTGCCCTGGTATGCGCCAGCAGGAAGCTTCGATCTCGTTAATGGCCGCTTCGCACAGCTTGAGATGCCGTACGGCCGCCTCCTCACCGAAGGTATGTGCCAGAGAAACAAAACTCTTCTCACCAGCATACTGAATCAGGGCGGTATTGGTTGCCGTGCTGCCTTCGCTAACCCGGCGTTTGTCCACGACTACAGGCTTGATCCCCTGCTGGACGAGGTATGCGGCACACTGTGCACCAGCTGTTCCTGCGCCGATAATGAGCACTTCACATTCCAGATCCTCCTCCAGGGCAGGGTAACCGGGAACCTGATTCACTGTACTCGGCCAATACAGCTTGCCGTTCTGCAAATCCATATTTATATTCACCGCTTTCTCCGTCATATCTTCCTTGAGCCAGAATATTCTGGTTCGACCAGATTAGTATGTTCCGGACGTTATTGTTCCATGAGCGGTGTCTTCTGAAAGCAATATAAAGAGCCCGATACCTATGAACTCAGGTATCAGGCTACGGGCAGACATGATCGTTACTGCGGGTTCGTGGTCCAGATGCCGGCTGCTTTGACAAATACACGCGGCGGCAGCTTCAGGGCAGCGAGAGCCAATTCGGCTACGTCTTCAGGCTGCATCATGCGGTCTTCATCGCCAATCTTAAGCCCCGCATTAACAGATAGTTCTGTATTGACGGTGCTTGGCGTCAGAGCTGTGACACGGATGTTCGATTTACGAACTTCCTGCATCAGGGATTCGGTCATGCCAAGGACGGCAAATTTGGACGCACAATAAGCCGAGCCGGTAGCAAATCCGCGCTCACCTGCAGTGGAAGACACGTTAATGATACTTCCGCTGTTCTGGGCGATCATGCTTGGCAGCACGGCGCGGGTAACATAATAGGTCCCCATCACGTTAACGTTCAGAATGCGTTCCCACTGTTCAGGGTCCATTTCAAGAAGAGTGCCGAACTGGGCAGTACCTGCATTGTTGATCAGGATATCAATCGCACCCAGCTCCAGCTCAAGTGAAGCGATGGCTGCTTCCGCCTGGGTGCGGTCGGAGATGTCGGCGACGGCACTAACGACTTTGACACCGTAGGTGTCACCGAGTGTGCGCTGGAGCTCCTCCAGATCAGAGAGAGTACGTGCGATCAGACCGAGGCTCACGCCTTCCTTGGCGAGGGATTCGGCGATCGCTTTGCCGATGCCCTTGCCTGCTCCTGTTATGATAGCTGTCTTATTCTTCAATTCCATGCTGAAATCTCCTTTGTACTGGAATGGTTGTCATACACGTAGTATGGTGCAATTGTTGATTGGCTTGCTGTCAGGATTATAACAGACTTGGACAAACGATCCAAACCAGAAGCCGCACCCGTTAGGGATGATTCACGTTGATGTCCCCGGAGGTGGTACGGATTTTGATGATATCCTTGGATTCCCCGACAGATTCGGGTATGCTGACTTCGCCGGCTGTGGCACGGGCATCATAGCTTCCTTTAAAGTCTGCTGCGACTTGGACATTTACATTACCGGACGAGCACGTAATATCGACCCCTGCGGCCGTTTTCTGCCGAATATCCACATCGCCCGAAGTCAGCTTCACCGTGGCACTACCGTTTAATTCGTTCATCTTGATCTGTCCGGAAGAAGCGTTGGCGGTTACATTAGCTTTGATGTTCTGTGCGTTGATATCACCGGATGTAATGCTGAGGTCAAGCTGATCCGCTGTCAAAGAGGACAGGTCCATGGTGCCAGAGGTCAGCTGGATGGACATATTACGGGCCTGGGTGTCCGCCAGTGCAATATCTCCAGAAGTACCCTTGATGGCCAGACGCTCCAGCTCACTGTTTTGCGGGAGCGACACCGTTACCTTCTGGGTGTAATCCTTGTTAAAAATAGAGAAAAGGCGGAAGCCCTGCTTCTTCGAAATATCCAGATCCAGCTGCCCGTTCTCCAGAGCTGTTTCTTTCATACGCTCTATGTCATCCTTACTCCATTTTCCCTTTACAAGAACAGATCCTTCGCTATTGCTGGAAGGGGCAAACTCAATCCGGGCCGAGCCGGCGTTCTCGATCAAGAGGGATCGCAGTTCCTGACTGCTGAACGTCCACTTCTGCTCATAGTCATCACCTTCTTGCGAACCAAAACCGAAGACGGCTGCACCGCCAGCACCGATCAGAATCAGCAGTGCGGCGAGAAGAAACCATTTTTTAGACATGAATTAACGTCCTTTCACGGTGGAGATGTTCCACCGGATGTATTGATAAGTCCAAGCTGCACATTCGGAAAATGAACAGCATTCCTGCTCCGCAGGCCGCAAAGGAGAGGTACTGTGAAACGGTCTGTTAAACCAATCAACCGTTCCCAGGACCGGTGAAACAACCAAGTAGACGATTTCCGGATTCCCGGGCGATATCCTGTTCAGTCTTCCTCTGCTGAAGACCGAACACAAAGTGCAGTACATCGTCAGTTGACAGCTCTTCATGTTCCGATAGCGGCCGCGGCTGCAGCTCATGTTCCAGTGAATATGCCCTTCCTCAATCAAATGGGCAACACTGTATACGAATTGATTCCATACCTGCAGCTGTTCCTTCATATAGGCTTCACCTACAGGGGTTATGCGGTAAAACTTGCGCGGCGGTCCTTCCGGGGATTCCTGCAGGTAGGTTGTACAGCAGCCATCGGCTACAAGTCTGCGGAGCAGCGGATACAGGGTACCACTAATGTTTAGAATATAGCACTCCTGAATCCGTATCTCAATCACTGAATGGTAATCATTTCTAACCATAGAATGCGGTAAAACAGATTCAGTATTTATGACAAGGGTAAGTGGCAGAGAGGAGGGATTTAATATGAAGTTACACCTGCACCGGGCAGCAGGCTCATCCTCGAACACGGAGCGCTGTGTGCGCAGGCCGGTAAGGGAGCGGCGAAAAGGTAAAAAAATGTCAGTCAAGGACCGCTATGAAACGGCCCATATTGTCAGCGAAATTTCCACCGCTCTGCTGTTTATCGCGGGGAGTCTTTTTTTGTTCTATCCTCAGTATAAGATGGCGGGAACCTGCCTCTTCATTCTGGGCAGCATCCAGATGTTCATCCGATCGATGCTGCGCATCTCCTATTACTTTCAATTCCGCAAAGTGATTGAAGAATCTGAATTTGAGCAGAGTTCTAATTCATAGCGGGCAAGAAGAAAGCGGCTGATCTCCGTGTGGACGGATACCAGCCGCTTTTTAGTCTGTTGAGATTTTATAACAGCGTATGCTCACTGGCTCAGCTTGTCCAAATCCTTTTTGGCAGGTCCCTCGATGACATGGCCATCGTAGCCGAAACGGGAACCGTGACAAGGGCAGTCCCAGGACCGCTCACCGTTATTCCATTCGACTTCACATCCCATATGGGTGCAGGTGGCATCCACGAGATGAAGGTTACCTTCCTTATCGCGGTAGGCTCCGGCTTTTCGGCCGTCATGGCGGACAATGGCGCCTTCATCCGGTCCAAGGTCGTCAACATGCGTATGCACAATATCGACTTTGCCGCTGATCAGCTCTTTGGCGACATTGGCATTCTGGACAACAAAGTTCTTGATGCTTGGTGAGGCCTTGAAACGTGACGGGGTGAACAAATCCGTATATGGATTGTCCTGACCTAGAATCTGCGAGGACAGCATCTGTCCGGCAAGGGTCCCGTGCGTCATTCCCCATTTGGCAAAACCAGTAGCCACAAACACGCGGTCCTTGCCGCCGCTGATTTGTCCGATATAAGGAACTTTATCCAAAGTAATCAGGTCTTGTGCCGACCATCGGTAAGGGGCCTGGCGGATACCCAGCGTCTGTCCGGCAAATGCCTCCAGCCGCTCATAGTGTCCGAACGTACAGATGCCTTGGCCTGTCTTATGATTCTCGCCGCCGACAATCACGAGCTCCTCGCCGTCCAGCAGGACAGAGCGGAAAGAGCGGTCCGGGGTATCGGCAGTGATGTACATGCCGCCCGCATAGGTTGTTTCGGGTTTAATTGCAATGGCGTAGGAGCGTTCAGCATGCAGACGGGCGAAGTACATGGCCGGATCATAGAACGGGAAATGCGATGTACTGACCACGTGTTGACTATCAATATTGTGGTAGCCGCGCTGTACTGTCACCCGCACATGATCGTCATGCTCCTCGATCTTATCTGCTGTGGTGTGCTCGTAGATGCGTACGCCCATGCGCTGCAGTTCATGAACCATAAATTTAAGATACTCCAGCGGATGAAACTGAGCTTGTCCTCCAAGACGGATAGCTCCATGGGACATCACCGGCAGTGGGATGCGGTCAACCCACTCGCCCGGAATACCAAGTTTCTCGTAGGCCTTGAACTCATCCTCCAGCTGTTTGCGGTTCTTCTCCTCCTGTACATAGACATAGGCATCCTCATCCTTCAGCTGGCAGTCGATTCCATGCCTCTTCACCAGATTGCGGATAAAATGGAGTGCTCCTTCGTTGGCTTCGTAATACTGGCGGGCTTGCTCTTCGCCGAAATGTCGAAGCAGCTCATCATAGATAACGCCGTGCTGTGAAGTAATTTTGGCCGTGGTATGACCTGTAGTACCATCAAGGATCGATCCCGCCTCGAGGACGACGACATCCTTGCCGGCCTGCGCCAGCAAATAAGCGGTCGTTATGCCAGCAATTCCGGCTCCTACAACAGTCACTTCGGATTGAATGTCTTCAGCCAGTCTCTCGAACGGCGGGAATTCGGTCGTGGCACGCCAGATGGATTCCGGAAATTGTGGAAGCTCGGAATAACGATTAGTGGTGGACATCAGCAGGAACCTCCTATGAATGGATTTATAACTTTTAATTCACTTCGATGTGAAATCCAGGCAGCAGTCTTCCAGTCATCCATTATTACCACAGTCCCGGATGCGGCAAACCCGTAGTCAGGATAATTCCCACCATTATAGTAGAAGGCTGCAGCAAAAGGCGCCGGCCGCACTGCATACAGCTCGGATAGCTGCTGGCGGTTGGTCCAGATATCGGGCATAGCAAAAGGGTGCCCTGCCGCCTCTTCAGGCTTCAAGACACCCTTTGGGATTGCTGAGCGTTGGCTTCATTCCAAGCCGGGAATGCATGGCATCCGGTGCAGGACGGAGCGAAGGCTCTGGGCCGTAAGCTTTGGGATTGGCCACATATTCCAGATTGCCGCGGCCATCCGGGCTCGGTCCGTTCGCCCAGGAGCCGGAACTGCTCTCTTCGCCTTCAGAGTAGTTCATGAATTGATGCGCAATGGCCTGATCTTCCAGCTCCACATGGAAGCTGGATGGTACCAGCACACCTTCCTGCTGTTCAATTTCAGCGATCGCTGCCAGCCATTGGTTCTGGTGCATGGTATCCCTTGCAATCATGAAGGACAGCATATCACGGACACCCGGATCTGTCGTCTGCTCATAAAGACGGACCACCTGCAGGCGTCCTTGGGACTCAGCATTCAGATTGGCACGGAAGTCGGCCAGCAGATTGCCGCTGGATACCATATAACGGGAGTTCAACGGATAACCCGTGCTATCCGTTGGCGCAGCGCCCAGCCCGGAGACGATCAGATGCTGCGGGTTGATTCCGCCGAGAGCTGCCTCGATCAGCGGATCCTTGGCGGCCTCCTCCTGCTGGTCCAGAGGAGCACCGTCCAGCAGCTGCGAAATCATAGTGCACAGCATTTCTACGTGGCTGATTTCCTCGGTGCCGATATCAAGCAGCATATCTTTGTACTTTTTCTCCGCACGGCTGTTGAAGCCCTGGAACAGGTACTGCATCATCACGGACATCTCACCGTATTGACCGCCAAGCACTTCTTGCAATTTCTTCGCATACAATGGATCCGGCATAACCGGAGAACACTTATATTGTGTCTGTTTTACATGGAAAAACATAACAATTACCTCCTGCTTATAGTCGGAATGAGAGTTAGACCTAAGCTTGGTATCATTATTTGCTATACTTAACCGTCGGCAGTATTGATAACCGTATATCAAAGGATCAATCATTTGTATGTATCGTTTTTGTATTAAAAATTATAAACGGTTTCGGCTGCGCCATGTCCCATTCAGCTGCAAGAAAGACAACGGGCCGCCCGATAGGCCTTGAACTTCGCCGGATGTTCACGTACAATGCAGACATTAGAGCATCCGGCAGCAACAGCGGCAGGAGTGCGATCAACAGAGGTGTCTTGATTTGAATATGGCTAAGAAGACCCGCGCGGTAACGCCCAGATGGCTGGGTATTGCTCTGCAGGCACTGATTTATCTGGAAAGAAATGGGGAGTTGTGCGCCAGCGGTGAGATTGCGGGACGCATTCATTGTGAGGTAACCCTTGTACGGCGTGTGCTGACACGCCTGGTACAGGCCGGACTCATCGCAGCCCGTGAAGGCCGGGATGGCGGCTATTATCTGACCCGTCCGGGCACGGAGATTACACTTGCTGATATTTATCAGGCGGTTGGCATGGATGCTTCGATATGCCCGGGTATTCTTCAGACGAATACCGAGGAGAGTCCGTTCAGCACGGAGGTTAATCATCTGGTATCCGATGTATTGGAGGAGAGTGAACGGGTTATGATGGAGCTGTGGAGCTCCTATACGTTGTCATCTCTGTCTGAACGGGTATATAAACAATTGAAGTAAGCAGTCGAGGAGTTATAACTGGACCGTGAGGATTCCATGTTGACTTTAAGGTCTGCGGTAATTATACTGTGGTTGTTATGACCACAGTATTTTTTGTGCACCTGTGAGCGGCTTGGCTGTTTCCATGGTGAACGAAACTCATAAAAGACATAGATGACTTAGAGATAAAGGAGAGATTAATTATGAATTCCAGATTCCAACCGCTGTTCGAGCCTTTCACATTTCGTTCCGGTGTAACGGTCAAGAACAGAGTGCTTATGGCTCCCATGACTAACTTTGCTTCCCATCAGAACGGTGAGGTCAGTGACGAAGAGCTGGCTTATTACCGTGTGCGCAGCGGCGGTGTAGGTGCCGTTGTGACGGCATGCGTATATGTAACCCTGGACGGCAAAGGATTCTACGGCGAGTTCGGTGCGGATACCGATGAGATGATTCCAAGCTTGCGCCGCCTGGCAGATACCATTCATGCCGAAGGTGCCAAGGCGATTCTCCAGATTTATCACGGCGGACGTCTGTCTCCGGTGGATCAGATTCCAGATGGCACACCGCTTAGTGCGAGCGCAGTACCTGCCGAGCAGGAGAATGCGCCTGTACCCCGTGAAATGACGGAAGAAGATATCCAGCGTGTCATTGCTGCTTACGGGGAAGCTACACGCCGAGCCATCGAAGCGGGTTACGACGGTGTTGAGATCCATGGCGCGAACGGCTATCTGCTCCAGCAGTTTTTCTCTCCGCATGCCAACCGGCGTGATGATGCTTGGGGCGGGACGCTGGAAAAACGTATGGCCTTCCCGCTGGCGGTGGTAAATTCGGTTAAAGAGGCGATCGCAAAGCATGCCCGCCGTCCGTTTATTCTTGGCTACCGCCTGTCTCCGGAGGAAGGTCATGAGCCTGGTATCACGTTCGAGGATACGCTGCAGCTGGTAGACCGCCTGGCCGATCAGGAGATGGACTACCTGCATATTTCGGTGAACCACTTCTTTGGTGGTTCGTTCCGTGACCGCAGCCAGACGGAATCCCGTACAGTACTGATTCATGAGAAGGTCGGCAGCCGTGTAACCGTAATTGGTGTAGGCTCTCTCGATACGCCGGAAGAAGCTGTGAAGGCATTGGAAACCGGTGTTCCGCTGGTCGCACTGGGCCGTCCGCTGCTGATGGATCCGGAATGGGTGCAGAAGGCGGAGAACGGCAAGGAAGATTCAATCCGCACAACGATCTCGAAGCAGGCCCAGGAGGAACTGGTTATCCCTGACGTACTCTGGGGTGCGCTGGTGAATACGCCAGGCTGGATGCCGGTAGTTGATTAAGATTGAATATGGAGGGTTCCCCGGGGGGAACCCTTTTTATTTTCCATGACAGGTTGAAGGCGTTACAATAAAAGAGCAATCATTCACAATTCATACATACAGGCCCTGGGCTGACTGCACTGCAAGGAGCGGAAGCGGCAGAGGCGATGTATCCTGAAGGAGGAACTGCAAGATGAAATACCGGAGACTCGGTGGCAGCGGGTTGAAAGTCAGTGAAATCAGTCTGGGAAGCTGGCTGACGTATGGCGGGTATGTGGAGCAGGAGAATGCAGTGAACTCGATTGAGACGGCGTATGATCAGGGGATTAACTTTTTTGATACGGCCAATGTGTATGAAAGAGGTGCGGCAGAGGAACTGCTTGGGAGGACGCTTAAGGCATATCCCAGAGAGTCCTATGTGCTGGCAACCAAGGTGTTCGGCAAAATGGGTGACGGTCCCAATGATCAAGGCCTGTCGCGAAAGCACATTACCGAACAGGCTCATGCCAGTCTGAGAAGGCTGGGTGTGGAGTATGTTGATATCTATTACTGCCACCGTTTTCATGAGGAGACACCGCTGGAGGAGACACTGCGGGCACTCGATGATCTGGTGCGCCAGGGAAAGGCACTATATATCGGGGTCAGCCAGTGGACTGCTGCCCAGATGGAGGCGGCGCTGGCCGTGGCAGACCGCTATCTGCTGGACCGGATCGTGGTCAACCAGCCAATCTATAATATGTTCGAACGTTACATCGAGAAGGAGATTATCCCGCTTGGAGAACGCAAGGGCATTGGGCAGGTCGTTTATTCGCCGCTCGCACAGGGACTTCTGACAGGCAAATACAGCTCTCTCGAGGACATTCCCGCAGACAGCCGGGCGGCCAAGCTGGGCTGGAAAGAGGGCAGAATTAACGAAGAGACCATTCACACGGTACAGCAGCTGGCCCAGATAGCGGATGAGCTGGATCTGAAAGTCGGACAGCTGGCACTGGCCTGGATTCTCCGTCAGCCGAATGTCTCCAGCGCACTGGTTGGTGCAAGCCGTCCGGAGCAGATCAGCGAAAATATCGGGGCTTCGGGGGTAGAACTGCCGGCAGATGCCCTGGAGCGGATCGAAGGCATTTTATCCTAGAATCGGTTACCATGTTGGCAGCAGGCAGTTCCTCCTAAGGGACTGCCTGTTCGTGATGAATGTATATTTATCTAATATTCACATGAATTTATCACTAAAAGTCAAGGTATCCTCCTGTACCGAAAACGTTTACAATATTTGGCGAATAAGATTGTAAGCGTTAACAATTAGTTTGGAGGTTTCATATATCACAGCCTGAGGAGGGAATGAAATGTTCAAAAAGTTCATGAGTATTGCGCTGGTGACGGCCCTTGCCGTTCCAGCCGCATCCCCGCTGCATGCCAAGGCGGCATCCGCAAACAAGCCGGCAGCAAGCCAAGCGGTCCAGAAGGTGCAGAGCCAGGCTTATGATTGGGGCCGTGCCAAGGTGGTTGGCGGTGGTTTTATCCCTGGTATTGTCTATAACGCTAAGCAAAAAGATCTGGTTTATGCCCGTACGGACATGGGAGGCGCTTATCGTTGGGATCCTGCTGCAAAGACGTGGAAACAGCTGCTGAATTCGGTGGCTTTTGATGAATGGAATATGCTTGGTGTTGAAAGTCTTGCCACCGATCCGGTAGATCCTAACCGTGTCTATATCGCCTCAGGCACCTACACGAACGATTGGACGGACATGAACGGCGTACTGCTGCGCTCTACCGACAAGGGGGATACATGGAAGCGGACAGAGCTTCCTTTCAAGCTGGGCGGGAACATGCCTGGCCGCTCCATGGGCGAGCGTCTGGCCGTCGACCCGAATGATAACCGAATCCTGTATTTGGGTACCCGTAGTGGCAACGGCTTATGGAAGAGTGACGATTATGGGAAGACATGGAAGAGAGTTCCCAGCTTCACCGCAGCAGGCAATGTCAAAGATGACTATGGCGATATTGCCGGTGTCGTATGGGTTACCTTCGATCCTGCAACAGGCAGGAAGGGAAAATCTACCCAGACGATCTACGTTGGTGTAGCGGACACCAATAAGAGCATCTATAAGAGTACAGATGGAGGCAAAACATGGGCACCGGTTGCGGGCCAGCCTGACCATGGCTTTGTTCCTCATCATGGTACGCTCGCCTCGAACGGCAATCTCTATGTGACTTATAACGAATTTATCGGGCCTTATTCCGGCGGGAAGGGTTCCGTGTGGAAGCTCAATACAAAGACCGGAGAGTGGACGGACATCAGTCCGACTGGCAATACCGAGAATCCGTATGGCGGACTGGCTGTCGATGCTCAGCATCCGGATACGCTGATGGTAGCGACGATGAACAAATGGTGGCCGGATGATTACATCTACCGCAGTACGGATGGCGGCAAGACATGGAAGCCGTTCTGGACCCTTGATTATTCCAAGAATCCCAGCCGTGAGAACAACTATACGATGGATTACTCCCTCGCTCCGTGGCTGGATTGGGGCGAAACGAAATCTTTGCCGGAGACTTCCCCTAAGCTGGGCTGGATGATCGGTGACATAGAGATTGATCCGTTTAACTCGGACCGGATGCTGTACGGCACCGGGGCTACACTGTACGGTTCCTCCAATCTGACGGCGCTTGATCGTAATGAGAAGGTGAACATCTCCGTTGCAGCCGAAGGGATTGAGGAGACTGCTGTTCTTGGCTTGATCAGCCCATCTTCCGGTGCTCCCTTGCTCAGTGCGATGGGTGACATCGGCGGCTTCCGGCATGAGGATCTGAACAAGGCACCGTCCATGATGACGAATCCAACCATCGGGACAAGCACGGATATCGACTTTGCCGAGAGCAACCCGAACATTGTAGTACGGGTTGGCAACGGGGAAGGGGAAGCTGCCCGCATCGGCATTTCAACCGATAACGGAAGGACCTGGAAGCCGGGAAGTAACGCCTGGGCTGCTTCCAAGGATGATAAAACCGAAGGCGGTTCCGTGGCTGTTTCTGCAGATGGCTCCACCATTGTATGGAGTCCCAAAGGCAGCGACCGCCCTGTGAGCTATTCCAGAGACCTTGGGATGACCTGGACTCCATCCCAAGGCGTGCCTGCACAATCGAGAGTATCAGCCGACCGTGTTAATCCGAACCAATTGTATGCTTTCCATGAAGGCAAGTTCTATATCAGTACGGACAGAGGCGCCACATTCTCGGCTTCGCAGGCAGGTGGCCTGCCGCAGTCGTTGACCAGTAACTTTAAGGCTGTGCCGGGAAAAGAAGGCGATATCTGGCTGGGATCAGCGGTGGACAACAGCCATAAGGAAAACGCATATGGACTCTGGCATTCTACCGATTCCGGCAAAACCTTCACAAAGCTGAGCAATGTCAGTGAAGCAGCTACGGTCGGGTTCGGTAAGGCAGCGCCGGGCCAGGCTTACCCGGCTCTCTACAGCTATGGCAAAATCAACGGACAATATGGTGTCTACCGTTCCGATAATGGGGGTTCCAGCTGGGTCCGCATCAATGATGACCAGCACCAGTTTGGCGCTGCGAATACGACAATAACCGGCGACCCGAGAGTCTATGGCCGTGTCTATGTCGGTACGAACGGTCTGGGGATTGTGATCGGAAATATCAGGGGGGGCAGCACCAATAACCCGATGAAGGACCGCAAGGCCCCTTCCATTACCCTTCATCAGAAGAGTGGACGGGTGAAGACGGGCAGCTTTATCCTTTCCGGCAATGTGAATGAGCTCTTGAAGGACGGGATCGTTACAGTTAAACAGAGCGGACATTCAGCTGTCCGGCTGGCTGTTAAAGATGGTGCGTTCACACAGGCCTTCCAGCTGGACAAAGGAACGAACACGTTTACCGTGGAAGCAGTAGACCTCGTCGGCAATATGGGCCGGGCCCGCATTGCAGTGATGTATAAACCTTAATTTCATTTCAGTATAGATAGGCGGCGCAGCCGGAGTTCATCCGGCGCGCCGCCTTTTTTGGCATGCTTCTCTTTCCTGTAGGCTTACCCAGCCCTCTATCCATCTGCCTGTGATGCATTAAAAAGGGGCCCGACGCAAATACTGGAATATCGGACTAGGCATCGGAAGGAGGTACACCATGATCCGCTATCGTTCTATTGGCAGCAGGCGTTCTTCGAGCAGTGCAGGGGGCAAAGGGCAGGGACCATCCGGTTCTGCTGCTGAAATGACAGCTAATTTGGAGGAAATGCTGCAGCGTATTCAAAATTATACGGGCGGCAGTCAGGATGTCGTGATACGCCGTCTCCAGGTCGGCAGTCCCTCCAGTTATCCGGCAGCGGTTATTTTTTTGGAGAGCATGGCCAAACAGGATTATGTAGATCGATCGGTCGTTCACTCCCTGCTCGGAATTCCGGGACATACTGCCGGAGAACAGGCAGATGATGCGGAGCAGATGTTCCGTCATATGCAGGCTCAGGCGCTGGCAATTGGTCACACCCAGATTCATGAGGACTGGAAGGCCATGATGAATGCGCTGCTTAATGGGCAGACACTTGTATTTCTGGATGGAATCAAGAAAGTGATCGGCTGCTCCACCTTTGGCGTTCCGGAACGGTCTGTTGCAGAACCGACCACGCAACTGGTCATCCGCGGGCCAAAGGACAGCTTTGTAGAGTCTATCTTCACCAATATTTCCCTTATACGCCGCCGGATCCGCAATGCTGCCCTGCGTACAGAAATGTTTCAGGTGGGCTTCGAGTCAAGAACCGGCCTGCTGATGGTATACGTAGAGGGGATCGCCGATGCCAAGATCGTGGATGAGGCACGTAAACGTATCGAGCGTATCGGGATTGATGCCGTATTTGACTCCGGGCAGATTGAAGAGATGATTGAAGACCAGTCCTTTACGCCTTTTCCAACTGTCTATAATACAGAACGCCCGGATGCTGCTGCCTACTCCCTGATCGAAGGCCGGGTTGTCCTCATCGTAGATGGTTCGCCTTTTGTGCTGGTTGTCCCGACCGGATTTGCCCATTTCTTCAAGAGCACAGCGGACTATGCCGAACGCTTTGCCATTGCTATTTTCATGCGGCTGATTCGGTATATGAGCTTCATTATTCTGGTACTCGGACCTTCACTCTATATCGCGCTTACGACCTACCATTATGAAATGATACCCACACCGCTGCTCATCAGCCTGCTCGCCCAGCGGGAGACGGTTCCGTTTCCTGCGTTCATTGAAGCGATGCTGCTGGAGATTGCCTTCGAAATTCTACGCGAAGCGGGTGTGCGCATGCCACGTGCGGTCGGACAGACCGTGTCGATTGTAGGTGCATTAGTCTTGGGGCAGGCGGCTGTGGACGCAGGTATCGTGACTCCGCTGCTGACGATTGTGGTCGCGCTGACCGGGATTGCAAGCTTTGCCCTGCCATCCTATGACATGTCTGTAGCAGGAAGGCTGTTCCGGTTCATGTTCATGGTACTGGCCGCCGTCTTCGGTTTGTACGGCGTTACACTCGGTTTGATTGCCATGGTCGCACATATGAACAGCCTCCGCTCCTTCGGGGTTCCATACATGATGCCCTTCAGCCCGTTTGTGGCAGAGGTCCACAAGGATACCGTTCTGCGTTTCCCGACTTGGGCGATGCGCAACCGGCCTCGTCTCGTGGCCAGCAAAATAAAGAGAGAGGTGGAGAGGGAGGCATCCGGATCAGGCCAGCAAGCAGGGGGTTCATCCAGCGGTGCCGGCACGTCCGGACAGGCTGACTCGACGGGCAGCAGCAATCAACAGCAGGACAGCCGGAGTCAGCCGGATTCGGAATCACAGCCTTCTTCAAACCAAGGAGACTCATAAGGATGAGAATGTTATATGTGTTACTAATATGCACTCTCACCTGCCTGCTGCTGTCAGGCTGCTGGGATGCGCGCGAGTTGAATCAGCGGGCAGTTATTGGAGCCATCGGGATAGATGCGGATGATCAGCCGGACCGGTATGAAGTATCGATTCAGGTCGTGATCGCGGATGAGATCGCCGGTGCCAAAGGGCGCGGGACGACACCGGTCGTTTTGTACAGTGAAGAGGGAGATACCATTATGGAAGCACTGCGCCGGATCGCGCGCAAGGTGCCCCGTCAGATATCGCTAGCACATGTCCGGACCGTAGTCATCAGCGAAGACCTGGCCCGTAAGAGCATCGCAGACTTTATCGATTTCCTGGAGCGGGACCCCGAAACACGGATTACGATGGATATGATGATTGCCCGCGGGGAGAAAGCGAAAGATGTGCTGAAGACGATGACTTCGGTGGGGCGCATTCCTGCTAATGATATTACCGATAAGATGGAGGTGTCGGAACGGCAGCTGGGTGAGAATTATACAACGCCTATTGATGCTGTTATCCGGGGGCTTCTGGTTAAAGGCGGAGGTCCGGTTGTCAGTGGTATTGCGGTAGAAGGCGATTTGAAAGAGGCATCAGGCAAGTCCAACGTCGAGTCCATTGAACCCAAAGCTACGCTGCTGGCTAATGGTATGGCGATTTTCCGGGACAGCCGGCTGGCCGGATGGATGGACGGCGAAGAGGCCATCGGTCTCTCTATGATTAACAACAAGGTCAAGAGCACCGTTACGTCGCTCTCCTGCGGCCGCAAGCGGGAGGGGGTTATCATCTCGACTTATTATATCAAGAGCAGGGTAAAAGCTGAATTTGTGAACGGAAAGCCTGTGATGCACATTTATGTCAAAGAAAAAGGGTCCGTCGGAGAGTCCAACTGTGCGCTTGCCCTTAGAGATTCGAAGGTTCTGGATTCTCTGCAGCGGTCCTGGGCCGAGAAGACGGTAGAGATCCTGAAGGCCACCGTTCATGCTGCCCAGGAGGCGAATACAGATGTTCTGGACTTTGGACAGGCTATTGCACGGGGGCATTCCAGAGAGTGGAAGAAGCTGTCCAAGGAGTGGCCGCAGCTGTTTCCGGAGCTGGATGTCCAGTATCATGTCAATGCCTTTCTGGTTCATACCGAGTCTCGAAATAACCCGTATAACCGTGTACAGCAGGAGTAGGAGGGTGTGATATGGATAAAATCAAGCTCAGCTCTCTTGAGATGCTGGCCTTAATCATGATGCTTGTGCTGGGCACCTCACTGGTAATCAGCCAGGCGGACGCATCGCGGCAGGATGCCTGGATAGCCAATTTGCTAGGGATTATTCCAGGGGTTTTGATTTTCCTTATGTATGGATTCCTGCATTCGCGTTTTCCGGGATATACACTTTTAGGTTATGCGAAGCTCCTGCTGGGATCCTATCTTGGAAAAGCGCTTGGATTTCTCTACCTGCTGTTCTTCCTCTACGGTGCTTCCCGGGATCTCCGGGATAATGGAGCATTAATCGCGATGAAGGCATTGACCCGTACCCCGATCGGGGTTGTGAATATGATTATGATTTTAACGGTAGCCTACGTCCTTTATCTGGGTATTGAGGTGCTCGGAAGGACGGCGATGCTGTTCCTGGTTCTTATTATCATACTAGGAGCCGTCAGTCTGGGTTTACTGACCTTTTCAGGCGTCATTCACTTGTCCTTCATACAGCCCATATTGGGCCAGGGCTGGAAGCCTGTCCTGCAGGCGGTATATCAGGAGGTATGGATGTTTCCTTTCGGTGAGACTATTTGTTTTGTCATGCTGCTCCCTTATTTGACGGGAAAGGCGGCTGGCACAGGAATTGGGATCACGGCCGTTGTACTGGCTGGATTGATGCTTGTAGTTACTGTATTTATTACCATAACGGTCATTGGCCCGGATCTAAGGATGCGGTCGGACTTTCCGCTGCAGACAGTGATATCGCTCATTCGCATTCAAAACTTCATTGAAAGGCTGGACGTGGTTTTTATCATGACGGCGGTCATCGGCATGTGCTTCAAAATTTCAATCTATTATCAGGCCGCACTGCTGGCGGCTTCCGAATTGTTTCACATTCCGGTCAAGAGGCTGATTCTGCCGTTTGCATTTATCCTGCTGATCGCTTCACTAACTATTGCCGGGAGCTTTCAGGAGCATCACGAAGAAGGCAAAGCGGTGTTGGTGACTATTTTCCCGGTATTCTCTGTATGTATCCCTCTGCTGCTGGTTGTTGTTGCGCTGGTCAAACCCCGGAAAAAGGAGCTGAAGCGGGATGAACAGGGATAAGGTTAGTGCCGGCCAGATGCTCTCTATGATGATGTTATTTGAAATGGGGACAGCGCTAGTCGTTAATATCGGGATTGAGGCCCGCAAAGATGCCTGGATATCCATCTTCATTGCTATGGTGGGTGGAGCCATGCTCTTCTTCGGATATGGGACACTGGCCAAATGGTATCCCCGTGACCCTCTGACGGTATACGCCCGCATTCTGCTTGGCCGCTTTCTGGGTACAATGGTTGGCGTGATGTATCTGATTTATTTTATGTATATCGCGGGCCGGAATGTGAGGGATGCCACGAATCTGATTGCAATCAGCACCCTTCCGCATACTCCTTTTTTAGTCATCAGCATATTCATGATTTTGATAGTCATCTATGTTCTTCATCACGGTATTGAGGTGCTGGCAAGAACGGCATTGGTTTTTATGGCGGTGATGCTGGGTATCGGAATACTCAGCAACAGCTTGTTAGTTGCATCTGGTTCCTTGGAGCTGGAACGGATCCTGCCTGTCTTGCAGCAGGGATGGGGACCGATCTGGAGAGGGGTTTTTCAGGAGACACTGGTATTTCCGTTCGGGGAAATGATCTGTTTCACCATGCTGATTCCATTCATGGCCAGTCCTGACAAGGGCCGGCGGCTGGGCATCCTGGCCATCATTCTGAGCGGATTGGTATTGAGTGATACCACAGTTATGAATATTGCCACGCTGGGCTATAACATTGTCGAAGGGTCTGTGTTTCCACTTCTTACGACCATTGGCAAGGTTCAGGTATCTGAATTTATCCAGCGGCTGGATGTGCTCGTGCTGATGACCTTGATGATTGGCGCCTTTTTCAAAATATCCCTGTTCTATTGTGCTGCACTGCTGGCAGCCTCAGACATCTTTCGCATCCCGTATAAGAAGCTGCTCTTTCCTATGGGATTCATTGTTTTGATCTGGTCATTCATCATGGCGGAGAGCTTCGTGAAGCATCTTCAATTCGGCAAGCTGGCCATTCTGTATGTACATCCGCTGTTTGTCTACCTATTCCCGTTTCTGCTGCTGATCGCCGGTCTGCTGCGCAGAAGAAGGGAGAGACGAGGGAGGCGTAATCAGGCGTAACCAGGCATGATAGACGGCCTGGAGCGCCTTTTTAATATGTCTTGAAGTGACCTGAACGATGATTACAAGCAGAAAAGCAGTAAGTCCGATTTCTTCTGAAGGCCGCATCACATAATGGTTAATATCAAAGAATTTGAGCGGGGAGGACACCCCAAAAACAAGATCCAGAATATAGTTGATCCCCAGCATCAGTGTGAATAACAAGATAAAGATCAGCGTCACTTTCATTCAGTCAGCACCCTTTCACCTTGATAATATGTTCGGGAAAGTCTCCAATCCTGTGAGCATGAATGCAGATCCCCGTTGTACACAGTGTGGTACTTTACGAGACATATTATCCGGCAGGCATTGACGATGAGTGTAATAAGATTTATACTTAATCTAAATCAAAATAAAATTCAGTTAATGGCTCCTGGCCATTCGATATACAACTATGATAAAAGGAGTCCTGAGTGTGAGAGCTTTAAATTTAACATCCCAACGTCAAGCCGTGTATGATGTGGTCCGGAATTCTCATGACCATCCGACTGCGGCCGATGTTATGAACCGGCTGGTGGAGCAGGGGCATAATCTAGCATATGGCACGGTGTATAACTCGCTCCGTTATTTGACGGACAAGGAATTGATTCAGGAATTGAAACTGGGCGAAGCGGCAAGCCGCTACGATGCCCGGATGGATGATCACCAGCATATTATCTGCCAGGTTTGCGGCAGTGTAGATGAGGTGATGTCGGATGTTCCGCAGGATTGGATGGAGCAGGTCACACAGGAGACCGGGTATTCCATCAATCATGCCCATGTCGTATTCGGAGGAGTGTGCCGGGCATGTCAAGCCAAACGAATCAAGTAAAATACAGCATTAGCCGAGCCTCAATTCCGGACAGCCTGCGGACACGTTTTGCTTCGCCGGCCCCAGCTCCGGAGAGGGAACCGCTGCGGCTGGTAGATACCTGTCCTGTTACGAGACGTGTGATTCTCGTTAGCCCGATTCCCGGTGCTGTGACGGATCTTGTACGCACGTTGTCAGACGGCTGCTACGATGTTCTTGTTTTTCACCGTTGGGAGCCGGAAGTGCAGGCTCAGCTGCGCGGTGAGCTGCTGATCTACGATATGACATCTGCCCGCAGTGACAGTGAATTCGCAGAGCTGAAGAGTCGGCTTGCTGCAGGCGGTGCTGAAGATGTACCTTGTCTTTTTCTGGTGAAAGAGCCTTGCATGCCGCAGGGCGGCGGAGCCGGACCCAGAGAAGATGTTCTGGTATGGCCTGCGGCATCCGCTGAAGTGCTGTACCGGGTGCAGCGGATGATGGAACGCCGTCCGGCATCCATGATCGACAGTGAGCGTACCGTCTTTAAGGATTTGTGGATCGACCGCGGCCGGATGATGGTCCGTCAAGGAGAGAACCTGCTGAGTCTTACGAAGACAGAATATGACCTGCTGCTGATGCTGGTGGACAGCCGGGGCAAAGTCGTGTCCCGTGAGGCCATGCTGAGCGATATCTGGGATACCCAGTTTATGGGGGGCAGCAACGTCGTGGATGTTCATGTGAAAAGCCTGCGCAAGAAGCTGGGAGACAATGCAGCCGCGCCGAAGTATATAACAACAGTAAGAGGAGTGGGGTACCGCCTGGCGGACTAACCCTGCTCTTTTTTTTATTTTTCACTGAAAAATGGCAAGCAAAAAAGCGTCGTCTTCTGAAGCCGAAGGCAACGCTTTGTAATGAGGGGCACATCGTGTACATGCCCTGAATCTATTTAGTGTTCGATAGCTTCCTCGTCGCGGGCAACCTGGGCAAACCACCAAGTAACACCGGCAAAACCAACCAAAGCAACTACTGTGATGAAAATAATAAATCCTATGCCGCTCATGTTTCTACCTCCCAAGATGATTTCTGACTCTATTGTACTATGACCTGTTCCACAGTGAATGCCGACTTCGTGACAAATCCCTGAACAAAACACGCCATGGTATGCAGAACAGCAGGGAATGCAGAACAGCAGGATCAAGTTCACCTCAAACTTTATTTGAAGTTAGCTCAGGTTCTGCTCATCAAACGGTCATGTTTCATTCATTGAAAACTCATGTAATGCTCATGCTGGTATTCGTAAGGAATGATAATATAAAAACATAAATTTAGATCCAGTCTAAATATATGTATAATATATGGTTATCATAATTCAGGCCGATCAACGAAAGGATGGATATTTAATATGGATCATCGTTTGACGACGAATCAGGGCACTCCGGTTGGGGATAATCAAAATTCCAGAACGGCTGGACAGCGCGGACCTACATTGCTGGAGGACTACCACCTGCTGGAGAAGCTCGCTCATTTTGACCGTGAGCGTATACCAGAACGAGTGGTACATGCCAGAGGTGCAGGTGCTCACGGCGTATTTCGCGTGGAGAACAGCATGCGTGAATACACCAAGGCTGGATTTCTTCAGGAGGCGGGTCAGGAGACACCGGTCTTTGTCCGATTCTCAACCGTTATTCACGGTGTGGGTTCACCGGAGACAGCGCGCGATCCACGAGGATTTGCGGTGAAATTCTATACCCAGGAAGGCAACTATGATATTGTCGGCAACCACCTGCCGGTCTTCTTCATCCGCGACGCAATGAAGTTCCCGGATATGGTGCATTCACTGAAGCCGGCTCCTGATACGAACATTCAGGACCCAGCCCGTTATTGGGATTTTATGACCTTGTCGCCGGAATCCACCCATATGCTGACCTGGCTGTTTTCGGACCATGGTACGCCCGCTAACTACCGGGAGATGGATGGGTTCAGTGTTCATGCTTTCAAGTGGATCAACAGTGAAGGTAAAGTGACTTATATTAAATATAAATGGGAATCCATGCAGGGTGTTCGTAATCTGACACGTGCCGAAGCGGCTGACGTACAGGGAGCTGATTTTAACCATGCTACCCGTGATTTGCACACGCATATTGCCGAAGGCAAATTCCCGCAGTGGCAGTTGAAGGTTCAGCTGCTGGACGCGGAGGATATGGACAGCTTCAGCTTCGACCCTCTGGACCCGACGAAAACCTGGCCGGAAGACCGGCTGCCGTTCCATATCATTGGCACGATGACATTGAACCGGAATCCGGAGAACTTCTTCGCGGAGACCGAACAGTCAGCCTTCTCGCCGAGTGCCGTGGTCCCGGGCATCGAGCCTTCGGAAGACAAACTTTTGCAGGGGCGCCTTTTCTCTTATCCGGATACACAGCGTCACCGTCTGGGCACCAATTATTTGCAGCTGCCAATCAACTGCCCCTATGCACCCGTGCGCAATTACCAGCGGGACGGTGCAATGAACACAAGACAGAATCCGTCACCAGTGAACTATGAGCCGAACAGTCTGGCGGGCACCCCGCAGGAGGATCAGCAGTACCGTGATAGCCGTATTCCGGTTTCAGGCTACATTACACGGGAGAAGATCGAGAAGCCGGATGACTTCACCCAGGCCGGGGAGCAGCACCGCTCTTACAGCCAGGAGCAGCAGGAGAATCTGCTTGGCAATCTGCTGAATGATCTGCGGCAGGTACCCGAACAAATCCAACTGCGCGCGGTCTGCAACTTTATCCGAGCTGATCTGCAGCTGGGCGGCAGATTGGCAGCAGGTCTAGGGATTGATATTAGCGGATTTATGAAATCCTAATCAAAAATTAATGAGAGACCTCTCCGTTCCTGTAAAGGGCGGCGGGGTCTCTTTTTTGAAGTCTTTTGAGTTTATTGTTTTGCGCATTTACGCAAGATTGTCGTTTAGGATCAAAATCATAAGGGTAAGAGTAGTGCAGGCAAGGCTAACAACGATAACCACGATAACCACGATAACTAACAACCATTTCGAGGAGGGTATCATCATGAATAAGAAACTGGTAGGCGTTTTTAATACGGAGACAGATGCATCGAATGCGATTGAAAATTTAAAAAGCCAAGGTTTTAGAACAGAAGATATCTCCGTGATTGCCAAAGATCGTAAGGACGTTACAGCTATTAGCGAGGAGACCGGTACGAAGGCACCGGAAGGATTGGCATCAGGCGCAGCGACTGGAGGTATTCTGGGCGGTGTAGCTGGACTGCTCGCAGGTATCGGTGCACTGGCCATTCCAGGTATCGGTCCGATTATCGCAGCAGGACCAATCGCAGCCACATTGACGGGTGCAGCGGTCGGCGCAGGTGCAGGCGGTCTGGTAGGCGGCCTGATCGGGTTCGGTATTCCTGAGGATGAAGCCAAAACCTATGACAACAATGTTAATGAGGGTAAAATTCTTGTATTGGTTGATGGCGACGAATCACAGCGCAGCCGCATCTACGATGCGTTCCGCTCCAACCATGCCGTGAATACAGAGTACTATAATGATGATACGGATACCGATGTACGCGGTGTGGCAGCGCCTGTTGATCACACGGCAAGATCCGGTGCAGGCCTGAGCAGTATGGACACAACGCTCGACCGTGAGGTCGACCGTACACCGAACACCATGGATACAGCGAACACATTGGACACCGACGTGGACCGCGATGCGAAGCTGAAGCTCCATGAGGAGAAGCTGGACATCAGCAAGAACCAGGTTCAGACAGGCGAGGTTGAGCTTCGCAAGGAAGTTGTGGAAGAGCAGAAGAACATTCAGGTGCCGGTCAGTCATGAAGAGATTGTCATTGAGCGCAGAGCCGTTAACGATGTGGATACCAACGAGCCGATTGGCCGTGATGAGACGATCCGCATTCCGGTAAGTGAGGAGCAGGTGGATGTCACCAAGCATAATGTGGTGACAGGCGAAGTTGAGGCGCACAAGCGTACGGTTCAGGGTACGCAGGAAGTTCAGGATACCGTAAGACGCGAAGAAGCACGTATTGACCGCAGCGGTTCCCCTGCCGTCTCCGGTGACGGAGCCTTTGACAAGACATTGGATCCGGCAACCGGCCGTCCACGCAATTATAGCGTAGATGCCGAGGAGGCAGATTCGCTGAATGATCCGGGTCTCGCCGAGGATGGCGTGTATGGATCACGCACGGATCGCACGTACAACAAGCGCTAATCGTTTAGGTCATGAGGGCCGGCCCGGGAGCTACCGGGCTGGCTTTTTTGCGTTCAACGCCCTTCTCTATGAAAGAGGCATTTGACGGCGTCAGGGTTTATCCACTACAATCGGTAGTGTGAGGTGTAACTCCATGAAAATTCAGAACTTCAAGGTTGGCGAAAGAGGCTTGAACCGCTTTTTCGGTCCGCTGGAAGCCCGCATTATGGATGATATATGGGCCCATCCGGACCGGAGCATCAAGGAAGTACAGACAGCGCTGGAGCATGACAAGGATATTAATTTCAACACGGTCATGACGGTAATGAACCGTCTGGTCGAGAAGGGGCTGCTGGTCAAACGTCTGCGCGGCCGCACTTCGATCTACCGTGCCGTGGAGAGCAGGGAGGAATTCATGCATTCGCAATCGAAGGAACTCAGCCATGAACTGGTCGAAGAATTCGGAACGCTGGCCGTGAATCACATGCTGGATGCGCTGGAAGATGCCGACCCTGATTTGATTAAAAGGCTGGAATACAAAATCGAACAGTGGAAAAAAGGGATGTAGCTATGTGGAAGAATCGGTCCAGACTGCTGTTTGCCGCAGGTGTCGGGATTTCCGGGCTTATTCTGCTCCAGATGGGGATGTATACGGCCCACATGCTGTTCGGCATAGACTTATCCTTTAACGTATTCCAGATTTGCAGGTACATGCTTCGTTCCCTCGGCATCGAATATGTAATCTATGCGCTGGACGGACTGGTCCTGTATACATTTGGCCTGCTGTTGATCAAAGGGATCCGCCAGATTTTGGCTACACGACAGGCTATGGCCAGGCTGAGCGTGATGAAGAACAATATGCTGTCTGCAAAGCTGAACCGGCGGTATGCTGAGCTGGGAAACAGGATTATCGTGATTGATTATGAGGAGACTTATGCATTTACCATTGGCATGCTGAATCCTCATATTGTCCTTTCCTCCGGCCTGCTGGCTATGCTGGACAAGCAGGAGGAAGCTGCTGTTGTCTATCATGAAGCCCACCATATGCGGCATTATGATCCGCTGAAGACGTGGCTGATCAGCCTTGTTTCTTCTGCGATATGGTATGTGCCGGTGCTGGGTCATATTTTGAAGCATTACAAGACCGCCCGTGAGGTGCTGGCTGATAATGAAGCCATTACGCGGACGGGATCTCCGGCGGGGATCGGCAGTGCGCTTCTTAAGCTGCTGCGCAATCCGCCTTCCCGTGCTTTCCGGGCATCCACGGCATATTCGTCTTTTGCCGAGACCTCCATCAACTACAGAATTTCCCGGATTCTGGATCCCCATAAGGATCCGGCGATTAAGCTGCCCCTGACCTCTGTCATGGTATCAGGACATATGATTCTCGGCCTGACACTACTGTTTGCCTTGGCTTTGCTGTAGCCGGTCGACGGAAGAGCAGACACCCGTCATGCACGGGTGCTTTGCCTGAAGTTTTAAACTACATTATGTAGTGTTTTGAATGAATTCACTGATGAAACTAAAAATAAAAGTTATAGGAGGAATTCATCATGATCAAAACGCGTGAAATCGGTATTCTGATTGTCCGTGTCATTGCCGGACTTCTGTTCGCTCTGCATGGATGGCAGAAGTTTCAGGGAGGAATCGGCAATACGTCAGGCTTCTTCGAAAGCATCGGCTTGCCGGGTATACTAGCTCCCGTGGTCGCCATTATTGAACTGGCTGGCGGGATTGCATTAATCCTGGGATTAGGCACACGGATTGCAGGTTTGGCTTTGGCGGTCATTATGGCGGGCGTTCTGCTGACTGCCAAGAGCGGAGCTCCCATAGTTGGAGGTATGGAGTATGAATTGCTGCTGCTCGCCGCGGCCGTTCAGCTGCTGCTGACAGGAAGTTCTTTGCTGGCCCTGGACAGCCTGTTCTCCCGTTCCGGCCGCCGTAAAGCTGCCCCTGCGGAACGCAGTCCCGTCTGACGTTTCTTTTGCATATATGTGAAATGCCATACCATGGTGTGTATGAAGCCTCTCCTATAAAGGAGGGGCTTTTTGAGTAGCGAGGATGGAATAAATTGGACTGTCATTTTAAAGCGTTTTCGGTATAAATTTTTGGTCAAAGACTGTGATTACAGCGTTTTTCTGCCGATATATGTCATAAGGGCAAGCATACATATACACGCAACGTTACATGTACCTGTTTATATCAATGCTGCAGCTTGCCGGGGGAAAGTGAATACGGTTATTCCGTACAAAAGACTGGGGAGGATCAACATCTATGACCAAAAAGGGAAAAAGTAAAAAGAGAGCATTTTTCACCCTTACTGTAAGAAAAAAGCTGCTGATTTCATTCCTGCTGATTCTGCTCATACCGAGCCTTGTCATTGGGACAGTTACCTATGAATTTTCCAAAAAAGAAGCCGAGGCACAGCTGATGGCCAGTGCCAGTGAAAGTGTGAGAACGGTAAATACCATCATTGATACGTTCGTAGGCAGCAAGCTGAATGATGTGGACTACTTTGTGAAACAGCTGAACGGAAGTATGATTGAGGGCAAAGATAGTCCTCAGATTGTGCCCAAGCTCAAACAATATATAGGGCTTCACCCGGATTCTGTTGATATCTTTATAGGAACCCCGGACGGAACGATGATCCGCGGTGTTCCCAAAGCCAATGAGAACGGCTACGACCCGCGTACACGTGAATGGTACGTGAATGCATTGAAGCAGCCGGGCAAGCCGCTCGTTTCCTCGGTGAACATCAATTCCAAAGGTATCCCGGTTGTGGTCGTATCCCAGCAGCTTCCAGATCAGTCCGGGGTACTCGGAATCTCGCTGAATCTGGATAATGTACGTGAGATGGCTGCGCTGCAGATCGGCCGCGAGGGTTATGTGATGATGCTGGATCATACCCAAAAATATATTGTTCATCCGACGGTCAAGCCGGGAACCGAATCGAAGGAAGACTTTGTCCAGAAGATGTACACGGCTGAGCAGGGACAGTTCAATTACATGCTGGAGGATAAAGCGAAGAAGTTGACCTATGTAACGAATGCCAAGACAGGCTGGAAAATCGCCGGGACCATGTTCCAGGATGAAGTAACCCATGCAACAGCCACTATCCGGATGACTACGTTCATTGTCTTGGGAGCTTCCCTGCTCTTAGCAATTGTGGCTATTTATTTCATCACCCGATCCATCACCCGTCCGCTGCTTCAGCTGCAGGGAACGGCGAAGCGGATCAGCCGTGGTAATCTGGCGGAGAACATTGATACCAGCCGTAAGGACGAGCTCGGCGATCTGGCCCGCTACTTCCAACGTATGGTGGATAATCTGCGTGCCATGATTATGGGCATCCAGGAAGCGACGATGCAGATTTCGGGTTCTGCAGAGCAGCTGGCAGCAGGGGCAGACCAGACTACCCGTGCGATCGAGCATGTGACCAACTCCATTCAGGAGGTGGCTTCGGGCACCGAGCATCAAGTGCGCAGTGTGGGACAGGGTATGCATCATATTCAGGCTGTTTCCAGTGATGTGAATCAGATGTCCGGCCGCTTGGAGCAAATGTCCGGTCAGATGGAAGAGGCGGCTTCATCAGCGGAGAAGGGGAATGAGGCTGCGGCTGATACCGTGCGCCAAATTCATGAGATTGATCGTACGGTGAATGAACTTGGAAGCATCGTAGACGTACTCAAGGAGCGTTCGGAGGAAATCGGAGGTGTCGTGGGCGTTATCGCCGGCATTGCGAAGCAGACCAATCTGCTGGCACTGAATGCCTCTATTGAAGCGGCGCGTGCAGGTGACCATGGCAAGGGCTTTGCTGTGGTAGCGACCGAGGTACGCAAACTGGCGGAGGAATCCGCCAAGTCAGCCCAGCACATCCAGGACCAGATTCAGCGCATCCAGCAGGAGACCTCTTCGGCCCAGCAAGCTATGCAGACGGCCAAAAATCGTGTTGCCAGCGGGATCAACACAATCGAGGTGTCAGGGCAGTCGTTCTCCGTTATTTCGGAGACGGTGCTTGAGGCAAGACACACCTCGGCTTCGGTCACCGAAGCTGCCCGCATGATGGCTGAACGCGCAGCTTCTGTCGTGGAGATCATGTCTGAGGTCTCCAGTGTATCCGCGCAATCGGCCGAGAATACAGAATCAATCTCGGCAGCAGCGCAGGAGCAGCTGGCTTCAATTGAAGAAATCTCTTCTGCGGCTGCCGAGCTGAACAGGATGGCTGATCAGCTGAAGCAGGTCGTCAGCCAGTTTCAGCTTGAATAATAAGATTAATTGTTAATCCATGCACTGTTTGGTGCCCGGATCGTCAATGATGACAATCCGGGCACTTTTCATTTGTATAGTCATCGGTTACAATGAAATTGAATTTATGAATTTTTGTATGTAAATTACTTTTGGTAACATAAGATAAGTAGAGAGGGGGATGGACATGCTTACCATTTATCCGGCAGCAGAGCGCTTCAGCTTCGACCGGGGCTGGCTGCGCGGCAGCCACAGCTTTGCCTTTGGCGAATATCAGGACGAGAGCAATATGGCTTTTGGCCCGATGCGTGTCTGTAATGATGATTTTATTGCTCCAGGGCGCGGGTTCGGGGCACACCCTCACAGTGACATGGAGATCATCTCCATTGTACTCTCCGGCGCACTCCGCCACGAGGACAGCATGGGAAATGTGGCGGTCAGCACGTATGGCGGTATTCAGCGCATGTCAGCAGGCAGTGGCGTCATCCATACCGAGCATAATGCTTCTGACGAGGAGGAGGTCAACCTCCTGCAGCTGTGGTTTACGCCGCATACCCGTGGGCTGAAGCCGTCCTATGAAGCCATTACGTATGACACGGATCTATTGGCCGGACAGCTTCTCCCAGTAGTGACACCACAAGGAGGAGAGGGTCAGGCTTTCATTCATCAGGATATGACGGTCTATCTCAGCCGGCTTCAGTCGGGAGAGACTCTGCATTTTACCCAGACTGCCGAACGTAAAGTATTTCTGTTTGTCATCGAAGGGTCTCTAATGGTTCATGGACAAGAGCTGAATACCCGGGATACGGCCCGGATTGAAGCGGAAGAGCAGTTGGGGCTTACAGCCGGCCAGCCGGTTTTCTTCATGCTGGTCGATCTGCCGGAGTGAGAAGGAGGAATGAATGATGGCACACCATGAGACACTGCTGATCAAACACGCTGTAACCGGACGGATGCTTGCTGATAGCAGACAGGATCAGGGCTGGCAATACCTCTTCCGTAAGAACGGAACCGCATTTGAGATTACCGTCAGCGGATTGGGTACAGCTGTGGCTGGGGATATCGTTCGATGGAAGGCGGAATTGAATGTCTTTCGCTTTGTCCAGACGGAAGGCAGCCCGATCATCAAACACTGGTATTATATTGATCCGGAACAGGTAATGCATGACCCGGCACAGGATGTGCTCAGCTTGACTGCAGTTTCTGAGATTGAATACAACCCGGCTGATTACTGGGCTGACTAGCCTGCAGCAGTAAGTATAACGATGAACAAGCCGGATGATAGAAGAATCAAGAGCCCTGCCAGTGCAGGGCTTTTTTGTGTGCAATGGCTACTGTACATAATTTTACTTCAGCTGGTGCAGACTGACTGTACGGTCTCAAGAGCGTATGAGCGAGAGGAGGAGCAAAAATGGGTAAAGCCCGTTTTCCCTGGAGCAAACGCCCAGTCAACCATCCGGCCTCCGGGAGCAAGCCACTGGCTCTGCCTTCTCCGGATATGCCGGAACAGCCGCTCAGCAGCCGGTTGAAGGATAACCATGATGTACTGCAGTCCATCTTCAAAGATTGCTCGGATATGGTGTACCGGGAGATGGCAATTACCCCGGAGCAGAGAGCACTGCTGGTCTATATTGAAGGAACCGTCAAATCCGAAGACCTGCAGGATCATATTCTTCGGCCGGTGATCGTCGGTCTGCTGCGGGCTGAAATGCACGAGCGGGATGCCTATCTCGGTACGCTTGATGAGACACGGGTCTCCCTCACCCAGGTCAAGCGTATCGACAATTGGGGAGGAATCACGGAGGCGGTGCTGGACGCCAACGCGATTCTGCTCGTTGAAGAGTCAGCCAGCGCCTATGCTTTCAGTGTAAAAGGCGGCGTCCGCCGCGGTGTGGAAGAACCTACAACCGAGTCGGTGATCCGTGGACCGCGTGAGGGTTTCACGGAACAAATTCGGGTGAACACGGCATTGGTACGCTTTAAGCTCAAAACGCCGCTGCTCAAGATGTACAGCCTGACTGTCGGCGAAGAAACAAAGACGAGTGTTGTACTCGCTTACATCGAAGAGATCGCAGATCCGAAGCTGATTGCCGACGTAAAGGAGCGTCTGAAGGCAATCAAAATCGACGGCGTGCTGGAGACCGGGTATATCGAAGAGTTGATTGAAGATCATCCCTTTTCCCCGTTTCCTCAGATGGAGTATACGGAAAGACCCGACACGGTCACAGGTCACCTGTTAGAGGGTCGGTTCGCTATATTTGTAGACGGCTCTCCGTTCGCTCTGATTGGTCCGATCACGATGTGGCAGATGATGCAGGCGAGCGAGGATTATTATGAACGATTTTTTATTAGTAACCTGATCCGGTGGGTCCGGATGTTTTGTATGCTGATGGCTCTCTTCCTGCCTTCTTTATATATTGCAGTAACTACGTATCATCAGGATATGCTTCCGTCTACCCTGATCCTCAGCATCGCGGCTGCACGTGAAGCAATTCCTTTTCCCGCATTGGTCGAGGCCCTTCTGATGGAGATCGCTTTCGAGGCGCTTCGCGAAGCAGGGATCCGGCTGCCCAAGACCGTGGGCCAGGCGGTCAGCATTCTGGGGGCTTTGGTCATCGGTCAGGCTGCGGTACAGGCCGGGATTGTATCGGCGCCGATGGTCATTATCGTATCCATGACGGGGATTGCTTCGTTTACGATTCCCCGCTTTAACTTTGCGATCACGATCCGGATGCTGCGATTCCCGCTCATGCTGGCAGCTGGAGCATTGGGTTTGTTTGGCATTGTGATCGGTACGGTCCTGATCTCGGTACATCTGACGAAGCTTACATCGTTTGGCGTTCCTTACCTGACAGGGGTAAGTCCTTATTCCAGGAATGACCAGAAAGATATTTTCTCCCGCGTACCTTGGTGGAGCATGAACCGCAGGCCATCCTGGCTGTCTCATCAGGACCGCAAACGCATGCGTCAGGATATGAACGGAACAGCGGATAAGGAGAAGGGATGGTAAGATGCGCAGGGTAAGTGTGGCTGCAGGCCTGCTTTTACTTCCGTTGGTACTGGGCGGATGCTGGGATCGTCGTGAGGTCAATGATGTAGCTTTTGTTATGGGATCTGCCGTAGATAAAGAGGCAAATGGTTACCGGACGACCCTGCAGATTGCGATGCCAAGTCAGCTTGGCGGTGCGGGCAGTGAAGGGGGAGGCGGCGGCACAAGCGGTGACAAGTCCTGGTACCTTGAATCCCGTTACGGGGAAACGATACGTGCTTCTCAAATCAGCGAGCAGCGCAGCCTCTCGCGGATGCTGCATTACTCGCACCGCCGGATGCTGCTGATCGGGGAAGACTTGGCCCGCAGCGGCGTATCGCAGATGATGGATGTGCTGGTGCGAATGCCTCAGAACCGGCTCTCCTCCCTGCTTGTCGTTACATCGGGACCAGCCTACAAGGTGATACAGGCAGATGCGCCGATCGAGAAATTTCCGTCGGAGATGGTGCGGGAACTTAGTCACGAGTATATGAAGAAGCCGCGCTCAGTTAAGTCCATGATTCACACGTTGATTGAGGAAGGCGTCGATAGTGCGGTTCCCCTGGTGGGACTTACAAGTAATGTTCCGCAGGGGTGGAGCAATACCCAGTCCACGATTGCCATTGAGGGTCTGGCGGTCTTTCATGGAGACCGGATGACAGGGGCAGTCCGCGGCAATCAGGCCAAGGCGCTGGTGATGGCCATGAATCAGTCCAGAAACCAGGAAATTCTGGTTACCCCGCCGGATGGAAGTGGAAAAATATCGGTCATGCTGTATGACAATCATGCGAAGCTGATTCCGCATATCCAGGGAGACCGGATTCGGATGACAATCCGGATCGACTGCCGCGGGAGTGTAGTGGAGAACGAATCCGCCATGAGTCTAACCCGGGATAAAAGCATGTCCTGGCTGGAACAACAGACTGCAGCCCAGTTGAAAGAGGATGTGGAGAAGAGCGTCCGGCTGATCCAGAAGACGTACAAGTCCGATGTTCTCGGCATGGGCAATATGATATATACGAAGCATCCCGAGGCATGGCAGAAATTCCGCAGTAAATGGGATCAAATGTATCCTGAAGTCGATGTGGACGTCAAGACACTGATTCATATTGAGAACCTGGGAACGGTATCAAAACCGTTAGGCAAACGGGAGGATCAGATCCGATATGATGAGCCTTAAAATGTTCGTGGTAGGGGTGGCCGTTATTATCATTCTGCTATGGGAGAACGGAGCGGTCCGCCGGCTGCCCCGAGTAAACCGGTGGATGCTGTATATGATCCTGACAGTCAGTCTAGCCATCTGGATCTACTGTTCGGAGATGACGGAAGCGATGCATCCCTCCCAGTTGATCGAGCGCGCATTGTCTGGTATTTTACCGCCGTCTCGTTAAGAGGTTTGCTCGAAGGGGGAACTTCCGGCGACGTGTGTGACAAAAACAAGTGAGGAGGAAGGCCATGGACCGCATTACCAATCGGCAGGTCGTCCTGCTGGGAGCCATGATGGAGTCGACCATAACGCTGATTCATGCTCACGCACAGATTGCCGAAAGTGCCAGACAGCACGCCTATTTAAGTTATGTGCCTGTCATCCTGCTCCTGGGTATGTCGGTCTGGCTGCTGTCGGCTGTGCATCGCCGTTTTCCCGGGCAGGACGTATTCCAGATCATGTCCGGACGGTTTCCGCTGGTCGGGCGGGTGATCATTGTGCTGTACATGATATTCACCTTATTTATCCTTGGCAGGGACCTGCGGATGTTGACCGATTATGTGAATGTGACCCTGCTGCCGACAACGCCAATGGTCATTGTGGCGGGTTGTTTTGCATTTACAACGGTGTTCATGGTCAAAGGTGGACTGCGAAGTCTGATCGGTATGGTTGAAATTTATATGCCTGTGCTGATCTTCGTGCTGCTGACCATGCCTGTCGTGCTGGGCCGGACGATGGACCTCGGGTTGATCAAGCCGTTCAATCATTTGAATTGGCAGGGGATCGGGGAGGGCAGCTGGAATCTGTTTGCCTATGCTGGTGATATGATTATGCTTCCCTTTGTGCTGTCGGGAAATGCTTACAGCCGCAAAGCCGGCTGGGGCGGACTGGCGCTGGGGACGGCGCTGCTGGTCCTGCTGTTGATGCTTACCCTGATGGAGCTCGGTATTCCGATCACGAGCCGGCTGCTCTATCCTTCCTATGAGCTGTCCCGTCAGCTGCAGCTGACCGATTTTCTGGACCGGTTTGATTTGATAATCAGTGCGATTACTTCCCCCGTGTTTATTACGAAGGTCGGTTTTGATCTTTACGTACTTTGCGTAGCCCTGAAGCGCCTGCTCCCCGGAATCTCCGGACAGGTCATGGCCTCTCCGCTTGGGCTGATGGGATTTGTCTGCTCGTTCTGCTGTTACAAAAATGTGATGCAGCTTTTTCATTTCAGCCGGACCTGGACGCTGTTCGTACTCCTTTTTCATGTCCTGCTTCCGCTGCTGCTGTTTCTGTTCCTTCACCCCCGCCACAAGGCCCCGGCCAGCTGATTAACCCTTCCCCTGTCTGCAGACAGACGCTATACTGGGGACAAGAAGGTTCGTAGCAAAGGGGATGACAGATTGGCACAGCATATGGCAGGTAAAAAAATTGCAATTACCGGCCCGCGCAAGGCGGCAGAAATGTCCAAGCTGGTGGAGAAAATGGGAGGGACACCGGTGCTGCGTCCTGCTCAGGGCACTGTATTTCTCGATGATCAGGAGCTCAGAAGCAGCCTGAAGAGCTGGGTGGAACAGCCGCCCGATTGGACCATACTGACGACGGGGATCGGTCTCGAGGCCATTCTAGACATGAGTGCCGAGATGGGTATTGGCGCACAGCTGGAGTCGCTGCTGTCCCGCGGGTCTGTAGCAGCACGCGGCTACAAAACGGTCAACGCCTTGAAGAAGCGCGGCATCATTCCGGATGTACGGGACGATGACGGCAGTTCGGCAGGTCTGATTCGCTCATTCGCACCGTATGATATGAGAGGGAAGGATGTCATCCTGCAGCTGCATGGCGATGCGGCACCACTGCTCGTCTCCTGGCTGCAGGAGCAGGGAGCTGCGGTCAGACAGGTGCTTCCTTACCGGCACGTTCCGCCTGAGGAACAGGATCTGGCTGCTTTGCTGAATGACATTCTGGAGGGCCAGATTGATGCGGTTACCTTCACAAGTGCACCGCAAATTCGCTTTCTGGCAGAGTATGCTGCCTCCCAAGGGAAAAAGGAAGCGATGCTGGCTGCACTGGAGAATCAGATTATCGCTGCAGCTGTCGGTAAAGTGACGGCTAATGGGATGCTTGAAGAAGGTATCAAACGTATTGTCGTCCCCGGCGAGGAGCGTATGGGCAGCATGATGGTCGAGTTAGGGCGGTATTTTGCCGGCACTGAAGCCGTAAACGGGTATGGTCTGGCCTAGAGAAGAGAATAAAGCCTTAGGCTGCGGCGATGATCGCCTTGCCAAGGCTTTATTTGGTTGGAAAGATGATAATAAGGAGGGGATCATTATGAAATCAATTTGTGTATTCGCGGCCTCCCGGACAGGGACGTCAACAATATATATAGAAAGTGCTGCGCGGCTGGGCAGACTGATGGCGGAGCAGGAACTGCGTCTGGTATACGGCGGATCCAAGCTGGGATTGATGGGGGAGACGGCGAATGCTGTGCTGGCTCATGGCGGACAGGTGACCGGAATTATGCCGACTTCGTTGTTTCTGGCTGAGATTGTACACCCCGGTCTGACAGAGTTTATCGAAGTGGCGGATATGCATGAACGGAAGGCCAAGATGGGTCGAAGTGCAGATGCATTCATCGCGCTGCCCGGCGGATTGGGCACATTTGAGGAGCTGTTCGAGGTGCTGTGCTGGGCGCAGATCGGTATCCACCGCAAGCCTATCGGGCTGCTGAACATGAATGGGTACTACGATCCGCTGCTGGCGATGATGAGACACAGTATTGAAGAAGGGTTCACCCCTTCGGGAAGTATGGATCTGATTCTGGCATCCGATGATCCGGAGCTGCTGCTGCAGCAGTTGGGCCAATCTGTGCCGGTGAACGGGTACCCCTCCTGACAGGAGCCAATGGTCTGCTGGTTCTGAGAGGAGGACGTTCACCAGACAGATGCGGCGGGCACAGCCGGCGGCCTGGGGACTACATTAGCTTCTTTAGCTGCGATACCCGGCCCTGGCTGATCCCGAGCATCGCAGCCAGCTGCTTTTGGGATGAATGAGGATGTTCCTCCATAAGGGTTTTCATCTGTCCCAGAATATCATCTGTACGGCGGTACACCTTCTTGGGAGGTGTCTGCTGCTCCACTTCGGAAGGCTTGGTCATTTCGAGCGGAACGAACTTGGCTTCCTTCATTTCTTCGGCGCAGTCAGAACAGATAAACTGCTCCTTGAAATAGGTGTCGGTCTGAATGGAGCCGCAGAAAATACAGTTGGTTGACTTGTATTTGCGCAGCATCAGCGTCTTGCCCTCAATAAAAAATTCGAGGGGATCACCGATTTCAATCTCCATGGTCATGCGCATTTCTTTAGGAAGCACAATTCGTCCAAGGCTGTCCAGCGGCCGCGTCATCCCTGTCCTTTTCATAGCCTGAAACCTCCCCATTTCAATAAAGTTTGTAAAAGTATACCATAAAATTGTAAAATTACATCGGCCAAAATCAGGAAAATATACACGAAATTCATGAGGTTTTGCATATTTTAAAATAGCTTAATCCATTTCTTGTAAGCGCATCCAAAACATTAGGAGATCCTTTCGTTTTTGCAGCCATATTTTCGTTTATCGTCAAAATGTTTACCCGGTGCAAGGTTTTTTTCACGTGGGTGTTGAATGTTTTATATAGGACTAGGGTAAAAAAACTGTGACCGGTGTGGATTCTGGCCATAACCGGGAGGAGGAGCCATTATGGATCGAACAGTATGCATTACAGGGGCAGCAAGGGGGCTTGGACTCAGCCTGACGAGAAAGTGGCTTGAAATGGGCTGCCGGGTTGTTGCGGCAGGGCTGGACATGAATCGTTCGGACGGAGTCAAGCGTCTGTGTCAGATGTACCCGGACCGTCTCGTCAAAATGGAGCTGGATATCGGTGATGATGAATCTGTAAACGAGGTAGTCAATACAATCAAAGGAATGACCAGCGATCTGGACATGCTGATTAATAATGCGGCTGTACTGGGTGAAATTGGGGATCATATCTATGGGGAGCTCAATTTTGATAATATGGCCGAAGTGTATAATGTAAACACGCTGGGACCTCTGCGGATGACCCAGGCGCTATTGCCGCTGATTATGAAGGGCGAGCGCAAGCTGATTGTTAACATCTCTTCGGAAGCCGGAAGTACCGGACAGTGTGGGCGTGATGGCTGGTTTGCCTACTGCATGTCCAAATCGGCCCTGAATATGCAATCCCATCTTGTTCACAACGGAATTGTTAAAGACGGAGGCCAGGTGATGGTCATCCATCCGGGCCATATGAAAACCTATATGCGCGGAGTGCTTGACAAGCATGGCCAGTTGACGCCCGATGAAGCGGCCCATTATATTATAGGCCAGATTGAGCGGCATGCCGATTACAGAGGTGACAAACCGGTATTTGTTGATTACGAGGGCAATTCACTGCCGTGGTAGCACTCCCTGTCGAACCCTAATATGCAATTGAAGAGGAGGATTCGCTGAACCATGGATCATAAGAAAAAAACACTGCTGCTCGGCGACTATACGCATCCCGATTTCCATCCGCTTCAGGGCGTGGATGCTGAGATCAGCCACATTCTGAGCGACTGGAGCACGGTATCCTGCAGCGAGAACCGGAAAATGCTGCTGCTGGAAAATCTGGGGGCGTTTGACCTTTGCATTTCTTACCTGGATGAGTGGCGCGAGCCGGTCTCGCCCAGACAGACGGCCGGACTGCTGTCCTATGTGAGCAGCGGCGGCGGCCTGGTTGTGATGCACAATGCCATTTCCATGCAGAACCGTTATGAAATCGCCCAGATGATCGGGGCCAAATTTAAAGGGCATCCGCCTTATGCACCGCTTGATTTTACGGTCAAGGAGCCGGATCACCCGGTGATGGAAGGAATTGAGGCGTTTACGCTGGAGGAAGAACCCTACCGGTTTGAATTTGAGCTGTTCGGAGAGCGCACGATCCTGATGGAATACCGTGACGAAGAAGGGACCTTCCCGGCAGCATGGGCTCAGTCCTATGGGCTCGGACGGGTCGTATATCTGATGCCGGGCCATCATGTAGCATCCTTCCAACACCCAGCGGTGCGTCGTCTGCTGCTGCAGGCTGCCCGCTGGGCAGGGCGCTTTCCGGGATAAGCCGGAGCAGCGCCGGCGTTTCATAAGCGCAGCAGAATGCCTGCGATTTCTCCATGGCTCCAAAACAGGGTATAATGTAGGGAATCCAGGCAAGAGGAGGAAGAAATCATGAGCGATTTGTTTAAAAAAGCAATCTCGTTAGGATGGGGCCTCACTGTTGTTAGCAAAGAAAAGGTCGAGAAAGCCGTGGACGATCTGGTGAAGCGCGGAGAGCTCGCACCTTCGGAATCCAAGGCATTCGTGGAACGGCTGGTTGAGCGTGGAGAAGAGGAACAGACGCAGATGAAGTCATTGTTCCGCGAGCAGGTGCGCCGGATCCTGCAGGAGCTGGACGTGCCGTCCGAGACGGATGTCGCCAGTCTGGAGCAGCGGATTGCCGTGCTTGAGAACAAGGTAGAGGAATTAGAGAAAAATCAGCGCCAACCGGAACCGGCCGAGCGGGAACATGCCAATATGGAGCCTGCAAGGAATGAACCGGAACGGGTACAGCCTGAATAAATGGCCGTTCGCATAAAACAAGCCGGCCGGTATAGAGAGATTGCCATGGCGCTGGTGCGTCATGGCTTTGGTTATATGGTCGAAGAAATGGGTCTCTTCCAGGTGCTGGCGCTGCCGAAGAGATGGGTAACACGGGAAACACCGGAGACCAAGACGCTGGGCGAGCGGATCCGGCTCGTTCTGGAGGATCTCGGGCCTGCCTTCGTGAAGCTGGGACAGCTGGCGAGCACCCGTGCGGACCTGCTGCCCCAGCCCATCATTGAGGAGCTGGTGAAGCTGCAGGACCGTGTGCCGCCATTCTCACCCAGTACCGCTCGCGGCATTCTGGAGCAGGAGCTCGGCGCTGGACTCGAAGATGTCCTTGCACGCTTTGATGATACGCCGGTTGCGGCCGCTTCGATCGGCCAGGTCCATCTGGGCCAGCTGAAGAGCGGTGAGGCTGTCGCCATCAAGATTCAAAGGCCGGGTGTGCAGCGGGTTATCCGCCGCGACCTGGACATTCTGCGGGATCTGACAGCACTCGCCGGGAGAAGATGGGAATGGGTTCAGCGCTACAGACTGCAGGAAATGGTCGAGGAGCTGGCCAAGTCACTTCTTCAGGAGCTGGACTACAGCCATGAAGGACGTAATTCGGAGAAGATTGCCCAGCAGTTCACAGAGGACCGCAAGATTGTCATCCCCAAAATTTATTGGGAGCATACCTCAGCACGGGTGCTGACCATGGAATATGTCCAAGGAATCACGCTGAACCAGAGGGAGGAGTTGAGACGCTCCGGGCATGATTTCAAGGAAATCGCAGAGCGGCTGGTGAACAGCATGCTGCAGCAGATGTTTATTGGCGGATTCTTTCATGCAGATCCTCATCCGGGCAATCTGATGATATCCAAGAACGGCAGTCTCGTTTATCTGGATTTCGGGATGGCCGGCCGATTGAGTGAGGAGATGAAGACCCACCTCTCTTCACTGATCATCTCCCTGATGCGCAGGAATACAGAGGGGATGATCCGGGCCATCCAGCGTCTTGGCCTGGTGCCGGACGATATAGATATGAGTGCTCTGCGAAACGATCTGGAGCGGCTGCGAGATGAATACGGGGATGTGCCGTTCTCGCAGGTCAGTGTGGCGAGCGCGCTTAACGATCTGTTCTCGGTGGCGCAGAAGCATAACATTTCGATCTCTCCCGATATCGTACTGCTCGGTAAAGCCCTGCTGACGATGGAAGGGGTGATCGAGAGTCTGGACCCGGAACTTAGCATCATCAGCATGGCAGAACCTTTTGGCCGCAAGCTGCTCCGGGAGCGCTTCAGCCGCAGCCGGATTCGCGGCAAGCTGGTCGGCGGAGCAGCCGAGCTGGCGGAGACGCTGCTGGAGCTGCCCGGACAGGCGCGTCATCTAGCGTCAGTCATCAGCAAGGGAAAGCTTAAGGTTGAGGTTACCGTACCTGAGCTTGAATCACTGCTGCGCAGACTTGACCAGATCAGCAACCGGCTGTCCTTCAGTATCGTGCTGCTCGCATTCAGCATCATTATGGTCGGTCTGATCATTGGATCGTCATTAACCCATCAATCCACGATGCTGTGGGATATTCCTGTGATTGAGATCGGTTTTGTCGTTGCTATTCTGATGGTGGCGTTCCTGTTATATTCCATATTCAAATCAGGCAGGTTTTGAAGCCTGTATCAAGCGGCAGCCATAGGGCTGCCGCTTTTTTGCTGACCAGATACTGCGGCGAGATGTGCAACGTTTCGAGCCATCCTCCAAAATTAAAAGCGGTTCACCTGCGCCAATCACCAGATTGCTGCGTTATTTATAATGAAAACATATCCCATCCCAAAGGAGAGATTGTTGATGAGTGAACCAGTTAGTCAAAGCAAGGTCCCGGCTGCGCGGATTGATACCGTATTCGTTCCGGTACGCGATGTAACCCGGTCTGCCGCATGGTATGCCTCCCTGTTTGATCTGGAGTTGATTTACCGCAGTGAGGATGGATCTTATGTGGGATTCCGTTTTGCCCGCTCCGGTCCTGGCACGGCTGCCTTAACATTGTACCAGAGCAGTGAAACGGAGCCGCACTCTCATCCTGCGTTTAACTTCTATACGCCTGACATTGAGGCATCTCACCGGATCATGAAAGAACAGCAGGTTACGGTATCTGAAATACATAATGAAACGGGGGTTCGATTCTTCCACTACTGGGATCCTGACGGTCAGCGTGGAGAGGTGGTCTGGTTCCCCGAATAAGCAGCAGCATTTCCTGCGAGCCCCCTGAACAGGCGTGAGATTCTCCTACTCTCCGCCTTCTTCTGGGGGCTGTTTGTTATGCCTTCATGAATACTCCACGCAGGTTCCCTGCATAGGCAAGGAGCATTTCATGAAACCGGCCGATGCTGTTGAAAATAAGGATTGTGCTCATGCTGTGCCTTAGGTATAATATATCTCCAGTGTACAACGGGAGATTCCTCTGAGAGGGAGGAGTCATGATTTTAACAAAAAGCCAGATTAGGATGCGAGAGACATCAGACCGGATACGGACCCTGCCCAGGCAGGATCGGGGTGATGCGTATCTTTATTTTTTCTGCGGTTTATGGACAGCCTGACAGATTAAGGGAATTCCGGACGTCTTCGTCGGCGGTTGGATGAATCTATATTACATATGGATACAGAAGGAGGATTTCATACTACATTATGAATCTCAGACAACAATGGCTCGGTAACATCCGGGGCGACATACTGGCAGGCATTACGGTAGCTTTGGCTCTCATTCCCGAAGCCATCGCATTTTCTATTATCGCTGGAGTAGATCCGATGGTGGGACTGTATGCTTCCATCACGATTGCAATCGTGATCTCTATTGCTGGGGGGCGGCCGGGCATGATCTCGGCAGCCACCGGAGCCATGGCCGTCTTAATGGTTGGGCTCGTCAAGGACCATGGCGTTGAGTACCTGTTCGCTGCGACCGTTTTGACGGGAATTATTCAATTTATTTTGGGCATATTCAAGGTCGGGCGGTTTATCAGCTTCGTCCCGCAGTCGGTCATGACCGGCTTCGTGAACGCGCTGGCGATTCTTATCTTTATGGCGCAGCTGGTTCACTTCCAGGGGGCCAATTGGGTGATGTACGCGATGGTAGCGGGAACACTGGCGATTATCTATATTCTGCCGAGGTTTACGAAGGCGGTACCTTCCCCGCTGGTAGCGATCATTATTATGACCGTCCTCAGTCTGCTGCTGAATCTTAATCTGAAAACGGTAGGGGACATGGGCCACCTGGAGAGCTCTCTGCCGATGTTCCATCTGCCGCAGATTGAATGGAGCTGGAAGACACTGTCGATCATTTTCCCGTATTCCTTCACCATGGCTCTGGTCGGCCTGCTGGAATCCTTGATGACAGCCACGATTGTGGATGAAGCCACGGAGACAAGAAGCAACAAGAACCGTGAAGTGCGAGGTCAGGGGATTGCCAACTTCGTGAACGGGTTTTTCGGCGGGATGGGCGGCTGTGCGATGATCGGACAGTCTGTCATTAACGTGAAGTCTGGCGGAAGGGGCAGATTGTCCACGTTCACGGCAGGTGTGTTCCTGGCATTCCTGCTGCTGGTTCTGGGAGGTGTCGTCAAGTCTGTGCCGATGGCTGCGCTGGTCGGCGTCATGTTCATGGTATCGATGGGTACGTTTGACTGGAAATCAGTCATGAACCTGCACAAAATTCCGCGGGCTGAAGCGATGATTATGGTGGTCACGGTCGTTATCGTGGTGTATACCAACGACCTGTCCAAAGGGGTTATGGTCGGTGTGCTGCTAAGCGCGCTGCATTTTGGCTGGAAGATGGCCAAGATCAAGGTGACGACAGAACAGGAGAAAGCGAGCAAGGTGTACCACGTGTCCGGGCAGATGTTTTTTGGCTCCACCACGCATTTTACGGAGCAGTTCTCGGTCAACGAGGATCCGGAGGAAGTGATCATCGACTTCAGCCATTCACATATCTGGGATCACTCGGCAGTCACTGCGATTCATAAAGTTGTTGATAAATATGAACGTAACGGCAAAAAGGCGGTTCTTCGCGGGCTGAATGATGAAAGCAGCTCGCTGCTGAACCGGATCGGCACGTCCGGATCATCAGGCCACTAGAAGGAGACGTGCATGCCGGGTTAGGAAAACAGGCGCGGGACGGTCCCGTGCCTGTTTTTTAAGGTTTGGAAAGAGGGTCGGCTTCGCGTATACTTAAGTGAGCTTTGGCCGGAGGGAATCTTATATGCAGTGATGCTGCTTATCCCTGCCACTATAAGTCAATCTGTCCGGAATACCTTAAGAGTTTTTAGCGAGTGGTACAGGGATAGAATGTGGAATGCTAATTCCATCATCATATAAAAAAGCATAGGAAGAAGTGAAGAGATTGAAGGATTTTTCAACATTGGGCGTTAATCCGCATTGGGTGAAGGCGCTGAAGGAACAAGGGATTGCTGTGCCGACACCGGTTCAGGAGCAGTCGATACCGCTGCTGATGGATGGCAAGGACGTCATTGCCGAAGCGCAGACAGGAACAGGTAAAACGCTGGCGTTCATGCTGCCGATTCTGCATAAGCTGAGACGCGAGGAGCTGTACCCGCAGGCGCTTGTGATCGCGCCAACCCGGGAACTGGCCCTGCAGATTACAGAGGAAGCCAATAAGCTGGCTGCCACCACGGAAGGCATCCGGCTGCTCGCCGTTTATGGCGGACAGGATGTGGACAAGCAGATGCGCAAGCTGGAAGGCGGAGCGCAGCTGATTATTGGTACACCTGGCCGTCTGCTGGATCATGTGCGCCGCGGCACCCTGAAGCTGGACCGGGTGAAAATGCTGGTTCTGGATGAAGCTGACCAGATGCTGCATATGGGCTTTCTTGAGGAAGTAGAGCGACTGATCAGCGAGCTGCCGTACCGCCGCCAGACAATGCTGTTCTCGGCAACGATGCCGCCCGCGATCCGCAACCTGGCCCGCAATTACATGCTGGAGCCGCAGGATGTGAAGGTCAAGGCATCCTCATCGATCCCGGTCGATCATATCCGCCAGATCGTGGTTGAGGTATCTGACCGCAATAAGCAGGCTGCGCTGAAGGAGCACATTGAGAAATACCGCCCGTACCTGGCGATTATCTTCTGCCGTACCAAGCGCCGGGCAGCCGATCTGAATGAAGCGCTGCAGGAAGCCGGCTACGAGAGCGCCGAGCTGCACGGGGACCTGTCCCAGAACAAGCGGGAGCAGGTCATGAAGGCCTTCCGCGAAGCGAAGCTGCAGCTTCTCGTCGCTACGGATGTAGCCGCTCGCGGCCTGGACGTTGAAGGCGTGACCCACGTCTTCAACTATGACATGCCGCTGGACGCGGAGAGCTACATCCACCGCATCGGCCGCACAGGCCGCGCGGGCGGCAAAGGGCTCGCGGTGACCTTTGCTTCACCGCGCGACCGGATTGGCCTGCAGAAGATCGAGCAGGCCACCGGCCAATCGCTGAACCGTACCCAGTACGGTCAGCAAGGGCGTGAGGCCGCGGACGAAGCACCGCGGCGCACATCCCGTCCGGCCGCAGCGGACGGGAAGGATTCCCGCCGGCCGGCACGGGGCGGGAACGGCCCGCGCGGCCGCGGCGGACAAGGCCGCAGCGCGCAGGGCGGCGAGCGCCGCGAGAGCCGCGGCGGACAAGGCCGCAGTGCGCAGAGCGGCGGTCGCGGGCAAGGCCGCAGCGGCGGCCGGCGCGGCCGCTGAGTTATGGCGGCCTGGGAGCAGGCCGCAGCATCCAAAAAACCTCCACAACCAGACGCAGATGCGTGGTTGTGAAGGTTTTTTTGGCATGTCCCCCGCTTAGAAGGTGAGCGGGGAGGGTTCGGCCGGTGCCTCACCCGCATCGGCGGCGGTGAGGCCCCCATGCCGGGAGGAGAGGTTGGCACGTATCTTCACGACGTACACCAGAAGACTGAGACCGGCTATGCCGGTCATCATCCAATGCACATAATAGACGGAGAGATGGTCCATCATCCAGCCTGCCGTGAGGGATACGAGGCCGCCCCCGATGGCACAGGCAGCCATGATCAGGCTGGTCATGCGACCGACTCGTTCCGGCATCATATGTTTGGCGAAGACCAGCGAGTTGGAATAGATGCCGGAAATGGCTAGTCCAATCAGCAGAATCAGCATATAGCTGATCCAGGGAATCGGATTCACCGCGAACCAGGCAAGGAACACCATGGCTGCCGTCCAGTGCAGCAGCAGGTATTTGCGGTACGTGATTTGCTCCGCCAGATGACCGGCGTACAGACGGCCTATAATCATTGTAGTCCAGAACAGGGTTACGCTGAGGGGGGCCATGGGCTCGTCCATCATGCCGCTCTCCACCATCATGGAGGGCAGAAAATGAACGAGACCGGTATCCACCCCTCCGTAAAGGAAGAAGATCAGGATAAAGGCAGGCAGAACCTTGCGTGTTCCCCCATAGACGGGAGCCTGCACAGTGGGTGCTGCAGAAACTTCGGCCGGGCGAGGCCGGAACAGCGGTTCAGCTTCTTCGAACTTCAGGGAGCGCAGGACAACCGACAGGATCGCACAGTATACCGCGACTCCGAAAAGAACCAGATTCCATTGATCTGCTGCGATCAGTGCACCGACCGCAAGCGGGAACAGAAGAGAACCGATACCGAAGCTGACTTCGAGCCGGCTCATGGCAATCGCTGTATTCTGCTTGACGCCCCCGATAATCAAGGCAGCAATCAGGGACTCCACAATGCCCCCAAGGAAACCAATCAGGGTAATGATGACGAGAAGCCAGGCCCAGGACGGCAGAAGGCCAATAAAAATATACGAAGCTGTCAGCAGCCACATACAGCTGTGAAGCATCATTTTTTTGGGCAGCCGGGCTGCCAGCACCGGCTGGAGCAGCATCCCGGCGAGCGCTGCCGAGAATTCAATCAGCACAAGAGAGCCCGCATCGCTGTACTGTTTGCCGTAGAGCGGCAGCAGCTCCGTAATAACCGAGGCGACGGTGACCTTGATAAAGCCCATCAGCAAATAAAATAAACTACCCATCCACACCAAGCGTTTCATGTTTTCCCTTTCTTTCCTTCCCGAGAGCGCATAGGACATGCGTAGCTCTATAACATTAAATCGAAAACGGTTTAGTAACATTACTATAACAGTCTTGACGGCTGTTGCGTAGGGGCTAATTAGCGGAACTCCTTTGATATCCTCATTCCGGGGGAGGGCATAGTTAATAAAAAGGATGAGGATGCCGGCGCTCAGAAGGGGATAGGAAGGTAAAGGGGTGTTAACTGTGGCGCGCAGTGCTATAATTAAATAGAATTCAGAAGTCTGATTAAAGGAGAATGATGATGACGATAAAGCTTAGCATTCTGGACCAATCGCCGGTATCCGAAGGGAGCACACACGCCCAGGCGCTGGCCCGTACGGCACAGCTGGCCGTGGATGCCGAGAAGCTGGGGTACAGCCGCTTCTGGGTGTCGGAACACCATGCCGCCTCTAATCTGGCAGGATCCAGTCCGGAAGTGCTGATCTCACATATTGCAGCCAAAACCGCTTCCATCCGCGTCGGGTCCGGCGGCGTTATGCTGCCGCACTACAGCTCCTACAAGGTAGCTGAAAATTTCCGTGTGCTGGAGGGGTTATATCCAGGCCGGATTGATCTTGGTCTTGGCCGTGCACCCGGAGGCATGCCGCTCGCCACACGAGCGCTGCAGGAGGGCAAGGTCCGGGGAGGAATTGACTTATACCCGGAGCAAATCGAAGATCTGCTGGGTTATATCCATGATGATCTAAAAGAAGGACACCGCTTCATTGGTTTGGAAGCATCGCCCGCTATAGAAACGGTACCTGACATGTGGCTGCTCGGCTCAAGCAGTGACAGTGCTGTGCTTGCAGCGGAGAAGGGAGTTGGTTTTGCATTCGCCCAGTTCATTAACGGGGATGGTGGAACCCAGGCCATGCGCTGGTATCAGAATCATTTCCAGCCTTCTGCTCACAGTGACAAGCCCCGCGCTCTGGTAGCAGTATTCGCGATCTGTGCGGAAACCGAGGAAGAGGCGAACCGGCTGGCTTCCAGCATGGATTTATCCCTGGTGCTGCTGGAGAAAGGAATGAGAACGGCAGGTACACCTTCTGTGGATCAGGCACTCAACTATCCATATACGCCGTATGATCTGCACCGCATCCGTGAGAATCGCAAACGAATGGTAGTCGGCTCACCCGAGCAGGTCAAAGAGCAGATCGAGCAGTTGGCTGCTGAATATAATTGTGGCGAGGTTATGATCGCAAGTATCATCCATGATTACGAGGCCAAGCGGCGTTCCATTGAACTGATTGCCAGAGCTTTCGGGCTGGGCGGCAATTAAATTATTAATTTAGCGCTCAGCGTTGAATTTGTGCTGATATGGACATAACTAGGATCGGATACCAAAGTGCGGCATCACTCGATCTGCAGCTGCTCCATTTACTGCTGAACAAGCATTTTATGCATCCTCTGCCAGGTTTATGGACCGGCAGGGGATTTTTATTAGTTCAACTCTTTGGGAAAACAACAGATAACATCCTTGAAATGTATTGACAATTGATAATGATTATCAGTATGGTAGTAACAGTAATTATTATTCAAATTCGAACACTCTGTTCTTGAGAGACTTTAGAAAGAGGCTTGCTTCATGGAAAGCTCAACATCACAGGACCAAGCCCGGAAGAGGCTCCGTGCTAACATATGGTCGCGTCCCTATGCGGCAGCCTTGATTTTGGCAGGAGGCCTTGCCGTCCTCCTGCTGTCCATCGCCGTATCGATCTGCGTTGGAGCCAAGGATATTTCGCTGGACGCCGTATGGCAGGCCTTATTCCGGTTTGATCCGGCTTCATCCCAGCATCAGATCATCCGGGAGCTGCGGCTGCCAAGAGCAGCGGCTGGGGCACTGGCTGGTGCTGCATTCGCAGCAGCGGGTGCCATTATGCAGGGGATGACCCGCAACCCGATTGCGGACACCGGCGTCCTCGGTATTAATGCCGGGGCATCGCTCGCTTTGGCCGTCTGTCTCGCCTTTTTCCCGGCAATGGTGTTTGGCCGGATTGTCCTGATTGCTTTTGCAGGGGCTGCGTGTGCCGCCCTGCTCGTGTTTGGTATCGGTTCTGCGCCGCGCCGAGGGATGGACCCTGTCAGAATGACGCTGGCCGGTACGGCCATCAGTGCCTTGCTGCTGGCTCTTAGTCAAGGTATCTCTTTGTACAACAACGTATCCCAGAGCCTGTCTTTCTGGGTGGCGGGCAGCCTGGCGGGGGTCAAATGGAGCCAGGTGGATACGCTGGCCGTCTGGGTTGGACTCGGACTTATCTCCTCGCTTTTGATTTCCCGTTCGGTTACGGTCTTGAGTCTGGGCGAGGATGTGGCCTCCGGCCTGGGACAACGAAGCGGAATGGTCAAATTAGGTGGATTTATGATTGTGCTGGTACTGGCGGGTTCCTCGGTGGCAGCTGTGGGGCCGATCGGCTTTGTGGGTCTGATCGTTCCGCATGTTGCCCGATATCTTGTCGGTGTCGACTATCGCTGGATCATTCCCTGCAGCGCTGTGCTGGGTGCGGTTCTGCTCGTCCTGAGTGATATTGGGGCGCGGTTGATCAGGCCAGACTTTGAAACACCGCTTGGAGCCGTAGTCTCCATGCTGGGTGTCCCTTACTTCCTGTATCTGATCCGCAGAGAGACGAGGGACTGAACATGAATAAACGATCAAAATACGGGTATTATCAGCCTAATCGTATTCAACGCACTCAGCGTACCATCCTGGTAATCGCTGTACTTGTACTTCTGCTGCTTGTCGGCCTTCTGATCAGCATCAATACAGGCCAGACGCCCATACCGCTGGGTGATGTGATTCGTACCTTATTCGGCATTGGGGAGCCTAAAGATGAGCTCATTATTATGGAGTTCAGGCTTCCGCGCATCTTGATTACGATGCTGGCAGGCGCCGGGTTATCCGCGGCCGGGGCCGTTCTGCAGGGAGTAACCCGCAACGGGCTGGCTGACCCGGGGATTCTGGGCATTAATGCTGGTGCCGGACTTGGCGTCGTCCTGTTTATCACCTTGAACTCCCTTCGTGCAGATGCATCGCCTCTCGTTATGCCTTTGATGGCTCTGATAGGTGCAATGGGAGCGGCAGCCGTTATTTACGCTTTTGCTTACCGCAGGCACAAGGGGCTATCGGCGACCCGTCTGCTGCTTGCCGGAATTGCTGTCGCGGCAGGCCTGCAATCATTGACGATGATTCTGTCAATCCGGCTTGATCCGCAGAATTATACGTTCGTAGCCAATTGGCTCGCTGGAAGTATATGGGGGACAAATTGGGCTTTTGTTCTGGCCCTCCTACCCTGGATCCTGGTGCTCCTGCCATTCATCCTGTGGAAATCCAAGGAGCTGAATGTGCTGCAGCTGGGTGATCAGCTGGCTGCCGGTCTTGGCAGCTCGATTCATCGCCAGCGACTCGGACTGCTGGCGGCAGCGGTAGCGTTAAGTGCGGCCTGTGTTTCTATCAGCGGGGCCATTAACTTCCTGGGACTGGTGGGACCGCACCTTGCCCGCAGGCTGGTCGGCCCCCGGCATGAGCATCTCGTTCCGGTATCGGCATTGATTGGAGCACTCCTGCTGTTGGTCAGTGACTGTATCGGCCGCTGGGTCATGCAGCCCTCTGAAATACCTACAGGCATCGTAGTAGCGGTGATCGGGGCTCCCTATTTCTTGTTTCTTTTATATAAAGCCAGAAAGTAGTCTTGTGTTATCTGAAGCTGACTATCCATTAACGATAAAGCGGGTGTCTCCCGCCGAAAGGAATGATCGTATGTTTCGCCTGAACACTTCTCAGCTGGACATTGCTTATGAAGACCGTCTGATCGTACAGAACCTGAATATATCAATTCCTGAGGGCCAGATTACGGCGCTCGTCGGAGCCAATGGCTCCGGCAAGTCGACGATATTGAAAACGATGGCCCGGCTCATGCAGCCGAAGGCAGGGAGTGTGCTGCTCGACGGCAAATCCATTCATAAACAGTCAACCCGTGAAGTTGCGAAGCAGCTGGCCATTCTCCCGCAGAATCCGACAGCACCGGAAGGACTGACGGTCGCGGAACTCGTATCCTATGGGCGTTTTCCTTACCAGAAAGGCTTTGGTTCCCTCAAGGCGGAAGACCGCCGCATGGTGGAGTGGGCAATTGAAGCGACAGGGATGACGACTTTCCATGACAGACCGATTGAACAATTGTCAGGCGGTCAGCGTCAGCGTGCATGGATTGCCATGGCGCTTGCGCAGGATACGGACATTCTTTTCCTTGATGAGCCTACAACGTTCCTGGATATGGCTCACCAGCTTGAGATTCTTCAGCTCCTGGAAGAGTTGAATGCGAAGGCGAAACGTACGATTGTGATGGTTGTGCATGATCTGAATCACGCTTCCCGTTATGCGCATCACATGATTGCGATCAAGCAGGGGCAGGCTGTGGCATGCGGCTCTCCGGAAGAAGTCATGACGACAGATGTTCTCCGTGAAGTTTTCAGTATCGAAGCAGATATTATTCAAGATCCGCGTACCGGGGTGCCGTTGTGTCTTCCTTATGCCCTGGCCGGGAACGAGGCTGCTCCGGCTGGAGAAGAGCGCCTGCGTGAAGCCGTGCTTCAGAAGGTCGTTCAGCAGGCGGCTGCGGGCAGTTAGGCTGTCATATCCATTTAGAGATCCGAATAACTTATCCGATTAAGGGTAAGTTATTCGGATTTTTATTTCAGCTGAAGGTAAACCCGCAGGGTATCGGAAGTTGGAGATGAGCATGTGCGGAGCTTTGCGGAGAGGCACTTTTGTGCGGGAAATCCGATGATGAAGGCCAGGGTAGATTTGTAAATCGTTGTTTCTTTCCGGTAAAATAAAGCTGAATGCGACTGCCCTTTAATATTCCCGGGGACTATATGGCTATACTGTATTGAACCGAGTGATCCGGGCGCAGTCCATAACGAAATGGAACAGGGAGGAACGATGATGTCCATATATTCGTTTACTGCTGCTACACCTGCGAATGAGCAAGTACCACTGGATACGTATACCGGCAAAGTTCTGATTGTCGCCAACACGGCCAGCAAATGTGGATTGACACCTCAATATGGTGATCTGCAGAAGTTATATGATGAATACCGGGAACGTGGCCTGGTTGTGCTGGGTTTTCCATGCAATCAATTTGGCGGACAAGAGCCGGGAAGCAGTGAAGAAGCCGCAGAGTTCTGCCAGTTGAACTATGGTGTTAGCTTTCCCGTGTATGCCAAAATAGATGTGAATGGACCGGATGCCGATCCTCTTTTCCAATATCTTCGTCAGGAACAGCCGGGCGAAGGGGAGAGTGACGAGATACAATGGAACTTTACGAAATTTCTCATTAACCGTCAGGGTGAGGTTGTCGCCCGCTTTGAGCCGCGTACCGCTCCGGATACGATGCGTCAGGCGATCGAACAGCTCCTCTAAACATAATAGATCATGAAGAGCCTCCGGCGTGCCGGAGGCTCTTTCATTTATTACCTTCATAGCTTTTCCGCACAGCGGGAACAATGGATATGAAGAGGATGCGAAAGCGGCTGACGATGAGGGAAAATCAAAATGTTTTACAAAAGGCTTGCATTGTGAAAATGATCACATTATAATAAAGGCATGAAGTGAAATATGTCACAAAGTTATCTTTTATATAGTGAAAAAAATCACTAAGTTGGTAGCGATTGATCTTCAAGCTTGGCAGGTTTAGTTAAAGGTGTTAAATCCCAGAGGAGGAATCGAATATGAAAGTAGCAGTTATCGGATGTACACATGCAGGAACAGCAGCAATTGTGAATACAGCCAAGTTGTATCCTGAGGCTGAGATTACCGTGTTCGAGCGTAATGATAATATTTCATTTCTGTCGTGCGGTATTGCCTTGTATGTCGGTGGGGTGGTCAAGGACCCGGCTGGATTGTTCTATTCTTCGCCTGAGCAGCTGGCTGAGCTTGGGGTCGATACCCGTATGCGTCATGAAGTAACAGAGGTGGATACGAACAGCAAAACCTTAAAATACTGCAATCTGATTACCGAAGAGACGGGCACTTATACCTATGACAAGCTGATTGTAACGACCGGCTCCTGGCCGATTATTCCGAAGCTGGAAGGAATCAAGCTGGATAACATTCTGCTGTCCAAGAACTACAATCATTCCAATACGATCATTGAGAAAGCCAAACATGCCCAAAAGATCACCGTGGTTGGTGCAGGTTATATCGGTGTAGAACTGGTAGAAGCCTTCCAGATGAACGGCAAGGAAGTTACGCTGATCGACAGTGCGGACCGTATTCTAAACAAGTATCTGGATACCGAATTTACGGACCGGATTGAGGATTCCCTGCAGAAGCACGGCATTAAGCTGGCGCTTGGCGAGACGGTAGAACGTTTTGAAGGGGCGGAAGGCAGAGTAAACAAAGTGATCACGACAAAAGGTGAATATGAGTCGGATTTGGTGATCCTCTGCATTGGCTTCCGGCCGAATACGGAGCTGCTGAAGGGTCAGGCCGATATGCTGCCGAACGGAGCGCTGATCGTCAATGATTATATGGAAACCAGCTGCCCGGATGTGTTTGCAGCAGGAGACAGCTGTGCTATTCATTATAATCCGACTGGCAAAAGCGCCTATATCCCGCTTGCTACGAACGCTGTACGTATGGGTACACTGGTTGCCCGCAACCTGGTGAAGCCGACGATTCCTTACATGGGCACACAGGGGACTTCCGGTATCAAAATTTATGAGGACAACATTGCAGGCACGGGTCTTACCGAAACGTCTGCAGCGGATGAAGGCTTGAATGTGGAAGCTGTAATGATCGAGGACAGTTACCGTCCGGAATTTATGCCAACGGCGGAGAAAGTGCTTTTGAAAGTGATTTATGAAAAGGAAAGCCGTCGTATCGTTGGAGCTCAGCTCATGTCGGCTGTGGATCTGACCCAGTCGATCAATACGATTTCGGTGTGTATCCAGAACCGCATGACGGTGGACCAGCTGGCCTTTGTAGACTTCTTCTTCCAGCCGCACTACAACAAGCCTTGGAACTTCCTGAACAGTGTAGGTTTGCAGGCACTGCCTGCTGCAGCAAAGCAGCAGGAGCCGGTGATGGCATAAAGGATGATAGATGAAGTACAGTAATAATTCGATAGCAGGCTGCCGGGATTTCTCCCGGCAGCCTTTTTGTATATCCGACATAGCAGAGTCTATTTAATTAGTGATTTTTTTCACAACAATAAAATGTTCAATTTTTTATAATGTAGCCATAACGAAGGTCTGATACGGAAAGGGAGAGAGATATGGCTGCTTACAAACCGCAGCAAATTGCGGAAATGACGGTGGAGACGGGAGAGCATAAGGCGCATAACCCGTTGATCGTAGCGATGATATTGGGATTTCTGGGCGGGGCTTTTATTGCGATCGGATTTATGCTCGATATCCGGGTTATCGCCAGTGCACCTGCGGAATGGGGAAGCATTGCAACCTTCATCGGCGCCGCGGTGTTCCCGGTTGGATTAATACTGGTGCTGATCGGCGGAGGCGAGCTGCTCACGGGGAATATGATGGCCGTGCCGCTGTCGCGGATGGCTGGAAAGATCAGCACGCTGGCTATGATTAAAAATATACTGGTTATTACGCTTACCAACTTTATCGGGGCATTATTCGTGGCCTATTTTTTCGGGCATGTGCTTGGTCTGACAGAACATGGTGCATACCTGACCAAGCTGGTGGACATGGCCCAGCACAAGCTGGATGACAGCTTCCTGCAGGCTTTCATTTCAGGAATCGGCTGCAACTGGCTGGTCGCATTGGCCGTGTGGCTGAGTTACGGGGCAGATACCCTCTCGGGCAAAATTATCGGCATCTGGTTCCCGACGATGGCCTTTGTGGCCATTGGCTTCCAGCACGTGGTGGCGAATATGTTTCTGATTCCGGCTGCGATCTTTGCCGGTCACTTCTCCTGGGGAGAATATGCAATGAATTTCATTCCGGTATGGCTTGGCAATCTGACCGGCGGCGCCGTGTTTGTGGCCGGGGCGTACTGGACGGCCTATCTGCGTAAACCGGGCAGCCAAGCAGCGGCAGGTCATTATAATGAACCGGTGCGGGTAGAGGAGCGGCATACCTAGCTGCTGCATGCAGAGTTGGTTATTGATTTTTGTAAGGTAAAGGATTAACATTAGAAAAAAATGAACGGGAGCCTGTGGAAGCAAGCTGAGAGTACGACTAATCCGTCGTAGACCGTGTGAACCTGTTGGATAATGCCAGCGTAGGGATAGCCGTGTACGAAGAACACGTTGCTTTCGCAATGTGTTCTTTATTTTTCTATAACCGGAATGTGGTGCGTCTTAGGAAGGCCGACGAGTGTCGGACCTTCTGCACGTGTACCCTTTCTGTGCATATCCCAGCCTGTCCATCCACCCAACAGTCTTTCACATGCTCCTGATGAAAGAAGGTTGGGTTATTCGTGTTGAATCAAATTGCCGGGCTGCTGGAACGTGTGAGGGAGATCAACCCGCTGGTGCATAACATGACCAATGTGGTGGTGACTAATTTTACAGCGAATGGTCTGCTGGCCCTCGGGGCTTCGCCGGTCATGGCTTATGCAAGGGAGGAAGCGGCCGACATAGCCCGTATCGCGGGTGCAGTTGTGCTGAACATGGGAACGTTAGATGAGGAGCTCGTTGAGAATATGATTCTCGCCGGACGTTCGGCCAATGAGCATGGTGTTCCGGTTCTTTTTGATCCGGTAGGAGCGGGTGCGACGCCATATCGTACAGCCTCCGCACGCCGCATAATGGCTGAGGTGAAGGTGGACCTGCTGCGCGGTAATGCCGCCGAGATTGCTCAAGTACTGGGTCAGGAGGCTGCGATCAAGGGCGTGGATGCCGGAGCCTCAGGAAATCTGGACGTGGAAGAGCTGGCGGTACGCGCAGCAAGGGAGCTGCACACAGCAGTAGTCATCACCGGCAGGGAGGATGTGATTACAGATGGCCTGAACGGATGGATGGTCGGGAACGGACATCCGCTGCTCACCCGGGTGACCGGAGCAGGCTGCCTGCTGACATCCGTATTGGGGGCTTTTGCCGCTGTGGAAGCCGACCGGCTGGCCGCGGGAGCTGCAGCGCTGGTTGTCTACGGAACAGCTGCCGAGTTGGCGGCCGAACGCAAGGGACATGAAGGTCCGGGCAGCTTTCAGATGGAGCTGCTGAATATGCTTATGGCGGTATCTCCGGATGATGTGCTTCAGTACGGGCGGGTGCGGCCTTTAAAGGCTGTTCAGCAGACTGGAGGTGAGCCGCAGTGAAAATAGCGAAAGCGCTGACGATTGCCGGTTCAGACAGCGGCGGTGGCGCCGGCATTCAGGCTGACCTGAAAACATTTCAGGAGCTGGGGGTTTACGGGATGTCGGCACTTACGGCAGTGACAGCACAGAATACACTGGGCGTTCAGGGGGTGTATCCGTTGGAGGAGGATGCGGTTGTGCAGCAGCTCCGTTCGGTAGGCAGTGATCTGCCGCCCGATGCGGTAAAGACTGGAATGCTGTACAGTGCAGAAATCGTCCGTGCCGCTGCTGGAGAGATTGCGGCCCTGGGCTGGGCGAAGGTTGTTGTGGATCCAGTCATGATCGCGAAGGGCGGATCCACGCTGCTGCAGCAAGAGGCCGTATCAGCAGTCATAGAGAGCCTGCTGCCGGTATCCTTGGTCGTGACTCCGAATATTCCGGAAGCGGAGGCTCTGACAGGCGTGAAGATCACTGCCCTGCACAGCAAGCTCGAGGCGGCCCGCCGCTTACAAGATTACGGTGCCCGTTATGTGATCATCAAGGGCGGCCATGATGGTGATCCGGACACCGCCAATGACCTCGTCTATGATGGCAGCGGCTTCACAGAGCTGCCGGGTACACGTATCCGGACCAGCCATACGCATGGAACCGGCTGTACGTTCTCGGCGGCGATCGCAGCCGGCCTGGCTAAAGGGTTGAGTGTGATGGAGGCAGCGGGTCTAGCCAAGGAGTTCATCCAGGCGGCAATCCAGGACAGCCTGGCGATCGGCGGCGGTCATGGCCCGACCAATCAATGGGCTTATCGGCTGCGTACGGACAAATCGGTTGGAAACGGAGGGATTAGCCGTGAATAGCAATACAAGAATAACTGCGCAGGCTATGCGCCGTTATCTTCGCCTGTATCTGGTTGCAGGCAGCCCCAACTGTCTGATCCATCCTGATCTTATCCTGCAGGAGGCCATCCGGGGCGGTGTGACCCTCTTTCAATTCCGGGAGAAAGGGCCCGGAGCGTTAACTGGCATGCCCCTTATTGAACTGGCACAGCGCCTTCAAAAGGTATGCCGCAGTCAAGGCGTTCCCTTCATTGTGAACGACGACGTGGAGCTGGCGCTGACCGTGGACGCGGATGGTGTCCATGTCGGCCAGGAGGACCTCGCAGCGCATGACGTACGGACAAGGATCGGCAGCAAAATTCTGGGCGTATCCGCTCACTCTGTTGAAGAGGCCAGGCTTGCGATAAGTGATGGCGCTGATTATCTTGGCATCGGTCCGGTGTACCCGACGGAGTCCAAGCCGGATGCCCGCGCTGTACAGGGTCCGGGGCTGATCCGGCGTCTCCGCGAGAGCGGCATAGACGCACCGCTGGTGGGCATTGGCGGCCTTACAGCTGCCAATGCGGGTACCGTGATGTCCGCAGGCGCTGATGGTATCGCCGTCATCTCGGCCATTACCGCAGCGGCCTCCCCGCAGGCCGCGTCTGCGGAGCTCTGGAAGGCGGTGAACCGGAATGGGGAATGAACCTGTGCAGAACCCGGCGCTTCATCCTCCGCTGGGCGGAGCTGCTGCCGCAGCGTATCTGGAGCCGAATGGCTCCCCGCAGCAGCAGGAGAACAGAATCCGGGTCGAGGAGAAGCTCTCGCCCTCCCGGACGCTGCTGTACGGCGTCCAGCATGTATTCGTCTCCAATGTATGGCTTGACCCGCTGTTTATTGCTGCTGCGGCAGGACTGCCGCTTGCGCTCGCCAGCAATCTGGTCAATGCCATCTTCATTGGAGCTGGGCTGGTGACCCTGCTGCAGGCTGCGAGGCTCGCCCGTCTGCCGATCATTCAGGGTCCGTCGGCAGCCTTTGACGCGCTGATGATCTCGGCCGGCAAGGCCGGCAGCCTGGCTGCGGCCGGGGGAGCCATTCTCATCAGTGCGCTGGTGGTGTTCCTAGCCGCGGTCACCGGCCTGCTCGGCAGGGCTTCTGTCCTGTTCCGTCCGGTTGTGTCGGGAACCGTTATTTTTATCGTTGGTATTGCCTTATCGGGATTTACGCTGTCCGAGTTTCTCGGCGGTTCACCAGGTACGCCTGGTTTTGCATCAACGCAGACACTGATGATGTCACTCCCGACTGCCCTGATCGTTATTATATTGTCTTTGTTTGGCCGCGGCATGCTCAGGTCATTCGCCTTCCTGATCGCATTGATCGCCGGAGACTTCATTGCGCTGCTGTTGGGGCGGATTGAATGGGGTTCCATTGCGGACAAGGCGTGGTTCGGTCTTCCGCAGCTGCTGCCTTACGGTCCGCTGGAGCTGAACTGGCCGGTGTTTCTGACGTTCTTCATCGCTTATATCGCAGCGGTTATCGAAGCGATGGGCGTGTATCAGGCAGCGGCGCAGATTACGGATGCGGACCTGAATCCAGGCCAAATCCGCCGCGGATTCGCAGGGGAAGCTGCCGGTTCGGCCGTATCCACACTGTTTGGCGGATTCCCGACGACAGCCTATGGGCAAAATGTCGGTCTGCTGCGTCTGACACGGATCGGCTCCCGTTATCCCGTTATGGTTGCAGGTGCGCTGTTTCTGGTGCTTGGTTTTATACCCAAAGCGGGGGCGGTACTTGCACTGACGCCAAGTCCGGTGATCGGCGGTATTTTTCTGCCTGCGGCGGCATCTCTGATATTCACCGGCTTGTCTGGTCTGATGCGCATGGAGCGTACGGATGCTAATTTCATGATCGCCGGTTTGTCCATCCTGCTCGCGATCTCTCTGCCGGCTTATGGCGGCGGCTTTCCGGGAATGGCGGGAACGCTTCTGTCTAACAGTGTGATCGTGGGCGCGGCATCCGCCATTATCCTGCACCTTATTCTCATCGATTTGCCTCGTGTTATTCAGAAGGGGGAGAGCTGATATGAGAGAAGAAGCCGTATTGCTGACTGAACGCATCCAGGCTTATATTCTGAACCCTATGGAAGAAGCTCCTGCAGTAGAAGAGGAGCGGTTTAACCGCCTCACGCTTGAACTATTCGCTTATCAATTCCGGCATCAGCCTGTACTCCGCAAGTATATGCAGTCCCGGCGCCGTACTCCGCTTACGGTTCGGCACTGGAGCGAGATTCCGCCTATGCCGATCCGCGGCTTCAAAGATCTGGTCCTCTCCTGTGAACCTGCCGGAGAAGCAGAAGCAGTATTCATGACCAGCGGCACGACAGACCCGGAACGAAAAGGCAGACATTATCATCCAACCCTGAAGGTGTGGGATACCTCCATGAAGACGGCGTTTCGTTCCTATGTCCTGCCGAACCGCCCGGACATGTCTATGGCAGTCATCTCACCCGCCGAGGACATGAACCGGAACTCTTCGCTGTCCCGCTATCTATCCATGGCGGTTCAAGCCTTTGGCACCGGGAAGAGCCGCTTGTTCTTCGGGAATGAGGGCCTGGACAGGGAGGGATTGAAGGCATTTCTCGGCGATATGGCAGAGCGGGGAGAGCCGGTTATGATCTTGGGCGCTACATTTGCATATGTCCATCTGCTCGATGACCTGCTGGAGCGGGGACTGTGTTATCAGCTGGCAGAAGGCAGCCGGATCCTGGATACCGGCGGCTTCAAGGGGCAGTCGCGGGAGGTGGAGATGGAGCAGCTCTATGCCGACCTCCAGAAGACCTTGGGTATTGGCCGGTCGCAATGTGTCAACATGTACGGAATGACCGAGCTGAGCTCTCAATTCTACGATCTGACGCTGTCCGCCGGAGGTGGGACGGCAGTGAAGAAGGGCGGCCGATGGATACGGACACTTGTCCTTGACCCGGAAACCCTGCAGCCTGTCCGCACAGGCCAAACCGGTGTGCTGGCTCATTATGACCTGGCCAACTGGAACTCCTGTCTGGCAATTCTGACCGAGGACCTTGGGCGTAAGACCGATGAAGGCTTTGAACTGCTGGGCCGCATGGAGGGTGCTGAGGCCAAAGGATGCTCCATCGCTGTGGATCAGCTGCTGCAGGCTCAAAAGGGATGAATATGAGTACGCATGGGGTAGACGGGATCCCGTCTATTGTCGTCGATTTATGCTGGCTCCCTGATGGAATTAACATTGGGCAGTGGAGAGAGCAGGTCCTGGCAGCTGAAGGAGAACATTATCTGCTGAGATCTCCTGTGCTTGATGCCGATCAGGTGAGGGGAATTCAGCTTGCTATAACTGCGGCCCGGAACGAGCATATTCATGAAATGACAGTTGAGCGGCTTGTTGACTGGATCGATCAGGCGGTCTGCCGCTGGCTGGACCCGGCTTATCCGCTCCGGCAGCTGGCCGAGCGGCTGCTCCCGGTGGTTACGGGTTACCATGCGGAGATGATCCGACTGGAGCTGAAGCGTTATATGCGGAATTTCCGCCGGAAGGAGCTGTGGCGGTTTCTCGAAGAGGAGCTTGATCCGCCAGCTATGCTGGATGGCTTCCACCCGCGCAGAAGCGGCGGCATGAGCCGGGCGTACGGCCCTGAGCTGATCTTTCACGTCTTCGCCGGCAATGTGCCAGGTGTCCAGCTGTGGAGCCTCGTGATGGGTATTCTCGTCAAATCAGCCAACTTCGGCAAGACGTCTGCAGCCGAGCCGCTGCTGCCGGTGCTCTTCAGCCGGACGCTGGCCGAAGTAAATCCGGCATGGGCACGGCTGCTGGCTGTGTTGCCCTGGAAAGGCGGCAGCGAGGAGCTGGAGCGTGCTGCCGCAGGAGCCGCCGAGGCCGTCGTCGTCTATGGCTCGGACCATACGGTCCGCTCCATAGAGGCTCTCCTGCCTCCGCATGCCCGTCTGCTACGATACGGGCATAGAATCAGCCTGGCCGTTATCGGGGCCGAGGCCTTGAGGCCGGACCTCTATGTACGGACGGTCCGTCGTCTGGCCGAGGATATCGCGCTCTACGACCAGCAGAGCTGCATGTCGCCGCAGGCGGTCTTCGTCGAGAGCGGCGGTTCGGTCGATGCCCGCAGTCTGGGACGGCTGCTCGCGGCAGAGCTGGAACGGCTGGAGCGTCGCTGGCCGCGGGCCGAGCTTGACCCGGAAGAAGCGGCCTCCATCCGTAAAATCCGGGAGCAGTACGAGCTGAGAGCCCTGGCTTCGGATGAGGCGGGTCTGCAGGTGCTGGCCAGCGAAGGAAGTACCGCCTGGACGGTGATCATCCACGATATGCCGGGCCTGCAGGGGTCGCCCCTCAATCGGACGATCCATATCTATAATATCGACCGTCTGGAGGATACACCCCCGCTCCTTGCGCCGCTGCGCCCTTATCTGCAATCCTGCGGTACAGCGGTGGCTCCAAGCCGGCTGCAGCCGCTGGCCTCACTTTTGGGGGCCGCAGGCGTAACCCGAATCAGCGCAATCGGGGATATGACCCGGGCGGCGCCCGGCTGGCATCATGACGGGCGCTTTAATCTGCTGGATCTGCTTCGTTTCGTTGATATTGAAGCGGGCGCCGAACAGGACGCCGAGTTTTATGATCCCGATGTCGAGTAGGCCGGTTAAGAATAGGGGAGACGGAATTCATATGAAGCTGAATGGTCAAATTGTGCTGGTTACCGGCGCGAGCCGGGGCATTGGTGCCGAAATTGCCCGCGCCTGTGCCGCTGAGGGTGCAGCTGTCATTGTAAATTACAAAAGTCGTGCCGAGGCCGCGGAACAGGTGGTCGAGCAGATCCGCCGGAAAGGAGGAACGGCAATTCCTTATCCCTGCGATGTAACCCGGGAAGATCAGGTGCGGGAGATGGCTGAGGCTATTGTTGAATCCTTTGGCCGGATTGACGTGCTGGTGAACAATGCGCTGTCTCACTATACGTTTAACCCGAGAGTACGACGCCCGGCATGGGAGCTGGACTGGTCTCATTACAGCACTCAGCTGGAGGGAAGCCTGCAGGGGGCTTTTCATACGATATCTGCTGTCATGCCGCATATGCAGTCCCAGGCTTCTGGGAGAGTGATTAATATGGTCACCAACCTGATTGATTTTCCAGTCATTCCTTACCATGACTACACGACGGCCAAGGCCGCGCTGCTGGGTTATACCCGCGGGCTTGCCAAGGAGCTGGGAGGGTTCGGTATTACTGTGAATGCAGTGGCACCGGGTTTAACGGCTTCGACGGATTCCAGCAGAGATACGCCGGAGTCTGTCAGGGAACAGATCCGGGCACTGACCCCGTTGGGCCGCCTTGCGGATCCCAGTGATATAGCAGGGGCTGTGCTGTTCCTGGCTTCAGACTGGGGCAAGTTTCTGACAGGACAATGCCTGCGTGTGGACGGCGGTCTGGTGATGTCATAAATTAAGGGATTCGTTTGTGAAGAGGGCGCCTCCTTCAGCCGGAAAAATGGCTGGCGGGGTACCCTCTTTGCTTGTTACAATCAGGTTTGACAGTGTCAGAAAAAAACAAATTCGCCATGTCTAGGTTCGGGGGAACGAAACCTGTACATGGCGAATTCTGGGAGTAGTCCATGATATGGCATTGAGGAGGAAGTTTATGCACTTCATACCTTTTAAAATGCCTTGCTTATTAATACCCCGGCTTAGGAGGGGCGAAACAGCTAGAATTAATTTTTTATCACCAAGAATTTATGTTCGTGCTGGAGGAGGAAACGGGATGCAGAGCCATCAGGATCAGAGGCTGGAGCAGCTGATGCAGGAAAATGATTATATTCATGTAGCGGACGGGGTTGTGCCTGCCGTGTGCCCCCTGGATTGTCCCGATACGTGCGGGCTGCTGCTGCACAAGGAGAAGGGACGGATTGTGAAGGTAACCGGGAACCCGGATCATCCGATCACACGCGGCGCCATCTGCAACAAGGTACGGCATATGGCTGAACGGGTCTATCATCCGGAGCGGCTGTTGTATCCGATGCGTCGGACCGGCCCCAAGGGAGAGGGCAAGTTTGAACGGATCAGCTGGGATGAGGCCATCCGCGAGATAACAGACCGCTATAAGGATTTGATCCGGCAAAACGGACCGGAATCGATTCTCCCCTACAGCTTCTATGGGAATATGGGGATTCTTAGTGTCGACGGCATGGACCGGCGCTTCTTCAACGCCTTGGGGGCAAGCCGGCTGGAGCAGACGATCTGCAATGCGGCGGGGAATGCCGGCTGGGTGGCGACGATGGGCTTCAACGGCGGAACGGTTCCGGAAGAGACCGAGCATGCCGAGCTGTTCATCGTATGGGGCGGCAACATTGTCAGTACGGCGATGCACCAGGTCGTCATGGCCGAAAAGGCCCGCAAGCGGGGAGCCCGTATTATCGTAATTGATGTTCACCGCAACCGCACCGCCCAATGGGGGGATTGGTTCATCCCGCTCTTTCCGGGAACGGACGCGGCACTGGCTCTGGGAATGATGCATGTCCTGTTCGAGCGGGGGCTGACAGATGAGGCTTTCATGGCTCAGTATACGACAGGGCATGAACAACTGCGGGAGCATGTCAAAGCATACACACCGGACAAGGTGTCTGCCATTACCGGGGTGCCTGCCGAAGATATTATCCGGCTTGCCGAAATGTACGGCCAGTCGGGATCGGCTTACATTCACATCGGAAACGGCCTGCAGCACCATGACAACGGAGGCATGAACGTGCGGGCGATCACCTGTCTTCCGGCCGTTACCGGACAATGGAAGCGGCGGGGCGGAGGAGCAGCACGCTCCAACAGCGGTTATGCAAAGCTGAACAGCGCTGCCCTGGAACGCCCGGATCTGCGCCCGGATGATGGTGTACGCTCCATCAACATGAACCGGATCGGGGCTGCCCTGATGGAAGCCGATCCGCCGATTCGTTCTCTTTTTGTCTACTGCAGCAACCCGCTCGTCGTTGCACCGGATACGGAGCAGGTCGAGCGCGGGTTTGCCCGTGAAGATCTGTTCACGGTCGTGCATGACCTGTTCATGACGGATACGGCCCGCTATGCGGATATTGTTTTGCCTGCCGCGTCCTCTTTTGAAGGAACGGACATCTATACCTCTTACTGGCATCAATATGTTCAGCTGCAGGAACCTGTCATTGAACGGATCGGAGAGAGCAAGACGAACGTGGAGCTGTTCGCTATGCTGGGCCGGGCCATGGGCTTCGATGAGCGGATTTTCAGTGAGACTGAAGAAGAGATGATCCGCCGGGCGCTCGATTACCCGTCTAACCCTTATTTGCAGGGTGTGACCTGGGATGGGTTGAAGGAACAGCGGTTTGTGAAGCTGGATATGACGTCTTATACCAGGTATCTCGACGAGTTGGGGACACCATCCGGCCGGATCGAGCTGTACTCGGCAGCGCTGGAACGCAGCGGACTGCCGCCCCTGCCCGCCTATATACCGCTGGTGGAGGGATATGACGGAGAGCGCAGACCTGGCCCCCTGGAGCGTTATCCGCTGATGTTCATCTCATCGCCGAATCATCATTTCCTGAACTCGACCTTCGCTAATGTAGACAAGCATCAGAAGCTGGAGCGCGGGCCCCAGCTGCAAATGCATCCGGCAGATGCCCGGGAACGCGGCATTGAGGACGGAGATATGGTGACGGTATGGAATGACCGGGGGAAGATTGAAATGCCAGCCAAGGTAAGTGACCTGATGCTGCCAGGCACAGTAATCAGCCAGGGTCTGTGGTGGGGCAATCAAGATCGGCCGCAGCGGGTCAATGTGCTGACCCCGGACCGGCTGTCCGATATGGGCAAGGGTGCGACCTTTTTCTCTGCCACTGTCGATGTAAAGCGTCAATGAGTGTGCTTGCCGCTGCCGGCAGGTTTGATGGATACTGAATGCTGGATATGTCGTAAACAGGCCCCGTCAGGGGCCTTTTTTGCGGCTGGGCGGCATGATAAGATGGGGATGAGTTGAAATGTCATATTTATCATAGCCAATAGTTGAACTCAGACCTGAAGGAGATTTGTATGAGATGGTTGGATGATTATCCCAAGGAAGTGAAGGTTTTTCTAGGTGCAAGCCTGATTAATGCGGCAGGCAGTGCGTTAATGTGGCCGCTGATTACGATGTATATCTTCGAAGAGCTTGGACGGACGATGTCGGATGCCGGACTGGTTGTGCTGGTGCAGTCCCTTGGCGGAATCTTTGGACAGCTGGTGGGCGGCGCGCTGTATCACAGGGTAGGGGTGAAAAGGCTGATTGTCGGTTCCCTTGCTCTTAATGCCGCTGGGCTGGCGACGCTGCCATTTATCAGCGGTTACTGGTATGTGTTCATGGCGATGATGGGCTTCATCGGGTTCTGTAATGCGGTATCCATGCCTGCAATACAGGCATTCATCGGGTTCCGCTTTGCGGCACGCCGCTCGGAGCTGTTTAATGTTGTGTATGTGGCGAATAATATCGGTGTAGCTCTCGGAACGGCGCTCAGTGGTGTGCTGGCCGAGATTTCCTATCATCTCAGCTTTATCTTGAACGGCGCTACTTCAGCCGTTTTCGCTGTTTATTTCTTCCGCTACCTCAGCCGGGTGGACCGGGAGGAGGGTGAGGTGCATCTGTCCAAACGCAAACGTTCACCGGATACGCCTCCGGCCGCAGCACTTCTGCGTGATACCCGAATTTATCTGTATATTGGCATGGGTACGATGTTCCTCTGGTTTGGCAACTCGATCTGGAATAGCGGCGTTTCCCCGTTCATTATAGAGAGTGGTATGGAGAAAAGCATGTACAGTCTGTTGTGGACGCTGAATGGAATCATGATCTTCGTAGCGCAGCCGCTGACGACGCTGATCAAGCGTCTGTGTGCCAAAAGTTCCAGCGCGCAGCTGATTGCGAGCGGTATTTTCTATCTGGCGGCTTACGTGGTGATCCTGGGCATCCAGAATTACGGAGGGATGGTGCTTGCGATGATCCTCGCTACATTGGGGGAGATGCTCATGTCTCCGGCCATTCCGGCGTTTATCGCGGATCACTCCGGCAAGGGTGCGCCGTTCTATATCGGTCTTGTCGGCGGTATTGGATCGGCTGGACGAGTTGTTGGCCCTTATGCGATGGGTGTGCTGTACGACGGGAACGGACTGAGCCCGGTTGCCTGGCTGGCCGTATCTGCCGCTATCGGCTGTGTTGCTTTCTATGTGCTTCATCTCGTGCTGAACCGAAGCCGCGTCCATGAGGCAGAACTGGAATACAGCGCATAAGTCAGACTATTAAGAATAAAAGCTGGAATGCCCCGCCTCTGGCGGGGCATTTGTTATAGCGCCTGACAGCGTAAGAGGCAAAAGAATGCTAAAAAAAGGGATGTCCGGGGATACCAAGACTGCGGTAGAGCCTCTTCTGTTCGTGAAGGAACAGGCTGTTATAATGGGTGTAAGTAAAACTCGAAAGGTGTCGATACTGTGGCTACCCTAAAAACCAAGCAAATGCTGCTGCGTCTCTCCCAGCTGAAAGATGCGGGCCAGCTGATGGACCTGGATGCGCTGATCTGGGATGTGCATACTGCGCCGGCCCCGGTCATATGGAGAACGAAGGAACTATTTCTGCGGAGTTCACCCCCAGGTTCTCAGATTGTTGCAGTCGATGAGGATGAACGGCTGTGCGGGTACTTGGGTTTCCGCCATCCCATGGGAGCGGAGAGCAATCGGCATGTCTGGGAGATCGCTGTTGCGGTTCATCCGTCTTATCAGCGCCAGGGCATCGGACATGCACTGATGAACAGCATCAAAGGAGTGGCGAGGGAGAAGGGAATTCGCAAGCTGCGTCTGCGCGTGTTGTCCAGCAATACGGCAGCCATCTCTTTCTATAAGCGCTGCGGGTTTGTGGAGGAGGGGCGCCTCGTCGGCGAATTTTATCTGGAGGAACAGTACGTGGATGATGTTCTGATGGCTGTTCACATCCGGTGAACTGCACGTTTCTGATCAGACCCAGCGGGTAAACAAGAGGGAGTACGTGAGTGAATCTGCCGAAAGGGGAACCGAACATGGACTTGAATCTGAATGGAAGAAAAGCGCTGGTGCTGGCCTCCAGTCAGGGGCTAGGCAAGGCGATTGCAGCTCAGCTGGTGCAGGAAGGTGCGGATGTTATGCTTGCCAGTCGGAGTGTGGAGAAGCTGAAGCAGGCAAAGGAAGAATTGTCGGCGCTCGGGGACGGCCAGGTGGAGTACTGCGCAGCGGATGTAACGAACAGGGAGGATGTGGATACGCTGGTGAAGCGGACGAGTGAGCTGTTCGGGCGGATCGATATTCTGGTATGTAACGCCGGGGGGCCCAAGTCGGCCAAGTTTGAGGAACTGCTGGATGAGGATTGGGAGCAGGCGTTCCAGCTGAATTTGATGAGCACCGTCCGCATTATACGGGCAGCGCTGCCCCACATGAAGGGATTGGGCGGTCATATCATCAATCTGACGTCCACGTCCATCAAGCAGCCGATTCCAGGACTTGTGCTCTCCAATACGTTCAGGCTGGGGGTGGCCGGCCTCACGAAGACGCTATCGGAAGAACTCGCGCCTTACAGTATTCTGGTGAACACTGTAGCACCGGGACGGATTGGCACAGACCGGATCGCCCAGCTGAACGCCAAGCAGGCTGAGCGGCAGGGCATCAGTGTCGAAGCGTATGCAGAACAGAGCCAGAACGAGATTCCGCTCGGGCGGTTCGGCACACCCGAAGAGTTTGCGAAGTCCGTAGTGTTCCTGCTGTCAGGGGCCAATACGTATATCACAGGTACAACCCTGGTGGTCGATGGCGGTCTGGTAAAATCACTGTGACGTTATAAGCATAGGAAGGAGGCCGCGTTGCGGCCTTTTTAGCATGGATTGATCTATATTCTGTGTAAGTAAATTTTAGTGGATATTCATAGCCTTACTCTTCAATTCATCCAGGATACGCTGACTGTTCTGATACTGCGCACGGTAAGGCTCCGGCATTCTCTGTTCATCAACAGGTCCTGCACTCGGATTGATATGGGCCTGCGCCAGAGTGCTCTCCTGCCGGATCATGGCCTCGATATAGGCATCATACTCGGCCGCCGAGAGCTTATCCTTGATGACAATTTCATGGTTGAGGCGATCGAAGTAAGGCTGAATATCAGCGTATTTCTGCTTGACCTCCGCCCGTACTGCGGGCGACAGCTGAGAGAAGTTGATCTGCTGGTGGGCATCGCCGTATTGCAGCTTAGCAGAGGTTAGCTGCCGGGCCAGCTTTTGAAAAGCCGGGTAATCATCGCCCAGTTCACGCGACGCTCCCATAAATTTCATTCCGGCAGTAACATACTCCTGCATCGTCACGTTAACTACTGCTTTCTGTAAATTCTGATAGGAGCCGTAGATCCGGTCCGCAAAATGCTGGTTGGAGAATGCAAGGGTCAGCGCGGCAGTACTACCGATAATGGCGACTACTGCCATTTGCCGAACCCTTTTATTTCTGTGGAGTGTTTTTCGGCGCGTTGACAGGCTCTGGCGGATACGGACATCCAGCTCTTCCGGAGGATTAATCCGGCTGCTGCAGCTGTGCAGGGATTGGCGAATGAGAGGTTCGATAGACATGGTAAGATTCCTCCTGCCCGGGACGCTGCCCGAGTTGTTTTTTGAGCTTTTGCAGAGCGGCATGGTGACGGGATTTCACCGTTCCCAGCGAGATTTCGAGCAGCTGGGCAATTTCTTTAAAGCTGTACTCCTGGTAATAGCGAAGCACCAGCACAACACGCAATTTCTCGGATAATCGGGAGATTTGGCGCATCATTTCATCGCGGGCTTCCTGCTGGAGCACGGGCTGCTCTGAAGCGTTGATCACCGGATCGGCCGTATGCTTCGAACTGCTGAAGATCCGCCAGCGGAGAAACTGCATCTGCCGGAAGCTGCTGATCTGCCGCAAGGCTACACCATGCAGCCAGTTGCGGAAGGGGGTCCCGGGCCGGTACGTGCGAAAGCTTTTCCAGACCTGGACATAAATTTCGTTCGTAACTTCAACGGCGTGCTGCCGGCTGCCCATCAGCATACATACAGTCCGGTACAAATCCTGTTTTGTCGCCTGGTATAATTCTTCAAAGGCAGCATCCTCGCCGTCTCGCATACGATTGAGAAGGCCGATGATATCGTCATTATTCATGGTTGAGTGGTCCTCCTTTCTGCGTCAGTGTCATTCAATACACTGTATATTGCAAAGTTTTGCCAGAAAGGTTCGATAAATGGCTTAGGAATTTCAATTTCAGATGAAAATAAAAAAGGCCGCAGCCGGTATGGCTGGACCTTAGATGGAATTGCTATTCATGGCTGCACGCACCTTTCCAGTCCTCCGCTCTTGAGCAAAGCCTGGTCAAAAGAAGCCGTCAGCGGATGCGTTTCCACTCATGCTGAAGCATCCCGTATACGGCATGGTTGACATAACCCTGAGGCAGCTTCTCCGCTTCGCGGATGACGCCTTCCAGAACAAAGCCGAGCCGTTCCGGGATACCTCGGCTGCGGCGGTTGCCTGTCGCACAGCGGATCTCTACCCGGTGCAGATCCAGATCAAGCAGCGCATAATCAATAAAAGCGCGGCAGGCACTTGTCATCAGCCCTTGGCCCTCATAACCCCGGCCGAGCCAATAGCCGATACTCACAGAGCGGTGGTTCCAGTCGATGGCATGCAGACCGATCACTCCAGCCAGCTCATCATCGACCCAGATCCCGGCCGTAACTGCCCCATTGCTGGCATACTGGTTCATCACACCTCGGATATATTCCGCTGTATGGGACATCTCGGTGGTGGAATCTACCCATGGCAGCCATTGGCGCAGCCGGTCACGGGAAAGTTCCGTTAATTCAAACAGAGGCTGTGCATGCTCGTGGGAGAGCGGACGGAGAACAATACGTTCATCCAGAGCGTATGTAAACATCAATGATTCCTCTCTTTCCATAATTAAGGATGCTTCATTTATGTCATCTTGCTATATGCTACCTCATATTGGAAAAACCGTCAAAACCCGTGACAGACGCCGATTGACCTTACTTAAGGCTTGTATTCCATGTGATCCATGGTAAATCCGTCCTGGCTGTACTTATAGGTCAAGACAAGATCGCCGACAAATTCGGAGGGGGTAATGGAGCCGGACAATACGGCCTGAATCTGTCCCTGCTCATCGATGCTGAAGACGGTGTAGGAACTGAAATCGACTTCATGTGCAAATTGAGCCGGATCGTCATAGAAATCACTAAGGGGCTTTTGCTGCTTCTGCTGACTTCCATGAAAGCTCACGGTGATCAGGACACTTGAATCCGAGATGTTGACTGTACTGCTTAGCTGGCTCTTGCGGAGTGCATCCGCAGGCTGCTCAACAGGATATTCCTTCATCGTGTTCGGATTGATCAGATGGAGCTCCTGCTTGTTGATCCCTGTGCCCGAACCGAGCGTAACAATTACAGCAGCCTCCGGCTGTCCGTCCCCGTTCAGATCACTGTAATAGAGCTGGGGTGCCAGAGCAGGATCACTCGGTACATTCCAGTCAAATGCTGCATGCTTGCCGTTCGCCGCCAGAACCACTTTCGAATACTGTCCATTTTGTTCTTCGCCGCTGTAATATAGTTTGACATTCTGGTCTTCCGGAGCCTCGGCAATGACATGCTGCGGATTCAGCACAGCTGTTCCAGAATAGGGCAGGAACAAGGACACCAGGAAGGCGACAAGCATATTAATCATGTAAATAGAGCTCCTTTCTTCATGATTTTCAGCATTCACTGCTCATTAACTTAACTATATAGTAAATCATCGGGAAATGCGTCGAACTTTTTAACTAGACATTTCGCAAAAAAACCTAATTTAATGAAAGTAGTCTAAAAGTCAGGGTGTTTTCCATCGAAATAAAGGCCTAGAAAGAGCAGATTGTAAGAACTGCCTTCTTTTATTGAACAATATGGTGCTAAAGAGTATATTAGAGAGAAACGCGTTTATACAGAGAATAGGACCGTGCTCTAAGACCTGGCATCCACAAGCTGCTGCAGTGTCTTGAGAAAGGACGGAAGATTCCACCTAAAGGAAAGGTTGAGATCCGTGACGAAATTCAGTACCCCCCCTAATTTTATCAAAAGTATAATCGAAGAAGATCTCCGTAACGGTAAGGTTAAGGAAGTCGTAACCCGTTTCCCGCCGGAACCGAACGGTTACCTGCATATTGGACATGCGAAGGCGATCTGGATCAACTTTGCAACAGCCTCTGAATTTGGCGGCAGAACGAATCTGCGCTTTGATGACACCAACCCTGTCAAGGAAGATCAGGAATATGTAGATTCCATCAAGGAAGACGTCAAGTGGCTGGGTTATGAATGGAATGAAATGCGCTATGCCTCGGATTATTTTGAAGAAATGTACAACCGCGCGGTCATGCTCATCAAGAAAGGCAAAGCCTATGTCGATGATCAAAGTGCGGAAGAGATGCGCGAAATGCGTGGTACATTGACGGAGCCGGGCACTAACAGCCCCTACCGGGACCGCAGCGTAGAGGAGAACCTGCAGCTGTTCGAAGAGATGCGTGCAGGCAAGCATCCGAACGGAGCAAAAGTGCTGCGCGCGAAGATCGATATGGCGTCACCCAATATTAACCTCCGTGACCCTGCGATCTATCGGATCTCCCATGCGCATCATCATAATACCGGCGATAAGTGGTGCATCTATCCGATGTATGCCTTTGCCCATCCGATTGAGGATGCCATTGAAGGGGTTACCCATTCCCTCTGCTCTCTGGAGTTCGAAGATCAGCGCCCGTTCTATGATTGGGTTATTGCCGAGTGTGAGATGGAAAGCCAGCCGCATCAATACGAATTTGGCCGCCTGAACCTCGCTCAGACGGTAACGAGCAAGCGGAAGCTGAAGCTTCTGGTGGATGAAGGCCATGTCGATGGATGGGATGATCCGCGGATGCCAACCATTTCCGGACTGCGCCGCCGCGGCTATACACCGGAAGCGCTGCGCAATTTTGTCTATGAGACTGGAATTTCCAAAGCCTACGGCGAAGTAGACCTGCAGGTGCTGGAGCATTTCATCCGGGAAGATCTGAAGCTGAAGGCACCGCGTACGATGGCTGTATTGGACCCGTTGAAGGTGGTTATTACCAACTATCCGGAGGGCGAAGTCGAATGGCTTGAGGCGGAGAACAATGTGGAGAATCCTGAAATGGGTAACCGCCAGATTCCATTCTCCCGCGAGATCTATATCGAACGTGAGGATTTCATGGAGAATCCGCCGGCGAAGTACTTCCGTCTGTTCCCTGGCAACGAAGTGCGCCTGAAGCACGCCTATTTCATCAAATGCAACGAAGTGATTAAGGATGAGAACGGGGAAGTGGTGGAGATCCACTGCACATATGATCCTGAAACCAAGAGCGGCACTGGCTTTACCGGCCGTAAAGTGAAGGGCACCATTCACTGGGTTGAAGCGACCCAGGCGGTGCCTGCTGAATTCCGTCTCTATGAGCCGCTTGTGAACGAAGAAGCAGCAGATGCCGGAGAAGATGCCGATGCACCGGCCAAAACATTCCTGGATGAGCTGAATCCGAACTCCTTGGAAATTGTGCATGGCTTTGTGGAGAAGAACATGATGGAAGCGAAGCCGCAGGACAAGTTCCAATTCTTCCGTCACGGCTACTTTAATGTCGACACGAAGTTCTCGAAACCCGGACATCCGGTGTTTAACCGTGTTGTCTCACTGAAGAGCTCGTTTCAGCTTCCCAAACAAGGGTAAAAGATAGTAGATAACTGTATAGGTTTTACCAGGAGGAGTCTGCCACCAGCAGGCTTCTTTTTGCTTTTTTTAGGTCATAATATGAATATTAAGACATAAGGAGGACGTATGGGACAGCAGGCGATTATCGCAATTATCGTATTTTTAGTTATTTACGCACTTATTATTTCGGAGAAAATTCACCGTACGATCCTTGCCATGCTGGGAGCTATTCTGATGGTTGTGCTCGGAATCGTCACTCAGGAGAAGGCGATCGAGCATATTGATTTTAATACGCTTGGGCTGCTGATCGGAATGATGATCATCGTAAGCGTTACTGCGGAGACCGGACTGTTCCGTTATGTGGCGGTCTGGGCGGCCAAGAAGGTGAAGGGGGAGCCCATACATATCATGGTGGTCCTCGCCATCATTACAGCCGTGGGCTCGGCTTTTCTGGACAATGTTACGACGGTGCTGCTGATCGTGCCGGTGACCTTTAGTATTACAAGACAGCTCAAAGTGAATCCAATCCCGTTCCTGATCACACAGATTCTGGCCTCGAATATCGGGGGGACCGCGACGATGATCGGCGATCCGCCGAACATCATGATTGGCAGTGCCGTGAAAGAATTGACGTTTATGGCATTCATCAGTAATCTGGCGCCAATCGCCATCCTGATCATAGCCGTGAATATTCCGCTCTTCATTCTGCTGTTCCGCAAGCAGATCAAGACGAGTGACGAGCTGAAGCAGGGCATTATGGATATGGATGAAAAGACCCTGATCAAGAACCGGCCGCTGCTGATCAAGAGCCTGAGTATTCTGCTGCTCACGATTATTGGTTTCTTCCTGCACCAGCTGCTCCATCTTGAATCAGCAACTGTTGCACTGGCCGGAGCATTCCTGCTGCTGCTTCTCACCGGGGAACATGTGATGGAGGAAGCACTGACACGGGTGGAATGGACAACGATTTTCTTCTTCGTAGGTTTGTTCGTACTGGTATCCGGGCTGGTGGAGACAGGGGTCATTGAGCAGCTGGCCGAGAAGGCGGTTGATCTGACCGGCGGGGAGCTGGTCGCAACCTCCATGCTGATTCTCTGGCTGAGTGCGATTGCTTCTGCTTTCCTCGATAATATCCCGTTCGTGGCAACGATGATTCCAATGATCCAGGATATGGGGAACATGGGTGTGGAGAATCTGGAGCCGCTGTGGTGGAGTCTGGCACTGGGCGCATGTCTGGGCGGTAACGGTACACTGATTGGCGCGAGTGCCAACCTGATTACAGCGGGTCTGTCCGCCAAGGAAGGGTACCCGATTACCTTTATGAAATATCTGAAATACGGCCTGCCTTTCATGCTTTTGTCTGTTGTGCTGGCCAGCGGATACATTTATTTGCGGTATTTGATGTAAATAAAGAACACAAGCAGGCATGGAATTTATTCCGTGCCTGCTTCTTTGCTTCCCGGCAGTGGAGGCTGATAGATATGGACCCGAAGCAGATACCAGATGACGGCAAAACCGCCGGCTGCACACAAGGCGAAGATCATGCACATTTTGTACATTATTTGGGCACCGAAACTCTGGAACAGCCAGCCTCCGATCAAAGTACCTAGCACGCCAGAGAAGCCGCTCCATACGAGGACGAAGATAGCCTGCGCTGAGGCGCGGAACGGGCGGGGAATCAGGAGCAGCGCAAGCTGGCTGCCTGCATAATAGAAGCCGCCGAGCGTCAATGACTGAAGCAGCTGTACCCATAAGGTTTGCAGCGGTGTGACTGCTTCGGCCATCAGCTCCCAGCGCAGGGCCGACATCAGGCAGAAGCACGCCAGCGCGGCGAAAAGAACCGTGATTTTATGCTTCAGATACCGTCTGTAAAGCTGAAAGGCCGCGACCTCAAGCAGAGAAGGGATGAGAATGGCGATCCCAACCATGGTTTTGGTACCACCCAATTCGATCATATAGAGCGGCAGAAAGGCAGTATTGATAGTTAATGTAACGGTCATCGTCATTCCAAGCAGAAGGAAGGCGATAAAATAGCGGTTCGTGACCGAGCTGCGGATCCCACGCAGGGTGATGACAGCTTCCTGATCCCGGCCGGTTAATCGCGGCAGCATGGAAGTGGCGGCGATGGAGCCCAGGAGCAGAAAGGTCAGGATGGTTGGCATCTCCACCATACCCAGCTTGTCCATCAGCACACCTGCTGCTGCAGCTGTTACACCGCCCCCGGCGGAAGCCCACAGACGGTAAGTACTGTAAGACTGGCCATGCTGCGAGGTGTACCCCATCACGAGACTGCCGCTTTGTGTGAGGAGAGGGGTAAGGACAAAATAGAGCAGAACGGCCGACCAGGTCATCGCCTCATACGATGAGCTGCCGAACATCAGCTGGGCAAACAAAATGGTGAGCACGATCATAAGAATCATAAGACGTGACAGATGCTGGGAGCGCATGCCTGCAATCCGCCAGAATGGATGGGCCGCCAGAGATACGATGGAACCCAGGGCAAGCAGGCTGCCGATATCGAACTTGTTCATGCCAATTTCCTGCAGATATAATGGGAAAAAGCCGATGAAAACGGACAATGCCCCGTATATAAAGAAAACGTGCAGCTTCAGGGGAATCCATGAAGCCTGCCGCTCGGGAAGTTGTTGCAAATGACAGCATTCCTTTCCAGACCGAATGGTGATGCTGGCTGAGGGAGACATGGCCTCCTGAATTCAGCGCTCCATTTCAATGTATCATGTGTTGGAAGGGGATACAAACCATTAACAGGACTTAATTCCAATTATATGGGAAAAAAGGTAGGGCTCTGATGATTAGAACGGTAACAAAAGGGGGGACCTTCAATGAAAATAACGGGTGCCATACTGGCTGGGGGAAAGTCCTCGCGAATGGGAAAGGACAAGGGGCTTCTGCCGCTGGAAGGCGGCACGGTGATTGACCATTTGCTGCAGCAAATGGAACCGGCCGTCAAGGAACGGCTGATATCGACGAATGAGCCGCAGGCGTACGCTTTTACAGGAATGCCTCTGATTACCGATAACACGCCAGGCCTGGGGCCGCTATCAGGAATACAGGCTATCCTGCAGCATTGTGCCGCAGCGGACGACTGCTGGTGCTTGGTGACTGCATGTGACATGCCTCTGGCTGACACAGGGCTGTACAGGGCGCTGGCTGCCTGTGCAGAAGAAGCCGGGCGGCAGGGGATGAACGCGGTTATTCCGGTCATACAAGGACGCATACAGCCGCTGCCGGGTATATACCATCCATCTGCTGCTCTAACGCTGAACCGTCCTATTCAGGAAGGCCGACTGAAGTTGATGGACTGGCTGGGAGAGCTTCAGGTGCTGTATGTCGATGATGAGACTCTGCGTTCTTATGGGGTGCATCATCCCGAGCGATTATTTTTTAATATGAATACACCTGCGGGCTATGCGTATGTGCTTCGAGAGCTGCAGGAATGACAGCAAGACCCACCGTCTGCCCGTAAGGGTCGGACAGGTGGGTCTTGTTATGAAGCATAGATGTTTTAAAATTAGAAACAAGAATCTAGTTTTTCGTCTGCAGAGATACCAGGGATTCAATGAAAGCCTTGAGCTCGCTGCTGACTTCGTTCAACCGTTCAATCGTGTCACTGAAATCGGTCATCAGCTCGACCTGACTGCTGCTTGAGTTTGTAATGCTGGTAATATCGCGTTCCATCTGCCGGATCGACAGCTGTACGTTCCCGAGGGAATGCTCAATATTCTGGGTCGCTTCCTTCGTATGTACAGACAGCTTGCGCACCTCGCTGGCCACGACGCCAAATCCCGCCCCGGCCTCGCCGACACGTGCAGCTTCAATGGCTGCATTCAGTCCCAGCAGATTCGTCTGTTCGGAGATTTCCTTGATAAAGGAAGTAACTTTGTTCACATCCTGTGAATTGGCTACGGCCTGGCGGCTGTTGTCCAAAACCTGGGTTGAGGCGGCTGTCAGCTGCCGGGATTGGGCGGCCACACTCTGTACCATATCCAGCAGCTGGCTGCTGATAGTCTCAATGCTGGACGTCAGCTGCTCGAGCTTCTCTTCATTCTTCAATGTGTAGGCTACAGCCAGTGTGCCAATGACCTGACCTTCCGCATCCTGGATCGGCATGGCAATGGAATCCACAGGGTATCCGTAAATATCAGCGGGTATCCGGTTAGCGGTAGTTTGTCCACGAAGTGCATTGTTCAGGGAGCGGTCATCCGGCGGGATCGGATCTCCTTCCCTGACACCAAGGTCCAGGTCGCTGGAGGGTGCATAGTAGCGGAACTCTTTCAGGTCCGTGACGCCGATCATAATGTCTTCTTTGGAAATGGTGCGAAAGTAAGGTGAAGCAAGAATAAGGGCCTGAAGGGTATCCATGGGTGTGTCATCTCCTAATGATGTTTACAAATTGGTCAAGATTAGCCCCCGATTTGAGACATTCGGCGAACCGTGGGCGTGTGGCTTTGTGTCTTCTTCTCCAGAGCGAGTGCCATTTCGTGGTTTTGGGGTTTCGTACCCAGCGCCTGCAGGAACAAGGCACGGATCGCAGCCGGGTCATGAACGACACGTCTTACATTATATTCATCGGACCAATAGAGGCAGGATTTAATATGTCCGTCAGCGGTCAAGCGAAGCCGGTTGCAATTGTCGCAAAAATGCTCACTGACCGGGTGAATAAGCCCGAACGTGCCCGCAGCCCCTACCACTCTGCTATTCTGGGAGGGTCCATTGCCGGAAGGGCCGGAGGTCTCTTCAACATCCCAGCCCTCTGTACGGCAGACGTCCAGAACGGTGTCCAGCGGCAGATAGGACTGGCGCCAGGCGTCGCTTGCACTGCCGATAGGCATATATTCAATGAACCGGACATGCAGCGGCTGATCGAGCGTGAGTGCGATAAAATCACGGATTTCATCGTCATTAATGCCTTTCATCAGCACCACATTCAGCTTAATCGGGCCAAGCCCTGCTTTACGGGCAGCCTCTATACCTTGAAGAACCTGCTGGACATCTCCGCCGCGCGTAATCATCGCAAAACGGTCGGCGTGCAGGGAATCGAGGCTAATGTTGATGCGATTCAGTCCGGCATCCTTAAGCCGTTGTGCCTTCTTAGCCAGCAGTAATGCGTTGGTTGTGAGCGAAATATCCTCAATGCCCTCAATGGCTGAGATCATCCCGACGAGCTTCTCAATATCTTTGCGGACCAACGGTTCACCGCCGGTTAGTCTGACCTTGCGGATGCCCATCGGAGCCAGCTCTCGCAGAACAGCGGTGATTTCTTCATAACTCATGATCTTGTCGTGTGGTTCAAACTCCATGCCTTCTGCCGGCATACAGTAGATACAGCGGAGGTTGCAGCGGTCGGTGACGGAGATCCGAATATAATCGTGTATCCGTCCGAACGAATCCTGTAGCAGTTCCATCCTGAAACGCCCCCTGTCAAAGATTTGTCTGAATCTATTCTATAAGCCTGCGGCTGATGATCTTAACGGTTATTAGACAGTATAATGGAAATTGATTCAGATGGCGCGTAATGTGAGGTATTTTATTGCGAAAAATATTAAATTGTGCTGGGTCGCAGGCAGAAAAAAATGATGAATTTCGATAAATAAAAGATAGAAAGCGCTTGCAAAATAAGGTATAATCATCGTACCGGTTCCCGTTTCCCCCTAAGAACAGGTCCGGAGCCATTGACTGTTCCTCGCTTCGAAGCGGTGAGGAGCAGTCCTTTTTGCGGTGCTGGTTCAAAGCTCATCTTCGGCCGGCTCCGCACAGACAGATACATAGGTTCCATAGAAGAGAAGAAGCTCCCGGGAGAAATCCCGGGAGCTTCTTCATCATTATTATTCAGTTTAGTCCTCAATCCGCTTGCGGCGGAACTTGGACAGGAATTCATAAACGACAGGTACAATGACCAGGGTCAGCAGGGTAGAGCTGACGAGACCGCCGATAACGGTAATACCGAGTCCCTTGGAAATAATACCTGCGCTCTGTTCAAATCCGAGCACAAGCGGCAGAAGAGCACCGATGGTTGCCAGCGCGGTCATCAGGATTGGACGCAGGCGGGTCGCTCCTGCCTCCAGGAGGGCCTCTCTTGTGCTGAGTCCTTCCTTCTCCTTATGAATAACACGGTCGATCAATACGATGGCATTCGTAACGACGATACCAATCAGCATGAGCGCGCCCATCAACGCGGATACATTCAGCGTCTCGCCGGCAATGGCCAGACCCACCATGGCACCGATGACGATGAACGGCAGGGAGAACAGGATGGCGAATGGCGCGAGGCCGCCGCCGAATGTCACAACGAGCACGAAGTAAACAATCGCAATGGCTGCCAGCATGGCAAGGCCAAGCTGTGTGAACGTCTCGTTGATCTGTTCGGTTACTCCGCCGAAGGTTACGGTTACGCCTTCAGGCAGATCCAGCTTATCGACCTTACTCTGCAGATTGGCCGATGCCTTCTGCACATCAGATGCAGTAATATCCGCTTTGACCTGTACAACCATTTTGCCGTCTGTACGCTGGATGGAGTCAGGAGATGTCCCTTTCTCTACCTTCGCCACTTCCTTAATTGGAATCTGCAGTCCCAGCGGACTGGTTACGGTCTGATTCTCAATATCCGTGATAGAGGTATAGGCTTTGTTATCCGTCTGGATATACACCTTGTATTCCTTACCGTCAACCTCAACATCTGTCAGGACAGGACGTTCACGTACGGGGCTAAGGACCATGGCCAGCTGACCCGCGGTAAGCCCGTAGGAGCTCAGCTTCTGCTGGTCTGCCACCAGCGTATATTGGTCATAAGAGGTGGACAGGCTGGTTTCGGCTTTCTCGAAGGACTGGGTATCTTCCTTCACGAGCTTCAAAATCTGATCGGCTGCCGGTTTGATCTGCTTCAAATTGTCGCCGAAGACACTTACATTCAGACTGCTGCCGCCCAGGCCGCCGCCCGAGAAGTTCATTTCGCTCCAAGTGCCTGTATTGACTTTCTGTTTCAGGCCCTCGATCAGTTTTTCTTTCACGGCATCGAAATCCTTGGTGCCGTCCTTGTACTCAATATAAAACAGGGCGGATTTCGATGCACCGGGATTCAGTGGATTGCTGCCGCCGACCGAGTACTGCATTTTCTCCACACCCGGCTGGTCCAGAATATATTTCTCAACGGTTAGAGCACGATCCTTCACATCCTGGAGACGGGCTCCCGGTTCCGGATTGTACGTAATTGTCGCATTTTTCTGTTCTTCATCCGGCAGGAAGCTGGCGCCAACGAAAGGATAAAGGAACAAGCTTCCTACGAGCAGGATAACGGCGATGGCCAGTGTTATCAGCTTATGGGACAGCGACCAGCGGAGGATCTTCTGATAGCCGCCTGCCATTTTACCCGGCTTCTCTTCATGGTTCTTCTTGTTCTTAAGTCCGCCGCGGAACAGGGAATGCGCCAGCATAGGAACAACCGTAATGGCCACCAACAAGGAGGCCAGAAGGGCAAACACCATTGTCAGGGCGAATGGCATGAACAGCTGCCCGACCATACCGCTGACCAGACTGAGCGGCAGGAAGACGGCGATGGTCACAATCGTGGAAGACATGATTGGCACGAACATCTCGCGAGTAGCCTCACGGATCAGTTCACGGCCTTTCAGCTTCTCATTCGACAGAGTCATTCGGCGGTAGATATTCTCAATTACGACGATGGAGTCATCCACAACGCGCCCAATAGCTACAGTCATCGCGCCAAGGGTCATAATATTCAATGTGACATCCATCAGGTGCAGCACCACCAGGGCAATCAGCAGCGATAATGGAATCGAGATGATCGAGATGATGGTGGAACGAATGTTGCGCAGGAACAGGAGAATAATCAATACAGCGAATATGGCGCCGAACAATGCCTTAAACAGCATCGTATGGACAGAGTCCTCAATCGGCTGTCCCTGATCGAGGAGGACATCCATGCTGATGTTCGGGAACTGCTTCTGCAGCTCTTCGCTTTTATCCTTGACCGCATTGACTACATCAACGGTGTTGGCATCGTTAGCTTTGACGATCTGAACCCCGATGGATTCCTTGCCGTTAGTGCGTGAAATAGACTCGGCTTGGCCAATCACTTCAATTGTGGCAATGTCGCTGAGTTTAACGGTCGGTATTCCTGCGCCCCCAGCAGCACTGCCCTGAGCTGCAGTTCCGGTGCTGCCTGGTACGGCGCCGGTATTAGCTCCGGCTGTGCCTGAAGGGGCTGCTCCCGTGCTGTTCTGGCCTGCACCGGCTCCCGGTACAACCGGAATAGTGAGATTCTTCAGATCATCCAGGCTGACGATATTCCCGTCGACTACAACGGCCTTCTGGGATTTATCGAGCTCGAACAGGCCCAGAGGCGCACGTACAGCGGAGCCTTGAACGACGCCCTTGACGGTATCTTCGGTAAGGCCCAGCTCTTTCATTTTGGCCTGGTCAAAGGTGAGCTGTACTTCCTTCATATACTGTCCGGATACCTGCACGGAGGCAACACCTGTGATGTCTTCCAGTGCCGGCTGGATATCGTTCTCTGTGATTCGGGTCAGATTCTCCAGGTTCTGATTCTTGTTATCCGATAGACTGAGCGAGATGACGGGAAAAGAGCTGAGACTGAACCGCGTAATCTGCGGCTTCTGCACGCCATCCGGGAGGGTAACATCATTCAGCGCTTCCCGCACAGTGGCTGTGGCGTTATCGAGGTTGGTCCCGTAGTCAAATTCCAGGGTGATATTCGAGGCGTTCTCCATGGAGGTAGATTGAACCTGCTTGACACCATCGATGTTGCCAAGCTTCTTCTCGAGCGGTTCGGTTACGTCCTTGACTACACCTTCCGGCGCTGCACCGGGATATACCGCGGAGACGCTTAGAAACGGCACATCAATGTTCGGGATAGTCTCCTGCTTCATGGCGAAGCCGCTGTACAACCCGGCGAAAGCGATGATGATCGTAAGAATCCAGATCGCAAACTTGTTATTCAATGAAAAATTAATAATGCTCTTCATCAGTAGGTTTCTTCTCCTCTCTGTAATACCTTTCTTCGTAGACAATCAGGCTTGGTTAGTTTAAATACAGACCAAACAGTTCTCGCAGCTCCGCGCAGGCCGGCTGCATGCTCTCCAATTCCTCCAGCAGATTCATCATGCCCAGCAGAACGACCTTGCGGGGCGGGGAATGAAGCAGCTCTTCCTCCAGCATGCGGATAGCATCCAGGGCATTTTCTGTTTTCGGCGGAGGCAGATCGGGTATGGAGCGAATCTGCTGCTTCATCTCCTTCATGATGACAAGAGGGTGACGGCGTGTATCATGCGGATCAGCGTTCTTATTCAGCAGATCCAGCCACTGTGACTCCGGCAGGAGGGGGGAGGGTCGGCGCCGCAGTACCGATTCGGCTGCGTCATCGAGCAGCTGCACAAGATGTGCTGCCATTTCCGGAATCCCAGGCTTCAGCATATCTCCCATCATCAGCCGGATGTAGGCGCTCAGTAATCCATCCATCACAAGTGACAGATCCAGCGTATAGGGGCTGATCTCTTCGCCATATAAGGCGATAACCTTGCTGCGGAACCAGCGCAGGGTATTGAGCTGAAAACGCAGCATCAGTTCCTTATGTAAGCCGTCATGTCCTTTGCCCGCCATTTCTTTCAGCAGCATCATTAAATATTCGCGCAGCTCCAGCACGTGGGAGAGAATGAGCTCCGTCTGCTTCTGCAGCATTTCCCGCGGAGGCAGTGAGGATTCCCGTTCTACTTTCATGATGTCATCCACCAAAGTCTGTGCACAATAGATGAGTATGTTCTTCTCCAGCTCTTCCTTGGATTTAAACTGCAGGTACAGGCTGCCTTTCGAAATCCCGCAGTATTCCGCAATTTCCTGCATGGATGTGCCGCTGGAGCCCTTGGACGAGAACAGCTGTATGGCTGTTTGAATAATCTGCTTCTGTTTATCGGTTAACGGGTGTACCAATCGTGCGGGGACCTCCTATCTGAACTTATCGGTTCTCATAATGACTTGGTAGTCAAAACCATTATATTACAATGGGCATGTCAGTTCAAATAAGCAGCAAAGCCGAGCGGCAGGCAGCACAAAAAAGGCGGCCTCAGCCGCCTTTGCGAGCAAACAATCTGATGTATATGCGAAGAGCATCTTGCTTGATCTCCGCACCGGCTGGCTAGGAAACCAGCTTTAGTCCAACCGCAGCGCCCAAAATCATGGCGATAAACAAGAGCCGCTTCCATTCCCGGGGCTCCCCGTACAAGAACATTCCGGTCAGTGTGCTTCCAACCGTACCAATGCCCGTCCACACTGCATAGGCTGTACCAATCGGCAGTGTCTGCATCGCATAAGAGAGCAGGGTAAAGCTGAAGCCAAAAGAAACAGCACACAGCAGGAGCGCCTTCCACCCCTTACCCATGGTCAATCCCTTAATGCCGATCACGCCAAAAATTTCACTGCTTCCTGCAATAACCAATGCAAGCCAGGCCATTATGCCATCCCTCCCTTGCCTTCGCTGCGGTCTCCGGTTTCATCACCGGAAACCAGTTTCAGCCCGATCACGCCGCACAGCAGAATAAGGATAAGCATCGTTTTGGACCAGCGGAAGGGCTCGCCGAAGAAGACCATTTCCGCGACTACCGTCCCGGCTGTACCAAGGCCTGTGAACACGGCATATACCGTTCCGACAGGCAGCCGCTTGGACGCCAGAATGATAAGCAGGAAGCTCAGGAGAATAGCGGCAAAAGTCCCGACCCACTCCCAAACGGTTGCCGAATGTTTCAGACCCGACACCCAGACGATCTCTACCAGTCCGCCGATAACGACATACCACCAGTTTCTATTCATTCCCGGCCGCCTCCAATCCTTTCCAGAAGATCGGCCATGCCGCTTCCAGTCTGCGGAAGTATGGCTTCGATCCCGCATAGAGCAGCTCAACGATAACTCCGTCGAGCAGGGTCATTAAGGCGATGGCTGCCTGCTGGGGGTCAAGCTGCCCGAGCTTACCCTCGGCGATCTCACGCTGTATGAGTCTGGTGATTCCGCGTTCGAGTCTATCAAGGAAAGGATAGACAATGTCCATGATCTCTCCCTGCAGCGAAGCAGGGGGGAAATAAGCAACCCGCAGCATGAACTTGGCTGCCGGATTGCTGCTGTACTCCTCATTGAGCCAGATGAGCAGCGCCTTCATCCTCTCCTGCAGAGGGGCCTCTCCCTGCTTGCGGAAAAGTTCGAGAAGGTTGCGCTGCTCCTGCTCGAAAGCGTAACGTACAACCTGGATGAACAGGTCCTCTTTACCTTTATAATGCGCATATATGGATGGTTTCTTGATGCCGGCCTCTTCGGCAATTTCCCGGAGGGAGGTTCCCTCATAGCCATGAGAGGCAAAATACATCAATGCCGCATCGCGAATCTGATCCGCACCCATGATGATCACCTACCTAACGTTCGTTAGGGAGGATTGTGTCACACTCCTTTGATGATGTCAAATCACTCTGCCTGTGTGCCAGGGCATAAATATACAGTTTCGGATAAGACCCTCCTTGTTAGCGAACAATATTAAAGTATGGGAAGATTCGCCATATTCATGTAATATATACATGATGCCAGCATCAGCTTTGGCTGGTGGTCCGGCTATAAGTTGTTCGGAAAGTAGGTCATACATGAGACGGATCCTTCAGGTTTTAATTATAGCGAGCATCATCTTCATTTTTTACTATTTCGGGCTGTTCAGCTTCCTCGGACGGAATGAAGGGACGATTGTCAGTATTTTCTCGACCCTGTCTGTTATCTCCATCAGCCTGATTATCTTCATGGAGAACCGCAATCCCTCTACCACGCTGGCCTGGATTCTGCTGCTGGCCCTGCTGCCGGTTGTCGGACTGCCGCTGTATTTTCTGTTCGGCCAGAACTACTTCAAGCGCCGCAAGTATGACAAAAAAGCCCAGATGGACCAGCAGGCGTATGAACGGATTGAGAACGATGCCCTGCATACGCGTCATGACCTGAGCCGGTTCAGCACAGCCCAGCAGCAGCTGCTTCGCCTCTCGCGGAGGCTGGCGCGCACACCAATCTCCTTTGCCTCGACATCAGAGGTGCTCAATAACGGGGAGGCTACCTTTTCCACACTGCTGGAGGAACTCCGCAAGGCGAAGCATCACATCCATATGGAGTATTACATCTACCGGGCTGATGAGATTGGAACCAGTATTCAGAAAATTCTGATTGAGAAAGCCCGGGCCGGTGTCAAGGTACGTTTTATGTATGATGCTGTCGGCAGCATGCAGCTGTCTCGCTCGTTCCTTAATGAAATGCGTTCAGCTGGTATTGAAGTTGTTGCCTATGGCGGTGCCCGAATCCTGTTCTTCTCCCGTCGTGTCAATTACCGGAACCACCGCAAGATCGTCGTTGTTGATGGAGATGTCGGCTTCATAGGCGGACTGAATGTCGGCGATGAATACCTGAGCAAGAGCAAGACCTACGGCTTTTGGCGGGATACGCACATGATCGTACGTGGAGAGGCCGTGCGTACACTGCAGATTATTTTTCTGCAGGACTGGCTGTATATGACCGGGGAAACGGTGCTGGAGCAGGAATATTTGTCTCCTGAACAGGAGCAGCACAGCGATGGTGCCGTACAGATTATTGCGAGCGGTCCCGATAATGAACGCCGGGCGCTCAAAAATATTTTCTTCTCGATGATTACATCTGCACGCAAGTCGGTGTGGGTAGCGACACCGTATTTCATTCCGGATGAGGATATTTTGACAGCGCTCCGTATGGCTGCTCTATCCGGCCTGGATGTGCGAATTCTATTCCCGGCCAAACCGGACAAGTGGCTGCCGTTTCTGGCCTCCCACTCGTATTTTCCTTCCCTTCTTGAAGTGGGAGTCAAAATTTATGAGTATGAGAAGGGGTTCCTGCATTCCAAGCTGCTCATTATTGACGGCGAGGTCGCTACCATCGGAACAGCGAACATGGATATGCGAAGCTTCCATCTCAACTTTGAGGTCAATGCATTAATGGTTCAGACAGACAGTGTGAAGGTCATTGCAGCCAACTTTGAACGGGATCTGCTGTCGGCCAATCTTATTTCCGCTGATGCAATGAAGGAGAAAAAGGTGATGAAGCGTGTGCTGGAGTCTGCCGCAAGGCTGATGTCGCCGCTGCTGTAACATCGGTATGACGAAGAGCGCAGCCATTGAGGGCGGCGCTCTTTTTTGGGTTATCCTGAATTGGGTAGTACCGGTGTCTAGAAGGTAGTGAAGCCGAGGATCGTCTGCAAGCGGTATGCCCAATCCTTGAGGAAGTTGGTCTTCTCCTGGTAAGCCGGCAGCTCCAGACTGAATTCGGCGCCTTTGTTGTTCCATAAGCGGTCAAAATAGTGCTCCAGATTCTGATCCAGCTCACTTCCTGACGGAGCCTGCACCCAAAGGTCGTTCTCCAGATTGTAGTTATTGAGATTGCGCGGGGTGAAGTTTGTGGACCCGCCCATCATGATGGAGTCCCCTCCGTGATGGCGAACGTACAGCAGCTTTGTATGATACTGTTCTTCCGTTGTGTTATACCATTTGACGGCAATTCGGCCGTTCGACTTGCTGTGCAGCTCGGAAGCTACAGGCCGGTTCGGGATACCGATCTTATCCTGGCCGAACGCGTTCTCATTCGGATCCAGCAGCACCCGGATAGCTGCCCCGCGCTCGGAAGCCTCGAGTAAGCCTTCGATGACCTTACGATCGGCCAGATAGAACATGCCCATATCAATCTGGTCGCCGGAGCCGGCTCCATGGATCGCCTCCAGTACCCGGTCATAGACTTTGCCTTCCGTCACATAGCGGATTTGATAGGCGCCTGAGGCGGTTGCGGCTGCTGGCTCGGATGAATACGCGGGAAGCTGACCGCCCCCCGAGAAGTCCAGCACGGCCTGTTCTGCCTTGAGGATGTCGCCAATCACTTCCCCGTGCACTTCGAAGGCAATATTGGAATGAAAGGCGCTGGCGTCATGGACATTCCCTGAGGAGATCAGCGCGGACTTTTCACTGGCAACCACTTTTCTGTGATTGGCTTTCACATTCATCAGCTTCAGATAGGATCGCATCGTAATATCAGGACCCTGGCTGGACATCAGATTCGGGATCCAGCCGTTTCCCGATTGGCCGAACCACTGGAAGAAGGTCCGCCATACCGCAGAATAAGCCGGTGTGGAATCACGGAGCGGATCAACATCTGTGATGACAACCCGTATACCGGCCTTTTTCATCCGCTCCAGCAGCGGGTTAGGGGCCGAATTGTAGTTCGTATTGATCTCATCGGTAATAAATACGATATCCATATCCGGGTGTGTTTTTTTCTTCTCGGTCAGGCGATTGGCCAGTCCGGCGCTCACCTGAGGAAACGTCTGGCCCTCATGTATGTAATCATTGAACAAAAACAGATCGATCACGATAAAAGATTCAGCTTCATCAACGATGTGAAGGATGCGGTTATAGATTTGCTGCTTCTGGGCCGTGCCCCCGGCTCCATTGGGATAGGTCAGATCCTGCAGGAAGGTGACCTGACTGGTCCGGTACACCGGGCTCTCATACGACACACCTTCGGGAAGAGGCTTATGGGTCTGATAGATCATAACAGCGATCAGCCAGAGCACGAGCAGTCCGAGACAGATGCGAAGCGGGGACAGAACGCGGTGGGTTTTCCCGGGCTTGCGCTTGGATGGGCTAGTTCGATTACGTCGGTTAGTTGACTGGAAAATAGGCACCGGGCTCTCCTCCTTTAGGGCTATCCACTATTAACACCCGATGCGGATCTGTGACGCAGCCGCTTCAGTTTAAGCGAATATTTGATACAGAACGAGGAACTTCATCGACAGTCTGATACAGGTTATGTATAATTAGTGTACTCATTTTGTATAAGGTTGCTGCCGCGAACGGCGGAGGGATTTGAGAAAGAGAGTGAGGCTAATCGTGTATTCCATCAAACAAGTATCAGCCATGCTGGATATTCCTACGGTTACCCTGCGCGCCTGGGAGAACCGCTATCAGGCTGTTGTTCCGAATAGAAGTTCGTCGGGATACCGTTCCTACAGTGATCAGGATGTGGAGGATCTCCGCTGGCTGAAAAGCCAGGTTGAGTCGGGTATGAGCATTTCTCATGCCGTACGCCAGCTTAGACAGCAAAGAGAAGAAGAAGCCTCAAGCCTGACCAGCATCATGGGTGAGACCGGCGTCGCCTCTGCGGAAGGTTATGCCAAGATGACGGATCAGCTTTACCAGACCTTATTTCATTTTCAGGCTGAACGGGCGAATACGCTGATTGATTTCGGTTTTACGATGTTCGGTTATGACGCGATGTTTTATCATGTGCTGGTTCCTGTGCTGATCCGGGTAGGGGATGCCTGGGAGAATGGACGGGCTTCCGTAGCCCAGGAGCATTTTATGACCCAGCTGATTTCGCAAAGGTTTTATCAGTTTTTCCACCTGTTCCCGATCTATCCGCAGCTGCCTAAAGTACTTGCGCTGTGCCCAGAGGGTGAACATCACCAGGTCGGGCTGCTATTGTTTGCGCTGTTTCTGCGAAAGAACGGGCTGGAGGTTCTGTATTTGGGAGCTAATACTCCGCTGGATGGTGTGCTGGAACTGATTCGCGACCAGGGGATTAACATGGTGTGCACTTCCGTGACAAACAAGGCCCTGGTTGAAAAGAATGATCATTTAGTGGATGAGATCAGCAGTCGTTTTCCGAAGATAAGGTTTGTCCTTGGCGGCAAAGCGTACGAGGATGACAGCACAACCCGTCACCGGAAATGGATGATGAAGATGCCGGCGGAGGAATGGCAGTCCTGGTTCGAGCGTGAGTATCTGGTGCAGTGAACATGATGAAGACGAGTGCAGAAGACCCGGCTGAAAAGCCGGGCTTTTTGCTGTGCGATCCGAGATTTTCCGGGAACTAAAGGCTGTCTGTAGACAAAAACGTATACAATTTGTATTATATTTGTATAAGGTTTGAAGAGTTAGGCTCTTGTTTCAGCGTGAAGGTGTGCTTTTACGTTTATATATTAAATATAAGTAACGACGTATCGGATCTGGCTATACAATTTGTAGAAGCTGAAAGGGTTGGCGTGCAACGCGCTGGCTTGCAGTAAGGAGAGGTGAGTGAGGGTTATGACGGAGGATCAGGGACGCCGCAAGGCAGTTGTAGTTGGTGCAGGGCCCGGCGGCCTGGCGGCAGCCATGCTGCTCGCGGGACAAGGATATGAAGTGCAGGTGTACGAGAAGCAGCCGTTCATCGGCGGAAGATCTTCACGTGTTGAATTGGGGGATTACCGCTTTGACCGAGGTGCAACCTTCCTGATGATGCCGGAACTTCTGGAAGAGCTGTTCGAGCAGGTGGGACGCTCGGTGCACGATTATGTGCAAATGAAGGAGCTGGACCCGCTCTATTCGCTCCATTTTGGTGACAAGGTATTCTCTCCTTCGTCGAAGGATCATGAGCGTACGGCAGAGATGATCGAGGAACTGTTTCCCGGCAACGGCGAAGGGTACCGCCGTTTTCTGCGGGACGAGAAGGTCAAGTTTGAGCGGGTGATGCCGCTGCTGCGGCGTCCCTTCGGCAAGCTGGGCGATTATATGCGCAGGGATGTATTCCGCGCGCTGCCGAAGCTTCATGCGAATGATACCGTGTACGGGAGATTATCGAAGTACTTTACGGATGAGCGGCTGAGATGGGCCTTTACGTTTCAAGCCAAATATTTAGGGATGTCGGCATGGGAATGCCCGGGAACCTTTACCATTCTGTCCTACATCGAACACCGCTATGGCCTGCTGCATCCAGTCGGCGGCATTAACCGGGTATTTGAGGCGATGGCGGACGTCGTTCGTGAATACGGGGGCCAGATTCATACCGGTTCTCCGGTACGGCAGGTGCTGACCCGTAATGGACGTGCAGAAGGGCTGGAGCTGGCAAACGGGGAGAAGGTATACGCTGACCATGTCGTCATTAATGCCGATTTCACCTCGGCGGTCACTTCCTTGTTTAAGCCGGGTACACTGCGGAAATATACGCCAGAGGCGATGCAGAAGAAGAAATATTCCTGCTCTACCACGATGCTGTACCTGGGTGTGGACGGAAGCATCGATCTGCCCCATCATTCCATCCACTTCCCTGCCGATTACAGGCTGAATGTAGATGAGATCACCAAATACAAACGGCTGTCCGACGATCCGTCTATCTACATCCATAATCCTTCCGTGATTGACCCGACGTTAGCTCCTCCGGGCAAGTCTGCGTTATACGTGCTGATGCCAACGCCGAACCTGGATGCGGATATTGACTGGGAACGTGAAGGCGAAGCCGTAAAAGAGAAGCTGCTGAGCAGGCTGGAACAGCTGCCTGCCTTGCACGATCTGCGAAGTCGGATTGAGCAGTCGATGTTCTATTCGCCGCTTGATTGGGAACGTGATTTGAATGTGCACAAAGGAGCGACCTTTAATCTAGCGCACAATTTGGGACAGATGATGTACCTGCGTCCCCACAATCAGTTTGAAGAAATGAAGGGGGTATGGCTGGTCGGCGGCGGCACGCATCCCGGCAGCGGTCTTCCAACGATTTTCGAATCGGCCCGAATCAGTGTGCAGCTGCTGCAGGAGGAGGATCAGCGGTTAACCAACCGCCGGATACCGGTTCCGCAGACAGCTGGGGCGGGCAGGCCATGAGCAGACGGATTGCTGTTGTAGGTTCAGGGATTGGAGGTCTCACCGCTGCCCTTCTGCTGGAGCGCCAGGGGTATGATGTGACAGTCTACGAGCGTTCAGGCAAGGTTGGAGGACGGGTGGCCTTTGAGGAAGAAGGTCCCTACCGGATTGATCAGGGTCCTACCATTGTGCTGCTTCCCGATATGCTGAAGGGGATTCTTGCTGAGGGCGGTATTGCACCGGAACGGCTGGAGCTGCTGCGCTGCGACCCGTTGTACCGCATTCATTACCGGAGCGGGCGGGTGCTGACCAAGGTGGCGGACCGTGAGGCACAGACTGCTGAGATTGACCGACTGTATCCGGGCGAAGGCCGCGGATTCCAGCGTTTTATGAAAGATATGGACGGGGTGTATGTGACCGGACAGCAGAATTTTATCGAGCGTGATTTCCCCCGGCGACGGGATTTCTTCACTCTCGGTAATGTGAAGCTGATGCGCAGACTGCGGGCTTACCAGAGCGTGAAAAAAGCAGCCGGCTCCTACTTCCGGAGTGAAGAGCTGAGGGATGCCTTTTCGCTGCAGAGCCTGTATATCGGAGGGACGCCTTTTGCGACACCGGGGATATACTCACTGCTCCCCTACGCGGAATATGAATACGGGATATGGATGCTGAAGGGCGGGTACGGCACTTTGCCAAAGCTGATCCATGAGGAGCTTGCCGGTCGCGGGGTTACATTTAGGCTGAATACAGAGGTTCGGTCATTGATTGTTGAACAGAAGCAGTGCCGGGGAGTTGTGACAGAGCTGGGAGAAGAACGATATGACGCCGTGCTGTATAACGGAGACTTCCCCAACATCTCAGGCCTGTTAAGCGAGCAGGTGCCTGCGAAGCGGCGTTACCGGCCTTCTACCGGATGTGTACTGGTATATTTGGGGGTATCCAAGACTTTCCCTGAAGCTTTGACCCACCAGTTCTTCCTGCCGGACAATCTGACAGCCAGCCTGAAGCAGGTGTATGCAGGCCGGATTCCGGATGATCCATCGTTCTATGTGTTTAATCCGGCAGCCCTGGATCCGGCGGCGGCACCGCCGGGGGAGAGCGTGCTGTACTTTCTGATCCCCGTTCCTTTCAATAATGGGTTATCATGGGAACAGGAGACACCTGCATTGGTAGAGCGTGTGCTTGCTGCTGCCGAGGAACGCGGACTGACCGACCTGCGCCGCCATATTACCTGGTCCCGTGTCCGTACCCCGCTGGAAGCAGAGCGGGACGGCCTGTACGGGGGCGGCAGCTTCGGGATTGCGCCGATTCTGAGTCAATCCGGTGTCTACCGGCCGCAGCCGAAGCCCTTTCCGATCGGCAGACTGGCTGCCGCCGGAGCCTCCATTCACCCTGGGGGCGGTGTTCCTATCGTCATGCAGGGTGCCAAACTTGCTGTGAATCAGCTGATAAAGGAGTTGGAAACATGAACGAAGCGATATTTAAAAGGTGCGAGGATATGATTAAGCAGGGCTCTTCTTCCTTTTACCATGCTTTCCGCGGCTTGCCGAGTCCCCGCAGGGAGGCTGTATATGTGATTTATGCCTTTTGCCGGATCATCGACGATAGTGTGGATGAGCCGGAACGCTCCCCGTATACAATTGATGAGCTGCGCTCCCTGTTTTTAAATCTGGAGCAGGCAGAAGGACATTTCGTATGGCCGGCACTGCGCTGGTTATTTGATCATTTTCCCCACCTGGATCAGGGACCTTTCCTCCGCCAGATGGATGGCCAGCTGAAGGATCTGTCGCTTACCCATTACGAAACGATGGAGCAGCTGGAGGAATATTGTTATCTGGTAGCTGGAACTGTAGGTGAAATGCTGCTGCCTGTGCTGCATGAGAACAGCACTGACCGGATTGTCGCGTCAGGTATAGCGCTTGGCAAGGGGATGCAGATCGTCAATATTATCCGTGATGTCGGCGAAGATCGCGGCCGTCAGCGTCGATATTTGCCGAGGGAACTGATGGAGCGCTTTAATTACAGTGAACAGGATTGGGAGAACGGATTAGTCAATGATGCGTTCATTGCTATGCTGAATGAATTGCGGGCGCAGGCGATGAACTGGTTCAGACAGGGCCTGGAGGAGATGGATACGTATCCGCCTGCTAGCGGGTTTGCGGTTGAGCTAGCTTCTTCCTTCTATGCGGCCATTCTTCAATCGGTAGAGCGGAACGGATATGACGTCTACTCGAAGCGGGCGTTTGTTACCGACGAGGATAAGCTGCACATGCTAGGCAACGTACTGCACCGTTATCCGATGCTGGGCGATATGTCTTCCTACACGGCGGTTTCCTGATGATCGGCTGGTTATTCTGGATCTGGTATGCCATCGGTGCGGTTCTGCTATTGACCGTAGGGGTGCCGGATATGCTTGCTTTTTCGAATGGATTGTTTTTAATCTTCTATGCCGTTTACACGCTATCATTGCTCTATCGGGGTGAAGCCGGCTTCAAACTGTCCGACTGGTCAGTCAGAAGTGCGGTGGGACGCTCTCTGTGGCCTGCTGCGGCGATCATCTGGCTCGCAGGTATGGGAGTGGAATGGATTGGGGTCCATACCGGCTGGCCGTTTGGCCAATACGGCTACTCTTCGATACTTGGTATCCGGCTGTTTGGGGTCCCGGTAACACTGGGGTTTGCCTGGATTGCTGTTGTAGGCAATGCAGTTCTGATCAGCGGCCGCTTCGGCAGCTCGTGGATCCGGGCCATCTGCGCGGGCGCAGGGGCAGTCCTGCTTGATCTGGTGCTCGATCCTGCAGCCCATGCCAGAGGTTTTTGGCATTGGGGAGGGACGGGCGGATTCTACGGTGTGCCATGGAGCAATTTTATCGCCTGGTTTGTTGTCGGAGCACTGCTCTCCCTGCTGCTGCCTCATGTTCCGCGGGACCGTTCCGTGCAAGCACAAGGAGTGAGGTTGTACCAGCTCATCCTGCTGCTGTTCGGTCTGCTCGACCTGAAGGCGGGGCTGTATGGAGCGGCCCTGATAGCCTTGGCTGGAATCGTTATAGCGGAAGGGGGCTGGCAGTATGCTAACCGCCGTCAAGTCCAGACCGTTTGAGGCCGTATTCCGGCGATATAATGAGTTTTATCTGCTCCGGCGCCGTTTCCGCTCGATCGGTATGAAGGGGGCGATTGATCCGCTGCAGGCTGAAGGACGACCGCTGATTTACATCATGAATCACAGCTCCTGGTGGGACGGCCTGCTTGCTTATCACGTGCTGAAGAAATGCTCCAATCATGATCACTTCATGATGATGGAGGAGCGTCAGCTGCTGCAATATCCGTTTTTCCGTAAAATCGGGGCCTTTTCCATGAATGCGGGCAGCGCCCCGGATATTCGCCGTTCCCTGCTGTACGCGTCATCGCTGTTGAAGCAGGGCGGGCGGGTGTGGATTTATCCCCAAGGGGAAATTCAGCATTTGGAGACAAGGCCGCTGATCTTCAAGCGGGGCATCGGCTTTATGCTGGGCCAGCTGCCGGAGGCAGCAGTGGTTCCCGTGACACTCTATCACGGTATGGTGCAGTATGATCGGCCCGAAGCGACGATCTGGTTCGGCGAGCCGCTGCTCCCTGAACGGTGGAAGTCACGCGACAGCCGGGTCCTGACCCAGGAGCTTCAACAGATGCTGGAGCAGCAGCTCGATCAGCACAGGGAAACTGTATTGTCTGCTCATCAGGGGATTCCCGAAGGGTTTACACAGATTCTACGTACAGGACGCTCCACGAGTGAAGCCTTTGATGCATTGAGGGGCGGGTCGGCCCGATGGAGATAACGGCTTATATTCTGCTGGCGCTCGTGACAGTTCAGCTGCTATTTGCCTGTTGGAATAAGCACATGCTGCCAAGGATGGGTGAACCGCTGAAGCCTGTGCGCCTGCTCGGCTTCAGACAGCCTAACCGGGTGAGAGGTGGACGGGTATCTTCTAAGCGTAACAGTCAAGCCCTGTTATTATCTGTATTAATACCTGCCCGCAATGAATCAGTACATATTGAAAAATGTCTGGAGCATGTGCTGGCCTGCCGCCATGAGGGGTGGGAGCTGGAAATCCTCGTTCTCGATGACCGCTCGGAAGATGATACGGCGGATATCGTCAAGCGGATAGCTGCACATGATCCCCGTGTCCGTCTTCTGCGCGGTCAGAATCCGCCCGATGGCTGGCTGGGTAAATCCTTCGCCTGTCATCAGCTGGCAGGCCAAGCCCGTGGTACGTGGTGGCTGTTCCTGGATGCCGATGTGCGGCTGGGCGGCGGTGCGCTGGAAGCCGCGGTTCGGACAGCTGCAAGCCAGCAGAACGGGCTGATCTCCGGCTTTCCCCGGCAGATCGTTTCGACGTGGGCGGAACGTCTGGCTGTTCCCATGATGTTCTTTACGATTATCAGTCATCTTCCAATTGCCCTTATCCGCCGTACGAAGAGTCCAATGTTCGCAGCGGCGATGGGCGCTTTTATGATGATTCATCGTGACACGTACAAGGCAGCCGGAGGACATGAGGCCATCCGGCAGTCGATTGTGGATGATATGGAGCTGAGTCGGGCAGTGAAGGCGGCGGGACACCCCTTCGCCCTGGTTGATCTGCATAAAGATGTCTTCATGCGCATGTACAGCAACGCGGAGGAAGTCTGGAACGGTTACCGCAAGAACATGTTTGAAGGGGTGGGACGTCATGTCCTGCTGCTGCTTTTCGTTCTGCTGCTGTATATGGTGATGTACGTCATTCCGCCGCTGTTGGCGCTGACGGCCTGGTTCACAGGCCATCATGAAGCTGCGCTGGTAGCGCTTGCAGCAACGCTGGCGGGTATGGGCGTGAAGCGTGCTGCTGATGCAGCGGGCGGGCAGCCCGCATGGATGGCACTGCTGCAGCCGCTCAGCATCCTATACATTACTGGTATTGGCATCAGCTCCTGGTATGCAAGCGCATCCGGTCAGGGGTATGAATGGAAAGGAAGGCGTTACTCATGACAAAGAAGGTAGTTGTGATCGGGGCCGGCTTCGGCGGGCTGTCCTGTGCCATCGGCCTGGCTTCCAGAGGATTCGATGTGACGGTTCTGGAGCGTCAGCCGACCATCGGCGGCAAGCTGCAGCGGATAACGGCAGAAGGTTATTCCTTCGACCGGGGGCCCAGCACGATTACGATGCCGGAAGCCTTCCGTTCGGTATTCACTGCAGCCGGTGCACGGATGGAGGACTACTGTGAGCTTTATGAGCTGGAGCCTCGGACCCGGAATATATTCGCTGACGGATCGGTTGTGGACCTCAGCAGGGACACTGGCCGCATGAAAGAGCAGATAGCCGCTTACAGCAGTCATGACGCCATGCAGTATGATGCCTTTATGACTGAATCTGCTGCGCTGTACCGTCAGGCGGATGAACAGTTTATGCACAAGCTTCTGGTTACGCCGCGGGACAGGCTGAGTCTGCCGATGCTGCGGGGGCTGCTGCGGGTTCGTCCGCTGGTGAAGCTGCAGACTCTGCTGCAGCGGTATTTCAAGCATCCGCATACGCTCGCTATGTTTGGAAGATATGCGACCTATGTCGGATCCTCTCCTTATCAATCACCATCGATCTTCGCCATGCTTGGCCATGTTGAAGCCAATATGGGGATTTACGGGGTGAGAGGGGGGACCTACCGTCTGGCGGACGGCCTGCGGCAGCTTGCGGAAGAACGCGGAGTCCGCATACAGCTCAATACAGACGTGCATCAGATCGTGGTTCAGTCAGGCAGGGTGGAAGGTGTGGATAGCAATCACGGATTCTTTGGTGCAGAGCTTGTGATCGCCAACGGGGATGTCCTTACGGTAAACCGAAATCTGCTGTCACCGGCCTTGCGCCCCTCAATGAGCGATCAGGTCATCGATGCGTATGAACCATCGCTGTCCGGTTTTGTAACCTTGGCCGGCGTGCGCAGACAGTACGATCAGCTTCTGCACCATACCGTGTTTTTTCCTGAACAATATGAACCTGAATTCAAGGATATCTTTGACCGCAAAACCGCGCCGGCAGATCCGACGATCTACATTTGCTGGTCAGGCGCAACAGAAAAGGGGATGGCTCCGGAGGGAGCGAGTAACCTCTTCATCCTAGCCAACGCTCCTTATCTGTCGGATGAATGGGACTGGACGCAGAAGCAGGATTCCTACAGAAATACCATCCTTACAAACCTGGAAAAGCGCGGTATTACCGGACTGCGCCACGCTGAGGTCCTGATGAATTACACACCGCAGGATATTGCCCGTGATACGCTCGCTCATCGGGGATCGATCTATGGAATTTCTTCGAACAGTGCGAAGCAGACCTTCTTCCGGCCGGGCAATCGCAGTAAGGATGTCCGGGGGCTGTGGTACGTGGGAGGTACAACACATCCGGGCGGTGGGACACCGCTCGTAACGCTGTCGGGCCAACTGGTTGCTGAATACATCGCAGGAAGCAGCTGGTGAGGATCAGTTTAATACGTATAGAATCAGAATCTGGGCCGCCCCCTTGGGCGGCCTTCCGTTATAGAGTGCGAGTGCATTTTTCAGCATTCCATTAAACCTGCAGACCGCTAAGAATCATGCATTCCGTTTTTTGTTATCGAATGGAGTATACTGTAATTATGTGAAAAGAAACGAGAACTAGTTTAGGGAGGAACAAGATGAACGTTTACAGCAAGCAGGGCGCTCATGCGGGTGAAGGCAAGCCTTCCTCCCTGCTGCCGGAAGTGCCTACCGGTGAGCGTAAAATCGAACATGTCCGCCTCTGCCTGGAAGAGGATGTGAACGGGCATGGCGTGACCAGCGGCCTGGAGCGGTATGCCTTCCGGCATAACGCCCTGCCGGAGCTGGATTTCAGCGAGGTGTCGCTGGCCACCGGCTTTCTCGGAAGGAGCCTGCGGACGCCGCTGCTCATCAGCTCCATGACGGGCGGAAGCTCTGCCACGGGGGCCATTAATGAACGGCTCGCGGCGGCTGCAGAAGCACGAGGGTGGGCCATCGGCGTAGGCTCCGTAAGGGCTGCTGTCGAGCGGGAAGAGTTGGCGCCGACCTTTGCGGTGCGCAGGCATGCCCCTACCGTGCCGGTCATTGCGAATCTGGGCGCGGTGCAGCTGAATTATGGCTTTGGGCCGGATGCGTGCAGGCGCGCCGTGGACATTGCCGGTGCGGATATGCTGGTTCTGCATTTGAACAGCCTGCAGGAGATCTTCCAGCCGGAAGGCAACACCAACTTCCGGGATTTGCTGCCGAAGATTGAAGAGATCTGCCGGTCACTGGAAGTGCCGGTCGGCTTCAAGGAAGTGGGTTGGGGCATTGATGGCGAGACGGCCCGGCGGCTGTACGAGGCAGGCGCGGCATTCATCGATGTGGCCGGCGCGGGCGGTACAAGCTGGAGCCAGGTGGAGAAATTCCGCAGCCAGGATGAAGTGCGCCGCAGAGCAGCGGAAGCTTTCGCCGACTGGGGAAATCCGACGGCCGATTGCATCCGTGAGGTCCGCGCGGTCCGTTCTGACGGCGCTGTGATTGCGAGCGGAGGACTTCGCAACGGCGTAGATGCGGCCAAGGCACTTGCACTGGGAGCGGACCTGGCCGGCTTCGGACGCTCGCTTCTGGGTGCGGCTGTCTCTTCCGATGATGCACTCGATGCCTGTCTGGCACAGGTGGAGCTTGAACTGCGGACGGTTATGTTCGGTATTGGGGCGGCTCATCCGGGTGAACTGCAGGGAACACCCCGTATGATCGAGCGCTAATCATCACAGAGCTAAGCCATATCACTTGGACGGGATAAGGATTGATGAAGGGGGAGGGCTATGGTTTATCTGCAGCCTATGAATGAAGAGCAGTTTGCTGTCTTCCGGAAGACTACAATTCAGGAATATGCAAAAGACAAAGTTGCAGCCGGTACGTGGAGTGAACAGGAGGCGCCTGGGCTTGCTGAGGAGTCGGTGGAGCGACATCTTCCCCAGGGGCTGGCTACGCCGGATGCCTATTTGTATGTCATCCGGTTGGAGGAGAAGGAATCAGAGAGACCGGTTGTAGGTCATTTGTGGTTCAACCTCTCGGAGAAGCATCATGGCAAGGAGGCCTTTCTGCTGGACATCCTGATCGATGACCATTATCAGAACCAGGGACTGGGCAGCCGGACAATGATGGCGCTGGAAGAAGAAGTGCGGAAATTGGGTGCTGTCCGCATCGGTCTGCACGTCTTCGGGCACAACGAGCGGGCTTACCATGTGTACACCAAAATGGGCTATATCCCTACGGATATTACGATGAGCAAGGAGCTGTAACACACAGCTGCCCTTTGTTCAGAATGAACCCGGTTGCCGCACCGGGGGTTCTCATATATAATGATTGTGGAAATTCAGGTACCTTGACGTCAAGAACGTATTCAATTTGCATATGGCCTATATCTACCGGGATTCCCGGTATGCCGATGAGGCCGATGCTTAAATAGCATAAATGGGAGTTGTCATATAAATGGCTTTGAAAGCAGGCATCGTGGGTCTGCCGAACGTTGGTAAATCCACTCTATTTAACGCGATTACACAGGCCGGAGCAGAATCCGCCAACTATCCTTTCTGTACGATTGACCCTAACGTCGGCATCGTGGAAGTACCGGACGAACGTCTGGATAAGCTGACTGAACTTGTTACACCGCAGAAGACCGTACCGACAGCATTTGAATTTGTAGACATTGCCGGTCTCGTTCGCGGCGCGAGCAAAGGGGAAGGGCTGGGTAACAAGTTCCTGGCTCATATCCGTGAAGTCGATGCCATCGTGCATGTGGTTCGCTGCTTCGAGGATGAGAATATTACCCACGTGGACGGCAAAATCGATCCGATCAGCGATATCCAGACGATCAATCTGGAGCTGATTCTGGCCGATATCGAGAGTGTGGACAAGCGTATCGACCGTGCTCGCAAGAACATGAAGGGCGGCAACAAAACTGGTGCACAGGAAGTTGAATTGCTGGAACGTATCAAAGAAACGCTGTACAATGATATGCCTGCCCGCAGCATGGAGCTGACGGAGGATGAGAAGCAGCTGATCCGTGATCTGCATCTCCTGACGATCAAGCCGGTGCTCTATGCAGCCAACGTAAGTGAAGACGGCGTAACTGACGCCGATACGAATCCTTTTGTTATGAAGGTTAAAGAATTTGCCGCCGCTGAGAATGCGGAAGTGGTTCCGATCAGTGCGAAGGTTGAAGCTGAAATTGCCGAACTGGAAGGCGAAGACAAAGCGATGTTCCTCGAAGAGCTGGGTTTGGAAGAGTCCGGCCTGAACCGTCTGATCAAGGCAGCTTACCGGCTGCTTGGACTGTACACCTACTTTACGGCTGGTGTGCAGGAGGTTCGTGCCTGGACGATCCGCAAGGGTACGAAGGCTCCGGGTGCTGCCGGCGTCATTCACTCCGACTTCGAACGCGGGTTCATCCGTGCCGAAGTGGTATCCTATGATGACCTGATGGCTGCCGGCTCCATGAACGGCGCCAAGGAACGCGGCCAGCTCCGTCTGGAAGGCAAAGAATATGTTGTGCAGGACGGCGACGTCATGCATTTCCGCTTCAACGTATAAGCAGATAACCCGCAGATGGCGAAGAGCCAACACTGCCAGGGAAGGGCCGCGCAAGCGGCTCTTTTTTTGTATGTAGATCCGGATGAAGAAACAGCAGCAGAAATATTCAGATCCGCCGGAAAAAGACTGTTCAAAACCGTGGCAAGTTGATATAATATAGAGTCGTATATCCTTTAGCTATGAGAGCTGCCAGGATGTACGTTTTCTATCTAAAAACGAGTAAGAAACATTCAAATACATTTGTATGAAATGCAACCAATATGAAGTGAGGTGGATTCCCTTGTTGGATCGTTTACAGTCTCTTGCAGACCGTTATGACAAATTGAGCGAACTGTTGTGTGATCCGGATGTGGCTAGCGACAGTAAGAAGCTGCGTGACTACTCGAAGGAACAGTCGGACCTGCAGCCAACTTATGAGGCATATACGGAATACAAGCAGGTAATGGAGGAACTGGAAGCGGCTAAGATCATGCAGGGCGAGAAGCTCGATGATGAAATGCGCGAGATGGTTAAAATGGAAATCGACGAGCTCAGCGCGCGCCAGCAGGAGCTGGAGGAACGCATCCGCATTCTGATGCTGCCGAAGGACCCGAACGATGACAAGAATGTGATCGTGGAAATTCGCGGCGCAGCCGGCGGGGATGAAGCAGCACTGTTCGCAGCCGACCTGTACCGCATGTATACCCGCTATGCAGATACCCAAGGCTGGAAGGTTGAGTTGATGGACGCGAATATCAATGACCTTGGCGGGTTTAAAGAGGTTATCTTCATGGTGAACGGACGCGGTGCTTACAGCAAGCTGAAGTTTGAGAGCGGTGCCCATCGTGTTCAGCGTATTCCGGCAACGGAATCCGGCGGACGCATTCATACCTCCACCTCGACGGTATCGGTGATGCCGGAAGCCGAGGAGCTGGACATTGAAATTCACGACAAGGATATCCGTGTGGATACGTTCTGTTCCAGTGGTGCAGGCGGACAGTCTGTCAATACGACCAAATCTGCGGTACGTGTGACACATGTTCCTACCGGTATTGTGGCTACCTGCCAGGATGGCAAATCCCAGAACTCGAACAAGGATAAAGCCCTGCAGGTACTGCGCGCACGGATCTATGATATGATGCGCCAGGAAGAAGAGGCCAAGTATGCCGGTGAGCGGAAGAGTAAAGTGGGCACAGGCGACCGCAGTGAACGGATCCGCACGTACAATTTCCCGCAAAGCCGTGTAACGGACCACCGGATCGGTCTGACCCTGCATAAGCTGGATCATGTTATGAACGGTGAAATTGAAGAAATCGTATCGGCACTGACCATTGCGGAACAAGCCGATATGATGGAGAAGACGGTGTAATCGTGGCAGCAGAACGGTTTGTCATGACACCCAACCGGAGTATTCGAGAAGCCTTAACCGAGGCTTCTTCTTTTTTGGCGGGGCTCGGCGTACTGGAGCCCCAGCATAATGCACGTCTGCTGTTGGAGCATGTGCTCGGGCTGGAAGGCGCCGCGTTCTTCGCGGCGATGGCGGACCCGTTCCCGGCTTCGGGGATGGTGCGCTGGCAGGATGCCATCCGCCGCAAGGCTGCCGGTGAACCGGCACAGTATATTATGGGATGGCAGGAGTTCTATGGCCGGCCGTTCCAAGTGACGCCGGCTGTGCTCATTCCGCGGCCGGAGACCGAGCTGCTCGTCGAGGCGGTTCTGCGCCGAGGGGATCAGCTCTGGCCGGACGGCGCGCCGCGTGCGGCCGATATCGGCACTGGCAGCGGCGTGATTGCCGTGACGCTGGCCGCGGAACGGCCGAACTGGCAACTCACAGCGGTGGATATCTCTTCCGCTGCACTGGCAGTGGCGGCGAAGAATGCCGCTGCGGCCGGCACGGCCGTGGATTTCCGCGAAGGCGATCTGCTGTCGCCGCTCGCGGGCCTGGAGGTGGACATCCTGGTGTCCAACCCGCCGTACATCCCGGCCGGCGAGATTGCCGGCCTGCAGCCGGAGGTGCGCGATCACGAGCCGCGCACCGCACTGGACGGCGGCCCGGACGGGCTGGCGCCGTACCGGATCATGATGGCGCAGCTGCAGCTGCTGGCTGCGCCGCCTCGCCTGGTCGGCTTCGAGCTGGGCCAGGGGCAGGCCCGGGATGTCGCCGATATGCTGGCAGCGACCGGGTTCTATGACGAAATTGAGATTGTCCCGGATCTGGCGGGCATTGAACGGCATGTAGTGGGAATTGCCCGCCATTAGCTTACTGCCTGGCAGGCATGTGACAAAACCGTTATTTCCATTTTGGACAGGGTTCCTTTACAATGGATAAAGTGAATGGAAAGAAACAGTCTCAGGGGGACCATCATGTTTCAGAAACTTAAAAAAATGGATGGCGCGATCATTTTTATCCTCATCCTGCTGATGGGTATCAGTGTGGCTGCTACCTACAGTGCCGGCAGAGCCTGGGAAGGACATGGCGGAGACTATTTAAAAATGATTGTCTATTATGCCCTCGGTTTTGTCGCGATCCTTGGCATTTGTATGCTGGATTACCGGCTGTTCGTAAAATACTCTTTATATATCTATGGCGCAGGCGTGCTGCTGCTGATCCTGACCATCTTTCTCGGACAGGATCTCAACAACGCATCAGGATGGATTAAAATCGGTGGACTGAGTATCCAGCCTGCCGAGCTGTTCAAGCTTATTCTCGTTCTGTTCCTCGCCTACGTGCTGCTGCGTAAGAATAAGGTCAAGGACCAGCTTTTGTTCTGGCGGGATGTCGTGCCGATCATGATGATTACGTTCCTGCCTTTTGTTGTTGTCATTGCGCAGAATGACCTGGGCAACGCACTGGCGTACATCGTTATCATGTTCGGTATGCTGTGGATCGGGAATATCCGGTTTGTCCATGCCCTGATCGGCGTAATCATTATCGTGGGCGTGGCCATCGGCGGTATTTTCTCTTATATTCATTTCCATGACGAAGTGAAGCATTTTCTGGTGGATACTTTGAAAAAGCCCCACTTGGTTAACCGTTTTGACCCCTGGCTGATGCCGGAGGAAGCAAGCCGTGATGCCAAGTACCAGACGGAGAATGCCAAGCTGGCAATCGCCTCCGGCGGGATGAGCGGCAAAGGATTCCTGAAAGGAACCTCGGTTCAGAGTAAACGGGTCCCATACACGTATGCGGACTCTATCTTCTCCGTCATTGCAGAGGAATTCGGGTTTGTAGGGGCTTCCGTGCTGCTGTTGCTCTATTTTATTCTGATCCACCGAATGATTCTGATTGCACTGGAATGCCGGGAACGTGCAGGACCCTACATCATTGTAGGGGTGGTGGCGATGCTGCTCTATCAGATCTTCGAGAATATCGGTGCATTTATCGGCCTGGTGCCGCTGACAGGGATTACCCTTCCGTTTATCAGCTATGGCGGTACTTCGCTGCTGATTAACATGATGAGTATCGGGGTGGTACTGAGCATTAAGATTCATGGACAGGAACTGGAGGATGAGTTTCCGCAGCCTGCACAGAATCGTTCCAAGGCCGGGCTTCGAAGCAGGGCAGCCAAGCCGAGCTGACCGGAACGGACCTAAGCTTTTCGAAATCTGTATTGCATCTTCAATCCTAAGTCCTTTCTCTCTCCGGAGAGAAGGGGCTTTTTGGTCTTTTGCCGGCTTTAGCTGCAGCTGATAGACTGAACTTTGCTAGAATGATAGGTTTAACTCTTCTAATCCCGGACATACTGATAGACAAGCAGGACGTGGAGGGAGAGAGGACGATGAACTGGTTCACTAGGCAAACCGCACTTATTATGGGTTGTATATTTATATTGATTATGTCTTGGGAGGGTCAGAAAGCGGATGCTGCCCTGGCCAAGTCCAGCATTCCGCAGGAGTCCATCCGCTTGCGGATTCTAGCAAATTCGGATGCGCCAGGAGACCAATTGGTCAAAAGAGAAATCCGCGATGCGGTTGTGCGGCAGATGGACAGCTGGGTACAGGAGCTGGACAACCCGCAGAGTCTCGAACAAGCGCGGGCGCTTATCCGTACCCGGCTGCCCGATATTCAGGCTACCGTGGGCCGGGAACTTGCCGCGCGCGGAATTGATTATAGCTACAAGGTGGAGCTGGGAAAGGTACCTTTTCCGACCAAGCTGTATGGGGGACTGGTCTATCCGGCCGGTAATTACGAAGCGGTGCGGGTGACGCTCGGCCAGGGGGAAGGCCAGAACTGGTGGTGTGTGCTGTTTCCTCCCCTGTGTTTCATAGATGCAGGAAGCGGAGAGGCCGCAGCGCAAGCAGGCGCGGCTGCCCCGGCTGATGGGGAGGCGGCAGTCCGGCAGGCGGATCAGGAGCCGGTGGTTCGTTTCTTCCTATGGGATCTCCTGCTCGACATATGGTCCTGGATTACTGGGTTGTTCACTTAATCGCAAGGGAAGCTCCCTATCCAGCAGGTGAATCCGCCGGGCTCCTGTCCGGTATGATATAATTGGGGATATCGCATGCTGATCGTGCATGAGCATGCCTGAGACTGTAACCAGAAAGTATGGGATGAATCAATGACAGAAGATCTGAACAGCCAAAAAGCCAAGCCGGAGCATACGGGTGCGGCAGCTGAACCTATATCGAATAAAATTATGCCGAATGAGCTTACGGCGTGGTGGGACGTGACAGCTCTCGTTCGCCAGCCGTCCGGTACGACGGATGAACGGGCGGAGCGGGACCTCAAGGAGGCGGCAGCGCTGCTGCAGTCCGGGAAAACCGTTGCATTCCCCACCGAGACGGTCTATGGTCTTGGCGGTGATGCCCGCCGCAGTGATGCAGTGGAGTCGATCTTCACGGCCAAAGGCAGACCTGCCGACAATCCGCTAATTGTCCATATCGCAGACCGCCGGCAGCTGGACGAGCTGGTGTCCGGAGTCAAACCGGTCGAGGCTGCGCTCATGGACGCCTTCTGGCCCGGACCGCTGACACTGGTCCTGCCGGTCCGTCCGGGGGTTCTGTCGCCGCGCGTCACGGCAGGACTGGATACGGTCGGCATCCGTATGCCGGACCACCCGGTCGCGCTGCGGCTGCTCGCCGTCTCCGGCTGCCCGGTGGCGGCGCCCAGCGCGAACCGCTCCGGCCGCCCGAGTCCGACCCGTGCCTCGCATGTGCGCGAGGATCTGGCCGGCCGGATCGGCGGCATCCTCGACGGCGGTCCCACCGGCGTCGGTGTGGAATCCACCGTGGTCCAGGCCGGTGACGACGGCGTCGTCACCATCCTGCGCCCCGGCGGTATCACCGCCGAGCAGCTCGCGGCCGTCGCCGCCGCGGTGGAGACGGACCCGGCCCTTGCGGGCAGCGGGCCGGACGAGCACAGCCCGGCGCCGCGGTCGCCGGGCATGAAGTACACGCACTACGCGCCCCGCGGGCGCCTGTGCGTGGTGGAGGGTCCGTCCCCGCAGCGGGTGACGGACCATATCCGCGCCGCGCTGGCGGAAGCTGCAGCGCGCGGCGAACGGACGGCGGTGCTCGCGTTCGACGAGCACCGCTCCGCCTACGAGGGAGAGCGTGTCTACTCCCTCGGCAGCCTGGCGCGGCTGGAAGAGGCCGCGCACCGGCTGTATGACGTGCTTCGCGCCTGCGATGAGGACGGGGCTGCCTTCATTCTGTCGGAGGCCTGTCCCCAGGAGGGGCTCGGCGCAGCTGTGATGAACCGGCTGCTGAAGGCGGCCGGCCATGAAGTGGTGCAGGCCTGAAGCAGAAGCTTGAATCTTGAATTCTGACGTTACAATGCTTTACTTGGAATCCCGTGCCGCCCGTTTTCCTGCTCCTCCATAGGTTGAAGCGGGTTTAACTTGTCTCCGCAGGTCATGTTTCACATCTTGTCCGCATAAGGTGAAAGAGATTCTAATTGCGGATATGGGGGAATGAACATGCAGGAGGCTACTGCCCATATCGGGCAGTTTGTGACCATTCTGGTTATGGCGCTCGCATTGGGAATGGACGCGTTCTCGCTGGGAATCGGAGTCGGCATGAAAGGCATCCGTTTGCGGGATATACTCAAGATCAGCACGGTAATCGCACTGTTTCATATCCTGATGCCGCTGCTCGGGATGTTCACGGGGCATTATATGAGTGCGCTGTTGGGACAAGTGGCCACGTATGCAGCCGGCGGGCTGCTGGTGTTGCTGGGGCTTCATATGATTTATAATTCATTTCGCGGCGGGGAACAGACCTTTGACCATCGGTCACCGGTTGGTATTTTATTATTTTCCCTCGGCGTGAGTATGGATTCCTTCTCGGTAGGGGTTTCGCTGGGGATGTTCCAGAGTGATCTGGTTCTGACCATCCTGTCGTTTGGCTTCTGCGGGGGGCTTATGTCCATTCTCGGCCTGCTGCTGGGCCGCAGGGTCAGCCGTAATCTCGGAGATTACGGAGAGGCGGTAGGCGGAGCCATTTTGCTGGCCTTTGGCCTGCTGTTTATTTTTTGAAGAAGAGTCAGATGAACTTATAGATCAATATTGTGTATCATAGAGATTGCAATCTTCACAGATGGCTCGAATTGCTTAACCGGAGGTGGACAACTTGAATAACATCTTGTTCGTATGTACAGGCAATACTTGCCGCAGCCCGATGGCGGAGGCGCTGCTGCGCAAGCTGGCGGGGGAGCGGAAGGTCAGTCTCCAGGTCCGTTCCGCCGGCGTGGCTGCAGCGCATGGGGGTTCGATCTCGAGGCATGCCGAGGCAGTGCTGCGAGATCATGACATTCAGGAGCAGCTGACCTCCAAGCCGATCAACCAGGAGCTGGTGGAATGGGCGGATCTGATTCTGACACTGACCCAATCCCATAAGCAGCATGTGCTGCGCCAGTTCCCCCAGACTGCCGGCCGGATCTATACGCTGAAGGAATACGCCGAGGATGATGCGCAGGTTCTCGCTGATATTGAAGAGCTGGACAGCCTGCGGGCAGGGCAAGCCCTTCAGCAGGCTCTTGGCCGGGATCTGGACTCCGAGGAGCGGGAACGGATGGTCCTGATCCGTCAACGGATCCCAAGCTTCGATATCTCTGATCCATTCGGCGGTTTCCGGGAGGATTATGACCGGACCGCAGGTGAGATTCGCACAGCGCTGGAGCGTTTGCTGGACAAGCTGGAGGAACAACAATAATCCTTGTTTTTGGCGGTTGATTTTCGGCGGGTGATGTTTTAAGATGGACTTGAAAACATGAAGTCCGATGTAACTGGCGACGAAAGTGGGCAAAACCACGGTGGAGCATCGGATATACGGCCGGTCGCCTGGGCAAAAGAGCACGTCTGCATATCGTATGCAGTCTGCTCTTTTTTGTTTGTCTCAGCTATAATGGACAGAGATCGTGATTTTTGTACAGGATAAGCTGAAGGGGGTATGAACGATGACAGACAGTCATTCACAGATTACCATTCGGGAGCAGACCGTAGAAGCGGTCCGTGAATTGGCCGAGGCCTCCGGTCTGCGGCCGGGCCGGGTGCTGGTCGTAGGGGTCAGTACAAGTGAGGTGGCTGGACGCCGTATTGGCACCGCCGGCGCCCTGGAGGTTGCCCGGGAACTGCTGTCCGGCTTCGAACGTGTCCGGGCTGAATACGGATTTGATATCGTCTTCCAGTGCTGTGAGCACCTGAACCGCGCCCTAGTGATGGAACGGCGTGTGCTGGAGCGGCTGGGCCTTACGGAAGTTGCAGCAGTGCCTGTACCGACCGCAGGCGGTTCCATGGCCGCGGCCGCTTATCAGTCTATGGAGGAGCCATGTCTGGCTGAAGCGGTGCAAGCTGATGCCGGCATCGATATCGGCGAGACGCTGATCGGCATGCATCTGCGGCGGGTGGCCGTTCCTTATCGTCTGGGCCGCCGTTATATCGGTGAAGCCCGCGTGACGGCAGCAACGACACGGCCGAAGCTGATCGGCGGTGAACGTGCGGTGTACCGGCTTGAACTGGAGCAGCAGGGCAACACCACCGCCTGTGACTAAGAACGTTTACTAAGAACGTTTACTAAGAACGTTTACGATGAAAAGTTTTAATTAAAGGTTCTGCTTAGCCCTAGTGCAAGGCATCGACTTAACATGCTGGATACCAGGATGCAGACGAATGTGGATTGGCCGCAGCTCAGCTGCGAGGAATATAACCTTATTATCAGGGAGGAATTGTACAATGGAACAACTGCGCAAGAGTGACCCTGCCGTATTGGAAGCTATGGGTCTTGAACTGAAACGCCAACGCAACAACATCGAGCTGATCGCTTCGGAGAATATTGTGAGTGAAGCGGTCATGGAAGCTATGGGCTCTGTATTGACGAACAAATATGCCGAAGGTTACCCGGGCAAACGTTACTACGGCGGCTGCGAGCATGTCGATATCGTCGAAAATATTGCACGTGACCGTGCCAAGGAACTGTTCGGTGCTGAGCATGCCAACGTGCAGCCGCACTCCGGAGCGCAGGCGAACCTTGCAGTATACCTGGCAGCGATCAAGACAGGAGATACGGTTCTCGGGATGAACCTGGCGCATGGCGGTCACCTGACCCATGGCAGTCCAGTGAACGCTTCCGGTTTGCTGTATAACTTTGTGGCTTATGGTGTACAGGAAGATACGTTCCGCATCGATTATGATGAAGTGCGCAAGGCAGCATTCAAACATCGTCCGCGTCTGATCGTGGCAGGTGCAAGTGCCTACCCGCGCACCATCGACTTTGAAGCTTTTGCTTCCATTGCCAATGATGTAGGCGCGCTGTTTATGGTTGATATGGCGCATATCGCGGGCCTTGTGGCTGCAGGTCTGCATCCAAACCCGGTACCGCATGCCCATTTTGTAACGACGACTACTCACAAAACGCTCCGCGGACCACGCGGCGGCATGATCCTGACCCGCAAGGCTTGGGCACAGGCAATCGACAAGGCGATATTCCCGGGAACTCAGGGCGGTCCGCTGATGCATGTCATTGCTTCCAAGGCTGTTGCTTTTGGCGAAGCACTGCAGCCTTCCTTCAAAACCTATGCCGAGAACGTGATCAAGAATGCCAAAGTTCTGTCCGAGACGCTGATGGGCGAAGGTATTAATATTGTGTCGGGCGGTACAGACAACCACCTGATGCTGGTCGATACAAGAAATGTCAATATCACAGGTAAGGATGCCGAGCATGTACTGGACTCCATCGGGATCACCGTGAACAAGAATGCGATTCCGTTCGATCCGACCAGCCCGTTCATCACGAGCGGTATCCGTATCGGTACACCTGCGGCAACTTCCCGCGGTATGGATGAAGATGCAATGGTGAAGATCGGACAAATTATTGCTGCAGTCCTGAAGAATCCGAAGGACGACACTGTGCTGTCCAAAGCACGCACGGATGTTGCAGAGTTGACTGCCAAGTTCCCGATTTACCCTGATATTCAATACTGATTTTCACCGTTGATCTGTTCTGCAGTCAGGCCGCTTCCTTGTCATTAGACAAGGAGGCGGCCTTTTTAGCATGAGCATGGAATCCTGATACTGGAACAGAATGCATGATTTAGTGACCGGCAGGAGGATGGTCGAATTCGGAAATTTTGGTTAATAAACTGGTAGAGGTGGAAATGTAAGCGTTACCTATAGGGCCGGACAGAAGCAGAAAGGTTAGCCTATTTCAAAGTCAAAGGAGCGATTGCCTTGAACCAGAGTAAATCTGCACGGCTCATACAGCAGCTTGTTTTTGTAGGGCCCATGACACTTTTCTTTGCACTCATTGTCGTTGTGCCGTTCTTCCTTGGACTTTATTATTCCATGACGAATTGGGACGGCGTCTCCTCCCATAACAACTGGGTAGGCTTCGGCAACTACCTGCATATCCTGAACAGCGACCCGGACTTCCGGAATGCCTTTTGGTTTACGGTCAAATTCACAGTCTGCGGGGTTCTGATGACCAACCTGCTCGGCTTTGCGCTCGCCTATTTCCTGACGAAGCCGCTTCGGAGCCGTAATGCCCTGCGGACGGTGTTTTTTATCCCGAATATGATCGGGGGTCTGCTTCTCGGCTTTATCTGGCAGTTTATCTTTGTCCGCGGCTTTGCTGCGGTGGGGGAAGCCACAGGATGGTCCTTCTTCCAGCTGCCTTGGCTCGGCAATGCCTCTACGGCGTTCTGGGGCACGGTCATTGTATTTGTCTGGCAGTATGCCGGGTACCTGATGGTTATCTACATATCTTCTCTGAATAACGTGCCGAAGTCCCTTCTGGAGTCCGCACAGATCGACGGGGCCAGCCGCCTGCAGATTCTGCGCAGTGTGATTGTTCCGCTCATTATGCCGGCCGTAACGGTATGCCTTTTCCTGGCTATTTCCTGGGCGTTTAAGGTGTTCGAGCTAAATCTGGCGCTGACCCAGGGCGGACCTTTCAAATCCACCGAATCGGTAGCCCTGGACATTTATAACGAAGCCTTTACGAATAACCGCCTCGGGCTGGGTACAGCCAAAGCGATCATTTTCTTCATCATCGTTGCCATTATTACCAGCGTTCAGGTTCGTGCGACGAAGAACAGGGAGGTTGAGATGTAATGCACAAAACCAACAACTACCGGGTCGGCATGCTGGTCACTGAAATTGTGCTGATTTTAATCGGTTTGCTATTTCTGGTGCCGTTCTATTTCCTGCTGGTCAACTCTGTGAAGACGTTTGGGGATATTCTGACCAACTCCGCCGCCTGGCCGTCGGCCTTTCATTTCTCGAACTACAAGAACGCTTGGGAAACCATTGATTTTCCGTCCGCACTGGGTAACTCCCTGCTGATCACCATCATTAGCAACGTGCTGCTGCTGCTGATCAGTTCCATGGCTGCCTATCAGATGGTACGTAACGATACGCGCTTTAACCGCGTGCTGTTCGCTCTGCTGATCTCGGCGATGGTCATTCCGTTCCAGTCCATCATGCTGCCGTTGATGCAGATCTCGAATGTGCTTAGCCTGAATAACAGCATCCCCGGCCTCATATTGTGCTACCTGGGTTTTGGTGCCCCGCTGTCGGTATTCCTGTTCCACGGGTTCGTCAAATCCGTGCCGGTTGAGGTCGAACAGGCTGCCTGGGTGGACGGCTCCTCCCGCTATGGCGTGTTTTTCCGGATTGTGATGCCGCTGATGCGCCCGATGCTGATCACGGTGCTGATTCTGAACACGCTGTGGATCTGGAACGACTATCTGCTGCCATCCCTGATTCTGACTGATCCGGCCAAACGTACGATTCCAATCGCGACCTACACGTTGTTCGGCCAATATACCAAGCAGTGGGACTTGGCACTTCCGGCGCTTGTACTGGGTATACTGCCCGTCGTTATTTTTTTCCTAGCCATGCAAAAATATATCGTATCCGGTATTGCAGCCGGAGCGGTAAAAGGTTGACAGAGGGGGGATTATGATGACCAACAAATTGCTGAGAGTCTTTGCCTTTGTAACCGTGATGGCTCTTGTGCTGGCAGGGTGCGGAAGCTCTTCCGATGGCAGCGGCGGCGTCAAGACCATTCATATTTATCAGTTCAAGGTGGAAATTCTCCAGCCGCTGAATGAAATGAAAGCCGAATATGAGAAAACCCACCCGGGCATCAAGCTTGATATCCAGTCGGTGGGCGGAGGTTCGGACTACGGGTCGGCGCTCAAGGCGAAGTTTGCTTCCGGTGACCAGCCGGATATTTTCACAAATGAAGGATATGCGGACCGTGACACCTGGTTTGAATACATGGAGGACCTGTCGGATCAGCCGTGGGTCAAAAATCTGGATGAATTTGCGAAGGAACCAATGACGGTGAACGGTAAGCTCTACGGCCAGCCCATGAACCTGGAGGGGTTTGGTATTATCTATAATAAGGATCTGTTCCAGAAGGCGGGCATCACCCAGCTCCCGCGTACACTTAATGAGCTGGAGGAAACCGCGAAGAAGCTGAAGGCAGCCGGAATCACACCTTTTGCGAACGGTTTTGCGGAATACTGGATCCTGGGCAACCATCTGGCTAACATTCCATTTGCACAGCAGAAGGACCCGGCACAGTTCATTGCCGGCCTGAATGATGAAACCTCGAAAATTCCGGGCAATCCAGTATTTGAAAAATGGGTGGATCTGCTGGATCTGATGCTGAAATACGGAAATGCCAACCCGCTGACCACCGACTATAATTCCCAGGTGACGATGTTTGCGAATGGCCAGGCAGCGATGATGCACCACGGAAACTGGACTCAGCCGCAGATTGATGGGATTAACCCGGATCTTAACCTCGGGATCCTCCCGGCACCGATTGATAATGATCCGTCTTCGGCTGACAAAATTGCTGTTGGTGTCGCCGCTAACTGGGTTGTGAACAAAAATTCACCGGTGAAGGAGGAGGCGAAGGAGTTTCTCAACTGGCTCGCTACTTCGGATGCCGGTAAGAAATACGTAACTGAAAAGTTCAAGTTTGTCCCGGCCTTCAAGAATATGCAGGCTGATGAGAAGGTGACCGGAGATCTGGGAATGGTCGTCTCCCAGCATGCCAAGGAAGGCAAGATCTGGACCTGGAACTTCCCTCGTTTCCCGAAAGGCTACAACCATGATATCAGCAGCAGTATGCAGGCCTATATCGCCGGCGAGATCAACAAAGAAGAGATGCTTACCGAATTTCAGGAAGAGTGGGAGAATCTGAGCTACCGATAATACGGAGGTATGTACAAGCAGCTTTCCGTCCGGAACCGGACCGGGAAGCTGTCTTTTTTCGTGCTGATTGACGGATTTTTCTGCTTTTTTTCTACAGGAGCAGGTCTAATTTCCCAATAATTTGTGGATTATAGGGTCGTGATGACGACAGATGGCACCATATTTGAAAAGAGGTTGTAATGGAGGTGTAAAATGCACAGACGGAATGCTATAATAAATAGGATTTTGACTGCTGCCAAAACGAAAGAACGTTTTCCGTTCGCAGCATTGTTTCTGATAAGTTGTAGAAACGGATGCTGATGAACAAAAAAGCAAGCTTTAACTACCGGAGGGACATTCCATGAGAAAACTGGTGATTTGTGATCACCCCTTGATTCAGCACAAGCTAACTTTTATCCGTGACATGCGGACGAATACCAAAGATTTTCGAGAATTGGTAGATGAAGTGGCCACTTTGATGGCATATGAAATTACCCGCGGGATTGAACTGGAATCCATTACGGTGCAGACGCCCGTGGCAGAAACACAGGGGAAAGTCATCTCCGGCCGTATGCTGGGTCTGATTCCAATCCTGCGCGCCGGTCTGGGTATGCTGGACGGTGTCGTGAAGCTGCTGCCTGCAGCCAAAGTCGGTCATGTTGGCTTGTTCCGCGATCCGGAGACGCTGCAGCCTGTTGAGTATTATACGAAACTTCCAACCGATGTAACGGAGCGTGAGCTGATCGTCATCGATCCGATGCTTGCAACCGGCGGTTCAGCGATTGCAGCCATTGACGTTCTGAAGAAGCGCGGCTGCACGCAGATCAAGATGATGAATCTGATTGCAGCACCGGAAGGTGTAAAAGCCGTTCACGATGCGCATCCGGACGTGGACATTTATGTAGCTGCGCTGGACGAGCGTCTGGACGATCACGGCTATATCATTCCAGGTCTCGGCGATGCCGGCGACCGTCTGTATGGAACGAAGTAAGATCAGTCAATAACGATAAAAAACGGTTGTGCGGCACAGCTGTCGCACAAGCGCGGGGTACGGTAATCCCTGGGATTACATCAAGCCCAAGCATGACAAAGGGGGACGCAGGGTAAGATGTCCAAAATTAAAGTAATGACGATCTTCGGCGTGCGTCCGGAGGCAATTAAAATGGCGCCGCTCATTCTGGAATTGCAGCGTCATCCGGAGCATATCGAATCGGTCGTATGTGTAACAGCACAGCACCGTCAAATGTTGGATCAGGTGCTGGAAGTGTTCAAAATTAATCCGGATTACGATCTGGATGTGATGAAAGACCGCCAGACGCTGAACGAAATTTCCATTCGTGTATTGGGCGGGCTGGAGCCGGTGCTGCGCGAAGCGAAACCTGACATTGTTTTGGTGCACGGTGACACGCTGACGACTTTCCTGGCCAGCTATGCCGCCTTTATGCAGCAGATCCAGGTAGGTCATGTCGAAGCCGGTCTTCGTACATGGAACAAGCTGTCGCCTTATCCTGAAGAGATGAACCGCCAGCTGACAGGCGTGTTGTCTGACCTGCACTTCTCGCCAACGGATATGTCGGCAGACAACCTGCGTAAGGAGAACAAGTCCGAGGCTAGTATTTATGTCACAGGCAATACGGTAACTGATGTGTTTCAATATACGGTACGGGATGATTATTCGCATCCGGTGCTGGATTGGGCACAGGGCAAACGCCTCGTGCTTGTAACGGCCCACCGTCGCGAATCCCAAGGGGAACCGCATCGTAATATTTTCCGTGCTATCAAACGCATTGCCGACGAGTTCGATGATATTGCCATCGTGTATCCGGTGCATCCAAGCCCGGCTGTCAAAGAACCGGCGCATGAAATTTTAGGTGATCATCCGCGTATCAAGCTGATTGAGCCGCTGGACGTGGTTGACCTGCACAATTTCTATCCGCATACGCATCTGATTCTGACAGACTCCGGCGGTCTCCAGGAAGAAGCGCCGTCCTTCGGCGTGCCAGTTCTGGTGCTGCGGGATACGACAGAGCGTCCGGAAGGCATTGAAGCTGGAACGCTTGAGCTGGTAGGCACGGACGAAGAGAAGGTGTACAGCCGGACCAAAACATTGTTAACCGACGCTGCTGTGTATGACTCCATGAGCAGGGCTGCCAACCCGTATGGTGACGGGCATGCATCAGAGCGGATTGTCAATGCGATTCTTCACCATTTTGGAATCAACAGTGAGCGCCCTGAAGAATTTCACAGAATGTTCACAAAGGAAACGGATACGGCATTGTAAGAGACATAAGTTACAGTATACAGTTGTACTGTACGCTTTTGCGAAGTGATAAAGGACAGCAGGGGTGTGCTGCACCCCGCTTTTACCCTTTAAATGGCTGAAAGCTCTCAATTGACAGGCCTCTCATCATTCAGTAAAATTGGACTGGGATTGTAAGGGTGGCGTGGAATATGGTCGATCCGAAAAAACCAAAAAAGGCACAAAGCAGCGGTGGAAACGCTCTGAAGGCGTTGGGTCTTGTAAGCGCAATCGGCGTAAATCTGGCTGTCTGTACCCTGGGAGGATTCTACCTTGGCACCTGGCTGGATAAAGTCCTGGGAGGCAAGGGATTATGGATCGCCGTAAGCGTTTTTCTTGGACTTGCCGTCGGGGGCATGGGTATTGCTGCTGTCATTAGAAAGGTAATGAGAGACAACGATGAGTGAAATGATCAAACTTCAAAGGGTGCTGCTGATGGTGGCACTGATCTTCATGGCTCTTTGTTTTTTGGTCTCGGCGTTTCTGCCGCATCATCGGGCAGTTGCGCATGGCTTGGTGCTGGGCTCGGCCGTCAGCTGTTTGAATGTGCTTCATCTGGCTTACAAGGTGCGCAAGATTGCTGACGCTGCAGCAGGTCAAGGTGACGGAAAACGGGCCGGTCTCGGTCTGGGCTTTCGCCTGGCGACATCGATCCTAGCTCTTATTCCCGCTTTGGAATGGCCTGCCTATTTCAGCGAAATTGCTGTTGCTGCCAGTCTGGTATCGTCCAACTTTTTCCTTGTATTCATAGGGGCCATAATTGCTATGAGAGAGAGTTAAACAACTTTCATATGAGAAAGGGGTGAGAAAAAACATGCATGAATCACCGATCATTGACCTCGGCGGACTACATATTGACCTGTCCGTAGTTCTGATGCTGGTTGTGACCTGTACCATCGTATTTGTTCTTGCCCTTCTGGCAACCCGTAACTTGTCTGTCGACAAGCCCGGTAAGCTGCAGAATTTTATGGAGTGGGCGGTTGAGTTTGTTCAAGGCCTGATCTCCAGTTCTATGGACTTGAAGAAAGGAAGACCTTTCCTCTCGTTAGGTATGACGCTGATCTTATTCATCTTCGTTGCTAACCTGCTTGGATTGCCGTTTGGTGTCGTTACGGAGTATGACAATAAGGAAAGTGCGACTGTCTTTGGTCATCAGATTACCTCTGTAGCTGAAGCTTTCGACAAGGCTCATGAGACGAAACCGAATGAACATGTCGAAGTTGGCGTGAACTGGTGGAAATCACCAACCGCTGATGCATCCGTATCAATGGGTCTTGCAGGCCTGATCTTCGTTATGGTGCATTTCCTGGGTATGACTCGTAACACCAAAGGGTATTTCAAACACTACTTCCAGCCGTTCTGGTTCTTCTTCCCGATTAACCTGATTGAGCAGTTCTCGAAACTGCTGACGCATGGTATGCGTCTATTCGGTAACATCTTCGCGGGGGAAGTTCTTATTGCACAGCTAATTAAGCTGGGCACGCTGAATGCATTCGGAGCTGTAGCTTCGGTTGTAGGCTTGGTTGTTTGGCAGGGGTTCAGTATTTTTGTCGGTGCGATCCAGGCTTTCGTATTTACGATCCTGACGTTCGTCTACATCTCGCAGGCGATCGATACGCACGAAGAGCATTAGGTTGAATGTTAAGAAACGGGCTATGAACCGGCTTAACTTATATAAATAACCATTACTACACATCTCTAAGGAGGATTTTACAAATGGGAGTTTGGGCATTTCTTGCAGCTGCAATTGCAGTAGGTTTGGGCGCATTGGGCGCTGGTATTGGTAACGGTCTGATCGTAAGTAAAACAATCGAAGGTATCGCTCGTCAGCCAGAAGCAAAATCCACTCTGCAAACTACAATGTTTATCGGTGTAGGTCTGGTCGAAGCCCTGCCTATCATCGGGGTAGTATTGGCGTTCATTTTCTACGGCGCAGCTTAATTGAATGTATAAAGGTTTGGCGGGGAAGGCACAGCCATCCGCGCCTTCTTTTTAGTCTTGAGCTTGTACACATCGGTAGAATGGACGTTCACCGGAAAGGAGTGACTTCAAATTGCATTTTTCATGGGAATCTCTAGTGCTCGCGTTAATCGCGTTTCTTATTCTTTATTTCCTGCTTAACCGCTATGCATTCGGTCCGCTCTTCTCTGTCATGGAGCAGCGCCGCCAGCTGGTGCAGAAGCAATTGTCTGAAGCGGCTGAAACCCGCGAACAGGCTGTCGCTTATGTGGAGGAACAGAAGCAGGCATTGCAAACGGCTCGTCAGGAAGCTTATGACATCATTGAGCAGTCCAGACAGACCGGCAACAAGCAGGCTGATCAGATTCTGACACAGGCCAAGTCCGAGGCAGAGCGCCTCAAAGACGAAGCCCTGCGTGAAATCGAAAGCGAGAAGAACAAGGCGGTTGCCGCCTTGCGCAGCGAGCTGGGAACAGCTTCTGTACAGATCGCTTCCAAATTGATTCAAAAAGAAATCAAAGACGACAAATCCCAGGAAGAGCTTGTTGATCAATACCTCAAAGAGGTAGGAGGCCGATCATGAGCCGGGATACGGTAGTCGCCAAACGGTATGCGAAGGCATTGTTCGAAGTAGCTACACAGGAACAGAAGGTCATGGAAGTGGAAGAGGAGCTCAAAGCGGTGGTTGCCGCATTTGCAGGCGATGAAATGATTCAGAAATTTATCGCATCCCCTAACATTTCGGATGCTTCAAAATTCCAGGTGCTGATCGAAAGCCTGCGGGGCCGTGTGTCCGCGCCTGTCCTGAATACAATTCAGCTTCTGGTTGAACGCGGCCGTGCCGATCTGTTCCATCAGCTGCTGGAAGGCTACCTGAAGATGGAAGAGGATGCGCTGAACATCGCAGATGCGAAGGTATACTCGACCTACAAGCTGAGCGAGCAGGAATCTGCCGCTGTCGCTGAACAATTCGGAGCCAGAGTGAACCGTAAACTTCGCATTGAAAATATTGTAGACCCGACGCTCCTGGGCGGATTAAAAGTCGTGATCGGGGATACCTTGTTCGACGGCAGCTTGTCCGGCAAGCTGGATCGTCTCGAAAAGTCTTTTAACAGACGAGTATAGTAGATAGGGGTGAAACACTTGAGTATCAGACCTGAAGAAATCAGCACATTGATTAAGAGTCAGATTGAGCAATATAAAAATGACATCGAAGTGGTCGAGGTCGGAACGGTTGTAGAGGTCGGTGATGGTATCGCCCGCGTCTACGGTCTGGAGAAAGTAATGTCCGGCGAGCTCGTAGAATTCGCCAACGGTGTTATGGGCCTTGCCCTTAACGTTGAAGAAAGCAATGTCGGTATCGTTATCCTCGGTGAGTATTCCGAAATTCGCGAAGGCGACCAAGTGAAACGTACCGGCCAAATCATGCAGGTTCCGGTTGGTGAAGCACTGATTGGCCGCGTCGTGAACCCGCTGGGTCAGCCGGTGGACGGCAAAGGTCCGATCGCTACCACGGAATTCCGTCCGGTAGAGAACCAGGCACCAGGTGTTATGGCCCGTAAATCGGTACATGAGCCAATGCAGACAGGCATTAAAGCGATTGACGCCATGGTACCTATCGGCCGCGGTCAGCGCGAGCTGATCATTGGTGACCGCCAGACTGGTAAAACATCCATCGCAATTGATGCGATCCTGAACCAAAAAGGCAGCGGCATGAAGTGTATCTATGTCGCTATCGGTCAAAAGCAATCCACTGTAGCCCAAGTCGTAGAAACACTTCGCCGCCACGGTGCGCTGGAGTACACGATTGTCGTTACAGCATCAGCTTCTGAGCCATCTCCGCTCTTGTACATCGCTCCTTATGCGGGCTGTGCAATGGGTGAGTACTTCATGTACAAAGGCGAGCATGTCCTTGTCGTATATGATGACTTGACCAAACAAGCGGCTGCATACCGCGAACTCTCCCTCTTGCTCCGCCGTCCACCAGGTCGGGAAGCATATCCGGGTGACGTATTCTATCTGCACTCCCGTTTGCTGGAGCGCGCAGCGAAGCTGAACGATGAGCTCGGCGGCGGTTCTTTGACTGCCCTGCCATTCATCGAGACACAAGCTTCCGACGTATCGGCATACATTCCTACGAACGTAATCTCCATCACGGATGGTCAGATCTTCCTGGAAGCAGACCTGTTCTATGCAGGCCAGCGTCCGGCGATTAACGTGGGTATCTCGGTATCCCGTGTCGGCGGTTCCGCACAGATCAAAGCGATGAAGAAAGTAGCAGGTTCCCTGCGTCTGGATCTCGCCCAGTACCGTGAGTTGCAGGCGTTCTCCCAATTCGGTTCCGATTTGGACAGATCGACCAAAGCCCGTCTTGACCGCGGTGCACGTATGATGGAAATTCTGAAACAAGGTGTTAACCAGCCGTTGTCGGTTGAGCATCAGGTTGTCAGCCTGTACACAGCTGTAAGAGGCTTCCTGGATGACATTCCGGTTGCGGACGTTAGACGCTTTGAGCAAGAGTTCCTGTCCTTTATCGACAGCAACCATCCTGAAGTACTGCAGTCGATCCGCGACACCAAAGATTTGGTGCCTGAGAACGATGCTGCACTGAAGGCTGCAATCGAGAAATTCAAAAAAGGCTTCGCGACTTCTGTTAAATAAGAAGCTTCCGGCGGATCGTCCGCCCTGCGAAGTGCTTGATCATGATATATAGCGAGGCGGCTGCATGTGTATACCCATATAGTGCAGCCTGCTCTTGTGAATTGGGCTTGTGCCCTATGCTTACGAAGTAACTTTGGCTTCGCCAAAGTTTAGGTTCATGCTTACGAAGTAACTTTGGCTTCGCCAAAGTTTTGAGGTGGTGAAAACATGGCAAAAGGTATGCGCGAAATTAAACGCCAGATCAAAAGTGTACAAAACACACGTCAGATCACCAAAGCAATGGAAATGGTTGCGGCAGCGAAGCTCAGAAGAGCCCAGGAGAAAGCCGAAGCCGCTCGCCCTTATTCAGAGAAACTGAAAGAGGTTGTTGAGAGCATTGCGACCGGAACACGCGGAATCAAGCATCCCATGCTGGAGAGCCGCCCGGTTAAGAAAACGGCGTATCTCGTAATCACATCGGACCGCGGTTTGGCCGGTGGATATAACTCCAATATCCTTCGTCTGGTGACAGCAACCATCGCGGAACGCCATAAATCCAATGATGAGTTTACCCTTTTCATTATCGGACGCAAAGGCCGCGATTACTTCACCCGCCGTGGATATCCGATCGCCGAGACGGTAACGGAATTGTCCGATACGCCGGCTTTCGCAGATATCAAGAGTATTGCTCATAAAGCGGTCGAAGGCTTCGAACTCAGCCAGTTCGACGAGCTTTATGTATGCTATAACCGTTTCGTGAACGCTTTGACCCAGATTCCTGAGGTTGATCAGCTTCTGCCGATGGTTAAACCTGAAGCAGCTTCCACTGCACAGGCGGCAAGCTACGAGTACGAGCCATCACCGGAATCCGTGCTTGAAGTGCTGCTGCCGCGTTATGCGGAGACGCTGATCTATGGAGCCCTTCTGAACGGCAAGGCCAGCGAGCTTGGTGCGAAAATGACGGCGATGGGTGCGGCAACGAAGAACGCATCCAAGATGATTAATGATCTTACATTGACTTACAACCGTGCACGTCAGGCCGCGATTACACAGGAAATCACAGAAATCGTAGCGGGCGCGAACGCTCAGGTGTAAGGATTACGATGGTTTTAAATATGACGGCTCTGGTAGCGCAAGGCGCGGGCAACCGAAGCTGTATGCAGCTATGCAAGCTTGTAGGAGGGAATACACATGAATAAAGGACGTGTTGTAAGCATCATGGGTCCGGTTGTTGACGTTGAATTCGAACGTGGTCAACTTCCAGAAATCCTGAATGCCATTACGATTCAGACCGTAAGCGAGAATGGTTCTACTATCGATCTGACGCTGGAGGCATCACGCCATCTGGGTGATAACCGTGTGCGTTGTATCGCCATGTCTTCCACAGACGGATTGGTCCGTGGTGTAGAAGCAGTCGATCAGGGAGCACCTATCTCCGTACCTGTCGGTGAAATGACACTGGGACGCGTATTTAACGTACTGGGTAACCCTATCGATAACGCGGGTGATGTAAGCACTGCACAGAAAAACCCGATTCACCGTACAGCTCCAACTTTTGATGAACTGACTACCCAAGCAGAAATGCTGGAGACAGGCATCAAGGTTATCGACCTTCTGGCTCCTTATGCCAAAGGCGGTAAAGTCGGTCTCTTCGGAGGCGCGGGTGTAGGTAAAACAGTAACCATTCAGGAATTGATCAACAACATCGCACAGGAACACGGCGGTATCTCTGTATTCGCAGGTGTAGGTGAACGTACCCGTGAAGGTAATGACCTCTACCACGAGATGAGAGACTCCGGCGTAATTAACAAAACGGCGATGGTCTTCGGACAAATGAACGAGCCTCCAGGCGCGCGTCTGCGCGTTGCCCTGACAGGTCTGACCATGGCGGAGTACTTCCGTGATCAGGAAGGCCGCGACGTACTGCTCTTTATCGATAATATCTTCCGCTTTACACAAGCAGGTTCCGAAGTATCCGCCCTGCTCGGACGTATGCCTTCCGCGGTAGGTTACCAGCCTACACTGGCTACAGAAATGGGTCAGCTGCAGGAGCGTATCACTTCCACGAAGAAAGGTTCTGTAACCTCTATTCAGGCGATCTATGTTCCTGCTGATGACTACACAGACCCGGCTCCGGCAACAACATTTGCCCACTTGGATGCTACAACGAACCTGGAGCGTAAAATCTCCGAGATGGGTATCTACCCAGCGGTAGATCCGCTCGCTTCAAGCTCCCGTATCCTCACACCTGAGGTAGTTGGCGAAGAGCACTACCAAGTAGCCCAAGGTGTTAAGCAAATTCTTGCCCGTTACAACGAACTGCAGGATATCATCGCAATCCTGGGTATGGACGAGTTGAGTGAGGAAGACAAACTGCTGGTAGCACGTGCACGTAAAATCCAGCGCTTCCTGTCTCAGCCGTTCCACGTAGCCGAAGCATTTAACGGCTTCCCTGGTAAATATGTTGCGGTTAAAGATACTGTACGCAGCTTCAAAGAAATTTTGGAAGGCAAACACGACAATCTTCCGGAAGCAGCTTTCCTCTTTGTAGGCACAATTGAAGAAGCAGTGGAGAAAGCGAAGTCCCTGTAACAGACTTCAGATTGACGGAATGCCTAGCGAAGCAAGCTATCCCCGGATAGCTTTCAGGAGGGATGGAAAGTGAGCACCTTTTTGTTGGAAATCGTAACCCCGGAGCGTTTGGTATACTCCGAACAGGTAAACGGGATCGTTGTACGCGGACTGGAGGGTGATCTGGGTATTCTGCCAGGTCACATTCCAATGGTGACGCCTCTGCGAATCGCCCCTGTCTTCGTGAAAACGGGCAGCCAGCGTTTACCGGTTGCGGTCAACGGCGGTTTTGTGGAAGTCCGTAAGGATAAGGTCGTCATTCTGGCGGAAAGCGCCGAGTTCCCTCAGGATATCGATGTGGAACGTGCACGCGCAGCAAGAGAACGGGCTGAAACCCGTTTGAGAAGCCAGGATAAGCAGGATCATATCGATCACCGCAGAGCCGAAATTGCTTTGCAAAAAGCAATGAACCGTCTCAATGTAACTCAAAACCGGTAAGGGTTTCTCTGACCGGCTTAATAGAACCCGGCAGACTTCTAGCTGCCGGGTTCTTTTTTTGGATGAAAAGCGTATATCAATATAGGTCTTGAGTCATGAATTAAAAGAACGGCTCTATAGATAAGAGATCTTCTTGAATTGGAAGAGAAGATAAATTGGGGAATCATGGGGATATAGTTACACATAACAACGGTATAAGGTTATAATAACAAGGGCTCGCATGCGGCTGGATCGGGATGAAGTTTTTGGGTCTGGACATTTACAGTAAAGCGAAGTAATGTTTTCAAGGATTCTATTTCATCTCTCAAGACGGTTCGCAACCTGTAAGTGCTGGAGCGATTATTTCCGAGGAAATGACACCCATGCGGAACAAACGCATGAATATCTGCAGGAATGTTGGATAATTGTCGAATAGTAGGAGAAAAAGTGAAAATAAGACTGGATTGTTGCCTGACTGCCAAGTATTATAGAAGAGTCCTTATGTGCAATTTATTTGGATGATAGGGAAGCGAGGCATGATTCATTCCAGTCCCGGCAAGAAATGCAGGTTGGGGTGTGACGAACACAGAGCTGGAGGAATAGTGTATGGGTAACAGCAATGAACTGGCGTACTCCACCATCGGAACGAATGGGCTTATATCCATGATTGTATCATTGATATGTATCGCATTGGCCTGGTGGGCACTGCAGGGGTTGAAGCTGGACCTGTGGATCCGGCATGCCAAGAGTGCACAGGGAAGAATGCTTCACTTGTTTTTGGCCATTATTTTAGGCCACTTTGTTGCTAAGTTTCTGTTGGAGTACATTACTTGGAGTCAGATGCTTAAGTTAATGTTTTAACATCGAGGTATTATGGTTAATTGTCTCTTAGGCTTCGCGTTCAAGTCAGGTGCTGTCGAATAACATGACCGATCATTGCTAACAATGGGTAGTATAGAATTCCGGTCATGATGATAGCCCCGGGTTGACGATGAATTCACAGACGCTAGCGTGATTTGGAAGCAAAAAACGCTTGAATGCCATCTGGGAACAGTGTTAAGATGGAAGTTAGTGATTTAGCCAGGCAATCTTTTCCGGTTAACGCCGGGAAAGGAACATAGACTAAGTACATCATACAAAAGCGAACTTTTCTGGATAGGAAAAGGTAAAAACGCGCGGAGGGAACCATGATGAGCAAATTTATCGTCCGCGGTGGCAACAGATTGACCGGAAGTGTTAAAGTTAGCGGAGCCAAAAATTCTGTGCTTCCGATCATCGCTGCCTCTCTTTTAGGAGAAGAAGGAGAAAGTATCATTCTCGATGCTCCTCCTCTAGACGATGTGATGACGATCAACAAAGTATTGGAATCGCTGGGAGCGGGTGTTACATACCAAGACGAGATCATTCGTGTGAATGCGCAGGAGCTTACATCCTGTGAAGCACCATACGAGTGGGTACGCAAAATGCGGGCGTCGTTTCTGGTCATGGGGCCATTGCTGGCGCGTATGGGATACACAAGGATTTCTCTTCCCGGCGGCTGTGCCATCGGCACACGTCCAATCGACCAGCATTTGAAAGGCTTTGAAGCGCTGGGCGCTGAGATCAGCCTGGGTCAAGGGTATGTTGAAGCGAAAAGTAACGGACGTCTGCGCGGCGCCAAGATTTATCTTGACGTTGCCAGTGTAGGCGCGACTGAAAATATTATGATGGCTGCGTCCATGGCGGAAGGTGTAACCGTTATTGAGAATGCTGCCAAAGAGCCTGAAATTGTCGATCTGGCCAACTTCCTGAACGGGATGGGTGCCAAGGTCCGCGGTGCAGGTACCGGTGTGATCCGGATTGAAGGTGTGGAGAAGCTGCATGGCGTACGCCACACCGTTATTCCTGACCGGATTGAGGCAGGTACTTACATGGCCGCTGCTGCCATTACAGGCGGTGACGTCTATGTAGAAGGTGCTATCTCCGATCATCTGGGACCGGTTATTTCCAAGCTGGAAGAGATGGGCGTAACGATTCAACCGGATGAGAACGGCATTCGTGTTATTGCCGACAAGCCGCTTAAGGCCGTTGATATCAAGACGCTTCCTTATCCCGGCTTCCCTACTGACATGCAATCTCAGATGATGGCACTGCAGCTTGCTGCCGAAGGAACTTCCGTCATTACCGAGACGGTGTTTGAGAACCGTTTCATGCACGTGGATGAATTCCAGCTGATGAATGCGGAGATCAAAGTCGAAGGACGGACTTCGATTGTCACAGGCAATGCGAAGCTGACAGGCGCGAAGGTGAACGCAACAGACCTGCGTGCAGGTGCTGCGCTGATCCTGGCCGGCCTGATTGCTGAGGGAACGACAGAGGTTGGCTCTATCTACCATATCGATCGGGGTTATGTGAATCTGGCTGAGAAGCTGACTGGACTTGGTGCTGACATTTATCGTCTGACTTCGGAAGAGCCTAAGCTCGAGAAGTCGGCTGAACCAGCGGCAGACCAGACGGATGGCAGTTCGCTGCTGAAGGTTCAACCTACCTGGGCCTAACTATTAATGACTATTACCATTATTTTTTATTCAAAGGCACGAAGCTGTGTATACAGTCTTCGTGCCTTTTTATGTCGAGGACTACTCCGATTTAGCGCACCCTAAATGAATCTCTTCTCTCTCATCCGCTCTCTTAAATCGGTTCTATCATTTGTTCCGGCCTCATATGAATGAAGTATAGGTTCCAACGGCTTGGAGCTTCTCCATCCGCTTGGTGCCCTACAGCATGTCTAACGGAGGTAAAAAACCTATGAAGGATCCTCGTACGTCCATTACGATTCCCTTATACCCGCCTGGCCCTGCGGCACAGGCGAATCACCCGCGGCCGGCTGCGCCCGTGCCGGCCGCCCCCGAGCCGGGCCCACGGCCCGCCCCCCGGCCACCGGCCGGGGAGGCGCCGCCTCCGCCCGGCCCGCAGCGCCCGTCTGCCGCGGGCGCACAGGTCCGGCCCCGCACGGGCTGGGGCCGGACACGGTTTGGCCGCCGGCTTCGCTGGCAGCCGGTAGCCGCATGGGCAGGGTGTGCGCTGCTGGCGCTCGCGATCCCTGCCCTGCTGGCCTGGCCCGGGCAGCAGGTGCTGCCGGTGCCCGTGCCTGTGAAGCCGCAGACGACGAAGGCCGTACCGGCCCTGCCAGCGGCTTCCACAGCGGCGGAGCCGCAGGTGCGCGTGTACGTCAGTGCCGCGCGCACCGTCGAGACGCTTCCGCTGGAGCAGTACATCGTCGGCGTGGTGGCCGCCGAGATGCCTGCGGAATTCGAACCGGAAGCACTGAAGGCGCAGGCCGTCGCCGCGCGAACATTTATCATGCGCCGTCTGGCTGCGCATGATACCAGCGGCGTCCCCGACGGACAGGCGGCGGATGTGACCGACACGGTCCAGCATCAGGCGTACCTATCCCGGGACCGGCTCGAACGGGACTGGCTGCAGGCCGGGAAGTCGGCACAGCTGGACAAGATCAGGACAGCGGTACAAGCGACCGCGAATATAATTATGACCTACCAGGGCAAGCCGATTACGGCCTCTTTTTTCTCGACCAGCAACGGATACACGGAGAACTCGGAGGATGTATGGAAGGGCAATGTACCTTATCTGCGCAGTGTCGCAAGTCCCTGGGATGCAAAGATTGCGCCGGGATACAAAGAGCAGGTGACGTTCCATACGGATGAAATGAGGGAGAAGCTGGGCCTGCCCCCGGCCTCCCGGGCGGCATCCACCGGAAGCGGTTCGGAAGAAGAGATGAAGGTGCTGTCCATGACCCAGGGTCACCGGATTAAGGAGATCGAAGTCGATGGCAAGACATTTACCGGGCCAGAGATCCGGCAGAAGCTGGGGCTGCGCTCCAGTAATTTTATATGGTCGGTACAAGGGCAGGAGATTACGATTACGACCTTCGGGTACGGGCACGGAGTAGGCATGAGCCAGTGGGGAGCCAACGGGATGGCACAGGAAGGGTACACGGCCACACAGATTTTGCAGCACTACTATACCGGCATCTCTTTCAGTAAAGCGACAGATTTGCTATAGGCTCCATGGCTGAACTCCGCACCGGACCTGGCAATCGGCCAAGGATATACTCTGAAAATATTTCATTTCATGCAAGTATAAAAGAGTTGCGCCCGGTAACAATGGTTACTGAGGTGATCAATATGAATGAACAAAATAAAAACCAGCTTCCGAACGACTCTTCTAAAATCAAAATGGGAGAATCGGCAAGCGAAGCAAGCGCATGGAAGAAAATGATGTCCAAACGTTGGGTATACCCCGCAGCCTACATCGCTGTCGCAGCTATCATTTTAACCGTTGTGTGGGTCTACCAGGGTTCATCGCCAAAAACGGCGAACGTAGCACCGGCACCGGCCAAGGAAGCCGTACCGGCTTCAGCCCAGTCGTCAGCGGCACAAGAGGAAGCGCAAGCGCAGGACAGTAAAGAAGTCGTTGCAAAGTCGGAGAATCTGGCCTGGCCGGTAGCGGCTGACGCCGAAACCCAAGTCGTGAAGAAGTTCTACGAAGAGAACGGTACAGAAGCAGAACATCAGGCCGCACTGGTGCAGCATGACGATACGTTTACACCGAATACCGGTGTGGATCTGTCCCGTGCTGATAATCAGAGCTTTGAGGTTAAGGCAGCCCTCAGCGGCAAAGTAACCCGCCTGGAGCAGCACCCGCTGCTTGGCAATATGGTGGAAATTACGCACAATGATGGTCTGGTAACCGTGTATCAAAGCCTGGGTGAAGTGAGTGTCAAAGAAGGCGGCGAAGTGAAACAGGGTGATGTGATTGGAACGGCCGGCACGAATGAGCTGGAGAAGGACCTGAAGACACATCTGCACTTTGAAGTACTGGAAGACGGCCAGCCGGTCAATCCGGAAGGATTCCTGAATCCGAAGAAATAAGCAGCATAGCTGCAGCAGTACGCGCATGAAAAGGCAGGGAGTTTCCCCTGTCTTTTTTTGTGCTTGGCGCTAACTTTGGGCGGGTCAGGTCCATTCGGAGGGGTCCAGCCCAAAATAATTAGGCCTAACGAAGCTTGTCACGCTGGCAAAGAAAGAATATCTAGGCACGCCCCTCATATAATGTACCAAACTATCCACAGTAGGGAGGCGGGAGCGTGCACGACTACATCAAGGAACGGACCATCAAAATCGGGCGCTGTATCGTTGAGACCAGGCATACGGTCCGGACGATCGCCAAAGAATTTGGCGTATCCAAGAGCACAGTGCATAAAGATTTGACTGAACGGCTGCCGGAGATCAACCCGGACCTTGCGGACCAGGTAAAGCACATCCTCGAGTACCATAAGTCAATCCGCCATCTCCGCGGAGGCGAAGCGACCAAAATAAAATATAAAAAGACGAGCGGAAAAAAACGAGAGGTGCTGGCTTCCGGCAAGGTATGAAAAGGGTCAGGATAACCTGACAATTCCATTGAATCCCTCCCCTGAAGTATGATATGTTAAAAGATGGTACAAGAACGAAAAAATGAAGAGTCAATCCTACAGAATACACATCAATTTGGCGCTTCTTGTCATATAAGCATGCTGCATGCTCATATACCATTTTTCACAAAATACTACTTTGGGGGCTTCTTTCATATGTTGAGCAAGGATATTGGAATCGATCTCGGCACGGCGAACGTGCTGATCCACGTTAAAGGCAAGGGGGTTGTGCTGGACGAGCCTTCTGTCGTAACGATTGAAAGTGACACCAAACGTGTCCTTGCTGTAGGTGAAGAAGCACGCCGGATGATCGGACGTACACCGGGCAATATTGTAGCAATCCGTCCGCTGCGTGACGGCGTCATTGCCGACTTTGACATCACGGAAGCGATGCTGAAGTATTTTATCGGCCGGGTAGGGGCCCGCGGCTGGAACAGCCGTCCTCGTATTCTGATCTGTGCGCCAACGAATATTACGTCGGTGGAGCAGAAAGCGATCCGCGAAGCTGCAGAGCGCAGCGGGGCAAGGGAAGTATTTCTGGAAGAGGAGCCCAAGGCTGCGGCCATCGGGGCAGGTATGGATATCTTCCAGCCGAGCGGCCATATGGTCGTAGATATCGGCGGAGGCACGACCGATGTAGCGGTCCTCTCGATGGGGGATGTGGTTACGGCCTCTTCGATCAAGACGGCGGGCGACAAATTTGATGCTGCTATTTCCAAATATATTAAGGCAAAGTACAAGCTCCTGGTGGGAGAACGGACTGCCGAAGATGTGAAGATGACGATCGGATCTGTTCATCCGCAGGGCCGTCAGGCCGAGATGGATATCCGCGGCCGCGATATGGTAAGCGGTCTGCCGCAGACCATCACCATTCGTGCTGAAGAAGTGCAGGAAGCATTGTCCGATTCGATCCTGTCAATTGTACAGGCTGCCAAATCGGTACTTGAACGTACACCGCCGGAGCTGTCTGCGGACATTATCGACCGGGGTGTTATTCTGACGGGCGGCGGGGCGCTGCTGAACGGATTGGACGAGCTGCTCGCCAATGAGCTGCATGTTCCCGTGCTCGTCGCTGAAGATCCTATGCATTGTGTGGTCAAAGGAACAGGCATTATGCTGAACAATTTGGATCAAGTGGTTAAGAAACGCTTCTGATCTGCCGATAACTTTAACTATAGAATGTTTAGCGGAGATGTTCCGCTTCCAAATATAGATGCGGGGAGCAATGCCTAGATGTTGAGAGGACTTTATACGGCTGCTGCCGGGATGATTACCCAGCAGCGCCGGCATGATACCGATACCCAGAATGTTGCCAATATCAATACGCCCGGTTACAAACAGGTCAATAGTGTGCAGCGGTCTTTTCCAGAGACGCTGATCTCCATGATGGGCGGTAATCCGGATAGTCCGGATCGCCGGATCGGTAAGCTGAACACGGGGGTGTTCGCGGAGGAAAGTCTTTCAACCTATCTGGGCGGCACCGTGAACGAGACGGGACAGAATACGGATTTTGCGCTGGTGTCTGACCTGCGTGTGACAGATCCGGCTACCGGTCAGCCGATGGCGTTTGATGAGTCTGGCAAGTATGTCAGTCCCGACGGGCAAGTGACCTATAAGCCTGAAGCGTTCTTCACCGTACAGGACGAGGAGGGCAACATCCGATATACCAAGGACGGCCATTTCCGTGTCGACGGAGCGGGGCAGCTGCTGAGTTCCCTGGGTGACCGGGTGGTGGATAATACAGGCAACCCGATTACGTTGACAGGCGGCGTCTCTGCTCTTAAAGTGAATGAACAGGGGCAGCTCGTTAACGCGCTTACAGGCACACCGACCGGCGTAAACCTCGGGATTAGTGTCATTGACCGTCCGAATCAGCTGGTCCGCCAGGGGGAAGGCAATTTTATGCTGGATGAGACGGACGGTGCAGCTGCGCGCTATATGCAGGCTGGAGACAGTGTTCAGATTCGCCAGGGATATCTGGAAGGATCTAACGTCGATACCGCCCAGACGATGGTGGATATGACGGCAGCGCTGCGGGCCTATGAGGCGAACCAGAAGGTCATTCAATTTTATGATAAGAGCTTGGATAAGGCCGTTAACGAAGTGGGCCGGGTATAAGGGAGGGTAGTCCATGAATAACTCCATGATCAATGCCATGGTATCCATGAACAGCATCCAGCAGCGGCTGGATGTCATCAGTGATAATATCGCGAATGTGGATACCGTTGGATATAAAGGTAAACAGACTTCATTCGAGGATACGTTGACACGGGTACAGCAGCAGCCGGAAACCTATAAGCAGGACGGACGCTCGACGCCGCTTGGCTTTAATATGGGGTACGGGGTAAGGCTGGGAGCCATTACGAAGGATATGTCGCAGGGCCCTCTGAAGGAAACAGGCCAGCCGACAGACCTTGCCATGGAAGGAAGCGGTCTGTTTGCGGTGGAAGCGAACGGGACCAAAGCCTGGACACGTGACGGAAGCTTTCATTTCAATCCCGACCCGGCGAATCCGAAACAGATGGTACTGGTAACGAAGGAAGGATATCCGGTTCTGAACCGTCAGGGACAGCCTGTCACCGCACCGGTGAATTCCAAGGTCGCGATTGATGATCAGGGGAATGTGCTGGTCCGTATCGGCAATGCGGCTCCGGTGGTGGGAGCGCAGATTCAATTTGTGGATCCGCAGCGTCCGGATGGTCTGACCCAGCAGGATGATAATCTGTTCGTTCTCTCTGGCGGCCTGACCGAGAATGATGTGTTCGGGGCTAATGCTGCCTTGACGATCCCGGCAGACAGCCGGATCCGTTCCGGTTACCTGGAGCAGTCGAACGTTGACCTGACGACGGAAATGACGCAAATGATGCAGATCCAGCGCACCTATCAGCTGGCAGCCCGTGCGCTGACTTCCAGTGATACGATGATGAATCTGGCGAATAACATGCGCGGCTAGGAGGCGTAAGACGATGGCAGAAGAAGCTCAGGAGACGGTGCGTCAAAGGTCGTTCTGGCGAATAGCAAGACACTTCCTTATTCCTCTCCTCCTGGTACTGGCCTTGTTTGGCGGACTGATCGCCGGTTACGTCGTTCTGGGCCATCAGAGTGCAGGCGGCGTTCTGGAATGGAAAACCTGGAAGCATGTGTATGATCTGGTGTTCGCACCTTAGAAGAATTCCCGGGCCGTTTTGGGCAGCCCGGGTTTTTTTTGTGCCATCTCAGGTTGCTAAGGTGGTGTTTTCTTTTTGCCAGTAGAGACGGTATAATGATGAAGGACTGTATCCAAGCGGTCATTTTGACAAAAGGGCCCTCTCCCGTCTGGTTAAACCTTCGGGAAAAAGCCCTTATCTGAACCTTCACTTTCTGCAGTTGGTGAAGGATAATATTAGTTTTTGCCGGATTGCCTGATTTTATGCAGGGCATTCTGGGTTATATATGTGCTGGGCATGTCCATGCGACAAGGCACAGCGATGGTAGGGTATATAGGAAAGGAGCCATTACGAAATGACAGACAAGCTTCAATTGAACACATTGGAGATTCAGGAGATTATTCCCCATCGGCCGCCCTTTTTGCTGGTAGACCGAATTCTGGAGATGGAGGAAGGCAAACGCGCAGTTGGTCTGAAGAATGTAACGATCAACGAGCCGTTCTTTATCGGCCATTTTCCCGAGTATCCGGTTATGCCGGGGGTATTGATTACGGAGGCGCTGGCACAGGTGGGCGCAACAGCGATTCTGCACGTGGAAGGCAACCGCGGCAAGATCGGCTTCCTGGCAGGGCTGGATAACTTCCGCTTCCGCGGTCAGGTGGTCCCAGGAGATACGCTGATTCTTGAGGTGGAGATTACCCGTCTGAAGGGTTCCATTGGCAAGGGACAAGCTACAGCGAAGGTCAACGACAAGGTCGTGGCAGAAGGGGAAATTATGTTTGCCCTGTCTGACCCTGCACCTGCGAAGTAAATGGTATTGCACATGTAAGTGAAGGTACCGGAGAGTATGCGCTCTTGAAACGAATGCAGCATGCTGACTTACATAGATTCCGTAAAATTCATGAATAATACAGGGAAGGGGCAGTTAAAACATGACTCAATTGAGCAAACAAGCCTTGGAAAGTGTGGAACGCTGGCTTCAAGATCCTTCTATTGATGAAGAAACCAAACAAGAGCTTCGCAGCCTCGAAGGCAACAACAACGAGCTGGAAGACCGCTTCTACAAAGAGCTGGAGTTCGGTACAGGCGGACTTCGCGGTGTGATCGGTGCAGGCAGCAACCGGATGAACCGTTACAACGTTGGCCGTGCAACACAGGGATTGGCGCGCTATATTCAGGAGGCACATGGGAGCCAGGAAGGCAAGCCCTCGGTAGTTATCGCTCATGACTCCCGTCACTTCTCGCCGGAGTTCGCTCTGGAAGCAGCACTGGTACTGGCGGGTAACGGGATTACAGCCAAGCTGTTCAATGCACTGCGTCCTACACCGCAGCTGTCCTTCAGTGTCCGTCATTTGAAGGCTACCGGCGGCATCGTGGTTACCGCGAGTCATAACCCTCCTGAGTATAACGGATACAAGGTCTACAACAGCGAAGGCGGACAGCTCGTTCCGGATCAGGCGGAGAAAGTCATTTCCTATATTAAAGAGGTACCTTCCTTTGCCGATGTCAAAAGACTGTCCCGCGAAGAAGCAGAGAGCCAAGGCCTGCTCGTATGGCTGGGTGAGGAAGAGGACGAAGCTTTCATCGAGACTGTAGCGAGTGTCAGTGTGAACCGTGAATTGATCTCCTCCGGAATCGGCAAGGATTTCAAAATCGTATACACCCCGCTGCACGGTACAGGCAACCTGCCAGTCCGTAAGGTACTGGAGCGCATCGGCTTCGAGCAGGTGCATATCGTAGAAGAGCAGGAACAGCCGGACGCTGAATTCTCGACCGTCAAATCACCGAACCCGGAAGAACGCGAAGCGTTCACGCTGGCGATGAAGCTGGGTGAGAGCATCGGAGCCGAGCTGCTGATTGGTACGGATCCGGATGCGGACCGTATGGGAGCCGTGGTGAAGGATCGGAATGGTGAGTATTTTGTGCTGACTGGCAACCAGTCCGGAGCCATCATGGTCTACTATCTGCTGGATCAGCTCAAGGCAGCCGGCAAGCTGCCAAGCAACGGCGCGGTAGTGAAGACCATTGTAACGAGTGAGATGGGTGCTGTGATCGCTGAACATTTTGGCGCAACGGTATTCAACACACTGACCGGCTTCAAATATATCGGTGAGAAAATGAACCAGTTCGAAGCCAGCGGTGAATTCACGTACTTGTTCGGCTACGAGGAGAGCTACGGCTACCTGGCAGGTAACTATGCCCGGGATAAGGACGCTGTACTCGCGGCTATGCTGATTGCCGAGGCGGCTGCTTACTACAAGACACAAGGCAAAACACTTTATGATGTCCTGCAGGAGCTGTATGAGCAGTTCGGCTACTTCCTGGAGAAGCTGGAATCCAGAACGATGAAGGGCAAGGATGGTCTGGCCAAGATCAACAGCCTGATGTCGGACTGGCGTACCGCTCCGCCGCTGCATATTGCAGGTGTAGCTGTCCGCGAAGTGCTTGACTACTCGAAAGGCCTGGACGGCCTGCCAGCTGAGAATGTACTGAAGTTCCTGATGCAGGATGGATCATGGTTCTGCTTGCGTCCTTCAGGAACAGAGCCGAAGATCAAAGTATACTTTGCCGTGCGCGGGGAATCCGCTCAGGATGCGCAGCAGCGTGTGGATGCTTTGGTCAATGCCGTGATGGAACGTGTAGACGCATAAGGCTGAATCAATAGGTTTGAAGATTTCGTGACCTCTCCGTATGGCCGTGGGGCCGCGGGGAGGTCTTTGGTTTTGGCAGAATTGGGGCAGTTCAGGGATTGAATTGAGGAGGAAATCTTGGTGCATCAGAAATGGCAGTATTGGAATAAAGTTTCCCGTAAGTGGCTCGCAGTGCTTGTAGTTTTAGGAATTTTGGCATCCATCCCGATTATTAGTGATCGAATCAAGACGGAAACGTCAGCCAACAATGTAGAAATGGTATTCGACTATCGTGACCTTGTAGATATCTCGGTGTATCAGGCGCATCCGCAGGATTATATTCAGGAGCAGCTTGCCCGCCTGAAAGCAGCCGGTGTCAACACCATGGCCCTGTATGAGAGCTCCCTGGATGAGCTGCGCAAATCTCGCCGCATTATGATTTTCAACACGCAGGATTTGGCAAACAAGAAAAATCAGCTGATCCCGGCGAACACGAACTATACGTATGTGGTGTTCACGAGCAGTGAGTATGCTTCCGCGCTGACCCCGCTGATTGAGCGGACCTTCCATAGTGTGGACATTGATGTTCAGCCGTGGAGCTACAATGGCCAGCAGGGTCTGGTGATCCAGACACCGCCGGAGAATGCGACGATCAAGCCGCTGTGGCAGGATCCGATTACACTGAAAATGCTGCGTGACCAAGGCTTCAACATTATGCCGCGTCTGGGCGACAGCCTGCCTTATAACAGTGAAGATGTCGAGCAGCTGCTCAGCTATTACGAAGAGAACGGCGTCAAACGCATTCTGTTCGAAGGTGACGCTGTAAAAGGGTTTAACGACAATGAAGATAAGAACAGTCTGGTTGATTTTGCCGAACTGCTGAACCGTCACGGTATCGGCATGGCCGCGATCGAGAATCTGAAAAAGCCGCAAAAAGGCTTCAGCACCGTGGCTTACCTGACGCATTACAATGTAGTACGTCTCTATTCGCTCAGCGACCGTGATGCATCTCTGGATGTAGATACGATTGCCGACCGTTTTGCACTGGCGACCAAAGACCGTAAGATCCGCATGCTGTATCTGAACGTATCTCCGGCCCGTAACTCCGCGAAGGCAGAGATTACAGACCAGATGGACAACCTGCTGGATGCACTGGGTTCGGAAGGACATGCCGTGCAGATGATTGAGGATAACGGGTTTAAGCTTGGACAGGCGGAAGCATTCAAGGTTGCCGAGTCCTCCTACGAACGTTATCTCAAAATCGTGGTGACTCTGGGTGCGGTGGCATTTGTGGCCCTGATGATCTCCTATTTCATTCCGTATCTGACGATCCCGGCGTTTGTGCTGGGTCTGCTCGGGTTTGCTGCGCTGTACAAGCTTAATGCCAACCTGTTCGAGCAGGGACTTGCGCTGCTGGTGGCCATTAGTGCGCCTACGGTAGCCGTTATTCTGGCCGTACGTAAGGTTACTGCCTCACAAGCCAAGGAAGCAGCCGTACCTGTGGGCAATCGTCTGGTGCGCAGTTTGGTATTGTACGTGATCACCGCTGTAATCTCGCTGTCTGCGGTACCGTTCATGATTTCACTGCTGAATAATATTACGTACAGCCTCGTTATTAATCAGTTCCGCGGGGTAAGCCTCCTGCACGTGGCACCCATCGGATTGATTGCGATCTATGTCTTCTTCTACCGCGGGATTTCCATCCGCAAGGAGCTGCCGAAGCTTCTGCGTATGCCGATCACCGTTATGATGGTGATTGTTGTGGCTGTCATTGGCATCGTGGGCATGTACTACCTGAGCCGCACAGGCAATGGCGGTACTGTGTCGCCGCTGGAGATGAGCTTCCGTACAGCGATGGAGAATCTGTTTGGAGTCCGTCCAAGGAACAAGGAGTTCCTGATGGCACATCCGATCTTTATTCTGGGCGCGTTCCTTGCCTTCAAATACCGTAATGCGGTATTCCTGTTTATCATCGCCGTGATTGGCCAGCTGTCCATGGTGGATACGTTCGCGCATATTCACTCGCCGGCGACCCTGTCCTTCATCCGCGGCGTACTTGGCCTCGGTCTGGGACTGATCTTCGGAATTATTGCTGTGCTGGTATGGCAGCTTGGGGAAGGATTGTGGAAAAGATGGATGCCTCGACTCAAACGCTAGTCATCTCGGGTTATTACGGGTTTCGCAACAGCGGGGATGAGGCTGTACTTAAATCCATCCTGACTGCTTTGCAAGAGCAGGGAGAGGCTGCCGGTGTTCATATCGAGCCGGTGGTCCTGTCGATCGATCCGGAATGGACAACTTCCATGTACGGGGTAAAATCAGTGCACCGGATGAAGCTTGGCGAGGTGCGCCAGGCTTTGAAGGACAGCGACGGCTTGATCAGCGGAGGAGGAAGCCTGCTGCAGGACGTCACAGGCGCCAAGACGATCCCCTACTATCTGGGGATTCTGAAGCTGGCCCAGTGGCTGCGCAAGCCGACCTTTATCTATTCTCAGGGAATCGGCCCGGTAAACCGGAAGCTGTTCAATCCCATGATCCGTTCTGTTTTCAGGAAGAGCGCCTATATCTCGGTCCGTGACAGCCAATCTGCCGAGCTGCTGGCCAAGATGGGGCTGGACCCAGCTGTGATTCAGGTTGTACCGGACCCCGTTATGGGACTGCCTCTTCCGGCAGCAGATAGACAATCGCCGGTGGACCGAATCTTCAGCGATGGTGAACTTCCAGTCGTAGGCATCTCCGTCCGTTACTGGGACTCGCAGAAGCGCGAGCTGGACGCCATTGCGGACGGGCTGCGGCAGCTGGCTGGACAAAAGCCGGTGCATCTGCGCCTGCTGCCCTTCCACCAGCCGGATGATAGTGAGGCTTCCCGTTATGTGATGGACCGTATTGGCGATATCACAGGAACAGGCAGCCAGGTCTCGATCGTCGAGGACGCGGTCGATCCGCAGCAGATGCTGCTGGAAGTCAGCCGGTGCAGCGTCATCATCGGAATGCGCCTGCACAGTCTGATCTACGGCGTATCCCAGTATGTACCTCCTGTGGGGATTTCTTATGATCCGAAGATCGATCAATTCCTGAAACGGATTCATACCGAACCGGTCGGTTCGACGGCCGCGCTCAGCGGGGAGCGGCTGGCAGCGGAAACGCAGCGTCTGATCGAGCAGCGGGAATCATGGCATGCTTCACATGAAGCTGCCATTACAGCACTGAAGCAGGAAGCGCAAGCGCCTGCCCGGCACATCATCGATTATTTGATACGCAAAGGGTGAATGGAACGTGAAGGAACATACTGAACGACCGGTTGTGCACATCTTTGGTGTTCCGGTATCGCGGTTGAATATGAAGGATACAGTTCAATTGCTGACACAGGCCGTGCAGGAACGCCGTCCGCATCAGGTCGTGACGGCCAATCCCATCATTGTGATGACCGGCCTTGATGATCCGGACTATATGTCTGTGCTCCAATCAGCTGAACTGGTGGTGCCGGATGGAGCCGGATTGGTCTGGGCGACAGGAGTGGCCGGATCGCCCGTTGCTGAACGGGTAGCAGGATATGATCTGTTACATGAACTGATGAAAGTCGGAGAAGACTATCACTGGAAAGTATATCTGCTTGGTTCGACCCCTGAGGTGATTCAGGAAACGGCAAATCGGTTACAAAAGATTTATCCCGGAGTTCTGATTGCAGGTTATCGTGACGGATACTTTGGGCACGAACAGGATCAGGAGGTTATAGCTGCCATTAAGGCTGCGCAGCCGGATCTGTTGTTCGTCGCACGTGGTGCGGACACCCAGGAGCCGTGGATTGGACGTTACAAACAGGAGCTTGGCGTGCCTGTGATGATGGGTGTCGGAGGCAGCTTTGACGTTATTTCCGGCCGGACCAAGCGGGCTCCCAAGCTGTTTCAGAAGCTTCGTGCTGAATGGCTGTACCGCCTGCTTCGTGAACCGACACGGTATAAGCGGATGCTGGCTTTGCCCAAATTTGCGGTGAAAGTGCTTCGCGAGAAAGAAAACATGACAAAAGTCCGGTAAAAAGCAGCTTTTTTCAAGAAAAAACGATGAATTTGCTTAAATTGGTGGTTGCCGATCCTATGAGATTGGGAGTATAATTCATTCCGGTTGGATCAATTTCATGCATATTAAGAGTGTCACATATAGAGTTGGCTGTGATATCCGAATCGATGAGATGGATCCGGGTTACTAAATGGGGGTTGATTGTTCAATGGTGCTTATCTTTGTGATAGGATTTATTCTGGCTGTAGGACTGGCTTTGGCACTGACGCCGCTTGTCAAGAAGTTCGCCGTTAAAGTTGGAGCCGTAGACGTGCCGAATGCCCGAAAAGTGCATACGACGATCATGCCTCGACTGGGCGGGCTTGGGATTTATCTCGCCTTTGTGGTGAGCATGCTCCTGATTTTGCCTTTTGCTCCGGATCTGTTCTCTGGTCGGAACAGCAGCTTCATCCAGGCCTTCCTGATCGGCGGTACGATTATCGTCATTATGGGTGCGCTGGATGACCGCTTTGACCTGAATGCCAAATTGAAATTCCTGATTCAGATTGCAGTTGCCTGCATCGTGGTGTTTGGCTTTGACATTCGGGTAGACTTCGTTAACGTTCCATTCCAGGACGCTTACTCTTCCCTGGAAGGATGGATCTCCATCCCGCTGACGATCTTCTGGATCGTAGGTGTGACGAATGCCATCAACCTGATTGATGGTCTGGACGGATTGGCAGCCGGTGTATCCGGTATTGCGATCGGGACGATCCTCGTGATGTCCCTGATCATGGGCAACCTGACGATTGCACTGATCAGCCTGGTGCTGCTCGGCTGCATTATCGGGTTCCTGTTCTTCAACTTTCACCCGGCTAAGATTTTCATGGGTGATACAGGCTCGCTGTTCCTGGGCTTCTCCCTGGCGATGCTCTCTATGCTCGGGTTTAAGCAGATTGCGATCGTATCCTTTATTACGCCGCTGATTATTATCGGGGTGCCGCTGTCGGATACCTTCTTCGCTATCATCCGCCGCAAGCTGCAGAAGAAACCGATCTTTGCGCCGGATAAGGGTCACCTGCATCACTGCCTGCGCGAGTTGGGCTTCAGCCACCGCCAGACGGTATTGATGATCTACGGTATCGCAGCTTTCTTCGGTGTGCTGGCAGTTATTCAATCTTCGGCTGCACTGTATGAAGCGAACTGGGTTACCTTCGTAGTCATCTGTGTGATGATGTTCTTCCTGCAGATCGGTGCCGAAGTCATTGGCCTGGTAGGCAAGACGAAGCGTCCGCTGCTCAACCTGATTCTCCGCTTCCGGATCAAACCGGACCAGCAGGGGAACTCGAAACCTTAATGCAAGTGCTGCACATGCCATTATATATTTAACTATGACAAGCCCTATCTCTATTAAGAGATAGGGCTTTTTTACCAATTTACATATGTTCTAAAAATAAGCGCAGTTCCTGCCGATAACATTCATAAAGCTGAAAAGTTGAGCCGAGAGGAGGCAAGACCGACACCATTCGGAATGGATTCACTCTTTGCCAGTACCCATTCCAACTATTTTAAGGAGGTTCACGCGTGAACAAGAAATTTAGACTTCAGTCTATTGTAAGTTTTATGCTTATACTGACGTTAATTGCATCGATCCTTCCTGCCGGTGCAGTCCATGCAGCCGACACCGACACAGGAGCTTCATATTTTCATTTAGACAACTTGAGCACGGACCAAGCTTCACCTACGGTGGTTACTTCAGATACGATCAAAAAAATCGATGGAACGTACAATGGCGTTGTAGCCAGCTCCATTCGTTATAAGAGCGCATTAATGGCCTCTTCCGGCAAAATTGAAGACGACAAGTATACCGACGGTAATGATATCAAGCCTAACTATGATGAGACGAACTTTCACTTTACCAATGTTAAAGTTCAACCGGGTTTGAACCGGATCACCATCTCAGGTACAACCACGAGCTCTAACCAGGTAGAAAGATATGCATACGTGAAATATCAGGCAGTGCCGGCTTCATACGATATCAAAGTCGCAGACGGTCGCGCGCTTATCAAAGATACTCCGCTTATTGTCAAAAATAAAACCATCTCTGTAACCTTGCAGGCAACTTCCGCCACGGAGAGTGTAACCGTCAACAACAACCTTATGTTCAATGGCGGCTCTAACATGTTCTATTCCTCGGGAATAGAGCTGACGCCGGGTTCGAATGAGCTGGTGTTCGTCATCTCTTCGGGAACTAGTAAAATCGTAGAGACACGCGAAGTCGTTTATTATCCAAGTGTAGGTACAGCTTACGATGTAAAACTGGGTACCTACAGTCTGGAGGGCTCCTCTGTCGTAGTCAGCCCTGCCAGCGGAGATGCGAGTGGCAAATTTACAGGTCACCTTGTATTTAGTCCGACAAATGCAGACGGAACAGCCGTTGATTCAACCGAGCTTCCTGTTCTTAACTTGACCGTTGTCGATTCTGCAGGAACTACGGTCTTTACGGATGCTGCAGTGGTATCGAATAAAGTACTTGGTGACGGTACGGCAACCTTTGATTTCACATCTGCCAATGCGTACACCTTGTCTACTAATGGCCAGTACACGCTGCGTTTGCAGGCGACGTATGGTCTGCAATCAATGGGACCGGACACCAATACGTATACTTTCCGCTATAGAAATGCTGCATCACCAACCATTACTGGTGTGTACCAGATTTATAACTATACGGGGACAGGCAGCACTTACACTACTTCATCATTTCCAACAGGGGACGGTACGCTCTTTGAACTGCCTTTATGGCTGAAAGTAGTTACGAACAATCCGGGAAATGTAACTGTGAAGTCCAGTGCTACCAATGCAAGCGTGGTTGCTCAGACAGTTACTGAGTCAGATACCTCCAAATTAATTAAGATCACAAGCTTGCCGACAGGTGCTCAAAATCTGATTATTGATGTCAGCAACGGATCAGATCAGCGTGTTATTCCGATTACGTTCCTGTCCGCACCTTTTATTGAAGTTCAGAATGTCAGCAATAATCAGGTGTTTAATGCGGCAAATGGGCTGACGGAAATTAAGGGTAAAGTCTATAACTTTGATGTTGATACGCCTTCATTAGACATTACTTTTAACGGTGCGAAGAAAACAGTAACAGCTGCAGCAGATGGTACGTTCAGCTCGGCAATTACTGAACTGCTGCCCGGGCCTAATACCATTACGGTTGCTGGTATATCAGGCGGCAGAACCGTCTCCACCACATTAACGGTTATGTATTTCTCCAGCAACACGGCATCTATCAGCAGTATCGTTCCTTACCCAACAAGCACTTATCCAAACCTGGTTGACCCGGATAAAGTGTTCAAGCAAACTGCGGATACCGCATATTCAACGAATGAGAAGACCATGGCCATTCAGTTCGGTGTAACGAATCCGAATTCGGTTCAGGTGAAACTGTCTAACGGCGATTTGTTTGCAAGCTTTAACTTCGCGAATGATACGTTCAACTTAGAGGGCGGTAAGCTTAAAGAGAATCTGGCGCTCTCCGATTACGCGATTACTCGTAATGGCACGGAGTGGATCTTCAAGTTCTCCAAAATAGCTTTGCCGCAAACCGGTGATCAGACTGTAATCGTTCAGGCCACGCAGGGCACGACTGTGGTCAGCAAGACGGTAACCGTAACACGGGAGATTCCTCCGTATATCATCCTGTCTCCGAAACTGCCGAACGAAAGTGTAATTAAGCAGAACTTTGTAAACGTAAGTATCCAGGCAGAAGGGGCAGACTCGGTTATTATCGGTAAAACACCTGCAGTGAAAGCCGATCCGGACTCCGATATTTTCCGTCTGGAGGTTGGCGGGCTCAAAGCCGGCAATAACACCATTAAGTTCACAGTGACCCAAGGTACAATGAAGACACAAGGGCAATTCGTCGTCAATTACTCTGCAGAAGCCAGTGAAGGGGCACAGTATAAAACACTTCTGACTTCTTCAGGTAAAGCAAATGTGTTTGGCGGTAAGGTGAGCCTTACATTGCCTAAGAATACGCTTCTGCGTCCGGCTAAGAAGAATCCAACCGATGTTCCGCAAACCGTAAATATTTTTGACAGCCAGAATGTGTTGTTCGGTATTGCTAACAAGCTGGATGGCAGAACAATCAAGGCTTACAACCGGATTGGTTATAAAGAAGACAGCGAATATCAGGATGGAAACCTGCTGCCGCTGGCTACAGATACAGATGCGGCACTCCGTTTGAACCCGCAAAGCCATTACGGCTTCGCTTCCGAACTGTATTGGATTGACGCAGGCTATTTCAAGAGCTCGTCCAACATTGAGGATTACAACCTGATCCCTGCCGATAATCCTTATGGTACGACCGGTAACTATAATAAACTGCCTAACCAGGCTGGATACAAATTCTATAACCGTCTGGGGACAGAATGGCTTGAGCCAACCCAGAATGGTACGATTGCAGTTCAATACGACAGCAACATCGTGAATGCAAGCAGCAGCAATCTGGGCGTATGGTGGTACAATCCAATGAACAACGGCTGGGTTAACCTTGGTGGTGTTATTAACACAGGCAAGAAGACCGTGACAGCTCCATTCAAAGGATTCGGTTATTATACCGTTATGAGCCTGCGCTACAGCTATGATGATGTCGTGGCCCACCCAACAGCACGTAACGATATTGAGCTGATGATGGCCAAAGGGATCATGGGCAGCAAAAATGCGAACGAGTTTGGTGTCTATGACTCCGTAAGCCGTGGTGAATTCGCGACCATGCTGGTTAAGATGCTGGATATCCCTCTGGATTATGATACGGATTCCAACAAACTGCTCTTTGACGACGTGGGTACAACGATAACGACGACATGGGATTACCGTTACATTGAGACTGCAGCACGCAAAGGGATCATTCGCGGTGTCGGTCCTAAGCTGTTCAGACCGACCTTGTCTCTGACACGGGAAGAAGCCGCGAGCATGATTGCCCGTGCGATGAATTTGAAGCTGGGCACGATCGAGAAGGACCTTCCTTCGTTGCAGAAGAGCTTTACAGATACAGGAACAATTGCTTCCAACTATTCTGTTCCGGCCATTCTGGCTGTGACCAAAGCGAAAATCATGAATGGTAAGCAGAACACACTGGCCGCAGGCCAGAAGAAGCCGACATACCGCTTCGATCCGCAGGCTTCTCTGACTCGTGCAGAGGCAGCAACGATCTCCAAGGCCATCATGACTAAACTGAAGAAGCTGTAAGTTACACAAAAACGGGAAAGTTCCTTCATATAAGGGACTTTCCCGTTCTTTTATGAGTTATTTCCAATAACTAATTTTGTAATTTGAAACGCTTTACGTTACAATGGGGAAAATACACATTATTTAAAGGGTGAAGGGTATCTAATGAAACCGATGTATTCAAAGGCGCAGCTGAGATATTCCAAAGCAAAAGTAAACTTTGAGAATAGAGCCAAGGTAATGGAGAAGAAGATAGAAGATACACGCAAGACGACAGAGATCTCGCAAGAGGTGATGGAAGGTCTTGTGATGGAGACTGGCTTCCATGATGCTTATAACGACCTGGTATTGGCGGAGAATGAACTCATTGAATGGTCCCACGCCACAATCAAACATGAGAAGACATATCGTGACAACCGCGATGCGATCGATACGATGTACGAGAACATTAACAATGATCCTGCCGTACGTGCTCAAGTGATTGAGCTGGCGATGAAGATCCGCTAAATTGCAATTTTAATATCATAGGATAGAGACACCGGAGAGCCGGTGTCTTTTTTTGTTCACATGTTTATGTCAGGTAAATCCTGGTTAAGAAATTAGCAAAAGTTGCTTAATGACGCTGTGTTTCCAGCCATGATATACTGTTTCCGAAGGCAGCCAAGTTTACTAAAATGTTGTAATGGAACCAATACATATCCTGGTTGAGAATAGAAAAAGAATTTTTTTCTAAATCATCGCAACTTTTCGGAACCTGCTGCGTTTAAGATGTTGTACGTTATGAAGCGATGGAGTTACCCAAGATTGCCCTGATGGTGAAACTTGTCTTATTATTAGAAAAATTTCTCTTTACGCCACTTGGGACCCATTGTATAATACGGGAGGTAGGATTAGGAAACTACTCTATTTTTCCGTCACATGATTGGTATAAAGTTTCTGTGATACCCGTCACAGACATCATTTATAGGAAGCTTGCTCAACATACTCTGGAAAGGGGGTGCACTTACTAATGAGTGATAAGAGCTACCACACTACAGACAATACTTATGTATCGAACGTTCAAGGAGGAGAAAAAAAGGTTATGAAGAAAATTTTGACTGTCGCTCTGTCTACAGCAATGGCATTCTCCATGTTTGCATCTGTAGCATTTGGTGATACTGCGACTACACCACAAGCTAAATTCGACGCTCTGAAAGCAAAAGGTATCCTGACTGGTTATCAAGATGGATCCGCTGGACTGGACAGAGAACTGACTCGCGCTGAGTTCGCGAAAATCATCGTTAAAACTTTGGGCCTGAAAGAAGTTACTGGCGTTTACACGTTCAAAGACAAGAACTACAACGCTAAGAACTGGGCTGCTCCGTACATCGAAGCTGTTAACGCTGCCGGTATCATGACTGGTAAAGACAACGTTAAGAAAATCTTCGACTTCAACGGTAAAGTAACCATCGAAGAAATGGCGAAAGTACTGTCCATCGCATTGAAACTCGACGTTCCTACGAACGCTGACAACAGTGCATCCACATGGGCGAAAGGTTATGTACAAGCAGCAATCAACGCTGGTTACATCTCCGCTAACGCTAACTTCAAAGCTAACGCTACTCGTGAGCTGGCAGTAAACGCTGCTTATGCAATCGACCAAGCTAGCCAAAAACCAGCTGTAAGCAAATATGAAGTTCAAAACAACGGTAAAACTGTTGTCTTCACACTGGCTGACGGCCAAACAGTGAAAGTAGATCTGACTACTGCACTGCCAGCTAACGTTGCTCAACAAGTTCAATTCAAGTATAAAGGTTTTGACTACACTGAGAGCGTAACTTATGTTGTAACTGATGCTACAGCTGTTCAATCTGTGTATGCTAACAACCTGAAAGAAATCACAGTAGCATTCAACGGTAAAGTTGATCAAGATACTGCAGAAGAGGTTTCTAACTACACTCTGAGATCCGGTAAAGTGATCACTGGTGCTGCATTGAGCGCTGATGCTAAAACAGTTACTTTGACGCTTCAAGGTACTCTTAACAACAATAAAGCTGATGCACTTAGCGTAGCTGGTGTTAAAGCCGGTTCTGCAACAATCAGTGCTAACAATGTGGAATTCACTACAGTGGATAACACATTGCCAGTAGTTGAATCTGTTCAATCTCTGGGAACAAAATCTGTTAAGGTTGTTTTCAGCGAGCCAGTTAATGGTTTGGCACAATCCAACTTTACTCTGGATGGAAAAGCGTTCTACGGTAAAGTAGATATGGGTGCTAATAACCGTTCCGCGATTCTGACTCCTTACACTTCTGGCACGCTTTCTGTTGGCGCACACCAATTGACTGCTTCCCAAGTGAAAGATTATGCAGGTTTCGTGGCTCTTGCCAAAACATTCGATTTCACAGTAGTTGAAGATACAGCAGCTCCTACAATTACTGAATCTTCTGCGACTTTGGAAAGTGTTACAGTTACTTTCTCTGAGGTTGTAGATCCTGCAACTATCTCGGGTTCAAATGTTTACTGGATGTCCGGTACTTCTAAGAAAACAGCAACTGCTGGTACTCCAGTGAAATTGGCTGATAACAAGTACAAATTCGTATTTGGTGCTGGGTCTAACTCTCTGCCAACAGGAGCAGTTACAATTTTTGTTACTGGCGTTAAAGATTACTCCGGTAACACAATTGCATCCAATACTTCTTTTGTAGTTAATCCTACAATTGATCAAACTCGTCCGGAAGTTACTAGAATTAGTGCTCCTGATGCTCGCACTGTTAAAGTAACTTTCAACAAAGAAGTATTGCCATCTAGCGTATCTGCTGCTGGTAACTACACAGTAACTAACAAGGATGGAAAAGCTATTTCTGTGAGAGGCGGCGCTGTTGATCCGTCTGACTCTAAATCCATCTTGATCAGTCTTTACTCTGATCTCTCTACTGGTTCTAATAATGTTGCAGTTCGTAACATTAAAGATACAACAAAACTGCAAAACACAATGCTGGACTTCAACGGTACTGTAACAGTTGGTGATACAACTGCTCCAGCCCTCGACTCCAAGATTGTAAGTGCAACGGATCGTCGTGTAGTTATTGCATTCAGCGAGAAAATGAATGTTGAAACTCTTACGAATTATGCTAACTACTACGCAACCGTTAATAATGCGACTGTTCCATTGACTCCGGCTCTTGCTACTTTTGATGTTCTTCAAGATGGCAAAGCAGTAGCAATTACTTTTGCAGAAACTTTCAACAACAAAGACGTTGTTTTCGCATCTGGTGCTTCCGCAGTTAATGCTAATGTTTCTGCTGTAACTGTATTAGGTGTTAAAGACCTTGCAGGAAACCTTTTGTCTAACTTCACTTCCATGACTGGAAATACAGTTAGCCTGACTACTAACACAACTGTTGCCCTTGCTCCTTACAAAACAGGCTCTACTGCAGTAGCTGAATTGGTGGACAATAAAACAGTTAAAGTTAAATTCTCTGCACCAATTCTTGAAGCACAAACTGGAGCTTTCTCCTACAAAATTGGTGGCGTAGAGCAAGTAGACTATGTTGATGTTGACAGTTCTTCTGTTGCAACTGTTCACTTCAAAAATTCTCTTGGTACTGATGCTGCTAACCTTAGTCTGACTGTTGAGTATTCTAAGCTAGTAACAGCAGCTGGCAACCTGGCTAATACTGGAAATGATACTGTTACAGTAGCTAAACTGATTGATTCTGTTGCTCCAGAAGCAGTATTGCCTGCAAGTGGTGTTTATACCGTAACAGGTGGAGAAACAATTGTTGTACCATTCTCCGAAGTCCTGGATACATTGTCTCCATATGCAGCAACTGACTTTAAAGTAGTTCGTACTTCCGATTTGAAAGAATTGGATCCTACAACTGATTATACTGTTGCCCTTGGTACTGGTAATAAATCAGTCGAAATTACTCTGAAAGATTCTGCTACAAGAACTGCAACTACTGATTATAAAGTAACCGTTAAAAATGCAAAATATGTAGCAGATAAAGCTGGTAACACAATTGCTGATTCTGACGCAGTTTCTGCAGATGTTGTTGGTACTGCAGCTCCAGCTGTAACTGGTGGAGTTGAAGAGATCTCTGGAGTAGATACTACTATGGAGTACAAAGGAAGCACAGGCACTTGGACAGCTGTAACTGGTGATCCGATTACTGGATTAACTGCTGGCACATACCAAGTACGTGTGAAATCTAAAACTGATGCAACAACTGGTGTTGTAACACCTGCGGGCGCAATTGCTACCGTAACAGTAACAGCTAGCTAATTTAGCATCTTACGAAGAGAGAGAGGATATCCTCTCTCTCTTTTTGATTTTATAAAAGTTATGGAGGTAAGAGTGAGAAATTTGAAATTTAAGACATTTTGCTTGTTTACCTTTTTGCTTTTTTGTAATAATTCAGCATTCGCTGCCACCGCAACATCCCAACCCGGCACGGCCGATGACCCCGTCGTAACCAAAAGCTACGTAGACCAACAAATCCAAAATGCACTGTCTGGTAAAACACCTTCTACGCCATCAACAACGACACCATCCACACCAAGCACTACTCCAGCTGCACCTGCGGATACATCCTACAAAATTGTAGATGTTAAACCCGGCCAAAAACTAATGGCCGCTTCTGGAGCGGAGTTTATCGTACGTGCGGGTAAAGCGGTCATCATCAGTGATGCGGCGAACGGTGTTGCCGATCTGACTGGTGGACAGGACCTGACGGACGGAACTGCCATTTACACTAACCATCTGTTATTATTCCCAAGAGAAGGCCGGGGTATAACCACACAGGATGGGCAAAAATATGGGCTGGTCGTTATGGTTCGCGGTGGATATACGATTCAATAATTTGTGCCAAGCCAACCAACAATTCATCAGATTATCCCCCGCCATGCCGATGCACAATATTCTTGTACAATAATTACAGGAGGTGCATAGGAGATGGCACGTAACAACAGTCGGAGTAACCGGAAGCTGGTACCGGAAAGCCGGGAAATGCTGAATCAGATGAAGTATGAGATCGCAGCTGAATTTGGTTATACAAGCGGTGGATATGGCGCGGATACCGAATTTGCAGGTGAACTGGGTCAGGTAGGACAAGGCTCCAGCGGACTTGGGGCTTACCGTACGTCGAGAGAGAATGGTTCGGTTGGCGGCGAGATGACGAAGCGTCTGATTGCTCAGGCGGAGAAAGCCTTTTTGTCCTAAGATAACAGCTCTTATTCCCTGATTCTTCAAGGGATTTTGCATCTTCATGTGAAGATTCCACCAATTGACACCGATTGACAAATGCGATAAGATGACCTTTGAGGATTGTACGCAACCTTTTCCAATGGGAAAAGGTTCATTTTTTGTTTAAGGGGGTTTGATTCCATGTCTATTAAAGGACGTCACTTATTTACGTCGGAGTCCGTTACAGAAGGACATCCGGATAAAATTTGTGACCAGATTTCGGATGCGGTGCTGGATGCCTTTTTGGCGGTAGATCCCAACGCCCGTGTAGCCTGCGAAGTATCTGTAGCGACTGGTCTGGTGCTTGTGATCGGAGAGATCAGCAGCTCTGCAGATTATGTGGATATTCCTGCGATTGTACGCAATACGGTGAAGGATATCGGCTATACTCGTGCGAAATTCGGTTTTGATTTTAATACAATGGCTGTGCTCACGTCGCTGAACGAGCAATCGCCGGATATCGCGCAGGGGGTTAATGCTGCCCTGGAGAACCGGAATCCGGAAGAAATGGCGAGAGAAACAGAGAACATTGGTGCTGGTGATCAGGGTCTGATGTTTGGTTTCGCAACCAATGAGACACCTGAACTGATGCCGCTGCCGATTGCTACATCACACCGTATCGCCCGTCGACTGGCGGAAGTACGCAAGAACGGAACACTGGAATACCTTCGTCCCGATGGTAAGACACAAGTAACGGTAGAATACGATGAGGACGGCAAGCCGGTTCGCATCGATACGATCGTCGTGTCTACTCAGCATGGTGAAGATATTACACTGGAGCAAATCCAGAAGGATATCAAAGAGCATGTTATTTTGCCTGTAGTCCCTGCAGAGTTGCTGGATAGCGAAACCAAGTATTATATCAATCCTACAGGCCGTTTTGTTATTGGCGGACCTCAAGGGGATGCCGGTCTGACTGGACGAAAGATCATCGTCGATACATATGGCGGTTATGCGCGTCATGGCGGCGGTGCTTTTTCCGGTAAGGATCCGACGAAAGTTGACCGTTCCGCAGCCTATGCTGCCCGTTATGTGGCGAAGAATATCGTTGCCGCTGGTCTCGCTGACAAATGTGAAATTCAGCTGGCTTATGCGATTGGTGTAGCTACACCGGTGTCTATTAACGTAGATACTTATGGTACGGGTAAGGTAAAAGAAGAGAAGCTGGTCGAGCTGGTCCGCAATAACTTCGACCTTCGTCCTGCCGGAATTATCCGTATGCTGGATTTACGCCGTCCGATTTACAAGCAGACTGCTGCTTACGGTCACTTTGGCCGTACTGACCTGGAGCTCCCTTGGGAACAGGTGGACAAAGCAGACATGCTGAGATCCCAAGCGGGTCTGTAAGTGTTAATCGATTGTATAAGTCATTAGTAAAGTAATTATATATATGCTGATTCAAGCCGATTTCTGACATCAGAATCGGCTTTTTTGTCATGCTTTCGAATACATTTTCCGGTAATTTCCTAATGATTTGGACCTGGAGAGCCGACATAAAGAAGAGGTGTATTTTCTGTTTGTCAGAAAAATATGCCTATCCATAATATGAAATCGATAATGTGAAATCATTCAATAACGATATAGGTTAAAGGGAAGCACAGGAGGGATTCTTACATGATCATGAAATGGAATAAGAAGAGGACAACCAGAAGCATAGCGATTGCGCTGTCGCTGATGCTGACTACTGAATTATGGGGTGGAACAGCCCTGCTGCCAGGTCCGACGTACGCAGAAGCTGCAGTACAGACGGCCGTACAAGCATCCAATTTATTCCCCGCGAGCGGCTATAGCAGCACTCCGATATCACCGGATATCTCTGTAACACTGGGTCAGCCGGTCGAGTTAGTGACAAGCGGGAGTTATGGAGTCTCCATCCGTAAATATAGTGATAATACCGAGCAGGCCCGAATTCTGGGCAGCAGCATGGAGCTGCAGAATAATGGGAAGAAGCTGGTTATAGCTCAGGCCCAAGGACAAGGAGGCCAAGGTCATGCAGGCCCGATAAATAGCCTGGAGCCAGATACGAAATACTACATAACGATCGACAAAGAGCTGTTAAAGCCTGCGTCAAATGCATACATATGGGATGGCTTATCGAATAAAGACCAATGGAATTTCACGACGGTGGGGAATGGATCCGGGGCCGACACGGAAGCGCCGCAGTTACTTAAACAGGCACCTGTAGATAAGACCTCCAATGTGCTGCCTGAGAATGCCAAACTTCAGCTTACGTTCAATGAGCCTGTAGAGACAGGTAAAGGAAGTATTACAATCATGGGGCGTGCCAGCGGCAGTGGTTCCGCCTTTACGAATGTAGCCAATCTGGACATTCCTGGAGACCAGGTGACAGGCACAGCCACAGAGGCAGTAGATACGAATGGAACGAAAACTTACACTGTCAACATCAGCCTGCAGGATACGCTAAAGTACGGTTGGGACTACCAGGTAGGCGTAAACAAGGGAGCCTTTCTGGACCTGTCGGGAAATGAGTCAGACGCATGGACAGCCGCTCAATGGTCATTCTCAACAGCGGCCCCTCTCCAGGCTGAGACGCTGCTTCCCGCTCTGAACCAACGAAGCGTCCCTGTTGGACAGCAATTGAAGCTGTCTTTTAACAAAAATATTGCCCTCGGAAAGGGTACAATCTCTATTAAGCAGCTGTCCAACAATGCAGAGGTTGCTAAAATTAATGTAGATAACACAACAGGCAGTGGGACAAGTGCAGGTTCCGGTTCCTCTGTAGCTTCAATAAGCGGGAGCGATCTGACAATTACGCATCCTGCATTTACAGCAAATACGACCTATTATGTACTGATCGATAAAGGGACTATCCTCGGTGAGGACGGCTCATTGTTTGCAGGGTACATCGAAGGGGATGACTGGCTGTTCTCGACGCAGGGAGATGCCGTTAAGCTGACAGCACTGCAGCCTGCTAACGGCGGCAGCAGTTCGACATTGACGCCGACGCTTAAATTAACCTTTGACCGCAATGTTACTCTGAAAAGCGGCACCATCCGGGTGAGCAAAAGCGATGGAACCGTAGTGGAAGACATTCCGGTGACTTCCTCCAAAGTAACTGGTGGCGGCACTTCAGTTATTTCGATCAAACCGGCAGCAACTCTTGCCTATAATACCCGCTATCTGGTTAGTATACCGGATGGAACGCTGACAGATACGGATGGGAACCTGTTCCCGCGCTCCAATCAGACCTTATCCTGGAGTTTTACAACGGCGGCCAATACGAGTGCGTTAACACTCTCTTCTCTTTCACCAGCTGCGGGAAGTTCATCCGTTCCAATCAGTTCAGATTTGACGATGACGTATAACCGCAGTATTCAGCGTGGGACAGGAAGTATCAGCCTTCGCAAGGTAGGGGCCTCAGCAGATACGGCAATTACAGTTAGTATCAATGCAGCAAAAGCCGTTATCCACCCGGCGTCCCTATTAGAGGCCAACTCCACGTACACATTGACGGCTGGTACGGGAGCATTTCTGGATGCATCCAACAGCGATATGTGGTCTCCGGCAATGCAGTGGAGTTTTAGTACAGCTATAGCTGATACAACCGCTCCCGTGCTGCAGAGCACGCAAATGTATACCAATGACACCATCCGGCTGCAGTATAACGAGGCTATAGACAGTTCGATGGTACCTCTGATTACAAGTTTTTCGGCTACCGTCAATGGGGATACCCGAGCTGTTAGCAGTGTCTGGATCTCCGGTTCCAATGTATATGTGGTTCTGTCAACAGGGGTTGCAGTTGGACAAAATGTAAGACTCAGTTACTCGGCAGGCACACGGCCCATCCGGGATTATGCAGGGAATTCTGCAGCATCCTTCGGATTGATTGAAGTTGTCAATGGCATGGACACGGCTCTTCCTAAACCGAGAGAGGCGACCGTATATACGAACAGCCTCATTGTTTATTTTAACGATACGATTAAAACACCGTCCACATCGGCTTATAGTCAATTTCAGGTAACGGCAGACGGTTCGGGGATCGGTGTAAACAGCCTGTACTGGAATGGCTCTTACCTGACCCTCAACCTGTCCCGCGGTGTGACAGACGGTCAGGTCGTCAAGCTCTCGTATGCGCCGGGTTCCTATCCGCTTCAGGATCTCCGAGGGCAAAATGTATCGGCATTCACCGATTTTTTTGTCCGGAATACGCTGGATTCCAAGCCGCCTGTACTTGAAAAAGCAGAGGCCACCGGCAGCACGGTTCTGCTCACATACAATGAAGCGCTGCGAGAAGACAGACTTCCTGCAAAGAACCAATTCTCTGTTTTGTCCGGGTCTACACCTGATTATGTGACAGCGATGGAGATTAAGTCGAACACGATAAAATTAACGCTGGCGTCTTCCCTGTCTCCGACGGTCGATGCAACGGTATCTTATGTGCCAGGAAGTTCAGGCTTTACCGACTTGAACGGCAATATGGCAGGCTATTTGAATCTGGTACCGATCACCATCTCCAATGGTGCGGCTGTCGGACTGACATCAGGCACGGTAAAAGACAACGGAATCTCATTGACTTTTAACAAAACGCTGCAAACCCAATCTTCAGTGACAACGGGCCAGTTCATAGTTAAGGCGGATGGTACAGCACAGACCGTACAGTCTGGAACGGTAAGCGGCAGTGTAATCACGCTAAAGCTGGCTCAGCCTGTTGCTGCGAGTGCAAAGGTCGAAGTGTCCTATACACCGGGAAGTACACCAATCAAAGAAAGCACAGGGAGCAATCTGGGTACCTTCTCGGGAGTACTCCTGCAGAACCAGGGCAGTACCACGGGTAACTCAGGATCCATTGGCTCACAGCCATCTTATCTTGAAATTCTGGGTGTTACCGAATTCAACCGCCCGCTGATGACGATGAAACTGGAAACCGCAGCGTTGTCTTCGGATGTGTCGCACCGGGGCAAGACGACGCAACGTTACACTATTGATGGGGATAAGCTGAACACGGCTTACAATTACGTCATCACCCAGAATAATATGGAGCATGGGCTAATCTTTAAGGTGCCCACTGCACAGCCAACCGCCTCTGTTGAGGTGCCAATGACTGTGCTGCAGAATGCTTACGGGCATGATAACAAAACGTCTATAGGTATCGTGTACGGTAATACGCTGATGATGATTGCATTAAAAGATTTGAAGTTTACGGAGATCTCCACAGCACAGCAGCGCAGTCTGTCCGATCTCTACCTGGTGATGCAAATTGAAAGTCTTGCGAGCTCCGAATATAGCGGAATTACGCAGCAGACGGCAGCCAACGCATTAGTAATCCATTCACAGGCCGTTGATCTTTCACTGAAAGTGCAGCCTAAAAATGGCTCATCCTCCGGGGATCTTACAATACCTTATGAAGCGATGCTGCGAACAGGTCAACTGTCCAGCACGACAGCCGCGTCTATCGAGCGGTTTGACTTATCAACAGATACAATTACTTATGTTCCGGCAACCAGCAGTAATGCAGGAGGATACAGTATTCTTAAAGGCAAAATGCAGGGAAGCACGATTGCTGCCATTGTGACAGGCAGCCGATCCTTCCTGGATGTTAGCAGCCACTGGGCTCGTACAGCGATCAGTGACCTGGCTTCCCGAATGATTATAGACGGTACGTCTGCAATCTACTACTCACCGAACCAGAATATCACCCGTCGTGACTTTGCCATCTATCTCGCCAAAGGCCTTGGCCTGGATGGACAGACAGCTACGGCAGCCCAGCGCTTCAGTGATATCTCTGCCAGCTCACAGGGCAGTGCCTATATTGGTGCCGTGGCCAAAGCGGGCATTATCACAGGCTATGTGGACGGCAGCTTCAAGCCGGATAACTACATTACCCGCGAGCAGATGGCGATCATGATGGTACGTGCGATGAATTACTCGGGCTACCAGACCGTCTTGAGCAGCACGCCTGCGAACATTCTGGGCAAGTTTAAGGATGTGAAATCGATCCAGACCCAGGATACGGTAGCGAAAGCGGTGCAGAACGGAATTATCTCCGGTGTCACCGTGAATACCTTCCAGCCTGCAGGCAAGGCAACTCGTGCTCAGGCAGCCATTATGCTGCAGCGGGTTCTGCGCAAAATCGGTTATCTGCAATAGCGGAATAGCCGGCGAAATCATAAGGCCCTTCATCTTCATCTGGAGATGGAGGGCTTTTACTTTTGCGCATAAGCGTAACTTTTCTTAATAAACTTAGTCTATTTAAGAGAGAAGGTATACTAGAATTGATTCCCATAGGCGGGAGTTTGGTATTCTAAGTTCGATATACGAGATGGGAGAGAGCAAGAAGCAATGAATGGACATGAGGGGAAAACAACATCAGGTGCATGGAAGCGGAGTAAAACATGGGTAGCCGTCTCCCTGGCAGGCGTCCTGCTGGCAGGGCCGGCCATCGGGGTGGGTCCGGTATGGCAAGGAACGCCGCTGGGCATTTCGACAGCCGAAGCGGCAGCCTTGGGGACCGTAAAGCTGGGTGAAGAAGTGCTGACTTCGGGCGCTGTCCTGATGAAGTATAAATATACAACAACACGTTCAGGCAAAACAGCGACAGCGCTGGCCGATGTCATCCGGGTGGATCTGACGAACCCGTATGTGAAGCTGGATGTCATGACAGGCAAGAACGGGCAGTTCACGACCAAGCAAAGTACGGGCGGCATGGCATTAGAGACCGGAGCTGTAGCCGGTGTGAACGGAGATTACTTTAATACGAGTGCGGACGGCGCTCCAATCGGAGGACAAGTTTCGGATGGCGAGCTGATGTCAACCCCGTCGGATATCAAGGGGATGTATGCTTTTGCTGTGACTAAGAGCGGTAAGCCGATGATCGAGCAGTTTACCTTCGAGGGAAATGTAACGGCTGCAGACGGGGCGACTTTTCCGATTGAAGGGATGAATAAAGCGTCCTACACCCCGGAGAGCGGGGACAGCAATTACAGCCATGTGAACAAAATGTATATCTATACATCCGCATGGAAATCGCTGGATCGTCCCAAAAACAGCGCAACTACGCCAACCGAAGTACTGGTACAGAACGGTGTGGTCAAGCAAATTGCCAAGAACAGCACGATTAGCTCGGCGATACCGGAGGACGGTTATATTTTGCGTACGCATGGAACGGCTGCCACTTTTGTGAACACCCATCTCAAAGTCGGAGACACCATCAAGGCAGATTATCAGCTGCGGGTGATGTCTACCCAGCAGGCGGTCGATCCGGCAGATCTGCAGATGATGATCGGGGGACATACGATCCTGGTCGATAACGGCAAAAAATCGGCGTACTCCCGGGATGTGTCCAGCATTGGCGGATACCGTGCACGTACTGCACTTGGTTACTCCAGTGACAACAAATATGCGTACGTTATAGCGGCACAGAAAAATGAGGACAGCAGTGGAATGTCGCTGGGCGAGCTGCAGAATTTTATGGTAAGCATTGGCGTATGGAAAGGCCTGAACCTCGATGGCGGCGGCTCTACGACGATGGTTACACGTCCGCTCGGTGAACAGCAGGCACAGCTGACCTTTGATACGGAGTATGGCACCCAGCAGCGCAGTATTGTGAACGGACTGGGCATTTATACAGAAGCGCCGAAGGGAACGCTTAAAGGCTTTACCGTCAGCGGCAGCAAAACACTGCTGATCGGTCAGCAGGGCAGCTACGCGCTGAAAGGCTATGACACTTACTACAACCCGTATGATATCAGTGGGGCAAATGTAAGCTGGACATCCAGCAACAGCGGCATCATTGCCGTCAGCAACGGCAAGATCACGGGCGTGAAGCCGGGTACCGCAACGCTTACCGCCTCCAGTGGTTCGGCCCGCTCGTCGATCAAGGTGGAAGTGCTGGGAGCCAGCCAGCTGAGTTCCTTGACGGCAGGCAGCGGCACAGGTGCACTGACAGCGGGGGCCTCGCTGAATATCCCGGTTACCGCCAAGACGAAGAGCGGCCAGACCATCGCGCTGCCGGCTGACTCGCTGAAGTGGCAGTTCATCGGCCTTAGCGGCACGGTGCAGGGAAATACGCTTACCATCAATTCGGTGAATCCATCGGCCCAAGTCGGCTACGCTATCGGCTGCTATGACGGCTTCAGTACGGTTGTTGTGCTTTCCAAGGGAGGCCAGACGCAGTGGGAGAATTTCGAGAATGTAGGCTATCCGATCAGCTTTACGACCAATGCGGCAGGCGTGACCGGCAGTGCAGTGGTGAAGAAGGGCAGCGGCGACCATGCGGCTTCGAATGTATTGGAGCTGCAATATAATATGACGGCAGGCAGCGGCAAAATGTACGCGTACGCCCAACTGAACGGCACCACAGGCAAAGCGGTGAGTGCTCCGGCAGCGGCCATGTCCCTGGATGTCATGGGGGACAAGAGTCTGAACTGGCTTCGTGCGGAATTTACCGATGCAGCAGGCAAAACCGTCTATGTTGACCTCGCCAAGGTCATCGACTGGACCGGCTGGAAGACATTGAATATCGATCTTAGCGGCAGCGGTCTGACCTATCCGGCCAAGCTGAAGCGCATGTATGTAGTAAACGTGGAGGAGGGCCAGGATGAGCGGGCGAAGAGCGGGACGGTTGCTTTTGACAATATCAGCTTCAATATGCCGTCCCTATCCAGTGATGCCGGGCTCCCTACCGGAACGGCGCTGATGGCGATTGGCCAGAAGTCCATGGTCATGAACGGGCAGAAGAGTCCGGTCGATGTCGCTCCGATCATCCGGAATAACTCGACATATGTGCCGATCAAGTATATACTCGATGCGTTCGGCGGACAGGCTTCCTGGGATGCGGCGAACCAGCGTGTCTCGGTATGGCGCGGCAGTAAAATGCTGGATCTGACCGTAGGCCAAAAGGAGCTGATTATGAACGGCAAGCGGATTTCGACAGAAGTCAGCCCTATTATCGTAAATGGTAGGACTTTGGTCCCGTTGAGATTGGTATCCGAGCAGCTTGGATTCACTGTAAAATGGGAACAAAAAACGAAGACCGTAACGATACAATCATGATATGGTATGATATATATCGGAAATGCTAGAATGGAGTAGAAAAATTCGTGGACAACCGAGCCGATGCCATAGACAAAGTCATCAAGAATACGATCCAGGTCATGGAGAGCAGTAAATATCAGATGTTTGAAATATTGGACACGGCACGCGGAGAACTGATTTCCCTGAATCAGGAGCTCCAGGTTGTGCTGCAGGAGACGGCGGAGACCATTGAGAAGGTCGATCAGCTTGAGCTGAAATACCGTCAATCCCGGATCCGGCTGACAGAAGTCAGCCGGGATTTTGTCCGTTATTCGGAAGAAGATATCAAGCAGGCTTACGAGAAAGCAACCCAGCTTCAGCTCGATCTGCTGATTTACCGCGAGAAGGAAATGTATCTGAAGGCACGTCGTGACGATCTGCAGAAACGGGCCCGCAATGTAGAAGCTTCGGTGGAGCGTGCGGAAACGGTCGGTTCGCAGATGGGCGTCGTGCTGGAATATTTGTCAGGTGAGCTTGGCCAGGTATCACGCATTATTGAAAATGCCAAAAATCGACAATTAATCGGTCTGAAAATTATTTTGGCCCAGGAAGAGGAGCGGAAGAGAATCTCCCGGGAGATTCATGATGGTCCTGCTCAGCTGCTGGCCAACTTAGTGCTCAGGACGGAAATTGTAGAAAGAATGCTCGTAAAGCAGGAATTTAGACTGGTACAGGACGAAATAGTAGACTTGAAGGGACAGGTGCGTTCCAGTCTGGCCGAGATGCGGAAGGTTATTTTTAATCTGCGTCCAATGGCACTGGATGATCTGGGACTGATTCCAACACTGCGCAAGTATGTGCAGGACTTCGAGGAGAGAACCAAGATACGCGCTGTATTCGAGACCCGGGGCAAGGAGCATCGTCTGTCATCCGCCATGGAGGCTGCGATCTACCGTCTGGTACAGGAGGCCCTGACCAATGCGTCCAAGCATGCGCACCCCACCCATGTCGTGGTGGAAATTACATACCAGGCGCAGCTCGTGAAGATTGTTGTGCAGGATAACGGGGTGGGCTTCAAACCTGAACAATTCGAAAAGGGAAAAGAAAATAATCATTTCGGGCTGATCGGCATGAGGGAAAGAGTCGAACTGCTTGAGGGGAGAATGGAGATCGAATCGGCCGAAAATCAAGGTACGAAGATCGTGATTCATATTCCAACGAACGTGGAGAAAGGGAAGGAGTAACAGGATGGATAACCGAGAGACTGGCGGCACACCGATTAAAGTTCTTCTGGCGGACGATCATCAGCTGTTCCGCGAAGGATTGAAGCGTATTTTAAACATGGAGGATGATATTGAGGTCATCGGTGAGTGCGGAGACGGCATCCAGGTGCTGGAGTTCTGCAATCAGATCAAACCAGACATCGTGCTGATGGATATCAATATGCCGGTCGAGAACGGGGTGGAGGCTACCGAGAAGCTCCGCGAGCTGTTCCCGGACGTCAAAGTGATCATTTTGTCGATTCACGATGATGAGAGCTATGTATTTGAGACGCTTCGCAAGGGAGCCAACGGCTATCTTCTGAAGGATATGGAGGCAGAGTCGCTGATTAACGCTATCCGATCCGTACACGAAGGTTATGCGTTTATTCACCCTAAGGTAACAGGGAAGCTGATTCAGCAGCTGCGCCGCATGACCTTCCTGAATGAAGCAGGTGCGATGGCAGAGGGCAATACGAAGGAAGCCGGCGTGAAGTTTGTGGCTGGGGATAACAATCCGCTGACCCGGCGTGAAGCCGAAGTGCTGCGTCTGATGGCGGAAGGCAAGAGCAACAAGATGATCGGGGAATACTTGTTCATTAGTGAGAAAACCGTGAAAAACCATGTCAGCAGCATTCTGCAGAAGATGGAAGTCGACGACCGTACCCAGGCTGTCATCAATTCGATCAAATTCGGCTGGGTTACACTGTAGTCCGGCAGTGAACTGCTGTAAACGGGTAGAGCAGGCTGCGGCGTTAATGGCAATGTGATGGCCATTAAGGCCGACCGCCGTGTCACCTGAGGAATGTGCGGGCATCAGCGGTAGTTTTGTCACCGGACTTTTGGTAACGGCATATATTGTCGCTATCAAGGGAGGTGGCATCTCCATGATTGCCCATTTCATAGGAATATTAATTGTTTTTGTTCTGGCGGCCGTGGCGGTACGCGGAGCCTATAGAAGGCATTCGCAAACCGGGAAGAAGCCGTCCAAAGGTTATATTCTGATTACATGCGATCAGGAGCAGCATATTGAATGGTATATGCGGGCATTGTCCCTGTATGCGATGTTCCATAAAGACAGCATACAGGTTCGTGTTCTGGATGCGGGATCCGAAGATCATACGCTGGGGATTCTGGAACGCATGTCTTCACGTTTGCCGCTGCTGCTGGACGTGGAGAGACATGCTCTGCTGCCTGAGAATATGCACGACCGTTACGGCGTAGCAACCGCGGAAATCATCGATTTACGGCATGCCCAGGCTGCGGGGAAGATTCCTTTTGTCTAAGAAAGAGAACGGTTCAGAGCCAGATGCGGTATTCGTAAAGATTCACTGTGCTGACGTTACAATAGACGCCGGCCGGGAGCATAAAGTTTCGGGACATTCCGGAATATTTAACCAAATATCTGTAAAAGTGTGAAGCACACGCTGAGGCTGGGAAGGGCCGGGCGTGTGTTTTTTTGTGCTTGCCGCAAAGGACCCTTCCTGCCTTACGAGGGGGAGGCGTTGATGAATGAAAGCAGCGGTTTATGCGGTTAAAGCCGGAGAGCGCCGGGAGGTTAGGGTCTCCCTGGATTTGCAGGTTGATCTACGTTGGTGGCGAAGCCGCCCCGGCCGGGAGGTGCAGGAGATGCTGCTGCTGAGCAGCGGCATGCCGCTGGGATGGGCGGTAAAGCTGGCGGAGCATGGCTGGGGGGAGTTCGGTAAAACCCGACCCCGTAAAGAGAGAATCGATCAAGACAGATGGAGTCAAGACCAGGTGGATAAGCCGGAGAAGGGACGGTGGCAGTCCTGGGTAGAGGATGTCCTGCAGACAGAGCTTCAGGCTGAGCCTGTCGGCAGGCGGCGAAAGCTGCTCGGCATGAACCTGCTGGATCTGAATAGAACGGTGCAGGATGATGGTCTGCTCTCCCCAGAATGTACTGGCTGGGACCAGAGCGTACTCGCTCCCGATGTGCTGGATTCTACGCAGGCATGGGAGCGGCTGCAGGCCGCAGCGGATCAGCTGGCCGCTCTGCTGGCCGGGCGCCAGCTGCTCGTGCCCGAGCTCGCTGCGCTGCTCAGCGACACCGCGCCGCCCTGGGCCGGCGCCTGGCGCTCTGCCGCGCAGCTCGCGCACGTGCAGGGCCGGCTGTCGTATGCCGCCGGCCTCAGCGGGGCCGCGCCCGGCCGCCGCGGCCTGGTGCGCTGCCGGCGCTGCGGCAGCGGGCAGCTCCGCCGCACGGCATGTGCCGCGTGCGGCTCGGCGGCTTGCGCCTACTGCGAGGCCTGCCTCGCGCTCGGGCGCAGCCGCGCTTGTGCGCTGCTGCTGAGCAGCGCAGCGCCGGGGCCGGCCGTGCACAACGGCACGGCCGGGACGCCCCCCACCGAGGTCCTGGACCGGTGGGGGCTCAGCCCCGCGCAGCGAGCGGCGGCGGCCGCTGCGCTGGCTTTTGTGGCACGGCCGCCTGGGGCAGGCCGTGCCGAGCCGCCGCGCTCTGCTCGCGCGGCGGGGGTGGTGCAGGCGCTGGTGCAGCGCGCGCGCCGGGCTTCGTCTCACCGTTTGGCGCCCTCACCGCCGCGCTTTCTGCTCTGGGCGGTGACAGGGGCTGGTAAGACGGAGATGATCTTTCCGCTCCTGGCCGATGTGTTGGAGCGGGGCGGCCGGGCGCTCGTAGCGACGCCGCGGCGGGATGTGGTGCTGGAGCTGGCGCCCCGGCTCGCCAAAGCCTTTCCCTCCTCGCCGCCCGTGACGCTCTACGGCGGCAGTCCGGAGCGCTGGCGGCAGGGGGAGTTAATGCTGGCGACGACCCACCAGCTGATGCGGTTCCGGCATGCGTTTGATCTCGTCATTATCGACGAGCTGGATGCGTTTCCCTATCATAATGACCCCATGCTGGCTTACGCTGCGCAGCAGGCATGCCGGCCGTATGGCAAGTTCATTTATCTCTCCGCGACGCCGCCGGCCGAACTGCAGCGTGAGGCAGCTCGGGGAAGGCTGTCTCATGCCAAAGTCCCGGTCCGCTTTCATCGTCATCCGCTGCCGGTGCCGATGCGAATTACCATGAACCCGGTTGCTTCATGCCTGCGCCGCGGCCAGCTGCCTCTTGCGCTGGTGCGTGCGCTTCGGCGTTCGGTGGAACGCGGAGCGCAGCTGTTTGTCTTCGCGACCCGCATTGCGCAGATAACGCCGCTCACACAGCTCCTGGCACGCCATCTCCCTGGTATTTCCATAGCGGGCACTTCTTCCGAGGATACAGCGCGTTCCGAGAAGGTGGCGGCTTTTCGCAGCAGGGAGATCCGTCTGCTCGTGACGACTACGATTCTGGAAAGGGGTGTCACGGTGCCGAAGAGCGACGTATTTATTCTGGATGCGGACAGCAGCCTGTTCGATGAGGCATCGCTCGTGCAGATGAGCGGCCGGGCTGGTCGCGCCAAGGATGACCCTGCGGGTAACGTAGTGTTCGCTTCACCGCAGTGGACCCGGGGGCAAAAGCAGGCGGTCGCCCAGATCAAGCGTATGAACCGGATCGCGCGGAAGCAGGGGTATTTAAGAGAGAGATGATACATTTGGATTTAGACAAGAAAGAGGGCGTTTGATCTTCCAGAATGCAAAAGTCGGCGGGATAGACAGATGGGGATGGGTGATCAGGGGCAGCTTCATTAGAAGAGGAGCGGGAATCTATCGTTTCCCAAAAAACAGATCAGGCGGTTATCGTTCTTGACCGATGCAGTTCTTAGCTATCCCATAAAGCTCAACACCTTTAAAGCTTTGCCTAGTCAAGTGAATCTCTCTTTTATTGTCTCTAATTCGCGGACATTTTTTGGAGTTTGCCTATCAAATAGTGGACACTTATTTCACAACAACATACTAACGCCTCCAATCTCCCAACCACTACATACAGAAAACTTTAAACCAAAATACGCATATCTAGTGTCTGTCTTCTTAGGGAGAGTTTATGGTTCAGATTCGTACAATGTCCACCTTTTGAAAGACATTTCCCATACATTTGTCCGCGATCAAGAGACTCGGAGCTTATCTTCAAGTAGGGCCGGCGAATTGGGCAGGTCTTCATTCTTCATTAGCAATGAAAGCGGCCGTTCATCATTGAATCTCGTGCTCCCGCATCTTGTTGTACAGCGTCCCCCGTGAAATACCGAGTAGGCGGGCAGCGGCAGCCTTGTTCCCAAAGGTCCGATGAAGTGCATCCCGAATCTGCTGAACCTCATCTGCAGGAGGAGACTCGATGTCCGAGCTGTCCTCTACGTGGTAATTCGGCGCTGTGCCGGATGGCAGTCCGGCATCAGCTGGTTCTTCATCACTGCCAGCCAGGGGCAAATGCTCGCGCTGCAGAGCAATCGGCAGATGCTCCAGCAGCAATTGGTCACCATCGCTCAGGATCACACAGCGCTCGATCACACTCCGCAGCTCGGACAGGTTGCCCGGCCATTCGTATCGGATCAGAGCGTGCATCGCCGCCGGGTCCACCTGCAGGATCGGCTTCTGATGCTGAACCGCATATTCCCTGACGTACATCGGAACGAGGGCAGAGATATCCTCGCGTCGTCTGCGCAGCGGCGGCAGATAGATCGATACGACATTCAGAGCGTAGTACAGATCCTGACGGAACTGCTTGTGCTGAACCATCTGCTCCAGATCCTGCTCGACAGCGGCAATCAGACGAACCGACGTAGGAACAGCCTCTTCTCCGCCGGTGCGAACGACCGACTTTTGCTGCAGGGTACGGTACAGCCTGGCCTGAAGCTCCGGCGGAAGGAGATCCAGCTCATTCAGGAAAAGGGTTCCGTGAGCACACAGCTCCAGCTTCCCGGGTCGGCCGCTGCCGTCCCCGGAGAAGGCGCCGCCCTGATAGCCGAATAATTCTGTTTCCAGCAGCCCTGCCGGCATGGCACCACAGTTGATGACATGGAAAGGACCCTGGGTCCGCGGGCTGGCCTGATGAATCATGCGTGCAAGATGCTCCTTGCCGACACCATTTTCACCAATCAGCAGAACTGGATTGTCCTCTTTGGCGATTTTTTTGGCTAAACGGATGGCGGTTCCCATCGTTTCTCCACGAGCCTGGATCACGGCAAACGGATCTTCCTCCGTGCGTTCCCGCTTCAGCCTGTGCACATGTACCGTCGACAGCTCATCGTTCAGCCGCACCAGCTGGGTAATATCCTGTTCAGCGGCGATACCGCCGATAATATGGCCTTTCTCATCGGTGATGGGGGAGGCGTTAATCAGCACATGCGTATGCTCCCGCGGGCGGTGGTAGGTATGACGCAGCATTCTTCCCTCATCGAGGAGACCCAGCACAACGACAGCAGCCGGATCAAAATGCTCACCAATGACTTTTCCCAGAATCTGATCCTTGGGTATACCATACAGCTCCTCTGCCGCCGCATTCCATACGATAACGGTGCCGTTCCGGTCCACGGCGGTTACCGCATCAGTTACGGTGTCGGCCAGACCGGCAAAATACGAGGACAGCTCCACGTTTCGCTGCGCAGCGGTCCTCATCAGCTCACTGGGCAGCAAATACCCGGCGGGGATGCCATCCGGCTGCAGCAGCATAATCGGTCTTTGAAGACTGCCATGAATGCTTGCAAGACCGTCCCAGCCCAAAGGTTCACGATAAGGGAGCGCTGGTGAAGAGAGGACGCCTTCATGGGCACACAAAGCACGCAGTGACATCTCCGGATTTAACTCGAGCAACCACGCATCCTCTTGTGTAAACATATAGTGATTGGACTCCTGGCTAACATAAACGGCTGTCCCTTCCTTCAGGATGCGGCTTGCTTCCAGGAAGGAAGATTCTGCAGGCAGTTCCGTCCAGCGGGTATGTACTATAAAATGCTCATCTATAAACATAAGAGACCTCTTTTATCCTAAATGAATTGATTTTTCAATAAATAGTTTTGACAAATCTAACATGAAATGAACACTTTATCAATCATGAACGACGTTTATCCATGAGAATAACCTCCACTAATTATACATATATGTTCAAAATAAATGAAAATTATGAATTTTTGAACAATAATGTGTACAAATCATGATCCGCCGTGTATCTTATTAACAAGTTCTTTGCACTTGACACATGGAGGCTGGATGTCTATGGAAGTGTTAATGCGCAATATGTTTCAGAAGCTGGGCAAGAGCCGTTTCGCCAACCGGTTAGCCAAGAAATATGGACTGCGGTTTGGCGCTTCCCGGTTTGTGGCCGGAGATACCATTGCCAAGGCGATTGAGAAGGTAGCACAGTTTAACGAGGATGGACGGGTGGTGACGCTTGATCATTTGGGGGAGTTTGTATTCAATGAGCAGGAAGCGGTCGAATCCGCCGGGATGTGCCTTCGCACACTGGATGCCATTGCCCAGCGGGGGGTTCACTCTAATCTATCGGTCAAAATGACTTCCCTTGGACTTGGTCTCAGCCGGGAGCTGTGTATGCGGAACATGCGAATGATTCTGAACCGTGCCCGGGAATACGGCAATTTTGTCCGGATCGATATGGAGGATTACCCCTATTGTCAGACATCCATAGACATCTATCGGGAACTCCGTGGCGATTATGACAATGTGGGCATCGTGCTCCAGGCTTATCTTTACAGGACGGAACAGGATATTGAAGATTTGAAGGAGCTGCGCGCCAATCTTCGTCTCGTCAAGGGGGCGTATAAGGAGCCAGCCGAGGTTGCTTTCCCGAATAAAAAAGACGTGGACGACAATTACCGCCGGATCATTGAACAGCACCTGCTGAACGGGAATTACACTGCCGTTGCCAGTCATGATGAGGCCATCATTGAACATGTTAAATCCTTTGTGAAGGCTAAAGAGATTCCCGGTCATCAATTTGAGTTCCAGATGCTGTACGGGATCTGTGAAGATCTGCAGAAGCGGCTGGTACAGGAGGGGTACAAGGTGCGCGTGTACGTTCCTTACGGGATCGACTGGTTTGGCTATTTCATGAGAAGGCTCGCGGAGCGGCCGGCCAACGTATGGTTTGTTCTGAAGAATATGTTCAAATAGCAGCAGTCTGCATCAGGCCAAATGAATAGTTCCATAAAGCATGTCCAATCGGGAGGAGAATGTTTATGAATTTGGTGACACAAGCGGTTCCTTTTGCCAACGAGGCTTTTGTGGATTTTACCAAGGAAGAGAACCGGGCGGCCATGCAGGCTGCGCTTAACAAGGTGAAAAGTGAATTGGGTCAAACCTACCCCCTGCATATCGGGACAGAGACCATCGTCACAGAACAGCTTATCACTTCAATTAATCCGGGCAATACCGGTGAGGTCATCGGATATGTCAGCAAAGCAGACCAGTCCTTGGCCGAGAAGGCCATGCAGACGGCGTTGACCACCTTCGAGACATGGAAAAAGGTTCCCGCAGCGGAACGTGCCCAATACCTGTTCAAGGCCGCCTCCCTTATGCGTGAACGTAAATTTGAATTTTCGGCCTGGATGGTGCTGGAGGCAGGCAAAAACTGGGCTGAAGCCGATGCGGATACAGCGGAAGCTATTGATTTTATGGAGTTTTATGCCCGGGAAGCGATTCGTCTCAGTGAAAATAATGAGCACATGCCGCTGACGCCAGTGGCTGGTGAGGAAAACCGTCTGTCTTACATTCCACTGGGTGTGGGCGTGGTCATCCCGCCGTGGAATTTTCCATTAGCCATTACAGTGGGCATGACGACAGCGGCAGTCGTTTCGGGGAATACGGTCCTGCTCAAGCCTGCGTCGACGACGCCGGTCATTGCACATCAATTTATGGCTTTAATGGAAGAGGTTGGACTGCCAGCTGGTGTAATTAACTACATTCCGGGCAGCGGGGCTGAGGTTGGCGATTATCTGACCACGCATCCGAAGACACGGTTTATCAGTTTCACCGGCTCCAAGGAAGTGGGACTGCGCATTAACAAACTGGCGTCCGAGACAGCGCCGGGACAGATCTGGATCAAGCGGATCATTGCGGAGATGGGCGGTAAAGACGGCATCGTGGTGGATGAGACGGCAGATCTGGAGGCAGCAGCACAGGCGATTGTAGCTTCGGCTTTTGGTTTTCAGGGGCAGAAGTGCTCGGCGGGCTCGCGTGCTTTTATCGTGGAATCGGTTTACGACGAGATGCTGGGCAAAATCCAGGCGCTGACCGAACAGCTGCAGGTAGGACTGCCTGAAGAGAATTTCACGACAGGTCCGGTCATCGATGAAGGCTCCTACAATAAAATTCTGGACTACATTGAGATTGGCAAAAGCGAAGGCCGCCTGCTGACGGGGGGTGACAAGGCAGAGGGCAATGGCTATTATATTCAGCCTACCGTATTTGCTGATGTTCATGGCAGGGCGCGGATGATGCAGGAGGAGATCTTCGGACCGGTCCTGGCGATTGGCAAAGCGAAAGATTGGCAGGAAGCGATCGCGCTTTATAATGATACGGAGTTCGGCCTGACCGGCGCTTTCTTTTCGACAGATGAAGACCGGATTGCGGAAGCTTTGAACAACATGCACTGCGGTAACCTGTATGTGAACCGTAAATGTACGGGTGCGCTTGTAGGTGCTCATCCATTCGGCGGCTTTAACATGTCGGGGACGGACTCCAAAGCCGGAGGATACGACTATCTGCTGCTCTTTACCCAGGCTAAGCTGACTTCCCGAAAGAAGTAAAAGCAGACGAAATGCAGGATTGACGTGAAGCACACGTCCGGTTGATGACCGGCGTGTGTTTTTTCGTTTTCTTCGGTTGTTTTGTTTTGTGGTGATCAGAGTTTAAAAAAGGAGGCAGCTAATTATGCATTTGGGTTCGGCATGGCATGATCTTCAGCGGGGACTTCTTCAGCTGCTTGCTCCGGCCAAAGGGGTATGCCTGACCTGTCAGGGTGTGATCACCAGACCGTCCGGCGATATTCCAGGTATATGCGGCCGATGTGCAGCTCTCATCCCATGGATTCAGTCGATCCGCTGTCCGGACTGCGGCCGGCCGTCAGGCTGTCCGGATTGCCGGCGGGAAGGTACAGCCTTGCGGGCGTTTGTCTGCAACCGCAGTGCGGTGAGCTATTCGGAGGACATGCGGGCATGGATCGGGAGTTACAAATACCGCGGGAACGAGCGGCTGGCGGATCCTTTGGCGCATATGCTGGAGAAGGCCTACTTGGCTATGCGGAGGGAGTTCACCGTTTATCGTGAGCTGCATCGCGGGCGGGATGGACAAGGACACGGGATCCGATTTGGAACAGGCATGACCCGTAATAAATTCTGGCAGGCCGACCTGTTGACGTCTGTGCCGGTCAGTGAGGAGCGGCTGTTGGAGCGGGGGTTCAATCAGGCCGCGGAATTAGCTCTGCGGCTGGGGCAGCGGCAGCGTATTCCGTGCATGGAGCTGCTTGTGCGCAGCCGGGATACGGGCAAGCAGAGCTTTAAAACACGCCGTGAGCGGCTGGAGAGCATGCACAGTGTATTTAAGGTGGACGAAAGAGCTGCAGAAGGGCTGCTTGGACGGGTTAAGCATGGCGAGCTTGGTCAGCAGGGTCTCCCGCTGCGGATTGTATTAGTGGATGACATCTATACGACAGGCAGTACATTAACGGCTTGCAGCCGGCTGCTGCGGGAGTACATGGAGAAGCATGAGATAAGTGCTGAAATCTATGGATTAACCTGGGCCAGAGCTTAGAAAAATCTTTCGCTTTTATGTACAATGAACAGTGATAACTACGCCTTAAGCATGGTAATTGTGAAAAGCAAAGCGCATTTTCTGCCAAATATTTAACATTATGATAGACGTCATCCGACATAATAAAGTATGGTATGTATATTACCAGTTATTAGTGTGCTTGAAAGGAGCGACAGGGAGATGAATGTAGGTAATTGCCCTCGCTGTGGTAAACTATACGCTTTGAATTTCAAGAATATGTGCCCGGACTGCATCAAGGGTGTCGAGAAAGAATATGAGAGATGCGTGGAGTATTTGAGAGAGAAGCGGGGCGCGGATATTCAGGAGTTGTCCGATGCTGTTGAGGTTTCCATCAAACAGATCACCATCTTCATCAGAGAAGGCCGAATATCCATGAAGGATGCGCCTAATCTGATGTATCCCTGCGAAGTGTGCGGAACACTGATTCGTGAAGGGAATATGTGCCAATCCTGCCGAGCGAGGCTTACCAAGGACCTTGCGCAAGCAGCAGCAGACCAAGGCCCAAGTGCGAAAGATCATATGGGCACCGGTGCCTACAAGGCGGTCGACAAATTGCGCTAAACCTAGTACAGTGGTATTAAAAACGTTTCCAGCTATAAAAAATGTTTCAAACGCAGCCGATAAACTTAGTAAAGCTTATCGGTTTTTTTCTATTCTATAGAGCATAGACCCGAGTCATTCTATATAATATTGAAAACAGTAATTGAACGAAGACGAAGAAAATAAGGTGTTCAATTCCAGATAAGATAAGGAAGGTGTAACTTGTGAAAATCAACGAAACAAACCGTGTAGGAGCGATTAATTCTTATCAGCGTAATGTGGAAGCAGGACGGACGGAAGAGAAGAAGAGCCGCCGGAAAGACGAAGTTTCGATTTCTTCCGAAGCTCTGGAAATGCTGCAGCGCAGCAGTGACCCGGAACGTGCGCAGAAAATTCAGGCGCTTAAACAGCAGGTGGCCTCTGGTAATTATCAGGTCGATGCAGGTAAGCTGGCCGATAAACTGCTGCCATTCTTTAAATCCTGATTAGGTGGAATGCATAATGGCATTGGATGTAATGATGAACCTGATGGAACAGCTGGATACGATCCACCGGTCCATGATCGACCTTGGCCAGGTTAAAAAGAAGGCCATTATCGCTAATGATGTGGACCGGCTGATCCAGCTGCTGAATCAGGAGACGAAGTTAGTGAAACAGATTGAACAGCTCGAAGAACAGCGCATCAAGGCTTCGTATCAATTCCTTCAGGATCGAGGCATTAAGTCCCAGTTAAACCTGAACGTGACAGAACTCTCCCGTCTCGTATTTGATCCGGAAGACAAACAGAGACTCCTCCACATTCAATCCCGCCTGTCCCACACATTAGATGAGCTTAAAGAGATCAACGAACTGAATCAGAAACTATTGGAGCAATCCTTGGCATTTATTGATTACTCCCTGGATGTTCTGGTGGACAGGCCCGTTCAGGATGCTGTCTATCAGCATCCCGGCGATAAGAATATGGGCAAACGCAGTCCGGGATTATTCGATACCCGGGCTTAACTAAGGAGGAGCAACCGTGACATCGACTTTTCATTCTATTGAAACAGCCAAACGCAGTCTCTTCACACAGACCGCAGCCTTGAACACAACAGGACACAACGTTGCTAACGCCAATACGGAGGGTTACTCCCGTCAAGTGGTGAAGATGGAAGCGACACGTCCTCTTGAAGCTTTCGGGATGACGCATTCTACTTTTCCGGGACAGCTCGGCACGGGGGTTGAAGTTACTTCCATCGAACGGGTACGGGAGAAATACCTGGATACTCAATATCGCAATGAGAATGCCGATCTTGGCAATTATACGATACAGAAAGACAGTTTGGATAAGCTGCAGGCCATTTTCAACGAACCCTCGGATACCGGTATCCGCACGGTGGTAGACAATTTCTACAAAGCGTGGTCCGATCTGAGTAAAGACCCGGAGAGTGTAACAGCACGTACGATCGTTAAGGAAAGTGCTCTCGCTCTGACAGATGCCATGAATCATATGAGCAAGCAGCTCAGTGATCTGTCCACAGACCTGACAACAAACATTGCGACAAAGGGAACAGAAATTCAAACCTACCTTACCGCCATTTCCAACCTAAACCAATCCATTACCAAGATTGAAAGCTCTGGTGATAAAGCAAATGATCTGCGTGACCAGCGGGATTTGCTGACGGACAAGCTGTCCAAGATTGTGAATATCAACGTAACGGACAGCGATCAGGGCTACAATATTTCGATTGGCGGGCAAGCGCTGGTCACCGGATTTACCGTAGCCGCAGCTCAGGTAGATGGTGCTTTCCTGACAGGTGCCTTTGCTTCAGGTGACCTCAAAGGCGGCGAAGTGTATGGCATGATCGTCTCCCGTGATAACTATGTTGCAGACTATACGAATCAGCTGAACAGCATGGCGAACACGCTGGCTAATGGTGATATTAATATCAAGCTGCCGAAAGGTTCCGTTATCCCGGATGGAACGACCGTCCGGCTGCCGGATGGCACTACGAAGCAGTTCACAGGCTCTGTGGCAGCGCGTACGCTGGGCAGCGATCTGAATGTGGTTGTAGCCGGTCTGAACGGATTGCACCAGCTTGGCTACACCAAGGAAGGTCAGGGTGCGAACGGTAAGCCGATTACGGGTCTGCCTTTCTTTACGGCGTCCGATAATGGCACCATTACCGCTTCTAATATTACTTTAAACGCGGCTATTGCCGATGACCCTACCAAGATTGCCACCTCGCTGCGAGTCAGCGATACGGAGAATCTGGTACAAGGTAACAATACTATTGCCAGCTTGATTTCTAACCTGAAGACGACGGCATTTACGACGCCGGGAACCACCAAGTCTGCTACGATCGACTCCTATTTCAGCTCGATGGTAGGTCAGCTCGGCATTCAGGCTCAGGAAGCGGATCGTCTAACTGATAACTCGACTTCCCTGGTGTCCCAGGTGGAGACAATGCGCCAGTCCGTCAGCGGCGTGTCGCTGGATGAAGAGATGTCCAACATGATCAAGTTCCAGCATGCTTATAGTGCAGCATCCCGCTTTATGACAACGTTCGATCAATTGCTGGACAAGCTGATTAACTCGACCGGTACGGTTGGCAGATAAGAAGGAGAGGTAACCAGACGATGAGGATTACGAATAATATGCTGAGCTCCCAGCTCATGCTGAACTTGAACCGCAATGCGGAACGGATGAATACTACCCAGGAGCAGCTCGCGACAGGCCGCAAGATCAACCGTCCATCCGATGACCCTGTTGGTATTACCTACTCTCTGCGCTACCGTTCGGAGCTGTCCTCCAACGAGCAGTATCAGAAGAATGTGGATAGCGCGGTTTCATGGTTGGACTATTCGGATACGGTACTGGGTCAAGCTAACGATGTGATGCAGCGTTTGCGTGAACTGACGGTCCAAGCATCAACCGATACAAATCCGCAATCCGCACTTGACTCGATTAACAAAGAGATCGGTCAGCTTCGGGAACAGATGGTTGATATCGGTAATAGTCAGCTAAACGGCAAATACATTTTTAATGGTCAGACTTACGATATAAAGCCATATGACTTTCCAATGAATGCTGATGGTACTCATAATATAACAGGGGCCACATTAAAAGAAACCGATACAGGCTATGTAAACTTCTCTGTGGGTGATAGTGTAGTTTTGCCAATTAACCAGACAGGAAATGAAGTGTTCGGGAATAAAACAGATAGCGATAATATTTTTGTTATTTTTGATAAAATCACAACTGCATTGTCTGCCGGAAAGACTGCTGATGTTGGTGCTCAGTTGGAACAGATCGATTCGCGAATCGAGAAGATACTGAAATCACGTTCGGAGGTCGGGGCCAAATCGAACCGCGTTGAATTGATGCAGTCACGTTTGGGAGACATGGAGACAAACCTGACCTCATTGCAATCCAAGACAGAAGATGCGGATTATGCTGAATTGATTATGCAATCCAAGATACAGGAGAATATCTACAATGCTTCGTTGTCGGCGGGTTCCAAAATTATTCAGCCTTCTCTTGTAGATTTCTTAAGATAAACGTAGGAGGCCGTGTATTATGTCATCCGTTCCTATTGTCCAGATACGCCAAACCTATGGGAAAATCGGTATAGATGCTGATCTCGGAAGTTATTCTATTCAACAGCCAAAGGCAGATATGCAGATTTCTACTAGAGCTGCTCAACTTGAGATTCATCAATATCAACCCGAACTGCAGATTGATCAATCCAGAGCGTTCGCTGCATATACTGGTGGCGGTAATCTGGAAATGACCAAACGATTATATTCCTCCGTCCAGCAAATTTTTTTGCAGGGACTTGCTAAGCGGGTCGAAGACGGAAACCGGATGGCGGAGTTTTTTAAGCCTGGTAACAGTATTGCGCAAATCAAGGGGGATTGGAATTTAGGTCCCTCCTTCGGAGAGTTTCGTGGACCTGCTTCTTCTGCGAACGTAGATGTCCACTTTGAAGTGCGTGAGCCGGATATTGAAGTGATACCTGGGGGCGTTGACATAGATGTTACGGTCAACAAACCGGTCATTGAATATACACGCGGGAAGCTTGATATCTATATGCAGCAGTACCCGTCTGTGCAATTTATACCTCCTGCTGTGGACACAGCAGTCTGATTAAGAGCTATAGGTGTGCTTCTACTGCCGTCTATAGCTCTTTTCGTTATATGACGTTTGAAAAAGGAGAGATTAGAATTGATTATTGAGACATCCTCATGGGGAAACATAGAAGTGGCGGAAGAACAGGTCTTTCGATTTGATAAGGGGATTCCTGGGTTCGAAAGTTACAAGCAATTCGCATTACTAGAAATGGGAGAAGAGCCTTTTGGATACTTACAGTCTGTTGAGGATAAGGACGTATCCTTTATGCTGGCGGATCCTTTTGTTTTTTATCCGGACTATGAGTTTGAACTTCCCGATTCAGAAGCTGATGAACTGGGAATTGATGAGCAGATTGTTATCCGAAACGTACTTACCATCCGAGAGCCGCTGGAACAATCTACTGTAAATTTACTTGCGCCTCTTGTGCTCAATCCGATTAAAAGAACTGCAAAGCAGATCGTGCTTAACCAATCTAATTATCAGACCGGTCATCTGTTATGGAAATCTTCACCTTCTACTACAAAGGGGGATAAATAACATGCTTGTTCTATCCAGAAAAAAGGGAGAGTCTATTGTCATTCAAGACAATATTGAAATAACGGTGCTTGGCGTGGAAGGAGATGTCGTGAGATTAGGCATTTCTGCACCTTCCACTATAGATATCCTGCGCAAGGAAATCTATTTATCCATTCAGGATTCCAACCGTGCATCGGCTGCTCCAGAGACAGCTACGATGAAGTCTCTTGTTGCGAAATATCGTCAGCAGACACAGAACGAATAAAGAACAATTTTCTTTAAAAAAGTTTTGAAAGCTATTAACTATTCCAAAACAGAAGACGATATATATTTTAGGAGCTGATAAGTGAGCAGGGGCGGCCGACCCTTGAACTTACAGCCCATACCAAACACCACATGGACGTGGGAATAATTATCCAATTCAGGGAGGAAAACTCAAATGATTATCAATCACAATATTGCTGCACTGAACACATCTCGTGCACTGAACTCTGCTTCTAGCGCTCAAAGCAAATCCATGGAAAAACTGTCTTCCGGTCTTCGCATCAACCGTGCTGGTGATGACGCTGCTGGTCTGGCAATTTCCGAAAAAATGCGCGGTCAAATCCGTGGTCTTGATCAAGCTTCCCGTAACGCTCAAGATGGTATTTCCCTGATTCAAACTGCAGAGGGCGCACTTAACGAATCCCACAGCATCCTGCAGCGTATGCGTGAACTGGCTGTTCAATCCGGTAACGATACAAATACTGCGGATGACCGTCAAAACCTGCAGGACGAAGTGGATCAACTGGCAAAAGAACTTACTCGTATCTCTGATACAACTGAGTTCAATACAAAGAAATTGTTGGATGGAACTGCATCTACAAATGCTATGACTTTCCAAATTGGTGCTAATACTAGCCAAACAATGTCCCTGACAATCAGCAAGCTGGATGCTGCTAGTCTGTCTGTAGGTACTGGTGTAGGCGAGGCAGTTACAGGTCTTGACATTAAGACTGCTGCTACTGCTGCTACTGCAGCAATCAGCACAATCGATGCTGCGATCAAAACTGTATCCACACAACGTTCCAAACTGGGTGCTGTTCAAAACCGTCTGGAGCACACTATCAACAACCTGGGAACTGCTTCCGAGAACCTGTCTGCTGCTGAATCCCGTGTTCGTGACGTGGACATGGCTTCCGAGATGGTTACTCAAACCAAGAACTCCATCTTGGCTCAAGCTGCTCAAGCTATGCTTTCCCAAGCAAACCAACAGCCGCAAGGCGTACTGCAATTGCTCCGTTAATCTTCACTTTAAAGGACTCCGTTATGGAGTCCTTTTTTGTTTTTCTCTAAAAAAGCTCTCCTAAAGAACCGATAATGAAGGTACGACTTAGGAAACGGAGAGGAAACAACAATGAGAAATACCATTTCGCTTTGTATGATTGTTAAGGATGAAGAAAAGGTATTGGAAAGATGCATAGAGAGTGCCAGGAATTTGGTGGATGAAATTATTGTTGTAGATACAGGTTCATCAGATCGTACCTTAGAGATTGCCCAAAAATACACAGATAAGATATACCACTTTGAGTGGATTCAGGATTTCTCGGCTGCGAGGAATTATTCGATTCGTCAAGCCACAAGCGATTACATTTTAGTACTGGATGCAGATGAATATTTGGACGGAAGTGCGAATCTGAAGGAGGATATATCTTCGGAGAAAGACTTTTACATCATGAAAATACAAAACCATAATTCCGATGAACGTATTTTTACGCATTCGGCTATCCGGTTATTTGCGAATGATCCGCGCTTTTTTTACAAAAACCGTCTGCATGAGCATCTGAATGTGACAGATCCAGAGTTGGAGAATCAACTATCTCGCGGTGATGCTCGGACATTGATTCAGCACACCGGTTACTTTGAAGAGGTCATGCTTGAAAAGGACAAGTCTAACCGTAACTATAGCCTCATGAAAACAGAAGTTGAAGAAAACCCTACAGGGTACAACTTATACAATATGGGCAAAGTGCTTATGAATATGGAGAAGTATGAAGACGCAATTGAATATTTTCAAAAAGCGTTTCCTCTGGCCCATGGGCGGATGTTTCAACCGGAGCTGTTAAGCCGGCTGGGATTCTGTCTGTTGATGCTAAGCGAATATGAACAGGGCATCAAGGTTATGAACGATGCAGTACAACTGTACCCTGAGGACGTTGATATTCGGAGCATGCAGGCAAGGCTTTATATGGAGGGAGGATATGTACAGGATGCCGAAAAGGCGCTGCTGCAGTGTCTTGAAATCGGAGATCAGGGAGTCTCAGTCACGGAGGGTTCAGGAAGCTATATGGCCAGATACCTGTTATCCAAGCTTTATGAGCAGCAGGGGCTGATTGCACAGAGCTATGAACAAATTATCCAAGTTCTGCAGGAAAAGCCGATGTTTACGGGCGGCTTGCAGCAGTATTTGAACATCATGGGCAAAGCTAATATTCCTTCAGACGAAGTGTACAGCAGCATCAACAGCTTATATCAAGTCTCGGATGTAAGTCATCTGCAAAAACTGCTGGATGTTTTGTACCACACAAGATCATCTCTCTTACTAGAGTATTTACAAAAATATAAAGTCAACTTGCAGCCAAATGAGCAAGCGGTTGCTTATCAATATGCAGGCAAATACACAGATGCCGAAGAGCGTTGGAGCAAGCAGGATAGTCTGGATAACGAGAATATAAAAGATGTTCTCCTTTTGGCTGTTCTTTTGAACAGCGAACAGCTGTTGGATATGGTCCTGCCATTGCTGAATGTTAACCATAAGGAAGTAAAGCTGCTTAAAAAGCTTGTGAACGGTGAGAGACAAATTGTGGGGGCTATTTCTACATTCTTGGGTAACGTGCTGTTAGTGGTTGCAGAACATACCATTAAATTGCAAGAGTTTGATTGTTTTGAGAGAATTATAAGCGTGCTCCTTTTAGGGTCCGTTGAGATGAAATATAGCGTAGGCCGGCTGCTGCACCAGTATGGTTTTGATGAGCTAGCAGTAGAATTATTGATGAAAGAATACAACCAGAATTTAACTAATAAGAATATTCATCGTCTGCTTGGAGATATTTGTGTGAAGCAAAATTATATTCAGGATGCTGTGCTCTTTTACACCCGATTAGTAGAAATCAGTAATGATTACAGAGCTTACGAGAGTCTGTATAAAGCTCTTATTAAAGCTGAAGAAACCACCACGGCGAAAGATTTGCAGAAGATGATCATGAATAGGTTTCCGGAGGCACAATGGATCAGACAGGCGGTCTAATTAAATACAAGTAAAAAGCCGATATATATATATAAAATATCTTATTCGGAGGTTGTTGGGATGGATCCTCATATTTCAATCTCAACTAGAGTTTCAGGCAGCTTAGACACGGGAAACACACCTGTAGATGACAGATCTACAGGGCAGGAAGTTGACAGCGTTGGAGAAATGAAAAGAGTGGAATATCAGGAAGGCCCACTGCCAGTAGGGGAAGAACAGTTCATCCGGCGCGTTGAACAAGCGATGAAGGCTTTGGCAGGTCCAGAGACAACGTTGGATATCAGCATTCATAAGCCAACCAATTCAATCATGGTTAAGGTTCTCAACAAAGATACCGGGGAGGTTATTCGAGAAGTACCTCCAGAGAAAACGCTGGATATCGTCGCTAAAATGATGGAAATTGCAGGGATCATTATAGATAAAAAAGTATAAGGAGTGATAGTATGACAACAATCAACGGCAGCAGCTTACTGCGTGTAGGCGGCTTGGCTTCAGGCATGGATACAGACAGTATTGTTAAACAGCTGATGTCTGCTCAAAAAATCCCTCTCGATAAGTTGAATCAGCAGAAACAGCTCCTGGAATGGAAACGGGACGCTTATCGTGATATAAACAGTAAACTGGTTGATTTCCGAGTTAACAAAATTTCGAGTTACCGGAGCTCTACAGCAATGGTTACTCAGAAAGCCGTTGTAAGTGGCAACACGGATGCCGTTTCTGCCAAAGCAGGTGGCGGTGCTAATGGAGTAGCCATGTCTGTAGAGGTCTCTTCTCTTGCAACTAAAGAAACGGTAAAAGCAGCTAATACTTTAACAGCTGGCGGAAAATCTGCATTATTGACAACCAAGCTGAGCGATTTGGCATCTTATAATTCGTCTGACTTTACTGCAGCTACATCGGCAGATGGTAAGACAACATATTCGGCAACAATCATGATTAAGGTTGGTGCGGATACGGATGCTGATGCGCTCAAGGTGGATATTACATCAGAAGATACAGTCGCCTCAGTTATCAATAAGATTACAAGCGGAACCAATTCCAGGGTAACGGCTGTCTATGACGAAGTAAGTGGTCAGTTTTCTATCAAAGCTAAAAATTATGGGGAAAATAACGATATAACAGTTAGCGGCCTGTCCGCTACACTCGGAGTTTTTACCCAATCTGTTAAGGGAGCATCGGCCAAAGTTACAGTGACTACGGATGAAGGTTCTCAAACGTATACGCCTAGTTCCAATACGCTCACGGTTAACGGGGTAACACTCACGCTAAACTCGACGAATGAAGGGTCACCTTCTAAAATTACAACGCAGTCAGATCCTTCGACGGCTGTGGAAACAATTAAATCATTCGTTAAGGATTATAACGATCTAATCGCAACATTAAATACAAAAATAGGCGAGGCAAAGTATAGGGACTATGTTCCTCTGACTGATGAGCAGAAGAAGGATATGAGTGAAGACGACATCAAACTTTGGAATGAAAAGGCCCAAAGTGGACTTCTGAAGGGTGATGATATCCTAACATCAACAATCAGCATGATGCGCGGCATCATAACGGAAGCTTTAGGCGGAGGATCCGTCAACCTGGCTTCCATGGGGATTACAACAGGACAATATTTTGAGAATGGTAAGTTATATGTAGATGAAGCCAAGCTGACAAAGGCTATTGAATCAAATCCTGAAGGTGTAACTTCTTTCTTCCAGGGCACTGCTGCTACTTCGACAAAGAGCGGGCTTTTCAATAAATTTTATGACAAGCTTAATGGCGTGCTTGATCAGATTTCCAAGAAAGCCGGTACATCCAAACTTTCCTCTGATACGACTAAGGCGTACTTGCCTGAAAGTCTGATGGGCAAGGAATTAAAAGAGTATAATAAGCGGATTTCCACCCTGCAGGACCGCTTGAATGATATGGAAACCAGATATTATAAGCAGTTCACGGCAATGGAACAGGCATTAAGCAATTTTAATAACCAGTCGGCCAGTTTAACCAACTTCTTGAATGGTTGATAGGAAGGAGCAAATCAAGTGATTACTACTCCACAAGAGAAATATAGACAGGCTGCCGTTCAGACTTCTCCTGCCCAGCTGTTAATTATGCTATATGATGGCGCAATTCGTTTTGTCCGCGCCGGAATCAAGGGTATTGAAACAGAAGATCTTCAACTAATGAATATTAATTTTGTCAAAGCTCAAAAGATTATTAATGAGCTCAGCGTTACTTTGGATCGGAAATATGAAATCTCCAAAAACCTGTACAGCTTATATGAATATATGACGTATCTTTTAATTCAATCCAACATGAAAAAGGATACCGCCGGGGCTACAGAGGCACTTGGATATTTAATGGATCTGCGTGAAGCATGGGTTGAAGCAAGTAAACTCGTTGCAGGTTCTTCTGAGGCTAACTAATATGGAAAGTTCAGTAACAGCATTTTTAGAAAAAACGGAAGCTTTATCATCTCGTCTAGATAGTTGTACTTGGGAAGAGTTATCTCTGTTTGTACAAGAACGAGGAGAACTGGTAAGTTTGGTTCACGAGGGCAAGCTTGAATTAACTTCGAAAGTATCAGATGAACTTGCTAGAATTTTATTCTATGATGAGCAAATTTCGAAGCAAATGAAAAAATATAAGCAAGAAGCAGCTCAATGGCTTGTCCAAAGGCAAACTTCCAAGATACAAAGAAATGCATATGAACTGAATTACGCGCCAGACTCCATATTAATGGATAAAAAGAAGTGAATATTGTCGAAGAGCCCTGGTTACCCAGGGCTTTTTAAATGACAGGAGGTCTACGATGAAAACCAGTATGGTTGTATTAACTTATAATCAATTAGAATATACAAAACTCTGTATTGATAGTATACGCACATACACAAGTCCAGAGACTTATGAAATCATTATCGTCGATAATTTATCTACAGATGGTACCAGGGAATGGCTGAAAGAACAGCCGGATCTTAAGCTCATTCTGAACGATGAAAATCTTGGATTTCCAAAAGGATGTAACCAGGGTATAGAGGCAGCTACTGGAGAACTAATCCTGCTTCTAAATAACGATACAGTGGTTACTTCCCATTGGCTTGATAATATGATTACTTGTTTAAACAGTAGTCCTGATATTGGTGCTGTTGGATGTGTAACCAATAATTGCTCCTATGGTCAGCAGATTTCCGTTCCTTATGATAACTCTGAGCTGGAAGCCATGCAGGCATTTGCTGCCGATTTCAATCAATCTAACCAAGAGCTTTGGGAGGAAAGATTAAAACTCGTAGGTTTTTGCTATCTTTTTAGAGCTGAAATTGCCAAGCAAATCGGTTTATTAGACGAAATATTCACACCGGGCAATTATGAGGATGATGATTACTCCATTCGTATTCGCGAAGCGGGTTATCGATTAATGCTCTGCCGAGATACATTTATTCATCATTTTGGGAGTGTGTCTTTCAAACAAAAAGCAGTTCGGCTTAAACAGCTCCTTGCCAAAAACCGACAAAAGTTCATGGATAAATGGGGCTTTGATCCAGATGCACAGAAGATCAATTTTGGGGTCGTGGATCAGCTTCAGGAAAATCATAAAAGTTTTGAAGAGTTTCGAGTTCTTGAAGTGGGCTGCCAGGCCGGTGGGAATCTGCAGCAGATCAGAAACAATTTTCCGAAGGCCAGCTTATATGGTGTGGAAAAAAATATAAATGCTGTACGTCTAGCAGACAAAATTGGAGAGGTGCAGCATGTTGCCGAATATACGGGAAGTCTGAATTATTCCGAAGCGTTCTTTGACGCTATTGTAATTGATGAAATTTTATGTGAGGTCATAGATCCTTGGCGTGTACTCGACGGATTAAGAAAATATCTGAAGCCTGACGGTATATTCATATTCGGAATATATAACGCACTGCACTTCACCATTGTTGGGGATCTCTTAAATGGCAATTGGGACTATGAAGGAGACAGCCTTCTGGAGAAAAAGCATCTTCGCTTCTTTACTCTAAAAGAAATAAGGAAGCTGATGGCAAGAGCCGGTTTGGAAATCACGAATACGCTCGGCATTCCGTTTCATTATACGGATCCTGTTACCATACAAAGCCTTTCCGGATTAATGCCGCCTGAATTAAAAAGTCAGCTTAACATTGCCGAATACATTGTAACTGCTAAACCAAGTGAACTCCCGGACATTCTTAAAGGTATACTCGATAATAGAGATAATACTAAAGAATTTTTTGAGAAGCTCAGTTCATATAATGACAAAACAATTATGGACTTTATTAAATTTACTATCCCTCAGAATGAACAATTCGAATTGTTTAATATAACAGGTGTCGTTTTCTTTGAAAATGCCCAGCTGAAAAGGGTTCTTCCATATTTCGAGCAGGCTTTAGAAATCAATGATCAAGATAAAGAGATATTATTTAATACAGCTTACTTTTTGACATACCTCGGGGAATCCGAGCATGCAGAAGAATATATATCGAAACTGCGGGAAGTAGATAACGATTTGTTTTATCAATTTACAGAAATTTCATGTGCATCTATAATGGATGACCTGTCAAAACTTGAAGAGCAACCCCTCGTTTCTATCGTAGTCAGAACAAAAAATAGACCGGAACTCTTGGCCAGATGTATTGAAAGCCTCAATAAGCAAATATATTCGAACATTGAAGTAGTAATTATTAATGATGGGGGATCACCTGTCGATGAATTGATTGAAAAAGTTGAACACACTGTGCAATTCCACTCGAATAAGTCTTCTCAAGGAAGAGCTCATGCTTTGAAAAAGGGTCTTGAACTTGCAATAGGTAAATACGTCAATTTTGTTGATGACGACGATCTCTTATATCCGAACCATGTGGCTTTACTCGTACATGCATTAGTACAAGGCAATAACCATGTTGTGTATTCAGATGCAATGCTAAGAATTGAGGAAAAGGCCGGGGCTTTCTGGAGAGTGGTAGAGAAGAAAAAGGAATACTCAAGAGATTTTGACGCTGAGCTCCTTCGTAGAACGAACTATGTACCCAATCTAACCGTTATGTTCGATAGGGAACTGGCGATTGAGGCAGGTGGAATCAATGAACAATATCAAGTTCTTGAGGATTGGGACTTCTGGATCCGGCTCAGTCAACTGACGGAATTTTATCATCTTGCTCAACTAACCAGTGAGTACTCTCAGCGTATTAATGGCGATAATGCTACCCAAGTGGAAGGACATACCTTTGCTGCAATACGTAATAAGATCTATAAAGAACAAAGTGTGATTTTTTAAATATTTTTCTCCTAACCCGTTTCACCTGTTTCAATATACAGGGAAGCGGGTTATTACTATATTGTAACTTCTATACAATCACCAGATTTCTTTGTCTATGATAACCGGCTGTGTTAGCAGCAGGATATTGCTGGAAAATAAATGAATTAAATCATTTTCTTTTCCAATTGACAATGGATAACCTTGGGTGGTATAGTCGGAATTGTGGACGAAAGTCTCACTTCATTTGATGACGAAGGGAATGTTAGTGCATGCAAGGTAAAGTTAAATGGTTTAACGCAGAAAAAGGTTATGGTTTCATCGAGACTGCAGAAGGCGGCGACGTATTCGTTCATTTCTCCGCGATCCAATCTGAAGGTTTTAAAACACTGGAAGAAGGACAAGACGTGGAATTTGACATCGTTGAAGGCGCACGTGGACCGCAAGCAGCTAACGTAATCAAATTATAATCATCCCGGCAGTGCCGACCTACATATATGGTTAGATGGTTAGCAATTTAGACAACGCTAGCATGACCCTGGGGAGTTTTCCTCAGGGTTTTTCTTGGTGTTCGGAGCTAAGATAAACAAGCTGGCATCACGAAACTTTTCTGAAAATATGATATAACGATCAAAGTTTTGTATTGTTTGTTATAGTTGTGCGAAATAAAATTGATCAAAATGCTGGTTTTTTGTTGATATTTTCAATTGATATACGCTAAATTATTTCCTCAATCGGCCTGTTTCTTAAATCCCCTGTCCTTGCTTACCCATCCTTTTTCATACTTACCCCTTTCCTCAGATATATACCGTTCAAATATAATTTGTTTCGATTTCACGGAATTGTCTTAAAAGACAGAAAGCCCTTAATTACTAGCAGGATGTTTTTACATGGGCTTAACAAAATGGTATAATGAACGTGTAAGAGTAAAGGAGGCTGACCTGTATGAATACTACGATTCGTGGTTCACAGATTGAAGTCACAGAAGCTCTGAGAGAGTACGTCGATAAGAAGCTTAACCGGCTTGAGAAGTACTTTGATGCCCCCCCAACCTCTGATGTAAATGTAACACTTAGTGCGAAGAGAGATATTCACACCGTTGAGGTAACGATTCCTTTGCCGGGCCTGGTGCTCCGTGCGGAGGATGAGAGTGATGACATGTATGCCTCGATTGACGCGGTTGTGAGTAAACTGGAACGTCAGATCCGCAAGCACAAAACCAAACTGAACCGCAAATTCCGCAACGACGGTGGTTTGAAGACTCTGTTCGTAGACCAGCCTTCCAGCAGTGTAGCTGTTGAGGACGCTGAGGAAGAGAGCGATGAGCTGGAAGTCGTGCGCACGAAGCGGTTCCTGTTCAAGCCGATGGATGTGGAAGAAGCGATCCTCCAGATGAACATGGTAGGCCATAACTTCTTCGTATTCTCCAACATCGATACGGAGCAGGTTAATGTCGTGTACAAGCGGAATGACGGTAAATATGGTCTGATTGAGCAGGACTAGGTAGAGAAAGCTATTGAACTTCGCACCTGGCTGACTCCCGCTAGAGTTGTTGAGTTTATGAGATTTAGCACATATTAGATTCACTTTTAGTGATATTGTAATGAAGAGCCTGTTCCTTTGCTGGAGCAGGCTCTTTTCGGCGGCTTTTTAGTAGAGGAATAATCAAAGAAATGGGATGTTTTGGGTATGCTTCAAGGCTGACTGGTGCGAATCCGCAGGTGTATCGAAACTTATCCATTAGATGAAGCGTCTAATAGGCTGTAGACGGGTTGGCAATAGGCCAAGTGTGTTGCGGCTTGTCTTACAAACTGTTACAATTTAGGCAAAGCAACAATTGCAGCGGCAGGCATCAATCTGCCGTCACAATTCGATGAACTGGGCAGGATCAATTTCATGGACCCTTGAATTGTGTGAAATTGATTCTATTATTTGTTTTGCACGAAAGGGGTTAACCATGTTAGGACTTGTTAAGAAGATTTTCGGCGACATGAATGAGCGTGATGTGAAGCGTCTCATGAAGACGGTCGATGTTATTAATAAAATGGAACCGGATTTCGTTAAGTTATCCGATGAACAATTGAAAGGCAAAACAGCAGAGTTCCGTGCACGCCTTGAGAAGGGCGAAGATTTGGACGAGCTGCTGCCGGAAGCCTTTGCTACGGTTCGTGAAGCCTCCAAGCGTGTGCTGGGCAAACGTCATTACGACGTCCAGCTGCTGGGCGGTATGGCTCTGCACGAAGGCAAGATTGCGGAGATGAAGACAGGTGAAGGTAAGACGCTGGTAGGGACACTGCCCGTTTACCTGAACGCTTTGCTCGGCAAAGGGGTCCACGTTGTCACGGTCAATGATTATCTGGCACAGCGTGACAGTCAGGAAATGGCACAGATCTACAACTTCCTGGATATGACGGTAGGGGTTAACCTGAACGGTATGGACCATTCCGACAAGCAGGAAGCTTACGCTTGCGATATTACGTATGGTACGAACAATGAGTTCGGTTTTGACTACCTGCGTGACAACATGGTCCTGTACAAAGAGCAGATGGTACAGCGTCCGCTGTACTTCTGTATTATTGACGAAGTGGACTCCATCCTGATTGACGAAGCCCGTACACCGCTGATTATCTCCGGTCAGGCGCAGAAGTCGACGGAGCTGTATTTTGCAGCCGACCGTTTTGTGAAACGTCTGCAGAACGAAGAGGACTTTACAGTCGATATCAAGGTTAAATCTGTTGCGCTGACAGAGAAGGGTGTATCGAAAGCGGAGAAAGCCTTCGGGATTGAGAACCTGTATGACCAGAGTCATGTCACACTGAATCATCATATCGTACAAGCTCTCAAAGCGAACGTGATTATGCGCCGCGATGTGGACTATGTGGTAACAGAAGATGAAGTTGTGATCGTTGACGAATTTACAGGCCGTCTGATGGCAGGCCGCCGTTACAGCGATGGTCTGCATCAGGCGATCGAGGCAAAGGAAGGTATTGAAGTTCAGAATGAGAGCATGACACTCGCGACGATTACCTTCCAGAACTACTTCCGTATGTATCGCAAGCTGGGCGGTATGACCGGTACAGCGAAGACGGAGGAAGAAGAATTTAAGAAAATTTACGGACTTGAAGTACTGCAGATTCCGACGAACCGTCCGAACCAGCGTGTGGATAATCCCGATATTGTCTATAAGAGTGAAAAAGGCAAGTTCAACGCAGTCGTGGAAGCGATCGTGGAACGCCATGCGAAGAATCAGCCGATTCTCGTAGGTACGGTTTCCATCGAGAACTCCGAGCTGCTGTCTGAAATGCTGAAGCGCAAAGGCATCCGCCACCAGGTATTGAACGCGAAGTACCATGCGGAAGAAGCGGAGATCATCTCCGGTGCAGGACAAGCCGGCGCCGTGACGATCGCGACTAACATGGCGGGCCGTGGTACGGATATTCTGCTGGGTGAAGGCGTATCTGATCTCGGTGGACTGCATATCATTGGTACAGAGCGCCACGAATCGAGACGGATCGATAACCAGCTGCGGGGCCGTGCCGGACGCCAGGGTGACCCGGGATCAACGCAGTTCTATCTGTCTCTGGGCGATGAGCTGATGAAGCGTTTTGGCGCTGATAACGTTCTGGCTATGATGGAACGCCTGGGCTTCGAAGAAGACCAGCCGATTGAGAGCCGCATGATTACACGTGCAATCGAATCCGCGCAGAAGCGCGTAGAAGGCAATAACTTTGATGTTCGTAAAATCGTCCTGCAATATGATGATGTAATGAACCAGCAGCGTGAGATCATTTACAAACAGCGCCGTGAAGTTCTGGAATCCGAGAACATCAAGCAGATCGTATTCGAGATGATTAAGCCTGTTATTGAGCGTGTAGTGGAAGCGCACTGCAGCGATGACATCCCTGAGAACTGGGAAGTGCAGGAGGTTGCTGATTATGTGAACAGCAAGCTGCTGGACGAAGGCTCCATTACCCATGATGACCTGTGGGGCAAAGAGAAAGAAGAAATGGTTGAATACATCTACGACAAAGTGGAGAAACGCTACCAGGAACGCGAAGAGAAGATCGGTGAAGATCTGGTTCGCGAATTCGAGAAGGTTATCGTGCTCCGTGCGGTTGACAGCAAGTGGATGGATCACATCGATGCGATGGATCAGCTGCGTCAAGGTATTCACCTGCGTGCATACGGTGGTACGGATCCGCTGCGCGAATATCAATTTGAAGGCTTCGAGATGTTCCATGCCATGATCGCCAGCATTCAGGAAGAAGTGGCTATGTACATTATGAAGGCTCAGATTGAGAGCAACCAGGAACGCCAGGCCGTGGTGGATGAGAATCAAATCTCCAGCAATGGCGAACCTGCAGAGAAGAAACCGGTCCACGTGGAAGATCAGATCGGCCGGAACGATCCGTGCCCATGCGGCAGCGGCAAGAAGTATAAGCACTGCCACGGACAGGAAGAATAATCCGGCAGGCCATCCGGCTGCCGGTTGAATAAGATGAAGTAACGAGCTCCTTTGAACAGGATATGGCCGCAGAGGGATCGGGAATCCGATCTGCCTGCGGTACATGCCGCTCAGAGGAGCTTATCTTAATGAAGAGGTGGAATTGTACATGATCGATCCAAGTGTAAAGCAGGACCTGCGTGAAATAGGCAAGAAACTAACAAACCTTAGGGGGTCTCTTTGACTTAGATCTGAAGCAGGAAATGATCTCAAACTTCGAAGAGAAAATGTCAGCTCCCGATTTCTGGGACGATAACGAGAGAGCGCAGGGCGTCATTGCCGAGATGAACGCCGTTAAATCCTCTGTGGACCAATATGAGAAGCTGCAGCAGGAATACGATGATGCCATGATGATGGCCGAACTGGCAGACGAAGAAGGCGATGAATCGCTGGCGGACGAAATTGGCGAGAATGTCAAAGCGCTTGTTGCCAAGCTGGAGGAATTCGAGCTGCAGCTGCTGCTCAATCAGCCGTACGACAAGCTGAATGCCATTCTGGAGCTTCATCCGGGTGCAGGCGGTACTGAGTCCCAGGACTGGGGCCAAATGCTGCTGCGCATGTACACCCGCTGGGCAGAGAAACGCGGCTTCAAAGTGGAAGTGCTGGATTACCTGCCAGGGGATGAAGCCGGAATCAAAAGCGTAACCCTGCTGATTAAAGGCTTTAACGCCTACGGCTATCTGAAAGCTGAGAAAGGTGTACACCGTCTCGTACGAATCTCTCCATTCGATTCTTCAGGCCGCCGTCATACGTCGTTCGTATCCTGTGACGTGGTGCCGGAGATTGCTGAAGATGTGGATGTCGAGATCCGGACGGAAGACCTGAAGATTGATACCTACCGTGCCAGCGGCGCCGGTGGTCAGCACATCAATACGACGGACTCCGCCGTACGGATTACTCACCTTCCTACCGGAATCGTAGTAACGTGTCAGAATGAACGCTCCCAGATCAAGAACCGTGAGCGTGCGATGACAATGCTTCGTTCCAAGCTGTATGAACGCAAGATTGAAGAGCAGCAGAAGGAGCTGGATGAAATTCGCGGTGAACAGTCCGAGATCGCGTGGGGCAGCCAGATCCGTTCGTATGTTTTCCATCCATACAGCATGGTCAAAGATCACCGTACCAGTGTAGAGACCGGTAATATCGGTGCTGTCATGGACGGCGACCTCGATCCATTCATCGACGGATATCTCCGCAGCCAGATCAAGGTGGCGGCAGAGTAACCGCGTTGAACACATTCCTGCACATGAAGGTGTGCAGGAATTTTTTGTGTGAACTTAGGGATACCTAAATCCAGACCGGAAAGAGAACGAAAAGGAGTCATTTTGATGTCATCGACGTATACATCCCAGCAGCGCAGAAGGAGGCGGGGGAATTGGCTGCCGCTGAACGGTCCCAAACGCAACCTGGTAGATATGCTGCTCATTGCCTTGGGCTGTTTCCTCACAGCTGTCGCTTTTAACCTGTTCCTGCTGCCTAACCGTATTGCCTCCGGAGGGGTATCCGGAATATCCATTTTATTCAAAGCACTGTTTGGCATCGAACCGGCGTATACACAGTGGATCCTGAATATCCCTCTTTTTATCGCCGGGGTGCTGCTGCTCGGCAGGCAGTATGGCATGCGCTCCCTGGTGGGAAGTGTTCTGCTGCCGCTGTTTGTGTATATGACTAAGGACTGGCCGATCCCTACAGCGAATCCGCTCCTGGCTTCGTTATATGGCGGGATTGGAGTTGGTCTGGGGCTTGGCATTGTGTTCCGGGGGCGGGGGTCAACCGGGGGCCTGTCTATTCTGGCTCAGATTATTCAAAAATTCAGCGGCTTGAGCATCTCCACTTGTGTGGTGATGCTGGATGCCACGGTGATCATGATTGCCGGCATCTCGTTATCGCTGGAAAATGCGCTGTACGCGCTGATTGGACTCTATGTAACAGGTAAGGTCATTGATACCGTAGAGGTAGGCTTTAGTTATTCCAAAGTAGCCTATATTATCTCTGAACAGACTGAAGCGATCTCCAAGGCGATCCTCGATGATCTGGACCGGGGTTTGACCGAGCTGTCAGCCAAAGGCGGTTATACTGGAGATGCGCGAACCGTCCAGATGGTGGTCGTCGGTCAAAACGAAGTGACCCGCCTGAAGACACTCGTCAAATCGGTTGATCCCGAGGCGTTTGTCATTATCAGTAATACGAATGAAGTACTGGGCAAAGGATTCAAGAGCGGGCATTAGATCAAAGGGCATTCCTGTATAAGGGATGCCTTTTTTTGTTGTCTGGCAGCTTCTGCCCATTCATTGCGTGATCACGCCAAAGGTTTGCGGACGATCGACTTTTTTCAGGGGGAACTACGGATTTGGAAAAGCGCCAGTCATGGTAGGTTGGATACAGCGACAAAGCCGTATTCAAAACCAAGGGGGAAACCAGCGTACTGTGAAAAAGCTGATCCGTTTTTCGATATCTCATCTGCTAGCAGCCCACCCGGCTCGAATTCATCCGAATTGAATTCAACCCTATCGAATGTATCTGGATCAAACTCATCCGAATTGGACTCATCCATATCAGGCGCTGTGGTCAAAGGGTTCGACACCGGGCTGTTAGGTTCCCTGCAAGCAGGGGGAAAAGGAATAAGCAGCAGAATCATGAAGAACTGCATAGTTAAGAGAGAGGGAGGCCCCATGCGAAAGCGTGCGGGTCTTTTTTTGAGTTTGTACGCTTCAATCCGGAGTATCCTGAGACAGGGTCAGCTGCATATATAAATGATGTTATACCCCGTTGAACTGCCCTTTCATGTAAAATGGATGTAATAATGTTGTATTTATATGAATACAGTCGTATAATAATACATAATTCAAGAGAGCGGATAGGGGGAGCAGCAGTGAGCAATAGCATACGCGTGGCAATCATCGGTTCCACCGGCTACGGCGGGGTGGAGCTGATTCGTTTTTTACAGCAGCATCCGCGGGCAGAAGTGGTATCTGTTATATCGGCATCCAGCAGCGGTACACCGATTTCAGAAGGTTTTCCGCATTTGACTGATATTATGGTCCGGAATCTGGACGGTGTGAATCCAGAAGAGATTGCGGCTAAGGCCGAGCTCGTATTCACGGCAACACCATCGGGCGTCAGCGGCAAGCTGGTACCCCAGCTGCTGGAGGCCGGACTGAAGGTTATAGACCTGTCAGGCGACTTCCGTCTGAAGGACCGGGCGGCGTACGAAGAATGGTACCAGCATGAGGCACCTTCCCAGGAGCTGCTGGACGAGGCTGTGTATGGCTTAAGCGAGATTTACGGACCGGATGCACATGATGTGCGGCTGATTTCGAATCCGGGCTGCTACCCGACAGCGACACTGCTGGGATTAATCCCTGCATTAAAAGCGGGCTGGATTGATCACAGGAGCATCATTGTTGATGCGAAATCCGGCATTTCCGGCGCAGGACGCAAGGCGAGTCTGGGGAATCACTTTGCAGAGGTGAATGAGAACTTCAAGGCTTACAAGATCAACAGGCATCAGCATATTCCTGAAATTGAGCAGGAGCTGGCCCGGATTGCGGGTGAACCGGTCACGGTAAGCTTCACGACCCATCTGGTTCCGATGACGCGTGGAATTATGACGACGATGTATGCAGGCATGAACGGGCAGTACACGAATGAAGACTTCATTCAGCTGTATCGTGAATATTACAACGGGCATCCGTTTGTAAGGGTGCGCGGAGCGGGTACATGGCCGGCCACCAAAGAGGTGAGCGGCTCCAATTATTGTGATATCGGCTTCGCGGCGGATGAGCGTACGGGGCGAATTACGGTAGTTTCAGTTATTGACAACATCGTGAAGGGTGCGGCCGGGCAGGCGATCCAGAATATGAATCTAATGCAGGGATGGGAGGAGAACCTCGGGCTGGGCTTGACGCCTGTATATCCATAGGGAGAGCAACGTGAGCGGCAGTACGTTCATACGAGGGCACATTTATCATGGAAAATCATACATTCACCGTTATCGAGGGCGGCTCGATTGTAACACCACAGGGATTTTCGGCAGGCGGGCTGCATTGCGGTCTGAAGAAAAACGGGCGTAATGACCTCGGCGTCATTGTCTGCGAGGTACCTGCTGCAGCGGCAGCGGTATATACAACCAACCTGATCCAGGCGGCTCCGCTCGCCGTGACGAGGGAAAGTCTGGCGAACGGACAGCTGAGGGCTGTCGTGGTGAACAGCGGGAATGCGAATGCCTGTACAGGAGAGCAGGGCGAGCGCGACGCCTACCGCATGCGTGAAGCTCTGGCACAGGAGCTGGGACTTGCTCCGGACGAAGTGGCGGTTGCTTCGACGGGTGTGATTGGCGAGCTGCTGAATATGGAGGCTGTACTGGGCGGAATCAAGCTTCTGCCAGCTCAGGTGCAGCGGGAAGCGGGAAGTGCGGAGCAGTTCACCCAGGCCATTCTGACGACCGATCTGGTCAAGAAGGAAATCTGCGTATCGGTTGAAGTTGACGGAATCCCGGTCACGATCGCGGGTGCAGCCAAAGGCTCTGGTATGATTCATCCGAATATGGCGACGATGCTGGCATTCATGACGACGGATGCGGACATCGATCAGCCGGCCCTGCAGCAGCTGCTGCGTCAGGCGACGGACACGACGTTCAACATGATTACCGTAGATGGGGATACGAGCACAAACGACATGCTGGTGGCGATGGCAAGCGGCTTTGCGGGAAACCGGAAGCTGAACCCGGGGCATCCGGACTGGAATGCTTTTGCAGAAGGGTTCATCTATGTCTGCCGTGGGCTGGCTCAAGCTATTGCGCGGGACGGTGAAGGCGCGACGAAACTGGTTGAAGTGACGGTAAACGGCGCGGTCAGCGAACAATCAGCACGTGCCATTGCCAAGACGGTGATCGGATCCAGCCTGGTGAAGTCTGCCATGTTCGGCGCAGACGCCAACTGGGGCCGGATTATCGCGGCCGTCGGCCGTGCCGGCGAGCCGGTGAACCCGAATACAGTGGATATCCGTCTGGGTGAGATTGTGGTGCTGCAGGGCTCACGTCCGGTGGCTTTTGATGAGGATAACGCTCTGGAGTATCTCAAGGGCGATACAGTCACGGTCACAGTGGATCTGCATCACGGCAAAGGCAGCGCAACGGCCTGGGGCTGTGATCTGACCTATGATTATGTCCGGATTAATGCGGCGTATCGCACATAAATGGTTGATAGATTGCTAGTTTAACAGCGGGGAGGAGATGGAGAAAATGACAGAGGCAAACACATCCGGTACAGCTGAAGCGCTGCTTGCAGAAGAGCGGGCAGAGCAGAAGAAGAGCAGCTTTGTTATGAAGTGCGGGGGAAGCACGCTGGCTGCGCTGCCGGGCAGCTTTTTCGATGAGTTGGTGGAGCTGCAGCGAACGGGCGTTACGCCCGTGATTGTTCATGGCGGCGGACCGGCCATCTCGGATACGCTTGGCAAGCTGGGGATTGAATCCGAATTCGTGAACGGGCTGCGCAAGACGACGGAGCCGGTGCTTGACGTGGTAGAAATGGTACTGGCCGGCAGCATTAACAAACAGATCGTCCGGCGGATCAGCACACACGGCGGGCAGGCGCTTGGATTGTCTGGCGTTGACGGGCAGCTGATCCAGGCAAGGCCTGTCGTGAACAGCGCAGAGATTGGCTGGGTTGGCGATGTCGTCTCGGTAAAGTCGGAGATTGTAGACGGGGTGCTGAAGCTTGGTTATATGCCGGTTATTGCGCCGGTGGGCGTTGACCCGAGCGGCCAGCGATATAATATTAATGCGGATACGGCTGCAGGGGCTGTCGCTTCCCATCTCGGTGTGAGCCGGATGATCGTGGTGACGGATGTGCCGGGCATTATGAAGACGGTGGATGGAGTCAAAAAGGTCCTTCCTTCTGTCACTGTACAGGAAATCGAAGACATGATCGCTACCGGAGAAATCTATGGTGGTATGATTCCGAAGGTTAGAGCGGCCGTAGCCTGTATACATGGCGAGGTACGCGAAGTCGTCATTGTTGACGGTTCGGAACCCCGGGTGCTGACCCAGGTGCTGCAGGGGGAGACGATCGGCACACGTATTGTGCGCATGGCTTAATTGCTCGTATGGCTTAATGGCTAGCATGGCTTCATTGTATGGCTTAAATCGTGCATAACATCTACTTGGATGAAATTCATAGATTAATAAGAGTAGCAGGACATAACTATCAAACGGCTGCGCAGCCCAGGCTGCTGCAGAAGACAGGAGCGTGAAGCAGATGAGTCAACAACAATACACACAAGCAGGCGGGAACGGAGCGGTTTCCGGTGATGGAGGAGCACGGGAAAGCGCGCTGTTCCCGACGTACGCCCGTTACCCGATCAGTCTGGTTAAAGGCGAAGGCAGCTGGCTGTGGGATGATAAAGGTAATAAATATCTGGATTTTATGTGCGGGCTGGCCGTCACCAACCTGGGGCATGCGCCCCGCAAGGTCGCGGAGAAGCTGAAGCAGCAGATCGACGAGCTGTGGCATGTGTCGAATCTGTTTCACATTCCGGGCCAGGAGCGTGCAGCAGCGCTGCTGACAGCCAACAGCTGCGCGGATGCGGTCTTCTTCTGCAACAGCGGAGCCGAAGCGAATGAAGCGGCGATCAAGCTGGCGCGGAAGTATCAGCAGAAGGTGAAGGGCAGCGGACGTTATGAGATCATAACGTTCAATCAGTCCTTCCATGGCCGTACGCTGGCTACATTGACAGCCACAGGTCAGGATAAGGTGAAGGAAGGCTTTCAGCCGCTTCCTGCCGGCTTCAGACATGTGCCGCTGAATGACAAAGCAGCGCTGGCTGAAGCGGTAAATGATTCAACAGCAGCAATCATGATCGAGATGATCCAGGCTGAAGGCGGTGTTCATCCGGTTGAACCCGCATTCGTGCAGTACATCAGCGAGCTGTGCCGTGAGCAGGGCATTCTGCTTATTATTGACGAGATCCAGACCGGCATGGGACGTACGGGCAAGCTGTTTGCTTATGAGCATTACGGCATCGAACCGGATATCTTCACTGTCGCCAAAGGCGTGGGCAGCGGCTTCTCTGTGGGCGCCATGCTGGGCAAAGGGTATCTGCGAGAAGCCTTCACAGCCGGCAGCCATGGCTCCACCTTCGGCGGCACGCCGCTGGCGATGGCCGCTGTGAATGCAACGGTAGAAGTGATTGTAGAGGAGAAGCTGGCTGAGCGTGCAGCGAAGTCCGGCGAGTACCTGATGCAGCAGCTGAAGGCTTCCCTGAAGGATATTCCATTTGTTCAGGAAATCCGCGGGAAAGGTCTGATGATCGGTATCGAATGTGCTGCACCGGTGAACGACATTGTGTTGGCTGGTCAGCAGAAAGGGCTGCTGTTTGTTACAGCAGGGCCTACCGTGATCCGTCTGCTGCCGAACCTGTATGTGAGCAAGGATGAAATCGATCAGGCGGTCAGTATGCTGACAGCCCTGATCCAGGAGCATACAGCAGTTCATCAGGCTTAAGGTTGGAATGATATACGCGATTCAGCGTTCATATAGCGAACATTATTTTTGAAATATGCTGTTCAATTATAGGGGGAATCCACATGAGCCAAGCTGCCCAAACGCAGCAGATCAATCTGAAAGGCCGGGACTTTATCGAGCTGACCGATTATACACCGGCTGAGATCAGATATCTGATCGACCTGGCAATCGAACTGAAAGCCAAGCAAAAAAACGGTGAAGTGCACCAGCCGCTGAAAGGCAAGACGATCGGACTGATTTTTGAGAAGTCATCAACACGCACACGCGTATCCTTTGAAGTCGGCATGTACCAGCTGGGCGGGCACGCTCTGTTCCTGAGCAAGGATGACATCCAGCTCGGACGCGGCGAGACCGTCAGCGACACCGCACAAGTCATGTCCCGTTACCTCGACGGTCTCATGATCCGTACTTTCGGACACGAAAAAGTCGTTGAGCTTGCCGAGCATGCCTCGATTCCCGTCATCAACGGGCTGAGCGACTCGGCGCATCCATGCCAGGTGCTGGCGGATTACCAGACAATCTATGAGCATAAGGGCAAGCTCGAAGGATTAAAGCTGGCGTACATTGGCGACGGTAATAATATGGCCCATTCACTGATGATTGGCGGGGCCAAGCTGGGCGTGAATGTCTCGGTGGCTACACCGGCCGGTTATGAGCCAGATCAAGCGATTGTGCAGCAGTGCGAGGAGATCGCCCGCGAGACCGGTGCCAAGATTGTCGTCACGACCAGTACCCAGGAAGCGGTCCAGGATGCCGATGTCATCTACACGGATGTATGGGCCAGCATGGGATTTGAGGCCGAGCAGAAGGAACGTGAAGCGGCGTTCGCGAATTATCAGGTGAACGAGGAGCTCGTGAAGCTGGCGAAGCCGGACTATCTGTTCATGCACTGTCTCCCGGCTCACCGCGGGGAAGAAGTGAGCGGCGGCGTCATCGACGGGCCAAACTCGGTTATTTTTGATGAAGCAGAGAACCGGCTGCATGCGCAGAAAGCGCTGATGGCCGCATTGATGGGATAATATTTATATTTAGTAAGCATTCAGGGGAGGAACCACAGATCATGGCAAAAGAAAAAATCGTTCTGGCGTATTCCGGAGGACTGGACACGTCCGTTATTCTTAAATGGCTGAAAGAGACATATGATGCCGAAATTATCGCATTCACTGCGGATATCGGTCAGAAGGAAGAGCTGGACGGTCTGGAGGAAAAAGCGCTCGCTACAGGCGCTTCCAAGGTATATATCGACGACCTGCGTGACGAATTTGCGAGCGACTTCATCTATCCGATGTTCCAGGCCGGCGCACTGTATGAAGGACAGTATCTGCTGGGTACAAGTATTGCACGTCCGCTGATCGCCAAGCGGATGGTAGATATCGCCCGTGCGGAAGGCGCGACAGCGATCGCCCACGGCGCAACAGGCAAAGGCAACGACCAGGTTCGCTTCGAATTGAACGCGGCTGCTCTGACACCGGATATTAAGGTTATCGCACCATGGCGTCTGGAGGAGTTCCGTGCCCAGTTCCCGGGCCGCGCCGAGATGATCGCTTATGCCGAGAAGCATGGCATTCCGGTAACCGCCTCTGCGGCAAAACCTTACTCCATGGACCGCAACCTGCTGCATATCAGCTATGAGAGCGGCGTGCTGGAGGATCCTTGGTTTGATCCGAGCGCACCGGAGAACAAGGACATGTTCCTACTCAGCAATGCGCCTGAGGATGCACCGGATGAAGCGGAATACCTGGAGCTGGAGTTCGAGAAGGGCGATTGCGTAGCCCTGAACGGCGAGCGTCTGAGCCCGCTGCAGGTGATGGAGAAGCTGAACGAGCTGGGCGGCAAGCACGGAATCGGACGTGTGGACATGGTTGAGAACCGTTTTGTCGGTATGAAGAGCCGGGGAGTCTATGAGACACCAGGCGGTACAATTCTGTTCACGGCTCACCGCAAAATGGAGTCCATCACGATGGACCGTGAAGTGATGAACCTGCGTGACAGCCTGATTACGAAGTATGCAACCCTCGTATATAACGGATTCTGGTTCGCACCGGAACGCCTTGCTCTGCAGGCGCTGGTTACGGAAAGCCAGAAAAACGTTACGGGTACCGTACGCGTGAAGCTGTACAAAGGCAATATCATTGGCGCAGGGGTGAAGAGTCCTGTCAGCCTGTATAATCCGGATATTGCAACCATGGAGGCCGATCCGACACAAGCGTATGATCAGGGCGATGCTACCGGCTTTATCCGCCTGAACGCACTGCGTTTAAAGGTTCACTCTGGTGTAGAGAACAGCAAGTAATATATTTTATCAAATCGGCAGGGGGTCACTGAGCGTCCAACGTCCTGCACGCTGTGATGCTGAAGGAAGCGTCACCGTGTGCGGAACGGAAGGCTACAGCGGCCCTTGCGTTGTAAAAGGAGAACTGGCAATGAGCAAACTGTGGGGCGGACGTTTTACGAAACAGACGAACAAGCTGGTGGAGGAATATACGGCTTCCATCGGATTTGATAAGGCTTTGGCCGAAGAGGATATTCAGGGCTCCCTGGCCCATGTCACGATGCTGGGGCGCTGCGGGATTGTGCCCCAGGAAGATGTGGACACGATCAAGGAAGGGCTGCACAAGGTCCTGGCACGTATTCGTGAAGGCAGCATTGAATTTTCGGTATCGGATGAAGATATTCATATGAATATTGAGAAGCACCTGATCGAAGAGGTTGGAGCGGTCGGCGGCAAGCTGCATACCGGACGGAGCCGGAATGACCAGGTGGCGACAGATATGCACTTGTACCTGCGAAATCGGGTGGTCAGCCTGACAGGCATGCTGCATGCCCTGCAGGAAGCACTGGTGATACAGGCACGGGACAACCTGGACACGATCGTTCCGGGATACACGCATCTGCAGCGTGCGCAGCCAATCTTGTTCGCCCATCATTTGATGGCATATGTGTCCATGTTCCAGCGTGATGCGGAGCGTCTGATGGACAGCTACAAGCGGATTAACATCCTGCCGCTCGGCGCTGGCGCGCTGGCGGGAACAACGTTCCCGATTGACCGCCATTTTGTGGCAGAGCAGCTTGGATTCGACGGTGTGTATGAGAACAGTCTGGATGCGGTAAGCGACCGTGACTTCATTGTGGAATTCCTGGCCGGCGCATCACTGATTATGACCCATCTGTCCCGTCTGAGTGAAGAACTGGTGCTGTGGAGCAGCAACGAGTTCAACTTCATTGAGCTGGATGACGCCTTCTGTACCGGCAGCAGTATTATGCCGCAGAAAAAGAATCCGGATGTGCCTGAATTGGTCCGGGGCAAAACAGGCCGTGTCTACGGCAATCTCATCGGTCTCCTGACCGTGCTGAAATCTTTGCCGCTTGCCTATAACAAGGATATGCAGGAAGACAAGGAAGGCATGTTCGATACAGTGGCGACCCTGGAGGGGGCCCTGCAGCTGTTCGCTCCGATGATTGCCACGATGAAGGTGAAGAAGGATGTTATGCGCCAAGCGGTGAATCAGGATTTCTCAAATGCAACGGATATCGCAGATTTCCTGGTTAACAAGGGACTGCCGTTCCGTCAGGCGCACGAAGTGATCGGCAAAACCGTGCTGTACTGCATCCAGAACGGCAAGTATCTGCTGGATCTCAGCCTGGAGGAATTTCAGCAGTTCTCCGAGCTGTTCGACGAGCGAATCTATGACGTTCTTCAGCCGGAAGCGGTCGTCAATGCCCGCAACGTATACGGGGGTACCGCAACCGCGCAGGTGCAGGCTGCTATCGAACGCAGTGAAGCCAGGCTGCAGGCGACTTCCCAATGGGTGGATGAGCACGTACAGGTTTAATAGGAAAAGCAGCAAAAGAGCAGATTCCGATACGGAATTTGCTCTTTTTTTATGTTTACAGCAACCTTTTGGACGACAAATCTGTTGATTATCTAAGAGGATAACGAAAGGGGAGTGCCATGAATTCACGGCAGTCATCAGCACTTATCCTGCTGCTGTCCATGATAAGTCTGGGGGCAGCCGGATGCGGAAGTTTGGACAGAACAAGTACGGTACAGCGTGCTTCTTACACCTATGAAACCAAGGCCGTGCATGTCACCGATCCGAAGACGATAGAAAATCTGGCGGATATCATGCAGAGCGGCCGTAAGCGGAAGTGCGTTGTAGATATAGGCCCGGCTGAAGAGAAACTGACCCTCCGGTACGGAGACCATGCTCAGCAGTATGATCTGTACCTTAACAGGGATACCGGTGAGGGCTGGTGCCTGGATCCGGAAGACACGAACCATCTGTATGAGCTGCCGAAACATGCTTACAAGCAGCTTGCAGCAATCCTCCAAGCGATTAAGGAGTCTGCGGCACAGAACGGATAGACCCGTATAGATCCTTATATTAAAGTTCCTTATATATCCGTGTAGCTCTGCGTATCTCCGTATATTTCCATATAGATTTTTAAATTTGAAACTGAGAGGCTGATGATGAATTCATGAAAGGTATACTTCACAAAACAATAAGCTGGTGCTTCACAGTGGGTTTGGCGGGTGCACTGCTGACTTCGGGTTTGGTACTCCCTGCTGAGCATGCGGCAGCCTCCAGTTCTTCTGCACAGACGAAGACAACCGCACAGGTTAAGCCGCTCAGCGGAATCGTAAGCCTTACAGCTGCACCTGGTTCTTGGGGAGGGACGGTGTATGCTGTTGATAAGGATGGTCACGTCTGGACCTGGGGCAGCAATGCGGAAGGTCAATTCGGGACCGGAAGAGCGACGGTATATGCGGCTTCTATCAGCCCATACCGTATCAAAGGACTGGAGCAGGTGAAGCAGGTAGCTGTCAGCACCGGCAGCCTGGCCCTGCGACAAGACGGCTCGGTCTGGACGTGGGGCGGCCCCCTCCCCGGGAATCAGGCGAACCATACAGAGGGAAGCAGCAGAAAGCCGGTGCAAGTGAAGGGGGTGCGTGATGTGGTACAGGTTGAGGCTGGATACTATGCCTACTATGCGCTCCAGAAGGACGGCACAGTCTGGGCTTGGCAGAACGACAGTGCGCGACTGGAGAATACGACGCTAAGTGATACGCCAAGGCAAATTCAGGGTCTGGACCAGGTGACCTCCATTGCCGATTTAGGTGCTGAGGGGATGCTGGCTTTAAAGAAAGACGGGACGGTCAGCGAGTATCAATTTCATTTCAAAACAGTAAACGGTAAATGGGAACTGACAACGGCGCTTCAGATCGTACCCTCAGCAAGGCAGATCAAGTCGCTCTCCCGTCACGGCAGCTATATGATTCTGCAGGGGCAGAACGGGCAGTATTACCGCTGGAATACGATGCCTGGGGAAGAACGGCTGCAGAAGCAGTCGGCCATGGTAGGCCAGCTTCGTGCTGATGTCTATGGGACTTATTACTCGCTGACGGAGGACGGTATCGTCTGGACCTGGAAACGGAAATTGAAAGCCGATGGCACGGCTTATGGTACAACCCGGCCTGTTAAGGAACCGCTGTTGAAGGGTGCCGTTGATATCCAGCAGGGAGAGGCTGCAGCTTATGCCCTGATGCCGGACGGCACCGTCCGCAGCTGGGGGACCAATCTGTTCGGACGGCTGGGCATTGGTGAGGATGGAGGCTACCGTCTCAAGCCGACGGCGGTGGGCAGGTCTATTGAGCTCCTGGTCCGCGGACAGGATCCGGATTCCATGGCAGCCCCGATCATGGAGCAGGGGAAGGTATGGGTACCGCTGCGCCAGACGGCGGAGGCTCTTGGGGCGAAGATTGGGTACAGTAATGGGGCCATCACGATGACAATGAACGGCAAGACGAAGACGATCAACGGGGATCATATCATAAATGAGGACGGAAGCCGGCTGGCCATGCCGAACATGAAGCGGGTATGGAATGTACAGCTGATCTCGGCTGCCACCTTGGCTGAACTGACAGGCAGTAAGGTCACTTGGGACGGTGTGCAGAATCGGATTTCATTTCAATAGCAAATCACAGAAATAATGCAGCTCTGCCCGGACAGGGGCAGGGCTCTTTGGTATTTTCATAACTTCGTACACCGGGCTTCATGGTTGAGACCTTAAACCGCAGGAATAATAGGTCTATTCTACCAATTTATCATTGCTGGCAAAGCTTGCACCGCCTATAATGAGTGAGAGAATCTACCGATATAAGTAAAAATATCTAGATCGGTCCATCGGATGGGGGAAAGAACTTGATATTACCCAAACAGAAGCAGCGGGAGCAAGGCTTTTCATTAGTCGAGGTGCTTGCTGCCATTACCATATTATCCATCGTCTCGCTTGTTCTGATCTCCTACTTTACTCATGCATTGTCTTATTCCAAAAGCAACCAGAACAAGACGGTGATGGTTAACCTGGCGCGGAACGCGCTCTTTTATGTGCAGAAACAGAATTATGATGAGCTGTCCGCCTTTTTCCGTGAAGGAAAGGGGCAATTATCTTGGGATCAGTGCACAAAGGCGGGGGCCTGCAGCTATGATGGCGCATTATTTAATACGGCTGGCAAAGCCGCACCGCCCGAGCTGTACAGCGTTCTCAATCCTACAATTAACGGAATAGATTATCATGTAACGATCAGCTACCAGGACAAGCTCTATGATCAGATGGCCAATTCCGCAAACGTACCGAAAAAGGAAGGGGCCAAGTATTTGCTGCCGGTAATTGTAACGGTTCAGCCATCTTCGGATGTACAGGGGAGGCAGAGTGAGGTTCAGGTGGAGGGGTACATAACGGATGAAAGTATTCGATAACGATAAACGGGGATTACCAGGATGGCAGCAGGAAGGCGGTTTCACCCTGGTGGAGATGATGCTTAGCCTGACACTGCTAGTCGTCGTGCTGGGAATGATTTCGAGCGTGACCATTTTTGGGCTGCGCAGCTACCATGAAGTTCGGATCGAGAATTCACTGCGGGAGGAGGGGGACTTGCTCATGTCCTCGATCATGACGGCCATGTACGAATTTGGACCGGAACTGGTTGAATACAGCCAGGATCAAGGAAGCTCAGGAGCGTCCTCCTTACTGCTGGAGCGTGATGAGAATGGACAGAAAGAGTGGCGTGAAATCCGGATAGATCAGAATGGGCTCTATATCCGTGATGTGGCAGACGGTAAGCCTGCCTCAACAGAACAGGGACGGATCGATATAGACTCAACAATCGTTACCGGCGGGACGGATGCATCGGCAATCCAACTGGACTGCCAGGGAAGAACAGCCTGCAGCAGCGGCTTGATCAGCGTTAATCTTGATCTAATGCAGACCTACAACGGCAAGGCATTTCCATTGAAGCTGCAGAGTAAATTCGGATTCTAGTAGTAAGGGGGCTAAGCAATGAAGGGGCGCAAGCAGCTGCGGCAGGAGGACGGATCGGCACTGGTGATGGTGCTGTTCGTTGTCCTTATTTTTACCATACTGGGAATGGGAATTCTTAGTGCAACGCTGGGCGGCGCGCAGCGGACGGCCACCCGGGAGAGTGATGTGCAGAGCCTGCATCTGGCGGAGAAGTCACTGGATGAGGCGGTTGCCTACATCACATCCCAGCTGGAAGGCAGGCAGAATATCGAGCCTGAGGAGCTGACGGCCGTCATTCAGGAGGTTCGCTCCCGTCTGGATCAGGCCGACAAGCTGCCGGTCAGTACGGATCTGACTTCACGCAATGCCTCCGGCGGCGTGGTGGATATCCAGTATGAGACGGCATCCGCAGACCGTCAGAAGACAAGTTATAAAATGACACTGACCTCCTCTGCGGATGTGAACGGCGTGAAACGCAACCTCCAGCAGGTGATCACGATTGATGCTTATCCTGATTTTTTGAATTATGCGTTAGGCTCCGAGAATGACCTGACGCTGAACGGAGCACCCGAGGTGACCGGTAATATGTATGCCGGCGGGGATATGAAGGTCAGCAATATCGCGCATTATATCTACAAAGGTGCTGCACCGGTCAAGGAGACCGATTTCCCTTTCCTGAATGGAGATGCCTACGTCCAATCCTTATCCCGGCTGTTCTTACCGGCATGGGTTGATCCTTCGTCCGGCAGCAGCGGAGAGATCACGTTGGCGCAGAGCAGTCACCCTTCGGGTGCGGCGGGAAAAATTTTTCATATTCCGGAGAATGCCCAGAACCATATCAAAATCAAGAGCAGGAAAAAGTTCGTACAGATCAATGTGGAGGAATCCGTGCTCGATAAGCTGACAGAGGCCGTGGGCGGCCGTGAGGCTGACCGCGAATTCATGAAAAGCAGCGGGAATCTGGCAGGTCTGCTGACGTCCGGACATTTCGGTACGCTGCAGCAGCTGCGAATGCCTGAGGAACCAGGGAACCCGCCAGCCAAACCTGCGGAAGATACGGATGAAGCGTGGAAGGCCTATTATGCGGAGCTGGATCTATACGAGCAGAAGGTACAGGAATACCGCAACAAGATGATTCAGCTGCAGAACACACTGGAAAATCTGGCGTCTTCCTCGGTATTTGATGGTACCCTGACGATCGACGGGGCAACTTTTGCAAGTCTTAAATTCACGGGTGCTGCGAAAAATGAACACAAGTGGCTGATCGTCACGGGGGATCTAAATATCAATAACCTGAGCCAGCAGGAGCTGGAAACCTTCGGGAATATCATCGTGCTCGGGAATGTAAATATCCATGGCAGGGCATCGTTTAACGGGACTATATATGTCCTAGGTCAGACCCGGATCGTAGACGCATCGGTCAGCGGGTTAGGGACAGGCCAGCTGGTACTGATCTCCAAGGGAGATGTGCTGATCACCCGTGTGGACGCTTTTGTAAACAGTGAGCCCATGGCTCTCAAGGGCTTCTTCTATACGGATGGCGAGGCAGAACTATATGGTGTCGGTTCGATATTTTCACTGCAAGGCGGATTCTTCGCTAAGGGGAACCTGACTGTGAATGCCGCATTAGGCCAGGCTGCTGCCGGTGACCAGGTGATTCAGTTTGAACCGGCGGAACAGCGAATCGGCGATCAGCTGCTGAAGCGGTTCAATGTCACTTATGACGGGACGGTCTTTGAAGAGCAGCAGACCGGCCTGCCGCGGGTCAAGCAGGTAAGTATCCATCCGGGGCCGAAACGTCTGCTGAATTCTCCGTAAGCTGAGCTGAGTGCCAAAAAAGGGTGAACCAATGACCATTATGGTCAGGTTCACCCTTTTTTGTTGTCCACTCATCCGCTTCTAGTAACGGTCTCCACTGCCTCCAACGCCGCCGCTGTCTCCGCCATCCGTTGGTTTCGTGACAATGACGAGCACTTTGGCATTAATCTGATTATTCGGTCCATAATGCACGGTTATTTCAGAAGTACCTTGATGCAGTGCGGTAATCACTCCGCTGCTGGAGACGCTGACGCTGCCTGTATGGCTGCTGCTCCATTGCAGTTCCCGGTTGATCTCGGCAATCAGATTGAGGTCACTTTCAATCTCGCGCGGCAGATACCGGAGATCCCCGCCCAGCAGGGATCGGGTATCACCTTCCTTCAGCTCGATCTTGTAAGGAAGCTGCAGCCCGGTAAGCTCAATGCCCACCTGGACCTCATGCTCGGCGGTGAAGCCTCCGCCGCTCACGATAACGGTGACTGTACCGGTGTGTTTGCCGGTTAGTGCCGTGTGCAGGCTGTTCAGGCCAGATCCGCCGGGACTCAGGATGGCATAGGTGCTGCCGTTATCCTTCAGTTTCCAGATGAACCCTCCGTCAGGGAGATCGGCATCTCCCGGATCCATGACAGCATTCAGATTAATGGTTCCGCCGATTCTGACAGCATCCGGTCCTTCAATACGGATTCCCTGCAGCGGGTTCACAACGGTAACGGTCAGCTCATCGCTGTAAGTATGCTCGATGCCGCTGCCGATGCTCCTCGTAACCACGGTGGCCGTGATGACAGCCTCCCCGGAGTTCAGTCCCTCCATCCGTGCCTGCCACGGGTTGTCCTTGGATGGTACCAGCTTCAGGCTGGCTGTTCCGCTGTCCTTCAAGCTCCAGGCCACACTCTTTACTTCCTGTCCATCCAATACCATGGATGCGTTCACGTCTGCCTGTTCATGTACACGGATTTGATCCGGTCCTGTAATGTTCAATTCAGGATTTATAACCGTAATTACTGCGGTCGCGGTCGCCTTGCTTCCATCCGTAGCTCTGATGGTAATCCGGGCCTTACCCGCCCGTTTGCCGGTAATGGTGCCTGTGGTACCTTCCGTTTGTGCAACGGAGACGATGCCCGGCTGGTCAGAGCTCCAGGTTACGATAGTGCTGCTGGCGTCCTCCGGCGTGTAAGCCGGAATCAGAGTAATACTGTCCCCAACGAGCAGCGTCTGATCCTTCAATGTAAGTGAAGTCAGCTTGGTCACCGCTGTAAATGATACAGTCGGGAAAGGCAGCGTGACGGAGCTGGTGCCGTCGAGATCTATATACGCCAAGCTGGAGTTAGCCAGCGTATAATTGCCGTTGCTCTTCGGTACCACGGTAATCTGGAATTGCACCGGATCGGCAATGTAATTCTGGCCATCCGCTGACAGGCGGTAGTGCAGCTCGCCAAGACGTCCTGTCAGCGAGTAGCCGCTGCTGAGGCTTCCGCTCCGGGTTATGCCCCCCAGGCTGTCTGAGATGCTCTGAATTTCCAGGTTGGGCGGGAGCTGTTCCCGAATCGTAAATCCGTTCAGATGCGGCAGCTCACCTTCCTTGACGGTATAGTATGGAACGGGTCGCGGCGTAATGGTATAGGTCAGCACAACCGGCTCATTTTTCTCCACTTTGCCGTCTTTGACATTGTCCGACAGCGTTCGGTCCGGAATGACGGTAGCATTGATTTTTTTGACGGTCACCTGCACATCCTGCTTGGTTTCGGCGCCCTGCTTATCCTTGGCTGTGATGTGGATGGTCAGGTTACCACCTTCAGGGAGCGGGTTGGCGAAGGTCCTTGTGACTGTGTCGCCCGAGAGAATTTCGGTGGCCGGCATCATCTGGACTGTCTTGCCTCCATATTCAAAAGTAAAGCCGGTTGTCACTTTGCGGTCCTTCAAGTCATAGTCATCCACCTTGTAGCTCACCACGATATCGCTGTACGACGCAATAATGCTGTTCTCTGCAGGTGTATTCACCTTGATGATCGGCGCGTGATTGGATCCGATAAAAGCGCGGAACATCGTATTGACGAACAGGCGCTGTTCCCAGTCCGGGAACCCTGTGTTGGTATGTCCTGTACCGGAATATGTGACATTCCCTTTGGAGTACGTATAGTAGTGATTCCAGCTGTCGTAAGGATCGCGTCCGCCCCCGATGATGTTGTACCAGGGCACAATGTTGGGATCTTCCAGGTCCAGCGTAAAGTACTGGTTATGAGTCGTATTTACCTGATTTACGGAACCCGAGGCCGGTGCGGCTGTCAGATCGAAAGGATATTGGGTCAGCAGCCCTTCATTGACAATGGCCGTTTGGGTTGATTTGTTGGGTGCCTTTAGACCAAGGTTCGTCTCCGGTTCGATCTGGCCGGTGTCTGTCTGGAAGTTATTCAGCCAATTCGGATAATTCGTGTTATTGCTCTGCCCGCGGTAGATCGTATCATGGGTGAACATGACGCCTTGTCCGGTCTGAATAAAATTTTTCACGGCTCTGATGGCATCGGATGTCAGTGGGCCATACAAATTATATTCATCCCTGAAACCGAAGAGCAGCATGTCATAGGTCCCGTTCAGATTGGTATAGCCGTTCCTCGTGAAATCAGCAAAACTGATCGGATCAATCTGGATGGAATAATCATCTGACTGCAGATAGGCCGGTCTCATGTTGTTATATCTGGTGCTCATCAGGCTGCTGTTGTTATTGTCGCTGGGCAGTACCTGAAGCACCCGTACAACCGTTTTCTCATCCTCATAACGGATGGTCCCGTTCACCACATCTGTCAGTCTGTTCAATCTGTCGGTGACTTCCAGCCGCCAATAGAGCAGCCCGGAGTAGGCTTTGGGCAGGGTATAAGTCAGTCCGGCATCGGGTCCGGTGACCCGGGTTGTCGCCACAAGCTGCTCAGAGGTCTGCGGCAGTACCTGATCCACGGTCATATACAGATTTGCGTTTACATTGCGGCTGGCCAGAGAGCTGACATTATTGACGTTAAAACGGAAGTTGAGTTTATCTCCAAGGTGATAGACAAATGTTTGGTTCTGTGCGTAATCAGTTGGCTTCGTAATCAGCTCAATACGGGGGCGCTGTTTCAGGGAGGCCAGAACCGCAGCATCCTGAAGGCGGATCCGGTCGACCCAAGCCTGAGCTTCTGCCGTAGTCTTGAACATCACGTTACTGCGGCCTGTACCTTGGTAAGGGGCGAAGGTATCGTACAGATTGCGCTTTTTCCCGGATACCACCGGCTGATTGAGAATATCTTTATTCAGGATGACGGGAAGTCCCTTGTTGATGTAGCTGTCTACAATTTCAGCGGCTTTCAGCTGGGTGATGTCATTCTCCACCGATTTGGTGTTATGGGCGGCTGTCTGGTTGGTGGTGTTGGTATTGTTATAGTTAAAGCTTTTTGCCCCGGCAGGGCTGTATATGCCTGATCCGATATAGACGGCATCATATTTGCCGTCCAGGTAGGTCCGCAGAGCGACAAACCGTTTCATGCTCATCGTCTCCAACTGCAGGTTCGATACTGCCTTTGCCTTTTCTGCGAGGTCAGACTCGCCGCTGTCGGTAATTTCAAGGATACGAATTGGATAGGGCGGAGCCGTATCCGCGTCAGATCTCAGAATCACGAAGGGGATGACCAGGAGCACGAGCAGGACAGAAGCCAGCACAATAGGAAGACGTATGACCGGGAATATTTTCATAGTTACACTCCAATGGGTTCGTATTTTTGCAGCAGCTATTAAGCGTAGGGATAAGCAATCCGATAACAAATAGAGATGTCGTGGAATACACCGGTTGATAGACATAGCTGCTAGAGCGTTTAAAGACGAATCTATTTTTCGTAAATGCGAATAAAATTGCTGGTTGTTTATCAAAATCTGACAAGCTGTTGCCAAAATTTAGACTATATGGTATACACATTTTAGGACAAAGTACCGTGTGAAGCAATAGATTACTAGGGAATTTGTCTCTTTCATTTTTGGGATAAAAGATGTGTACATTCATGAAGTTTATATATTAATTTAAAACTTTGGTCTTAAATGACATAGGGATATTTTACTTATTGAGGAAATGGGGTTGAGAGAGGCTATGGCGATCGTCAAGAAAAGACTCGGGGATTTGCTGGTGGAGAGCGGAGTCATTACTGAACAGCAGCTTCAGGAAGCGCTGAGTGAACAGCGGACCAGCAAGCGCAGGCTGGGCGACCTGATGATCGCGCAGGGCTACATCACCGAGCAGCAGCTGATTGAAGTGCTGGAGGTTCAGCTCGGCATCCCCCATGTCAATTTGTTCAAATATCAGATCGATCCTGCTCTGACAGCAATTATTCCGGAAAGTTTGGCCAAGCGTTATCAGGTGCTGCCTTTCATGAAAGAAGGCTCCAGGCTGATGGTTGCGATGGCTGATCCTCTGGATTATTTCGCCATTGAAGATCTGCGCATGACGACAGGGTTCCGGATTGAGCCTGCCATTACGTCCCGGGATGAGCTGCAGCGTGCGATCGCCCGTCATTACGGGCTGCGCGATTCCATGAATCAGATGATGGGTGAACTGCCGAGCCAGGAAGAGATTGAAGAGACGGAGATCACCGACGAGGACTCCCCGATTGTAAAGCTGGTCAACCAGATGATTCAGCAGGCTGTGCTGCTTAAGGCATCAGATATCCATATGGACCCTGGTGAAAATAATCTGGCCATCCGCTACCGGATTGACGGACAGCTGCGTACCGAGCGGATGATTCCAAAGCAAATGCAGGGTTTTGTGACAGCCCGCCTAAAAATTATGGCCCGTCTGAATATCGCGGAACGCCGGCTGCCGCAGGACGGCCGGATTAAAATGCAGGTCGATTACCGCATGGTCGATATCCGTGTATCCTCGCTTCCGACCATTCACGGAGAGAAGATTGTGCTTCGTCTGCTGGATCTGAGCACAGGGGTCAAAGCGATTGACCAGCTGGGCTTTAATGACCGGAACACCGCAGCTTTTACCGAAATGATCGAACGGCCTTACGGCATTCTGCTGATCACCGGGCCTACAGGCAGCGGCAAGACGACAACTCTGTATTCCGCGCTGAACGAACTAAACCAGGAGAACACGAATATCATTACGGTCGAGGATCCTGTCGAGTACCAGATTGAAGGTATCAACCAGGTGCACGTCAATGCTTCGATCGGATTGACCTTCGCGGCAGGACTGCGTTCCATCCTCCGTCAGGATCCGAACGTGGTCATGGTGGGAGAGATCCGCGATACCGAAACCGCCGAAATCGCTGTCCGTGCCTCGCTGACTGGTCACCTGGTGCTGTCTACTGTACATACCAACGACGCTGTCAGCACCATTACACGTCTGCGGGATATGGGAATCGAGCCTTATCTGATCGCTTCGTCGCTGATCGGAGTTGTTGCACAGCGGCTGGTAAGACGAATCTGTCCGGAGTGCAAGACCGAATACGTGCCTTCGGCACAGGAAGAGATTTTGCTGCACAGCCATGGACAGCATGCGGACAAGCTGTACCGCGGCCAAGGCTGCGGCAACTGCAATCATACTGGATACCGCGGCCGGATGGCGATCCATGAAGTGCTGTTGGTGGATGATGAGTTGCGGAGCCTGATCACGGCATCGGCATCTGTCCAGGAGCTGCAGCAGTCAGCCGGTCGTCAGGGGATGATTCAGCTGTTGGATGATGGCCTGGATAAGGCCGTGCGGGGCATCACTACATTGCAGGAAGTTATGCGTGAGACGGTGGCCCATTAGAATGGGGCTGCCTGGCTATACAATTTCGAGGAGAGAAGGGGAGAATGCCATGCTGCAGAGTACATCCGTCATCGAACAGCTTCTGCGCAGTACATGGGAAGCAGGAGCTTCCGATCTCCATATCTCGGCAGGCGTTCCTCCGATGCTGCGCGTCGACGGGGCACTACGCCCGCTGGACAGCAGCATTCTGCGTCCCGAGGATACCGATCACATGGCAGAGGGGCTGCTCGGACCGGTGCGAACAGTCAAATTCCGGGAAGCCGGGGAACTGGATTTCTCACACAGTCTGCCGGGAGCCTGCCGCTTCCGGGTCAATGTGTACCGGGAACGGGGAGAGACCGGCATTGCGGCCCGTGTCATTCCCTCAGATATTCCTTCGCTTGAGCAGCTGGGCATGCCGCGTGTGCTAACCCGGCTGGCCCAGCGTCCACACGGTCTGATTCTGGTAACCGGACCGACCGGAAGCGGTAAGTCTTCGACACTCGCTGCCGTGATTGACTACATCAACCGCAACCATAACAAGCATATTGTGACGCTGGAGGATCCGATTGAATTTGTACACAGCCACCGCTCATCCCTGATTCATCAGCGCGAGATTGGCAGTGACACGGCCAGCTTCGCGGATGGGCTGCGGGCTGCGCTGCGGCAGGATCCTGATGTCATCCTCGTCGGGGAGATGAGAGATCTGGAGACTATCTCGGCTGCAGTTACAGCAGCGGAGACTGGCCATCTGGTACTCGCAACCCTGCATACAACGAATGCACCGCAGTCGGTGGACCGTATTATTGATGCATTCCCTGCCCACCAGCAGGAGCAGATCCGGACCCAGCTGGCAGCAGTTCTGGTGGCTGTCGTATCCCAGCGGCTGTTCCCGCGGAGTCATGGCTCCGGCCGGGTCTGCACCGCTGAGGTGCTGGTTAACAACCCGGCGGTTGCGAACCTGATTCGTTCCGGTAAAAATCATCAGATCCTCAACGTCATGCAGACCGGCCGTGCGCTCGGGATGCAAACGATGGAGATGGCGATCCGGGAACAGCTGCAGCAGGGAACAATTGATGCGGCTGCAGCCAGGCTGTATCTGCCGGAGGCGGGAAGCTGATGCAGCAGTTTGAATACAACGTCCGCAACAGCAGCGGCAAGGTTCTGAAAGGCAAGCTTACCGCGAGCGACAAAGCGGCCGCCATGGAGGAGCTGCGCAAGCGGGGCATGATTGTCTATGCGCTTAAGGAGCGGCACAATACGGTGCTGTCGACGGAGATTTATTTTGGCAAACCGGTAAAGACCATTCAATTCATCATCTACTGCCGCCAGTTCGCGACTCTGATCCGGGCAGGCGTCACGATTGTGGAAGCCACCGCTATTCTGGCAGAGCAAACGGAGAGCAAGGCGCTGCGTAAAGCGCTGCTGGAGGTCAACTCCAGTCTGCTCAAAGGAATCCCGTTCTCCCAGGCCGTACAGTCGCATAAACGGATTTTTCCGCCGATGTTCGTCAGTATGGTGCGGGCGGGTGAGGAATCCGGCAACCTGGAAGGGACGCTGGACCGTCTCGCGGTCTTCTTCGAGAAGGAGCATTCCACCCGGGAAAAGGTCAAGTCCGCCTTAATGTACCCGATCACGGTGGGACTGCTGGCAATCGCATCGGTAGTGTACCTGCTGTGGGCCATCGTGCCGCAGTTTGTGCAAATGTTCGAGTCGATGAACGCACAGCTGCCAGCCGTAACTGTACTCGTGCTGGCGCTCAGCAAAAGCATTCAGCATCAGTGGTACATCTGGGCGGCGGTTGTGATCGGATTGATTGCAGCGTATCAGATATCGAAAAGAACCGAACGCGGGGCGTATCTGCTCGATTATGCCAAACTCAAAATCCCCGTGTTCGGCAAGCTGAACCAGAAGGGCGCCATCGCGCAGTTCACGCGGACATTCTCCTCGCTCTATGCCAGCTCCGTTCCAGTGCTGCATGCTTTGAGCATTGTGGAGGATGTGACCGGGAACCGGGTAATCGGGGGGTATATCCGCAAAGCCGGGGAATCCCTCCGTCAGGGTAAGCCGCTCTCCGAGCCGCTGAAGACCGCCTGGGTGTTCCCTCCGCTGGTATCGCAGATGATCGCGATCGGGGAGGAGACCGGAGCGCTGGATCAGATGCTGGGCAAGGTGGCTGACTTTTATGAGATGGACGTGGAGAATACGGTGGACCGGCTGAAGTCGCTCATCGAGCCTCTGCTGATTGTTTTCCTGGCCGGCGTGGTTGGCGTCATTGTGGCAGCGATCATGCTGCCGATGTTCAGTATTTACAGCCAGATGTAATGGACGGATCGTGCTCCGATGACTGAAGTGCACCCTTGCAGTCATCGCAATAATAAAAATATGCTATTGGGAGGAATACACATGTTGGCAAAAGTTTTGAAACGTGTCAAGAAAGAGGAGAAGGGCTTCACGCTGATCGAGCTCCTGGCGGTTATCGTTATTATCGGTATTATCGCAGTTATCGCCATTCCGATGATCAGTAATCTGTTGAATAAATCTCGGGATAACGCAGATGTGGCAACAGCCCGTCAGGTTTATGATGCAGCTCGTATGTATATTACAAGCGAGAAGAATGGTGATTTTAAGAGTGTTAACTCTGTAACTATCGCAAGCGCTACAGGAGATTCGCTGGTATCTAAAGGGTACTTGGAGTCAGAACTTTACCTGCCAAGTAATAAAAAGAAAATCACCGGTGGGACAGTTACTTTTGATAAAGGAAATTTGTCTAAAGTAACAATAAATTATGAAGACAGTGGGACAAAGACAGAGGAATTTGAAGCTGAAGAGGTTCTTAAATCAGAAAAGAAATGATTTAAGAGCAATTACACCAAACAAACTTGATAGCTGAGTAACGGAGTGAGCGGAAATATTTTGAAGAAGCGCAGCGTTCGCCTTTGCCACCGGATTATAACCGCAGACTTCGTTCAATAAAATCTGGGGGCAACAGCGATCGTAAGAATATTCCGCACACGCAGTGGGCATCTCAGCTATACAGCAACCCCACCAGGAACCGGCTTAACCCCGGTTCCTTTCAAATTTTATCCAGGAAAGTGAACGCTTATGCACATCATCCTTGCCGTCTACACGGCGCTGCTGGGCCTGCTGCTCGGCTCCTTTTACAACGTGGTCGGCCTGCGTGTCCCGGCGGGAGAGTCGATCATTCATCCACCGTCGAGCTGTCCATCGTGCTGCACCAGGCTGCGTTCCCGGGATCTCGTGCCGGTGTTCAGCTACCTGTTCTCCCGCGGCAAATGCCGCCACTGCGGCGCAGGGGTGTCTGTGCTGTATCCGCTTGGAGAACTAGCCACCAGCCTGCTCTTCCTATGGATGGTTCTGGAGCTGGGCTTCACCTGGACTGCACTGAACGGGCTGCTGCTGGTCAGTCTGTCCATCATCATTACCATCTCGGACCTGAAGTACATGCTGATCCCCAACAAGGTGCTGCTGTTCTTTCTGCCGCTCCTGGCTGTTGTAACGCTGCTCGCAGAGCCGGAGCAGTGGCTGAGCCACCTGCTGGGTCTGCTGCTTGGAGGCGCACTCATCGGCCTGGTTGTAGTTCTAAGCCGCGGACGAATGGGCATGGGTGATCTGAAGCTGCTTGCGCTGCTCGGCTGGGTGCTGGGTGCGCCGCAGACACTGCTCGCTTTTATGCTGGCCTGTGCGCTCGGAAGCCTCGTTGGTGGTGTGCTGCTCGGACTTAAGATTATCACCCGGAGTCAGCCTGTACCGTTCGGCCCGTGGCTGGCGGCGGGAGCGTTAGTCTCGTATGTTTATGGATCACAAATTATCAGCGGGTATCTCTCGCTCTTAGGTTAGGAGTGCGGCAAGCATGCTTGGAATACAACATTCTCGGATCGGTCTGACCATTGAGCAGACAGGCATCCGCTACGTCAAGCTGAAGAACAACAGAGCGGGTGAAGTCGAATTCTGCAGCCATCTCCCGCTGAAATCCGGCATGATCCAGGAGAACGGCATCGCTGATCCGGAAGCGTTGAGTGAAGCGCTGCAGGAGTGGGTAGAGCGGGAAGGGATCCGAAAAGGGAATATCTCGCTCTCTATTCCGCCGTCCCAGATGATTATCCGCCGCCTTACGATTCCTGCAGTGAACCGCAAGCAGGTGCGCCAGCTCGCCAAGCTGGAGATTGAGAACGCGCTGCATCTGCCGTTTGAAGAGCCGGTCTATGATTATGTGGAGATCGGCAGCGATGGGGAGAATACAGAACTGCTTGTTTACGCCGCGCCGCGGGCCATCATTGTAGAATACATACTCCTGCTCGATGCAGCAGGACTGAAGGTCAAGCATGTCGAGGTGTCCGCAGCTGCCTTGGCCCGCTCCGTTCAGATGCTGAATGCTTCGGATCTTCAGGAGACGATGCTGATCCATCTGGACGGTGCGATGCTGGATATCTATATGTTCCGTGACGGCCAGCCGGTCTTTATGCGGACGATTAACATGTCCGACTTTGACTCCAGCGTCGATTATGCCGCGGCAGCTGCAGAATGGGGGATGAATACATCTGCAGCTGCACCGGAAAAGGAAGAGAAGCTCCGGCATGAGCAGCTCTTCGAAATGATGGCAGAAATTCAGCGCATGATGAACTTCTATCAGTACAGCCTGCACGATGGCTCGACCCGAATCCGCGAGCTGCTGCTAACCGGCAGCCCGGCTGCACGGCGGCAGCTGCAGGAAGAGCTGAGAACGGCGATGGCAGAGGTGACGATACAGTCCATTGACTTCAATCAGGCGGCTGCCGTAGGCGCGGCAGGCATGCAGATGAATGACTATCGGGTCGCCTGGGGTGTGGCGATGCGCCATCAGACAGGAGCGGCCGTTGACCTTTACCCGCGTGAAGACCGGGAAGCCAAGCTGTTCCCGACCGTAAGTGCTGCTGCGCTCGGTATATGGCTAGTTCTGCTGGTGGCTATGCTGATGCTCTATATGAGCAGCAGGGATGAAGGCAGGATCAAGGCCAACCAGCTGGTCCAGCTGCGCAATGACAGTGAGCTGCTGCAGATGCAGCTCGCTGAACGCAGCAGCGCGGAAGGGGCTGTGAACCGGCAGGCACTGCTTAAGCTGCTGCAGCTCTACCGTGGAGATACCGTAGCGGTGCTCGATCAGATCATGAAGGCCCTGCCTCAGGGCGGAGTGGTGCGTTCGGTTTCCTATCTGCATCGTAACGAACTGTCGTTGACGGTCGATTTTGCCGCCATGAACGATTCCGCCGCTTATCTCGACAAGCTGCGCCGAATGTCATTTGTGACAGGGGCCGAGATTCAGAAGCTGACGCATAATGCGGGTGCCCAAGTGCAGGCTGAACCGTCGGGTGCTTATACTGCTGTATACCGTGCCAACCTGGGTGCTGCCGGCAGGACATCTTCAGATACAGATTCCGGTGCAGTCCCGGCTGAGTCATCGGCTGAGGATTCAACGACATGGGGCACATCCGTAGAAGGAGGGCAATAAGGATGGACAAAATACTGAAGCAGCGTCAGGTCGTCTTTCTCGGAATGGCTATCCTGTTTCTCATTCTGCTGGTGCTCTATATGTTTTTGTTAAAGCCAACCTTGGATGCAGTTGCCGAGCAGGAGGTGGAGATCGGCAGTCTGGAACAGCAGAACGAGACGCTCCGCGCCAAGATCGCCGAATTCAGTACCGAGGACGCCGGAACAGGAGGCAGCGAGGCTGCCAAGCGGGCGATTCCGGAAGGGGATGACAGCAAGCAGCTGATCGTCGACCTGAACCAGATCGGGCAGCGCAGCAGCGCAGATCTGCGGGATATCCAGTTCACTACGGTCTCCAGCAAGGAGGATACGTCGGGAACCGCCCAGAGCGAGACGAACAGCCAGCTTCCGGACGGAACGGGTCTGATTCATATGACAGGAGTTCTGCAGGGTGATTACAAGCAGATCCACGAATGGATGAATCAGCTGCAGAAGATGCCGCGATTTGTCAGCATTGAGGCATTCAGCTTTCAGCAGCCTTATGTGCAGTCTGCATCCGGCAGCATCCTGACGGCGAACGTTTCGTTCACCGCATATTATGAGGGAGCTGCGGGCAGCCCGGACCGTTCAACTCCATAATCGAAAAGGCCGTCCCAGCTGCATAGCTGCGGACGGCCTTTTGGCATATAAGGTATCTCTTCAGATCAGGCGATAAATTGGGACAAAACGACGCCGCCATAAATAAAGGCGACCACCACGACAAGGGCCGGATGGATTTTGCGGATCTGCATCGCCCAGAAGGCAACGAGCGCAATCCCCAGCGACTGCCAGATACCGATCGAGGCAATGGACGTCTCGCCCATCTGCCAGGTCAGCACCACCATCATAATAGCGATGACCGGCTGAACGAGCAAAGTCATGCCTTTGACCACAGGCGATTGACGGAACTTATTCAATAGGCGCAGCAGCAGAATCAGCGCGATTGCGGACGGAACAACGGTAGCAGCCAGAGCGACGGCCAGTCCGAACCAGCCGGAGACGTCGTAACCGACATAAGCTGCGATCTTGGTCGCGATGGGACCCGGCAGTGCGTTGCCTAATGCCAGCATGTTCGAGAATTCCTTGTCACCGAGCCAGTGATAATGCGGAACGACCTCGCGATAGACCAGCGGTATGGATGCAGGCCCGCCGCCGTAGCCGAGCACATTTGCAATGAAAAAGCCGATAATGAGGTTAATCCAATCCATTATTGGTCACCTTCTTTTGCCTGGCGCTTGGCTTTAAGGCGGCCCACGATACGAAAATGCACGGCCCCGTACGCTAGGAAGAGAATAATAACAATCGCCGGGTGTACCCGGATGCCCTCCAGCAGCAGGAAGGCGATGATAAAGAATCCGATGCCCAGATACTTGCCGAGGCCTTTGACAGCCTTCTCACCAAATTCATAAGCCATCTGCCCGAGCATCACGGCAACCACGGGAGTAACTGCAGCGATCATTCCTTTAATGATGGGCGAATCGCTGAGAAAAGTGACAGCAGACAGCAGCGCGATCATAGCGATAGAACTTGGCAGAATATGAGCGATGAGGGCGACAACCGCGCCAAGCACGCCCTTTTGCTTGTAGCCGAGATAGGCTGCCATTTTGGTGGCGATGGGTCCAGGCAGCGCGTTGGCGATGGCTAGGGTCTCACCGAATTCCTCGTCAGGCAGCCACTTGTAGCGGTTCACCGCCTCATAGCGAATCAGCGGAATCACGGAAGGGCCGCCGCCGTAACCGAGAATTCCGGTACGGACCATGGCAGCCGTCAGATCCCAATAATCTTTGTTTGTCTTTCCCAAGGGACAAGCTCCTTTCCTTGTACAGCTTACTTTACAGCTTCATGCCGATCCGGCTTTTATACCGCTTGATCAGTACCTGGCAGTCTACGCCTGTAACCCCTGGAAGAGGATAGAGCTTGTCGTTCATAAAAGCTTCCATATCCTGATTGTTTACAAATAAAGCATGCATATGCAGCTGACTTGGTCCGGTCATTAAATAAAGGCTGGTTACAGCTTGTTCCTCGGCCAGCTGTTCCGCAACCTTTTGCAGAAATTGAGGCTCTACATCCACATTAAAGAAAGCCGATACCCCGATCCCTACCTTGACCGGATTAACGACAGCGGTAAAACGTTCGATGACCTCATTCTCCACAAGCGCCTGAATACGGGTCTGGACAGCTACCCGGGATAACCCGACCTCTTTGGCCAAATCCGTATAAGAAATCCGGCCGTTGCTCTGCAGCAGTGAGATAATTTTGCGGTCCATCTCATCCACAATGAAATCGGATCGTTCATCATATGGCTTCATTCGTAAGTAACACTCCCTATTTGATTTCGCATTGACTACCACCGGGACTGAACTTTATACAATATGTAATATAGTCCTCTCCTTATGATATTTCAATATGAAAATTAATTTTTATCCAATCTTCTAAAAATGCCGTGCACACAGCACAGGTCTGACAGCAGAGCTGCCAAACCTGTTGTTCATCTTTCCTATTTTACTTCTGTAAAGGCAGCCATTCCAGCACACGTTGTATCTTCATGTCCCAGTAACCCCATTCATGGGCGCCGGGTTCTTCCTCGTAAGTCAGCTCCAGGCTCGTTCCTTCACAGGCCTGGCGGAAGCTCCGGTTCTCCTCGTACAGAAAATCTTCCGTTCCGCAGCACTGGTAGAGAAGCGGCTTGGGGCCGCTGCTGGCGTCCAGCTGCTTCAGCAGATGGATGAGATCATTGTCCGTGCCGGCGATCTCGCCTTTTCCGAACAGTCTCTCCCATTCATCCTGCGGCATAACATGGCTCTGCGCTTGCGTGCGCTGCAGACTCAGATCCAGGGCGCCGGAGAGGCTGGCTGCCGCTGCGAACATGTCAGGCTTGCGCAGTCCCAGCTTGAACGCGCCATAGCCCCCCATGGACAGGCCGGCAACAAAGTTATCCTCACGTTTGCGTGAAAGCGGAAAGAACTGTTGTGCCAGCTCCGGCAGCTCCTCGCTGATAAATGTCCAATAGCGGCTGCCTGCCGCCATATCCGTATAGAAGCCGCGGTGAACCTGCGGCATAACAATGGCAATCCCGAGCGAAGCAGCATAGCGTTCAATAGAGGTCCGGCGCAGCCAGATCGTATCATCGTCCGACAGGCCGTGCAGCAGATACAGGGTAGGGTGCGGTCCGGCATGCTGTACATTATCGAGTCCGATCTGGGTTGTTGTCTGCTGCGGTAGGATGACTGTCATCGATGTGCTGAGACCTAAAACCTCGGAAAAAAAGTGACATTGTATAAGGGCCATGTTTCATCTCTCCTTCGAAATCGTCTTTATCTCAAAATAAAGCTAATTGAAAAGGGTTGCAAGTGATTTGTTAGGATGAGCCCGTGTCCTGTAGAAAAATATTAAGAGATTACCCCTTTTGTAGCGTAACAATGTTATGTTACACTGTATTCAGAAGGAGGTGGCCAACTTGGAGGATCATCTCATCTCTAAGAAGGAGCTGCTGGAGCTGACGGACATATCCTATGGCCAGCTGTACCGCTGGAAGCGCAAAAACCTGATTCCGGAAGAATGGTTTATCCGCCGTTCCTCCTTTACAGGACAGGAAACTTTTTTCCCGAGAGATAAAATTATCCCCCGCATTAACCGCATCAAGCACATGAAAGACGATTTGTCCCTGGATGAGCTGGCTGACGTGTTTGCACCTACACCCGGCGATTTGAAGCTGGATAGGGATCAATTATTGGAGCGAAACATTGTTTCGGATCAGGCGCTGAATTTGTTCTTGCAGATTCACCCTGCGGCTGAATTTGATTTTGACCGGCTGCTGGCGGTGTATATGCTGGATCAGCTGCTGCGCAGCGGCGAGATTACACGGGAGGAGGGCATCTCTGTTGTGTATACGCTGACAGCCCACCTGGCACAGCTTAAGGATCGTAATGGCGAACTTTGTGTATGGAGAAAGATGGGCGTTCCATTCATAGCGTTGACCGATGGCAGGTTCTACGCAGATCCGGAAGTGAAAGAGATTGTGAGGCTGCCGCTGCAGCCCATCGTAGAGAAGCTGAAATTAACGATCAACGAAGGAGAGGAGCGGGAACATGTCTGAACAACAGCGCAACAACCTGTCAATCGCAGGAATCGGAACAGCTGTGGGAGGTATTTACGGTAATGTAAGAGTAGATGGAGCCTGCCGGATGAATGGTGCGCTTGAATGTACAATATTTACAGTGAACGGTAATTGCAAGGTATCCGGTGCTTTGGCTGCTCAGGAAGCATCCGTTAACGGAATGGTTAGCGTCCAGGGCTCGGTGCAGGCAGAACGGTTGTGGATTGGCGGCAATGCAAATTTTAAGGGCACACTCGATTGCCAAGAGCTTCAGGTGAACGGCCGGCTGGTTGTTGACGGTTCTGTTCATGCTGAACAGATTAAGGTGAACGGCCGCTTGAAAGCGGGTAGTGACATCCAATGCGAGCATTTTGCTGCTGAGGGCGGATTCGATATTACTGGCCTGCTGAATGCGGGACGCATCGAGATTATTGTCAATCACCGCAGTGAAGTGTCCGAGATTGGCGGCGAACAGATTTCTGTTATGCGTAAAGGCGGCGTCAGTCTGCTGAAGCAGCTGTTTGGCGGCAAAGATGCAGGGCTGACAGCTTCCCTGATTGAAGGAGATGACGTCCATCTGGAGCATACGGAGGCTAGGACTGTCCGCGGCAGCAGGGTAAGGATTGGTCCGGGCTGCCGGATAGGAGTCGTTGAATACAAAGAGGAGCTGACCCTGGATCCCCAGGCTTCTGTAGGCAGAACCGTGCAGCATTAGTTATGAAGGAGGGAAAAGATATGGAGATTTTAAATTCAGGTTCATCAAAATCAGGTGCAGAACGGCCGGACCTGCGTCTGATCGGGGACAGTGAGTCGGCCGGAGGTGTTATGGGGGAAGTGAAGCTGACCGGAGACGGTATCATCCACGGCAGCCTTGATTGTCTGAAGCTGAGCTGTACCGGCGATATCATCATTCATGGAGATCTGATAGCGGACTCGGTCAGGATGATGGGTGAAATGCAGATTGAAGGCACAGCCCGGGTACAGTCATTAAAGATTACCGGTGATACCGAGATCCACCGCAGCTTATCTGCAGAACAGATGGCAGTGATTGGCGAATGCTCGATCGGCGGCGACCTGCAGGTAGAGGATCTTAAAATGACGGGCCAGCTTCAGGTTAAGGGCAACTGTCAGGCAGAGCAATTTGCTGTCCGCGGGGCCGTGAATATGAATGAAATGCTGAACAGTGACGTTGTCGAGATCAAGCTGCACGGCATGAGCCGGATCCGTGAGATCGGCGGCCGTTCGATACGGGTAGAGCGGAAGCAGGGGTTTCCTCTTGTTATATTGAATGGAGGAAAATCCTGGTTGTCCGCAGATCAGATCGAGGGCGACGAAATTTCGTTGGAGTATACAGAAGCCCAGGTCGTGCGCGGTTCCAACGTGGTTATCGGTTCCGGCTGCCGGATTGGATTGGTCGAATATACAGGAGAATGCATCTGTTCCCCCAAAGCGGAAGTGGGCGAGCTCCGGAAAATATAATCGGAGAAGGATGATAAGAGTGGGGCTGCAGCTGATGCTGCAGTTCCATTTGTTTGTGCTTTAGAATAGGACATGCTAAAATACAAAACGAACGTTCAGTATATAAATTGAAAATCTGACAATGACGGAGTGATTCCTATTGAATAAAAAACAGCTGCAAACCGAGCAGACCAAGAAGAAGCTGGCGGATGCCTCCCGCGCACTCTTCATTCAGAAAGGGTATAAAGCTACCTCTATTGAGGATATTGTTGCAGCAACCGGCAGCAGTAAAGGGAATATATATTATCATTTTAAAAGCAAGGAAGGACTGTTCCTCTACCTAATCGATGAATGGGACCGGGAATGGGAAGAGAACTGGAGCTCCAAGGAACCGCTCTATCAAACCGCAACCGAGAAATTGTACGGGCTTGCGGAGCAGCTGGTCCTGGACGATATGAATCACCCGCTGACGAAGGCGGCAGATGAGTTTTTCTCCGGTGAGAAAAAAGAAAATGATATCGAAGAGCGGATCGCAGCTATGTTCGAGCGGCATCTCGACTTTAACAAGCGCCTGATCGAGGAAGGGATCGACCAAGGCGAATTTAAACAGGATGAGGCGTCAACCCTTGCTGTTGTTCTGGAAAGCCTGATTGTCGGGTTGAGCCAGCTGACACGCAAGCAAAGTCCGGAAGAAGCACTCCGGCTCTACCGCCATGCCTTCCAGATCTACCTTCACGGTATAGCCGGACCTGCTGACGGGCTGCCGATTGCAGCAGGTCCTTAATCTCTAATCTTATACAGAACGACGGAGGAACTTATCATGTCACTGCTTACGAGGAACAGAGGCGCGTTGCCCCTGCTCATGTTTAATATTTTTCTGATTTTCACCGGCATCGGGCTGGTCGTGCCGATTATGCCGGCGTATATGGATCTGCTTCATATTAACGGAACGACGATCGGTCTGCTGGTAGCAGCCTTCTCCTTCGCCCAGTTCCTGTTCTCGCCGGTGGCAGGCAGGTGGTCAGATTCCATCGGACGCAAAAAAATTATTATTGCAGGGATGCTGCTGTTTGCGGTATCCGAATTTATGTTCGGCGCTGTCAACTCGGCAGTCTGGCTGTTTGTTTCCCGTATGCTGGGCGGTATAGGTGCAGCGATGATCTTCCCGTCAGTGATGGCTTATACGGCGGATATTACCTCTGATGAGGAACGCGCGCGCGGCATGGGGCTGATTACTGCGGCTATTACGACCGGATTTATCATCGGTCCCGGCATTGGTGGCTACATCGCAGAACTAGGGATCCGTATCCCGTTCTATTGTGCTGGGGCAGCTGGATTGATCGCTGCCATAGTCACACTGATTGTTCTGCCGGAATCAGCCCGTGCCGGTGCCGCTGCATCTTCCGAAAGAGCACCTGCTCCCAAGGAGGGAGTTGTCCGGCAGATGCTGCTGTCTTACCGGCAGCCTTATTTTTTCAGCTTGATTATTGTGCTGATTATGGCCTTCGGTCTGGCCAACTTTGAAACCGTCTTCTCATTATTTGTGGATCATAAATTCGGCTTTACCACCAAGGATATCGCCTTCATTATTACTTTTGGTTCTATCGCAGGTGCGGTTGTGCAGCTGCTGCTTATGGGCTGGCTGCTGAACACGTTCGGAGAGAAGCGGGTCATCGCTGTCTGCCTGTTCTTCGTAGCGCTCTTCATCCCGCTGACCCTGTTCGTCAGCGCCTACTGGATGATCTTTGCCGTGACCTTCATTGTCTTCCTCGCCATGGATATTCTGCGTCCAGCCGTCAGCACCCAAATGTCGAAGATGGCGGAGGAACAGCAGGGCTTTATCGCCGGTCTCAACTCCGCCTTTACAAGCTTAGGGAATATTATTGGTCCGATTGTGGCAGGCGCGCTGTTCGATATCAACATCAACTATCCTTACCTGTCAGCCGGTCTTGTACTGGCGGTGTGCTTCCTGCTGTCTCTGCGGGTGCTTCGGGGTTCAGGTCCTTCGCGTCCGGTGAAGCCGGCCGTTGATCAGCAGTGACAAGAGAGCGTTCTAGGGTTACTGTTCATCACCATTTTCCTGCAGCAGGCCCGAGACGCCGTCTTCAATGATGCGTTCCTGTCCTCCCGGTAAACCAGGCAGACCGCTCATATCTTCTGGTCCCATGCTGCCGGAATGGGTCGCGATCAGCCGTGTCTGCGGGAGGTAAGTGTCGCGCGAGATTTTGATGCGTTCGGTGATCGTACCGTTCACTTTTTTAATCCGGTAAGTGTCAATCACATATCCTGTTTTCCCATTCTGAAGTACCTGCCAGCTGCCTGGCGCCAGCATCTCCCCGCGGATGAACTTCTCCGGTGCGGGAAGTGTCTTTACGGTCACCGATTCAATGGTGTAGGACACGTTTTGCGGAAAAGTGCCGAAAAATTTAACAGATAAGGCACCCCCGCTGACCGTGGAACGGATCAGCAGGTATTTGCCGGTCGTATTGCGGAACCGGAAATTGATCGAGCCTGAAGAGAAGGTGGCATCCTGCCCTTTGGGCAGGTAGCGAACAGGCACGGAATGATGCCGCCGCTCTACAATCTCAAGACCCGTGCGGAGTGCAGCGTTATAGAGGGTGCTGGACACCTGGCAGATCCCGCCGCCAATGCCCGGCTCCATATGACCGCCAATAATAACGGGAGCTTCACGGAAGCCGAACCGCTTCTCTGCCTCCTTAATGACCTTGCCGTAATCGAAAATTTCCCCTGGCGCCAGCACCATTCCATCGACCGTCCTGGCCGCTGCGCTAACATTGTAGACCCGTCCGGCACTGCTTGTCCCGAGCGAGGTAGAGAACTGGATGATTTTGCGCTCGATGCCTTCCTGTTTCAGGCTGGCTATCGTTACCGCAGGCTCCTGCAGGCGCAGCGGCAGGCTAAGGCTGATCATCTGTCCATCAGTCCTGGAGGAAAGATCAGGCGGCAGAGAGGCTTGAATGCGCTGGTGAAGTACAGGCCAATCGATCCGATAGACACTTTTGCCCGGCAAATAACGAACGGTGTCGTCCGGCCCGATCTGACGGACGGCATTCACGGGCAATCCATATTGTTTTTCTTCCCACGCGCTGTCGAGCTTGCTCGGCAGCTTTTTTGAATCCCGCACAACCTCGATCTGCCAGATCTTGTCCATCTGCCAGCGAGCCTTCGCCCGGCTGAATACACTGCCCTGCTCCAGGCGATCCACCGCAGCACGGAAAGCCTCGGCATGATACTCTATTCCCGCCTCTTTCAGTGTCAGGGATACGGCGGGATGGATCTGTGCCTTTGTACGCGAATCGCGCAGCTGAAGCGGCAGCTGTTCCAGCGCTGCCAGCCGCCGGTCCAGCTCCTGCCTGACCTGTACGATCGGCTGCCCGCCAGCCTCCCATCCCCCGATGCTTACCCCCTTTGGCAGTGTGTCCTTTTTGGCATATAACGTGATCAGCCCGTAAGCGACCGAGATGACCAGCAGCAGGCTGGCGATTACAATGATGGCCATGTGAGTTTTTCTCATAATTATTCCTCCCGTTACTTCCGCTGTGATCCTGCTACCACTACATTTGATGTATATGTTGGCAAGAGAGAAAACTTTCGGCTACAAAAAAGGTAACAAATTTGTTACAATAGATAGCAATGTGATGAAATTACAGGATTCAAAAAGGATTAAGCTGGAAAGTGTCGAATGACTAAGAGTTAATTATTCCACGGGAAGTGATACAGTGATTGAAATGCAAGACGTGTGGAAGACCTACACGAATGGCACTCATGCCCTGCAGGGAGTGTCGGTGAAGATCGACCGCAACGAATTTGTCTATGTTGTCGGTCCGTCCGGCGCAGGCAAATCGACATTCATGAAGCTTATTTATAGAGAAGAAGTTCCAACCAAGGGCCAGATCTCTGTCAACGGATTTAATATCGGGAAGCTGCAGCAGCGCAAAATTCCTTATGTCCGCCGTAATATTGGCGTTATTTTTCAGGACTTCCGCCTGCTGCCCCGGCTTACCGTATCCGAGAACATCGCTTTTGCGATGGAGGTTATCGAAGCACCGAAGAAGCTGATCCGCAAGCGGGTTCCAGAGGTGCTGGAACTGGTGGGGCTGAAGAATAAGGGCAACCGCGAACCATCACAGCTATCCGGTGGTGAACAGCAGCGGGTGGCTATCGCGCGCGCAATTGTCAATAATCCGTCGGTGATTATCGCGGACGAGCCTACAGGGAATCTGGATCCGGAGACATCCTGGGGCATTATGCAGCTGCTGGATGAGATTAATTTCCGCGGGACGACCATTGTCATGGCAACGCATAACAAGGACATCGTGAATACGATGCGCAAACGCGTTATCGCCATTGAACACGGCAAGATTGTTCGAGACCAGATGAGAGGGGAATACGGATATGACTTTTAACACCTTCTTGCGCCATTTGCGGGAAGGGTTCAAGAACGTATTCCGCAACGGCTGGATGTCGGTGGCTTCCGTCACTTCCATCGTCGTGTCCCTGTTTATCCTGGGCGTATTTATTCTGCTGGTGCTGAATGTCAATAAGCTGGCTGACACCGCGGATCGTCAGGTCCAGGTCAGTGTGTTCCTGCAGCTGAACGTTGATGAGAAGATGAAGGACACCATTCAGAAGGAGATTGGCGAAATGCCGGAGGTCAGCAAGACCGTCTTTATTTCGAAGGCTGAAGGGCTGAAGGAGTTTACCGACAATCTCGGGGATGACGGGAAGGAAATCCTGAATGATCTGGGCAAGGACAGCAATCCGCTTCCGGACAAGCTGGAGGTTGAGGTTATTGAACCAACGACGGCTCCTTTTGTAGCCGAGAAGATCCAGGCCTTGAACGACAATCACCCGGAGAAGCCGATCATGAAAGTGAATTATGGCAAAGGGACAGCAGAGACGCTGTTCAAAATCACCAAGGTTGTGCGCAATGTCGGCTTTATTTTTGTTGCGGCACTCGCACTGGTATCCATGTTCCTGATCTCCAATACGATCCGGGTGACGATTCTGGCCCGCCGCCGCGAGATCGGCATCATGAAGCTTGTCGGGGCGACCAACTATTTTATCCGCTGGCCTTTCTTTATTGAGGGGGCATTGATCGGGCTTATCGGCTCGGCCGTGACGATTGCCGTGCTCTTCATCGGCTACAGCCAGATTGCCAATGAATTGAGCAGCTGGCTTGGCTTTACAGCCCTCAAATTCATTCAACTCAGCCAGATCTGGCTGCCGCTCGGCGGACTGCTGCTGGTGATCGGTGTACTGGTCGGCATTGTGGGAAGTACGCTTTCCATCCGCAAGTTTCTCAAGGTCTAGAATTACCAGGAAGCATAAGTCATGCGGATGCATCGCCTGGAGTGTAATTGTATTGCGATTCTTAAATTTTATTATAAATAGCGCGGATTCCTTAACTATGCGGCTGCGGCCGTCGATAACAACATAGTCGGGCGTGAAAGGGAAAAAATGCAGGACTGCAGCGATCAGGCTGACAGTATTGAGATAAAGGGTGGGGAGTGCAAGTTGAAAAGAACAGCAGCTTTGGCAGCCGTCACTTTACTGGCTTCATTAATCATTCAACCTTCCAACGGTTATGCCAAGAGTATGAATGAAATTGATCAACAGCTGAATCAGCTGGACCAGCAGGCGCATAAAGCCAAGCAGGAACAGAAGAATGCTACTGAGAACAAGCAGGAAGCACAACACTACAAGAACAAGACAACCCAGACACTAGAGGATGTTCTCGGTGAGATCGAGAGTGTAGGCAGCCAGCTGACCCGGGTCAGCCGCGATATTGAACAGACGGAAGAAAATCTGCGTACGACCAAGAAAGAACTGGCCGAAGCGGAGGAACGGATCAAAGCGCGCGAGAAGCTGCTGGAGACACGCGTCCGTCTGATGTATACAGATGGCAATGTATCTTATCTGGATGTCCTGCTGTCGTCAACCAGCTTTAGTGACTTTCTCGATCGGGCTGACTCGCTCAAGATGATTGTGGATCAGGATCAGCAGCTGCTGGACGAGCACAAGAAGGACAAAGAATATGTCGTTCAGAAGCAGGAAGAACTCGAAGGACAGTACAAATACGTGAAGGGCCTCTATGCTCAGAAGCAGGAAGCCAAGGACATGCTGGCAGGCAAGGAGAAAGAAAAGCGGGTGCTGATCGCCGGCTATGATCAGAAGATCGAGCAGTTCGACTCTCTGTCGAATGAGCAGAATGACCTGCTGGTGGCGCTGGCTACAAAACGCTCCTCGCTCGTGCAGGAGAAGAACCAGCTTAGAGCGGAGCAGGAAGCCAGAGCCAAGGCAGCGCGTGAGAAGGCGGCAGCGGCAGCGGCCGCGAAGAAACGCGCCCTGGCAGCGCAGAAGCAGAGCAGCCAGAGCAGCTCTTCGTCCGAGGCATCTGATACAACCTATGCCAGCTCGTATAACGGCGGCGGCGGTGCCTTTGCCATGCCGGTATCGGGAGCCCGGATTTCTTCAACATTTGGCTACCGGGTTCACCCTGTAACCGGGGTTCGCAAGCTGCATGCAGGTGTCGATCTGGCTGTGCCGCAGGGTACATCTGTACATGCGGCCGAAGACGGCGTGGTCACCGTGGCCGAATGGTGGAACGGATACGGCAATCTGATTATCATTGATCACGGCAACGGGCTGTGGTCGATGTACGGCCATCTTCGTGACGGCGGCATTATGGTATCGTCTGGGCAGACCGTCAAGCGCGGTCAGAAAATTGCGGAATCCGGATCGACCGGCGTGTCGACAGGACCGCATCTTCATTTCGAAGTCCGTCTGCATAATGTGCCGGTCAACCCGATGGATTACCTGTAATCCCGGATTTCATCTATCATCCATACTGCATTCATGATAAGCTACAAGTACAGCTAGGCTGCTTCAGCTTCTGCTAAGACGTTATTCGACGTGAGGGCAGGGCTGGGGCAGCTTTTTGCAAAATTTCCAGAATCGTTATGCTGTTGAGAACATATTCCGTACAAGCAGGACGTATACTATGCTGGAATAATAAAGGCGGTGGATGTCTTAATGATGAAAAAAAGTACGGTAGTCTGGTTGATGGTAGCAGCTCTGATTGGCGGCAGCCTGCTGACCTTTGCTTTTACAGGTGCAACCAGTCTTGCCAAGCAGACAGCTGGAGAAGGAATTCTGGCCAGTATATCGAACAATGTGGACAAGCAGAGTGACCTGGACAAAATCCAGAAAGCACTCGATCTGATCCAGAATAACTATTATCAGGAAGTGGACCGCACCAAGCTCGTGGACGGGGCCATTAATGGAATGATGGAAGCCCTCGGCGATCCGTATTCCAACTACATGGGTAAAACAACGGCAGCCCAGTTTGAAGAACAGATCGAAGGTTCATTTACCGGAATTGGAGCTGAAGTCTCCTCGGAGAACGGCAAGGTAACCATCGTGTCGCCGATCAAGAACTCGCCGGCAGAGAAGGCGGGGTTGCGTGCGAAGGATATCATTCTGACGGTGAACGGCACTTCGCTGGCTGGTATGGAATTGAATGATGCGGTGAATAAAATCCGCGGACCGAAAGGCAGCAAGGCGGTACTGCAGATCCAGCGCGCCGGCTCCACCGATCCGCTGGAGTACACGATCGTACGGGATGACATCGATCTGGAGACCGTCCATTCCGAAATGAAGCCGAACGGCATTGGGGTTATCACGATCACCCAGTTCTCGCTGAATACAGGTCAACGCTTCAAGGAAGAGCTGGCGAAGCTGGAGGCTCAGAAAATGAAGGGCCTTGTTATCGACGTCCGCAACAACCCGGGCGGTGTGCTGTCTGTAGTTATTGATATTGCGCAGCAGTTCGTACCGAAGGGCAAAGTGATCGTTCAAGTAGAAGATAAAAACAAGCAGCGTGAAAAAGAGCAGTCCCAAGGTGGCGGCAAAAGTTATCCGATTGCCCTGCTGATGAACAAAGGAAGTGCAAGTGCATCCGAGATTCTGGCAGGCGCCCTGCAGCAGTCTGCAGGTGCTACGCTCATTGGGGAAAACTCCTTTGGTAAAGGTACCGTTCAGACCAGCTATGACAAGCAGATGGGGGACGGCAGTCTGCTCAAGATTACAATTGCCAAATGGCTCACACCGGATGGCAGCTGGATTCACAAGAAAGGCATCAAACCGGATATCGCGGTGGATCAGCCGGCATACTTCACGGTAGCGCCGCTGGCCAAAGACAAGACATTGAAATATGATATGAACAGCTCGGACGTGAAGAACGCCCAAGTGATGCTGACCGGGCTCGGCTATAAGCCGGGACGGCAGGATGGTTATTTTGACCGTGCAACCGAACAGGCCGTGAAGGCATTCCAGACGAAGCAGAAGCTGACCGTAAGCGGCACGATCGATGCCAAGACGGCGAGTGCGCTGGAAGCCAAGCTGGTGGAGAGCATTCGTGATCCGCGTAATGACACGCAGCTGAACAAAGGGCTGGAGTTTGTAGGGAAGGAAATTGCAGCATCCGCGTCGAAATAAGTGTAAAGCTGAAGGAGGGCTGAGGTTCAGCCTTCCTTCTTTTTGTGTAAGAAGGGTACGATTCAATGGGAGGAGTGTGGAGAAGCTTGGAATGGGCTGTACAACTGGGATGGGACTTGACGGATGCTTTATTACTGCTGTTCGCACAGCCATTTTATTATATCGCGATTCTATTAATTGCCCTGGGCTACCGCCGGCAGTCACTGCTGGAGCGCAGGCTGTTCCATACAAGGCTTGAGGGCTGGGGGATTCAAACGCTGCGTACGGCATGGGGAGGACTGCTTGCAGGACTTGGCATTTCACTGCTGTCCCTGCTGCTGGGCATTCAGTTTACACCGGAAGCGGTCATCTGTATCTGGATTGCTGCGGCCATCCTGATGCTGTTTCGTGTTCGCTACTTATGTTTTGCTTATGCTGTTGGCCTGTTGGGCGTTCTGCAGTTTATTTTTGGCTTTGCCAAGACGTGGCAGCCGGAAGGCTGGATCGGCCGGGCGGTAGATACGGTCCGCGGTCTGGATATTCCGTCTTTGCTCATCCTGGTCGCTGTTTTACATATTGCAGAAGCTGTGCTGGTCCGCTGGCAGGGAGGACGAATGGCAACGCCGCTGTTTATTGAAGGCAAACGCGGACGTCTCGTCGGCGGCTATCAGATGGAAGATTACTGGCCGATTCCGCTGCTGCTGCTAGTTCCCGCACAAGGAGGAGCCGCGCTGCCGTGGACGCCGCTGGTGGGCTGGCTTCACGGAGATTGGAGCGGCGGCTTCAGTATGGCAGCACTGCCGATCCTGATCGGCTTCAGCGGCATGACTCAGAGCATGCTGCCCCGCCAGAAGGCCGCTGTGTCCGCCAAGCGGCTGGTGATGTACAGCCTGGTGCTGCTGATCCTTGGTGTGCTGGCCGCCTGGTGGAGTCCACTGATGATTGTAGCGGCCTTGGCCAGCTTCTTCCTTCACGAGCTGATCATCTGGTACGGCAGTCTGGAGGAGCAGCAGCACAGTCCGCTGTTCGTGCATCCCGAGGCCGGGCTGCGGGTGCTGGCTGTTCTGCCGGACAGCCCGGCGAAGGAGCTGGGCATTCTCGCCGGCGAGGTAATCTATAAGGTGAATGGCGTGCTGATCACGTCAAGAGCCGAGCTTCACCGGGCCCTTCGCATGAACCCGGCGTTCTGCAAGCTGGAGGTGCGGAATCTGCAGGGGGAGAGCAAATTCCTGCAGCGTGCCATCTTTGCTGGTGATCATCACCAGCTGGGCGTCATCCTGGCACCGGATCAGGAAGCCGAATGGGCGGTATCTGCCAAACCGGCTTCCATTTACCGCGTGATCGCCATGAGCTTGAATGCCCGCCGCAAGGACCGGGCTGCTTCCGGCAGCGGAAATTCTGCCGACATGTGAAAAGAGCCTGATTCTCAACTTGAGAATCAGGCTCTTTTTGGCATATAAATCGTTATTAGTGCGTACTTGCGACCCGACAGCTAAACGCTGCGCTGTTTCCAGTACCAGATGGCAATCTGTGTCCGATCCCGCAGGTTCAGCTTGCCAAGGATGTCGGTGATATAGTTCTTGACCGTGCCTTCACTCAGGAACTGCCTGGCAGCAATCTCTTTGTTAGACAAGCCCTCTGAGATCAGAGTAACGATATTCTCTTCCGCTGGCGTCAGACCATAATCGGAATTGCCGGCTGCAGGCGGGCGGGGGGCCGGAGTACGCAGCAGCCCGGCGAGCTTGGAGGCAATATCGGGATGGATCAGCATATCCCCGTCGTGAACGGTACGAATGCCCTGGATGATGCGCTCGGGCGGGATATTCTTGAGCAGATATCCGCTGGCTCCATTGCGGAGCGCTTCAATAATAAAATCGTCATCGTCGAAGGTGGTCAGGATCAGCACCTTGCTGTCCGGAGATACGGCTTTAGCCTTCCTTGTTCCTTCCACCCCATCACAGATGGGCATACGGATATCCATCAGGATGACATCCGGGCGCATGCCGTCCAGAAGCAGCTGTTCTGCTTCATCGCCATGACCCGCCGTGCCCGCCACTTCCAGCTCCGGGTTCATGCCCAAGATCAGCTTCAGACTTTCGCGGATCAGCGGATCATCGTCCACAATCAGCAGTGAAATCATGATATAACTTCCCTTCGCTTTTTGTTCCTGGTTCACCGTGGATGGTTCTTTGTTGATAGGAAATCTAGGCCAACTCATGCTCCTTCCACACAGGCAGCCGTGTGATCAGGAAGAAGGCTTGATCCTCGATCCGGCACTCGATGCAGCCGCCCATCATCTCGGTGCGCTCACGCATCCCGTTCAGGCCGAGTCCGGAGAAAGAGAAACTGGACAGCCGCTCCGGATGCTCCGGCAGCCGCCCGTTGTTGCTCACCGTCATGCCAATCTCCTGCTGGCCATAATTTACGATGATGGTAATCTCCGTAGCACCGCCATGACGGATCGCATTGGTGATTGCTTCGCGGGCATTTTTGTACAGGACCACACGCTGGCTCGGATAAAGGGGATAAGGCTGTCCGTTCGTCTCCAGACAGGTCTTGATGCCGGTCCCCCTTCCGGTCTCTTCCAGCAGGCTGTCAAGGGCATACGAATCAGAAGGACGTACGGCCGGCTTGATTTTCTTCACCGCCGCCCGCATGTTCTCCAGACTGTCTGATACCTGATCCCGGATCTGCTGCAGGAGCTCCATGCCTTTGGTCGGGTCTGCAGGCACGACATGCAGCGAGGCCTCCAGCATCATTTTGATTCGGATGAGCCGGTGGCCGATATCGTCATGCAGCTGGCGGGAGATCCGGGTGCGTTCTTCCTGCTGGGCAGTGGTTTCGACCTGTCTTGCGAACAACAGGAGCTGCTGTCTCGCTTCATCCAGCTCAAAATGCTTGCGCCGCAGCTTATCATAGAGCCCGACAGCCTCATGCTCATGCTCCAGCGCATTTCTCAGCCGGCAGACCAGAAAAGCAGTCAGGATAAAGGACAAAACCGCTGCTCCCTGAAGCTCCGGCGCTTCCGGCCTGACGGCCTGCAGCACCACCCAGGCATGGATGATGAAAAGCATGGTCCTGAGCAGATGCGGCTGAAGAAAGGGGTATACGCACAAGGCTGAGAAGGAGAGCAGAAAAAGAATACCGCCGTCCCGGCCCGCCACCCAGCCTGCATAGATAATCTCCGCCAGGGCAGCGACAGTGACCGCTGCCGGGTTGGAACCTGCAAATCGGCTGAATACGGCAATCGTGAGCAGAACGAGGATTTGCAGCGTGTACAGCCTTAAATTACCCACATTCTGTATATACATGGCTAACAGGGCAGGGATGAGGATCAGCCCGTAGCGCAGCAGGAAAAGTGAATGGACGTTCATATTGGCTTTCGGCTCAGCCTCCAGATTTGAGTTCTGGTTTGAGTTTCGGTTTGAGTTCAATGTAAGTTCACCCGTTCTCCTGTACTTCATTTTACTTATTGTACCATATCATTCCATTCCCTCAGGAGGTGACTTTCGTCACCTTGAAGTTATGACCTCAAGTACCTGTCGGCAGAGCCGAAGCAGGATACAATGAAATCATTGAAGAGAACAAGAAACGGAGTGAGGCCGAATGGCAGTAGTAGAATTGAAGGACGTCGTTAAACGGTATGGGAGCAAGTTATCAGTGGATCATTTAAACCTGCGGGTGGAGGACGGCGAGATATTTGGACTGCTTGGACCTAACGGTGCCGGCAAAAGCACAACCATCAGCATGATCGGCGGTCTGCTCGGTCTGGATCACGGGGAAATCCGGGTGGACGGTATCTCGGTGGCTAAGCACCCGCTGGATGTAAAGCGCCGCATTGGTCTGGTTCCGCAGGATTTGGCGCTGTATGAGAATATGAAGGCGGTAGACAATGTCACTTTTTTTGCCAAACTATACGGCCTGCGCGGAGATCAGCTCAAAGCACGGGTGCAGGAGGCGCTGGAGTTCGTAGGTCTGCAAAATCATGCCAGGGAGCTGCCTCAAACCTTCTCCGGCGGGATGAAGCGGCGGCTGAACATTGCCTGCTCGATCACCCACCGTCCCAAGGTCATCATTATGGATGAGCCGACGGTCGGCATCGATCCGCAGTCACGCAATCATATTCTCGACTCGGTCCGTGAGCTGAACCGAATGGGTTCAACGATCATTTATACCAGTCATTACATGGAGGAAGTGGCCGCCATCAGCAGCCGGGTTGCCATTATGGATCAGGGGCATGTCATTGCTTCCGGTACACAAAAAGAACTGAAAGAGCGTCTCGGTCAGGCTGAACGGATTCTTATTCAGACCCATGACGATACAGCTGCTGTAGTAAGTGAACTGAAGTTGTTCCCGCATGTAACGCAGGTGGCAGCCGAAGAAGGAACACTCGAAATCACCCTGCCTTCCTCCCAGCTGAATCTGCAGGATATCCTGTTTGTTTGTGCCAAGCATAACGTATCCATTCAGTCACTTGTCTGCGAAGAGCCGGATCTGGAGACGCTGTTTCTTCAACTAACCGGCCGGACGCTGCGGGATTAGGGGGGGACACCATGGGAAACTTGTGGCATATTGCCGTATTTGAGATTAAAAGGCTGATCGTTAAGCGGGCCGTCGTTATTAACATCTTTATACTGCCGATGATCATTATTTTCATTCTGGGTACAGCTTTAAGCTCCCAGTTCGCTGCAGAAAATCCCGGAGAACTGGACCTGGAGCAGGCGAAGGTAGCGCTGGTAGGTGGCGGCGGCGCACAGCCAACATCATTGGAGCGTTTTGTCCGGACGCCGGATATCGCCAAGCTGATCGCGGTGTATCCAGCCGCCTCCCGGGAAGCGGCCGAGCAGCAGCTGCGGGATGGTGACCGTGATTTTGCAGTTGTCATTCCGGCAGATATGGACACCAAAATCCAACAGGGGACCGATGTTACACCTGAGCTGATCCTCGGTAAAAGCCGCGACGGGAACATGATTGCGGAGAATATATTCACTTCCTATCTCAGCCGCATCAGTGACATACAGGTGGTGGCTGCCAAGTTCGGTCCGCAGGCAATCGCAGCCATGCAGCAGGACTCTCCGGATTCGGCACCGCCAACGGAGCGTTATCTATCGGCAGGCACGCTCGGTGAATCCGGCGCGGCCTACACAGCAGCCCAGTATTATGCCGCAGCCATGCTGATGATGTTCCTGCTCTATTCAGGCCTGACTCTGAACATCAGTCTTCATGCGGAGAAAGAAAATTTTACGCTGACCCGGATGCTCACCGCACCGGTTCCCGTCCACCGTGTGTTTCTGGGGAAATTGATTGGCAACAGCCTGATTGCTTGCTTCCAGGCCGTGTTCATCATTGTACTGTCGAACGTATTGTTCGGGGTTGACTGGGGCAATCAGCCGCTGCAGCTGGCACTCATCTGTCTGCTGATGGTTCTGGTATCCATGGCGCTGTCCGTCCTGCTTACGCTGCTGATTCCTTCGCCGACCAGCTCGCGTTCAACCATCCAAATGCTGGCGGTGCTGATGACTTTCTTCAGCGGAGGAATGATCGTGCTCCAGGCTGACTGGTTCACCACAGCTGGTAAATTTACCGTCAATCATTGGGGAATGCAAGCCATCCTCGATATGATGCTCCATGAAGGAAGCAGTCAAATCTGGGGCAGTATCGGTGTATTGGCCGCGATCGGCGGGGTAGTTATGCTCTTATCCGGAATCGTATATAGAAAGGTGGGCTATCAATGAACAGTTTGACTATCGCCCTCAACCTGATGCGGCGGATGATCCGAACAAGGAAGGATCTATTCTTCTACCTGCTTCTGCCGTGTCTCGTAATCTCGGGTACCATTGCCCTGCTGGGTCAAAATGATACGTCGGAGAACAACATTATTTATTTGAATCAGGATCAGGGTCCGGCCGGAAGCTTCCTGGTTCAGGAGTTATCCAAGTCACGGGGGTATCACCTCATGGAAGCCAAAAATCAGGATGAGATCAAGCAGGCGGTCAAAGACCACAATGTATGGCTCGGTTTTACACTGCCCGCGAACTTTTCTTCCTCTTTGCTGGCTGGAGAAGAGCCGAAGGCGGTCACCTATGAGCTGACCGACAGCGAGCCGGCTTACACTTTTAAACTGAATTTGGCGCAGAATGTGGAAAGACTGTCCCAGGCAGCAGCGGCTGTGGCAGCGCCGGATGAAAATACGCGAAACATCAGCTTCAAACAGGTGCTGGCAGGGATGAGTCAGCCGCAGGTCAAGGCAGCCATTACAGATGAGCAGCTCTATACCAAACCGGGTTTAACCAATGTGACCGGGTTCACGCTCATGTTCCTTATGGGGCTCATCACAAGTACAGTATCCATTATTAATCAGGACCGCATTCAACGAACGATGGCCCGGATCTTCAGCGCGCCGGTCCGCTCCTACGAGATGGTGCTGGGGAACTTCATCGGCAGCTTCGCCGTCGGGGCCATCCAGATCGTAATCATTCTGCTCGTCACTCGCGGAGGATTAGGGTATGACTATGGCCTGCCGCTTGGTGCGCAGCTGCTGATTATGCTGGCCTTCCTGCTCGTAACGATGGGAATCGCGAGCACGGTAAGCGGATTGATCCGCAACCAGAGCAATGCAGGTATGCTGAATACGCTGATCATCATTCCGACCTGTATGCTGGGCGGCTGCTTCTGGCCAATCAAGATTATGCCGGACTATCTGCAAAAGGCAGCGAATTTTGTACCGCAGAAATGGGTGTTTGATGCTATGGATACCATCGGTACGGGAGGGACGATCGCAGATATTTGGCTGCCGCTGAGCGTGCTGGGTCTGATGGCAGCCATCCTGCTGGCGATCGGCTCGGTGATCCTGCGGCCGCAGGAGGGTGCTGCAGGAGCTTAAGCGACCGCCGGTATAAGGCGAGATGTATAAGGAATGAACTGGAAGACAAAAGGGAAGGCTGACCCACAGGCAGAAACTCGTCTGTGGGTCAGCCTTTTGTGAATGGTGTATACATGTAAATGGGCTATTTACGTAAAAGGTAAATGAGCTATTTTCCCTGAAGCTGGCGCAATACCGTAATTTCCACCCGGCGGTTCTTCTGACGGCCTGCTGGGGTACTGTTGTCTGCTGCCGGGCGAGTGTCAGCATAACCGGCATACTGGAACCCGTCAGGGTTAAGCTTCTCCTTGTCGATGAAGAAACGCAGTACCGACAGGGCCCGTGCCCCGGACAGCTCCCAATTGTCCCGATACTGCGAATTCTGCCCGATCGGGATATTGTCCGTGTGGCCTTCAATGCTGACGGTCATCTCCAGATTGCGGAACAGGCTGGCCAGCTTGGACAGGATCGGAGATGAGTTGGATTTCAGCGCCGCCTGTCCGGGATCGAACAAAAAGCGGTCACTGAGTGTGATGGAGATGCCCTGCGGCTTGTCCGATACAAAAATCTGGTCCCCCAGCTTGTTGTCAGTCACGTACTGCTGAATGACCTTCATGAGGTTCTGCAGGGACTGCTCCTGTGTACGGAATGCCTGCTCACGTTCAGTCAGGGTATTCTGGCCGTTGGTTTTGTTATCCTGCGGATTTGCCGTCTGCTTGCTGCCCGAACGGCCTGTCCCGGTAACACCGCTGCCTTGATCGAGTACCGAACTGCCGGACATAAACGTCTTTTGCAGCGAATCGGTTACCAGGTCGTATTTGTCCGTGTCGATCTTACTGACCGAATGCATAAGCACGAAGAAGATCAGCAGCAGGGTGATCAGATCGGCATAGGTAATCATCCACCGGTCCCGGCCGTGTTCACCAGTTCTACCTGAACGCCGCCGCAGCCGCCGTCTAGAGGGCCCGGTCATCGAATTCCTCCTCAGCCGAAGACGAACGATTACGGTCCTTCCGGTAGTAGTACTGCAGCTTGCGGCGGACCAGGTGCGGGTTCTCCCCGTTCTGGATGGCAAGCACGCCCTGGAGAAGCATTTCCATTGTGAAAACCTCCGCTTCACCGCGGGCTTTGATTTTGGAGGCAATCGGCAGGAAGATCAGGTTCGCGCTTGCCACACCGTAGAGGGTGGCTGTGAATGCAACAGCGATGGATGAGCCCAGATTTGCCGGCTCAGTCAAGGTGCCGAGTACATGGATCAGGCCCATGACTGTACCGATGATCCCCATGGTCGGGGCATAACCGCCGGCAGCTTCGAACATTTTGGCGTAGGCTTCATGCTTCTGTTCGACGGCATCAATCTCAAGCTCCAGAATTTCACGCAGCTGTTCCCGTTCGGTACCGTCAACGACCAGCTGGATCCCTTCTTTCAGGAAAGCATTCGGATGTTCACGGGAGACGCGCTCCAGCGCAAGCACGCCGGTTCTGCGTGCGGTTCCCGCCATGTTCACAATGTCTTCGATCCACTGCTCACCATCACTGCGTTCACGGCCGAAGGCCAGCTGCAGCGCACGCGGGATGGTACGCAGACGGGAGGGAGGGAAGCTGACAGCCACCGCGGCCAGAGTGCCCCCGAATACGATGAGGGCAGCGGTTCCCTGAAGCAGGCCTGACAGCTGGCCGCCTTCCCAGAGGAAGCCGATCAACAATGCGGCAAGACCGGCCAAGATGCCTAACAAAGCTGTAATATCCAACAAATGATTGCCTCCTAATACATGACATATGGTTTGCATACAGGACGGGAAAAGAGTATAATAACACGGGAACAAGCATTCCTATTATTATAATATTTTCCGTTTTCATTTTCCGGGAAATATCGACATATATTATGAATTTCAGCATACTGCATAGAGCCTGAAGGCGGCTTCAGCCGGCAGGACAGGTGCGGAAGGAAGTCCACAAAGACATCCTTTATCCGTAAGTGGTACCGGCGAGCGAATCCAGTCGAATGATGCAAGCTGCTCGAATCTATATTTTAGACGAAAAGGGTGATGCAGGGCAATGAGTGATATTGTTGTAAGCAACAAGACATTCGAGATACAGTCGGAGTTTGAGCCTCAAGGCGACCAGCCGAACGCCATTTTTGAACTGGTCGAGGGCATACAGAACAACAAGAAGCATCAGACGCTTCTCGGTGCTACAGGTACAGGGAAGACATTCACGATAGCGCAGACGATCGCCAAGCTGAATCGGCCAACCCTCGTCATTGCACACAACAAGACACTCGCGGCACAGCTTGCCAGCGAGTTTAAGGAGTTTTTCCCGAATAATTCGGTGGATTACTTCGTCAGCTACTATGATTACTACCAGCCGGAGGCGTATATCCCGTCTTCTGATACCTATATTGAGAAGGACTCCAGCGTGAATGAAGAGATTGACAAGCTGCGTCACTCTGCCACCAGTTCATTGTTTGAACGGCGTGACGTAATTATCGTGGCGAGTGTTTCCTGTATTTATGGTCTCGGTTCACCGAAGGAATATGGCAGCCTGCTGCTGTCTCTGCGCGTAGGCATGGAGAAACCACGCAATCAGATTCTGTCCAGACTGGTCGATATCCAGTACCAGCGCAACGACATTAACTTCGTACGTGGTACGTTCCGGGTGCGCGGCGATGTCGTCGAGATATTCCCGGCCTCACAGGGCGAGCATGCCATTCGGGTGGAACTGTTCGGTGATGAAATTGAGCGGATTACCGAAATTGATGTGCTGACTGGTGAATTGATCGGTGAACGCGACCATGTCGCTATTTTCCCGGCCTCTCACTTCGTTACCCAGGAAGAGACGATGCGGGTAGCCCTTGTGAATATTGAAAGGGAGCTGGAAGAACGTCTGGCCGTTCTGAAGGAAGAAGGCAAGCTGCTGGAAGCCCAGCGGCTGGAGCAGAGAACTCGTTATGACATCGAAATGATGAAGGAGGTCGGCTTCTGTTCAGGCATTGAGAACTATTCCGGACCACTGACTTTCCGGGAGCCGGGGGCGACGCCATACACCCTGCTCGATTACTTCCCGGATGACATGCTGATCGTGGTCGATGAGTCACACGTGACGATTCCACAGATCCGTGCCATGTATAACGGTGACCGGGCGCGCAAGACGGTGCTGGTGGATCACGGCTTCCGTCTGCCCTCCGCGCTGGATAACCGGCCGCTAAAGTTTGAGGAATTTGAAGATAAAGTTAACCAGATCATCTATGTATCGGCTACGCCGGGACCGTATGAGATGGAGAAATGTGAGACCATGACCGAGCAGATCATCCGGCCAACAGGACTGCTGGATCCGATTATTGAAGTGCGGCCGACTAAAGGCCAGATTGATGATATGATCGGAGAAATCCGGGAGCGGATCGAGCGGGATGAGCGGGTGCTGGTTACGACACTGACGAAGAAAATGGCAGAGGATCTGACTGACTATCTGAAAGAGGTCGGTATCAAAGTAAGATATATGCACTCCGAGATCAAGACACTGGAACGGATGGCCATTCTCCGTGATCTGCGGCTCGGCACCTTCCACGTGCTGGTGGGAATCAACCTGCTGCGGGAAGGTCTGGATTTGCCGGAAGTATCTCTGGTTACAATTCTGGATGCCGACAAAGAAGGCTTTCTCCGTTCCGACCGTTCGCTGATTCAGACGATTGGCCGTGCCGCGCGTAACAGTGAGGGCCGGGTAATCATGTATGGCGATAAAATTACAGATTCCATGGACCGGGCAATTAAGGAGACGGAACGCCGCCGTGCGATCCAGATCGCATACAATGAGGAACATGGAATTACGCCGCAGACGATCCGCAAGAAAGTCCGTGACGTGATCGAAGCGACGAAGGTGTCGGAATCCAAGAACAGCTATCTGCCTGGCGAAGCTGGCAAGCTGTCGAAGAAGGAACGTCAGACCGTGATTCAGCGTCTGGAAGCCGAGATGAAAGATGCAGCGAAGAATCTGCAGTTCGAACGTGCGGCTGAGCTGCGCGATGCTCTGCTGGAGCTGAGGGCAGAGTAGTTCTTCCTGACTGCTGGCCCATCGAACCGGCGGATCGTCTTGATCCGGTCAGCCTCGGTTATACTTGATAGTAGAGGTTTAAATAAAAAGAAGACATAGAAGAGTCATTTTGCAAGAGAAGAGAACGGCCGGCAGGGTCGTTCTCTTTGCGATAACACTGCGTCGGTGCTGCACCTGGCTGTTATGGTGTAGATATGGAATGGTGTGGATGGAACCGGAAAGGGAGATGAATGGTTTGGCGAGTGAAAATATTATTATCAAAGGTGCGAGAGCGCACAATCTGAAAAATATCGATGTTACGATACCCCGTGACAAATTTGTCGTATTGACGGGCCTCAGCGGTTCGGGCAAGTCCTCGCTAGCGTTCGATACGATCTATGCAGAAGGACAGCGCAGGTATGTCGAATCCTTGTCAGCCTATGCACGCCAGTTCCTGGGACAGATGGAGAAGCCGGATGTGGACTCCATTGAAGGGCTCTCTCCTGCAATTTCCATTGACCAGAAGACCACCAGCCGCAACCCGCGCTCAACCGTAGGTACCGTAACCGAGATTTATGACTACCTTCGTCTGCTGTTCGCAAGGGTAGGACACCCGCATTGTCCGGAACACGGGATTGAGATTACGTCCCAGACGGTGGAACAAATGGTAGACCGTATCCTCCAGTATCCGGAACGCACCCGGCTGCAGATCCTCGCGCCTGTTATATCGGGACGCAAGGGCGAGCACAAGAGTCTGCTGTCCGATATCTCGAAGCAGGGCTTCGTGCGCGTCCGTGTTGATGGAGAGATGCGAGAGCTGTCCGAGAATATTGAACTGGACAAAAACAAAAAGCATTCCATCGAAGTGGTAGTTGACCGGATTGTGGTCAAGGAAGATGTACGTTCACGCCTGTCGGATTCCATAGAGACGGCCTTGAACCTGTCCGGCGGCCAGCTGCTCGTTGATATCATTGATAAAGAAGAGCTGCGCTTCAGCTCTAATTTTGCTTGCCCGATCTGCGGATTCAGCATTGAAGAGCTTACCCCGCGCATGTTCTCCTTCAACACGCCATACGGGGCCTGCCCGGACTGTGACGGCCTGGGCTCGAACATGGTGGTTGACCCGGATCTGCTGATTCCAGACCCGGAGAAGACCATAGATAAAGGCGCTTTTGAAGCATGGAGCGGAGGAACATCGACCTACTATCCACAGTTTCTGAAATCGGTCTGCGATCACTACGGCATTCCAACAGATGTTCCGGTCAGCCAGCTGACCAAGGAACAGATGAACAAGCTGCTGCGCGGTACGGGTGACCAGAAAATCCGCTTCCGCTATGAGAATGACTTCGGCCAGCGGAAGGAAGCGATGGTTTCCTTTGAAGGCATCATTCCGAACCTGGAACGCCGGTACCGTGAGACCGGATCAGAAGGCATCCGGGAATATATTGAAGCCTTTATGAGCGCCAAGCCTTGTGGCACATGCAAAGGACACCGCCTCAAGAAGGAAAGCCTTGCCGTTACGATTAATGATCAGAATATTGCCTATGTGACTGACTTGTCAGTGGGAGAGGCGAGCCGGTTTTTCGATGGTCTCGACCTGTCGGAGAAGGAACGTTCCATCGCCAACCTGATTCTGAAAGAGATCAACAGCCGTCTTGGCTTCCTGGTCAACGTCGGTCTGGACTATCTCACGCTGAGCCGTGCGGCGGGTACGCTCTCCGGCGGCGAAGCACAGCGTATTCGCCTGGCAACCCAGATCGGTTCCAGTCTGATGGGTGTCTTGTATATTCTGGACGAGCCAAGCATTGGCCTGCATCAGCGGGATAATGACCGCCTGATCCAGACACTGATTCACATGCGCGACCTGGGCAATACGCTGATTGTGGTCGAGCATGATGAGGATACAATGATGGCTGCCGATCATTTGATTGATATCGGGCCAGGTGCCGGTATTCACGGCGGACAGATTATTGCTCAAGGGACTCCGCAAGAGATTATGGAGGACAGCAACTCGCTGACTGGACAGTACCTGAGCGGCAAGAAGTTTATCCCTGTGCCTGCGAAGCGCCGGGGGACGACTGATCGCTGGCTTGAAATCAGGGGGGCCAAAGAGAACAATTTGAAGAATGTAAATGTTAAAATTCCGGTTGGTGTATTCACAGCTGTAACCGGGGTATCCGGTTCAGGTAAATCGACGCTGGTCAATGAGATTTTGTACAAAACGCTGGCACGTGATCTCAATCGCGCCCGTGTGCGCCCGGGACAGCATAAGGAGATCCGCGGTCTGGACCAGATTGATAAAGTCATTGATATCGACCAGTCGCCAATCGGACGTACCCCTCGTTCCAACCCGGCAACCTATACAGGCGTGTTCGATGATATCCGGGATCTGTTCTCACAGACGAACGAAGCGAAGGTGCGCGGCTACCAGAAGGGACGCTTCAGCTTCAATATTAAGGGAGGACGATGCGAAGCCTGCCGTGGTGACGGTATTATCAAGATCGAGATGCATTTCCTGCCGGACATCTACGTTCCTTGTGAAGTCTGCAAAGGCAGCCGTTATAACCGGGAAACCCTGGAGATCAAATATAAGGGCAAGAGCATTGCAGATGTCCTGGAAATGACGATTGAAGATGCCGTCGAATTCTTCAAGAACATTCCGAAGATTCACCGCAAGCTGCAAACCCTGCTTGATGTTGGATTGGGCTACGTTAAACTGGGTCAGCCTGCGACTACGCTGTCCGGGGGTGAAGCCCAGCGTGTGAAGCTGGCTTCCGAGCTGTACCGGCGGAGCACAGGCAGAACCATGTATATTCTGGATGAACCCACGACAGGTCTGCATGTGGATGATATCGATCGTCTGCTGAACGTCCTGCACCGTCTGGTGGATTCTGGCGAATCGGTTCTGGTCATTGAGCACAATCTGGATGTGATCAAGACAGCAGACTACCTGATTGACCTTGGACCGGAAGGCGGCAGCGGCGGCGGCACCATCCTGGCATCCGGAACGCCGGAGCAGCTGGTGAAGGTCGAGGAATCCTATACAGGCCGGTACCTGAAGCCGGTTCTGGAGCGGGACAGCGAACGAAGCCGGGCTCTGGAATTAACCGAAAGCAACGTTTAACCCAGAATGATTCAGCACACAGCTCCTCAGTAATTGAGGGGCTGTTTTTTTATATGCTTCCAATTAACTAGAATATATGGAAAATTAGACCTGCATGATGTAAGATGTACTAGGTACATAGTCATATACTAGTTTAGGAGGAAAAGAATATGTTTTCGAAAGAACGTGCGATGGGGTTTCTGGCCTTTCTGTTGGCCGCTGTGTTCATCCTGCCGGCAAGTGCATTTGCAGCATCGAATACCCTGGCCACAGCCTGTAAAATGGAAGTAACGAGAACAAGTCTTGTACTGTCTGATAAATTTACATTGGAGGATAGCGCACTTATCAAATTTAGTGCATGTGACTGGAAGCTGGCGAAATACGATACGATCTCCAGCAAAGTGGAAAACCCGGCAGTCGTTTCTGCTAAAGATGGTGTTGGTTACGTAGACGTCAAAGCGGTCGGTCCAGGAACAAGCAAGGTTACAGTCACGGCGCCTGGTCTGGAACCGGTGGATGTTGTATTCACGGTGACGTCAGTCAAAGATCAGAAGGGAACCAATAATGATCGTGACAGCAGTACGAATGGCAGCAGCAGTACGAATAATAACAGCAGCCCAAGCGGCGGCATTCCGGGAAATGATCAAACCGAACAGGTTGATCCTAAATTAAAGCAGCTTCAGGCGTATTCCAAGCAGATCGACAATATCACCAAATATGAAAAGAAAGCTTTAGATACCGCAAGCATGAACAGCTACATATCTTCCACAACACGGAAAAAAGCATACTTGGCATTCAATAATACCGTTGTTCCCAATTACACGAACTTTGTAGTCGAATTGAAGAAGATCAAACCAGCAGATCCCAAACTGGCTGTCGTTCATAACAAATACATTCAAGGAGCCTCCTTGCAGCTGCAGGCATTTACGTTAATTAAGCAGTCTGTGGCTTCAACCACAATAAACTGGAAAACTTTCGATCAGGGAAATGAAAAACTGCGGGCTGGTGTCAAATACATCGATCAATATAATAAAGATATGAAAACTTATATGAAGCAGTTTAACTAGTCTAGTCCATACTATAGAAACGGCAGCCGGGCACTCTCTGGCTGCCGTTTCTTATTGTCGTCTTAGCCGGCTCTGTTGCATGTTTTGACGGAAAATACGGTCTGCAACTGCGTCTGAGGCAGCATTGTTGTGAATTGCGAAAATATGGTAGATTTATATAGTCAATAAGCAAGCGCACGAGAGAAAGCAGCTATTACCGCGGACTCTGAATGAACTGCAGGTATACAGAGAGGATTGGGTGAGGAAATGAACAGGATGGGGAAAAAGGCGTTCGCGGTTGTGCTGGCTTGTACACTGTGTGCCGCAGGAACCACCACAGCTGCCGCGGCAGCAAGCACGCAGAAGAACACCGGGAAGCAGACAACTGCAGCCTCGGTGAAGGCCCAGAATTCAAGCAAAACAACGGGTACATATACGGCCGCAGATCCAGTGCCGCAGGTGGTTAAGCAGGTATCCCCGTCGGTTGTTGGTATTATCGGGCGTCCGGTAAGCGGGTCGGCCAGCAGCAGCCGGTACAATCTGGTTCACGGAACGGGTGTCATTTACGCATCCAATGGATGGATCATTACCAATGCCCATGTGGTTGAAGGGCTGGAGAATGCCCTGGTTGTTACATCAGACGGCAAGTCCTATAAAATTCAGGGCGGCTATACGGATCCGGTCAGTGATATTGCACTGATCAAAATCAACGCATCCGGTCTCAAACCTGCCAAGCTGGCAGCATCCTCGCAAACGACGCAGGTGGGAGAACGGGTAATTGCCATCGGGACACCGGTATCCTTCTCCCTGCGCAATACAGCTACAGCAGGAATTGTCAGCGGTCTGAACCGCGCCGGTGTCAGCGCCGCCTACCGATTGATCCAGACGGACACGACGATTAACCCGGGGAACAGCGGCGGACCGCTGGTGAACCTGAAAGGGGAGGTCATCGGAATCAACTCCATGAAGTTTGTGGAATCGGATGTCGAGAATCTCGGCTTCTCCATCCCGATGGAGACGGTCAGATACGTAGTCAAAGAGTTATTGAATTATGGAGAGGTTCGCCGCGCTGCCCTGGGTCTGAACCTGGAAGAGAGCTGGTCGGCGATCGTCGGCCTGCCTACACAGGATCCGATGACCGTTACGAAGGTGCTGAACAAGAAGGCTGCAGCCGCAGGGATTCAGGTGGGTGACGAGCTGTACAGCATAAACGGTAAACGGGTAACGTCCGTGGTTGATATCAATGAGCTGCTGAAGTCCTACCTGCCAGGCCAATATGTGACCGTCCTCATGCAGAGTGACGGCGATATCGTTAAACGCAGGCTGCAGCTGGATAATGCGAGCGCAGTAAGCACGAGCAGCTCAGGAAGTGATTCGGAAGAAGAAGGCGCGCCGGAGCAATAACCGGATATTCAGGCAGGATGCAGAGCGTCCTGAGAAAAGGGTGCATACATGAATAAATGGACAATCAAGCTAGGCAGTATCACACTGGCACTGCTCTTGTGGCTGACAGCAGTACTGCCAGCGTCTGCGGATACATCCGCCATGCTGGAGCTGGTCATCAAAGCAGGCAGCACAACGGCAAGCATCAACGGCAGCAAGGTGACGATTGCCAAGCCTTATCAGGTTAGCGGTGCAACGATGGTGCCGGCAGGGGTATTCAAGAAAGCATTCGGCAGTCAAATTAAGCTTGAGAAGGACACTGTCGTAAAAATTATGAACGGTCCCCATACCATCGCATTAACAATCAGCAGCAAAGTGGCCTGGGTGGACGGCAAAAAAATAAAGCTGAGCGCTTCCCCGGAGATGGCCAAAGGCGTTCTGATGGTACCGCTTCGCCAGGTGGCTGAGGCGCTTGGAGCCAAGCTGTCCATGAACAGCGCCGGTCAAACGGTCGTCCGCATGAAGGCGGATGACAACCCGGCAGGTTCCGATCCGGGCAGCATTGACAGCGACCAGGGCAAAACCCAAATCGGAAACAGCTACTACCAGTGGTCGATGAGTTATCCGACAGGGATGGTCGTCGGTGAGTCCAGCGCGGACGAGAGCTATGCGTCATTCAGTGATGCGGAGAGCAGCTATTACCTGGAAGTTCAGGTTGATGATCAGGACTACGAACTGACCGCCGACGATCTTCTGGAACAGCTGGTACAGGATGCGAAGGATAGCGGCGAAACTGTGCTGGACCGTCAGTCTATTCCGCAGGCTGCTGTTCCTTACGCACGTGTTATTACGAAAGACGCAGATGGCGTGTTCTGGGAGAATCGCTTATATTATGCGAATCACCGCCTGTACACCGTGTATCTGGCCGACTCCAAGGCATCCAACTACAAGGATCTGAAGGAATACGCCGTGCTGTTGAACTCCTTCCAGCCTGCCTTCAACAAGGAAGATAAGTCCCTGAAGGATATTTCTACGGTAGAGAATGGCATGCGCACAGCCTATGATGCAGATTATGGCATGGAGATGGAAGTGCCGGCGGACTGGAACATGGGTGGAGCCAATCTTTTTGTGAACAAAAAAGGAACCAGCTTCGAGACACGGGTCACCTCATCACCTGCCAAGTCTACCCTGGATGACTGGAGTGCCCAGCTGCAGAGCTGGCTCAAGCAGACCTACGTTCCAGCCAGTGTGGAGGATAAAGGTTTCACCAGCCGGGATATTGCCGATGAGCAGGCGCATGTTCATGAATTCCGTTATAACAGCGGCAGTGGCTGGACGACCGAATATGCGGTGCTGCTGCAGAAGAACGGTTACCGCTACATGCTGGAGTTCAAAGTATCAGACAAACACAGTGAGGACAAGCCCCTATTTGATAAAATAATAGCTTCCTTAACGATTGATTATGATGTGGTATCCGATAATTTTGGCCAGCTGGATGAAGATACCGTGCTGCTGGACAAGACAAAAACGGTGAAGAAAAAATCCAAAACGAACGGCTTCACAATCGATATTCCTCGGTACTGGGTGCCTGTCAATGACAAGTTCGAATCCCAGGAGATTGAATACGGGTTTACCGGCGGCCGCTTTGCGATGTCAGTCTCGCCGGACAGCTCCTTTGATCTGACTGTGGCTCAGCTAAAGGACTTCTACGAGAAATCGGCCAAGAACTTCAAAAATCTGAAGATGGACAGCATCAGCGAGCTGACGTTCGCAGGTGAACCTGCCGTGTCCTTCACCTACCACCAGGTCGATAACGGAATCCCATACAGCGGCCGCGAGATTGTATTCGAGCATGGCGGCAAAACCTATGTGATTCATACTGAACTGGATGATGCCAACCAGACACCGGAACAAAAGGCGGCGCTGGAAGCCGCATTAAGTTCGTTTACCTTTACACCGTAATCATGCATAACCTCCGTAAAAGCAAGAGCGTCCTGCCGTGGCAGGGCGCTTTTTTTATCCCTAATCCAGTCACAAAAATTTTAAATAAGGAATCTATGGAAATGCTAGAAGGATGGGGCGTTGTTTGGTACACTAGATTAGTTGCAGCGGACAAGCTGCACCCTGACCATTACGAAATGTCTATCAGGTGTTCATAGATCCGGGAATAACCGGAACGATAACGGCGTTAGATGCGGATGAGCTCCGCTTGGAATAAGGAAGATATACCGGCTGCACGCCGGATATAGGAGGAACAACATGACAGCAATCGCATTACGAAGAGAAGATGTAGAGCTTCTGGCGCCGGCGGGCGACTGGGACTGCATGCGTGCGGCCGTTGCGAATGGGGCGGACGCGATCTTTTTTGGCGTGGAGAAATTTAATGCACGGGCACGTGCCAACAACTTCCGCATGGAGGAACTGCCGGAGATTATGGCTTTTCTGCACAGCTATGGCGTGAAGGGCTTTTTGACGTTCAATATATTGGTGTTCGAGAATGAGATGGAGGATGCGAAAGAGCTGATCGATGCCTGCGTGGATGCTGGTGTGGACGCTGTCATCGTACAGGACCTTGGTTTGGTGAAAATGATCCGCGAGATCTCGCCGGACTTCCCGATCCACGGCTCGACGCAGATGACCATTACTTCTCCGGAGGCCGTTGAGTTCACGAAGCCATTCAACATGGAACGGGTTGTACTCGGCCGTGAGAATAATCTGAAGCAGATTCAGAAAATCGGCGAGCAGGCACGTCTTCCGATGGAAGTCTTCGTGCATGGCGCCCTCTGTGTATCCTACTCTGGTCAGTGTCTGACCTCGGAGATGTGGGGCGGACGTTCGGCGAACCGGGGCGAATGTGCGCAGGCCTGCCGCCTGCCATACGATCTGATGGTGGACGGCGAGCACAAGCCGATGGGGGATGTGACCTATCTGCTGTCGCCGAAGGACCTAGCAGCGATCGACCTGATGCCGGAGCTGATTGAGGCAGGTGTAACTTCATTCAAAATTGAAGGCCGTCTCAAGACGCCGGAGTATGTGGCGAATGTCGTGAGCAAGTATCGCAAGGCCATTGACCGTTACTTCGAAGGAGATAACACCCGGCCGGCCAAAGAAGAAATGCGTGAGCTGCAGCAGAGCTTCTCACGCGGCTTTACCCACGGCTTCCTCGAAGGCACCAACAACAAGCAGCTGGTGGATGGCACATTCCCGAAAAGCCGCGGCGTGTATCTGGGTGTCGTGGAGCAGGTTCTCCGCGACGGCGTTGTCTGCCGCCTGGATGCGCCGCTGAAGCGCGGCGATGGTATTGTATTTGATGCCGGCGATCCGACGAAGAAGGAAGAGGGCGGGCGTGTCTACGATATCCGCCGCAAAGGCGTGAAGATCGAAGGCGAAGCCGGTGAAGGCTGGATCATCGATATCGTACCTGGACGCAACGATGTCGATCTGCGCCGCTTGCACGTGGGTGACCGGATCTGGAAGACGAACGATCCGGCGCTGGACAAGCGTCTGCGTCAGACGTTCGAGACGGAGAAGCCGTACCGGGTATTCCCGGTACATGTGAAGGTCGTTGGTCATGCGGGCCAGCCGCTGACCACCTGGTGGACCGACGTCCAGAAAGGCACGACGGTCCGCGTGGATTCCGAGCTGGAACTGGAGATTGCGAGCAAGCGGCCGATGACGGCGGAGCTGCTCGAGGAGCAGTTCGGTCGCCTCGGCGGCACGGTGTTCCAGCTGGAGCAGCTGGATGTCCAGCTTCACGGAGACATCATCGTGCCAATGCGCGAGCTGAACAGCATCCGCCGCAAGGCGGTGGAGCTGCTCGCTGGCGAGCGCCCGAAACCGCCCGTGTATCAGAAGCGGGCGGTGGAGGTTTTCGGCGATGCGGCTGTGCCGGCAGCGCCGGTGGCCCGCGGTCAGGCTGAGCTGACCGCCTTGTGCCGCAGCCTCCCGCAGGTGGAAGCGGCCCTCGAAGCAGGCGTGGATTTCATCTACGCCGACTTCGAGTTCATCAAGCAGTTCCCGGCTGCGGTCGAGACCGTTCATGCGGCCGGCAAGAAGATTGCGCTGGTAACGCCGCGCATCCATATGCCTGGCGAGAACGGCTACCACAACAACATCCTGCGTCTGCAGCCTGACGCCGTTCTGGTGCGCAACACCGGTGCGCTGTACTTCTACCTGCGCCACCGCATGGAGCATCCGGAAGCGAAGCATCCGGAGCTGATCGGCGACTTCTCGCTGAACATTGCCAACCACAAGGCGGTTGATCTGTTCCTCGAAGCTGGCTGTGATACGGTCACACCGTCGTATGACCTGAACATTCAGCAGATGGTGGATCTGCTGGGCCGCTCCCGTACGGAGAAGATGGAGATCGTAATTCATCAGCATCTGCCGATGTTCCATACGGAGCACTGCGTCTACTGTACTTTCATGAGCGAGGGCACAGATTACACCAACTGCGGGCGTCCATGCGAGGAGCATCGGGCTTCGCTGCAGGACCGGATCGGCATGTCCCATCCGGTAAGGGTGGATGAAGGCTGCCGGAATACGGTATACAACGCCATTGAACAATCCGGTGCGGAATACCTCGCCAATTTTATGGATTTGGGTGTATCCCGCTACCGCGTGGAGTTCCTGGAAGAGACACCGGAGCAGGTACGTGAAGTCATTGATCTGTATAATCGTGCGCTGCGCGGTGAGATCAGCGGAACACAGGTCTGGAAGACGCTGAAGGCGACCAACCAGCTGGGCGTAACACGTGGACAGCTGGTGAAATAAATAAAGAATTATCAAAAAAAGGCTCTCCAGCTTACAGGCTGGAGGGCCTTTTTTATTTTTTCGGGGTTGTATTCGATAAAATCAGCGAGAGTTTGGCATAAGGGGGCTGATACATAGTATGCTTAGTAGGAAGCTTATTCTGAATCGAGAATGGATCGATCGATAGAGGCCTTTTTCCTTCATGAATCTCTGGGTAAAGGTGCAGTTGTCTCTCATTTTGGGTAATGAAGAGATGAAATTGATATACAGAATATGTAAAGCCAGTCATTCGGAGCTGCCGGCATCCGATATATAGGTTATGCCGGTTGCTAGTCATAGGAAAACGTCACCTACATAGAGAGCTTTTCTGGATATGTTGAAAAGATGATTACAAAGATAGATTTGGAGGGGAACCGTTTTGTTCATACGCAAGCAGCACCTCGGATCAGCCGTATTGATAGCCGCCGGAATCTGGCTGGCAGCTGTAGGGGCAGACCAAGCTTATGCGGATCCTGCACAGGCAGCGGCCGCTCAGGAAAAGGAAGCTGTTTCTTCACTCACTGCAGCCGGGAATTCCGTATACGGCCTGACGTCAACTGTACAGCCTTCGCTCCCGGAATCGGTATATTTCACAGATCTTCAATCCCGACCCTTGAAGGACGAGCGGGCCGTTCTGCGATTCATTAAGGAGCATCGTGATGCATTCGGAATCGCTCAACCTGCGAGGGATTTAGAGATCGTTTCGGTTAAAAAAGATGCTCAAGGCCACACTCATTATCTGTTTCGTCAGCTGTATCAGGGTACCCCTGTATACGGCACCTACTTTCAAATTCATTTAAAGGCAGGCCAGACTATCGAGCTTGCTGCAAGCCGGCTGCGGCAGGAGCTGTCTGCGAGGGGTCTAACTATGAAGGCGGATTTATCGGATCAGCAGGCGATCACCGCTCTGAAACGCGAGATTGAGCGCAGCTCCGGACTGAAAATGGATTGGGACGGGATGCTGGCGTTCGAGAAGGCAGCTTCCCCTTCGGCACAGCTGATGCTCTACCCGGATAAAGTAAACGGAAAGGACCGGCTGGTATATGAGGTAAAGGCAGCGTGCATGCTGCCGAGTCCGAATCAATGGACGGGCTATGTCGATGCCGGAACCGGTGAAGTCCTTGACCTGTACAGCCAGCTGCAGCAGGCGGGAGATCTGGAGCTGGATGCTGCTAATCAGCGTACCTATGACAATGCAGGATACAGCGGCGTTACTGAGCCTCTTCAGGTATACAAAATGCCGGAGACCGGCGAATATGCCATGATTGATATGAGCAAACCGATCTGGCAGCAGGGAGAGACCCGCATCAAGGGAATTTATACATATGAATATGCAGGTACAGATAGTACGAGCCAGGCCCAGACCAGGCTGGTGACCAGCGGTAATCCTCAATTTGCGGATCTGGACGCGGTCGATGCTCATCAAAATGCCGGTGTTGTGTATGATTTTTATCAAAAGCTGAGTCATGTGCAGGGGGATGCGAGCCATGACGCCACAGCAGCGGACACCTCGAAGAAAAAAACAAGTGATGTCTACAGTATGAACTCCATCGTGCATGTCCCGGATTTGTGGCAGCAGCGTCCGGCCTGGGACGGTGCTGCCTGGGTTAACGGAATGGTCCTGTACGGAGATGGCAGCGGATCAGTGAACGGCGGGGTAGACTGTACCAGCTGTGCCCTCGATATTGTAGCCCATGAGTGGACACACGGCATCATGGCAGTGGAGAACGGTCTTGAATACCGGGGGCAATCCGGTGCGCTTAACGAATCTTTCGCTGATGTGATGGGGGCTCTCATTGAGGCGGATCATGATCCGGCTGACCGGCAGTGGTGGCTGATTGGCGAGGACAGCCGGGCGGATCATCGTTCGCTGCGCAACCTGAAGAACCCGGCGACAGCCGGAGCGGTAGCGTCCCAGCCTATGAATATGCAGGATTATATCCTGACCGCATCAGACAACGGCGCTGTTCATCTGAACAGCGGTATTGCGAACCATGCGGCCTATCAGATGATTCAGGGATTCGCAGCCTTGCTGGGAGAGCAGAAGTCACGCCAAGCAGCTGCACAGATGGCTTATGAGGTGATACAGTCCTATCTGACACCGGTCTCTAACTTCCGGGATGCCGCCCGCGGATACCGCGAGGCAGCGGTCCATTATGCACAGCAGCATCCGGAGCTGAAACTGTCCGCAGAACAGGCGGCAGCCATTGTAGACCAAGCCTGGTCTTCTGCAGGTGTACAGCTGGCAGATCGTGTAGATCCGCAGGATCCGGCAGCGGTGTCGGCACAGCTCTCTGCTGCAGCGACGTTATCTCTCCCTGGTTTGATGACCCAGCCAGACCCAGAGCCTGAACAGTAGAATCCAACTCCCATCTTACAGGCGGGGGAGTGAACTGGTATACTTATTTGCATATTGCCTAAACCTGGTAACCATAAGGAGTATTCGTTTATGAAAATACGCAAAGCCATTATCCCTGCCGCAGGCCTCGGCACCCGTTTTTTGCCTGCAACCAAAGCGATGCCTAAGGAAATGCTCCCGATCGTAGACAAGCCGACCATCCAATATATCATCGAGGAGGCCGTAGCCTCCGGAATTGAGGACATCATTATCGTCACGGGTAAAGGAAAACGTGCGATTGAGGATCATTTTGACGCTTCCTTTGAACTGGAACACAGTCTGACAGAGAGCGAGAAATGGAATCTCCTGGATGCAGTGCGCAAGCCTTCGGAACTGGCGGACATTCACTACATCCGGCAAAAGGAACCCAAAGGCCTTGGACATGCCATCTGGTGTGCCCGCAAGTTCGTAGGCGATGAACCTTTCGCAGTTCTGCTCGGAGATGATATCGTCGAGGCAGATACGCCTTGTCTGAAGCAGATGATGGATGTTTTTGAACAGTACCAACAGACGGTCGTTGGTGTGCAGCCGGTTCCTTGGGAAGAAGTTCATCGTTACGGCATTGTGGATGGACCATCGATTGCTGACCGGACCTATAATACAACCCGACTGGTCGAGAAGCCGAACCGGGAGCAGGCTCCGTCCAATCTGGCCATTCTGGGCCGGTATATTCTGACTCCGCAGATCTTCCATTTGCTGGAGCGGCAGACTGAAGGTATTAACGGGGAAATCCAGCTGACCGATGCGATTGCCGCTCTGACACAGACCGAGAAGGTACTGGCTTATCACTTCGACGGTCACCGTCATGACGTTGGCGAGAAGCTCGGATTTATTGAGACAAATATTCATTACGCGCTGCAGCGGCCGGAACTGCGGGATGAGCTTGTTGCTTACTTGAAGCAGGTGGTACAGGAGAATACGTATTGAGATAAACACTTAAATTGATGAACACAAAGAAGCTGCCCGGTCCTTGAAGTTACCCCCGTCAAGTAGACAGATATAAAATAGCTCTGTGACTAAGCAGCCTTAGTTCGGTATTCCACCGGGCTAAGGTTGTTCAGCTTTTCCTGAAAACGTTCGTTGTTGTAAAAATGAATATAGCGTTCAACAGCTCCCACGAGTTGCTCCTCGGAGGAGAAAGTGTGGAGGTGGAGGCATTCCGACTTGAGATGCCCGAAGAAACTTTCGATGCAGGCGTTATCCCAGCAGTTTCCCTT
>NZ_JAUQTB010000030.1 GCF_030580655.1 Paenibacillus lacisoli
GTCATGCTCAAGAATCAGCTTCACACGCAATTGAGCTATAACTATCCGAGTTATAGCAAGTTCTTCTGTGAAGTGGATGGACAAACAGCATTAGCCGTGTGGCATGAGTACCCTTCACCGTATCTATTGGAGGGCGTGACCATAGAAGCGTTAGCGGAGTTCTTACGGAAGAACAGTCGTAATGTGTGTTCGACCAAGAAAGCGGCTCTAATTCTTGAGAGCGTTCAAGCTGACGGGAATACGAAGCGGAACGGACAGGAGTATCGTGATTTCCTTGTCCGCAGTCATGTTAACCAAATTCGTGACGTTCAACGTGAGATGAACGATGTGGAGGACAATATCCGTCACATCATGCAAAAGCTAGACTTCAAGTTGAATACATTCACTGGCATTGATGACGTTACCGCTTCGGCTATCGTGGCTGAAATCGGAGATATTAGCCGTTTTACGAGTGCTGACAAGCTAGCCAAGTATGCAGGTCTGACACCGAGCCAAATGAGCAGCGGCGGCAGAGGTAAAGACCGTAACCAACGGCAAGGGAATCGAGCGTTAAACAAGATTCTATGGGGGCTAGCCGTAAGACAGTTGCATACCGCTAGAACATCCAGTAAACCGCTCAATCCTATATTCCGTGAATACTACGAGAAGCGATTGAGTGAAGGTAAAAAGAAGAAACAAGCAATCATATGTATAATGAGAAGGCTAGTGAACATCCTTTACAGCATGATGAAGAACAAAACCGAATACCGACTTGACGCTTTACCTGAACGAGCGGCAAGCTAAGAATACAATGGTGGTAGCTAAAACAGTTGCCACCTTCTTTATTCCCTGAATCAAAGTTCTAACTAACGAAGGGGAGAAACCTATCGAGGATATTGAGGTAGGGGATAGGGTACTCGCCAAGTCTGATGAAACCGGAGAAGTGGCGTATAAAGAAGTAGAATGGCTTTACCAACGAATTGTTGAAGAAACTTATAATATTGCTGTTGGCGGAGAAGTTATTACAACTACCGATGAGCATCCGTTTTGGATTGTCGGCAGAGGTTGGGTGGAATCGAAGAACCTTGAGGTGGGAGATGTTCTAACAACTTCGGATGGCAAAGAATTAGCCATTGAGAAGATTGAAATTAAGGAAGAACAAGACACAGTATACAATTTCAAGGTTAAAGATTTTCATACGTATTTTGTATCAAGTTTGGGAGTTTGGACTCATAATGCTTGTGATATCCCAAACACAACTACGAAGTGGGATATAAAAACAAATGCCAAAGCAAAGGTCACTTATAAATTTAATGGTGATACAATCACAGCATACCAAGACAAGACAAAGAAAGGATATTGGTGGGCAAAAGATACAACCGGACATGGTGGCTCGGCGTTTAAGGTGTTTGAAAAAAGAGGAAATGAACTTCACTGGGTTTCTGATGCAGATGAATATGGTAATTTCATAACAGGGAAACATAAAAGTTCAACAGGTACGGTTATAAAGCTAAAATAGAATGGTTGAAAATATGCCGTAAAGGGAATGTGAATTTCCCTTTACGGCTATATGATGGGGATGGTCGAATGGAACGTAGAGAGAATTTAGATGAATTTTTATTGCAATACTTTGAAGGGATTTATTTAAAAAAACCTTTGTTTTACAATACTTCAATAGCGATTAGATTTGAAATGGGAGGGGATGTTGATGCACCTGAAAAAAGAGTGAAACAGGTGAAACAGAGAGCGATTAAATTATTTAATGCATTGCATAAACCTAATGATGAAATTTACTTTGTGCTATTTATAGACAAGTGGGACAATGAGTCAATTAGTGATATAGAGAATATTGTCTCAAAAGTATTTAGTAATTATATCAGCAAGATAGATTTTAGAAATGTAATAAAACAAGAGCAGGAATTCCGCTATAAAGATTTAGATGATATTGATGATATCGTGACTATTAGATACTGTGCAGATGTGAAATATCAACAATTAAAGTTGGAAGAACTAGTAGAAGCTATTGCTAATCGTACACTTGGTCTAGAACCTACTGTTGATGGTGACATTTATCTATTAAACAAAACGAGCAAAACGATTTTCCACCTATACGACGATAGAGGTTTGGATATTTTAGCTGAAAATAAGGAAATATTAAAATCAATTTACGAAAAATACAATGATTGGATATTGGATTTTGACCGTGAAAGAATCGAAGAGATATTTGGCAAATAGCCTTGAGAGGGTTGCTTCCCTCCAAGGCTTGTCTTTTACTCCCACCCAGTGCCGAATGAATCGGGCGGCACAGCCTGAAAGAACTTAACCCTCATCACCTTCGTATGAGTTTTCTCCGAAATATCTGTACGCACATACAAAATGCTTGAGAAATATAACACTCTTTGATCTATCTGCATCCCCGTTATAGCCTTAAAATCATCAGTTACCACCGTATGTCGATGTATAAACCTTACCTTCGCTTTCTCCCAGTTTCTCCAGAATATAATGCCATCCGCATCTTTATTACGACATAAGTCGACTACAGATAGTGAGTAAGCAAATTTCAGAAATTGTCCGCAACAATCTAACCATATGCTCCGATGGTTATAACAGAAAGACAGTCTGGTGACGACCAGTTTACATATACAGGAATGGTAACGTTCAGGCTAGCCGCCTTCCTAGCTTCACAACCGCCCTACGGCGGCATTACACAACGAGAAGGAAGGTACATCAAATGAAGACAAGAACAACAGACTTCTGGCTTATTAAAAGCAATAAAGCCGCCAATGCTTACATGGACGAGGTAGCGAAGGAGAGCAACTTTACCGAACAACATAAGGGATATACCATCGTGCCGCAAAAGCTTCATCGGTGCTACGGACTTAGTGAGTACGAGAAACTGATTTTCATAGACATTATCGCCTACATGAGCGACAAGAGTCAGTGCTACCCGACGATGGAGATGTTGGCTAGAAATATCGGATGTAGTTCCAAGACCGTAGAGCGTCACATTGGAATTCTAGCTGATAAAAAGCTAATTCTGGTCAGCCAGAGTAAGAACAACACCTACTATCTGCCGAACTATATGCACGTACATCCATATCTGCTCCTATCGGAGAAGACGCATGAGTTCATTCGGGGAGTAAAGAAACAGGTAAACGAGAGAGACCTTACGCTTTGGATTCAGGGGATAGTCAAGAGCGAGGATTTCAAGGCTTATGCCGCCCGACTCCAAAGACTTCATGAGAGACGCTTGCCGATGGAGAAATTTGCTGAAACGGAAACATTGGCTAGTAATGGGCAGTATCTAACAACGGCCTTTGCTAAAAGATTTCCCCCAGATGTCAACGGGGCATAATCGAGAGTCTGTTATTTCAGCGGACTCTCTGTCCAGATAGACGTCACACGGTCGGTTAACAGCCAAAGTATAAGGCTGTAGACTCTGTGTCCACGGTTTCGACAGAGTGTCTGCAATACTAGACAGGGAGTCTGAATCGTAGACATAGAGTCTGCTACAAACCGTCCGATAGTCTCACTAATAAGAATCATTAAATAAGATTCAATTCAATAAGAACCAATAAAAGAATCACTTAAAAAAGAAACAGCAGACTCGCCGTGGGCGGTCTGCGATTTCGGGGGAGATTCTTGATTCTTGGATGGAGAGTAAAGACTGAGAATAACTCTTTATGGATGCTTTACTCAAGAATTGAAGATGGAGTTCCGCCGCTCCGCCTCTGCCCTGTCGGACGACTCGCTTAATGGCTCTGAGAACGCACAAGAAGCTTTTACAGGTATTCCCTTTAGTGGATGGTGAAAAAGTATGTCGCACGATAACATGTCTCTATGAGCCGTATAGAAGGTTACACGGGCGGGGGTGCTATTTATCTTCCATGTCAATTAACTCATGGATGTGTATGTTCAAGGCTTTACATATCTGCTCAAGGGTGCTGATGTAAATTCTATCCGTTGTTCCCCTGCAAAGAGCATTTATTGTGCCGGGACGCATATCAACCATAAGTGCAAGTTGACGTTGAGAAATATTTCGTTCATCCAGAAGTTCTTGCAATCTAATCTTGATTTTCATAACGCACTTTCCCCCAACAGTATATGAACAACTATACCACGATCAGAGAGAAAATACATTGCGTGATACGCTGTAACGTCATATAATAGCCTTGTGACGTTGTAACGTAACAGAAATTGTGATTATCGTAACGGAGGGGGAGGAAACAGCATGAATGTCATCGGTTACATTAGAGTTTCGACAAGCGGACAAGCCAAGGATGGTTACAGTTTAGCGTATCAACAGGATGAAATCCGATCCTATTGTCAGGAACAAGGATGGAACTTACAAGACATCTTTACGGATGAAGGTATCAGTGGGGCTAAGGTGGATGAGGAGGCTATTGAGGTGGACAGAATTGGCTTTCAGAATATGTTATCCGCTCTAGATACCCGAACCATTGATGAAGTTTGGAGTTGTCAACAAAAGTGCAGTTTGAAAACACCCCTCATACAGAAATCCCGTGATTAAGCTGCTTGTGACAGCAT
>NZ_JAUQTB010000031.1 GCF_030580655.1 Paenibacillus lacisoli
TCCACCGACGGAAAAGCCCATGTCCAGCCTACACCGAGATTGGATGTCTGCTCGTTATACGTATAGTACTCGGTTTCATTCTTGATAACATTGTCGCCAAGCGCTGTCTTATCCGCTTCGGCCTTCGGTTCATATACATAAGCAGTGCTGCCCTGATACAGACGAGACAGTACCACATCGAGGCCATTACGGCCAGGCAGTGTGAAATCGGTCTCGATCCGCCGCAGCGTACCCTCGCATCCGAAATCTGCTCCCCTTCTCCGGCTCCGGAATACGGTGTGTTCGCAGCCATTTCATACCCTGCGTAAGGGGTGTCCAGCTGATTGAACGCGGCAGCACGATCTTCAGCCGCGGCGGCACTGGCAGCCGGCGGCACAAACGAGATCATCAGACTGATAATCATGAATATATAGAACAGCTTGCTCACATGCTTCTTCACGAACGCTTCTCCTCATTTCAAGTGAATTCAGCATCAGGCATCCCTGTTTGCAGTTTCCTTAGGGATGCAAATGCCGTAGATTAGAGTCCTCTATTTTCTTAACTATCGTCCTTATTCCATCCCTAATTGCCGATATACTCTCGCTTCACTACATTGCCAGCCTTGTCATAGGTGAACCGAATCAGCTCCCCGGTCGGAAATTGAATCGTCTGCAGGCGACTCTGTTCATCATAGTCATAGCTGAACCGGATTGAAGCCTGTGCTAGGCTTCTCAGCTGCATTCCGTCCGTGCTGTAAGAAATGTACAGCCGGGGTCTCGCCGCCTCTGACACATTCTCCGAGGAAGATAAGGTTAACAATTCGTTGTTAGCAGATTTATAAACTAACTGCATTCCGTAGTTGGGCTTCTTCCGGCTTACCCAATCGGTGATGAGAGACTCATCCAGACGAATGGATGGCGAGTCATTCCCCTGAAGATCGAGCTGTCCCTGATCTGCTTCATAGGACGCCGGCTTGTTCTCCCAGCGAAGCTGACCGGCCTGCCACGGCTCCTTGTTGCCCAGCACCTGCAGCACTCCGTTCAGGCCATGCGAGCCGGATGCTGTGAGTTGAAGCCTTGCACCCAGGATCTCGGATTTGGCCGGAATCATGGACAGATCAAATTGCAGATACGACTGGAACGTTGTCTCTCCTTGAACACCTACAAGCAGCCCCCCCTGGACCGAACGTCCGGCAGCAGGTAATGCACTGGTTACCGTACCCTCCTGTGACAAGCCGGTGTTATTCAGTCCGGTAGCTGCGTGAAGGGTGACCGGATATTGCAGCTGATCGGAATTCAAACTCATATCCAGATAAGCCGCACCGTTATGCTGACGAATCGTCTGCTGCACCTCATGCTTCACGCCTGCAGCGTCCTCAGCCCACACGGGCTGTACGGACAGAGCTCCGGCTGTCCCGTCCTCCTGCAGTTTGCCTTCAATCCGGTAGCTGAAGGCTGACGGTGACGAGGCCGACTTCAGCAGAAGAGTCTGGTCAATGCCTCTCTCCGTCAGCCGCAGCTGCACATCGGTAGAAGGCCAAGCGTCAGAATAGGACAACACACCATCTGCTATCCTTGATGTATCAGCGGTGGCTGATTGGGTTCCCAATGGAAGGATATGAAGGGAATCTCCTGAAGTCAGGGCATATCCCTGGTCAAATTGAGTATGTAGTACTGGCACATAAGGTACCGTGCTGGAGGTATAGGTAGCATCCGTCACGGTGGGCCCTGACGGGTCAGCGGCAGGCGATTCGTTCTTGTTCGCATCCGTCTCTTCTTCTGTCTGTTTGTCGCTTTGGTCATTCTCCGGCTCTGGGACAGGCGTTATTTCCGGATTCTGCTGACTGCTGTCTTGAGGCTGTTCCTGCTGTGAACTGCTGCTCTCCTGCTGCTCCTTGCTATCCTGCTGTTTCTTCCTGTCCTGCTCTACGTTCTCGATTGAATTCGACGATTCTGCTGCTGATATAGGCAGCCTGTCCATGTTGGATGTCGACAAGCCGGCTCCATCAGTAACCTGCTGCACCGGCTCCAGCCTCAGCTGAATATCCTTATAGCTACCCTTAGGATCCACGTAATGAAGTGGCATGAGCGAGATCATCGTCTCATAACTACCATCGTCCATCAGGTACTGCTTGCTGTAAAGCGTTCTCATCTCCGGCATTTCTTCCACCATCTGCGGATCATTCTGATCGGCTGCCTTCTCGCTCACTGAGGGCGCATCCAGCCTGGACGCATCACTCTTGAGCTTCGTAACACTGGCTGCGGATGCAGGAGCTGCGAAAGGCAGAACTGAGGCCCCCATCGCGGACAGCAAAAGCGTAGACACGATCCATTTGTGGTTTGCGTGCATACTATAAGTCCTCCGTCTCATTATGATTTTAAAACCGTGACCCCCGACCGATTCCTTATTTGAATCAATTCGGTTACAAATGCTTAATTACACAAAATTTTACATTATGAAACATAACTACAGATTCATATTTTTTTGTATTCAGTCACTATTTTTCTTGAACATAATTATTTTAATAGGTTACACGAGGATTCATCTTGTGTAGAAAGACCCATCATGATCCCGTATGTGCAATCAGCGTTGAAATATTCGCAATGACTTTTATCGTTATCTCGTAAGCTCACGTTTTCACATCGATCTTTCTAAAGCAGTTAGCCAGTCGCCACAATTTCCCCGAAACTGGATGACCTTTGTTAGCTTTGTGGTGTATAGATAGGGCCGGCTGTCGTACTCTGAAGGACTGACTTCTAATGGCAAGCCCGGACACGTTCGGTACAGCTCCGAGCGTACGGTTGAGTACAGACTGTGGTCTAGTTATTCACTTTCTGGTAAATACCTAACGTTTCTATAACGACTATTAGTTGCCCGTGTTATTGTCCTTCGAAAAAACCTACCGTTAGCTTAATGAAGCATTGTCGGTCTATTACTTTCTTTATTTTCTCAGTCAACAACTTTGTTTTTTTTAAACAATTAGATCAACAATTAGATCTATCCAACCTAGAAACAGCAGGAGTCCTAGACCTATAGAAAGTCCAGAACTCCTGCTGTTCAGGACAATTAATCATTGGGTTGCAAGATATAGATATTATCTGTTCAGAATCAATGGTACTCAACCTATCTTTGTTCCTTCCTAAAAACTTGAACCATTGATTGTCATTTATGTGTTCCCCCAACACATGTTTGTATTAAACAAACTTACAATCTGAAATTATGAATACATAAGAGCGATAGAGATCGCTTACATTTGCGGTTTACGTTTTTATAATGATATCTTTCTGCTACTCAGATACTAGAAACTGGGATCAACTCGCTGAGATGTTTTTACAGACAGTCGTTTGTATCGATTGAGTAAGAGAAAAGGCCCTAAAGGGCCTTTTTTAACTTGGATCATTCACTAGCAGCTTATTCAAAAAGCCTGATTCACCTTAATTGTTTTATTGTGCTAGCAGAGCGTACCTGTAAAGTTTACCTTCATAGTTGAAGTCAACGGTCAATAGGGTGATATTCCGATGAGTAAATTTTTTAATCTCTTCTTTTTTTCCTGTATTTGTGTTATATACGAATATACTTCTTGTTTTTCATTGCCGTCACTACCATCAACCATTCCGTCTACGACAATATATAACCCGTTTTCTTTGTCATACGCATATGAATAGGATTTACCGCAAGAAGTGTAGGATGTGTCTGAAAACTAAATATTATGGTAAGATTTGAGAAAAACGAATGGAGTAGCAAACATGAGTCAAAGACG
>NZ_JAUQTB010000032.1 GCF_030580655.1 Paenibacillus lacisoli
CCTTCTTGATTCAATTGAAATGCCATTTCGGATAACGTCCAATTCGGGTTCTGTTCCCGTATGTCAAAGAGCCGTTTGACCGCTTGGGCCTGCCTATCATTCACTTCTATTGCCTTGTGTCCTTTACGGGCTTTGTAACCAAATGCCGCCCGACCTCCTGCATAACCGCCCTGTTGGGCTTTCTTATTGCGTCCTCTGCCTAGCTTGAGGGCGATTTCTAGCCTTTGATACTGGTCTAGTAGTTCCATAAGTCCATTGATAAGGAAATCACTTGGGTCTTTCTTGTGAATGGAGTAGGTTGGCTGCTCGATACTTTTCACATCCACGCCGTACTTCTTGAACTCCCTATGAACCAAAACCTTTACGATGTCAGACCGCCATAAACGGCTTGTATTAAGCACGACAACAGCGTCATAGGTTCGGATGGATAGGGCGGCTAACATGCTCTGAAAGCCGATTCTGTCCACTTCAAGAGCATCCTCATCTACCTTCGCCCCACTGATACCTTCATCCGTAAAGATGTCCTGCAAGTTCCATCCCTGCTCCTGACAATAGGAGCGAATTTCATCCTGTTGGTACGCTAAACTGTAACCGTCTTTGGCTTGTCCACTTGTTGAAACTCTGACGTAACCGATGACATTCATGCTGTTCCTCCCCCTCCGTTACGATAATTGAGATTAACGTAACGCTTAACCGAATCATTAACTTGATTATATACCGTTTAACCGAAACACACAATGACTTTCTACATGTACGGTGATATAATTGCTTCATAAATCAGTACGGTTAAGCGTTACTCATCAGGAGGATAAGCATGGCAATTCGAGTAAAGTTACGCCAGTTGTTAGAGCAGAAAGGAATATCTCAACGGGAACTGGCACGATTAACAGGATTACGAGCTAGCACAATCAACCATCTGTGTTCTGACAATGTTGACAGGATCTACTTAGAGACATTAGAACTCGTTTGTAAGACCCTAAACGTCAGGATTGAAGAACTAATAGAGATTGATTGAGCCGTCATACCGCTCACAGCGGCGACAGCGGAATATCTAACCATTCATGTAAAGAGAAGTGAAGTCCAACCTCTTTACCCTCCAAGAATCAAGAATCTCCCCGAAGATGCAGACCGCCCACGGCGTGTCTGCTGTTTCTTATTCAAATGATTTTTCTCTTGATTCTTGTTTATTGAGTATTGTTAATGATTCTTATTAGTGAGACTGCCAGTCTGTTCACGACAGACTTTGTGTCCTCATTGCAGACTATCCGTCCACGATAACCGACAATCTGTCAAAATCGCAGACAATTTGTCTACAACGGCTGTTTGGTATCCCTCAACAGACTGGTTGACGGTTATCAGGACACAAAGTCGGTTGAAATAACAGACAGTCCATTATTGCTCGTTCACATCGAACGGAAATCGCTTTGCTAACTCCACTTTCAGGAACTGGGCATAGCTGTCCAGTATCTCCTTCTCTGCGAACTTATCCATAGGAAAGCGCTGTTCATGAAGCCGTTGCAGTTTGGCTGTAAACGCTTTGAACTCATCACCCTTTATTATCCCTCGCACCCATAGCGTCAGCTCTCGTTCATTGACTTGCTTCCTCACACCGCCAATAAACTCATGTGTCTTTTCGCTCATTAGCAAATACGGGTGGCAATGTAGATAGTTCGGCAGATAATACGTATTGTTCTTTCGGTCTTGACTGACTAGAATCATCTTCTTGTCATCAAGTTCCTTGATATGCCGCTCTATCGATTTGGAACTACATCCGACATCACGAGCAATCATTTCGATGGTAGGGTAGCACAACGTCTTATCGCTCATATAAGCGATTAAATTCATCAGAATCAGCTTCTCAAAGGCACTCAAGCCAAAGCAACGTAGAATCTTTACTGGTGCTTTGATGTAACCGTTATGATGGGACGTGAACTGATTCGCTCGACTTACTTCATCCATGTACGTGTTGGCAGCTTGATTGTTCTTTTTCAACCATAGGTCTTTCACTTTCGTTGCCCTCCTCTTTGAGTGTTCCGCCCTGCGGCGGCTATGATGTCAGGAAGGTGGCTATTCCTCACGTTGCCTTACCTGTATATGTCAACTGCTCGTCAGCAGAGTTCTTTCTTACGCTGTAACAATCGCTGTAAAGGTCAATTCAGTTGCAGACATTATCAAAATCCTTCACGTTTCTGCCGCTACTATGAATTGTCGTGCTATCCATCCGAAAAGGTGCGTCTTCTGTCCTTCGCCCTCTCTATCGAGACATGGTATTGTACAGTTGCGGCTCATATTAGAAAAACTGCAAGAAAGCGAAGATAACAAATAACAGGTCAATCATGGTGGTATCTGACCATAATCGACCTGTCCAACGTAACGGAATACCGTTATTTAGGGTATAAAATTCAAGCATTGCATGTGCGTACGGGCATATTAGAGGAATATTATACGGGGGTGATGAGGGTTAAGTTCTTTTGGACGTAGCCGCCCGATTCATTCGGCACTGGGTGGGGGTAAAAAAAGACCTTAAAAGGCTTTACGCCCCCCAAGGTCTCTTAATATCTACAATCTTGCTTTGTCGAGCAGTGATTGTAATTGAACTATTCTTTGGCTCATACTTAGAAGAGGGTTTATTTGGGATAGGTCAGTAATAAAATTTTTCGTTTTATTAACTACCTCTTCGATAAACTTCTCCTTGTTGACTTTGATGTCTCTCCATTCGGAATAAACCCGATTTTCTATAGGCTTGGTAATGACATACTCACTAATGAAGCTGTCCGACTGAACCACACTCACTAGTAAGTCATTATCAACAGAAATAAATTCAAGCCATGTATTGTAAGATTCCGTGTCCTTTATTGCTACATACTTAGTACCATCTATTAACACACATACTTCCAATAGATTTGATAACCAAGTTGAAATAATGTCAAAACCCTCTTCACCCTCTCCCAGTTGCCTATTATGGTAATAACCATAATCAACTGAATGCAGGTTTATTTGAAAGAAGCCCTCAATCCCCCCTTCCTTTTCAATTTGCTCTAGATTCATTGTTTTCCAGTAACTCTCATCAATAATAATACGGTATTTTATCTCAAACAAATTTGACTACCTCCCGAAATCAGCCGGAGTTAACTTATGTTGACCAAATGGAGTTGTCAACAAAAGTGCAGTTTGAAAACACCCCTCATACAGAAATCCCGTGATTAAGCTGCTTGTGACAGCAT
>NZ_JAUQTB010000033.1 GCF_030580655.1 Paenibacillus lacisoli
CGTCTTTGACTCATGTTTGCTACTCCATTCGTTTTTCTCAAATCTTACCATAATATTTAGTTTTCAGACACATCCTAATCCTGAACTTGATCAAATGGGAGGAAGGTTCTCTCCTAATAGTGGTCGATTTGGAATCATTGTCTGTAGGAGTATAGAAAACCTGGATCTATTTTTAAGTAGATGTAGAGATTCACACAATGCCGGACGAGGAACTATCATACCACTAGTAGATGAGGATGTACTGAATATACTTGATCAAATTAAAATCGGTGTTCCTAATGCTACAGAAACATTTTTGGCTGAGAGACTCCGTAGAGTGATCCTAGGATAACCCCCATCTCATAATAGTTAATGAAAAAAACCTCTTCGGAAATTAATTATATATACGCTACAATTGCTTCACAATTTCAAATATAAACGTGCCTCGTATGCTATGCTATAGTAAAAGTAGTCCGAAAGTATCGGTCGAAAAGGTTCAGAGCGAAAACATCGCCTGAGCCTTTTTCTGTTGATTACTTGAAAACGGGAAGATCGATTGAAAACGAGTACGAGTTCCACTCAGGAACCTTTTTGATATGAAATTAAAAAAAACAGATTTTATGATTTTTTCGAGCTTTTGTTATAGGTTATCCGGGGTTATTGAATGGATGTGCCATTAACAACTTCTACCTCTAATAAGGGATTTGCAATCCGGCCTTCATTTAAACGTTAATGGGATATGTTCTTGTCCATTCCGACAATCGGTACAAGTTTCTGTCCTTGGCTCGGGACACGGTCTTGTACCGATAAAATAAAAAAGCCGCTAAAATAGCGACTTTCAATGTGATCATGTTCTTGTCACTCGACAAATATACCGAGATATAAGCTACATACCTATTAACAAATCAGAAAACACAAATTAAAAAAGGCTGTAACTACTACTTTGGCTCTTGCACATATCAGATGTCAATCCTTAATACAGAAATCACCTTTGTTTTTAACTTCGGGTCCTTTAATAGATGTTTTTAATATAGATCAGCTCTCTATTTATTCACCAATTAAAAATTACACTTACAGCTCTGTATAAGTTGTATGTTTGCTGGTAGTAATTCTTTTTCTTCGACATTTTCACCCACTTCACTGATACATAAAAAACATGTTTCACAGTAAAGATATATATTAATTTGTTCTCGGTCCGTTAATACTCTTAAATGATCACTTTTACAATTCGGGCATACTTTATCAGTTACAAATACCACCAGATCTAAAACCATATTGGATAAAAATTTCCAAAAACTATAATAATCAGTCGGTTCCTCCTCTATTGATTTTTTAATAATTAATTCATAATCATTTCCGGTTGATCCTACATAATAATCTTTTATATCAAGCTGAGTTATAAATTTTAAAATAAACATGTCTGTTTCCAGTTTTTCTTTTGTAAAAAAAGTCATTAATATATTTTGATTATTTTTGATCAGGTATATTAGACATTCCAAAAAGCGGAGGGGAGTTGTATCTCTTAAAATGAGGACTTCCTTTTTAAGTTCAATCCACATATCTTTCATATCTTTCATCCTCCGTTGCATAAGCCGCCCTCCTTTTTATTTTTATGGACCTGGGACAGGGTAAGTAGTGATTAGGTTCCCTTTAACATCAGTAATAACTTGCATCCATTTTGTTGTTGAACCACCGAAGGCAGGTATACTCGGTTTTACTGTCCCTATTGTTCTTCCTGTATTAACCAAGCGAGAATATTGCCCATTTGTTGAAGAACTTATCGGCGTATTAATAGTACTCTTTTGCTGTAATATACCCTTTACTTCACTTTGGCTTACTGTAAATTGTCCAGCGTTTGTTCCAGGAGAAAAATGACGATCAGCTACATGCTTCCAGCCAGCATTCCTAGAGAGGCTGAATCTAGTAGGACCATTAGCAATATTGATTCTACTTCTGACGACTCCTATATTAATATTTCCCCTTGGCGATGTGGAATTGCTCCCCGGCATAGCACGTAAGGAACCATTGACCCCACCGCCGCTTCTGCCTCTAGGACCGCCTAGATTCCCACCCGTACAGTTATGCGTCCA
>NZ_JAUQTB010000034.1 GCF_030580655.1 Paenibacillus lacisoli
CGTCTTTGACTCATGTTTGCTACTCCATTCGTTTTTCTCAAATCTTACCATAATATTTAGTTTTCAGACACATCCTAAATTTTCCGGTGTATTCTTTTGTCTGAATATAGGGGGATACCCCTTCAGGGATTAGATTCCCGGGCCGTACCCCCTCCAGCTGAATATTCGAAATTCCGCAGTAATACAGACTTAACGGACAGATCGGCGACGTGCATTGTTCGTGAATGACCCCTTGGTTGTAGACCAGCAGATCTCCCTGCTTTACCGCGTAAGGCAGCCCGTCAATTTTGATAATCCCCTCACCTTCGGATACATATACCATCTCGCTGACGTTATCATGCGTATGGCTGGGGAAATTCCAGTTCGGATTCCCATCCACTTTACCGATATATACCAGCCTCGGAAGCATGGCTGCCGGGAATGCCGGGAAGTCCTTCGTATCGCTGCCTCGCTGTTTCTCGTTCATCACGGACCTCCATGGTTTACAGTATTTGATGTTTATTTTATCTCTTTATACCCGATCCTACAGCAAGATATATAACTTTTCTGAAAAATACACCAAGATCTTTCATTGTCTTCATTCACCGGATTTCCTATGATAGTTCATGCACACCGGGTATATTTGCATCTTATCTATTGGCCTGGACAAGCTGAAACCAGCTGTAATTTGAAATACAACAAGGAGGAAACCTCACGTGAAAAAGCTGATTTTCTATATGATCGCCATCTTCACAGGAGCCCTGCTCAGCCTGGAGGGTGCCTTGTACGGTAAATTGGGCGAGCAGGTCGGAAGCCTGGAAGCCGACTTTTACAATTTCTTCATGGGAGCGGTGATTTCGCTGATCCTGCTGATCTTCTTCGGGAAGGGCAATCTATCGCAGATCACCAAGTTTCCCAAATGGAATCTGGTCGGCGGTGTGCTGGGAGTCGTCTACCTGCTGACCCTGGTCATCGGTGTTCCCATTGTCGGTGTCGGCATTTCCATGATTGCGATTGTCGTCGGGCAGATGGTTACGAGCATGATGATTGACCATTTCGGATGGCTGGGCAGCGGCCGTAAACGGATCGGTTCCAAGCGTGTGGCCGCCCTGATCCTGATGCTGGGCGCACTCGTACTGACCTTGTTTTAACTAACTCTATTTGATGAAGAAGGGGGACATGGATGATGGGTATTGGCTTATTGATTGTTGTTATTACACTGGTTGGCGGTGCGGTACTGAGTGCACAGTCCTCGATCAACGGGACCATCAGCCGCAGCATAGGTCTGCTAGAGACGGTATTCTTCACCTTCGCTTCCGGTGCATTGGTGCTGGCTGTGCTGATCAATTTTTTCGGCAGCGGGCATCTCTTGGACCTGCTTCATGCACCGAAGCTGCAGCTCTCGGCGGTTTTCCTGGGATTCGGCTATCTGTTCCTGTCGACCTTCTCGGTGAACATGATCGGCGTGACACCAGCCAACCTGACAGCCATTGTAGGGCAGATTGTGGCGGGGTTTGTGATTGATGCGATCGGTCTATTCGGCACAGAAGTCATTCACTTCTCCTGGCAGAGAGGCGTCTCGCTGGTACTGATGCTGGCGGCATTGTTGCTGATTTTTAGTGAAAAGCAGGACAACCCAGCGGCGCAGCTGTGATTGAATCGGACATAAAATAGACCGCACCTATGTTGAAGTTACCCCCGTCAAGTAGACAGATATAAAATAGCTCTGTGACTAAGCAGCCTTAGTTCGGTATTCCACCGGACTAAGGTTGTTCAGCTTTTCTTGAAAACGTTCGTTGTTGTAAAAATGAATATAGCGTTCAACAGCTCCCACGAGTTGCTCCTCGGAGGTGAAGGTGTGGAGGTGGAGGCATTCCGACTTGAGATGCCCGAAGAAACTTTCGATGCAGGCGTTATCCCAGCAGTTTCCCTT
>NZ_JAUQTB010000035.1 GCF_030580655.1 Paenibacillus lacisoli
TGGCCTTCCGAGCTGGTGAGGATCCGGTTTAGGGAATCGTAGGTAAACTCCCCGCTACTCTCTCCATCGCTGCGGCTGGTGATGTTGTCGTTGTTGTCATAGCCGTACGTATACGTTTTTGGTAAAAACCGCCCGAAGACAGGGTCAGCTTGCTCAGCCGTCCTTAGCCGTCGTTAATGTACGTTGTCGTCAGTTTAAAATTTTATTTAAATTAAAGGAGGGCGTATATAAATGAAGCCACAATCCAGGTTTCCACCCGATTACGGCTTTTTGAATTTCAATTAATCAAGAAAAGTTTAAGGCGCTTTTCCAGATCCTCAACTTTCTCGACCACTCTGGATGTAGGTCGGTTTGCCCATTCCTCTCTGAATTCAAAGGATCGCTTAATTTTCCTTACTGCATCCCCTGCCATCTTGGCTAAGAAAAGTGCTTATCCGTGTGTTTGTGTAACCATTTTTGTAAATTTTCGACTTCGCTCGTTCAAGTGTTCAATTCAGCTCCTGGCTGACCCTGTGGGCTGCTATCACTTCAGCAGCGCCCATTGCCTGAGAAGCTTCATCAAAATCCAGATGGTCGTGTCGAATTGCATAGGTCGATTGTAGATTAACTAGGGATAGATACTACTATGCTCCACTAATTCATTGATCCAATCCAACACCTCGTCGTTTTGAAAAATTCCTGTTCCCCAAGATCCATTTAAACTCCTCCTATCTCGGGATAACCGTAATGACATTACTCTTAGAAATTTGTAACTACTGTTTCCAGACCAATTCCAAATAACAAAAAGCTTTAAGAAATGTGGTGGAAGACCCTCTCGATTTTATAATTGATGTCTTTACAGGAAATAAAAAATTGTTTTCCCCAACTATCTTCTAAAAAGATTAAAAGATCACCTTAATCAATTTCATTGTTAAACTTTCTTCTCTCTTCATAGGTTCCAATCCTTATTCTTTTTAATGAGGATAGATTTGTAGGGCAGTAAATCAGATCCACAACACAAAAATAAATCTCCAGATCATGGTAATACGTTAAATTTGGGCTGCCAATGATCAGTAACTTGTATTCATTAGAGGAAAATCATTAAGTCCCTTAGATATTTCATTGTTTATTTTTTTAGTTTGTCATTTAGTTTATCCAATGCTATCCCCCCCTTTAATATCCTATTCATTTTCCATTTAAAGAAAACCTTGAAAGGCATAAAGCCAATCAAGGTTATTATATCTCCATCACTTTCTTTTAATTGAATCTAACATAGGCAATCTTACTGTTCTTAAAGCAGTAGAATCTTTCGGTTATAATTATTAAATTACTTCATCACTTCAAAAATATTATTCAGTAATAAAACACATAAACTCATGTGGTATTTTAGGGTTAGAAGTAAATAATTTTTCCCTAAAATATTCAAAATCAGTATAGTATATTTCATTTTTAACATTTGAAACAGACCAATCAATTTCGCCCAATTCCTTACTCTGTAGAAAATTTATATTTTTATGTTCGTCTTCATTTTCGATAACTTGCAATATATTCATCTGAACGCCATAATTAACTATTTTTTTTATAATATTTATATCATAGCCTAATTGATTAGTGAAAAAACTAACAATAGTACTGATTTGAGCATCTTCCTCAGCAATAAAGGTTAAGAATTGAAGCAAATCTTTTTTATTCATAGTGTAAACTCCTCTATCTTATTAAGGGTACTCGTGATATCTCATTACCTACAGTAGCTTTAAAATACGGTCCTCCATGTAATGCATCACTCGCATTTTTATAACCAAAATTAATCTGATATGAATTACCTTTTCCATCATAATATCTAATGGAGTGCTACGATAAAAATGCAGTCGATAAACACCCTCGTATGAAATAAAATGAAAACAAACGAGGGGACGAGTGA
>NZ_JAUQTB010000036.1 GCF_030580655.1 Paenibacillus lacisoli
TGGCCTTCCGAGCTGGTGAGGATCCGGTTTAGGGAATCGTAGGTAAACTCCCCGCTACTCTCTCCATCGCTGCGGCTCGTGATATTGTCGTTGTTGTCATAGCCGTACGTATACGTTTTGGTGAAACCGTCCGCAGACTGGTTCAACTTGCTGAGTCGTCCAAAGCCGTCGTTAATATACGTTGTCGTCAGCTTGCCGCCTGCCAGTCGGGCCTGGTAAAGCTGGGAGGACTTCTTGTAGTTCTCGTCGCTGCTCTCCAGATTGTCGCGGTAGATATATTCGGCTTCCACCTGCGAATCGACCAGCACCTGCTTCAGCTGATTATCCTGATTATACAGGTAGGTAGTTGTGACCCCAAACGGGTCGGTCATGCTCTTGCGCAGGCCGTTATCGTAGTACGTGTACTGAATGGATGTCCCATCCGGATACGTGACTTTCTTAAGCTGGTTGTCCAGCTGGTATTCGTACTTTGTGGTGCCGGTTTCGTCGGTCATCGTCTTGCGCAGGCCATTGTTGTAGTAGGTAAAGCTGCCCTGCTTGTCGCCGCTGGACCAAGCTTTCAGCCGGTTCAATTCATCGTATTGATTGAGAACGCTGGTTCCTTCACGTGTTTTTCCGCCTGTGATATTGCTGTTATCGTCATATGTGTAGGATTCCTGCCCGAGGACCGAATCGGTCTTCGAGAGACGGCGGCCAAGCTCGTCATAGCTGTAGCTCAGCTTGGACAGATCCGGGAAGACCTTCTCGGTCAGGCTGCCCAGCTTGTTATATTGATAGCTGGTCGTAAGCAAAGCCGAGCTGCTGTCTGCGGTCTGGGTCACATCCTGCAGGCGGTGAAGTCCGTCACTGCGGAAGCTGGTCGCCATGCCATTCCCGTCCGCAGCCTGCATGCTGAACGGATCTCCGTTCACATCATACGTCTGCGTCGTGGTGATCGACTCGCCTGTCAGATCGTTATTGCGCCGAGACTGCGTTACACGCCCGATGGCATCCGTTGTTGTCGTGATTTTCTCACCGTAATCGGTAGTGTTGGTCGCCTGATCCAGCGCATCATTATAGGCATAACCGAGAATCCGGCCTTCGGCCGATGTCTCTGCCACCAGATCTCCGTTGGCATTATATTCGTAGCGGGTAATATGTCCCTCCCCGTCCTGAACATAATCCAGTTCGCCCAGGTCGTTATAGTGATTCGTCTGCAGGGTATAGAACTTGGTGTTGTTGTTGCTGTCCACTTTCTGCAGCTGAATGGCATAAGGACGTCCTAGTCCGTCGTAGATCTGGCGTGTTTGTTTGCCCTCCTCATCTGTTTCGGTCATCACAGCCTGCTGTGCAATGGTGTCATAGGCAAACGAGTAGCTTCGTGAGGACGGAGCCCCCTCCCCGCTTAACGCAGGATGTGTTACCTTCGTAATCCGTCCGACCTTGTCATATTCATAACGCTCGGCGGAGCCTGCCGGTGCCTGCTTGGCAACCGCATTGCCATCAACATAAGCCGTAACGCGGCCTGTCGGTAGATCATATTCGTAACGCTCTTCGATCGTCTTCGGCGTGCCGTTCACCGTTATATGCTGCTTGATGCTTGTTGGATAAGCGTTCTTGTAAGCTGCACTGTAGGCGATCTCTGTGCGCTGGGTCTGATTATTATCCAGCTGGAGCTGAACTTCGCTCACATTGCCGAAGGTATCGTATTGATAGCTCGTCACGCGGCTCGCGGACTGAGCATTCGTATCCTGGTAGTTTTCCGTTGTCTTAAGGATATGAGGCAGAGCGGGATCGGTTGTATAGACAATGTCGTCAACAGGGATACCGGCCTCCAC
>NZ_JAUQTB010000037.1 GCF_030580655.1 Paenibacillus lacisoli
CTCCGAGACGGATCCCGAGTAGTGCGGGGCACGTGAAACCCCGTATGAATCCGGCAGGACCATCTGCCAAGGCTAAATACTCCCTAGCGACCGATAGTGAAGCAGTACCGTGAGGGAAAGGTGAAAAGCACCCCGGAAGGGGAGTGAAATAGAACCTGAAACCGTGTGCTTACAAGAAGTCAGAGCCCATTTTAGGGGTGATGGCGTGCCTTTTGTAGAATGAACCGGCGAGTTACGTTCCCGTGCAAGGTTAAGGTGAAGAGCCGCAGCCGCAGCGAAAGCGAGTCTGAATAGGGCGACTTATAGTACGTGGACGTAGACCCGAAACCGGGTGATCTACCCCTGTCCAGGGTGAAGGTGCGGTAACACGCACTGGAGGCCCGAACCCACGCACGTTGAAAAGTGCGGGGATGAGGTGGGGGTAGCGGAGAAATTCCAATCGAACTCGGAGATAGCTGGTTCTCCCCGAAATAGCTTTAGGGCTAGCCTCGGAAAATAGAGTTGTGGAGGTAGAGCACTGATTGGGTGCGGGGCCCGCAAGGGTTACCAAGCTCAGTCAAACTCCGAATGCCATAAACTTAGTTCCGGGAGTCAGACAGTGAGTGCTAAGATCCATTGTCAAAAGGGAAACAGCCCAGACCATCAGCTAAGGTCCCCAAGTGTGTGTTAAGTGGGAAAGGATGTGGAGTTGCACAGACAACCAGGATGTTGGCTTAGAAGCAGCCACCATTGAAAGAGTGCGTAATAGCTCACTGGTCGAGTGACTCTGCGCCGAAAATGTAACGGGGCTAAACACACCACCGAAGCTATGGCTTGATACTTTGTATCAGGGGTAGGGGAGCGTTGTATAAGGGTTGAAGGTGTACCGTAAGGAGCGCTGGACATTATACAAGTGAGAATGCCGGTATGAGTAACGAAAAGATCAGTGAGAATCTGATCCGCCGAAAGCCTAAGGGTTCCTGAGGAAGGCTCGTCCGCTCAGGGTAAGTCGGGACCTAAGGCGAGGCCGAAAGGCGTAGTCGAAGGACAACAGGTTGAAATTCCTGTACCACCGTAAACCGTTATGAGCAATGGGGTGACGCAGCAGGGTAGTGACGCGGACTGATGGATGTCCGTCCAAGCAGTGAGGCTGGTTAGTAGGCAAATCCGCTAACCGTAAGGCTGGGCTGTGATGGGGAGTGAAAATTACAGTAGCGAAGGTCATGATCTCACACTGCCAAGAAAAGCCTCTAGCCAGGTGAAGGTGCCCGTACCGCAAACCGACACAGGTAGGCGAGAAGAGAATTCTAAGGCGCGCGGAAGAACTCTCGTTAAGGAACTCGGCAAAATGACCCCGTAACTTCGGGAGAAGGGGTGCCTCGGTAGGGTGAATAGCCCGAGGGGGCCGCAGTGAAAAGGCCCAAGCGACTGTTTAGCAAAAACACAGGTCTGTGCGAAGCCGTAAGGCGAAGTATACGGGCTGACGCCTGCCCGGTGCTGGAAGGTTAAGGGGAGTGGTTAGCCGCAAGGCGAAGCTATGAACCGAAGCCCCAGTAAACGGCGGCCGTAACTATAACGGTCCTAAGGTAGCGAAATTCCTTGTCAGGTAAATTCTGACCCGCACGAATGGCGTAACGACTTGGGCGCTGTCTCAACGAGAGATCCGGTGAAATTTTAATACCTGTGAAGATGCAGGTTACCCGCGACAAGACGGAAAGACCCCATGGAGCTTTACTGCAGCTTGATATTGAATTTGGGTACGATCTGTACAGGATAGGTGGGAGCCTTTGAA
>NZ_JAUQTB010000038.1 GCF_030580655.1 Paenibacillus lacisoli
CTAAGTCATTCTTGGCGTTTGTATACGTGGCTGCCATTTTCAAATTGACTCAATGAAGAGTTTTCAGACACGACCTAGAAGCTTGCCACACTTTTATTACTGTCAGAATCATTTATATCCATCGCCCAAACCTGATTTTTTAAGGGCTGTGCGCCAGTTCTAAAAGATGATGTAGTATGGTATAAGATCACAATCCCAAAACTGAACAGATCCGTCATGGATATATCCGCTTCATGGTCTTTTAATAGCATTTTTATTTAAACGCAACTCTCCTTGTTACCCATACCTTAGAGTATGATCGTCTGCTCTTATGTATCGAAGATCCTCCGTAAATCAACACTTTGCTCTTTAAACAAGTCAGTTTGTACTAAACTTATTTTATAATCTATTCATATTTAAAGTTTCTATTCAGAGTGTACTTATATTGAACAAAAAAGTAGCTAGCAATAGGCTAGCTACTTACCGTAATCAATGTCCATATGTAATTATAATTCTCCTCTCAGAGATAATGTGATACTTTCAAAGTCAAAGTAAGTCAAGAAGTTTTTCATTTCGTTGAAAATTAAAAGACCTTGATCCCCTAAAAACTTCTGACGTTCATTAATCTCAGAAATAGTATTAGCTAAATCATCCTTGTACATATACGATTTATTCTTATCATGTAGCATGTAATACAAATGCATTATTCCTATCGACACGTTGGCGGCATGGTATGATCTGTCTAATGGCCTTTTTATCTTAAGGATAGTAGAAGTGGTTAATGCTTCATCACTTGCACAGGCATAAGGATCAGGAAATACACTGTTGACCATATCGTCTAAAAAAAGACTGTTATGAATAAACTCATGGCACAAGGCTTCTGCATAATCAATAACTGTCCACTCCTTTAGAGGATTCAGCCATATCAGTCCTATCAATCCTGAGACCGATCCTCCACCAAATCCATCTTTTTTTATTAAATAAATTGACCCTATAAGTTGATTAAATAATTTATAAAGATCCTCATGAAGGATTTTGATCAATTCGAGTGCTTTAGATATATTATAAAGTATTTGGTCTCTTTCTTCATTTAGAAATAAATGCTTATCTCCCTCTAAATCCTCAGCGTCAATCATATGATTTTCTAATAAAAGATCACATAGATTTCTGTTGTCGAAAGTAACTTCAACCTTCTCCGAGTTTGAGGGGATTTTTGTTTTCTGAATCGCATTGAGTGCTTCAAAATAGTTTGTTTTTTTGGAGTCATTACTCAGAGTGTCGCTAAAACCTTCACCATAATAAAAATCAATTACAGAATCAACGTTTGGAGTGCTACGATAAAAATGCAGTCGATAAACACCCTCGTATGAAATAAAATGAAAACAAACGAGGGGACGAGTGA
>NZ_JAUQTB010000039.1 GCF_030580655.1 Paenibacillus lacisoli
TGGAGTGCTACGATAAAAATGCAGTCGATAAACACCCTCGTATGAAATAAAATGAAAACAAACGAGGGGACGAGTGACAATGAATCGATACGATAAAGCATTCAAAGAAGAAGCAGTAAGATTAAGTGATGAGATTGGATCAAAGAAAGCCGCCGATCAGTTAGGCGTATCCTACTATACCTTGCAGGAATGGAGAAAGCGAAGAACCTTGCACGGTGACGGAGCGCATATTGGGAGCGGACGTGCTTATGCGTCGACCGATAAAACTGCACGTGAAGTTGAACTAGAAAGAGAAATTGGCGAGCTACGCCGAGCAAATGAAATTCTCAAGGATGCACTCGGTTTTTTCGCAAAAGACCGGAAGCGGTAAAGGCACGTCAGCTCTATGCTTACATCCGTGAACGACGGGATCGATGGACCGTCAAGGAGATGTGCGACGTACTTGCTGTCAGCGAATCGGGCTACTATCGTAGCTTGAAGCCTGGACCCAAACAGGTGCGACAGCAACGCCTTCTGGTCAAGATTAAAGAAATCATCGGAGAACATGAAGACAACAGCAATTACGGTGTCCAGCGTATTCTGCTGAGGCTGTCACAAACAGGTGTCACCACCAGCTACAGTACCGTCTATCGCATCATGAAGAAGCACGGACTGCTGAAGAAAGTGAAGCGTCATCCAAACGGCATTACACGTGAGGATGCTGCAGCTCAAAAGAGCGAGAACCTGATTCAGAGAGACTTCAGATCCTCAGCACCCAACCAAAAGTGGCTATCGGATATCACCGAAGTCCCTTGTTCAGACGGGAAGCTATATCTGTCCGCGGTACTGGATTGCTTTAACGGAGAGATCGTCGGGGTTGCGATGGACGACAATATGCGCAAGGAGCTCTGCATCCAAGCCTTTGAGAATGCCTGTAAAGCAAAAAATGCTCGCGGAATGATATACCACAGCGACAGAGGCAGCCAGTTCACAAGCCATGCATTCCGCAAGAGCCTAGCTAAACGTAATGCCATTCAAAGTATGAGCGGTACGGGACGTTGTTATGACAATGCAAGGATGGAGAGCTTTTTTGCTACGCTCAAGAAAGAAAAACTGTACAAGATCAAAACGGAGCGCTATCCGATGGCCTATATTAAATCGATCATCTTCAGATACATCATGGTCTACTACAACAGGCGGCGGATCTACACCTCCAATCCAGGAGGGTGGCCGCCAGCTATTTATCGCGAAAGAATGCTGTCACAAGCAGCTTAATCACGGGATTTCTGTATGAGGGGTGTTTTCAAACTGCACTTTTGTTGACAACTCCA
>NZ_JAUQTB010000004.1 GCF_030580655.1 Paenibacillus lacisoli
AAACCCCGCTCGACTTGCATGTATTAGGCACGCCGCCAGCGTTCGTCCTGAGCCAGGATCAAACTCTCCAATAAAGTATTGAAAAGAGCGATAAGCTCATTTTGAATCTGACGAGATATAAATCTCATTGTTTGCTGTTACTTGCGCAACAGCGATACTCACTCGTTGTTCAGTTTTCAAAGATCAAGGATTTTGTTCGTTGTCGGTGTTTCTCGGTGACAACTTTTATATCATACCATGTTACCAAGCAGTTCGTCAACATCTTTTTTTCGATTGTTTTCTTCACTGCTTTAACTTATCCACTCGTTTATCGGGCGGATTTATAATTTACCACGTATAAAAGCTTATTACAAGTTGAAAATAATACCAGCATGTCTTCCTGCAAACCTAAATGTTTTCACATGTCCATGCGGGTTAATTCTACTTATTACATATATTATACTGCTATAATTAAATCCAGAATCACATCCAGCCGCCGCCTCTGACGATCTTTCATATTATAATATAGAAGAAAGGTCTTCTAGCCCCCATCATACAACCCGATCTTTTATCATACAGATATTCATTTGTCAATTATAATAAGCATTGTTCTGTAATTATTCAAAATTAAGTGGCATTATTATTAATCATCAAACTTGTTCATTCTTTACACCGAACTGATGCTATAATTATGCGTGGGTATTATTGAAGCTAAACAAATAGGAAGTGAAAAAATGGGAACATTGAATAATGGTTCACAGCCTAAGGTGCTGGAATATGATTCTGTGCCGAAGATGTTCTTCGACACCATCAAGACAGGGATCATCAAATCAAACCTGATTGCCATGCTCGCAGGCTTGACCATCGCTTTATATGTATTTGATCTGTCGTTCGTCGATAATATTGTTAACATCATTTTGGCTCTCGTCGGCTCTGCTCTTATTATCGGTTCCGCTGGCGCCTTCAACAACCTGTATGACCGGGATATCGACGCTATCATGGAACGTACCAAAACCAGACCTACTGTAACCGGACAAGTCGATACCAAAGCCGGCCTGATTATTGGTATTCTTATGAGCGTTATCGGAGCCATCCTTCTGTACATCGCATCACCGGCTGCTGCTTTCTTCGGCCTGCTCGGCTTGTTCCTCTATGTGATGCCTTACACCATGTGGACCAAGCGGAGAACCATTTATAATACCGAAGTAGGCAGCTTGTCCGGGGCTGTACCTCCATTGATTGGATGGGCCGCCATCTCTCAGGATTTTGCCCATTTTGAAATCTGGGCGCTTTTCATTACAATGGTACTGTGGCAGATGCCTCACTTTTACGGGATCGCGATTCGCCGTTTTGACGAATACAAAGCTGCAGGTGTACCGATGCTGCCCGTTGTAAAAGGCATTCGACGCACGTACATCCAGACTAACGTGTACCTGGTGCTCCTCGTATTGTCGAGCGTATTTTTCTGGACACTCAGCCCTTGGGTAGCACTGGTTGCTTTTGTTGCAAGCCTGGCCTGGCTGATCTACAGTGTAGTCAGCTTTGACAAGGAGAACACCAAAAAGTGGTCCCACCACATGTTCATCTTCTCCATCAACCATATTACAGTGATCTACTTGTTCATCATTGCATACACCCTGATCGCACTGATCTTCAAGTAAAAGAAAAAGCCATTAAGGACAAAATAGTCCTTATGGCTTTTTTTATTGCTCTAATTTCAAATCCGTAAGCATTAATTCCGTTGATGCCGTCTCTTGTCCATTGACCAGAAGCACGATACGATGCAGGCCCGGGTAATGCTTTCTAGTCGTGAGGTCGGTCCAGCGGTGAGTTCTCGATCCCTCCACCCGTTTGCCCCCGGGAACCGTCTTGTCGGAGAGAAGAAACTTCTTACGGGAGACCTTTCCTCCTGATTTCACAAAATCAATGCCATACTCAATCCGGATCCGGTGTGCCCCTTCGCCCAGCACAACTAACGAATAACGAAGCAAGCATTCCTCGCCCATACGGACCGTTCCAGGCCTCACTTCAACGACCGCCTGTTCCACCAGCTCGGCTGTACCTTCTGGATTGGCATACCCGAACAAGGCCAGCACTTCCGGATTAACTTGGCGTATCAGCGTCCGGCAGCCATGCCGTACAATCCAATTAGTATAGGCATTTTCCCCTAGCCACCTGCGGGCCGTCTTCACTACAAGTCCGGGATGATCCTTGGCGATATCATTCAGGTTATTGGCTACACTTTTGCGGACATAGAGGGAAGGGTCTGCTTTCAGTTGTTCCAGAATACGCATAATCGGCGACGGGTCCTTTTTGAAGATAACCAGCGCCTGCCCCCAAGGCAGTCTCGGGCGGCAGCCCTCACTGGCCAGCCGCCGCACATGCTCGTCCTCACTCTGAGCCCATCGCGCCATCTGTTCCATCATACGATCAGGATGAGACAGAATGAAGGGTCTGACGGCAAACTCTGCTGATGAATGGGATGTGAAAGCCTCCAGCGCCTGCATGGAGACCTCCCAATGCTCCTCGGCCTGTCCATACACTTCAACGAAATCAGGCAAAATCAAATAGGGAAAACCGGAACAACTTTCATTTACTTTATGTAAAATAGTCAGTGCCTGCGGGTAGGAAGCCGGTAGAAAGGCACCCAGGGAGTGTGTAATTTTGCGGATTCGCTCCTTGAGCGACAGTTCCTCCCATGGATTCGCCATCACTGATTTTATAAAGCCTTCCTGATCAAATGAAGTGTACGCTGAGTGCACGATATTTCCGAACATCTTCAGAAAAGGTTCATCATACAAGTTCTTGAGCGGTTCAGCCAAGCGACTCCCTCCTATAATCTCGATTTTGAAATCTGAACAGCTGTTAACAAAATTCTCATATACGTCTGGGTAAGGGTCCAAAACGCCAGATCACATTGCACATATGCTATGTTGAACACCGATCATTGCTTCAGCGGCAAGGAGGGAATCCAATGAGCGAGTGCGTAAACCCAGTAAGGGGATATACTTCTACTACAGTGATTTTGGTCCTCTACATTCTGCTCGTCATTATCCTGGCAACATTCTAAACAGCATTATTGCAGTTCAAAACTGCAAAACAGGGAGAGCCATTCTTGGCCTCCCTGTTTTGCCTGCACAAATTTCTTTCGTGAGCCTCTGATCTCCTGCCGATCCTATAAGGGGGCAGCGTCTGATCCCCTATTCCCCTAATGTGATGACTTCGGTCTCCAGCTCGACATTAAATTTTTCACGCACCGTACGCTGAATATGCTCAATCAGATCCAGATAGTCCTGTGCTGTCGCGTTATCCACATTCACAATAAAACCTGCGTGCTTCATGGATACCTCCGCACCGCCAATCCGGGTTCCCTGCAGCTCACAATCCTGAATAAGCTTACCGGCAAAGTGGCCGACCGGACGCTTGAACACACTTCCGCAGGAAGGATATTCAAGCGGCTGTTTGGATTCCCGGGCATGCGTTAGCTCTTTCATTTTCTCTGCAATCTGATCCTTATTGCCTGCTTCCAACTGGAACGCCGCATCCAGAATGATGTACTGGTCGCTGCGGAAAATACTTTTGCGGTAGCCCAGCTGCATTTCTTCACCGGTAATCGTCAAGAGCTCCCCTTCCCGGGTCAGCACTTGAGCACTCTTAATCACGTCGGAGATCTGACCTCCATAAGCACCAGCATTCATATACAGCGCGCCGCCAACACTTCCCGGAATGCCGCAGGCAAACTCTAATCCGGTCAAAGAGTAGTCAAGCGCCCTGCGGGAGACGTCAATAATATCAGCTCCGCTCTGGGAGACAATCTCATTCCCCTCCACCCGGATTTCATTGAAATTGCTGAGAGAGATCGTAACTCCCCGGATTCCGCCGTCCCGGATAATCGTGTTGGAGCCTTTCCCCAGAATTGTTAGCGGAAGGTTATGTTCCCTGGCCGTCCGTACAACCGTTGTAACTTCCTCATTCGTCGTAGGATGAATCAGGATATCCGCCAAGCCTCCTAAGCGGATGAAGGTGTGATTCCTGAGCGGCTCATTATATTTGATTTTGTCTGCGGGGATCTTATTGTCAAAATAATTCATGAAATTGCACTCCCAAAAAAGTTCATTTCCGTCCTGAGTGAAGTTGTTCCATCATGTCAGAACTAAATTGTACAGCTCCACAAATAGTACACTTTTACGGAGCATAATAAAAGACCCTTGAGTTGATCCCTACATTAGATGGTCCGTATGCCCTCTGCGTGCCTGTATGACTTCGTAATGGAATATCCATTTCCTGGATAATATAACACAATGCAGGTCAACGTATAGGCTTACAATGAACCTGTTTAGAAATAACAAACAGGCTTTCACCTCGGATGGAAAGCCTGTTTGTTACTACCGCTTCAGCAAATGCTGTCTACCTTTCGCCTGTCCGACTCCGGGCAGCCGGATGCCCGTGAGGGTTATGACATGTTACCCTATCTGCTGACGCAGTACCTCTCCAATACGTCTCATTCCTTCTACAATTCGATCTTCATTCATATTGGAGTAATTCAGGCGCAGCGTATGATTTCCTTTTCCATTCGGGAAAAAAGGAGCTCCCGGGACAAACGCGACATGATTCTTCAGGCACTCTTCCAGCACCTTTCTCGAATCCAGGGACTTCGGAAGCTCTACCCAAATAAACAACCCTCCCTCAGGAACGCTATGAGCGACATTCGCCGGGAAAAATTCATCAATACAGCGGAGCATCACGTCGCATCTGTCTTTGTAGACCGCTCTGATGGTCTCAATATGTGCATCAATATCATAGAGCTCCATATACTTGAAAGTGATCATTTGGGCAAAACTATCCGTATGCAGATCAACGGATTGCTTCAATGCCACATATTTCTCGATAAAGAGCTCATCTGCACAGATCCAGCCCAGGCGAAGGCCTGGTGCAAAAATTTTGGAGAACGTACTGATATAAATGACGCGGCCTTCCGTATCAAAATGCTTGACCGGAGGTATCGCTTCACCCGCAAAACGTACAGCCCCGTAAGGGTTGTCCTCTACAATCAGCACATCATACTGATTCGCAAGCTCGATCATTCGTTCTCTCCGGGAGCGAGACATTGTACGGCCTGTCGGGTTCTGGAAGTCCGGGATCGTATAAATAAATTTAGTTTCAGGATGCTTCTTCAATTGATCTTCGAGCTCTTCCATAATCATACCATCCTGATCCATTTCGACTTCAACGAATGAGGGGTTATAGATTTTGAACGCATTGATAGCAGCCAGGTATGTCGGGCTTTCACATATAATCGTGTCCCCTTCCTCCAGGAATAATCTGCCTGTCAAATCAATGGCCTGCTGCGAACCCGAAGTAATCAGAACCTTGTTGATATCCGATTCAATACCTATAGATTTCATCCTGCCGCAGATGACCGTCCGCAGAGGGATATATCCTTCTGTCGTACTGTATTGAAGTGAGCCTGCCCCGTTCTCTTCCAAAACGGCGTTACTGGCCGCTTGAATCGGCTGTATAGGGAACAACTCAGGAGCCGGCAGGCCTCCCGCAAAAGAAATAACCTCCGGTCTTTCCGTTACTTTCAATATTTCCCTTGTCTCTGATGACTTTACTCTGTTCACTCTGCTAGCAAATTTACTGTGCATGATCTGTCCTCCTATAGATGTAAAAAAAGATAGGGACACATCCTGTGGATGAGGTCCCTATCCTGAACATGTACCAGGTGCTCCGGTACACGTAAGTTTCGCCGGTAACCCGGTATCGCTCTCGCAGAATACCGCCCGCATACATGAATGAATTGATTAATTATAATAATTTACGATGAGTATGGTCAAGGTCTTTTTCACAGCCGCCCTTTAGCGATGGTCATTCCAGAAGTTGACGGGCTGGAGCTTTTTGTCCAAAACTTTGAATTGATACCCCTCGGACTTCAGCGATTTCAGGACTTGAGGCAGCACATTCAGAACGGCTGCCTGGTCGTGCATCAGCACAACGGGCTCCGTTCCGCTCTTCTGTACACGGTGAATCTGGTTCATGATGTTGTTATAGACCTTGTCATGATTTTTCGGGTATCTCCAGTCTTCAGAATCCACGTTCCAGTCCCATAGATGGAATCCGCCTTGTGACAGCAGCACATTGCGGTAAGGTGTCTTAAGATAGGGCTTGCTGCCATAAGGAGTCCGGACCAGACTGGTAGTTACACCGGTCACCTTGTTCAGTACAGCATTCGCCTGCTGCATTTCAATCAATCCGCTGTAGGCGGATCTATAGAATTTACCCGGTACATGCGTTACGCCATGCAGACCCGTCCCGTGCCCTTCATTCACAATCCGCCGTGTGGCCTGCGGGTAATTCTGCATTTGCGGTCCTAGCATGAAGAATGTCGCTTTGGCCCCATACTGGTCCAGTATATTGAGCAGCTGATCCGTATGGGGAGTCGGCCCGTCATCAAAGGTCAGATAAATGACTTTAGAAGCCGTCTTGCTCTGGGCTGCTTGGGCAGCAGACGGTTTGGCAGCAGCAAACTGCAGACAGAGCAGTGTAACGGTAAGCATAACAGCCAGTGTGGTTTGAAGCATTCGACGAGTATGTAGCATAATAATAAATCTCCCATTTATTCGGTATTTCCCCAGATGAACTCCCTTGGCATCCTTGGCGATTAATTCTATCCTATCAAATCAGCCTGGAGCCTTTCTCCCTTTAAACACTACGGTAGAGTTACGATTTTGTCAGATTCATCTGGTAAATAATACGAATTTGATAGATTTAACCGATGAAGCTCCTTGCCCTGCGGACAGCTCCTGAATTCGAAAAGGAATCACCTTAAATTTCGGACGCCTTAATCCCCATTTCAACCCTTCACCCACCAGCGAGCTGCCTACAAATGCAACGATCAGGCTGGCACTGACGGTTTTGATAACATAATAAACGCCTGTTCCCAGCAGCATGTCGATCACCAGCAGGTTTCGAAGATTTTGTCTTCGAATGGTCAATATCTTGTTGGTTGGCAGCACACCGATCCCCCTTTCCCTTCTTCAGGGTTATGCGGCATTGAAGTTGTCTTATTCCAGGTGCAGCAAATGAAAATACCCCAAGAGCCCCCACGCATATAGGGGTTTTTGGGGCAGCTCATCAATACAATATTTAGCAAGGTTAAGGTCTGTCGCTGAACCGCTTGATTGCTTCCTCAGTCACCGGCGTAAAGAGATTAACCAGGTTACCGTCAGGATCTCGAAACAGTATAGCACGGTTTCCCCACGGTAATGTGGTTGGTTCCTTTACCCACTCTTCGACAACCGGCTTCAAGCGCTCGTATTCGGCATCGACATTGCAGACGCGGAACTCAATGATGACCGTGTGGTTGTCTGCTGCCACTGCAGACCCAGCACCGAACAGCTGCACCGTCTGGGAGTGGCCGATCGCCAACGTGCACGACGGCATCACGAGCTCGGCAAAGACAGGCGCTGGACGTTCTGCCGGAACCCCCGTTACTTTCTCATAGAACGCCACGAGGCGATCCACGTCGTCGGTAATAATGCGTACAGAAGCCAAATTCATAAAAATACCACCCTTCCCTTCACGTTACTTACTCCAATTGTAAAAAAACACTACTGACAGCGTGATGTCAGTAGTGTTTTAGCATTTTTTCAGCCTCACTGCGTGTCCGATTCCAGAGGCGTTCGGGCTCAACACAGCGATACCCGCTCCCCAAACGTTCTGTAGAAAAGAAAGCCCCAGAAGCTCCGCACTTGCACGGATCTCTCAGGGACTATTCTGTAATGGTATCGATAAGTTCTATTTGCGCACAACCGCGTAACCTTTATCCTGCAGCAGCTTCAGCACGCCATGCTCCCCGAGGTAATGAGCCGCGCCGACCACAATGAAATATTCCGCTTTCTTGTCGCTCTTCAGATAACTGTCGATCTTGTCGGCCATACCGATGTTACGGTCAATCAGCATCGCTTGATTATACTCTGCATCGCCTGCCATGCTGTTGGTTAATTCGAGCAGTGCCTGATCATCGCCCTTCTTCCACATGTCGGCCATCTGGTCTACGGTGTCATCCAGTACATCAATGCTGTCGAGCGTTGTATTCAGGTTCTTCTCCTGCAGCTCCTTGGAGAAGCCGTCAAACATACCCAGCTGAGACTCATAGGATTCGAGCTCCAGAATCGGGATTTTACGCTGCACCGCTTTTTGGATAAAGTATAGATCAATGCCTTGATCTGCCTCGTACCCGGCCTTGACCGACTTCAGGCTGCTGATCGTCGTCTCAACAACCCAGGGCTTGAATGCATCCAGCGCATTGGCTTTCAGACCGTTCTGTTTCAGCACCTCTCCAACCTTCGCATACGTTTCCTTGGAGACATGATCCTTCAGGGTCGTACCATCCTGATACATCCCCATGTTCATAATCAACTTCTGCTGTGCTTCGTCAGCACTCTTGCTGATGTCGATCTCAACACCCAGGTAATCCGCCTCGGCAAAAGCCTGCTCAAATTCGGAGCGCAGCGGGTAAAAGCTGTCATCTGCAATATGCATGGAGCCTACGAGATAGACGGTATTCCCGTTGTTTTTCACTTCCCACATAAAGCCGCGTGCCGCTTCCTTCGTTGCCTTGGAGATGAGAAGTACCGTGCGGGAGGCCGGATCCCACCGCACCTCGTAGCCAGCCGCGTCGCCTACGGTCCGGATCGGCACATAGGTCACACCGTTGATCAGTTTGGTCTTGCCGGTCAGCATGACGCTCTTGCCGTTCACCACCGCATAGATGGTCCCGTTATTCACAGCCGTCAATTGCACTTTCAGCGCCTTCAAGGTATTGCGCAGCGGTACCATCGTCGTCCCCTGCTCCATGATTGGCGCACTGTCGGAAGCAAAGTCCATCTTCTGATTATTAATCTTCAGGACTGGCTGTTGGGAGGGCGAAGCCGGGGCTGCCATGGCAGGCACTGCGGCCGCCAGCATGCTGGTTGAAATCATCAGGGATAGAAACGCTTTTTTCCAATTCCTCATGTTAATCCTCCTGTTCGTTCAGAGTTAGAATGCATGCTCAATTAGATCTTGTAAGCTTTCATCGCCTTGCGAAGCTCCTTCAGAGACGGCCGCTTGCCATACATCAGAACCCCCGTACGGTAGATCTTCGCGGACAACCAGCCAAAGAACAGGATGGCAACGAGGAGCAATGTAATGGACAACCAAATCTCCCACATGGCTGCACGATTCATACCGATTCGGACCAGCATCGCTGTTGGTGACGTGAACGGAATATATCCAGCCACTTTAATCAGCATAGAGTTCGGTGTTCCGATGCTGAAGATCCCAATATAGAAAGCGACCAAAGACAGCATCGTAATCGGCATGACTGCCTGGCCCAGCTCCTCGGTACGGCTGACAAGTGAACCCACCGCTGCAAACAAGGTTGCATACAGGCAGTAACCAAGAACATAAAAGATCAGGCCATACACCAGTACACTTATGTTGATATCCGTCACGTTAATTTGGTAATCACCAAGCACGGAACGGTTATGCGGCAGCGCAAGGTTCCCTCCGATGACCAGACCGAACACAACAATCTGCGTAAGTCCCACGAGGAAGATACCGATAATCTTGCCGAACATCTGCTGCAGCGGCGACACGCTCGTAATCAGAATCTCCATGATCCGGGAGCTCTTCTCCGCAGTAACCTCAGAAGCGATCATATTCCCGGTCATCATCATGGTGGAGAAGAACAGGATCATGAGCAGATACACGACAACATAGTTAATTCGTGCATCATCAGCCTGCATCGCAGGCCCTTCTGCGTTACCGCTTGCATCTGCATATTCCTTGCTCTCAATCGTTACCGGACTGCTTAATTCATTAATCTGCTGTTCGGACAGCTTACCCTGTCCCACGGTTGTAATCTTAGCGCTCTGGAGCACCGTTTGGATCGAGTTCATGACTGCTGCAGAAGGGGTATCCTCCTTATAGACCAGTTCAGCCTGCGGGAATGACGAGTTAGAAGAATTCTCGAAATGAAGATAAGCTGTTATTTTCTCATCTGCCATATCCTGCTTTAGCTTGGCGTCGTCCGTCGAGGTATATTCCACCCACTTCACCGTCGGCAGCTGCATGGAGCTCATGAATTTCTCAAGTTCTGCCGCGATATCCGGCTGCTCTCCCGTGATCAGGCCAATGCTGGCCGGTTTGCCCGACTGGCCGGCGTCTTCGCCTTTGAAGACCGAGATCAGATAGGGCACGTTCATCCCGATCGTCAGCAGCAGAGCCAGAATTAAAGTAGTAATGATGAAGGACTTCGTTTTCACCTTCTGCCGATACGTAAATCCGATAATGGTTCCGATCTTATTCATTGGATTCCCCAACCTCCCGGATAAAGATCTGATTCAATGTAGGCTCCTTGATCTCAAAATGCTCAACGTTCGTCTGCGTCATGGCAGCCTGAAGAATGCTCTGGGCCGCTGACGGGTTTGAGATGCGGATACTGTATCCACGCTCCAGCGGCTCAACCGCAGTCACGCCCTGGATCTGCTCGAGTCCCGACACCTGCCCGGCGGTCACCAGCTTCACCTCTTCACGCGGATAGCGATTCTTGATCTCATGGATACTGCCCTGCACAACCGTATTGCCTCGGTGCAGTATTGAGATATTGCGGCAGAGCTCTTCGACATGCTCCATCCGGTGGGTCGAGAACAGGATCGCTGTACCCGCATCACGCAGCTCCTTGACGGTTGCCTTAAGCAGCTCCACGTTCACCGGATCCAGTCCACTGAATGCCTCGTCAAGAATAAGGATCTGCGGACGGTGCACCACGGCTGCGATAAAGCCCATTTTCTGCTGATTGCCCTTGGACAGCTCTTCGATTTTCTTATCGTAATACTCAGGTACCTGGAAGCGGTCCAGCCAGTGACGCAGGCTCTTATCAGCTTCCTTCTCACTCATACCGCGCAGCCGGGCCAGATAGATAATCTGTTCACTGACCTTAATCTTCGGGTACAGCCCGCGCTCCTCAGGAAGATAACCCATGAGATGCTGCAGCTCTTTGCTGTAACCCTTGCCATTATAAAGAATGTTACCTCCATCCGGATAAATAAGCCCTAATACCATACGCATGGAAGTCGTCTTACCGGCGCCATTTGCACCCAGCAGACCATAAATCTCGCCCTCTTCTACCTCCAGCGATATACCGTTAACGGCCGTCTTGTCTGCATATTGCTTGTAAACATGCTCCAGCTGCAGTCTCTTCATTGATAACCTTCCCCTTCCCCAGAATGTTCGATGCCTGATGGAACCCGGCCTGCGATCCAGTAGCTGAGAATATCATCAAGCTCCAGATTCCGTGTTCGCAGCAGCCGCAGGCCGGACTGTGCAATCAATTGACCCGCTGCTGCGGCTTCCATCGTAACGACCCGCTGCAGGCCGCTGCCTTCTTCACTATGCTCGGCCACACCCGGCAGATCAGCTGCATCTTCAGCACTGCCTTCAAACCAGATCTCCTTCCAGCTCTCCATCAGGGAGTCCTTCTCTGCCCTTCCCAGAATGCGTCCACGGTGGATCAGCACAATATAATCAGCCAGCCGCTTGATCTCATCGACGATATGGGTGGCCAGAAGAATCGTCGTCCCGTCCTCTTCAAGACAGGCGCGCAGTTCCTCCAGCATGATCTTCCATGCAAAAGGATCAAATCCTGACGACGGCTCATCCAGCAGCAGCAGTCTTGGATGCGGAGCCAGTGCAGCCGCGATCTCGAATTTGCGCCGCTCCCCTTTCGACATCTTGGACAGCTTCGTTCCCCGCGGCACCTTGAACCGGTCCAGCAGAGCTTCAAACCTTGCCTGATCCCAGTCCGGATACCAGTAGGAGCGGAATTCCGCTGCCTGTTCCACGGTCATCCGGTTCTCTTCAACACTGAAATTTTCAGGAACATAGCCGATTCTCTGCCTGACCTCTGGAGGAAGACCCTCCGGATAAGATTCACCGAACCAGCGCAACTCACCTGCATCCGGCTGAATGAGCTGGGTCATTAGATTCATAAGGGTTGATTTGCCGGAACCGTTCTGTCCTACGAGAGCTACTACATAACCTGCAGGCAGCTTCAGGTCCAAGGGACCAATCGCCTGGCGGCTGCGGGCTTTGAATACACCTTTCAACTCGATCAAATATTCAGCTGCTGTGTCTATACTCGCCTTCATCCTACTCCTCCTTTCCATACTTCTCGGATAAAATCTCATCGAACAGGAACCGCATTTCCTCCTTCGTAAAATGGACAGATCTGCCGGTATCCATAGCCGCAGCTAAGGCTTGCCGGACTGCCGATTCCCTGTAGGAGTCCCTCTGGCCGGCATCAACCTTCGCCACAAAGGTTCCTGTTCCCTGCCGTGTTCGCAGCAGCCCCTCCCCTTCTAAATCCTGATAAACCCGGCGTACCGTGATGACACTGCAGTTCAATCCACTGGCAAATTCCCGTATCGATGGCAAAAGTGTTCCCTCCTCGATCTGTCCCGTAATGATTAATGACCGCAGCTGCTGTTCAATCTGGTGATAGAGCGGTTCAGCGCTGTTCTCGTTTATCTGAATCGGTATATTCAATTCATGCACCTCACCTTCGGCCGCTGTAACGATCCAGGGCCCTCTTCCTTATTCTTCTCAGCTGCCCCTTACAGCAGACTGCGTCTGTTTAATTTCTTCAGTGTGACACCACACATAATCCGGAGTATCAAGGCACCCGCCAGCAGGGAGACCCACATCAGCGGTGATGCAAGACCCCAATCACGGCTTACGCTCATCGTCCATTTCAGCACGTTTACATCCATCCACTTTGCGGCAGCAGCAGCAACCAAGGCGAACGCCATAACGACGAGCGAGGTCCAGAAATACTTTTTACCATGATTCAGGAATTCCAGATAGATATAAAGACCATTCACAATCATTGTGTAACCTACCCAAGTCAACACAAAGCCGAGATAAGATATGACATCTGTGTGGACACTTGGATTTCCGGTAAACACAGCCACATACATGATGCCATAGAACACAATTCCGTTAAGGACGACCGCGATAAGCAGCTGTTGAACCCTACTGACAATAACGGCCTTGACCGGGATCGGCAGGATACGCATATACGCGAGCATTTGGGTGTAGGAGTCCTCCTGAAGATACTTGAAGGATCGCCTACTGAAGAAGAAAGCTGTGAAAGGAACAAACGCCATCATCATAAAGTCCACCATCAGGCTCAGCCATTCCGGCTGCTGCACGGCACTTCGGATGAGACTGCCGATCACACCACCGGTATAGATCATAAACAGCAGACTCCACAGGAACAGCAGTCTATCTATCGAGACTTCCCTGCGTGTTATCAACCACGCCTGTTTGAATGTACTCATATCCATCGCCTGCTTTCTATACAAAACTTTAACTGTGTTCAGTGTGATTACTGTGTATATCTTTATACACACTATACACGGATAACTCTTCCTTTGTCAACCTTATTTTTCCTTTTCATTCCAATCACGTGAAATCCACTCCGCACAAAAAATGACCGACAGCGCTTTTGCTGCCGGCCGCTCGTTTGCTGCCACCCTTATATCAGCCTGTTAAAATTCGGGGACCTTCCGCCGTGATTGCTAGCGTATGTTCATATTGTGCACCCCAGCTGCCATCCGCGCTGGTTATCGTCCAGCCGTCCTCTCCCCAGAACACGGCACCCGTGCTGCCCAGGGTGCATACAGGTTCAATGGTAATCACCATCCCCTTCTGCAGCCTCATCCCTTCCCCGCGGACTCCATAGTGAACAACATCCGGCGGCTCGTGCATTTCACGTCCGATTCCGTGGCCTACAAGCGGCCTTACCACACCGATTTTACCGCGACGGACAGTCCGTTCGACCGCGCAGCCGATATCTCCCAATGTGCTGCCGGGCCATGCTGCTTCAATGCCTGCCATCAGTGACTTCAAACTCCATTTCAGCAGATGCGCTGCCTGCCTGTTTATTTTGCCTACAGGATAAGTCCAACCCCGGTCTGCCATCCAGCCGTCCTTATTTACAACCAGATCGATGGTAACCACGTCCCCTTCCCTCAGTCTGTAATCCGAAGGAAACCCGTGACAGACAATCTCGTTCACAGACGCACAGGTGGCGTAGGGATAACCTTTGAATCCCTTTTGCTCAGGCACCGCCTGTTCACCCAGGATGAAGCCCTCCACACGTTCGTTAATCTCCATCGTTGATATGCCAGGTGTAATCCACTGTGCAATCTGTTCATGACAGGCCGCTACAATACGCCCGGCTTCCCGGATGTAACCGATCTCCTCAGATGTTCTGATTGCAACCTCCACTGCCCCATCTCCTCTCAGGGCCTTATATGCAGTTCTCAAGTTTAGGCTCTACTCCATGCTTATGCGCAGACAGCACAAAAAAACCGTCCTGCGCTGTAAGCGCCAAAGACGGCTGCATCTTATTTATTATATATGTTCATACAGAGACGCCGAAACGGGCGTGACTCTTATCCAGAAAACTCATTTCAGCCTAATCGTTCATTCCAGCCTGGGGCCGAATCAGCCTAGGAAACTGAAGAATTCAGCCTTCCCAGCTCGTTCTCTACGACAAGCGTTAGTTCCTCTTCATACCCTCCGGTTATCCGGTACTTCCGGACGTACTCCTTTACGAATTTTTTTGGATCCTTGGGCCGGAAAATTCGTGTCATTTCCCGCAGACTTTCTTTAACTTCGTTGTGACCTTTCGTTGCCATGATAACTCCCTCCCAAAACGTAAAAATAATTGCTTCGTTGAAGAGAATGCCGAAAAGATCTGATGCTTGATCCAAGAAGTAGAATCTGTTTGCAGCTCAGGTCGGGAATGCCGCCAACGGAGGACAGCTACCTAACACTCTTATTACCCTTAGTGATTCAAACTGAATCATAGCTTCATTGTAGCATATTCCGGCAAGCCGTACAGCTTTCCTCCATTTCGTTATTTTGGACAAAAAATGGTACTCTGTCTTACTACAATGCTATTTTCGGGTACATGTTATTCATCGGTATTTCCGCCTTGCGGATTTACGCAGACGACCGGGGTTAAATTATAAATAAACGAGCGAGAGGAGTTCTGACCATGGATTCAATTCCGGCTCCCATTCTTCAGGTCCCGGTCGCAGGCCTGCCATCCATACCGGCAGGCCGCACCGGGGGTAAGATAGAGACTCAGGAGCTTCTGCTGGAAGAGGCACATCAGATGATTCTCAAGCAATTTCCCAAGATGAGAAGCTTTCTGGTCGTACGAGAGGGCCAGCTGATTTGGGAGCGCTATTATAACGGCCACACCGCCTCTTCTCTCAACGATCTGCGCTCGGCGACCAAGAGCTTTACCTCCACCCTGATCGGGATTGGGATGAACCGGGGAGATCTGCCTGGACCGGACACACACGTTAAATCCCTGCTTGCCTGTTATGCCCCACAGCGGGAGGATCCCCTGCTGGAGCGGGTAACCTTGCATCATCTGCTGACGATGACCGCCGGATTCTACTGGAAGACAGGCAAAAAGCTGGGTGAAGCATTCATTCCGCGCTTCCACCGCAGCCGGAGCTGGGCCCGTTTTGCCATGCGCCTGCCGGTTCAGGAAGAGATGTTTGGCCGCTTTCAGTACCGGAGCACAGATTCCCATCTGCTGTCCGCCGTCCTGTCGGAAAGCACGGGAAAGGATGCCTACTCGTATGCACGTGCTCACCTGTTTGAACCGCTCGGCATATCCCATGTCGCCTGGCCATCCAGTCCGGATGGACACACGATGGGGCATGTCGGGCTCGCGTTAACCTCCAGAGACTTGGCCAAATTTGCGCTCTGCTGCCTGGATGGCGGCCGCTGGGAAGGGCAGCCGCTAATTCCGACCGCCTGGCTGAAGACAGCACATGCGGTACATGCAGAGGGGTATCCGGCCTTCGGAAATTACGGGTATCAGTGGTGGACCGGGCGAATTAACGAAGCCGATTTTGTCTGTGCCCATGGACATGGCGGACAACAGGTGTATCTGCTTCCCGGCCAAAACGCTGCGGTGATCTTCACCGCAGACAGCAAGGTTAGCCGCTGGAAGAACCCTCGTTCCCTGCTGCAGCGATATATTTTACCGGCCATGCAGTGACATGGAATAGGCAGGGATTGGATAGGATAATGGGGAAAAGATGATGAAGTGGTTATAGGAAACGAGGGAGGGTTAACCGATGGCACACAAGCCAAAAATCATGATTCTGTATGCCAGCTATGGAGACGGGCATTATCAGGCTGCCAAAGCCATCGAAGCGAGCCTCTGCAAATGTATGGACTGCTCTGTAGTTTTACTCGACCTGATGGCCGAGGCGCATCCTCTTTTGAATGAACTAACCAAATTTATATATATGCAAAGCTTCAAAACATTCCCCCAACTGTACGGATGGGTATATAACATGACCAAAGGGATGCAGAGTGAATCCCCATTCGCCAATTGGCTGCATTCCTTCGGGCTGGGTAAGCTGTCACAGTATCTGGACCGCGAAGACCCGGATCTGGTCATTCACACCTTCCCCCAGCTCGGGCTCCCAAAACTGCGCCGTACAGCAGGTTTTCATCTGCCCATCGTCAATGTCGTTACCGACTTTGATCTGCACGGGCGCTGGCTGCATCCAGACATCGACCGCTATTATGTTGCCACTGATGATCTCAAATCCGAGGCTGAAGCCAAAGGAATTGCGGCACAGCGGATCGTCGCTACAGGCATTCCGCTTAAGTCCATGTTCAGCTCTGCTTCTCACGAGAAAGTTGGGATGTCCCTGCAGCTGAAGCTGGATCACGGCAAAAGGACTGTACTGATTATGGGCGGTGCTTATGGTGTTATGCAGGATATCAGCGATATTTGTGAGCGGCTTCAGCACCAGCCGGATATCCAGCAAATTATTGTCTGCGGCCGCAACCGTGAACTTAAGGAAACGCTGAAGAAGCGGTTTGCTGGTGACAGCAGCATCCATATATTCGGATTTGTTGAGCAGATTCAGTCCCTGATGCATGCCAGCGATTGTATTATCACGAAGCCCGGCGGCATTACGCTCTCGGAGAGTCTGTCGTGCAGGCTGCCTATCTTTATCTATAAGCCTGTCCCCGGACAGGAGCGGAACAATGCCCTCTACCTGCAGAAAAAAGGCGCCGCAGTGATCGCCTATAATCCTGCAGAGCTGACCCGGGAACTTGTCGGCATACTCCACGATCCGGACCGTGAAGCCGCTATGGTAAACCGGATTGAAGCTCTGTGTAAACCGCAGGCAGCGGATCATATTGCCGAGGATATCTGGCGTCAGTGGTTTCAACCGGTCCAAGCAGTGCTTCAACCTGTATGAAGTAAGAGCAGATCGGATAATTCCCGCCAGCCGGGGGTACATTATGGAGGATCATGCTTCAATATTTCATCCATAGGATCAGCTGCGAAAGGAGCCTGAGTCATGAGCCGTGAATCGAAGGAAATGTATCCGGTCTCCGGAGAAAAGGTGGAAGTGGACGGCGTCTATACCGACGAAGCCGGACATGAGGAGCACCTGCACCGCGGGCAGCATTTTCCGTCTGACGTTGTGCTCGGAACAACGGAGTGGAAGCTGCAGGAATATATGTACGACACGAATCCTACCGGCCAGACAGATCCGGACCTCATTCCCAAGAAAAATGATGCGGACAAAGCCGGTAAAGTTACCCACCCCCGCAGGCATTTGGAGACTGGAGACCGGTAAGAAAACGATCCACATGGTTCAAGCAGGCAGCTCCATTGGATGCTGTCTGCTTGACGTGCCGTAGATAGAGTAAGCCGGTTCTTGAAGGACATGATCTTCCCTTTCCTTACATAAGTTGAACTAATAAGGACAAAGGGAGGGATGGCTGAATGTCGCCATTCAAATCTTCAACCGGCCTGAATGATAACGTCGCCTCGATGTTATGCTATCTGTTTCTGTTCGCAGGCGCCCTCTTCTTCCTCGTCGTGGAGAAGCGGAGCCGTTTCGTGCTGTTTCATGCGCTGCAGTCTCTTCTAGCCTTCGGGGTAATCGTGGCCGGACATGTGCTTGCAGGCTTCGTTCCTTTTGTCGGTCCGCTGCTTGCCTCCATGCTATCCTTGGCCACCATATTGATCTGGCTCTTCCTCGCCTTGCAGGCTCTGCAGGGTAAGTGGACCACGGTCCCTTGGATAGGGGAAATCGCCTTGAAGCAGTCCCGGAATTTGTGACCCGCTTAACCCCGTACTCCTCATTCCATTCTTGCACACAAAAAAAGCATGCCGCCTAAGCGACATGCTCCTTCTCTACAGCTGTATCTGAAACGGATCGCTGCTTGCTGGCTGACCAGCCGTTAAATAGCAGATTCATGACAATCGCTGTTACACTGCCTGCAACAATTCCATTATCGAGCAGGATCCTTGCTTCTTCCGGAATCTGTGCGAACAGATCCGGCACAACCTCTACACCCAGTCCCATACCGACCGAGCAGGCAATAATGAACAGGTTCTCGTAACGGTTCAGATCGACCTGATCACCGAGCATTCGAATGCCAGAGGAGACGACCATGCCGAACAGCGCAACCATAGCTCCACCGAGTACAGAAGTTGGTACCAACTGGGTCAGCGCCGCAATTTTTGGTACAAAACCGATCAGCACCAGGAAGCCGCCGGCCACCATGATGACGTCACGAGTCTTTACCCGGCTCAGCTGCACCAGGCCCACATTCTGGGAATAGGTCGTATACGGGAAAGAGTTGAATAGACCGCCCAGCATGATCGCAATTCCTTCCGCTCGATAACCGCGCGTCAGATCCTTGGAGGTCACGTCTTTACCCACGATCTTGCCAAGACCCATGAAGACACCGGTAGATTCCGCTACGCTGACAATAGAGACCAGCACCATCGTGATGATGGCGGACAGGTTGAACACCGGCTTGCCAAAGTACATCGGCTGAATGCCGTGGATCCAGCTGGCCTCCTGCAGCGGCGTCAGATCGATTTTACCAAAGAAGGCTGCAACTATCGTTCCGAGGATCAAACCGAGCAGAACCGAGATGGATCGCATAAACCCCTTGGCGAACCGGTTAACGAGAATGATAAACACCAGCACACCAAAGCCAAGGCACAGATTCAGCGGACTGCCAAAATCCTTGGCACCTTGTCCGCCGCCCAGATCGGTCAGGGCTACAGGTACCAGCGTTACCCCGATAATCGTGACAACCGAGCCGGTCACGACCGGCGGGAACAAACGAATCAGCTTGCCGAACAGGCCGGAGAACAGCAGAATGAACAAGCCCGAGATAATAATGGCGCCATAGATGGCCCCTACACCGTACCGCGTCCCGATCATAATCATCGGCGATACTGCCTGGAAAGCACAGCCCAGCATCACCGGCAGGCCGATTCCGAACCAGCGGTTCCCGAACACCTGCAGCAGGGTAGCGACACCGCACATCAGCAGGTCAATGGCAATCAGGTAGGTCAGCTGGGCTGAGGTGAAATTCAGTGCGCCGCCGACGATCAGCGGTACAACCACAGCTCCCGCATACATGGCCAGCACATGCTGGATGCCGAGCGAGACTGTCTTGAAGGGATGACGATTTTTGCGAAAAACAAGATTCTTTGACATGCTCCTACTCCCCATCCTCTGCAAAAGTTACTTGTCCATCTTCCAGGGACCCGATGCGAACCAGCGACTCCACCCGGTAACCTGCTTCCTTCAGCACACGGCGTCCCGGCTGGAACGCCTTCTCAATCACGATACCGATACCAGCCACTTCCGCTCCAGCCTGCTCCACGATCCGGGCCAGTCCGAATGCAGCTTCGCCGTTGGCCAAAAAATCATCTACGATCAGCACCCGCTCGCCAGGCTGAATGAATTTGCGGGACACCGTGATCTCGTTGGTCTCCTGCTTGGTGAAGGAGAATACCTTTTCTACAAAAATATCTTCACGAAGTGTCAGCGATTTCTGCTTACGTGCAAAAATCATGGGCACATTCAATTCCAGCGCAGTCATAATGCCCGGCGCTATGCCGGATGATTCTATCGTCAGCACCTTCGTAATCCGTTCCCCGTCAAAGCGGCGCGTAAACTCGCGTCCCACTTCCTTCATCAGTACCGGATCCATCTGGTGGTTCAAAAACGAGTCCACTTTTAATACCTTACCACTTAATACTTTCCCTTCCTGCAATACCTTGTTCTTCAACAGCTCCATCGGTTCTGCCGCCTCCCTCATTCTGTATCTGACTCTGATCTGAAACCGCACAACCCACAACAAAAAGCCCGTCCCTGCCGCGGTATGCACCGGATAGATGGGACGGGCTGTTCAGCCTCGGGAAACAGAACACGAAGGACACCTGAGTCCCCCTAAAGGGTACACAAGCACAGCGGTTCATTCTCCCGTAGTCCAATCATTTCCGGTGATCGGGTAGAGACATGCAGGCCAATTCCTGCACCTATACGAGAAGTGATATGATAACCACGCCTAACAGCGGGTCTATTCATTCAAGCAGATTGTATAAGTCACTATTGCGAAATAGGAAGAGTGCTGATTTGCGTCAGTTCTTCATGTGCACAGCCGCCTGTCATCGAATTCAAACCGACGATCAATCTGCCATGCTCTGATAGAAATTGAGTATAACGAATCCTGCGCCGGAAATAAAGTGTAAATTTTTTGTCAGTTTAGGCCGTATTGTGTACAATAACAAAAAACACCCGCGACCCAACCGGGGGTGAGGGATTTAAAGGAGCGCTGTACCTATGAAAGCCAAAGGTTTATTGCATGAATTCAAGACCTTCGCCGTACGCGGCAATGTGATCGATCTGGCCGTCGGGGTTATCATCGGCGGTGCCTTCGGCAGCATCGTCACTTCCGTTGTTAACGACATTGTTATGCCGCCGATCGGACTGCTGCTGGGCGGTGTGGATTTCGCCGACTTGTATTACCCGCTAGGCAATAACGAAACTGCTGACGGTACACGGATGACGCTGGTCCAGGTCAAGGCTGCTGGCACACCGGCCATTGCCTATGGGCAGTTTATTAATGTGGTGCTGAACTTCCTGATCGTCTCATTCTGTATTTTCCTTATGATCAAAGGCATCAATATGCTGAAGCGCAAGGAGCATGAGAAGCCGGAACCCGAGAAAACGACCAAGGAATGTCCTTACTGCCTGTCTGAGATTCCTGCTGCCGCAACACGCTGTGCCCACTGCACATCTGTGCTGGACGCGGAAATGGCACATGGTTAATAATTGATGCGGTTAATGGTTAATGCCTTGAATAATACACCGCGTTAATGATTAATCTGCTGAAAAGGCAAAAACGCGCCCTCCCCTGCAAGTGCAGCGGAGGGCGCGTTCTCTCGTTATTCTGTCACAATATCATAGATGAGTACGGGGGCCTCTGCCTGATCCGCAATCGTAATGCTGGCATACAGCATATCCATAATGTCCTGCACATCCTCGCGGTTCGCATGAATGGTCAGCAGGGATTCACCGGCACGTACCAGATCACCGACCTTCTTGTTCAGCATGAGGCCAACCGCCAGGTCAATCTCATCTTCTTTGGTGGCCCGTCCGGCGCCCAGCATCATCGCTGCGGTACCGATCTCGTCAGCTGCCATCGCAGCCACGTATCCATCCTGCTTGGCAGGCAGTTCAATACGGTAAGCGGCCTGCGGCAGACGCTCAGGCTGATCGACGACGGATGCGTCACCGCCCTGGCTGGCCAGGAACTCCTTGAACTTCGCCAGCGCCTTGCCGTTACGGATCACTTCCTGCAGCATCTCTTCGGCATCCTCTAGCGATTTGGCCTTGCCTGCCAGATACACCATCTGTCTGCCCAGCGCCAGACACAACTCTTCCAGATCCTTCGGCCCCTTACCCCGCAGGGTATCGATCGCCTCCTGAATTTCCAGCGCGTTGCCGATAGCGAGCCCTAAGGGCTGGCTCATATCCGAGATGACCGCCATCGTCCGGCGCCCGACATTATTACCGATGCTGACCATTGCATGGGCCAATTCCTTGGCGTCATCGACTGTTTTCATAAAAGCGCCCGCACCGGTCTTCACATCCAGCACAATTGCATCTGAGCCGGCCGCAATTTTTTTGCTCATGATCGAGCTGGCAATCAAAGGCACCGCGTCTACCGTAGCTGTCACGTCACGCAGTGCATACAGCTTCTTGTCCGCAGGAGTCAGGTTCCCGCTCTGCCCAATGACAGCAATCCGGCTTGTGTTCACACGCTCCACGAATTCTTCTTTCGTAATCTCAACATGGAAGCCAGGAACGGCTTCGAGCTTGTCGATGGTACCGCCCGTATGGCCGAGGCCGCGGCCCGACATCTTCGCAACCGGAATATCCAGCGCGGCGACCAGCGGCGCCAGCACCAGTGTTGTAGTATCGCCAACCCCGCCGGTGGAGTGCTTGTCCACCTTCACGCCTTCAATAGCGGAGAGATCGATCGTATCGCCGGAATGGACCATCGCCATCGTCAGATCCGCACGCTCGCGCTCAGTCATATCTTTGAAGAACACCGCCATCGCAAAGGCACTCATTTGATAATCCGGAATACTGCCTTCCGTGTAGCCCTGGACCATAAATTGAATCTCTTCCGCGCTCAGCTCCCTGCCGTCACGTTTCTTCGCAATCAGATCAACCATTCTCATAACCGTTCTTCCCCTTTCATTCTTCCTGATCCTTCACGGCAGCATAAGCGTTTTAGAGGAACAATCCTGCAATTGTAGCCGACAGCAAGCTGACCAGAGTAGCTCCATATACGAGACGCAGACCGAAGCGTGCGACCACATTCCCCTGCTTTTCATGCAGCCCCTTCACCGCACCGGCAATGATACCAATCGAGGAGAAGTTGGCGAACGACACCAGGAACACGGAGATAATGCCTGTGGTCCGCGTGGACATCGTCATTTTACCCAGCTCCAGCATCGCTACAAATTCGTTCGACACCATCTTCGTCGCCATAATGCTGCCAGCCTGAACCGCTTCGCTCCAAGGCACACCGATAATAAAAGCAAATGGGGCAAACACATAACCCAGCAGGCCCTGAAAGCTGATCCCGAAGATCCAGTTGAAGATGCCATTCACCATAGCAATCAGCGCTACAAAGCCGATCAGCATCGCTGCAACCGTAATGGCAACCTTAAAGCCGTCCATAATATATTCACCCAGCATTTCGAAGAACGACTGTTTCTCTTCTTCCTGTACTTCGAGCAGATCTTCTTCTTTCTTTACAGTATACGGGTTAATAATGGACGCAATGATAAAGCCGCCGAACAGGTTAAGCACAAGGGCGGTAACAACGTATCTCGGCTGAATCATGGTCATGTACGAACCCACAATGGACATCGACACGGTCGACATGGCCGAAGCGCACAGCGTATAAAGCCGGTGCTTCGGCATCAAACCAATCTGCTTCTTGACCGAGATGAAGACCTCGGATTGGCCCAGAATGGCCGAGGCTACCGCGTTATAAGATTCCAGCTTGCCCATGCCGTTAATCTTGCTCAGGATAAGACCGATGTAACGGATAATAAAAGGCAAAACCCGGACGTACTGCAGTATCCCGATCAGCGCCGAGATAAAGACAATAGGCAGCAGCACGTTCATGAAGAACGGACCTTGCCCTTCATAAACCAGCCCGCCGAAGACAAAGTTCGTCCCTTCCTTGGCGTAGTCCAGCAGGCTCTCAAACACCCCCGCAAACCCGCCGATCAGCACGGAACCAACCTCCGTATTCAACAGTACAAAAGCCAGCACCGCCTGCAGCACAATCATCACCGCCAGCGGACGGTAGCGGATATGCCTGCGGTCACTGCTGGCAATATAAGTAAGCGCAAATATGACCAAAACCCCGACTATGGCAATCAAATATTTCATCGTTGTATGTTCTCCCTGGTTGTTTATATTTGTTGAGCATTTTGCATTATACAAAATGCAGATTGCAAAGGCCAACATTAAGCGCTTTCAATGTGTTTCTAAGAAAGAGGATGATACCTGTTAGGGTCTCCTCCTATTGGAATATCATCCCTCAATCTTTGGATGGACAAGCAGTCACCTGCACAAAATGTTACTTATGAAGATCCGCCGGTGTAAAAGCACCAGGAAGCAGCTGGGCAACGGTCAGCTCCGTCATCTCTCCGCGAAGGTTGGTCAGGTAAACCCGGGTGTCACTATCACTGAATTCTGCGATCACCTGCCGGCAGGCACCGCAGGGTGAGATAGGCCCGTCCGTATCGCCGGCAACAGCAATGGCGTTAATCTTACGCCCGCCTTCTGATACCATTTTGAAGATCGCAGTCCGTTCCGCACAGTTGGTCAACCCGTAGGAGGCATTCTCAACGTTACACCCTTGGTAAATGACGCCGCCAGCCAGCAGTGCGGCCCCCACCTGAAACCGGGAATAAGGAACATAAGCCTGCTCACGGGCTTCAATCGCTTGCTGAATCAGCTGCTCTTTCATCTGTGGATCTCCTTCCCGTCCCAATTAATATGCGGCGTTCGATTGTCCGCCTTCCATGATCTTCACGCCAGAGCTTGCACCGATGCGGGTTGCGCCCGCCTCGATCATCTGCTGCATGTCTTCCAGACTGCGCACACCGCCGGAAGCTTTGACACCGATATCCGGACCTACCGTCTTGCGCATCAAGGCTACATCAGCCGGAGTAGCTCCGCTTGTGGAGAAGCCTGTGGATGTTTTAACAAAGTCAGCGCCTGCCTTGACGGACAGTTCGCATGCTGTTACCTTCTCTTCGTCTGTCAGCAGACAGGTCTCGATAATCACTTTGACCAGTGCCTTGCCCGCAGCCGCGTCCACGACTGCCTTTATGTCCTGTTCCACCAATGCAAGGTTCCCGGATTTCAGGGCACCTATGTTGATAACCATGTCCACTTCTCCTGCGCCGTTCGCAATCGCATCCTGTACTTCATATGCTTTGACCGCAGGTGTGGAGGCGCCCAGAGGGAATCCGATAACCGTGCATACTTTGACATCCGTACCAGCCAGCTGCTCTGCCGCAGTTTTGACCCAAGTCGGGTTCACACATACAGAAGCAAATACATATTTCTTCGCTTCCTCAATCAGCTTATCAATCTCGGTACGGGTTGCATCTGCACGAAGCAGCGTGTGGTCAATCATGCCAGCCAGGTTCATGAAAAATCTCTCCTTTAATTTACGGTTGATAGGATCATATATAATCACACAGTTCAAGGCCGGGAGGCCTTTGACCATGCCATTGACAGCTTTCAACAACGACATCATAACATGCACTTGAACAAATGTAAAAGTTTTTGTGAAAATATGTTCAGGTCGTATCACTGCGCAAATTGACGAACTGACGCATAAAAAAACTGCCGTCTTCAACGGCAGTCCTGTCTATGATTCCAGTAAAGCCTGGGCCGTAAACTGGTCAGTGACAAGGATATTCGCATACTTGCCCACCAGTGCGGCACGTATAGCTTCGATCTTGCGCTGGCCGCCTGCTACAAGAACGCTCTTTTCTTTGGCGCGCAAATCTTCCAGATCAATGCCTACGGTCCGATTGTTGATCTCGCTGCTGATGATTCGGCCTTGGGCATCGAAGAATCGGGAACAAATGTCACCTGCACCTTCCCGCTGCAGCTGCTGCTGCTCTTCCTTGTTGAAATAACCGAGCCGGAAAAGGAGCGCATCCTCCTTGACCGTGCCCACGGTAAACACAGCGATATTCGCCTGCTTGCCGAGCTGGATGATGCGCTGGATATGGCGGTCTGCTTCGACCATTTGTTTCAGCTCCATGCTGTCGAAGATGACGGGCAGCGGCAGATACCGGGCCATCGTTTGAAAGGCCTCCGCGAACAGATTCACCGTTTCTGCTGCGTAGGTATTCACATGGGAGTGGCTGACCCCGCCTTTCAGCTGTACCACTTCTACACCTTTTACCTGTTTGGGCTGAAGCTGTCTTGCCACTGCGTGCATGGTAGTTCCCCAGGTCACTCCGATAATATCACTGTCCCGAACGGTCTCATGCAAGTACTCTGCTGTCTTTTTGCTGATATGCTTCTGGATTTCCTTATATTCATCAAGCGGCGAGTAGCAGACCAGCACCATATCCAGACCATAGACATGCTTGATCTCTTCTCCCAGTGCGTCCAGATCCTCCAGCGGGTCCACAATACTGATGCGGACATACCCCTTATCCTTCGCATACTGCAGCAGGCGGGATACCGTAGGACGGGATACCCCCAGTCTCGCAGCAATCTCCTGCTGGCTGTAATCGAGCAGGTAATACAGGCGGGATGCCTCGACACTCAGGCGCTGTTTCTCATGATTTCCATTTTCCATTCTCTCCAACCCACTTCAAAAGCAATTTGCCAATCATGCCGTATCTTCAGGCTGTCTTATGTAACCGGAACTAGCGGGGCGGCAGCAGATTCTCCAGAATAGACCGCAGGTTGTGATCTTCCCGGTAGACCTCTTCTCCCGTGTCGATTTCCGTTACACGGATATAGTCAAAACTGGCCTGCGGCTCTGCCGTACGGAATACCAGTTCATCCCCGGAATCCGGTTTTACGGCAAAGCCCATATCCCCGAACATCGTCACCAGCTGATCCACTCCCGGCTGCTCGCCCTCCTTCAGCATAATTAAACCGCGCAGCTCTTTGGTTTCCTTCCCGTGAACCACTCTAAAGTGAACGATACACTCCATCATCAACGTCCCCTTCCATATATTTCGTAATAATATCAGCTTGCCCCGAGTGAAAGGAAGCCATGCCGATGCGAAAATCACGTTTGGCAGCATATGCCGGTTCCTTTAGAATGAAAGACAGCATCTACATATCAATCATACAGGGGGCTCTGACCATGTCTGACAAAAAGGAATTTCTGGATATTTATGATGAAAACGACTGCCGCATTGGCGCCCGCCCGCGGGATGAGGTTCATGCCCGCGGATACTGGCATCATACCTTCCACTGCTGGCTGTACCGGGATACGGAAGCAGGACGCAGGCTCCTGTTGTTCCAGCTTCGCCAGCATACCAAGGATACCTTTCCAGGGTGCTATGACATTACCGCTGCCGGTCATCTTTCCCAAGGGGAAACCGTGTCGGATGCTGTTCGTGAACTGGAAGAAGAACTGGGTGTGACGGCATCCTACGAACAGCTGAAGCTTTTGATGACTACCCGTGAAGAGATTCATGGTGAACTGTTCGGTGTTCCGTTCATCGACCGTGAAGTCAGCAGTGTCTTCGGCCTTCACTCCAACCTTACTCTGGAACAATACCGTCTGCAGACCGAAGAAGTGGCTGGTCTGTATGAAGCCGATGTGAACGACATGCTCGCCTTGTTCCAAGGGAATCTTCCTGAGATCACTGCTGCAGGGATCAGCTCTGACGCAGCTGCCGGCTCCCGGCTGCATGAGCGCCCCGTACGTAGCTCTGATTTTGTTGACCGCGAGTTAAGCTATTATATCGACATCTGCCGGAAAATCCAGGATCAGCCTCCCGGCATCCCCTGATCCTGCACTAACTCGGACCGCCCGCATATCTGCGAATGATCGACTGGTAGAGGGGACCGTACCGGCCTTCAAGCTCGGCTCCCATATCCTGGTCCAGCTCGAATAATACAAGCTCCTGTGCAAAATGACTCAGCAGCAGTTCTGCCATGACCGGGTGCTCTGTGACGACCGCTTGGGCGGAGCCTGGTTCCCCCCGCATGCCCAGCATGCAGCGGCGGCGGTCAATGACGAACGAGAATCGCCGCCCCCCTTGTCGTCCGGCGTTCCCCAGCACTGAAGGGGACATCCAGCGTGCAGGTGTATTGTCTGCCCCGTCACAAGACCACAGCACCCGCACCCCTCTCGCTTCAGCTTCCTCCAGTTCTTCTCTCAGAAGTGCCGCCTCTTCACGATAAATATCCACTATAATCTCGTGCTCAGCCTGGGACAGCTCACGCGCAAGGCTCTCGAGCACGTTTTTATCTCCCTCCACATTGAAAAACAGCGGTCTCTCCGGCTGATGCTTCGGCATCCCTGCCTTGACGGCTTCCAGCGACTGCTGAAGGTGGGAAGAAATCATCTTCGTCAGTTCCTCCGTATCCAGTACACTGTAACGGACAGGTTCACCCGGTCCCGCCTGCAGGTAGCCCTGCTGCGCAAGACGCTGCAGCGTACCATACACATTGGAACGGGATACGCCCAGCCTTTTGGCCACCTCATAGCCTGAAGCCGAGCCCTGTTTGGCCAGTTCGACCATGACCTTGCCTTCCATTTCTGTAAAACCCAGATTGCGCAGATGCTGCAGCAGATGTTCCATAATGTCTGTCCTCCCATGCTGTCACCTGACTAACCCGCATCTTTATGCTCTCCCTGTCGGAGTTAGATCTGCTCAGCTCCGCAGCGCGGGCACCATTTGGAGCCTTTGGGCAGATCGGCTGAACAAATTTGACACTTTACGGTATCGCGCGGAACCTGCGGCTGAACAGCCGCCTCCTCCTGATTGTTCTTCTGCCAGTAACGGATACGTTCATCCAGCTCCTGCTGGCGTTCGCGCTCCCGCTCCAGCTCTTCGTTGCGGCGGCGTTCCCATTCCGCGTCAAAGGCTGCTTTCTCTTCCGGCGTGAAGTCCGTGTCTGCGTAGTCTGCTTCGCGGAAGGGATCCTCTTCGTAAGCTGCCGATGTCTGCTGCTGTGTCTGCGGTTCCTCCCGCTCCTCATCACGGTACTCCGGGGTGTATACCTGCGTGTAGTCGTCCGTGTAGCTGTCGTTGAATTCCGGCTCCCAGCTGCGATTCATCTCAAGAGAAGACGCGGGTACCTGTGCTTCTTCCTGCACTGGTGCTTCTGCGGGCTGACCGCCCAGTTTGCGGCCGCATTTCGGGCAGAAGTTCGCATCCAGCGCTGCCACATAACCGCATTCGCACAGGCGCTCATTCTTCATCTCGGCAATTTTGTTGCGAAGGGCGTCAATATCCGCCTGCAGCGTGTCGCATTCCTTGGAAAGCTGCATCATTTCCTTCTCGGCGTCCGTCATATCGTGAATGCGGTAGCCCTGGTAAAATACCTGACCCATCCGCAAAAAATGAACGTCCATCTCCTGTTGAATGCTAGAGATCTGAGAGTTCAGCTTTCCGATCTCCACCGCGTGCTGGGCTTTCTCCGTCGCACGGTTCGCACCTTCCTTAATCCTTTGCAGCAAATTCATGTCCGTTTCCTCCTCATGTGTCTGCTTGACCTGAATAGGGTCCCGCAGCTGTACTGCCTGTCAGCAAGTTTGTTCGTATTCAGTAAGGTCATTCAGGTTTATTAGCGGGACAGCCTGTCACAAGCTGCGCTCCATCACTAGATTATACAATCCTATTCACACCGAAGTTTCGGTATCCCGGATTGAAGGTTTAATTTCGCCGTTCTGCCAATCATTCGGCACTTGGCTCCCCTGCCGGATAAGGTATAATGGAATAATGCCTGTCCGGGAGTGACTCTATCATACCAAAAACTGAACCCACTTGTGAAAATGGAAGTTTACGGAATAGAGAAGTATTGAAAATAAATGATGACTTACTAACATAGCGCATGAACAAAGCATGTGTATGAACGAGAAAGGGGATTCTTCATGTCCAATCACTATACGGACTTTCATCCGCGTCCCGCCGGCGTTCCCCTCGCCACTCCTGCACCGGCCGCGAAGCCCGCACCGGCCGCAACCAGCTCCAGACTGGTGCTTGACAGCGAGGCTGATGCTTATTATTTCCGTGCCCTAGAGCGTGAGGGTATTCACCTGAACCAGCCGCAGATCGCGGCTGTTCGTCATGGCCAGGGACCGCTGCTGACACTGGCTGGAGCCGGCTGCGGCAAGACAACGGTACTGGCCGCGAGAGCCGGATACCTGATGGCTGTGCGGGAGGTTCCCGCCTCTACCATTCTGCTGATGACCTTCACGAGCAAAGCTGCCGCGGAGATGAAAGCACGGATTGCCGCTCTGCCGGGAATTCGTCCTGCTGCAGCCCGGACGGTACAAGCGAGAACCTTCCACTCCTTCGCGCTGGCTATGCTGCGTCATCATGGAGCTACCGAAGATATCTTCGGTGACATGCAGGCCCAGCATACCATTATGAAGATGCTTCAGCGCCAGCTCGGGCTGAGCGATGTGTTCCAGCCGGAGAGCCTGCTCTCCGCCCTGTCCGCCTGGAAGGCCGGCGGCAGAACCACGGATGAGCTGCCTGAACAGACACCGGACGAGAAGGATGCGAAACGCCTGCTGCTCGCGTATGAGCAGTGGAAGCAGGAACGGAACAAAATGGACTTTGACGACATCCTCCTGCGGGCAGCTGCCCTGATGAAGGACCCACAGATTCTGGGAACCCTGCGCAGACGCTTCCGTTATCTGATGGTCGACGAGTTCCAGGATACTAATACCCTCCAGTATGACATGGTCCGCATGCTGGCAGATGAACACCGTAACCTGATGGTCGTCGGCGACGACGATCAGACGATTTATACCTTTAACGGAGCCCGCCAGGAATCGATTCTCGAGTTCGACCGAGTCTATCCGGGCGCCAAGGTAATCACGCTGAACCAGAATTACCGCAGCGATGCGCGTATTCTCGGGCTCGGTTCCTCCCTCGTGGAGCACAACCGGCTGCGCCGCAGGAAAAAGCTGCTGGCCGCCGGTCAGCAGGGGTATCCGCCGCAGTTCTCCGCACCAGCCGGAACCGAAGAGGAAGCCGCCCAGGTGGTATCGCATCTGCTGCGGCAGGTGGAGGCCGGGGAGCTGGCCTACCGGGATATAGCCATTCTGCACCGTACTGCCAGCAGCAGCCGCTCGATCTTCGAGCATCTGATACTGCGCGATGTGCCGTTCATTCAATACGGTACTGGCCCTGTCTTCTATGACCAGTCACTGATCCGACCGCTGATGGATCACCTTCGTCTCTCGCTGGAGCCGCGGCGCATGGATGCGCTGGCCAGCGCGCTAGGGCCGCTGTATGTCCCCCGCGAAGCGGGGCTTGATTACATTCTGCGTGAGGAGAAAAAGCAGGCCAAGAAATACCCGCTGATCCATCTCACCCGCTGGGACAAGCTGCGGGATTTCCAGCAGGAGCAGGTCAAGGGCCGAATCCGCCTCATCAAGAGCCTGCAGACGATGAAGCCGGTTCTGGCCATTCAGGAGATGAGAAGGCAGTTCTATGATAAATATATGGAAGCCGGAGATCCCTCTATCCTGACCCACTATAAAGAAACCATGCTGGAGACACTCGAAGAGCTGGAGAGCGCAGCGAAACGCTTTGACACGGTGGCTGACTTTATCAGCTTTGCCGACGAGCTGACCCGCCGCCATAAGGAAATGGAATCTCTCCGTATGTCTGAAGACAGCGATGCTGTCCGCCTGATGACGATTCACAGGGCCAAAGGTCTGGAATTCCCCTGTGTCTACTGGATCGGTGCCAGCGAAGGTATTCTTCCGCACAGTACGGCCCTCAAGCAGGATGTACCGGATGACCGCAAGCCGGTCTTCGGCTCCGCCGCTGAGGGTGCCGATGCGGCTCTGGAAGAGGAACGGCGGCTGGCCTACGTGGCGGTAACCCGCGCCAAACAGAAGCTGTACATCACTTCGCCGGCCACCGTTCACGGCAAGCCAGCACCGGTATCCCGTTTTATTACGGAAGCCTACGGTATCCTCCCGGAAGCTGCTTCAAAGCCCGCGGCAGACCAGCCGCTGCGGGAACGGAACAACCGGGAGTCCAGCCGATCCTTTGCCATAACTTCGGCAAGAAGCCAGGGAAACCGCCGCTCCCATACCGTTACCATCCGCCAGAATGCTGACGGTGGCAGAACTGCTCCAGCCAGGACGGCTCCGCGTGCCGGACGGACGGAGCATGTACCGGTGTGGACCTGTACAGCCGCCTCCTGTAAGGCTTGGATCAGGCAGGCTGCCGCCGGCCGCAGAGCCCACGGAAGTTCCACTTCAGCATCCCCTCCAGCCTGCCCGCTGTGCGGCTCCAGGATGGAAGGCGGATCCCGGGAAGTGCCTGTATAAATGACTGAAGGGACGTCCGCCAGGACGTCCCTTTACTTTTGCCCCTGCTATCCGATTCATGTACAATGTAGACAGATGCCGCATGGCGCACTTGGGCTTGATTGGACAGCAGATAAAGCAAAACGCGGTTAGGACTCACCAAAGCTTGGCCCGGTGCCGACAATGCAACTTTGATTTTATAGGAGAATGCCCTTTGAACGAACACGATTTAAGCCAGCTATCCACCGTTCACCTGCCGTTACGGGATTTCCAGCGCAAGCTGGAAACCGATGAGACGCTCTCCAGACAGCTGGAGGAGTGGAAGAAGCTTCCGGTTCTATATCAACTGGCACTGGAAGAGCTGAAGAACAAAATCAAGCTGATCCAGACCGAATGGAAGCTGCAGGACGGATTCAGTCCGATCGAGCATATCAAAACCCGGATCAAGGAGCCGCAGAGCATCCTCGAGAAGGTACAGCGCAAAGGTTATGAGCCGACCATCGATAATATCCTCAACCAGATTCACGATATTGCGGGGATGCGAATTGTATGCGCCTTCGTCAAAGATATCTACCGACTGTTCGATCATCTGAAGTCCCGTTCGGATATTCGCGTCATTGAAGTGAAGGACTATATTGCCAACCGCAAGCCTAACGGCTACCAGAGCCTGCACGTCATCGTTGCCGTCCCTTTAATTCTGTTCGAGGAGACACGCTGGATGAAGGTCGAGATTCAGATTCGTACCCTCGCCATGGATTTCTGGGCAAGCCTGGAGCATATTCTCTATTACAAATTTGATAAAAAGGTGCCTGCCCATGTCGTAGCCGAGCTGACAGAAGCCGCACAAGCCGCCGATGAATTGGACCAGAAAATGCTGAAGCTGAGATATAAAATTCTGTCCCTCTCAGGCGAAGGGCAGGATAATCAGGTCGCAGCCGGTGCTGAACCTCCGCTCCTGACCGCGGAGAACAAATGATCTTGACTTATACCATCTTTTATCACAGATCTATGCCATAACTTATTCCCAAAAAGTAAAAGGTATCCCGCCGCCAACCGGCTGAGGATACCTTTTTTACGTTTTCTGTTATTTACATCAGGAATGTGCCAATGACAATCGATACCCCAATTATGACCGAGCGCAGCAGCTGAGCTATGGCGAGATTGCCCTTGGCAATTTCATCACACAATTTCGTACGCGGGGTCACCCAGTCGAAGATGAGATAGACCAGGCTCAGAATCACAATGCCTGCAGCAGACCAGATAATCATATCCATCCATTCATGCGTACTGAAGGAAACCATCGCTACAATGATGCACAATCCCAGCAGCTTACTGCCCATATAGAGACCGGCTGCCTCGTTGCCGCCCGCAATCTCCTTACTGTCATCAAACCGGGTAATCCAGCTAAATACCAGGTAACCTACTGCCAGAATAGCCATGAGAATTATAACGCCGATTCCCACATGTCCCAAGTCGCTCCAAAACGTCTTCACATTCCATCCTCCTTCAATTGTCCTGCTTGATGCCGGCGTCCGCTTCCCTGACGGCTGCCGCACAATAAAAGGCCATATCGCCAGTGACCTTCTCGCCAATCCGGGGCAGTACCCCTGCAAACGTACCGCCGATAACAAATACGCCTGTCAGCAAATAACCGGCATAGCGGCCTTCCTCGGTCAGCACTTCTGCGGCCTGCATGGGCCACAAGCGCTGATAAATCTTGGGCTGGTTCTCGTAATAGGCCGCAATCTGTTCGGCTTCCTGCTCTTCCTCGGTCAGCGGCCGGTCAGCCTCCCCTAGACCATCCAGACTAGGCGGCATGGCTGCCGCAGCTGTCTGCAGGTCTGCTTTCGTCCCCTCATGCAGCGCAGTACCCTTACCCTCACGCCCCCAATACCCCTTCGCGACATACGGCGTTCCGTTCTGCTCAAAAGGAGCGGGCTCAAAGTAGGTCGGCAGCAGATAGCGCTCGATCCAGTTCAGTTCTTCATCATCGAACAGACGAAATCCGCAGTATTCAGGCGTCTGTTCATTACGCTCATACAGGGACCACAGCGTTGCCGTGAAGCCTTTACTCTGGGCAATCATCTGCCGCGGCGGATTGATCAGCCCCAGCCGTCTGGCTGCAGCCAGATCCATCAGTGCCTGCCCTACAGCTACCCCACTCTCTTCTTCTTCATCATGAATGAGGTATTCCAGCGGATAGAGCCTGTATAAGATATGCACCTGTCTGTCGCGATGGTACAACCCCTCGCCGGGCACAATCTCCAGCTCATGCAGCGGCGCAAAACAGACCGTAAAACCGGCTTCCCTGCACATCCTCATCAGATATTCTGTATTATGCCGATCCTCCAGATGCCAGTCATAGCAAGTGAACACCGCTTCGGTGCCCAAGCCCTGTCTCTCATAATGATTCATGACTGTCTTAAACATACGGCGCAGCGTCTCATCCATTCCCCGGGAAGGTCCTGCATATGTAACCTTCGTTGCCTCGTTCTGCAAACGCAGGAGCTCTCTCTCCAGATAAGCGGCTTCAGGGATCCCTGTCGGTGTATCTGCATTGTTCTCGATGCACTTCAAGCCGTCCGCTCCCAGAATCCAATCCTGCCGGGTTATGCCTTGCGGCGCGTCATCTCTGCGAATCGCTGCGAGCAGTCCGGGATGAATGCCCAGCTGTTCCACCAGATAGCTGTCCGGCAGGTAGTCCTGCACAAACTGCATAACTTTGCGGTAGATTCGGTCAACGGCTTCGGCCGCTGTACGCAGCTCCTCCATCTCCGACTCTTCGTACAGGGTCAGCGCCGGAAGACAGTACTGCTTGCCATACATCCGGTGGTAAGGAATGGTACGTTCCAGCTCCCCCGTGAAAATCTCCTCATGCCCATAGGGCAGATGCAGCATTGTACGCATAGAGCCTAACCTCCCGAGAAAAAGCCGCTGTGCGAGCCGCCGCTGCCAAAACCGCTGGATTTGGCCCCACTCGAGTTGTAGCCCTTGGAGCTGTAGCCGCTGCCTGTGTAATGGTAGTAACCGCCGCCTCCCCCGCTGCTCCCCATGTATTCGCAGGAGTTATCAACCTGGGGATCACATTCGTCCTTACTGCCGCAGCCGGTCAGAACGGCAGGCACCGCCAGCATGACCGCAAAAGCCATCATCTTGGCCCGCCTGCCAGGGTCCGGCTTTTTCACCGATTCACGCTCCTCCATCAGAGATCCACCTCCTTCAGGAAAAATAACAGCTTCTTGCGCTCCTCATCCAGAACGGAATACAGTACTTCATACGTCGTCTCCTGCTCTACTACATAATGATCCAGCAGGCGCTGTGCCCATTCCAGAACCATCAGGGAGGATGCGGCCTGTCCTTCTTGTTCCATAAACTGCTGCCCATCCCAAATCCAATATTCTCCGCTGTAGAGTGAACTGGTTCGGTTCAATGCAAATACGGCCTTCGTAATAGCTGAACGGTAGGGCTCCTCCACCTGGTCTGCAAATTCCGCAGCGTAGATGGAATGAGTCCCCTCTTCTGTCCGCTCATTCGAAATGTGCCCCCACAGCCGGCTGTGGATTAACGTTGCGTCTACCAGCTTGCGGAGAAATAATTCCGACTGCGGAACGGATACCTGCTCCAGGGTTCTGACTTCTTTCTGCTTTGTCTCCGACCATTCCCGATACGTAACTGAATAATAGATAGCGCTTCCCTTCCTTTCCGATCCTACCTTTATGAAACAGCAGATCATGAGCGTGACCAGCCAGAGCATCAACGAGCCTATCTCCTTGATCTGCCGGTACAGCCCAGGACCGTTTTATTCAACTTATGCAAAATATTCAAAATTCTGCATTCCCCAAATCTATACGTCATTTTACGCAATTCGGGTGCAATTGAAAATGATATTTCATGGAATGAATCGTTTATCCTATGAATTTCTCTGCGGACCGCTGCAGTCCTTTTAGTTCGCAAGGCGCAGGAGAAAGGAAACAGACCGTCATCTCCTCGATGACGGCCTGTTGATTTTGGGCAAAGCCCGGTCTCCCACAAGCTGCAGATATCCGTACGACGATCTGCAGATCCAGCCTGCTACAGCTTTATATTCGCTTCATCAAAATATTCTTCCAGCGACAGGCCGCTCTTCGCGACATCGGGTGCAAGCTCCGTACCAATATAACGGATATGCCACGGCTCATATTCATATCCGGTCTCCGTCTCTTTGCCCTTCAAATACCGGATCACAAAGCCGTATTCTGCAGCATGCTCTGCGAGCCACTGGCCCTCCCGGGTATCCCCGAAGCTCTGCTCCAATGCGTTGCCGGCGCTGGGGCTTGATACATCGATAGCCAGACCGGTCTGGTGCTCACTGGAGCCTGGGAAGGCGCTGACCTTATCGGTATATTCCTGCCCTTTCGTCCGTACGTTGTTGTTATAAATCGAGACCTGCCGTTCATAGGAACGGTACCCGGACACGGCGCGCAGCTCAATATCTGCACTTTCCGCTCCTGCGAACAGCTTCTCCAGCGCTTCTGCCGCTTCCTTGCGCATATGGCGCTTCTCATGCGGACCATCGAAGCTGAACGGCACATTCGGCTCGACCAGATCCGGCGGCACATATCCTTCTGGCAGCAAACGCTGTTTATCTACGATGACGGTCATCGCCTCCGCGTTCGTGACAACGGCATGCTCGCCTTCTTCCTTAATCGTCTTCTGCAGGGCGCTCTGGCTGCGCAGTGCCATCACCGGATCTGCCGGTTCCGCCGACGCTGGCGGCGGCGACTGCAGCTGCTGCGCCGATTGTTCCCCCGAGCCTCCCTGCTGACAGCCTGCCAGCAGCAGACCGGGAAGCATCAGAACCGACATCCATAGGGATAGACGGCGCCGGTTGGCCTGCGGCCGTCCGGTCACCTGCCCTGCCGATGTGAATTCCTGCTGTGTTTCTGTCCGAGTGACGTCCTTCCGTTTCCCGTTAGCTCTCATTTCCAAAACTCCTCTGATTTCTTTCATACATTCATTAGCACGCCCGCGGCATGCTCGTCCATAACACCGACGGTTTACACCGGACCCGAAGTCCGGCCTCTCCTGCTTACAGATGCCTGACGGCACCCTTCGTCTTCCGTACCAGTATACTTGAAATGCCGACACGGTTCCACGGCAATTGTTGATTCCTGTCGTCTCCGGCAGCAGCAAAAAAAGCGATATGCCGGCGTCCCCGCCTTCATATCGCTTCCTTCCTGCCGGACTGCTAGCGCGGCGGTTTGACCGCCCCCGCCGCCAAGGTGCGCGCGGCTTCGGCGGTACGGGCGCGTACCAGCGCCAGTCCCTCCGCCGCGCGCGGCTGGCCGGGCAGCAGCGCTGCGAGCCCGGCTGGCGGTTCCTGCGGCTGCAGCTCCTGCGGCAGCCGCACTTCCACGCTGCTGAAGCCGGGTCCCGGCTGATGCAGCGTGCCGGCCGCGGCCGCTTCGGCGATCCAGTCGCCGACTGCGCCCGCGGCGCCGCGGGCTTCGCCCCGCACAGCCGGTTCGGCGGCGGGTGCGCGCCGCGGCGCTCCCTGGGCGGCGAGTTCCTCCGCCCAGCTGCCGAACACGCCCGCCAGCAGCTCGGCGCGCGGCAGACCCGCCAGCGCCAGCCGCAGCAGCGGCTCGGCGGTCAGGGCCTCCCGCACGGCTTCCGCCAACGCGCGGGGTGGTTCGCTGCCGTCCTCGGCGGCAGCATCATCCGGCAGCGGCGGCAGCAGCGCCGCCACGGCCGGTGCCGGCTCGCCCTGCAGGAGCCGGTACAGCTCTATCGGCCGCGCCTGCAGGCGGGCCAGCAGCTGGGCGCGGGCGGCGTCGCCAAGCCGCGCGCCGGTGCCGGCCAGCCGCACAGCTGTGCCGTCCGCACTGCGGACGACAGCGCTCCAGCGGCCGGTCTCGATGGTCAGCTCTACGTTGTATGCACTCACTTCCGCCACCCCTCTCGTCTTTGTCTTCTCTGCCTGTATCGGTAACGGTACTGTTTAAAATCCGGTTGGAATCCGGCCGTCTTCCATTGCAGAGCCGGCTGCCGATCGGAACACATGGGCATCACAACCGGGTCCGATCAGATCCACGATTCACTCTGCAGTGCGATCAGGCCGCGGAGATCCTCATCCGACATTTCCGTCAGCCAGTTCTCACCGGAGCCGACGACCTGCTCGGAGAGCATTTTCTTACTGTCGATCAGCTCGTCAATCCGTTCCTCCAGTGTGCCCTGACAGATGAGCTTGTGCACCTGCACATTTTTGCTCTGTCCGATGCGGAACACCCGGTCGGTGGCCTGGTTCTCCACAGCCGGGTTCCACCAGCGGTCATAGTGAATAACGTGGCTGGCCCGGGTCAGGTTGAGCCCTACTCCGCCTGCCCTCAGGGAGAGCACAAACAAGGAGGGGCCTTCCCCTTTCTGAAACTGATCTACCATTTCGTCCCGCCGCGGCTTCGGCAGCCCGCCATGCAGGAAGAACGGCGTTTCACCGTAACGCTGGCCAAGCTTAGCCACGAGCAGCTCACCCATGGATACGTACTGGGTGAAGATCAGCGCGGCTTCCCCGTTCTCGCGTATGGAATCAACGAGTTCCAGCAGATGCTCCATCTTGCCGGAGGCCTCTGCCTTCGCAGAATCAGCCCGGCCGCCAAGCAGCACCGGATGATCACAAATCTGCTTGAGTTTCGTCAGCGAAGCCAGCACCAGACCCTTACGGGCAATGCCGCGCTGGCCGTCCAGCTCACCCATCAGCTGGTTAACCACACCCTGATACATGCCTGCCTGCTCCGGTGTCAGGGAACAGTAAGACTTCAGCTCCAGCTTCTCCGGCAGATCCTTACGGATGTCCGGATCGCTCTTGAGCCGCCGCAGCATGAAGGGCGCGACCAGCCGGTGCAGCTGGCGCAGCGCCACGTTCCGTTCCTCTCCGCTGCCGCTGTAGCGGGAACGGAAGGAAGCTGCTGTTCCGAGGTAACCGGGATTCAGGAACTGGAAGATCGACCACAGCTCGCTGAGCCGGTTCTCCACAGGAGTGCCCGTCATCGCAATGCGGTGCGGAGCCTGCAGCTTGAGCACGCTCTGTGCCTGCTTCGTGCGGTGGTTCTTGATGTATTGGGCCTCATCCAGAATGATGGAGGACCACAGCACGGCAGCCAGATCGGCACCGTCACGGCCTGCAAGATGATAGGTGGTCAGCACAATATCGTGCTGCTCCGCCTCCCGGTGAAACTGGGTACCGCGCAGCCGCTGACTGCCATGATGAATATACAGCGACAGATCCGGTGCAAAGCGCTGCAGTTCCCGCTGCCAGTTGCCCAGCAGCGAGGTCGGGCAGACAATCAGCGCCGGACGCAGTGCCTCGCCTGCACCCGCTCGCTCCCGTCCATCCAGCAGACAGGTGATAACCTGAATCGTTTTGCCAAGGCCCATATCATCAGCAAGACACACCCCAAAGCCCAGATCCCTCATAGATGCCAGCCATTGATATCCCCGCTTCTGATAGGGTCTCAGCTCCCCGTGAAGCTCTTCCGGCACGGGCCGAGGCTCCATGTGTCTCAGCAGCGAGCCGTCCACCAGCGAAGAGAGCCGTCCGACAGACTCAGCTCCGAAGACGGCCATCCCCTTCCAGGTAAGCTCTTCTTCACCGTCGTCGCCGGCGGCCAGATGCATCCACTCGCCTAGCGTCATCTCGCCTTCTTCCCCGCGTTTGATGTATCGCAGCACCTGGCGGATCTCCTTGAGATCGACTTCAATCCATTCACCGTTCAGCTGGACAAAAGGCATATTCGCCGCAACCAGCCGTTCCAGCTCTTCGGTCGTCACTGCCCGTCCGCCGAGAACGGCTTCCGGTTCAAACGTAACAATCTGGCCCAGCCCAAGGGCAGATATACCTTCCTCCCGGACCGCCTCCTGCTGCTTCTGCATTTTGAGCCGCAGGCCGGCCCTGCGCTTGCCTTCACGGCTCCACCGGGAAGGCAGTTGAATCGTTACCCCGCTGCGCTGAAGCAGCGGTACGGATTCTACCAGAAAGCGGAAAAACACTTCGGCTTCCAGTTCGGCCGCTTCGGGATACGGGATGCACAGCGCATCTTCCAGGACCGGTGCCTGCGCGGCGGCCTGCCCCAGCGCCTTCAGCAGCTGCTCATGCACCGAGGTGTAACGGAGACTGCCATGCTCCAGGTCCTGCTCCGGATGGCGCCAGATCGCGGCGGCCGGCAGACGCATGCCGGGTTCCGCATCGCTCTCCGCCCAAAAACTGATGCGCCACAAATGCTGTCCCTCCTCCAGCGGAGGTTCCAGACGCAGCAGCAGACGCAGACGGGCTTCCGCCGGCTGTATTTCCTCCTGCTCCTCGAAAGGAACAGATGAATTCCATACCCCCATAATAACTTCACCGAGCTCGGCCAGCTCGGGAGCCGTTCCCTGTACCGGAATTTGTCTCCCTCCGGTAAGCAGGCTGTTCCACCACAATTCAGCAAGCGGTGAAGAACCCCGCCGGTAATTGACTCTATATTTGGCAATCTCCCGGTCCATCGTCTCCAGCACGGCAGATGCCTCACCCTGAATGACCGCAGCCATGAAGGAATGCAGCACAATGGCCCCAGCCTCCTCGCGGGTTGCTGGCTCATTACCCGCCAGTGCCGCAGGCGCTGACAAGCAGATGGCCGGCATCGACGCGGCCAGCTGCAGGAAGCGCTGACGTTCCTCATTGCCGAGCAGACTTGGAGACCATACACCGATGGCCGCCTCCTGGCCGCCCCTGCGACGGGCTCCGGTCTGCGGCGCCGGCACGAGCGCCGGTTGAATGGCGCCGCGCTGCATCAGCTCTGCAGCAAACCGGGCCGCCTTCGCCCAATACAGCATTTCGCCGCCCGGTTCAATCCCGGCACGGCGGCAGTGCTCCTCATTCAACGTGAGCAGCAGCCGAAAGGCATCGCGCGGCGTCAGCGCCAGCCCTTCCAGCGTGCGTCCCAGCAGGCCGCGGCGTTTGCCGCCGCGGCCGCTGTCCCGGGAAGGTCCGGGAACCCGCAGCTCCGCCAGGCGCAGCGCTGCCGATTGGAACGGGCGGTAGCCGCTATTCAATTCCAGCCGGCGTACAACGGCACTCCACGCGTCGACGCGCGGCTCCGATGTTTCACCGGACAAACAGAAAAATACATCTCCGAGCCAAACTCCATACAGCGGTTGATTCATGTCTTATCTCCCGTCCAGCCTTTCGCATTGTTACTCTTCATCATATACGAAAATGTGAGGTTTTAAAAACCTTTCCTGAATCCTAATCGAGTTTAGTCTACCTAAACAGCATAAAATCAGCAGGTTTTGCTTGAAGCAGCTGTCTCCCCCATTACCCGGAAACAGCAAAAAGCACCCTCTTTCCTCCGAAGAAGAGGGTGCCTGCATATTCTTTCAGTTGAGCTTGACATAGAAGCCTTACCCTTCGCTTTAACGAAGTATCAGCCAGCTGGCTCCTTCCATGCCATCCTGCACCTGCATGATGACACTGCCGCTCTCGGCTTCGACATACCAGCCTTCACGTCCGGCAGCAAGCTGCTTCGCATTCAGCCGTTCCAGCCCCTCGATTCGGGAAGGCTCGAAGCCAGGCTGATGAAGAACGAAGCGGAGATGATTCCGTTCAGCAGCATAGGTCCGGACCTGATAGTCATAGGCCAGCTCGATTCCTTCTTCCCGGCCGGCGATCCTTACAGCCAGTTGGCTGTACTGCCCCTGTTCATGGTTATAGCTGACACCATCATCTTCGTACAGGCTGGCATCCGCCTGGAAGCCGTTCTCTGCCTTTGCTCCATATAGATGGAAGGTCAGCGCATCTTTCACCGGCAGCAGCGGTTCCTCTGCATACTGCCGCAGCGCGCCTTCCGCAATGACTGCGCCACTCCGGATATACATCGGCATCCGCTCCAGCGGCGCACAGGCTAGTATATGCTGCCCGCCCGGATGCTCTTCGCCGGTCCAATAGTCAATCCATATGCCCTCAGGCAGATAGACAGAGCGGTATTCACTGTCAGGACGATAGACTGGTGCAATCAGGACATCACGGCCCAGCAGGAACTGGTCACTCAGATTCGTCACATGACGATCGGCCGGGTATTCCAGAATGAGCGGTCTCATGATCGGAAGGCCGGTCTCGGCGGCCTCATGAAACAGATTATAGAGGTGAGGCATCCAGCGGTAGCGCAGACCGATGTAAAAACGCAGAATGCCCTCCACTTCCTCCCCGAAGGACCATGGTTCCTGACGCATCGTATCCAGGGCGGAGTGATTGCGGCAGTAAGGGAAGAACACACCCATCTGGGTCCACCGGACGAGCAGCTGGGCCGACGTATGGTGGGCAAACCCTCCAATGTCAGGACCAGCGAACGGGATGCCCGAGAGCCCCATATTGAGCACCATCGGGATGGCCAGGGCCATGTGCTCCCAGAAACTGCGGTTATCCCCGGTCCAGACTGCTGCATAGCGCTGAACACCGGCATAACCGGCCCGGGTCAGGACGAAAGGCCGTTCATTGCCAGTCTGTCTGCGCAGTCCCTCGAAGGTAGCCTTGGACATCAGCATCCCGTACAGATTGTGCATTTCCTCATGCGTTTTAGGCTGGCCGTCGTTCCCGTGAATAACATCCAGATCCATCGTTTTGCTCTCATTAAAGACTGCCGGCTCATTCATGTCATTCCAGATCCCCCGGATCCCCAGCTTCGTGTAGAAAGTGTGAAGATCTCCCCACCATTTGGCGGTATTCGGTTCGGTGAAGTCAGGGAATGCACTGATTCCCGGCCATACCTCTCCATAGAAGATGTCACCCTCCAGCTTGCGGCAGAAATGCCCCTGCTGAACGCCTTCCCGGTACACCGGATACTGCGGATCCTTTTTCACGCCCGGGTCCACAATGGGTACGATCCGCATGCCCAGCTCTTTTAATTCGGCCATCATGCCTTCGGGGTCGGGAAAACGTACCGGGTCGAAGGTGAATACACGATACTCATTCATATAGTGAATATCCAGGTAGATCACATCACATGGAATCTGCTTTTCCCTGAAGGTACGCGCCAGTTCCAATACCTCATGCTGATTCATATAGCTGTAGCGGGACTGGTGATACCCGATCGCCCACTTCGGCGGCAGGGAAATCCGTCCGGTCAGCGCGGTATAGCGGGATACCACATCCTTCATATCAGGTCCGCCAATAAAATAAATGTCGTACTCTCCGGTGTGACAAGCGATGGAATAAGCGCCGCTGTGCGAACGCATGTCAAAATCGGTTCGACCCGGATTATCCAGGAAGATGCCATAGCAGCTGCCACCTTCCTGCATGTGAATCAGCAGCGGAATAGACTCATAGAGAGCTTCGATCTCCGGCATATGCGGGGCAAAGACATCCGTATTCCAGTTCGTGTAGCGTTCGCCGCGTTTGTCCAGGAAGCTCGCCTTTTCTCCAAGGCCATAGAAATGAGACTGTGCTGGCATATCATATACCGCATTGCTGAGTCCGCGTGGGTTCCAGCTGATCAGGTTCTGGCGGGCAATCCGCTTTCCTTCCCGGTCATCGACCATCCAGGACAGATCCGATTTGACAATGTGTACCTGCAGGCTCCCTGTGTCCATAATCAATTGATCTTCCTGATTCCGTACAATAATACTAACTTTATCCGTTATTTGCGGCAGTACAGCCGGAGTCGTGGATAAACCCGGAACCCCGCTATGGTACAGCTTCAAGCGGAAAGTATGCTCGTTCAGGAACACCAGCACCAGACGGGCACGCTCCCCCTCCAGATAGAAGACTTCCCCTTCCTGTCTCCAGCTTTTCAAGGCTCCTGGTGTGTTCCACGCTTCCTGAATAACCACAGGGCCGCTCTTATTCGGATGTATGGCTTCACTTGTATCCAACATGGTTATCTTCCTCTCCTGATCCGTATTATAAGCTCTCTATTACGATAAAAGAGTCCATTACCCGGAAGCGGATAACGGACTCTGGCCGGCTCGGGATGTTCCCTCTGCTCGATTATTTGGACTTCAGGCTGTCCCAGGTTTTCTGGAAGTCTTCCAGAAGCTTGGTTTTATCGGATTTACCAGCCACATAAGCCTGCATTTCGCTGCCGAATTCCTGCTGTGCACCCTCCGGATAGTTGCTGAAGTTCCAGTTCAGGAGCTTGTTGTCCTGGCTGTATTTCACTACCTCCATACCGAGGTCGCCCAGATCTTCATCAGCCGCTTTGATGTTGGTGAAAGCAGGGATGAATTTGAACTCTTTGGTAATATATTTCTGACCTTCCGGAGAAGTGACGAGCCAGTTCAGGAATTCTTTGGCTTCGTCTTTCACTTTGGAGTTTTTGTTCACAACCCAGTTGTTAGCCACACCTACAGGGAGTTTATCCTGCGATGGATCATCGTTAATCGGCATTGGCAGAATACCCAGGTTCAGATTCGGATTGATTCCATCCAGCTGCACCTGTGTCCAGTTACCCTGCTGCATCATCGCGGTCTGTCCGTTGGCGAAATTCGTTACTTGTGTGTTGTAGTCCGTTGTCAGGGGATTTTTGTTGCCGTATTTCAGTGTCAGGTCGAACAGTTTAGTCCATTCATCAAAAACTTTGTTGCCCGGAATCTTCTCACTGCCCTCGTTCAGCTTCTGAATGAAGCCGGATGGATCCTCCTGGTTAGCGAATGCAATGTTCAGCAAATGGTTGCCAAGCACCCAGAATTCCTGGTAGCCATTGGAGAATGGCGTAATACCGGCAGCCTGCAGTTTTTGTGCCGCTTCGTCCAGCTGAGTCAGCGTTTTGGGCATCTCGGTAATGCCTGCTTTTGCGAACAGATCTTTGTTATAAATAAAGCCATATCCTTCAAGGTTCATAGGTTGACCGTACAGCTTGCCGTCCTTGGTCATCGGCTCTTTGGCCACTTCAACCACATCTTTGACCCATGGCTGGTCAGTCAGATCTTCCAGATACTCCATCCACGTGTCAAGTTCACGGTAACCACCGACGTTGAAGATATCCGGCTGCTCACCGGAGGCAAATTTCGCCTTCAGCGCAGCACCGTAGTCACTGCCGCCGCCAACAGTCTGAATGTCCAGCTTGATGCCAGGATGGCTTGCTTCGTATTCACCTTTCAGGCGGTTCAGCGCTTCAGCAATTTCTACTTTAAACTGGAAAATGTGAATCGTTTTGTCACCGCCGCCGCTGCTGTCCGAAGCCGTATCTCCTCCCTCGGACGTTTTGCTGCTGCTGCAGCCCCCGAGTACCGCTGTCAGTGCCAGCAGCATAATCAGTGCGAGCTTGCCGTACTTTTTCATGTGTGATCCTCCCTTTTTATAATGGCTGTTCTGTACCCCTTGCCAATTTGTGTAATCGCTTTCTAAATCTATTGTATATAGCAGAACACGATCGAGGGACGTAACATATTGACCGAACAGGGGGAAGGGATTGACCTCCCTTTGTCATTTTAACCCTTGACCGAGCCGGCTGTAATACCTTGAATAATATACTTCTGCATGAGCAGGAAGAAGATAATGACCGGCAGGATACCCAGTACAAGCGCCGGCAGTGCGAGATCCCATTGCTTCGTATATTGACCAAAGAAGGCATAGGTCGCAATCGGGATGGTACGCAGATCAGCGCTCTGCAGAATCAGGGATGGCAGCAGATAATCATTCCAGATCCAAAGCGTATTGAGGATAATGACCGTTACGTACATCGGACGCATGAGCGGATACACAATCCGGAAAAACACCCCGTAAGGGCTGGAACCATCAACCGTAGCGGCCTCCTCAATTTCGACCGGAACCGACTTCACGAAGCCGTGGAACAGGAAGACGGACAGCGGTACTCCAAATCCCAGATAGCAGACAATCAATCCCCACAGACTGTTGCTCATGCCCAGTGTCCCTGTTACTTTGACCAGTGGAATCATGACGGACTGAAAAGGAATGACCATGGCGGCAACAAACATCGAGAACAGAATCCGGTTAAAGCGGGTATCTCGGCGGACCATGCGGTAAGCCGCCATCGAACTGATCAGCACGAGCAGCAGGTTGCTTACGATCGTAACTACGGCCGAGTTCCATAAAGCCTCCGGGAAGCGGGTAATCTCCCAGGCCCGGGTATAGTTGCTCCATTCGAAAGCCTTCGGCCATGCAGCCGAGTCGGAGAGCAGGTCCCCGAACGTCTTGACAGAGTTGGCGAACAGGAAGTAGAACGGCACTAGGAACAACAGTCCGATGCAAATCATAATGATTTCAGTAATGAATGTTCCGATCCGGTAGTTTTTGGTTGTATCCATCAGGACTGCACCTCCCGGCTTTTCGTCAGTTTGACCTGAAGACTGGTAATAACGGCCACAATGACGAAGAAGATGAACGCCTTGGCAGTACCCAGCCCGTAACGGTTGTTGGCGAATGCCTCATTGTAGATGTTTAATGCTACCGATTCGGTGGAGCCGAACGGACCGCCTTTGGTCAGCGACAGATTCAGGTCGAACATCTTGAACGACCAGGAGATCGCCAGGAAGAGACACACCGTCACCGCAGGCATAATCAGCGGAATAATGATCTTGCGCAGAATTTGCGCCTTGCTCGCACCGTCGATGGCTGCCGCCTCCAGAATCTCGTGCGAGACGTTATTGAGGGAAGAGATGTAGATCACCATCAGATAACCGGCTGTCTGCCAGACGAACACGATGATGATCCCCCAGAAGGCGGTTGTCTCATCACCGAGCCACGGCAGATTGAAGAAGGAGAAGCCTGTTTTTTCGCCGATGGCAGAAAAGCCCTTGACGAAAATGAACTGCCAGATAAAGCCGAGCAGCAGACCGCCGATGACATTCGGCATGAAGAATACGGTCCGAAGCACATTGCGTGACTTCAGCTGCTTGGTCAGGAAATACGCGAGGAAAAAGCCGAGTAAATTCGTTAATACCACACCTGCCACTGTGAACCGCACCGTGAACCAGAAGTCTGTCCTGAAGTTGGTGTCACTGGTGAAGATCTGTTTAAAGTTATCCAGACCAACCCATGCGGCCTTGCCTGATACCCCGTTCCAGTCGGTGAATGAGTAGTACATTCCGAGCAGGAAAGGGATTACAATAATGATGATGAAAAATACAGTGGAAGGACCTACGAAGACCAGCTGCTGAGCGAGCTGGGATCTTGTCTTTCTATTTCTCATAGGATCGCCCCTTTCAAATTCTGTTGGTCCTGAGACTCATTATGGAGTATCCTTAAACGGCGAGACACCGAAGATCGTGAACCTTTAGGTGGAATATATTGATGTCACCGAAACTTTGTACAAGGAGGCCCGCTGTCTGTCATGAAGTTCCGCAGCATCCGCTCCCGTCTGATTCAATTTATGCTTCTTGCCGTTATTGTCCCGCTGGTTCTGTCCATGACCTTCACATTTCTGCAGACCAAACACTCGCTCCGGGAACAATCGGTGGCAGAAAATGAACGGCTGATCTATCAGGGAGCCACCAATATCGACAACTATCTCGATTCGATCAACCGGGCGTCCATTGTCATTTACAGTGACCCCGACTTCCTGCTCAACATGGCCAAAATCCCCGATGACTACCGGGCCGTCGCCGAAATCTACACGACCCTTCAGACTATTATGAATACGGTTCCAGGCGTGACTCAGGTCTACCTCCATTCTTTTGAATCCAATCAGTCGACGCTTGTTACAAGCACCGTCCCGCAGCGGGATACGCGCTGGAAGGCTTACACCGGAAGGGTGCCTTACGATGAGAACGGCATTTATTTTCAGCCGGCCCATCAGAGTGACAACTACGGCTTCAAGGCTACGCTGCCCAAAATGCCCGAGCAGCTGGTCTTCACCTACCACCGCTCCATTGAACGGGTGCCTGCCAAAGAGAAGCTGGGTGTTCTTGCTATTGACGTGTCGCTGGCCCGCATCCGCAATATATGCAGCCAGCTGTTTGACGCTGAGGAAGAAAAACTGTATCTGGTCGACGGCAAAGGAACCATCATCTACAGCGGAGACGAGAGTAAAATAGGTACGCAGCTTCAGGACACCAAGCTGACCACCCAGCTTCGCGAAGACAGCAGTCATGGTTATTTTGAGGAAGACTCGACCGGTATGCATGTGTATCAGAAGCTGAATTCCGGATTGACCGACTGGAGCATCGTCAAGCAGATTCCGGCTAAGACGCTGTATCACCGCGCAACCCAGCTGACCCAGGTCAATTCGATCATTGCGGGTGCAGCGCTTGTCATCGTCATCCTCGGCACCCTGTTCATTTCGATCCGCATTACCGGTCCGATCCAGCAGCTCACCCGGTATATGAATGTGATTCAGAAGACGGGCCAGCTGGATATGAATATTACGGTGAAAAGCCATGATGAAATCGGCGTATTATTCCGCAGATTCAGACAGCTTATGGATACGGTCAACAATCTGATCCTGAGGGAATACAAGCTGGAGCTGGCCAACAAGACTAACCAATTGAAAGCGCTTCAGGCCCAGATTAATCCCCACTTCCTGTATAACGCCTTGCAGTCTATCGGCACATTGGCTCTGCAGCAGCAGGGTGCCCGGGTCTATTCGCTCCTCTCCTCTCTCTCCAAAATCATGCGTTACAGCATGCGCGGAGGAGCGCTCGTTACGCTCAGGGATGAAGCTGATCATATGAAGCAGTATCTGGAGCTGCAGCAGGAACGGTTCGGGGATCAACTTCAGATTACGATGAACTGGGCCGAGGATACACTCGATGTGCCGCTGCCCAAGATGGTTTTGCAGCCGCTGGTGGAGAACTACTTCAAGCATGGCGCCGAACCGCTGTACGGTCCGGGTGAGCTGACACTGACCAGCCGCATGATTGCCCCCGGCCGCCTGCAGATTATCATTGAGAATAACGGCAGCCCTATTCCGGATGACCAGCTGCTCGAATTAAGAGAACGGCTGTCCCTCAGGTCTAGCACCCAGAACGACACCGTGATGGATAACCATGATCCTGCAGCTGAAGAGCATATTGGTCTCAGCAACGTACTGCAGCGTCTGAAGCTGTACTCCGATGGCAAAGCCCTGCTTCAGGTTGACAATATTCAGCCTCACGGCGTTAGGTATATACTGGAAATTGATACAACGGCTATGAATGGATACAGAGAGGATGAGAAAGATGAAAGTGTTGATCGTTGATGATGAGAAGCATGTGCGGGATGCAATCCGGCTGCTGGGCGACTGGAAGTCGTTTGGCGTGGATACGGTGCTCGAGGCCGACAACGGCGCTTCCGCCATTCATATCATCCAGCAGGAGACTCCCCAGATTGTGGTGACCGACATGAATATGCCTGGCCTGGGCGGCGAACAGCTGCTGGAATGGATCAATGAACATCAGTCGAATACTAAGGTGCTTGTCGTCAGCGGCTATGATGATTTCCGCCTGGTGCGTCATGCCATCCGTTTCGGCGGTATGGACTATATCCTCAAGCCGGTGGACCCGGACGAGATCAATGCCGCATTGTCCAAGGCCATTCAGTCATGGCATCACGAGGAGGCCAAGCGGCTGGATTCGACCCGACAGAGCATTGTAGTTAATCAAATGCGCCCGCATTATATGGACCAGCTGCTCTCCGGACTCATCAGCTCAACCGGGCGTGCCCATGCTGCACTCTCCCGCCTTCGGGATGAGCTGCTGCTTCCGCATGACATCACTCATTGCGCAGTTGCTGTCATCAGCACCTCTCATCTGGATCCGGAGCTGCTGGGTAAATATGAGCACAACCACTCCCTGCTGCAGTTCTCTATTCTGAACGTGTGCAGTGAATTCCTGGAGAGCCGCCGCACCGGCACGGCCTTCCGCAATTTGAAGCAGGCGGACGAAATCGTGCTGCTCTACTGGCGGGATTCGGCAATGCTGCCACAGATTTTGAATGATATGAATCAGGGAATGTCCATTACACTGGGCCGGTATGTACACTTTGGCGTTAGCTCAGCCTCCCCGTTCCCGCAGGGTCTGTATGCTGCCTATCACGAAGCACGACAGGCGCTGTGGCGGCGAAATCTGCTGCAAGCCTCCGGCTGTCTCCATCATGCCGCTCCCCCTGCTTCGGCCTCCCGTTCCCTGCGGATGTCCGCCTGGGAAGAGAAGCTTCGCGTCAGCGCTTTGAGCTGCAATGACCGTCAGATTGCCGCAGCAGTAGGCGAATGGCTGGCCGTGGTCAGCCTGCTGGACAGCATTCATGCCGAGCAGATTGCCGGCTGGAATAGTGAACTTGACTGGATGCTTGGCCGCTGGCTGGACGACCGGCCTGAGGATGCAGCCGGCGAAGAGCTGTCCGGCCAGCGTGAAGCGGCCACTGCACTACCGATGAATGATCATGGCCTGCTGGACATCTCTCTCTGGCGGCAGCAGATGGAGAAGCGGCTGAAGGCGGCTGGGACGGCTCTCACCCAGATCCATGGCAAAGAGAATCATATTATCCGGGATATCGCCCGTTATCTGGATCAGCATTATGCCGAAGAGATTTCACTGCAGGATATGGCGGGCCGCTTTTATCTGAGCCGCGAATACATCTCGCGCAAGTTTAAGCAGGAGTTCGGCATGAATCTGACCGATTACCTGGGCCGTGTACGTATCCGGCAGGCGAAGCTGCTGCTGTTAAATCCGCAGCTGCGGGTCACCCAAATTGCCGAAATGGTCGGTTACCAGGATGAGAAATATTTCAGTAAAGTATTTAAAAAAATGGAGGGACGCTCACCCGCCGAATTCAGAAAGCAGGCGATGCCTGCCAAATCATAGTCATATTTTCCGTGAAAGTGGGTATATTCATGTTAGGAAACGCTTGACCCACGGGTCATTCAGTAGGCTATTCTTAACTAAGAGGAGGAATATCCATGAACCGGAGCCATCCTTACAGGTGGTTAAATGTTATTGCATTCGCAGCAGTTATCATCGTCAATTATCTCGCTATGTCTCTGCCTATCGGCGGCCGCAGCACCAGCGAAATTTCGGATACGTATCCCACGCTGATCACTCCTGCGGGTTATGCCTTCTCCATCTGGAGCCTGATCTATCTGCTGCTGGCAGGATTTGTGATCTATCAGGCCAGCCGCGGGAAGGACCGGGAGTCTGTTCACTCCATCGGTATCTTTTTTGTCCTCAGCTGTGTGTTTAATATCGCCTGGATATTCCTGTGGCAGTACGGTTATGTAGAAATTGCATTGGTTGATATCGTGCTGCTGCTGCTGTCACTGATTGTCCTGTACGTGCGGACGCGTGCCATTGAACGTCCAAGCCTCGGGGAGATCTGGTTTCTCAAGGTTCCCTTCGCCATCTATCTGGGCTGGGTATCGGTCGCAACGATTCTGAATGTGTCGATTGCCCTCGTGAAGAATAACTGGAACGGCTTCGGGATCAGCGCTGAGACCTGGGCTGTCGTCGTCCTGCTAATCGGTGCCGTCCTGGCTGTGCTCGTCAGTTTTCCCTACCGGGACAGCGTCTATCCGCTGGTCTTCGTCTGGGCCTATATCGCCATTGCCAGCAAGCAGCATGATAACAGCACCGTACTCTATACCTCATGGATTCTGGCAGGTCTTCTGTTCCTCTATGCGGTCGGATTGTTTTTCCTGCGCAACCGGTCCCGCGACTAACTGAATTATATAATTGGACGGCAAAAAATCGTGAACCTCGATCCATTTCATGGTTCTATGCTAATTATAGTAAAAGGCTATTCCCTAATGGAATAGCCTTTTATGGTGGTTAAGCTTTCAGCGCGATGGTCTCGATCTCAACCAGTGCGTCTTTTGGCAGACGAGCTACCTCAATGGTGCTGCGCGCCGGATAGGGCTGCTGAAAGAATGAGCTGTACACTTCATTCACGGCAGCAAAGTCGTTCATGTCTTTCAGGAAGATCGTTGTTTTCACTACGTTGTTCAGGCTGCTGCCTGCCGCTTCCAGAATCGCCTTCACATTGTTCAGCGACCAGCGCGCCTGCTCGGCAACTCCTTCGCCAAATTCGCCTGTCTGCGGGTTCAGACCCAGCTGGCCTGATGTAAAGATAAAGCCGCCGGCTTCCGCAGCCTGGCTGTACGGTCCGATTGCGCCGGGTGCATTCTCGGTAGAGATTGTTTTCATGTCTGTTCATCCCTTCATATGTAGTTCTTATCTGTGATCTGTTCAACATTATATAGTATGTCCCTGCTTCTGGCGAGAGCTCCCCGTCAGCCTTCTCCGATGACACGGATTATATCGTTCGGATAGACATGGGTCCCGCCTGTCCGGGTCGCCGCTACCCGTACCATGGCCCTGGCCAGAATGGAGGCGGGCATCGCCCGGTAGCCGGTTCCCCAGCGCTTCAGGATCGGGTCAAGCGCTCTCATAACTACCGCACCTGCTTCTTCGCCTGCCCGGCGCTGATCCCGTTTGCCGAGCAGCAGGGAGGGACGAAACAGGTGCAGGGAAGGATAACCTATATCCATCAGCGATTGTTCCGCCTCTCCTTTAACACGGTTATAGAAGATCCGGGAAGAAGCATCTGCACCCATGGCCGATATGGCCAGCAGCTGTCTGGCTCCATGCTCATAGGCCAGCCTGGCCGCAAGCCGCGGATACTCCAGATCGACCTTACGGAACTGCTCACGTGACCCGGCCTGCTTGATAGTAGTTCCCATACAGCTGAACAGATCGTCAACCCCCTGGAACTCCTCTCCTGCTGTCTCGATCCGCTCCCAGTCCAGCTCGATCTGGTTCAGCTTGTGATGCTTCACATCCAGCGGACGCCGCACCACGACCGTTACCTGCTCATAGATATCACTTGCCAAAAGCTCTCTGACGACAAAGCCGCCGGTCAAGCCCGTGGCACCGATGACCAGAGCGCGCATCCCCATCATTCTTCCTCCTTCGGATCCGATCATTCTGTCTTCTTCATTCAAACCTTCTGCCTCGATGTCCTAAACTGGAAGGTACAGGGAAAAGGTGCTGCCTTGTCCTTCCGTACTTTTCAGCAAGATGAATCCTCCTAGCAGGCGAGCCAGGTCTCTGCTGATGGATAAACCTAACCCTGTCCCCCCATAACGGCGGCTAATCGTCCCATCTGCCTGCTGAAACGCTTCAAAGATTACATGCTGCTTATGAGGAGGAATTCCAATTCCTGTGTCCTCCACGGAAAAGACAATCCAGTTTCCTTTCTGCCCGGAGCGCAGCTCCTTCTCCAGATGCGCCTTGACCCGGACCCGTCCGTTGTGGGTGAACTTAAGGGCATTAGAGAGCAGGTTGCGCAGGATCTGCTGAAGACGCTTGGGGTCTGAATAGATCAGCTCCGGCAAACCAGGCTGCTCCTCAAGCTCCAGCTCCAGTCCCTTCTTCGCAGCCTCCAGTTCGAAGTGAGATATCAGAACCAGCAGCGTTTCACTCACATTTACATCTTCTTGGACGATCTCCAGTTTACCTGCCTCAACCTTGGACAGATCCAGAATATCGTTAATCAGCAGCAGCAGATCATGGCCGGAGCCGTACATAATTTCACCGTACTGTTTCAGCTCGTCTTCGCTTAACTCCTGCCCGGACTCCATAATCATCTGTGCCAGATTAATAATCCCGTTCAGCGGTGTCCGGAGCTCGTGGGACATATTGGCCATAAACTCCGACTTGTACTGGGAAGCCAGCATCAGCTGCTTGGCCCGTTCCTCCAGCACAATTTTGGCCTTCTGCAGCTCCAGGGTCTGCTCGGAGAGGCGGGCATTGGCCGACTCAATCTCGTACATACGCCGCTGGTCCAGCTGAAAGTCACGCAGCATGAGGGCAAATGCGAAGCAGAGTACAATGCTGAGCGGAAGTGTATACGGGACAATTGCCGTCAAGTACTCATGGGCCGTGATCACGCCGAACAGTGCTATATTCACGGTGTTGATCAAGTTCACAGTAAGGATTGTGATCATCACCTTGATCATCAGCCGATAATCGCTGCGCCGCAGCCACTCGTTCAGGAGCATGCCAATTACACCCAGAATCGCAAGGTTAATAAAGCCTGCAAAGGCGGCCTGGCTGATTCCAAAGGTGAAGCGCGTCAATCCGATGCCGACTCCAATAATTAATATATAATAGGAGCGGCTGTACGCCAGAATAGCAATGATCAATGGAACAATGCGCAGGTCAAAAATTACGTTCTCACTGAGTTGAAAACCAAAAAAAGAGCTGATCCAGCCCCCGAAAATCATCAGCAGCACAGAGAGGCTGTACTTCACTCTGGCAGATAAACGGGATAACGTGTACTTATAAAACAGGTTGGCCAGATAGGCCACGGTAATTAACATTCCCAAGTTCATCAGGAACATTTTAGAAAAGTGCATGAACTCACTCCCGTGCTGCATAAATTCATCATCATTCTACATGCAGATCCTCACCATCATATCATGAAGAGCATCATAGAGATATGATCGATTGGAATAACGTGCCTGACGGGTACACAGGCAAAAAAAGAACGCACATCAGATACGATGTGCGTTCTTTTTGGCAAAGGAAGACCTGGCCAGCTCAATCCAAGGCTTCCATCGTTTTCGATAAGGCAGGACAGCGGTCGAAGAATCCGGTTCACTGTAATGCTGGACGGTCTCCATGACCGGTTCGGCCTCGAAGGACTCCTCGTTTACCAGCATGTAATAACGCAAATGATAAGAGCAGACGGTGTCCCCCTGCTGGACGATCACCTGATCGCCCCGGATTTCCATGACTCTGCCGGCAATTACATGTGATTGATACATCTTCCTCGCCCCGCCTCATGTTTAGTGTTGTCGAACAAGGTATAGCGTCCGGCACATGCTCCTAAACTCCATTATGGTTACGGGTCCAGCTGTCGTATTCCCGCTCTGCAGCTTCTTTGGTGTGACCGTATCTCTCCTGAAGTTTGCCTACGAATTTATCCTTCTGTCCGTCAATGACATCAAGATCATCGTCGGTGAGTTCTCCCCACTTTTGCTTCGCTTCACCTTTTAACTGATTCCATTTTCCTTTAAATACGTTGCTGTCCATGTGGATCAACTCCGTTTCATTTTAAGTTTAAATCAAATAATTTTCAGAGAATGATCCGCTTTAATAACCTTCTAGAAAAGCTGATAGAATCGGCCTTTGCTGCCAGCCGCTACGTTGTATCATTACCCGGGACACAGATTGCTGAATCCGTCAAGATCTTTACGAATCGGCCGGAATAGCTATTATTATAAGAATGAAGGCGGCCCATCGGGCCGCCTGTATCGAGTCTGTCGTAAAAAGGAGTCTTCATTTTATGTTTTTACGTAAATACAAAACCTATCTGCTGTCACTCAGCCTGATGGTTACCCTGCTGCTTATGGGACTTGTATACAAGTCGCTTAACAACGGTACTGGCGGTGCACGGGTACTGAACTCGCCGGTCGACGGCCTCATCCCGCTCGTTCCATGGATGTCGCTGCCTTACCTTGGCTGGTACCCCTTTATTTTTGCCGCCATGGCTTACCTCTGCCTGCGCGATACCCGCCTCTATCTGCGTGTACTGCTGGCGATGAATATCTGCCTATGTGTATGTTATCTCATCTATGCCCACTTCCAGACAACCGTACCGCGTCCGGTCTTGTCCGGCTCGGGGCTCGGGACGCGGCTGCTGCGCTATGTCTACAGTGAAGACCGCCCGTACAATTGCTTTCCCAGCATCCATGCGCTGCATTCCTATCTGGTCATGCGTGGGGTTTGGGCGTCCCGCTCTGTCCGCCGCCGTTACAAGCTGCTGATCTCGGCCGGCTCAATCACGATCATTGCTTCGACGCTGTTGATCAAGCAGCACGTCATTTACGATGCAGCTGCAGCAGCCCTGCTCGGGGAGACGGTCTTTATGCTGCTGGGCGGCATCTGGATCTACAAACGGCGCCAGCTCACCAAATGGCGCCAGCGCATTAACTAGCATCGCTGTTCTTGTTCAAATTACGGCAATGCTCTACGAATAATGAAGCGAAACGGGGATCCCATTGGGTCCCCTTTCCTTCGTCCAGAATGGACAAGGCCCGCTCTGCATCCATGCCTTTCCGGTAGGGCCGGTCCGAGGTCATCGCATCGTAGGCATCTGCGACGGCGATGATCCGGCCGAAGAGCGGAATGTCTTCCCCGGACAATCCATCCGGGTAACCCCGCCCGTCATAACGTTCGTGATGAGAGCGTACACCGGGCAGATAAGGAGCCATGGCGTCAGCCGGCTCGATCTGGCGCAGAATATTCTCCCCAAGCACCGGATGCATCTTAATCTTGTCAAACTCCTCGTCCGTTAGCTTTCCTTCCTTTAGCAGCACATAATCGGGGACGCCGATCTTCCCGATATCATGCAGCAGCGCGGTCTTGCGCAGCAGATCAATCCCTTCCTCACTCAGTCCGTAGATCTTCCCAATCGTCACCGAATACGCTGCAACACGCAGGGAGTGACCTGCTGTATAAGGATCACGTGCATCCAGCGCAGCCGCAAGGGTAGCAAAATAACTGTCCAGCAGCTGACGGTTTCTGGATTCCCGCAGCCTAAGCCCATCCAGCATCATATTAAAACCGGCAATCAGCGTAGAAAACTCATCCGAATACAGGTCTTTGGCACGTGTACTCAAATTACCGTTCTCCACGTTGCCCATCTTGCTGTACAACTGTTCAATCGGATCCCTGACCTCACGGGTCAAAAGCCAGCCGCCGAAATAGGCGAATCCGATACCCATGGCCAGGATCACGCCAGCCCAGGCCCAATAAGCCTCCGATTCCGCAGCATTCAGACCTTCCAGCCGGATCTGTGTAGCCAGACAGAACAACAGCAGCGGGAATGTTCCGATCAGCGTTGCACTGAATTGAAACTTCCGGTGAATCGAGAGCAGTACCCGCCCGTTCAGCGTCAGCTCATGGTCAAACTGACGCCGGCCCACGGCATGCAGCTCCATAAGAAGCGGGCGGATCGCGCGCGTGGTCAGGTAAAATTCCACAAGGGCATGCATTGCAGCCACTAAAATAGCACCAAGCGCAGCAACACCGACATAATAAGCTGGAAAGGACAGCATTTGATGCTTCAGCATCCACAGGGTGATCCATGCAGCCGGTATAGAGAATCCGAACAGATGCGGGCCCATAATCCGATACACCGACATCAGCGGAAATCGATGTACCCGGATGTACATGCGGTTAAGATCTTGCAGCGAGGCATGTTTATCCTGAAAAAACAGCCTGAGCGGACGGAGCTGAAACAGAAAAACCACAAATTCAAACGCAAGCATGACCATAAGTGAAACCAGTACCAGAATCATCAGCCGCAGGTACTCCAGCTCCGGGATTTCAAGTGTGGAAACGATAAAAACCATGCCCACCACCATAACAGCCAGTACAGAGCCTAGGATATAGTTGCGAATAAGCACTTTGATAAAAGATATAAATACGGGCACGTGGCCAACCTCTCTTTCTCTCCGCCAGCAGCGGTATCCGAAACCTGATCCCGAATCTTTATCTGCTATGGTTAATATCGGCCCCTTCTTCAGGAAAGTTAACATAACTGTATCCCGATACCTGTATCTTAAATAGCTATGTAAAGAATCCCCAGCACACTGCTTCGAGGTGTGGGGATTCGGTGTAGTCGTTCTATTGGACTTTCTGTCTGGTTATATTTTGTTCACCGGTGCAGCCAGAATCAGCTTGCCCCTTGGCTGTGTTCCTTTATCATCGGGCTCCAGCGTAATAGCTACCGTGTCATAGCCATTTGGTTCAAACGTGTAGTACAAGGCACCGCTGCCCTGATTACTTTCGAATGTACCCGCACTCTGCTTGGCATCCCCTTTGATCAGCCATACCTGGTAGGCCTCGGTTCCCTGCAGCTTCGGCAGGTTCTCTGCCTGGACCACCAGATGGGTTCCCTTGCTGTCAATAACGATCGTGGCCAGCCCCTGGGCCACCACGTCTTCGGCCGCAGGGCTCAGCTTCACCGCTTCGCCCATGCGTGCCGTCCCGGCAGGCTGCTGCGCGGCGGCCAGCCGGCTCTCCAGACCTGCCGCCTGCCGGGCTGCGGCATCAGCCTGCTCCTGCAGGTTACCTACCCGTTCGTTCAGCTGAACGGTATATACCCCCAGCAGGATGGCGGCTGCGGCCAGGCCGGCGCTCAGCCAGCGCCAGCCGCGGCTTCCCCGGGAGACAGGCACGGTCCGTGCGGTCTCCCCGGCGGGTGCCGGCTGGTGCTGCGCGGCCGGCATCTGTACGGGCAGCGGTGCCTCGGTCACGCTGCTGCTTTGCAATTCTGTTCTCTCCCCAAGGATACTGCCAAGGACCCTTCCTTTCATACCGGCTGGCGGGCTGGCCTCCTCTGCAGCAAAGGGCAGCAATTCCGTGACCTCACGCAGTTCGGCTACCAGCCTTCTCGCCTCCTCGCTCTGTTCCAGCAGTTTCTCGAACTCTTCCTTCTCATCCCCATCAAGTGCATCGAGCACATAAAGAGCAGCCAACTCCTCTTGTACATCAGTCATGGACATATCCCCCCCTTTCCGATTCCAGCGTGATTCCTTCCGCAGCGAGCCTCTTTTGCAGCTGCTTCATCGCAAGCCTTGTCCTGCTCTTGACCGTCCCGAGCGGGATCTTGTAGCGGTCTGATACTTCCTGCTGGGTTAATCCGCCGAAATAGATGGACTCAATCACTTCCTGCTGATCGCCGCTGAGCAGTGACAGGGCTTTGCGGACCGCATGTCCCAGCCACTTGCGCTGCACCTCGGCTTCTGTATTCCGGCTCTCATCCGGAATGCGGAGCAAGGTCTGATCTTCCACGGCTTCCGCAGTACGGGTTCGTTTGCGAAGCAAGTCTATAGCAATGTTGCGGGTAATGGTAAACATCCATGTTGTCAGCTTTCCCTGCTGGTGATCATAGCTTTCTGCACGATTCCATATCCGGAGAAACAATTCCTGGACAACCTCCTCGGCAGCCATTGCCTCATGAACAATCCGGATGGCAAAGGAATAAATCACCCGCTCATATCGGTCGTACAGTTCTTCCAGCGCAGCCGGATCACGGTCTGCGATCCGCTGCATAAGCCGGTTGTCATCCAACGGTTCCATGATGTGAGAACTCCTCTCCTGAACTTTCCCTCTCATTATAACCATCGTTCCAGAGATAAAAATAGTTCTCTTTTTGCATGATTTTGTTGATCATTTTCTGATTTCACCTCTTTCTCTTTATTCGTTTTACATTCCGTTCCATTTATTTTCATTAATTTGAAGCAGACCCTTTACCTGAGGTGTATTTCATGGTACAATTGATTTGTATGTTTTTTAACCCCTTATAGTTCTTCGATAGAAAACTCCCACATTCACCGCAAGGAGATTTTTGTACAATTCTTATTTTTAACCCACATTAGTATGACAAGTACGAATTTTGTTTTTTCAACATTCACACTGGCGCGGTCATCGGAGCCGCAAGGACAAAAGAGAGGTAGGGCTTTTGTTGTTTTTGGAAATTCAGTGAAGAACTCAGCTGCCTGACAGGGCATTCCATACACCCGCTGACATGGGGTTATATACAGCAAGCCGTTTCGGGTATGCCGAAACGCTGCGGCACAGAACAACCCGCCGGATCACAGATCCGGCGGGTTGTTTGTTCATACGGCCATATGTATTCTCTTCTGCTCAGTAATCCGTCCAGTAGCTCAGGTCTCCGCCGCCGATCGGACGGACCGCCGCCGACAGATTGCGCTCCTGGCGCTCCCAGCCCTCAATGATTACCACAGTCTGTACGGAAGACTTATCGTCCCAATAGACATATTTGTCTTTCTCCAGGTTCAGCAGGCCCTGCATGATATCATGACGCCGTCTGCCTGTCCGGGCCGTCAATTCCACCATGGAGGGCATCCGCCGATGCTGTGCAAAAAAGTTGTACAGGATGCGCAGCAGCTTACGTTCAAAGTCAGGCAGCATACCTTACCCCCGTTATCCCAGATTAACTCCTTCAACACAAGAACATTTGTTCTTATTATATGTCAAATCTGTTTTTTCAGCAACAAAAAAAGAGCCCCCCGGAGCCACCGGAAGACTAAAGCCGGAAATCGCGGTGTCCGGTCACCGTTAAGCATCTATATCAATGAGAGGTTACTTGTATAGTACCCGTTGAAGCTTAAATGTTGCTGATATGTACCTTAAAGGCACATTAAAATCAGCATTTTGTTCAAAATAAGATAAACAAGACAACAAAAAAAGACGCAAGCCCGGATGCGGAACCTGCGTCCTATCAACTCTTCATCGTAAGCTCAGCCTCTTTCCTTGCTGCCCGAAATGGAACGGAGCCACCAGCCCACTCCTGCAATCCCTGCGATAGCCAGCACGGAGAAGAATACAATGTATAAGACATGAATCATGGATTCGCTCATAACAATCCCTCCTTATTATAGGTATACCCATTTACATGGCCTGGATAAACCTGTTATTTGATGTGTATGCAGAAAAGGCGGCTGTAAGCCGTGTCATTTAATTCAATTATCTACTGCCGAGAAACGCTTGAATGGCGCTTCGCAGGTCGGTTTGAGCCCGGCGCAGCTCTGCCCGCTCGTAAGGATGGCTCAGTACAGCGGATGCTTTGTTAAAAGCAGCTTTTAATGATGCATAGGCCTGCGGCGGATATGAGTCTGATTCGATGCGAAGGTCGGCCCCCTTCAGTAAAGCCTGCGCTTCATCCAGCAGATCAGCGAGGATGAACCCCTCCGCTGCCAGGAAATACTGGCGGTTAAGATAGGATGAAGCCGTCTCATAAGCCAGCTCTCCTGCGGATTCATTCAGCTGCTTGTCCATAACCCCCGCTGCTTTCCAAAAGTTGGCCAGCAGCAGCGGAAGATCATGCCGATCACTCCCTGTATGCTCCAGAGCGGCTGCAATATCGTCCCTGCTGCTGGCCAGCAGCTCATGGCCAGCCTCTTGATCCACAACCATCGCCGAGGCGAATACTGCGTTGGCCTGAATATATTTTCGATACTGCTCCTGATATTTATTCACGGTCCCGCCAGGGGCATAAGCGACATCCAGGGTCTGATTAACGGTAAGCTTCATTGTATCCACTGCCGATTGCGGGTACTGATTAGGGCCAGTACCCGCAATTCGGCTGCTGTTCAGCATTCGGGACATTCGTGAGGCGATCGTTCCCAGTGTCTCCCCATCCTGTATATACTGCCTGATGTATGCTGTTAACGCCGTGTCCAGCTTGCGCCGGATGCGGTCAACTTCACCTTGGGAAGCGGAGAACAGGACTGCATACTCTGCCCGTTCGGCTGTCTTGACCAGTGATGCAAATTGAGGATCAGCAGGATCCAGGTTGAAATCAGAAGCAGCCGTATAGTACATCTTGAGTTCCATATATAAGGCAGTCGTTGAGGATGAGGTAACCCGCTGTGCAGATGGCTTGTCCGTCTGTACAGCAGCAGTTGCAGAGCCCTCGACAGGCGCTGCCATGGCAGGCACCGATCCGAGTACCGCAGCGGCAGCCAGCATTGTTGTCATCCATTTGCCTGCCAATGTCTTATTCGTTCCAATCATGGTCTTCCTCCCTGCGCAGCAGTGCCTGGACGGTAGCCAGACGATACTGTTGATGTTAGTGGAACTCTAAATATTATTAAACCGCTCTCACCATACCAAACACGAGAAGATCAAATCGGTACCTTGTTCCCAGTCCGGAGCGTGCGGTTATATTGATTCGACAAAAAAGCCCCCCGGCATCACGCCGGGAGGCTTCGCTGTAAGGTCCGCTACAGCTGGACTGTCATTAGATGAGGAAAGAACGTGTGATGATTACCAGCAAAATGAACAGTACCAGAATTGCACCTGTGGAAGTCCATGCTCCGCCAACGCCGTATCCTACTTCACTCATTCGTAATTCCTCCTTTATTTGTAGTACACGATATACTATGACATTCGGCATAATCGGCATGGGCGAAACGGCAAAAAACGAACATCTGCCAAGCCCAAATCCCTTTTCGAGAAATCTCAGGGCACCTGCCCAAACCTATTGTAGGCAGATGCATACAATACCGGGACTATAACGAATTAGGAGTGAAAAATGAATTTATGAGAAACCAACCTATGCAGCCGACGATGATGTACCCGGGTATGACACCACAAATGCCCCCGCAGGCTATAACCGTTTTTCCTGTTGATCCTTACGTTGTGGAGACGTTGCGTTCTGTAACAGGGAAATGGGTTCTAATCGAAACAACACGAGGCCATGTTGACGGCTGTGTTGTTGACTGTAAACCGGATCATGTCATTCTGGAGAACCGCCGATCGAAGTTCTTCGTACGGATTTCCGAGATTGTATGGATTATGCCGGAGTAAATTTAGAAATGCCAAGAGGGTGCCCCAGCCAATGGCGGGCACCCTCTTCTTCTCATTCCGGCAAAAAATAGCGAGCCGATGCGGCCCGCCATTCATTATTATTCCGTTACGTCTAGCTTTGAAGAATTGCGATCCAGCACGGCCTCAATGTCAGCCTCCATATCCAGCGGATCGGTCGTTGATTCGAACCGCTTAACGACCTCACCTTCCGGACTGATCAGGAACTTGGTGAAATTCCATTTGATCGAATCCCCAAGCAGGTACTCCGGATGCCGGTCATTCAAAATATCCAACATGATTTTGGCTACCGGGTGAAAATGATTAAAGCCTTCGAACGGCTTGGATTCTACCAAGTACTGAAACAGCGGATGAATCCCTTCGTCACGGACCCGGACTTTCTGAAACATCGGAAAGCTCACCCCATAGTTCAGCGTGCAGAACGTGTGGATCTCTTCATTGGAATCCAGCTCCTGATCTGCAAACTGATCCGAAGGAAAGCCAAGGATAATGAAGTCCCGCTCCTTGTAGCGGTCATAGAGCCGCTGCAGGTCCTCAAATTGAAATGTAAATCCGCACTCACTGGCCGTGTTAACGATCAGCAGTGTCTTGCCCTTGTATTGAGACAGCGGTACTTCCCGGCCGTTCATGGCTACCGCCGAATAGTTGTATACACTCATGATATTCCTCCATCTTGATACCGGATTGGCATGCCCATTCATTGTAATCAAATACCGGAGACATGCCCAGGTAAATCAGGAGAACTCAACCATAATTTAGGACAAGTTAACTTTAAAGTTTTTGAAATAGGAATGGTTAAATATGACTTGCTACACTGCGGGCCTGATCCTCCAGTTTTTGTGCCGAAGCTACGATGCTGTTGAAGTCCTCCAACGTCACCCGGATTTGCTGCTGACTCTCCGTGATGGAAGTCTGGACCCGGCTGACGCCGGATGATATCTCTAAAATTTCCTTCGTAATTCCGTTGATACTTGACTGTACCTTGGTGATCGACTCAGCTACCTCATTGGACAGCTTGCGAACCTCTGTAGCCACGACGTCAAAGCCTCTTCCGTACGGACCTGCATGGGCCGCCTCAATGGCTGCATTCAGTGCCAGCAGATTCGTCTGTGAGGCAATATCCCGGATCGTCTGCACAATCCCCTGAATCGATTTGGCTTGTTCCTGCAGGCTCAGCAGAGTCCGGGTATTCCCGTCCGAAACCTCTGCAATTCGGTCCACACTGTCCAACAGCTCCCGGCTGCGTCCAATGCCTTCTTCCGCCCGCTCGTTCAAGCGCTCGGAGGTAACCTCCAGCTCTTCCACGACGGCAGTCAAACTGTTCTGGCGCTCCGTAATATCTGTAGCAATTTTAGACACACCGATCACTTCGGCTCCCGACTCATCGTATACCGGCATATAGGTTGCTTCCAGCCACACCTGCTCACCGCGGGCGTTTTTGCGTTCAATCTTGTCCTGGAAGCTCTTCCCGGAGAGCAGCGCCTGCCAGAAATGATCGTATGCTGGCGAACTGGCGAACGAATCGAAGCAGAAATTTTTGTGATGCATGCCCTGCATGTCCCCGGTTGTGTACCCCATCGTTCGTGCAAATACTTCGTTCACATATGCCACCCTGCGCTCAACATCAAAACGGATAATCGCCAAATTTTTCTCTAATGCTCTGACGACCAGATCATCTGTAACGGCCACTGCCTGCTGATTCATCATTGATCCCCTCGACTCCCACAGTCTAAAATAGTTCAGCGCTTTTACGCACTTTTGAAGCCTTACCTTGATTATCGGAAGCGGCCGTTCTTTTTGTAATGCCCCAAATTATTTTGCCCCCAATGTTGTCATGGACAAGCTGATAATCGGTTAAATTACCATAATCATAACCAGGACCGCAAGCAATAGCGAGATTAAACCCAATGTAAAGAAGGCAAGGAGAACGATCAGCACCGGGGAGTGAAAATTATCTTCATTAATGGCTTTTCTTTTTTTAAAGTACCCGTATGTTGCCATCCCTAGTGTAATTCCGCCGAGAAGAACCGCCCCGATCCCGACGATAGAGCCGATCCAATGCTCCAGATGGGTGCGCAAAAGCAGTCCGGCTGCGAGAAAACCCAGGCCTATGATGGCGATACAGGTTCTGACCCAGGCCAGAAAAGTCCGTTCATTAGCCAGATGCTGCTGTATGTACTTGGATTCAGGGTTATCATTCATCACTGCATCATTCCTTTGAAAGGAAGCCCGCAGGCTTCTATTGTATAATGGAGGGCGATTAGAAGGCCCTGTTCATGCTGTAACCTCTAATTCAAAACTTGGATCAGGAAGAAGTGAAGAACATGACAGACCCGGCTTCAGCAAAATGGATTGTATTCGATATTGATGGTACACTGACCTCCTCGGTCAACGTGCACCAGGAGGCGTTCTATAGAGCGCTTCAGGCATATGGATTCACGAATATTAATACAGATTGGGGCAGCTATAAACATTTCAGCGATTCCTGGATATTCAAGGAAAATTATCAACTGCGTTACGGAACGGACAACAGTCCTTCTGAGCTTATACAGTTTGAGCAGGCTTTTGATGAGGCTTACCGGAACGTCATTGGCACTAATCAGGCAGAAGTCGTTCCGGGTGCCCGCGAATGTCTGGAGGAACTTGAGCGTCACCGCGTGCCGTTCTGCTTCGCTACCGGCTCCATGCGCTCAGCTGCCATACATAAGCTCGGTGCCTTCGGCAAAAGCCGTTATTTATCTGTCCTTGCCACAGCCAGTGAAGGATATACCCGTGAAGAAATTATCCGGTATGCTATGAAGCTGGCCGCAGAGCATAACGGCAAATCCCCGGATTCCTTTTCCCGAGTCGTCTCGGTTGGGGACGGTCTCTGGGACTTGCGCACCGCGCAGGGTCTCCGATATGAATTTCTGGGAATCGCGTCAGGTGATCAGGCCGGTCGCCTGCGGCAGGAAGGGGCGGTGCACATCATCCGCGACTTCACTGATCCGGCATGGAAAGCCCTTCTTCTCTGAACTCCTTCTAAATAAAAGGAACAAGGCACATCGCACGGCTGCGGGCAGCCGGGTAAAGTGCCTTGTATCATGTTATCCTCCGCTCTAGACCCCCGAAAGCCGGCTCCGCACCGACTGCAGCTTCTGCTGGCTGGATGATTCCTTATCACGGCGGTCATCAATGTTGACCGACGTCGACACGCGCAGCGCTCCCGACAGGAACGGCGCCTCATGCAGGGCGGCAATGGCTGTGAACACATCGTTCAGTGCCCCCTCAATAATGGTGCTCATGGAGGTGAGCTCGTACGTGATACCAACCTGGGTATCCAGCACCCGCTGCATATCAGCAACATAAGCACTCAGACTGGTTGAGCCCGTTCCAATTGGAATAACAGTAACCTCTGCAATAGCCATTCTTCCTCTTCCCTTCCATGAAAATATGAATGTTTTACAATTTTGAATTCTTTTTGAACTCTTTTTATCTAATGGATCATCATGTCGATGTATTGCTGCTTCCTGTTGTATATCTATACCCCTTTTCGACGGGTTCCGCAACCTCAATTAAGCTTCTGCCCGACCTGACGTTCATATCATGAACCGCAGTTTCTGAACCATTTTCATAGGCATTGAAAGGGGCTGCTGTCAACAAATTTATTTCTCAAATTTTTGAGGCGCTTCCAGTCCTTTTGCTTTGCGGGTTGTCCTCTTTTTTGCTATAATCGCCAAGTCACTGTTTTTGATTTCAAGGTTTACAAACACAATATATTGGGTTATTTTTATCTAACAGCAACAAAATGTAGTGAAGATGCATATTATCCTCATACGGACATCAAGACGAATCCGCAGCATTTTTCGCAGCCTGTACCTACCGGAGAATGCTTTTTTCTCATGGCTTCAGGCACTGCCTGCCCCCTGCTGAGACAGCATTTCTTCTGCACTGGCCCCCCTCTGGCGGTCAGTAATTACAGTGCTTTTTTGTACAAATATCCGACAGCTTCTGTCATTCAGTCACACAGATCATCCTATCTTTGAAAGTGAGGAATTATTCATGCCCCAACTAGTAGTGAAGCCCAATAACCGACAGCTGGCTTTTGACGATATGCGTATCTCCGTCTACGCCGACCGGATCCTGAAGGGATTGGACAAACTGGATAAGGAGCGCCTTGTTCGGGGCGTAACAACGAAACTTCGCCGTGAAGAGGTAACTGCTGAAGAGATCAGCAGCGCTTTCTCTATGACCGCGCTGGAGCTTGTCACCAAGGAAGAGCCAGATTGGAAATTCGCCGCTGCGCGCTCCCTGCTGACCTCGCTATATAAAAAAGCGGCCAACAATCGCCGTTATAAATCATACCCGGATGAGCCTTACGGCGCATTCTATCCGCTGATCACAGAACTGGTGAAGAAAGGGATCTACCGTGAAGAGCTGCTGACCCACTACACCAAAGAGCAAATTGACGAGCTTGGCGAAGCCCTCCAGCCTGAGAACGATCTGCTGTTCGATTATATCGGTCTGCTGACACTGGCAGAGCGTTATCTGGCGAACGACTTCGACGGACGCGTCATGGAGCTGCCGCAGGAGCGCTATATGGTGATTGCCATGTACCTGATGCACCAGGAACCTGCCGAGAAACGGATGGAGCTTGTTAAGGAAGCGTACTGGGCAATGAGTAACATGTACATGACTGCAGCTACACCAACCATGTCTAATGCGGGAAAAAAAGTAGCCGGACAGCTCTCCAGCTGCTTCATCGATACGGTAGACGATTCCCTCGAAGGTATTTTCGATTCCAATACGGACGTAGCCCGTCTGAGCAAAATGGGCGGCGGCATCGGCGTCTACCTCGGCAAAGTACGGGCCAGAGGCTCTGACATCCGTGGTCACAAGAATACCAGCTCCGGCGTCATCCCTTGGATCCGCCAGCTGAACAATACAGCTGTCAGCGTGGACCAGCTCGGTACTCGCAAGGGCGCAATCGCCGTCTATCTGGACGTGTTCCACAAAGACATCCTCGCTTTTCTCGACCTGAAGCTGAACAACGGCGACGAGCGTATGAGAGCCCATGACGTATTCCACGGGGTCTGCCTGCCGGATCTGTTCATGGAACGTGTAGAGGAGCGCGGAGAATGGAACCTCTTCTGTCCGCATGAAGTGAAGAAAGTGATGGGCTGGACCGACGGTAATGGTCGTCCGCTCGGTCTGGAAGATTTCTACGACGAGCAGTTTGGTCAAGGTGCCTTCCGCGAGAAATATGAGGAAGCCGTGAACCATCCGCTGCTCTCCCGTATCACGGTTCCGGCGATCGATATTATGAAGCGGATTATGAAATCCCAGCTTGAAACAGGCACACCTTATATGTTCTACCGTGACACAGTCAACCGGGCGAACCCGAACCGTGCACACGGCATGGTCTACTCGTCCAATCTGTGCACCGAGATCATGCAGAACCAGTCTCCAACTGTAGTGGAGAAGGAAGAGCTTGTGACCAAAGACGGACAGACCCGCATCGTGATCTCCAAAATTCCTGGTGATTTCGTTGTCTGCAACCTGAACTCGATCCACCTGGCCCGCGCAGTACCTGCCGGTGTGCTGGATCGTCTGGTTCCTATCCAGGTTCGTATGCTGGACAATGTCATCGACATCAACAATATCGAAGTTCTGCAGGCTCAATATACGAACAGCCAATACCGTGCAGTCGGCCTAGGTACATTCGGATTACATCACCTGCTCGCTCTGGAGGGGATCCGCTGGGAATCCGATGAAGCTGTTACGTTTAACGACAACCTGTACGAGAAGATCAACTACCTGGCTGTTAAATCCAGTATGGAGCTGGCCAAGGAGAAAGGCCGTTACGCCAAGTTCGAGGGTTCGGACTGGCAGTCCGGCGAATACTTTACTTCCCGTCACTATACGGACGGCACTCGTGAAGGCCAATTCGTAACCACTGCAGAGTGGCAGAAGCTGGCTGAGGAAGTGAAGAACAACGGTGTCCGCAACGCGTGGCTGTTCGCCATCGCGCCTAACGGTTCCACTTCCATCATCGCAGGTTCCACGGCAAGTATCGATCCACTATACGAGCTGCTGTCCTATGAGGAGAAGACGACCTACAAGATTGCAAATCCGGCACCGGATCTGAATGAAAATACGATCTGGTATTACAAGACAGCGTTCCTGATTGACCAGAACGCTTCCATCAACATGGCAGCTGCCCGCCAGCGTCATATTGACCAAGGTCAAAGCTTTAACTTGTATGTTCGTCCAGATATTAAGGCAACCGAGTTCCTGGGGCTGCATCTGCATGCCTGGAGATCCGGTATGAAATCAACCTATTATGTGCGCAGCCGTGCCCTGACGATTGAAGAATGCGAATCCTGCGCGAGCTAAAGCCCTGATATTCAGGGAATGAGCTGCTTACTTTATACAATCAAGGCATACCCTGTTAGATGCTCGTTCCTTTCCCCGCTCATCGGGTCGGAAGGGGCGAGCTTCCCTTTTGTTCACACCATTCCCTAGAATTTTAAATATAGTATTTCCAACATACTTAAAGGAGTGCCTGTCATGCAATTGCAAAAAATCTTCAACACGGAAGCCCCTAACCGTTCGACACGCATCATCGAAGGCGAATGCTCCGGCATTCTGAACTGGAATGACATCCGCATGCCGCACATGTACAAGCTGTACAAAGTGCTGCTGCTCAACCACTGGATCGCGGATGAAATCCCGATGTCTAAAGATGCGCAGCAGTTTCCGATGCTGGATCCCGAAGAACAGCGTACGTTCAAAATCAACATCGGCCTGCTGGCAGTGCTGGACTCGATGCAGACGATGTTCGTGGGCGATGTGAAGCGTTATTTTACCGACTCCTCTCTGGAAGCTGTCTCCGCCATCATCGGCCAGCAGGAAGTCGTTCATAATCAATCCTATTCCTATGTACTGTCTTCCCTGGTATCCGATCAGGAGCAGAAGGAGATTTTCGAGTACTGGAAGCATGATCCGGTGCTGCTGGAACGCAATACGTTCATCTCTGATATCTATCAGGAATTCCGTGATGACCCAAGCCCGCAGACCTTCTTCAAGGCTATGGTCGCTGACTTGATTCTGGAGGGTATTTTCTTTTACAGTACATTTGCCTTCTTCTACAATCTTGCGCGTGACCAGAAAATGATGGGTACGAGCCAGATGATCTCCTACATTCAGCGTGACGAGAATCAGCATTGCTACTTCTTCGCTGAAGTGTTCAAGCAGCTGCTGGTTGACTTCCCTGAGCTGAACACACCGGAGAACATGGATTATGTATACCGCACGATCGACCGTGCCGTTGAGCTGGAGACCAACTGGGCCCATTATACGCTGAAGGAAGTTCGCGGCATTGATCTGAACGAGCTGTCCGATTATATCAAATACACAGCTAACAAGCGCCTGCGCCTGATGGGCATGGAGAAAGCTTACGAAGGTGTGGACGTGAACTGCATGCCTTGGATCAAGCCGTTCTCTGATGAAGCCCTGAACGCTACCAAGACCGACTTCTTCGAAGCAAAGTCCCGTAACTACGGCAAAGTAGGCGATGACAACGGATTCGACGATCTGTAAGCCTTCGGCCCGACCGCAACAAAAATCGGTTATTATATATAAGTATGAGGCAGATAGCAGCTTCATATCCTGCACACAAAAAAGCGGCAGCTCCTATACGTAGGAGCTGCCGCTTTTGTATATGTCCACAACGATTTCATCCCGTATCCGGGTTTATACGACGGTCTCCTGCTCCCTGCCTGTCACCAATGACTTACGCTGCCATGCCTTGCCCTTCCAGCGGAACCAGAGGAGAATCCCCCGCAGCCACTCATCTGCGATAAAGGCAGCCCATACCCCGTACAATCCATAACCAAGGTAGATCCCCAGCAGGTAGGTCAAAGGTACGCTGAATACCCAGGTTACCACAATCGAGATCACCATCGGATACCGGGCATCTCCAGCCGCCTGCAGGGAACGTTCCAGAATAATGTTAAAGTTGCGGCCAGGCTCCAGAATAAAGCTTAACAGCAGCAGAGATGCACCAAGTGTCACGATGCCGGCATCCCCGGTGAAGAGACGCATCAGCGGCACACGGAACAGGACCATCACTACAACAGCCATGATGGTAATAAACTGGCTGCGGATCAGGTTACCCTGCACCTGCCTATAGGCTGTCTCCTGCTGGCCGGCGCCGATCATATGACCTACGATAATCTGTCCGCCCCGCCCCAGCGATACTGCCAGAATCATCACGAAGAACATAATGTTCTGGGTGTAAATTTTGGTTGCAAGCATGGATGCACCCAGTGCCGAGATCAACGCTGTCGTAACGAACTGATTCGCTGAATAAGACAGCGATACTGCGGAGGAGGGCAGACCTACCCGCAGCACTTTCCCCACATGATCACGCCGCCATCGGAACATGCTGCTCCAGCGAAGGTGGACGCCGGCCGTACGCCGCAGCAGAATCAGATTAATGAGCAGGCCGATCGTCTGGGCCAAAGCTGTCGAGATGGCTACGCCCATGACGCCAAGCTTCGGGAAGTCGCCCGGACCATAAATAACCAGATAGTTTCCGGCAATGTTCAATACGTTCATCCCCAGGGATACCAGCATCGTCTGCCTGGTATATCCGTGGGATTGAATCATCGCCGTCACCACAGACAGGAGCGCCTGAATGACCAATGCTCCGCCGGCAATCATCAGATATCCCTGTGCCTGCTGCATAAGGCTGCTCTCCAGGTCGAAGATCCCCAGCAGCGGGCCGCTGAATGCCATCACTAATACGCTGACAAAGACCCCGAACAGGAAGTTCAGCCCGAGCGAAGAGCCTGCCAGCTGACCTATTTCCTGCTGCCGGCGCGCGCCGAGATACTGGGAGATGACCACTGCTGAGCCCAAGGCGACAAAGTTAAACAGCAGCACCCCGAAGGAGATAATCTGATTCGCTACACCAACCGCGGCAACCGCTCCGTCCGAAACTTTACTGAGCATGAAGGTATCCGAGGTTCGCAGCAGCATCTGCAGCGCTGATTCAATGAAGATGGGCCAGGTGATGGCAAAAAGGGACCGGGTCCCCAAGGATGACGCAGCTGGCAAGGGTTTCCGGTCCATTATAAGCTGTAGGCCTTTCGCATTTTAGCCAATCCGTATGAGGCTGTCTCAAGCGCGCTTCGATCGCCGTATTCGCTGCGGAACAGCTCCAGGGACAGATACCCCTCATAGCCGGACTGGTGCAGCTGGCTGGCAAAAGCATATGAAGGCAGCAGCCCGTCCCCGGGAAAGACCCGGTCGGAATCACGAATATACGTCTGTGGCGGAAATGACGGATAATCGTTCACATGTACAATACCGATCCGCTCACCCGCAATCCGTGCCAGGGAAGATATTTCACTGCCTCCGGTATACATGTGGAACGGGTCCAGCAAAATCTTCGGCTCTTCCACTCCGCTGGCCTTCGCCACATACAAGGCATCCATGATATGGTAGAGCTGCTTCGCCCGTCCCCAGAACTCCAGATACGGCTCGACTCCATGGCTGCGCGCCGCTGCGGCCAGCACGGCGTAGGCCTCTGCCATCTCATCCAGCGGAACGCCCTCCACCTCCCCATACGGCGGAGCGGCCGCCGCCTGACACCCGATCGCCGCCAGCATCTCCAGCTCTTGTTTCGCCTGTTCCAGCCCCTGCCGGCGTGCCTCGGGATCACGGTCTGCCCATGCCCAGAAGGCAATCGCGTTCACAACTTCGATTCCGGTATCCGTAATATACTGCTTCAATCCGGATAGACTGCCGCCTTCTGACACATAACTTTCAATGTCCTTCACCCACAGCTCAATGCCCTCATATCCGGCCTTGGCTGCAGTATGGATCTGTTCCTTGACGCCAAGGCCGAATGGAATCAGTGTAGATGTATTTAAAGCTGGTTTAAAAGGAAACATCGTATCGCCTTCTTTTCCTGTTACTTTTCTTGAACCCCGGCAGTGTATTCAGCCCGCTGCCGTCAGGGTGTGAATGCTACTCGTCTCTGCTCACGATGGCTCAGCAGGCCCAGCTCAATGACCCGGATCGCCATTCTTGCCTGCTCCGGCTGCACGGCCAGTTCCGCTGCTCCTGTGATAGCATCGTAGACGTTCTGATAGAACGACGCGTAGGACCCCGGCAGGGTCCGCACCCTGCTCCTCAGATCCAGCCCGCCGCTGCGCGTATGCAGGATGCCCCACTGCTCTTCCGGCTCTTCGCCCCAGCCCGGCTGCCCCGGCAGCAGGCCGCTGCGCAGCTGGTTCTCCTGAGGGTCTTCCCCGTATTTAACAAAGGCTCCCTCTGCGCCGTAAAGGCGATACCGGGAAGCCGGTTCCAGGGCAACCAGTGAGGACTTCAGGCTTACTTTGAAGTTATCCTCATATCCCAGCGATACGTCAAAATAATCAAAAGCCCGCGTATGCTCCCGTTCTGTCCGCAGTTCAGCCTGAACTGTCAGCGGCAGTCCAAACAGGGTAAGCGCCTGGTCGATCAGATGGACGCCAAGGTCGTAAAAGGTTCCGGAGCCTTCCTCGCCCGCATCCCGCCAGCGTTCCGGATTGGCCTGCGGGCTGAACCGGTCCCAGCGCAGTTCGGCTTCCGTCATACGGCCTACTTTCTGCTGCGCTACAATCTCCTGAAGTGTAAGGAAGTCGCCGTCCCAGCGGCGGTTATGGAACACGCTCAGCACTTTCTCCTGGCGGCGGGCCAGCTCAATCAGCTCATCCGCCTCTGCTGTCGTGGCTGTGAATGGCTTCTCGACCACCACATGCTTGCCGGCCAGCAGTGCCTGCCTGGCAATCTCGTAATGATTGGTGCTTGGTGTGGTGACAATCACCAGACGGATCTCTTCATCAGCAAGCAGCGCTGTCAGGTCCTTCACTGCCTGCACGCCGGGATCATCCTGTTCACAGGAGCTGCCGCTGCGCTGTACAACTTTCCGGAGCGCAAGTCCCGGCACAGTGCGGATGACAGGCGCATGAAATGTACGGGCTGCAAACCCGTAACCTACAAGGCCTGCTTGTATCTGTTCTCTCACAGTCATCCTCCTCTGTATGTTATTGGACATGGACGTTGAACAAAATCCGGTTCGCCGGATACAAAGTCTCCGTCTCCTTCACAGGTACCAGATTACGATATACCGGATTGTTGTATCTGCGGCGATATTCAGTCGCTGTCATCCCTTTGACCGTCTTGAACAGCCGGCTGAAATAGTTCTCATCCGCGAAACCGACATGGTAGGCCACTTCCTTGATGCTCCACTCTTCGTAGAGCAGCAGCTGGCAAGCCCGCTCGATCCGCCGTTGAATGATAGTCTCCCGCGGTGTTCGACCCAAGTACTGCATAAAGGAGCGGGAAAAATGCTCGTGGGACCAGCCGCTGCGGTTCGCCAGCATTTCCACGGCAATCGGTTCTTCTATATGCTCATCAATATAATCCAGGGCTTTTACGATCTGGGACGGCAAACGTTTGATCTGTGCCCGTACCGGATCGTCGTACAGCTGTCCGTTCAGCTCTGTCAGCAGGGTCAGCAGCATGGCGCTCCCCCGCTCCTGCAGCCGGGTCGGGTATGCATAGGAAATATAGAGAATCTGTTTCATCATGCCGACCAGCAGCTGGTCGTCAACCGGGATTACGCTCGCTTCCCCGGGACGAAGCATCGGCAGCAGTTCCAGTGCCTGATGCGTGTCCGGCAGACCAAAATGAATGAACAAATGCCGTGCCGGCTGCTGTATATCATATTCATAGGTATGTGATTCACCCGGTCGGGTAAGGACAAAGCTCGGTTCATCCAGCGTATAGGCCTGATCCCCGATCCGGTAGATGCTCCTCGAAGCGTCAGGAAAATATAACAGCTCGTAATCCGGAATGGTGCGGGGACCGAGACCGGACCCCGCCTTTTTGGCGATATCGCCGACAATATGGATCAAGGGCAGCTGAACAGGGGCAGATGCTGTGCCCTTGACCGTATGATGAATGGTGCACATAGAACCCCCTCCTTCTTAACAATCAGATCTGTGATTCAACGAGTTATGATTCAACCAGATCCATCGCTTTCAGATTGCGATAGCTGATGGCCAGACTCTCCAGCGGGTCTCTCCTGGACTGGTCCTGCTCCACGACAAGCCATTGGGTACCTACCTGTTCGGCCGCTTGAGAAATGGCCCGGAAGTCCAGGATACCTTCGCCGATCTCGGCAAAGAAGGCCTCCTCCCCTTCCTCTGCATCTTTGATGTGCAGCAGGGGACAGCGGTTTTGAAGTTTACCCAGATACGTGACCGGGTCAACGCCGCCCTTATAGGCCCAATAGGTATCCAGCTCCAGCTTCACAAGCTCGGGATCCGTCTCGCGCAGCAGAATATCAAGCACAGCTTCCCCCTCGAACTGCTGGAATTCCCAGTCATGGTTATGGTACAGGAACTGTACATTCCGGCTGCGGAACTGCCCGCCGATTTCGTTTAGCTTGGCTGCCTTGGCGATGACGTCCTCTTTGGAGTCAAAACGCAGGGATATGGCTGCAAAACGGCCCCCGTCTACCTTATCCAGATAATCTGCAATGACATTCGGATCGAAGTCAAAACTGTCAAAACCGGTATGGGTTCCGACAACCTGCAGGCCGAGCCGGTCCAGCAGCGCTTTTTGTTCCTTGATCGTCATGCCTTCCGGCGGACGGCCCAGTTCAATACCGCGGTAACCAATTTCTGCGATTTTCTCCAGGGTACCTGTATAATCTTGAGCCAGCTGCTCCCTAACGGTGTACGGCTGCACTGCTACCGGGAATTTTCTCATTGTGACACGCTCCATTCCATGTTTGATTTCAGTGTGCTCTATGATTAATCCAGCAAATAATGCTTAAGTCCCAGCGGCAGCGGAGCTGGACGCTCAATGGCAGGCTGCAGCTCGATATGACGTCCGGCCTGCGATGCCTCGAAAATACTCAGCGAGATATCCAGTACATGACGTGCCAGCTGCCCGCTTGCCCGGTTGGGTCTGTGATTCAGGATCGCATAAGCCATGTCCGCCACCCCCATACCCCGTCCCTCCTCAGCGTACGGATGGGTATGCGGAACCTCCTTGGTCTGGCCGTTCGGGAATTGAATGGATACCGTTCCGCCGAAGAAGTTCGGATCCGGCACATACAGGATTCCTTCGGTTCCATAGATCTCCATGCGCGGAGAATACCCAAAGGCTTCCTTCGCTGCCTGCAGGCTGCCTACAGCACCGTTGGCAAAATCCAATACAGCGGTCACATTGGTTGGGGCCTCAATCGGTACGGTCTCGCCATAAGCCGGCGACTTGGGATTATTAATGGTAATTTCACGGTGCAGCTGCTGGGCCGAACCGGTTACCCGGCGAACCGGCCCTAGCAGGGCTACCAGTGCCGTCAGATAATAAGGTCCCATATCCATAATGGGATCTCCGCCAAGTTTCAGAAAGTTGCGGAAATTTGGATGCATGCCGTTCGAGGCATTCCCCATGATAATGGTAGCGCTTGCACCATAAGGGGTGCCAATCCAGCCGTCATCGATTAACTTGAGGCAGGTCTGGATGCCTGCTCCAAGGAACGTGTCCGGTGCACAGCCGACCAGAAGGCCTTTGGATTCTGCCAGTGCCAGCACCTCATCCGCATCCTCGCGGTTCAGGGCGAAAGGCTTTTCTGTATATACATGCTTCCCCGACTCCAGCGCTCTCTTGTTCAGCATGGCGTGGACCGCCGGTGCGGTCAGGTTCAAGACAATTTCAATCTCAGGGTCGTTCAGCAGTTCTTCCACCGTGTATACATTCGGTACCTGAAACTCCTCTGCCCGCTGACGGGCGAGCTCCGGCACCAAATCTGCAACAGCTTTAACTTCGATAATGTGATCCAGCATGCCGGTAAGGTTTTTAAGATAGATATGACTAATCACTCCGGTGCCAATGACACCAACCTTGATTCTGCGCACGATCTCATCCTTCTTTCGAGTTGAATTTGGGCGTGAACCCATTATCACCGATTGCCGGGCACAACTCAATGGACTATAGATGACTAAAACTGGACTTATTTGATATTTTGATGAAGTGTCCCTTTTGCCCGTTCCCAATTGTTATATAGATATGAAAATACAGCAAAACGAAAGGAGGAAGATCTATGGATGAAGAGATTGAAGCCTGCATCACCCGTGTTCAGAACGGCGAGACCGACCAGTACACATTTATTGTCCAGCGTTTCCAGCATCCAATATTCCTCTATTGCTGGCGTCTTATGGGTAACAGGCAGGATGCCGAAGATGCGGTCCAGGACATTTTGGTCAAGGCCTTCGAGAATATATACAGGTACAGACCTGATGTCCGTTTTGCTTCATGGCTGTATAAGCTGGCCTACCATCACTGTCTTAATCTGCTGCGCCGCCGTAACTTCCAGCGAAAGCTGAAACTTGTTTTATTTGATCAAGAGACAATTGTGCACAACCCTGATTATGACATCGAGAAAAGTCTATTCAGTGAGCCGCTGAGCCTGGCGCTGCAGAAGCTGACGATCGAGGAACGCAATCTTCTTGTACTGAGAGTGTTTGAGGAGAAGCCTTTCGGGGATATCGGTATCATTATGGGCAAAAGCACGGAGGCGGTAAAGAAAAAGTACAGCCGGACCCGGGCCAAGCTTATGAAGCAGCTCCATACCATTGAGGAGGTACAACAATGTCTGAGCTACGAAACTTTGAGCAGGACCAAAGCCTGAAATTCATGAGTCAACTGAACGAACAGTCTGCCACGGTGCAGGCCCTGGACGTGACTGATGCCGTGATGAGCAGGGTTCATGCTATTGAGCAGCGCATTCCTGAGCGGAAACGTATGCTCCTGCGGCCTCGCTTTGCCGTACCGGCTGCAGCTTCTTTCCTTGTCCTTGGGGTGTCCTTATCCGGTTATGCTGCTTCCCAGTTCATTGAATTTCGCAATAGTCAGGCAGAGATGATTCTGAACACAAATCAAGCTCCGCCAGCCACCAAGTTCGGTCAGCGCTATACAGACTTGTTCCAGATGTACAGCAAGCAGGTGAATGCACAGCTTCAACCCGGTGATTATGCCGCCTATTATGTAAAAGACGATATAATCGCCAAGGCCGATCAGGCTAATCCGGTCAAATTTGAATATAAAATAAAAGAGTTTCCGAGCTTCAGCAGCCTTCAGGATGAAATTCAGCGAACTCAAGCGCCTGTGCTGAATTACCCTTCCCAGCTCCCTGCAGGCTACCGGTATGAATATGGCTATGTCCACCCTGAAGATCTGTACCCGCAGCGTTCCAAGAATGCCGAATATCGAATGCTAACGGAAGAGCTTGTTGGCCAGTCCAAAGCTTCAGCCTCAGACGACAAGCTGTTCTTAAAAAAAATGAGTTGGAGCAAGGCAGACGCGACCTCCATGCGCTTCTCAAAAGGGAAAGATGATTATGTCGTCGTTATGGCGCATTCCATACCGGCTGATTCCGGGCTAACAACCGTAATCCAGGGTCCGTACGATACAGCAGAAAAGCTGTCCATCCGAGGCACCGAAGCGTATTATATCGCCTCAACCGAAGACAAATTGGGTTCGGCCATCGCTTACAGCCGTAACCGGCTTGGCTGGAAAGATGAAAAGCGTGGGCTGCTGATCGAAATCTATGACAGTCCCTCCAGCCAGCTGACCAGACAGGACCTTGTCCAGATGGCAGCCAGTATGCTCTCGGCCCCCTGACAAGAGCGGCAGTTTCGCTAAATCTAGAACCTTCCGGCCAACGGATCACACGGTGATCATGAATTCATTTCGTAGCTACGTATTTAAAATTCTTTATTTTTCACTATACCTTTCCACCAGGCTCGAAGATATAATGTTATCAAAATGATGACTATCATCCCCTAACAGAAAGGTTGTTACCATGCGAAAAATCATCTTTACGGCTGCAGCAGCGCTCCTGCTCACACCGTCTGCCCCCTCCCTGGCCGGAGCGGACGTGTCTGCCAAAACCTCCGCAGCTTTCTCCGACCTAAAGGATCTGGACGCTGCAACCAAAGCCAAATTCGATGCCATGATTCAGGCGGGAATATTCAACGGGTTGAGTGAGGATCATTTTGGACTACAGGAGGAAATGAATCGTGCTCAATTCGCCAAAGTAGCGGCGCTGATCATGGGTCTCCCTGTTAACTCCTCAACGTCCAAATCATCTTCTTTTAAGGATGTTACCGCAGATGATCCGGCAAACGGTTATGCCCTTCCTTATATTGAAGCCCTGAAGAATGCTGGCATTACGAACGGTGTGGGCAACGGGAAGTATGATCCCAGCGGCAAGGTTACCATGGAACAGCTGGCTGCTTTTCTGGTTCGCTCGCTTGATCTGAAGGTGAAGAATGATGCATCTGTAGAGGGGAAAATCAGCCCGTGGGCGACCCAATACGTAGCTGCAGCTATCGAGAAGGGTCTGATTGACAGCCCCGCAGATACCGCGAACTGGCAGGGTAACGCTAACCGAAATGACCTGCTTTTGTCCTCCTATGAGTTCAAAACCCAGGTTGATCCGCTTAAGCTCATCCAGACAACAGCTACTGATCAGCATCAGCTTGTGCTCACCTTCAGTGCCTCTCTGGATGAAACCCGGCTGGATCTGTCCAAAATTTTACTTAACGGCAGGCCGCTAATCCAGCTTAAAGCCCATGTTCAGCTGTCCCCGAACGGCAAAACGCTGACGGTTATATTTGATGAGGCACTGCCTGCTGACATTCTGGCCAATCCTGTTCTCTCCATTGGCGGTCTGCAATCGGTGGCTGGAAGGGTGCTCCAGACGGACCAGCCTGTCAAGATCGAGAATGCCCATCTTCTGCCTGCACCACCGCCAGTTACGCCGCCTGCTCCGACGCAAAATAACCCTGCTCCAAGTCTTCCTCCAAGTAGCGGCGGCTACACACCGCCAGCGGATACAACGGCACCAAAGCTGCTCTCTGTTCAGCGAAGAGGCAGTGAGAGCATCGTAACCCTAACCTTCTCTGAAGCCCTGGACCGCAGTCATGCCGAGAATGCTGCTTCTTATACATTAGTCGGGCCGTACAATCAATCTTATGACCTTCCGCCGAATAGCATTATCAGCTTATCGCCGGACCAGAAGAAGGTCCTGGTCCAGCTGCCCGCCGCCTTCATATTGGATGAGATCCATTATTCTGTACCTTCCTTCTTCACCAGAGGGCAAATTCAAGTCAGCGGCATAACGGATACGGCGGGTAATGTAGTGAGTCCGGCTGTTGTTCCGGTTGAAGCTGTTAATCCGGGGCTTGGCCAGACGGTCAGCTTTGTCAAACCATCCGCTTCGACCGGGAACCTGAACACAACCCAGCCGAGGATCGGAGAGCATGCAGAAGATATCGCCTTTAAGTACCAAATTTCAAATCAAGCCATCCCTGCTATCATCGGTTTGCGTTATAACTCAGACGAGAACGGTTCGTTAGGCTGGAATACAGGAGATGACAGCGACACATTGAGCGAAGATGTGCCTGTACCGGTTCTAAGTGAGGGCCCTGCTGTGATCACCGTGATCAGCTATCATCCCGGGAGTGGTGAGGTGATCGGTTATCAGTCGTTTGAAATTTCAGAAGATCAGGTTCTTCGCGCCTTCCCGTCACCGGAGCTCTCTGAACCTATTACCTTTACCATTTCTGATCCCGTGGCATCCCAATGGTCCGTGTCTTACAATCCCTTGCCTGAGGGACATAAGTATTACTATTTGACGATAAATAAAACCGCTGATATTGGTCAAAAGCGTTCAGAAAGCTTTGAATGGCAGGACGCCCGTGAGCTGAAGTCAGGAGAGGTTACCCAGCTGTTTCTTGGCACCTCGCCTATAACGGTCATGGAGACCGACAGCAGTGATACGATTCTGGCTTACCATGTATTTGAATATCCAGATGTACCTAAGGAGTAGATACAGCAAAACCGCCCGGCAGGTATGGCCGGGCGGTTTATTGGCTTGTAATCACTTTTCAGGGTGAAGCTGTACCGATTGGGCTTCTGTCAGCGGGTTCCACAGCCACTTAATGCCGATCGTCAGCGGCTGCGGCAGCTTCTGTGCATCTTTGCCAAAGACTGAGGTTTGTTCATAGGTCATGTCCCCTTTAGAGTTGTGTCCAGCGATGCTGCCCCCACCTCCAAGTTTGTGTCCGCTTCCTTCAGCATCAGTATAGGTGTCTGACAGCTCGATCCCTTTCCCATAGCTGCTGGCAAGTGGAGAATGGACTTTAAACAGAAAAGCATCTTCCCGGTTTCCTGTGCTTTCACTTTCTATAGAAAACTGAGCATTGGCGAGCTCTGGAGCCTTCATGATTTTCTCTTGACTCAAATCTACGACCAACTCACTCTGATCCTTGTCCAGTGCAGAGATGCCCGCTACAGCAAACTCAGCCTGATCCCGCTGCTTCAGCTGGCTCGGCTTGAACACCAGGGTCATATCATACAGGGGCTTGCTGTAAATCAAGCGGTTATAATGCATGTCTGAGCTGACATAACCAAGCCGCTCACTTCTGCCCTCGTCGGCTCCCTTAAGCACTGGATAAATCAGTTCAAAAATCTGCTCCTGATTATGCTTGTCATAATTCAGATCCACATAAGAATTCAGCGGAGTATAGGTTACCTGTTCAATCTGAATTTTTTGGCCCTTTACCGTTAACGGCTGCTCCGCCTTATACGTCTGAATCCGATCCTGCAGCATGTTAAGGTCGAGGTCAAAGGTTACATCTAGAGTGGAGGGGTCGCCACCTGCTTCCTTGTACACATTTACTGCAAAATTGGCCTCACTGCCATACTTGGCTCCGGGAATGAGATTTGCAGAAAAGGTCAGATAGCCTGTCTTGCCCGGATCAGCATCGCTCGTACTTCCTCCTTCACCCAATTCAGCCCCGAAACCGTCTACTTTAACTCCGCCATATGTCAGCGACCTGGGAGTTATGTAGATAGATTGATCCGTGTTATTGTGCAGGCTGATCAAGATATATAGCTTTCGCCCATCGGTTACTGCACCCGTCACATCCAGACGAACCCCTCCCTTTTCCCCACTCTGGTAAACCGGTTTAACAAGTTGATTCTTCAAGGCCAGCGCCAGTGTCGGATCATGAGCTCCCATAAACGGCTGAAATCCAACCCAGCCCGCAGGATCGCTGGTATGCACCACCCCCGCGGTCACATCATTTTCTGTCTGCTGCACATAAGTCCATACGAATAGGAATGCCAGAACTGCCGCAGCAGCACCCAGACTATAACTATACCGGCGCCGCATACGCTGTTTCCTCCCTTTCGCCGCTCCCCGGGATACGGCAGCCTGCAGCTTCATTTCCGGCAGTGCTGCGGCTCTTTGCATGACATCCCGGGCATCATCCATCAGCACAGATTGTTCTTTATTTTCTATATTCATGGTCATTCACCCCGCTTGTCCTTCATCATAAGTAAGCCCGAAGCTGCTTCAGACCTTCACGCAGCCATGTCTTGACAGTTCCCTCCGGCTTTTTCAGCACGCTGGCAATCTCGGCCATCGTCATATCCTGATAAAACCGGAGAATAATGACATGCCTGTATTTGGGTTTCATCCGCTCCATGGCCCGTTCCAGATCCATCCGTTCATTGCTTTGCATCTCACGCGCTGCGGCTTCTTCCTTCACCTTCTCTGCCGGGAATACACGCTTCCTGCGTCTCAGCTCATCCATGCAGCAGTTGATCGTGATCCTTATAAGCCAAGGACGTACAGACTGCTGATCCTTCAGCTTGTGGCGTTTCGTCCACGCTTTGCATACCGCTTCCTGCACCGCTTCCAGCGCGTCCGCTTCGGTTCGCAAATAACTCAGTGCGATCGCATACAAAGTGCGCTGCTCCTCCGCAAGGAGCCGTTGAAAGATATCCTCCTCCCCCAGCTCCTGACGGAGCATGCTGATCCTGTTCATGGTGTTATCCACGTTCTCCCCCCTTATTTTCAGCTTCTGTACCGGTACGTGGAGGAGTTCCTCATCCATCGATTCCTAAGTAAGACGGAGCATGCAGCCAAAACGATTGATTTTCCTAAAATAATATTTAAAACGCAAGAAAAAGAGCCAGACCCCATTCAGCCCCAGCTGCCTGTTGTCCAGCCCCATCTCCATGGTCTACCGCGATTTAATTTGCTGGTACTCAGTAAGTCTATTATAACGGGGTGCTCCGGAACTCCTCCACAAATTCATTCAGCCAGTCTTCACCATAATCCAGGGCTCCGGATTGACTAGGGACAAAGTCTGCGTCCAGGCTTATTATCCACAGTCTCCGGGCAGCCATAAACCAACGGATCGCCTCCTCTTCCTGAGCAGAGAATTCTCTGATCTCCCGATACCCTGACATCAACGCTTCCCATAGCCGTTCCTGTCCTTCCGGGAGCTGGCGTTTTCTCCCCTTGACCTGGGCTAGATCGTAGGCACGCCATCCTGGATAGCAGTCCTGATCCGGTAGGTATCATTTAACCCCCGCAGCCAGTACACGCATTCCGTCCAATGTCCCAGACTGTATAAAGGCTCCAGCACCTTCTGGAGATAGTGAGGATTCAGAATAGAACTTACAGCAATGGGTTCCATCGTCTGATCATACTCCTTTGAAAATGATTCCCTTAATTATACAGTTAACTTACCAAAGGGTAAGCGATAAACTCTGTCTTAAAATCAATCGCCCAATATATCTGTAAAGCATTGCCGATAATCGATATTCGATGGGATGATTCAGCAAACAGCGCTGGACTTCGCCGCGTGGACACTGCCGATCACCTTCTGTGCAGCAGGCACCAATATCCTGCTTCGCAGAGCGACGGTGTAAACAATCGGACTGAACAACAAAAATCCCCGGGGCTGCGGAAGCAGGCCCCGGGGATTTGGCAATGTTACAGGAATAGCAGCAGCAAGAGAGCAATCAGCGCAGGAGCACCCTGTGTCAGCCATATCGATCGCTTGGCTGTTGCCCCGCCGAAGAGAGCAGCCACAACAACACAGCCAACGAAGAACATCTGAATCTGCCATCCGATTGTGGCATCCGGATAGAACAGGCCCCAGATTAGTCCTGCTGCCAGAAACCCATTATACAGACCCTGGTTCGCAGCCATCGACCGGGTGGATTCTGCCTGCTGCTTCGTCAAACCAAAGGTCTTCATTCCCCGTGGAGAGTCCCATAAGAACATTTCCAGAATCATAATATAAATATGCTCTACCGCAACTAAACCTACAAAAACAGCACTTAACAATCGGCCCACCTCAACGATCAGGTTTTATTTTCAATATAGTATACTTCGGATCGATACATTTGTAACGCAATTTGTTTGTATGCAATCAATATGGATATATTTCATTACTATTCCTTTGGCTCACAGGGAACTGAAAGCTCAAAGCCGAAATACATACATGCAATTAAAATAGACCTGTCAAATCAAGGAGGAACCTTATGAGTAAGTTCGGATTATTTGGCAAGTTCACCGTAGAGGAACATCAGCGGGAAGAGCTGGTGCGCATTCTGTTGGAGGCGGCAGCGTCCATGCAGGACTTGGAGGAATGCGAGAACTATGTGGTTCATACTTCCGCACAGGATCCCCGTGCAGTCTATGTCCATGAAGTATGGACCAGCGAGAATGCCCACCAGGCCTCCTTGCAGCTCGAAGCCGCACAGACTCTGATCCGGCATGCCAAACCCATCATAAAAGACGTGGAACGAGTCTGTCCCCTGATCCCGCAAGGCGGAAAAGGCATTTCCTGAACAAGCGGAGTTCCTTCATTTGATTTCCCGTAAGCCGTTCCAATACAAAGGGCGGTTTCGGTCGCCTCTCCATGAGGAACCGAAACCGCCTTTAGTTTTAACTTAAGCCTGTGTCACCGGTGTCTCCTGATGTTTCTTCAGAAATTCAAGCATCCGCTTGTATACCAGCACCTCATTCGCGCGGCGAGAGAAGCCATGGCCTTCATCCGGCAGCAGCAGATACTCGACCTCTGTGCCTTTCTCCTGCAGTGCCGCCACCATCTGGTCCGACTCTGCCTGTACAACGCGCGGATCATTCGCACCCTGAATGACCAGCATCGGCTTGACCATTTGATCCAGGTACGTAATAGGGGAGTCCTTCGTCAGCCGCTCCCTGTCCTTTACCGGGTCACCCAGCCACTGTTCCATGATCGGCTTCCAGTCTTCCGGTACAGACTCCAGGAAGGTGAACAGGTTGCTCGGTCCAAAAATATCCACCGCTGCCCGGAAATAATCCGGATGCCGTCCTGCCAGCAGCAGAGTCATGTATCCGCCATAGCTTCCGCCTACAATGAACAGGCGGTCCGGCGATGAAATCCCCTGTTCAAACAGCCAATCCAGACCCGCAACGCAGTCCAGACGCGGCCCCTCTCCCCAGTCGCCCTCTACCATTTTGACAAAGGCAGATCCGTATCCTGTGCTTCCGCGGAAGTTCGGAGCGAAAATATGATAGCCATAGGCAAGCAGGAACTGGAACATCGGACGGAAGAATTTGCCCTCTGAAGCCTGCGGCCCGCCGTGCGGCCAAAAGATCGTATAGCCGTTAGCCTGCTCCGGCTTGGCTCTGAACAGCAGCGCTTCAATCTCCAGCCCGTCGAAGGAGTTATAGTGAACCACTTCCGGATAAGACAACGAAGCCTCATCCAGCCCGGTCACTACATTCTTCGTCATGGCCTGCCAAACGCCGTCCTGCAGACGATAAATATTATGCGGCTGCACCGCTCCCCGGCCGAGAATATACACATTGCCGGATTCCTTTACTACCGCCTGCTCCACAACGTCTGTCGGCAGCGCGACAGCCTGCCGCTCACCGGAAGCCGGATCCAGCATGTACATCCGGTTCTCGATTCCAAGGTCTGTCCAGATATACAGCTTATGGTCATTTTTGCTCCAGGCAATATTCGAGATCCCCTCGCCCTCAATTACGTGCAGCTTCCGGAAGACACGGGAAGACAGCTTGAATTCAGCGATATAAGCGTGCTCATCCTCATAATCTGTAATAAACACAACTGTATCCGGATCGGTAAAGATAAAGTCACCCATCACCTGCGGCTGATCCGGGTCCGGTGACAATTCCATTGTTTCCCCTTCAATCACGGCATACGATGTCTGATACGTATTAGCATAGATACGTGAATAAATCAGTGTCTTCTCATCCGGGCTGACAGCAGCCAGCATGGTCAGCTTGCCGTCACCGGACTGGAGGAGTTCATCCTCACCGCTTGCAATATGACGAACCCGGGTATTGAGATAGTTGGGGTTTCCTGCCGTTGTACAGTAATAGATCCGCTCACCATCTTTGGACAAATGGGCAAAGTAGTAACGGTCCTTGGTATCTCCCTCAATCAGCTTCAGCGGCACGCCGCCTTCCGGCTTCAGCGCATGGATATGATATTTCTCGTCACCATCCCGGTCGAAACCCGCCAGTATGTAGCGGCCCTTCGGATCAATTTTGAGAAAATCACTGCTTTGGTTCAGGAACGTCAATGGATAAGGATATCCCTGCGACAGGTCCATCGCCCATACGTTCGGCTGACCGTTCAGGTTGCTGTTAAATACGATGCGGCTCTCATCATCACTCACGGCAAAATGACGAATGACATAGGTCTGAAAATACTGCTCAATGTCCGGCTGCGGAAAACGAATCATAGTGTACCTCCCAAAATTGGTTAATGGCAGAGCTGGAGCACTTACGTCAAAAAAAAATTATAATCATGCTAAAGCAAAAGATTCGTCATAAAATCCCCCGTTCCTTCCTGACATCCACAAATCGTCAAAAAAAATTTCATGTCGAATTATGAAAAGAGCTGCCGATGCTCGGCAGCCCTGTACCCGTCACTTTCATCTTTATAAAACACATTCAGCAAAGCACATTCCATCTGGGCTCCTGCATACATTGTTGTTAGGTCTCAGCCTATCCAACCAACAGTTCAAGAGGAGGTCCCCTATGAATCCCGTGTATCCCTATTACGGTTATAAGACGGTCTGCAGCGAGCAGCCCGTTGCCTTTCCGCCGCAGGAGCAGCGCTTGCCTGGTCTGGAGAGCTGCATGAAGCCCCGGCCGATCAGCGAGAATCCGTCTTACCGAGGCAGCGGCAAGCTCCAGGATAAGACCATCCTGATTACCGGCGGCGACAGCGGCATCGGCAAAGCCGCCGCCATCGCCTGCGCCAAAGAGGGAGCCGACGTTGCCATCGCTTATCTGTGCGAGCGTTCGGATGCCGAAGAGACCAAGCAGCGGATTGAACAGCACGGACGGCGCTGCCTTCTGATCGAGGGTGATCTCCGGCTGAAATCCAATTGTACCGATGCTGTTGAACGTACGATCCAGACCTTTGGCCAACTGGACGTCCTCGTCAACAACCACGGCGTCCAGTTTAGACAGACCAGCCTGCTGGACATCACTGAAGAGCAGCTGTACACCACATTCCAGACTAACATTTTCTCCTTCTTCTTCCTGACCCAGGCGGCCCTTCCTCATCTCCAGCAAGGTGCCTCCATTATTAACACCGCTTCCGTCACGGCTTATCGGGGCAATGAGGAACTTATCGATTATTCCGCTACCAAGGGTGCCATAGTTACCTTCACACGCTCATTGGCCAAAAATCTGGCTGGTCAGGGCATCCGTGTGAATGCCGTTGCTCCCGGCCCGGTCTGGACCCCGCTCATTCCTGCCAGCTACCCGGCGGATCAAGTCTCCACCTTCGGTACGGATGAACCGCTCGGCAGAGCGGCGCAGCCCTACGAGCTGGCGGCAGCCTACGTATACCTGGCCAGTGACGACTCTACCTATACCACCGGGGAATGCATCCACATTAACGGCGGCGGCATGGTCACCACCTGAGCCTCACGCTTCTGAAAACTATGAACGAATCATACCTGCCTGCATGGGGAATCCGCCGGTATGCTGCAGCATCTCGATCTCCCGCAGTACCCAGGGCAGCTCGCTCAGGGTATCAATGACCATATGCGCGCCGGCTTTGCGCAGCAGCTGGGCGGAATGATGCCGGCTCTCCTCATGCGGAATGCTGTCGGATTCAGCAGACAGGCCTGCTTCTGCCTGGCGGTTCACAAGTCCAACCGTCCACACACCAGCATTCCTTCCTTCCTGCATATCCGCCGCTGTATCCCCGATTTTGAGGATATCCGTCAGCGGATACACATGCAGACGCCGGGCATTCTCATACATCATCCATGGATATGGACGGCCATTGTTCTGCACCTCGCATGGGCTGACCAGACTGTCCAGCACCAGCCGATGGCGTGACTCTGCCGGTCCCCGCAGCCTGCGCAGCATATCCGAGGGAAAGGCCGTCGTTGAACCGCACTGGATACTGCGCTCCTGCAGCTCTGCCAATGCCCGGTCCATTCCCGGAAAAGGCTCGCCGCTTGACGGCAGCAGAGAAACCAATACTGGCAGCAGCTCCACATACATCTGTTCAATATCAGGACGACCCGGCTCATGCCCGAAGGCTTCATGCCATCTTGCTCTTACATCAGCCAGACGCAGAATGACCGCAATATGCTCCCGGATCGGCAGTCCGCGTCCGGTCTCCGCCTGCCGCGCCGTGATCTCGATCCCTTTCCAGCGGAATATATCCATGATGCCCTGCAGCAGCTTCTGTCCCCTGCAATCCGCGATCATACTGTCCCAATTAAAGATGACGGCCTGTATCATGTGTACCCTCCTCCCCGTTGGCCGCATTCCCTATCCCGGTCTGTGCCAACCGTTTAAGCGAGAGTATACAGGAAGGTTGTTAAACCAGAATCAGGCCGGTGTTAAGCGGCTGTAAGTTTTCACAGATAAGGAGCCGCCGGTCCGCCTGCAGCGTCCTGCATCATGGGCGGTTCATAACAGGCCCGGCCTGCATAGACTAGTCTAAACCCCTTATCCCGAGACGCCTCACCACCGATTTCCTTACATGAGGTGATTGTATGAATACAGAACCCCACGGCCATCTAACTTGGCGTATGGATCTTGGCCGGTACGTGATCCTCAAGCTGGCCTGCGGCGGCGGCATCTTCAGTCTCCTGCAGCTGCTAGCGTGGATGACCGCAGATCTACTCTCACCCGCAAGCGGCCTGCAGACCGGGCTGCCCGCCGAGCTGTGGGCCTATGGCTGCGGTCTGCCGGCTGTCCTGGCCGGCGATCTGCTGCTCTGCCTCCTGCCCCGTCTGGAGAAGCATCAGCAGCTGTCGGTCCGCCTGCTCTGCGGCTTTGGCCTGTACACGATCCTGTCCATGCCCGGCCCGCATCCGTGGATCAACGGGGCTGCCGGTCTCGTTGTCATGCTGCTCTACCGCACCGGCCACCGCCTCTTCGTGCCGGATTCCCTGTGGCAGCTGGTGTTCGCTTTTCCGCTGCCGCTCCTCTGTCTGCTGCTCATCCGCTGAGCGGAGCTGCAGGGCCGTCTACAGCGCCTCAACAAGATCCCCCGCCAGAATCGAGGCGGGGTCTTCGCGCAGCCGCGCTGCCTTCTCCCCGGCGAGACCGTGCAGGTATACGCCGAAGGCCGCTGCCTGGGGTGCGCTCAGCCCCTGGGCGAGCAGACCTGCGATGATGCCTGTCAGCACATCGCCTGCCCCACCCGTCGCCATGCCGGCGTGACCGGTGGTGTTGACATAGGCCGTACCGTCCGGAGAAGCAATCACGGTACGCGCCCCCTTCAGCACGAGCGTGACCCCGCGCCGGTGCGCATAATCCAGCGCACAGCCGATGCGGTCGCGCTGGACCTCGGCCGTCGGCACGCCGAGCAGCCGCCCCATCTCCCCCGGATGGGGCGTGAGCACGACCGGCGCCTGCCGGCGGCCCCAGGCCGACACGCCGTCCCCGGCGTCGGCCAGCATGTTGAGCCCGTCCGCATCGATCACGAGCGGACGGTCGCTCTCTTCCCACAGGCGGCGCAGCCAGCCGGTGTCCCCCTCGAAGCGGCCGAGCCCGGGGCCGGCCGCCAGTACATCGCGGCTCGCCGCGAGCCGCAGCACTTCCTCCGCCGAGGCGGCGTTCCACTCGCCGTCGTCCGTATCCGCCGCTGCCGCCAGCATCAGCTCCGGTACCGCGCCGATCACGCGCGGCAGCAGCGCGGAGGGCAGCGCCCAGGTAACAAGGCCGCTGCCGATGCGTAGAGCAGAACGTGAAGCCAGCAGTCCCGCACCGCTCATGCGCAGGCTGCCTGCCGCGAGCAGGACATGGCCATAGGTTCCCTTATGACCGTCCGGGTCGCGCTGACGGCGGATATCAACGCCCAGCGCATCCGCGAGCGTCTCCTCCGTCAGCAGCTGCACCGGCGGCTCGGGCAGCCCCGGCTGCAGCGCGGGAATACCAATCGCGCGTACGACCACCTCCCCGGCAGCTACCGCGCCGGGATACTGGACCAGCCCGCGCTTCAGGCAGGCCAAGCATACCGTGACCTGCGCACGGATATGCGGCTCCTGTACCTCGCCGGTGTCGGCATCCAGGCCGCTCGGAATGTCCGCGGCCACAACCGGTACGCCGCTTTCCACGGCGGCCCCGATCAGCTCGGCATAAGGTCCGCGGGGAGCCCCCCGCGACCCTGTGCCGAGCAGAGCATCGACCGCGCCGGTGCAGCGGTCGAACGATACCTCATCCCGGCCGTAGACCCGGGCCGGGATGCCAAGAGCTGCAGCCGCGTCACGCTGCAGCGCCGCTTCGCCGCGGAGCGCCTCCGGCGGTTCCGCGTAGATGATGGTGACGCGCACGCCGGCGTCACGTAAGTGGCGGGCGGCAACCAGGCCGTCGCCGCCGTTGTTACCCTTGCCCGCGAGGATGAGCCAATGCTCGCGGGCAGCCTCATCGCGGCGCAGCACAGCGTCGCCGCGGATGATCCCGCCCCGGTTGGGCTTGTCACCGGGGCCGGTCTGGCTGGCGGCATGGTTCGCGCCGCCCCGGTCGTGCTGGCGGCGGCAGTACGCCAGCACTTCTTCCGCAATTGCTTTGCCCGCGTTTTCCATCAGGCTGGCTGCCGGTATACCCATCTTTTCAATCATGTGCTGATCCAGCCGGCGCATCTCTTCCGAAGTCACGATATACATATCCAGGTGCCTCCCTCATCCATTTATCTTCCACTCTTCTCCATATAAAGTCGTTCATAGCATAAAAGGCTAACCACCTGAATGAAACGGGGTTAACCTTTGATATGCTGCTGACTATAGTGAAGAAGGAATGAATTTTTTCTTCTTCGGTCACACCTTATTAATAGCCGACGGTAAAGCGCGTACGTTCAAAATGTCCTTCATCCAGCTCATCCATCATGGCCGCGGCATAATCGGCGATGGTAATTTTGCTGTTCCCCAGCTCATCAGTAACAAGCTGATCGGTACCGATGCGGAAGTTGCCAAAGCGGCGGCCTTCCTCGATCAGCGCAGCCGGACTGAAGTACGTCCAGGATACGTCGGCTTCTTTATAAATGTCATAGGCATCCGCATGAGCCTGGGCCAACGGGCGCAGCTCTTCCGGAAACTCCGGTGTGTCCATCAGCCTGTCGCCGGATTCGACCTTCAGACTGCCTGCACCGCCCACGATCAGAAGCCGAGGTACCTCTGCGCGTCTAGCCCCTTCGATGAGGCATCGGGCGACCTCCAGCAGTTCCTCCTCCGCACCAAATTGAGGACCGTACGCACTGACGATTGCATCATGTCCCCGAGCCGCCTCCGCAATGGAATCCGGTCGCAGAATATCGGCCGTGATGACCTGCAGACGCTCATTCTCCAGCTTCATGCGCTGCGGATCGCGTACCGCTGCCGTTACTTGATACCCCCGGTCCAGTGCCTCCCAGATGATGGCGTGTCCAATTTTACCCGTTGCGCCGAAGACGATGACGCGCCGGTTTTCGTTGATGTTTTCTCGCATTTGAATGATCCCCTTCCTTCTGAACTTGCATGAACCGCACTACTATTTAATACTTATCCACATCCGCAGTTCTCAAACCCTGTCTGCAGCTTGCCTATGTATTCCAGAGTCATCCCTTTTGGCGCCAGGACATGCCTTCTGCATGGGGTAATACTCTGCGGAAACCGCAGCTCTCGTACAGAGTGACCGCTTTAATATTCGCGACGAGGCTGACAAAACCAAGCGGTGGTACGTGCTCATGCAGATACTTCATAATTTCATTCATAATCAGACGTCCCTTGCCGGTACCCCGGTAGGATTCCCTGACAGCAATATCCGTCACCTCGAAAAAGCAGCCTCCGTCACCGATTACCCTTCCCATACCAATGAGCCTTCCTTCCTCCCGCAGCGTAACGGCAAACAGGCTGTTAGGCAGACCTTTCGCTGCTCCTTCGGCGCTCTTGGGACTCAGTCCCGCTTCCGCACGCAGTTCCAGGTATTCCTCTACTCCCGGTGGTTCATATACGATATCCATGACTTCACTCCCCCTAAACATGTTGAATGTGATGATCCACAGCAAACCGCTTCCCGCCAGGCTCTCTCGTGCAAGATTTTACCGTTATCAGCGACGGAAGCGCACCGGATAGAGCGTACTCCGATCTAGCGTCCTTTGTTCTCCTGATGCTCGAGCACGAAGACACCTTCATCTTCTTCCCACTCCACGTAAGCAGGCTCACGCCAATCATCATAGCCCTGTTTGCGCAGCTCGTCAAAAAGCCATTCCCGGTCACGGCCCAGCTTGGACAAATTCTCTTCCTGTATGACTCCTTCTTCAACGAGGCTGAGGGAGTAATCGCTTTTTGGGGCCTCCAGCTTGAGGTCTTCCCGCGCGACCGGCTCATACCGCGGCTTCTTCAGTACGCTTAATGAGCCATTGGTCTCCAGGATCGCATAATTGACCTCACGGATCGCGAAAATATCCTTCTGCCGCAGCATCATTCGCAGCTGCTCCATATCCAGCCGCTGACGCTTGAGTGCCTTCATATCAATCATTCCTTGGCGAATCAGCAGCGTCGGGGAGCCTTCGAGAGGCCCGCGCAGACGGCGCGAATGCTGAGTGATCTTCTCGAACAGATAAGACAGAACGGCCCATAGAGCCAGTGCGAACAGCAGCTCCGGGTAATGCACATCATCCTGATAAATCGTATTGCCCACGAGTTCACTGAGCACAAGGGACGAGACGAAATCAAAGGGCGTCAGCTGGGAAATTTCTTTTTTTCCAAGAAAACGTGTCATAGCTCACAGACCTGCAAAGGCCGTTACCCGTTTGATAGCAATCATGCCGTAATCCATCACAGCCATCCCCTTTCGTATCCACTTAGCCTTTGTTACCTGGATCAAAAGGAGGTTGAATACCCTCTGGCATATATTGTTCCCCCGCTGATGGATTGCCAGCAGCCTGGCAGCGTAGTCTTCCTTCATCTTGTCTCGTATGGTATGTTCGGTGTTTCGCACACTTCCAATGCCAGAATATCTTGAAATCAGCATAGCGGTATGCAATAGTGTAAGAAGGATGATGGAAGGAGGGATGGGTCGTGTACCTGACCCTGACGGCCTGGCTGGCTTCTGCGCCGCAAGGGCTGATTCCGGCCGCAGTATGGCCCTGGACCGTGCTGTCCGATCTGGACACACTCGCTGCTGTGGGAGCAGCTGCTGTGCTGCTGTGGCTCTACCTTTATTATGCCGTGCGGAACGAAAGGCAGCGGCTGCAGCGGGCGAATGAGATTCAAGAGACATTATACATATATACAAGATTGGCAGGGGAGCTGAGCATCGCCGAAAGACTCGGCAGTCCCAGCCAGGGAGACAGGAACGAGCTGCTGCGCAGGCTCCAGGCGTGCAAGGCAGCGCCTTACCTGACACCTCATCTCCATGAGCAGGTCCAGGCCTGCCTCCGGGACTGCGACCGTGCCCGGCTGGAGCTCCTCCACAGATCACTGGAGCGTGAGATCCACAAGCTGACCGAGGAACGTACCCGGCTGCTGCGCAGGCAGCATGCTCCAGGCTGGGGGCTGACCTGGTGGCGGCTTATCTCCCCGGCTGCCCTTCCGGCTGCAGCAGGGGGAAGTCTGCTGCTGATCTGGCAGCTGTGGCACGAGAGCGCAGGCCTGCCTGGCTCATGGCATGATTGGCCGCATCTGCTGCTGTGGATGCGCTGCCTGTCCGGCCTGCTTGGCATCATGGGCCTTTATTCAGCTTTGACACTGCAACGGCGTGAATACCCGAATGCGTTATCCAATCTGCTGTCACTGGCTATAGCAGCGCTGGCCCTCATTCTGTGGATGGGCGAGGAGGCAGCACCCTACGTGCTGGGAGCACAGCTGCTGCTGTTCCTGCTCGGCTTCAGGCTGACTGGCGGCCGCTCCCGCAAGGAACGTCCCTATGTCGGACACCCCGATTTAATGAAAATGGATCCGGAGCTGCACAGTATGGAGCAGCGAACGGATCAACGTGCTGAAGAACCTGCCGAGGAGCATACAGAGAAGCATGCCGATCAGGATGCTCTGTGAATCAGCAGGCTATGAAACACGCACGGTTGTAAGATACAACCCGCTTCTACATCTCATACAAGTTACGGAAAAACCGGGATGAGCTTCTCCTGAACAGGAGCGTCATCCCGGTTTTTTTTGCTGTAAATCTTATGAACCTAATGAGCGCTTTTGCGGCCAAGCCAGCTCTTCAGAATAAGCGTAGCTAGCGCCAGCAGCAGAAGCAATGAAGCTACGGCAAAGGAAGCCGAGAACTGGTACTCGTTATACAGGATTTCCACATGGAGCGGAAGCGTGTTCGTCTCGCCCCGGATATGGCCGGAGACCACGGATACGGCCCCGAACTCTCCCATCGCTCTTGCATTACAGAGAATAATCCCATAGAGCAGTCCCCATTTAATATTCGGCAGCGTTACCTTCCAAAACACCTGCCAGCCCTTGGCTCCCAGGGTTACCGCCGCTTCTTCCTCCTGCGTCCCCTGATCCTCCATCAGCGGAATCAGCTCCCGCGCCACGAAGGGAAACGTAATAAAGAGGGTGGCGAGTATGATCCCGGGCAGGGCGAAAATAATGGTAATATTATGATCATCCAGCCACGGCCCCAGCCATCCCTGTGCACCGAATACGAGCACGAAGATCAGACCGCCGACTACAGGTGAAATCGCAAAAGGCAGGTCAATCAGCGTAATCAGCACACCTTTGCCCCGGAATTGGAACTTGGTAATCAGCCAGGCAGCCGCTACCCCGAATATTGTATTCAGCGGCACCGTGATCGCTGCTACAATCAGCGTCAGGCGCAGGGCTGACATGGCATCCGGATCACGCAAGGCATCCAGATAGACGCCGAATCCCTGCTTCAGCGCTTCGGTCAATACGACGATCAGCGGCAGGATCAGCAGCCACAGCATCACCAGTGCCGCGGCTCCAATCAGCAGCCACTTGACGGCTGTGGATTCTTCGACTGCTCGCGTTCGTACAGGTTGTGTCTTCGTCGGCGCAAGTCCAGGCACAGTTCCAGCCATGATTCATCCTCCTTGTAAGCATCTCGCATCCTCTATCTGGACCGCTTGCGTGACCAGCGCTGCACACTGTTGATGACGAACAGCATCATAAAGGAAATCAGCAGCAGGAGCAGGGCTACTGCAGTAGCTCCGGCATAATCAAACTGCTCCAGCTTGGACATAATCAGCAGCGGCGCTATCTCGGTCTTCATAGGCATATTGCCGGAAATGAACACGACCGAGCCGTATTCCCCGAGTCCCCGGGCGAAAGCCAGGGCAAAGCCTGTCAGCAGGGGCGGAATCAGCTCCGGTAGAATGACGGAACGGAACGTACGTAAACGGCCTGCCCCCAGGGTAGCCGCCGCCTCTTCCACATCTCCCTCCAGTTCCTCCAGCACAGGCTGAAGGGTGCGGACAACAAACGGTATACCAATAAACATCAGCGCAAGTGTGATACCGGCCTGGGTGAAGGCCAGCTTGATGCCCAGCGGCTCCAGCAGGCTGCCGATCCAGCCGTTCTGGCTGTAGATGGCGGTAAGCGCCACTCCCGCCACCGCTGTTGGCAGGGCAAACGGGAGGTCAATGATGGCATCGAATATCTTTTTGCCGGGGAAATCATACCGCACCAGCACCCAAGCCAGCAGCAGCCCGAGGAACAGATCTATCAAGGCGGCAGCTCCGGAAGTCAGGAAGCTGACCCTGTAGGAGGCAAGCACACGCGGATCGGTCGCTACATCAAGAAAAGTGGACCAGGTCAGCCCGGTTGAATTCAGCAGCAGTGCAGACAGCGGCACCAGCACAATGAGACTGAGATACAGCACGCTGTAGCCCATCGTAAGTCCAAACCCTGGCAGCACGCGCCTGCGGGCAGCCTGAAGATTGCTCATGGGGTCATTTCATTCCTTCCTGTATACAATTCGCTTTCTTTATATGTGGCTTATTTGCTGCCAGGCACGTAGATTTGGTCAAAAATCCCGCCGTCACCAAAAAATTTCTTCTGGGTATCCTCCCATGTTCCGAACACATCCTGCAGCTTGAACAGCTCAATTGCAGGGAACTGATCCTTGAACTGCTCTGCGATCTTCTCGGAAGTTGGACGATAGTAGTTCTCTGCCGCGATCTTCTGGCCTTCGTCCGAGTACAGATATTTGAGATAAGCCTCGGCCACTTCGCGGGTGCCCTTCTTATCCACCACTTTATCGACGACAGCAACCGGAGGTTCAGCCAGAATACTCTCGGACGGCACGACGATGTCGAACTTGTCTGCACCCAGCTCCTTCACGGACAGCAGCGCCTCGTTCTCCCAGGCGATCAGCACATCGCCGATGCCCCGTTCCACGAACGTTGTCGTTGCCCCGCGGGCACCTGTATCCAGTACAGGGGCATGCTTATACAGCTCGGTAACAAATTCCTGCGCTTTGGCTTCATCATTATTATTTTTCTTCAGCGCATAACCCCAGGCTGCGAGGAAATTCCAGCGCGCACCGCCCGAGGTCTTCGGATTCGGCGTAATGACCTGGGTATCTCCCTTGATCAGATCGTCCCAGTCTTTGATGCCTTTCGGGTTGCCCTTGCGCACCAGGAATACAATAGTTGAAGTATAAGGAGCACTGTTATGCTCGAATTTACTCTGCCAGCCCTCATGGATCTTGCCGCTCTTCTGGATGGCATCAATATCATAACCGAGTGCCAGCGTGACAACGTCCGCCTTGATGCCGTCAATCACCGAACGGCTTTGCTTGCCGGAACCACCATGCGACTGCTTGACCGTTACCTTCTGCCCTTTCTCTTTCTCCCAGTAGGCCGCGAACGCCTTGTTATATTGCTCGTACAGCTCCCTAGTCGGATCATAGGAGACATTCAGCAGTTCTACTTCCTTGGCATCCTTAGCGGTTGAAGAAGTACTGCTGCCGCAAGCTGCCAGCATTCCTGTCATAACCAATGCCATTCCGATCAGCATTCCCTGCTTCCACTTCTTCTTCATGAACCCACACTCCCTGTTTTTCTTGGCCTTGATCTGTCGATAAGTATAAAAAAAACGGACAGATCGTCTCCTGTATACCTGGTCAAACCATGGATATGAATAGCTAGATTCATGCCAAATGTGCCTGCCTGCTGCGGTGTACGGGAAACGCTCTGTCCGAATGGATAAAACATAAAACAAAATTAAAATTAATCCTACCTGTTTAGTATGTTAAACTCATTTTATTCAGCAGCCCAGGCACTGTCAATTGATTTTTTCCAAAATGAAATTTTCTTTTTAGTCGTGTACGGGAGGTTTCCTTGTATATTCGTTAATGGGGGTATATATTATTTATATATTTGTAAATTATTTGTGGAAGACGGTGTGAAGCATGCAACTGGATATCTCAGAAAAATCCCTGCCAGTCTACGAGGCACTGGCCAGTGAAGTCCGTATCAATATCCTAAATCTGTTGGCCGAACGGCCCATGAATATCCGAGAGCTCGCCGAAGCACTCAGCCTGAGCAGTGCCATCATGACGATGCACGTAAAGAAGCTGGAGAAAGCTGAGCTGATCTCTACCCAGATGCTGCCTGGACGCGGAGGCGTGCAGAAGGTGTGCTCCCTGGCAGCCAGCAAGATTGAAATTACGATGCCGCAGAGCCGGCAGGACACACGGCAGTTCCACCAGACAGAAGTATCTGTAGGGCACTTCACCGATTTTGAAATTGAGCCTACCTGTGGTCTTGCTACCGTAGAGCGCATTATCGGCGAGTTCGATGAGCCTCGTTATTTTCTGGATCCGGAACGGGTCAACGCCAAAGTCCTGTGGTTCAGCAAAGGTTTCATGGAGTATAAGGCTCCCAACTTCCTGCTCGCCAGTGAGAAGCCGGAGGAGCTGGAAATCTCCATGGAGCTGTCATCGGAAGCCCCCTTCACGAACGCCAATTGGCCTTCAGATATTACTTTCTTTCTTAATGATGTATGTCTGGGCAGTTGGACCAGCCCGGGTGACTTCGGAGACAACCGGGGCAAGTATACGCCTGCCTGGTGGCCGGATGTGGTGAACCAGTACGGTCTGCTCAAGCGGCTGCGTGTGACAGGCAAGGGCACCTTCATGGATGGCATACAGATCTCCAATGTCACGCTGGACCAGGTGTCCATTGAGCAGAAGCAGTGGAAATTCCGCATTGCGGTGCTGGACGATGCGAAGCATATCGGCGGGGCAACTCTCTTCGGGACCGGGTTCGGCAACTACAACCAGGATATTCTGTTCCGTTTGTATTACACAGCCGCTGAGCACCCGGATAAGACGGTGTCAGCAGAACATATCGGCCAAAGCTGAATCTCCTGGGAACGATTTAATCAGCCCCATTAGCAATGCAAGCCCAAAAACGTCCGTCCCGGGATACCGGGAATGGACGTTTTTGGGCTTGCCTATATTCTCTCATATATGGATTGGAAGATTACGCTTTGTACAGGCGGATGACATTCCAGGATGCCTTCGGCAGTACGGACTGCAGCATGCCGCTGTCCATCTTGGATTGTCCCTGGTTATGCGGCTTTACCTGCTCGTTGTGCGCACTGTTGGAAGCCTTCAGTTCCGCATTGTTCTCCAGTACGATATGTTCACGGACGGCATAACCGTCGAAGCTGCGCAGATCGCTGTCCAGCACCATATCCTCGTTCAGATGCCGGTTCACCGCGAAAATCGTCACCGTATCCTCTTCTTCATTATAGACAACCGCCGAATCCAGGTAGGGTACATCCGTAAAGTCCTTACTGTCATATTTCGGCGAGGAAACGACCGGCTGCAGCGACACGCCGCGCCCATAGACGGATGCATGCATATAAGGATAGAAGATGGTCTGCTTCCAGGCAGGCCCACCTTTCTCGGTCATGATCGGTGCAATGACGTTCACCAGCTGCGCAAGACAGGCCATCTTGACCCGGTCGGCATGCTTCAGGAAGGTCATGAGCATGCTGCCCACGAGCAGCGCGTCTTCAAAGTTATATTGGTCCTCCAGCTGAGGCGGTGCAATGCTCCACGGCTCAATCTTGGTATCTGCATCGTTGGAGTGATACCAGACATTCCATTCATCAAAGGAAAGATACATCGTCTTCTTGCTGCGTTTCTTCGCCTTAATGTAATCGCAGGTAGAAGCGACCGTCTTAATAAAATGATCCATATCCAGTGATAGTGCCAAGTAGTTGGCCGGGTCATTATCTCGGTTGCCGTAGTACTGATGCAGTGAAACAAAATCCACCTCATCATAGGTATGGCTCAGCGTTGTCGCTTCCCATTCCGGGAAGGTCGGCATACCCGTGTTGGAACTGCCGCAGGAGACCAGCTGAATATCCGGGTCGACAAGGCGCATGGCCTTGGCCGTCTCAACTGCAAGGCGTCCGTACTCCTCTGCCGTCTTATGTCCGATCTGCCAAGGTCCGTCCATTTCATTGCCTAGACACCATGTCTTGATCTTGTGCGGCTGCTCGTACCCGTGCTTGCGGCGCAGATCACTGTAATAGGTACCGCCCGGATGGTTGGTGTATTCAACCAAGTTCCTCGCAGCATCAATACCGCGTGTGCCCAGATTGACCGCCATCATAACCTCGGCTCCAACAGCGCGTGTCCAGTCGACAAATTCATTTGTACCTACTTCATTGGTCTCAATTGTTCGCCATGCAAGCTCCAGTCGGCGTGGACGCTCTTCCAGAGGACCTACACCATCTTCCCAATTGTAAGCGGATACCATATTACCGCCCGGATAGCGGATTATGGGTACCTGCAGTTCCCGAACAAGCTGCATGACATCTTTGCGGAAACCTTTCTCATCGCTGTCGGGATGATCCGGTTCATACACCCCGCCATAGACTGCACGCCCCAGGTGCTCAATAAAGGAACCATAAATTCGTTTATCAATCGGAGAAATAACGAAGGACTTATCAACAATCATTTTAGCCTGCAGCTTATCGGACATGACCATTCATCCTTTCAAAAAGGGAGTTTAATAGTTAATATATATAATAACTAATTCATGTTTTTATGCTCAATGGCATCGTACCCCTTTTTAATCAGCCTTGTCAACCGGAAATTAAACGTTTACATTATCGTTAATGTACATCTTGCATGCAGGCTGATATATTCGTCTTTTCAAGGCCCACGTTCAGATGTAGAAAACGGCCATTGTTCGAAACTAGTCAGCAAAGCATTTTCATATGATAGAAACTTAACGAGACGAAAAAAGCAACTTTATTTTGTAAAGGCATGACTTATACTCGTAAATATCCAGTATATTCACTAGTTCAATCGTTTTACATCTTAGACAAGAAAGGTCAGCCTCTTTAGGCTGACCTTTCTTGTCTAAGAATTAGCTCATTACAAATTATATAACCTTCATTCATTTAATCTGAAAATTTTTTAAGCTCAAAAATAGTTGCCTCTGATAACAGGATAAGCCTATCGTTATTAACAACAAAAAAACTCACACTTACAGGTATGCTAAGTTTTGTAGAAGGGTCACTTACAACTATTGCTTTTACTACATCATTTATATTTAAGTCAAGAATATCTATTTTATATAATCTATAAAAAGAGTCCGAGTTATTGCATGTCGCTGTAATCTCATATAATGGATTTTTCAGGTAAGTTTGGTATTTTTTATATTTTTTGAGTCCTTTTGATGAAAAAAATCTCTTTTGATTACAATTTCATCTCCGATAAACTTCTGCCCTGTTGGATATTCAGAAGCATCATTGTATGAATTTGCAAATCCTAATAGCTTCTCAACTTTCCAAGTTCCATAGTAATAATTTTCAGTTTCACTATCCAAACTTGTACGTTCTAAAGTGCAATCGTCATTATTTTGCTGTGTTGTTACTTGTTTACTGGGAAACTCACCCGAACCTCGCGTATCGGTTGCGGACTTACCTGATCCACCACATCCTGAAAGCAAGACGAAACTCAACACCATCAATACACCGAGCACTTTTTTCAATACTAAAATCTCCTTTCGTCTACCTAGCAGAAATTATATCAGACCAATGAACCCACGAATGACTTAAAATCAACATTATTTACAATTAAAGTTAAAATCGTGTTATATGATCCGATCAGAAAACGGCCCCCTAGTATCAAGAAGTTTGGTCATAGAGCAATATATCGACAAAACATTGTTTCTTTTGCAGATATTTGCAGTATGGCCATGAGTTTAGGAAAAGGACAAGATAGCGAGGATATTTAGGCAATCCATGCATTACTTCTAAAAAGAAGCGAGAAAGAAAAAAGAAAAGCACTCAACATTTTGAAACAGGTATTTGAAACAGGCCATTCTTGTTTATGTGCCCTCCAACCCAAAAAAGCGGCTCTTCCTTATGGAAGAACCGCTTTTCTCTGATTCTGAACTTATTTAGGATTTATGTTTCGGCTTCTCCATGGGCTCAATGCACACCGGTGTATTCATCTCCAGTACAAACCCTGTCCGTGTCAGCCGGCCGTCATCGGGATGAATGGCATATGATACGATATTATCACTGTCCTGATTGGCTGCCAGCAAATAGCCGCCCGGCAGAATATTGAAATTCCGCGGCGTTTTCCCGAAAGTCTCCACCCATTCCTGCACCGTCAGCGCTCCACTCTCCGGATCAATATGATACAGCACGATGCTGTCATGTCCGCGGTTAGAAGCATACAGATATCGTCCACAAGGTGTAATGCGGATATCGGCTGCCGTGTTTTCCAGATGCTGCTGATCCTCAGGCAGGGTTGATACATGCTGCAGAGGTGTCAATTCCCCGATCTGCTCATTGTAGGAGAGAACTGTAACCGTATTGTTCAGTTCGTTCACGAGATAAGCGAATGCCCCCTTCGGATGAAAAGCCAAATGGCGCGGGCCGGAACCCGGAGGCAGGTTGGTCTCCCGGTGGGTCACCAGCTTGCCCCCCTCTTCCAGACGATAGATCACAATCTGATCCAGGCCCAGATCACAGACAAATACATAACGGCCCGACCGGTCAGACACAACCGAGTGGGGATGTGCTGCGTCCTGCCGGTCCTCCCGGATGCCGCTGCCCTCATGTTTGACCTGGGAAGCCATGTCAGCCAGCCCGCTTGTTCCTGCAGCGGGGAAAACGTTTACGTTCCCGCCCGAGTAATTGGAAGCCAGCACATATTGGCCGTCGCCTGACAGTGATACATAGCAGGTATCTGCTCCATCTGTAGCACGGCGGTCCAGCAGATGCAGCTCCCCCGTCTTTTCATCTACACGGTAGACATAAACCTCCCCGTCTGCAGTCTCACTCGCCGCATATAGACGCGTCCCTTCTTCATTCAACGCTATAAAGGAGGGACGTTCAATTCCCTCAATCCCGCTCAGTATGCGCATCTCCCCATTCTCTTGATTAAGAACACAGACATGGATCGCCTGCTCACTGCGTGAGGCATAGGTCCCCGCATAAAAAATCGTTTCATTCGCCTTCGCCTGCTGTACCATATTTGCAGCCTCCCTTTCTCATCTTCTAAACTCATTCCCATTTTATTACCCAGCCGAACCCTCTGCGTCCCAACTCCAGGAGTCTGCTCTGGATCAAAGAAGACAAACAGTTTCTTAAAGATAGCTGCTTGACTTTAAATAGTTATGGTTATAAACTTACTTACAAATAGTAACCAACTGGAGGAATTCCTTATGATCTCACCTATTTTCCTGGCGCACGGTTCACCGATGACCGCCATTGAACAATCCCCTTATACAAAGTTTCTGGATGCTTATGGCCAAACCCTTCATCCCAAAGCGATTGTCATTTTCACGGCCCACTGGGAAAGTCCTGTACTGACTGTAACATCAACGGATGACGTTTATGAGACGATTTATGATTTTGGCGGGTTCCCGCCCGAACTCTATGCGGTTCAATATCCCGCACGCGGCTCTGTCTCTCTGGCGGAAAGACTGACCCGGCGTTTCGAGGCCCAAGGCATAGACGTACGCAAGGATGAACGGCGCGGATTGGATCATGGCTCGTGGACACTGCTGCACCGCCTGTTCCCGGCCGCCGATATTCCGGTTGTCCAGATTTCTGTACATCCATTTCTGCCGCCGACCCAGCAGCTTGCCATTGGTGAAGCACTGCGGGGGCTGGATGCCGAGGATATTCTCATCATCGGCAGCGGCGTGACCGTGCATAATCTTCGTATGGTGGACTGGGATGCAGTTGAACCGACGGAATGGGCGGTGCAGTTCGACGACTGGCTGATTGAACAGGTACAGTCCTGGGATACCTGGAAGCTGGACCGCTACCGCGAGCTGGCTCCGCATGCGGTTCGTGCCGTACCGCGTGAAGAACATTTTGTCCCGCTGTTTCTGGCAATGGGCAGCAGTACCCCTGACCGCAAACCCGAGATTCTTCATCGCAGCTATCAGATGGGTACGTTAAGCTATCTCAGCTTTTCTTTCTAAAATGGTTAAAGTAAAGAACGTGATCCCGGGAGTGAAGTGACCGCTGTAAAGTAGACAGAAAATAAAAAGCAATAATTAAGCAGCCTGAGTGCGGTATTCATACGGACTCAGGTTGTTTAGTTTTGTCTGGAAACGTGCATGGTTGTAGAAGTGGATGTATTGCTGAGCAGCATGTTTCACCTGCTTGGCCGAGACAAAGGCGTGGAGGTAGAAACACTTGGATAAAAAAATCCCCTTCATTAGTAGACAGATTAATTGGCTTTCTTTTTTCTGTCTACTATGAAGGGGATCATATCATTAATTGGGTTCCTATTTTTTAGTTATTGAATGTCTGGAAGATCGTTAGGAGTAGACAAATGAAATAGACTAAAGACCTATATTGATATTTTACCGGCATATTTAATATGAAATTTTAGGGAAAAGTTCCTTAATAATCCTATTTTTTTGAATCTTAAGAACTACTATTTTTTCAAAAGTAGAGTTTAAGAACTACATAACCTAAAGTATTAGGATCTATAGTTCGATATAAAAGTTGAAAGCATACAATAATAGCATAGAATAATAGGGGGACTTTATGCAGAAGAAGAGAATATTTTATTCATTTACAATTGTATCAATGCTAATAATGATTTTCGGTGGCCAGAATGTTAACGCTAATCAGAATACTAATTTATCTGACCTTGAAACACATTGGGCAAAGGCAACCATCAAATGGGCAATTAATCAGAATATTGTAACAGGCTATGAGGATGGAACCTTTAAACCGAACAAGACGGTATCAGAAGCGGAATTTTTAACGATGCTCATTCGCACATATTTGCCCGATGTACAAAGCAGTAAGACAGGTAACTGGGCAGACAGTTATTATGAGATTGCTTATCAAAATAACTACTTGCTTGATGGTTCCGAGGAAATCGAAAAAAGAAATGAACTGATTACTCGTTTAGAGGTTGCTGAATTAATAACTTCAACCCAAGGCAAACATTACGAGGGGGATCATGCAATACAATTTATGTATGATAATAAGTTAGCAAGTGGATCAGATCCCAATAAACTTACTATAACAGGGTTTAAAGCTTTGGAGTCGCTTACTCGTGCGGAAGCAGTGCAGTTTATTAAAAACCTATACGAATTTGGGAAAGAAGAGTTACAACCACGCCCCCTCCTATATTCTGACGTTACTCAATTGACAATTTACCAATTAGGTGAAGTACCCGTGAGTTCTGATGTCAATCTACATACTATGTATGTAGATCAAGTTCAAGTTGCCAAAAGTGAAGGACAACCGATCAGTCGTGCCGAAACCATGTTTGTACCTGTTGAACCAGCAGTAAAAGGTATGGGTGATAAGCTGACTTGGTTTGATAAGCCTAATTCAGCTATGATTACGAAGAAAGATGGAACTGGAATCACTATTTACTTAGGCAGATCTGCCGCTATGGTAAATGGAAAATCCATTCCGATTTCAACGAAGGTCATCAAAACAGTCAATGTTCCTGTTCCAATGAAACCTACTGTGTTAGGTGGTAAGCTCTATGTTCCAGTTGAATTTCTGAAAGAGGTTTTGGGATACAATTTTGAGCTTAAAACCGAAGGAAATTCGAATTTTGTAATTGTAGGTAAAGCTCCAGCATCTTTGGATCCTGTTCAGAGCACACCAGCTCCAACCCCAACACCTAATCCTAAACCATCTGAGACGTGGAAACCTGATCTTGGGTATCTCCCTCCTGCTGGATGGACACCACCTAAAATCAAGTCTACTTCAACAGATGACGGTGCCAAAGATACTAAAATTCTTGAAAAAGAACTTGGATTTACGGGTGGCTATGCTTTCAATGTTTACAAACAAGATGGAAATGTAATTGGTGAAAAGATCATTGTTGGTTCACACCCTGAATCCTATGTAAACATTGAATTCAAGGCTTGGTACGGCGAGAAGAAAAATGCTCATGACAGCAATAAGATTCCCTATATTGCAAGGGAATTGTTCAAGTTCTATTTTCCAAACAACTATATGAAGTTGTGGAACATTATCAATGATGGTGTTAATGGAAAAGATGTATCAAAGTATGTTGGAACGAAATTTACCTTAGACAATCGTGAGGTTAAAATTGTCGATGGTGAACGAAGTATTTCGGTAATCGTTAGTAAAAAGAAATAGGTAGTATGAAAAGAGAGTGGAGTCTAATCCATTCTCTTTTTATATTTTTTAAACATCTAAAAGTTCGTTCATATTTGATAAAGCAATATAGAACCGAAAATCGATTTATTATTGCATTTAAATGAAATAACCTAATGGTAAAGTAGGTTGAAAAAACCATGAAATTGAAGAAAAAAATAGCATTGGGGGTGGTTTCGTACTTATTGGTGTTATAACCTATTTTGGCTTCAATACCGTACTAATCGAAAAGTCTTATGCCGCTTTTGGCGGGGATGATGGTACTCAATAATCCAGTTAGAACATTAGATGAGCCACCAACTTATAAACTTTTAATGACGGAACCGCTCAAAAATCTTGCTATGAATCGTTGGGAATATCTCAGTTATGGGAACATGCGAACTATTTTCTGCGCTCGGTTGTGAATGTGCGTCGTTGTTGTTTGGGCATTGTAGAGATCTGCTCCTTAACATGATAGTTTTATTCTACAAGCCCTTATTTTTTATGTCCAACTAAGTGTAACCGATCCACTCCTTGTTTTAACGAACAGCATATCCTTAACGAGGATGATCGGATATATGCACTTGGTTTCAAAGGGAAGCACGAAACTACACCAAGGATCTACGAAAAGCATATGGTTATGTAGACTTACAAGAGTATGCGCTGAGCGAAAAGGTTAAGCGTTCCCCCAGCGGGTAAAACTAGAACACAGGACATGTGTGTACAAGCGGTTGATTACTCCTTTCACAACAGGAGATTGTCGGAACAGAACTTTTCCGCTCCGTATGGCATTGGGCTGCTTCAAGCCTCAAGGATCTGTGCACATCAGTTGTTAAATTTTATTTAAAGGTTGTGTTCCTCATGAATGGATCGAAGGTTGCTTTCCTATCGGTGCTCAGCAACAGCTTTATCGTTATTCTTAAGCTGATTGTCGGTTTTGTGACCGGCTCAGTCGCCATTATCTCGGAAGCGATCCATTCTGCGCTGGATTTAGTCGCTTCATTGATCGCCTTCTTTTCCGTACGACTGTCAAGCCGATCAGCGGATAAGACGCATCCCTACGGTCACGGCAAAGTCGAGAATATTTCGGGCACCATCGAAACGATCCTGATCTTCGTAGCCGGGATCTGGATTATCTACGAGTGTGTGCATAAGCTGTTGAATCCGAGTGAAATTCAGCTGCCGCTGCTCGGGATCCTCGTGATGCTGCTCGGGGCAGCCATTAACTTTTTCGTCTCCCGAAAAGTTAACAAAACGGCGGTCGAAAACCATTCTGTAGCCATGAAGTCCAATGCCCTTCATTTGCTTACAGATGTCTATACCTCGCTCGGGGTAGCGCTCAGCCTGCTGCTTGTCACACTAACCGGCTGGACATATCTTGATCCCATTATCGGTATCATCCTGGCCGCGTATATTATGACAGAGGCATACAGGCTGCTGAAAGAGTCATTCCCGCCGCTGCTGGATGCCAGCTTAACTGCTGAAGAAGAAGAGCAGATCAGCCAGGCAATCCGCCTGTTCGAACACGAGTATATTGAAGTGCATGATCTGCGTACCCGCCGCTCCGGCCCGGAAGAGTTTGTTGATTTCCACCTGGTCGTCCCGTCCTCGATGCCGATTGGAGAAGGCCACCGTCTATGCGACCGGATCGAGCAGGCTATTCGGCAGAAATTTGACCACGCACAGGTGCTGATTCATCTGGAGCCGGAGGATGAGAGGTTGTCAGAGTAAAAGCTTGTAAACATGAATAAGACCCTGTAGTTGCAGAAATAGTTTGGTTAGGATGCAGAAAAAAGCGTGTATCCCTTCAAAGGGACACACGCTTGATGGTCGGCTGAGAGCCGGTTATTCATAGAAATTTCAAATTAGAAGCTGCCTTTTACGACCACTTCAGACAATGGAAGGCGGCCGGATGGACGAGCCGGTTCTTTGGCTGTACCCACGGTAATGAGCATAACCGGGATGTAGCGCTCCGGAATGTTAAACTTTTCTACCAGCTGTGGTGCACTGAATCCGCCCATAGCGCAGGTATCATAACCCAGCGCTTTGGCAGCCAGCATGATATTCTGTGCAGCCAGCGAAGAGTTCAGGATGGCAGCATCACGGGCTACCTGCGGGTTGGCATAAGCACCGTTAATCTGACCCACCAGGGCATCACGAATTTCAGCAGCCAGGAAGCCGGCATCAACAGCCTGGTCATAGATGACCGTGTTACGGTTAGCTTCCAGATCACCCAGAACAGCAATCGTAACCGAGCTGTCCACGACCTGCTGCTGATTATAAGCGATTGGCAGCAGCGTTTGCTTGTCAGCTGCATCTTCAATCACGAGGAATTTCCAATGCTGCAGGTTCCAGGCGGATGGAGCTTGGGAAGCCGCTGTCAGGATAGCCTCCAGATGCTCGGCAGGCAGAGCTGCGCTTGAATCATATTTTTTCACGGCATGACGTTCGCTGATCACGCGAAGGGTTTCATTTTGTTGCGTAATGGACATAATCACACACTCCCAATATTTTTATTAAATTATATCTGCTCGACATCAAGATTGTTTTCCTGGTCCACCAGGCCTGCTCTCTAACGATCGCACGGCTTGCGAAAACAACGTCAACAAGACTCCTGCCAGCCTTGCTCACGTCACAACCGCAGAATCTGCTCTTCAGACAAATACCGCTGACCTGTACTTACTCTGCATCCCCACCAAGATGGAGGAAATCTCTCCGTGATGAACGGGCTTCAATCTGCTCACGCACATCCTGAAGGGTAATCCGGCTGAAATAATCGCGCAGTACCGATTCGCCCCCGCAATAAATCTGCTCCATGACGTCTGTCATATTGGAGCCTACCTCACATGGTGAGTTCTTCTGTCCGCTGCACCAGTTCGGCTTAAGGGAACCTTCTGACAGCAGATGGTACAGATCACCCAGCGTGAGCTCGTCTTCAGCAATGGCGAGTTGGTAACCTCCGCTGGCCCCTTCCCTGGTCGTAACATATCCCTGCTTGCGCAGCAGGCTGAGCACCTTGCGTACCCTGGCTGGATGCGTGCTGACACTGGCTGCCAGGCAGTCGCTCGTCGCCATCTCCTTCTGCTTCATACTAAGCAGCACGAGACAATGTACGGCAATGGTAAATTCACTGGTCATATCCGTACCGCCTTTCAAGTTACTGTTATTATAAAAATAACAGTTCAAAGCTGTCAACTGAAAAGTTTAAAAATTGAATGATTCAACAATGCGCTGACGGCATCAAATTCCGGTAAGATGGGGGTCAATAAAGGGAAGGCCCTGACAAAATGGAACAAAAACGGATGAATGAAGGGGATTTACGGGGAAATCGGGTTATCGTTTATCTCTAGACATGAAAAGCTCACTGCCTATAATGGCAATTCGCGTAAAGGATAATGATTGATCGAAATTTACGCACTCCCGGATTAATTCCTCGCTGAGGATAAGGCTCCCTCCGTGAGGCTGGAAGAGTTCGGCTGTCGTATGGTCAGTTGAAGGGAAATCGCTCTGTCTGTCCACCTGATAAAGAATACTCCTCCGGATAACGTCCCTATCCGTCAGAAGGGAGGTGGAAGCGGACAAACCAAGATAAGACCGGGATCAAACAAAGAGGTATCCAGCAATGTATAAAAATGATTATTTATGATTCTGTATGTCACCGCTCATCTCTCCCAATCCGTTATCTTCCACGCTGCTGCGCAGCCCATACACAATATGAAGCACACAGGCAAACACCAGCAGTGCTCCCGTTGCCCATACAACGATGTTTAGATAAGGTGCAATCAGCAGCACCGCGTACAGAACGGAAGCCGCAAAACCATACATGCCGGACAATGCCGCCCACTGCTTACAGTCACTCATATCCACCGCCCCCTTCCTGCATTTATATTCACTATATACATATTATTAACCTATATTTGGAATTCCTTCATCTATTTGCAGCCCTTTTTTCTAATAAATACTTATTAAAGGAAAAATATAGAATAGATAGACAAGAAATACGCCAACAACACTTGATAAAACTAATAAGATTAGTTAATATACTAATATCATTAGTAAAAGGAAAGAGGCGGACAATTATGCGTGTTACCCAAACCCACTCGGTTTATCAATTGGCTTTTCTACCACGGTTATTCCCCGTCAATGTCTATCTGGTTGAGGAAAATGATGGACTCACCCTCATTGATGCCGGAATGCCCTTCAGTCTGAAGGGCATTCTGGAGTTTGCCAGGCAGAGCGGCAAGCCGATCCAGCGCTTGGTATTGACCCATGCACATGGTGATCATGTCGGTGCGCTGGATGGACTGAAGGCTGCCCTTCCCGATGCCAACGTGTACATCTCCAGACGGGATGCCTGTCTGCTGGCAGGTGATGGGTCCCTTCTCCCCGGCGAACCACAGACTCCGGTAAAGGGCAGCCTGCCGCGCGGGATTATAACCCAGCCGGACACTCTGTTGGAAGACGGTGACCGGATTGGCTCTCTGCAGGCGGTTGCGACTCCGGGCCATACCCCCGGACATATGGCCTACCTCGATACGCGCAGCGGTGTGCTGATTGCCGGAGATGCATTTCAACTGCGGGGCGGTGCAGCCGTATCCGGTATCCTGCGCCCGCTGTTTCCCTTCCCCGCCATGGCAACCTGGAACGCACCTATTGCCCTTACCAGCGCCAAGCGGCTCGCCGCCCTGCATCCATCTGTTCTTGCCGTTGGTCATGGCAGCCTTCTCCCAGAACCGGGGGCCGTGATGAACAAAGCCATTGCACAGGCCGAACGCAAGCTGAAAGCAGGTGCTGGCTCATGAGCCGCCGGCCAGGACTTGACCGCACGACGTTAATCCAGACTGCCGCCGACATTGCAGATACGGAGGGCATGGAGGCTGTCACGCTTTCTTCGCTCGCCCAGAGGTTAGGTGTCCGCTCCCCGTCTCTCTATAATCATATCGAAGGTCTGCCTGCACTGCGGCAGGCGCTTGCGCTTCACGGTACCCGTATGCTCGTCAGTGAACTTACGGACGCTGTCGTCGGACGTGCAGGTGATGATGCAGTTCGCGCCTTGTGCGATGCCTATATTTCGTTTGCCGTCCGCCATCCGGGATTGTATGACTGCACCTTCGCTGCACCAGAGCCGCATGAGCCGGAGCTCGAAGCCGTCAGTCAGCACTTTCTGACATTGATGCTCCAGGCCATGCAGTCCTATAAGCTCAATGATCTGGACGCGCTCCATGCGGTCCGCGGCCTGCGTATGATGGCTCATGGTTATGTCTCTCTCGAACGGCAGAGGGCCTATGGTATGGATTTCGATCCCGCAGAAAGTCTAAACCGCCTGCTCAACAGCTTCCTGCGCAGTCTTAATGATCCTCTGCGTTAACAGGGCCTTTAACCTGTTCATGATGATGTTAAGCAAGTTGGAAATAAAGCGAAAACCCCGTCCAAACTTGGACGGGGTTTTATCATTCGGCTGTCTTCCGGTCTGCAACGGGGACGGTGTCGGCGCGTTCGCCTGCCGGCGACAGGCTCAGCAGTGCCTTAAGCAGTCCCTCGCATCTCCATACCATCATCAGCGGGCGGAACCAGATCGATTCCGTCATCGCAAGGCCGAATAGACGCAGCAGATCAAAACCATGACGGTATCGCCGGAATCGCCATTCACCCATCAGCACAGCACCTGCCGACAATAGAGAGCCGTACAGCAGCATCATGACCGTCAGAGCAATGCTGATCTCCGTCGCGACGAGGCGGGTCGTAAATCCTAGTAGAATCAGCAGTACACCGCACAGCTCAAGGATCGGTCCGATAATCTCGGTATGAATGAAATACGGCACGGACACAAAACCGGTCAGGCCGTAGCGGCGGTTCCAGAGCATGCTTTTATTTTTCCAGAGTATAGCGAAGATTCCCTGCTGGCCTCGGGACCGTTGTTTGCGGAGAACGGACAGTGAAGCCGGTGCCTCCCGCCAACAGACCGGCTCCGGGACATACACCACTTTCGCCAGGCTGCCTTTATCCATGGTAAGACGGTAGATGCGGAGAATTAGGTCCAAATCCTTGTCCAGACCTTCGGCCTGATAACCTCCGGCTTCGATGACCCAGCTCCGTTTGAATAAGGCAAAAGCTCCGGAGACAGCAGTCAGCAGGTGGTATTGGCTTGTCCCGACTTTTCCCAGCAGGGAACGGCGCAGATACTCAATCACCTGCATGACGACTAAGGGATGACGCGGCAGTGTCTCTTTCCTGCCGGTAAACCCGAGGTCGCCTGTGTTGATAAAACCGGAAGAACCACCGACTGCAACCACCTCTGTTCCCAAAGGGGTCTCCATCAGCGGACGCACCAGTGTGCGGAAAGCATCCCGGTCGAGCTCCGCCCTCTCCGACAGATCGGGAGCAGCCACATAAGGGTACTGGGCTACAGCAAGTCCTGCATTCAGTGCAGATGCTGTACCTGTATCCGCCTGGTCTACGATAATCACATGGCGGTGTCGCTCCGAACGGTAGACAGCACGAACCTGCCTGGAAGCCGGCCCGCTTCCCGAATATGCGATTCTGCTGCGGATTTCTTTCAGATCATATTCTTTTTTCAGCCTGTTCAACGAATCGTCTCTACCCATATCACCCACGACAACAATTTCGTACCTATGATAGTTTATATCCAGCAGATGCTCTATGACTTCGGCCGTTCGTACTGCTCCTGCTTGGGCATGCAAAAGCACTGACAGCGGCGGAGCCAGCTCTTCATAAAGCTGTTCGTCGTAAGCAGGCCGCAGCAGGTGCTCGCGGTAGATCTTGCGCGCTGCAAGCAGATAGATTACGAGATAAGGAATCGTGAGCAGAAAAATATATACCACAATCGCGTTGTTTACCACGGTAAAGAAAAAGCTGGTGACTTCAGGCCATTTTCCATTCATAATGTTTCCTTTCCAGCGTCTCCTCCGCCATCTCTCTTGCATAGAGGTCCGGATGGAGGGCAGCAAGCCGCTCCAGCTCTTCCATGCCGCCCTGATACCGGGCCAGCGCTTCACCCGCCTGCTGGCGCACCAGCAGGGACGGGTCTCCCAGCAGCAGCTCCAGCCGGGGCAGAAAATCATCCTCACGGATGCTTCCCATCAGCTTTGCACGCATGAGCCGTTCCAATACCGACGGCTCCCTCTTCTGCTCCAGCAGCTGCTGCAGGTACTGCAGTCCTTCCGGAGTCATATAGCCAAAGTTAGCCAGCGCCTTCAGCGACCTGATCCTCAGTTCATCCTCTGTTGAGAGAAGGCCCTGCTCGAAGATAGACAAGACTTCAGCAGTGCGTACATTTAACATCCGCAGGGCATCCACCATGCTGCACTGGACCCCCAAAGGGTATTCTTTCCAATAAAGCAGCAGCCGGTCCCAGCAGTTCGGCGGGAGAGGGAGAAGGAGCTGCAATTGCTGGATTTCCGCTGCCTCCGTGTGCTTCCAATACTCAGGCTCGGTGATGGAGGAATCCCCGCTGCGGGCAAGAATACGCCTGATCTTGAATTGCTCGATCGGGGTGCTGATACTGCGTTCCATTAGAATTTTAAGATGATCATTCATACCGCTTATCCTAAATTTCTCGATAGCCTGCAGCGCCTTGACCCTCCGGTTCCAACGGCGGGATTGCAGGCTGGCCTTGTAATCATCAAGCAGCAAACCTTCCGCAAAATGCTCAATCCGAGCCCGTTCTTCCCAGTTCTGAACACGGGATAGAGACTCCAGTAGGGCTTGTTCGATGGCCGGTACAGATTCCCCGCTCCTTAAGTGAAGATGCCGGGACTCTGCCCCTGTCTTCACAAATCGGTCCAGCGGGGAATCCTCTTCCATCAGCCACCGGTAACGCCGCTCACGCTGATCCAGCTTGGAGGTATGTCTGCAGTTGCGGAACAGCAGCGCAACCAGCATCAGCAGCAGGAAGACAAATAAAACAACCGATAATCCGATCATCCACTCCATGAATGTTTCAAGCCATCTCATAGAAGCAGCTCCCCCAGCATACGTTCAATCCGGGCTTCAAGATCCTGAAGCTCGAACGGTTTTGTTACATAATCATCCGTTCCCGCCCGGAGCGCTTCTGCAACGGCTGACTTCTCGCCAAGACCGGTCAGCATCATGACCGTATATTTTGCTGTAGCCTGGTCGCCGCGAATACGGCGAAGTACATCCATGCCGCTCATGCCGGGCAGCATGCGGTCCAGAATAACAAGGCAGCGGGTTCCCTCCCGATGCCAGCTTTCTTCGAAAAACTGCTCGCCGCTCTCAAAGCTGCGCACCTCCAGTCCGTATACCGCCAGATCACCCAGGCGCTTCGTCAGCATGCTGCGCATAAGGCCATCATCATCAATGACCGCCACCCTGATTTTGTCTGAACGTTTGGCTGCAGCAGCCCCGGTCCGATAGACGGCGGCGTACCCTCCGCCGCCCTGTTTCGCTGCTTCAAGTGCTTCATGCGCTTCATCCAGCGCGGCATCAGCCGGCATGCTGGTCCGGACCGAAGCGATACCAGCCGTTACGCTTAGACTGTAGGGCTTCCGGCCTTCAGCATAGAAGGTACGGGCGCCAAAGGTATCCAACATGTCTTGAATACATGCCCGGGCCTCCTCTTCGTTCAGCCCCGGCTGCAGCAGCAGGAAGCGGTCGGATCGGTCACGCGCCCATATGTCCCGCCTTCGCAGTCCGCCTCGAATGCCGGCTGCAAAACTCTGCAGCACCCGATCCCCTTCCTCGAATCCGTAATCTGCATTGATTCGGGCAAACCCGTCCAGATTCAATTCTGCCAGCGTGAGCGGCTGGCTGTTCAGACTGCTCTCTTCCAGGTGACGCTCTAGCTCCTGACGGAAGAAAGTAGCATTATACACTCCTGTCAATCCATCCAGCAGCAGCATGGAAGTCAGACGCTTCCGGCGGCTGATCTGACGCTCTACACGTACTGCAAACTCCTCGGGATCGAATGGCTTCACGATAAAATCGTCAGCTCCCGAACGATAGCTTCGCAGCCGGGTGTCCCTGTCACTCTTGCCGGTCATGAGAAGGGTTGGCACCAGATACTGCTCACATTTCTCCCGAATGTCCTGCAAGATATTAAACCCGCTATCCTGCTCGAGCACGATATCCAGAACGACACAATCCGGCTTCAGCTCGTAGAACCATTCCCGTGCACGGTCAGGTGAAGGGGTAGCCAGCACCATCATTCCCTGAGCCTCGAGGGTATCCTTCAGCAGGCACAGCAGACCGAGATCATCATCTACCAGCAGGACAAGCGACCTGCCCGGCTTCATCGGCGTGCCAACCTGAAGGAACGGACGCTCATGACCCGGTTCACTTTCCGCTGGCGGCCGGCGGCCAACGACTGCGGCGGGTTCCGCAGGGCTGTCTCCATGTTTCAGTGTTCTGGTCTTCAGCAGATGTACAAAGGGCTGCAGCAGCAGCTCCGTCTCCTCCCGGCTCCAGAGCCGTGGATTTCCTTCATCCACCTGCTTCAGGGCAGAAACAGCTTCCTCGCTCCACCGCGGCATCCCCATCGTCCCGCCGGTCCCCTTGATGGAATGGAGCAGCAGGTACAGCTCATTTTCCTTTACACCCTGCAGGCGCTGCAGCAGCATGTTAATGCGTGTCTCCATCTGCTCCATAAACATGTTTTGATATTTGTTCATTCGTTCTCCTGTCCAGGATCTGTCCGGCTTGCGGGATCCTTGCCGCCGGCCTGAAGATCTACTTTCATATAATCGTTGTCCACCTGCAGGTCTCCAATCGGAATTCCCTTCTCAGCGAATGCTTCCTTAACCGCTGTTTCACTCTGGACAGGCAGTACAATGTTACCCTGGGGAGCACCCTGTCCGATCAGGCTCTGTCCCAGCTCCAGCAGACGTTCCACGGTGAATGGCTTTTGCAGATATTTTTCAAAAGGCTTCTCCAGATAATCACCGGGACGCTCCAGCACAGAAGATACAATGACAGGCGCGCTGCTCCAGGTCTCCTGCTCCAGCAGCCCGGATACAACATCCCAGCCGTTCAGTATGCCGCCCAGCTGAATATCCACAATCAGGAGCAGCGGCGGGCCGCCGTCCGAGATTTCCATGCCCAGCAGGGCCTCCTCTGCCGTCTTGAAGCGGACAATATCGTAGTTCCTGTTCTCGAACGTAGCTCCGATCAGGCGTCCCAAGTTCTCGTCATCCTCCACCACGACAATCCTGCCGCTGACGGACTGGGGCTGGTAACTGTCCAGGCTTACCGTAAAGGTGCTGCCCTCTCCGAAACGGGAGACAAAAGTAACCCCGCCTCCGAGATCCTCCATAATTTCCTTCACGATCGCAAGGCCAAGTCCGGTCCCGCCAATCTGGCGGCGATCCGTATTATCTACCCGGTAAAATTTGGTGAACAGATTGGCCTTCGCCTCTTCCGGGATACCAAGACCGTAATCTGTAATATCGACATAACACTGGTCCCCCTCCAGACGGATCGAGACATCAATATCAGGAGAATGCGGGGAATACTTGATGGCATTGCTGATGATATTGTGTAAAACCTGTGTCAGCCGGTCTGCATCGGAGAGCACATAATAGGGCCGATCCGGCAGCTTCAGCAACAACCGGTGTCCTTCTTTGCCCTGCCACTGTGCACATACATCGGCAGTCAGACTCCCTAGATCCAGCGGCACCTTCATATAAACCTGACGTCCCGATTCCATTCGCTGTAAATCCAAAAAGTCATTAATCAAATTAGACAATCTGTGGGATTCCTTATAGATCGTCTCCATGTATTTCTTCTGCTTCTCGGGTTTAACATCCCGGTTCAGCAGAATTTCCATGAAGCCCAGAATACTCGCCAGCGGGGTTCGCAGTTCATGGGAGACAATACTCACGAATTCGTTTTTCGCCTGATCCGCCTTCTCCTCTTCGGTACGGTCCCGAAACACGATCAGATAACGATTCTCATGACCCTTCTCCTGCAGTGTATTCATGTAAAGCTCATAATAACGGACCATACTCCCGCAGCTCCATGCGAACTGCTCATTGTACTCGGCGGCCTCTCCGGCCAAGTTGGCAGCAAGCTGGTGCCGGACGGCCTCGGCTGCAGCTCCTCCTGATTCCAGCTGCCGGTACAGCAGCTCCACCGAAGATCCGGCATGCAGGCCTTGGCTGAGCAGTCTCGACGCCTGCTTGTTCACGAACGTAATATGTCCATCCGATCTGCACATCAGGATGGCCTCATGGATCGAGTCCACCACCTGCTGGATCATATCCCGCTGATCGGCAAGCAGCTGTTTCTCGGTAAGCAGCTCTTCATTGAGCAGTTCCAGTGAAGCCGACTGCCTGCGGCGTTCCTCGCCTGCAAGCTGGGCGAACAGGGCTAGAGCAAACTGGCGGACCAGCCCTTCAGTCACCTGCACGTTATCCTGTGCTGCGGCCGGCGAAGCATAAGCCGTCAGAAGCAAAAATCCGGCTACACGATTCTGCTCGTCCGCCAGCGGATAATACTGGTCAAATGCCTTGCGGTAGGCACCGTGAACGCCAGCTTCCGCCTCCGACAGTTCCCGGGTACGGAATAAGGGCTGCTGCTCGGAGAAGATCCGCTGAGCCGGACCGAATAGACCGTCATGGTTCATCGCAAAACCCTGTTGAGGATAGCCGGAGGCGTATACCGTCTCATAACCGGTGCCCTGACCGCGTCGATCCATGACCACAAGTGCAGCATCCTGATCGAGTGCATCCAGCAGTGCCGGAATGGCCTTCTCCAGGAAATGAGACATTTCGGTGAACCCGGTCAGCACTTCCTGATACAGATTAATGGTAGAGAGCTCCGCTTCCCGTTTGGTCAGCTTTGCAAGTGTCTCCTCCTGTTCCATCTGCTGGGCTTGAATTTCCTCGTTCTGGGCTTCCAGTTCATCATGCTGGTCTCTCATATGGCGCAGATTGCGTTCCTGCTCTTCGCTGCGGTCTTGAAGCTCTTGGGTCATGTGATTGATTCCGCTGATCAGACGGCCAATCTCGTCCTCCCGGCCAGGGGCCTGGATCAGAGAATAATGCCCTTGGCCGATCCGTGCGACAGCTGTCTCCATCTGATGGACAGGTTCAATCACGTGCCTCCGCAAATAGCGGATGAGCAGGAAAGCGATCAGACCTGTACCTGCAAAGAGCAGAACCGGAACAGCCACAATCATCTGGTTAATGCTCTTGTTCTGCTGAACGAGATCGCTTACCGACTGCCGCTGCTGATTGATCAGCAGGTCAAATTCCCTCTCAATACTGCGGACCAGCGGTGTCGCCTGGTTCTGGGAGAGCTCATTCAGCGACTTCATGTCATTCATGGTCTTGAGATCCATTGCATTCTTCAGCACACGCCAATACTGGCTGTTAAGGGTCTGCAGCTCGCGAATCCGCTGCGCTTCACCTTCCAGGCTCCCATAGCTGTTTGCATAACGCTGAACCATTGCCTGGTATTCCGACTTATTACTCCCGATATCGTCAAGAAACTCGCCTCTTCCGTAAGCAGCATAGCCACGGAAGGCGGATACAATGCCGTTAAAGACTTCTTCCATGTCCTGTATCCGGTTCAGCTGCTCAATCTGGCCCGTGATGCGCTCGTCAAGCCGGGATGTCTGGCGGTTGACGAGCAGGGTAACAGCCACTGTAATGATTGCAAATGCTATCATCAGCCGGTAGGCCGCAGCAGTTACTTTACCTGTTAATGTCTGTCGCTGGGTCACCATGCTGTTATTCCTGCCCTTCGGCTGAGAGCAGCTCTTCGATTTCATCCAGCAGCTGCAGCGGGCTGAACGGCTTCGCAATATAACGGGATACACCAACCTGCTCCGCACGCTTACGGTCCTGCTCCTGTGCCTTGGCGGTCAGCAGGATGACCGGCTTGCCGCTGTTCGGCCCGTCCCCGCTCCGCAGCCGCTCACATACCTCTATGCCGGTATGTTCTGGCATCATATAATCCAGAATGATCAGATCATAGGTTTCCCCGGCCAGCAGCTCGAGGGCTGCACGGCCATCCTCCGCCTCTGCCACTTCGTAGCCTTCATCCTCCAGCGTCTCTGTCAGCAGAAACCGCAGAGCTGCTTCATCTTCTGCAATCAAAATTCGGGTTTTGGCCATGACTATGCACTCCTCGACCACATCCTTATTGGAGGCGGCTGATATATTTTTCAGTAACCTTGTCTATCCTGTGAATAACACAGCTGCACGGCCGGCAGTCAGCCATAAGCATCCCGCTATCGCGCTATCCATCTCCTGAATATGGTATAATAAATATCACATCGGCTTTTCGTATATATAAATGTAGAGAGGGGTCTTCCTAGTGGGCTCTATCAGTCCCTCCATCTTGCAAATTGGCGGCACCGTAGGCATGGTTGCCATTGCGCTGTTAGCCATGCTGATCCGTTTCAAGACCAGAAACCGTCCCATTAACGCCAAGAGAATCATCATCCCCCCGCTCGGCATGAGCACAGGTTTTTTTATGTTCGTCGTGCCGGAAGTTCGCATCCCGCTGCTGTGGGCACTGGCTGCTTTTCTGGTCGGCTGGTTTATTTTCTCATACCCGTTGATCAAGACAACCAAGTTCGAGACCGTAGGCAATGAAATTGTCGTACAGCAGTCCCGCATGTTTTTCTTCATTCTGCTCGGCCTGCTGGCCGTTCGCTTCCTGCTTCACCAGGTTATAGAGCACTACATCACGATACCGCAGACGGCGGCCCTGTTCTTCATTCTGGCCTTCGGCACGCTGCTCCACTGGCGGGTTAACATGCTGAGCCGCTATAAGCGTCTGGTTCAGCCGCAGATCCCGCTGGAAGAGGCTGGCGGTCCATCATAAGAAAATAAAGGCAGACAGGAATCAACTCCTGAACTGCCTTTTGTGGGTATATGGACTGCGCCCAGTCGTTTCCCTTACGCCTGCGCGCTCCCGTTATAGGACACACGATTGCGCCCGCCGGCTTTGGCGGAATAGAGCGCACGGTCAGCCAGGCTGATAATTTCTTCACGCTGGGTATCCATCGACGGGTAGATGCTGTAGGCTCCGATACTGATCGTGACATAGCTGCCGGAGGCGGAAGCCTCATGTGGAATACGCTCCTTCTCAACCATCCCCCGGATATTCTCCCCGATGATCATCGCCTCCTTCATGCTGTACCCTGGCAGTATAATTCCGAATTCTTCGCCCCCATAGCGAGCTGCTGTGCCTTTAGTTCCATCGATGGCACGCTCAAGCCGCTTGGCAATCAGCTTCAGCACCCTGTCTCCGCCCTGATGCCCATAATGATCGTTATAGGCCTTGAAATGGTCGACATCCAGCATTAACAGGGACAGCGGCTTGCCGCTGCGGGCACAAGCATCCATCTCAAGGGCAAGTACCCCGTCAAACCGCCGCCGGTTCGGAATCTCAGTCAATCCATCCAGGCTTGAAAGCCTCAAGAGCTGATCATTCGCCTGCTTTAGCTCGGTCTGTGAAGCTTGAAGCAAATCGTGCTGCTTTACCAGCCGGACATACAACCGGTTTACCTCATAGATCAAAGCACAGATCACAGCTGTTGCAGCCACCAGGGAATTAATACGTGCTGCATACCAGCCCAGGCTGTATCTGGCTCCTGAATAGAGGGTTACCGTGACATCGAGCAGGAAGGCCAGGGATGCGATCGTAAGCCACAAATGCAGAATACTGCGCCCCCGGTGCTTCCATAAGGTACCTGCTAGAGCAATCAGATTAAGTGCCCAGACGACAGGTCCAACGCCCGAGGTAATCAGAATACGGAAATTTCCCTTCTGAATAATCCTAGGGAGCAGGTCATTCCCTCGGGTCGCAAGCAGATAGACGGCGAACACAAGAAGCACGGTTCCTGCAACAGCAATCAGACCATACAGCAGCACTTTGCGGCTCTCTACCGGTCTGGTGTACAACCGCTGGCTCAGAAGATACGCCAGAATGCCAACAGGAAACCCGCCATGCCAGAATGTCCACAGCCAGACGGCACTCTGATCCCCTGCCCCGAGCAGGCCGGTAGGACTGAATACACCCGGAAATACAAGGATATGTGGAATGGTAATCAAACCGGTATAAAGATATGTACATGATAAGATCAGCATGGGCAGGGATCTGGAAGCCCGGTAGCGGCTGAACAGCATATAAGCTGTAAGAATATCACCCAGGATAAACCAGGCAATAAATGCTGGTAAAAAAGGTTTGACCTCTGGCAGCATGATCGAGCCGAAAGGAAGTACTGCGGCGGATACAGCCAGCAGAAAAAGGCCCACGGTCCATGCCAGGCGGACCTCATTACGGCCTGAGTGAATATGAAGCAGCTGCACTGCTTCCTGGCCTGATTGATTCATCGTTTTCCTCCAAGTGTTTCCCTACTCTTTGACAGCAGGTCATCTTTGTCATCATTATACGATAATATCGTCAAGATTCCTTGCATTTTTTACCTAAATCTCTCTTCTTCGACAATAAAACGACAAAAAACGCACTGCCCGACTGCGGCAGTACGTTTTCTGCTAAATTCCTGGTTATGGTTCGGTGATCTCACCGACCTTGACCAGCTGTTTGCCGAGATTATCTCCTGAGAACAATCCGATAAAAGCATCCGGCGTATTCTCAAAGCCCTCGATGATATTCTCCTCATATTGAATAAGGCCTTTCTTGACCCATCCTGCGAGTTCCTTGCGTCCCTCTTCTGCTTCTGCGGCGTAATCACCTACCAGAAAGCCTTTCATCAGAGCCGTATTCTTCAGCAGCAGCGGCTGAATACGAGGTCCCACATCCTGATCCTGCAGGTTATAGAGCGAAATTTGGCCGCAGACCGGTATCCGTGCATGGCGGTTAATCAGATGGAGTACTGCATCCGAGATTTCTCCACCGACATTGTCGAAGTAGACATCCACACCGTTCGGACACGCCTGTTCCAGAGCGGCCTGGATATTATCAGCAGCCTTATAGTCAATAACCTCATCAAAGCCCAGCTCTTCCTTTAGATAACGGACTTTTCGCTCCGTGCCGGCAATGCCGACCACCCGGGCCCCTTTGATCTTAGCAATCTGGCCTACGATCATACCGACGGCACCGGCCGCACCAGATACAACCACGGTCTCCCCGGGCTGGGGATCACCGATACGCAGTAGGCCAAAATAGGCCGTTAAGCCTGTCATGCCCACGACATGCAGCGATGTCGAGATGGGCCCGTCTGCCGGGTCCACCTTCATCAGATGGGCCGTCTCCGCCGCGGCGTAACGCTGCCAGCCCCAGGTGCCGCTGACAATATCGCCCGGTGCAAATCGAGGGTCACTGGATTCCATCACCTGACCGACAGCACCTCCCCGGATGACATCGCCAACCGCGTAGGGCGGTGCATAAGACTTGGCGTCACTCATACGGCCCCGCATATAAGGGTCCACAGACAGATAGAGCGTCCGCACCAGAGCTTGCCCTGCCTGGGGCTGCGGCAGCGGTTCGCTGACGAATTCGAAATTCTCACGGGACGGCACGCCTTCAGGGCGTGAAGCCAGAATAATTTTATCGTTTACGGACATCAGAATACCCTCCTTCGATCCTCTCGGAACGTTTCTTGGTTCTGCACCCTATATATTACCCCTTTTTCGGAAACTGCCCTCTGGCAGACCCAATTATTGCGCAGTCAGAATGACAGGCCCATCCGCAGTAATCGCGAGCGTGTGCTCATATTGTGCGGACAGGCCCCCGTCCTGGGTACGGGCCGTCCAGCCGTCCTGATCCACCTTGGCCCGATATGTGCCTGTGTTGAGCATCGGCTCAATTGTAATCACCATGCCCTCTTTCAGACGGGTACCGCGGTGAGGCGGTCCATAGTGGGGAACCTGCGGTTCTTCATGCATATCCTGTCCGATACCGTGACCGATAAAGTCACGCACTACCGAGAAACCTTCGGCTTCGGCGTATATCTGAATGGCATGCGAAATGTCACCGATCCGGTTGCCGATCACCGCCTGCTCAATCCCCTTGTACAAGGAAGCCTTGGTAACATCAAGCAGACGCCGGGTTTCCGGCGCTACTTCGCCGACGGCATAGGACCAGGCGGAGTCGGCCAGCCAGCCGTTCAAATTCACAACCATATCTACGGTTACAATATCGCCCTCACGCAGCGGGGTCTGGTTAGGAAAGCCGTGACAGATGACATCATTGACCGAGCCGCAGGTCGCATACGGATAACCGTTATAACCCTTTTGCTCGGGTGTGGCACCATGCTTCTTCATAAACTTCTCGGCAAAAGCATCAATCTCCATCGTCGTGATGCCCGGCTTGATCATACCGGCAATCTCACGGTGACAGGCAGCGAGGATTTCGCCGGCTTTTTTCATATTCTCAATTTGTTCACGGGTCTTCAAAATAATCATGGATAGGTTCTCCTTATAGTTAGGGTAATCTTCATTATGATTGGCTCCAGACAACGGATCTCATGTAAAGTCTGATTGCTATATTGTAACGCGTAACAGATAGAAAAGAAAATGACCTGCCTGTAAATTCCTCCTGCACCGGATATGCCGGAAAAACCTGATACACCGGGAATGAATGAGAGCGTTTAAACTATTTTGATTCAAATTTGACTGATACCGTTTACAAATGGATGTAAGCGTATTATAATCACTTTGAACTTGTATACAAGTATGCAACGCGACAACATCTCATTAAATAGGAGTTGAGAGTTATGCCCTATCCTGCGGCTTGGCTGCAAGGGGCGTCGCTGGGCGAGAACATCACATGGGAATTAAGACTTCAGATTATCCGCGGCTTCTACAAGCCGGATACGGTTCTGTCCGAGAACCAGCTCGCTTCCGAATTTGGAACCAGCCGTTCGCCTGTGCGGGAAGCTCTGAAGGTGCTTGCCGGTGAAGGTTTGATCCGACTGGAACGTATGGGTGCTGTCGTCATCGGCATGACCCCTGGAGATATGGAGGAACTGTTCGATGTCAGGCTGCTGATCGAGAACTTCGTGACAGAGCGGCTGCTGCGGCAGGATGTGAATCACCTTGCTGATAAGCTGAACCAGATTATCGACCGTATGGAGATTGCCCTTAAGCATAAGGACGTGCTGGGATTTTCCTATCAGGACGTGCTCTTTCACGAGTCACTTGTCCAGGCTGCCAGGCACAACCGGATTCTTCATACATGGAATAATCTGCGTGCCCTCATCCTTAGCGTAATGATTGCGGCTACCGAGAAGAGATTCGAGAGCAACATTGTACAGTCCGAGGACACAATCGCCAAGCACCGGGCAGTTGTAAACGCTTTAGGGAGTAAAGATGCCCGTCTGGTACGCGAGCTTGTCCAGGAGCACTACCTGGATACACGCTTGGCCGTTAATGACAGCGTTCTCTCCACTTACCGTGAAATTACGGGACGGTAATCCCCAGTTGATGGTACCTCTTCCCTGTTCCAAAGAACAGCTGGAGGCGGTCATCACGCCTAAGTTGTCGACAAGTATACAAAGTATGGATTTTCTTGAAATGTGCAATCTATTGAACCACATTTGGTTATTCTTATATAGATTGACCCAACGAGCTTTACAACCTAATTTATATTTACTGGGAGGTCTACTTCTATGGATTCATTATTCGGTATGAGCCACAACGCCAGCCTGCTCGTATGGGCACTCGTAGCCATTGTTGTGCTTATCGTTCTGATCGCCAAATTTAAATGGAACCCGTTCGTGGTGCTGCTGATTGCTTCCATGTTCCTGGGTCTCGTCAACGGTATGAAAGGCACAGACGTTATCGCTTCTGTGACCGGCGGCCTTGGCAAAACCCTCGGCTCCATCGCGATCGTCATTGGTCTCGGCACCATGCTGGGCAAGATGATGGCAGAATCCGGCGGCGCCGAGCAAATCGCCACAACGTTAATCAACCGTTTTGGTGAGCGGCGTGTTCACTGGGCGATGATGGTCGTTGCCTTTATCGTCGGTATTCCTATTTTCTTCGAAGTCGGCATTATCCTGCTGATTCCGATTCTGTTCACGGTTGCCCGCAAGACGAATACCTCGCTGCTCAAAATCGGGATTCCGATGCTGGCTGGCCTGTCAACGGTTCATGGTCTGCTTCCGCCTCACCCTGCACCAATGATCGCTATTGACGCCTTCCAGGCAGATATCGGCCGCACGATTCTGTATGCGCTGATTGTCGGTATTCCTACAGCTATCGTGGCAGGCCCTGTCTTTGGCTCCTACATCGGCAAGCGGATTCAGGTTCAGCCAAATCCCGAACTGGTTGAGCAGTTCACGAACAAAGCCGAGCGCAAGCTGCCGGGCTTCGGAATTACCCTGTTCACGGTTCTGCTCCCTGTTATTTTGATGCTGGCTGGCTCCATTGCCAAAATTGCAGATCCCAATGCGACTTCCGGCTTAACTGTATTTTGTGAGTTTATCGGTGACGAGGTTGTTGCTCTCTTGATTTCTGCTGTGGTGGCCTTCTTCACTCTTGGTTATGCACGCGGTTTCAACAAGCACGATATTTCCAAGTTCACAAGCGAATGTCTGGCACCTACGGCTTCCATCATTCTGATTATTGGTGCAGGCGGTGCGTTCAAAACAGTTCTGATCGACAGCGGCGTCGGACAAGCCATTGCCGAGCTGGCCACAGGGGCACATGTTAATGTCATTGTGTTCGCCTTCCTCGTATCGGCACTGATCCGTGTTGCCACAGGGTCCGCAACCGTAGCTATGACAACGGCTGCAGGGATCGTTGCACCGGTATTGGCCCTGACTCCGGGCGCCAACGTTGAACTGGTTGTCCTTGCTACAGGTGCAGGCTCCCTGATCTTGTCCCATGTGAATGATGCCGGCTTCTGGATGGTTAAGGAGTTCTTCAATATGTCGGTACCTCAGACCCTGAAGTCATGGACGGTGATGGAAACGATCCTGTCGCTGATGGCCTTCGTTTTAATTCTCATTCTAAATGTGGTAATTTAACTTAGACATGTACTAGCCTTTCCATAAGTACGATCTCTGCTGCCTGTACGGCAGCGGGGGTCGTTTTATGGCTTTTATTCTATATAGTCTATATTTTTGAACAACCAAAACGTCTGAAAGAAGGGATTCCATTGACCCAATACATGATTGGCGTTGATATCGGCACCACGAGCACCAAGTCCGTCCTATTCGAAGAAAGCGGAAAAATCCGTTCCCAGTTCAGTGTAGGCTATCCGCTGCATACCCCCGCTCCCTCGGTAGCGGAACAGGATCCGGATGAGATTCTGAAGGCCGTGGTAACGACGGTTCAGGAGGTCATGAAGCAGAGCAGCGTCCGGGCGGACGATGTGCTGTTCGTCTCCTTCAGCTCTGCCATGCACAGCATGCTGGTGGTCGATGAAGCCGGTACCCCGCTGACCAACTGCATTACATGGGCGGACAACCGCAGCGCCAAATGGACGGAAGTACTGAAAAAAGAGCTAAATGGGCATGAAATCTACCGCCGCACTGGTACACCGATTCATCCGATGTCGCCGCTGACCAAGATCATGTGGCTGACACGCGAACGCCAGGACATTACTTCACTTGCACACAAATACATCTCTATTAAAGAATATGTATTTGAACGCTTCTTCCATGAGTATGTTGTCGATCATTCCATGGCTTCAGCGACCGGTATGATGAACCTGGAGAAGCTGGACTGGGATGAAGAAGCGCTGCAGGTAGCTGGCATTACACCGGATAAACTGTCACGGCTTGTACCGACAACCCACGTGATGAATGGTCTGGACGACGTGTATGCCCGCGAAATGCGCCTGCTGCCAACGACACCATTCGTCGTTGGCGCGAGTGATGGCGTCCTATCCAACCTCGGCGTGGACGCCATCAAGCCGGGCGTGGTGGCTGTAACAATCGGCACCAGTGGAGCGATCCGTACCGTCGTCGACAAGCCGGTTACGGATCCGAAGGGTCGTTTCTTCTGTTATGCCTTGACTGAGAAGCAGTGGGTCATCGGCGGTCCGGTCAACAACGGCGGTATGATTTTCCGCTGGATCCGGGATGAATTCGCAGCTTCCGAGGTGGAGACCGCCAAGCGTCTCGGTCTGGACCCTTACCACGTACTGACCCAAATTGCCGAACAGGTGAAGCCGGGCTCTGACGGTCTGCTGTTCCACCCCTACCTGTCCGGTGAACGCGCGCCCCTATGGAACCCGAACGCCCGCGGTTCCTTCTTCGGGCTCACCCTGCGCCATAAGAAAGAGCACATGATTCGTGCGGCGCTTGAGGGTGTTCTGTTCAACCTGTATACAGTTATGCTGGCTATGGAAGAGCAGATTGGACGCCCTTCGGTTATTCATGCTACCGGCGGCTTTGCACGTTCCTCCCTGTGGCGTCAGCTGATGGCTGATATTTTTGACCAGGAAGTCATTATTCCGGAGAGCCTGGAGAGCTCGTGCCTCGGCGCCGCCATTCTGGGCCTGTATGCGATCGGTCGGATCGATTCCCTAGAGAATGCCGTGAAGGGCATGATTGGGACGACACACCGTCACACACCTGTTCCTTCCCATGTGAGCATTTACCGGGAGCTGCTGCCCATTTATATCCGCATCTCACGAAAGTTCGAAGAGGAATTCGATAATATCGCCGAGTTTCAGGAGAAAATGGACCGTATGTAGTAATGCCTCCATAAGAATATGAACCTTCATGTATTTTGTATGAAAGCCCCCCATCCTTCGGGATCGGGGGCTTTTGGGCATTGTCTGTCAGCCGGCAGACTCAGGCAGGAGCTTCCGTGGTATATTAATTGCGATATCCATAAATGAAATTAAACAGCTATTACATTCTGATTCGATAGATTGCAAGACGGGAGGATTTGGTGTGGATAAACTGCGTGTGCTGGTTACTGATGATGAACAGAGTATTTCCGGAGCTATTGCCTATGCCCTAGGCCGAGAAGGCTTTGAGGTGGAGACGGCCCTGAACGGGGAGGAAGCCCTGCAGAAGGTGGATACCTTGCGGCCGCATGTACTGATCCTGGATGTGATGATGCCTGTGATGAACGGCTATGATGTATGCAGGGCTTTGATAAACCGGCCTGGACCTTCACCGGCCATTCTCCTGCTGACGGTCAAGAATGACATTGTGGATAAGGTGCTGGGACTGGAGCTCGGTGCAGACGACTTTATGACCAAGCCGTTCGATATCCGGGAGGTAACAGCACGGGTCAAGGCTCTCGCAAGACGGATGGCGAAGGGCTCGTATGCTGCTGAATCCTCAGCCCCAAGATCTGTGAGCAGCGGCCGTGTCACTCTGATTCCGGATTCAAGGCAGGTGCTGCTGGACGATAATGAAGTTGAGCTTACCCCCAAGGAATTTGATCTGCTGGCTCTGCTGCTGACAAACCCTCAGAAGGTCTATTCCCGGGATGATCTGCTTGACCTTGTATGGGGAATGGACTACGCGGGCGGTACACGTACAGTAGATATTCATGTTCAGCGTCTGCGCAAAAAAATTGAAGACACGGATCAGCGGATCCTGCAAACCGTCTACGGGGTTGGTTATAAAGCGGTACAACGATGAGCAGGAACCCTTTCGGTCTAACCTGGAAGCTGACCGCCGCCACCGCTCTCGTTCTCGTAACGGCTGTTGCGATTCTGAGTCTGCTCGTTCTGCACGGCATCCGCACGGATCAGACCCGGCAGCTGGAAGAGAGCCTCCAGCATCAGAGCGACACAGCAGCCCTGCATGTACGGCAGCTCTATGTCACCGGAACACGACTGACCCCGGCTGCCTTCATGGCTCAATACGGCCAGGAGCTGGCTGTCGAACTCGGGGCGGCAGCTGGCCTGCCTGTCGTCATCTACGACACAGCTGGTCAGGAGCAGGGAAACTCTGCCCCAGCCGGGGTTCGGCGGATCGAAGAGCAGGCTCTGCAGCATGCCCTGGCCGGACAGATAGCCTATGTAACGGATAACGATCTTGTCGAATACTTCTCTCCCGTTCAGGGACCAAATGGTCTGCTCGGCGTCATCCAGCTGGAAACGTCGATCAAGGGCCAGCATGATTTTTATCGTTATATCCAGCGCCTCCTTCTTATTTCCGGTTCTTCAGTGACCCTGCTTGGCCTGGTGCTCGGCTATCTCTTCATGACCCGTCAGACGGCTGCGCTGCGCAAACTGAAGGAAGCGGCCTATTCCATCCGGCAGAATCATTTCCTGAGCAGCCCTGTCCTGAAGCGCCGGGATGAGCTTGGCGATCTGGACGGAAGCATCTATGAAATGAGTCGTACGATCGAGTCCCAGATTGTAAGCCTAGAGGATGAACAGAGCAAGCTGCAGCTGGCTGTGGAGAAGCTGCAGCTGCTGGAGCAGCAGCAGAAGCAGTTTATAGGAAACATCAGCCATGAGTTCAAGACACCGGTAACCTCCATCAGAGCTTATGCAGACCTGCTGCAGCTCTATGGTGATGATGTTCATCTGCAGCAGGATGCGGCAAAGAACATCACCCGGGAAGCGGAGCGTCTGACCGATCTGATTGACCGGGTGATCCGGCTGTCACAGCTGGAGAGCTATGATTTTGAGAATATACCCGAAGAGGTAGACGTGAAAAATGCGCTGGAGGAGGCCTGCAGCAGGCTGCAGGGGAAGCTCCGGCAGCATCAGCTGCAGCTGCACTTGAATCTGGAATCCGCTCTTATCTGTGCCGATCGCGAGAGCCTTAATCATGTATTCATGAATCTGTTGGATAATGCCATCAAGTACAACGAACCCGGCGGGTTGATCCGGCTGAATTCATTCCAAGCGAACGGGTATGTTCAGATCATGATCCAGAATACAGGCAGCGGCATTCCGCTTGAATACAGAGAAAAAGTCTTTGAGCCGTTCTTTACCGTAAACCCGGACCGGTCGCGCCTGAGCGGGGGGACTGGGCTTGGACTTCCTCTGGTCCGGCAGCTGGTTGAGCGGCAGCATGGACGTATCGAAGTGATCGATGATCCGGGCGGGCTTACCACCTTCAGAATCAGTTATCCACTGTGGATAACTGATTCTGGCGAAAAACTATAAACAAATCAACAGCTTGTGCACAAATTGTTTACAACTTGGAAACATCCCGATATGGCACCGAAACGAGTGACGGCTACACTATAGTCAATCCACAGAGGAGTGATGACATGATGAAGAAGAACAGCACAGCTCTGAAACGGGTTCGGGCCACAACCGTCTGCGGGCTGCTTCTGCTCTCCGCTACCGCCTGTGCAGCCGGAACTCCTGACGGCCGGAAGACGACCACCGTTGGCGATGGCGTCAGACTCACAGTGCTGGGGCCATCGGTTAGCCGGTCAGCCGCTTACCAGCGCATCGATCAGATTACGAAGCTGGATGGACAGACAGGTCTGAACTGGTTATCCAACCAAGCTGTCATTACATCCACAGTGAAAATCACGTCGGCCGCGCCTGAGAAAGGTTCGACGACAGCCCCAGTTGTTACTTCTGATATCACCTCAGTGCTGAGGCTCGATACCGGATCAACCTCTGACTGGGAACCGGGCAGCAGTGTCCAATGGATTTCACCGGATCAGAAGCATGCTTTTGTCACTGTTTTTAACAAAGACAAGTATGACGCGTCAGGCTATATGTTGGATCTGGGCTCCGGGAAATCCGTCGAGATTGCACTGGAGCCGGGAATTATTAAGGGAGACTGGGCGTCCCGTGATTCTTTTACATTAGCGGACGGGTCAGGTTCACTGCTCAGTATCCGTACGGAGGGTACCGTCACCCCGATCCCTGCGAAAGCAGCCGAGAGCGGTATTCTGGATCTCCGGCAGCGTGACCGTTCATTATATACTTTAGATGGAGATGGACACCTGACTCTTATGCCTGTCAACACTCCGCTGCAGACCACCAGACTGTCACAGGCGCGTGTAACGGATTTTGATATCAGCCGGGACAATAGGTATGCGGCGATTATTGAAAATATGAGTCCCTCTGGGGCCGATACCTCGCAGGAGGTTCTGAGGCTCATTGATCTGCATAAGCCGGATGAAGGAGTTGTCATTGCCAGAGGTACGTTAGTCGAGTGCCCAGCCTGGTCGCCGGATGGCAGCAAGCTGGCATTCAGCATTTACACAGCGGGAAGCGGGGGGCTGAACGGTACTTATTTCATGGATTTGTCGTCCAGCCAGGTTGTACCCGTGAACGATTTAGCTCCCCCTGTATATCCTGTACGCTGGAGCCCATCCAGTGACCGGCTGATGCTGACCGTCAACAGCAGCCGTAAGGATCAGGACAGCACAACAACGTACATCTATACTTTCAGCCAATAAAGTATATCGTCAATTCTGACCCCCTTATTCGAAAGGATCTGAAGTTCATGTTTACCGATAAACTTAATAAACTGACGATCTTATGGCCTCGCCGAACCTTATCGACCGCGGCAGCCGCCGCCTTGTCTCTCAGCCTTTGCACAGCCTGCGGCAGTACTGCGCCGGTACCGCAGAAACAGGCACCTGTACAGCAGCCCGCACCCTCCGCAACCAGCCCATCAAGCCAAGGGTCCAGCGGCAATCCATCAGCGGCACCGTCCGACTCTAAGAGCGATGACGATGGCAGCAGCATACAACCCGCGCCGGGCATGTCTGCAGCGTCCACCTTAAGCTCGGCCAAGAAGGGGACACTGCCTCATCTGCCCCAGGAAATTCAACTGGGCACGGGGAGCGACCTTCTGCTGCAGCTGTGGGGACAGCCCCAGGACGGGACGAGCGGCAGACTCTGGACCTACGAGAGCAAACAAACCACGCTTACTCTCGATGGCAGCGACAAAGTTGTACAGATCGAGTCCGGCGCGGCCCCGTATCAGAAGCTCCATATGAACAACGTGATGAAGGAGATCGGCAAACCCGCTCAGATAAACGATACTTCCAAGGATCAAGCCGGGACCGCTGAAGCTGTCTATGATATTCCCACTACGGTTGGGCCTGTGTACCATTTGTCCTTCCAATACCATGTAAAGACACTTCGGGTATCTTATCTGACCTTATGGTTTGAATCCTTGACACCGTAACAGTCGAATCAAATAGACCATCACAACGAAACCTTCATTCTGCCAATGCGTAATAGAAGAAAACCAGTGCGCAGCGGTCGCGGATCCAAGGACCCGGCGTACGGAAAGGAGGAATCGACGATGCTGAAGGATCTTATGAACAGGCTGCTTCACTCCGCCTCCCACTCCCGCAAAAAGCACCACAGCAGCTCTGGCAAAGGCCATTATTATAAGCGCCATTCCAGCAGTTCCCGTAAACGCCCTCTCCACCGCCATTCTTCTTCGGATGCCAGATATGGCCACGGCCGCCGCGGCCACGATTATTACAAAGACAGACGCCGGAGCTTCTCTTCAAGCTAATCGGCAGAACACGCCCAGGGCATTCCGGCTCTCAGAAGCCGGAATGCCTTTTTTTATCCTTACACACAAAAAAGACAGCACGTCATCTGCGCACCGTCTTTGTAAAACAGCCTATGCTGGTCCGTCGGTTTTCAGCCGATTCAGGACAGACTGCAAATCCCTTACACAATCAGCCGAATCGTGATACGGTACTGCAAGCTGCAGTGTCCGCTCAAGTACAACCCTTGTACCTGGATGCAGATGCAGCTCCTCCTGCCAGCCTGCTGGCGCCTGTCCCGGTGCCGGATCATAGCTGGAATACAGCATGAAGAGCATGAAATGCCCGATGTCGTACAAATCCGTACGCACCTCCGGAGCCTGGCGCTCCGGGTCCCGCTCAGGCATCATGGCATCTACCATCAACCGTTCCTCCTCGCTCTCCCCGCCCAGGCGCCGGGCCAAGCCGAAATCAATCAGGCAGGTCTCTCCTTCACGCATAATTACATTAGGAATCCTCACATCCATATGCACATAACCCTGTTCATGCACATGACAGACCACATCCATCAGCTGAAGCGTCCATTGCAGACATTCCCGTTCTGTAAAGCGGCGTCCTTCGCCAAAAATCAGATCCTCCAGCGTAGATCCTGTCAAATAGGCGGACACCATACAGGCCCTTCCCCGATATTCCGTCAACTCCATCAGCTTCGGAATACACGGGTGGTCCATGCAGCCCAGTATGCCGGCTTCCCGCTGCAGCATACGCTCTGCACGCGGACCCTTGCTGCGCTTGGCCATCTTGACCGCTACCTTCAGACCGCTCAGTCTGTCGAGGCAGCGATAGGTTAATCCATAACTGCCAACTCCTATATAATCGATGATTTCATAACGTTCTGCCAGCAGGATCCCTTTGCGTAAAGGATAATCCAACCAGGCTTCATAAGCGCCGCGCCAATAGGATTTGAGCATGGTTCCTCCTTGGGCCGGCATGCAAGCCGGCTCTTCTTGGCACCATTATAACGGCTCCTTCCTTGGAATTCACGCCAGACAGCCTGCAATCGTCAAGCCTCCCGATGCTTTTTGTTCCATAATCCGAACAACGTGAAGAACGAACTGCGCGGCTTGCGCTTCCTGCCCTGATACGTGCGCAGATTGGTGACCAGCTGCCGGTCCCGCTCGCCATCCATCTTCTCCTTGATCCAATTGCGCTGTTCCTCCAGCTGGTTCAGCAGACTGGCATTCATCTCCACCAGGGCCTGCTGCTGCTCCTCCAGCTCACGGATCCGGTTGTGAAGCTCCTCAAGGGTGTGCAGTTCAGCAGTTGGCACCACAGCAGCCTCCTGCACATCAGTCTCGTTTATAACCGCCTCTTCCGGCACATAAGATATGACTTCGTTGACAATCTCCTGCAGCAAAATTTCCCGGTTTTCCTTCATCATGAATTCGGTATCCCTGTTCATGCCTTCTTCAAAGAAACCAGGCTCCTGCGGATCAGATCCTGCCGGCTCTGCAGCGAATACCTGTTCATGCTCCTGTTCCCTCTCCTGCTCCAGGCTTACAGCTGCTGGCCGGGTGTCCGCCTTTATGGCATTTTGGTTATCCTCCATGCCAAGAATTGCACTCGCCGCCTGCACCAGTGACAGATTATGCTCACGCAGGACGGTCATCATCCCGCGAACCGTTTCAATATCCTCCGGATTGAACAATCTCGATTTATTGGCTGCCCGCTCAAAACGGTACCCCTGTTCTTCCAGAGCCGCTGCGTACTTTCGCAGGGTACTGGCACCAATCCCCATTCCTTTGGCGACGGCCGACGTTGCCTTTGTATCCATCATGTGCCTTACCTCCCTAATAAAAATGGTTATTGCCTCAGGACTGAACCCCATCGCAAGACATTGTAAAATTTCTTGTCTTTTCCAATTCTATAGGAGGCTTTTAATGTCCTTTGGCAAATTTCTTCTAATATTAGGGATTGCTAAGAAGTTTTGTCGGGGAACAAATCAAACGGTTCTTTGTAATTATTCCTGTTTTATGTCAATATACTTAACGCCTTTGCCGCTTTACAGCATGTTGATTGTTAAATAGCACAAAACTGTGTTATCTTATGTAACGTAAACTTGAACATACGCATATCTTAATATTCATAATACATTTTGGATTCGGTATGGAGGCGTAACATGATTAAAGGAAAAACTAGAAAAGTCGCGATCATCGGTGCAGGGAATGTCGGATCCAGCTGTGCCTATTCCATGATCAATCAGTCGATCTGCGATGAAATTATGATGGTGGACCGGACCTATGACAAGGCTTTAGCACAGGCACTGGATCTATCCCACTGTATGGATTTCACACATAACCGCACTAAGGTTTATGCCGGACGCTACGAAGACTGCGGTTCCATGGATGTGATTATCCTGACAGCTGGCGCCAATCCTGCAGCAAATCAGACGAGATTGGACGTGCTGGATGCAGCAACCGTGATTACCCGGGAGATTGTAACAGCCATCATGGCATCGGGGTTCCAGGGTATTTTCATTATTGCGGCCAATCCCGTCGATATCGTAACTTATCTTGTACAGAGCATCTCCGGGTTCCCGCGCAGCAAGGTCATCGGAACAGGAACCTCTATCGACTCAGCACGCCTGAAGACGCTGCTGTCGGATGTCTTCTCTATTAACCCCCGCAGTGTTCAAGGCTATGCGCTGGGTGAGCATGGAGAATCCCAATTTGTAGCCTGGTCCCATGTAACCATTGGCGGCAAGCCGATCCTGCATATTCTGGACCAGCACAAGGAGCGGTTCCAGCATGTTGATCTGGAGGATATCGCACGCAAGACGAAGGATGCCGGCTGGGAAATTTTTACCCGCAAGGGCTCCACACATTTTGGTATCGGCAATGCCCTGGCTTATATTGCAAGGGCGATCCTGAATGATGAGCACAAGATCATTGCAGTATCGGCGGTTCTGGACGGAGAATACGGACAAAAGGATATCTGCGTCGGCGTGCCTGCCATTATCGGCGGTGACGGAATCCAGGAAGTGCTGGAGCTGCAGCTGACGCCGGAAGAAGCCGCCAAGCTGGAGCAGTCCTGTCACGTCATCCGCGGCGGAATTCACAGCCTCGCGATCTCCTGACCCTCTCTGTTAGCTTTTCTTTGATTGTAGACAAAAAAACTCCCGAAGCTCTCATAGCTCCGGGAGTTTTTTGAGTCGTTGCCGTGTCCGATTATCCATTCGTCCTGCCGCGGGTTAAATACCCCCAGCGATCCAGCACCCTGGATATCTCATTCAAATGGATCGGCTTGCTGATGAAATCCTGCATGCCGCTGCGCAGGCACTTTTCCTGGTCCTCCGGCCGTGCATAGGCTGTTACGGCTACGATAACAGGCAGCCGGTCTTCCGGCAGCAGCCGGCGGATCAGCGCGGTTGCCTTGATTCCGTCCATAATCGGCATTTGCACGTCCATGAACACTAGATCGTATTCCCTGCGCGTCACGGCTTCGATGGCTTCCATTCCATTCGTGCAGAAATCCGCCTCATAGCCGAGCTTCTCCAGCAGCTTCAACAGCAGCTCCCGGTTAACGGGATGGTCTTCGACCACCAGAATATCCAGCCTTGGCGACAATTGCTGCTCCAGAGCTGCAGATTCACCTGCCGCGGCCAGCTCGCTTCCACCTTCCAGCGGCTGCTGATCAGGGTCCATATTGCCCAGCAGCAGGGTGAACCAGAACACGGATCCTGCACCTTCTTCGCTGTCTACCCCAATGGCGCCGCCCATCAGCTCAACCAGCCGCTTGCAGATGGCCAGCCCGAGTCCTGTGCCGCCGTGCTTACGGGTGATTACCGGATGCAGCTGGGAGAAGGACTGGAACAGCAATCCGATTTTGTCCCCTGGTATACCGATGCCCGTATCTCTGATCTCGGCTTGTATCATATACTCCCCGGGACCAACCCCCTGCCTTCCGGCCAGCCTGACTTCAATAGATCCGCATTCCGTGAACTTAATTGCATTGCCGATCAGATTCACCAGAATCTGCCGGACCCGCTGAGCATCGCCGATCAGATTCTCCGGAATTCCTTCTTCAATAAAGCTAGTGAGCTGAAGATGCTTCTCCTCAGTGCGCGGCTGCAGCAGTTGAATGACCTGATTCACCGTATCCCGCAGGTCGAAAGGCTCCTGTTCCAGCTCCAGCTTGCCCGAATCAATTTTGCTGAAATCGAGAATATCATTCACAATCGCCAGGAGCGAGCTGCCGCTTTGACGAATAATGTCCGCATAGTTGCGCTGCTCCTCATCGAGTGTGGTATCGAGCAGCAGATCGGTCATACCGATCACCCCGTTCATCGGCGTCCGGATCTCATGGCTGACCATAGCGAGAAATTCCGCTTTGGCCTGGGCGGTCTGCTCGGCGAATTCCTTCGCCCGGATAATCTCCCGCTCGTTCGTCACATCATGGAAGACGACCACAGCTCCCTGTACTTCTCCATTCTCCAGGATTGGAGTTACCTGATAGTTTACCAGAAAGGTGGAGCCGTCTGAACGCCAGAACACCTCTTCTTGTATGGCACGGGGCATGCCGTCCTTCAAGGTCAGATGAATAGGACACTCCTCGAGCGGATACAGGCTGCCATTCGCTTTGGTATGGTGAACCAGGCTGTGTGTCAGTGTGCCGATAATCTGGTCGGAAGCATATCCCAGCATCGTGGAGGCCGCCGGGTTAATGAACATCGTTCTGCCCTCTCGGTCCAGCCCATAGATGCCTTCGGTAACGGAATTCAGAATAAGAGCATGACGGTTGCTAAGCTCCTGGATCTGTTCCATGCGCTGCTTGCGCTCTGTAATATCATTGGCAATACCGAAGACGCCGACCGTCTCTCCTTCAATAATGATCGGCACATTGGTCACCGCAATCTCAACCTGAGCTCCGCTGCGATGAATAACACGAGTCTCGTAATTTTGCGGAACACCATGCCTTGCTGCATTAAAATAGGCTCCTACCTTCTGCAGTTCCTCTTGAGGCAGAACCATGCTGAAGCTCTGCCCGACCAGCTCTTCCTTGGTGTAACCGAGCAGCTGCTCCAGCCCTTTGTTCACCGAGTCGTACTCTCCCTGCAGATTGAAGGCATATACGGCAAAAGGATGATATTCAAACAGCGACTTGAAACGCTGCTCACTTTCCTTGAGACGTCTCTCCGACTCTACACGCTCGGTCACATCCCGCGAGATCGCTACGATCTCCCGAATATCCCCAGTCAGAGCATCTACCGCATACTTGCCGGTACTCTCGAACCAGATATAGCGGCCATCCCGGTGGCGGATGCGATAGGTTACGGGAATGTTCGTCTCGTGATGCAAAATCCCCTTGAGATATTCCTCTACAAGCTCTACATCATCAGGATGGTAATAATCGAACACACTGGTGCCGACCATCTCTTCCGGCGTATAGCCGAGAAGCGGAAGTGCAGCCGGTGAGGCGTAGAGAAAATTGGCATGCCGGCCATGGGCATCATGAATAGTTATGAAATCCTGAGAATTCTCAGCCATCAGCTGATATAGTTTCTCACGCTCTACCAGCTGCTGCTTCATCCGGCTGTATTCGGTTACATCCTGAAGAATACCTCGGATTACTACACTTTCATCCCTTTCCTCTTCCACATTGGCCTGGACGAACAGGATGATGTCAGGCTGATCCTTGATCCTGAGCCTGATCTCCTGCGATACCGACTGCCTGTGTTTGACAGCAGCCCTGAATCGCCGGACCAGCTCGTTATAATCTTCCGTATAAATATTGCCCAGCACATATTCCATGATCACTGCCGGATCCTTGGTATGCAGCTTGAGAAGGTGCGCAAGTTCATCAGTACAACTCAACTTCTTGCGCTGCAAATCCCATTCCCAAGAGCCCATCTTGGCAATCCGCTGGGATTGTACGAGCATCTCCTGGCTGCGGCGCAGTTCTTCCTCCGCCTGCTTGCGGGAGGTGACATCACGGCAGATACCGATCCGCTTCTCCAGTTCACCCTTATCATTCCAGATGGGCCGGTAAGCCATTTCCAGCCAGATATATTTGTTATCTTTGCGACGGATACGCACCGTACATACCCCACCATGCAGAGTAGATACCTTCAACAGATACATATCCTGCGGATGGCAGTAATCTGTAACCTTACGGCCCATCACTTCGTCTGCTGTATAACCAAGCAGCCGGTCTACCGAAGCAGACACGTAAATAAGGACACCGCTCGGGTCAATCCAGGCAATCAGATCCTTATCACTTTCGGCGAGAACCTGATACATTTCCTCTGTCATTTTCAGAATCAGCTGATTGGCTCTGGCTTCGGTAATATCCTTGGCAATGGCATGAATACCTATGACCTGTCCCTCGGCTTCGATTGGAACGTAAGTAAACTCTGCAAGAACAATTCTGCCCTCTCTGTGGTGAATAGAGCCTTCAAAATGAACCGTTTCCCCTTGTAAAGCATGCTGCAGATGACGGTTGCGCTGGGCAACATCATCCGGCGGGGATAGATCTGAGGGCTTCATCTGCACAAACCGGTCTGCCGGGTATCCCGTCAGGTGTTCAATGGCAGGGTTCGCCGCTACATAGCGGCCTTCGATATCAAGCGTGTATACGGCGTCAGGAAAATTTTCGTAAAGTGAACGGTAGCTGCCATTCTCCGAGATCATTTTTTTCAACATTCCAAGTCTGTCCACTTAGGCACACCTTCTTCCTCTACGATAGTTCAGGAAAATGATAAGTCGTCATCCAACCACTCTCATTCGTTGTATCTATATCATTCACCGCCCGCATACGGCTCTCTCCATCCCTCCCCTTCACCATATAAACATCTGCCGGGCACAATGAACGGGTGGAAATAAAGCACGAATACTGTCAGCGAAGTGCAGCTAAAAAGGTGATAGTCGGTCAAATTATACAATATTTTAACTAAAATAGGGCGAATTTGTACCGGGTTACCACGAAAAATAAGGATTCTCCCGTCTTGTCTGCGGGAAAATCCTTATTCACGTGATGTCAGTCTGCGATTTCGGCTCCGCTGTATCGAAGCCGGGGTAATTCGCTTCTAAATTTCTTTGCGATTAAATGTAAACCATCCGGCGCCCATGCACAGGGCCAAGCTGCAGATGACCACCGTAAAGATTGTCGGCAGAGGTACCTGGAATGCACCGAACTGCTCGCCGCCGGAAGGAATCATGAGCAGCAATGGCTGTGCCCAAGGATACAGCGGGCCGATGTGCTGCGAGTTAATGATCAGCATGTTCGGTATCGTCAGCGCAATATTAAGAGCCAAAGGGGCAGCAAAGCTGCTCCAGAGGAAGGATACCAGCAGCTGCAGGGCTGCCAGCGGCATACAGGCAATCCAGCCCAGCATCAGGCTTTTCGCCATGATGAACCAGGGCAGCGGTCCGCTGAGCTTAAGGAACCAGCCGGCAGCCAAGACAGCCCCCAGGAACAGCAGCTGCAGAATGGCCAGCATCAGCATAATGACTGTGAATTTGGCAATATACAGCCCTGTCCGGGATACCGGCAGCACCAGCAGCTGCTTCCAGCCGCCCCCGGCATGTTCGAAGCGACAGACGAAAGCTCCCAGCACACCGGTCATTATGGGCAGAAACAGCAGCGCATGGCCATAAACCATCATCAGCAGCAGTTCCGGCCAACCGGCCCCGCCTCCTTGTGTAACGCCGAGCAGCAGGGCAATCGCCGGGCTGATCAGAAGAAGCAGCCATACCGGCGAGCGCATCAATTTCAGACGTTCCGTCGAGAGCAGCCGGAAATAAGTCGAAATCATCTACGCCACATCCCTTCGATTGAAATGCAGCTGCCCGCACGCATAGACGACGAGCGCAAGTGCAGCTCCAGCTGCCGCGAACTTCCACCCTTCCGGGTCGCGCCAGGCTACGACCGGCCAAGCCAGCGGAATCCACTTCGTATAGCCGGCCACTGCCAGACTGCCGATGGCAAGTGTCAGCCCCATCGTGACAGGAAGCGCCTGATTACGATAGACGACACAGACCCAGCATTCCAGTGCGACAACTGGCAGAGCCGCTGCCAAAGGATATAACCCAAGCTTCAGCAGGGCCAGTACAGGCATGCCTTCACCGAAGCTCAAGATGATCCCGAGGCACGCTGTTGCCGCAGACAGCAGCAGACAGGATACGGCCAGCAGACCGATAACGACGGCCAGCTTGGCCGCGAATACGGCTGCTCTTGATACAGGCAGAGCGAGCAGCTGCTTCCAGGCACCTGTCATATGCTCCACATTCGCAATCATGGATGAGAGCAAGGTGGCTCCCATGATCAGGGCCAGCGGAACGAAGTTAGCCACATTATCGATCAATCCGCCCCACAGATCGTCTGCATAAACCTTCGTCAGGTAGTCATAACGCAGACCAAAGTTCAGGGCCTGCATCGCAGTCAGTCCAAGCGGAGCAAGGAACACTAGGAACCACAGCCCCTTCCTGCGAATCTTCAGCAGGTCTGCAGCGATACTTCGGGCCATCATAAGGACGCCCCCCTGCCGACCACCTGCAGGAACAGATCCTCCAGCGAGCGGCGCTGCTCCTCGACACGGTATATGGCATGCCTGTTCTCCACCAGACGCTTCACCAGCAGGGAGACAGCCTCATCATTCATCTGGCCGAACTCCAGCGCTGCTCCGCTTTTCGTACTGTGATAACCGCACTCCCGGGCGAGATGCTGGGCATCCTCCGGTTCCGATACCACGATCCGTATGCCGCCGGCTGCCTGTTGATGGAGACTCTCAATCGTATCCTGAAACACCATCTCACCTTCGCGGATAATCCCGACTGTAGTCGCCATCTGCTCAACTTCTCCAAGCAGGTGACTGGAGACAAGAACGGTAATTCCGCGCTGACGCGGCATCTCCTTGATCAGCTCGCGTACTTCCTGGATACCTTCAGGGTCCAGACCGTTCGTAGGTTCATCCAGGATGAGCAGCTCCGGCTGACCCAGCAGAGCCGCAGCAATTCCAAGACGCTGCTTCATCCCAAGAGAATAGCCCTTGACCGGGCGCTTGGCATGAGCGGTCAACCGGACGATGGAGAGAACCTCATCGATTCTAGAACGCGGCACATCCAGGATCCGCCGGATTGCCTCCAGATTCTCAATGGCATTCAGATGCCCATAATTCGAAGGGTATTCGACCAGCGAACCGACCCGGCGCAGGATATCCATCCGTTCCTTACGGATATCCTTGCCAAAGATTCGGATAGATCCCCGTGTCGGCCGGATCAAACCCAGCAGCATACGGATTGTTGTTGTTTTACCTGCTCCATTCGGCCCGAGAAAGCCGTAGATATCCCCCTGCCTGATCTGCAGGTCCAAATGCTTGACGGCCGCACGGCTGCGGTAGGTCTTCCATAATTCCCTTGTCTCTATAATGAGCTTGTCAACGGGCTTGTTCACGGGCTTGTTGATTGCATGGTTAACTGGATTTTCCTTCCAAGTCATACTCGGATTCATCTGCTTATCACCTCGAATCCCATCATAGCCCGGCGAGGTTAAAGCAGAGGGTGGATGAAGTTTAAGTTTTGTTTAAATCTGCGGATACAGATAAACAGAGGTGCCTTCCGGCGTGCTGATCATTTCCCGTTCCAGTCCCATCTCCTTCGCTAACAGCTCCACAATAGCAAGACCGACCCCCGCCCCCTTCGCGGAGGAGGCTCCCCCTAGGCCGGGCCCCCGGTCAGCGATGACTACCGCTGCAGCACCCTTGTACACTTCAGCTCGAATCCCGATGTAGGCTCCTTCTCTGGCATGCCGCACTGCATTCTGGAACAAGTTATCCAGAATCCGCCGGATTGCATTGCTGTCCACATCCCAGATCAGCTGCTCATCCGGCAGCTCGATATCGACCTCAAAGCCTTCCCTCTCCCAGAGCGGGTACCAGGCCGCCGCACATTCTCTCACCAGGCGAAGAATATCCTGTCTGGACCGGTGAAGTGTATAGCGTCCGCTCACCAGCAGATTGTAGGACAGCAGGTTGTCGATCATACCTCCCAGACTGTCCAGCTTACTCTCCATGAGCTGCAGTGAATCTTTTCCAGCCGGGCTGATGGGCTCCTTTTGCAGGGAATACAAATGACTCCGGACGACCGTAAGGGGTGTACGGATATCATGGGATATTTCGGCCACCACCTTCTTGCGGAGTTCCTCTTCCTCGCGCTCCCGCCGCCGTGCCTCGGCCAGCTGCTCTATCATCCGGTTGAACCCGCTCTCCAGCTGTCCGATCTCATCCGCACGTGTAACTGCAACTTTAGCGGGTATGCCATTCTCCCCCTGATCCGCCATAGCTTCCTGTAGGGCAACCAGCCTGCGCCGGATCCGGATGAAGAAAACGAGTGAGAAGGACAGGAAGATCACAAGAATGAACAAAGTAATCAGTGCAAAATAGGTCAGATCGATACGAGCACCATAGGTGGGCTGCAGCGCGGACGAGGGCATTTCGAGTACCATAAATCCCTGGTTGGCGTTGTCGGTATCACCAATAAATGCAACAACCGTGAAAGGGTCTCCCGCTTGTACGGCCTGTTTCATAAACCGAATAGCCTCACCAGCACTCCAGTAGGCAGGAATCTCTGCATTCTCAGGCAGCATGTACTGTGTTCTTCCCCCGGAGTCCACCCAGAAGAGAGTGGCCTCCGGATATTCCTTATTCAGTTCGCGCAGCCGGCCGGAGATCTGGTCCGGTGAAGCATGATCCAGCTTCCCGGCTTCCTGATGCCATCGCTGAGTTACACTAGTGCTGCCTCCGTAAGGTGTTTCATACTGCGAATGGCTGATCCAGTTGCCAATAATGATATATATGACCGACACCAGCGGCAGCACAATCGGCAGCAGAATGAATGCCCCCAGCAGAATCATCAGATAGCGGAACAGCAGGGATTGCCGGAACTTGACGGCTGTCTCTGCGATGCCTTGCCGTGTCCAGCGGCTGACAATCCGGGACTTGAGCTGCTTCATCCGCGTTTCACCCGGTAGCCGACACCGCGGATAGTCTCCAGAACTCGCGGGAATGCAGGGTCCTTCTCGATTTTTTCACGCAAATACCGGATATGTACCATTAATGTCTTGTCCCCTTCCAGGTACTGCTCGCCCCAGACGGCCTCGTAAATCTGCTCCTTCGTCTTAATCTGTCCGAGATGCTGCAGCAGATAAGCGAAGATATGGTACTGCTTGCCTGTCAGTAGGATTTCTTCGCCGGTCTCTGCATGGATGATCCGGTTATCTGCTTCATATACACTGAGATGCTGAAGCTGCAGAGGGCCTGAAGAGCCGGCTTCACCGGACCGCCGCAGCAGCACTTCGATCCGCGCAGACAGCTCATCCGGATGGAAGGGCTTCGTCATGTAATCATCTGCAAACTGCAGCCCCTGCAGCTTGTCGTCAATCGAAGTACGGGCAGAGAGCATCATTACAGGCTTACCCGGGTACTCCTTCTTCAACCGCTGTCCGATCGTAAAACCATCCAGACCAGGCAGCATGACATCCAGGATGGCCAGGCTGCATGATTCCGCTGCTTCAACAGCCTGTTCCCCGCTCAGCAGCCAGGTCACCTGGTAGCCTTTCTCCTCCAGATTCCTGCTCACCCAGCTGCCGATTTCATGGTCATCTTCAATTAATAAAATCTGCATGGACATCGCTTATAATCTCTCCTTATTCAACATTCGTCCCCTGCATTATACCATTTGCCTTATTTGCCGGCCGCCATTGTGTTAATAATCACAGGGTCTGGGTAATGAGGAACACGGGATTTTATTCCATTCTTCACTGGCAGCATGCATGATCTGTACATAGGCTTGCCATACTTTTCTAAACAGGGAGGAATTAACGATGCTGCTCGAAGCTATTTATCATCAACCTAAACGCAACTGGGCTTATGCCCTGGACCCGGATACCATCCGTCTTCGCCTGCGGGCCAAAAAAGGGGATTTGACCGAGGTACATGCCATAACCGGTGACAAGTATGACTGGGAACGCACCACCCAGACTGTCCCTTTGGTCAAATTCGCTTCCGACAAGCGGTTTGATTATTTTGAGGGCTCGGTCAAGCCGCCTTTCCGCCGTATGAAATACGGCTTCCAGCTTCAGAGCGGAGATGAGACCCTCTGGCTGAATGAGAATGATTTTGTCGATAAGCCTATTACAGGGCCGGACAATCTGTTCCAGTTCCCGTATATCAATCACGTGGATATTTACTCGCCGCCTGCGTGGGTGAAGGACACCGTGTTCTATCAGATTTTCCCGGAACGTTTCGCGAACGGCGATCCTTCTAACGATCCGAAGGGTACAGAGCCCTGGGGCGGGGAACCTCGCACAGATAATTTCTTTGGCGGGGATTTGCAGGGGGTGCTTGACCATCTCGATTACCTGTCTGATCTGGGCATCAACGGAATTTACTTTACGCCAGTCTTCACGGCTACAACCAATCACAAGTATGACACGGAGGACTATCTGCAGGTAGATCCGCATTTTGGCGATGTAGAGCTGCTGAAGAAGCTGGTGCAGGCCTGTCATGACCGCGGTATTCGTGTCATTCTGGATGCCGTCTTCAACCACTCGGGCCGCACGTTCGCCCCGTTCGTGGATTTGCTGAAGAACGAAGAGCACTCCCGGTACAAGGACTGGTTCCACATCCACAGCTTCCCGCTGGAGGTGAAGGACGGCGCAGCCAGTTATGAAACCTTCTCCTTTGAGCCGATGATGCCAAAACTGAACACCGAAAATCCCGAAGTGAAGGAATACCTGCTTAAGGTAGCCGAATTCTGGATCCGTGAAGTGGGCATGGACGGCTGGCGTCTGGACGTGGCGGATGAGGTAGACCATGCGTTCTGGCGTGATTTCCGGCGGACGGTCAAACAGGCTAATCCGGAGGCGTACATTCTGGGCGAAATGTGGAACGAATCCGCGGAATGGCTGCAGGGCGACCAATTTGATGCCACGATGAACTATCCGTTCACAACTGCGGTTGTCGACTTCTTCGTCAAAGATGATGTTGATGCCCAGAATTTCGCCTTCTCGATTGGCAACCAGATGGCCCGTTATACCCAGCCGGCGACAGATGTCGCCTTTAACCTGCTGGACAGTCATGATGTTCCCCGTCTGCTGACCCTTTGTCAGGGTGACAAGCGCCGAATGCGCCTCGCTGCCGTATTCCAGTTCACTTACATGGGAGCACCCTGCATCTTCTATGGTGATGAGATCGGCCTCGATGGAGGCCCGGATCCGGAGTGCCGCGGGTGTATGATCTGGGAACCGGAGCAGCAGGACCTGGAGCTTCTCCGTTTCTACAAGGAGCTCATTGCTGCTCGTCGGGCTAATCCTTCACTGCGCTCGGGCCACCTGAATTTCCTGCAGGCCGATGCCGGCAGCGGCATTCTGGTATTCGAACGGACCAGTGAAGCGGCGGACCAGAGTGTGGATCAGGAAGGCTCGGGGACAAGCACGCGCCAATCCGGTGCCGAGCGTTCCATCATTCTGATGAACCGCAGCGAAGAACCGCAGACCATCACGGTCAGCGTGGAGGGCAGAGACTGGAAGACGCTGATTGGCCACGATGACTTCGTTTACAGAAACGGAACGCTGGAAACGAAATTGAAGCCATTCGGTTATCTGGTCCTGAAGGAGATCTAAGTCCATCGTTTAGAGAGACAAAGAACCCCATCACGGGCATCCCTGTGATGGGGTTCTTCATGTTATTCAGGCATATTGTGAGCATGCTCATCCGGCTGATAGGCTGATTGGTAGCCCTCATAGTTTACATCAATCATCATACCCTTGGAGGCGTGGCTCAGGACATGACAATGGTACATCCAGTAACCGGGATTATCCGCCAGGAAGGCAACGGTCACTTCCTCTCCGGGCTGCAGGTCAACCGTATCCTTCATGATCGGCGCTCCGGACGAAGGAACTCCATTGCGCTCAAGCACCTGAAAAGTATGGCCGTGCAGATGCATCGGATGATCATCATTTTGGGATTGATTGACCATCTTCACCTTTACCCGGTCACCTTCCTTCACCGTAATGGGAGGGACATCGGGAAAAGCTTTACCATTGATCGTATACATCACGCCGTTGTCATGCTGCATCGTTCCCAGCTCAAGGATATATTCCTTGTCGTACTGCTCGTTCAAGCTGAATTTCGGCTTGGCCGCTGTACCATAGGAATTGTAATCAAAAAGGGATAGCTGCCTGTTTCCTTGTGATGCTGCGGAAGCCGCTGTGGAAGGCACCTCCGGAGAGCTACTCCCCTCCGTTACGATTTGCGCTGTCATCCCTTTAGCTAAATCCCCCTCGCTGCGGTCCTCCAGGACCGTCCCTCCGCTGGCCGGCATCGTAAATTCGATATCATATCGTTCCCCTGCAGCGATACCGATCAGCTTGTCCTTGAACGGCTGCGGGCCATTCACAGGCTGACCGTCTGTAGCAACAACGGACAGCATCTGATCCTTCAAGTACATATCATGCCGCAGTGATCCTGCGTTAATCATCCGGATGCGTACCTTCTCACCTGGTTTGGCGGTCAGCTTCTCGGCAGCATGACCCGTTTTGCCATTAATCGTGTAGAGATTGGAGGCCCCAAACCATTCATCCAGCATTAGTGTATAATCACGGTCCGCTGTATCTTTCGGATCTTCCACAATGAATGCCCCGTACAATCCCTTATCCACCTGCTGTACGCTGTTCTGATGGGAATGGTACCAGTATGTTCCTGGGGTCGTAGCTTTGAACTCATACGTAAAGGTTTGCCCGGGCTCTACCGCATCCTGCGTTACCCCGGGTACCCCATCCTGGTCATTCGGCACCGGCACTCCATGCCAGTGAATGGTCGTCGGTACAGGCAGCTTGTTCGTCAGTATGACTTTTACTGTCTCGCCAACCTTCACACGAATCTGTGGTCCAGGAACACTATTGTTATACGTCCATACCGGGATCTTCTCGCCTGTACCCGGATCCAGGTTGGATTCCTCAGCTGTCAGGCGGATGACCGGCCCATGCAAAATTTCAGGGGTGGTGGTCACTGTCGTTACTGGGGACGCCGTTGGATTGGAGGCTGTGTCCTGAGCAGATGGGGACGAGACTGTACTCTGATGGCCATCATGATGGGCTGCACCCGCCTGTCCGTCCTGATCTTTGCAGCCTGCCAGTATCAAAACCATTCCAATAACCGCTGCCATATATAAAAATGACTTTCTACCCTTCATTACGCTAAAAACTCCCTTCAACTTCCAGACCGTTCTTTTTCATTCAATTCAAATTTGTTCTCTTCATCTCCAGTCTATCAGAATCCCGGCTTCTTAGACGCCGTGGTTTTGTCCATTTTATTACACCGGTTTACTACAGATATAGTCCGTATGATTGCAGAATGGCTGATGCGACAAATAACTGCGAGACATTATTCAGGTGCATTAACCGTCTCAAAAACCCTCCTTCTTCTTGTTCAAGTTCGGGGCCGACTGCTCGCCTTCCAGCTACACGTTTACTATTCGGACATAACAGTAGACTACAAAAAATCCCTTGTCAGAGTCCCCGCGGCTTCAGCCGCAGACCAGACAAGAGATTTTCATTAAAATATTTAGAAGAGTCCTGCTTTTCTCCGAAAAGCTAAGCCTATGCTCTCGAAGCAGCTTTTCTCCGAAAAGCTAAGCCTATGCTCTCGAAGCAGCTTTTCTCCGAAAAGCTTTACCAGCAACAAAAACCCCTCCCAAAATCAACACCAAACCCGCAATCAAATTCCACCCCACCGGCTCATCCAGCAGTGTATACCCCCAGATCATCGCCGTAGCCGGCACCAGATAAGTCACCGATGTCGCAAATTCCGGACTGCCCTTCAGAATCATGTAATTGAACAGAATATAAGCCACTCCTGATCCGAACACACCCAATCCGATCAATCCACCGAGATTGGCTGGCTTCAGCACGCTTCCCAGATTCATGTCTTCCGTCAACACCGCGAGCACTCCGCTGCCAATCACCGCCCCCAGAAGGGTTGCAAAACTAAGCTGAAACATCGACAGACCGCTCAGGAATCGTTTCGACAGCTGCGAGCCCACCGCATAGCATAAGGTTGCCGACAGCATACCCGCAAAGCCCAGCGGATCCACTGTTGTCAGCGAGCCTGGTGTAATTCCCAGCAGGATGACGAGCCCCACCATCGCAATGCCCATACCGAGCCACTGCATCCCGCGGACAACTGTACCAAAGAACAGCAGGCCCACCAGCAGAGTCCATATTGGCGTCGTCGCATTCATGACCGAAGCCACATTACTGGCCAGACGTGTCTCACTGAATCCGATTAGCGTCCAGGGCACGGCCATATTCACCATAGCCACGATGAAGGCGGTCAGCCACTTGACTTTACGCAAGCCCAGAGGCTCCCGGGTCACCAGCATAACAGCCATAATCAACAGCAGGCCAAAAGCAGAACGCAGAAAAGCTATCGTCCATGGTCCGAAGTCATTCAGCAAATTTTTAATAAAAAAGAACGATCCGCCCCAGATCAGACTGAGCATAATGAGAGCTATGTATAATTGACGAGGCAAACAGGCACCTTCTTTCCTTCCTGATACACACATCCCTTAGATGGTTAGTGCAGTAATAAAACTATCATATCCCCGGTCTTGAGACCATCTTTAATTTAATGCAATTCTCTCCCCCTCCACACCATCGATAATTACATATTCACACATTTACCGTTATAAATTAGGTCTATAGTCTATAAATGTTGCTTTTATTTAGAAAAAACATCTCAAGTTTCTACATATAATGATGTATTTTGTCGAAATAGTACATATCTAATATGACAAAGGGAGTACGAAGATGGAGAAAAAACGCTCATGGCTTAACAAATTGAAAGGAGGTCTGCAAAAATGGGGGTTTCGTAAAATCCGCACAAGACTGGTTGCATCTTTCTGTGCTGTCTTGATTGTACCGAGCATATTAATCGGTTATTTCTCATACCAGAGTGCCAAAACGGAGATCCGGGAACAGATGGTGGCTTCCACTAAAACCAGTCTAAAGCTGCTTCAGTCTAATACTGCGAGCTACATAAAGCCCGTTATTAATAACCTTGAGATGTTCTCTGCCGGGTTTCACTCAGAATCAGCCTACGGCGGAAGTGAAGTAGGTAGTCTCATTAAACAGTTCATGGCTGCCCATACAGATATCGATGAGATCGTGATCGGTAACGGCAGCGGCTCTTACACGTCATCTTCCGGCGCTGCAGCAGCCGATTATGACCCACGCAATGAGGATTGGTACAAAAAAGCTCTTGCAGCAAACGGGAAGGTGGTCATCGGCGAACCCAAACCGAATCCGCAGACCGGACATATCATTGTTGAAATCTCCAAAGCTCTCTCAGATGGAAAAGGGGCTATCACTTTTGACCTGAATATGCAGGAATTTAATGAGCTCATCAAAAAGATGACCGTCGCCGAAACGGGAACAGTTCTTGTAGCTGATACCAAGTGGCGCGTGGTGGCAGCTTCCTCGGTATTGATTGACTACTTTGGCTATAAGCCGGGACAGCCCATGCCAGGCAGTGAATCCGCTGCTGCATCTAGCTCGGAACAGCCAAAACCCGATGAAGAAGGTTTTTATTTCTCAACCGTCGACTTATCTGGATATAAGCTTGAAATCTATTCTTTTGCCGACCCGACGACCGGCTGGAGCCTGAACGGATTTGTCGGCGTACAGGATTATACAACAGCCGCTCTTCCGATTCTGATCCGTACGTTTATCGTTATTGCGGCTTCTCTGGTCGGAGCCGCCATCTTGATCTTTTTCATGGTCCGATCTTTCCTGATCCCGATGAATCGCTTGCAGGCCGGAACCCGCAGTATCAGCGATGGTGATCTGGCAGCACGCGTGCTTTTGAAAGGCAGGAATGAATTTACCGAATTAGCGGATGATTTCAATCAGATGGCCTCCTCCCTGCACCAAATGGTTGATGAAGTCAGCCAGACTTCCGCCAAATTGGCTTCAGCTTCCCGTACCATCCAGGAGAGTACAGAGCAGACAACTTTGTCTGTCCAGCATGTAGCTGAAAATGTCTCTGAATCTGCTGAGCATGCACGGACAGGCGCCGAAGCCTCCAAGCAGACAGCCGTCGCGGTCGATGAAATGGCCCGGGGCATCGCTTCCATTGCCGGATCCGCCACCTCGATCGTGGATTCTGCCAGCGTTACCGAAGATCATGTTGCGCGCGGCGGAGAGGTTATGATCAGTATGCAGAGTCAGATGGATGAGATTCTGAATGCCGTTAGTGACTCTTCCGAGAAGATTAATGGTTTGTCCAGATTGTCGGATGAAGCCAAGCAGATGAATGCCAGCATTGCAGCTATTGCGAAACAGACCAATCTCTTGTCCCTGAATGCGGCGATCGAAGCTTCCCGTGCCGGTGAAGCCGGGCGCGGTTTCGCCGTCGTCGCATCCGAGGTGCGTAAGCTGTCTGAGCAGTCCCGGCAGGCTGCTGACCGGATCAATTCGACGATTACCCAAATGTTCGTGCTGATCGCCCAGACCACTGCAGCCATGAACGGTAATGTCCGCGAACAGGTGCAGAAAGGCCTTCAGGTCAGTGAGGAAGCCAGTGCGGTATTCCAGAGCATCAAGCTGTCCACCTCTTCCATTGTGGAGCAGATTCAGGGTATTTCTGCAGCGGCAGAGCAGATTTCAGCAAGCACCGAGGAGGTATCTGCTACTGTGAACCAGCTCTCTCACATTACCCACCACACCTCAGACAGTGCACAGTCCACCTCCGCCGCGGCCGAAGAGCAGATGGCAGCCATGCAGGAAATCTCAAGCTCGACCCAGGAGCTGACAGACCTGGCGGTCAACCTGGAACAAATGGTACAGCGTTTCAAACTGTAATTCTTACGCATGAGAGCCTTCCCATCCTGCGATGGGGGGCTCTTTGTATAATATATTTTTTTAAATTTGGAACTTTCATGAAAATACTGAAAGCGTATATCATCTCACCTGCAATCTAAGTCTTTAGACTCAAAAAAACCTCTTTAACCCCTCTTCACCCCTTATGATCCTACATAAAAGCACATGTAATGTCGAAATAAAGAACAACACTATACTTGATGAAAAGGGAGCAGTAAACATGAGCAAACGGGGGTCGCGGAGGTCCTGGGGATCCAGGATGACAGAAACCGCGAGAAAATGGAGCATTCGGAGAATTCGAGCCAGATTGATAGCATCTTTCTGTGCAGTTCTGATCATACCAAGTGTACTTATCGGCTATTTTTCTTATCAAAGTGCTAAAAATGAAGTCCATGACCAGATGGCGTTCGCCGTTCAGAACAGTCTGGATATGATGCGGAACAACCTGTTTCAATATGTTACCCCGGTCGTGAATAACCTGGAGTTGTTCTCACGGGAGTTCACTTCTGATTCTGCCTATGGAAGCACAGAAGGCAGAGAGCGGCTGGAAGAAATCCGAGGCACTCACCCGGAACTGGATGCTATCATCATCGGTAATGGAAACGGGAATTACATCAAATCGCCGGCCGACAACAAAACCGATTATGATCCGCGCAAACTGGCCTGGTACACCAGAGCTATGGCAGCACCCGGACAGGTCATGATTGGCGAGCCGAAGATCAGCGTTTCCACAGGGAACCTGATTGTCACCGTATCCAAGACGCTGCCTGACGGCAAAGGAGTCATCACGTTCAATATATCTCTGGACCGCCTGAACGAGACGGTGAAATCCGCTAAAATCGGCGAGACCGGTTCCCTGCTGATCGCAGATGTAAACGGTAAAGTTGTTGGGGCTTCCGAGAGGCTTATCAAATCCGGTATAAAAGCAGCGCAAAAGGTCGATGGCCTGCCTCTGGTGAAGGCCGAGAAGGCATCTGCCCCCAATCAGGAATCGGATGCCCAGAATGCCCCTCCACAGACCGGAGCACCGGCTGCGGCGGCTGTTCATCAATCGACTATGAATATCAGCGGGATGGAGCTGGAGACTTATACCAGCGTGGAGCCCATCACAGGCTGGAATATGATAGCTGCAGTCAATAAAGAGGACTATACCCAAGCAGCAAGACCCATTATGATCCGCAGCTTTACGGTCATTGGAACATCTATGGTTCTGGCCGCGATCCTCATTTTCTTTATCGTTCGTTCGGTCATCGTCCCGCTGAAGAAGCTGCAGCGGGGTACTCAAAGCGTGCGGGACGGTATTCTGTCAGAACGCGTTCATTTGAAAGGCCGAAATGAGTTTACAGAACTGGCAAATGACTTTAACCAGATGGCAGCCGCGCTGCACAATATGGTGAGTGAGGTCAGTCAGACTTCGGCCAAGCTCGCATCGGCCTCCCGTACCATCCAGGAGAGCACGGAACAGACGGCCCAGTCTGTCCAGCTTGTAGCGGAGCGGACTGCCGAATCCGCCAGCTCGGCACTTACCGGTGCAGAAGCCGCTGAACAGACAGCCGTCGCTGTTGAAGAGATGGCACACGCCATCGGTTCGATCGCAGAATCTGCAGCTTCTATTGTGGATGCTGCCGGCAGCACCGAGCACAATGTCGCCCACGGCGGAGAAGTTATTTCCAGCATGCACAGACAGATGGATCAAATTCTGAGCGCGGTGAGTGAATCTTCCGAGAAGATCAACGGCCTGTCCAAGCTGTCGGATGAAGCCAAGCTGATGAATGCCAGCATTGCAGCCATTGCGAAGCAGACCAATCTTCTGTCGCTGAACGCGGCCATCGAAGCTTCACGTGCCGGCGAAGCCGGACGCGGATTCGCTGTCGTCGCTTCCGAGGTGCGCAAGCTATCTGAGCAATCCAAGCAGGCAGCCGATGAAATCAATGCCACGATCACCCAAATGTTCGTGCTGATTGCCCAGACCACCGCGGATATGAATGGAAATGTACGTGAACAGGTACAGAAGGGACTTCAGGTCAGCGAAGAAGCCGGTGTCGTATTTGAGAATATTAAGACGTCCACCTCTTCTATTGTGGAACAGATTCAGGGCATTTCAGCCGCTGCAGAGCAAATTTCTGCCAGCACCCAAGAGGTATCTGCCACGGTGAGTCAGCTCTCCAATATTTCTCGAAGTGCTTCAGATGGTGCCCAAACCACTTCCGCAGCTGCCGAGGAACAGATGGCTGCCATGGAGGAGATTTCAAGCTCGACACAGGAGCTGGCTGATCTGGCCGTCAATCTGGAGACCATGGTACAGCGTTTCAAATTATAAATACATCCCGGTTTCAAAGAGGCCTATGAATTTCATTTCGAAAATCATAGGCTTTTTTGTATATTCGCCCAGTACAGGGCCCCAGCCGCTTCGGCTTAAGCATCTGCCCCCTCTGTTTCTCGTATATGTCACTATGGGTATAAACATAACGATGAGAGGGGAACGTATTCATATGAATGATTAGGAGGGACGCTGTTTGAAAACCATCGCAGACGCTATCGTCGAAATCCTCATTAACGCAGGCATCAAACGTATTTATGGCATTACCGGCGACTCCCTGAACAACATGATTGACGCCATCCGCAGTAACGGACAGATTGAATGGATTCATGTCCGTCATGAAGAGGTAGCCGCCTTCGCTGCAGGAGCGGAAGCTGAAATGACAGGAAGTATTGCTGTCTGCGCAGGCAGCAGCGGTCCGGGTAACCTGCATCTGATCAACGGTCTGTACGATTGTCACCGCAACCGGGTACCGGTGCTTGCAATCGCTGCGCACATCCCCAGTGATGAGATCGGGAGTGAATATTTTCAGGCTACGCATCCGGAACAGATCTTCGCGGAATGCAGTCACTTCTGCGAATTAATCTCCACCCCGAGACAGGTTCCGCGCACCGTGACGATGGCCATCCAGCAGGCCGTTGCTAAGTCCGGCGTTTCCGTCATCGTCCTGCCAGGCGATGTGGCAGCGCTCAGCGCCGAGAAATCGCCGATTCCGGAGCAAGTCTATCATGTTACTTCACCCGTCGTTCATCCTTCCGAGACAGAGATCGCACGGCTGGCAGAGTACCTTAATAACGGCAAGAAGATTACACTGCTGTGCGGAGCAGGCTGCAAGCACGCTCATGAACCGCTCATGGAGCTGTGTGACCGGCTGCAGTCTCCGATGGTGGTTGCGCTGCGAGGCAAGGAGTATCTGGAGTATGACAATCCGTTTTTTGCCGGTCTGACCGGTCTGATCGGTTATCATTCGGGCTACCAGGCGATGATGGACTGTGATGTGCTGCTGATGCTGGGGACAGACTTTCCGTACAGGCAGTTCTATCCCGAGCATGCGACGATTCTGCAGGTTGACATTAATTCTTCCCATCTAGGGAGACGAACGCCTTTGGCCTACGGCCTGTGCGGGGATGTGAGGGCGACGATTGAGATGCTGCTGCCGCACCTTACAGCAGAGCACGATCCGGATCACCTCCATAAAATGACCTCCTCTTACGCCAAGGTCCGCGAGGGACTGGATGACCTGGCAGTGGGCAAGCCTGGCAGGACGCCGATACATCCCCAGTATCTGACCAAGATCATCAGTGATCAGGCTGATCCGGATGCCGTCTTCACTTGTGACGTCGGTACACCAACCGTCTGGGCCGCCCGTTACCTGGAGATGAACGGCGACCGCCGCCTGCTCGGTTCGTTCAACCACGGAACGATGGCTAATGCCATGCCGCAGGCAATCGGCGTGCAGGCGACAGAACGGGGCCGGCAGGTGATTGCCCTGTCCGGAGACGGCGGAATCTCCATGCTGATGGGAGATCTGCTCACCCTGCGGCAGCACCGGCTGCCTGTCAAAGTAATTATTTTCAACAACGGAGCATTGAGCTTCGTTGAGCTGGAGATGAAAGCTGCCGGCTTTTTGGAGACCGGAACCGATCTCGTGAACCCGGACTTCGCTGCTGTTGCCATGGCCCTTGGCCTGACCGGAATTCGCGTAGAAGATCCGGCCGATCTGGAGGATGCCATCACGCGCGCCTTTGCTCACGATGGACCTGTCGTAGTGGACGTCGTGGTGAACCGCCAGGAGCTATCTCTGCCGCCGAAGATCAATCTGAAGCAGGCGGAAGGCTTTACGCTCTGGATGATGAAGGCTGTGCTTAATGGCCGCGGCGATGAATTGATTGAGCTGGCAAAGACGAACTTGCTGCGGTAACCCAATTCTATCTGTGCAAAAAGGGTATCCCTGCCCAGCTGCCTGTTCAGCAGCTGGTGCCGGAATACCCTTTCCTGCTTTATTCAGCCGCGCAGCCAGGCTCGCGCCGCCTGTGCATGTTCCCGTTCCAGACCTGGTGCACGATAAGCACTCGCCTTCAGCATCAGGTGGACAGAGAAGGTCTGCAGCCCTCTGCGCCGCTGGCCGGCTGTCGTGCTTACCGCGGCTTCCACCACATGACTGCGCCGGGTCCATACTGTGAAGCGGGCCATCCGCCGGAATGACATCGTAAGCTGCTTGCCATCCAAGCCCGCACCCGTATTCGCCCAGCAGGCCCAGCCCCACCAGATGCTAAGTGGAAGAAACAGCACCGCCCAGACGCCGTCAAATCCCAGATAAAGTATGCCGGCGGCAGCAGAAGCAGCAGCGGCCAACAGCTTCCAGCGGATATAAAACCACCGGGCCTTTACCGGTGGACGGAATTGAACATCATGACACCCGTAATGCGGAAGAGTACCGGCGATTAGCAGCGGTACATCCTTGCGCCGAATTAAGGGATGCAGCATAAGCCCCTGTTCCGTATCCGAAGACAGCAGCCGCAGCTGAACCTCACAGCAGCCGAGCAGCTGGCGAAGCAGGCCCTCCTTCACGATGACTGCCTGTACCCGCTCCGGCTTAAACAGATGCCTTTTTCGGTCCAGCAGCCCGTATGTTACCCGGATTTGTCCATCTGCCCTCTCCATCGTAAACCCGGCATATTTGACTGTAAACAGAATGGCTGATAGCAGCCAGCTGAACACCAGTACACCCAGTAAAATCAGCAGCCAGCCTGCAGTGGAATACTGCCCCAGACTTGCAAACATTCTCTGATACATTCCGTCCGGCAGCAAATCATCCGCAAAGGAATACACTCCCGCAAAAAATACGACAGCAAGCGAGAGGTTAAGCGTGCTTAGCGCGGCTTTCAGCAGGTCAGAGGCAGTCAGACGCAGCAGTACCTCGGCTGATGATTCATACGGCGCTGCATACTCAGCTGACAGCAGTTCCGCCTCAGGCAGACCTGTCCCTGTGTCGCGGTTATGATGCTGGCCTTCATGCAGCCAGGTCTGCAGATGTCCTGCGTCTGCCGCACTCAGTGCCGGCAGGACACCGTCGGATTTTTTCTTGCCGCCGGGCACCTCAAACTGAGCCTGTACAATGCCGAGCAGACGCTGCACGACAGGCTGTTCTGTATTCAGTGAATGAATTTTGCTTATGTATAAGGTCTTTTCCTCATAAAACAGCAGCCCCTGCCGGATCATAATCCGATCGTTCTCAAGGGTGTAGCAGTTCCTTCTCCAGCGCAGCCATCCGTACCCTAAACAGACAGCCGTGAGCAGCAGCGGAGCGCCAAGGTAGATGTACCAGGGAATGTTCTCCCAAGGAAATCCTTTGACATACCAAATGAACAGGACCGGTATCAATCCTTTGAGCGCCGAGAATAATGGGAACAGAATATAGAGCCGGTGCTGGCGGCGGTCCTCATTCATCATCATCGACCACCTTCGCCAGCTCGCCGATTTGGCGCTTTACCTGCTCCGCCTCCATCTGCTTCAATCCCCGGATAGTATGGGTTGTGGCCGCTGTGACCACCTTGACCTCAGCCAACCCGTATCTGCGGAGCAGCGGACCGCTCTCCAGTTCCACATGCTGCACACGTGTCATGGGAATTAACGTCTCTTTACGCCAGATCAGACCGGCTCTAATCTCCATTTCTTCATCGGACAGGCGGTAAGCGTATCTGCTGTAAACCAGGCTTGGCGATAAGCCGGCATACCATACAGCCAGAATGACGGCAGCTGCAGCCCCGATCCATGCCGGCCAGACCGGCCATTCTCTAAGGTAAGCTGCTGCAATCCAAACTGCGGCGGCGAGACCCCCTGGAACCGTGAACAGCAATGCCGATATCCGTGCCGTTCTGACGGTCTCCGGATGGGCTGGACGAAATGCCCCTTTCTCTATAAGCTTCATCATTCCTTTGTTCCCCCTCAAAATCCAGTTTTCTCCCATTACCAAACTAACATATTATGTGAATATTTCACATCCTTTCAAGGGAATGAATTCCCACTCCGGGTGGAAACCTAAAGTCATTCCTCCGCGTTGAGCGGGAGCTGTAAATAAACTACCTGTTGAAAGAAGGAGCTGACATTCGGTTCATGAGACATGTACGACGTATCCTGCCGGCTCTGCTGGCTGTGCTGCTGCTGGGTGCCGTAATTTATCCACAGCATATTCATGCGGAAGGCGCCGCGGCTTATCACTTTGGATTCAAGAAAAGCCGTAATGGTGAGCTTCCATCCATCGCTCAAGAAGGGTTCATGGATCTGCTGCAGAAGCATGGAGCCATCTTCCTGGGCGATACCAGCCAGAAGGATCTTTATCTGACTTTTGATAACGGGTATGAGAATGGCTACACTGCCAAAGTGCTTGATGTGCTGCGGGATAAGCAGGTACCTGCTGCCTTTTTTGTTACCGGCCACTACGTTGAGACCCAGCCGGAGCTGCTGCGCCGTATGGTGAAGGAAGGGCATCTGATCGGCAACCACTCCTGGAGCCATCCGGATATGACACAGATCTCGGCAGAACGGATCAAGGACGAACTGGCCAAGGTACAGGCAGAAGGGATTCGGACCTCAGGCCAGCGCACGATGACTTATTTGCGGCCGCCGCGCGGGATTTTTAACGATAAAGTGCTGGGTGTAAGCCGGGAGCTTGGCTATACCAGTGTCTTCTGGTCTGTAGCCTACAAGGACTGGGATACCAAGGCGCAGCGCGGCGCAGCTTATGCCCATCAGCAGGTCATGGCTCAGCTCCATCCGGGAGCGGTGATCCTGCTTCATTCGGTATCCTCTGACAATGCAGAGGCCCTTGGCTCCATTATTGATGATGCCCGCAAGCAGGGCTATACGTTCCGCAGCCTGGATCATTTGCAGAAGAGGGTCTATCGTTAAACGTTTCCTGATTTACGGTTATACCAAAAGGACGGCCCGCGGGCCGTCCTTTTTAGTGTGGAGTTAAAGATATCCGGTAGACTCTGGCTTCGTAGGGCCGCAGCTCAAGCTTGCGCAGGTCCTCGCCATCCACGGGTTGATAGTTGGAGATCAGCAGCTCTGCCTGCCGCGGCAGCCCTTCCGGCCATTCAAAAACCGGGCTGCGATCAAAGAAGTTCAGAATAACAAGCAGGCAATCGTTCTCGAGCGTACGTGTATACACATACATTTCCGGATCCAGCGGCAGCAGCAATTTATATTCCCCGTATACGATGACTTCATGCTGCTTGCGCAGGGAAATCAGCTTCCGGTAATAATGATAGATCGAATCTGGATCCTGACGTGCGGCTTCTACATTGATGGTACTGCAGTTCGGATTGACGCCAATCCAAGGCTCGCCATCTGTGAAGCCACCGTGAACCTCATGATTCCACTGCATCGGCGTCCGGGCATTATCCCGGCTTTTCTTCTCAATGGCATCCATAATCTTGGTCTCAGCGACGCCTGCTTTCCTTTGCTGCTCGTAATAGTTGAGCGTCTCCACATCCCGATAGCTGTCAATGCTGCCATAGCGAATATTGGTCATCCCAATCTCCTCACCCTGATAGATATAAGGTGTCCCTTCCAGAGTATGAATGAAGGTAGCCAGCATCTTGGCTGATTCCTCCCGGTATCTCTTGTCATTACCAAATCGGGATACCGGCCGCGGCTGATCGTGATTGCTCAGGTAGTTCGCGTTCCAGCCCCGGTCATGCAGCACAGTCTGCCAGCGGCTCATAATTTTCTTAAGCTCCACCAGTGTCCAGGTGCGGATGTCCCACTTGCCTGTTCCGGGTGATCCTGCGTCCAGATACATGTGCTCGAACTGAAACACCATGTTAAGCTCATTACGTTCGTTGCCGACATAGTCTAACGCCCGCTCGGGACCGAGGCCGGACGTTTCCCCCACCGTCATAATATCGTATTCGTCCAGCACATCTTCATTCAGCTTGCGCAGCAGGACATGAACCTTGTCCAGGTTGCTGAAGAGATGGTAGGCCTGTACATATGGCAAATGCTCCGGATTCTCCCCATCCGGCAGGCCCTCGGCTTTGACAATATGGGCAATCGCGTCAAAACGGAAGCCGTCGACCCCCTTCTTCAGCCACCACTGCACCATGCGGTGAAGCTCCTTGACCATCTCTTCGTTCTCCCAGTTCAGATCAGGCTGATGCTCCGAATATAGATGCATGTAGTAGTCACCGGTCTGCTTGTTGTATTTCCATACCGAGCCGCTGAAATATGATTCCCAGTTGTTCGGCAGGTGGCCGTCTTTGGCTTCCTGCCATATGTAATAATCCCGTTTGGGGCTTTCTTTGGAAGAACGTGCCTCCGTAAACCAAGGATGCTCGTCAGAGGTGTGGTTGAGCACCAGATCCATCATGATCTTGAGACCCCGGTGATGCGCTTGGCTCAGGAGCTCGTCAAAGTCTTCCATCGTGCCGAACTCGTCCATAATGGCATAGTAGTCGCTGATATCATAACCGTTGTCATAGTTGGGGGATTTGTAAATGGGGCAAATCCAGATGACATCTACGCCAAGCTCTTTAAGGTAATCCAGTTTAGATAGAATCCCCCGCAGATCCCCTTTTCCGTCGCCGTCCGCGTCCTTGAAGCTGATCGGATAAATTTGATATACTACGCTTTCCTTCCACCAGGTTTTCACATCGGTCCACTCCCCTGTGACTCTTTAATATATGCAGCCCTTGTCCAGACAGCTCTACTTCATTTTATACACACACCTACCATTTAAGAATCCTTAACTTGACATAAAGGACGATCATGCTGATGGTCTCATCCACAAAAAAATCACTCCATCACGGCAGTGAAGCCGCAATCCAGGAGTGATTTCCCTTCACGAGCCGCGTTCTATTCAGCGCCTTACTCAAGACACTGTGATGTCATAGTGGGCGCGCCCTGTTTCGACGGTCATGGACTTACCATCCATGCGGGCCTGCATCATCTCTTCCACTGGGATGAGGAAGGTATTGCTTGGGAGCGGAAGCTCTTCCCCGCCCGGCTGAATGACCCGTCCTTCCCCCCGCAGATAGAGTACCGGCCCGCCTGTATAGTCATCAAGCGCATGCGTGTGATCATCATGTACTCCGCGATGCTCCAGCTTCAAGCGGACCTCGTCTGTATCGCCCTGCTCCAGCTTACGAATATACAGGCTGCTGCCGATCCGCTCATCGAGCCAGTCCATCATCGGCTGCAGACATTCATTCATCAATGTCCACGTCCTTTCGCTGTTTTAGCGCATCTGGGGAAAGAGTGACACAAGCTCCCTTGTAACCATCATTCGCTTTCATCTCATCCAGATGCTGCCGCATATTCTCGTCACCCGGCAGATCGGCTGTCAACTTCACCATAGGCGGATGAAATTCCACCTGTCCTCGTTTGTCTGTCTTGTTCACTTTTGTCCGCACCACCTTCCTGATCGTCACCAGCAGCCAATAGCCGAGAATGCACCTAGTATAACCGTTCCTCTGCTGGATTATCCTTCTGCAGGACTCTGCGGGCAACCCCCATTAATTTACATTTGACCAAGAATCAGTTACCCTCTAGGGAAGAGCTTCTGCTCTCCTGAGGTTCTACATCTATAAATGTAAGGAGGATTCTCTCTTGTCTTATAAACCGCAATCAACGGATGAATATAAGAGCCGTCCGGAATCGGCCGATTCCGAACCTGCAGCACATCATCCTGAAACGGCGGCATCCCGTCAAGCGCATCCGGATACCCGGCAGTCCGGTTCGACCGGACGTCCGCCGCTCCGGCCCGAGCCTTCCGGGCCGCCATCATCGGATCCGCCAGATGAACCTGAAGAGAAAAACAAATCCAAGAATGGACTATGGTATCTCGGCTCCTTGGCCTTGATTCTTCTGGCCAAAGGAAAATCACTGCTGACCCTGTTGAAATTCGGCAAGTTTGGCGGAGCCCTCGTCTCCATGGCTGCTTCGATCGGCGCTTACGCCCTCATTTATCCCTGGGGATTTGCGATCGGTTTGGTTCTTCTGCTCTTCATTCATGAAGTGGGGCATGTGCTGGCTGCCAAACGTAAGGGGATGCCAGTCTCCGCACCGTTGTTCATCCCCTTCATGGGTGCCTTGATCAACATGAAGCGGCACCCGGCAGATGCACAAACTGAGGCTTATATTGCCTTTGGCGGTCCGCTGCTGGGTACAGTCGGAGCTCTAGCTGTCTATGGAGCGGCTTACTACACGGGCAGTCCGCTGCTCTATTCGCTGGCTTATGTAGGCTTCTTCCTGAATTTGATTAACCTGCTCCCGATCCACCCCCTTGACGGCGGCCGTATTTCAACTGCAGTTACCCGCTGGTTGTGGCTGGTCGGTGTGGTGGGAGGACTTGCAGTTATTATCTATCTCAAATCGGTCTTGTTCTTTATCATCTGGGCCATGTTCGCCTATGATCTGTACAAGAAATTTGTACGCAGAGCTAAGCCTGGAGAGCAGGTCCGCACTTCGATCTCAAGCTTCCTTCTTCCTGTCGAGGTGCTGTCGCAGCAGCCGGGATTTCTGCTGCCCGCCCCAGACCACCGCCGTGAGCTGAGCTTTCAAACCTTCAGCACGCTGGACCGCGTCCAGCATGTGGAGCTGCGATGGGACAGTCTTGAATTTAGAGGTGAACTGGAGCTGCCTGAACAGGGTCTGATTCAGCGGACACGGGTCGCCGGACTGCAGCATCTTCATGAAGAAGACGGTCTTCATCTCAAGCTTTACTGTGAGGTGGATTATATTCCCTTCGAGAATAATCTCTATTACGAAGTTCCACAGGCTGTACGCTGGCGGTACGGAGTTGGCTACTTCCTGCTGGCCGCCTTCCTGGTGGTATGTATGTACAGCGTCCATCAGGTTGATGGATTTTTGGCTTTAGCAGATCATCGCCGCTAACCGATCACTGCTTCTTTCCGATATAAAAAGAAGGAAGGAGAGTGTATCATGTTCAGGAAATTAACTACTGCTTGTCTGGCCCTGCTGCTGCTTGGCGGTACGATGGCAGCTGTCCCTGCTGCCAATGCCCAAGGAAGCGGGGCTGCACAGAAATATAAGAACTGTACTGAGCTCCGCAAAGACTACAAGGGCGGAGTCGCACGCAGTGCCACTGTGAAGAACAAAGGCGGGAAAACCAAATACAAACCGTTTGTCTCTCAGGCGCTGTATGACCGGAACAGCGGCCTTGATCGGGATAAAGACGGAATAGCCTGTGAAAAATAACGGATGTATCCGGCATAAACCAAAAAACCACGATGAACTTCATCGTGGTTTTTTGGCGCGAGAGTAAGTTAGCCAAACACTAATCTCTTAATTCTGCTTGTCTGTATCCGGCTCATGATTCCAGTTCTGTACACCGTTATCCTCCAGGATGGCCAGCAGCGCATCCGAGATATCCGGATCAGTCAGCAGCTTGTCCCTTACACGGAATTTAATATCATCCGCATCCGCCAACGTAAGCCCCTTAACCAGCTCGATATATCCTTCGACATGGTACGTGCGGCCCTCCTGTAGAATACGCATCCGGTTAATGTCCGTCACCTGCGGATCAGCCAGGATAATGGCAGCTACCTTGTCCTCAATGTCTTTGGGAGCTGCGACGCCAATCAAGCCAACCATGTTGTCATAGCCCACTTTGAATACGACGCCGATCATCAGAAAGCCGATCAGAATCGTGGCAATGCCGTCCAGCAGCTTGAAATCGGTAAAAGTCGATACCACAACCGCAATGAGAGCCAGCAGGGAACCCGTCGTAGCGACAAGATCCTCATAAAATACAAGACGTGTCGGCGGGGCTGCCCTGCCCACGTTTTTGAAGGCGGATCCGAAAACAGCCATCCCCTTGGCCCCCGAGCGGGTTTCATGCGCGATCTCACGCATCGCCTTGGTCAAGACGTAACCATCCACCCCGATCGAGATCGCCAGCACAATGACATTCAGCAGCAAATGAGAAGCATGCGCCGGATGCGAGAGCATATGAAAGCCTTCAAGAATAGTCTCATAAGCCATAATAGATACAACGATAACTGCGGCCATACAGAAAATATTGATGACCCGGCCGAAGCCGACCGGGAATTTGCGTGAAGGGCTCCGCTCTGCCAGCACACTCCCCGTGAATACAAACCCTTGATTAATGGCATCGGCGATGGAATGCATGGCTGATGCAAACATGGCCCCGCTGCCGCTAAAAGAGGCTGCAATCCCTTTTAATATCGCAATACCCGTGTTCCCCAGTGCGGCTGCAGCCGATGAGGTGTTGCCTTTTTTAAGTGTCTCGATCAATGAGCCCATGTGTACTGCTGAACCTCCATTTCAAATTCTCCTGTTTGTTATATTGTATCCACGGAGGATTGGATTGAAAAGGAAATTAATTAACAAGTCTGAAGGTATATCTAAACATTTATGATAAAAATCGGCTGAAACGTTTAATTGCGAATTTCATTAATCCTTTTTCCACTTAGAAAGGCATGTCCCATCGTCAAATTTATCACCGTTTGAAATCCGTATTTTTCATACAACTTTCCGACCCAATCATTTATCGGGTATACCCAAAGCTGCTTTACGCCTCTGTTTTCTACCTCTTTTTGAATATAGTGAATTAATTCTCCTATCAAACCCTTGCCTCTATATTCTTCAACTGTAGCTACACTTTCCATTCGAATGTGTTTCTCATCTTCAAAGATACAAGCTGTTGAGCAGGGGACACCATCGTATCTGAGAAGGTAATGCGTGAAGAACGGATGATTGAATTGTTCCCTGTACACCTTTTCAATGGATTCCTTTCCTCCAAACTCTTTAATGCTTCCCTCAACATCCAGGGCTTCTTGATAATTTTCATCTGTAACTACTTCGATAACAACATGTTTATTATTCCTTATCTCAATCACTTGGTTATTCCACAGCTGAATAGGACTGTCCAGCTCCTCATAACCGAAGCCTCTAATTTTCAATTCATGAATGAGCTTCTGCTGAACTTCAACATTATAGATATACAACCGGGGTACAATCTTCTTGGCCTGATAAAATTGAATAATCTCGTCGGGCATTAACTGAGGATTCCTACACTCATCAACAATATGAGCATGATTGGAATCATAGTAACCGGGTTGGTTTTCATTATAAAAAAACGGTCCCCATGAGGTGTCCTTTCGTTTTGAAAAGGCCCCCAGATACGAAATATCAAGCATTAAAAGCTCCCTTACGTTTAACATGGCTTCCTCCGGTGTCCGTCATATTTTTCAAAACCTATCGAATCTGTAAAAAAACGTTCTAACGGGTTGTTAAAATTCATATTTAATCCACTTTTATAATAGAGTTCAGCAGGAGGCTGAACATACACAGACAGATGCGCAACCATCTTACATTCCAGGGAGGAAAACAGGATGAACAGCAATGTACAGGTTTTGCCCGTAGAGACACTCAGCGTTCCAGGTAATATCAATGTGGACATGGCCTCCGCTTCCGGCGGAGGAAAACGCAGACTTATGGTCAGCGATAACCCTGAGACGCTCACACCCCAAAGCCTGCCGGAGAACACCGGGACGCTCTGGCATGATGTAGTGCAGACAACACGCCATTCCGTGAAGCACCGGATTTTCGGCTGGCATTACAACCTGACTGGTGTGGATGTACAGATCGGGGTGACTGTCGAGAACAAGTGCTCCGACCGGATTGAAGTCCGCCACATTGAGCGAAGTCTGGTTATCAGCCCAAGCGACGGCAATTGGCTGATTGACGTGGGGCAGAAGCTGGCGGTCGATTGTATCGGCGGTACACTGGAAGCCATTCGCCCGGTCGATCCTTACAAATTCGGTGCAGGTAACGCTCTCCTAGAATCGTTCGGGCTCCCCGCTGGCAGTCTGGCCGGATTTATTTATGAATTTACCGTGGAACATGCGGACGGGCGCGGCAGTCTCGATTATAGGGTCCGGACCGTGGCCAGCAAAGATGCGGAAACGGATCTGCGGGAGATCACCGCTCCCGCTCTGCCAGCTCTCCCGCCTCCTCAAGGGCACCCTCGCGGCGTATGGCCGTTCTCGCTCACAGATGCTGTGACACCTGTCTACACAGTAGGCACCAGCGCCAACTACCGTGCCTGTGCTTCCAAGACACTCAGTGGTGGGGTGCCTGCGGATCTGCTGTATCGCGCCGCTTCAAGCCTGCTGGAGCCTGCGCTCGATAACAGCGGACAGTTCGGTGCCGTCTACCAGGTAACCATTCCGATCCGCAATACGGGCAGTGAGACGAAGACCGTACGAATTCGCATCAATCCTCGCGGCGGCGCCTTCGCCGGTGCCGTTCGGGTCGGAGACGATGTGTACGGAGTCCCTCTGCTCCGCGACAATACTAAAGCTTGCCGCATAGCTGACCTTGCTGTTGCTCCAGGCGAGACCGCGTTCACCTTCCAATTTATGACCGGCGGAGCATCAAGCACACCGCTTGGCATCTATGTCACTACGGAGTAAAAGCATAAAAAGGCACTCCAGAGCCAAATCCGGGGTGCCTTTCTGCTGATTAGTTTTCATTTACCTTACTGATAGCGGATGAGCTGTCGGTTTGCCGAACAGGTAACCCTGCGCCAGCGTAATGCCGGCTTCCCTGCAGAACCGGAATTCCTCAGGCCGCTCGATTCCCTCAGCCAGGACCTGCCCTCCGAAACGGCTGGCCGATTCAATAATTTCGGAAATCTGACGCTGCTTCTCGGTATCGGTATCACAGCCATCCACAAGGCCGCGGTCAATTTTAACATAGTCCGGTTCCAGATGACGCAGGACCTCAACCGTGGAATAACCAGAGCCGACATCATCCAGCGCTACAGAAATGCCGTTCTGACGGTATACATCAAAGATCCGCTGCAGCCGTGCCATGCTCTCGATCTTCTCCGTCTCGACCACCTCGAACACGAAATCGTTGGGATCCTGCTCCAGCCGTTCAATCGCTTCAAAGGTATGCGTCAGACAGTATTCAGGATTATAGATAGAGGAAGGCAGGAAGTTGATGAAACGTTTGAAGCCTCTGGGCAGAAACTGGGCACCTGTCTCGATCGCAGAAATCCGGGCTGCGCGGTCCAGGAATGAATGCAGGCCTGTTGTCCGTGCCACATCAAACAATTTATAAGGTTGAAAAGGAGCGCCACCCTGCGAGGGCCGAAGCAGAAATTCATAACCCACGACCGCTTGGGACCGGTCAACGATCGGCTGCATATGACTGGTAAACTGGCGGTCTATGATAATGCTGACGATATCGTAATTCTCCACTCTCTGTTCCATCAGGCTAAGAGGAAACCAGTTTTCCGGGATATCACTTTTGCTGCCATCAATGGATAAAGTCAGACCGTTCTTCAATTCCTCCGGCAGCTTGCGAAGGCTCCGAAGCATGTACAGCAGCTGCTCCCGGTCCTGATATAATATGCAAGCCGTGCCATTCTCAATTGCAACAAAATAGCCCTCATCTTCCAAATGGTGAATCAGTACGGGAGTCGTGGGCAGAAACCTAACGGTTCCTTGGTCCTCAATGGGTTGGATTGCTCTGCAGCCGCTGCACGTCATGGGGCTCCTCCTTGATCGCTATAATCTGTCAAGCATAGTCATTTTTTTCCTCGCTTGTTACGATTATAGCACAAATGTCCTATTTATTCTGAGTTTTTTCTGCGCTCTACTGATTCTCAGGTATCATTTTTTTCGTTTTTAACAGGAGGGCGACTTAAATTCCCCCGTTTTTATTAACCCAAAAAGCGCCCCATGTAAACACGGGACGCTAAGAACTGTCATCTATCGGCAGAAATTTATCTCTCCCATACCTGACGGCCGGTATCCTTGCTGCTGTATTCAATACGGGTCGGTGTAATATCCAGAATTACATAATCCGGATCCTCCGGTCCCTCGAACCACTGCTTCAGCTCATCATTCCAGACTTTACTGCGCAGCTCTTCATTTTTGGTGATATCAGCGGTGCCCTCGATCTCCACCACTTCCTTGGTTCCGCCAGCCTCGTAGCCCAGCAGCAGAGCAATGTTGGAATTCTGCTTTAATTCCTCTACTTTGTGGGTTTTACGGTCGGTCACAAGATGAATGTTCAATCCATCATTAAATACGGCCATATAACGTACTTTGGGCTTACCCGCTTCAACGGTCCCGAAGGATCCGAATTTATTGTTACTGATCGCCTGAACGATCGCCTGTTCCAGCTGGGTACGGTCCATTACCTGGGTTTTGTTCATGTCCAAAAACTCCTTTCACAAAGTAAGTGTACAACTATAGTGTACCCGTAGCATGGACAATTGAACCCTTGGTCAGCCCTTCGGGTGCGGCGCAGTCAGTTTTTCCATTCCGCCGACATACGGCTGCAGCGCCTTAGGAATTCGTATCGAACCATCCGCTTCCTGATGATTCTCCAGCAAGGGAATAAGAATGCGCGGAGCGGCAACCGCTGTGTTGTTCAGCGTGTGACAGTAGCGGAGCTGGCCCTTCTCATCCCGGTAACGGATGTTGGCACGGCGGGCCTGGAAATCCAGCAGATTCGACGACGAATGCGTTTCACCAAACGCCCCGCGCCCTGCCATCCATGTCTCGATATCCCACTGTTTGAACGTCTTTTGTGACATATCTCCTGTACAGACAGCCATGACACGGTAAGGCAGCTCCAGCAGCTGCAGAATCTGTTCAGCATGAGCTGTAATCTCAGTATGCAGTAATTCCGAAGTCTTCAGGCTGCCTTCACAGATCACCACCTGCTCTACTTTGGCAAACTGGTGAACCCGGTACAAGCCGCGCACATCCCGTCCGGCCGAACCTACTTCACGGCGGAAGCATGCCGATATCCCCGCCAGCCGGATCGGTTCCCGGACGTCCACCGTCTCTCCGGCATAATACGAGATAAGCGGTACCTCCGAGGTGCCAGCCAGCCAGCGGTTTTCTTCTGCGATCCGGAAGGTCTGGTTCTGTCCGCTCGGGAAGAAGCCGGTATGCTCCAGCGCCTCACCGCGGACCATAAGCGGTACCTCCATCGGAACAAAGCCCTTCTCACAGAGCAGATCCAGTGCCAGCTGCTGGACAGCCCGGTGAAGCAGCAGCCCGGCACCCTTCAGATAATAACTGCGCGCCCCTCCTGTCTTGACACCGCGTGTGATATCTACGATGCCATGCAGCTCGCCAAGTTCGACATGATCACGGATCGGAAAATCAAAGACGGGTAATTCTCCGACGTGCCGTACCACCACATTATCTGCATCGCTTGCTCCTCTTGGCGAATCCGGCGATACGAGGTTAGGTACCTGCAGCAGCTTTTGGCGAATCGTTTCTTCGACGGCTGCCAGCTTCAGCTCCTCCTCGGTGATACGGTCATTCAGCTGCCGCATTTCCTGTCTGCACCGGACAGCTTCAGGATGCCCGCTCCCTTGTATCTTCAGCAGCCTCCCCATTTCAGCCGACCCTTCATTACGCTCCTGACGCCAAACTTCAATACGTCCCAGCGTGTTCCGGCGCAGGACATCAAGTTCCAGCAGCTCCTCCACCGATACGTCCAGCCCCTTCAAGATAGCCGCCTCCTGCACCGCTTCCGCATGCTCCCTGACCCATTTCATATCCAACATTCCACTCGCTCCTTTATCTGATGTGAACGACAAAAAGCACCCCTCGTCACTTGGGACGAGGAGTGCTTGGACTCGCGGTGCCACCCAATTTGCCTGAACGCAGAACGTTCAAGCCTCTTTGGTTCCGCGGTAACGGGCGGTGTCCGGTTCACTTAGGAACATGGCGGGCACAGGCCGGCCAGTCTTGACGAGAACGCCTCCGAGTTGGATTCTCTTCACGGGCATAATTCATGTTTGGATTTATTGTTAACCAGTATATAAGATAACATTCGGTAGATCAAGCCTCTTGCTTGTTCCGTACCATCCAAAGGGACTCGGCTGTTCGTTTTGCTGGACACCCCGGTCCTTAAGGACTATAATCATCCTAGTAAATCCCGACAATCTGCATATAGCAACCAGGGGAGCTGGAACGGCCGGCTGAGAGTGTATCTTCGATACTGACCCTTATAACCTGATCTGGATAATGCCAGCGTAGGAATGTGTTTAATTGATGTGCCATGACGGCCATCCTTTTCCTTTGATGCGCATGCGTCCCGAATAACGGGGCGCTTTTTTTGTGAAGAATGACAGCTACGGGTTACACGGTTTTGCTGTGCGGCCTGCGGGTATAAGCAAAGGAGAGACAGTAACATGAAACGAAGCAAAGCGTGGATGCTCCCACTGACAGCCCTGATCATTCTGGCGTTGACAGCCTGCGGGGGCAGCAAACCGGACAGCCCAGGCACCTCGGAAGGGTCTGCAAAAGGCAGTGATAAGCCGCTGAAGGATGTCAAAGTGGTGCTGGACTGGACGCCGAATACGAATCATACCGGACTGTATGTGGCCAAAGAGAAAGGCTTTTACGAGAAGGAAGGACTTAACGTCGAGATTGTGCAGCCGGGGCAGGCTTCCGCTGACGACCTCGTCGCTTCCAACAAGATTCCCTTCGGGATCAGCTATCAGGAGAGCGTGACCCAGGCGCGGATTCAGGGTGTGCCTCTTGTATCCATTGCAGCTGTTATTCAGCACAATACCTCCGGCTTCGCCGCTCCAGTAGACCGCAGTATCCAATCACCCAAGGATTTTGAGGGCAAAACTTATGGCGGCTGGGGATCCCCTGTTGAGGAAGCCGTTATGAAATCCATCATGGACCTGCAGGGTGCTGATGTGAAGAAAGTCAAGAATATCAATATCGGCGATGCCGATTATTTTACAGCGGTCAAAAGGGATATTGATTTTGCCTGGATTTATTATGCCTGGACCGGTGTGGAAGCCGAACTGCGCGGTGAACCGCTCGACATGCTGTATGTAAAAGATTACTCCAAAGATCTGGACTATTACACTCCGGTAATTGTGACCAATGAAGAGACGATCAAGAGCGATCCGGAGCTGGTCAAGTCATTCATGAAGGCTACTTCCGAAGGCTATAAATTCGCTATCGACAAGCCGGAGGAAGCCGCGGGTATTTTGTCCGCAGCAGTACCGGAGCTTGACAAAAAGCTGGTCGCTGCCAGCCAGAAATGGCTGAGTCCGCGTTACCAGGATGATGCTTCCCAGTGGGGAGTTCAGAAGGCGGAGGTCTGGAGCAACTACGCCACCTGGATGTATGACCACAAGCTTCTCGATAAGCAGCTCGAGGCCGATAAGGCATTCACGAACGACTTTTTACCAAAAGAATAAACCCGGCCTCATTCAAGCAAATCATTTATAGATTTACCGGAAATTATTCATATAAAGGAGACGATAAATCATGGCTAACACCCTGCTCAGCATTCAGGTCATTCCAAAAACGCCCGGCAACGAAAATTCATACGCATATGTAGATAAAGCTATTGAAGTGATTCAGCGCTCAGGTGTTAAATATCAGGTTCATCCGCTGGAGACAACGATGGAGGGTGAGCTGTCCGACCTGCTGCGGATCGTTCAGGACATGCATGAGGCGCTTATCGAGGCTGGCAGTCCCAGCGTCATCTCCCAGATCAAGATTGCCCATACTCCAACTGGTATCAGCATGGACACGCTGACCGAGAAATACCGTCCATGAGATCCTGGTGGAACCTCGCATGGCCGCCCGTTGTGGCGGTCATCTTGTTTTTGGCAGGCTGGCAGCTGGCCGTCTCGGCTTTTCACATTGAGGCATGGCTGCTCCCCAGTCCTTTGCAGATCGTACGCAAGGGCTGGGAGCAGGCAAGTGTCCTGACCGGGCATACCTGGGCAACGGTCAAACTGACCTTGATGGGCTTCCTGATTGGCGTCGGAACGGGACTCCTGATTGCCATGATTCTGCATCTGATCCCTTTTCTGCGATCGGCGCTTTACCCGCTGCTGATTCTGAGCCAGAACGTACCGGCCATTATTTTGGCCCCTCTGCTGATGATCTGGTTTGGCTTTGGGCTGCTCCCCAAACTGATCGTCATTACGCTGGTATGCTTCTTCCCGGTCGCTGTAGCGGCTATGAGCGGCTTTAATCAGACAGACCGGATGATGCTGAACTATATGCGAATGGCCGGCGCAGGGAAACGGCAGATCTTCACGAAACTGGAACTACCGCATGCTCTGCCTTCTATTTTCTCTGGTCTTAAAATTGCCGCAACCTACAGTGTCATGGGGGCTGTGATTGCGGAATGGATGGGTGCGGACCAGGGCATCGGCTATTATATGAATCTTCAGAAATCAGGCTACCGGACCGACCTGGTCTTCGCAGCTGTATTTATTATCGTAGCCCTCAGCCTTCTGCTGTTCGGCCTCATCGCTCTACTCGAGAAAGGCGTTATCCGCTGGCGTCCACAAAGGCAAAATTCCTGACGCTTATGACATATACCTGTCAAAATTCGATGAAAGGAGCTGACCCTATGCCAACAGATCAGCTACAACATTCTTCGCAAAGCGGTGGAACTTCAGCCCCCGGCCCTTCGGCACCATCTGCTCTGGAAGTTGACCGGGTTCACCTCTCCTTCCGGGAGAACAAGCAGATCCTTCCAGTCCTAAACGATATTTCCTTGACCGTTCGTCAGGGAGAATTCGTCTCGATCATCGGACCTTCGGGCTCTGGGAAGAGCACCCTATTTAACCTGATCGGCGGCATGCTGAAGCCGGATCAGGGCCGAATTACGATCCAGGGCAAGGAGGCGGGCGGCCAGCGCGGCGTCATCAGCTACATGCCGCAGCAGCCGGCCCTGCTGCCCTGGCGTACCACGCTCGACAACGTGCTGCTCGGGCTTGAGGTGGCGCCGGATGCGCAGCGCGGCGGCCGGGATCTTGCACAGGCCCGGGAGGAGGCACGGGCCTGGCTGGCTCAGGCGGGGCTGGCCGAGTTCGAGCAGGCCTATCCGCACAAGCTGTCTGGCGGTATGCAGCAGCGGGCAGCTTTCCTGCGCGCGCTGCTCAGTCCGCAGGAACTGATGCTGCTGGACGAGCCGTTCAGCGCGCTGGATGCCTTGACCCGCAGCGATATGCAGCGCTGGCTGCTGGACATCTGGGAGCGCAGCCGGCGTTCTGTACTGTTCATCACCCATAACATTGAAGAGGCGCTGCTGCTGTCAGATACGATCTATGTCTTCTCAAGCCGCCCTTCGACCGTGCTTCATCGGGTGGAGGTTCCATTCCCCCGTCCCCGCACAGATGCCATGGCCGACGATCCCGCCTTCCTGGAGTGGAAGCGGACGTTATCCGGCTGGCTGCGTGAGGAACAGGCCAAGCAGGGCTGAATTTCCCGGCTTGGCCTGTTCCTGTAGTATCAAGCACAAGGAGGCTTATGTATGAATTCCGAACCGTCCCATGTTACCCTTGCCCCATTAATTGATGCGCATCTCCATCTGGACAGCTATAACGGGGAGGAGCAGCAGTTAATCCTTGATTCACTGTCTTCCAACGGGATAGAGCATTTGATTGCCGTTTCCATGAATTTGGCATCCTCACAGCATAATCTGGAGCTTGCATATCGTTCACCTGAGGTTCATCCGGCCTTCGGCTTCCACCCCGAGCAGAAGCTGCCATCCCCTGCCGAGCTGGATCGGCTGTTCTCCTGGATGGAAGAGCATCATGATCAGATGATTGCCGTTGGCGAAGTGGGGCTTCCTTATTACACCCGGCAGGAAGCCGAGCAAAAAGGCCATCTCTTCGAGACAGCCCCTTATGCTGCATTGTTAGAACGCTTCATGATCTTCGCCCGTCGTTATGATAAACCGATCGTCCTGCATGCCGTCTATGAGGATGCTGATACAGCGTGTAACCTGCTGGAGAAGCACGGAGTAACCCGTGCCCACTTCCATTGGTTTAAGGGAAACCCTGTCACCGTCCGCCGTATGGCAGATCAGGGATTTCATATCTCCTTCACACCGGATCTGCTCTACGAGGAAGAAATTCAGGAACTGGCACGTCAGTATCCGGAACATCAGGTTATGTCTGAGACGGACGGACCCTGGCCATTTGAAGGGCCCTTCACAGGCAGGCTTACTGACCCGGCTATGACTGCAGACGTAGCGGCTGCATATGCTCATCTCAAAGGATGGACCGAAGCTGAAGCAAGACAGCTGCTGTATACGAACGCCATGAATTTCTATCGGATTGGAAAGGGCAGCTGACCGTTAACCGCGCTTACGCTTAATAGCAGGTAAACGACTCAATCTGATTCAAATCCACACCAAGATAAGTCCAGAAGAAGCCGTTCCAGCGGAAGCCGGCAACCGAGTTGCGGCCCACGAATACCGGATAGAACCAGAAACGTTGACCATTACGCAGCCATACAAACGTGTTGCGGAACAAGCATCCGGCGATGGCACCCGGATCCACGGCGTACACCGACGTCAGCGGCTTGGGCGGGATAAAAGACGGCGGCGGGGAAGAAGGCTGCTGTGATCCAGGTCCGGGACCAGGACCTGGGCCTGGGGACGGAAATACCGGGCCGAAGGGATTGAATGGTCCTTGAGGGCCAAGAGGACCCACCGGGCCGACAGGCCCCGGAGGGTTCAAGGGTCCGATTGGACCGCCACCCGGACCGCCGGCAGGACCTGGAGGATTAAACGGACCTTGGGGCCCGACCGGACCTTGACCTCCTGGTCCACCGATCGGATTAAATGGGCCTTGAGGACTCAAGGGACCTTGATTTCCTGGGGGTGAAAAAATAGACACGATCAACTCACTCCTTATTGACTTAGGCTACTACAGCCTATGCGTGATATTCGCCCTGGTGCCTGGGCAGTCACCCAGAAAAGCCAATAAAGAAGGATACCCTGTCCTCCGTCAGCGGAAATCAGGGTACCCTTCTTGATGTCTATCATTTTGTTTACTGTTTCATGAAGCCCTTGGCTTCGAGGAACGGCTTCATATGCAGTCTCACCGGTTCAGTGAGGCGCGTTGCCATAATTTCAGACCACGAAGTCGTACGCTGGCCGCCGGTGCGCTCAGACAAATAATTTACCATCGTCTCATCATAGAGCTTCACCTGCTGAACCGTCTCTTCCTTATCGTAGCCGTTCATATGAAGAACAGCAGCCAGCGGCAGACGCGGACGTGTTCCCGGCTCCTGGTCCGGAACCCCGACGCACATGCCGAATGCCGGATACACCAGCTCCGGTAGTCCCAGCAGCTCGGAGACCTCCTGAATCCGGCTGCGGATCCCGCCAATATAGACAACCCCCAGCCCCATTGCTTCCGCTGCAATCGCTGCATTTTGAGAAGCAAGAGCTGCATCAATGGTAGCCACGGTAAAGTTCTCAACCGAGTCTTCATAGGATGCCTTGTCACCGATATAAGGCGCCGATGCCTGTTTCAGGCGATACAGATCTGCACACCATACAAGGAAAACCGGGCATTCCGCTACATATGCCTGTCCGCCCGCGAGTTCTGCCAGCTGACTCTTCAGCCCTTGGTCGGTAACCGCAATAACGGAGTAAGCCTGCACGTTACTGGAGCTGGATGCCATCTGGCCAGCGCCCACGATCGTGGCCAGCTGTTCCTGCGAGACAGGATCGCTTGTAAATTTGCGGATCGAACGATGCTTCATTAATAGAGATACTGTTTCATTCACGGCTTGTTCACTCCTAATCCCTGTAATATAAAACGAACGGCCTCTTCTGCCGCTTCATCCGGACCCAGCAGATCCTCTTCGTAAATATCCTCAAAATCATATGTCCGCTTATTGGACAAGGCTACCCCTTTAATAATGAGCAGGGTGGTAGACGAAGACTCAAAGGAGAAAACCCCTTCTTTTTTACCCCGAATGAGAAGCTTCTGCGCCTCTGACCAGACCGCCTTAAGATATTTCATAACAATACTGCGCCGCGGGGAGTTCATCATCATTTCCTGGTGAATGATATCACTCAGCTGCCGATCTCTGCTGGTGAAGTACATGATATTTTTGATCAGCAGAGTCAATCCGTCTACAGGAGACATGGCGTTAAAATCGACCCCAAGCATCTGGCGATGCGGGAAAAAGTGTTCAAAGATGGCCTGGAACACACCCTCTTTGCCTCCAAAATGATAGGAAACGAGCGCCACATTTGCACAGGCTTCCTCGCAAATTTGTCTGATGCTGGTGCCGTCATATCCTTTTTGGGAGAACAGCTTTTTGGCTGCCAGCATGATCCGCATTTTAATATCCGGTTCGGAATGGGTCATAAATGTAGGCTCCTCATCTTATGCTTACCCTATTATGAAACTTTGCAGACATGGAAGCAAGCATTCCGGCCTGTAAGAAACAGGGCGGAATGCTTGCGGTGTAAGCTGTTATTTTATACAAAATACCGATTCGATCCAGTGGTTAAGCTGCCTCACCTGCAGGCGCCGCGACTACGACAGGCACCGGATGTCTCCGCAATGCTGTGACAAGTACCGACACTCCTGCACATACGATGAGAATAGCGACCAGGGCGAGTGCTGCCTTGCCGGCATCCGGACCTCCCAGCTGAATACTCATAATGCCGTTCACTGCATAGGTCGCCGGAAGAACTGCGCTCAGATCATGGTAGAAGCTGCTCAGCATTTCTCGCGGCATCATCGCACCGGAGGATACCAGCTGCAGGGACATCATAATAATGTTAAAGAACATACCTGCCATGCCAAAGACGATCAGGAACATTTGTGTAAAGAACATGAACGTAAGCATCATCAGACTCTCATACATCCAGAGCGGCAGGAAACCCTGCTCCATCTGACCGCCGAACGAAACCACCAGGGTCGTGCCCACCAGAGAGACGAACAGCGCTGTACCTACATTGATTAGAACGCGGGCGCCAAACTTGCTCCACTTGCCCGCCTGAGCACCAATCATACCGCTGGACTGCTGAATATTCAGACCCATAATCATGGATCCTACGAAGGAAGCGAGAAGCATCATCATCGGCAACATTTGGTTATTCATTCCATTCACGGTGTGGATAGAAGTCAATTTCGATTCCACTTTGTTATGAATGGCTGTGGACAGCTGACCGGCTGCAGCAGTATCCATCCCTGCCTGTGCCAGTACGGAAGTTGTGCCTTGAACAGCTGTCTGTTGGCTGATCATGGCTGATACCTTTTGTTCAACTCCCTGCATGATGCTCTTCACAGTCATCGGATTTGCCTCGTTGATGGTATACTGTATTTCCGCCTTTTCCCCGGCACTTGCGGAAGTCAGGCGCTGGCTGAAATCAGCCGGAATGTCCATAACCATCTGCAAATCACGATGGTTCAGCTGACTTTGAGCCTGCGAAGCGGTAAGACCTGTAACAATCTCGAACGGCAGGCTGGATGCCAACGTATCTACGATTGTTTTCCCTGCACCTTGGTCTTCATTGACGATGGCAATCTTCAGCTGATCGCTGCGTTCACTAACACCGGAATAGGCTGTCATCCATACGACACTGAACACGATCTGGAACATGAGGGCCGTTATGATCCCAATGATGGTTGTAGGTTTTTTGAAAAATAATTTAAACGCCTTAAACATATCCGATTAAATCCCCCTAAATTTAATTTAAACGACCGTTTTAATCAAACGATTGTTTAAATCATATGAAAATTTAGTTAATCTGTCAATTGGTTTACAGAAAATATTTCACAAAAAAACCGCCCTGGAAAGGGCGGCTAGTTTTTCAGCTAATTTTACGTTATGAACAGCTAATTTAAAGTTTTAAAACTGCTCACTGCACTCCAAAGACTGCTGTTAGTGCTTGTCAATGCGCGTACCCGGTACTTATGCAGTGTCAACGGAAGCAGATTCTCATGAATGTATATATTATCATTTACTGTAGCCACAACTGCACCATCCGCTTCTATTTCATAAGCAGTTGCACCTGGAACAGCATCCCAGCTTAATGAAACGCTACTGTTTGTGACAGTGCCTTTGACAACAGGTGTGTTCAGCAGAGTTAATCCACTGATCAGGCTGCCCCAATTGCCTGTGCCTGCCGCATTTTTGGCTCGGATGCGGAACGTATGCTCACTGTTCGCGGCTAAGCCCGACTTGGTGTAACTGGTTGCTGTTAAGGACACCGCTGTACCGTCGATCTCCAGGTCGTATCCTGTCGCTCCCGTTACGGCATTCCATTTCACGCCGATCGCTGCATTCGTAACCGTGCTTATGTTCAGGCCGGTTACGTCGGCTGGAATGGTGCTCTGCGTCAGCAGCGCGGCCCAGGCACTTGTATTCGTATCCGTCAGAGCGCGGATCCGGTATTTGTGTGCCGTTCCCGGTACCAGGTTGGCATGAACGTACGTTGGATCCGTTACCGTCCCTACGACAACTCCATCCGCTTCCACTTCATATTTCACTCCATCTGCAATCTCTGCCCAGGTCAAGGTAACGGCTGTATCCGTCGACGCCGCCTTCAGCACCGGAGTGTTCAGCTGCGTGGTCCCGCTCACCGGGCTGCTCCAGCTGCCGACACCGGCTGCGTTCTTCGATCGGATGCGGAACGTATGCTCACTGTTCGCGGCTAAGCCCGACTTGGTGTAACTGGTTGCTGTTAAGGACACCGCTGTACCGTCGATCTCCAGGTCGTATCCTGTCGCTCCCGTTACGGCGGTCCATTTCACGCCGATCGCTGCATTCGTAACCGTGCTTATGTTCAGGCCGGTTACGTCGGCTGGAATCGTGCTCTGTGTCAGCAGCGCGGTCCAGGCACTTGTATTCGTATCGGTCAGAGCGCGAATCCGGTATTTGTGCGCCGTTCCTGGTACCAGATTGGCATGAACATACGCTGGATCCGTTACCGTACCTACGACAACCCCGTCCGCTTCCACTTCATATTTCGCTGCATCTGCAATCTTTGCCCAGGTCAAGGTAACGGCTGTATCCGTCGACGCTGCCTTCAGCACCGGCGTGTTCAGCTGCGTCGTCCCGCTCACCGGGCTGCTCCAGCTGCCGGTACCGGCTGCGTTCTTCGAACGGATGCGGAACGTATGCTCACTGTTCGCGGCCAAGCCCGATTTGGTGTAGCTCGTACCCGTGACGGCTACCGTTGTTCCATCGATCTCCAGGTCGTATCCTGTTGCTCCCGTTACGGCGGTCCATTTCACGCCAATCGCTGCATTCGTAACCGTGCTTATGCTCAGGCCGGTTACGTCGGCTGGAATCGTGCTCTGTGTCAGCAGTGCGGTCCAGGCACTTGTATTCGTATCGGTCAGAGCACGGATCCGGTATTTATGCGCCGTTCCCGGTACCAGATTGGCATGAACATACGTTGGATCCGTTACCGTCCCTACGACAACCCCATCCGCTTCCACTTCATATTTCGCTGCATCTGCAATCTCTGCCCAGGTCAAAGTAACGGCTGTATCCGTCGACGCTGCCTTCAGCACCGGCGTGTTCAGCTGTGTCGTCCCGCTCACCGGGCTGCTCCAGCTGCCGGTACCGGCTGCGTTCTTCGATCGGATGCGGAACGTATGCTCACTGTTCGCGGCCAAGCCCGATTTGGTGTAGCTCGTACCCGTGACGGCTACCGTTGTTCCATCGATCTCCAGGTCGTATCCTGTCGCTCCCGTTACGGCGGTCCATTTCACGCCGATCGCTGCATTCGTAACCGTGCTTATGTTCAGGCCGGTTACGTCGGCTGGAATCGTACTCTGTGTCAGCAGCGCGGTCCAGGCACTTGTATTCGTATCATTCACAGCCCTTACACGGTATTTATGCGCCGTTCCAGGGAGCAATCCCGATTGAACAAAAGCAGAATCTGTCACAGTTCCTACAACAGCCCCATCCGCTTCAATCTCATAAGATGATGCTCCGTCAATGGCTGTCCATACCAACGCTATACTATTTTGTGTAGAGCTGGCTTGCAGCGCAGGTGTGCTGAGAGATGTGAATGCGGTTAGCGGATCGCTCCAGCTGCCGGCTCCCCCGCTGTTTTTTGAACGAACCCGGAAAGAATGCTCTGTATTGGCAGCTAGTCCTGTCTTGTTGTAAGACGTCCCCGTTACAGCAGTAATGACCCCATCGACTTCCAGATCATATCCTGTCGCCCCCGCGACAGCGTTCCAGCTCACCGACAGCTTGTTAAACGTTGTGTCTGTGATTTTCAACCCGCCAGCACGCTCAGGAACTGTTTTCTGGGTAACGACCTTGCTCCACTGGCTTTCATTATCCCCGGAATAGGCTTTAAGCTGGTAGGTGTGGGTCGAGTTGGCCTCTAAAGCCTCATGCTTATAATTTAATACGTTCCCTAAATCCACTGGAGAAGCATTATCGATCTGGATCGAATAACTCGTGGCATGATCGACAGCCGCCCAGCTCACTATATTTGCACCTTCTGAAGGTTCTACATTAAGGACGGGCTGCTGCAAAAGAGTTCGAACCTGAACCGGACTGCTCCAGTCACTTTGGCCGAATTTATTGACTGCTCGAACCCTGTACGTATGTAATGTGTCAGGCTGAAGTCCTCCGGCCGTATAACTCTCACCATAGTAAGGTCCTTTATTCACACCATTTTCTTCAATTTCGTATTGAACCGCCTGATTAATGTGCGGCCATTGCAGACGGATGCTCGTCGCTGTCTTGTCAGCTATAATATTATTGGGCACGCCCGGGATATCCGTAACGGGTTCCGGTGAGCTCGTCTCTTTGACAAACTTCGGCAAGCCGTTTTGAGTGTAATAGGGGTTCACATCTGACAACAAATCCACAACCGTGCCGGTATCCGCATTTACAACCAGCGCCAGTGACTTTGTCTCAAAGCTGTAGACATCCCTCGGGGTCGGGAGACCGAAAACATCCACATTAGAATTGTTCCAAACCCCTACATTCATGCCGGACTGTCTGTACTCCATGGTGCTGTACAGCTCCCAAAGTTTATCAAAATCAATCAGAAAAGCATGAGGCACATTTCCTGAATAGGAAGAATTATAAGAGCCGTAAGAAACTTTCAATATATCGTTGAGATTACCTAAGATAGATTGACTTCTGGAAAAAAAGTACCCGGTTGCTGATACACTGTAATCACGCTTCCAGCTTAAATCGACTGCCTTTTGATTTACATAAAGCTTTCCGTCCTGCGAATGCATCACAAAGCTGTAATTACTGCTCGATGACCATACCCCATCAGCTGCTGCAGCATAAACCTGTTTTCCCCCAGGCAGGACAAACAGACCCATTACCATTACGATCACCAGTAATCGGGCTGTCCACCTTATAAATCGTTTATTCGGTTGTCTTTCAATCACGTTCTTCTCCCCTTAGATGAAGTTTAGCTGTATAACACTACCGTTAATTTTTTGCAGCATTAGAATGTTACAGCTTAGTGTATTATTCAATATTTTTTCTGCAATCCCTCTTTTACCCATTTAACATTTTATATTGTGTTAACACATCCGTTATCTTCTTCTTACAAAATAAAAAATAAGCCGGTGAAACCCGGCTTCTTATTCTCTCTACAACTTCACCCTCTGCAGACGCAGCGCATTCAGTACAACGGATACCGAGCTGAAAGCCATCGCAGCTCCCGCCAGCCACGGGGCCAGAAATCCGAGCGCTGCGATCGGTATGCCGATGACATTATAAGCCAGCGCCCAGAACAAATTCTGGCGGATATTACGCATCGTACGGCGGCTCATTAGAATCGCGTCCGGAATACTGTTCAGGCTGCCGCGCATCAGGGTGATATCCGCTGCCTCCATAGCAACATCGGTACCCGTCCCCATGGCCATGCCGATGTCGGCTGTCGCCAGTGCAGGGGCATCGTTGATACCGTCGCCGGCCATGGCCACCTTAACTCCCTGTGCCTGCAGACGGGAGACTTCCTCCGCTTTGCCTTCCGGCAGCACCTCGGCCAAAACCTTGTCGATGCCTGCCTCCGCGGCCACAGCAAGGGCCGTACGTTGGTTGTCCCCGGTGATCATGATCACATGGATGCCCATCTGTTTCAGTCTCGTGATGGCTTCCCGTGAGCTTTCCTTGATGGTATCCGCTACGGCGATCAGACCCGCATAAACACCGTCAACAGCTGTCAGCATAACGGTCTTGCCCTGACCCTCCAGATCCGTCATCCGATCCTCCACAGCGGTATCCAGCACAACCCCTTCCTGTGCCATCAGCTTCCGGGTTCCGACCACCACACGCTTCCCTTCGAACGCGGCCTTCACGCCATAGCCGGGAATATTCTCAAATTCACTTGTACGGCCCAGCACGATGCTCCGTTCTACCGCACCTTTCGCGATGGCCTGGGCCAACGGGTGCTCTGAAGATTTCTCGGCTGTACCTGCCAGATACAGCAGTTCCCCTTCGCTACGGCCAAGCGAAGCTTCCACATCAGTCAGCCGGGGTTTGCCATGTGTCACGGTTCCGGTTTTGTCCAGGACGACGGTCTGAACGGACTGAGCTGCTTCCAGATGTTCTCCGCCCTTGAACAAAATGCCGTACTCCGCTGCCCGGCCCGATCCAGCCATAATCGAAGTAGGGGTGGCAAGTCCCAGCGCGCACGGACAGGCAATGACCAGTACCGCGATCGCCTTCTCCAGTGCGTCTGCGAATTCCCAAGGGGTGACGAACAGATACCATACAGTAAAAGTAACCAGTGCAATTCCTACCACAATCGGCACAAAAATCCCTGATATGACATCGGCAATCCGCTGAATCGGAGCTTTGGAGCCCTGGGCTTCTTCGACCACTTTAATAATCTGCGCCAAAGCCGTATCCGAGCCGACACGTACTGCCCGGATCTGCAGTACACCGTTGGCATTGACCGTAGCCCCTGTGACAGCATCCCCGGGAGCTTTGTCGACCGGCAGACTTTCACCGGTGAGCATCGATTCATCCACGGAGGATTTGCCCTCCACCACTTCACCGTCTACCGGAATCTTTTCGCCCGGCTTTACCAACAAAAGATCCCCCGGCATAACCTGCTCGAGCGGAACCTCAATCTCTGATCCGTCCCTTAAAAGCCTTGCCGTCCGTGCCTGCAATCCCATCAGACTCTTGATGGCTTCCGAAGAGCGTCCTTTGGCCAGAGCCTCGAACCATTTGCCGACCAGAATCAGCGTGATCAGAATGGCACTGGTCTCATAATAAAGCTCCGGCCGGCTGTGCCCGTGCAAGCCGATAGAACGGAACGTCTGGTACAGACTGTAAAAGTAGGCAGCAGAGGTTCCCAGGGCCACCAGCACATCCATATTGGCACTGCCGCTGCGAAGCGATTTGTATGCACCCACATAGAACTGCCAGCCGATGATAAACTGGACCGGCGTAGCCAGTGCCAGCTGGAACCAGGGATTCATCAACAGCTCCGGGACATACAGCCAGGAGGTGAAGGAAAAATGTCCTGCCATCGCCCACAGCAGAGGCAGAGACAGAATCGCTGAGATCATCCATTTTAGGCGCTTGCGCTGAAGCTCCCGCTGCCGAAGATCCGCAACCTCTTCCCTGCCGGCCTGACGATGAGCATCATATCCAAGCTGGCGGATTTTCCCTATCACTTCTTCTACTCCGACCGCACCAGCCCTGTATTCAACCTGCGCAGTCTCCAGCGCGAGATTAACATTCGCCGTAATCACACCCGGCATACGCGATAATCCCTTCTCGATCCGCACCGCACAGGCGGCGCAGGTCATTCCCGTAATATCGAGATAGGCTGTAGCTTTCAGCGTATCATAACCGAGCGCCTGCACCTTCTCCTCCAGACGGCTGATATCCGTCATCTCCGGATCGTAAGTGACGGAGGCCTGCTCCAACGCAAGATTAACATGGGCTGTGTTTACCCCTTCCATCCGGCTCAGCCCTTTCTCGATCCGGGTTGCACAGGCAGCGCACGTCATCCCTGTTATCATCATCGTTGTCTGTGAAGCGGCTTGAGAATCAGGTTCCGCCTTTTCCTTGGCATTGTCCATGGTTCCTTTCCTCCTTACAATACCCCCATAGGGTATATAGATATCAAAAAAAATATACACTACAATTTGGTCTCTATTCCTCATTCTCCGGCCTTACCGATATGAAGAAGACCAGGACTGATACACAGCCCCGGTCCGGCCGATATACTCAGACTACGTCGTATCCTTGCTCTTCAATGGCTTCCTTAATGCTCTCCAGCTGCAGCTTGGCCTCGTCATATTCAACGGCTACCGTCTTGGACGGCAGATCGACTTTACCCGAAGCGCCAATATTCTTCAAGGCACCTTCTACAGCGTTCACACAATGGTTACAAGACATGCCTTCTACTTGCAGTGTTACATTTTTCATAAATCATTACCTCCCGGTTGTTCTGAATTTATGTTGCTTTATATGATTGCTTCACTAAATTACTTCATCAGTTTCTTCACCGTTACGAGCAGCTCGTCAATTACTTCAGATTCTCCAGCCTGGATCCGCTCTACCACACAGCTCCGCATATGACCCTCCAGCAGCAGCTTACCTACACCGTTCAGTGCCGACTGTACAGCTGCAATCTGATTCAGCACATCATCGCAGTAGGTATCCTTCTCGATCAGGCCCTTAATCCCGCGAATTTGTCCTTCAATTCGGTTCAGCCGAGATGTCAGACTGCTCTTCATTTGTTCACTATGGTGACTGCGCCGCGGCTGAGCCTCGGAAGTACTATGACACGCTTCCTGGACCGGAGTCTGCCCTTCGTCCTTCAATATGGCGTCCCCCTCCGTTTAAGTTATACCTGCATCTTAATATACCCCTTGGGGGTATGTCAAGCGATTTGCACCTTCTTAATCATAATCACAGTATTTCCATTCATCTTCCGGCATCTCATATTCCTCTTCTGAGAAACGTTCTTCCTTAAAGGGATCGGCCTCATTATGAAATCCGTGATTCTCCCAGAAGCCCTGCCGGTCTTCCTTCATAAATTCAATTCCCCGGATCCACTTGGCACTCTTCCAAAAATACAATTGCGGCACCACCAGCCGAATGGGCCAGCCATGCTTGGGTGTCAGCGGTTTGCCGTCATAATGATACGCCAGCAGCACGTCGTCTCCCATAAGCTCTGTTAACGGCAGGTTGGTCTCATAATCAGGATCCGCATGAATCATGACATAACCAGCATCCTTCTTCGGCGAGACGGCAGCGAGCAGATCACGGAACCGGACTCCCTCCCAGACGGTATCAAACTTGGACCAGCGTGTCACACAATGAATATCACTGACACTCTGTACTCGCGGGAGCTGCAGCAGATCAGCATAGGTAAATGTTTGTTCTTCCTCAACTTCGCCGAATACCCGGAGTGTCCACGTATCCAGTTCATAGCGCGGCACTTCCCCTATATGCAGAATGGGGAAACGATCGGTCAAGGATTGTCCCGGCGGCAGTCGGTCTCCCTCTTCGTGTGCAGACGGCCCGATTCGCCGGCTGGCGGCTTTGAGGCGCTTGGCCTTGTCTTCCATAATTCCCGCTCCTGTTCTCGCCTCTGTGGTACAGGCTTATTCTTTAAACAGCGTACAGCGGCCATGCGGTCTGAATATACCCAAAACCAGATGTGTGCTCTACAGGACAGGGTGGTTCTTGCCAGGCGGCCGCTGATCGTTCTCAATAAATTATACCATATAGCGGTATAGGCCTGACCGAATATGTACAGGCACAGACTATGCAAAACGCATTACTTTTAAATGAAATGGCAGGATTACTGTTAGCGAATCTGTTCGATTTATGCGGAATTGCTGACCTCAATCGACCTCATTTGATCTGATCTTCAATTTTTTTAGACATTCGTCAAAAAAACAAGAAGGAATTTCCATTTTTATTCCGAATATCTAATTATAAAATCTACAAGTTATGGAGTGTTCCCATGGTTTATGACGGTATTGTGCTGGGTCTCATCGTCGGTCTTTTCCGCGGAGGCTGGCGGCACGGGCTTCGGCAGTTCAGCAGCCTGAAGCTTCGTGGAGGCCTGTTGTTCCCGGTCCTGCTGCTGTTCCAGCTGTTTCTGTTCTATTTCCAGGAGAAATCCCAGTTTATCGCCTCAATCAACGGTTACCTTTTCTCAGCCTGTTACCTGGCAGGGCTGTATCTCCTCTGGCTGAACCGCCACCACAAGGGATTCTGGCTGATTTTCGCCGGTGTCTTCATGAACTTTCTGGTCATGGCAGTGAATGGAGGACGCATGCCGGTATCTCTCTCTGCCTCAGAGGTGCTAGGGCCCTACTATACAGAGCTCCTTAAGGAAGGCGCTGTGGTATCGAAGCATTTCATGATGGACAGCTCGACCCGTCTGTCGTTCCTTGGCGACATCATTCCTATTTCCAGCCCTTACCCGCGTACGCAGGTGATCAGTATCGGGGATGTTGTCATGAATCTGGGAATTTTCCTCTTTATCCAATCTCTTATGGTTGGCAAGAAAGAGAAACCGCAAAGCGCAGAACCGCATCATGCTTAATATACAGCAGACTCTGGGGAAAGGAGGCGAATGAAGGATGAAAAAACATTTTGAAGGCATCAAGACTTCCCGTCTTGTTATTAATGCAGTCATCGTAGCTTCCGTTGTTGTTGCTCTTACTTCCGGCTGGCGCTTAATCTAAAACATAGCATCACTGAAACAGGCTGATCTCTCGGCCTGTTTTTTTTCTGGCTTTAATGGACCGACCTTGTTATCTTTTTATACAAGGATCCTCACGAATAACTGCATCCCGGCTGGTTCCAGAGACGAAGCCGCGATGCCTGACATCCTAGAACGAAATTAGAGGCAGGAGAAGAACATGATGTCCAAATTCCATACCCTTGTGAGACGGTTTGAGCCAGGCAACTTGTATCTCGCGGTTTTGTGTGTTGCCGGACTGGCCGCTTTTATCCATACCAATCAATGGTCCTATTTCCGCTACTCCACATCCGATTGGGTACTTGTCTACACGATGCTCGGCGCTGCCCTGATGATGGAGTATTTCACTTTCCAGCTGCCTCCTGAAGGCAACACCCAGTCGATGGATTCCTCCATCTACCTGGCATGTATATTTATTTATGGAAGTGAATTAAGCCTTTCTGTCCTGCTGTTATCTTCCATCATCGTTGCCGTGTACAACCGTAAAATTAACGTCTGGCGCCATATGGCTAATTTCTCGGTATACTGCTTAATGATTTTTGTCTCTTCCTACGTATACATCTGGGCAGGCGGGATAGCAGGTCCACTGGATAATGAAAACTTGCTGCCCTATTTTCTCGCTCTGACGGCTTATTGTGTAACGAATGCCATCGCGATCGGTTTGTATTATTTTATCCGCTTCCGTTATTCGTTGTACGATTCCCTGCGCGGCTTCTTCGCGGAATCCCTGCTGGTGTATTTATGTACGCTGATTCTGTCCCTCATTCTGACGGTCCTGATCGTACATAACGGGATACTGGGCCTGCTGCTGTTCCTCGGCATCACGATTCTGCTGTCCCACGCCTTCAAACAGCTGTTTGACATGTACCGCAAAATTGAGGAAAAAGCCAATATGGATCGGCGGACAGGCCTCTTTAACCACAGCTATTTCGAGAACATCCTGGAAGTGGAAATGCACAAAGCCAAAGCTGAAGGCACGCCGCTGACACTCGCTCTGATTGATATTGATGATTTCAAAAAATATAACGATCATTTCGGACACCTCAAGGGCGATCAGCTGTTAGGCTTTCTCGGGGAACGTTTGAAGCAGGAGAGCGAAGGGTCCGAGGTAACCGTTTCGCGCTATGGCGGCGAGGAATTCACCCTGCTCATGCCCGGTATGGAGCTGGAAGAGGCTTACCGGTATATTGACCGCATCCGCAAAAAGCTGAATGATACGTATTTCGACGGTGTCGAAATCTTCCCGCACGGCTGCCTGTCCTTCTCAGCAGGAGTCGCGCCTTACCAGATCGATCTGTATGACAAGTCCCAGCTGGTAGATCAGGCAGACAAAGCGCTGTATTATGCCAAAAAGCAGGGTAAAAATGTCGTTCACGCATACGGCAGCCATAACAGCATTGAGCAGGAAATTAACCTGGGCCAGGAGATCCACGATATTGAGCAGCAGCTGAACTTGTTTATCTATAAAGACATCGGCACGTTCAAACATTCCAAAAGGGTTTTCAAATATGCGATGGATATGAGCGAGGTCCTTCAGCTGCAGCCTCAGGAGAAACGGACCTTCGTGCTAGGAGCACTTATCCATGATATCGGCAAGCTGGAGCTTCCCTGGAACGTACTGAACAAAAAAGAGAAACTGACGGACGAAGAATGGGAACTCATCAAAAGTCATGTCACCTGGGGCAAAAGAATCGCTTCCACGAACGAAAATTTCAAGGAGCTGATTCCCTATATCGAGCTGCACCATGAACGGTATGACGGCAAGGGGTACCCCTATGGCTTTAGAGGCAGCGAAATCCCACGGTTATGCCGGATGCTTACAATTATTGACTCTTTTGATGCGATGACGACCGAGCGTCCATACCAGCAGACCAAAAGTGTGGAACAGGCGATCACGGAGCTCAGAGCCTGTGCAGGCACCCAATTTGATCCTGAACTCACGGAGCTCTTTATCCGCTATATTCAGGACCTTCACCACATGCATGTTAGCAGTAAGGAGGAAAATGACGAACTTGTAAGTCCGATGTTGGACTAGCCGTATCGGCTCTAGGAGCTCATTTCTGCAGACAAAGGGGTACGCCGCAGGTCATATATGGCTTGCAGTGTGCCCTTTCTGTATAATTAGGTCCAAATGCTTGTTCGAGGTGAAGATTTCCCATGTCCTATAAACAGCTAAAATGGATGATTCTGCTCATTCCGACCCTTACCGTTGGTTTATGGGAGTATATCCGGCACCAGCTGCTGATGCCCTACCTCTCCATGGGAGCTGGTAATTGGCTTACTCCGCTTATTGTATACATCGTTAGCGTCACTCTGCTCAGCCGGCTGTTCACCATGATGGAGACGGCCCGCTCGGAGCTGGAACGAGAACGAGCCTCCAAAGCCTCACTTGAAGCAAGGGAACAGCTTGCCCGTGAACTGCATGACGGCATCGCCCAGTCGCTCTTCCTGCTGTCCGTCAAACTCGATAAGGCCAAACGCCATGATCCTAACCCGGCTATTACCCAGGATTTGCAGGAGATCACCAAAACGGTTCATGAGGTTAACCGCTACGTTCGGCAGGCCATCTCCGACCTGCGTGAGGTTCACGAAGAATTGCCGGAAGAGCCGCCGCTTGATCTGCGCCGCAAGGTTGCGGCTTTGACGGAATCGATCCTGCCCGGCACTCTGCTCGACTGGCACATCGCGGATGACCAGCTGGTACCGCGTGAACAGGCCGAGCTGCTCGCTTGTATACGCGAAGGTCTTCTGAATGCCCGCAAGCACGCCCAAGCGGAACGGACCGCTGTCGTTGGCAGGAAAACAAGGACTGGCTGGGAAGTGGTCATTGAGGATGACGGTATCGGTATTACCGGTGATCCGCTGCTTATCCCTGACCGTTACGGCCTGCGCATCACCCGGGAGCGGGCAGCCCAGATGGGCTGGATGTTCTCATTCGAGCACGAACCCGGCTGTACCCGCATGATCATTCAGAAGGAGGAGACCCTATGACTACCAGAATACGTGTACTTGTTGCAGATGATTCAGCTCATGCCCGTGAAGCGGTCTGTGAAATCCTTGCGGAAGACCCCTGCTTTGAGGTACTCGGCACGGCCTCATCCGCGGAAGAGGCCCTTGAGCTGACAGAGCAGTGGATGCCGGACCTCATTCTTATGGATATCCGCATGCCCGGTATGAACGGACTGGAAGCCACCAGACTGATCAAACTGCGTTACCCTTACGTCAAAATTGTAATGATTACTGTCTCCGATGATGTGGCCCATTTGTTCGAAGCGCTGCGCCAGGGGGCGCAGGGATATCTTCTTAAAAACCTGGCCCCCTCCACCTGGCTGGAATATCTGCGTGCCATCGTGAATGATGAAGCTCCCTTCAGCCGGGAGCTGGCGTACCGGATTTTGCAGGAGTTCCCGACATCGGCCAAAGAAACGCAGCAGGCCTCTCCGCTTACAGCCAGAGAGCGTGAAATCCTGAACTGGGTTGCCTCCGGCAGCACCAACAAAGAAATCGGTGAAGGCCTGGGCATTTCGGACCAGACTGTCAAAAATCATCTCAAAAATATCCTGCAGAAGCTGCAGCTGGAGAACCGGGTGCAGCTCACGCGCTATGCCCTGGAACAGGGTCTGGTAGAGCGCAGATTTAACCGGTCTTGAATCATCGCATGTTCCCGCTTTAAACCACCACATTACGAGGGTTCGGTCCAACCGGAGCCTCTTTTTGTCGCACATCTGTAACATTTGCCATTCTGCTCTAGGTGATGCATAGCCCAATGTGGTCATGTGGAAGCCCGTCTCCGGCAACTATAATAAAGTTAATGTACAAGCCAATTTCTGTGTAAGCAGGTGAAACCAACATGACACGACATCGTTTGTCCTTTACATTAGGCACGCTGATTCTCGGGCTGGTGTTCCTTCTGCTGTTTCCCCAGCTAACCCTGGCTCACGCCTATGTGGTACAGTCCACCCCGGCCGCAAATGCCGAAATGGATCAGCCGCCGCAGCAGATCACTATTGAATTTAATGAAGCTGTTCAATCAGCCTTCTATTCGCTCCAGGTCAGTAACGAGAACGGCCGGCGCGTCGATCTCGATCAGGCCCGGATTGATCCCGGTAATCCGGCTGTGCTGGAGAATGATCTGGCCGCCGGCCTGCCGAACGGCTCCTACCTGATCTCCTGGAAGGTACTCTCCGGGGACGGTCATCCGATCCAAGGCACGATCCCCTTCCAGGTGGGTCCCGCCGGAGCCGCTGGCGGAACCGGCACACCGCAGCCGGCAGCGGAAGCCAACGCCGTGCAGCCCCAGCTGGTCGCTGACCGCTGGCTGCTGTACGCCGGATTGGCAGTGCTGCTCGGTGCCCTGGCCTTCCCGCTCTATGTCTACCCGCCGGGTCGACGTGCTGACGGCCAGGACAACATGCGCGGCTGGACTCCCCTGCCGCGCACCGGCCCGCTGCTGTGGAGCGCCTACGGCGTGATGGCAGCAGCGCTGGTGTGCAGCCTGCCCCTGCAGGCTGCCTGGGATGCCGGCGTGCCGCTGCTTGCAGCGATAAAGCCCGCCGTGCTCGCGGACACGCTGCAGCATACCGCCTTCGGCACCGTCTGGCTGATCCAGACGGTGCTGGCGCTGCTGCTGAGCGTCCTGCTCATCGCGGTGATGGACCGCGATGTATCGGCACGCATGCGTACCTTGTGCGCGCATGCGGCGGTGGCCCTGGTCCTGGGCATCATGCTGGCCCAGGCCAGCAGCGGCCATGCCGCCGCCGCGGCGTGGAAGGGGCTGGCCATCGCGATGGACTTCGTCCATCTGGCGGCAGCCTCCTTCTGGATCGGCGCGCTCGCCGTCATGGCCATCGGCCTGCCTGCGGCCGTCCGCAGCCTGGAAGGGCTGCAGCGCAAGCAGGCCTATGCCCGGGCCATCCGTTCCTTCGGCGGCTGGGGCATGTACGCGGTGGCCCTGCTGGCAGCCACCGGCGTCTACGGCAGCATCATCTATCTGCCGGCCTGGTCTTCGCTGTGGAGCAGCACCTACGGTCTGGTTCTGATCGCGAAGACGCTGCTGATGCTGGCCATGCTGGGATTTGCGGCACGACAGTTCCGTGCCGGAAGACAGTCCGCAGCCCCGGACCGGGATAAGACAAGCAGCCCAGGAGGAAAAAGCATCTGGTGGGAATTCGGAATTGGTGCCGCCATTCTGCTGCTAGCCGCTCTGTTGACCCACCTGTCACCGCCCCATCCGGAGCCGCCGGGTCCCTATGCAGTTACGCAAAAGACAGACCAGGGCTATCAGGTCAAACTGATGATCAGCCCTGGCCAGGTGGGCCGGAACCGCTTTGAGGTCCAGATTCTGGACCCGCAGGAGCAAGCCGTATCCGGCATTCAGCAGGTGACTTTGACGCTCAGGCATACCGAAATGGATATGGGTACCGAGGAGATCGTGATGCCTTATGCCGAAGGCAAACCGTTTGAAAGTTCAGGTATTTTCAGCATGCTTGGTGAATTCGAGGTCAAAGTGCATGCATTGACCCAATCGCTCGACGCCATTGACAGCACGTTTACCGTACAGGTAAGCCCGCCCGATTCCTGATGCAGGCAGCAGACTGCTATCAGTGGAACCAACTGAATGTAATAGATTATTTCTCTAAAAGTGAAGGAGCTAACGATTCATGAAAATTAAAGGAGCAAAAAAACTGATCTCTGTCATGGCAGCCGCAGCTGCTTCCATGATGCTGTTCACAGGCATCGCCAGTGCCCATGTATCCGTCAAGCCGGCGGTCTCGCAGACAGAAGCCTGGGAAACCTATTCCATGAAGGTACCGGTTGAGAAAAACCTGCCCACCACGAAGATTGTACTGAAAGTGCCCGAACAAGTGATGTTCAAGCAGTATCAGCCGATCCCGGGCTGGTCTGTAGACCTGGAGAAGAATTCCATGGATGTTATTACACAAGTGACCTGGACGGCAGCCGGGGACGGCATTCAGCCTGGGCAATATCAGCTGTTCAGCTTTGTCGCGCAGAATCCGGCAGCCGATGCTGAGGTAGCCTGGAATGCTTACCAGTATTACAGCGACGGCAGCATCGTAGAGTGGACCGGTGATGAAGGCGCAGATCATCCGCACTCCATAACCAAAATCAGTGCCGCACCAGCTGAGACGGCAGCACCTGCGGACAGCGGCCATCACAGTGCAGGGGCTGCTGACAGCACAGGTACCTCTTCGGAGAGCAAGGATAATGCCAACAGTGCTCCGGCCGATGACAGCGGAAATACCACCCGGACAGTAACGTTAATTATTGCGGTTGCAGCTCTTGTTTTATCCGTCATTACCTTGGTCGTAACCTTGGGTAAACGCCGGAGCCGCTAAAAAATGCACCTCCGTCCGGGACAGGGCTGACTATAGCAATAATGATTCAAAAGAATAAAGACCCAAAAAACCGCCGGGGCTTCCCGGCGGTCTTTATGTTCCTGCAACCCGGCAGCAGGCCCAGCCTGATGTCGTCATTACAGAATATATATATATGCACTTAATCGCTGCTAAAAAATTTAGTCTTTGTTACGCTGGCGGGCACGAGCCTCGCCGCCTTTGCGGCCTGCCTCTTCACGGCTCATCTTGCCGTCACCGCCGTCATTGCCAGAGTTATTACGGGATTCGCCGCCTTTTTGGCCAATCTCCTGGTAGAATTCCTTACCATGGGAATCCGATGTGGCCTCTCCGCCTTTTTGACCGATCTCCTGATAGAAGTCTTTGCCATGGGAATCGGAAGTGGCTTCCCCGCCTTTTTGACCGATCTCTTGGTAGAATTCCTTACCATGGGAATCCGATGTGGCCTCTCCGCCTTTTTGACCGATCTCCTGATAAAATTGTTTATCGTGAGAATTTGAAGTGGCTTCGCCGCCTTTTTGGCCGATTTCCTGATAAAATTCTTTGTCATGATTTTTTGCAGTAGCTTCTCCACCCATACGGCCCGCTTCTTCTCGACTCATTTTGCCATTCTGGTTTTGATTCTTTGCCATGTTAATCACTCCTCTGAATTTTTTGAATTTTTAGTAAAATCTGTGACGATATGTAATTAACCGAACACAGAATTTTTAAACATTCGGAAGCTCGCTTGGTCATCCAGCTCAGCACTTCCTTGACCTCTACTTACCCGCTGTGTGAGGAATTAAGCGCTGTTAAATATATGAAAAAAGACCCTGCCAGCACGGGCAGGGCCTTCACTATTTACAGTTTCATGAATGTCTGCAAAATACGGTCAGACAGGTACGGCAGGTATTCGTGACCGTATTCGTGGTAGATGAGCAATTCTTTGTCCGCCTGGATTTTGTTATACACCGCAAACTGCGTGGAAGGCGGACAGACCGTATCGGTCAGCCCTGTCACGAATAGTATTTTGCCTTGAATCCGGTCTGCGAGATTCTGGATATCGATATAGCCAAGCCGCTTAAACACGGTATCCTCCCGCCGGTGATTCGGGTCAAAAAAACGGAAATAATAGTGCAGCTCCTCGTAAGCCGAAGTCGTGATATCCAGTTCAAATGCCCTTTTATAGTCGGACAGGAAAGGATATACAGTAACTGCTGAACGTACACGCGGTTCCAACGCCGCACATGCTGTAGTCAGCGCTCCTCCCTGCGACATCCCGAATACACCGATCCGCTCTTCATCCACCTGTTCCATGGACATCAAAATGCGGACCGTCTGAACCGTATCGAGGAACACATTGCGGTAATACAGCTTATCCGGGTCGGGATCGTCAATCCCGCGGATCATATGCCCCCGCACCGTCGTCCCCTGCACCGTCAGATTATCTTCGGACAGACCGCCCTGGCCGCGGCAGTCCATGGCCAGCACCGTGAAGCCATAAGCTGCATACCCCGCCTTCTCGGACCAGTCACCGCTGTCGCATGCGTATCCGTGAAAGTAAGCCAAGCCCGGTCCCGGCGCAGCAGCAGGTACTTTGGGCCGTGCCATTTTGCAATGGATGCGCGCCCCGCCTACACCTGTAAAATAAAGATGAAAACAGTCGGCAAGCGGAGATTGAAATTCCGCCGGAACCAGTTCGTAATCAAGCGGCTGGTTATCCAGTTCCTTCAAAGCTCTGGCCCAGTAGTCATCAAAGTCAGCCGGTTTGGGACTGATTCCGTTATAGCTGTACAGCTCTGATAAAGGCATATCTGCGGGCATTTGCAGCCCTCCTTTATATTTAATATTTACTACTTTGCCATACCATCATAAAATTCCTTGATCACACGTTCAGCCGGCTTCCCATAAACACCGTAACCATCATTAACACGCGCCGTTTCTTCGGGGTAGAGCAGCGCCTCCCAGTCCCACAGGCCGAACCCGCTCACCCAATCCCGCTGGGAAGCATGACGGAACATCGTTTCATAGAAAGCCTGCTGCTCCTCCACGTTGACTTTGCCCTGCAGCCCCCAATCGTTCGGAATCATCGAAGATCCGGCACGGCTCGGACAGCCCGCTTCAGCGAAGAAGAACGGACGGTTAAAAGGAGCAATAATGGTCTCAATCCGGTCCAGCTGCCGCACCCAATCGTTGATCGGGTAATATCCGCTGGAAGAAATGACATCCACAGCATCCCACCAGCTGACGTTACCTTCCTGATATTTATCTGTGTTGTATGAAATCAGCCCTTTATATTCCCCGCGCACCTTCCCGATCAGCTTGCGCCATTCTGATGCCCTGCGCTCCGTCTGTACCATCTCACATCCTACGATCATCATCTCGCAGCCGGACTGTTCGGCCAGGCGGGCATAATGCAGCTGATAGGCTGTATAGCTCTCGAACCATTCATGCCATTTCGGTTCACACGGAACATCCAAATCAAAGAAATTGATATGTGCCCGCCAAGTCCCATCCGAGCAGTTAACTGTAGGTTTCATGATCGTCTTCATCCCCAGCGACTGGGCATATGCAATCATATCCAGCAGTTCTTCATCTTCAACCATATGCTCACCCTGATAATGAACAACTGTCGTATGCGGAGTATCCTGAAGGGCGGCCAGGGCAAAGATGACATGCGTTGTTCCTGTCCGTTCCTGCAGCAGTCTCAGCGATTCCTTTGCCTCCGGCTTGCGGAAATCGCCCCTCCGGTTCATCCAGCCGAAAGTAAAACCTTTAATATAGTCCATCTTGTCCTCCTTAGTACGGTGTCTCAGGCTGTATCGATCCTTCTTATTTCACAGAGCCGTTCGTCAGTCCGTTATAAATGTATTTCTGCAGGAACAGGAAGATGATCAGTGTCGGAATGATGGCGATCATGATGCCGGCGCTGATCACTTCCCACTGCGAGCCATACGGCCCTTTAAACTTGAATAGTGCGGTTGATATAACCTGCAGACCTGACTTCGGCATATACAGAAACGGGGTATAGAAATCGTTGTAGATATTGACGCCCTTGACGATAATCACAGTTACGATGGCCGGCTTCAGCAGCGGCAGAATGATGCGCCAATAGATGGTGAAGTAGGATGCACCGTCCAGCATAGCGGACTCATCCAGCGCTACGGCAATGGAATCCAGAAACTGCAGGAAAATATATACGGCAATAATGTCAGTACCGAGATAAAGAACAATGGCAGCCCAGCGGGTATTCACGAGGTCAAGGGCACTGATAATCTGAAAGGTTGCCACCTGGGTCGTTACACTTGGAATGAGGGTAGCAAGCAGAAAGGCACCCATCATTAGTTTGCTGCCTCTGAATTTGAAACGGCTGAGTACAAAGGCAATCATGGAGCCTGTCAGCGTGGCACCAATGATTGAGATAATGAGAATGAAGGCCGTATTTGCGAAGCCCATGAGCATTTTGCCGTCAATGAAGGCCTTCGTATAGTTAGCAAAATTCAGCCAGTCGGCCGGTGGTGTAAGCGGACTGGTGGAGCCATATTCCGCCTTCGTTTTGAAAGAGGCGAAGAAGACAACCACGATCGGCAGCAGTGCTACAAAAGCACCGAGCAGCAGTGTCACATATTTAAAGATACCTGCGGATGATTGTTTGAGCATGTTCATCTTTATTTCTCCTCCCTAACCGCCAGCCGCTGCAGAAGCGTGACTATGATAACGATAAACAGCAGAACGACCGCCATCGCAGAAGCCAGACCCAGCTTGCTGTACTTGAAGGCCACGTCAATGGTCTGGATAACAAAGGTTTTACTTCCATTCGCACCGTCTACCATAATGTAAGGAATGTCAAAGGCACTGATCGCACCGCTGATGGCCAGGATCAGGTTCAGCTGCAGGATACGCTTGATGCTCGGCAGAATGATATGACGGAACTGATGCCAGCGGTTTGCACCATCGATATCGGCCGCTTCATAGATATCCCGGTCAATGGAGCTGATCGCGCCGAGAAAGATAATGAAGTTAAAGCCCATGTATCTCCATACCGAGGCTCCTGCCAGCGAGACGTTGATAATATCCGGGTTCCCCAGCCAAAGATTAATATAATGGCTGAGTCCCAGCGCATTCAGCAGGGTATCAAAGGTACCATCCGGCCGGAAGAAAAACAGGAAGATGAAACCAATCGCTACGCCGTTCAGCATATAAGGGAAGAATAGGACGCCTTTGAAAAAGTTCTTGAAACGGACCTTAAAGCTGAGAATGGTTGCAAAATAAAGTGCCAGCCCCATCTGCACGAATGTACCGACAAAGTAATACAGGCTGACTTTAAATACAGAGAAGTACTCACTGTCCGTAAAAATCTTCTTGTAATTATCAAAGCCGACATAATCCATATGCTTGCTGTAACCGTTCCAGTCGGTAAAGCTGTAACGGAACATGTTAAAGACCGGCAGGTAAGCGAAGACCGCCAGCAGCACGAGCGGAATCAGGGAGAACGCAGCAATAATCACCTTTCTCTGGGACTTGTAGCTCAAATTTGAGAATTTTAACATCATGCACCTCCGGTTCGAATTGAAAGTGCCGGACAAGATCGCCTTATTGGGACGGCGATCTCGACCGGCTGCAGGATTCGGATGGATTATTCCGCGACTTCCTTGCGGGCTTTAACCCATTTTTCATTGAGGGCCTTCATGATGTCGTCATAGGATTCTTTACGGTTGCCGATACCAGATTCAATAATCATCTTCTTGAAGTCAGGCTGCCAGAGACCGATCTCTGCTTCCTTATCAATCTTGTCTACAAGACCTTCCTGTCCGGCTTTACCTGGAGTCAGTGTCTTGAACTCAACGCCCTGCTCACCATACTGTTTCAAAATATCTGGCAGCGCAGCGCCTACAACCGGGCTTACACTTCCAGCCTGCTCCACAGCATAATTGGATTCGTTCAAGAACCAGTCTAACCAGGCTCTGGCTGCTTCCTTGTTCTCACTATTCACGTTGATACCAACGTTATAATCGGCCGCCAGCGGTACCATAACCTTAGAAGCGTTGGTAGGGAACGGCATGAAACCGATATCGTCCTTGTTCTGTGCCAGACCTTTGATCTGGTCAATCGCCCAGGAACCAAGAACCATTGTTGCGATCTTGCCGTTTGCCATATCCGCCTTGGAGCTCTCCCAGTCCGTAGTCGTCGGATCCTTTTCAATCAAGCCTTCCTTGGCTACGTCATACATAATTTTGTACAGATCATAGTGCGGCTGGCCTGGAACGAAGTTGTCATCCGAGTTAGGCTGAGTCACATTCACATAATCCGGGTCGCCTGCCATCGTAGGCACATCCGCTTCCCACTGGGTTAATGGCCAGCCGGCAGCATAGTTGGTATACAGCGGCACTGCGCTTGTTTTGGCTTTAACCTGCTTCAGAGCAGCCAGGAATTGATCCGGTGTTTTCGGAATTTCTGTGACGCCTGCATCGTTAAACACTTTTTTGTTATAGATCACACCGGAATACGTAATAGCGATCGGAACTCCGTATACCTTGTTATCCACCATACGTTCCTCGATGCCTGTATACTTCGCTTTCATTTCATCATAAGAGCCCAGCGGCTCGAAGAAGTCCGGAATATCGGCAATCGGAATGCTGGTTGGAATCAGCAGGACATCACCGTAGTCTTTGGTGCCCATACGTACCTTGATCTGTCCCTCATAATCTGAGAGAGCCTCAAACTGTACGTTGATATTAGGATATTTCTCATTAAATTTCTTTTTATAATCCTGAAAAACGGTATCAACGATATCTGTGCGCTGCGTAATGACCGTGATATCGCCTTTCAGCTCTTTGGGATCATTACTGGCAGCAGCTCCGCCGCTGCTCTCCTCTTGTTTGGAAGAACAACCCGCGAACAGACCCGCCACCAGCATCAGGGACAGGAATACAGACGCAAACTTCCTTTTGTTCATGTTAGAACCCCTTTCTTTAGCTCAATATTAGTTAATCGATAAGGTTACAAATGCATTCTATATTGGTAACGCTTTCGAGTCAATATGTAATTCAAAATATTTTGTATGCGCTTAACTTTTCTCTATTCCCTAAAAAACAATACTTATTGATTACTTAACGACCTTATGTTCATTCTTATTCATGCTGATTATCTGATTGACAACGTAATAATCAAGTGTTTAAACTATTTTTGTAAGGTTAACGATAACTTTATGAAAAGGAAGTGTTATTATACATTGGAAATAATGCAGCAGGAAGTCAGCAAAGAGTGGCAGGAGCATATTCTCCCTTTCTGGGCAGGACTGCAGGACTTGGAACATGGAGGATATTACGGTGAAGTCAACGTTCATCTGGAGAGAGACCCGCTTGCTCCTAAGGGAGGGATTGCTGCTGCCCGTCAGCTGTGGTCTTTTGCAGCAGCCTACCGGGTAACCCGGGATCCGCAGTGGGCGGGACACGCAAGACATGCATATTTATTTCTGAGGGACCGGCTATACGACCAGGAATACGGCGGAATCTACTGGATGGCAGACTATAGCGGCAGGCCGCAGGATACACGGAAACATATCTATGCACAATCCTTTGCCGTTTACTCGCTTAGCGAATACTGCCGTGCCACTGGCGATCAGGAGGCGCTCTCCCTGGCCCAAAATATTTTCGCATTAGTTGAAGGGAAAGGGTATGATCCGCAAATCCAGGCTTATAAGGAAGAGTTCGACCGCGAATGGAACGAGCAGCCGAATGAAATGCTCAGCGAGAATGGTGTTGTCGCGGAGATTACAATGAACACCACTATTCATATACTCGAGGCCTATACTACGCTCTACCGCGTCTGGCCGGATCCTCTTGTACATTCTGCACTGGAGAACCTTCTCTCCATGCTCTACCAACGGGTATATGACCCGGTCAGGAAACGTCTGAATGTGTTCTTCGACCGCAGTTGGAACTCCTTGCTCGATCTGACCTCGTTCGGTCACGATATTGAAGCAAGCTGGCTGATCGACGACGCTCTACAGGCTATCGGTTCCGCGAATCCCGATTATGTCCGGATGGTGATTGATATCGCCTATCAGATTGCGGACACAGCTGTCCAACCTGACGGTTCACTGATAAATGAGCGGCACGGGGACCATATCGATGACACCCGGATCTGGTGGGTGCAGGCTGAGGCTATGGTTGGCTTCTATAACGCCTACCAGCGGACCGGGGATGAACGTTTCCTGGAAAGGATCCAGCAGATGTGGGCCTACACCAAGGCTCATATTATTGATTCCAGAAACGGCGGGGAATGGTACTGGTCGGTTCAGGGAAGCGGGCAGCCTGACAGCCGCGAGATTGCAGGTCCGTGGAAATGCCCGTATCACAACAGCCGCTTTTGTATAGAACTGATTGAAAGGATGAACCAGGCATGATCCATGATAAATATGCTGAACTCGCAGCACGCCAGGAAGAACTGCTCTCCCGTCCCAATGAACACAATACCGATTTCTATAATGGTGTCTATGACCGTTACAAACATCCTGTTTTGACGAGGCATCATGTACCCATCCACTGGCGATTTGACCTGGATGCAGGGAGAAATCCGTTCTTCATGGAACGGCTTGGCATCAATGCTACGCTGAATCCGGGTGCCATCTATCACGAAGGCAAGTACATTCTGGTGTCCCGGACCGAAGGTCTGGACCGCAAATCCATTTTCGCCCTGGCAGAAAGCGATACCGGAATCGATCAATTCCGCTTCGTGGACCGGCCGCTGGTCTGGGATGATGTCGATCCGAATGAGACGAACATGTATGATATGCGGCTTGTGAAGCATGAAGACGGCTGGATTTACGGCATCTATTGCTCCGAACAGAAGGATCCGGAGGCACCCGTCTCTGATACATCAAGCGCTGTCGCTCAGGCGGGACTGGTAAGGACCCGGGACCTGAAGAGCTGGGAGCGCCTGCCGAACATTACAACCGGTTCCCCGCAGCAGCGCAATGTCGTGCTCCATCCCGAATTCGTGGACGGTCAATACGCCTTCTATACCCGCCCCCAGGATGGATTTATTTCCACCGGATCTGGCGGGGGCATTGCCTTTGGTCTCTGCAAGGATATTCTGAATCCTGTCATTGAGCACGAAACCGTTATCGACGAGCGCCGCTATCACACTGTGTATGAGGTAAAGAACGGCCAGGGGCCTGCTCCCATCCGGACAGACCGCGGCTGGATTCATATTGCACACGGCGTCCGCAATACAGCTGCCGGGCTGCGCTATGTGCTGTATACGTTCGCTACCAGCCTGAGTGATCCAACCCAAGTGATTGCCAAACCGGGCGGACATTTTATCGCCCCTTATGATGATGAACGCGTCGGAGATGTCTCCAACGTCATTTTCTGCAACGGGGCGGTTGTGAACGAGAAGAACGAAGTATTCATCTATTACGCATCAAGTGATACCCGGATCCATGTCGCCACAACAACTGTTGAGCGGTTAATTGATTACACATTTAATACACCGGAAGACGAGTTCCGCTCATTGCAGAATGCCGCACAACGAGCCAGGCTCATCGAAAAGAATGAACAGCTCCTGCGCAGCCAGTCTTAAAGCACAGGCATTGCACATCATCCTTCCCTTCCCTCTACATCCTTCTTTATTAGTGATCTGGAACAGGGTATACTTGAAGTCAATGAACAACAGATTGAACTTCCGGCTGCAGGAAGCAGCTGGGGTTCAATAATACGGACTTGTATACAGCAAGCGTTGGTTAAGGAGTTGGCGGGATGAACAAGAATATCACCATGCGGGACATTGCCGAGAAAATGGGTGTCAGCAGCGTTACCGTCTCTAAGGCTCTGAATGATAAGGAGGGCGTCAGCGAAGAGCTCAAGGAACGCATCAAGCTGCTGGCTGGTGAGATGGGTTACCGGATCAATACGGTTGCCAAATCCATGAAGGAAGGCCTCACCTACAATATTGGTGTGGTTATTCCCGAGAGGTTCACCGGGCCGGCACAGTCCTTCTATCTGCGGGTCTATCAGGAAATCTCCATTGCGCTGGAGCGGTACGGTTATTATGGCATTCTGCATATCCTGACTCACGAAGATGAGAAGCAGCTGAACCTGCCCCGCGTCTATTATGACCGTAAGGTAGATGGCTTCATCATCCTCGGGCAGATCAGCAAGCCCTACATTGAAGCCGTAGAGCAGATCGAACAGCCCAAACTGTTCCTCGACTTCTATGACGAGCATGCGGATATTGACTCGGTGACCACAGACAACTTCTACTGCGCGTATGAATTGACCAACTATCTGATCCAACAGGGACACCGCAGCATCGCCTACGTCGGTAACATTTATTCCACGAGCAGCATTCAGGACCGTTATCTGGGGTATTACAAGTCGCTGCTGGAGCACCGGATCCCGCTGAAGGAAAGCTGGATTCTGAATGACCGTGACGATGAGGGCAGCTTTATTGATATCGACATACCTGAAGAGCTGCCTACGGCATTTGTCTGCAACTGTGACCAGATTGCACACCTGCTTGTGCTGAAGCTGAAATCACTGGGGCACCGCGTGCCGGAAGACTGCTCTGTTGTCGGCTTCGATAACGACGTGTTCGCGACGTTAACCGAACCTCATCTGACGACGGTTGAGGTGGACATTGAGAAAATGGCCCAGACCGCCATTCACTCTCTGCTCAGGAAAATTAGTTCACCTGAAGTGCGTTTTGGCCGGGTCCTTGTACAGGGCAAGATCATTTACCGGGAGTCGGTCAACGAGAAGAATAAATCTTTGCAGGACGAAGTTTCTCATCATTAAACAAAGGGTGTTATCTCCGAGGCTTTACAGCCTGGAAGATAACACCCTTTTATTATGAAATCATAAAATTCCGGTTATTCCGCAGCAGCGGCTGACGCCGAAGATTCTTCATACACGATAACAGATTGGCTCTCAGGCTCCCACTTCACCGTGGCACCCAGTGCTTCGCTCACGAGTCGAATCGGGACGAGCGTTACACCGCTCTTCACAACGGCTGCTGTCTGCAGACTAACGGCCTTGCCGTTTACCAGCGCTTTTTTGCTGTTCAGGTACAGGACAACCGTATCTGAACCGCGTTTCACTGTCACCGTCTTGTTAGCTGGGTTGTAGGACACATCCGCCTGGAGTGCCTCGGATACGGTGCGGAACGGAACGAGCGTTGTTCCATTGGTCACAACCGGAGTTGTTCCCTGGTAGCGGACACCATTAACGAACAGCTTCTTGCCCTGCTTCTCACCGGCCTGACGACTGAGCTTATCCAGCGTGATGTAGCCGTCCAGATCCGTGACATCCGCCAGTACAGCCTCCTGCTGCATGTATACCGCATCGGTTACACTGCCGTTCTTCGCGAGCAGCTCGGCTGCTTTGGAAAGTGCATCACGAGATGCCTTAATGCCCTCCAGTTCCGCAGTCAGCTCCGGTGTCAGACGATCCGGATATTTGGTCAGCAGCAGGTTGGCGATTACAGAACCTGCCGGCTTATCCTTCGTATGATTAATGGCGTTCAGCAGTCCTTTGTAACCCTGTGGTCCCTTGCCGCTGCCATAGACAGCGTCGGTCACCGAAGCGGATGAATCATTACCGTATACAGCACTCGACACTGAACCCGCCGGCTTGTTATCCTTCTTGTCATTACCTTTCCCCGGATTGCCCTTGTCCTCCGGCTTGCCCTTGTCTGCATTCTTCGATGCCGCCGCCTGCGGCGGATTGGCTCCATTGCCCGGCTTGCCAGCATGCTCCGGCTTGGCCAAAGCTGTCCCCGCTGTCAGACCCAATACCAGCAGACCTGTCAGCAGTGTTGATCCCAATTTCTTCATTGTTGCTCCTCCTCTGTGCTGTTTGAATAGGATAATACCTGGAGTATATAACGGAGATTTGCTGCTTATTATGAAGGGGTACGATGGCCTAATTTGTTAGAAATACAGATACAAAAAAAGAGAGGGGGATCCTCGCGGATCACCTCTCTCTTCAGCCTGTTGTCCTCAGAACCGGATATACACTCCCCCTGGTTTATTCCAGAAACATTCGGAGACCTGTCAGCACTACACCAATTACAAAACCGGTCACCGCCCCATTGATGCGGATCCACTGCAGGTCCTGGCCCAGCTTGTCCTCCATCATGGCAATCAGCGTTTCATTGTCCATCTTCTCAATGTTCTCCCTGACCAGCTTGCCGATCCGGCTGTGGTTCGCTTCCACGATACCTGTTGCGATGTCAACGATTTTGGCGTTCAGCCGCTCCATCGTCTCTTCACTCCCTCGCAAATCCTGAAGAAGCCCTTCCAGCAGCGGCATGATGTGAAGGTTCACGTAAGAGCCATCCTCCATATAATCCAGGATCCGTGACCGCAGCTCCTCCATCTTGGCAAGCACGAGTGCCTCCCCGTCCCAGCTGTTCATCAGGCCGTTCTTCCATGTATTCACGCCTTCTCTTACACGTTCACTTTCCGACAGTTCACCAAGCTGCCGGCGCAGCCCGTAGAGAATAGCTTCTCTGCGCTGTCCGCCTTCCTCCTGAAGTTCCGTCACCTGGTCCAGCAGAAACTGCTGAATCATACCGCCGAGCCGCTCTTCATTCAGATAGCCGAGGAAGGCGTTCAGGGCAAACTGCATCAGACCGTTCACCTGCAGTCCGCTCACCGCGCGCATCCCCATCTGTCCAAGGGTATACATCGTCTCCGGCTTCATCAGCCAGGCTTCAGCCCGGTTCAATCCATAATCCAGTGCAATACGGTCATACCCCCGCTCCTCAATCTGGCGGGCCAGCAGCGTCAGCAGCGGTCCGGCATCAAAGGCAGTAACCTGCTTGCGGATTTCAGCGGTAATTACCGGTGCAAGCTGCTCCAGCGGAGCCTTCCGGATCAGCTGCTTCAGCATACCATCAATAGCCGCTGCCGCCTGCGGGGAGCGCAGCTCCCGTTCCGCGGTGTCAAGCAGCATCCCCCCCAGCCGGACCTCCGCAATTTTGGAGGCGATGCTTTCTTTGTTCAGCAGGTTATTCTCCACCGTATTCACCAGAGCATCCGTAATTTTACCGCGGTTCTTCGGCAGCAGCGCAGTATGCGGAATTGGAATGCCCAGCGGGTGGCGGAAGAGCGCCGTTACGGCGAACCAGTCTGCCAATCCCCCTACCATTCCTGCTTCAAAGGAGCCTGCCAGCAGGCGTCCAGCGGTATATTCCTGAAACGGCAGCGAAGCGACGAAGCCGGCGCCCATAGCGACCAGCGACCAGGCGGCTGCACGTTTGGTTTGTTTTTCTTTAGCCATATATTCCATACCTCCATTAAAGGACACATCTATTATCACGAAAAGCGGCAGCGGTAAATTTCGGACCTAACTAGATCTATTACCCTGCGTACAACATCATATCACCGCCCGGCGGCAATTCCAAAGGCAGAGCAGGATTTAATTTTTTCATTATGAATTGAACATTCCGGGGCAAATTAGGGTAATAGTTACATAGCCTTTGAGGCAAGCCATTTCATTAGAGGAGGAATCGACATTGATTAACAATCTGCAGGATACGGTAACGCTGAACAACGGTGTCAAAATGCCGCAATTCGGCCTCGGCGTATGGAAAGCCGATAATGGAGAAGAAGTCGTTAACGCTGTTAAATCAGCGATAAAAGCAGGCTACCGCAGTATCGACACGGCCAAGGCCTACAATAATGAGGACGGTGTCGCCAGAGGGATTGCCGAATCTGGTATCGCCCGGGATGAATTGTTCATCACCACCAAACTGTGGAACGCGGATCAGGGATATGACAGTACGCTGAAAGCTTTTGATGAGAGCATGAAACGTCTCGATCTGGAGACGCTGGATCTGTATCTGATTCACTGGCCGGTTAAAGGCAAATACAAAGACACCTGGCGTGCGATGGAAAAACTGTATCGGGATGGCCGTGTGCGTGCCATCGGCGTCAGCAACTTCCAGATTCATCATCTGAAGGACCTAATGAGTGAAGCTACCGTCAAACCGGCTGTCAACCAGGTGGAGTTCCATCCGCAGCTGACCCAGGAAGAGCTGCGTACGTTCTGCCGCGAACAGGAAATCCAGCTGGAGGCCTGGTCTCCGCTGGGCGGCGGCGGTCTGCTGGACAATGAAGCACTGCGTGCCATCGGTGCAGAGTACGGCAAATCAGCGGCGCAGGTCATTCTTCGCTGGGATCTCCAGCACGGAATCGTAACCATTCCAAAATCTGTACACGAGCAGCGTATCATCGAGAACGCCGACATCTACGATTTTGAACTGAGCAGTGATGATATGGCACGCATCGACGCACTGAACGAGAATAAACGGACCGGTGCGGACCCGGATAATTTCAATTTCTAAGCGCCTTTCCTGCATAAAACACATAAAAGCAAGCCCTGTTAAACGGGGCTTGCTTTTATTGTTCCAGCCAAGCTTATCTTTCTCTCCTACTCAGGACGGGAAATCAGCTTAAAATCATCAAAATGGAAACCTGGTGCGACCACGCAGGTAACGAGAACCGGCTCATCCCCCAGCGGACGCGCGGTCTGCCATACCGTTCCCGGAACCAGCGCCTGCGGAGACTGCCCTGCTTCAACATCCGCGCCCAGCACGATAACCTGCTCCTCACCCGGCTGATCCCCGCTTCCACCCAGCTTCAGTTCAATCGGACTGCCCGAATGATAGAGCCACAATTCGTCAGAATGAACGACATGCCACTCCGAGAACTCGTCCGGATGGAGGAGAAAATAGGTCGAGGATGCAGCAAAACGCGGTCCAGAATACACATCCGGCAGCACCGGCTTCGGAATCTGGAAGCTTGATTTCCACATCTCCTTATACCAGCCGCCTTCCGGATGTGGTTCCATACCAAGCGCCCCAACCAGCGGTGAAATCATCTTTGTCATAAGCCTTACCTTCCTTCTCTTTTTCCATTAATAAAGGGACTCTTGTCCGGTCCCACGGCACTCTTACTCTACTCTAAATCAACCCTATCCATTTGTCACGGTTTCACCCCTGCTTCATGGAAAATGCCCGAATGACAAACTTTGGTTCAGGGTACACTCTCCTTGAATCAACTTTAGTTCTACTGTCTGAATAACTCATTGGAATAGCGCAATAAACTTCACATAAGCTTAGTATTGAATGCATTTTTATATAACTCATGTCATATTAACTAACAAAAGTTCTTGTCACAAGCTGGATTATCATTGTATCATTAGTTAACTATTTTGCATGAATGGATTACATTGTCATTCTTTGGAAGCATATTTATTAACACACAGCACGATCTATGCATCTGTAACCGATGCCGGATCACTGCTGACAGAGATATTAGGGAGGGGGCTTCTCTTTTGATTCAGTTCAAGCAGGTCAATAAGCACTATGGTCAATTCCACGTTCTCAAGGACATCAACCTCCAGATCGAGGAAGGCGAAGTTGTTGTTATTATCGGTCCCTCTGGTTCTGGCAAGAGTACATTGCTGCGCTGCATCAACCGTCTGGAGACGATCTCCGGCGGAGAGCTTATCGTAAACGGTGTGCCGCTGCATGACAAGAAGGTCGACATCAACAAGTTCCGCCGGGATATCGGCATGGTGTTCCAGCACTTTAATCTCTACCCGCACAAGCGGGTGGTGGACAACATCACGCTGGCTCCCACCAAAGTATTAGGTGTCTCCAAGGAAGAAGCCCGTCAGACTGCGGTTGGTTATCTGGAGAAGGTCGGTATCGCCGATAAAGCGCAAAGCTATCCTTCCCAGCTGTCCGGCGGACAGCAGCAGCGCGTTGCGATTGCCCGCGGTCTGGCGATGAAGCCCAAGATCATGCTCTTCGACGAGCCGACCTCGGCGCTGGACCCGGAAACGATCGGCGAGGTGCTGGACGTGATGCGCTCCCTGGCACATGAAGGCATGACCATGGTCATCGTTACCCACGAGATGGGCTTCGCCCGCGAGGTGGCTGACCGGGTCATCTTCATGGATCAGGGACAGATTCTGGAAGACAGCACCCCAGCCGAGTTCTTCGCGAAGCCGCGCGAGGAGCGGGCGCAGGTGTTCCTGAGCCGACTGATTAATCATTAATCAATGATCATTCATCAACAACGATTCACATGAGAGGGGATTTTACGGATGAGAAAACGTTTAGGTTGGAATGTCATGCTTCTGGTTGTACTGTGTTTCAGCTTTGTGATGGCGGGCTGCGGCAAAAAAGATGAGAATGCCGGCAGCAGCTCGGCCAATGCCCTGGATGCGATCAAGCAGCGCGGCAAGCTGGTGGTTGGCGTGAAATACGATACCAAGCTGTTCGGCCTGAAGGACCCTGCAACCAACAAGGTGGAAGGCTTCGATATTGATATCGCCAAACAGATCGCCAAGCATATTCTCGGTGACGAGAACAAGATTGAATTGAAGGAAGTCACATCCAAAACGCGTATTCAGCTGCTGCAGAGCGGGGATATCGACATGATTATTGCGACGATGACGATTACGGACGAGCGGAAGAAGCAGGTTGATTTCAGTGACGTCTACTTCAAGGCGGGCCAGTCTCTTCTGGTGAAGAAGGGAAGCCCGATCACCGGACTGGATTCCATTACAAAAGGCACTAAAGTTCTTGCGGTTAAAGGCTCCACATCAGCCAAAAACATTCGTGAGAAGGCTCCGGACGCTACCGTGCTGGAGTTCGAAAACTACCAGGATGCCTTTAATGCTCTCAAAGCAGGTCAAGGGGATGCGCTGACAACCGATAACGCTATTCTCCTCGGTATGCAAAAGCAGGATCCAAACTACACCCTCGTGGGTGGTAACTTTACAGATGAACCCTACGGTATTGCTGTGAAGAAAGGGAACAGTGATCTGCTGCAGGCCGTGAATGATACGCTTAAAGAATTGAAAGATAACGGGGAGTACGACAAACTGTACGAACAGTGGATGGGAACCAAACCTGAATAAGATAGATCGGCCGGAAGGAGCCGCCACCTGCGCGCTCCTTCCTTCTCTTATGATCTGTGATGGAGGTATGAACCGATATGGTTACATTTGATATTCATGTGCTGTTTGACAACTGGGACCGGTTCATGGACGGGTTTCTTAATACTATAGAAGCCAGTCTGATCGCTCTGGCAGGCAGCTTCGTGCTGGGGGCAATTATTGCCGTCATGCGGATTTCCCCGATGAAGCTGCTGAATTGGATTGGCACTGTATATGTTGAAATTATTCGTAATATTCCGCTGTTGATCGTTGTATTATTCTTTTTCCTGGGGCTGCCCGCCATGGGAGTTCCACTCGACGGCTTTACCGCCGGTACACTGGGGCTCACCATCTATACGGCCTCCTTCATCGCAGAGGCCATTCGCGCGGGCATTCAGTCGGTTCCACGAGGACAGTCCGAAGCTGCACGCTCGTCCGGCTTGTCCTATAACCAGGCGATGCTGTACATCATTCTTCCGCAGGCCATCAAGATTGTGCTGCCGGCTATCGGCAACCAATTCATCAACCTGGTGAAGAACTCATCCGTTCTCGCTATTGTCGCTGGACTTGATCTCATGTACTACTCGGATCTGATTAACTCCGATACCTTCATGCCCATCACTGTCTATGCAATTACTGCATTATTCTACCTGGTGCTGACCATTCCACTCAGCATTCTGGTGCACTACATGGAAGGCCGGCTGGCCAGAAGGTCTTAAGGAGGGAACCCCGGAATGTCATTTTTTGATTTCTTTACCTGGCCCAATGTCCGCTTTATTCTGGAAGGCTTCCTGCTGACGATTGAAGTCGCGGCCTATTCCATCGTATTCAGCTTTATCATCGGCCTGATCTTTGGCACGCTGCGATATACACGGATTCCTGTGCTCTCGCAGGTGGCTGGTCTGCTGATCGACCTGATCCGCAATCTGCCGCTGCTGCTCATTATCTTCTTTATCGGGGTCGTGCTGCCTGTTACCGGTTTTGATATTTCACTCAAATGGGCGGCCATTACCGGACTCAGCATCTTCGAAGGTGCGATGATTGCCGAGATTATCCGCAGCGGACTCAAATCGGTGGACAAAGGCCAGATTGAAGCCGCTCGCTCTTCAGCACTGAATTACAGCCAGACCTTGTGGCATATCGTGATGCCGCAGGCGCTGCGCCGGATGGTGCCGCCGATCGTCAGCCAGTTCATTTCCCTGTTTAAGGATACTTCTCTCGCCGTGATTATTACACTGCCCGAACTGACTCACAACGTACAGATCGTCGGAGGCCAGCAGCAGTCCTTTGTTATTCCGGCGCTGATCTTTGCCGCGTTCCTGTACTTTGTCGTGAACTACACGATGTCCCGGATCGCCCGGAGGCTTGAAGTACGGACTCACTAATCACATCATGGCTTCAAGTCCAGGTCCACAATACAAAAACCGCGTAATCCCTAGGTTGGGTATACGCGGTTTTGTGTTATCCGACCATCCTCAAGGTTTACCTACAATGCGGCCGGGTACGGTAATTATATTCGTGCTGCCTGAAGCGCTGATGGTTCCCTTCACCGTGGTCGTACTTCCGATAAATTCCTGCAGCGTTTTGGCATTGATAAAATAGGTTTTCCCTTTATAAGTAAAGGTCATCATGCCCACTACATGCATATCAGCATCCAGCACAGGTCCGCCGGAATTCCCCTGCTTCACCGCTCGCTGCATGCTTCCTACATAATCCATACCGGGTACATCCTTCGACTGGGCATCATAGACCCAGGTGCTGGATAACGTGTTCAGCTTAAAATTCGCATCCCCGGTCAACCGGTCCAGCAAGGTCAGCTGTCCCATCGGATTCTCCGGATAACCAATCGTATAGACCGGCTCATTGTCCCTGGCTTTGCTGAATGTAATAGGGGTGTAGCTCACCTTCTGCGACAGCTTCAGCAGCGCCATATCCCGGTTCTTATCAGCCTTAATGATCTGTGCGTCAATCGCCTGAAGCGGATTTGAAGGGCTGGCTACCCGCAGTGTACCCTTGCTGCCTGCAGGAAGCTCCGCATACTCCTTCACGACATGGTAATTGGTCAGTACCGTATCCTCAGAGACCAGCATGGAAGTGCCGACATCATAATGAATGGTATATGGATCGCTGTTAGATACCCAGCGGACATTCACGACCAGGATGGAATCGGCTGTCTGTGAGAGCTGCCCTTTAAGCTGCGAGTTATAATAACCGCCGCTGAAATACATGGAATCCAGCGACTGTGCCTGAACCCCTTGTACCGGAAGCAGAAGAGATAATCCGAGAATCGCCACGGAAGCAAACATTTTCCACCCCTGTATAGCCTGTATCTTGTGTTTTGTAGAGAATATCATGGATAACCCTCCTGCTTGTGAAATCTGATCTTGAAGTCGTGCACATGCATAAGTATGAAGTGCCCGCTGTATCTTATTTCGGCAGGAAGGCGGCAAAATGTTTGATCACGCTCAGACAGATTGATTCGCCATACTGCGTGCGATCCATACGCCGGCCGCACCGGCCTGGGCCAGTCCGCGTGTGATCCCCGCGCCGTCCCCGCCGCAGTACAATCCTTGAATTTCGGTCTCGAGTGTACGATCGAGCTTCGGACGGGCCGAGTAAAATTTGGCTTCCACTCCGTAGAAGAGGGTATGCTCGGAAGCAATCCCCGGCGTAACTTTCTCCAGTGCTTCGACCATCTCTACCAGACTCTTCATTGTGTTGTAAGGGAGCACCAGACCGAGATCCCCCGGCACAGCTTCCTTCAAGGTAGGCTCCAGGAATCCTTCGGCAATCCGGCCAGCCGTCGAACGGCGTCCGCGCACAATATCCCCGAATTTCTGTACAATGACTCCGCCGCTGGATAAATCATTCGCTCTTTTACAAATTTCACGTGCGTATTCGTTCGGCTTGTCGAACGGCTCCGTAAATTTATGAGAAACAAGGAGCGCAAAGTTCGTGTTCGGCGAACCCAATGCCGGGTCTTTATAGGAATGTCCATTGGCGGCCATGACGCCGCTGTGGTTTTCAACGACAACATGACCGGAAGGATTACTGCAGAAAGTGCGCACCCGTGTACCCACCGAAGTATTATAGATAAATTTGCCCTCGTACAGATGCTCGTTAATTTCCTGCATGACTACATCCGAGGTCTCAACCCGCACACCGACATCCACCTGGTTGTTGTACATCTTGAGACGGCGCTTCTTCAGCACTTCGGTCAGCCAGGCTGATCCGTCACGTCCCGGTGCGATCATGACACGGTCGGCCTCGTAGGTTTCGCCGTTCTTGAGCTGAATGCCTTGTGCACGGTGTACTCCCCCCTCCTTAACCGTCAAGATGTCAGCTACCTCAGTCTTGAACAGCATATCAACACGGGTTTTGAGGTATTCATAAATCGACTTCAAAATCTCGAGATTCTGCTCAGTCCCCAGATGACGTACTTCGGCACGCAGCAGCTTCAGTCCTGCCGCATATCCCCGCTGCTCAATGCTGCGGATCCGGTCTGTCGTCGGATCGGTAATGTTCGTTGTTGCACCGTGCTCCAGGTTAATACTATCAACATAGCGAATCAGCTCCATCACTTGGGATGGGGCCAGATAATCTGTCAGCCAGCCTCCAAACTCGGTGGTAACATTGAATTTACCGTCACTGTAAGCACCGGCACCGCCAAAACCAGCTGTAATAGAGCAGGCCGGCAGACAGCCGGAGAAATCCTTTTTGCCAGCAGGCGGTGGACACAGTTGAATTTTCTCCTCCAGAATCGGGCAGCTGCGGCGGTAAATATCATGACCCTTGTCCACCAGCAGCACCTTCCACTCCGGCTTGCGGCGTGTCAGCTCATAGCAGGCAAAAATCCCGGCAGGTCCGGCTCCAACAACGATAACATCATATTTACTCATGAGTTCCTCCTGGTTATATAACATAATGTGTCAGGTTATAAACGGACGCAAAAAATCCCGGCTCTCCATAGGTATGCGGAAAATGGCATCCTATTCGTAGCCGGGAATTTACGGTCCCCTGTAGAAACCCTCAAACCGTATCATTGAGGATATACGAATTCATAACGTTCGTGATTAAAATAAATATACTAATTTATCTGTCAACAAACGTTATATTATCGGATAAATACGAATGTGTCAAATATATATTTATATTAATGTTCGTGTTTTACTGCCGCACAGCAGCAAAAAGCCCAAACGGTCAAACCGTTCGGGCTTTTTATTCAGGGTGAATCCAATTGTTTGGAGGCTGCTTTACGCTTCACTTTCCCTGCCAAAGTGACCGGACCGGGCCACCTTCGTGGCCAGGTATTTCTCATTAAATTCCGAGATGTCGCCCCATAGCGGGATACGTCCAGACAGGTTGGCGCCGGACTCCTGCAGAGCATTCATTTTGCGCGGGTTGTTCGTGATCAGTGTGACTGGCTTCTCACGCAGTCTTTTCAAAACCTGAATAGCATCTTCATAACTCCGCTGGTCATCTTCAAATCCAAGCTGAAGGTTCGCTTCAACGGTATCCAGGCCTTTCTCCTGCAGTACATAAGCCATAGCTTTACTGAACAGCCCGATGCCTCTACCCTCATGATTCGCCAGGTAGAACAGTGCGCCAGAGCCGTGCGCCTGAATCATCTTCATGGACTGCTTCAGCTGGTAACCGCAGTCACAGCGCTTGCTGCCGAAAATATCTCCGGTATGGCAAATGCTGTGCATCCGGATCAGCGCATCCGGACTGTTCGCGAAGTCGCCGTAGACAAGCACACTGGACTGCTGCATTTCCGCCAGATTGGCGGAGGAGAGGTGCTCAATAATTTTGGACGTTTCCAAATCCTTGCCTCCGCACAGATCTGCATCCTGAAAGCTGTCACAGCGCAGCCAGCAGTACCACTGGAACTGAACCGTTTCTCCGTCCAGATTCACTGGCAGCTTGATAGGTCCAACTATATACAGCGACTTGTCACCGCTGGGCACTACATTTATTTTGTCCCGCAGGGCGGATACAATCGTCTCGCTAATCATGTGCATTTCTCCTTTAGTAGGGACACAGCAGGTCCGATATTTACACCATTATCCTATAGAATGCCAAATCATGACACTAGTGATGCGAACATTTCGGCAAATGAACGTTCCTTCTCCCGCTGCACCGCCTGCTGTTCTTCAACCTGCGGCCGTCTCAGCTGCTCGAACAGCTTCAAAGCCCCGGCATCGGATCTGCCAGCATGCAGCGCATGTTCCACGATAGGCAGCAGAACCTCCGCATCCTTCAGTGCACCATTTACACCGTATGCTCCCGTTGGACTGAACGTATGGGCCGCATCTCCCAGCAGCACCACACCATCCTTCACCCAGCTCTCGCAGGAACTGCTGTGCACCTGAAGGAGTACGAAATCCTTCCAATCCCGAATCCAATCCGGCACTGCCCGGGCCAATTCAGGACAAGCCTCGATCAGCGCCTGTCTCAGCGGATCCACAGACTGCTTCCGTAGTAGGGGGTAAGAGCCCTCGGCAATGTTCCAGCCGATCTGGATCCATCCCCCCTGCTGGGTAAACAGTGCCAGCTGCATGCCGTTCACCCGGGCCATGCGCACAGTGGGCTCCCATCCTGGCGGAGAAGGAATCCGGGCCCAGAGCAGGTCATAGCCATGAGCATGAACCTGATACGGAATGCGCGCGAGCTTGCGCACGGTCGAGTAACGGCCGTCTGCGCCAACGACCAGCTTGCTGTGAATGGCAATGTCCAGCTCACCGCATTTAGCCATTACGCCGGCAGCACCGCCTTGATCATTAAAGATCATATCGGTTACTGTAGTATTTAACATAAGCTCAAAACCATCATTCTTCTCTGCATGCGCAGCAAGGACGCCCAGAAGATGTTTCTGCGGAACGTGAATACCCATATGACGTTCGCCCGGGCCAGGCTCGATCACCTTAAGAATCCGTCCCTTGTCCATGTACTCCAGTCGCTCCATCAGCAGCATACCGGCCGCATCCAGATCCGCCAGCAGCCCTTCAGCCGCCAGCACCGCTTCCCCTTCTGCATTCAGATGCTCCCCACGGAAATCCTTGTGCAGACGGGACATGCGCTCAATAACGATAACAGATATTTGACGCTTGCTCAGCAGGTACCCAAGCATGAGACCGCCTGGACCGCCGCCCACAATACACACATCGGCTTCCATCTGCATGCTTCGTCCCTCCACTTCCAATCCTGATCCGCCAACAGCAGCGATATCTCTATATTTACATGAATTTTACCTTAGACTTACATTATGTTAATTAGTTACTTATAATTAGTATTATATTTTGCGTCAAAAATACTGTCAAGCAATCCACCCGATTCTCCTAACCAAAAACAACAACCGGCATCAAACCTGGCTGCTGCTTTCTTACAGTTTCACTTATAGTCTCTTTTCACTTATAGTCTCTAATGTTTGTAATGTTCAGCTTGTCGCCCTTTCCCGGGTCGAGACGATAGACGTAGGCCTCATGCTGAAATTCGCCGTTCCCATCCGGTGCAGAGGATATATAGACGAACGTCTTTTGCTGCGGATACAGTAACTTCCATACTAGACCTTGTATACTCAACCCTGTAACCATATTGACACTAAAGCTTGCTTTACCTTAATCTTAAGAAGTATAAATGAACATAATCAGCGGATGACGATGGACGGGAGAGACTGAGCGGTACGCCGCCAGGCACCGAAGGAGCAAGCTTATCGGGCACCCGGCCCGTAAGTTAATCTCTCAGGTACAAGGAACCGCCATGGGACGCAGCTCTGGAGAGTGCGATCAGCCACCAAAGGGGTAAAACTTGCAGCAGCGGTCCGGAGCTAGCCTCCTCCTGCTGTTTCACAAGTCATAAACTCTCAGGTACAAGGACAGGGAAAAGGGTAAACCCTTTTTGCTGTCCTTTTTTGCGCGTTGACATGGCGTGTCAACCTCTCAGGGGGCTATGAACAGCCTGCCGTCATGGCTTCAAACCATACATTAATGTGTTCATCATGACTTCAATGGAGGGTTCGTAATGAGATTTAAAGATGTATTCTCCATCATCGGTCCGGCTATGACCGGACCTTCCAGCTCCCATACCGCTGGCGCTGTCCGTCTCGGACGCATTGCGCGCCACTGGATGGGGATGCAGCCGGAACGGGCGGTGCTGACGCTGTATGGCTCTTTTGCCGATACGTATAAAGGTCATGGCACCGATCTTGCACTCATCGGAGGCCTGCTCGATTATGATACCGACGACAGCCGGATACCGGATGCCGAGCAGCGGGCAGAAGAAGCGGGTATGGAGGTTGAATTTACGGTCAGCGGGCTGAATGCTCCGCATCCAAACACTGTAAAAATCGAGTTGTGGCACGGGGACGATTACCGTTCGCTGATGGGATCCTCCATCGGCGGTGGAAGTGTCGCCGTACAGCAGCTCAATGATTTCCGTGTCAACCTGACCGGAGAACTGCCTGCTGCTGTCCTCCTGCATTCTGACAAACCGGGAATGCTGGCATCGATTACATCCGCAATGGGACATTCCGGCGTGAACATCGCCTATATGAATGTGGACCGGAAGAGCCGGGATGGGGAAGCCCTCACGGTGATTGAGACCGATACAGCTGTGCCGGACAACGTTCTTCAGCAGCTGCGCAGACTGCAGCATATGTATGAAATTAAAGTGATTGATTTGAAGAAAAGGGGCTAAGGGTTATGCGATTCAGCCATCTCCGTGAACTCGCCGAGCTTTGCCGCAAGGAAGGCAAGAGCATCGCCGGGATCATGCTGGAAGACCAGTCTCACGAGACAGGTATAGACCAGGAGGACATTTTCCGTCAAATGGCGGACTATTATCAGATTATGAAAGAGGCTGTCCGAAAAGGGCAGACGGAGGATACCGTATCCCGGAGCGGCCTGACCGGCGGGGACGGCAAACGCGTAGCCGAATACCTGCGGTCAGGCGAAACCTGCTCTGGCGATGCTTCGGCGCTGGCCATGGCTTATGCCCTCTCGGTGTCGGAAGTCAACGCCTCCATGGGCCGGATTGTGGCTACACCGACGGCAGGCTCCTGCGGTGTCATTCCAGGCGTGTTCATTAGCGCACAGGAACGCTTTGGTTGGGACGATGACCATATGGTCCGCGGTCTGTTCACGGCCGGTGCCATCGGCTATGTTATTGCCAACAACTCCTTCATCTCCGGCGCTGAAGGCGGCTGCCAGGCTGAGATTGGCTCGGCGATCGGCATGGCAGCGGGTGCCATGGTAGAGCTGCGCGGAGGCACAACGGATCAGGCGATTCATGCCGTTGGCCTGGCACTGAAGAATACATTGGGGCTGATCTGTGACCCCGTTGCAGGTCTGGTCGAAATTCCTTGTATCGTACGTAACGGACTCGGTGCAGTAACCGCTCTGGCCGCTGCCGATATGGCACTGGCCGGGGTACGCAGTGCGATTCCGACCGATGAGGTCATCGACGTCATGCTGGAGGTTGGCAGCGCCATGCCGACCAAACACCGCGAGACGGCCAAAGGCGGCCTTGCCCAGACGCCAACCGGGCGCAAGCTGACCGAATCCCTACGCGGGAAGCGTAAAGAGTCACCGGATCCGGCTCAAGCCTGACCATCCCTTAAGGACTATGGTTCTGTTCCCTTATGAAGACTGTCTGCTGCCGATTGGTTTTAATGTTCCTGGTGTAATTTAGAAGTGTATTCATTGGTTTCATAGATCACTTTTGATTCAGAGGAGGAACCCGTTATGCCCCTTGATCCTGCTATTTCACAAATGATGAAGTATATGGGCCAGCGTCCGGCCTTGAACGAGCATACTCTACGGCATATCCGCGGTCTTTCTGAAGCAGGCTCGCGCCTGCTGGGCCAGCATGCGAAGCCCGAGCCGGTCGGCCGTGTTGTCGACATCACTATCCCTGCTGCAGACGGATATAAAATTCCGGCTCGCTGCTACTATCCCGAAGCGGACATGGACGTGTACCCTGTTCTTATCTACTATCATGGCGGCGGCTTTGTACTCGGCAGCGTGCAGTCCCATGATCACATTGCCCGCCTGTTCTGTAAGCTGGCCCGCTGTGCGGTAGTATCCGTGGACTACCGCCTTGCACCAGAGCATCCGTTCCCGGCAGCGGTAGATGATGCTTATACCTCCCTGCTCCTTGTTCACCGCCAGGCATCCGAGCATCAATGGGACCCGGAGCGCATCGCCATAGGGGGCGACAGTGCCGGCGGGAACCTGGCGGCGGTCGCCTCCATCTTGGCCGCCTCTCAGCAGGGACCGGCAATCCGATATCAGCTGCTCTACTACCCGGTCACCGATATGGGCGGAGATTATCCGTCTAAGCAGTCAGCCGAGCATTCGCCGCTGTTATCGACTGACGATATGGCTTTTTTCTCCCGCTGTTATATAGGCGAGCAGGCCGATCCCGATGACCCGCGCCTGTCGCCGATCCGGTACGGGCATCTGGAACAGCTCCCGCCTGCACTCGTAATCACTGCTGAGTATGACCCGCTGCGGGATGAAGGCGAAGCGTTCGCGGAGCGGCTGAAGGAAGCGGGTGTACCTACGGAAGCTGCCCGCTATGACGGGATGATTCATGGCTTCATCACCTTTCCTCAGCTGCTGCCTCAGGGCATGCAGGCAATTGAACAAGGCGCCAATGCCCTGGTTCAGGCATTCCGGATGGACGAATAACAATATATCATTTCCAAAACAGCCCAGGTCCCTTATAAGGGACCTGGGCTGTTTGCTGTTGTCGTCCTAACAGGCTGAACCTGTTAGTTAACGACAACCTGAATTTTCGTCTTCTTACCAGCGTACGATACTGTAATCACAGCTTTCCCTTTGCCGGTAGCTTTCACGACACCGTCTTTGGCTGTTACCACCGTAATTTTGGAGGAGGCCCACAGCGCAGGCTTGGAGACATCCTTCTCGGATTCGTCCTTAAAGGTAGCGGTGGCGGTCACTTTAACCTGGTCGCCTGCCTTGAGATTCAGGATCACTTCGCTGGTCTCCAAATATTTCAGCTGATCAATATCGACTGGAATCGTGATCGTTTTGCCGCTGAATTTGGCCGTAATCCGGGCTGTTCCGTAGCTGACAGCCGTCACCTGCCCGCCCTCGACCGTAGCAATCTTATAGCTTGACGATTTCCACTCGGCCTGGTCACCGACATCCTTCACCGTACCGTCTGAATAAGTTGCCTTGATCGCAATCGTCTTCTTGTCTCCGGACTTCAGGGAGAGGGAGTTGACGCTGGCCGTCACTTTCTGCACAATATCGACTTCTACGCGGATGGTTACCTTCTGGGAGCCATAATCAGCTGTGATCGTAGCTTTACCGCTGCTGTAAGCTGTTACAACACCCTTGTTAACCTCGGCTACGTCCGGTGTATTCGATGACCATTTGGCATCTGCCGTTACGTCTTTGCCGCCAGCAGTACCATCTGGTGTAGTCAGCGTTATCGCCGCTTTATCTTTTACACTGAGGTAGAGCACTTTCGTACTTGCTTCCAGCTTGTCCACGATCCCTACCTTGACAGTTGCGGTGAGCTTCTTTCCGTTGAATTCGGTAGTGACTGTTGCATTCCCCATCGCAATCCCTGTCAGCAGGCCATCTTCTACTTCAACGACCTTATCTGAGCTGGACGTCCATTTCGCCTGGCTTGATACGTTCTCCTCACGGCCATCCTCGTACTCAGCGATCAGATTGATCTGCATCTGCTTGTCCACATCGAGCGAAATCGATTTGGCCGACAAGCTCATCTTCACAGGCACATTAACGGCTACCTTGACGGTTGCTGTCTTTCCGCCATAGGAAGCAGTAATCGTCGCCTCGCCGGTCTCATGCGCCGTGATGATTCCTTTATCCGATACAAAAGCAATATTACCATTGCTGGAAGTCCATGAAGCCTTGGCAGTCACATCCTCTTTGCTACCATCAATATACGTAGCCTGCAGCTTCAGCTCCTTGGTTCCGTCGGTCTTCAGCGCCACTTCCTCTGTTCCGAGATCCAGGTACTGGGCCACTTCAACGGATACCGGAATCTGGATCGTTTTATCTCCATATTTACCGGTAATAACGGCTGTTCCCGCGCTGTTGCCGCGCACCTTGCCTGCTGTGACGGACGCCACCGCCTCATTGCTGGAAGTCCATGTAGAGCCTGTCGTTACATCGGCTTCCGGGCGCTCCGGATATACCGCCGAAAGATTGAGCTGTTTGCTGTCATCGATATGAAGGAAAAGGCTGCTCTCGTTCACCTTGAGCCGGCTTGTTTTATCTACATCTACATTAATCGCTGCTGTTCTGGCACCATACTTGGCTGTAATTACGGCAGAACCGGAGCTGTAGCCGGTAATCACACCTTTTAGCACATCCGCTACCTTCTCATTGCTGGATGACCATTCCGCTGCTGCAGTGACATCCTTTACATCTCCATTCGGATACGTGGCTGTGAGAACAATCTGATCATCCTTCTCGTTCAGCAGCAGTGTGGTGGCCGTCTTGTTGGCTTCCAGACGCTTTAGCTGCTCTACCGTTACCGGAATGATAACCGTTTGCTTGCCGTATACGGCCTGGATGTTCGCGGATCCGGCACTCACGGCCGTCACCTTACCGTTCAGGACCGTGGCCACCTTCGTGTTATCCGAGGTCCAGACGGCTGTACCAGCCACATCCATCGTCGTATTGTCAGCATACATCGCCGTCAATCCGATCATCTCGCTGCCGCCCAAGCGCAGGTCTACACTCTGTGTGCTGTTCAGCAGAGCTTTGACCTTTTTCGTCACCGTTACCTGGACGGTCTTGGTTATTCCTTTGTACGCCGCTTCGATGGTGGCGGTCCCGCTGCTCTTCGCTGTTACGGAACCCCCGTTGACTGCTGCGACGATATCGTTCTTGCTGCTCCACTCTGCACTCAGCGTTACGTTGCCGGAAGTTCCGTCACTATATACCGCTGTTGCTGTTAAAGCCGCTGATTCACCAGCCTCCAGGGTCAATTCGCTTTTGGAGAGGACCAGATTGGATAATGCGGCTTCCGCCGCCCGGGTCACCCCTGCCGGGACAGCCAGCAGACTGACAATCAGAATCAGCGTGGTCATCGCTGCAATACTCTTCTTTAACATGATTACCTCCTGTTATTGAATTCTGTACCAGCATTTGAATACGCAAGACATATGCTGTGAACCTTCCGTTTTAATGTCGGTCCCTGAACAGGAAAATTTTAGGGCTTTGTTAAATTTGACATAGGATTGTTTGGTAAATATTAACTACATTTATGTTAATTTTTCGTATAATAAAAGTAGAAAAATTATTGCAATCAGCCGTACACCCCTGACACTGAGAACTCCGCTGCAGGGAAGGGAGGGAAGTATCCTATGAATGAAACAACTTGGTTTGATATATTTGTTAATATTTTCCTCAGTACATTTCTGGTCTTTATTCCTTTCGCCGGCATCCTGCTATATATGTATTTCTACCCGGCAGAGAGCATGATGTGGGGGAAACGCGGGATGTTCGCGAGTGAACCGGAATTATCTGATGAAGCGATCCGCCGGACCAAGAAAAGGGGCTTCATTGGATTAATCGTCACGGGCATCCTCTACGTACTGTTTATCTTCCTAGAGCTCATAAGGTGAAGTAACTTCCTTATCTACCACAGCCAAAACAAAGACCCACTCCAGCGGATCGTATCCGCCAGCGTGGGTCTTCATCATTCCTAACGTTAACGCAGCAATTCCTCCAGCGTATCCCGCCAGCGCGGCAGGACAGCTTCCGGCTCCTTGAGAGCAAAGGTTACACCGGAACGCAGCTCGGCATATTTTGCAACGTCCTCGCGGACCGCTGCAACCGCCGCTTCAAAGCGGGCGCGGGGATACATCGCCTGCTCCAGTTCCGGCAGCAGCTGCAATTCCAGCCGGATATAGTAGGCTGTTCCTTCGTGCACCAGCACGAGCAGGGCACGACCGCTGCGGATCAGGTTGCCCGTTGTTGTTGTTCCCGGCCATAAGGCAAGCCGCAGCCTGCCGTTGTCCAGGGCTACGACCTCACCCACACTCAGCATTGCATTGTGCGGCCATCCGTCTTCGGTTACCGTCTGCAGCATCATGGCATCATGCTGTTTATCCTCCAGGTGCTGTCCATTCAGCAGATGAAGAAGCGCTTCAGGCAGTTGGACTTCCATCCTTATTACACCTTCCTTCTGCCTGACTACTTCTTCACCTCACCGTATTTCCCCTGCCTGTATTCGGTCGGGGTCACTGAACATTTTTTGCGGAACACCTGGGTAAAATGGCGCACATCCTGGTAGCCGATCTGCTCGGCCACATCCGCCAGCTTCAGCTCTGAATTCAGCAGCAGCCGCTTAGCCTGCTCCATCCGCAGGGAAATGACGTACTCCTTATACCCCTGACCAGTTTTCTGTTTGAACAGCTGGCTGAAATAGACCGGTGTCAAAAACACGACGGAGGCTACCTTCTCCAGCGACAAATCATCGGCATAATGAGCACGGATATACTGCAGGGCCACCTCAATCGCCTTGTCCCCGCTGCTCTTCACACACTCATTGCCCTGTCCGGCTGCTGCCTGGCGCAGCTTCGCCACCTCTTCCGGCACCTGCCCGAAATCCTGGTGAGGACCGGAACGAATGACATGAAACGGAACCTTGATATACCGGCGGAGATGGGACAGCAGCTCCTCTTCCAATCCACCCGCCTCGTCCTCCCGGTTCAGCTTGACAAGCCCCAGCAGGCTCTGCCGGTCCAGACTAACGACAAATCCCAATCCACTGCGCTCGATAAGCTCTGACAGGACATTCTCAATGATAAAATGCTCCAAATGCGTCTTCTTGCGCTCGGCCTCCATCTGCACCATATATAGATGAAAATGCGGATAATTCTCGACGAACGGAGTCACGTCCAGCTTGCCGGTGTCCAGCCCGAGCGCATGCCGCTGGAAGACGGCCTCGCGCAGGTATCCGATGCTGCCCTGCAGCAGTTTGCCCTCCTTCATCCGCTGACGCTCAGCCCGGGCTTCGTCGGCAAGTGTCTCGACACATTCGATCAGCTTCTTTTTACCAATAGGTTTAAGCAGATAATCCTTGGCTCCCAGCTTGACAGCCTTCTGGGCATAAGCGAATTCCGAGTGGGCGGAGATCACCACCCATTTCATCTGTGGATGCTTGCGCTTGGAGATCCGCATGAATTCCAGCCCATCCATACCAGGCATTAGAATGTCCGTTAAAACGATATCAACCGGCTGTTCCTGCAGAATCGCAGCGGCCTCCTCGGTAGAGGATGCCAGGTGTATGGCGTAGGATGGATAGGCCTGCTCGATGGTCCGCTTGATTCCCTGTCGAATGACGCTCTCATCATCTGCGATCAGTATATTCATATGCAAACCTCTCCTTTGTCCAGCGGCAGCGGAATACTGACGACGATCTTCGTCCCAACATCCGGTCCGCTGTAGATATCCATTCCATAATCTTCTCCGTACATGTGGCGCAATCTCAGATTCAGGTTCTCCAAGCCGATGCCATTCCCGGTATGTCCGCCATGGCGGACACCGGCCAGAAGAGACTTTAATTCCAGCAGCCGTGCCGCACTCATGCCCACACCGTTATCTTCAACAATAATATGCAGCACGCTGCCCTCTGTCGCCGTCCGGACACGCAGCAGTCCGTTTACTTCACCCGGCAGCGGTTCCAGTCCGTGCTTCACCGCATTCTCAATCAGGGGCTGCAGCGTCATCTTCGGCAGCTGAATGTCCATCCAGCTCTCATCCACTTCCAGGCTGACTTCGAGCCGACCCTCCAGCCTTGCTTTAATAATGGTCAAATAATGGCCGGTCTGCTCCAGCTCCCCGCGGAGCGTGGCCCGGTCCCCTTCTTCCCAATGACTGCTGTAGCGGAACATATGGGAGAGGGAAAGCACAACGTCCCCGAGATGGTCCTGACCCTTCTCATCCAGCATCCAATAGATCATATCCAAAGTATTGTATAGAAAATGCGGGTTCACCTGGGATTGCAGCGCATGCAGCTCCGCATTTTTTTCACTGACCGAGGAAATTTTGACCAGTTCAATTAATTCCTCAATACGTCCAACCATGTGATTAAAGGAAACGACGAGATGGTCAATCTCCTGGAAGGAGCTGACCTGGAGGGTAGTAGTGAAGTTCCCGTTCTCGACCTCCTTCATCTCGCGGACCAGCCGTTTCAGCGGCATGGAAATGCTTCTCGACACAAACAAAGCGATTAGGGCAGAGACAACAATCAGGATCGGAACCATGATCAGCATGTAACGCTGCGTCTGGGCCAGCTCCACATTCAGATCGTGGTTCGGGGTCACACTGATGACCGACCAGTTGGCAAAAGGCAGCTTGGAAGCGATTACAATTTCGTCCCCGCGCCGTTCCACCTTCATCTGTCCGTCATCGTCCTCCAATCCTTGCAGGGACGGCGGCGGATTCGAGGTGGTGGCAGAGACAACCCGGTGATCGTGACCCATAAGAAAAACCTCACTGTTAGGCCCCAGACGCAAATTATCCAGTGCAGACAAGATAGATTTCGGATCCGTCTCGAACAGCACGATGCCTATGGGACGATGCTCATTGAGGTCATAGATCTGGCGGCCGAACGCAAAAACCGGCTTATCCTCCATCTCGTCAATGATCGAGCGTGGATAGACGCCGAGCCAGACGATTTTGCCGGCTGATCGCTTGATCTCCTGGTACCAGTCCGTCTGCGGATAATCCGGATTCACCACATTCATGAAGTTACCATAGTTATAGACCTTGCCGGTGTCCGTCAGAATATGAATCCCGGTCAGGTCCTCCCTGGAATAGTAAATGGCGCCGATCATATTCGTGATCGTACGCTCGTTGATGTAAGAGACCGCGGGTGCCTGTCCCGGCTGGGACAAGAGACGCACGAGGTCCATATTATTGCTGATGGATTTGGACAGACTGTCATAACCGTTCAGCAGCAGCTCGAACAGATTGGCTGTCTGCGAGACGTTCTTCTGGGACAGATCACTGACCTTGTTCTGGAACTGTGTCGTTGCCCGGTTGTAGAACAGCAGGCTGACACACAGCACGATCCCGGACATGCAAAACAGGAACAGCAGAAACAGGCGTTGATGAATGGTATCAAAACGACGGGATAACACGTCTTCTCCTTTCAGGCCGCCTCAGCCTGTTCCTGCTCCGCAGCAGTCTGGATCAGCCTTTCACAGCGCCGGCGACCATGCCCTTCGTAATTTTCTCCGATAAAATAAAGTAAATCACAATGACCGGCAGTGCGGCCATCACGAGGAACGCGCCAATATTGCCGTAGTTCACCGAATACTGGCTGACGAAGGTGTACACGCCGAACGGAAGAGTCTTCAGCTTCTCGGACGAAATAAACGTCGCCGCCATAATATATTCGTTCCAGATATTGATAAAGGTCAGAATACAGACCGTCATCACCGGAGGCACCGAGATCGGTACGATAATGCTGCGGAATATCCGGTAAATGCTTGCGCCGTCCATATATGCGGATTCCTCAATCTCATGGGGAATGGCCCTCATGAAACCGCTGAGGATAAAAACTGCAATCGGTGTCTGAAATGCCACATAGGGCAGGATCAGCGACAGATGGGTGTTAAGGATATGAATATTCTTGAAAATAATCATCAGCGGCAGCAGCGTAGCCTGCATCGGAATCATCATTCCGACGAGGAACAGCAGCATAACCAGGCCGCCGTAACGCCAGCGGAAGCGGGTAATCGCATATGCCGCCATAGAACTCAGCAGAATAACACATGCCATCGTAATGACAGTAACGAATACACTGTTGCCCAGATAACGTAAATAGTTGCCCGCCTCATAAGCCTCTTTGTAGTTATGCCATTGGGGGGCCCCGGGCAGAGCGAAAAAGCTCGAACCAAGGATTTCCTCATTGGTCTTCAGCGAGTAGGTGAGCAGCCAGAATAGCGGATAAATCTGCGTCAGCACCAGGATCGCCAAAATCAAATAGATAATACTCTTCTTAAGCGCTATCATTCTCTCTTGTCCCCCCTAGCTTACCTTATTTTCCAGCCGTTTGAAAACAAAATTTATGAACACCGTACATACCAGACACAGCACGACGAGCACGGTCGCCAGAGCGCTTCCGTAGCCGTATTTCAAGGATAGGAAGGACATGTTATACATATACGTAGCAACCGTATCCGTGGCATGCGCCGGACCGCCGGCGGTCATGACCCAGATGAGGTCAAACGACTGCAGGGAACCGATAAAGGCAAGGACAATTGAAATTTTGAACACAGGTACGATCAGTGGAAATGTAATATGACGGTCAGCCTTGAAGCCTTCCGCTCCGTCGATCTTGGCTGCCTCGTACAGCTCGTCCGGAATATTCTGCACACCGGTAAACTGGATCAGCAGATGATAGCCGAAGTACTGCCATAAGGATACAAAATACAGCGAATACATAGCGATGGAAGGATCGGTCAGCCAGTTACGCCCCCAATCGCCGAGTCCTACCCATTCCAGAATACCGTTCAGCATACCGCCCATGGAAGCCGGGTTATAGATGGTCTTCCACAGCTGTCCAATGATAACCACCGACAGGATGACCGGCAGAAAATAGAGCGTCACCAGCGTGTTGGACTTCTTCACGTAACGGTTAAGCAGAATGGCCAGATACAGACAGACTGGAATCTCCAGCATAGAGAACACCGCGAACATCAGCGTGCGGCGGACGGACGGCCAGAACACCGGATCATTCGTAAGAATATTGCGGAAATTGTCCAGTCCTACAAATTTCGACTCCGTTATACCATCCCAGCTCAGCAGACCAGTATAGATGGAAACCAGAATCGGAACAAACACCATACATACATACAGCAGCACGCAGGGCAGTACAAATGCCGCTATCGTGCGGGCCGGTACTTTGAGCACATTCACCGGTAATCACTCCCCCTAAAAAGTAAGGCCGTTTGGATGCAGCGAAACCGGAGGAAAGGAGCTAAGCTCCCTCCCCCTGTCTCTGCCGTACTATGTTTACTTGTTGGAATCAAATGCTGCCTGATGCTCCTGTGCTACCTGCGCAGGATCCACCTGCTGCACGAACAGATTCTGGATGCTGCTCAAATGCGCCTGAGCCACAGCCGGGTTCATTGTGTTATCAAAGGCAAGATCGCCGCCTTTAATGTTCTTGAACAGGTCCAGCAGTCCGATGGCCAGATCGGAGTAACCTGCAGCCTTGAAATCACCATCGATTTTCTGTCCGCTGCCGACTGCATTCTTCAGCTCAAACTGCTTCTTCGGCATTTCAGATGTGAAAAAGTGAAGGAAATCCTTTGTTTCCTGAAGATGTTCGCTGTTGGCAGACACTGCAAAGGCACTGCCTGGTGCAATCACATAATCGTTCGGGTCCCCTTTGCCATTCACGGTCGGGAACTGGAACGCTCCAACCTTGCCGGCTACGGACGAGGAGTCAATAGAACCGGTCTCCCAAGTACCCATGATATACATGGCCGCTTTACCTGTTTTGAAAATATTGCCGCCTGCATTATAGTCAATGGATGTAGCTCCATCCGGGAATGCGCCTGCTTTGACCAGCTCCTGGAAGGCTGCGACAGCTTCCGTAAAGGCCGGGTCGTTAAACGTTTTTTTGCCGTCCAGTACATCCTGCAGGAAGCCAGGTCCGCCATTCGTACGCAGCAGAATGTTCATGAACAGGAAGGAACCCGTCCAGGAATCTTTCTCCCCGATCGCGATTGGCGTGATGCCTTTGGCCTTCAGTGCTTTGACTGCAGCCAGCAGCTCGTCAAATGTCTTCGGCAGCTCCTTGATGCCTGCCTGATCGAACAGCTCCTTGTTATAGAACACAACTTCAATATTGCTGCCATCCGGAACGGCATAAACCTTATTGTCAAAGCTGTAGTAATCGAGCAGTCCGCTCAGATACGTATCTCTGAGACCGTCCTTATCCAGCATGTCATCCAGCGGTGCCAGCAGCTTGGCATCGACGAACGGTTTCATCTGCGCAGCCGGGTTCACGATCGTAATATCCGGTACCTCTTTGGATGCCGCCTGGGTCTTCAGCTTCAGCTTCTGCTGGTCGGTGTTGAGGGAATCAAGCTCAATATGGACATTCGGATGATCTTTCTGATATTGATCCACCAGTTCGTTGATCATTTTATAAGAAGGTGTCGTCGGATCCGGGTTAATATTCTGGAAGGTAATTGTCACATCCTTGGCCTTGCTGCCTCCGCTGCCGTCGGCCGCTTTGTTACTGCCTGTGTCATTGCTGTTCTCCTGACCGCCGCATGCGGCCAGACTCAGTACCATCAGGCTGGAAATCACACCTGTAGCAAACGCTTTCATCCTCTTTTTACTCATGCCCCTTTTCTCCTCCTCAGTGGAATATAAGTCCATTATGTGCCAAGCGGACTATACGAACAATGTGTGAAATTATGAAGTGAGGTTTGGTTTTTTAAGGTTCGTGTCCTGCACCAAATCTTAAAAAAGGCTTCGGGCGAGATGTGCCTAAGCTGAACCTATTCATAATAAAAAGCTATTCATTACACCGTGATGTCACCGTTGAATAATCATGCACTTGAACTTATCATTATTACCAACAAACATCCGGCCTTGCTGACTGTTATGACTGAGCTTTATCAGCACGCACCAGCCAACGTCGCCACAAAGGAGCTGACTGATCTCATGCAATTCGATTCACTGTACCAGCCCTACCCTTCCTACCGTGTTCCGGTTTATGCCCGCCAGGGCATGGTCGCCACCTCCCAGCCGCTCGCCGCGCAGGCCGGTCTCGATATTCTGAAGAAGGGCGGCAACGCGATCGACGCGGCCATCGCCACAGCTGCCGCCTTGACCGTGCTGGAGCCAACGTCGAATGGAATCGGCGGCGATGCCTTCGCCCTCGTCTGGACCGAGGGCAAGCTGCACGGACTCAATTCGAGCGGCCCGGCGCCGCAGTCGATCTCCATCGAGGCCGTGAAGGCGCTCGGCCACGAGGAGATGCCCAAGTTCGGTCCCGTTCCGGTGACCGTACCTGGCGCTCCGGCTGCCTGGGCCGAGCTGTCCCGCCGTTTCGGCAGGCTGTCCCTGGCCGAAACACTGGCTCCCGCGATCCGTTACGCGGAGGAAGGCTACCCGCTCGCGCCGGTGCTGGCTGGCTTCTGGGAGCGCGGTGCCCGAGTATTCGGGCAGGTGCTGAAGGGCTCCCTGCTGGATGCCTGGCGCGAGACATTCACGCCGGACGGCTTCGAGCCGAAGGCCGGCGCCGTCTGGCGTTCGCCCGGCCACGCGGCAACACTGCGGGCCATCGGGGAGAGCGACGCCCGCGACTTCTACGAGGGCGAGCTGGCGCAGCGTATTCACGACTGCATCGCGGAACACGGCGGCTTCCTGACGAAGGAAGACCTGGCCGCCTTCCAGCCGGAATGGGTCGACCCGATCTCCGTGAACTACCGGGGATATGACGTATGGGAGATCCCGCCGAACGGGCAGGGTCTGGTCGCCCTTCTGGCATTAAATGTACTGAAAGGGTTCGAATTCCCCGAGAAGGAATCCGTAACCGCGTACCACCGCCAGCTGGAGGCGATCAAGCTGGCCTTCGCGGACGGGCAGCAGTACATTACCGACTCCCGGGATATGAAGGTGCCTTTCGAGGAGCTGCTGTCTGAGGCTTATGCAGCGCAGCGGCGGGCGCTGATCGGGGAGCAGGCGGCGGTGCCGGAGGCCGGCAGGCCTAATGGCAGTGGAACCGTCTATCTCGCTGCAGCCGATGCGGAAGGCAACATGGTCTCCTTCATTCAGAGTAACTACATGGGTTTTGGCTCCGGTGTCGTGGTACCGGGTACCGGAATCGGTCTGCAGAACCGCGGCCATAATTTCTCGCTGGACCCGGACCATGACAATTGCCTGGCCCCGGGCAAGCGTACTTACCATACGATTATTCCGGGCTTTCTGACAAAGAACGGCGCGCCGGTTGGCCCGTTCGGGGTGATGGGCGGCTTCATGCAGCCGCAGGGACATGTACAGGTCGTGATGAATACGATCGACCATGGCCTGAATCCCCAGGCGGCACTCGATTCACCGCGCTGGCAGTGGACCCGGGACAAGACGATCTGGGTCGAGCCCCATTTCCCGGTGCACATCGCTCAGGCGCTTGCCCGGCTTGGCCACGATATCCGCATCGCGACGGATTCCGGCATCTTCGGCCGCGGCCAGGCCATCTGGCGTGATCCGGCCACCGGCGTGCTGTGCGGAGGCACGGAGACGCGGACGGACGGAAGCATCGCGGCCTGGTAACCTTTTCTCCCTCCATATGCGCATGCGCTCATACCCTTTATTCATACAAGCCTGTCTGCTGCCGGTCTCGGCGGTAGCAGGCTTTTACTTTTCATCGTTTTTTTATTCTTGCCCTCTTGCATAATGATCTGATAATGATTATCATTATTGTAGAACATCTGATCTACAAAACTTTATTTTGGATTCATATCGATTGTTCATTCAATTGCTGAAATACCGACCGTTGATGCATAGATCCTTATTTTACCCGCAAAGGAGAGTACCCGCCTGATGAACGCATCTCTGCAAAAGACTTCCCTTCATGTTGATGACTATCTGGATTTGCTGAACCTTGCGGTTCAAATCGGTGATACGAAATGGCAGAAAGATATCACCCGCAAGCTCGAGTATCTGCTGGCCCGTACAGCCAAGGCAGGACGTTAAGTTTTACTCGCCTGTTTCTTGCGAATTAATACGCCTCCTTCATAAGAAGGAGATGCTTCATACATGAGAACAAGCCGGTCCCTTCGGGGCCGGCTTGTTTGTTCCGTTCATCTTGTTGGCGCTCTCCACTCGGATTCGCAATCCGTTCTATATATAGGAAGGTGAGGGGGATCGTTGCTTCGTTTGTTCTCAATAGGGGTTCCTAGAGACGGCAGATCTCCTGCGGACACCGTCCGTACGTAGGGCAGCCGCACATGCTGCGCAGCTCCTCCATATCGCGGATGACCAGCTTGCCGTCCAGAACGTCCATCGTTCCCTGTTCTTTGAGCGAGCTGAGCATCCGGTTCACGCTCTCGCGGGTGGCACCCACCATTTCCGCCAATACGGTATGGTTCAGCTTCATGTTGATCATGATGCCGCCAGGCACCTTGACGCCGCAGCTGTTGCTGGCACGGATTAACGTCGAGGCCAATGCACCGGTCTTGCCGTACAGCAGCAGATCACGGAAGCGGGACTGCTGAATGCGCTGATTTGTACCCATCCATTTCATGAACTGCACAGCCAGGTCGCCATGCTGCACCAGCAGCTGCTCCAGATCTTTTACCCGGATCACGCCCAGCTCACCGGCCTCTACAATTTCTGCCGTATAAGTGTATTCTTCGCCGCCCAGACCGCTGAATTCACCGATAATATCCCCGTTCTGCTGGATGGACAGGATCAGCTCCTTGCCGTCTTCCGTCGATTTGCGGAGCTGAACCCGCCCGGAACGGATATAGTACAGCTGTCCGGCCTGCTCGCCTTCCATAAATAAGGTCATGCCGGCTTTCGCTTTCTTCGGCTGCATGATCTGTCCCAGCAAATCTGCCTGCCCCGCTGTCAAATATTTTTCAATCCCGCCTCTGCCTACAGCAGCCACCATTACATCCGTCCGCTCCATCATCGTCATTCCCATTTTCCTCGTCCCCCTCGGTTCCTGATGTATTCATCATAACCTGAACCCGGCTGTTTCCATATCGGGATAACTCCTGAAATTAAACTTCGCAATCCCCTGATTTAGGTGTGACTTTCCTCACTACAAAACCCTGAGTTCTATGGTAACTTGCCACTACACGGCATTATCAGTGCAGGTGGGAGGAACAGTTAGGGGTTTTCCCCGACTTACTTTTTGTACAAAAGAGCCTACAATGATTAACGGGCAACGCAATAAACGACAACTGATCTATTAACAGCATATTCAGAAACTGGAGATCCGCCGTACGGCCGGATCCTCCTTTAATAAAGGAAGTGAACAGGATGCCAGAATTGCCGGCTGAAATCCAAAGGGAAATCGACCTCGTATGCACAGACAGCCGCAGCGACATCGCCGGTGTCGCGCTCGCCGCTCTTCCTGAAGGCAAGGTAGGCTGGTTGTACGTGTCCGGCAGCCGCAATGGGCGGTACCGGCGTATTATTGTAAAGCCCGGGCGGGGAATTGCCGGGTTGACCCTGCGCTCGGGACGTCCGGTCAAGCTGGACGATGCCGAACCTGATCTGGCCAAGCTGCGCCAGAACAGTCCGCTGATGCTCGCAGAGCAGCTGCATGCAGCAATGGCTGTGCCGCTGCGTTCGGCAGATGGCCAGGCGGTGGGAGTTCTTATGGTAGGCCGCCGTTCGCCGCATGTTTATACACCGGAAGATTTGAAATCTGCCGAGTCAGCTGCCGCCAAGCTGCGCAGCCTGCTGCTCGCGGAACCTTCGGTATAGTACACGATTGTGCACAGAAGCAGGGAGCCTCTTATTGAAGGGGCCCCTGTTTTTCTGTATGCTTATGGTAATTAGAGGATACTACAGAGACGGAGGAGCTAACGTGGTTCGAATTTTAGTAGTAGATGATCATATCGTGGTTCGTTCCGGTCTGATCGCTCTGCTCGACGGCAAGCACGAGATCACAGTCATTGGGGATGCGGCTGACGGCGATGAGGCCATTGCCAAGGCCCAGGAATTGAAACCGGATGTGGTTCTGATGGATTTCAGCATGCCTCCCGGAAAGGATGGGCTGACGGCAACCACCGAGCTGAAGAAGCTGATGCCGGATGTCGCCATTCTCATTCTGACCATGCACGATGATGAAGAGTATCTGTTCCGGGCCATTCAGGCCGGGGCATCCGGTTATATTCTGAAGAGCGCCCCCCATCAGGAGCTGATCAGCGCCATTCAGTCTGTCGCAGAAGGAAGCGCTTATCTTCATCCCACAGCAACTAAGCGGCTGATGAGCGAGTACCTTGACAAGGTGAAGCAGGAAGGTGCATCAGGGCCTTATGAGCTGTTGTCCGAACGGGAAAAGGAAATCTTGGGCTGGGTTGCCAAAGGCTACTCCAACAAGGAAATTGCCGAGCATTTGATTATTAGCGTCAAGACCGTCGAGACGCACAAAAGTAACCTGATGGAGAAGCTGCAGCTGAAGACACGACCGGAGCTTGTCAAATATGCGATGAAGAAGGGACTGTTGAACTTTGAATAAAGACAGCCATCATCCGCCTTCGGATGAAATGATCGGCATGCAGGTGGGCAAGCTTCTGAGTGAGCTGGACCAGCATATTCCAGACCCCGACTTCCGGGAAGAGCTGGGCACCTCGCTCCATCAGCTGTCTGACCTGAAGTTTGCACTCGATGAATCCTCGATTGTTGCCCTGACCGACCGCAAAGGTATCATCCGCTATGTCAACGATAAATTCTGCGAGATCTCCCAATTTTCGCGTGACGAGCTGATCGGCAGGGATCACCGGCTGATTAACTCGGGGTATCATGACAAGGAGTTTATGCAGAATCTGTGGGCTACCATCTCATCCGGGAAGGTATGGCGGGGAGAGATCAAGAACCAGGCGAAGGATGGCAGCTACTACTGGGTCAATACGACGATCGTACCGATCCTCGACAAGCAGGGCAGCGGCAGACCTTATCAGTATTTGGCAGTCCGTAATGAGGTCACCAAGCTGAAGCAGGTAGAGGCCGAGCTGCAGTCCATGATGAACCAGATGATGCGCATTCAGGAGGAAGAACGGAAACGGTTCTCCCGAGAGCTCCATGATGGAGTCGGCCAGAGCCTGTTCTCCCTCGTCATCCAGATTGACCGCCAGCTGGCGGAGCATGCGGATGAGCATCTGGCACAGCTGCGCCAGCAGGTCACTGATATTATTGAAGAGGTGCGCGGGCTGGCATGGGAGCTTCGTCCGTCCGTACTGGACGACCTTGGAGTGGTACCGGCCATTCGTACTTATATTGATAACTATTCCCGTCATTATGGAATCGATGTGGCATTCAACTGTACACTCCGCCGGCGTATTGACCTTCAGCAGGAGATTGCCATCTACCGGATTGTGCAAGAGGCTCTTACGAATATCGCCAAGTACGCTGATGTAGCCGAAGCGGCAGTGTCCCTGCTGGATGAAGGCGCACTGGTTGTGACCAGGATCGAAGATCAGGGTGCAGGTTTTACGCCTGAGACAGCCGGTGATGGTGTGGGCATGTTCAGCATGGAAGAGCGGGCCCGTGGTGCGGGCGGCCGTATTCAGGTCATGTCCCAGCCGGGTCAGGGTACTGTAGTAAGCCTGGTGCTTCCTGTTGTGCCGAAGGAATGATTGTATTATTATTCATGACAAGAGACGCAGCATTATAGAAAAGGCATTCCGTCCGTGCTCTTCACGGTGTACGGAATGCCTTTATTTCTGCCGGCGTTACGCCTGTCCTATATGCTTTTGCGGTGCAGATTGCAGCACTTCCACTCCGTAAGGCTCAAGCTCCAAAGTAGATGAGGCCTGGCCACGGCCCAGCAGCCGTTCATAAGGATGATCAAGCTTCACCGTCTTCACTTCACGGCTTAAATTTAGGACAAAGGTATATACAGCCTCTCCTCTTTGGCGGGTGGAGATCTGTACACCTTCCGGCAGCTGGCTTATCACCGGAATGTGAAGGCTGCGAGCTAATTCGGCCAACAGCCTATGCCAGTATGCCTCTTCGGGGAAGGTAGCCAGATAATACGCCTGGCCTTCTCCCCATGCATTGACGCTTACCGCAGGCGTGCCTTCGTAAAAATCGCCGGAATACCAAGCGACGGCACGCGCCGTAGTGAGTTTCAGCAGGTCATTCCAGAGCGAGCAGTGATACAGCGTACCGTCTTCATCATGGAAGGTATGGCGGTCAAGAGCAATCGGATCATATTCTGTCACCTGCACACCCAAGCATTCACTCAGCGGACCCGGCAGCGGCCGCATAATACATTGGTTATTCCCCTCCTTGACCCCGGTTCGGGGTGTGGCAATGAGAAGTCCCCCTTGTTGGACATAACCGGCAATAGCATCTGCCGTGCCAGGTTCAAGCACAAACATGGAGGGCACGACAACGAGATCGTAACGCTCCAGATGGGAAACGTCTGTGATCACATCTATGCCGATACCGAGCTTCACGAAGCTGCGGTGAATGACTTTCAACTCTTCGTAGTAATCAAAGCCCTCTACCTGAGGCTGCAGCTGCAGTGCCGTATGACTGGCAAAATCGTATAAAATGGCAGCACGATTAACCAGAACAGTGTCTGACAGCTGTTCGGACAATGCACGAACCTCACCGGCGAAGGTGCGGAATTCCTCGAAGCGCCGCCCAGGTACATTGCTATGATCAATTAAGCCATGCCAGAACTGCTCTGCTCCGGCTATCGCACTGCGCCAGCGGAAAAATACTACACCATCCGCTCCCCTTGAGATGCTCTGCCAAGCATACGCACGGATGAAGCCAGGATAAGGGCTGCGCCAGATCGGCATCCAGCTGCCCGGCGGCCCGCCGAACTGCTCCATGACCCAGAAATTGCGATTTTTGAAACCGCGGGTCCGGTCAAGGAGCAGTGCACCGCTGTAAGGGTTGGTTGCGGTCTTGTCCGGACTGGACGCCGGGTAGTAATCAAATGATGCAAAATCAAGCGGTTCATACAGCTTCTCGTGCTCCAGCGGCAGCGGTGCGCTCCACGTATTATGGGTGATGAACTGCTCCGGATTATGCTGACGAATTGCATCGACCTGGATCTGCTGGTAACGGACGACCGATTCGCTCTGGAAACGCCGGTAATCCAGCAGGAACGAAGGATTAAAATGCTGCTCGCTCGTCTCATACAATGTAATCTGACTCCAGTCCGTATACGCTCCGCTCCACACAGCCGTCCCCCATTCCCGGTTGACTACCTCCAGCGTCTCATACCGTTCCTGCAGCCACTGATGAAACCCATGTATACAGTGCTTGCAGCGGCACATATGCAAGGAGAACTCGTTGTCCGTCTGCCAGCCGATCACGGCCGGGTGGTCCTTGTAATGTTCAGCCAGCTTCTCTGCAATCAGGCGTGTATATTTACGCATGGATGGACTGTTATAACAGCGATGTCCCCGCACGCCCGGGTGGGACGATGGCTGACCAGGCAGATCCGGAAGGACGTCTGGATAATGCTGCGTGAGCCATAATGGTGGCGTCATAGTCGGAATACCGAGCACAACGGCAATCTCGTACCTTCCAAACAGGTCAATCGCTTCATCCAGCCAAGCCAAGTCATACCTTCCCTCCTGAGGCTCAAGCCGGCTCCAGGCGAATTCCGCCATTCTGACGACATGGACTCCCGCCTCCTTCATCAGCACTGCATCCTGCTCCCATAACGAACGATCCCATTGTTCAGGGTAATAATCCACGCCAACCCATATCATCATTTACAACTCCCTTTTATGTAATTTCCAGCTCTTAACGCTGATGAAATGAATATCAATCGACCGAAAACGTTTTATGAATACGCTTTAAATCTATCATCATCCTTGAATAAATACAATGAGCTGTGACCTGGTCTGTTTCAGCTGCTATTCCGGAGGACCGTTGCATGGTTGCATGGCCCCCCCTGCTGTTTAATGCTAGTCAAAAAAGGACTCGAGCCGCCTTACCATGGAATACCCGCCTGCATGGCATAATTGCGCTTCAGCATGCCGGATGTCCGGATCATTCCATGCCGCTCATAATATCCCTGCAGCTCGGGGTCACACAGCAGGTCAATCATGTAGTAATCCTTCAACCTTTCGAGCATCCTGCGAACAAGTGAATCTCCGATTCCCTGAGCCTTGTAGTCAGGCACTACTTCAAGCAGAGGAATATAGGCTGTCAGCACCCCATCCGCTAATGCATTGATATAGCCGACAATAAGCCCCTTGTTCTCATCTACTGCCAGTACAATATGCGAGGAATTCCCGAGAATACGTATTAGTGTGGTTACTGAAGGCGGATTGGGCCAACCGTCAAAAAAACCTTCCGCAAAGGACGATTCCTTCAGCCCTTCTATCGATTCTATATAAGTAATGCTCATCATGATCAACCTCTCTTTGTTTATATCTGCTAATGGACGGTTGGTTCCTCCGTGAATTTCAGCTCATTCGCTCCGATCCCATACTTGAACTCCTTGGTCATTCTCGGCCCCTCTCCGCTCATGGGCTCACATTCCCGAATGACCGATACGGTAAACGGGGGGGCCTCCCCCAGAATGTGATACACCCGCTTAAAAGTACTCAGAGGCGGACCGCACTCGGAGACCTGTTCGAGGGCAACCAGTCCAGCGTTCTGCTTGGCTGTCGCCCCGTTGTCCGGACCCGCATCCTCAACCGGGAACGAGAACAAGCTCCCCTCTGCAGAACGGCAGCCCTGCAGGGCATAATGCTTCTTCCCATCGCCTCGGATGGCGGGCGGAATGTTTAACGACGCGCACACAGTCTGGGTTCGTTTTTTGTTATCCCTCCCTGCAAAAGCGTCCATCGTATTGTCGTACGTGTAATAGATCCGGTCCTGATCAAAGCGCAGCTCATTCAGGATCGGATCCCCTTCATCAGTATAGTAGACAATACGGACCTGTGCAGGCTGACCCTCTTCATAGCGTTGCACAAATGCATCCCACTGGTCACGGTTCTTATCGCCGTTTGGCATGACCACCACATCTTTATTCTGAACAGCCTGCTCCATCGTGTACGGCAGCTTGACCGCTGGGAATGGGACCCACCCGGACGCCATCCCGGCCTCTTCCGGCACAGCCGGTTCCTGCGGACCGGCAGCATCCGTTGAGCATCCCGTCAGTACAAAAAGGACTGCAACCACCAGCAGAAACCGGGACACACTTCTATTCATCACAGCAATCACCTCAAGTCTCTGACGTTCATGGAAGAAGCTTAGTTCCACATCCTACCCTATATTTTTGTGAGCATGAAAAAAGGCCCAGCTAAAGACCGTGAACCGGTGATTGGCTGGACGCCGACTCTATTCTATGATGCTGCATCTGTACTAGCTACAGTTCACCCATCTCTTCTTCCGGCCAATGCAGCTGCACTCCGTGCGCCATCAGCAGTTCCTGATAACGGGAGAGGTGCTCCGTAGAAGCATGAATTTCGCGCGGGGAGACCGCTTGCTCTACAGCGTAGGCAGCCAGAAATCCAGCAGATTCCCCGATGTTCCATTCTGTGGGATGCAAACGGTAACAGCCATTGGCGATCTGGGTCATGCCGATGTTTTTGCAGGCGGGCAGCAGGTTAATCAGCCTGACCGGAATCAGCGATCCCAGTGGGATTTCGTAGGGATAGTTGGGGATGTAAAAGGTCCGCTGGGAACCCGTCGTCGGGTGCAGATCAAGATGATAGCTGCCTACTCCTACGCTGTCTGTATATCGCCGGATCCCCAGGCTTCCGCGCAGCTCCTTGCTGACATCATGCTCGGTGACCGTGTACAGTGCCCGAATGCGGCGGGATTCCCGAATGTAAGCCGTCTTGGCCAGTCCGTCCCTGGTACCCAGCACATCTCCACGGAGACGGACACCCGGATAACCAGTGCCTCCGTCAAGTCTCGGAGCGTCGTGCTGCAGCCAATAGATAAGACAGAGGGTTAGCTCACGGGCTCTTTCGCGATGATAAGCAGCTTCCTCCGGACTGACACCGATGACCGGTCCGCGGTAATAATCATTCTGCGCCCAGTTCAGCAATGTCACTTCCCCTTCATTCAGCGGAACGGCCCAAATGGAAGGGTCTACAATTCGACGGTAATCCCAGAGTGAAACGATCCCCTGATCATTCGGGAACATGGTAAACTGCTTCAGTTTAGTCGTATCGGCTGCATCAGACGCGTACCAGCTCAGGATGGGGAACCGGGAGAACGCCGGAATGTAATCCATCCACTCCTCATAAGCACCAGGCTTCGGAATGCGGAAATCGCCTCCCTCCACATAATCTACGGCCGCCACATGCGTAATGGACTGCATATCCAGCGGATCACGAACCGGCAGGGCGTGCGGCTCACCTGTCTCTTCTGCCGATTCCGCCCCGCTGACATACTCCGCACCGGCCAGCGGAAGCAGGTCACCGCACTCGGTGGCATCCAGGTAATAATCCCCCTGCAGCCGGATGAGCGGCTCTCGAAGAGCACCCTCGCCGTATTTGTTCCCGGAATGCTGCGGCTGCGGGCTGCCCTGATGCTGTCTTCCGACAGTTACCGATACAATCTTATCTCCATGAACCTGCACATCCACAGGCACCGTGTGATACAGAATCGTAATACGCCGGGAATTCACGTAAGGCGCCAGCATATCCTCAAGCACCTGAAGAGCCACCTTCGGCTCGTGCGCCAAGCGGCTGACCCAACCATTACCCGGATTCAACAGGGGATTGCTGCGGGCTTCCTCCGTAAGCGGGTAGTTATCCAGGTAATACTGACGCACCCTGTCACGAAACTCACGAAAACTGGCCGTACAGCCGAACTTCTCAATCCAGCGGTGCTCATCTGGCGGCACAGCCTGGGCCGTAAGCTGTCCACCGATCCAGTCCGTCTCTTCCGTCATAATGACCTTCATGCCTGCCTTGGCAGCTGCCAGTGCGGCTGACGTGCCGCCCAGACCGCCGCCGATGATAATGATATCGGCTTGCCATGTGTCCAATACTGCCTCCCCCATTTCTGTCCAAGTCGTATGTCTGATCGATCTGAAGCCTCTTCCATCTACAGCAGGTCCTGTCATGCCACAGCCCCATTAATCAGCGGCTGCCGCTCCTGCTTCGCTGCCGTACTGCTTTTCGTCTGCCAATACCGGAACGGTCTGCTGCCGCTCCAGGGCCAGCCATGCCGCTCCAAGACTTCCTGCACCGTTACCAAGCTGAGCCGGTCTCACCGGCTGAGCAACCCGGGCGCGGGCCAGCGCCTGCTCCAGCGCCCTCCACCACAGAGGTGCCGAATCTGCTACACCGCCCCCGAGAATAACCACTTCCGGGTTCAGACTCACCTCAATATTACCGATCAGCAGCGCCAGTGCGTCGGCATACTGACCGAGCACGGCCGCGGCCGCAGGTTCTCCCCGGGATGCGGCCTCAAACAGTGCCCGTCCCTCTGCAGGCGCACCGGCTTCCCGGGCCAGGCGGCTCAGCGCCGTCCCGGACACGTACTGCTCAGCGCAGCCGCGTCTGCCGCAGTTGCAACGGGTCCCGCCGGGCACCAGCACGCAGTGCCCCCATTCCCCGCCGCTCCAGCGCGCACCGCGCAAAAGACGGCCCTGCATCAGATTGGCTCCGCCGACACCTGTGCCGAGTGTCAGCATGACCACATCCTGCAGGCCACGGCCCGCCCCGCTCCAGGCTTCGCCCAGAAGCGCTGCGTTGGCGTCATTATCGACCGCCGCCGGAAGACCCCAGCGCTGCTCGATCCAGTCTCGCAGCTGCAGCCCCTGCCAGCCGGGCAGGTTATCGGTCGCGTAGACGACCTCGCCGCTCTCGCTGTTGATCCGGCCGGCAGATGCCGCACCGATCGCAGCCGCACACGGCGCCTGCTCCAGCAGACCGGCGAGCAGCTGCCCCAGCTGCTCCAGAATCGCCTCGCGTCCGCGGGCTGCTTCTGCAGGACGCCGGGTCTGCAGCAAAATACGCCCCGTCTCGTCGGCGACGATCCCCTTGATGGAGGTACCGCCGAGGTCAATGCCGATGACTTGCACGTGTTTATTCATCTCCAGGCCTCCTTGTCTTTCCTGCGGCGATGACATTCTATTCCCTTAATAGATCCGGTCAATAACAGCGCGGGCCGTCTTTTCCTTCATCACTTTGGTCCGGTCTGAATGACGCCGTGCCAGACTCTCGCAGATCAGGTCAATAATGAAGAGCTGTGAGAGCTTGGCACCAATCGAGCCGCCCTCCAGCGGAGTCTCCTTGCCCGCAGTCAGCAGGACGATATCGGCGATGGCAGTAATCGGGGATTTCGCATAATTCGTAATCGCAATGATGGTGGCCCCGTTCTGTTTGGCCTTCATCAGCATATCGTTGGTATCCAAAGTGCTGCCTGATACGCTGATACCAAAAGCTACATCTCCCGCTCCCATCGTGACGGCCATCATGGATTGGATATGACTGTCTGCGACCGCCTCTGCCCGCCGGCCAATCCGGAGGAAGCGGTTCTTGGCATCCATAGCGGTAATCCCCGAGGCTCCGACGCCAAAAAATTGTACGTACAGCGCCTGGTCGAGGGCATGCACGGCCTGTTCCAGCCGCTCCCGGTCCAGCAGTCCCATGCTGGACTGCAGAATATTCATCATCGTATCGAACACCATACCGGGCACATCTTCATCGCCGCCTGTTCCTGCAGAGGCATGCCGCCTGCCCGTCTGATCCTGGGCCAGCGCCAGCTTGAAATCCTGATAACCCTTGAAGCCAATTTTGCGGCAGAACCGCATGACCGTAGCCTCGCCGATGCCTACAAATTCAGCAAGCTCGGTCACACTGTAGTAGATCAGATCATCACTGTGTTCCAGAACACAGGCTGCCACCTTCTGCTCGGATTTCGTCAATGACGGATAATAGGTATTAATACGGTCTTTCATTTCCATGAATTAACATCACTGCCTTCCGCGCGGCTTCCGCAAACCGCCTTGTGATCAACTGGGGACGTGAGATGGCGGATCCGACGACAACGGCATGGGCACCAGCCTGCAGCGCGGCCTGCACCTGCCCGGGCTCCTGAATTCGCCCTTCTGCAATGACCGGAACCGGCAGAGCGGCAGCCGCCGCCTGCACCAACGTCAGGTCAGGACCTTCCAGCTGCGGAGAGTAAGGCGTGTAGCCGGACAGTGTAGTCGATACACAGCTTACTCCCAGGGTTCCGGCATATACTGCCTCTTCCAGGGTTGAAATGTCGGCCATCGACAGCAGTCCCCGTTCCTGTATATAAGATACCATACGCTCCAGCGTAACCCCGCCGGGTCTCGGGCGTCGCGTGGCGTCCAGTGCAATGAGATCGGCCCCCGCTTCAGCCAGCTCATCAATCTCGCGGAGTGTCGGTGTAATATATACATCGGAATCAGGATAGTCGCGTTTGACCAGCCCGATCACTGGCAGCGATACCGCCTTCTTGATCGCCTGGACGTCAGCCGCGCTGTTTGCGCGGATGGCCGACGCTCCTCCCTCCTGTGCAGCCAGGGCCATCCGGGCCATGATCTCTGATCCGTGCAGCGGTTCGCCGGGCAGAGCCTGGCAGGAAGCGATTAACGTGAAGCGCAGCTGCTGCAATATGGCGTTCATCGTACTCACCCTCTCACCCTCTCTCCTTATTCTATCGGCGTTCTCTCTATTTCCCTGATTTACGGATTTATGGCTGCAGCGGTAGGACAGGCTGCTCTGCGGGCGTGTAGCCGACCGTCAAGCCGACCTCAAAGGTTCGGTTCCAGGGCATATAGCAGTCCAAAATATGAACGCTTCCTTCCTCCCCGTTGATCTTATCCTCCAGTACAGCCTGAAGTCGTTCCTTTACCTGTGCGGCTGCCGTACCGCGGTGTCCATCCAGCTGAAATTTGCTGAGCCCCATCTCCTCAACGATTCCGCCGTTCATCTCACTGCGCACCACCGCACAGTAGCACACGTCTTCAGCATAACGAAGGGCAAGGAAGTCCAGGTGCTCCGGCGTACCCCCATAGAGGGAATACAGCATAGCCTGTGCGATAACGGTCCCAAGCGAATTAGAGCTGGTATTCCAGGCAGCATAGCCTGCAAGCTGAAAGAGCAGGCCTTTTTGGCGCAGCATTTTGACCAGCTTCAAATCCCCGCCGTTGGCATATCCTACATCCGCTACAGCAACCGGCTTTCCTCTGCTGCGGAGCATATGGCTGCCGTATTCCACCAGCTCGATCAGGTTGCGGTAGACGTCATAGCTGAAGAATGGATGATGCTGGGACACCGCCTCTGCCATCGTCTCACCGGGCGTGCTGACGAGCAGTACCCAGTCAGCTTCTTCACTGCTGGAGGCAATAAGGCCGCCAGCCGCCGTGATCTGGTATTTCAGCGTCTCGTAGAAGAAGCGGTCCTCGAACAGCGGCGTGACAAATGCACCCTGAACGGAGGACAGACGGGGGTAGACCAGGGGAGTTACGCCCTTCGCTTCATTAATCATCCGCGCCAGCAGTGTGCAGCCCACTTCATCAGCTCCGGGGTACATGTAGGCCTTCAGCTCCAGATCCAGCTCTGTAATGCGGGAGCGCACGCTCTGCTGATCCTTGGCCGTGTGGCCGTAAGGAGCTGAATCGTCCTGCGGCAGGATCATAAAATCGATCACTCCGTCAGCCACCAGCTCCAAGGCGCGGCGGTTGCCTTGCATATTGATGGCCCTTCGCCCCAGATAATCGTTCAAGATATCTGCCGGCAGTCGGCGGTTGATGTCATTCAGCTCCACCAGTTCTTCGGGCGACGCCATACCCAGCTCTTCACGATGAGCGATATAACCTTTACGGAAGATTTCCCTTCCCCAGTCGGCGTAATAATCCGGTTCTTCATCAGACAGGGAATACTGCGGGCAGCGCATGATCAGCTGAAAGGCATAAATTTTGAGCTGCGGGTGCCGCTCCTTCAGACGGCGCAGACGCTGCAGCCGTTCGTCGATCTGGCTGAACTCCATTGCGTGCAGACGGGATGGAATAATACCGCCATAGAGCAGCGTATCAAGCGCAATAACCGCCCCTTCTGCGCGGGCAGCCGCCTCATCCAGCCAGTCCCATAACGCTTCGGCGTCGCCGGGCTCCTTCTTGCGTCCCATCAGCTCGAAAGGGGCACGCTCCAGGGTAAACTCGGTTCCCCGTGCCAGCAGGCTGGGGAATTCATAGTTACAAGGCCGCTCATCCAGCGGAATGAAAACAATGGTTTGCTTTGAATTCATAGTCGTCTCCCTTCAGCTCTCACATGAATTAGCGATCATTCCCTGCCATCCGCCGAATGATTGCCGGATATGGATTCCATTACGGACAGCGCCTCGGATGAAGCTGGAGAACCACCCGCTGCCAAGGCCCCCTCTCTGGACGCATACCGCCCTTTCTCGTCCCGCTCCGCGAATCCCAGACGCACGGCTGCTGCAAGTGCTGCATTACAGCCAAGCTGGACCGGTGAGGCCAGGCACAGCTTCAGCTTCTGTTCTGTGAGGGAACCGCCGATGGCCGCAGAACCATTTGGACTTCCTTTAATCTCAGTATCCTCATTCAGGTCTACCAGCTGATCCCGCAGTGCCGCCCACAGTCCCGCTTCCTGCTCGGCCCGCTCCAGCCAAGGTCCGGCCTCTTGCTGGAATTTCGCATTCTCCAGCTGGCGCAGCCTTGTGACTGATCGCTGCAGACGGTCGAAATACCCGTCCAGCCACACCGTATCGCCAGCAGCCACAGCCTGTTCAACCTCTTCATAACCGCCGAAGTATAAGCGACTGTTCAGATTCTGTCGGCAAAAGAACATCATTTCCTCTGCAGCCGGTCCTGCAAATTCCTCCACGGCCCAAGACCATGATAAGTCCGGCATGTAGCGTTCACTGTTCCACATATAGTGGGACATTGTGATCAACGTAATTTTGGAGCATTCCCACTGGTTCATCGGATTTGCAACCATACCGGTATGTCCTGTATCATGCAGCCTGGAATACCGGTTGCGCATCGGATCCAGGAACAGACGGTCCTTATCACAGTCATTAACAGGAATGTTGTCCCAGAGCCACAGATCGTGACCGTAAAAATCCCGGTTATCTCTGGCGTGCTCCTCTCCAATCTCTGGAGCGAATACGAAATATCCGGTCCAGAACACCTTTACCTCCGGCTGCAGCTGTTCCCGCATATCACGTTTGTACTCCGTATCCCAGTATGACCAGTATTCAGACGGGCACATGGCCAGCGTATGAACAGGAAGTCTGGCACCAAGCCAGTCGTTCATTCGGTTCGTGATATAAGCGTGCGCCCGGCCAGAACGTTCGAGAAAATGCCGGTTAGCACCGGTCAGCACATAGTCAATATCGTCCATCAGCAGGGCAAAATGCCGGATTCCCAAAGAGATCATCGCTTCCAGCTTACGGGTCAGACAGGCAAAATCCGCCTCACTGTCGAAGGCCAGATCATTTCCCGGACTAATACAATAATAGAAATCCACCTGATAGCGGTCGCACTGCTGCTTCAGTTCAGCGATCCGCTGAAAATCATCTTCCGGATACGGGTCCCGCCACAGCTCCCGGTGGTAGGGGTCATCCTTGGGCGCGTACATGAACGAATTCATCCGGTGATCAGACATGAACGCAATGGCATCCATCCTGTCATCGAAGCTCCAGGGAACTCCGTAGAATCCTTCAATAATGCCGCGCACGGGAAAAGACGGTTCATCCTGGATGTTCACGATCGGCAGCGTGCACTGCTGCCCATCCCGTTCCAGGAGATGCTGCAGGGCATTCATACCGTACTGCAGCCCTCTTTTGTTCGACGCATGAATCTGGATCTTCGCATCCTTCCGGATCTCCAGACGGTAGCCATCCGCCTTCAGTCTATTGTCATAATGCAGCTCCAGTTGGGCGTTCCCGCGCTCACTGGCAGCCACGCCGGGTCCCGGAGGAAGAATCAGTGCAATGGGGCCGCCTTCCTGCAGCAAGCCTTCATACTCCTGGTTCATGGCATAACGGGAAACCAGTTCACACACCAGCCTTTTCCCCTGCAGCTGCAGGCGTTCACCCGTCTCCATATAATCGCGAAAATAATACTGCCTTTTCTGCTGTGTCAGATGCATGCTGCTGCCTCCTTGATAGTGTTAGAATCAGCATTTGATAATTCGTTGCTCTAGCCTTTTACCGCGCCTGCTATCCCCTCCATGTAGTAACGCTGGGTAAAGAGGAACACGAGGATAATCGGCAGCACGGATATCATCGTACCGGCGGCAATCCAGCCGAAATTGTAGGCAAACTGTCCGTTTAGAGTCGTCAGTGCGGCGGCCAGCGGGTACTTATCCGGGTCATCCAGGACGACGATCGGCCACAGGAAATTATTCCAGAAGGCCATGACCTCCAGCAGTGCAATGACCGCTATCGCCGGCTTCACCAGCGGCAGAATGAGCTGCCACCAGATACGGAACTCGGAGGCACCATCCATTTTGCCGGAATCGCGGACGTCGATCGGAATGCCAAGAAACGTCTGCCGCATCAGGAAGATGTTGAATACGGATACGGCTCCAGGCAGCACTACGCCGAGAAAGGAGTTCGTCAGGTGAAACGACTGGATCGTCAGGTAGTGCACGATCATCGCTGTCGATGACGGGATAATCATCGTGGCGATCAGCAGGCTGAAGACCAGATTCCGTCCCCGGAAGCGGAATACGGCCAGAGGATATCCGGTCAGTGCGGCGAGCACAATGTTGAAGACGACTCCCAGCGCCGTAATGACAACCGTGTTGAAGATATATTTGGGAAAGTCCATAAACTGCCAGACCTTCACATAGTTGTCGAAATCAATGAACGTCGGCAGGATGGCGGGCGGTGTGGAAAAGACGTTCTTACCCGGCATCAGCGATACGCTGAGCAGCCACAGGAACGGGCCCATCATGAACAATGCCAGCAGCACAAGCATGAGATAGAGAATCGTCATTCGCACGAGATCCCCGGGCTTTACTCTACGCCGGGCTGCCTTGTACCGAGCTGCGGGATGCCCTCCTGTCTGAACCGGGGGAGATGAAGCTGCGTTATTTTTGATCGTATCCATCAGTAAGGGTTGATACCGCCTTTCCGGTTCAGCCTGAACACCAGCACACTCAGTACAGCAATAATGACACTAACGATCAGACCGAGGGCCGATGCATAACCGAAGTTAAACTGCTCCAGACCCTTCTGGAAAATATACACACTCGAGGTCAGCGTCGAGTTACCGGGTCCGCCTTTGGTCAGGATATAAATTTCATCGAATACCCGTACCGCGCCCATCACCGAAATCAGCGTGCAGAACAGAATGTACGGACGCAGCAGAGGCATCGTAATGGTCCAGATCATGCGGAAACGTCCGGCTCCGTCTACACGAGCTGCCTCATACAGATCAGCAGGAATTCCCTGCAGCCCTGCAAGGTATAGCATCATATAATAGCCGAGCCCTTTCCACAGCGTAATGAACATCAGGACATACAGCGCAGTCTTGCTGTCAGACAGCCAAGAGACCTGTTCACTGAGAATACCTGCCTGCATGAGGAGATAGTTCACCACACCGTTATTGCTCAGCAGCCAGCTCCAGATCAGCGCGACCGCCACCATGGACGTTACCACGGGGATATAGTAAGCTGTCCGGAAATATTTCACCCCCGGAATTTTGCTGTTCACCAGGATCGCCATCAGAATGCTGAGCACCTGAATGAATGGGACGACCAGAACGTATACCAGGGAGTTCCATAAGGATATAAGAAAATTCTGATCCTTGAACGCTTTGGCAAAGTTATCGAAACCCACATAATGCGTCTCCGAGATAACGGAATAGTCGGTCAGCGACAGCGGTATTCCATAAATAATCGGCCAGAACACAAAAACGGCGATAATCAGCAGTCCAGGGGTCATGAACGCCCAGGCTGCGAAGGTTTCGGTCCGCATCCATTTCACCATTAAGCACACACCACCCGGATAGTTAAAATGACAGGGAGGAGGCTCCAGGCCTGCGCTCCCCGAGTACATTTATCTCATCGACTTAAATGATTGACTCCAATCATTGACTCAAAATCTGATTCACTTCCTGCTCCGTCTCGGTCAGCGTCTGTTTGACATCCGCACCGTTCAGAATGATCTTCTGCAGGCCGCGGGCAATCGCACTGTTAATGTCCTTGGCGTTCGGCACACCCACCATATAATCGGCCGCCTTGTCGAGGCCTTGGGCGGATGCAATCTTCGCTTGGGCTTCGAGCGTGTTATCCGACTGGGTGAAGAACGGATCCTTGATGGACTCCTTCGTAGAAGGCAGTGTATTAGCCGCCTTGGAGAAAGCCGTCTGATTGGCCGCATTGGTTACGTAGACTGCAAAGTCAACAGCTTCCTTCTGGTGCTCCGACTTTACCGGCACGACCACATCCATCGAGTTGGACAGACGCAGATTGCCTTTGCCTGTCGGCAGGGGAACTGCGACCGTATTTTTGTACACGTCAGGTGCAGATGTCTTGATGAAGTTAATGAACGTTGAGCCTGCCAGCTCAAACGCCACCTGTTCACCGGAATAATACTGGATCTGCTTCGTAAAATCAGCGTCCTCCTTCAGGACAACCCCTTCATCCATCAGTTTCTTCAGGTTGTTGATCATCGCCTCGGTGTCTGGCGTATTAAAGGCCGCCTTCGACTTGTCTTCGCTCAGGATGGAGACACCGTCAATCGGCAGCAGCTTGGATACAAGCTGCTGGGCGTAGCCGGCCTTGCCGGTTTTGGCTTTAATCTGGCGTCCCCATTCTGCCAGCTCTTCACGGGTTTTCGGCGGATTCGCCGGGTCCAGTCCTGCCTGCTTCACCAGCTTCGTGTTCATGAAGAGGACCTCAGTGCCGGTATACCAAGGAAGCGCATAGGCTTTGCCGTCAATGACAGTTGAGTTATAGATTCCGTCGAAATAGGCGCCCTTCTGCTCATCCGTCAGGAAATCATTAAAGTCCACCACCGCCCCCTTGGAGCCCATCTGGCTTGCAAACTCAGTGTTCAGATTGACTACATCTGGACTCTTGCCGCTCGCAATGCTCGTCAGCAGCTTGTTAGTCACCGCATCATACGGATAGTCCTTCCAGTCAATCTTTACATTGGTGTGTTCCTTCTCGTAGCTGGAGATGAGTTCGTTAAAATAATCGGTAAATGTTGGCTGAAGTGCAATCGTCCAGAATTCAAGCGTGATCTTCTCTCCGGCGGATGATCCGCCCGTGGATCCGCCAGCGCTGTCCGTGCCCGATTCCTTGCTGCTGCAGGCTCCCAGCAGCATGGACAGAAGCACCACGCTCAGCAGCATCACAATGAAACCTCTCTTGTTCCTTTTCACAGAACTTCCCCCTTACAAGTTAGGATGGCAGGAACATCACCTTTAAGCTAACATCACAAGGCAGGTTCCTTTATGGAGGACGGTTAGGATTGGCAGAATCCAGGTAATTTATGGATCATTTTTCCTTTCCGTTTCTCTTTAAGGGAGATTATAGCAGGTATTTTTCATTTGTGGAGTTTTATTTCAAAAAAATATATTTTGAAGGAATATTTTTTCTTTTATATGTAACGTATAGATGTAAGTGTCATGAAATATTATGAAATGAAAGATTGGAGGAGGGAAAATAAGAAAACGATAAAAGCCCCTTTCATCGTTCAAGGGGCTTTCTTAAGCTGTATTGAGTCTTAAGAAGTCTATATTTGTGTTCTTAAGCCAGCTTTAGAGTCGTCAGTGGTTCCAGATTTCCCGCCGCTGTTTAACGAAATTTCAATAATGGCATCCAGCAGCTCCGGATAGGAGATCCCGGCCGCTGAGGCACTCTTCGGCAGCAGACTGTTCGCCGTCAAGCCGGGCAGGGTGTTCACCTCCATCACATAAGGAATGCCGTCCTTTACCATCAGGTCTACCCTGGCGTAGACCCTGCATTTGAGTATCTGATAGCACGTCAGCGCCGCTGCCTGCACCGCCTGCTCCAGTGCGGCAGGCAGCACAGCGACTGTCTCTTCAGCCATGCCGGTTACATATTTGGAATCATAGTTAAAGAAGTCCGCCTGGTGCCGGATGGAAATCGTCGGCAGCAGTTTGCCGTCCAGCAGGCCGCAGGTCAGCTCTTCCCCCTCAATATACTGTTCAATCAGCACTTCGCTGTCCCATCGCCAAGCCTCTTCAACTGCGTATATGAGCTGCCTCCGGTCCGAAGCCAGTGTAACACCGACACTGGAACCGCCGGTGTTCGGCTTCACAACCAGCGGATATCCCAGCCGTTCGGCCAGCTCGAAGGGAATCTCTTCTCCGGTACGGGCCAGTACCCACGCCGGCGTGGCCACACCTTCGGAAGCGATCAGCTTCTTGGACAGGTGCTTATCCATACAGAGGCTGCTCGACGTCACACCGCTTCCTGTATACGGAATACCCAGCGTCTCCAAGGTTCCCTGGATCGTGCCGTCCTCCCCGTATTTACCGTGCAGGGCCAGAAAGGCCAGATCCAGCCCTTCTACCTGTCCGATCCAGTCTGCGCCCTCGCCCAGCTCAATCGGCATGATTTCATATTTGTTCTGATCCAGATGTTGCATGATCTCCCTGCCGCTCTCCAGGGAGACGGCCCGTTCTGACGAATTCCCACCCATGATGACTCCGACTTTCATGTGACTCCTCCTGTTATTCATTCGTTTGCCGGTTCCCATGTCCGGATGGTCCGGCCGATGACTGAGATCCCCCGTTCGATCTGCTCCTCCGTCAGACGCGAGAAGCCCAGCCTCATCGTATGGCGCCCGCCACCGTCGGTATAGAACGTTTCCCCAGGGGTGAAGACCACCCCCTGCTCATAACATTGATCCAGCAAAATTTCGGTATCGACGGCCGGGTCCAGCTCGACGAACAGATGCAGTCCGCCGTCTCCCGACAGCCGCACGAAGGGAATATGCTCTCTGCACGCATGAACCGCAGCCTCATAGCGCGATTTGTAGACCTGTCTTGCCTTTTTCAGATATTTGTCAAAATAACCGTTATGCAGATACTGATAAAGCAGGGACTGGTCAAGTGTCGATGTGTGAATGCTGCGTGCCCGTTTGACGCTCTCCAGCGCATCGATCAGCTCCCGGTCAGCCGCAAGCCAGCCGACCCGGATGCCCGGAAACAGAATCTTCGAGAAGCTGCCGATATAAGCGACACCGTTGCCGGCTCCTCCCGTTGCGATCAGCGGCGCTACATGCGCACCCGAATAACGAAGCTCTTCACTGAAGCCGTCCTCTACGACGGGTACCCCATAACGGCCGAACAGCCGCAGAGCTTCCACTCTTTTGTCCGGAGACATCACAATACCTGTCGGATTATGATAGGAGGGGATCAGGTAGGCCAGATCGTAAGCCTGCTCTGCCAAGGCCGCCTCCAGCTGTTCCAGATCGAGGCCGTCAGGCTCCATCGCTACCCCCCGCACCTCAAAGCCATGCATCCGGAATAAACGGAGTGCCGAGTGATGGGTCGGGTTTTCGCACAGAATGCGGCCGCTGCGCTTGCGGAAAGAAGAGAGCAGCAGATCCAGTCCTTCCGTAAAGCCGTTCGTGATCAGAATGTCCTTGCCGAACATGTCGGTCCCTTTGCTCTCCATATAACCTCTGAGGTAGTCAATCAAAGGCTGATAACCCTGGGCATACCCGTAATTTAGCACTACTTCTCCTTCGATAGAGACCCGGTCCAGAAAGGCACGTTTGAAATTATTAAGGTCAAACAGCTTCTCATCAGGCGCGATGCTGCTGAAGGCAATCATCCCCCGTTCCGGCCGCACCCCATGCTTCAGCGGATCCATCTCTTCCGCTACGCCGGCATAGTCGTTGATCCGGCTGTTCCAGTTCATCTCCCATGCAGCTACGGAAGGACCGGCAGCTTCCTGTACGAAGCTCCCTTTTCCTTGTATAGAGTAGATCAGCCCCTCCAGCTCCAGCTGGTTATAGGCGGCAATGATCGTATTGCGGCTGACACCGAGCCTGCCTACCATCTCACGAGTCGAGGGCAGCTTATCATGGGGCTGCAGGGCCGCCGTCCGGATCATCTGCTTCAGGAAATCATGCACCTGCAGATAGACCGTTTCCCCCTCACGGGGCCTGAAATTGTTGAACATCTGAGTCATCTCCTTATCCGTATCTTGACATAATTTGCAGGCAGGAGAAAGAGCCGCTGCTGATGCAAATGCTGCCTTCGCTGGTCTGCCTGTCCAGGCAACAGTAAAAAACCGGATTCCCCCGCAAGGGAGAATCCGGTCTGCATTCGCTATTTTCCAGAGATCAATAATAAGGCGCCATGAACAGGTATACAACTACACCCGTGATGCTGACATACAGCCAGATCGGCATCGTCCAGCGCGCAATGCGGCGGTGCTTCTGAATCTGCATCGTCCAGCCCCATACGACCGTAAAGAGTGCCAGCGGCACGATGACGGCTGCGAGAAAGCTGTGCGTAATTAGGATAAAGAAGTAGATCGGGCGAAGGATCCCTTCTCCCCCATATTTCGCTGTATCCGGCGATACATAGTGGAACGTCAGGTAGGACACGAGGAACAGAAGGGTTGTCGTAAAGGCGGCAAGAATAAAAGCCTTATGAACCTTTACATTTTTGCGGATAATCGCAATCAGTGCAGCCACCAAAAAGATAAATGTGAAGCTGTTAAAGATCGCATTCAACCGTGGGAAAATCGTTAAATCAAAGCTGACTGAGCCCTGATAGCCGATCGGCGAAAAGAACAGCAGCAAAATCACCACATTCGCAATTACGGACACAGCAATGATCAAAGCGGTAAAGTTTCTATTCGAGGTCGGAACGTAAGGCTGCTCAGCCTGCTTGTCCCTTTGGTTAGTGCTCATTTCCGCAGTCTCCTCCATCATTAGCATTCTATATCAATTATATTGCTCACAATCTCCATATGGGAAGTGACAACACTTTGAACATTTAGCTTTTTCCTCATTTACCTCTATTCTGGGCAAAAGATTATCCTAGCAATCCCTCTTTTTTTTGGCTTTATATTATTATAAAAAACAAAGACCTCCCTGAGGAGGCCTTGGCTCTCGTTGTAGGCTGATAGACAGGCAGCGGGGATTCGCCGCCAGCTCCTTCAGCATCCCACCGGTTTTATACACCCGGTCCATCTCCTTTTCCATCTCACGGATGAAAACTGCTCATTCGAATTATGGCCGATCACTGCACAGCGAGGTTGTCACGCGGAACAAGCCTTGATGTCCCCGCAGCTTGGCCAGTGACTCTACATAGAAATAATCACCATAAATTATGGAATGGTTGACATACAGCTGCTCGGGATAATGAACCGTCCCGTGCGTCAGAATGCCTTCGCTATCCCCATCCCGCTGGGTATAGTCTTCATGCAGCCGCCGGACCAAATTTCGGGCTGCCGCCCCATAGTGTTCTCCCCGCGCCGAATAACGCTCCAGTTCAAGCAGTCCGCTTGCCGCAATGGCAGCGGCCGATGAATCCCATGCCTCCCGGTGCCCGGAGGGAGCCCGGAAATCCCAGCAAGGCACTGCCTCCCCGCCCAGCTCTTCCAGGAAAAAATCTGCCGTGTTCTCGGCAATCGCCAGATGTCGCAGATCACCGGTATAGCCATAAGCCAAGGCAAACCCGTGCAGGGCCCAGGACGTCCCGCGTGCCCAGGCAGAACCTGCGCCAAAGCCCTGCCCTCCATGTTCCCGCTGCATGTTTCCGCTGGAAAGGTCAAATTCCACCACATGCCGGATGGAGCGGTCCTCGCGGACGAAAGTCTCAGCCACTGTATTGGCATGGCGGACGGCAAGGGCTGCATAACGCGGATCGCCGGTCTCCTCCGTGGCCCAGTACAGCAGCGGAAGATTCATCATGCTGTCAATGATGGCAACCCCGCGTGTGTCCATGAAGGGTGACGGAAAGTTCCAGGCACGGATAAACGCACCTGTCACATTATACCGGGCTGCCAGCAGATTCGCGGCAAGCAGTGCGCGCCGGCGGGAATCCGCATGTCCGGTCGCCCGGTAGGAAGCCACACCGCTAAGGAGCCAGATGAAACCAAGATCGTGGTCGACCTTCTCCGGATCATCCAGCACCGCGCCCAGCTGTTCTTCACAACGGGCTGCACGTTCGGCCAGCTGCAGCTCCGGATGCTCCAGATCCACCAGCCAGAGCAATCCCGGCCAAAAGCCTGCGGTCCACCATTCCGGTTCCCGTTCGTCATACCGGCCATTCAGTACTACATGCGGGAAGCCACCCCCGATCCTCCGGGCTGTTCGCAGAACAGCCGCTTCTGCTTCGCTCCAGGCGGTCTGAAGCCAGTTAGACTCTGATATGGTCATGGTTATTGCCGCTCCCTTCTCCTCTTGCTGCTGTCTCGGATATGCCTTCTCCGGCCGTTTGCCGCCCGTTTTGATCCAGGGTAATCACGAAGGATATTTCCCGGTGATCCGGCGCTTCCAGACGAATTCCTTTTAACCATCCGTTGCGGGAGGCCACCTGATTCAGAAGCGGCGGTTCCGTCAACCGGGTTCCCGCTGCTGCTGTGATGACCAGTGCAGCACCGCCATAACGGACAGAGGCCCGATCCTCTCCCACCGCGATCTCACTGTGCTCCCTGCCGTCATAAGCGAAGAGCGGCAGAAGCGCTCCCGTCTTCTCCACGTCTCCCTTCAGCCGGTAGGTCACCTGAATATGGCCCGGCCGCTGGCAGAAGCGGGCACTCACCTGCGATACCCCGGCAAAGCTGCCGCTCCAGCTTACTTCCCATTCGGCACAACCCGCAGCGGCGGACAGGAGCCGGACTTCTGCCGTGCCGCCCCCATCAGCCGGGTCGATGCCGATATCCCGGTCGAACGGCTGGCTGCCCCGGATTCCCTCTGACAGGCTGTGCCAGGTCCCATCCAGTGTCATCCAGGCCGGACTGTAGCTTAGGGGAAAGGTCTCCCCCTCGGCGAAGCCGGTAAATCCGCGGTCCAGATGCCCGCCCGCGGAAGGACCGATCAACGCCGGCAGGCCGGCGCGTTGAATACGGACGATGCCGGGAATATTATACGGGTCGTTCAGCGAAGTCTGAACGACCACCTGCTGTCCCGGCACCTGGGCGACGACGGTCTGGAACCAGCCGTCCGTCACCAGAACCCGGCTGCCCGCTTCAGCCGGCACCGGCATCTCCGGCGGCAGAGCCAGTCGCTCCTCGTGGAGGAGCGCATAGGCCAAGGCAGCCGCCGTCCAGAGGTTGTAGCAGGTATGATTGGTGTATACCTCATACCCATGGCGGTCTGCCGGGCGGTAGTAGTTGCGGACGATGTGGAGCGATCCGTCCGCATCACGCCAGCGGTCCACCGCCGCCCAGCAGAGGTTGGCTGCCCGCCGGAATGCGCCGGCCAGCACCGTCTCGCCCGCAGCCTGTGCCTGCTGCGCCTGGTCTGTGAAGACGAAGGCCGCGGCGCCTTCGTTCCACTGGTGCTGGGAGCTGCGGCCGCGCGGCGGCAGCTCCCCGAGCGGCGAGAGCGTCAACAGCGAGCTCAGCGCGCCCTGGCGCAGGCTGCGGCGCAGCTCCTGCGCGGCCGCTCCGCCGTAGCCGGCTGCGCACATCACGCCCAGGTGATAGCGGGTGACGATGTCATAGGCGAACGGAGAATTCGGGAGATGCAGCGGACCGTCCTGGTAGAAACCGAGCGGAGTGAACCGCGGCAGGTGATACAACTGCAGATATTCATCCATCCAGCTGCTCTCTGAAGCCAGTCCTTCCCGAAATCTCAAGTACTCGCCCGAAATCATAATCGCGTTCCAGTTGATCATCCGATTTGGATTGTTCTGCCTGCGCATCGTGAATACATAATCGTCTTCCGGTTGAATCTGGGACAATGCTTTCCGCCAGACAGCAGCCTGCCCCGGCAGCCTGGGGCTCAGCAGGCGATACGCCCCCATGATCAGCACCGGGAAGAAGTCCGGGTGCGAATCGGGAGCCTGCCCGCTCGTCAGCAGTCTGATGCTGTGAGAGAGCGCCTTCTCTGCTGAGGGCAGCAGTTCTTCATAACCGTGATGTACCAGCACCGCTGCTGCCAGTGCATATCCCGGTGTGGAATAATAGCGCTCGGCTGCGGAGTAAGGATCAATGATTGCCCCCAGCTCGTCCTGGTAAACCGAATACGCCGTCACCAGATTCAAAAGCAGATCCAGCTTACGTTCCCCGCTCCAGCCGGTAGGCTCAAAGCTGCCGGACTCTGTATCCGCAGCAGCGGTATGGATGTAATCTTCCAGCATCTCTCTCCAGGGATAAGCTTCCGGCACAAACGGACTGCCCTGAGCCTGTTGATCCCTTGCTTGGTGATCTACCTGTCTTTCGCCGATACCATGCCTGTTCGATCCCGCTTGATTCATATCCTTCACTCCATTTCATATGAATGGTTGATGCGCTGCGATGAACCTCGTCACCCCCGGCGGCTGCGGCTGATTCTCCGTTCCGGCTGGCGGCTGTGCTGCCTCTGACGGGCCTCGGCCGGTTTGTTGCTATGGTATCCAGACAATATCAAACGGAGCTCGCACAGGCAGGCTTCGAGACCTGCGGATCCCTTCCGCTCCTGCTTCTTGTCCTGCAGCAGCAGTTTCGTACGATATACCGTCATCGGAGATCCGTCATGTGCCGAGGTGACGCACTCCTCCACAGAAACTGCCCATTGATCCCTGGGATAGTTAAGAGTTAGGTATGCATTCTTCCCGTTCCAGATTAGTCTGCCTGCTTCTTCAGCAGGACGGATCAGACTGATCAGCCGTTCCTCCACCTGGCCTGGAGCCGTGCCAAACTCGAATCGGTCCTGCAGGAGAAGCTGAGCCTGCCCTTCTCCCTGCTTCCACTCCAGGCGACGATGGTATCGCTGCAGGTCTGCCTCGACCGGATACGCGGAGGTCAGGTCCAGCTCCATGACAGCCTCGTTCCTCTGGATGGATACTTCGACGACCCGGGCTGCAGCCGTATGGCCGCTTCGCTGTGCAACGCCGTTAATCAATGGCACGGAATGCCCTTCCGAAGAGATCTGAAGAATAGCATCCCGTCCATCTGCAAAATAGTCCTTCGAGTATTCCCCGGCGCCCAGATCTACCAGCAGATTTTCCCCGCCGCCATGCAGGATAAAATGTCCCAAATCATTATGGTTGTGAAACTCGCCATTATGGCCGCCCTTGGCGGCAAACGCCAGTACAGGCATTATCGGCTGGTCCCTCTCAGCGTACCGGCAGACCAGCCAGGACAGGTCAGCGAGATAATCCGCCTTATGCGGCTCGCCGCCATTGGAAGACGGGCGGCTCCACAGCAGATTGCGCAGAAGATGTGCCCAGCGGCGGCACGGATCTTGCCTGTAGCGGGGAAGATCCAGCGGGACTGATGTGAGTCTGTCATCCAGCTCCGCCAGCCGGCTCAGCAGCCCCGAAGGTACAATTTCGTGATCCGAGCTGTCGGAATAGTTAACGTAAGTTCCTCGGGAGAGATGGATATGGTCCGGGAAGAGAGCGATGGTCCGGACCTTGGCCGTGTCCAGAAGATCTATGCGCCCGGAACTGAACGTATGCAGCAGATCTGCAAAATATACAAAATAGCCAAATCCGTACACCCAATAACCCAGCCCTTCCGAACAGCCTCCGTCCTCGGCATAGCCTTGCAGGAAAGAGGTCATCACTTCAGCCATTCGGGCGGCTGACTTGCTGCGCATCTTGTTCCCGTCCATCAGGAGCAGGGCCGCTATGCCACAGCCGGACCCGCATACCGCAGCCCAGTTATGACAGGCCGTCAGCCAGCCAAAGGAATCCCCACGCTCAAAGACAGGTGTCAGCACGCGCCGCTGAACTTCCTCCCGGATCCGGTCAGCCAGCACCGGATTTAGGGCATCTCCCAGCAGCAAAACAACCTCGGCTAGCATTCCCGCTGTTTCTGAAGCAAACAGATCCACCTCTTCCCAAGCGGGTCTGACCTGCTTATCCTGTGGAAGATGGGCAGGCAAACACCAGGTATATTCCCCGCAGATTTCCCACAGCATGTCTTCCAGCACAGCGATCCGTTCGAAGGCCGGGTCAACGACCGCCTGCAGGACGGAGGCACACAGCCTTCCCCGCCGTTCAAAATAAACCTGTTCATATTCGAGGCGGCCGCCGCTCTCCGCATATTGGCGGAACAAGCCAAAAGACAGAACGGGCAGCGGTTCACTGCCAGCTGCAGCCGCTATCTCTTCCAGCTCATTCCATAGCGTACTGAACACGGGGTTTTTATGGGTCTTTCTGAGCCGGGACCTCCAACTTGCACCTAATTCCTCTTTCGCCTTTTCAAAGAATGAGCCGCTTAATAATCCATCCGTCCACTGCCCGTTCACCGCTTCCATATCCAACCTCCCTAATCCGCCGTTTTCGAACGTGACATCCTCATTTCAGTTTCATCCATCCCATGATTGAGTTCATTGTAATCAATTCCGCAAGTGGATGTAAGGGGTTTCATTATAGAATAAAATAAAAAAACGCCATGCCTTATTCAGGCATAACGTTCTTATGTGAGCTTCGTAATGGAAGCCATTAGCTGGTTTTTTGGTGAAGCTCAATGAGATCCTGCTGATTCCGCAGCGAGAGATGAAAATGAATGCTGGCCATCAGTTGGAGATCATTGCTTTTCTTCGCTTCCTGGATTCGTTTCTTCTTCTCCTGCTCGGAACTGCGCAGAAAGTCAGTCATCCACAGCGAGCCTCTTGTACCGTAATCCATATGAACTCCTCCTTTGGTTGAACGCATTGCGGTTCATTGCTGTAGGAGCATACACTCTTCCTAACATCAGCGGGACAAGTTGTCTCTGCTCCTTGCTGATATATTCTATTATATACCATTCTCGTTAATAGATGCTTGGAATCAGCTTAAAATCAGGTTAAATTTTGCTTATATTTATGTTTTCCGGCGATATATGGTTAAACCGATTCCCCCAGCATGCCGCACGGGAGCGTAAAATGAAAGGAGGAGCCTTCATTTTCTTCGCTCTCCATACCGATGACACCGTCCATCAGCTCAACGAGCTTCTTGCAGATGGAGAGACCTAGGCCGGTCCCGCCATATTTCCGGTTCAAACCGTGATTCAGCTGGGAAAAGGATTGAAAGAGCTGTTCCTGCTTGTCCTTCGGAATGCCGATCCCTGTATCGCGCACACTCCATTTTAGAACGCAAGTCTCCTCCCTGCTTATTGCAAGCTGCTCCAACACCACCTGTACATGTCCGGCTTCGGTAAATTTGATCGCATTACTCACCAGATTGACCAGAATTTGACGGATTCTCGCTCCATCCGTGATGACCAGCTCAGGAATTTGCTCGTCGATCTGTGAAGTTAATGATATGCCTTTCTCTGCCGCCTTTGGTGCGAAAAGCTCCAGCACATGGGCCAGCACAGACCGGAGCTCGACTGGCTCCTGTGAGATTTCCATTTTGCCTGACTCGATCTTGCTGAAATCGAGCACTTCGTTCAGGATATGGAGCAGCGATTCACTACTGTCATTGATGACCGTGGCGTAAGCCCGCTGTTCCTCATCCAGCGGTGTATCCAGCAGCAGACTCAACATGCCGAGCATCCCGTTCATGGGGGTGCGCAGCTCATGGCTGAGTACAGCCAAAAATTCCGATTTGGCCCGATCCGCCCGCTCAGCTGATTCCTTGGCCCGCAGGATGGCTTTCTCATTCGTAATATCGTGAAAGACGATGACTGCACCCATCAATTTGTCTTGGTCATACAGCGGCGTAACCCGATAGGATACCAGGAAGCTTGAACCGTCTTTTCTCCAGAAAACAGCTTCCCGGTACTCATCTAGTACGTTCTGCTCCCATATAGCTGAAGAAACGGCATCCTGGGCTGTCAGAGGCTTGCTGCCAAGATACAGCTGATCAATCATATTCCAGTAAGGCTCACCAGCGAACTCTCCAACCTCGATACCCAGCATACGTGCACCCGCCGGATTAATGAACATCGCCTTTCCCTCTCCATTCATTCCGAAGATCCCTTCAGACACCGAATTAAGAATCAGGGTATGCTCATAGCTGAGCTGCTGGATCTGCTCAACATATTCTTTCTGATTCGTAACATCACTGGCGATACCGTATACGCCAACAATTTTGCCTTCCACTACAATCGGCAGATTTACCATACTCACCTGCACTTCATGTCCGCAGCGGTGAACCCATACGGATTCATGGGCTGATGCATGGCCTTCCAGAGCCTGCTCGAACCACTGCCGAGCATCTGCCCGCTGATCAGGATGCACAACGTCCAGCAGATCCCTGCCCGCCAGTTCCTCCTTGGAATGGCCTGTCAGCTGCTCCATGGCATGATTGGATGACTGAATATGCCCTTGCAAGTCCAGGGAGTATACACCCGCCGGATGATATTCAAACAAAGAACGGTACATCTGCTCACTTTTGCTGAGGCGAAGTTCCATCCGGCGGTAATCTGTTGTATCCTGAATCATTCCGATTAGATAAATCGGTTTTCCTTCCATATCACGCTGAATTTCCCACTGGCTAAGAATATCCCGGATTTCACCATCCGGCAGAATGATTCGGTATGCAATCTGGGACCGCTCGCCGGATTGCAATCCTCTGACTGCTTTCATAATCGCTTCATTAACCGCCTGCAGGTCATCCGGATGAACGTATTTCACGAACATACTCTCATCCGGATGGCTGGATTCAAGGGTATACCTGAAAATTCTGCGGGTCTCTTCCGAGAACAGCAGCTCACCCTTGACCAGGTCCCAGCTCCAGGAGCCTATATGGGCAATCCGCTGCGCCTCAGCCAATATATCCTCTGTATGCTTCCGCTCAGTCACATCGCGTCCCAGCGTTATGACTTTAGCCGGTTCGCCCTGATCGTTATAGACGATTTCTACCATGATCTCCAGCCATAGATAATGACCATCCTTATGCCGAACACGCCGCAGCATAGCCTTATCCCCAAGCTGGAGCTTCGCATCCGGCTCGTAGCTGTCCAGTTCCTCAGGATGATAATAGAGCTGCTGGTTGGTACCCACCATCTCTTCCGGTGTCCAGCCCAGCAGCTTCTTGATAGACGGGGATATGTAGATTATGGTCCCTTCCGGCGTTGTATAGGAGAAAATGTCGTTACGGTTCTCGGTCATCAGCTTGTACATTTCCCGGCTCTCCGATACTTGTTCCTGTGCTTGCTTCTTGTTCGTAATATCCGCGGCTTGAACGATCACATAGTTGGGCTCGCCGTTCTCCTCGTTCCGGATCAGGGAAAGATGCACCGACACCCAAATCGTATTCCCCTCACGATGAATATAACGCTTTTCATAAGTGATGTGCTGCTGAGCAGGTCCGTACAGTCTGGATCCCATCTCTTCTACATACTGAATTTCCTTATCTTCAGGATGTGTAAACTCCAGATAGGAGCGATTCAGCATTTCCGCTTCCGTGTAACCCAGCATATCGCAGAAGGCAGGGTTCATCTTAAGCCAAACACCCTGATCAGGAGAAGCAATGGCTATACCGATCGGAGCCAGTGTATAAATATGCTCATAAATCTTAGAAGAATCTTCCGAGTGGTGAAGCATGATCTTCCTCCTTCTTTTCTGCTGTTTCCGGCATGGGTATCTTAAGATCAATTTATCACGAATTCAGATTCAAGCCTATACAAAAAAACTGCCGGGAGCTCCTTGAAAAACAAAAAAGCACCGGCTGAAGACCGATGCTTCCATACTTTTCAGTTTCTATCATTTTCGCTGGTAAGGTTATACAAAAGCTGTCATGAACCTTCCCCAACTGTTCGCCGCACACCAGGTCCTCCCTGATATTCGCCCTCTTCCTGCTTAAGCTCCTCTTCCCTCAGACCATACCGGGCTAGGACGTCTGCCGCATTATCCTGAGGGGCGTATCCGATTTGTTCCTTCAGATAGCCAATATCATAGTAGTTATCTTCGTTGGCCGAAGTACCGTATAGACTGAGGAAGGCCGCGGAAGCATCTGCTTCAATACAGCATTCGGCCAGCTGCACCATATCGCGTCTGGAGATCCAGATATGGGCAGCCCGGTCTGAATGCGGACGGTCGTCTCCAGGAAAGTTCCCTATCCGTATATTGAAGGAGGAGACGCCATACTTGTCAGCGTACAGCCGCCCCAGCAGCTCGATGTAGCTTTTGCTCAGACCGTAGAAGCTGTCCGGACGATGATCCTCCGGTGTAATCTCCTCGCCGACCTTGTAGAAGCCGGTTGCATGGTTAGAGCTGGCGAAGATCACGCGGGAGACTCCGGCTTTGCGGGCACCCTCGTAGATATGATAAGCTCCCGTGACATTCACAGGCAGCACTTTGCCCAGAAAGTCCTCTTCATCCTTCGCCCAGCCGAAATGAAGCACGGTATCAATCCCGCGCAGCGCTTCCTCTACCGCCGTTCCATCGGTAACGTCCAGCTTGGTAACACCGCGCGCCGGATCGGCATGAATGTCGGTCGCTGTCACCTCATAACGGCCGCTTGCCTTCAAGCCTTCCGCCACACAGCTGCCAATTCGCCCTGCTGCGCCGGTCACAAGTATTTTTCGACTCATATCTAGCTCACCTCCGGTTCATTCTGCCTGCCGGCTCTACTCCTTCTGCCATACATCCTGATATTCCTCATGCCGCTTGAACTGCGCAAGCGCGAAGGAGCATTCCGGAACAATCTGCTTCTTGTCCTTGCGGGCCATCTCGACTACTGCCTTGACCAGCTCATCTCCGAGCTTCTGCCCACGTTTCTGTTCAGAAACATACGTATGATCGATCATAATCGTGTGATCATCAACCGGCTGGAAGCCGATTTCTGCCACTTCCTGTCCATCCTCAACCATCACCAGCCCCTGGCTGTTCTGCTGGATTTCTCTCATTTCATTCACGCTCCTTCGCAATGTAGGTAGACCTCTTTAATTCTTCCCCTTTGCAGGTACTGCCGAAACGTCGGGCCTGGGTGCCACCTGAAAAATGACTCAATCCTAAAATTTACTCTGGTGCTTTAGCAGAAGAAAGTGTATGATAGGTACCTGTCAGATATTTTTATTGCGCTGATCCAATTTCAATTTAACTTGTAAAAGGGGTTTATCATCCATGACCAGACATAAATTAGGCTTCTGGATTCTGACCGCCCTTGTTGTCGGCAACATGGTCGGTTCCGGGATCTTCATGCTGCCCCGCTCGTTGTCGGAGGCGGCAAGTCCTGCCGGGGTTATTCTCGCCTGGGCCGCTACGGGCCTGGGCGTTCTGATGCTAGCGCTTGTCTTTGGCAGCCTGGCGGTCCGCAAGCCGGAGCTGAGCGGCGGTCCGCAGATTTATGCGAAAGAACTGTTCCGCGAAGGCTCTCACGGCTCCCTGTTGGCCGGCTTTATGTCCACCTGGGGCTACTGGGTCGGCAATATTGCCGGTTTTGTAGCTGTGATTACAACCTTTGCCAGCTATCTGTCCACCTTCTTCCCGGTTCTCACCAGTGACAAGGTATGGCTGACAGCGGGAAGCTTTACGCTCAAAGCAGGAAACGCCCTGACGTTCCTCGTCTGCTCGATCCTGCTGTGGGGTACGCATGCGATCTGCCTCCGCGGTATGAACGGGGCCGGACGATTGAATTTCATCGCTACGGCGACCAAAGTGATCGGCTTTGCGCTCTTTATTATCATTGCCCTGTTTGCCTTTCAGCAGAGCAATATCGGACCGTTCCTGGCTCCGCGCACCAATGAGAGCGGCGAGACGCTCGGGCTGCTCTCCCAGGTCAATGCGGCTGCTATTGCCACACTGTGGGCCTTTATCGGCGTTGAATCCGCCATGGTCTTCGCCGCACGCGCCCGCCGCAAGCAGGATATCCGCAGTGCGACCATTGCCGGCCTGCTGATCTCGATCGTTCTGTATGTCGGGATCAGCATCCTGACCATGGGCCTGCTGACACAAGAGCAGCTGATGGCTTCCCAGAATCCGCTGGTAGACGGCATCTCTACGGTGCTGGGATCTGTCGGCGGCAAACTGCTTGCCGGCCTTGGGCTGATCAGCCTGCTCGGTTCCACCATCGGCTGGGTGCTCCTGAGCGCCGAGGTGCCGTTCCAGGCTGCCAAGCTGGGCGTGTTCCTGCCGTCTTTTGCCAAGGAGAACAGCAAGAGTATGCCGAAGGTATCGCTCTGGGTTTCTAACGCATTGGGCCAGCTGCTGCTGTTCTCTACCATCTCTGGCTCCATATCGGCGGCGTTTGACTTTATCATCACGATCGCTACGCTGGCCTATCTGGTTCCTTACCTGATCGCTTCGCTGTATCAGCTCAAGCTGGTCTGGACCGGCGAAACCTATACGCTGCAGAAGGAGCGTGTGACGGAGGGCATCATTGCAGCTCTGGCTGCGATTTACTCCCTCTGGGTGATTATTGCGGGGACCGCGAATCTTAACACCTTCCTGCTGGGTCTAGCGCTGATTGTGAGCGGGATTCTGTTCTATCCGCTGCTGCTGAAGTCCAGAAGAGGCTAGAAATCGAAAAGAGGTCTTTTCCATTGTCCGAGATGGAAAAGGCCTCTTTTCTTGCACTGCTGGAACGAATGATCACACCGTTACTGATCACACGGTTACCAGCTTTTTAGCTTTCAGTTCGTATACGGTCTGGCACAGATCAGATACGGTCGGTATACAATCTTTCAGATCATTAATAAAACCCGAGAACGTCCAAAAGACGATTCTCGGGTCTTGGTTTACGCTTCCATCCTCCGCTCAATCAGCAGCAGCAGCTTGCTTAGAAAATAAGTGAGGACCAGATAAATAAGTGCCGCCGTCAAATACGGCTCCCACACCTTGTAATACTGCCCTCGCATGGAGTTGGCATAATACATAATCTCCGGGGCAGCGACGACAGACACCAGCGATGAATCCTTGATCAAGACGATAAATTCATTGCCAAAAGCAGGGATCATCCGCTTCACAGCCTGAGGCAGAATGACATACCGCATCGCCTGCCAGTGGCTCATCCCCTGAGAATAGGCCGCCTCACGCTGTCCGTGATCGATGGATTGAATACCTGCCCGGTAAATCTCCGCCGTATAGGCCGCCGAATTCAGCGTCAGCGCAAGGATGGCCGCCACGATCACGTTTGTCTCACCGATCAGCATCGGCACCAGGCCAAAATGAACGAGCAGCACCTGCACGAGCAGCGGCGTTCCGCGGAAGAAGTTGATATACCCACTCATGGGAAGCCGCAGCCAGAGGCTGGACGCCATTTTGCCGAAACCGACGAACAATCCGAGAACAGCCCCCAGCAGAATGGAAGCGGCCGACACTCCGATGGTCAGCAGCGTTCCTTTGAGAAATAAAGGCAGATAACCGGCAATAATATCAAAGTTAAAATCCATAGCCTATTCCTTCGCGTTCTTCAGATTCGCCAGATCCGGTTCCTTGCCGAACCATTTGCTGTAAATCTTCGCATATTCGCCATTATCAATCACTTTCTGGATCGCCGGGTCCAGCTTCGCTTTTAGCTCGCTGCCCTTTGGCAGCAGGATCGAGTAATACTCCGACGCAAAATTGCCAGGGTCCGCCACGGTCTCCATATCCTTGCCCGGATTATTTTTCACATATTCATTCACGATGGCCACATCAGCTACCACAGCATCTACACCTCCGCTCTCCAGCTCCATAATGGCTATTGGATTGCTGTCAAATTTCTTCAGGTTGGCGCTGTTATCACCCATAATTCCAGTCATGATCGTATCTGCAGTAGTCGCATTCTGGACCGCTACTTTCTTATCCTTTAGATCCATGGCGCTGGTAATCCCGCTTCCCTTCTTCACAAGAATCATGTTAGTGGATTCAAAATACGGCCGGGAAAAATCATACGTCTGCTTGCGTTCTTCCGTCACCGATACCGAAGAAATCCCCGCCTGATATTCCTTGCCCTGTTTAACGCTCTCCAGCATGGTATCCCAGCCGGTATTCTTAACATCATAATCTAAGCCGGCTTCTGCCATAACCGCTGCAATAAAATCAATGTCGAATCCCGTCAACTTGTCTTTGTCCATATACTCCATGGGGGCATAGGAGGCATCGGTTGCGAACATCACTTGGTCCCCGCCTCCGGAGGAACTCTCTCCCGCAGCTGTCGAGCTGCTCTGTTTCTGTCCGCATCCAGCCACTAACACAATCATTAATGTAATAATAAATAACATAATTTTGTTTTTCATCGACTAACCCCCTCATTTTTGAATGAATTTACAGAAATATTATCAGTAAACGGAGTAGATAACAATGGATTTTTTGTATTTATGTAAGTTTAGTTTACATTGTATAGTGTTTGAGAAAAATAAAAAACACAGCCGTCATTAAGATGACAGCTGTGCCCATTGCCGCTTGACTTATAGCTTCTATCACTCCAATTGAAGACTTATGTCTCGTTGGGGGTCGTTGAACAAATAAATTCCGGGATTAATTTCCCACTCTTTGTCCGACGCAATATTCGGATATCGTTCCACTGTATCCCCTATAGGATTGGGTCCTCTCTCATGGTATTCAGGATAAATCTGCTCTTTCGTTCCCTTCAGACGCAATGTGGTCTGACTAATCCGTATAAAGCCAGGTGTATCCGAATGAGACTCTACCATAAGATCATCCCCATCCATGTAATAAGTGTATTCAATTTCATATCCATCTTCTGTACGAATGGTGGTCGACTGCTTCTTAGCTCCAGGACTCACCAATGGAGTCCAGTTCCGCGTAATATCCCGCTTGTTAACAACAGCCTCTTTCAGTTCAAGCTTCATCGGCTCCCCGGACCAGTCCCGATACCACTCCGGCGATTCAAATTGAAACAGCTGTCCTGTCACTTCATTGCGACTGTTAGTACTGCTAATCTGAGAACCTGTGATCGTTCGGCTGCCCATCTGCAGCGCAACGCTTTTGTACCGGACATCTTCCCAGACTCCTGGGGTATTCGATTGTTCGGCCCCCCCTTCTTTTTCCTCAGCCGATACCGTGATGTTTAGTGGGGAAATGACCAAATCTTTGAGATATAAGCCTGTCTTCTGAGTCAAATCCTGAGAATTTCCTTCTGCGATCTTTTTGCGGGTCAGAGCTTCACCAGCTTTTTTGCCATCTGCCTTGTAAGTAAAAGCCCATGTTCCCTCGTACTTTTTCTGCTCCTTCAAGTAGGTCAATTGTGCAGATGCCGTTCGAAGCGTTTCAGGCTCAGCCTGGTAGACGTCCTCCATCACCAGTCTCCCTTTCTCTGGCTTAAGGACACTCCGATGCAGCGTGCTCAACTTTGTCCCATGCTCTGTCAGTTCCACATGAGGATCCAGGTTCGCGGCCTCATTGACAGGTACACGAGTGCCTATGCTGTAACGGATAGCGGTTTGTTCCCCGCTGCGGGTAACCGATTCGACCCGAATATCTTGATACTCAGGTACATTCAATGCTATCTTCGCTCCTTCTTCAGCACCCCAATGGACCGGTATTTTTGTATATTGATAAAAGATTAAATTGCTTGCTGTCAGGTCATACATTTTTTCCTTTAATTCAAGTGTATTCTCTGTAGTATACATCCCCAGCAGCACATGATTGTTTTTATCTTTTGTCAGACTTCCATAGATTTGAGATGAATTGCCACCATGCTCTTGCAGCTTGGTGTCTTCAATTACCGCAGCGTCAAAGTCTGCCATCCCAGGTACCTCCAGTGACACGAGAATCTTCATCATGTCCTGGTCCGTGACGATTCCCTTCAAACTCATCGTTACACCTTCCGACGTTCGCTGCATATTATACTGCTGGCCTTCCCCCATCTCTAACGCCCTGGAGACAGCCTTCCCCCCGAATAACTGATCCCAATTCAGATGCAGACCGGCATAGGCCGGGATACCGATCACGAGACAGCAAACGGCGATCGCTGCGGCAGATATCCACTTTCTCCTGTAGTGGACTGCTCGACGATCCACTGGATATGCATCCCGTTTCTCATCCATCCCTACGCGTCCGGAGTATTCCCGACTTACTTTCTCTATTCTTCGCCTACTTGTTTCCTGTTGAATGTTCGTCCACATCGCCTCATAATCAGGTTGAGATTTGGGCGTACTTGTTAACCGTTTTATTATTTGTTTTTCGTCGCAGACAGCCATTTCCAATCCCCCTCCGGCTCTATTTCATCTCTAGATTCATTAAACATACGGCGCAGGATTCTTAATCCGCGATTCACTCTCGACTTAACTGTTCCCTCTGCAATCCCCAGCACTTCTGCTGTTTCCGCTATACTTAGATCACCGGAGTAACGCAGTAGAATGGCCGAACGAATCGGAACTGACAGCTGTCCCAACAACCGCTCCAATTCCCCTTTTGTTTCAGCGTTCTCCCAGTTTTCTTCTACCTGTGCCTGACGTTTCGTCAGAGATAAGAGATAAACCAGCTTTTCTTTATGGTGGCCTTTGCGCCTGCGCTGGAGTATCGTCATGCACTCATTGCTCGCGATACGCAGCAGCCATGGCTTTAACTCCCTGATCTGAGAGCGATCGGCGAGCATGGCTTTGACAAAAACCTCTTGGCAAATGTCCTCTGCATCCGCCTCACTGTGCATCATATACCTGCAGAATCGGTATACGTGCTCGCGGTACGTTTCAAATAGTTCCCGGTCATTCATGCCTGTTTCACCTCTCTTTCTTTCATTCACCTATACGACCAATAACCCACTGAAATGGTTCCATCTGAATTATCACTTCGACAATCCTTTTCATATTTCCACCTTGACCTTCTGAAGATGTGCCGCTATAATACGAAATCAAGCACCAATATCAGGCAATGACCAAAGACATGATTTCCTTCACGGGCTGTACAGAGAGAGAAGTTCAAGCTGCAAGCTTCTCCAGCAACCGGATGCGGAATTACCCCTTTGCAGCCGCGGCGCTGAACTGTCGGTCTCCATACCGACACAGTAAACGCTGCCGATTCGTCCCCGTTACCGGATGACAATGAGGATCTGTGACAGATACGGCTTTGTGCCCGTACAGTACAGATCAAATCAGGGTGGAACCACGAGCTGAACGCACTCGTCCCTTCGAGGATGATGTGTGTTTTTTTGCGTTCAATACATTAATTTTTAACGTAAAAAGGAGGCTTATCAGCATGGCGGTTAAGATGAACATCCGTATTATTTTACCGAATGGAGCGGTACGAGAGGTGGCTTCCGGCACCACCATTGCAGACATCGCCCGTTTGATCAGTGCCAGTCTGGGGAAAAGTGCAATCGCTGGGAAAATGAACGGTCGAGCTGTAGACTTGAACAGCCAGGTCCATGAGGATAGTCAGATTGAGATCATTACGTTGGAAAGCCCGGAAGGGCTGGAGATTTACCGTCACAGTACAGCTCATCTCATGGCTCAGGCCGTGAAGCGGATCTATGGTTCCACAGCCGTGAAGCTTGGAATCGGGCCTGTCATTGAAGACGGATTCTACTACGACATGGATATGAAACAGCCTCTGTCTGTGGAGGATCTGGCAGCTATTGAACAGGAGATGGAACGGATTGTCCTTGAGAACCTCCCCATTACACGCAGAGTAGTCAGCCGCGACGAGGCTCTCACCATCTTCTCTGATCCGGAAAATCCTTTGAAGCTGGAGTTGATCCGCGACCTTCCGCTGGAGGCAGAGATCAGTATATACGAGCAGGGGGAATTCCTGGACCTGTGCCGTGGGCCCCATCTTCCATCAACAGGACTGATCAAAGCCTTTAAGCTTCAAAATGTAGCCGGTGCCTACTGGCGCGGGGATTCCGAGAGACAGGTACTGCAGCGGATATATGGAACTTCTTTTCCACGTAAAAAGCAGTTAGATGAGCATCTCGAACTGCTTGAGGAAGCCAGGAAACGGGATCATCGCAAACTGGGAAAAGAGCTAAACCTGTTCATGTTCTCGGAAGAAGCGCCGGGCATGCCCTTTTACCTGCCCAACGGCATGACGCTGCGTACACAGCTGGAGCAATTCTCCCGGGAGCTGCAGCTGAAGCATGATTATTCGGAGGTACGAACTCCTTTTATGATGAACAACCGCCTGTGGGAGCAATCCGGCCATTGGGATCATTATAAGGACAACATGTATTTTTCCGAGGTGGATGATTCGACATTTGCCCTGAAACCGATGAACTGCCCAGGCCATATGCTGATGTACCGAAATGAACTTCACTCCTACCGGGACCTCCCCATCCGTATGATGGAATTCGGTCAAGTGCACCGCCACGAACTGTCAGGGGCATTGAACGGCATGATGCGGGTGCGGACCTTCTGTCAGGATGATGCCCACCTGTTTGTCCGCCCCGATCAGATCGAGGAGGAGATCAGCCAAGCGATGGCTTTAATTGATCGGATCTATCAGGTGTTCGGCTTTGAATACAGTATAGAACTCTCGACGCGCCCGGAGGATTCGATGGGATCTGAGGCACTGTGGGAGGAAGCGGAGCAAGCGTTGAAGAATGTCCTCGACCGCCGCGGTATCGCCTACCGGCTGAACGAGGGTGACGGTGCCTTCTATGGCCCTAAGATAGACTTCCATATCCTCGATGCCCTCAAACGAAGCTGGCAGTGCGGTACCATTCAATTGGACTTCCAGATGCCAGAGAAGTTTGATCTGAACTACGTGGATGAGAATAACCATAAGCAGCGACCGGTTGTTATTCACCGTGCTATCTACGGTTCCATTGACCGTTTCATCGGCATTATTACCGAACACTATGCAGGTGCCTTCCCGCTCTGGCTGTCCCCGGTGCAGGTTAAGCTCTTGCCGGTGTCAGAGCATTATGTGGATTATGCTCTCCAGGTAAAGCAGCAGCTGCAGGCCGCAGGAATCCGGGTGGCGATGGATGCCCGCAATGAGAAGCTTGGTTATAGAATCCGTGAAGCTCAGCTGGAGAAGGCACCCTATATGTTCGTGCTCGGGGAGAATGAGAAGAACGATCGGTCTGTCTCTGTGCGTGAACGGGGAGAAGGAGATGTGGGCAGACAAGGATTGGAGGAAGTGATTTCTTCTATTCTAGAAAGAATCAAGGCCAAAGCTTAAACCGTTCTACATTGAATAAAAGAAACAGCCCGCCCCGCCTAAAAGCGTGGTTGCTGGCTGTTTCATTAATATAAGCAAAAAAAGAAGAGATGGTGATATACCATCTCTTCTTCATTCATTTATCGGGATGACACGATTTGAACATGCGACCCCCTGGTCCCAAACCAGGTGCTCTACCAAGCTGAGCTACATCCCGTTATCAATGCCGGTGAAGGGACTCGAACCCCCACGGTTTCCCTCACGATTTTGAGTCGCGCGCGTCTGCCAATTCCGCCACACCGGCTTATATTAGAAATGATAATGGCGTGCCCTGAGAGATTCGAACTCCCGGCCTTTTGATTCGTAGTCAAACGCTCTATCCAGCTGAGCTAAGGGCACAAAATAAAAGTGAAGGCGCCACCCAGATTTGAACTGGGGATCAAGCTTTTGCAGAGCTATGCCTTACCACTTGGCTATGGCGCCAAAAATATATATAAAGCGGACGACGGGAATCGAACCCGCGACCCTCGCCTTGGCAAGGCGATGCTCTACCGCTGAGCCACGTCCGCGAAATATAGGATGCGGTCGAGAGGACTCGAACCTCCACGGGGGGTTAGCCCACACGGACCTGAACCGTGCGCGTCTGCCAATTCCGCCACGACCGCATAATATAATGGTGAGCCATGAAGGACTCGAACCTTCGACACCCTGATTAAAAGTCAGGTGCTCTACCAACTGAGCTAATGGCTCTTACAAGATGAAATCTGATTATAATCAGGTCCATCATTCAAGCTTATCTCACTTTTGAAGTGAAATGGCTGGGGATATAGGATTCGAACCTATGCATGACGGAGTCAAAGTCCGTTGCCTTACCGCTTGGCTAATCCCCAACATAAAGGGCGATCGATGGGACTTGAACCCACGAGTGCCGGAGCCACAATCCGGTGCGTTAACCCCTTCGCCACGACCGCCATATTTA
>NZ_JAUQTB010000040.1 GCF_030580655.1 Paenibacillus lacisoli
TGGTCAAGACCCCATTTAGTAGACATTGAAAAAACACCTAGGCAGCAAACTGGCGTCGGTAGTCTACCGGCGTCAGTTTGCCTAATTTACGCTGTGGTCGTCTTCGGTTGTAAAATCGTATGTATTTCTCGATTCTTCTTTGTGCCTCAGCCATTTTTCGGATATCATAAGGATAGAGTCCTTCCGTTTTGAGATGCGAGAAGAAACTCTCCATAGAGGCATTGTCTAGGCAATTGCCCCGGCGTGACATGCTGATTTGGGCGCCAACCTTTGGCAGCATGTCGTGGTAGGCATGAGACGTGTACTGGAATCCCTGGTCGCTGTGAACGACCAATCCGGTCACGTCTTTTTGCTTTGCAAAGGCTTTGGCAAACGTCTGTAGAACCAGCGCATTGTCGTTACGTTCGCTCAGCTGGTAGGCCACAATCTCGTTGTTGAACAGATCTTTTATGGCGGAAAGATACAGCCAGCGTTCACCTACACGGTATTGAGTTACATCCGTTACCCATTTCTGGTTGGGTTTCGCTGCCGTAAAATCTCGCTTCAGCAGGTTCTCTGCCACACGTTCTCCTGCTTGGTACGTGCCGTTCAACCTGCGTTTCCGGCGAATCCTGGCCTGAAGCCCGAGTTCTTGCATGAGGCGCAGAATCTTCTTGTGGTTCATCCAAATACCGTCATCCTGCCACAAGAACAATTGGAGCTGGCGGTACCCGTATTTTCCTTCGTAACGCTTGTAGGCTTTACGGATTTGTTGTTTGGCTTCGGCGTCGCGGTCGTCTCCCTTTCGCTTCAAATAGGCATAGTAACCGCTTTTGGAGACGCCAAAGAGTTGGCATAAGTCTGCAATTTTCCCTAGAGCTGCCGCTTTCTCGATGAGCTTAAACCGTTCTTCCTTACCTCCTGCATCCAGATTTCCAAGCACTTTTTTAACATGTCATTCTCCCGCTTGAGCTTTTGAACATACCGGTCTTGATCGATATACTCTTCCCGCCTACCCCGCTGATCCAACAGTCCATACTCTCCGAGTTCCCGGTATTTCCGCATCCACCGCTTCATTCGGTCTTTGTCCTGAATGCCCAGATGTTCGTTGATTTCCCGGTATGTCCATTTCTCCTCGACATGAAGCCGAATCGCCTCTAACTTCAGTTCCTCTGAATATTGTTTGAGCTTCTGCCCTTTAAATGCCATAAAAATGCACCCCTTAGATTTCATCGGAATAACCAGGGGGTTTTTCCAATGTCTATTCTAAGGGGTGCACTTCA
>NZ_JAUQTB010000041.1 GCF_030580655.1 Paenibacillus lacisoli
AGTGCAGCAATGCATGGAGCTGACCAGTACTAATCGGTCGAGGGCTTATCCTACAAGCTTGCCGGAGACATCCGGTAAGCAGCTAGATCGCATGTTTGTTTCGGATCCAGTTTTCAAGGTGCAAAACCTTGTTATTCGTTTGGTGGCGATAGCGGAGGGGTTCCACACGTACCCATCCCGAACACGACCGTTAAGCCCTCCAGCGCCGATGGTACTTGGACCGCAGGGTCCTGGGAGAGTAGGACGTTGCCAAGCGACTCTTTACAGAGTAAATATATTAGGGCCCTTAGCTCAGCTGGTTAGAGCGCACCCCTGATAAGGGTGAGGTCGGTGGTTCGAGTCCACTAGGGCCCACCATATAAACTTTATATTTGATATGGGGCCATAGCTCAGCTGGGAGAGCGCCTGCCTTGCAAGCAGGAGGTCAGCGGTTCGATCCCGCTTGGCTCCACCAATATTCCCTGATAGCTCAGTTGGTAGAGCACTCGACTGTTAATCGAGTTGTCACAGGTTCGAGTCCTGTTCGGGGAGCCATATACACATTTCCAGTGTAACTGGTTTATATTAAAGTGGCGGTGTAGCTCAGCTGGCTAGAGCGTACGGTTCATACCCGTGAGGTCGGGGGTTCGATCCCCTCCGCCGCTACTCGGAGAGATACCCAAGTGGCTATAAGGGGACCCTCTGCTAAGGGGTTAGACTGCGTAAGTGGTGCGAGGGTTCGAATCCCTCTCTCTCCGCCATCCTTATCATCATTATAGTAAGGCCCGTTGGTCAAGGGGTTAAGACACCTCCCTTTCACGGAGGTAACAGGGGTTCGAATCCCCTACGGGTCACCAATATTTTTCAAGCCTATGGAGGCTTAGCTCAGCTGGGAGAGCATCTGCCTTACAAGCAGAGGGTCGGGGGTTCGATCCCCTCAGCCTCCATACTGACGCGGGGTGGAGCAGCTCGGTAGCTCGTCGGGCTCATAACCCGAAGGCCGCAGGTTCAAATCCTGCCCCCGCAATTAACGTGGAACTGTGGTGTAGAGGCCTAACATGCCTGCCTGTCACGCAGGAGACCGCGGGTTCGAATCCCGTCAGTTCCGCCATTTAACTTTTAATTGCAATACATGTTTTTAGCCGGTGTAGCTCAATTGGTAGAGCAACTGACTTGTAATCAGTAGGTTGGGGGTTCAAGTCCTCTCGCCGGCAC
>NZ_JAUQTB010000042.1 GCF_030580655.1 Paenibacillus lacisoli
TAAGTAGACAGTGTGTAAAAAGCGCACTAATGTTTACTTGGAGGGGATTTTTCATGGGCGAAATACGGAAGACATATGACATGGATTTTAAGCACCGAGCAGTAAAGATGTTCCTCGATGAGGGTTTGGGTTATAAGACGGTGGCCAAAGCCCTTGGAATCAACGACAAGATGGTAAGGAGATGGGTAGCCCATTACGAGCGGGAAGGGATCGAGGGATTGAAGGAAAAACGAGGCACCCTGTCTGGTCCCATGAAGGGTAGACCCAAGAAGGAAATGACGCTGGAGGAAGAAGTCATTCGACTTCGAGCGGAGAATGCTCTCCTAAAAAAGATAAGGGAGCTGCAAAGGGGGCAAGGGACAAGCGGCTCCAAACCTACCGGGCCATCGAAGCGTTAGCCGGCGACTATCCGGTGAGTCTACTCTGCCAGCTGACAGGCATCGCACGAAGCAGTTATTACAAATGGGCCGCCGGTAAACAGAAGCTAACCCGCAAGCAGATCGACGATCAGGGCTTGAAGGAGAAAATTTTGGAGTGCCATACGCGGTTTAGGGGCATCTACGGTTACCTGCGCGTTCGTGTGTGGCTGAGGAAGACGTACAGCCTGAACGTCAACCACAAACGCGTGTATCGGCTTATGAAGGAGTTAGGGATCCGTTCGCGGATCAGGCGCAAAAAGCCATACTTCGGTCGTCGAGAGACGGCTGTTGTCTCGACCAATGTGCTGAACCGGGAGTTCCATGCGACGGCGCCTAACCAGAAGTGGGTCACAGACATCACCTACCTTCCGTTAGGCGCTCGTTTTCTGTACCTTTCAGTCATATTCGACCTTTTTAACAACGAGGTTGTTGCGTACCGCATCGGCAGACATAACAACTTAAAGCTTGTTCTGGACACCGTCAAGGCGGCTGTACGCAGGCGTAAACCAGCAAAGGTCCTGCTTCACAGCGACCAGGGTTTTCAATACACCCACAAGCATTACCATGCGCTCTTAGAACGCAAGAAGATGAAGGTTAGCATGTCGCGCAAGGGAAACTGCTGGGATAACGCCTGCATCGAAAGTTTCTTCGGGCATCTCAAGTCGGAATGCCTCCACCTCCACAC
>NZ_JAUQTB010000044.1 GCF_030580655.1 Paenibacillus lacisoli
TCACTCGTCCCCTCGTTTGTTTTCATTTTATTTCATACGAGGGTGTTTATCGACTGCATTTTTATCGTAGCACTCCAAACCTTGAAAGGCATAAAGCCAATCAAGATCTCTCTCAACATTTACATCATTTCTTGCCTGACGTTTGCTTTATATATTTTTCATACCAATCAGGCCGTTGCTGTTTAATTAGAGATAGTGCTTCAGTTAATGCAACACCATTTAGACAGGCTAGTTTTTCATAATCAACTTTTGCTTTTCTTAGCCAAATCTGACCCAGTGACTCACCACAGCTTGCAGAAATCATTTCGTCAATGTCCCTACTGTTTGAAACTTTGATTAAAGTATCAATTGTTTCCTCATCATCGAAATGGTTTCCAAGCTCAATTGCGGCATCATCCTTGTCTGCCTCACTGGATGTAGGGTCAAGTAAGATTTCAATTAACATTGTTTTATTCAACTTGTCACTTCCCTAATGGAATATGTGTACCAACATCTCGCCCACCCGTTTGACCAGTAAAGGGATTTATATACGTCCCCTTATCATCTAGTCTAGCATCAAAACGAGGCTGATTGCTTCCCGCTCCTAAGCCTTCTCGTGTACTTGCTTCCGGCTTTAGTTTCAGCCTCCAACTAAATGTACCATCAGCATTTTTTACACCCCATTGTTCGACACCGCCTGCAGTATCTTGTCTTACCCAACCTTTTCCTTCTGCCCAAGACCTTAAGTTAGCAGTGTTATCTGCTAATTTGCCAGTGTCTTTGACTAGAGCATTTCCCGCACCCTTACCTCGATATTTAGCCCAGCTTCTGATGTCACTAGCAGTCGGAGGGGTTGAAAGTTTGTACTTATAACTACTGCTGCCAGTGCTAAAACTAGATTGTCCTGACTTTACCGTAAATCTATTTCCACCCGGCATAGCGCGTAAGGAACCATTGACCCCACCGCCGCTTCTGCCTCTAGGACCGCCTAGATTCCCACCCGTACAGTTATGCGTCCA
>NZ_JAUQTB010000045.1 GCF_030580655.1 Paenibacillus lacisoli
GAAACCGAGTACTATACGTATAACGAGCAGACATCCAATCTCGGTGTAGGCTGGACATGGGCTTTTCCGTCGGTGGAGACCCGGGGGAATCAGCAGTATTTTCACTTCGCGGACGGTTCGGTATATGCTGTGGGCAGTGGCGGCCAGGGGCTGGTCGATTATCCGCTCAAGGACGTGACCTTCGCTCCGTCGACAGAGATCTTGAGAACCAAGAACGCAGCAGGCACCGAAGTTACAGCCCAAGCGGCTTATGCGCTGACCGATACGCTGGGGACAGGAGTTTATTTTAACAGCAACGGTCAATGGATTGGAACGAAGGATGCATACGGCAATGTCATCATGGTTCTGTACGCGAAACAGCCGGTGAATGATCAGAACGAATATCCGCTCATAGACCGGATCATTGATACCTTGAACCGAGAGATAACCTTTACCTATACCTCCAATTCGGTAACTGTAACCTATGCGCCAGGCCAATCGCTTGTCTACAACAAGCGCCTGATCAGCAACACGAACAAGAAACGGGAACTGGCTTCTGTTGTCAACGAGAACGGCGAGACGACGTCCTATACGTATGACAAGAATGAAGTGAAGTTTGACTATGATACGTCCAGCCAACCAGATGCCGGCCAGACGCTGTACAACGATCTGGAGCAGATCACCTATCCTACTGGCGGGCGCACAACCTATGAGTACACCACAGCGAGCAAGCGGCTGGGCGATACCGGAACACTCGAATATTCCCGTGTAGCCCGTCGCTACGACGAGCTGCGTGAGAGCACGTATAAGAAGAAGAATGTGGTGGTGTTCGATTACAGCAGAATGACGGACTTTAACGATCCCGCGCAGGAATCCTCTGTCATCAAGCGTACTACGATCAGCAATCCCAATGATCCAAGCCACATAACTGCTGTGGAGAAAATTTCGGAAACGACGCAGCTGAACGCGGATCATCTACCGGTCCAGTTCACGCGAGAGAAAGCAGG
>NZ_JAUQTB010000046.1 GCF_030580655.1 Paenibacillus lacisoli
AAACGGCTCTTTGACATACGGGAACAGAACCCGAATTGGACGTTATCCGAAATGGCATTTCAATTGAATCAAGAAGGCTTTACAACACAGCAAGGCAAGCAGTTCACGAAAGTACAGGTCAAACGGATACTTGACCGCAGAGAGTTCTATGAAGGTCAGTATCAGTACGGCGGCATTACAGCAACAGGATTACATCAAGCCATCTTATAGCGTTTATAGAGGAAGAATAGACACGCTTACCCTTCAATGTACGCTTTCGGGCGAATACTAAACAGACGATGCGGCTATTCTTTTTCCCTAAACGCTATAAAGGCTAAGGGGGATACTCAAAATGAGACATCGTAAAGAGCAGTATATCTATGTTGGCGTTGATTTGCATAAGCGGACACATACCGCAGTTGTTATCAACTGTTGGAATGAGCGATTAGAAGTCATTGAATTTGAAAATAAGCCATCGGCTTTCCCTGCGGTGGTAAACAAGGTCAAGAAGCATGTGCAGGATGGCATGACGGTAGTATTTGGACTTGAGGACGTGGGGGGCTATGGAAGGTCATTAGCCGTTTACCTTGTCGAGAATCATTTCCTAGTCAAAGAGGTCAATGCCGCTTTATCCAACTGGAAGCGTAAAAGCTATGCCATGACAGAGAAACATGACAGTTGGGATGCAGAGAACATCGCCAAGCTGTTACTGGATGAACTGGACAGGTTGCCAAATGCCCACCCACAAGATGATTACTGGATTCTAAAACAGCTAGTTATGCGGCGGTACAGCTTACGGGATACGCTTGTCATGCTCAAGAATCAGCTTCACACGCAATTGAGCTATAACTATCCGAGTTATAGCAAGTTCTTCTGTGAAGTGGA
>NZ_JAUQTB010000047.1 GCF_030580655.1 Paenibacillus lacisoli
TAGGTCGTGTCTGAAAACTCTTCATTGAGTCAATTTGAAAATGGCAGCCACGTATACAAACGCCAAGAATGACTTAGCCAACTTGTCGTAACGAGTAGCCACACGGCGAAAGTGTTTGATTTTATTGAAAAAGCACTCCACTACGTGGCGTTCTTTATACCGATACCAATCGACATTCCATGGGTTTTGACTATTCGCTTTAGGCGGGATCGTGTAGGATGCCTGCTTAGCTGTGATCCAATTCCGGATCGCTTCGGAGCCATAGGCTTTGTCGCCAAGAATATGGCTTCCCGTAATATCTAACTCCTGCAGCAATTCGATCGCGGGAACGGAATCATAGACTTGACCACCCGTTAGAAGAAAAGCCAGAGGGTTACCTAATCCATCGACTACCGTATGAAGTTTGGTTGTCTTGCCGCCACGACTGACGCCGATGTGTTGATTTACTTCGTGTCCGTCTGCGTTTTTTTTGCACCAGCACAGTGTTGATGGGCTTTGACCGATGTCGAATCTATACTCAAGTTTTCAAAGTCAGGTTCGACCTGAAGGGCTTGGAAGATCGCAACAAGCAGTCCGCTATCTCGCCACTTGCAGAAGCGACTGTACACCGTTTTCCATGAACCATAGCGTTCTTCCGGTAGATCGCGCCAGGCAGCACCACTTCGAGCGATCCATAGAAAAGCATTAAACATGATTCGTTCATTTAATTTTGACGGACGTCCGGTTGTGTAGGGTGGAAACATATCCTTAATTTGATCCCACTGTTCATCGCTTATTTCGTACCGTCTTTGACTCATGTTTGCTACTCCATTCGTTTTTCTCAAATCTTACCATAATATTTAGTTTTCAGACACATCCTA
>NZ_JAUQTB010000048.1 GCF_030580655.1 Paenibacillus lacisoli
CTAAGTCATTCTTGGCGTTTGTATACGTGGCTGCCATTTTCAAATTGACTCAATGAAGAGTTTTCAGACACGACCTAGTTATATCTCTTGAATAGTTTTTACATTCTACGAATATATACGAACAGGGAATTTGCTTAACCGAATGCAGATTATAGAAAAATCCCGATTTAGCAGCATTTTCAAAGGAGATATCAATTCGTTTCCTACCTTCATCAATCTCCTGTTCTTTCACCGGACATACTAAGTTCGGATAAAATAGGTATTCGAGTATTCCCATTATATGAGTATGATATAGATTTGCAGTGTTAGTTCCCGGTACGATGGCAGTAAGTCTGTCTTTTAAATAATCAACAAACTCTTCAATACTGAAGCCAGGTTCATCTTCAAGTTGATCATCAGTTATTGAGTTCATTTGATTTTTCGCTTGCTGTCTAAATTGATTGAATATTTGAGGATGATTTCTTGTAAATTCCCTTAAATATTCTTTCCTAAAAGGATGGAGTTCTTCAATTAAATCTTTCTTGAAAACCTCCCATTTAATTTCTCCACTTTTCAAACGTGTTTCTTTAACTAAAGGAGTCAACAATCTCAGATGTTCATTTTGATGAAAATTTAAAACAAAATGTCTGCAATACACGTCTGGTGTATATCTCTGAGAGAAAGAAACAGCCCCCTTTGGAACTAATAAAATTACTCTTTCCTCGATAACAAGCATTTCATCATGTGGAGTGCTACGATAAAAATGCAGTCGATAAACACCCTCGTATGAAATAAAATGAAAACAAACGAGGGGACGAGTGA
>NZ_JAUQTB010000049.1 GCF_030580655.1 Paenibacillus lacisoli
CTGGTTTGGGCTAATCCGCGTTCGCTCGCCGCTACTGACGGAATCACTATTGTTTTCTCTTCCTCAGGGTACTTAGATGTTTCAGTTCCCCTGGTCTGCCTCGACTGCCCTATGTATTCAGACAGAAGTGACTGGCTATTACACCAGCCGGGTTTCCCCATTCGGACATCCCCGGATCAAAGCTTGCTTACAGCTCCCCGAGGCCTTATCGTTGTTCGCCACGTCCTTCATCGGCTCCTAGCGCCTAGGCATCCTCCGTGTGCTCTTAGTAGCTTAACCTAATTCGTTCGGATTTTGGGTCGACACGCTCTGTTGCTCCTCTGTTTCTTGATTGAATGAAATCAACGTGGAAACAGACTCACAAAGGATCGATCGCCTCCAAAAACCTCACTCCATCGTTAGCTAATGATCTTGTTTGACACAAGTTCAGCTAAAAGGATTGTTTCTAAATCGCATTTTCGTTTCGGTATCCAGTTTTCAAGGAACAACTTGATGAAATATTATGGTGGAGCCAAGCGGGATCGAACCGCTGACCTCCTGCTTGCAAGGCAGGCGCTCTCCCAGCTGAGCTATGGCCCCGTAAATTCCATCAAAACTGAACAAATGGGATGATGAAAAGATATTTGAATGTTTCCGTTGCAGGAAACGAGCATATGCTCTCGATGTACGCTTTCCTACAGAAAGCTGGTACTCCATAGAAAGGAGGTGATCCAGCCGCACCTTCCGATACGGCTACCTTGTTACGACTTCACCCCAATCATCTACCC
>NZ_JAUQTB010000005.1 GCF_030580655.1 Paenibacillus lacisoli
AAACCCCGCTCGACTTGCATGTATTAGGCACGCCGCCAGCGTTCGTCCTGAGCCAGGATCAAACTCTCCAATAAAGTTATTGAAAAGAGCGATAAGCTCATTTTGAATCTGACGAGATATAAATCTCATGGTTTGCTGTTACTTACGCAACAGCGATACTCACTCGTTGTTCAGTTTTCAAAGATCAAACAGTCATCTGCATTTTCAGCAGCAACTCTTATAATATATCAGATCTCTTCAGACAAAGCAAGTCTTTCTTTTAAATCTTTACTGCTTTACTTGCTGTCTCTTCAGAAGAGAACTTTTATAATTTATCATAGGATAACATACTAATGCAACTGTTAATATAACCCATAAGGAAAGGCACCAAGAGAATCCCGGTGCCTTTAATACCGAAAATAGAGCTATCCTTGAATCCATGGGCTGTTGCGCTTGGAGCGCGACACCCGTTCCTTTGCTTTACCTTTACTGTTTTCACCTGATGTCTTGGAACGTGCAGCCTTACCAGATGAGGAATCACTTTGCGAAATCTTTACCTGTTTGTGTTTGGACGGGGCTTTGGCAGCTGCCCCCCTCGGAATCGTCTGCGGTTTTGGTTCCTCAGCTGCAATGGTAACCGATGGTGTAACTTCCTCATCCGGCTGGATGATAAAATTAGCATCTTGTGTTGAAAGCACAGCCTGCGTCTCGCGGCACCCGCAATCTCCAGCTTTGGGCGGATATATGCCGCCGTATGCACCGGATGGCTGCTGTGGTACACCAGGCTGGTTAAAATAAATCGGTTGAACCGGATATTCATAGCTGTGGCTTATGCCTGCTTGAGGCTGATAGCTATAAGGCATTGGCGCCTGGGCGCCGCCGCATCCACAATCGCCTCCCGCTCCTACAGGTCCATACATAGAAGGACTGGTCATGGGAGGCTGCATCATCAGTGGTGAAGCATAAGACTGCTGAGGCTGGTAAGGCATCGGGACTGGATATCCGTTAGGATAGCCGCCTCCCTCGTGATGATACTCTGCCATTAACGGAGCCTGCATATACGGCTGAATTTCCGGCATCCATGTCGGGCCTTTATGGCCGTGGCAGCCGCAGTCATCCATATAAGGGAGCGGTTGACTATAGATCGGCTGCATGTTTGCAGCTCCTACCTGCTCCGGCTGGATGCCCGGATAAATCCCCATTCCCATGTCCCCACACTCTTCCATCTTGTTTCCTACCTCGGAATACATATCAGGCATCATCGCATAAGGCATAGGAATAGGCGCTGGCATTTGCCCGCAGCCGCAGTCTTCTTTCGGCTTCTCATATCCGCAAGGCATTTCCTGCTGCGGCGGCATCATAATCGGCGCGGGAACCGGCTGAGGCAGCGGAGCTGGTGCGGGCGGTGTAATCATTACAATCGGCTGGGGCATCTCCTGCACAGGAGGAGGAGTCGGCTGGACCGGCATCTCGGGCATGACCGGAAGCTGCTGAACAGGAGGCAAAGGCATTTCCTCCTTCGGCTTGGTCAGTTCCTCTTTAGGTGCGGTCAGTTCTTCTTTCGGTTGGGTCAGCTCCTCTTTAACCCCTGTATAGGTTTTCCCCCCCGGCATCTTCGGATTGCTCGGAACAGTCATCTGTTCTCCCTTGACTTTGGGGATGTTGACCGTTTCACCAACCAACAGCGCATTCGGGTTCTTCAGCTGCGGATTAGCTTCAATCATGTTCTGCAGTGGAATTCCCCACGCTTTGGAGAGCTGCCATAGTGTATCCCCCTGCTTCACCTTGTGCTGATACACGACATCCTGGGCCGGTGATGCCGGAACCGCTTCTGACGGAATTTTAACCTTCATACCAATTTCAAGCTGGTTGGGATCCGTTATCTGCGGATTCGCCGCAGTGATTTTCTCCAGGGTCACTCCATACTTCTGAGCCAGCAGATAGAGAGTATCTCCCTTTTTGACGATATGGATCTTCACGTATCACTAACCTCCTAGACGTATCATTTGGGTCAACCTGCACCCGTCTTTCCGATACTACATCCTATGCAGGGACTGGGCGAATGACATCCTTATCTGTAAAAAAACACTCCGCTGACCGCCAAAGCCTTCGCGCACCCGACAAAAAAAGCCCTTTCTCCGAAGAGAAAGGACTTGATGCTAAAGCATAAGACTTATTCAGCTGGCCATACCTTGTAACCGTCTTGGTCCACGATCGCACGGAACTCCTGAAGCAGCTGCAGTGTGATTGGACCCGCCACGCCGGAACCAATCGTTCTGCCGTCCACTTCATAAGCAGCGATAACTTCAGCAGCCGTACCTGTGAAGAATACTTCATCGGCAACATACACATCATGCAGGGTAAATGGTTGTTCCTTCAGCGGAAGGCCGATTTTACCGCAGATGTCAATGATCGCATTACGGGTTACACCTTCAAGCGCCCCGAGATAGCAAGGCGGGGTATAGACCACACCATTTTTGATGATAAAAATGTTATCACTAGAGCCCTCAGTTACATATCCCTGGGAGTTCAGCATGATAGCTTCGCCTACACCGGCGTAGTTGGACTGGATTTTAACCAAAATATTATTCAGGTAATTCAAGGATTTGATCTTCGGATTCAGTGCATCCGGAATGTTGCGGCGCTGGGAGACCGACACCGTCTTCAGGCCAGTACGGTAGGCTTCCTCCGGATAAATTGCCAGCTGCTCCACGATAATCAATACAGTAGCTTTGGGACAGCGGTTCGGATCAAGACCCAGATTACCTGCACCGCGGGATACAACCAGACGGATATATCCGCTGCGCATCTCGTTACGACGGATTGTCTCCGCCATGGCTTCCAGCATCTCGTCATAGCTCAGCGGAATGTTAAGCTGGATGGATTTAGCTGAATCATAAAGACGATCCAGATGCTCTTTGCATTTGAAAATATTGCCGTTATAAATACGAATCCCTTCAAAAATGCCGTCACCGTACAGAAAACCATGGTCGTAAACGGAAACTTTTGCGTTCTCCTTGGTAACAAACTCACCGTCTAAATAAATCCATTGCTCTGCCATTGTACTACTGCACCTCCGTGGATAGTTCTTGATAAGTATAGTTGGGGTAGGAGCCAAGAATCCGCACCTGGCATTGCAGCGCTTCGATCTCAGCTATAGCTGCCGGAAGCAGTACCGAATGGATGGTCTCCAGAACCTCAATGTAAAAATAATAACTGCCCAGCTGCCTTTTGGTCGGGCGCGATTCGATGCGCGACAGATTCAGACGGCGCCAGGCAAAGGCCGACAGCACCTGGTGCAGTGCACCAGGAAAGTCTTCCGGCTGAGTCACAATTAGACTGGTGCGTACACCTTCAGGCTGACGTCTAAACTCTGCCGGCTCACGTCCAACCAGAACGAAGCGGGTAAAGTTATTGTCGTGATCCGTAACCTTGCTGGCCATAATATCCAGCTGATGCTTCTCGGCAGCCAGAGACGTACCGATCGCTGCCCAGCCTGAACCCGGATTATTCTTGACGATAGCCACAGCCTCGGCCGTACTATTCACACTTTCCAGCTCAGCCTGAGGCGCAAACTTTTGGATGAACTGCTGGCACTGCGGGATGGCAACCGGATGGGACATAATTTTGGTAATACGCGTGAAATCCACATTACCGTCACGGTCCTGAAATTCATTGCGGTGTCCGATCAAATTCTGAATGGAGGGGTATACCCACTCGGCCTGCATTGGGATATCCACTTCATGCACGAGCCAATCCATATGTAAGCTCACCGAGCCGTCAATGGTGTTCTCAATCGGAATGACGCTATAATCGGTTACTCCTTGCTCCGTTGAACGAAACACTTCAGAAATATGCTTGTAGTGTACAAGTTCATAGGGAACATCACCCGCCAGGTACAGAATCGCTTCGTGCGAGACGGTTCCTTCGGGTAATACAGCAATCTTTTTCATATTGTAACGTCCCCTTTTATCATATCCAAAAATGACAAGGATTGCATCTGGGAAATCAGCTGCACACCTTCCAGATCCGGCAGAAGCTGCAGAGCTGCAGCCTGGATTCCAGAACGCTCCATCGTCTCCAGCAGGTACCGGGTCAACTCTCCGCTCCGTCCTTCCCGGCGGTCAGCCAGTGCGAGTACAGTCGGTCCTGCGCCACTTAGTGCAGCACCCAGTGCTCCGTGTTCAGGAGCATGCTCGAGAATTTCAGCCATCCCGGGTACCAGGGATGCACGGTAAGGCTGGTGAAGGCGGTCCTTCATCGCCGTCCGGATCAGGTCCAGTCTTCCCTGCGCCAGCGCCGTCGCGAGCAGTGTGGAACGGCTGATGTTAAATATAGCATCCCCCATGGAAAGCGATGCCGGCAGCACTTCTCGCGCCTTGCTGGTAGACAATTGAAAATCAGGGATGACGACAATAACCTCCAGATTCTCGTCCGGTATAATTTTCAGACACTCTGCCCGGCTGCCGTCCCATACAGCTGTGATAATACCGCCATACAGAGAGGCCCCCACATTATCGGGGTGTTTCTCGATCGCTGTGGCCATATCGAACAGCTTGCTTTGCGGCAGGGGAAAACCGATAAGCGCATTCGCCGCAGCCAGTCCGCCGACAATCGCTGATGCACTGCTGCCAAGCCCACGGGTCAGCGGGATATCTGAATACATAGCAACTTCAATCTCCGGTACATGCACTCCCGCTTCCCGGAAGACAAGCTGGGCCACTTCGTAAATCAAGTTGGATTTATCCACGGGCACTCCGTTCATTTGGTCACCATGGAGGTGAAACGTAGTCTGATCTGAAGCCTTCATCTCCATCCAGGCATACAGGGACAGTGCCATTCCCATTGTGTCAAACCCGGGCCCAAGGTTAGCTGTACTGGCCGGGATCCTTACTCTAACGCCTTCTTCGCGAATCATGCAAAACTTCCTCTCCAGCTGTAAAGCAGCTTTCTGTATAGTACAGCGTCATCCAGCCGGGTGTTTAGCCGACTACACGATAGACACTTTTAATTTTGCGTATGACTTCCAGGGATTCAAAATGCTCAAGCACCTGCTGCACACTTGCCTTGCTGGCGGCGTGCGTGACGATGATAATCTCCGCGTCCGGATTATGCTCATTCGGCTGCTGCACCACAGAGGCAAGGCTGACATCAAATTCAGCAAACACCTGTGTGATTTTGGCCAATACGCCGGCCTTGTCGTCCACATGCAGCAGAATAAAATTTTTGCAGAAAACAAGTTCATCGCTCATCAGCCGCTTCGGCTTATAAGGCAGCATCGCTTTCGATCCGTTCACACCCAGCTTCATGTTCCGTACAACAGCTACGAGATCGGCCACAACCGAGGTCGCTGTCGGCATTTCACCGGCACCCGCACCGTAGAACATCGTCTCGCCAACCGCTTCGCCATGAACATATACTGCGTTGAACACACCATTAACAGCTGCTAACGGGTGATTCTGGCTGACCATTGTCGGCTGCACACTAACCGTGAATGCGTCATCCTGCATCTCGGCAATGCCCAGCAGCTTCATTTCATATCCCAGACGTTTGGCAAAAGCGATATCTTCGCTGGATATTCCGGTAATCCCCTCAACCGATACATCCTTCAGCTCCACATGGCTGCGGAAACCAAGCGTCCCCAATATAGCCATCTTCCGCGCAGCATCCAGGCCTTCCACATCGGAAGTCGGATCCGACTCGGCGTAACCGAGCTGCTGTGCTTCTTTGAGCACCGATTCGTACGAAGCACCTTCCTGACTCATTTTGGTCAGAATATAATTGGTTGTGCCGTTCACAATTCCCATAATCCGTGTGATCCGGTCCGATGAGAACCCTTCAATCAGAGTTCGGATGATCGGTATACCGCCTGCTACACTTGCCTCGTAAAATACGTCACATTGATGTTCCTGCGCCTTGGCAATAATCTCAGAGCCATATAGGGCCATAAGGTCCTTATTCGCGGTAACCACGTGCTTGCCGTGTTCCAGAGCCGCCAAAATATAAGCTTTGGTCTGATCGATCCCGCCCATAACTTCCACAATCACATCAATTTCCGGGTTCTTGATGACCTCCCAAGGGTCCTCCGTTAATTTTTCCGGACTAATTGGGATACTCCGAACCTTGTCGGTATTCTTAACTACAATCTTCTCTATTACAATCGGCGAGCCGACCTGACTGCTCAGGTCTGCCTGATTGCCTTCCACGATGCGGACTACACCTGTACCTACAGTACCCAGGCCCAGCAGTCCTACTTTTACCGGTCTCATTCCCATACCCCCGATATCTTCTCTCTTCCTAACCTTGGCCAATCAGCCGCACACGTCTTACACCTGCAAGAGCGCCCAGTCCTTCCAGCATATCACCCAGCCCGTCGTTTAATCGAGACATTTCCACCGAAATCACCACATTGGCTCTGCCCTGAAGAGGGATGCTCTGGTTGATAGTCAGCACGTTAGCTCCGAAATCCGCTACCACCCCCAGCACCTTGGAGAGCATACCTGATTCATGTTCCAGATCGATCGAAATATTCACAATCCGTTCCCGTTCCAGCTGGTTGATCAAGTGAATACCATCTTTATATTTATAAAAGGCACTGCGGCTTAATCCGATTTGCTCGACCGCTTCATGAACGGTTTTGACATCTCCGGCGGCAAGCAGCTGCTTGACCTGCATCGTCTTCACGACCGCCTCGGGCAAAATGTCTTCACGCACTAAATAATAGCGTTCCTTCAAAACGTCCTCTCCTCAAAGACTCTTGTTTTTATTTAGTGGACATTATATCGAAACAATGAGATTAGGGCAATAGGCAATGTCCGTTTTTTTCAGCCTAACCTTATCAGCAGGTTCTTATCTGCACTTCAAGCTGCCTGTTTGAATAAACCTGGAACAGATATCTACGGTATTTTTATTTGGTGTTTTGTTATGTAAAAAGCCGGTCCTCCTCTTGAAGTCAAGATAAGAACCGGCTGTTTTCTTAGTAGTAACTGCTGCCTTCCACAAATTCAAATTCAAAATCGCCTATACGTACAATGGTACCATCTTCGGCTCCACGCTGACGCAGGGCATCATCCACACCCATGTGGCGCAGTGTACGTGCAAGCTTGAGAATAGCATCATGAGAATTCAGCTGCATGCGTTTCATCATCCGTTCAATCTTCGCACTCTCCACCACATACACGTCATTATCGCGTACGATTCGGAAGCTGTCATCTTCCTTCTTGTCCAGCTTGTAGACTTTGCGCTCTTCGACTTCAGCTACTTCCTCTACAGCCGTCTCCTCTGGAATCTGCTCCAGGATATCTGCTGTACGGTACAAGAGCTCCTGCACCCCTTGGCGGGTCAGCGAGGAGATGGGCATAATTTCGATATCCGGACGAAGCTCACGCACCTGCTCGCTAAAACGTTCCAGATTCTCCTGCGCTTCCGGCATATCCATTTTGTTAGCTGCCACAATCTGCGGACGCTCTGACAGCTGCTCATTATACAGCTTTAGTTCGTCGTTGATCTTCTGCCAGTCTTCAAACGGATCCCTTCCCTCGGAACCTGCCATATCCACCACATGGACAATAACACGAGTACGCTCTACATGACGCAGGAATTCATGCCCCAGACCGACACCTTCATGGGCTCCTTCTATGAGTCCCGGAAGGTCAGCCATAACAAAGCTTCTTCCTTCACCTACATCCACAACACCCAGATTCGGCGTTATCGTTGTAAAATGATAGGCTCCGATCTTCGGCTTTGCCGCAGATACCACAGACAGCAGGGTCGATTTACCCACACTCGGGAAACCTACCAGACCTACGTCTGCCATGACCTTCAGTTCAAGGGTAATGTAGCGCTCCTGTCCTTCTTCCCCGTTCTCTGCCAATTCAGGTGCAGGGTTGTTCGGCGTAGCAAAGCGGATATTACCGCGGCCGCCGCGGCCGCCTCTGGCCACAACGACCTGCTGCCCATGACGGGTCAAATCTGCCAGCACTTCACCGGAATCGTCGTCCACAACAACCGTACCCGGAGGAATTCGAACCACCATATTCTCGGCATTCGCTCCATGACGGCTTTTGTTCTTGCCCTTCTCTCCGCGCTGTGCTTTGAAATGGCGCTGGTAGCGGAAGTCCATCAGCGTTCTCAGACCTTCATCGACACGGAAAATAACGTCGCCGCCCTTACCGCCGTCGCCCCCTGCCGGTCCGCCTTCCGGAACATATTTCTCGCGGCGGAAGGAGATGAGACCATCCCCGCCATCGCCGCCTTTAACATAAATTTTAGCTGTATCTACAAACATTTATTGACACCTTCCTTATATTCCGCACGGCATCCTAAATTGAAAAGATGCCTGTCCGGCGTTTGACTGCTCTGCTACGATATGCTTGTGCTCCAGTGCCTTAACAATCTGATGCAGCAGCTCGGGATCCTCCATCTCGGAGGCTTCAAAACGCACCACAGCGTCTCCCTGATCCAAAGTAAAATAAATGGTCAAGCTGCGCACTTCTCCCCAGGACGACCGGCCCCCACTGTATTGATATGCCCTTACTGTATCCATGACAGCCGTAGCAAGGGACTCGCCGTCTTCGGGAGACATGACAGCGCCCAGCTGCATTTGATCCTGCACTTCCACATGTAACTCCAGGTTGGCTCCATAACTGCGGAACGACTGCAGGAAAAATACCAGCGATGGAATACCCAGCTTAGCGATTTTACTCTCCTCAGCGACCCGTTCCTTTATTCTTTCCACACACTGCACGGTTTTATCATGCTTGCCCAGCCGGATATATCCGTACAGCACCTGCAAATCATTCATCCAATCGTGTCTATGATGGTTCAGCGTGGAAATGGCTGTTCCCTGCACCGTGCGCAGCAGCTGCTGTTTCTCCTGCTCTGCCGTCCGGCGCAACATCTGCACGGCCAGCATCACGGAGCCCACACACCAAATTACGGCTGCAACCAAAGTAACGATTGTAGGATATACAAAAATAAAAACCAAAGGAATCAAAATGGAGCATGCGGTAAGCAGCGGCACCTTGGTCCAACTTCTCATGGCTTCTCTCCGTTCTGCAATCTGTTAAATGGGTTCCATAACCATAAATCAGTATATCATAGAGATTACACCCGTGGGCACCACGATACAAAAAAGCCCCCGGCAGAAGTGCCGGAGGCTCCTTATTCGGCTAACGCCGTTATTAAGCTTCCACTGCAGCCGCTACTGGAGCGACTTCAATCGGGTAGACGCTCACTTTTTTGCGGTCGCGGCCCCAACGTTCGAATTTCACAACGCCGTCCACTTTAGCAAAAAGAGTGTCGTCAGAACCGATGCCCACGTTCGTGCCCGGATGAATTTTCGTTCCGCGCTGACGAACCAGGATGCTGCCGCCAGTCACTGCTTGACCGTCAGCACGTTTCACGCCCAGACGTTTAGCACGGCTATCACGTCCGTTCTTTGTGGAACCTACACCTTTTTTCGATGCGAACAATTGAAGATTCAATTTCAACATGTTAGTCTACCTCCTTCTTTAGTTATTGCCTTGCTCTACACGTATATACTTACCATATGACGCTGCGATACTCTCCAGCATGACCACCATGGACTCAAGCAGCAACTGTACCTGTGAAGACACGGAATCCGCCAGCGGTTCCGTCAGACGGGCGCTAAGAAAACCATTCTTCATCTTCGAATCAAGCTCCACCCCGGTAAGGGCTTCGATCGAGTTCACGGTTCCAACCGTAACAGCTGAAACACCGGCACAAACGATATCACGACCGGCTTTTGCAAAGTTTGCATGGCCTTCAATCGAGAAACCTTCAATACTGCCGTCATCCAGTCGGGCAATGTGCACGTTAATCACGGATGCACCTTCTTATGCTTGGATTTTCTCGATGGTTACTTTCGTGTACGGTTGACGATGGCCTTGCTTTTTGTGGTAGTTCTTTTTCGGCTTGTATTTGTATACAACAACCTTTTGACCTTTACCATGCTTCTCCACCTTAGCCGTTACGGAAGCTCCGGATACCACCGGCGTACCTGCCGTAAAACCTTTGTCGCTGGACACTGCCAGGACACGGTCGAACGTTACGCTCTCGCCGTCATTTGCGTTCAGCTTCTCGATGAACAATACGTCGCCCTCTTGAACTTTGTATTGTTTACCACCTGTTTCGATAATAGCGTACATTTGCTTGCACCTCCCTATGTCTCAGACTCGCCTGATTCAGGTGTCGTCCCTCTTATCCAGGATAAGAGCACGAGCTTCAACCCGATCGGAGCGGTTACAGCATGTGCAGCAATAATTACTAGACACATACTAATGGATTATAGCATGCTGCCTATCATAAATCAAGCTATTCTGTTAAAACAGTTAGACTAAATTGCAGAAAATTCTGTTATTGTTAGTCCTATTTATCATTTACCTGATGTGACAGCTTGCGAATCGCCGAATTTAGCGCCTGTGTCTCTTCAACAGTCATACCCGAGGCTTCAAATAAGGAACGGGGAATACACATCGCTTTGTCCCTCAGCTCCGCACCTTTATCGGTAATCTTAACCATAACAAAACGCTCATCCTCCGTTGTACGGCTGCGTTCGACCAAGCCGGCGGCTTCCATCCGTTTCAGCATAGGTGTCAGTGTGCCCGAATCAAGCTCCAGCCGCTGTCCCAGAACCTTGACTGTAGTCTGACCCTGCTCCCACAGCACCAGCAGCACCAGATACTGCGGATAAGTCAGTCCAATCTCATCGAGAAACGGACGGTACAGCCTAAGAATGGCCCTGGAGGACGCATATAAAGAAAAGCAAAGATGATCGTCCAAAGATAAAAAGGGTCCCGAGTTACTCATGTTCTGATCGCCATCCCAAACATTATATTGATTATTCCGCTCAAGACATCAGCTAATACACCCGACGCATTTGTGCAAAATTTAATTGATTCATCTAAGTCTATATCTCAATGCAGGTTTAATCAAGCAAGCAGTCGATCCTGCGCGAAATCATTGCAAGTATTTTATACTGCTGCACCAAAAAGCACAGGCTGAAGGCCTGTGCTTTTATGCTAGGACAATGTTTTTTCTTCTCTTACTTTTTTGCGAGTGAGCTCGAGCAGGCCAAGCCTGGTCCAGCCGACAACATAGGTCTGCGTGCGGTCTTTTTTGAGACATTCATCCAGGGCGTCCGTGACCCTGCGTCTGTTCTGTTCTTCTTCCATATCAATAAAATCAATAATAATGATGCCGCCGATATCTCTCAGCCTGATCAACCGGGCAATCTCAACCGCAGCCTGAACATTGGTCTCGGTGACCGTCTCCTCCAGCGTGCTCCCCCCGGTATATTTACCAGTGTTCACATCAATCACTGTCAGGGCTTCGGTATGATCAATCACCACATAACCTCCGCCCGCAAGCCATACCTTCCTGGCAAAATCACGCTCCAGCTGTCCCTTTACACCCATGGCACAGAAGATCGGCTCCGGCTTCGTATAGCTTGTGATCCGGGATTCGCGTCCCCCGTTAATCTGCTTCAGGTAGGCTGCCGCGTCACGGGCTTGTCCTTCATTATCAATCACCAGCTCATCTTCTCCTGGTGTAAACACATCGCGGATCAGCCGCTGTACCATACTCATATCCCGATGGAGCAGCAGCGGCGCAGACAGCTGATGTGATTTCTCCTGAATAAGCTTCCACTGCTCCCGGAGCTCTTCCAGATCGCCTGCGATAGCTTCCAGCGACTCCTTCTGCGAGACCGTGCGGATGATCAAACCTTCACCGCGGCGGCGCAGCTTCTCTCCCAGTGAACGCAGGCGAGCCCGTTCCTCTTCAGTTGCAATCTTCTTGGATACCGCAACATAATCCGCTTCGGGCATATATACAATCCAGCGTCCTGGCAGGGAATAGTGCGTTGTTACACGCGCTCCCTTACTGCCAACAGGCTCCTTAAGCACCTGCACTACAATCTCCTGCCCTACCCGAAGCAGCTCGGATATCGCGGGCTTGATCTTGGCATGCTTCTCCAGATTCGGATGCAGCACATCATCCACGTACAGAAAAGCGTTCCGCTTCTGGCCAATATCCACAAAAGCCGCCTGCATACCGGGAATGACATTCACGACTCTGCCTTTGAAGAAAGAACCCAGCAGGCCTTGTTCCCTTGTCTTTTCTGAAGCAAATTCCACCAGTTTCCCTTCGTCGAGCAGCGCCATTTCAGTTCTGTTCTCTTGACAATGTACTATCATTTGCTTCACGTCTTCACCTCTGCGTAAACCTGTCGCTCTTCTATCCAGGCCATCCTCGCCGATTGGCATCCCAACTTGAATCTTCATTCAATATTATACCAAAATGAGAGCGATAAAACTGCCGACCTGTATTATCTCGGACGCGAGGCGAAAAAAGACGCTATAATCCGTTGTTCCGGAATAATGCCTTCTACCGTTCCCTGCAAACCTACGATATAGATCAGATGATACTTATCTCTTCTGAACAGACGCAGAATTCCTTCTAAAGGTTTCGATGCAGCGGAGACAATTGGCACCGCTCCCGCAGCATCCGGTCCGAGATTCCTGTATTTCAGTTCCCGGCCAAGCAGGAAACGGACAAACCGGTAAGGGATGTTACGATAATCTACCAGATTCGAGTAGAGCAGGAACACGCCGATCATAAACAAATTCAGACGGATTGCACCTCCGCCAAGCGGCGGCATCAACGCATACCCCGTCACAACTGCACTGAACAGAATGCTGATACGCGACGTCCAGAGCAGGGTTGCATGATACGACCAGCAAAGGCTGGCAAGAGCATGTACGATTTTACCACCGTCCAGCGGCAGGATAGGGAGCAAATTAAACAGGGCAATCAACAGATTACACTGAATCAGGTAATCCATAAAAGCCTCATTACCCCAGCCTGCCCAGCCGGCCAGCCAGGCCGCAGCCATCATGATGACATTCTGCAGCGGACCGGCAAGGGCAATAATAATTTCCTTGCCTGCTGTCATGCTGCCGTGTTCCTCAATAACGGCTACTCCGCCGAAAGGCAGAAGCTGGATCGACCGTACCTGAATTCCCAGCAATAGTGCCGCAGCCGCGTGTCCCAGCTCATGAATAAGAACGATGGAGAACAGGGTCAGCAGCTCCAGAATATGACCGGTCACCACGGAGAGCAGCATCATGATGACGAAGAGAGGGTGAAGCGAGAACGTAATACTTCCTGCCCTAATCAAAAGCTACCGCTTCCACGGGATCGATATACTGATCCCCCTTCTGGGTGGCAAAAAATAATGTTGGCGTGTCAGTCCCAGATGCTTTCGGGAGCTGCCCGATGATATTTCCCTCTTCTACCCAATCGTTCGCCTTGAGACGGGTCTGATCCAGCTGTCCATAGGTACAGGTCAACCCGTCCACATGCTGAACGGTGACAAAGACCCCTTTTTGTGCATCCCGGCGGACTTCCACCACACGGCCCGCCTCCACACTATGTACCTCACGGGACAGACTCGAATCTGCTGCAGACGGCATACCTGGAGCAACCAGGACACCTTTGAGGTTGAGCGCAAAGGATTGGACGATCACCCCTTCGATCGGCGGCAGCAGACTGCGCTGAGCATTGACCTTCTGAGGGGGGGCCTGCTCCTGACCGAAGATCGGAACAAAGGAGGGGGCTCCGCCGAACACGGACTCATACCAGGCCGATGTACCGGCGAAATCCATCTCCTCCAGCAGTGCCATATGGATATGGGATTGAATGCTGCGGGTCCATGGCTGGTCGACCTGATAGACTCCCCATATCCCTCCAAAACAGACAACACTGACGATCAACCGCCTGCGAAAGGAACGCCAGAAGGAAGGCCCACTGCCCTCATTCAGCTCTTTCCATCCCTCTCGCTCCTGCTTCCACAGCTTCTCCGGGTCCCGCTCCTCTACGGGCGGCTCTCCCTGCAGTATAAATGGTCTGCGCTCTGCCCCTGCAGGCTGAGTTACTTCAACAGGTTCCACCGGAAACAAAGGCAGCTTGCTCGGTATATCGGCAGGACCGAACTCATTCAATTCCTTCAGCAGAGAGGGATCGGAATAGGGCAGACCTGCTGGGGTTTGCGGCCGGAATGAGGCTTTCTTGGACACCGGCTTCGACTTCGGTTTCATGAACATTCGCTTGTCCTCCTCCAAGAGGCTTGTATACTCCATCTTATGCCCGGACAGGCGGGGTTATGAACAGCAGCAGATTCCGCCCGTGTACCTTTTGCCGTCTGCAGCAAAGATGCACTGCAAAAAAAAGCACATTCTCCAGACTGGAGAATGTGCTTACTGAAATATTGAAAGTTATCCCTCTTCTGTCGGGGAAGACAAGTCAGTGCCAGTGTCAGGAACCCATACCGAAGAACCGCTTCATTTTGGTGAACATGCCCTTCTTCTGCTCCAGCTGCATGAGCGGGACGGTATCGCCAAGAATCCGGCGGGCAATGTTCCGGTAGGCAAGCGCCGCCTGGGAGTCGGGGTTCATCACCGTCGGCTCGCCGATGTTGGCTGCACGGATCACCAGCTCATCGTCAGGCACTACACCGATCAGATCGATGTTCAGTACTTGCAAAATATCGTCGATGTCCAGCATGTCCCCGGACTTCACCATGTTGTTGCGGATCCGGTTAATGACCAGCTTCGGCGAACGGACTTCCGAGTTCTCCAGCAAGCCGATGACCCGGTCGGCATCCCGTACCGCTGCATTCTCAGGTGTCGTTACGACAATTGCCTGGTCCGCTCCTGCTATCGCATTCTTGAAACCCTGCTCAATGCCTGCCGGACAGTCGATCAGAATGTATTCAAAATCTTTTTTGAGCTCCAAAATAATATCCCGCACCTGCTCCGGTGTCACCGCGTTTTTGTCTTTCGTCTGCGCGGCCGGGAGCATATACAGTTCATCAAAACGTTTATCCTTGACCAGCGCCTGATTGAGACGGCTGCGGCCTTCGGCAACGTCTACCAGATCATAAATAATGCGGTTCTCCAGACCCATGACTACATCAAGATTACGCAGGCCGATATCTGTATCTACAAGGCAGACCTTCTTGCCCTGCAGCGCAAGCGCTGTCCCAATATTGGCGGATGTTGTCGTCTTACCTACACCGCCCTTGCCTGAAGTCACCACGATGGCCTCTCCCATGTACTACACCCCTTTAAACACGTTAAAATCCCGGCTCAACCGAACGAAATTGCTTAATTTATCAATCTGCATCTTTCCGTCCTGCAGGTAAGCAAATTCCATCCCCGCTTCTCGGCTTTCCCATTCGTCCGGCGGTCGGCTGATCACTTCCGAAATTCTAAGCTGCGTTGGTGCAAAGTAAGAGGCGGCAATAATAGCCTCCTCGTTGCCACCATACCCGGCGTGCGCCATTCCACGGAGCGCGCCCATAATGTAGATATGTCCGGTGCACGTCACAATCCCGCCGGGATTGACATCACCCATGAACAGCAGATGACCGTCCAGATGCAGCACCTGGCCCGAACGGACGATGCCGGTCATCGTCGTTACGGACTGAACGGCTTCCGGTTCGGGCTCGGTGTCAGGTGATTCTATTGAACGAACCAGAAGATTCCCCTTCTGTTTCATAATGTCCATAATGGATTCCTTTTGTTCTTCATCCACCGCCCTGGCGCCAAGCTTGATGTCTACGTGAATGATCGGGCCGGTCAGAATATTTTGATGGCTGTGTTCCAGCTTATATCGCAATTCTTCAAGCAGGTCTTCGAAATCACATTGGTCGTCCATCAGGAATACCAGGCCATCTTTGATGCCTTTAATCGTCACATGATTCGATTTAACCGTCATAAGCCTGTCCCTCCCATCTCATTCATTTCGTGCTGAGACACGAAAGTTCCTCCTTTTTGTCGTGAAAAAGTGCGCAGGCTGTCTTACACCGTCTCTTCCTTGGGAGCGCGCCTTCCGAGCAGTTCAAGCTGTTTGCGAAGGGGGACATAGATGATCAGGGCGAACACAAAGTGAATAAACAGGTTTGGAATCATGTACTGCACCAGAGCCCAGTCATAGGCAGAGCCAACCAGGTTAAATATTTTATAAATACCGAATAAGATCGAGTCATTAAGCAGACTTCCAAGCATAACTACGGTCATCATGATCGGCATTGGAGCCCGGTTGACCTGGAGCACGAGACCTAGCAGGTATGCGGAGACTCCCATGGAGAAGGAATACGGGCCAATCATACTTCCATAATAAATTACGTCGTGCAGCAGTCCAAAGACAAGTCCCAGAATCAGCGCTGTATGGCGGTGACGGTATATCGCTACAAAAAGAATCACGATATATACCAGATTAAGTCCGATCCGGTCCTGCCAGATATCCGGGATCAGCCAGGGCAGAACGGTTCCTTCCAGGATAAACAGCAAGCCGAGCAGTGCAACCAGAATCTCACGCCGCATTCTTGACATCATTTCGGAACCTCAGGGGTGAATACAACAAACAGTTCCTTCCAGTCGACGAAACTTGCAGCCGGTTTAACGAGTGCTGTTTTGCTCAGGCCCATGCTGCTAACCGTTACTTTTTCCACTGTACCAATCAGCATGTATTTCGGAAAATCAACTCCGATACCAGAGGACATGATCTGATCGCCTTTCTTGATCTTGTCATCAACCGGTATGCGCGTCATCCGGAACATCTGGGAGGAGCGGTCATAACTCTCAATCATGCCGAACGAATCGTTCTCTCCGCCAACAACCGTTGCAGCAATGGCATCTGATGTCGAATCCTTCTCATCCAGCGTGGTCAGCAGCCTAACCGTAGAAGTAAAGTTGCTGACCCGGCTGATGGTGCCAACCAGCCCTTGGATGGAGGTGACAGCCATACCAGTCTTTACTCCATCACGGGAGCCGATGTCAATCGTCAGCGTCTTGGTATTCGGATCTGTATTCACACTGGTTACCTGGGCGATGCGATAATCATAATTATATTTGCTCTTTTGCATCTGCGTGAAATTTAGGTCCTCTTGAAGACGGTCATTATCTTCCTTCAGCGAACTGTATTTAATCTGATCACGTGTATAGTTCGCTTCCATAATTTTGAGACGCTCGTTCTCTTCATACACTTCACTCAAATTTCCGATATCTTTGAAGAAGCCCGCTATATGGGAAGCGGGCCGATAGAACAAATTCTGTACGAAACCAACCGTGTCCTTCGCGAATTTCTCCGGCCAGGACAAGGACGCTCTGTTACCGAGAGTAAAACCCATCAGTGCAATGAAGACAACCAGAGCGATCAACAGTATAAACAATCTTTTGTTCCCCAGCAGCTTGAACAGTTCCAACACCCTCTTATATCCTGTTTTCTCTATCTGACCAGAACCTCTGTATGAGGTTGAAGAGGCCGGCTTAGCCGGCCTCTCCCCTATCCTCTGATCAGTCCCATGATGGGGCATCCGCCTGGCTGCCAAGACAGCATGCCCTGTGTCTCACTCAGTCATATTAGCGTTTGGAGCGAACCGCAGAACTGCTGCGGGATTTGAACAGATGAATATTCTCCAGAGCCTTGCCTGTTCCGATAGCCACACAGTCCAGCGGATTCTCCGCCACGATTACCGGCATCCCCGTCTCACCGGCAAGCAGCTTGTCCAGGTTGCGCAGCAATGCGCCGCCGCCAGTCAATACGATACCGCGGTCCATAATATCAGCTGCCAATTCAGGCGGACATTTTTCCAAGGTTACCTTTACAGCTTCCACAATGGCGTTAACCGTATCAGCCAGCGCTTCGCTGATTTCATCCGATGTAATCGTAATTGTCTTCGGCAGACCTGTCACCAGATCACGACCGCGGATTTCCATCGTCTCGACCGCTTCCAGCGGCATCGCAGAACCGACTTCCATCTTCAGCTGCTCAGCCGTTCTCTCACCGATCATCAGATTATATTGACGCTTAATGTATTGAATAATCGACTCATCCATCTCGTCACCGGCCACTCGAACCGAACGGCTTGTCACAATACCGCCCAGGGAAATGACGGCCACTTCCGTTGTACCGCCGCCGATATCAACCACCATGCTGCCGGTTGGTTCCCATACCGGAAGGTCCGCTCCGATTGCAGCAGCAAACGGCTCTTCGATCGTGTAGGCTTCACGCGCGCCTGCCTGCTTGGTCGCGTCTTCCACCGCGCGCTGTTCTACAGCCGTAATGCCTGAAGGCACACATACCATCACATTAGGATGGCGCGGGAAGATCGAACGCTGCTTCTGCGCCTGACGAATGAAATATTTAATCATTGTAGCTGTTGTGTCAAAGTCGGCGATCACGCCGTCTTTCATCGGGCGGATGGCACGGATGTTGCCTGGTGTGCGACCGATCATTTTCTTGGCTGATTCACCTACAGCTTCGATGCTTTTCGTATCCGTACGCAGTGCAACCACCGATGGTTCTCTGACTACAATGCCTTTTCCACGAACATAAACGAGAGTATTTGCCGTCCCCAAGTCAATTCCCAAATCTTTTGTAAAGCCACCTAACATGCTGTAATCTCCCTTTCTGTTACCTGAAAATTCCTGTTACCCGCACAATCACCGGATATGTATTCAGGCCGGCTCTGCCGGTCATATCATCAATTTAATTTGTAAGTATTATATTATATCAATCCTTGTTCCTTCAAACTGATATAATTACCGTCTCCGATCACAATGTGGTCCAGCACTTCAATGCCTACAATCCCGCCTGCTTCGATCAGTCTTCGTGTGATGTTGATATCTTCGGAGCTGGGTGCGGGATCTCCGCTGGGGTGATTGTGGGCACATACGATGGACGCACTTCCATACTTAATAGCAGCACGAAACACCTCGCGAGGATGTACAATGGAAGCGTTCAGACTGCCTACGGACAACGTTTCACGGGCAATCACACGATTTTTGGTGTTCAGGAACAGACATACAAAATGCTCCTTCTGCAAATATCGCAGCTGCTCGGTGAGCAGATCGGCCGCATCCCGCGGACTCCGGATCACCGGCGAATCCTCATGACGGGCTGCTGCCAGCCTTCTTCCAAGCTCCATGCCTGCCTGCAGCTGGACCGCTTTGGCATGGCCGATTCCCTTAATCTGTGTCAGTTCCTCAACACTGAGATTAACAAGCTCACGCAGACTCCCTGCGTGCTGCAGCACACGCTGTGCCACATGCAGGGCAGATTCCTGCCTTGTTCCTGTCCTAAGCAGGATGCCAGCAGCTCTGCGTGACTTAAAGACTCCGCCCCATATTGCATCATGCGCTCTCTTGGTCTGTCTTCCTGGGGGATGTCGCGCAGCATGACCTTGTGCGACTCCATGACGTTCCCCTCTTCCCGTCTATTCTGCCAGCACGTGCATGCCAAACTCAGACAGCATGTCTGACAGCAGCGAAACAGGCAGGCCGACTACGTTAAAATAACAGCCTTCGATATAGTCAATGAGAACAGCACCAAGCCCCTGTATACCATAAGCACCCGCTTTGTCAGACGGCTCACCGCTGCGTATGTAAGCCCGAATGGCCGACTTGTCCAGCGGCTTCATCGTAACATAGGTAGACCGGTGCTTGACCAGCTGCCGGCCGGTTTCTGCATCAAGGCAGGCAACCCCTGTAAATACCTGGTGCCTCCGCCCTTGCAGCATGTTCAGCATCCGAAAAGCATCCTCTTCATCCCGGGGCTTGCCTAACACCTTGCCATCCAGGACAACAATCGTATCACTTCCGACAATGACACCGCATCGGCCCAGCTTCTGCACTTCTGCAAGAATTGCACCTGCCTTGCGGAGCGAAAGTTTCTCAACAATATCCTCCGGGGTCCAGGTCTCCGGCGTACTCTCATCAGCATGGCTTGGCATAAATTCATAAGGCAGTCCCAATGAGGCAATCAGTTCACGCCTTCGCGGCGAAGTAGAAGCCAGAATGATCCGGCGGGTATGCTTGTCGTCCAAAAAAGCCATACTCCTTTGTGTTCAAGTGTCCATTAGAACCGGCGGTACAGCCAGATCGCAGTAATCATGCCGATCAGACTGAGCAGGCTCAATTTTAATTGAATAGTTAAATTGTAGCTGATAATATCGAGATTCGCTTTGGGTGACCACGAAATCATCGTGGCATGTGTCAGAAAGGACAAGGAATGCACCGGCTCAAGCGCTTTGGCTATCCATGCGCCGATTAACCAGCCCAGAACAAGAAATAATATGAACATTCCAGCGTTCTTCTTCATCACGATCTTCCCTCGCCATTTTTTGACACCCACATTATTATACGGTTAAAGTTTCTGCAATACAAACATAAATGCGGCACGGGCAACTATTTCCAGTCGCCGTGCCGCATTCGTGCCGTATTACTGTGTGAGCTTATCTCTCAAGTGCAGCGATCAAGTTCTTCTGCTGGAGCAAATACTCGATCATCGCAGACTGGATATCCCATAAATACGTTACAGATGCATTTTTGCTGTACTCATCCCACGCTGACAGGCCTGTATTCATCGACTTCTCCAGGTTAACCGCTGCAATCTGGCCCTCTGCTGGCAGTGCAGATTTCAACTGACGGAACGTCTGAGTCCATCCTTCATGAAGCGCATTGATCCTGGCTGTCTGTTCAGCTGTAAGCTGTGCGGGTTCCGCTTGACCAATCAGGTCGGCGGACACCGTGCTAAGCTCATTCACCATGGCTGTACTTTGCTCGAAATAAGAAGTCAGCATCCGGCTGTCCCCTGCAAAAGCTGCCTTATCCAAGGCCGGCAGTTCCAGTTCCCGGACATAAAGACCTATACCCTTTGTACCTAAAAGACTGCTGATCGTCTTGGCCTGTTCCCGCTCCGTGGCCAGCCCTGCATAGACCCGGTTCTGCTCTTTTACATCAACCGCCGCTGTAATGCCTTGAGCCTGCAGTTCATTCACTGCGTCTTTGGCACGCGCTTCGCTGCTGAACAGCCCGTATTGAAGTACATAAAAAGTCTGTGACGGAACACCGGCTTGTACGACAGGCAGTGTATCGTCACGGCTGTCTCCGCCTGCGCCCGTCTCGGTTCCTGCGGAAGGATCCACCGTGGCGGCTGCCGGCACCGCTGCTTCGGTCCCGGTATGAGGTACAGAAGGGGGATTATTGAAGAAAGACAAAATAACATAACCGAACAAGGCCCCGGTAACAAGAGCACTCGCGACCGATCCGGCCAGCTTCCAGGAGGAGCCTGGCTTTCTCGGACGTTCATGTCCGCTCCCTGAGTTTTGCTCCCACCCTGCCCGGTACTGCTCATTCCACTGGTACTCCCGGTCCGTCTGCCAATCCGCATCAAGCACCTCAGACTCATCGTGATCGCCAGGATTTTGGCGGACCGGTACTGCAGAGTGGGTACTCCACGGCTGAATGGCCGATCCCAGCGGATCCTGCCATTCCGGAAAATCCGGAATAACGGGCAGCGGCGGCTCCGGGGCCCGTGGATGACGCTCGAATAGAATGACCCGATTGGGTCCGGACGTTCCTTCTTCAACCGTCTCCTGCCGTTCTGCCGGCAGCTGTAGGCTGCCTGTAACATCCGCAGCCCCTCTATATTCGGGCCGCTTCTCCCGGGAGGGCTCAGATTCAAACCGGAATGTCATTCTCGCCTTGTTCACGGTCACACGCTCCTTGTCCATTACTTTCCCTATTCCTGTTGTATGACGGAACCCGGGTCATTATGACCACTACCCTGACTGCCTGTTTCCTAATTTGCTGGATATCAAAAAAGCACGTCCTCTTCGGCTGCAGCCGAAAAAGACGTGCTTGTGTATCAGTAGGTGCTCGATGATCCGTTGGACCTAGTGCCGGCAGGTCCAGGCCCGGTTTCGGGCCTTTGCATCCTGGGCACAGATTTACAGATCTTTGGCCAGCTGGTAACCTGCCTTCCAAATATCGCCTGCCCCCATGGTCAGTACCAGATCTCCCGGTTGAAGACGAGACTGCAAATCCGCGACCACATCTTCCTTCGTCGGAAGGTAACGTGCTGACTTGTTGCTGTTCTGTACGATCAGTTCCACCAATTTGGCTGACGATATACCCTCAATCTGTTTCTCACCGGCAGGTGAGTAGATGTCGGTAATCAGCACTTCATCAGCCTCCCCGAACGCACGGCTGAACGCATCCAGCAGGAAAAATGTCCGTGTATAGCGCTGCGGCTGAAACACAGCAATGATCCGCTTGCCTGTAGCTTTGGCCGCACTAATCGTTGCTTCAATTTCGGTCGGATGGTGAGCGTAGTCGTCGATAACCAGAATATCATTCGCTTCGCCAAGCACCTGGAAGCGGCGTTTAGCTCCGTGAAATTTCACAATGGCATTCTTGACCGCTTCAAACGAGATACCGGCTTCCAGACAGGCAATGACAGTAGCCATGGCATTGTATACATTATGCTTGCCCGGCACCGACAGAGCGATCTCTCCCAGCTCCTGTCCTTGGTGCAGCAGCGTGAAGGTGCTCTGACGGTCACCCAGCACTACATTTTTCGCCATAAAATCAGCTTTCTGTTCAATGCCGTATGTTGTCACACGTGCCTGGATCTGCGGCAGCATCTCTCTCACATTTTCATCATCACCGCATACAATAGCCGTACCGCCTTGGCGAATCTGACTGAGATACTGAACATAAGCATCCTTCAGCTGATTAAAATCGCCCCCGTAGTTCTCCAGGTGATCCGCCTCAATATTGAGCACGATTCCAACCCACGGGTGGTACTGCAGGAAAGAACCGTCACTCTCATCCGCTTCGGCGACGACATAATCGCCCTGGCCTGCTTTGGCATTCGTACCGAGGTTCATAATTTCTCCGCCAATAATATAGGTCGGATCTGCCCCACATTCCTCCATGACCAGAGCGATCATCGAAGAGGTTGTCGTTTTGCCGTGTGCACCGGCTACAGCTACCCCTTTACGCTCGTTAAGGAGCCGGGCCAGCATCTGTGAACGGTGCAGAACCGGGATCTGAAGCTGCTCAGCAGCCACCTTCTCTACATTATCCTTGGACAATGCCGTTGAATAAACGACCAGGTCCGCGCCCTGAACGTGTTCGGCTGTATGCCCGATATATATTTTCGCGCCTTTGGCAGCGAGTTTCTCAGTCAGCTCCTGGGCTGCAACGTCTGATCCGGTTACTGTGTAGCCCATTTCCAGCATGACGCGTGCAATCGCACTCATCCCATAGCCGCCGATACCGATAAAATGTACATGTTCCATAGTATTCAACAGTTTCACCAACCTTTTTCAGAATCGGTTTGATACAAAAGGGCCGCGCGCACATCGGATATCAGGTATAATGTGCCAGACACTACCCCCAGATCCTCCGCTTCCGTACGTGACTGCAGCAGGTCAAGTGCACTGCGCCAATCACGTTCCACTATAATTTCCAACTCGGGCTTGGCATGCGACAGCTGCAATTGCTCTACGATGTGTAATAAATCTCCGGCATCCATTTTGCGGCGGAAATCAGGTTCGGTCAGGATAAGCGTATCCACTATTGGCAGTATATGCTTCAAGTAGGCTTCATGATGCTTGTTCGCAAGCATTCCCATCATCAAATTTAATTTCCGGTATCGGTACAAGCCAGGGATGGTCCGGGCAAGCGTCTCCGCACCCTCGGGATTATGCGCACCGTCGAGGACGATGCGGGGCTCCCGGCTGACCAGCTCCATCCGGCCTGCCCAAAATGTACGCCGCAATCCTTGCTTCATTTGTTCATCATCCAGCACGAAGGCCATATACTGGCGAAGCACCTCCAGCCCCATCACCGCACCTGCGGCATTGGCGACCTGGTGTTCTCCCTGCATCGTAATCTCCAATTCCATGGACCGGAAGGGTCCGCTGAAGCTGAACGATTGCCCTGCAATATCCGCACGGGACACTTCATACATGAACTGCTCGCCCAGCAGGTACAGCGTAGAACGCTGCTGCTGCGCAGTCTGACGGATCACTTCAATGACTTCAGGCTGTGTCACACAGCTGACCACCGGAACGCCAGGCTTAATAATCCCCGCCTTCTCCCCAGCGATTTGCTCCAGCGTGTCACCCAGCACATCGGTATGATCATATCCGACATTCGTGATCAGGGACAGGATGGGTGTCACAATATTGGTAACATCCATCCTTCCCCCAAGGCCGGTCTCCCATACGATGACGTCCGGATAAGTAACCTTGGCGTAATAGAGGATAGCCAGCGCCGTGGAGACCTCAAACATCGTCGGTGAACCCAGCTCAGTCTCGGCAATCTCCGCGACCAGCGGATGCAGCCGATTGGCCGCTTCCAGCAGCTGTTCCTCGGTAATATCCTGCTCATTAAATTGGAACCGGTTCGTGAACTTCGTGATGTATGGGGACGTAAACGTCCCGACATCGTAGCCGCACTCCCGCAGAACGGAAGTAAGGTAAGCACATGTTGACCCCTTACCATTCGTACCAGCCACATGGATAAACTTCAGATGGCGGTGCGGGTTGCCCAACATCTCCATCAGGCGTTCAATTCGCTCGAGCCCCGGCCTGATCCCGAACGGGATTAGGCCGTTAATCCAATTGACAGCTTCCTCATAAGATTGTAGAGGGGCAGTTTCATCCACCCCATTGAGATCGGTCATGCTCTTCACCTTCAGCTCATATAGTAGAGGCCTTATCTCAGCCTTTCAGTTCTTCAATCCGTGCAATAACTTTACTGCGTTTGTCCGAGTAATCGGCCTGCTTCGCTCGTTCTTCCTCAATGACCTTGGCAGGCGCTTTAGCGACAAAGCCCTCGTTGGACAGCTTCTTCTCCACGCGCTGAACCTCACTGTCCAGGTGCTGCAGTTCTTTCTCCAGACGAGCGATTTCCTGGGCAATATCGATCAGGCCTGCCAGAGGCAGATAGAGCTCTGCACCACTTACCACAGCAGACATCGCTTTATCCGGTGCACTCATATCAAGGCCTGCTTCAAAGCTCGACGTATTGCAGAAACGGCGTACATACTCGCCATTGCGGTTTACAATATCAAGAACCGATGCGTCGCTTGCTTTCACCAGCAGTTCAACCTTCTTGCTCATCGGAACGTTCACTTCGGCACGAATGTTACGAACCGCACGGATCACATCCATGAGAAGGTTCATCTCATTAACAGCATCCGCATTCTCAAGAGCCGCATCATATACCGGCCAGGAAGCGAGCGTGATCGTTTGACCTTCATGAGGCAGGTGCTGCCAGATCTCTTCCGAGATGAAAGGCATGAACGGATGGATCAAACGCAGTGTACGGTCCAGCACATAGGCCAGTACGGATTGGGTTTGCTTCTTGGCTGCCTGGTCCTCACCATAGAGTGAGAGCTTGGCGAATTCAATGTACCAGTCGCAGAGGTCATCCCAAATGAAGTTATACAGCAGACGGCCCGTTTCACCAAACTCGTAAGCATCCATTAGACGCGTAATGTCACGGGAAGTTTCGTTCAGGCGGTGCAGAATCCAGCGGTCAGCGGTGCTGAGATCTCCGGAAATGTCGATATCATCATAATCGAAGCCTTCCAGATTCATCAGCGCAAAACGGGAAGCATTCCAGATTTTGTTCGCAAAGTTGCGAGCCTGCTCCACACGTTCCCAACGGAAACGCAGGTCCTGGCCCGGTGTGCTGCTCGTGGACAGCATGTAACGCATTGCGTCTGTACCATACTTCTCGATTACATCAAGCGGATCAATGCCGTTGCCCAGCGACTTCGACATTTTACGGCCGTCCTCAGCACGAATCAAACCGTGAATCAGAACATCCTTAAACGGAATTTCATCCGTAAATTCAAGGGCCGTAAAGATCATACGGGCTACCCAGAAATAAATGATGTCATAGCCGGTAACCAGCAGGTCGGTCGGATAATAGCGCTTCAGGTCTTCCGTCTGATCCGGCCAGCCAAGGGTCGAGAACGGCCAGAGGGCAGAACTGAACCATGTATCTAGCACATCCTCATCCTGTCTCAGCTTGCGGCCGGCATTCTCAGGCTGTGTGGTTGGATCTTCAGCGGATACGATAATTTCACCGGTCTCTTCATCATACCAGGCGGGAATACGATGACCCCACCACAATTGACGCGAAATACACCAGTCACGGACATTCTCGATCCAGTTCAAATAAATTTTCTCAAAACGATCCGGCACAAAGTTAACGCCCTTACCGTTTTTCTGTGCTTCGATGGCACGCTCGGCGAGCGGCTCCATGGCTACGAACCACTGGGTGGACAAGTAAGGCTCAACCACTGCACCTGTACGCTCACTATGTCCTACCTGATGGACGTGGTCTTCAATGGAGATCAGGACGCCCTGCTCTTTCAGGTCGGCAACAATCTGCTTGCGGCAGTCGCTGCGGTCAAGACCCTGATATCGGCCTGCCTCCGCATTCATCGTACCGGTCTCATCCATCACCGTAATCTGCGGGAGCTGGTGACGCTGACCGACTTCAAAGTCATTCGGATCATGGGCAGGAGTAATTTTAACGGCACCGCTGCCGAATTCCTTATCCACATATTCATCCGCAATAACCGGAATTTCACGACCCACAACCGGAAGCACCAGCATTTTGCCGATCATATCTTGATAGCGCTCATCCTCCGGATGCACGGCAACGGCAGTATCTCCCAACATCGTCTCAGGACGTGTCGTCGCTACGGTAATGTGCCCGCTTCCGTCCTTCAGCGGATACCGCAGATGATACAGATGTCCGTTAACCTCTTTGTATTCCACTTCAATATCAGACAAGGCTGTACGTGCAGCAGGATCCCAGTTGATGATCCGTTTGCCGCGGTAGATCAAGCCCTTTTCATAAAGTTTCACGAATACTTCTCGCACAGCTTTGGACAAGCCTTCGTCTAGGGTAAAGCGCTCACGGGAGTAATCCAGCGAGAAGCCCATTTTTTCCCATTGGTTATGGATATTGTCCAGATACTGTTCCTTCCAGTCCCAGACCCGCTCCAGAAACTTCTCACGGCCCAGGTCATGGCGAGACAAACCTTCCTCGCGGAGCTTTTGTTCTACCTTGGTCTGGGTAGCGATTCCCGCATGGTCAGAGCCCGGCAGCCACAACGCATCATAGCCCTGCATCCGTTTGGCACGGGTCATGATATCCTGCAGTGTAAAGTCGAGCGCGTGACCCAGATGCAGCATGCCTGTTACGTTCGGCGGCGGAATCACAATCGTATAAGGTTTAGCGTCCGGACGCTGCCCTGCTTTGAAAAACTCATTCTCCATCCAGTATTTGTACCATTTCTGCTCCGCAGCTGTCGGATCATAGGTTGTTGGCATTTCAGCCGTCGGCTGCTGCCCTTGTGTTTGTTCAGACATTGGCATACCTCCATTAATATCTCAGAAAATAAAAAAAGCCCTTCATCCTCAAAGGACGAAAGGCTGTTCTTTCGCGGTACCACCTTTGTTTCACGGCATCCTGATGACGGTTCGGCAAAAACAACACGTCGATGCGTGACACTTCATGCAGATAACGGCTGCGACCGGCCGGCTCTAACTCATTTCTTCCATTCAGCCGATAAAGATCAGCCAGAACTTCCGAATCTGTTCAAACCAGCAACTCCCGGGCGACTTCGGCGATCTGCGTCCTGCGGAATCTCCCAGCGCAACAATTCCACTCTCTGAAGGGCTTCCTGCCTACTCTTCCCGTTCCCAGTTATTCTGTATTATTGTTCTTCCCACATTACCCAGCATACATTCATTACACTGAAGCTATAACTCCAAATGAAATATTGCAGGATGGATACCATGCGTTTCTCAATAACTAACATTATCATACCTTGGCAGCTTCTCTTCGTCAACCGTACCACGGCCCGGAATATCCGGAAGCAGCAGGGTTTCGTCCGTCCAGTTACGCTCCTGAAACCATACCAAAAAAGAGCCTGCACGTATGCAAGCTCTTCTAAGGGACGATCCCTATTAAGGAATGTACAGCACTTGTCCTTCCACTACCTGCTGCTCGGTCATACGGTTAAACAGCTGAATTTCACGAAGACTTAACTGGTATCGCTCGGCGATCGATTCCAGGGTCTCCTCCCGCTGAACAATGCAGAGTCTAACTTTCTTGAAGGGAGTCTGCTCCACTCTCGATCCGAAGAACAAATGCTTCCATTTGAGATCCTCTGCCGGGTAACTTTCCTGGAGGACCGGCTTTTCAGGCTGGGCTGAAAGATCCATGGATTCTGCTTCACGAGCCGGGCGGTCCGTATGGAACACGGTAGATAAGGCAGGAGCGGCATTGTCCATTTGCTCTGGTTTTTTACTGCCCCATGCGATCTTAAGCTCCGGCTCAAGCCGTTCCTCTTCAAGAGATGCTGAAGCCCATACTTCCTGGGACGGATCGGACGGCTGCTGCTGATCATCTTCTAAAGTAACTGTTGGCACGGCCTCTGCGAAAGTCTCTTCCGTCTCCAGTTTTGCCTCATCGGACTGACTCGAAACTTCCCGTTCCTCCGGGAGCCATGAGATCGATGCTGCAGAAGGGCCAGCAGCTGCAGGAGTGCTTTCAGCGGCCGTCTTTTCCGAAAACTCCCCAAAATCTGCGGCTTCCTGCGTAATTGCTGCTGGCTGCCCATTCACTTCTTCGGGTTGACGCTGGCTCACGGCAGCAGGTATGGACCAGGTCTGAATTTCCTCAATTTCTGTCTCTATCGGCTCGGGCTCCTGTTCTTCGGATGCAGGCTGTCGATTCCACAGGCCGCTGAACTCCTGAGCGATGTTGAATGAAGGCTGCAGCTCATCCTCCGGCCGGGTCTGCTGCCCCCCGAGCGGCTGCTGTGTATACCAGGGCTGCTGTCCTAGCTGTTGAGCGTTCTCGGGCTGATAAAAAGACTGCTGTTGATATCCCTGCTGCTGATTATAAAATTGCTGCTGGCTCCATAACTGCTGCTCATAGAGCTCCTGCTCGTACGCCTGCTGTGCCTGGGCCTGCTGCTGTTCCTGCTGCCAGAGTCTACTGGCCTTCTCTGCCTCCTCCTGCTCCTTGAATTCTTGATTGTTGTATAATCCCTCTTCCTGGTTGGGAGCATGGACGACTGTAAATTCATCCTCCTGCCAGCTCTGCTCCTCAGCCGCCAGGCTTCCTACACCTTGGAGGGACAATACTCCTGTAATATTCAGTGTACGTACAGATAACAGATCGACGTCAAACGTTTCAATCTCGACCGCCACTTCCTCCAGCCGCGCCACCCGGTTCAGCGGGATCGTAATCTCTACAGGGATCAGATGCTCCAGTTCCTCGGCTTCCCCTTCTTCGGCACGATACACACCGCTCAACAGCAGATGGCCACGCAGCGCAGCATGTTCTCCTTGGGCCACAACCTGAATGCGGGGCAGCAGTTCAATTTCCTCCAGCTCCTGAATGCCCGGCAGTTCCTCGGACAATTGAACACGTTCATAAATGTCAAACCTTAAACCATAGGGCTGATTCAAAGGCGGCATCCTCCTTTCGGCAACTGTGCGCCAGGTTCCTTATCGCGGGCAGCTTGATGCTGCAGTGCTTTCGGTTCATGTATATGCGTAAAAAAAGAGAGCATGCCTTCTTTGCAAGAAAGCATGCCCAACTTTTTCATCGTATACAGGGTTAGATCAATTTAAGTGACTGATAGAGCTCCTGCATATCAGCAGGCCACGGATCTTCCACCGTGATAGCTTCTCCGGTCAGGGGATGGCGGAAGATTAATAATTCCCCGTGCAGAGCCTGGCGTGCGATGGCCATCGCAGGACCGCCGTACAATACATCACCCAGCAGCGGATGTCCGGCATGGCTCAGATGCACCCGGATCTGGTGGGTGCGTCCTGTCTCCAGCTTCAGATGGACGAGACTGGCTCCATGCAGGACCTCGCCCAGAGAAACCCGGGTAACCGCATGCTGCCCCGAAGGCGACACACGTCTGCGCTGATTGTGATGCCGATCCTTCCCGATCGGCTCATCAATCACGGTTAAACCTGGCGATACCGTCCCTTCCACCAGGGCCGCATATTCGCGGCCGATCGTTTTGGCGCGCATCTGTTCATCCAGAATTGCCTGTGCAAAATCATTTTTGGCATACAGGACAGGTCCTGTCGTATCGGAATCCAGACGATGAACATGCCTTACCGGCACCTCGAGTCCATTCATCTGGTAATAAGAAGCTACAGCATGGTCCAAGGTGACGCCGCCGTCTTCACGTGAGCCATCCGGATGGACCTTCATCCCGGCCGGTTTATGGACCACCAGACAGAAGTCGTCCTCATACAGGACTTCAAGTTCGAACCAGCGGGGTTCGATACCCAGCGGGGCTTCCTTGAACAGAGACAGGCGCAGGCGGTCACCCGCAACCTGAATCCCTTTCTCATGCCTGAGTTTTCGCAGCAGCTTGTCAGGCATCCCCAGAACGTTCTGCATCCAGACCAGAGCCGCCTCTTCTTTATTATCGCTGCCTGTTAATGCTTTGCCTGGGGTAACCTCCAGCCACTCACCGCGCCTTTTCCAGCTTCCCTGCCAGCTCATAGTGATTTCAGCGCGTTATAATTCGCTTCGACGGTCGCATCGATGTCTTCAACTGTATGAACGCCTGATACGAACATACCTTCAAATTGAGAAGGAGCTACCGACACCCCTTCATTCACCATGGCTGCAAAATAGCGGCGGAAGTGGTCCAGGTTGCTGTTCTTTGCAATATCATAGTTAATGACAGGCCCTTCCGTGAAGAAAGGACATACCATCGAACCGACACGGTTAATGCTCACCGGTACGCCAAGTTCCTTGGCATTCCGCTCGAATCCGGCCTGCAGTCTCGCACCGCGTTCTTCCAGCTGCTCGTACACCGCTGGTGTCAGCAGCTTGAGCGTCGTGTAGCCTGCCGCCATCGCCAGCGGATTACCGCTCAGCGTACCCGCCTGATAGATTGGCCCTGACGGTGCCATCTTCTCCATAATATCGCGCCGTCCGCCATAAGCACCGACCGGAAGACCACCGCCAATGACTTTGCCGAGACACGTCAAATCCGGTGTTACGCCAAAACGGCCTTGGGCGGAATGAAGCCCTACACGAAAGCCTGTCATTACCTCGTCAAAAATCAGAAGGCTGCCGTATTGCTGTGTGATGCTGCGCAGACCTTCCAGGAAGCCCGGCTGAGGAGGGACTACACCCATATTGCCGGCAACCGGCTCCACGATGATCGCCGCGATTTCTTCCCCGAAATTGGTGAACGCCAGCTGAACCGATTCTAGATCGTTATAAGGAACGGTGATCGTGTTGGCAGCCACACCTTCAGGCACGCCCGGACTGTCCGGCAGGCCAAGGGTCGCTACACCGGACCCCGCCTTGATCAACAGACTGTCAGCATGTCCGTGATAGGATCCTTCAAACTTCAGAATTTTGCTGCGGCTCGTATAGCCGCGCGCCAGGCGGATCGCACTCATCGTCGCTTCTGTGCCCGAGTTGACCATACGTACGATATCGATGGAGGGTACACGTTCACAGACCAGCTTGGCCATCTCCGTCTCCAGCAGGGTAGGCGCACCAAAACTGGTCCCTTTTACCGCCGTCTCCTGCAGAGCCTGTACCACTTCCGGATGGGCATGTCCCATAATCAGCGGTCCCCAGGAACCGACATAATCGATGAATGCATTGCCGTCAATATCATAAACTCTTGACCCTTCTCCGCGCTCCAGATAGATCGGTGTGATGCCGACCGATTTGAACGCACGCACCGGACTGTTCACCCCGCCGGGAATATACTGTTTCGCCTCTTCAAATGCTGCTGCCGAACGTTCATCGGAACGCACCTTACGCTGCTGCTCGCTCATATCCAACACTCCTGTGACGTATAGTTTAGGTTTACTTCTCTGCCAGCCAGCGTGCGGCGTCCTTGGCGGAATAAGTAATGATGATATCTGCGCCTGCGCGCTTCATGCTCAGCAGGATCTCAAGCGTTATCGCCTTTTCGTCAACCCAGCCATTCTGCGCGGCTGCCTTAACCATCGCATATTCACCGCTGACATTATACGCGACCAGCGGAAGATCAAAGCGGTCCTTCACCTGACGCATGATATCCAGATAGGATAAAGCAGGCTTTACCATCAGCATATCTGCCCCCTCTGCGACATCGCTCTCGGATTCCCGGATCGCCTCCCGGCTGTTGGCAGGGTCCATCTGGTAGGACTTCCGGTCTCCGAACTGCGGGGCGGAATCGGCTGCATCCCGGAAGGGTCCGTAGAAAGCCGAAGAATATTTGACGGAATAAGACATGATCGGGATATGCTGAAATCCGTTCTCGTCCAGACCGGCACGAATGGCCTGCACGAAGCCGTCCATCATATTGGATGGGGCAATAATGTCAGCACCCGCTTTAGCCTGGGATACCGCAGTTTTGACATGCAGTTCCAGAGACTCATCGTTCAGCACATCGCCGCACACTTGTCCGTCCAGTTCATAAGTGTGCACCATACCGCAGTGGCCGTGATCCGTATATTCACACAGACAGGTATCGGCCACGACCAGCAGATGAGGGTACAACTTTTTAATTAACCGTGTAGCCTCCTGTACAATCCCGTTCTCTATGAACGCAGACGTTCCCACACTATCCTTCGTCTCCGGAATCCCGAACAGCAGAACGGCAGGAATACCCAGATCTACGATCTCCTTCAGTTCCTCTTCAAGCATATCCAGAGAAAAACGGTATACGCCCGGCATGGAAGAGATCTCACTCTTTACACCCGTACCAAACGTAACATAAATAGGCTGTATAAAATCATCTGCGGTCAGCACGGTCTCACGAACCATGCCGCGGATTGCAGCGGATTGACGCAAACGGCGGTGACGTACAAAAGGTAAACTCATCATGTATTCCTCCAACTCCAGATTAGGGTTAGTTCCCCTGCACAATAGGATGTGCATTCCATTCGCACAGGCCTTCAACCAGACTGTCCATCGTCGCCTCTTTGGCGAGAATCTCTACCTTCAGTCCGGCTTCCTCTGCCGTGCGGGCTGTCAACGGCCCGATGCAGGCTATCGTGACTCCTTCCAACAGCTCTACCGGCTCTTGCACACCCATACGTCTAACAATTTCCATAAAATTACTCACGGTCGATGAGCTGGTAAACGTGATGGCATGAACAGCCCTCTCTTCCAGGAGCTTCAGCAGCTCATCATCGTCCTCCCCGGCAAGTATCGTCTCGTAGACATCAGCCTCCGTAACCTCCAGCCCCATCTCCCGCAGCTGCTGCGGCAGCCAGGCGCGTGCGAGATCGCCGCGCGGCAGCAGCACCTGCTGGCCAGGCAGCAGACGGCTGCCGAAATCAGCCAGCAGACTCTCTGCCTGGAACGGGCCATGTACCTGTTCTGCCGCAATACCGCGGCTGCGGAGCGCGGCACAGGTGGACGGCCCTACCGCAGCGATCCGTGCTTTATAGAGGGAGCGTATATCTTTGCCCCGATCCTCAAGATGTCTGAAGAAGTAATCGACGCCGTTCACACTCGTAAAGAAAACCCAGTCATACCGGTCAAGCTGTTCAAACGTTGTGTCCAGCTGTGCCCGTGTGTCTGGATTACGCGGCATTACGGTCTCGATAACCGGATACTCATAAGGTTCACCGCCCAGCTCCTCAATCTGATGTACCAGGCTGCTGGCCTGGGAGCGGGAGCGGGTTACAAGAATCCGCTTGCCGAACAGCGGCAGGGCTTCGGCCCATTGAAGCTTCTCCCGAAGACGGACTACCTCGCCAACAATGATAATAGCAGGAGCCTCAAACCCAGCCTGCTTTACTTTGTCTTCTATATCTTCAAGCGTTCCGGTCAGCGTCTCCTGCTCAGCCCGTGTGCCCCAACGAATCAGGGCCACCGGTGTACTGGCAGGACGCCCGTGCTTGATCAGCTGTTCACTGATATAGCCAATTTTCGCCACACCCATCAGGAATACCAGTGTTCCTGTAGCATTCGTCACCTTATCCCAATGGATGCTGCGGTCCAGCTTATCCGGGCTCTCATGCCCTGTAATAATAGACAATGAAGAAGCATAATCCCGGTGGGTGACCGGAATTCCCGCATAAGCGGGTACACTGATGGCTGATGTGATGCCCGGTACCCATTCATAAGGAATTCCGTGATCACGCAGCAGCTGCGCTTCCTCGCCGACCCGGCCGAATATCGTCGGATCTCCGCCTTTAAGGCGTACGACCATTTTGCCCTGTAGGGCCAAATCCACCAGAAGCTGGTTGATTTCCTCCTGCTTCATCGTATGCCTGTCCGGCAGCTTGCCGACATAAATTTTCTCCGCACCCTGCTTCATCAGCTTCAGCAGCCGAGGGCTTGCCAGCCGGTCGTACACAACCACATCCGCCTTCTGAATGCATTCCCAGCCTTTGACTGTAATTAACCGTGCATCTCCAGGACCTGCTCCCACCAAGTATACCTTCCCCGCCATGCCGTCATCCCCTAACTTGTGCCAGAATCTGTTCTGCTCCCTTGGCGATCAGCCGCTCGGCAACTGCGCTTCCCAGCGCAATAGGATCTGTTCCTGTCAGCGTCTCTTTCAGGATCAGTCCACCCTCCGGCTCTCCCACCATACCCGTTAATTGTATAATGTTTTCACCGGAAGGGAAATGACTGTCTTCACCCTGCGCCCATACAGCGAATGCACCGATCGGTACCTGACAGCCGCCGTTCAGAACGCTGAGGAAGCGGCGTTCTGCTGCCACCGTCAGCTCGGTAGCACGGTCATTGTAGAGTCGAAGCAGTGCAAGCAGCTCTTCATCATCTGCACGGCATTCAATACCAAGCGCACCCTGCCCTACTGCCGGCAGACTGATATCTGCGGGCAGGTAAGAGGTTATCCGATCCTGCCATCCCATACGGTGCAGACCGGCCGCTGCCAAAATAATAGCTTCGAAGCCCTCGGTTTCCAGCTTGCGCAGCCGGGAATCAATATTGCCGCGAACCGGCTCCAGCACCAGATCCGGACGGTAAGCGCGCAGCTGGCTGGCACGGCGCAGACTGCTCGTCCCTACCTTGGCGCCCTGCGGCAGCTCATCAAGCGATGCGCCATTCCGGGAAATGAGGCAGTCCCGAGCATCTACCCGGCGTGGAACTGCACCATTGATCAGTCCTTCCGGAAGTTCAGACGGCATGTCCTTCATACTATGTACCGCCATATCAATCTCCGAAGACAGCAGCGCCTGCTCGATTTCTTTAACGAAAAGGCCTTTACCGCCTACCTTCGACAGCGTAACATCGAGAATCCGGTCACCTTTTGTTACGATTTTACGCACTTCAAAATCAAACTGAAATCCCTCACGGGCACTGATTGTCTTTAAATCATCAATGACATGTCCTGTCTGTGTCAGTGCCAGTGCACTTTGTCTGCTTCCTACCACGATCGTCCGCATATTATTCCTCCTGATTTTGGGCAATCCATGCCTCAATCTGCTGCCGTGACCAGCTCTCCTGAGTGAGCATATAACGTTCGAAAAACGCCTCACCGGCCATTTGCTTCAACAATCTGCTTCTCGCTTCCGGAGAACTTACTTTCTCCCGGATCACAAGCCGCATTTGGTACAACAAGTCCATATAAGCTTCATATTCCGGCCCGAACAGCTCTTCCAGGCAGGTAGTAATCCGCTTGGAGACCGCTGGCCCTGCACCAGAGGTGGAGACCGCCAGCGTGAGCCGCCCCCTGCGCACAACCGAAGGCGTCATGAAGCTGCCGTACTGCCCGTCATGTGCCACATTGACCAAAATTCCCGCTTTCCCCGCCTCGGATGCGACCCGTTCATTCAAGTCCCGCTGATCGGTTGCCGCATATACAAGAAAGGCGCCCTGCAGATCCCCGGTCATATAATCCCGGTTCACCCAGCGCAGCCGCCCTTCGTCTGCCCATGCACGTATATCATCCGAGGCCGACGGGCTTACCACCGTAATCTTGGCCTCTGCGGCAAGCAGCCCGTGCACTTTGCGTTCAGCGACGCGGCCGCCGCCAACGATCACAACCCTTCGTCCTTCACATCGAATCATGAGCGGCAGCAGTTCAGCCATATAATTACCCCCATGCCCAGTGATGAAAGGCAGACCACGTATTCACCACAAAGTTCAAAATAATAAAGGCGTACGCAATGAGTGTCCATTTGGCCATATTCAAGCCGGAACGGTTGCGGTACCTTTTGAACACCAGATAAAAGATATAAACGCCGAGGGCCGCCACCGTTGCCCATACCTTCAGATCAAGCAGCAGCGCCCACTTGTTCTCCGCGATGATGGACAGTACCGCTACAATGACAGATACGGCGAGCAGCGGCGTACCGATCAGCATCGCATGATAGGAATACTTGTCCATCAGCTCAAGACTGGGCAGACGACGAACGGTGTCATTCCACTTCTTGCGCTTGAGACGCCTGTGAAGGAACAAATACATGACCGCAAACACAGCAGCAACCGTCAAGGCGGCAAAGCTTAGATTAGCAAGTGTAATATGCAGCACCAGCAATCCATGCACCATATACCAGCCGCTTCCCAGCGGCGTATCGCCGGCCTGGAACCAGAACCTGTTCAATACTGCCACAGCGAAGCCGACAATACCCAGCAGCAGCACAGCGAATTCCGAATTCCTGAACCGGCCCATCACCAGTGCGGTAAGCACCAGACTGAACGAGAACAGGAACAAGAAATCGTAAGCTGTAAAAATCGGCAGATGCCCCTCAGTCCAGGTACGGAGCACCAGGTGGCAGAGCTGCAGCAGAATAACGACAACAAGAAGCCCTGTGCCCGTTCGCTTCGCACCCGCATTACGTCGAATGCAATCCGAGAAAACAAACAGAAGGCTCAGGGCATAAATATAAATCATCGTATCATATATAAAACTGTTCGCCGGCAAGAGATCACCGCCTTACAGATTGGCCGGCGCAAATGCGGCCGGTAAGGCACCGCGGGTATTGCCCGACCCCTTCTGTGTGCGGTCAACCTGTTTATGAGTCGCTGAAGCATGGCTTTGCTCCACTTTCTCGGCTGCATCTTCCAGCCGGTCCTCCAGGGCAAAGATATGAGTGAACATCTCTAATGCCTCAGCCCCCTGCTTCTCAACCGCCATTTCCTTGATGCGGTTAATCGGGTCGGAAGACATTTGGTTCACGATACTCTTCGTCAGACGGCTGATCACCTTGCGCTGATGCTCATCCAGCTCCGGAAGTTTGTTGAACAGACTCTCCAGGGTCTCCTGGTGAATCGCGGCTCCCTTCTCCTGCAGAGCGCGAATGACCGGTCGCACCCCCAATGTCTTCAGCCATTGATAGAAAGCTTCCGTCTCGTTCTCGATCATAACCTCGATCTTGGCTGCCTCGGTACGGCGCATTTCGAGATTGCTCTCCACGATGCCTTCCAGGTCGTCAATATCATACAGGAATACGTTCGACAGCTGACCAATGGCCGGATCAATGTCACGCGGCACCGCGATATCAATCATGAACAGCGGCCGGGCCTGACGGCGCTTCATGCCCTCGCGCACGGTGTCTGCATCCAAAACATACCCTTCGGCGCCGGTCGAGCTGATGACGATATCCACATCGGACAGACGGGCCATACCTTCTTCAATCGTGCAAGGCGTCCCATGAAACTTGGATGCAAGCTCCTGGGCGCGGGCCAGCGTACGGTTGGCAACGACAACTTCCGCCGCACCGCCGGCATAGAGATGCTTCACCGTCAGCTCGGACATTTTGCCAGCCCCGAGAATCAGAACCTTTTTATCTGTAAACATGCCAAAAATCCGCTTGCCCAGTTCAACCGCCGCATAGCTGACTGATACTGCACTTTCGCCGATCGTTGTTTCAGAATGAGCACGCTTGCCCAGCGTTACTGCCTGCTTAAAAAGCATATTAAACCAGGTTCCTGTGCTGCGCTTGGCTTGGGCTGTCAGGAAAGCATGTTTAACCTGTCCCAGAATTTGCGTCTCGCCGATGACCATCGAATCGAGCCCGCACGTTACACGCATCAGGTGATTAATAGCCTGTTCGTCTTCATAAATGTAAAGGTGCTGTGTAAACTGTTCACGCGGCACCTGAAACCACTGTTCCATAAAACTCCGGATAAAATAACCGCACATATGCAAGCGGTCCACAACTACATATAATTCTGTACGGTTGCATGTCGCTACAATAACGCCTTCCAATACACCCTTGGTCTGCTGAAGCTGTTCCAGCGCTTCCGGCAAATCCTTTTCCGCGAATGTAAAACGTTCCCTGACTTCCACAGGCGCCGTGCGATAGTTCAACCCAACTACGACGATGTGCATTGCAAGTTCACCTGCCTAATCTATTTCAATACGTATGGATTTCATTTGGTAATAAGCTTTGTCCTCTAACCTTTGTTAAGTATATCACATCTATCCGGCCGTCCCGGCCGTTTTTATGAAATGTTTATGAAATCCTCATTCTGCATTTTTTTGTCAATGGTTTGGCTGCACCTCTTATCCCACAATACATATTTAGCTTTTTCATTTGATCCGCACTTTATTCCCAGCATATGAAATCCGTGTTTCGGTTGGTGCTCCTATTCCAAATAAAAAACGGCACCTGCACAGGTGCCGTCTCTTTGTCCTTATTCTTCGCTTGTCGTTCCTTCGGCTGGCTCACTGCCTGTATTTAAGCCCGCGTAACCGGCAATGACTGCCCACAGCTCTTCACGGCCGATCCCTTCCTCGGAAGAGAACTGAATAAACGGATCACCAGGACGCAGTCCCAGATCTTCCTTGATCACCTTCGCATGCTTGGCCCGGCGTGAACGGGGAATCTTGTCCATTTTGGTTGTTACCACACAGACCGGAAGCCCGTGGTGCTTCAGCCAGTCGTACATCATAATATCGTCTTTGGTCGGCGGATGCCGCATGTCGATCATCTGCATGACCAGCTTCAGCGGTTCGCGTTCCAGCAGATAATTCTCCATCATCTGTCCCCAGGCGGCGCGCTGGGTCTTGGACACCTTGGCATAACCGTAACCCGGAAAATCGACAAAATAAATGTCGTCATTGATAAGGTAGTAGTTCAACTGCTGGGTTTTGCCCGGTGTAGAGCTTGTACGAGCCAGGTTCTTGCGGTTGATCATCCGGTTGATCAGGGATGACTTACCTACATTGGAACGGCCGCACAAGGCAATCTCAGGCAGCCCATCCTCCGGAAATTGGTTTGGACGGACCGCACTGATAATAAAATCGGCTTTTGTTACTTTCATGTTCGGATTAATTCCTCTCTAATGCACACTTGCTTGCTGTACAAGGGCATGCTGCAATACTTGATCCATATGTGCTACAGGTACAAATTCCACTTCCTGCTTGATACTGTCCGGGATGTCCCGCAGATCGCGCTCGTTGTCCTTCGGGAGAAGAATCTTTTTATATCCCGCCCGGTGGGCAGCCAGCGATTTCTCTTTGAGTCCGCCGATGGGCAGCACCCGGCCCCGCAGCGTAATCTCGCCAGTCATGGCAATATCCTTTGACACATGGCGGTTGGTCAGAGCAGAGATAAGAGCCGTAGCGATCGTAATACCAGCTGACGGACCATCCTTCGGAATAGCGCCTTCAGGGATATGAATATGGATATCGTTCTTCTCGTAAAAATCAGAAGGAATACCCAGTTCGCCGGCCTTGGAACGGGTATAGCTGAAGGCAGCTTGTGCCGATTCCTTCATAACATCACCGAGCTTACCGGTAAGGATCAGCTTGCCGGAACCAGGTACAACCGTAACCTCAATCGTCAGCGTCTCGCCGCCCACTTCGGTCCAGGCCAGCCCGGTTACCGTACCAATCTGATCCTCCAGCTCCGCAACACCATATCTGAACTTCGGAATGCCCAGGTAGTCCTTAATGGCTTCGGGTGTAATGGTCAGCTCCTCCAGCTCACCAGAGACGATCGACTTGGCCGCCTTTCGGCACAGGGAAGCCATCTGCTGCTCGAGATTCCGCACGCCGGACTCCCGGGTATACTCCCGGATGACCTTCAACAGGGAATCTTCACCAAGCACCAGCTGATCCTCTGCAAGTCCATGCTCCCGCTTCTGCTTCGGCAGCAGATACTGCTTGGCGATCTGCAGCTTCTCCAGCTCGGTATAGCCTGGGATGTAAAGCGTCTCCATCCGGTCCATCAGCGGCCGCGGAATATTATGCGCGGCATTCGCCGTCGTCACGAACATGACGTTTGACAGATCAAAGGGCAGCTCTACGAAATGGTCGCTGAACGTATTATTCTGCTCGGGATCGAGCACTTCGAGCAGAGCAGAAGATGGGTCGCCGCGGAAATCCGACGCCATCTTATCGATCTCATCCAGCAGGAACACCGGGTTCATCGTCCCTGCTGTCTTCATGCCCTGGATGATTCGGCCAGGCATCGCGCCCACATAAGTTCTGCGGTGGCCGCGGATCTCGGCTTCGTCGCGTACACCGCCGAGCGAGATACGAACGAACTCTCTGCCAAGCGACTTCGCAATGGAGCGGGCCAAGGAGGTCTTACCCACCCCCGGCGGTCCTACCAGGCAAAGAATCGGGCCTTTGATCTTCTTGACGAGCTTCCGCACGGCCAGATATTCCAGCACGCGCTCCTTCGGCTTCTCGAGACCATAATGATCTTCATCCAGAATCTGTTCCGCCTTCTGGATATCGAGGTCATCAGCCGTGGTCTCGCTCCAGGGCAGGCTCAGCAGCCAGTCCACATAGTTGCGGATTACGCCGCCTTCCGCAGAGCTGGCAGGCATTTTCTCCAGACGGTCGATCTCTTTCTCTACCCGTTCACGAACCTTCTCCGGCAGCTCCGCTTTCTCCATCTGGCTGCGAAGCTCTTCCACTTCACCGGCACGGCCTTCCTTCTCGCCGAGCTCCTTCTGGATCGCTTTCATCTGCTCACGCAGGTAGTATTCCTTCTGGGTTTTCTCCATCTGCTTTTTAACACGCTGATTGATCTTACGTTCGAGCTCCAGTACCTCGCGCTCGTTATTGAGAATATCGAGCAGCTTTTCCAGCCGGCTGCGCACATCGATCGTCTCCAGAATTTCCTGCTTATCCCTGATCTTCAGCGCCAGGTGGCTTGTGATCACGTCTGCCAGACGGCCGGGCTCTTCGATATCTGACACGGCTGCAAGCGTTTCCGGTGTTACCTTTTTCGACAGATTGATATAGTTCTCGAACTGGGACAGTACGGTCCGCATCAGGGCGTCTGTCTCGGGATGGGAATGTTCATCCTCCGGCAGTTCCTTTGCCATAACCTCGTAAAATTCTTCATGATCTGTATAATTTATAATTTCAGCCCGTTCCAGGCCTTCTACGAGCACTCGAATCGTTCCGTTCGGGAGCTTCAGCATCTGCCGAACCTTGGCTACCGTACCGATCCGGAATATATCCTCTTGTGTAGGTTCTTCAATATTTACTTCCGATTGAGAACACAGGAGAATCAAATTATCATCTACCATCGCTTTTTCCAAAGCCTTGACCGATTTCTCCCGGCCCACATCGAGATGCAGTACCATACTCGGGTAGACGAGAAGTCCTCTCAAAGGCAGTAAAGGAAAACGACGACCTTTCGATTTGTTCGGTCCCATCGCTTTCGCACCTCCAATGGCTCTCAGGTTGTAATCATTACATATTCTATCAAAAGATGCATTAAAAAACCAATGAGGGTCAAGCGTTAGCAAGACCCTGTATCGGTTACCGTGCTGCCAGAGCCTGATGCGTCGGCCTGCAGGAATGAAGCAGGTGCCGGCGAGAAGGCTTCAGTATTACTGTTCACTTCTGTCTCCATTTGCATTCCTTCCCCGAACACCTGACGAAACACATCGCTGACCGTCTCAACGGGAATGACCTTCACCTGCTCCAGACTGCCGAAGATCGACTGCCAGTTATCCGCCGGAATCAGAACCGTTTTGGCTCCCGCCTGCACCGCAGCCTCCACCTTGGCGAGCACACCACCAATCGGCTTGACTCTTCCGTGAATACTGACTTCTCCCGTCATGGCTGTCTCATGATCCACCGGAATGCCGCGGATGGCTGATGTAATGGCGGTCGCCATCGCAATCCCTGCTGATGGACCATCAATCGGAGTCCCCCCCGGGAAATTGATATGAAGATCATAATCAGCCGGACGCAGTCCTTGGGAGCGAAGGACCGTCAGCACATTCTCAATCGACCCTTTGGCCATGCTCTTACGCCGAAGTGTACGTGAACCGCCGCCGATCTCCTCTTCATCCACTACACCGGTAATATTGTAAGTGCCTTGTCCTTTGGCAGCAGGAACCGCCGTAACTTCAATCTCCAGTAATGTCCCCATGTTCGGACCATAGACGGCCAATCCGTTCACGAAACCTACCTGCGGCTGCAGAGGAACCTTGCGGTCAGGACGGGGCTGAATCTGGCTGCTGCCTGCGACCCACTCCACATCAGAGGCTTCAAGCGTCTCCCTTTGCTCCGTGAGGGCCAGGCCAGCAGCCAGCTGGATCATATTGACGGCTTCACGGCCATTGGTAGCATAACGCTTAACGACCTCCACCGCTTCCGGACATTCCTTGAATCCCAGCTTTTGTACGGCATCGGCAGCAATCCGCCCAATCTCTTCCGGGAGCAGAGAACGGAAATAGATCTCCATACAGCGCGAACGAAGCGCCGGCGGCAGCTCATGCGGCGACCGGGTCGTCGCTCCGACAAGCCGGAAATCGGCTGGAAGCCCGTTCTGAAACACATCATGGATATAAGCAGGTGTATGCGAATCCTCGGAATTGTAGTACGCACTTTCCAGGAATACCTTGCGGTCCTCAAGTACTTTTAACAGCTTATTCATCTGAGTAGGATGTAATTCACCGATTTCATCAATAAACAAAATCCCTCCGTGTGCCTTTGTGACGGCACCCGGCTTCGGCTGCGGAATCCCCGCAACGCCCATCGCACCGGCTCCCTGATATATCGGATCATGTACAGAGCCGATCAGCGGGTCTGCAATGCCGCGCTCATCGAAGCGTGCAGTTGTCGCGTCCAGCTCGGTAAACTTGGCATCCGATTTGAATGGGGATGAAGGATTCTTTTTCGCTTCCTCCATGACAACCCGTGCCGCGGCCGTTTTGCCGACTCCCGGAGGACCATAAATAATGACATGCTGGGGGTTGGCACTGCACAGCGCAGCCTTCAGCGCCCGCAATCCATCCTTCTGCCCGACAATATCCTGCAGCGTCTCCGGACGTGTCCGTTCTGCAAGCGGCTTGGTCAGGGAAATGGAGCGCAGCTTGCGCAGCTTGTCCAGCTCTTTCCTGGATTCCCGGTCCACTGCACTGCGGTTCGTTTTCTGACTCTTAAGCAGATTCCAAAAGTACAGCCCGATCACTACGCCAAAAAACAGTTGAACGAGCATGATAATCGCCGTTAGTTCCATTCGTAACATCTCCCGCTCTCTGAAATGGCCGCTATGAAAAGACGGCTATACTAAGGTAGTATAGCCTTTTCATTTGTTGCTAAACTCTTAGAAAGCAACTTATGGAATTTTGCAGAATACGAATGAAAAAAGACGGCTCGGAACATACCGAAGCCGTCTTTAATGCTGCATGCCTAACGGATAAAGATCAGGAGATGGTCTCGGGCGTATGGCGTTCTTTACGTCCAATAATCTCCCCGGTTGCTTCAAAATGAGCTACGATCTGATCGATTTCCTTCTTGAGCTCCTGTACCATCTCGCTCTCAGGTACTTTACGGATCATTTGCCCATGACGGAACAGCAGCCCTTCACCCCGTGCACCAGCAATCCCGATATCTGCTTCTTTCGCTTCACCAGGTCCATTCACCGCACAGCCCAGAACAGACACCTTAATTGGCACCTTCAATTTGGCGATATACTCTTCCACCTCATTGGCAATGGAGAAAAGATCAATATCCAGGCGTCCGCAGGTCGGACAGGATACGAGCGTAGCCGCATTCGTGATCAGGCCAAAGGCTTTCAGCAGCTCACGAGCTACCTTCACCTCTTCCACCGGGTCCGCACTCAAAGAAATACGCATCGTGTTACCAATTCCCAAGGAGAGCAGCGCACCCATACCTGCCGCACTCTTGACGGTACCGTTAAACAATGTGCCCGCCTCGGTGATACCCAGATGCAGCGGGTAAGGAATGACTTCAGCCGCTTTGGTGTAAGCCGCAATCGCCATTGGCACATCCGATGCCTTAAGCGATACGATAATATCATGGAAATCCAGTTCCTCTAGAATCCCAATGTGATACAAAGCGCTCTCTACCATAGCCTCAGGTGTCGGGTAGCCGTATTTGTCCAGCAAATGCTGTTCCAAGGAACCGGCATTTACGCCGATCCGAATCGGAATTCCTTTCTCCTTGCAGGCCTTCACGACCGCTTCCACCTTCTCGCGGCGGCCGATGTTACCCGGATTAATCCGGACTTTGTCGATCCCGTTCTCAATCGCCAGCAGAGCCAGCTTATAGTTGAAGTGAATGTCCGCCACGAGCGGAATATGAATGCGTTTTTTGATTTCCTTAATTGCAGCAGCAGCTTCTTCGTTGTTCACCGTAACACGTACAACCTGACAGCCCGCTTCTTCCAGACGCAGAATTTCCGCCACTGTTGCCTCAACGTCAGCTGTCTTGGTCGTACACATACTCTGGATAATAACTTCGTTGCTTCCGCCTATTGTCAAATTACCGACTTTTACAGGTCTTGTATCTTGTCGTAAGAACATTATTCTTTTCTCTCCCATAACGTCAAAGCTCCACCCCCTCATCCTGGCACAGCAGGACTGGATGGAAGTGGAGATGACGATTCATGATTTCGAGATCGCGGAATGGAATGCCTTAGGCGCTCTCTTCTTGTTTTTTATCCTTATTATCAGAACCGGCGAGCAGCTCAGGAATCATACGGTCCTGAACCACCTGCTCTGTAATCACACATGTCGTCAGATCTTCGCGGGAAGGAACTTCATACATGATTTCAAGCATGATGCCTTCAATGATCGCACGAAGACCGCGTGCACCCGTATTGCGCTTGATCGCTTCACGGGCAATAGCTTCCAGTGCCTTAGGTTCGAATTCCAGCTTCACATTGTCCAGTTCCAGAAGCTTCTGATACTGCTTCGTCAGTGCGTTCTTAGGTTCGGACAAAATGCGTACCAGTGTCGTCTCATCCAGCGGCTCCAATGTGGAGATAACCGGCAGACGGCCTACGAATTCCGGGATCAGACCAAATTTCAGCAGGTCTTCCGGCAGAACCATTGTCAGGTATTCACCTGGCTTGAGGTCTTTCTGCTCGGCAGATGCATTAAATCCGATCACTTTTTTACCAATACGGCGCTTGATCATTTGCTCCAGGCCGTCAAAGGCACCGCCGCAGATGAACAGAATATTGGTCGTATCGATCTGGATGAATTCCTGATGAGGGTGCTTGCGTCCGCCTTGCGGTGGAACTGAAGCTACAGTGCCTTCCAGGATTTTCAGCAGAGCCTGCTGCACACCTTCCCCGGATACGTCACGGGTAATGGAAGGGTTCTCGGATTTGCGGGCAACTTTATCGATCTCATCAATATAGATGATACCGCGTTCCGCCTTCTCCACGTCATAATCTGCCGCCTGAATCAGCTTCAACAGGATGTTCTCGACGTCTTCACCTACATAACCGGCTTCGGTCAGGGAAGTAGCATCTGCAATTGCAAACGGTACATTGAGAATTTTCGCCATGGTCTGAGCCAACAGCGTCTTACCTGAACCGGTAGGTCCAAGCAGCAGGATGTTACTCTTTTGAAGTTCAACATCATCGATTTTGCTCTGCGTATTAATACGTTTGTAGTGGTTATACACCGCTACGGACAGCGATTTCTTGGCCTGTTCCTGTCCGATAACATATTGGTCGAGGATGTTACGAATTTCCATTGGTTTCGGAATATCCTTCAGATCCACTTCTTCCTCGTGGCCGAGTTCTTCCTCTACGATTTCAGTACACAATTCAATACATTCATCGCATATATAAACCCCTGGTCCTGCTACAAGCTTGCGAACCTGATCCTGGGATTTGCCGCAAAAAGAACATTTGAGCTGTCCCTTTTCATCATTAAATTTAAACATGTAACCACACCCCTTTACAGATTGATCGGTCTGGTAAGAACTTGGTCAATGATACCGTATGCTTTGGCCTCTTCTGCGTCCATGAAGAAGTCGCGATCCGTATCACGCTCGATTTTATCAAGGGGTTGACCTGTCCGTTCCACATAAATCTGGTTCAGCTTCTGACGAGTCTTGATAATCCAGTCTGCATGGATCTGGATATCGGAAGCCTGACCTTGAATGCCGCCGAGCGGCTGATGGATCATCACTTCACTGTTGCTGAGGGCATACCGTTTGCCCGGTGCGCCTGCTGTCAACAGCAGCGACCCCATACTTGCGGCCATACCTACACAAATCGTAGATACATCCGGTTTGATGAACTGCATTGTATCATATATACCCATACCGGCGGTAACAGAACCACCAGGCGAATTGATGTACAGATGAATATCTTTCTCCGGATCCTCGGCCGCCAGGAACAGCAGCTGAGCAATGACGAGATTGGCTACATCATCGTCTATCGCACTACTCAGAAAGATAATGCGATCCTTGAGCAACCTGGAGTAAATGTCATAAGAACGCTCTCCGCGATTCGTTTGCTCGACAACCATAGGTATCAGACTCATTACGACCAACCTCTTTTCTTTGGTAAATGATCTTCTACGATCGGACTTCTGAAATATTTTAACACGTTCAGGGTCCCATGTCATTTTTTCGATACAGAATACCTTCAACTTCACGAAAAAATCATAATTCGTTCGTCTATTCCATCGAGGCCGTTACACTTATGTACAAGTTATGCCGGGAGGCTATTCACCTTTGCAGGTGATCGGCGCTTTCAACATTATATGTCTGATTCTCGGATCGTATCCCGCATGACTTGAGGCCTTATCCAGTTTGTTGGACTTTCATCCATAAAATGGATAGCCTTAGGTAAAAATAAGGCACGCGTTCGAAAACTACGTGCCTTATCACTCAACCTGACTGCCCTAAGGGAAGCAGGCTATTATTCTTCTGTAGTTTCAGCAGCTGGAGCTTCAACTTCTTTGCTGTTTTCAACGAGGAAGTCAATGGTCTTGCGAAGAGCAAGCTCTTCACGAAGGCTGCCCAGGGAGCCGTTAGCTGCCAGGATGCTGCGGATTTCTTCAGCGGAACGCTTGTAAGCTTCGCCCATCGTGTTCAGCTCTTCGTTAATTTCATCTTCGCTGACTTCGATGTTCTCCGTCTTAGCGATCTGCTCCAGAACCAGATTGTTGCGAACGCGTTTCTCAGCGTCAGTTTTCATCTGCTCTTGCAGGTCTTCAGTCGTTTGACCGGAGAAGCTCAGGAACATTTCCAGGTTCATGCCCTGGTTGCGAAGACGGTTGTCGAAATCACGCATCATGTTCTGAACTTCACTCTGAATCATGGACTCAGGGATGTCGATTGTAGCACCTTCTGCTACTTTCTCTACCACTGCGTTCTCACGGGCAGCTTTAGCTTCGCTTTCTTTGCGGCCTTCAAGCTGTTTCTTCAGATCTTCTTTGAACTCAGCCAGTGTATCAAATTCACTTACATCTTTGGCAAACTCGTCGTCCAGTTCAGGAAGCTGTTTGCGTTTGATTTCGTGAACTTTCACTTTGAAGACAGCGGCTTTACCAGCCAGCTCTTCTGCATGGTAAGTCTCAGGGAATGTCACTTCAACATCCTTGAAGTCTCCAGTAGCCATACCGACTACTTGCTCTTCGAAACCTGGGATGAAGCTGTTGGAACCGAGTTCCAGAGAATAACGCTCAGCTTGTCCACCTTCGAATTGAACGCCGTCAACGGAACCGTCGAAGTCGATTACTGTGATGTCGCCGGATTGAGCAGGCTCGTCATCGACAACAACCAGCTCGGCATGACGCTGCTGCAGACGCTCAAGTTCTTCAGCTACTTCTTCGTCAGTAACTTCAAATTTCACAGCCGGAACTTCTACACCTTTGTAGTCGCCCAGAGTTACTTCTGGTTTAACCGTAACTTTTGCTTTGAATTTGAAAGTTTCGCCTTTTGCGAACTGGTCGATCTCAACGTCAGGACGATCTACAGGGAAGATATCTGTTTGGTCAACAGCTTCGCTGTACACTTCTGGAAGAAGGATGTCGATCGCATCTTGGTAGAGACTCTCTACGCCATAGCGTTTTTCAAAGATCGGCCGAGGTACTTTGCCTTTACGGAAGCCAGGTACGCTAACTTGTTTTACAACTTTGTTAAAAGCTTTGTCCAGTGCAGATGCTACGCGTTCTGCATCTACTTCAACTTCAAGAACCCCAAGGTTCTTCTCTATTTTTTCCCACGTTGCTTTCATCTTATGCTTTCCCCTCCAAAAATAATTCCATTGGTCACGTTATCAACACGCACAAAATAACCACTTTAGTATAAACCAATACCCTTACCTTTTTCAAGGATAAAACCTTACGGGCTTTTAAGGAAAACGTTTCCGCCTGCTATTACGTTTTGAGTCCGGCCGAAACAAATTGCTTCATCGAACGATGCGCCTGTTCAAATCGGAAGCGGAGCGTCCCCGTAATCCCATACAGGGAGCGAGTTTCCTCCTCATCCTTGCCGGTACCCAGGCTCTCTGATACTGTCTGATGCAGAGCCGCCGCCCAAATATCCAGCATCAGGTCATCGTCTGTCAGCATGGAATCATAATCTCTGGTACCGTACACTGCCATAACAAACTGCGACCATAATTCCTGCGCAAAATAGAATAGAGTCGGTTCATGCACTTCAGTCTGATCCGCCACCCGTTCCAAAATATGAATAATCGGCTCCGGAAAATCAGCCGGCTGCAGCGGAACGTCCTCAATCTCCACCTGCACGTCTTCACCCGCACGGCGGAAGCTCACCGTTCCCTGGGTACCGCGCCGGCGCAGAGTCTGAAGTATACGGAACTGCAGGAGCGGGTGCAGATCCTGATTCTGAAGCCATTCCATTAACGCCTGGTCAATATCAGGATGCTCCAGATAGGACAGCTGGTCCAGTGCAAGCATGGTCTGCTCGGACAGCGGCTCTTCCATAGCCCTGCGCAGCATCTTCTCTTCATACTGGGCATCCTGGCTTTTGCGGGACTGGGCTGCCCGCCGGGCCAGCTCTTCTTCGCTGAGTTCCTCTTCCTCCCGTTCAACGGTTCCGCTCACACCAATATACTGAGGGAATGCCGTCTCCAGCCATTGGAGCAGCGCTTCCCACTCTTCATAGTGGCGTTTCTCCTGGCCCTGGCACTGCAGCAGGAAGCGCAGCATGTTCATCGCCTCGCCATAGCGTTCATTCTCCAGCATAACCGTTAATTGAATCTGATAGAAATCCAGCGTTTTCGGAAACAGGACAATGTTGTTCTCTCTGGAAGTCTGGTCTGAAACGTTGATAACAGTACCTCCTTTCTCTATGCGATACTCTCTACAATATAGATGTAGATTATATGAGAAACTTCATCTCAAGTCCAATTCCGGCTTTAGTGCCCTAATAACTTAACTTACCCCATTTTTTCTGAAAAATAACTCTTCCCATGACTTTATCCGGTCTTTTCCAAAAAGATACGCATAAAATAGTCACATATTTAATTTAATTAGTTTCTCACTTGCTAAACACCTGAATGTATGGTATATTAATCTTCGCTTGATTTTTCTTGTCCCAGTAGCTCAGCTGGATAGAGCAACGGCCTTCTAAGCCGTCGGTCAGGGGTTCGAATCCCTTCTGGGACGTTTTATTCAAGTCTTCTGAGAAGAAGCCGCGATTTCGCGGCTTTTTTTTGCTATAAACTCCAAAAAAAACGGAACTGCTCTTATAGCGGCTCCGTTTTTTTGGATAATCATCCTGGGTTTAATCCTGAACTGTACAAATTACTACATATAATACAAGCAATTTACGAACAGTTCAGCTAAGCTGCCCACACGTTAAGACAACTGAAATGGAAGATCCGCTGTATCCCGGCTGTTAGGCCCAACAGACACTACAAAACGTCCGGGATCGCTGCGATGACTCAGATCAGCATGATAATAACGCAGCTGCGGCTCATTCAAAGTAAAAGTAACCTCACGGCTTTCTCCGGGCTGAAGTGTAATTTTCGCGTAATCCTTCAGCTCCTTCACCGGTCTGACTACATCGCCCGAAAGATCTCTGACATACAGCTGAACCGTCTCCTCACCAGCATTTGCCCCTGTGTTGGTCACCGTCACGGACAAGCGCAGCGGCTCGTCACCCGTCATGATGTCCTGCTCCAGAACCGGTGTGCTGTAGGAGAACGTGGTATAAGACAGGCCGTATCCAAATGGCAGCAGCGGTTCATTCGGGACATCCAGATACTGTGATACATAGCGCACCTGCGCATCTGGAGCGTCCTTCGGTCTTCCCGTATTGAAGTGATTATAATACACTGGTACCTGTCCGACCGAATAAGGGAAGGACATCGCCAGACGGCCGGAGGGATTGCGTTCCCCGGCCAAAATGGAAGCCAGTGCCTCGCCGCCCTCGCTGCCCGGGAACCAGGCTTCCAGAATCGCATCCGCTTCCTCGAATATGCCATGAAGATCCAGCGGACGGCCATTAAACAGCACAGCAGCCATCGGCTTGCCCAGCCTGCCGAGACGGGAAACCAGCTCCAGCTGCGCGGCAGGCAGGCGGATGTCAGCCCGGCAGCCGGCTTCACCACTCATCTCCGAATCCTCCCCAAGGGCAAGGACAATCACATCTGCGCGGGCCGCCGCCTGTTCAGCCGACAGCATCTGCTCTTCAGTGATGCTCTCTACACCGCAGCCTTCCACAATCAGCCTGCCATCGCTCCAGCGGCGCTGCATAGCCTGATCAAGACGGACTGCATCCTGGCGAGAGCCCGTCCATGACCATGGGCCGAGGATATCGCTGTTCTCGGCAAACGGTCCAATCAATGCGACGGTCTGACCGGGATTCAGCGGAAGAACACCGTTATTTTTGAGAAGCACGGCCGATTTGACTGCCAGCTCTCTAGCTGCCTCCCGGTGCTCCTCACAGAAAATAATTTCCTGTTCGGCTGCCGGATCAGCCCCGCGGATCGGATTCTCGAAGAGACCCAGCTTCTCCTTCAGCTGCAGAATGCGCAGAACAGCTTCATCGATCATCGACTCTTCAACAAGACCTGTCTTCACAAGCTCCGGCAGGTGATGAACATAGGTAGATGTCATCATTTCAATATCTACACCCGCAAGAATCGCCTTCAGCGCTGCTTCCCGTTCATCTTCGGCTACACCGTGCGGAATCAGTTCCTTAACTGCTCCCCAGTCAGAGATCAGCACGCCGTCGAATCCCCATTCCTTGCGCAGCAAATCACGCATCAGCTTCTGATTGGCGCTCGCCGGAATCCCATCTACTGTATTGAAGGCCGTCATAACCATCTCACAGCCTTCATCCAGGGCTGCCTTGTAGCCTTTCAGATAAAATTCCCGCAGCTGGCGTTCGGACAGATCCACCGTGTTATAATCACGACCGCCTTCCGCCAGGCCATATGCAGCAAAATGCTTCACACAAGCAGCAACCCGGGTCCGGTCTTCTGCCAGATCTTTTCCCTGGAAACCTCTCACAAAAGCGCGGGCGAATTCACTGTTCAGATAAGGGTCCTCCCCCGTCGATTCCATAACCCGCCCCCATCTGGGATCACGGACCAGATCGGCCATTGGAGCAAAGGTGACATGGACCCCGGATACGGCTGCTTCCCTGGCAGCGATTTCCGCACTGCGCTCGGCCAATGCCAAATCCCAGGAGCATCCAATCGCAAGCGGCACAGGAAAAATCGTCTTAAACCCGTGCACGATATCTGCCATGGTCAGCAGAGGGATCCCCAAACGGTTCTTGGCCATATGCGCCTCCTGGACTCGAATCACTTCCTCAGCCCCGGCTAGTCCCAATACCGAACCGCTGTCTGATACCATCTGAGGCGTGACGCCCAGTGATTCCATCGGTCCCGTGATTTCACCTCCGCTCTCTGCACCTTCATAGAAGGGGGTCGCCAGCTGTAAGAGCTGGGCTGCCTTTTCTTCCAATGTCATCTGCTGCAGGAGCTCCTGCATGTGCTGCTTTGCCATGTTATTTCCTCCTTAGTCTGCTATCGCAGTCTCTCTGTTGAAATTGTATTCGAAACGTTTCGAAAAATGAGCAGACTGGTGCCGCCAGTCAAGGATCGAGCCGGAATGATCCCCTGATTCATATGACGATTCTGCAGCCTGCCGGAAGCATGCGACAGGCATCTGCCCATCTGTCTAATGCTCCCTCTTCCGGACAGATTTCCGCTCAACCAGCTCGATGCCGAGCTTGAATTGTTCGTCGACCGACTCTCCATCCAGCATTTGAAACAGCAGGTGGCCCGCTAACGAACCCGCTTCACTCTTTGGCTGCCGAACCGTGGTCAATGGAGGATTAGCATAGCCGGCCAGTTCAATATCATCGAAGCCTATGACGGAGACCTCATCCGGAATCGAAATTCCATGGTCCTCAAAAGCTTTCATACCGCCGACAGCCATTTCATCATTGCCATAAAAGACAGCCGTCGGGAGCTCACCCTGCATGATCATCATTTTTGTAGCACTATAACCGCCTTCACGGACAAAGCCGCCGCTAAGCCGCCATTTAGGCTTCTCGGACAAACCCGACTCATGCATAGCCCGTTGAAAACCTTTATAGCGCTGCTGATTATCATAAGAGTTCAAAGGTCCGCTGATATAAGCTATAGATCGGTGTCCGGCTTCAATCAGATATTGCGTCGCCCGGTAACCGCCCTGCTCCCCATCAACCAGCACGTTAACCAGGTGGTCCCCGGTCAGCTCACGATCCATTACAATGATGGGAAACCGTTCACCTGCGGATTCAAGCAAAATATCGTCTGCGATGTTGTGAGCCAGCACGACAGCCCCATCGACCCGCTTCTCCCGCAGAAATTTGATGGCCGTAGAATCTCTCTCACCCATCGAGCTGCAGGCAATCAGATCGTGGCCATGGGCCAATGCAACGTCCTGAATGCTGCGGATTAACTCGGAATAATAAGGGCCGGACAGATCGGTCAGGATCAGAGCAATCGTATTCGTACGGCTTCGCTTCAAATCCATGGCAATACCGTTCTTGCGATAATTCAGCGACCGCGCAGCTTCCAGAACCTTGGCCCGGGTCTTGGGGCTGACCTTGCTGTCGCCGCTGAGCGCATAAGATGCTGTGGACAGCGCTACCCCCGCAAGCTTGGCCACATCTTTAATGGTTGCCATAATGTCTCGTCCCTTCTGATTTCGTTCTGCACTCTTGAAAACACTTACAAATAAGTTTACAAAAGAAAATTAATTCATACAATATCTTATGCATCACTGGAGCAGTAATATCAATCACTGTAATACCAGTATTGCGCTGCAAGCCGCCATCCATGCTGCAGGGCAGCTTTCTTTTCAATATTCGAAACGTTTCGATAAACTCATTATAATGAGCGCATACTGTGATATCAAGAGATAATTTACTTTCTCCAGTCGAATGGAAAATACAGTCATAATCTGCCTCCGCACTGCCAGAGCGAGAGAAACTGAACATCTTTCTATTAAACCTTAGCAAAGATACAAGAAGAAGTGATGACAAAAAAAGCTGTCCTTCGTCAATGAACTTGACAAAAAACAGCTTCTCTCTACGTCCCAGAAGGGATTCGAACCCCTGACCGACGGCTTAGAAGGCCGTTGCTCTATCCAGCTGAGCTACTGGGACAAGATGCAAAAGAAATAAATTATGTAAACAGTGCGAGATTTATTATAGCCTTATTTAAGGGAAATTGCAAGCTTTTATCTGTAATGATATGAATCATCAGAAAAGCCAGCTTATCTATTCTAAATATTTGTAGCAAATATGAACCAATCTTATTCGGAATGTTTATATTTGAAGTAAGCCTGACGATTGGATATTACCAATAAATAATAAAGGAGCCTGATCATGCGCCAAATTCTAGCCTCACTCTGCTATTTCAGTATCTTTTTCGCTCCCTTTCTCTTCCCGATCATCGTCTGGATCGCAGCCAGGGATGCCTATGTCTCTTCCCATGCCAAAAAATCACTGTTCTCTCATTTCATCGGATTTGCAGCTGTCCTGGTGTTTATCGCCCGATTTTTCCTTATCTTATTTAATGCGGGCACCCCTGGCTCATTCTGGACAACATTTTGGGTATGCGGCGTCGTTTATGCAGCCTCCTTCGTCTATAACGTCGTGTTGGGCTTCAAGGTTCTTCGTGATTACGCCTGATATCCGGCATATAAAACAAGGGCATCTCCTGTGAGGAGGTGCCCTTCGCCATTCATTTATCGCTTTTCTGCAGCCTACCGCCTATCTCCTGCCGCAAATTACCGTAACCAAGAACTTCATGAAGAAATTTGCCCCGCTCCTGTTCAGCGGTATACAGTGCTGTATTGGTGAATGCCTCTGCTGTCACATCTTCAAATGCCGAATGAAGACTATTATCATACCAATCCAGAGCCAGGTCCGCATCATTGCGGATTAGACGCTTGATTTCATAACCTTCGCCGCCGGTTTCCCCGCTTGTTCTTGCCACATAAACCAGCAGCTGAGGATCATCTGCAGCTCCCGGGTGAACCTCTACCTCCGCACAGGGAACCCCGTCGACCTCGGTGATCCGCCGGATACCGGCTTCCTTAATGTAATACATCCTGTACTCCTCCTCTGTAACCGTGTCTCCGGTAGTTTCACATGCGGACAGACATTTTATCCCTTATTTCCACATATATTTGTTTATACTTTGGCGGATATATGTTGAAACCACCAGGACGATACAAGAGAGGATGAAGCGCATGTGCGGAATTACCGGATTCGTACAGTGGAATCGGGATTTGACACACCAGTCCGAACTGCTCGAGAGGATGACCGAGACGCTCAGCGACCGCGGGCCCGATGCCAAAGGCACTTGGATTTCCAATCCGGTCGCCTTTGGCCACCGCCGCCTGAGTGTGATGGACCCCCAGAACGGGGCACAGCCCATGATTCGCAGACGGGAGGACCAAGATTATACCCTTGTTTATAATGGCGAAATCTATAACGCCCCCGAGCTGAAAAAAGAGCTCCAGCAGCGGGGGCATCATTTTCTGACCGAATGCGACACAGAAGTACTGCTCGAAGCCTATATCGAATGGGGACCGGATTGTGTAAGCAGGCTGAACGGAATATTCGCATTCGCAATCTGGGACAGCGGACGCCAGCATGTCTTCATGGCCCGTGACCGGCTGGGCGTAAAACCTCTGTTCTACAGTCATACTCCGGATGGGCTGGTATTCGGCTCCGAGCCCAAAGCCCTGCTGCAGCACCCGGATGTCGGAGCCGTCGTCGGGCCCGAAGGCCTGGCGGAGATTTTCATCATCGGCCCAGCTCGTACGCCAGGTCATGGTGTATTCCAGAATTTGAAAGAGCTTCGGCCCGGGCAAACGCTGCTGTATGATCGGGGCGGCCTGCGGATCCAGACGTACTGGAAGCTCGAGAGTATACCGCACGAAGACAGCGTAGAAGAGACGGCAGCGAAGGTACGGGAACTGCTCCAGGATACCCTGGAACGGCAGCTGGCTTCTGACGTTCCGGTCTGCTCCCTGCTCTCCGGCGGCCTCGATTCCAGTGCACTGTCTGCACTTGCTGCCGATTACTACAAACGCACAGGACAGGGACAGCTTAATACCTACTCGGTTGACTATGTGGATAATGACAAGCATTTCAAAGCCCACTCCTATCAGCCGGGAGCAGACGGCCCGTGGATTCAGCGTATGATCGACGAGCTGGCCACCAAGCACCATTTTGTCATATTAGATACTCCGGAGGTCGTTGCAGCCCTTGACCAATCCACCTTCACCCGTGACCTGCCAGGGATGGCTGATGTGGACTCCTCACTCTATCTCTTTTGTCAGGAAATCAAGAAAAACGCAACCGTAGCCATCTCGGGCGAAGCCGCCGATGAAGTCTTCGGCGGTTACCCATGGTTCCACCGGGATGAGCTGCTGAATTCCGGCACCTTCCCTTGGGCGGTTGCCCCGGATATGCGGGCATCGCTGCTTACACCTGCCCTGCGGGAGTGGATCCGGCCGCTTGAATATTTGCAGGACCGATACGCTGATGCGGTGGCAGAAGCGCCGAAGCTGCCCGGTGAGACCGGGAAGGCCGCGCAGATGCGTATCATGTCCTACCTGAATATCACCCGCTTCATGCCTACTCTGCTGGACCGCAAGGACCGGATGAGCATGGGGGCGGGTCTTGAAGTCCGTGTCCCATACTGTGACGACCGGCTTGTCCAATACGTATGGAACATTCCATGGGAAATTAAGATGACGGGCGGACGTGAGAAAGGCATCCTGCGTAAGGCACTGGAAGGTGTCCTGCCTGACGATGTGCTCTACCGCAAAAAAAGTCCGTATCCAAAGACACATAATCCCGCCTACCTTGCCGCCGTCCGGACACAGATCTTGACGATCCTGGATGATCCGTCTTCACCGGTCCTGCAGTTTATTGATCCAGCCAAAATCCGGGAGATTGCTGCTTCTCCTGAAGCCTCTTCGAACCTGCCATGGTTCGGCCAGCTAATGTCCGGACCCCAGCTGTTCGCTTATCTGGCCCAGGTCAACAACTGGCTCAAAACCTATAAAGTGTCGGTCAGCTGAATTTCTCTGTATAACACAAGCAGGGTATCCGGAGGCTTTCAAGCCAACCGGATACCCTGCTTTATTTAGTCTTCAGGTAGTTATCATCTGTTCTGCAGCTCTCGCTAGGTATTCAAGCAAATAGATCTGAGCCGCTCAGCCGTTTGTGCTATGTTGCGTTCACCTGCATTCTAGCCTTGGCTACCGATTCTCCTTGAATCAGTGTGACATAGATCCGCTCATGCTCTACTTCATCGCCGGACAGCAGCTTGATCAGCTGCTCCGCCGCAAGCTCTCCCCACTTTCTCTTCGAATAATTGATCGTGGCCAGGCGCGGCTGCATATAGCGGGTCAGCTCAATATTGTCAAAGCCGATCAAGTGCACATGCTCACCAATGCTGTATTCTGTATCAGCCAGACGGTTGCAGAAGCCAATAGCCATCTCGTCATTCAGGCAAAAGACCGCCGCCGGGCTGCTGTATTCCTCCATTACCCGTTCGGCGGCGCGTTCTCCGCCGCTTTTCTTGAAATTACCGGGGATTTCAATCCATTCCACATCCGGATTCCGGTCTGCTACCATCTTGATCGCCTTCATCCGCTGTGCCGAGTCGAACGAGCCTTCGGGTCCGGTAACGATATAAACTTTATGATGACCCTGTTCAATGAGATATTCCGCTGCAAGCGTAGCGCCGGCTTTGTTATCCAACAGCACCTGATTAATATTGGGATGATCCAGTTCCCGGTCAAGCACGACGATCTTATGATCACGTCCGGCGTACTGGAGCAGCTCCTTACTCTCAAATTCCTGGTCCAGGATAACCGCCCCGTCGATCATGCGTTCCGGCAGCATCCGGTGTGACTGCTTGCCGCTGCATACGATAAGATCGTAGCCCTGGGCGTTGCAGACCTCCTTCATGCCGTCCAGCAGATCCCCGTATACGTCACCCTTAAAATCCGTCAAAAATACACCAATAATCCGGGACTCCCGTTTCTTCAGTGATCTCGCAGCCGCATTCGGCACATAATTAAGCTCCTTCGCGATCGCTAAAATTCTAGAGCGGGTCTCATCCGTCACCTTCGTGCTGCCGTTCAAAGCATACGAAACCGTCGATATGGAAACCCCGGCTTTTTTAGAGATATCTTTAATACTGACCAATTTCCCTCGCTCCTCTGTTTTGAAGCCCTTGACGTCATTCAAACCTTTACATCGGTAATGATTCATCTGAAGATCAGAGCCAATCCTATGGAAAAGGGCGATCCGGAAGGATCGCCTGAAGCCTTTTATATAAAAATCTCAACCTGATTATGATCCGGCTTCATTTCCTGTTCAAACAACTGCTTGCTGATTCGGACCCCGCCCTCGCGATAAGGGTTGTTCACAGCGCCAGCTTCCAGCTCCTTGCCGTTCAGCAGCACCCGGCGTCCGCTCTCTCCGTTTAGATGATAAACGAAGGTCACAGCCACACCATCATATTGGAACTCGAAATGCAGACCGTCCAGCTCCTCCGGCAGAACCGGATCCACGACGAGATCCTGCTCCTCCTGGCGGATGCCAAGGGCATTAGAAATCAGCTGGTTCATATAGATCCCCGGACCGCTGGAGTAAATTCTCCATCCGCCTTTGACCTGAACCCGGCCGCTGCGAAGGTCATCAAAATGCGACTGGGCTTCATAACGGGTATTGAATTTACCGTCTGAGCTGCTGAAATAGGCATTACTTTGGCGCAGTTCCGCGTTCGGCACGACATCACGGATTCCCACCGGATTAATGACATTCAGACCGTTCCACACCTCGTCGCTGCGGCCGATCTTCGCCATCGCTTCAATGAAACGGATATGGGCATGAACATACTGCAGTCCCACTTCACGCCCAAAGTTCGAGGCCTGCTCTGCACGTTTGAAATGAGTGCTTACACCGCCGGCATATTGAGCCGGACGGTTCATGAGGCGCACGCCATCCGGGAAGAACAGCTTCTCCTTGATCAGCTCATACAGGGACTGCGCATGTGCCGGCTCCAGCAGTCCTGCAATCATACTGCGCGTCATCGGCAGCAGACGGTACTGGATGCCCGTCTCCTGGTCGGTCGGATGCAGCATCAGTTTCACTTCCGCCGGATCCTCCATATACAAGAAGCCTGGAATGATGTCTGTGCCCAGCATGTACTTGTCATAATCGCGCTTGATGCCGTCTGCCAGTTCCTGCAGCTCTGCCGCCAGGTCCGGCTTGGCAGACTGAAGTGCACCCGAGAGCTGATTCATCGTCTGGTAAGTCAGCGCTACAGTCCAGCTGCTGACCATATACTGCTTGAGCTGGGCATTCGCAGGCTGCAGCGTATCGTCCCAGTCCCCGTCTCCATAAGAAGACAGGTATGTGTCATGCAGGAAATGGCTGCGGATATATCCGATTTCCTTGTTCACATGATCGAGCAGGGATGATGTGCCCTCGGTAAATTCGAACTTGTGTTTAACAGTATAAGGAAGCTCTTCCCCCAGAATTGCAAAGTCCTGTGTCGCCAGCAGATAATCACTCAGTACCTTCAACGGCCAGACGATAATATCCCCGTGGCTCTCCTCCTGCTGAACCTTGTAGTAATTATCGAACATAAACCACTGCGGCCAGTTGCCATCATCCTCATATTGATGGGAATAGACCATTTTGATAATATCGCGGACCTGTTCATATTTTTGCATCGCCATAAAGTACTCGGTCGGTCCCTGGCAGACGTCACGGGTTCCCCATGCCGCACCGCCATACTGCTCCAGTCCGTGCGGAACCGAATAATGAACGAGCATATTATGGGTGTACCACCAGGCCAGTGCGTTTACTTTGAACAGCTCTTCACCCTCGGCGCCGCCGGCATCGGTCAAACGGAATCCGTTCATGACCTCCCGGAAAAATTCGCGGTACGCTTCGATCTCATTCTTCGCGCTGCGCGCCTGAACCGGAAGGCTCTCCCCATTAAGCAGGCCCTGCATGGTCAGCGTCCATTCCGCGCTCTCTTCCAGCTTCAATGCCACCAGTGATCCCTCGCCGGACCGCACACCGCTTGCGATTGCGGTTTCGTCGCCAACCGTCACAACGGTGCCATCCAAACGCATCGTATATTTCAGGTTCGGATATGCTTCCTGTACAAGCCCATCCTGGCTTCCGTAAAAGGTCAGCACACCTGCCGACTCTGTCATCCGGACTGGCGTTTCGTATTCATTAACATTCATTGTCACTTGCGTAGTTACGAGAAACTTGTAGGCTCTTCCGCTCGTTGAGCGTACATGAAGCCGTACCTCCGGTGTATCTACGGTTGTGTAATTGGTGATGATCAGCGTATCGGTCTCGGTTTTATAGTACCAGCGCACATAGTTAAAGCCGATTTCATAGAGAGAAGGCATCGTCAAAAGGCGGTAGATTCCGTCAATCTCGATGTAAATCCGCTGTCCTGCTGTTTTAGGTACGTTCAGGGGACTGCGGGCGTTACTCATCATTTTGTTAAAGTTCGTGTTCCCCACAACCAAGTGAGAGTTAAAAATGCCATACATATAGGAAGTCGTAGTTACGGCACGGGTTCCCAGTTTGACATTATCCCCGCTCATCAAAATATGTCCGTGCGGGCGCTCTACCAGCAGCTCTTTTTCTTTCAGTACGACATGTTCATACGTATCTGTGAAGAATGCAAGCAGCTGTCCATTCTCCCTTTCCACCTGATGTCTTGACCTACTTGGGAATAGGGCTTCCAGTTCTTGTTGCGTCAAGGGAAGCGTCTGGAGCGGAGCGCCAATCTCATTATTCAGGCGGATCTGTGGAAGTTCACGCAGCGGTTCGCCAGCTGTCTCCAGGTCCTTTTGCACCTGCTCCCAGGCTTGCAGCACCTCTTCCCTATACTCAAGGGAGGTAACCGCTTCAGCATGATCCGGCTTAATCAGGCCGTAGAATACGAACCGGGATTCCCCGTCCAGCTTGACAGCTTCAGACTGCATTGCAATATATGCGAATTCATATTGATAGACTTCGTTGGCCAGGCACGGCTTACTGAGACAGACCGGCACATTCGTTTCCTTGTAGGAGAGACCGAAGAACTGGAAACCGTCCGTTGAATAGCCTACAGCGCGGGACAGCGAACCCTGCTGTATGTATGGGAATGCGCCGCCCTGCGGCTGGTTCTGCCGCGAGCAGACCACGTACCCGTAATCCGGGTCCTCAAATACGGTATGATCGATGTATTGGGACAGGTAGGCTTCATTGCTCCGTACAGCACCAGTGTCTGCATTACCCATATCCTGACCGTAAACGATGTCAATCTGAACGTCCTTCCCGGATGTACGGATATCCCAGAACCATACTCCTTTCGCGCTGAGAGTAAAGGTTACTGTGTATTTCACATTCTCTGCTTCGCCGTTCCAGGTAATGTGTCCCTCACCTGCGCTTACCCGGCTGTTCGAATGAATACCCAGCAGCGGATAGAAACGAATTGAAGATTCGTCATAAATCCGCAGATAAAGATTATTTAATGCTCCGTCCAGGGGACTGCTCATCATCTGGTTAATCATCGTTCTGCCGCTGACTGCCTGGAACAGGTCACCGCTCTCCCAGAATGTAAATTGCAGATCGCCAGCCTGGACGTGAAGCTTGGAATTCGTAATGGTTGTTGTCATGGTAGATTCATCCTCCTATCCTATCCCGAAAGCTCTTTTGGGCTTTGCAGCCGTATACAGTACTTTTTCATCATGTCATCATCCTGCTGTTCAGTTCTCTCCAGCCATGAATTTTCTCTGGTATGCGCATGGTTGGCGGCTCATTATGCCGGTCTGAACGGTTGAGCGAAGAGGGGCGTGCTGCCCTTTTCTCCTTTCTCAGGAGCTTGCACAAACCTGCTAGCCTCTTGTGCAAATTCCTCATTCAGAAGAACCGTCAACCGGTTCTCCCTCATGTGGACAGGCTGACCCTCGGATACAGCAGAGATCAGCCTGTCATCACGTGTGGAAGGAAAGAACCCGGGATGTATCAGTCTTGCTGCACACCGGGTTCCTTCAACTCGGACTGCCTTAACCATCAGATTTTATTAGGGATTATTGTGCAAATTTTTTGTTCAGATCATCAAGAACCGGTTGAACGAGAGATTGCTTGCCCTTCACCCAGTTTTTCCAGTTCGTTTCGAGATCCCCATCCTGCAGGATCAAGTGAGCGTACTCGTTCTGGTACTCAAAGGTTCCTTGGCTTTTTTCTTTGGAATCATACAGCTGTACATCCCAATCATAGGTCGCCAGCTTGCCGCCTTCCGTACCCAGCTTCGCTTTTTCCTGGAACAGCTTCACGGCACGGTCACGGTATTCTTTTTTAATTGCAGGGTTAATGGCACTGAAGTCATCGCCAAGAACGTATAGTCCTTCAAAACGGGCCGGGTATTTGTCTTCCAGGGAAGTTCCCTGCGGAAGCAGGCTGACCAATTCTTTGTTGTCGCCGTATTTCCAGTCCTTGCCTTCAAAGCCCATGTTCAGGAGCAATTGTCCTTCCTGGCTGGTCGAGTAATCAATGATATCCATGATACGCTCGAATTTCTCATCGCTGATGTCCGGCGAGAAGATCAGGGAAGACCAGAAGTTCGGCTGCTCCAGGTTGCGGTATTTACCGTCATCACCAACTACGAGCGCTGTGTGGACCAGATCATCACTGTTAACACCAAGGTTTTTCTTCATGTCTGTATCTACATCTTTGCGGTATGAAGCCAGTCCGCCGAGGGATGCAATTGCCGCTACACCTTTGACTCTGAAGTTATCGCTGGCTTCACTGCTCTTCCAGGTATAGAACTCCGGATTCATCAGACCTTCCTTGTATGCCTTCTGCATCAATTTCAGACCTGTCAATGTTTCGGGATCAGCTGGTCCCCAGTGGAATTTGCCGTCTTCCCCGCGGTAATAAGCAGACTCGACGCGGGAATGCTCGCTGTTCGCCATGATAATGTTAGTCAGGGCATCATCCGAGTTGTAGGAGATCGGAACCAGCTTGGAGCCCACTTTGCCCGGGTCCTTTTCTTTGACCAATTCGGCATAATGCATCAGTTCACTTGTTGTATAAGCATCTTTCAATTCAAATCCGACAGCTTTGGCCCAGTCCTTGCGCAGAGCGATAACGCCGATTTGATTGACGAGCGGATCTGCAGGTTTATTCTGGTAATACACCGGTTTAGGCAGAATGTACGTGCCGCCTGTCATTTCTTCCAGTTTGTCTCCAAGACCTGTCAGCTTGTAGGCCGCAGCCACGTTCGGCCAGCGCTCTTTCCAGTCATCCGGGAATTTATAAAGCAGCCCTTGATCGACATAGTTCATGAAGTCGCCGTGCACATAGTTCCAGCTCGCCACATCAGGCAGATCGCCGGAGTTAACCCACAGACGAAGCTTTTCCGGCCAGGAATCCCACTGCACATAGTTGTAATCCCAATCCACATTAAACTTGTCCATCCAATACTTGTGGAACTCATTATCCATCTGTCCGTCTTTAACTTCGATCGTTTGGGCTACGGAAATCTTCAGCTTGTCTTTGTAGTTTCCATCCGCATCCTTCTCATTTCCACCGGAACTTTTGCTATTCGAGCAGGCTGTTGCAGTCAGCATAACCAGTGACATCGCGACTGCCAGAAGAGGCTTGAAAGGCAGCTTTTTCTTCGTTTTCATGTTTTACCCCCACTTTGGATTTGTTTTTTGTGGTTCAACATTCAAGATGCAGCTAGGTTTTGATCGCCCCGGTCAACACCCCCTTGGCAAAGTGCTTTTGCAGCAGCGGAAAGAAGCACATAATCGGCACCATCGATACGAATACCGAAGCCATCTTCATTCCCGTGGAGAAACCGGATTTATTCAGCGAGTCTACACTGGATGCGTTCGAGACGTTAGTGCTGGATTCCACAATGATGGTCCTCAGGACATTCTGCAGCGGCAGCATATCCGATTTGCGCAGGAATATCATCGCGTCATACCAGCTGTTCCAGAAGGCCACACCATAGAACAGGGTGATCGTCGCCATAATAGGGGCTGCCAGCGGAAGCACAACGGAGAACAGAATTCTCCACTCACCGGCGCCATCCAGTCTTGCTGATTCCATCAAGGATTCCGGAAGCCCCTGGAAGTAGTTCATCATGAGAATCATGTTGAAGGCACTGAAGCTTCCGACCAGAATGACGGACCACAGTGATCCGGTTAAATGCAGCGACTTCATCACCAGGTACAGCGGAACAATACCGCCGTTGAAGATCATGGTAAACAGGACCAGGAAGAAGATCGGCTTCTTGCCCGGGAATTTGCTGCGGCTGAGTCCATAAGCCATGGTACTGGTCAGGAACAAGCTTAACGGCAGGCCGACTACCATGATTTTAATCGTGTTCCAGAAGCCGGTAAGAATCCTGCCATCCTGGAACAGCGCTCTGTAGGCATCCAGCGTCGGATGCTTCGGAAACAGCATCATCGGGTTGTCCGCATATTCCTTTTGCGAGGCGAAAGAAATTGCAATTACGTTCAGGAACGGAATCAGAATGACCAAGGCCATCACCAGCAGAACAGCGAACAGGAAGTAGTCCAGGAACGTCATTTTGCCAATCCGGTATTTATGCCGTTTAACAGCAGGGGTACTCATCTCTTTTGCACTCCTTTCTTAGCGGAATAATCCGTCTCCGCCCATCATTTTAGCTATCCGGTCTGCAGCGAGCAGCAGGATCATGTTCACGAGCGAGCGGAACAGACTGACTGCAGTAGAGAACGAGAAGTCCGTTGAAGACTGGAACGTAATCCGGTAAATATACACGTCCAGTACCTGGGATACATTCTGCGTCGCTGCATTCGCCAGGTTGAAAATTTGGTCAAAGCCGGCAGACATCAGGCCGCCCACATTCAGGATGAACATGACCGTAACGGTCGGCAGGATGTTAGGCAGTGTAATCCGGAAAATCTGCTGCATCCGTGAAGCTCCGTCAATCTGAGCGGATTCATATTGATCCTGGTCAATACCTGAGATGGCTGCCAGGAAAATGATTGCGCCCCACCCTGTCGATTTCCAGATATCGGTGAGGATCAGCATCGGCAGGAACATTTTCTCGGATCCCAGGAAGTTAATGGTCGGCAGTCCCAGCAGCTGCAGAGTACCGTTCAGCAGTCCGTCATAAGACAGGACATTGATAACGATACCGGATACGATAATCCAGGACAGAAACTGCGGGAACGTAAATACGGTCTGGAACAATTTCTTTGTCTTCCGCATCCGCAGCTCGTTTAGCAGAAGCGCCAGCAGGATCGGAAACGGGAATGTAATAACAAGCTTGATAATATTGACGTACAGTGTTCTCCACACCGCATCGGCGAATGCCGGGTCACGGAACACGTAAGTAAAGTTCTCCAGTCCGGCCCATGGGCTTCCCCATATCCCCATATTGGCTTTGTAATGCTTAAATGCCAGCGATAAGCCGCCCATCGGCAGATAAGCAAACAGGATCAGCCAGATTAATCCGGGAATAAGCAGCGTGTACGTCATGCGATGCTTCCAAATCTCCGTGAATATATTCGTTTTTTTGGAACTCGCCTTTGCGTTTTTGTTCGGCCCTACGGCTGCAGGTTTCAATTGGCATCTCCTCACTATTCTCGGGTCTTGTCTTCAAACAGAAAATTCTTCGGTCTTGTCTTCAAACAGAAAATCAAAAGCGGTGTGCAAATGCTCTTCCCAGAAGTGCCAGTCGTGTGTGCCCGGTCCTTCAACGTAACGAAAATCAAACGGGCTGTTCTCCATGTAACCGGCAAATTCCCGGTTCATTCCCACAAACGGATCCTCCGAACCACAGCAGCATAATACCGGTGGCAGCGTGCATCCTGCTTGAACCAGCTGTCCAGACAGCGCATACAAATCCTGCCCGGGCTTAACCGCAAGCTCTGTTCCGAACACAGCCTGCATCTCCCTGACCATGCCCTCCGGCATCGCCGGATCAGCCAGACGCTGACGGATATCGGTAACACCGGAGAAGGACACCACCTTGGCATACCGCTCCGGGTAGGTCAAGGCGCATTTCAGCGCACCATAGCCGCCCATAGACAGACCGGCTACATAGGTGTTCTGCGGATCGCTGTTCAGATGCAGCAGGCGTCCGCACAGATCCGGAAGTTCCTCCGTGATGTAGGAAAAGTAGTCCAGTCCGTATTCCATATCCGTGTAATAGCTCCTATTCACTTCCGGCATGATAACTGTGCATCCATACCTTGCCGCATACATTTCAACGGTGGTCAACCGCTGCCAGGTACTGGAGTTATCACCTGCACCGTGCAGCAAATACAGCGTGCTTGAAGTTGGAATTCCGGTATCGACTGGAGAAATCACATGGATGCTGGTTGTCATCCGCAGGGTTGGCGAACCTGTATCTATTTTTAAATGCGCCATATGTAACCCCTTTCATTTCAATTCTCTGTCGTGTGTCGACTTTGGCGAACATCTGCTCAACAAACAGTGAGCATCACGATTCGGCCCTCTCAGAAAATTGAAAGCGATTTTTTCGAATCGTTTCGATAACATCATAATCCTGATATCTGAACCTGTCAACAACCTTTTTAAAAAGTTTCATTCCGTAGTTTTTTTGTTTAAACCCTTTAAAAACACTGCTAATACGCAGAAAAATAATTCTTTCGCATTATTGGCAAGCGCTTTCATTTTACAATTGACAAAAATGCCTTATTTGTAATAATCTCAGGAATAAACATCAGGAATGGAAACGTTTCTATGGAAATTATCAATTTTCCCTCATGTATGCAGGATATAGCTGTATATGATGGCAGGAAAGGAAGTCATAAGGATATGTTTTTTCAACGATCCCGTTTTACACAACAGATTTCCAGCCGGAATCTGAATGTACTGTCTGCACGGGTGATCCAGCACGGCGAACTGCTTGATCAGTGGAACCCTGGAACCGATATCCGCAGGCTGCAGCATTCCGTAAGTAAATCCTTTACATGTATGGCTGTCGGTTTAGCGATCGCAGAAGGCAAGCTGTCCTTGGAATCACGTCTGACAGACTTTTATCCGTCCTTTGGCGGGCAGGTACAGAGCTCTCCTTCCCCCCCCGGCGAGTTATCCCTGTATCATCTGCTCTGCATGGCTTCAGGACATGACTCACCGCCCCTCTGGGCGGAAGAACGTGATACGCTTCAGGAAAAGGACTGGGTGAAATACTATCTGTCGCTTCCTCTGGACCGGCTGCCCGGAGAGACCTTTACCTACAGCAGCGGTGATACCTTTATGATCTCAGCGATGGTTCAGGCCGCAGTCGGAGAAACCGTGCGGGATTACCTGACTCCGCGGCTGTTCGAGCCGTTGGGAATCCATGATGTTCGCTGGGATACCTCTCCGCTGGGTATCACGCTGGGATGTACAGGACTCTGGGTTAGCTGCGAGGAGCTGAGCCGCTTTGGTCAGCTGCTGCTGCAGAAGGGGCACTGGCAGGGAAGGCAGCTGATTCCGGAGGAGTGGATCACTCTGGTTACGCGGAGACACATTGATACACCGGGAACGGCAGATTGGGGCGTCGGGTACGGCTGCCAGTTCTGGATGTGCTCCCATGGCGCTTACCGTGCTGACGGCATGCACGGACAATTCTGTATTGTACTTCCGGAACAGGACGCGGTAGTTGCCATTAACAGTGAAGAAGAGGATATGCAGGGGATCCTTAATGTAGTCTGGTCTGAAATTTTACCGCAGCTGTGAACTACGGCGTTCCTCATCAGAAAAAACGGTATCATCCGGGGATGATACCGTTTTTTCTTATTCATTTTATTTCCTTATTCATCCTCTTCCGCATACTGCTTATTCACAATCACGTCAGCCACTACCGGGAAATGATCCGAAGGCATTTTGCCCTCCCGATGATCAGTAATGATACCAAAGCGGCTGACCCGGACACCGCGGGATACAAAGATAAAGTCAATATCGCTGTCGAATAAAATATCATGCTCTGGTGCGGAAGCCACATAGTCCGGGAAAAGCCGGGCCGCCGTCTCGCGGGAATCGAAGCCCTGAAAGGTGAATGCAGGTCCAAAATGCCGGTATTCCGCCGCAGCCGATGCATCGCGCAGCAGCGGCTCGGCTTCGCCTTCTTCTCTGCCGGAAAGTATGCGGTAGGTCTCTGAATTATGGGTCACATTAAAGTCTCCGGTAAGCACCGCCGCAGGCAGTGGACCCATTTCTTTGATCCGCTGCTTAATCAGATGCGCACTTTCCTTTACAGCCTCCTGGCCAATATGGTCAAAATGTGTGTTGAGATGAACAAATTCCTCTCCCGTGTAGATATCACGGAACCGGCACCAGGTCACCATCCGAGTGCACCCTGCATCCCAGCCGAGCCTGCCTGGTGTCTCCGGCTCTTCTGACAGCCAAAAATGTCCCTGCTGCAAGGGCTCCAGCCTTCTCTTCAGATAGAAAATACAGGCATACTCGCCATCCTGCTTTCCATCCTCCCGGCCTGCGCCAATCCAGCCGTATTCAGGCAGCAGTTCCTCCAAATCCATCAACTGGTTATGCAGCACTTCCTGCATGCCGACGAGATCCGGACGGTGGAAGCGTACGACGCCCGCCACCAGCTCTCTGCGGCTGTTCCACATATTATCGCCTTCCCGGTCATAGTCATTCTTGATGTTATAGGTCATGAAGCGAAGCTCCAGGTCCGGGATCACATGATTATTGCTCATTCATAGGCACCTCATTCCCCAGATTTTTCTTCAGATCACTTGGTATGATCTGCCATGAACCTATCACTATCTCGGGGCCAAGTCAAAAAAGATGATCCTGCAAATGAAAACAACCTTACCCGACAAGCTGCCGGAATAAGGTTGTTATAGTCACATCAAGCTGGTTTGAACGGAAAGCTGTTACTTAACTAACTACCGGTTCAGCTTAGCGATCAGAGCGCGAAGTGCCTTCCCGCGATGGCTGATGGCCTGCTTCTGTTCCAACGACAGCTCTGCCATCGTCTTGCTGTACTCCGGCAGATAGAATAACGGGTCATAACCAAACCCGCCTGACCCGCCGCTCTCGGCTGTGATCCAGCCTTCCACCCTGCCGGATGCCTCCACCGATTCACCACTAACCGGATCATACAATACGAGCGCACATTCAAAATGAGCCGGGCTCAGCAGAGGCTGCTCCGTATCTTCACCGGCAAGCTTGGATTCGAGCACATCCAGTAATTTGAGATTATTCTCATCATCACTTGCACCTTCTCCCGCATAACGCGCCGAGTAGACACCGGGTGCTCCATCCAGGAGCTGTACACAGAGGCCGGAATCATCGGCAAGAACCGGAAGCTGCAGGGCGTCCCCCACCGCTTTGGCTTTCTTCATCGCATTCGCGGCAAAGGTATCCCCGTCCTCTATGATTTCAGGCAGCCCCTCATAGTCGTACATGCTCTTGACTTCCTTACCCAACGCGGCAAAAGCATGCGCAAATTCACGGACCTTGCCCTTATTCTTCGTGGCAACAATAACGACCGGGCTGTCCATTTTCATCATGCTTTCACACCTGCACTGCGCTGCGTAATTTTATCGGCGATCGGTCCCAGAATTTCTTTCTGGTGGCTGATCATCTCCTGGATCCCCAACTCGCCCAGGCTGATCAGCTGATTCAGCTCTTCACGGTCGAACGGGCTGTCCTCGCCTGTGCCCTGAAGCTCAACAAACTTACCGGCTCCAGTCATAACCACATTCATATCCACCTTGGCCTTGGAGTCTTCATCATAGTTCAGGTCAAGCACTGGAGTTCCATTGACCACCCCTACGCTGACCGATGCCAGAAAATCCGTAATCGGAAACGTCGACAGCTTGTTCTGCTGCGAAAGCTTGTTCATAGCCATGGCCATGGCTACAAATGCCCCTGTAATGGAGGTGGTGCGTGTGCCGCCGTCAGCCTGAATCACATCACAGTCCAGCGTTATAGTGCGTTCACCGAGTGCCGGCAAATCAACGACGGAACGAAGCGCACGCCCGATTAGCCGCTGAATTTCCATCGTACGTCCTGTCAGTTTGCCCCTGGCGGACTCCCGCTGGTTCCGCGAATGGGTCGCACGCGGCAGCATGGAATATTCAGCAGTCACCCAGCCTTTACCTTGGCCTTTCATAAAGGGTGGAACTCGTTCTTCCACCGTCGCTGTACACATCACCTTCGTATCGCCAACCTGGATGAACACCGATCCCTCTGCGTATTTATTTACATTGGCTGTTAAAGTAACCGGGCGCAGCTGGTCGCTGTTTCGTCCGTTAGATCTCATCTGTTCTGCCTCCTACGTATGCTTCTCATGAACCTTCTGTATCCATCCTATTTTACCAAAGAGGCTCTGCAAAAGCATCTTTACCTTGAATTAAAGAGGGATTTCATTCAAATGCTCCGGCTTCGCTACCGGCTTGCCGTAATCCTCGTTGCTCTCACCGAGGACAGTCTGTTCCCCGTTTAACTCAATTTTGACTTTGGCTGTCCGGGCGTTTCCGCTGTTATCCGCCGCTGTCAGAACGACACTCTGCAGGAATTCCTCCGGTATCTTTTGCCCTTTATCGAACATGCTGTCTTTCAGCGATACCGTAACAACACCATCTTCCGACTGCTTTACTGACTCCAGGGTGGTGCCGTCCGTCATCACCATATTTAATCCATCCTCCTGCTGCGGTCCCTGAATCAGCTCCTGCAGGGCCGCTTCCATCCGGTCAGTACGATCATTAACCAGGCGCGTGACCGGGACGTAATAAGTAACCCCTCCAGGCGAAGCTGCTGTAAAATAAACCGTCACCGGACGAGAAGCTGTTACGCTCACACCGTTGCCGATCTCCAGATTGATGCCGAGCGAACGGTTTAACGGCCGGTCCACCGGAATACCGCCCTGCGGCATTGCTGTCAGTTTTTGCCCGTCAACAGACAGCTGTACATTCTGAATATCCGGATTACCGGTGAGCGTCCAGGTGAGAGCCTCCAGTATTTTGCGCTCATCCTTGGCCTGATATTTCGTAAATGCCCCGGAGAAGTCGATGGACGCCGTCTTCTTTTCCTTATCAAGGGTCACTTTATTAATCGCCGTGCCCTGAGGAAGCACGCCCTGAAAGCCTTCCGGCAGAAGACCGGAGAAAGGCCCGCCCAGTACCAGACTTTCTAATGCTGTTTTGGCATCTGCTGTGCTGTCGCCGGAACCGATGGGCAGAGATACCGGAGCAAGTCTTCCATTCTCATCCTGGAGAAACACACTGCTCAATTCCCCGTCCGCTGCCGGAGCAGAGGCCTGTACAGCCTGTAGCATGGCGGCTTCCACCGAAGCCGGGGGCGGATCAACCGGTGAGGCACCAGGTTTACTGCCAAAACTGCAGCCTGACAGCACAACCGGAATCCCCAATAGGCCTATGACGGACCACGAGCGAAACGTTCCTGTGTTTATGAACCCGCGAAGAAAGTTTGTTTTCATTATTAATTCCTCCCTAAACCATTTTGACAGTTTGTACTTTTATGTATACGAGCTCTTTTCGAGAAAATGACTAAGGGGAAAAATTACCGTTTTTTTGGAATAGGTTACGAAGAAATGAAATCATTGTTATGAATATCTCATTTTTTTTCAAAATTCGACAATCAGCTATAACATTTCAAGTCGTTTTTTACGAAATATAATGAGTCGGACCATGGGTTGTAAGAACTATATCAGGGATGGTTATTAATACCTATCAACACTATCATTAGTTTTTTGCTCAGCTTTTACATATGTAGAGCAGTTGGTAATTAGTGAGACAGATTTTGCAGTAAATGTTTTCCTTCCCCTCTGTCCATTCTTGATGCATAATTTAATTGTTTTCCAGAATGTACCTCACCCAGAACCCTGCATCACACCAGCTCTTCCCAGCCTACTGGTTCGAACACCACTATAAATACAGGAGTGAACCCCGTGAGAAAGTCCAAGCTTAGAAACATGTCATTTTTCGCTAAGAATGTGACAGTATCATTCATTAGCACGATCCTGATCGGCGCTCTGCTGATCACCTCGAGTTATATTTTCCAGAGAAATGTCCTCATCGACCAGCTGCATGGGCAAATTTCTACTGTAACCGAGCATTGGGCTCAAGGCATTGACACGAAAGACGTAGAGCAGGCTGTGTCCGAAAAGAACTACAACGGAACTGTCACTGTGAAGCTCCGCGATTACTTTGATGACATCAGCAAGGACAATCCGAATGTAGCCCAGGCCTACATCTTCGGAACAGAGCTGCAGGACGGCACCAAAACCTCTGTTGTCGCCATGCCAACCTCTCTGATTAAGGCATTCTCGGAAAGTGAGCCTAAGCTGAACCCGGGTGACTTGTATCCCCAGCCGCAGGTGGTTGCAGATGGTATTGCCGAGATGCTGAACAATGACAAGCCTACTTTTACAAGCTTCTATGAAGACGGCTTCGGAACCTGGACCTCTATCCTTTATCCAATCAAGGACGACAGCGGCAAAATCTTTGCTTACTTCGCTGTTGATGTCGATGCCAGTGCCGTTCCGGCCGGTCTGCACAAGCTGCTGGTCAGCAGCATTTCCATTCTGGTCGTTGTGCTGATCATCTTCATGCTCCTTCAATATTTTATCGTCAAACGTACCATGGCTCCGATCCGTGCTCTCATGGCCGGTATTGATGAAGTGAGCCGCGGTAATCTGGATGTCCGCATTAAAACAGGCAATGACGATCTGGGACAGATCAATGACAAGTTCAATCTGATGGTCAGCCGTATGAACAACACGATGAATAAGGTACAGCAGACTTCCAGTGCCGTTACGGAAGCAGCACGCGAGCTGCTCGCCATCTCAGAGAAGAACAGCAGCAACGCCGTTGTCATCAATGACAACATTAACCATATCGAGAGCGGTGTCCGTACACAGGAACGCACGACGACCGACAATGCCCGTTCTGTCAGCGAGATGGCTACGGTTATCCAGACGATTGCTTCCAGCTCTGCCAATGTAGCTGATGAGGCTTATTCCATGGAGCAGCGCTCTATCCGCGGCAATGACGTTGTGAACAAAGTTGCTGAACAGATGACTTACATTACGAACTCTGTTACCGATACTTCCCGCGCCATCAAGCTGCTGGAGAGCCGTTCCAGAGAAATCGGAGATATTCTCGGCATCATTACAGGCATCTCCAGCCAGACCAACCTGCTGGCCCTGAATGCTTCTATAGAAGCAGCACGTGTAGGCGAGGAAGGCAAAGGCTTCGCCGTCGTTGCTGGTGAGGTACGCAAGCTGGCGGAGCAATCCGCTGAATCTGTAAATCAGATCTCCGGTCTGATTGAGGATATTCAGAAAGAAATCCGGCAGGCTGCCCAATCCATGGAACAAGGTATTACCGAGGTTGAAACCGGTCGTGAGGTGGCGGAACAGACCGGAGAACTGTTCGAGGATATCCTGCAAGCAACACAGAAAGTAGCATCCCAAATCCAGGAAGTATCCAGTGCTACCCAGCAGATTTCTGCAAGTACCCAAGAGTTGTCTGCGACAGCAGAAGACCTGTCCTCCACGGTCAGCAAAACAGCCGACAGCTGCACACAGATTTCCAAGGCGCTGGATGAGCAGACCTCTTCCCTTGGCTCGATCGTAAGCTCGTCCAACAAGCTGAGCGGCATGGCCGAAGAACTGGAAGATTTGATTCAGCATTTTAAAGTTCGCAAAGAAGAAACACCGAAGGAAGATTAATCAGCGTTGATAGCCCAAGTTTCAGACATGGAATAGAGAGACTATAGAAGAATGGAGAGAGGAAACCCATGGTCACACCAGACACAATTCAGCTGCCGGTCCTTCAAATTCCTTTTGACCAAGGACGCCAACAGCAGACTTACACTTACGATAGCGTGCAGATTGCGCTGCAGCCGGCTTTGTCGGAGGCACTGAGACAACAATACAACGAAGATGAACGCAGCACTTTTCTGCTTGCTGTGTACTTTGCGTGGCAATGCCGCCTTTCCGGCGGTGAAACCGAGTTAACTGCAGGGCTTCGCAGCAGCTCCGGAAACGGGGCGCTCGAAGCTATGGTGCTTGACCTGAAATCCATTTCCACCATCGCTCAGCTTCATCAGGCGGTGACCGAAGCTATGGCTGCCGGTCTGGTTCCTGTAACGGATCAGACGGTTGAAACCCTCTTTGGGTTCAACCAGCTGCATGCCGCTTCAGCTCCGCAAATTGTTAACTGGCACGTTGAGGAGAAGGAAGGGCAGTTCAGCTGTCATATTCAATATGACAGCTCCCTGCTGCGTGCAGAAACGATGCAGCGCTATAGTGATTACTACATTACATTACTAGACGCAGCCCTGCAGGATACGGAGCAATCTTTCCGGGCCATTGATATTCTCAAGGAATCTGATCGTGAAAAGTATGCGGAGCTGAATGCAACGGATGCAGCTTATGATCAGCGTCAGACCTATCATGGCATGTTTGAACAAGCGGTTACCCTGTATCCGGACCACAAGGCCATTGCCTCTTCAGAAAAAGTTTACACTTATGAGGCCCTGAACGAGCAGGCGAACCGCCTTGCTCATCACCTGCTGTCCCGGGGAGTAGTTAAAGGCGACTTTGTCACCATCTTTATGGACCGCAGCCTGGAGACCGTCATTTCTCTGCTCGGTATTATGAAGGCAGGCGGTGTCTATGTACCTCTGGACCCTGCTCACCCTTACGACCGTAACAGCTATATCGTGGAAGATACCAAATCACCGTTCATTGTAACCAAGTCGGCGTATCGGGAGCAGGCGCTGCAGCTATCCGGGGATATTCCTACCCTGCGCGGTGTCATTGCCTTGGACGAGCTGCGTGCTGATCTTCCTTCCCACAATCCTGATTTGCCGATTGAAGCAGATGATCTGGCTTACGTCATTTACACCTCGGGCACTACAGGAAAACCTAAAGGAACTCTTCTTGCCCACCGCGGTGTCGTTAATCTTGGCGAGGTCGTCCGCACCAGCTGCGACATTCAGCCGGAGGATGTACTGACCCAGTTTGCCACATACAGCTTTGATGCATCCATTTGGGACACGATCGGCGCCTTGTTCTACGGGGCACAGCTGTACCTGCTGTCTGCCGATGAACGGGTGTCGGTTGAAGATTTTGCAGATGCCATTGAACGGACAGGCACGACGATCATTACGATCCTGCCTACCGTCTTTTTCAACCAGCTGGCAGCTCACTTGTCCGATGAAGGCTTCCGCAAGCTGGAGAAGGTCAAGCTGATTACGATTGCTGGCGAGGCTCTGTACGGGGAACAGGTTCGAGCCTTCCAGCGAAAAGTAGGTGACCGGATGGGAATCATGAACATTTACGGACCTACCGAAGCAACTGTGGTAACGACTCTCCATAGAGTGGATGGTCTTGTTCCGGATTCACTGGTCAACATTCCGATCGGCAAGCCGATCCATAACTATAAAGTGTACATCGTGAATGAGGAGAACCAGCTCGCTCCGGTAAACGTTCCGGGTGAAGTGATCATTGCTACGCCGGCTCTTTCACGCGGTTACCTGAACCAGCCTGAACGGACGGCCCAGGTATTCGTCAGCAATCCATTTACCGAGGCAGATTCCCGGGCTCACGGCTCGGTCTATAAGTCCGGAGATATCGCAAAGCTGCTGGATGACGGCACGATTGAATATGTGGGACGCCGTGATTCCCAGCTCAAAATTCGGGGACACCGGATTGAAATCGGGGAAATTGAAGATAACTTCGCCAAAATTGACGGTGTGAAAGATGCTGTCGTCGTCGCTAAAAAAGAAGCGGACGGCCAAAATATGCTGGTCGGCTACTTTACTTCTGTTGACGGCTCCGCTATCGCTTCGACGGATATTAAGGCAGAGCTTACGGACAAGCTGCCTTCCTATTTTGTACCTAAATATATCTGCCAGCTGGATGCTATGCCGATCTCGCCAACGGGTAAAATCGACCGGAAATCCCTCGTCTCCTATCCGCATGAAGAGCAGGAACCGGAAGGGCCATGGGAAGCACCGCAGACCGAGACCGAGAAGCTGATTGCAGCAGCCTGGGAACAGACCCTGGGCAGAGCCCGCGTAGGTCTTCATGATGATTTCTTCCGGATCGGCGGCGATTCCCTGTATATTATCCATACATTGGTCATCCTGAAGCCTGCTTTCCCGGGACTGAAGATTGGTCACTTTTATGAATACCGGACACTCCAGGAACTGGCCCGCTTCGTGGATGAGGCGGGTGCACAGGAAGAGCAGCGGACGGCTGTAAAACCGGCTGACGGAAGCTATATCGATCTGAATGAACATCCGGTAGAACTGGTCGCAGGCGCCTCCCTCTCCACTGTGCGTACGCCGGAGAAAGTGCTTCTGACCGGTGCAACCGGCTATCTAGGCTCTCATCTGCTGTATGAGCTGCTCCAGCAGCCAGGCCTTCAAGTTTATGCCCTTGTCCGCCGAACGGCGGAAGAATCGGGAATGGAGCGTCTCCGCTCCACTTTCATTCGTTACTTTGGAACGGATGCAGCACGGCTGATGGAAGGTCGCGTTGAAGCTGTCGAGGGTGACCTCGAGCAGGAGAAGCTGGGTCTGAAGCAGGAACAGATCGACATGCTGATCGGGAATGTAGACAGCATCCTGCACAGCGCGGCCGATGTCCGTCATTTCGGTGACTCGGCTCAATTTGCCCGTACGAATGTGGCAGGGACCGAATTCCTGCTGGAACTGGCTTCTGCCAGACCAGGCGTATCTTTCCATCATGTGTCGACGCTTGGCATTCCGGAGGACCTAGCCCTGAGCGGACAATGGGATGAGGTTGTAGAGCTCGGGTATTTCCCAGATGACATGCATGTAGAGAATGTCTATACAGACAGCAAGCTCGAAGCCGAGAAGATCCTCTTCAAGGCAGCGGGCCAAGGCGTGCCAGTCAGCATTTACCGTGCCGGCAACCTGTCAAGCCGCTCGGCAGACGGCTTCTTCCAGCACAATATTGACAGCAACGCCATGTACCGGATGGTCAAAGCCATGCTGCTGCTCGGCAAGGCACCTGCAGCCGACTGGCAGATGGATTTTACGCCGATCGATTATGCAGCACGTGCTATCGTATCGCTTGCTCTGAATCCGGATAGCAGCGGCCGGGTCTTCCATATCTGCAATCCGCAGCCGCTGGCTTACAGTGAGCTGATCGCGTACATCAATCAATGCGGTTATGCTGTTGAAACCCTGCCATTCAGCGAGTATCAGCAGTGGCTGTTCGATGCAAGCATCGAGAAATCACAGGAAGGCGTCCAGCTTGCGATCGCTCAGCTCGAAGGTGACGGAGCCAAAGACTTTGCTTACCAATACGGCTGCCCGGTAACGAAGGCGATGCTGCAGCCAGCGGGTGTCAGCTGCCCTCCTGCGGATTTGTCTTTTGTTCGCAAAATGATTCAGCATGCGGCATCCATCCAGTACTTCCCGGCATCTACCGCCGTTGATCAGGAAGCGGAACTGATGACTCCTTAAAAATTCTTTAGAAACAGCGGTACCTTAGGGTACCGCTGTTTTGTATGATTTGAAATGACACCGTTGCTAAATTTGCAGCTAATAGCCGATACTACCTTCACCGGCCCTGCAGGCCAGCAACCTGATCTGAGGTGAACGAACACGATGAGACCAAGCGTTAATTTGGAGCAAATGCCGTACAGCCTCAACAGCCAAAATGTAGCCGATGCAACCCTCGCTTGGCTTGACCAACGGGGGGTCGTGCCGCGTGATATTGCTGAGCTGGTCCTCCTGCTGCAGCAGAAGTATTTCCCTGATCTTACGGTGGAGGAATGTGAAACCCATGTCGTTCAGGTGCTCCAAAAAAGAGAGGTTCAGAATGCAGTGTTAACCGGGATCCAGCTGGATCTGCTGTCCGAGCAGCGAGCCCTGCTGGCACCGCTTCAGGATATGGTCCAGCATGATGAGAGCCTGTACGGGGTCGATGAGATTCTGGCCTTCTCTATTATCAATGTCTACGGAAGCATCGGCTTCACAAATTACGGATATATTGATAAGCTTAAACCCGGTATTCTTGCCAAATTAAACGACCCTACTGACGGGCGTATTCATACTTTTCTGGATGACCTGGTAGGAGCGATTGCCGCCGCTGCGAGCAGCCGGATTGCCCACCGCAAGCAGGCTGAACATGAACAGCAGCCGGAAGAGAACGCTATGTTGGAGGGATACGGGAATCCGGCAGCCATACCGTAATAGACAGCCAGGGGGAAACGATACATGGAACAGCTGCGTTTGATGCAAATGACAGACCATGAGCAAATGATGGCCTTATGGGAGAAAAGCGACGGCGTTGTCGTCAGTGAAGCAGACACACCAACAGAGCTGGCCCAGTTCCTGCAGCGGAATCCCGGGCTGAGCTATGTCGCCGAACAGGACGGACAGATCATTGGTACGGTGCTTGGCGGTCATGACGGACGACGAGGCTTTCTGTATCATCTGGCGGTAGAGCAGGCTCATCGCGGCAGACGTCTGGGCCAAAGACTGGCCGAGGCCTGTCTCCACAGCTTAGCCGAGCAGGGTATTACGAAATGCCATATCTTCGTTGTCGCTGACAATGAAGATGGACAGCGTTTCTGGACCCGCTGCGGTTGGGAGAAACGGGACACCTTCTTCGTCTACTCCAGGTCACTGGCCTAGCGGCTATGAAAACGGCATCCTTCAGGGCGTTCGTCCATCTCCGCTTCCCCGCGCCGGACAAGCTCGATCAGATGAGCCAGCGCTTCAGACATGGCAAACCGGAATTGATGAATGCCGAGCTTATCCCCGAATAAGCGAATACATACTTCATAGCCCGACAGGGCTCCTTCCTGCAGCATTGCAGCAATCCGGGTCAACCGCTCTTCATGGTGCTGAAGCAAGGCCTCTGTTCTCGCCTCAAAATGACCAAATGGATTGCGGTGTCCCGGATAAGCGTTCTGCACCTTGAGATGCCCCAGCTTCTGCAGTCCGTTCAAGTAGGAATGAAGCGGCTGCGGATCACTTCCCGGCAGCAGGCTTACATTCGGTGAGATCTGCGGCAGAACGGCATCTCCGCACAAGATCAGCTGCAGCTCCGGCTGATACAGGGATACATGGCCCGGTGCATGTCCGCCTGTCTCTACAGGCTTCCACAGCCGGCCACCCATCATCAGCGGTTCGGCTTCGTCTAAGAACTGGACATGGGGTGCCGGTGTCACCTGGCTGTCAAAGCTCTCCAGATGCTCACGCAGCGGTATCTCTAGTGCTGAGGGCATTCCATGCCGGCCAAACCATCGCGGCATATCTTCATTCAAGGAGGATTCCGATCCCCACATGTAGTTGGCTTCCTGCCAGCTGCGCTGTGACATTAAGACCGGAGCGCCGCTGCGTTCCTGCATCCAGCCTGACAATCCATAATGATCAGGATGATGATGGGTTAGGACAATCTCATGAATATGCGTATATTGGATACCGAGCTTATCCAGCACTTCATCCCATTCCTTCTCCGTCCCTTCACTGCGCGGACCCGGATCAATGACGGTAACCCTACCGTCTATACCCTGAACCAGATAGCTGTTCACCCAGCGCAGCGGAAAGGACATCGTAATCTTCACCTGTTTAATTCCGTCTTCCCATTCTGTGATTTCAGGCATTTTCTTCATTCTTATTCTTCCTCTCTCAAGCCCAGCCGCATGTGCTATACAAAGTGGCTCTTAATGTAAATATCTATATGTATATCGTGCCTGCAGCCTTCCTGCAAGCTGGATGCTGCGGTATCTATGAGCTGCACCCCGCCTGCTGAAGATCCTGCAAACCATCGAGTTCGGACCCTCAGTTGGGCCGGGTCCCTGCAAATATCATACGCCGTGACCCTTCCGGGTCGTAGTCCCTTTCATCGTAATCACCATGCACCTCATCTACCTGCAGGCCTGCCTTATCCAGCATAAACCGCAGTCTCTCCTCCTCGTACAGCTTCACCCGCTCGTGATAGATGCGCGGTTCTTCACTGCCGCTGGAAATCCGGATATCCTTGATGACAAAACCGTTCTTGATACTGCGTTCCTCCACAATATGATGCCCGTCTTCCTCCCGCTCGGAGCAGAGGACAAGCGTATTTTTAACGTATACCGGATTCATATAATCAATCAGAAAAGCCCCGCCCGGCTTAAGCAGCCGCCGGATTTCGCGCAGCACTTTCATCTGTTCCTCATCCTCACGGAAATAACCGAACGATGTAAACAGATTAACGACGGCATCAAATTCCAGATCCAATGGTACCTCGCGCATATCTCCGTGAATCCAGTTTACATGATCCGAAGGGTCACTTGCGCGTGCTTCCCTCAGCAGGACATCCGACAGATCGACTCCGGTTACCTGGTATCCCGCATCAGCCAGAGCCATCGAATGACGCCCCATGCCGCAGCAAAGGTCAAGCACCCGGGCTCCCTGCGGAAGATCAAGCCAGGACACCATTTGTTTTGTTTCCTTCCGGGCCCCCTGGACATCCCGGTGTTTATACACGAGCAGATAGTCTTCGCCAAAGCTTTTTTCATACCAATCCTTCATTATTATCCCTCCGGAGCACCTGTAATCATTGTAGCATTCCAACTTTGCTTTTCGTCCAGCCAGTTGGATTCGTTCCCTATATATTGTACCCTTGAAGAGAATAATCGAACGCTTAAGGGAGGTGCAGGCACATGCCGCACATCGGACTGACAGGCTGGGGAGACCATGAAGACCTGTATCCTGCCGGTACCAAGCCCAAGAATATGCTGGGGATCTACAGCAGCTACTTTACAGTCGTCGAGGTGGACAGTTCCTTCTATGCCGTCCAGCCCCGCGATCGGATGGCCCGCTGGGTTTCCGAGACACCGGGTGAGTTTCAGTTTATTGTCAAAGCCTATCAGGGTATGACCGGCCATCTGCGCGGTAAACCCTACTTCAGTAATGACGATGATATGTATACCGCATTTCTTGAATCTATTAAGCCTATGAGGGAAGCGGGCAAGCTGCAGGCTGTCCTGTTTCAGTACCCGCCCTGGTTTGACTGCACCCGCGAACACGTCGCCTTGTTGAGAGAAACCCGGCGCAGAATGGGAGACATCCGCTGTGCGCTCGAATTCCGTCATCAGAGCTGGTTTTCCGATGCCTTTAAGACCCGTACACTGCAATTTATGCGGGATGAGCGCTGGATTCACAGCATATGCGACGAACCGCAGGTCAGTCCGGGCTCCGTGCCTACTGTCCTCGAAGCAACAGATCCGGATCTGACCATCGTCAGACTGCATGGCCGCAATGCCTCGGGCTGGCAGCAGAACGGCGCCGAGAACTGGCGCGAGGTGCGGTATCTGTACCGGTACGACGAAGCAGAGCTGGAGGATTGGCGGCAGAATCTGCTGCAGCTGTCCGGGCAGAGCCGAGAGGTCAGTGTTATTTTCAATAATAACTCCGGCGGCGATGCGGCAGCCAATGCAACCCGGCTGATGGCGATGCTTGGCCAGAACCCTAAACCGCTTGTTCCACCGGACAGCACGCAAGGGGAAGAACCGCCTGAACAGCTGAGTCTGTTCTGAAGCCGAAATGATTCCGGTCCTGCCATTTAACAGGATCAGAGAATCAGCCGATAAAAGAAGAGATACACCAAAACGCTTCGGCAGAAGCCTGGTTTATGGAGGTTCCTTTATGGATATTGCTGCAATGTCAATGGCGATGAGCCAGACCCAGCTTGCACAGCAAGCATCGATTCAAGTTCTGAATATGGCCAAGGAACAAGCACAGAGTCAGGGACAAGGCCTGGTACAGCTGCTGCAATCCAGTCCCAGTCCGCACCCTAATCTGGGAAGCAGACTGGACATCTCGATCTGACCCATAGTGGAAAGAAAGAAAAAGGCTGTCTTTCCGCAGTTTTACAGCGGTTAAGACAGCCTTTTTTTCAGCCAGGTTTGAGAAAATCGATAAATAGATAAGTTCGTTCATCACCATGCAACACCATCAGCAGACGCCGATGGTTGCCTGTCATTAATTTTTGATCGTTACGGTTTTGGTATCCGGGTTCCACTGGACAGTACCGCCGAACCAGCTTGGCAGCGCCGACAGCGGAATCATGACATGGTTATTCTGGTACCGGGACGGGACAACCAAGGCCACCTTGGTTCCATTCAGCTTGGCCGCCTTACTGCCTACCTGATGAACAATGGTACGCTGCTTCCGCGGCAGGTTGAGCGTTACTGTTTCGCTGCTTCCGTTCCACTGGATACCAGCTCCAAGCGCAGCTGCGGTCTCTCTCAGCGGGATGTAGGCCCGCCCTTCATCCACAATCAATGGGTCATTCAGCTTAACAGACGTTCCGTTAATAACCAGCTTGCCCCCGTTGATCACATGGCTGACCGGGGCCGTGCTGCTGCCGGCTGGCGAGGTCAATGGATAACCTGCTTTGACCGCGATCGCCTCCATGCTCAGATTCGAGCTGATGATAACAGCCTGGGTATTGCGGTTCACCTGCGGAAATAACCAGCGAATCTCCTCATTATGCATCCGGATACAGCCGGAGCTTACATATTTGCCAATGGAGCTCTCATTGTTGTTGCCGTGAATGGCGTAGGTTGTTCCCGGCGTTCCGTTAACCTCCAGTCCAAGCCACCGGTCACCCAACGGATTCTTCGGATCACCACCTGCGATATGCTCTTTATAATAAGGGCGGTTCTTGATCTTGCTGACAATCCGGAAAGTCCCTTCCGGGGTGAGGCTCTTGGTTCTGCCCGTACCAACCGCAAAGATGCGGACAAGCTGGCCGTTATTGAAAAATGCAAGCTTGTTGGTCTTCTTGTTCACAATAATCAGCTGCTTGCCTGTACTGGCTTCCGTAGCCGCCGGTGAAATTCCCGTCAAACCGAGCACCAGCAGCAGGCTCATCATGATCATGCTTATGCGTTTCATCGTAAAACAGTATCCCTCCTTGTGTCTGTTCCCCTTTGTGCGGATGTCCCGGCTTTATGCATACTCTTCATCCGGAAAGGATATGCCTGTGTACATCCATATTTCGGAAAATTCACACATGCCTCATACTAAACGTTTTAAAATACGAATGGTTGCACTTTTCTGCGCGAAATTTAATAGAGCCTGTCCTTTCTCTCTTGCTCTCAAACTGTTCATTTACTAGAGTCAGCACCGTCCTGAAGAATCCATCACAAAAAGCCCGCTCCAAGGAGCAGGCTTAAGAAGGTTTCATGATATTTGGTGCTCACACTTAAAGTTTGCGGGCCGTCAGCGTAAACGTTTTGGGTATGCCCTTGTCGAATACATCGGAAGACTGATTCGGCAGTTCTTCCAGCACCTGAATGAACAGACCTGCCGCCGCAACAGCGGTTACGATCTCACCCAGCGTCCAGTGCCGCAGCTGCACCTTCTGTACGTCAGCCTGCCGCTTCTCTTCCGGCAGAAATTTATAAAAGGACACTTCCGTCTCATGCAGGGATGAATCGAAGTAATCACCGGTCACTTTATGCTTACGGATGTTGGCTGTCGTTCCCCGTGAGCTGATGAGTTTGGTGGATACAGGATGGAAATCCTGCAGCACAAAGGTCCCGCCGGAGCGAAGCAGCTTGGCCACCACTTCAAACAGCGGCTGCAAATCCTGAAAATAATGCAAAATCCCGAATTCCATAAACGCAACATCACAGGTCCCATTGAGGATGGTTTCCGGCAGCTGCAGTACATCAGCCAGTACATAATCGAGCTTCACACCGGCTGCGGCAGCCATTTCCTCTGCGTACACCTTATTATCTTCCGAGAAGTCCACGATGGTAACTTCACCGCCCAGCAGCGCCAGTGCAATCCCCTTATTGCCGTTGGACCCCAGCAGATTCACAATCTTTTTCCCGCGGATCTCCCCCATATACTGCAGAGCACTGCCGACCCGCTTCGCCGGATCCGCCTTAATCTTGGCAGCCGCCTCTTCCGGTGTGCCGAACCGGTGCAGCCAGGCTTGATAGGCGCCTGAATTCCATGCTTGTTGATTCTGATGTCCTGATTCCAATCTGTTCCCTCCATCGAGCTGTCATCCATTAGTCAATCTTACTTGTGCCATCATACTATACCCTTGTCCAAACATCCAATCTCTCATGCGGTCTGTAGAGCCTAGGATTGCAATCGATATACAACAAAATTGGAAAAACGACATCATTAATGACAAAACTGACATGATTTTTAATGTTTTTGACTGGATTCTAGTGGTTTAATAGATAATATCTAATCTATAAGGTAACGTCGGCAGTCATATTGCAGAACAGGCCAAGGGCCGGATTTACAAGATTTAAAGGAGCACGAGGCATATGCACAGAAAAATCCAAGTACAACAGGCGATGGTGGCGCAGAAGCCCGTGATCATTCATTTGATCAGCGGTGAGACCTATGAAGGCCTATGTCAGGAGCATGAAGATCCGCAGCTCTTTCAGGTACTGACTGAGAAGGGCATTATTACAGTTCCCTATTGGGCTATCAAGCGGGTGATTCAGCCCAAATCATCCTCTCCTGCCCCGCTCTCAGACTAAGGGCACAGGTAATAGAGGCCGTTCTCATACTGGAACGGTCTCTTCCTCATGTACGGCCGCTGTATGCCGCGCTGCGGATCCGGTCTGTCTCTGCAGAACATTTGAGCATGCTTTAGGATGAAATTCACGTTCACACTGCATCCCACCTAGCCCGCCTCCACCAGGAAGCGGGCTAGGGTTCATATACACCCGGGTCTCAGTTTAGATTTTCTTTTCCTGCTGAACTGTGCATCTTGCTTATCCATTCGCTAAAATAAATCACCTCATGGGATGAAGCATCTGGCTTATCATTCAGCAGCGCAATCAGCTCCAGGCTGTTCCCGTCCGGATCATCAAAATAGATGCTGGCCGCCGGCATCCAGGTATGAACAAGCGGCTCCACCGGCTCACGTCCAAAGGCCGGCGTGGGCTGGATTCCTGATTGCCGCAGCCACTCTATTCCCTTCCCGATCTTTTCCAGCGCCACTTCAAATGCATAATGCCGCAGCTGTATTTCCTGGTTCTCTTCCACTTCCTGTACGCCCAGCATTTGTCGGCCTTTTCCAATATAGAAAAAAGCCCTTCTCCGATGTTCAATTACATGGGCCAGTTCCAGTCCAAGCTTCTGATAAAAGGCAATGGAACGCTCCAGGTTGGCGGCTTGGATGTGGGTCTCATAAAGGCTTGTAATCATTTTTATACCTATCCTTTCATACACCACAGTCGGCTTATATTCTCGGCTTATGCCTATACCCATATTAAAGACTGTGTTCATTCTCTGCGTCAGCCAAAGAGATGATTTTTCATACGAAATCCTATCCGACCTTTGACGTAGGGAAAACCATGCTGAATTTATCGCTCCGATAGGGTTGACTCTCACGTTTCGTGATACTTTAAAGTACATAGCGAAGGGAGAGGATTCACCTTGAAGATCAAAGAAGCCGCTGATCTGGCTGGCATCAGCGTCCGTACGCTGCATCATTACGACGAGATCGGGCTGCTCGTGCCCGATCAGGTGACGGAAGCCGGCTACCGGCTGTATTCAGAGGATAATCTGGAGATGCTGCAGCAGATTTTACTGTTCCGGGAGCTCGGTTTTCCACTGCGGCAGATTCAGGATATCATTCATAATCCGGACTTTGACCGTCAGGAAGCGCTCGAGATGCACAAGGGCATTCTCCTGGAACGGCGTGCCCGGCTGGACAAAATGATCCATACACTGGAGCAGACGCTCCTGCACACGAGAGGGGAAATGAACATGTCAAGCCAGGATAAATTTAAGGGATTTGATTTCAGCAGCAATCCGTATGAACAGGAAGCCCGTGAACGCTGGGGGAACGGCCCCGTAGACCGGGCCCATGCCAAGACAGCATCCATGAGCCAGGAAGAGCAGGATGCTGTAACATCCAGCATGAATACCATCTACCGCAGGCTTGCCCTGCTGCGCCATCAGCCAGCGGACTCTGCAGAAGCCCAAGCGGCGATTGGAGAGTGGTACCGGCTGCTGAATACGATGGGAACCTATTCACTTCAGGCGTTCAAGGGTCTGGGGGAGCTGTACGTGCAGGATGAACGCTTTACCCTTAATATGGATCAATTCGGTGAAGGGCTGGCTGCCTTCATGCGCGATGCGATGGCGTTCTATGCCGATCAGCAGGAGAACAGGGAGCCTTAGGTGTCCACGATTACAGGGCTTTATTTTCATGAATCGGGAAAAAGGTGTAAAATAGAGAAATCTATCGTATAAGGAGGATCCATCACTTATGGATTACCAAAGTTATTTCGCCAACCAACGTGACGAACATCTGAAAGAGCTGCAAGAATGGCTGTCCATTCCCAGCATTTCTGCCCTGTCCGCACACAAGGAAGATGTGAATCGCGCTGCACAATGGGCTGCCGATACCCTGACCCGGGCCGGTCTTGAGCATGTTGAAGTTCATCCGACAGCCGGTCATCCGATCGTGTACGCCGATCATCTGCATGCTCCTGGCAAGCCAACCATTCTTATCTACGGCCACTATGATGTGCAGCCCGTGGATCCACTGAACCTGTGGGAGACGCCTCCATTCGAGCCTTCCATTCGCGACGGCAAACTGTATGCGCGGGGAGCGACCGATGACAAAGGACAGATCTTCCTACATATCAAAGCTGTGGAAGCCATCCTCAAACAGGAAGGCGAGCTGCCGGTAAATGTCAAATTCTGTATTGAAGGAGAAGAGGAGGTATCCAGTCCGAACCTGCCGCTGTTCCTGAACGATAACCAGGAGAAGCTAGCAGCGGATGCAGTGCTGATCTCAGATACAGCCCTGCTGGAGAAAGGCAAACCTGCCATCTCTACTGGTCTGCGCGGCCTCTGCTCCCTTGAAGTTTCGATCAACACAGCGAACACGGATCTGCACTCCGGCAGCTTCGGCGGCGGTGTGCCGAACGCGCTGCATGCCCTTGTAGAGCTGCTTGCTACCCTGCATGACAAGCAGGGCCGTGTCAGCGTAGACGGCTTTTATGAAGGCGTGCCTGTCCTGTCTCAGGACATGCGTGATGAGTTCGCCAAGCAGAATTTCAATGAAGACAAGCTAAGACAAGATCTGGGTCTCGACGAGCTCTTCGGCGAAGAAGGATTTACCTTCGTGGAACGTACCGGCGCCCGTCCAACACTGGAATTGAACGGCGTATACGGCGGATTCCAGGGTGAAGGCACCAAGACCGTGATCCCGAAGGAAGCTCATGCCAAAATTACATGCCGTCTGGTCGGTGACCAGGATCCGGAATATATTCTGGACCGGATTGAAGCGCACTTGATTGCGAATAATCCAATCGGCGCCAAGCTGACGATCGTCAAGGGAGAGAAAGCCTTTGCTTTCAACACAGACCATTCCCATCCGATGCTGCAAAAAGCAGCCGATGCCTTCGAGAAGGTCTACGGTACACGCGCCCTGTTCACCAAGGACGGCGGCTCCATTCCGATTGTGGCCACCTTGTCCCATGTGCTGAATGCACCAGCTGTTATGATGGGCTTCGGTCTTCCGGATGAGAACCTGCATGCCCCGAATGAGCATTTCAACCTGGAGAACTTTGATAAAGGTCTCCTGACCATCGTAGAATATTTGAAGCTCGTGTAATGTCAAAAGCCTTCCTCCCGTACTGCAATGCAGGACGGGAGGAAGGCTTTTATTATTTATAGAGGCAGCATGCCCTGTCGTTCCGCTATGACCTTGCAGTTCTTGCATACCCCTGCAACACTGCCCTGTTCTCCCGCATAGAAGGTCAGACGCTTATGCTCCTCCCTGCAGTATGAACACTTCTGTATATGACCCCTGCCTGTTGATCCTGATCCCGCACCGGATGAGGCTCCTGCCATATGCAGGTCATTGCGGCTGCCCCGGGACGATGCGAGCCGTGAAGCACGGCGCCGGCTGTATTTCTTCATTGACACCACCTGGGCAGGATGATTCCTGCGGCGGAAGCCCATAAACAATAACGGCATACAGGCAATCAGCGCGACCAACAGGATGGATATATATATCATGCATTAACACCTTTCTTGCCTGGAATAGAAACTAGGCTTTTGCTCATGTCTAAGCTCATTCTATCACAATTCCGGTGCTAAATCGGCATATTTCAGGATGATTTAACTTAAATGTAAAGATTGCTGTTAAGCCCTTACATGAACTCGTTCAGAATTCGTTCAGAACCGGCTGTTACAATTATTGGATGACAATGAGGAACCAGGGGGTCACAAACACATGATAACCGCCAATGTACTGTACCCGGATATTCAGGGTCCGGAACAGCTGATTCGGCTTGTTGAAGCCACAGGCCATATTCAGGTCAGCGGCGCAGCATCCTCCATCACAGACATAATGGCACATCTGCAGACCACGCAGCCGCATCTGTTATTCATTCATACCGTGTCCATCAATTCTGCCAGCTGGTATACGGCCGATCTGATCGCCGAGCAGTTTCCAGAGCTGAAGATCGTCATTACTCGTCTCGGCTCTAGACAGCTTCACTGCATGAAGCATGAAGCATGAACAGCCCCCTGCTTACTGAACCAAAAACCATGGTGCATCCTTCATACATCGAATCATACAAAGCGCCACGTTATAAAAAGGCTGTCCCCATCGGTTCATGGACACAGCCCGGGGTACAGCCCTTCTATATTTTTCACGTTGCAATTAATGAGCGTCACGCTTCTTCTCGAATCCCAGCCGTACGGCCTCGAACCAGACCACATGTCCCTTGTCGTTCGGCTTCACACCGTCTACAAGAATGGTATCCAGGTTGTCCTTATACTGCGAGCGGTAATAGGCATATACGTCCATATAGTTCCATTTTTTTGCTTCTGCCAGTTTTTTCGCTGCCGCGGCGTAATCGTCCATCGTTAATCCGATGTTGTTCCTGATGTCCTTCTCAACCCCTTTCGGGTTGGCAGACAACAGAACAATCTCAGCTTCAGGCAGCTTGCTGTGCAGGATCTGAACCAGTGCCTTAATGTTACTCATGCTTGTCTCCACTGGTACAGCCTGACTGTGATCGTTCTGCAGTGAGGTTTCCAGAAGGACGACCTGCGGTTGCTGCGATATGACGGCTTCATATTTCTTCTCCTCCAGCAGGGAAGATGTGCTGTAACCGGCATAACCGCTGCTATAAATCTCGGTATTGAACAGCCCCTGATCTACACGGAGATAATTCAGCAGCTGGCCCACCCAAGAGGCAGCAAAGCTGCTGGCCCCCGCACCTGCACTTACACTGCTGCCCAGCGTGGAGATCCGGATCGGCGTCTCATCATGATTCTTTTCCTTCAATGCAGCCATGTAGTGCAAGTCATCGAGAATAGAACGCGGCTGATGGACAGGGCTGTACCGGGCCACCTTGGCCTCGACTCGCTGCGCCTCACTCTGATCCACCTTCTCCGCCATCCGTTCTCCCTGCTTTTCATTCGATGCTAATACCGTATCCCAATGCCTGCTGCCAAAAAAGAGGATGACCAAAAGTGCAAAAGCTCCCACAACCGTCGCTGCCGCCATACCTGTGAAATTTCTTCTCATGATCAATCTCCTATCCTATCTTTATGATACAAATCGTATCATGATAGACAGAGGACTGCAAAGGGGCTTTTTTTGCTGAAATCTTGCGGATCCCGTCCCTCTGCAGCGAATCTATCAATTAGAGAAGGTGTACCAAGCCAGGATCAGCACGGCACACAACATCAGCAAATAGAATACAAACAGCACACTCAAGCCTGCAGCACCGAGGTAACGGATGATCCTGGCGAGAAAAGCTTTCATACGTTAATCCAGCTTCACACTCTGGTTCATTGTCGTCCAATCAGCACCGATAATCCCCAGCCGCCAGACGGCAATGCCTTTGAGACCGTAACGTTTGGCCAGCCCGATCTTCGTGTCAACCGAATCGGCATTCTCGCTGCTCATGGAAATACCCAGTACAAGCTTGTCCCTGGAAGCCTGCTTCAGTGCAAGACGAACAGCTTCATCCACCTTGGCATCCGGCTCAGGGCTCTTCTGATCTCCATAGGCATATGCCATCAGGATCAGATCATCGGCCAGCTTCGCAAGTGTTCCGTAATCATAACCGCCGTAAGCGCCATTCGGCGGCGGTACCGCCACACTCAGCTTAAGACCCTTGGCATGCAGCTCGGAGGCTATATTTTTCACAAACGTATTATACTGAGCCTTCACCTTGGCTTTGTCTCCCGTTAACCCTAGACCCTCCAGATCAAGAACTACACCCTTGAAGCCTTTGTCCGTAGCTAGTGCCGATATCTTCGATATCGTCTCCTTCTGCAGCTGCTCATTCTCGATATTCTGGGTCAGCTGCCCTTTGCCGTCGACCCCGTATACCATCAGGTATGGCGTGTCACCGATCTGGCTCGTCTGCTGTACCAGAGATTCTGGTGTTACGGCTCCCGCTGCCTGCGGCCAGCCGAACTGGTTCGCCGGGCCTGAAGTTGTAAATTGGCCGTTCTCGTCAATATGACTCCAGCCGAAGGCGACTGCATCAAATCCCGGCATCAACGAACTTTCATCATACGAAGAAATAGCATAGAACCCCAGCGTATACATATCTTCACGCGGAGATGTTATGGATACCGTCTTGGACGCCTGATTCCACTGCACCTGGGCGCCAAACTGCTGGCTGAAGAAGCTGAGCGGGATCATCGTGCTGTTGGACAGCGTCTGCGGAGCGGCCGCCAGCGGTATCTTTACCCCGTTGACGAGAGCGGTCTTGCTGCCCAGGGTCAGAACGACCTTCTGGCTTCCGCTGTTTCCGTTCTTGGTTGCCGTAATTTGTTTCAGCTGCTGGTTCCAGGTCACCATAATCCCCAGCGCCTCCGAGATCGCCCGGAACGGCACCATCGTGGTCCCCTTCATGACAGCCGGCTGGACCGGGAACGGAAGCGGGTATCCGTCCAGCAGGATGCTGACTTTCCCCGCTGCCGCTGCATCCACACTTGTCCCTGTAGACATGGAAGCTCCACCGGCAAGCAGAGAGCAGCATAGCAAAAGTTTGGTTATTGTTTTCATCAATTGCAGCTCCTTTTCTCGCTAAGATTAGATCGTACGCAACATGAGCAATGATAGATTCATAGGCGCACTTATACTAGTCTAAACGTCTGCCGTGCACAAGGAGTTACAGGGTTTTCATATTTTTCTATTCAATCATAGGACTGGAAGTGGCTCATCAAGAGCAATCTGCAGCATAAAAAGCCCTCTTTGAACTCCTTTCAGTGTGAAAGGAGCAAGAAGGCTCCGAGGCCCCGCGGGAACGAAGCTCCGTCAGATTTTTAACTCCCCGAGCTTAATCAGCTCGACAACTGCCTGCGAACGACCCTTTACATTCAGCTTCTGCATCACGTTAGAGATGTGATTTCGCACCGTCTTCTCGCTGATGAACAGCTGCCCGGCGATATCGCGTGTTGTTTTGTCCTGCACCAGCAGTTCAAATACTTCACGTTCTCGATGGGTTAACAAAAATTTGTTCTTATGGTCGCTACCCTTCAAAGTCACCCCTCCTTGCCCGGGTTTATGTGATGTAACAAGTTAGGGATACAGTCAAATCATAGTATGTCAGCTGTGTTGGGTTGGTTCGGTGCAGGCATAAAAATGGGCTTGCATGCATAGGCGGTCCGCATACTTGACCAAACGAAAACGAAAGCGCTATACAGCACTTTAAGATATGCACCAAAAAAACCGCCACCAAGTGACGGTTCTTCGGTCCAAAACCTGAGTATCAGTTCTTAATCTTAAATTTCTCCACGGCCGTCTGCAGCTCTTCGGCCATACCTGAGAGATGCTGAGCTGAAGCGGCAATCTCCTGGATCGCGGCCAGCTGCTCTTCCGTACCTGCCACCACATCCTGAATGCTGACCGAAGCCTCTTCGGAGATTTGCGTTACGTCAGCCATATCGGCCAGCACCTTGCCTGCATTCCGGGACATGGTATCCGAAGATACCGATACGGACTGAATCTGCTGAACGACTTCCTCGATCGACGAATAGATCTCTCCGAACACTTTGCCCGTCTCATCGACCATCCCTATGCCTTCCCGGACTTCATGATATACAGCGTCCATCGAGACAGCGGCAGCAGCAGCCTCCTGTTCAATCGCACGGACCAGCTCCGTAATCTGCAGAGCCGATTGGTTGGACTGCTCCGCAAGCTTACGGATTTCAGAGGCGACTACGGCAAATCCTGCACCATACTCACCCGCGCGGGCAGCTTCTATTGAAGCGTTCAGGGCCAACAGATTCGTCTGTGAGGCAATACCGGTAATCACCTCTACAATCTGAACGACCTGAAGGGACCGCTCACGGAAACCTTCAATGTCTTTGGCCAGATTCTCCACCTTGCTGCCAATGGAATTCATCTGCAGCACAGCCGTCTGAGCCGTCTCGTTCCCCTGTTGAGCACGGGCACTTGTCTCCGCAGATGACAGGACAACTTCTCCTGCATGACGGGACACCGTACCCAGCTGTTCAATCATGCCATCCATCTCTTGACTTGTTGAACGAATGGAACGAACCTGTTCAGCTGCACCGTGTGCAACCTGCTGGATAGATTCTGCAGACTGCTCGCTCGACTTGGAGCTTTGATCCGCACTTGCAGCCATCTCTTCCGCTGAAGAAGCCAGCTGGTCTGTCGTGTCTCCAACCTTCTCAATAATCTGTTGAAGAGAATCCGCCATGTTATTAAATGATATCCCCAATCGGCCAAGCTCGTCCGAACCGATATTCTGAACACGTTCGGTCAGATCGCCTTCGCTGATTCGCCCGGAAACGGTATGCAGGCGCTTCAGCGGCTTGAGAATGGACGTGAGAATCCACAGAACAAGGAGACCTCCGATTATCATGGAAGCAATCAGCACAATCAGCGTGATTCTCAAAATAGGTGCCGCCTGTTGGGTTACTTCATCCTGATACATCGTTCCTGCAATTTTCCAATGCGTCAGCTTGTTGGTCGTGAAAGCCATCTTCTTCATATCTTTATTCTCATAAAGGTAATCAAAATAGCCGCTGTCACTCTTGTAAAGATTATTATTCTGCACATTATCCGGCGCCTTCGTACCAGCCTCTTTGGTCGGATGGGACACAAAATTTTTGTTGGCGTCCATAATATAAGCATATCCCTCGGAGCCAATTTTGACTTTTTGGGTGATTTCACTGATTTTGTTCACCTTCACGTTGATGGCGGCCACACCATGCCCGTCTTCCGTCGTTCTGGCGACGGTGACAACCAGGTTTCCGGTAGCCTTCGACACGTAAGGGGAGGTTATGATAACATCTCCTGCTGTCTTCATCGCTGAAGTATACCATTCGCGGACTCTGGGGTCATAATCTGCCGGATTTGCAAAGGTAGAGGGAGAGTTCATATATAATCCTGACTCAGTCCCCACATAAGCGAGTTCCACTTCAGGGTGTGCCTGCATAAAAGAATCCAGGATTGTTCTGACAGGAGCACTGTCCCCGACGTTTGAGCCGTTCAACGGTGTAACATTCGAAAGATCCGTCAGACGCCCCAGCCAGGCAACTTCCTGGAATTTGGCAGATACATATTCATTAATAATATTATTGAGCCGGTCCACATTCTCTTCAGCTGCAGCAATCATCTGCTGATCGATCTTCTCCTTGGCTGTCTGGAAGGAGGTCCAGGAGATCAAAATCGTCGGGATGAGAAGAATGGTGAGAAAGGAATAGATCAACCGGCTGCGGATGGATAATGAGCGTTTCGTTCCTTCTTGGATCCTTTCTTTTCGCCGAGATGGTTTGAATTTTGCTTTTGTTATTGTCACAATAGTGCTCCCTTCTTGTTGCCCAATCACCGTATGATCAGGAGTCTTGTCGGCCGTTTACTGAGTAAATATCGGTTAGTTTGCTGGATAAATTAAGTTATCAGCACAGTGAGCTTTCAGAATTTCATTTTCCTCCCACTAAGAATCTCCCTTATACTATGAAAAAAAGGAGGTATCCCCCTATGTACGAGCATCTGGTGATCTTTAAATTTAATCAACAGATTACACCTGAGAAACAGCAGGCACTGCAGGATCAGCTGCTGTCCTTCCGCGGACAGATTCCCGGCATCATCGACATGAGCGCCGGTGTCAATGTTACCGAGGAGGTCCAGAACATCCGCGGCTTTACGTTGGGACTTCGGGTAACTTTCGAGGATTTGGATTCACTGCGGGCCTATGGTCCGCATCCGCTGCATCAGGCATTCGTGGCGTCCCTTGACGGTGTCCTGGAGGAAGTTGTTGTGGTTGATTACCCTACGCTATAACCTGCTTCTTCCCGGTATCCCCTGTGTGAGCTTGAGACTCTCTCATTCATGCAGGGGATTTTTGGGTAGCGTAATTGACAAGAGGCAAACCTGTAACTAATATTGTTACATAAGCAATTGATCTGCTAAGGAGGGTTTATATATGAAAATTTTGGTTACCGGTGCAACCGGCCATCTGGGTTCCCTTGTCGTTGAAGCACTACTGAAGAAGGCTCCAGCTGCTGATCTGGCTGTCAGCGTCCGTAATCCGGAGAAGGCCGCCTATCTAGAGGCACAGGGTGTCGATGTCCGTTACGGTGACTTCACCCGGCCGGAGACATTAACCGCTGCCTTTGCGGGCATCGATCGTCTGCTTCTGATCTCGTCTGACAGCGGCAACCGGATCGACATGCATCAGGCGGCTGTTACCGCTGCCCGGCAAGCTGGTGTCCGTTTTATCGCATACACCAGTCTGAACCATGCTCCAGAGAGCACACTCTCCCTTGGAGTCGACCACCGCGCTACCGAAGAAGCCATTCTGAAGAGCGGCATTCCCTACTCGTTCCTCCGCAACAACTGGTACGTCGAGAACGAAGCTGGAACGATCCTGGCCGCCGCCCAAGGTGCCCCCTGGGTACATGCCAACGGCAGCGCGAAGATCGGCTGGGCAGCCAGAGCGGATTATGCACAGGCTGCTGCGGCTGTGATTGCTGGACAAGGCCATGAGAATACCATCTACGAACTCTCCGGACCGCTGCGTACACAAGCAGATCTGGCCGCGATAACGGGCGAAGTGCTCAGCCGGGATATTCCGGTACAGAACGTGGATGATGCGGCTTACGCCAATATGCTGCGCGGTGCCGGACTGCCTGAGGCCACTGTAGATATGGTTGTCGGTATGCAGGAAGCCATTCGTGAAGGCGCACTGGCCTACGAGAGCAGTACGATGGAACAGCTGCTGGGAAGACCGCTGCTTCCTTTGCGTGAAGTCATTCAGTCCATCATCGGCAAATAATTATCTTTGTCAAACAAATAAACGGCGGTCTGTCCTGGTTCTTGCCAGACAGACCGCCGTTATTTTAAATATTATGATTTGACCAACTTCCTTTACTGCAGCTGCAAGACCATCATTTCCTCATCTACATACGTATTCCCGATCTTCAATGCACGCAGATCCGTTCCGTATGTACGGAAACCTAGCGACTGGTAGAGACGTTTCGCCGGTTCATTGGCAGACACCACCGTCAGATAAATCTGTTCTGTCCCTTCATAAGCCCTGGCCTGCTCAATGACTGCATTCATCAGCAGACGGGCGATGCCTTTTCCCCTGTGAGCAGATGAAACATACACTGCATAAATATTGCACCGATGCCGCATTTTCATGCTCGATTCACGCACCAGGGTTGTAATGCCGATTAACTCCCCGTTCTCCCACGCTCCGAAAGTCAAAGCGTCCCCTCCCGCCAGGCGCTGTTCGAACGCCTCTGAGGGCATGGCGCCTTCCTCTTCCGCACTCGAACCATAAGCTTCGGGATGGGTGCGCAGCGCCTCCAGCCGAAGTTTACGGTAAATCTCTGCGTCTTGAGGTACTAATATTCGAATATCCATCTTGGCCTCCTGCTGTTTCTTCTAATCGTTCATGTTAGTGATACCCGTTACTTCTGCGCCCGCCGTCTCTGCGACCACTCCATGAACAGCCGGTAATCTTCCTTGACCACGTCCGCATACGATAAGGCCCAGCCGGCCACATAATGACAAAAGGACTCCTCATCCGGTCCCATCGCATACAGGATTTCCCGTTCACTGTGATAGGACAGCATGCCATCCTCCAGATCCTTGTCGGCCCGGGCATGAATTTTGGCCGTGATCCGTCCCATCGTCTTCAGCACAGAGCCCAGATCGGCCGCTGCTTCCAGGCTGTCCAACCGCAGCCTTTTCTTATAAGGGGACCGCTCCCGGACATAGTAATCGCGGCCTCCGATCGTCAAGCAGCCCAGGTACGGATCCGCCGCGTGATGCATCGCCTGCTGTGTCTGTACGACGCGTTTTCCCTGATGGCCGAAGGCTCCCCAGAACGATTCGCTGAACGGCATGAAATACGCAGGCACCGGGACGCGGACTTCTTTGACCTCCAGAACGATATCCTCCGGCCCTTCCCCTTCTACTGCCGCATCCGCCTCAATCAATACATAATAGCGGTTTAATCCGATAGAGGCGGTACCCGAGCCGCGTTTGACAGCAATGTCCTTGATCGTATAATGCTCCGGCGTCCAACGGCTGTGATCTGCTATAGATTCAACATAACCGGGCCAGGCGGCCAGCAGCTGTTCGCGCTCCTCCGGAGTCGGTTCGACCAGTTCGTCCGTGTCCTGAAACTGCCGGGTGCTGTCCAGCATGACGGCTGTTATTTTCTCCAGCAGATGTCCCTCCTGCCTCTTGTGCAGCTTGCGCAGCAGCCTTTTCACCGGCCCTTTCGCCCGCTCCTCATTCATGAGGAAGGAGGCGGGATCGTCTTCCCCTTTGGCAAAACGCCGGATCTGTTTGCTGTATGCTTTGATATAAATATGCACAAGCTTCTCCTGCTCCTCTGCAGACATCCCCTTCATATCTCCCACTAGAGCAATGCTGACCGCCATCCGCAGCAGATCATACAGATAGGAACCCAGATATCCTTCGTCAAAATCGTTCACATCATACTGAATGCCGCCTGTACGCGTCCGAAACGCCCCGAAATTCTCGAAATGCAAGTCACCCTGAATCCAGGTGGGCCGTCCGGCCGTCGTATGGAACGGGAACCATTCCTGTGTGACGTCAAAATAAAACAAATAGGCGCTCCCGCGGTAAAAAGAGAACGGGCTTTGCGCCATTATGCGATACTTTTCCACTCTGGCTTCCCGGTCCAGCTTCATCAGCTTGCCGTCAAATTCCTCAAATATCGCCCGCAGCTGCTGCCTGCGCAGCCGGCTCCGGGTACGTGTGACCTGCTCGGTTACTCTGATATCCATGCTTCTCATCTCCTTGGAAAGGTACAGCAGCTGATGATGATTCAGGTTGATGGTTACAAGAGCACACCTGCTATTGTCTACATTGTAGGCCATGCGGGAACCGGATACAATTTCCCATTTGGCCGTTTTCCCTCTTGAAATGGGGCTCGGAATTGGTTTAAGATCAGTGTGAAAATAATTTTTACCATAAAGTATATTTATAAGAAAATATTTTTCTATGATATCGAATTCTAAACTGAATGATCGAAAGAGGTTGTGCTCATGTCCACTATTCTTCAGAATATCAGCCGTCAACTGGACCGGCTCTCCATTCAGGAGCAGAAGCTGGCCCGCACCATCCTGAATGCTCCCGCCGAGGTAACGCGTCTGGGAATCAGGGAGCTGGCTGAATCGTGCGGCATTAGTCCTGCTACGGTCACACGTTTCAGCAAGTCGCTGCATTTCAAGGGCTATCCCGATTTCAAAATCAGCCTGGCTGCCGAGCTCGCACAGCCCGCAGGCACAGCCACCTACCAGGATATCGTTGCCGGTAACTCGCTGTCAGATATTGCATCTGCCATTGAAGCCAATCACTTGGCCTCCATCACAGATACGACCCGCCTGCTCGACATGGAGAAGCTTCAGCGTGCCGTTCAAATACTGTGCGACAGCCGGCGGATTGATCTATATGGTATGGCGACTTCGTCCATTGTCGCTCAGGATTTCAGCCAGAAGCTGGTCCGGATCGGCAAATACAGTCTGGCACAGTCCGACCCCCATATGCAGATCACCTCCGCTTCCGCACTGGGGTCTGGTGATGTGGCCATGGCCATCTCCTATTCCGGTGAAACCCCAGAGACCATTGAGGCACTGACATATGCCAAGCGAAATGGCGCTTTTACCCTGTCGCTGACTTCTTATGGCTCCAATCCGCTTGCAGGCCTGGCGGATATCGCCCTCTTCTCCTCTTCGCTGGAGGAAGGAATGCGGCGCGGGGATATGGCTTCCCGGATCGCCCAGCTTCATGTGATCGACATTCTGTTCACCAGCATGGTCAGTGCCCGATTCGATGAATACACCCCCAAGTTAGAGCAGTCCTACCAGCATGTTCAGAGCATGAATAAACGCCAGAGAGGAAGATGAACGTATGAACGTATGGACTTTTGAGAAGGAAGAAGATCTGAATGCAGCCGGTGCCGGCCTGATTGTCAGTCTGCTGCAGGCACATCCTCGTGCCACATTAGGGCTTGCAACAGGCAGTTCACCCGTTGGTATTTACCGTCATCTGATCCAACTGCACCGGCAGGGAATGGTCAGCTTCTCGCGCGCCTCTTCCGTTAATCTGGACGAATATGTAGGGCTGGAAGAAGGCCATCCCGAGAGCTATCGGTCTTTTATGGATCAGCAGCTGTTCTCACATATCGATATTTCCCGGGAAAATACGTTCGTGCCCAAAGGCAGCGCTGTGGATCTGGAGGCTGAGTGTGAAGGGTACGAGCAGCTGCTGGAAGAGAAAGGCCCGGTGGATCTTCAGCTGCTGGGCATCGGACATAACGGGCATATCGGCTTCAATGAACCGGGAGATCATCTGACCGGAAGAACCCATGTCGTTGATCTGCAGGAGCAGACCCGGCAAGCCAACGCCCGTTTCTTCCCATCCATGGATAACGTGCCAAGACAGGCGATCACCATGGGGATCGGTACAATTCTTAAGGCCCGCCAGATCGTGCTGGTTGCCCGCGGCGAGGAAAAAGCAGAGATCGTTCACCGCGCCTTCCGCGGGCCCATCACGACTCAATGCCCCGCTTCGCTGCTGCAGTGCCATCCCAATACCATTGTCCTGCTCGATCAGGCAGCGGGGAGGTTGTTTCAATGAGCCAAGAGCCATCTAATGACACGCAGCTGCTGCTGGGAAGAGTTCTTGCACCGTCAGGGTTCATTAACCAAGGTGCACTTCTGATCGAAGACGGTAAGCTCGTCTTTGTCGGCGCCGAAGATGAACTGCCAGGCGTGTATGCGGGCCTGCCTGCCTCCCAGGTGACGCTGACCGGGGGTACTTTGATACCCGGATTTATCGATATTCACGTACATGGCGGCAGCGGTTATGACTTTATGGATGCTGCCCCTCATGTTCTGGATGCCATTACTTCCTTCCACTGCTCCCAGGGTACAACCGCTATGCTGGCTACGACGGTAACTGCACCTAGGGATCGTCTGAGTGAGGTGCTTGACCATGTCCACGCCTACATGCAGAAGGAAATGCCTTATGCCGCGCTTGAAGGCGTACATCTGGAAGGCCCCTTTATCAGTCCGTTATGGAGCGGAGCCCAGAATCCGGCGCATATCGCGGCACCGACTACCAGTTGGCTCGAGTCATGGGAGCAGCAGTACCCCGGCCTGATCCGGCAGCTTACCCTGGCTCCAGAGCGGGAAGGCGCACTGGAAGTTATCGCCTGGCTTAAGCAGCATCAGATTATTGCGGCATTAGGACATACGAATGCAGCTTACGAGGAGGTTGAACGCGCGGTGGAAGCCGGTCTGCACCACGCCGTGCACACCTTTAACGCGATGACGCCGCTCCATCACCGTCAGCCTGGCGCCGTAGGCGCCGTACTGGGAGACAGCCGCATCAGTGCGGAGATCATCGCAGACGGTATCCATGTCCACCCGGCGGCTATTCAGATTCTGGCAAAAATCAAACAGGAAAACAACCTGGTTCTGATCACGGATGCCATATCTGCCGCAGGACTGGAAGATGGGCCTTATACACTTGGGGATCTGCCGGTCCTTGTACATGACGGAGTTGCCCGCCTGGAGGATGGCAAAACCCTTGCCGGCAGTACGCTGACGATGATCCGCGGTTTTCGTTATCTCGTACAAACCGTAGGGTTAAGTATAGAGGAGGCTTCTCATGCAGCCAGCGGTACCCCTGCCCGGCTGCTGGGCATCGACCACCGGACCGGTTCATTGGAGGCCGGCAAGCAGGCAGATCTGCTGCTGCTGGATGAGCAGCTGGAGCTGCAGGGGGTCTGGGTGAAGGGGATACAAAAGTTGAAGTAGTAAACTGAGGAACCGGGCTTATCTTCCTTTACGTTCGGTTAGCGAAAATCTTGGTTATGAGGTTTAGTGGAATACCGATACCTCCTCAATCCTTATTTCATCGCCTGCCATGCAAAAGGCAAGGCCGGCTGAACCTAACAAAAGCACCTCCTCCGAGGTCCCTTTAACGGAAAAAGCATCGCTGAATCAGGATCGCAGGAGTCAGTTTCTTTATTTTCCGGATAGTTCTGCGTCAATAAGGATAGAACATTACGCTGTTCTCGCCAATAAACTGTACAGCATTGTAAACATATATAATGAGGGCAATGAACCCGTTGATTTTATGTTTAAATCCGGTTCCCAGCAAATTATTTATCAAAGGCTGCTGGCCAAGAATGAATGGAGTGAATTAAGCAGAATGCCTGCTTGTGTTCGTTCTGACGGGATGACCACGGCTCCTGAACAAATTACGCAGTCTCGCATTGCGAAAAGAACCAACCTGCAATCTTCGGATGGTTCCTATTCCTGCCGTCTTCCTACTGGAAAATCGGATTCGTACGTTATTGAGGGACCTGTTGAGGGATTGAATGAGTTTATGGTAAGCGGGACTGTGACATCTGCAGATTCAACCGTCGGGCTGACTCACACGGCTTCCCCTTATATCATCCAATATGATACGACGAGAGAGCTGGGAATAAAAAAATAATCATTTATGTACACCGGAACCTTTTAGTCTTTCCGGTGAATGAAACAAGCAGAGAGCCTGGTGTATGCCACGAATGCTCTCTGCTTGTTGGTTGATTTAACGCTGCATACCAGATGGAGCAGTCATACTGCCGTTACGGCCGGTATTATTTGTGGTTCCGTTCATCGGACCATAACCGGCCGGATTTGCTGGACGGCCTGTCAGCGATTGACGGCTGCCTGGGAAAATCCGGTCCATAAAGTTAGTAAAATCACTGCCGGCTTCGTTAATCATGCTGCCGTTACCGTTACTGTACGTAGAGAGACGGTTCACAAACTCCGGATGAGTTGAAATATACACGCGTTCTACAGAAGGTGCATACTGCTTCACTTTATTGGAGATTTTATGCTTAAGTGCGCTAGGAAGAGTGTCATTCGGGCTGCCAACCACGTTACTGGATGGAGCCGTACGGTTTGACGGAGCCATATTGTGCGTCGGAGCCGTTGTACGGCCGGTCAGGTTTTCCGCTCCACGCTCCAGTGTGTTGCCGGTTCCTCTGACAACGTCACCAGCACCTCTTGCAATATCGCCAACGCCTCGTCCAACATCGCGGGTCGCATTGGTCAAGCCGCGAACCATGCCATACGAACCTGTACCCAGCGTACCGTAGAGACCGCGGTCACGGTCACTTGGTCCGTTATCCGTTACACGGCTAGGCAGATCACGTGTGCCGTTACCTGTAATCCCAGGCGCAGTTCCACTCGTGGTGTAAGGTGCACGCGTACCTGTCATTCCATGAACGCGAGTTCCGCCCATATCACGAGTGCGTTCGTTAGCACCAAAGCTTTTAGCTCCATAGGTATTGGCTTTGGACTTGCTGCCCGGTGTCGTTACAGCCACATAAGCATTACGGCCATCAATGACAACATGAGCGGTATCCACATCCGTCATTTCCGAAATCCGTTGGGACAGTCGACGGTCCACGCGCATATTGTGGGTCATCCCGGCACCTTCACCGCGCAGATTCGTGCCATCGGTACCGTTGGACAAAACGCCATAGCGGTTAAGTCCGCCTTCCATACCGCCGTTTACGCCGTCACGTACACTATTGGTACGTACATTACGGTTGCCGTTATCCCGGTCGCCACAGCCCGCCAAACCAAGCATGCTGACCATCATGGCTGCGGAGAGAGACAGGCTGAGCACTTTCGATCCTTTAATTCCTGGCATCGAATCATCCTCCAATTTGTATTTGAATGAGTTCAGGTGACAGGAATAGAGTGCGCTCAGGCCGGGGCCGCTATTCAGAAAGGATATGGGGTGCTTGGAGGATTTCACCTTATTGCAGGGCATCTCTATGGATCAGACAGATGATAAAAAGAGGACAGCTGCACAGCCGTCCTCCATAAAGAGTGAAACCCTTCAACTTGAATTAAACCCGTCTGCGCATATGCACAAACGGGATATCACCTGCAGGACCGCGGCTCATAAACTCCTCCACATAACGGAATCCGCTGCGCTCATAGGTTTGAATCGCACGCTCATTGAAGGCTGCAACCGCAAGCTGCAGGCCCTTTCTGGGTCCGCCGCTCATAGCATAAACGACGGCTTCCTCCACGTAGCCTGTCCCCCACCCCATTCCTGTGAGATCCGGCCGCAGGCCAAGCCCGAGGTCCAGCCAATCATCATGATACAGGCCTCTGCTGTACCCGCCGGGTACACGTGCAGCAGACCCGGTGCAAATATAACCTATCAGCTCCCCCGACCGGTCAAGGGCAGCACGGTAATCGCCGGTCAGCATTTCAGCCAGCTCCTCCGCTCCGCTCCCTATCGTATACATCGAATATGGGGGCGGATATATCCAGGTCCCGATGGCTTCTGCATAACTGCGTGTCATCGGAACCAGATCATATAACCTGCCTTGTACGGGTTGGGCCAGCTCGATCGTCATATGAATATCGAGCGGCTCAAGTTCATACAGATCCGGATCCCTATACTCCGCGAGACGGCTCCCGCTGCTCTGATAGAAATGTACTGCTGATTGGGTTTCCGTAGAAGAAATGTACAAATAACGCGCCCCTCGGGATACCGCCTCTCTTTTGAGACAGCCCATCAGTCTGCGGCCAATAGCTCTGCGGCGGTAATTTCGGGACACGTACATCAGATCCACCTGCAAATGATCGTGGTCCTTCCCGCGCCAATCTGCAGCCAGCAGACCAAAGCCTGCAAGGACAACACCATCAAAGGCCCCGTAAGCGTGTCCCCCATGCTCCAGCACCTCACGAAAACGGCTGATCATTTGATTCTGTTCCGCTTCGCTCCAGCCTGGCGTCTCATGACCTGCCTGCTCCTGAATTAGCTGATCGCCCCGCATTAAATACACAGACTCGATTTCCTCCGAACGGTCAATCTGCCGGATCAGCTCGGCTTCATCTTTTTTCATTTCCCGGATATGTATCATACATCTCCAACCTTTCCCGTTATTCCGGATAAATATATGTATGTATAGCCCTTCAGCAGCCCTTGCGCTGATCTATCAAGTATACCTGCCAGACCCGGATTCGACTACAAAAGGCAGAGCGGATGCCTTTTAAGGGCATCCGCTCACTTCATCGTTCCTGATAGCCTGCTCGGACAAGGCCGTCCTTCAAGGGTATTGAATCGGCGGGAGGGTCCGGATCACTTCCGGTTTATAATTGTACTGATAGGTACCGTCGCCCAGCTGCCCGAATTCATTTTTACCCCAGCCCCAGACTTTGTGGTCCTGTGCAAGGCCGAAGGCATGGTTCGTTTCGACGCTGATCGCCATGAAGCCGGAGCCAATCTGGCGAGGCAGCATGATCTCGGCTGCCGCCTGTGCGCCCAGTCCCAGCTGACCGGAACCGTTATTGCCCCAAGACCAGAGTGTGCCGTCACTCTTCAGCGCATGAGAGCCGTAACCGCCGGCCCCGATGGCCTTAACCTGGGTTAGGCCCCTAACCTGCACCACTGTTCTGCGTTTGACCGTCGTGCCGTCGCCCAGCTCTCCGGCGCTGTTGTCTCCCCATGCCATGACGATGCCGTCGGAACGCAGGGCCAGGGTGTGCCCGATCCCGGAAGAGACTGCTTTAATCTGTGACAGTCCATTCACCTTCTTCGGAACGAGCGATTTCATCGTCGTTCCGTCACCCAGCTGGCCGAATATATTGCTGCCCCACGCCCATACCGTTCCATCATTTTTGACAGCAGTCCCATGATAATTGCCACAGGAGATCAGCTTGACCCCTGAGAGTCCGCTCACTTTTACGGGCGACAGCTGCATCAGACCTGTCCCGTCCCCCAGTTCACCCGAGCTGTTGCCGCCCCACGCCCATACAGTCCCATCCCTGCGGAGCGCTAGACTCTGACTCGTACCGGAGCTGATCGCGATAACCTGTGTTATTCCCTTGACTTGTACCGGTGTCAGTCTTTTCGTCCGAGTACCATCACCCAGCTGGCCGGAGCTGTTGTCACCCCAGCCCCAGACGGTACCATCACTTCGTAGAGCCAGTGAGAAATTCGTTCCCGAACTGACAGCTATGATACTGCTGAGGCTCCGGACCTGTGTCGGATAGATACGATTAGACGTGCTTCCATCTCCCAGTTGACCAAAGTTGTTGGTTCCCATTGCCCATACGGTGCCATTGCTATAGAGCATCAGTGTATGCGTGCCGCCTGCTCCCTGATCGGCAAACACCCGTGCCGGTCCAGCTTCCGCTTCCTCACCGGTGAACATCAGAAGCAGAAATATCAGTACCAGTCCGGATTGCAGTGAACGCTTCATGATCGAATCCCTCCCTTTCATAACCGGATCGCTCCAGAGTTCCGCAGCATTTTTCAACATTCCGGATTGTACATGCTGCTGTATCTCATTCTATGTATGCGCTCCCCGATTCGAAATAGTCAGATATAATCAATTCCTGTTTCAGGTTATTAGAGCCTGTCTGGATACGCTTAACAACGAATATAGGAAAAAAGCACCCCTAACCGGCACAACGGTTCAGAGATGCTTGGCTTATGCTTCTATTTTGATATATCAATAAATCCTTTGCCGAACACATCATTCACATCGTGGATCGTAACAAAGGCGTCTTTGTCCGTTGCTTTGACAATTTTCTTCAGCATCGACACTTCCTGCTTGTTGATGACAATGTACAGTACTTCTGCAGGCGTCTTCGTGTAATATCCGTGGCCGGACAGTACGGTAACACCGCGATCCATCACCACATTCACCTTCTCGGCGATGGTATCCTGATGTTTGGAGATAATCGTAACTGCCTTTTTCGGATTGATGCCTTCGATAATAAAATCCATTGTTTTGGTACCCACAAAGAGCATAATAATTGTGAACATCAGCTTCTCCGCCCCAATAATGAAGATGGAGGCACCAGCCACCACCAGGTCGAAGAACAGCAGCGCATAGCTGATATTCCAATCCAGATACTTATTCGCAATCCGTGCCAGAATGACGGTTCCGGCCGTCGTTCCGCCGACCCTCACAATCATGCCGATGCCGCCCCCGATCACAAGTCCGCCAAAAATAGCGTTTACCATCATTTCATCTGACCCGAGCGACCAGCCCGATGTGAGATGAAGGAAAAAGGAATTCGCAGCGACTGCCACAATTGTGTAAGCCACTGAATTTTTGTCCAGAAATTTATATCCGATCAAGAGCAGGAATGCGTTAATAATCAGATTCGTCCAGCCTGGAGACCATTCGAACAGATAATATAAAATGATCGTCAGTCCGGTTACGCCGCCCTCTCCAAAGTCATGAGGAATAACGAATAGATTAACGCCGATCGCAAACAAAAATGCACCTGCAATAATAAAGAAAATATCCATGGTTCTTTTTTTCATTTTCATCCCCAGCCACCTCAAATAAGCATTCACCCAGGCCTTCAGGCATGCTGATCCTGTATCTGTCATTCTTTGCAGCCAGCTTTCAGAGCTGTTGAAATTCCGTTAACCTTTGGGCCTTTCTCATCTAATCACGGAATCGCAAAGTTCTCAAGCGAGTCCGCTAATATGCTAGCAGTTTAACAGAGTGCAGTATTGAAAATAACAGCAGAATAGCAATGTCAGATTAATGACAGATACTGCGGACTATGTTACAGTACGAAAGGCACGCGAAGGTCAACATCTTCCATGCAAATGCACTACGATTCTATGATGGAGGAACCACTACATGCTTACTGACCCTTCGAAATCCCGGTCTGCGGACCGTCATTCCCCCTTGATACAGAACCGGGCGGCCGCCGCCGGATGGCTGCTGATCCTCGGGATTATCCTTGTTGCCACAACCATGCGGGCACCGCTCACATCAGCCGGCCCCCTGCTCGCCGATATCGCTGGAGAACTGGGGATCTCCAATACTGCCGCAGGCATGATTACCACACTGCCGCTGCTGGCGTTTGCCCTGATGTCTCCCTTCGCACCGAAGTTAGCCAAGCGGTATGGTATTCCTGCCGTGCTCTTCGGCGCAATGATCCTGCTGACCGCCGGAGTCCTGCTGCGTTCTTCCGGAGGTGCGGCTGCGCTGTTCATAGGCACCGGTATGCTGGGCTTGGCCATCTCCGTCTGTAATGTGCTGCTCCCAAGCCTGATCAAGCAGCGCTTTCCGAGCCGGATTGGCGTAATGACCGGCGTCTATTCCGCGTCCATGAATCTCTGCGCCGCAGTGGCTTCGGGCATCAGCGTTCCGCTGGCGGTCCGCGCCGGACTGGGCTGGAAAAGCTCGCTCGGCATATGGGCAATCCTGTCAGCAGTCGCACTGGTGCTGTGGCTGCCGCAGCTCAAAGGCAGCCGGCCGCCCCAGGCTGCTGTTCATCGTGCAGATGCCCGTCGGACTAGTCTGTGGCGTTCTGCCCTGGCCTGGCAGGTTACCCTGTTCATGGGCTTTCAATCTGTTATTTTCTACTCCCTGATTACCTGGCTGCCCGCTGTGCTGATCGAACAGGGGCTCTCCAGTGATACGGCAGGCTACATGCTGTCTGTCATGCAGCTGGTCTCCCTGCCCTTTGCATTCATCGTCCCGATCTGGGCCGGACGGATGCAGAGCCAGCGTCTGCTCGCCATCATTGGAGCTGCGGCCTTCCTCATCGGCATTCTGGGTCTCAGTCTCGAACTCAGCCAGTGGGCTGTGCTGTGGGCCGTGTCGCTCGGTATAGGCGGGGGCTTCTCCTTCAGTGTTGCCATGATGCTGTTCAGCCAGCGGACCCGCTCCTCCCTGGAAGCGGCCGAGCTGTCCGGTATGGCTCAGTCCGTCGGTTATCTGCTGGCCGCCTGCGGTCCGCTGCTGGTCGGTTATCTGCACGACCTTACGCATCATTGGTTAACTCCGCTGCTGCTGCTCGGCACAGCCAGTGTCATCCTGATGCTGGCCGGATACCTTGCCGGACGCAGCCGTTACGTCTCCTGAACCAAAAGGGTTCCCCTGCTCGCTCGCGCGAACGGGGGAACCCTTTTGACATCCTATTAGAAAGTTCAGCTTTTTAGCGAATACTCATACAGACTGAAGTCGTCTTCTTCTCCCATGAACATAAAACCGCAGCTCTGGTACAGGTGATTCAGCTTCTCGTTGGTATGGCCGCAGTCCAGACGCAGCCGGTCCTTTCCCGTATAATGAACATGGCTCTGTGCCCACTTCAATATATTGCGGCCCAGGCCGGACCTTGCATAATTCCGGTTCACTGCCAGACGATGCAGATATACCGCTGTATCCTCTTCGGGATGCTCGACCTTCCACAGCCTCCGGTCCCAGTCGCTCGGCTGCTGCTGAAGAATCACCATTCCCGCCAGTTCGCCGCTGATCTGATCCCTGAACAAGATAACCTCCTCCCTGCGTATCGCAGCCGGAGTATCATGACTGTCTTCGCCTTTCAACAGATTGCTCCATTGGGTAGAACCTGTGCTTTGCAGCCAGCGCGCCGTGTCCAGCAGTAAGTCCCTTACCTGATCCTGATCCTCCTGGGAAGCCGGTACAGCCTCGATCCCTTCCTGAACTTGTTTCTCCCTGATCTCTATAGCCGTCATATTATTTCCTCCCCGTTCCTTCTGCTAGAGTAATCCTAGCAACAGGGAGCGGAGCATGTCAATCTTAGCTGCTAACGCTGCTGTACATAGGCCTCAAGCGACTGCTGTGCCCGGAACCTCGATACATTGAACGACGGCCAGCCTGTATTTTCCTGTCTAATCTCATCTAGTTTTTGCTCCAGCTTCTTATTGAATGCGTTATGAATGTAAGGGCTGCCGTCATTCTCGACCAGCTTCACCAGCTCAGGCACAGCATCTGCGGACAGTTCAACCAGATAAGCCGGATCCAGGGTACGGTTCACCTGATAACGCTCAACATTTGCTCTTACCACCCAGGCATCCCAGGATACATAATTGATGACCATATAGGCTGCAAGACTAACAAGCATAAAGCACGGAGCCAGCGGAAGACGGGTTACAGCGATACGTACGCCGGTAATCAGGAGCATCACTGCCAGATAGATCATAAAGGCATGCACCAGGAAACGTGTATACGTGTATACGTGTAGCCGTATGCCTCTTCATACATAGCCAGTTTCATATAAGCGGAGAACAGCATCACACCGGAACAGCCGGCAAGAATGAAGAGCATGAACTGATTCAACCGCTGCAGCACGAGGCGTGCATGGTCCAGAGCATAACGAAGCGTGATTAGGAGCAGGGTGAAATTGAGCGAGCTGACCAGGATCAGTTCGAAGAACCCTTTGCGTGCATAGGCTGCATAGGTCATATCCTTGGGAAGAAGGCCTTCCCATGCCCCGAAAAAGTAACTGAATTGAATAACGACAAACAGGATATAGACGGCATTCACCATAACCAGAAGCGTAAGCATGATGACCGGATCAATAGCAAAATCAGAACGCTGGCTATAATCCTTCCCCTCTGCCTTCACATTCTCCCCAGTGGGCGGTGAGGTCCTTCCTTCATTCCACAATTCCTCTGCAAACGTAAATCTCTTCGGCTGCAGCAATCCCCAGAGAAATGCTGCAAGACACAGCCCTGCGATCAAAATCCAGAGCAGCCGGGCCAGGACCGAACCGAAAGACAGACCGGTCAGGTGGCGCGGAATCAAAGACAGGACGCGGCCGAAGTTGCCATCGGCAGAGACCAGCAGTGTAATGACGATGGCTAGAAATGGAATTGCAATAACCAGGCCGGCGGCGATCTTTCGAAGGACCGTATACCGGCCAGCCTGAGGTTGACGTCCCAACTGGTCCCGTATTAACCCGAACGCCGTACCCCAATGAGACTCAGCCCGCCTTTCCTCTCACCCAAGAGATACACCAGCTGGGCCGAGATCATAACCGGAATCAGCAACAGATTCAGGGCTGAGAACATAGAAGCATCGAATAATGCATATCGCAGTGACAGCAGCAGGACAACGGGCAGGATCAGCAGATTAAAAGGACTCCACAGGCGGGGCTTCAGCCGCGGGCGAGAGAACAAATATATGTAGGAATAAAACAAGACAACGAACAAAATTACGGATACGCCCGGCTGATGCCCGTAAAACAGATACTGATGCGCACAAGCCAGCAGCATGGCGGTACCCAGCACCTTCACAGACGGGCGTGCTTGAACTTCTTCAGACATAACACTGCTACCTCCACTTCGTTTACTTGGTTTGCATTTCTAGAGTCAGGTTCATTGTATCTGTTAAAATAAGAAGATAAAGCGAAATAATTCCATACGAAATTTCCGGTTTTAAAATTTATAGTTTCGGTATAGAGGAGCAGGACTATGAAGATACACAACCAGTTTCTGAAGCTGTATCAGCTGCATGCAGGAACGGACGAGCTGTCTGTGACGCTGGGCGAGATTGCCGGCGTTCTGGACTGCACACAGCGTAATGCGCTTATGATTATCCGCAAAATGGAGAGCCGGGGCTGGATCTCCTGGCAGGCCAGACGGGGACGGGGACGCCGCTCGCAGCTGACGTTTCTGATCGGGCCGGGTGAGGTTGCTGCGGAATCCATGATCCAGGCTGTGGAGAGAAGGGAGATCAAGCAGGCCGTAGATGACATCCGGACATATGCGCGTTCGGCCTCCATGCAGGAGCATCTGCAGGGATGGCTGCTGCAGTATTTCGGCCATCATACGACTCGGGGAGAAGGTCAGAGCCAGGTCGATACGCTCCGCATCCCGCTCCGGCAGCAGCTGCACACGTTTGATCCGCTGTCGATCAACCTGCTTGCCGAATCGTTCGTAACGAGCCACATCTTCGACGGGCTGGTCCGCCGTGATGAATGCGGACGAATCCTGCCTCATTTGGCACTTGGCTGGGAGATCAGTGAGGACCGCACCCGCTGGTCCTTCGTTCTGCGCAAGGAAGTTTTCTTTCACAACGGAAAGCTGCTGGCAGCCGATGATGTCGTCTTCAGCATTAGACGGCTGATGCAGTCATCCGGCCGCATGCTGTACAGCTTTATCGTCCGCAACATCTTGTCCGTTCAGGCATCCGGCCCGTCGGAGGTTGAATTTACACTGAAGGAGCCGAACGAATTGTTCCTTCCATTTCTCTGCACCAGCCGTGCGGTCATCGTACCGCGTGAACTGGATCATCATCCTCCGGCGGTATTCGCACGATCACCAGTTGGAACGGGTCCCTTCAAGCTGGCTGATTCCGATCAGGGACTCTGTGTACTGGAAGTGTTCCGCCAGTATTTTCGCGGACGTGCCCAGCTGGACAGGGTCGAGATTGTTCAGCTTCCCTGGAATCTTGGCAGCGATGAGGAGGATAGTCCGGATCAGACGTCTCCCTTCCATATCATTCATCATCCGACGACTCCCGGAACTACGTCCTCATCCGGAGGAAACTCGTCCGGCTCACATATCCAGTCTGGATCCTATGTACGTAAATTCATTACCTTCAATACGCAAAAGACAGGCCCGCTTCAGGACACGGCCATCCGGGCATCCATCTGCCGTATGCTGGAGATGGACCGTTTCAACAGGGACTCTGATGCTGCCTTCCGCGATAATATAAAGCCGGGTTCATCGGGAAGCCTGCCATTACCGGTGGAGCTGACCTTGGCCACCATCCCGCAGTATCGGCAGGAAGCCCGCACTCTGGCGGACCTGCTGGAGCGTAACGGCTGCTCGTGCCGACTTAACGTGCTGTCCGTCGAGGCATTCAAGGGTTCCAGCCGGATGGAAGCGGATCTGATCCTCTTCTCGCTGATTCGGGATCAGGATATGCACCTGCGTCAGTATGATCTGTACGAAACATTAGCCGGACACGTCGAGCCCCACAGCCGGATTGATATTGAGCGCCTGCTTCGCCAGGCTGCCCAGACGTACGAGGAAGCCGCCCGCACGGACTGCTTCCTCCAGATCGAGGAGCGCCTGATCCAGGCGCATCAGCTTCATATTTTGTATGAACGGCCCGTTCAGACTGCCTATCTGCCTTCTGTACGCGGTGTCAGCTTTAACAGCCAGGGCTGGGTCGATCTACGCCATATCTGGTTCCCGCCCAAGAGGTAGAAGAGGAGAATAGTCCCGTTTGGCAGCAACTTTTTATGGTTAACCTATGAAGGTATGGAAAAATATGATAATCACGAGGAGGCAAAACTGTGTTCAATCGCATGGATGAGATTATGATCGAGATTCCAGATGTTGAACGGCCGGATCCTAACGCTGCTGCCGCTATTCAGGAGCTGCTCGGGGGTAAATTCGGTGAAATGTCCACACTCAATAACTATCTTTTCCAGTCCTTTAATTTCAGGAATAAATCAAAGCTGATGCCTTTTTATGACCTGGTCACGAGTATTACAGCCGAAGAGCTTGGGCACGTCGAGCTGGTCTCGCACGCGATCAATAAATGTCTGCAAGGCTCCACGTCTTATACGGAACCGGATGCAGGTCCACTCGGCTCTGTGAAGGACGCCCGGTTCTCTTATCATTTTTTGGCCGGCGCCCAAGGGGCTATGCCGTTCGATTCTATGGGAAATCCGTGGACGGGGACCCATGTGTTCAACAGTGGAAATCTGGTGGAAGACCTGCTGCACAACTTCTTCCTGGAATGCGGCGCACGAACACACAAAATGAAAGTCTATGAAATGACGGATCATCCTGCAGCACGCGAGGTCGTAGGTTTCCTGCTCGTGCGCGGCGGGGTTCATGTGGTCGCTTATGCCAAAGCACTCGAAATGGCCACTGGCGTAGACGTGACAAAGCTTGTTCCGATCCCTTCCCTAAGTAATAAATCTTTTAGTGAAGCACATAAATATGAGGACAAAGGGGTTCATACGAAGCTGTATACCTGGAGTGACAACGACTTCACGAGCATAGATCAGATCTGGAAAGGCAGGCATCCGGAAGACGGTCTGCCACTGGAAGTGCTGAAAGGCTCTCCGCAGGGCGTTCCCGTGCCTGAGAACCCTCCGCTGGACGAGGAATTTGCTCCCGGCATCTCCATGGAGGATTTTGAACTGATTGCGAAAAGGCTGAAAGCATCAGGAAATATCAGGGACTAAGTGAATATCTGATGAAATGAAGGAGCATCGGGATGATGCTCCTTTTCTGCTTCAAGGAAACATTGCACTTCGACCAAAAATAATTTACGAACACCGTAACCTTTATTATGGTTCCAGCGTCAATAGGAGGTGGAAAACATTTCAATCCTTTGAAGAAACAGGAGTGAACACGGATGAAAAAAATGTTATCGGCAGCAGCCGTCAGCATCCTGCTGGCCGCCTCGCTCGGGCAAGCCCCGGCCGCGGACGCTGCACAGCCTATTCAGATTTACATTAACGGTGTCCAGCTGAAGACCGCCAAGGCACCCACTATGATCGGGAACCGCACCCTGGTTCCGCTTCGCGCTATCTTCGAGGCTCTTAACGCAGAAGTATTATGGAATCAGAAAACGCAGACAGTAACAGCAACCAAAGGCAGCCGCACCGTCGTGCTGAAGATCGGCTCCAAAACAGCTATTGTCAACAACGGAAGTGTCCAGCTGGACGTCCCCGCTAAAAATTTGAACGGTTACACGATGGTTCCTGTCCGTTTTGTAAGTGAAGCCCTTGGAGAAGACGTCAAATGGAACCCGTCCACCATGACGGTCACGGTCACGACCGATGATGAAGTCACGCCGGTAGCCTCGGTGGTGACGTCTGTCACCGGCAGCAGCGGGAACGGCGGGGACCTGGAGGTTTCTTTTACCCGAGTGAGTGATGAATCTGTTGTAGATCACTATCGCATTATCGCGGTGAAGGCAGCGAACGCCTCCTCTTTTACACTAGATAAAGCGCGCAGTCTGAACAGCAACAATTATACACCTGTGTTTACCAGCGGAACCGATCCGTCCATCCCGCTGAACAGCCAGACCCGGGACAGTGACGGCGACGTGCTGCGCAGCAGTCAAAGTTATGTATTCTATATCATGACCGTCGGCAATGACCTGGCCGGCAGCCGTACCGCCCTATCCCGTCCGTCTGCGGCTGTCCAGGTTCCATCCGGTATCGTGCCGGTTAACGCTCCTTCCGGCGTGGCTGTCAGCGATGTGTCGGACTACGGCGATGGACGCGATCTGTCCGTCAGCTTCAACCGTGCCCAGAACGAGGCCAATATTGCTCAGTATCGTGTCTTTGTTGTAAAAACCAGGGATGCCGGCAGCTTCAACAACAACACGGCTAACCAGATCGGCTCTTCGAGCTATACCGCCGTTAACAAAACCGGCGGCAATCCGAAAATTATATTGGGCAGCAGTTCCCGGGATACAGCGGGTGAACTGATCCGCACCGGTGTGCCGTATACCGTCTTCGTGCAGTCCATCAGCTCAAATTCAAGTACAGCGTATAACAATCTGTCTGCGTCTTCGGCCTCCATTACACTGAATGGCAGCTCCGTTCCGGTCCCGGTCATTACGTCGGCAGCAGATGTCAGCAATTACGGGGACAGCCGGGATCTGCGCGTGGAGTTCAACCGTTCTGCGGATGAATCCCGTATCTCGCAGTATCGCGTCTTCGTGGTGCGGCAGAATGCAGCGAACAGCTTCAATATTTCGGCAGCACTGAGCACACCCTCAGGGCGTTATGTGGACATACCGAAGACAGGAGGTAACATTCAGCGTACCCTGCCGGCAGGCCTGCAGGATTCTCAAGGCAACACGATCCGTAACGGCGAGGTGTACCGCATTTTCGTCATGGCCGTCTCCAACAATCCGAACAGCTACTCACATGCACTTGCCTATTCCAGCCTTGTTGAATTGAAGAACTCTTCCGTGGGTACAGCCAGCCGTGTCAGTGTCAGCGATGTGAGTGATTACAATGACGGACGGGATCTGGAGATCGCCTTCAACCGGGCAGCGAATGAGACCAATCTGGATCACTATCGTGTGCTGGTCGTCAAGTCGGCCAATGCCAACCGTTTCGATCTGGAAGATGCCAAAGGCGTATCCGGATCCAACTATACGAAAGTGAATCGTACCGGCTCCAACCTTCGTCTGACACTCGCTTCGGGAAGCCGGGATGTGGACGGCTCACTCCTTCGCAGCGGTGTGAGCTACCGGGTATTTATCCTGTCCTCCGGGGGCGGCTCCGGTACAGGCAGTTACGCTCTGTCTGAGCCTTCGTCCGAAATTACATTAAGCTCCCAGTTCTCGGTTGAAGCTGCACGGAATGTCAAAGCGTCGTCCGATCAGGGAAATATAAAAGTCACCTTCGATAAGCCCGGCTCTGAAACAGGTATCGCCTATTACGAAGTCATTGCTGTTCCGTCAAGTTCGGCATCCGGCTTTGATCTGCAGGACGCGGAACGTGTTACTTCCGGCCGTTATATTACACTGTCCGTCAATGATCCGAAGACGGTCACCCTGTCGACCTATGATGTGGATGCGAATGGCGGCAGCCTGAAGGAAGGCGCCGCGTACCGGATCTTCGTCTTGTCCGTGGCTGACGGCAAGAAGGCAACCGTAAACCGGCTGTCCTCTCCTTCGGCAGAGGTTATGCTGGAGAAGAGAAATTAACCACCACTAAGAAAAAGGCCCTTCTCATTGAGAAGGGCCTTTTTCATGCTTGATCTGATATTCTTAACTAGTACTCCACACCGCGTACTTTCGCGAACACCAGCGTATCCCTCAGCTTTCCGTCGATGTCACAGCTTTCAAGCCGCAGCAGCGCTTCCTGTGTAAAGCCCAGCCTTTCCGCAACCCGCCGGCTGCGCACGTTGCGGGCATCACAGCGAATCTCAATCCGGTTCGCCTGCAGCTTTTCGGCCGCAAAAGTCGTAATCCGGTCAACCGCTTCCGTAATATAACCCCTGCCGCTGCAGGAGGTGCGAATCCAGTAGCCGATCTCGAAGCGCCGAGCCTTCCAGTCGATCCGGTGCAGACCGCTGCTGCCGATGAATTCACCTGATTCTTTATCGAACAGCAGCAGCCGCAGGTCGGACCGGTCCAGAAACTGATGCCGCCCCTCCCGCACTGTAATTTCGGACTGCTCTAGTGTCGGCAGCTCCCGCGCCCACGGCATCCATGGCTTTAGCTCTTCAGCACTCTCATATACAGCTGCATGAACGGCTGCTCCATCCCCATATTGAGGTGCACGGATCTGCAGACGCTCGCTCTCAAAGCATTCGGGAAAAGATAGCATTAACGGATGAACCTGCTCTTTAAGTTTGATATCTGATGGTTTCATATCTGCTGCGCTCCTGTCAATGTGAAATCAGGCCCGATCTTACCTGTTGTACCGACAAGCGTAACAGTCCCTGGATTATTCTTCAAGCCACACTCAATTTACGGCAGTGCGCAGGAAGGACGGCAGACGCAGCAGGGCTACCCCGAGCCCAACCAGGCCAAACAGCAGCAGCACACCTGCAGGAAGCAGTACGTCGCTGATATGAGCATGATGTGCAATGATGTTGATCAGCGAATGCTGGGCCCAATACTGCGGCATGAATCTGCTGATATGCTGAACAAATTCCGGTAATAGATAAGTCGGAAACCACAGCCCGCCCAGAATGGCGCCGCCCATCGAGATGAGCTGGGTGATAACCATCGCTGCACCTTCCCCTGGAACCACGAACGATAATCCCAGACCGATTCCCGTCCCGGCAATACTTAGAGCAATCACGATCACAATCAGAGCTGGATAATTTCCCAGATGAAGGTCATACATAAAGTGCCCGAAGGCAAACAGCACGGAACACTGTGCCATAACCGTCAGGATGAAAGGAACCCACATCCCAATCAGATACTGAACCGGCGTAATGCGTGTACTGCGGATGCGGGTGAATAGTCCGGTCTTCTTTTCCTCGAAGAAACGCCGGGTCATCGTAATCATGATGAAGAACACGAACATGACGGTCATCCCCGGGACAATCTGATCAATAGCGCTCAGCTGCTCTGAAGACATATTTACCGGCTTGATAGCAATCGGCGACACGAGCGCCTGCTGCGCCGCCTGCGCGGAAGCACCCAGGGAAGTCAGCGATGTCTTGATTTTCTGTTCCCGATACTGATCGGACATTCCCTGTAAAATCGCCTGAATCGGGGCAATGGCTGTCTGGGAAGCCGGGTCTTTATACAAGGTGATATCTGCAGCTGCTCCATTCTTCAGCTTTTGTTCAAATTGGGCCGGAATCACCAGCATGGACGTCATCTGTCCCTGCTTTAACCGGTCAAGCTGCTGATTCAATTCGCCTGCCGGAGAGGCATCCACCGTAATAATACCGGATAATCTGCTAACAAACGCCCTGGATGCCTCACTGTTGTCCTGGTCTACTACCTGCAGGGTGATCGCTGACGTGTTGGCCTCCTGGTTATTGATGCTGCCGAAGATAAGGATAAAGGCAATCGGCATGAACAGCAGAAAAATAAAACTTCTCCGGTCTTTGCGGATCAGCCGCAGTTCTTTGCTAATAAGAGCAAACATAGGATGAACACTACCTTTCTTCACAAAATGGTTTCGGATTATTCGAACTGGATCAGTCTCTAAGCGCCGTACCGGTGACCGTCAGGAATACATCCTCAAGCGAAGGCCGGATGACTTCAAGCTTTTTTACATTCCAATTATGTTTACTGCACTCTGTTATCAGAAGTTTTATCATGTGCTCAGCCTGTTCCGTCTCCAGTACCCAGCCGGATCCCTCTTTACGGACCGATGTGATTCCCGGAGCAATCTGAGGCTTGGGCATACCAGCCGCTTCAATATAGATCGCCTGGGACGCATAGCGGCCAAGCAGCTCTCCGAGCGGCGCCTGGGCCTTGACCATGCCCTGATCCATAATGGCGACCTCGTCGCACAGCGCTTCCACTTCCTCCATATAGTGCGTGGAGTAAATAACAGTAACCCCATCCCGGTTCAAGCCCCGAATCAGGTCAAAGATATGATTCCGTGACTGTGGATCAATCCCGACGGTGGGTTCATCCATAATAAGCAGCTGAGGGCGGTGCAGCAGTGCAGCAGCAATGTTGATCCGCCGCTTCATCCCGCCCGAGAAGGTACGGATCTCTTCCTTGGCCCGATCCAGCAGCCCGGTCTGCTCCAGCACTTCCTTCATTCGCTTGCGCAGCTCTGCGCCGCGGACGCCGTAAGCCTGACCGAAGAACTCCAGATTATCCCACGCGCTGAGCCGCTCGTATAGTGTAATCTCCTGCGGCACATAACCGATGTAACGGGAAGCGGCTCCCGGATTGCTGTCAATCTCCTCACCGAACAGCTTGACACTTCCCTGATCCGGCTTGACGACTCCCGTCAGAATCTTCATCGTTGTCGATTTGCCGGCACCATTCGGACCTAGAAACCCAAATGAGCTTCCTTCCTTTAAAGTAAAGCTGACGTTCTGCAGGGCCTGTTTCCTGCCATAGCTTTTGCTGAGACCGGTTACCTCGAGCAGCGGCTCAGCCGCTGCCGAAGCTTTGTGCACAGCAATCCGATTCGGGGCAGATTGTATATGGGACATGTTCGTCATCTTATTGTTCCTCCTATATCAGATCGTTAGTTTATGTTCAAGCAGGTAAGCAGTCAGCCGATTGATAAGAGCTGTTGCAATCCAGGCTGCCACGATGCTTACGATTCCCACTGCACTGGGTGTCCAGCCTCCCTGTCCGAAACCCAGCCACTCCAGGAGCACCGGATGGTCAGAGTCACTTACGGAGGACAGCACCAGCGAGAAACCGCCCATGGACAGGATCATCAGCAGTGGCAGCAATGGACGAAGCAGCGTATACCGGATCGTGGCCGCGAGGATACCTAATGCCAGTATCAGTGGACTCACCAGAATGATCATCACCGTCCAATATATTCCGCTCACCAGGCAATCCTGCACATCTGCAAGCGTGAATCCTCCCAGGAACAGACTAATTACAGCCGCGTATACCGTGCCTATGATCAGGACTGCAACGGTGACAATGGAGCTCTGAATCCAGCGGGCAGCCCATTTGGAAGAGATAAGCCAATGCCTCGAGTAAGGCAGTGTCAGCCACCAGCCAAAGGTTTCATTGCTCCACTCTCTTTTGACAGAAGAAAAAGCGAAAAAGAACAATCCGAAGGGAAAACCGGCGAGGATCTTCCACAAATCCCGCAGCTCCAGCTGATCCTGGGAGGCCGAATACGTAAGGCCAACGAAGATAACGGCGAGAACTGAGATCAGATACACGACACCCCATCGCATCCGGGTGCCTCCCTGGCTCTCCCGGCCGGCTCTGCGCCAGCTTCCTTTATTACGTAATTCCCGGCGTACCAGCGCCTTGAACGATCCCGGTGTGGTCATGACTTGATTCTCCCTTTCGTATACATCGTTTTGAACACCTGATGCAGGGAGCCATACTCGGCCCGCAGCTGCTCACTGTCCCCCGCCCAGATCGCCTGTCCGGCATTCATCATGACCGTGTAGTCAAACAAGGCTTCCACTTCCTGAATATCATGGGTACTGATCAGCACCGTCTGGTGGCTCTCCTCCAGCAGGTCAATCAGACCGGATACGATGGACTCCCGGGACATGACGTCGATACCGGCAAAAGGTTCATCCAGAATAATTAGCGGGGCTGTACGCGCGATACACATAATGAGCATCACCCGTGCTTCCTGGCCCCTGCTCATTCCGCTGACCCTCATATCCGTGTCTACATCCATATATTCCGCCATTTGCTCTGCCCGTTCATAATCAAAGCCCGGCAGGAAAGTCTGTCCCCAATCCAAAGCATGCTTCACCGTGTCGTTCGGGTACCAGTGCGCCCGGTCAGGCAGATAAGCAACACCTGCATTGGTACGCCAGCCTGGCTGCTGTCCCAGCACTTCAATCCGTCCGGCGTCCGGCTGGACCAGACCGACCAGGGAGCGGAACAGCGTGGATTTACCACAGCCGTTGGGTCCCAGAATACCGGTGATACTGCCTTCCGGGATTGACAGTGACAGCTGATCGAGTGCCGTCTTGCGGCCGTAACGTTTGCTGACCTGCTCACAGGTGATGATGTTCTGTGTCATGCTCTCTCTCCTTCCTGCTCCTGCCGGGAGCGTTCGACGTAATCCTGTACATCCGACCATGCGACGCCCAGGCTCTCCATCTGGGCCAGAAAAGTATCGATATAGCGTGAAGCCAGATCCGTGCGGAACGCCTGCACTTTCTCGGGCAGCGAGGTCACGAAGGTTCCCTGTCCCCGCCGCTTCTCCGTCAGCCCATCCCGCTCCAGCTCCTGATAGGCACGCATGACGGTATTCGGATTCATCTTTAATTCCTGTGCCAGTTCCCGCACCGAAGGCATTTTCTCACCCAACCTGATTTCCCCTTTCGCAATCGAACTACGAACCTGATCCAATATCTGCTCATAAAGCGGTTGGCTAAAATCAATCCGAAACCGGAGACCGCCAACCTGCTGTTCTTCCATAAATGTTCCTCCTCAGGCCAAGCACGGCATTTCCTTATGTGCTGTACCGGGTTAGTTATACTTCATATGTCGTATGCTTTAAGTGTATTATATCACTTAATACACTTAAAGCAACATAAAAAATAACGGTCATTTCCTCTTGGGGTATCCGCCCTTTGGAATGACAGGATACAAAAAAAAGGTGCTCTCCTCGGAGAAGCACCTTACTGCATCTTATTTGGCTGTACTCTTATCGTTGGCCGAGGCCGCCTTGGCGGAAGTTAACGCCTTCTTGGCCGCCTGTTCCATATTCATCACATCGTCGGTCTTCAGCGCGTAGGCCCAGCTGCTGTCTGGCGGAACTGCCCAGATGATCCCTGGATCGTCTGCGGTCGTCCAGCCCTGATAGACCTTGCTTTCTTCACGGCCATTGACTGTCTGTGTCAGCGTCATGGTGAAGCGCTGCACCGGCTTCTTCAGCTCGGGTACGGGGCGGACTTCACGATCTGTTGTTAACCCTTTGACCTGAGCCAGCAGAGACGTGGCCTGGTCTGCCTCTATCTTGGTACCATTCAGTGTCCAGTCAGTGACAGCCTCTGCACTGCCGCTCCCCGATCGCTTCCCTACCCAGGAGAAGATGGGACTTTCCCACTCGAGTGAGACCGTGTTATCATCCTCCCACGTGAACGGAGTGGTCACCATAAAGTCCAGCGGCGCCAGCAGGAGGCCGGACAGATCTTGCTCGGCCGCAGCCACAACCTGCTTGCCGTTAACCTGCACATAATCCCCGCTTCCCGTCGGCAGAGCTGAACCTACCGCATACGTCGTCGTTCCTTGTGCCGTATGGACCTGGATTACCCGGTCATTCGTGGAAATTCCGTATTTGGCGGTGTCGCCCGGCTGTTCTTCTACCGTCTGACTGGTCGTCAATGCGCCCAGTGTGCCCAGCCATTGTTCCACGGCGTAAGCATTGACCGGATAGGCTCCCGGCTGCTTCATCACCCAGTTTCCTTTGTCTTTGACCAATTCTACAGTGCGTCCATTATGGGTCACTGTAATCCCGGTTACTTCAGAGGCTTCTACAGCAGACAATTTAGCCGGTGCCGGGGTTTCCTTCTGGAAGAAATTTTCGCTCTTGGCGTAGACAAATCCTGCGATCAGCAGCATTAACAGCACCAGCGTGGGAATGAATTTTCTCATGCCTTTCTCCGCCTCCACCACAGCAGACTGCCGATCATTACGAACAGCAGCGGAATACCGACGACTGCTGCTGTGAAAATATACGAGCCTTGCTTCGCCGTCAGATAAGCCACCTGATAACCGGCTTCTTCGCGCGGTCGGATCGTCACACCGCTGCTCTTCTCACGCAGATAGCTGAACGCGTTCAGCGCAAGATCGCGATTGCCCCCGGTCGTAATTTCACTATCCTGCACGAAGGTGGATGAGCCCAGAATAACGGCCTTCGGCTTGTTGTCCTTCGAACTGACCGCAAATCCCAGGTCGAGCGGACCCTGCGGATCCTGATCCTTGTCGTTATTCGTTGTATTATTCAGCAAGTCTTTCAGATTCGTCTCCCCGTAGCTGTCACTGGAAGACTGCAGCAGCGGGGTCACCTCATATTGATCCTGCTCTTTTGCCTTCAGGGCCACGGACAAGGTCAACAGCGGATTCAGATTGCTGGCCTTCAGCTTGTCTGTAATCTCATGTGTACCAAAATCCGGCACACTCCACAGGATGCTCATGCTGCTGGCATGCTTGTGATCGATCGTAACCGCGTGCTGATCCTGGACGCCGTATTCACCCATCAGGGCATCCAGGTTCTTCCACCCCGTCTTCATATCTTCGTTGAATCCAAGAGACAGATACAGCTTCCCGCCATTCTGCATATACGTCTGGATCGCCTTCAGCTCGGTGCTGCTGATGTCTCGCTGCGGCCCTATAATGGCCAGAACATCGGCATCCTTTGGCACCGAGCCAGCCTGTGCGAGCTGAAGCTCCTCCGTCGACACCTGCTCGCCGGACAAGGCGGTGTTCAGATTGCTCATTTGACTGAGCGCAACCTCTTCATGGCCGGTCAGGAATACAATTTTCCCCTGATCATCTGAAGTCAGCCCCAGCAGAGCCGAGGTCAGCTTCTCCTCCCCGGAAAACTGGTAGGAACCATCACCGCTGCCGCTCTGAAAGAGACTGGTCAGCTCAATAACCCGCTTGGTTTCTCCCTGCAGCACCACTACGGAGGCTCCAGTCAGCCCGTAGGTTTTGGCCATGGCCGGCTGCTGGGCAAGATCGTATTCCTCCACCTTCAGATGCTTGTTGCGCTTGGCATATTCCTGCATCAGATCCCGCACCTCGCGGTTCAGCAGCTCATTCCCGTCTCCTGAGACGGTGAACAGCATCAGGCGGACATCCTGCTTCACTCCGCTGATGGCGTTCCGGGTCTGCTCAGACATTGTATACTGCTTGCTCGCCGTGAGATCGGCCTGGAAGCCGGTCAGGGAATTCAAAAACAGGGTCAATAAGATAAAAATACCGACCGCCGCCACAGACAGCACAGCACTGTTCGTATGACTTAACCATTTTTTCATATCGTTACCTCCACCTTTTCCGTTCCACAACCTGAATGCTCAATAGGATGAACAGTCCGGCCAAGGTTACAAAATAGAGGATGTCGCTGCCGTTCAGCAGCCCCTTCGCAAAGCTGTCGAACCGCACTGTAAGCGAGAACGGGTCTATCCATTGATGCAGCTTGCTTCCAGTGTCACTGGAGCCGCCCAGACTGTCCATCATCCAGAATGCGAGCATGAGAATAAAGCCTGCCACCGCCGCAATCATCTGATGCTGGGACAGGGTCGAAGCGAACAAGCCGATCGCCATCATGCCTGCACCGAGCAGGAATAGTCCGATCACGGAAGTCAGGATCATGGTCAGGTTCACCGGACCGAAGAAGGACATGATCAGCGGATAAAACAGGCTGCACAGGATCAGCACCAGCAGCATGGCCAGCGAAGCAAGATATTTGCCGAAGATAATCTCCGTTACACTTGCAGGTGATGTGAGCAGCAGCTCATCCGTACCCTGCCTGAACTCCTCGGCGATGAGCCGCATCGTCAGCAGTGGAATGATAAAGAGGAACATCGACAGCGTGTCTCCAAGCACAAGACGATAATCCAGAATGCTCGGCTGGTAGCTTACAAAGTTGTTATAGAACAGCAAGCCGGTTAGCAGCATGTAGATCGCCAGTGCAAAATAGGAGGTCGGTGTCCACAAGTAGGCTTGCAGTTCTTTTTTGCTGATAGCCAAAAGACGTCTCATTTCCGCTCCTCCCCTTCTGCGGACGGCAAAGCTGCCGCTTCCATCGTATCCGCTCCTGAGGAATCAGCCTGTCCGGTTTTATTTAATTCGACAGTGGAAGCACCTGCTGCCTCGCCCTTCTCATCACCTATTTCGTGTCTGGACTCATTCCTGTTCTCGCTCATGGTAAGCTGCTGAAAGATCTGCTCCAGGCTGCGGTTCTCCTTCTTTATTTCAAGGATCGGCAGACCTGCTCCGGACAACAGATAGAACAGCTCTTCCCGGAAATCTTCAGTTGTATGACCCGTCAGCATCAGCCGGACGGTCTTGCTTCGCCGGGGGTCTTCCCTGCCTGCCAGGGATTCATTCTCGATGGTCTCGATCATGACCTTTTCCCACTTGTTCAGCAGATTTTCAACCACATCCGGTTCACTCTTCACTTCGATCGATACCTTAAATTCTTCACCCATCGAGCGGGCCAGAGAATCCGGTTCCCCGTCCAGTACGATCTGCCCCTGATTGATGATCAGTACCCGGTTGCACAAGGCACTCACTTCCGGGAGGATATGCGTGCTGAGCAGGACGGTATGCTTCTCGCCCAGCTCGTGGATCAGCTGCCGGATTTCCATGATCTGATTGGGATCCAGTCCTGAAGTAGGCTCATCCAGAACGAGCAGATCCGGATCATGAATAATCGCTCCCGCCAGTCCGAGACGCTGCTTATAGCCTTTGGAGAGTGAGCGGACAACTTGCTTTTCTCTGCCGTTCAGCCCGAGTCTCGACACCATTTCAGAAATGCGCAGCTTCTGCTCGCGTGCCGGCACGTCCCGCAGGTTGGCCACAAATTTCAAATACTGCTGCACGGTCATATCGCCATACAGCGGCGGGGTCTCGGGCAGATAGCCGATCCGGCTGCGTGCCTGCTTCCCCTTCTCATGGATCGGAATCCCATCCAGTGTAATCCGGCCTTCACTAGGCTGAAGATAGCCTGTAATCATCCGCATCGTTGTCGTTTTCCCTGCACCATTCGGACCGAGAAAGCCGACAATCTCGCCGCGCTGCATGGCAAAATCCAACTGATGTACGCCGCGGCTGCCCTCATACCACTTGCTCACCTGCTTTACTTCCAGCACATGCTTCATCCTTCCTTTATAAATATTGCCTGTCCCTAACTGCAGCCGACCCCTTATGCCTAAGGTCATGGTGACTGACGAACCCATTCCGGACGATCTGCATGATCATCCCACTATATCCCTGGTAGTCTAAATCCGGCTTAAATGAACTTAAATTTAAGCTTAAAATATTGTGTCTAAATTGTGAATTAATTAGAGACAGCAAGAAGCATTCCTTTCCAGGTAGACGAATCTATCATTTCTTATTTTAGTGCTAGATTACCCAATCAACCTCTAGCAATTCGCATATCGTATATAGAACCTTCCGGAAGGTATCCTAACCACAAATCGAAGGGAGATCTACCTTATGCCAAAATTTCTTGATCTGAGAACCTCCGAACAGAGTAACACGGACACTTCAACGCTTGCAGTACCTGTTGGAGCGGGGGCTGCCGTAGTGATCGGCGATATCGGTCTGGTGACTACAGGATTTGCCGGGCAGATTCGTGTATCGCTTCAAGGTTATGCCAAAGTCACAACAACTACAGCCGGTTCCACATTGACATACCAGGTTGTTCGAAACGGAGCTCTTATCTTTACAACAACACTGACTGCGGTTACTGCAGGCGAACAGGATCTGGGCGGCTTTACAGCAGCTGACCTGCCGCCAGCTCCTGCCTCAGGCCTGATCCAATATCAGCTGCTTGTGTTCGCTAGTGCGGCAGGCATCACCCTGGGCGCCCGCGCGTTTACAGGTGTAGCAGCATCCGACTAACAATGAAGAACCAACCTGAAGGGAGATGAAGCTTATGCCAACTTTTCTGGATCTAAGAACCTCTGTCCAGAGCAATACAGATGCCATCACGGCTGCGATCCCTACCGGCACACCGACATTGACTGGTGATATTGGTCTGGTAACAACCGGCGCAGTCGGTCAGATCCGTGTTGCACTGCAAGGTTTTGCGAAGATAACAGCCCCCGCTACTCCTGGAGCTACGATCACTATTACCGTTTTGCGAGGAGCGACCGTTATCTTCACCACTACTTTCACATCTACGACAGCCAACGAACAGGTATCGGCCGGTTTTGAAGCCGCCGATCTGCCGCTAACACCTGCCGGCGGCCTGCTCCAATATCAGATGCAGGTCGTAGCAAGTGCTGCCGGTGCTACACTCGGTGCCCGTGCATTCACTGGAATTGCCGCTGCCGACTAATTCACGCTGCTGCAAAATACCGGAGCTGCCGATGATCGGCAGCTCCGGTAAGTACATATTTATCATCCGACAATGCCCGGAAGAGGGAAACATCATGGACAATTCAATTCGTAAGTGCTCTAAGCATGCCAATAAATTCCCTGCAGTATTTTTCTGGAGAGAATTCCTGCCGCACATGTACTTGTGCGTTGTGGATCAATGCGTTGCGCAGAACTGTATTCTGCATCAGCTCCAGCGCCTCATAGAACCCGCTCGTTATATCACCCATCGGATACACTTTACCTGTAACGTTGTGGATCAACGAACTCCGAACGCCGTCTATATCCGTAGATAATACCGGACAGCGACAGCTCATCGCTTCTATCACTGCATAAGGTGCACCCTCCGTCTTGGAGGTCAAACACAAAAAACCGCCGGAATCGCCTATAATCGAAAAATAATCTGCCATAATCGGGTGAGGAATATTCGACAGTACCCTCGTGTTAGCTCCCACATTTAATAACTGCAGCATATCGTAGAAAGCGGCTCTCTCCTCCGGTACAGACAAATTGATGTCTTCAAACATCCAGAGTTGAATGGCCGGGTTAACGTGCACTAGATGATGCGTGAGCATTAGAAATTCACGCCAGTTCTTGTTATCTCCCCGTTCAAACCTGCCAAGCCAGGCGATGACAGGATGTCCCGCTGGCGGCAAACCACGATAGGTAAAAGAATGGGTATCCATACTATTATTAAAACCGAAACGCGTAATGTTGGGAAAAAGCTCCTCAAACAGAGCCGTAATATGCGGTGTATTCGGATTAAGCACCCCATTGACATACGGTAAGACATAAGGCTGGGCCTGCATCAGCGCCTGGCGGGCCTGATCCTGCGGCCCATATCCCTGAACCTCAAAAATAATAATTCCTGTATAACCGATCTGACGAATAAAGGGAATATACTCATAGGCCGACACCACGATAATCGCTGTATAACCATGTGTTTGAATGAGTTGACCGATCTCCGCTTCATTCGATGTCACAAAAGTAGGGATGTCCCCAGCATTCTGAATACCGGCACCTGGTCTGATATACAGACAATGACATTCCACGCCATGACCTCTCAGAGCCAGACATCGCTGGCGATTCAGGGTATCCACTCCTCCGCTCGGCACATAGAACATAAACAAAACCTTCATTAACGATGCCCCTCCTCCTCAAAAATGCGAACTCGCACTTTACCTACAATATATTGAAATTTGAGGATGATTGACTGTTCTGATGTCCAGCCCTTTGTAATTTCTTGGTCTTACTGAACTGCCCATACCTCCTTCGTCTTCCATTCATACGATGGTATGAATACCCAGAGCCAAGGACAGGAGAATGATATGCAATGAAAATGCTCATTACTGGCGGAGCGGGTTTTATCGGCTCCCATCTTGCCGAAACCTTGCTGGAACAAAATGTTGAGGTTCATATCGTTGATAATCTTTCGAGCGGCAGCATCTCCAATGTGCCTGAGAACGTTACATTTATTGAGGAAGATGTCCGCTCGGCATCACTGCAGCACCTTATGGCCGCCGAGCGGTATGACACGGTCTTTCACCTTGCCGCCCAGTGCGATGTTCAGCACTCCATCAGTAATCCGGCCCATGATGCTTCCGTGAACATTTTGGGAACGCTCAACGTACTGGAAGGCTGTGTCCGGAACAAGATGACCAAGATGATCTTCTCATCTACCTCGGGAGTGTATGGCAACCCCGAATATTTGCCTGTTGACGAACAGCACAGGGTTCAGCCACTCTCCTTTTACGGCTTGTCCAAACTCGCAGCCGAATCTTATATCACTCTTTATCACGCTCTTTACGGCGTACCTTATACCATCTTAAGATACGCGAATGTATATGGACCGAGACAGAATACCAAAGGTGAAGGTGGCGTCGTCGCCCAGTTCATGAACCGGCTGTTTACAGGCAGCCCTTTGACCATCTATGGTGACGGCGAACAGACCCGGGACTTCATTTATGTCAAAGACGTAGCTGCAGCGAATATTGCCGCTGTCCATAACGGCAATCAGGGGGTGTTTAATATCAGTACAGGTCATGGCCGGTCGGTCAATACGCTGGCCGCACTTCTGGGTGCAATGCATTCCTCGCCGCTCCTGTTGGATTACGCGCCGGCCAAATCCGGAGATATCCGGGATAGCTGCCTGCTTCATGCTCATGCAGCGAAAGAGCTCCAATGGACACCGCGCTTCAGTATTGATGACGGCCTTCGGCAGCTGTATGACTACTATGCGGCATCTAGCCCTGGCTGCCCATAGCCGCTCATCTCATCGATCAAGCTTAAACCACCAGCGAATTTTCAAGTTTTCAAATTGAGGGGGGTCCCCTCTTTTTTAATTGCTAAAAAAAGGGGGTTAAACAAAAAAATCTAGAATGTCATGGGTAGACCTGAGGGTTTACCCATGACATTCTACAGGATACGATCTTGATCCATTCGTCATTTTTTCCAGATTCTCTAGTAGACACCTAACTGAACAAGCATGCTGCGAAAGCTGGTTCCATACTGCTCAGGAGAAAAATACATTTGGACATGTGCAAGCGCCTGTTCCGTGATATTATTTCTTAGCGTGTGATCATGCATCAGCGTAAGCGCTTCTTGTACTGCCTCCTGGATATTGCCGAGGGTATAATATTTTCCTGTAATGTTGTGAACGACCGCACTGCGCACCCCGTCGGAGTCTGTCGTAAGCACCGGACAGCGGCAGCTTATGGCTTCAAGAACAGACATCGGGCCACCTTCCACTTTTGACGTGGAGATGAGCATCCCCCCAGAGTCCCCGACTCTTGAGAAATAGTCAGGCATAGCAGCGTGCGGGACATCTGCGTGAATCGTAAGGTAATGTTGTAATTCAAGTTCTTGAATCATTTGGTAGAACTGCTGACGTTCCACTGGGGCAGACAGAGCCGGATCTTCGAACATCCACAGCCGCAGATCTGGGCGGTGTTGAAGCAAATGATGAGAGATTAACAAAAACTCGTTCCAGTTTTTGTTATCTTCGATTCGTCCAATCCACGCGAGCACTGGGTTTTCCAACCGGGGATGAGCACGATAAGAGAATCGACTCGTGTTCAGACAGTTGTGGATATTAAACTTGGGCTTCGCAGGATAGACCTGCTGAAGTATTTCGACAATATGCGGTGTATATGGCGTAAGAAGGGCATCCGCATAAGTCTCGATAACGGGCTGCGCCTGGCTCAGTACCTGCCGGGCCACTTCCTTCGGTCCGAATCCCTGGACTTCAAAAATCAGCCTGCCGGTGTAGCCCAGTCCACGCAAACGAGGTAGTGTATCATAGGCGGAAACGACAATAATTGCGGTATAGGAACCCTGCATCAGGATTTGGTAAATATCGTTATCATTGTTAGTCACAAATGTAGGCATTGGATAGTTGTTCTGCACACCTGGACCAGACATGAAGTACAGACAGTGACCGTTGATTCCATAGGCACGAAGCGCATCTACCCTCTCCCGGTTAACCGTATCCATTCCTCCGCTGGGGTTATAAAATACGAACAAAACGTTCATCGCCTCGCCCTCCTGATTAAATCCTTTTTTCTGAGTATGAGCATGCTCATGCTTCCCCCCCCATACTTCGGATCAAACCCCGCATGGCCCCGTCATACACACGTTGGACTGCACGCCATTCTTCATGGATCTGCGGCCGATAACGCTGTGACCCCATCCCCTCATGGACTCGGTAGGCCGTAAGATTCTCGTTCAGATATGGAAAAGGAACACGGCTTAGCACCACACGGTACCAGAAATCCAGATCATGCGTATAGCGCAGCGACTCATTAAAATTTCCTAGATGGGTGAATATTTCTTTCTTAATCATCACCGTACACCCATTGACCGGATTCATATTAAAAAAGCTGGAGGCAAAAGCAACCGGTTCGGCGAAAACAGCACCGGCAGCGTAAGAAGTTACCTGACTTTCTGCATTGATAAAATCAAAGTTGGTGTGTGAAATCAGAGCATTATGGGTCAGCATAAACTGCAGCTGATTTTCGATCTTGCCTGGATAAAAAATATCATCCGCACTTAACCATGCAATATAATCTCCACCAGCATAACGGATGCCATGATTCAAGGCACTTGCTGTCCCGCCATTAGCTTTACCCAGATAATGGACGCGGTCCCGATAAGGGGCCAGACGATCCGCATTTGAGGTCGACCCGTCATCAATGACCAGAATTTCCACAGCATCGTAGGTCTGTTCCAATGCACTGGCAACCGCACGATCAATGTAAGGACAATTGTAAAATGGGATAATGATGCTCACCGTTGGCTTCATTCTTTACACTCCTTTCATGCGGAAATAGGTAACCACATCCTTAATCGATTCACGAAGGGTAACATGCGGCTCCCACCCTAATCTGTTCAGAGCTTCCGGGGGCGACTCCGGATGATCTGTGTTTTCCGGTTGATTGCCATACTCGATTGTATAGTTCCTGCCCGCCTGCTGCATCATCATTACGGCCATAGTCTCCAGTGTAGACTGCTTCCCGGAGCAGACAGGGTAAATGCTTCCAGGATCTCCTTTTTGAAGAAGAACTGCATACGCTCTTACCGCATCTCTGACATCGAGAAAATCCCGTTTGGTGACACGGGAAGAAATATGAAATGGCTGTGAGACAGAATCTGCCATATCACAAGACACCATATAATGAGCCAGCAGGGCACAAAAACCTGTGGAAGGACCTGGCCCCACCAGATTCGATGGTTCTGCTATGACGATATGCTGGCCGAATAACTCCCTCCATTGAAGAGCTGCCTGCTCCTGCAAGGACTTGCTTAAACAGTAGGGATGGATCTCTCCATAATTCCCTCTCATTTCTAAGGTGACCCGAGAGCCGACAATCACAACCCGGGTATGCACCAGCGGACGCAGCGCATCCAGGAGATACAGCGTCGACATGACATTCGTTTCCAGATAAAGAAGCGGATGTTCCCATGATTCAGGAACCGAATTTTTGCCGCCGAGATGAAGGACATAGTCAGGTGAAATCTGCTTCACAACCCGTTTCAATTTTTCTTTGTCCAAGAGATCACAGCTATATATATCCATATTCTCCGGCAGGCCCGAGGGCAGCGAGGCAGGTATTTTACGTACAAGTGCGGCCACCCTCCACCCGAGATCCGCAAAATGCCTGCACGCATGAATTCCGGTAAAACCAAGTGCGCCGGTAATCAGGATAACGTTGGATTGTCGGTTGTGCTGCGCGTCCATTCCTCCAGCTCCTTCAACATTTCGTGGTAACCGGGAACTGAATAGTTGACATCCTCCCGGGTTGATACCAGAGTCCGGTCCAGGACAGGCAGATCAGACGGGACGATACGGATGCCAGGTATGCGCCAGATTTCCTGGAATAGGAGCAGCAGTTCGTATTTGCTGATGATCTGTGGGGAGACGAGATGAATGAGGCCTGATACCGGCTGCTTCCACAGCGAATGAATCGCCTTGGCAAGTTCAAGTGTGGTTATACCATTCCAATAGACATGACGGTATCCGCTCACCTCCCCTTCCTGCTGCAGGAACCAATTCAATAGTCCAATTCCATCTTGGCGGATCTCCGGTCCAATAATGGATGTGCGAATTGTCAGGTGCCGTTCGCCGCGAACTTCACCTATCGCTTTCGTTCGGGCATATACGCTCTTACCGTCAGGAAGGGTCTGCTCGGTATATCCGCCCTTGTCACCCAGAAACACACAATCCGTACTGACGTGGATCAATTTTGCCCCTACCCTGTCAGCTGCATGGCGCAGCTGATGGGGCAGGAAGCCATTGACATGATAGGCCGTACGGCTGTTCTTTTGAGCATCACCATTTAATACTCCAGTTGCATTAATGATCAGATGCGGCCGGATTACATCTATAAGACAATCAACCGCTTGGCTGTCGGTTACATCGAGCTGAAGGCTGGATCGATCTTCGGGATTCCGGGTCGTATAGGTCACTGTATACTCCTCAAGTGCTGTAAAATACTGCACCAGAACATGTCCCAACATTCCGGTACCGCCCAGAATCAGGACCTTCATGACAAGAAGCCTCCACGCTGCAAAATATCTCTGATTTCATTCTTGTTCATCAGATTTTGTCCGGAACTGAAGCTGTCAAAGGTTACTTTCGGGTAATCCCTGTAATGTTCCTTGAGACCTGCAATGTCAAGCATGGGCAGAATGACCAGATATTCTTCATCGTAAATGACCGTCGTCTGGCTCTCAAAATCACTCATCAGAATTTCATGGATTTTCTCACCTGGACGGATCCCTTTCTCGATCACCCGTACATCCTCTACCCCCATATCTTCCGCTAGGACTTCGGCCAATTCGACTATCCGGCAGGTCGGCATGGACATGACGAAGATTTCACCGCCCACACTGGCTTCAGATGCCTTAAACAACAGCTTGATCGCATCGCGCAGGGTCAGAAAGAATCGAGTCATCTGCAGGTCCGTGATCTGTACCTCACCTTTATCGGCAATCTGGCTTTTGAACAGATGCACGACGCTGCCATTGGTTCCGAGTACATTGCCGCCTCGGACGGTCACGAATGAAGTATTGCTATTCAACAGGTTGGCATAAACAATCAGCTTCTCCCCGATTGCCTTGGTCATACCATAGAAATTGGATGGGTTGGCTGCTTTGTCGGTAGAAATGTAAACCACCTTCGTCACATGGTTATCGATAGCCGCCTCAATCACATTTTGTGTCCCTACCACATTGGTTTTAAGCGCTTCATAAGGCTGTTCTTCACAGACGGGAACGTGCTTCAGGGCAGCCAGATGGAAGACATAGTCGACTCCCTGACATGCTGCAGATAGTGCATCCTTATCACGGATATCTCCGATACGGAAAACTAACCTCGGATCATCAAACTGGCGGCTCATGGCAACTTGACTCGATTCGCCGCGGGAGTAGATGATAATTTCCTTTGGATTCAGCGGCAGCAGCTGGCTCACCAGCTCATGACCCCAAGAGCCGGTTCCCCCTGTAACCAGAATGCGTTTATTCTCAAACATTCAGTTTCCCTCCAAGCAGAAATTTAACAACTTTGTCAGATACATCTTCCGCCAGATACCCATTCGGGCGTTCCCACACCCGGCTCAGTTTCACCATCAGCGAAGCAGAACGGGCAATGGATGCTGCATCCAGGCCGGATACGATATTACTCCCGCAATCAATTGTCTCAGGTCGTTCGGTAGTACGGCGCATTGTGACGGTCGGTACATGCATGATGCAGCACTCTTCCTGTACGGTGCCACTGTCGGTCAGCACGCATAGTGCATGCCGCTCCAGCCGGACAAAGTCGAAGAAACCGAACGGTCTATGGAATTCCACCAGCGGGTGGACCGCCATAGGCGGGTGCTGGGCAATACGGGCAGCTGTTCGGGGATGAATACTGCAGATCACCGGGTTGCCGTGTTCCTCAGCAACCCGATTCAACCCTCCCAGAATGGCAAGCAGATGCTCGGGAATATCCACATTCTCTGCCCGGTGGGCCGTGACAAGTACATATTGATCCGGTTCCAGCTGCAGCTGTTTTAGAATACCGGAAGCCATAATCTGCGGTTCATAATAACGCATGACCTCGTAGATGGGATTGCCGGTCAGAATAATCCGTTGGCTGGGCACACCCTCACGGAGAAGATGCTGGCGACTTTGTTCTGTATAGGGCATATTAATGGAGGAGATGGCATCAATCACACGACGATTCTTCTCTTCTGGTACCGTTAGATCAAAGCAGCGGTTGCCGGCTTCCATATGAACTACCGGATAGCCCAGCCGCTCAGCAAGCAGCGCGCACAGTGCGCTGTTCGTGTCCCCGAGAAGCAGAATTTTATCGGGCTTCTCATGCTTCAGGATGTCTTCCATCTGCAGGAACATAGAAGCCAACTGGCTGCCAAGCGTACCAGCCTGCTCCTGCAGCACGTAATCCGGGGCGCGCAGACCCAGCTCACGGAAGAAGATACCACTCAGACTTTCCGTGTAATTTTGCCCTGTATGAACCAGCACGTGACCAGTTGCATATTGATCAAGCTTCGGAATAATAAGACTGAGCCGAATAATCTCCGGCCGGGTACCGAGTACCGTTAATATTTTCATATTAGCTATCCCTGCCTCCATTAACGTGTGGCTGCTCTGTTACGGAGCTGCCGTTTCTTTGCCCGGCGGGCAGTCAGGGTCACCCGCCGTCGCCGCTGTCCGACTGCGATCTGCCGGCCTGCCCGTCGCAGTCCGCGACGCTTGACCCTCCGTTTGGCACCGGTTGACCGCTTCCGTTTCGTAACTTTGCGCCGGCGGCGCTTTTTTCCACTGCCTGCCGCGGCTGGTACAGCTGGAGGTGAAGGTGCTGCTGCCAGTTCCAGCGCTGCCCCTTGATTAAGCGGCGGCTGTGTGGATAGAGGTAGACTATGAAGAACCGTCGGGGGAAATTCTCTGACCAGCTTCTGTGCCGGGTCCTCCACCTCCATTCTCCGGAGTTCGCCCTGATCCCAGACATACACTGGACCACCCGGCTGCTTTATCATGGGAAACCAGGACGGGTACTGCCGAATCCATTGGGTGACCATGGCATGCATTTTTTCCCGGTAGGCTTCGATACCATAAATGCGCCGAGCCTCCAAGTGACAATGAATTCCGCGATCACGCGTCTGTTCAGGGTGATCCAGAAGTACGGCAACCCGATTCGCAAGGCCTTGGCTGTCACCAGCCTCAACCAGCAGTTCCCCGTTATTGACATTCTCCATAAGTTCGGCGAGACCGCCCTGCCGGAATGCGACAACCGGCTTACTGAAGAGCAATCCCTCCAGAGCCGTCATTCCGAATCCTTCAGGCACCATACTCGGAACCACAACGATATCCATAGCAAGGTAAGCCGATGCCACCGGGTCTACAAACGGAGTAAATACAAAACGTTTAGCATATCTTGAGCTTTTGATCATATCAACGCAATCGTTGTAATACTTACGGTCCGCAGGACTGCCAATAATCCAGTATCTGCACCGGGGATGCGTATCACACAGCCTCAAAGCCATCTGGATAAAGTACTTCAATCCTTTGCCTTCATAAATAAAAGAAGAAATATACCCGATGCAAAGTCTAGATCTGCGAAAGCCTAATTCTTCACGTTTGAGACTTCTCATCTCAGGCCAGCGGTACGGCTCCGGAAGCTCAGCATTCCAGGAAGGCGGCAGAATGGAAAATTTGGATGGGATGCTGCCCTGCTTCAGCGGCTCCATGACTGCATCTGAAATGCCGATAACCCAGTCGCTATAGGCATCGATAATTCCGGCTCCAATGGACGTAAACGGACTTGAAGCTACAATCTCAGTCACCTTCCAGATCACCGGAATACCCAGATGCTTGCCTACAAGAGCGGGCAGAACATTCACACAAGTATTCGTCAGAAGCGCATCCGGCTGCTCATTGCATACCAGATCCACCATTTTAGCGAACGAGGGATGCTGTCGCAGCTGCTCTGCATCTCGCTCAAGTCCTTGATAGGGGCTGCACATACCATGAAGCATGGGCGAAGAAAGCAGACGCACTTGAATTCCATGCCGCCGGGCCATCGCCGTCATCTTGCCTTCATTTGGCGCGATCAGCACACAGTCAAAATACTTCCCCAGCTCCCTGCAGAAGTGAAGCAGCAGTTTTTCTGCCCCCGTGATGCTGCGAGTATTGCTGACATGGCAAAACAGCAGGATCTTTGCTCTTCTCGCCATAAGTTGCGAACCGCTGCAGTCTGCTGCAGGGTCCGCCCTTCACCTCCTTCAAACTCATTCCTCAGCAGGATTCCTCAGGGAAAAATGAGCGTAAGCATCTCATTCAGACGAGAGCTGTAGGTATGATCCCGCAATGTACGAGCAAGCCCGTTTAGTGCAATTTCCCTGCGTTCTTCTTCATGCGCGAGGTAATAGTCGATTTTGTCCATCAGCTCCTGAGGTGAGCTGTAAGTCTCGATTTCCTTCCCAGGCTCATAGAACCGCGCCAGATCACTTCGTATATCGGTCAGCTGCAAAGTGGCGCAGGCATTGATCTCGAAAGTACGCGGATTGGGGGAAACGCCGTCCATCTTCAGCTGGTTGTTGTTGACGGAGTCATCTTCGATGGAGCGGTGAAGGTTAATGACAATTTTGGAGCCGTTGTAGATTTTACTGGTATCCCGTGGGCCCAACCATGTACCTAATCCGATTTTTTCCTGATATAACTTATAATCCGGTATGCGGTCCCACCAGATCCCATTGATTACCGTGTCTTTGGACATCAACCGTGGCATAATCGGGTTGAAATAATATACACGGTTCCAATAGGCGGAGCCTATAAAAGCGACCTCTTTCTGAACTTTTGACCGTGTGGCAAGTGGAGCATAGTGCTGGGTGAACGCAGCAAAAGGAAGATAGTGCACGGATGGACATCCGTGCTGGCGATACAATTCCACGCAGTTAAATTCGAGTGTAAAAACGTGGTCAAAATGAACAACCATATTCAACGTCATGTCTGTATAGTACGGATCATCTGTCAGCCACACGGCTGTTCGGATTCCCATTGCGCGTACAGCATCGATCTGGTCCAGCGGGAACTCCATGCCGTCCAGCGCAAGCAGGAGATCCGGGCAGAGCTCCTGAGCCTGAGACACGAGGGGCTGGCGCGGATCAGTGACACTGACTTTAGCAGCCAATGTCTGCAGTGTCGCAATAATCGCTTCATCAATCGGCGAATATGGGAATCCTTTGCCTGAGCTAACATACAGGATGTGGATCTGCCTGAATGGTAACGGTTCCTGCGGCTGTGTAAAGAGGAAATTGGCACGGCCGCGCAAATACCCCTCTTCCTGGCCTGCCAGATATCCGGCCTGCCGGCCTCGTCTGTATTCCGCCGCCGGGCTGATACTGGCGGCTCGAGGACGTGTTGGCTTGTGCTTTCTCATGAAACGCCACTCCTTTGTATAATCTTCTTTTTGGACAGGTTGCGAGACCTATTCATTCAGCCAACGCTAAAGCCAGCAGTGAACGCATGCGCATCGTGTAGGTATGCCTCTCCATGGTCGTATAGAGTCCACGCCAGGCCATTTCTCTTCGTTCCTTTTCATGCTCCAGGTAATAGGCCAGCTTCAGCTGCAGCTCTTCTGCTGAGGTAAAGGTTTCCAGATCATAGCCCGGACGATAATACTGCACCAGATCCTTCCGCCAGTCTGTTAGCTGGAGGGTTCCGCAGGCGCTGATCTCATACGTCCGCGGGTTGATTGAATTGGCTCCGAGTCCAAATGAATTCTGATTGTCCTGGCCAGGTTCGGATGGACGATGCAGATTAATAACGATCCGGGCACCATTGTAATGTTTGGCCACCTCTTCCGGTGCCATCCAGCCCGGGCGAATGAACTCACCCAGCAGATCCTTCCGGTTCAGCCGTTCCCAGAATCCGCCTGCAATGATCACCTTCTTTCCGGTCAGAAAGGGGGCCAGCTTGTCGAAGAGCTCCACACGGTTCCAGAACGCATTGCCGATGAAACAGATGTCCGAGTCGTATTCCGGACTGATTCTGCGAGGAGCATACAGTTCGGGATGTACGGCGAGCGGCATGTAATGAACCCGCCTTGCACCCAGACCTTTGTAAAAGGAAACACAATTCATTTCATGCGTGAACACCAGGTCATAGTGACTGGATAGTACAGAGGTGCTTGATGTGAAATAAGGATCATCCACGAACCAGATCGCAGTCCGAATGCCCATCGCCCTTACTTCCTTAATCTGTTCGACCTGGTTTTCTGGAAATACATGCAGTCCATTCAAGACCAGGACCAAATCCGGCCGGTGCGCCCGGGCTGCCTCCAGGATCCCTTCCGCTGTGCCGACCACACACTCCCGAACGTTCTTCTGAAGCGCGTCCCTAATACCGCTGTCAATGGATTCAAATCCCTGCGGGATATACAGTACCTTGACGTCACGATAATAAGGCTCAGGTACGCGGACCCGCTTCAAAATGGACTCACACCCGCCAAGACGCAGGCCTTCACGATACCCGTCCCGGTAATTTGCTGCTATCGCGGCACTTTGTTGTTGGGCCACCTTGTTCACCCGCCTGTATGGGTTTATGGATGTTGTTCCCTTAACTATATGCGGAGGGAACAAATGCATCATGGACGGGTGCCCCGGCCTGCACAAAATTGGCTTCCGCCCTGTGCTTCCTCTCGGCTGACATGGACCACATAATAGAGTGTTATACCAAAACGCAAAGCGATCGTTCCTTGTCCATCCCTGCGCATTGAAAATAGGCCAGCTGTTCATTCGGCTGGCCTGTTCACATATGTTTTACCGCTGTGTTTCGCACGGTATGTGTTATTGCGACTTGTAGGACAGTTGATGGCCATCCTCGAATCCTTTTGCAAAGCCTGCATTGAAACCTTCATTATAAGCTTCTTCATATCCCTGACTAAACGTAGATGTACCATTGGCTGCAAGCGGGGGAGAAGGCACAGCACCATGCTTGTGTATTCCTCTGATTCGCTTCAGCTTCTTCATCCGTCTTTTATTCTTCATACGCAACTTTCGCTTCAGCAGCAGCTTCTGTCTCAGATGCCGGCTGGAAGAACGCTTCTGCAGACGAAGCTTCTTCCTGCGTAGCTTCAGTCTGCGCAGCTTCAACCTGCGCAGCTTCAGCCTGGAACGGCGCCCCCGCAGCAGCTTCGCGGAACGGCCATGCGTTCTCGACCGCCGTTTGTGTTCTCCAATACTCAATTGACTCATTCTGATCCCTCCAGTACTCCCCGAACGGCATACCATACTGCGTCACAAGCTTCGTTAAACCATGGCAGTGAAGGAGTGCCATAATGTTGTCTTTGCCATTCAATACCGGATATGACAAAGGCCATCTGTCCCTGATACTGGGTCAGCAGCCTGATATTCTCGGCCAGACTTTTGGCCGTCGAATCCGAATATGAGGATATATCAGCGATGCAGTGTAACATGCGGGCGAGAGCCTGCTGGCTTGCCGCGATAGACTCCATCATAGCAAGCTTCGCCGCCCGTTCTTGACGTAAATAGCTCATCTGTCTCCGCTCTCCATCTCAAAGCCGCCATCGAACATCCCGCCTCCGCCATCTTCCTCCTGCACAAGCAAAGCCTTCAGATTGCTGCAAAGGCCATTTTCCAGCTTGGTCAGTCCTTCCAGCATTTCAATAATCTGCTCATGCAGCTGCAGTGGCTCCCTCAGCTGTTCCTCGTGTGTATCAAAAGCATGCGGATGCAGATGGTTCAGAGACCAGTTTCTGATCTTCTCTGCTTCCACCGCCTTAGCTTCCAGAATGACTGCGATATTCCACTGCATCTTGGCTGCTGCATCAAGCATATGTGTAAAAGTCTGTTCCCGGCTCATTTCTTCCCTCCTCTTCCATTCGCCGTTTGTCTTGCGACGAAAAGCTACTCCTCATCCAGATCCCCAATCTCTTTCATTACCTGGCCGAGCGTTTCTGCCATCGCTTCCTGCAGATCAGCCAATCCGTTCAGGTATCCTACGATACTCTTGTGAATCTGTCCGGAGCTTTCAATTAAGCCAGGCACTCCATTTAGATCCGGCTCTTCATCAGGCAAATGATGAATAATCTGGGACATACGGACAGCGACCTGCCGTTCTGCATCCAGAAGCCGAGCCATCTGCTGATGAGAGTTGGATATATGTGCCAGCAGCTCGTTCACTTTACTTTGCATAGATGAACTCCTTCCTTGATGCCGGACACTGCATACTTCAGCATGCTGTCCGCCCTATCTGCTCACCTGCTACAGCATATGCGAATGCCCGGAAGGCAGTTCCATGGGCACTACATCATTTTCATAAACCTTCAGACAGCTTCGGAGGAGCCATAATCGGTGTACCTGGAGACAGCAGCTGCTGAAGAAGCTTATACTCCGACTCACTAATGGTCGGAAGGTTACGTTGCGGCAGTCTCCATTCCTCGGCCGCATAAGTTGATAAAAGCGGACAGAGAGAACCCGAGCGTATCTGATAGTATCGCTGGACCGAGGAATAGCCTGCGGATATGAACTGACCATCACAATTTGAGATATTCTCCAAAAAGGTATCATCAAAGGTGATCGGCATAAGTTCAAGCCGCTGCTGAACATCCTGTACAGTTATAAAGTTTCCCTGCTCATAGACAAGCAGGTCGTAACGCGAAAGACGTACCGGCTCGAAGGGCAGTATCCATGTCTCCTTCACGGAGGAACCTGTAAAAAGCGGATACTTGACCCCTTGCTCCAGCCAATAGATTTGGCCGGAAGGACCTTTGACAATTATGCCATCCGGGTAGCGTTGCACCGCGGATAGGCTGCGTGGGTGTTCCGCTTCATGACCATGCCGGCTAACCCCTTCCAACCAGGCAGAGAGATGCTCCCATTTTCTTTCAAAATACAGCCGATTATGCTCATTAATGCGGTGAAAATCGTCATGTCTTAATGTCTTCATGCTCGCACTTCCTGCATGATGGATAAATGCGTCACCAGCAATCATAAGCCGCTGGCCTGTCAGCTTCATCCGAAGAATCCAATCTTCATCTTCGTAATTGCCAATCCGAAAACCTTCATCGAAGTAACCGACCTGTTCCAGGGCTTCCCGTCGGAATAGGAAACAAAAGCCGACGAGCCGGTTCGTCTCGCGCCAGCGTCCCGGATCCGGCTTATTGTTATGCTGGGCGAACGCTAACATTTCTCCGATCTGATCAGGCTGATATGGAACATCTATCTGCTGTTCACCGCTGATATAGTTAGTTACGGGTCCTACCAAACCGATGCTGGCATCACTGTCAAGACAGGACAGCATATGATCCAGCCAATTCGGTGTCACAATCGTATCGTTGTTCAGCACGACAATACGGCTTCCCTTAGCCATCATCAGTCCATGGTTTACTCCGCCGGCAAACCCCTTGTTCTCCGGCAGTATACAGTACCGCATTGAAACACTCCGTCTGAGCAAGTAATCTCGGGTGCCGTCTGTGGATCCATTGTCAACAACTATGATCTCGTATGGCGGAATAGTATATGCCTCAATGCTGTCAACACAAGCTTTTAGAAGCTCAAGCTTGTTAAAGGTAGGAATGATAATACTTGTGCCTTCGAATATTTTGCCAAATGAAGACTGGCCCAGCTTCCTCCCTTCTTCATGACCTCTTGCATAACCTGCTGCGTATCTCCTGCGGGCAGCTTTCTCTCCCAGTCTGACTTTGCGACGTGATCTTTTTCTACTTCGCTTTCCTGATGTAAATACCAGCCCCGCTGTATACCCTAAGCTTCTTCTTCGCATCCGTATCACCTCCGCATAGTCGATTCCTTATTTCATTGAGTGCTCCGGGGGACTGGCTGCAGCTGCAGCTCTCCGGAGGCCAGCTTGTCAGCCAAATGCCCAATATCCAGAGCCGTCCTGCCAAGGCGCGAAGCAATCTGCTCGCAGATGACAACAGCTGGCACACCGGCAGCCACCAATGCGATATCGAAACTGGCCGTTACCGCTTCCGCCTGCGCCACTACAGCATCCACGTCTTCAAAACCACGGACTGGTCTGATAACACCAGTGACGAGAACTCCGTGCGCAACGAGCATTTCGGCTAATCCCTCTGCCTTATTACCAGCAACCAGAACCTTTCTTCCCTGCAGCAGGGGGAGAAGCAATCCAGCCCCTTGCAGCATGTAGTTGATCGCAGAGCTCGTTAGGCACAGTTCCCGCCACGGCAGACCGAAATGCTGAAGGACTGGAAACAGCAGTCCCTGATAGGTTGGCAACCTCGCCTCTGGAATGCCAACCAGATCTGCCCTGCGAATGGATTCCGCCAGTCTGGACTGCAGCTGCGGGGTAGGACGCGGTACTCCCGCATAAGGAAGAAAACTGGCAAAGCTATCCGCTTCTCCCGCTTGAAGAACGGTGCCGTATGCTAATGTAAGGAGTTCACCGTCTCCAAGCCTGATTAGAGATAGCGGACGGCCCGCATGAATCCCTTCGTCCAGCCTTTCATATACCTGTTCAACAGTAAGCAGGGGATAAAGCTTATCGGCATTTTGCCTAAAGCCTTCTTTGATTAAATCGGCTGCTGAAAATTCCGGCAGAATCGTCAGCGGGGGCAGAAGCGATGCAACAATTCCTTCAGCGCCGTCGTATCTCCCATCCCGGTAACCTTTGAGATACTGGCTCTGGTCCGAAGAGACGGTAGAGTCCGCTGGGCCTTTAGGAGAGGCAGGCGATACCTTAGACGAATAAGGGCCTCCAAGGGCACTGCCTTTTAAAATTGTCTCTGGTTGCGAGTGGTGTCCAGCCGACGAACAGCGCTTCTTGAGCATTCGTGAACTCCGTAAACGGCCTCTCCTTTGTCCTGCATACAATGCTCGTCGTTTCCTTTTTATTCTATTTTTTCGCCGCTGGCTTGCCCTGGAAATTCGCTTTGTAAGGACATAGTGCCTGCGTGCACTTCCGGACCGCCTTTTTCGTGCTTTCCCAGAGATTGCAGCCATCATTGCTGTTGGTTGCGAATCATCCCGGTCTTTCCCTTCATTGTTCATCACCTTCACCTCCCCTTCAATCGGGCCAGTTTCTTCTCCCTTGTCTCTGTGTGAACGGTCAGGGCAGCAGGTTTTTCATCTGAAGACCTGCTTCTTCAAGTGAATCAAATGTGCCTGCATCGACCCAATACTGCTCCAGAATCCCGTAGCTTAATGCTTTTTGCTCTGCATACCGGTTGTTAACGTCTGTAATCTCCAGCTCTCCCCGCGCAGAAGGCACAATGCCGTCAATCAGCTCGAATACGCTGGTATCATACATATAAATGCCTGTGACACAGAAATCCGATTTTGGATGCTGCGGCTTCTCCTCAATATGCAGAATCGCTTCAGGGTCATGGGGATCAAATTCGGGAACTCCATAGCGATGCGGATCATCCACCTGTTTCAGCAGTACCTTCGCGGTGCCGTACGGCTGCTTCAGATATTCCTGAACAATGGGTCCCAGATCATCCACGAAGAGGTTGTCGCCAAGCAGAACGACGAATTTCTCCTGGGGCTGAACATAATGCCGTGCCAGCTCCAATGCGTCGGCAATCCCTCCAGCCGCATCCTGAATACGATAAGTCAGCCTTACGCCATAAGTGCTTCCACTACCCAGGAATTGGGTATAGAGACCTGCTGACTGCTTGCTGATAATTAATAAAATATCGGTAATCCCCGCCTCCTTCAGCCGGTTAATACCGTAACTGATCATGGGATGCCTGCCCACCGGCAGCAGGTGCTTGTTGACCATTTCGGTCAGCGGGGCAAGACGTGATCCCGTTCCTCCTGCCAGAATAATTCCTTTCATGTGATCCCTCCCGGTTCTTCCCTCTTCATTTAGATATCGCGCTAACGGCTTTCCCTGCTGTCAATCCATGAACGCGGATCCACCTTCCATTTATCCATGAACAATCGGTGGTTGCGTTCAATCAATTCCTGCAGCTGTTCGGAAGGCGTATGGCTGAAGCTTGCACTGCCGAGATGATGCACCAGACTATCTTCACACATCAGCAGCCGATAGCCGTGTTGTCTGGCCCGGTAACAGTAATCGTCGTCTTCATAATGTCCTTGACCGTACGCCTCGTCCAGCAGCCCGATGGTCTGGATAAGACTTCTTCTCATGAGCAGGCAAAAGCCCACCAGCCGTTTTACCTCCTGCCACATCGCAGGATTCGGAACGTTTCTCTCTGCAGCAATACGAATAAACTCCTCCATATTGTCACCGTGTACTTCGATCTGCTGCAGCCCGCTGGCATAATTCGTAACGGGCCCTGTCAATCCAACGTCAGGCGCGCTGTTCAGAGCAGCCCGCAGCGGACCCAGCCAGCCTGGCGTCACCGTGACGTCGTTGTTCAACAGCAGCAGCTCCTGACCTGTCGCCATTCGGATCCCCTGATTACAGGCGGCCGGAAAGCCCTCATTCTGAGGCAGGCGAACACAGGTGATCCTTTGCTCCCGGCAGTAGGCGCCTGTCCCGTCCGTGGAGCCGTTATCAACCACGATGACCTCATAGCGGCCCTCCGTATGAGCACGGATCGCGTCGATGCATGGTCTGAGAAGGTGAAGTCCATTGCAGCTTGGAATGATGATGCTCACATCCACTCCGCTCATCGTGCATTCCTCCTGCGTGCAATCTGATCACGCGGCATCGTAAGGTGTATTAGCTTGCGGCCGGAGCTGCCCATCACAGCAGCCAGCGCTTCCGCATGGTCTCCAATAATCATCCGGGCTACCGGATTCCGCCGTCCGCTGTTAATCTCACGTCTGCGGTTGTTTTTAATGACGTCCACTTCGTGGACGGCCTGGATCTGAAGCCCTTTCTGCAGGCCTATCGCCTGCGCCTTGGGAGGCACAGCGAGCTGGCCTGCGCCCACTTCAGCCACAAATCGCCGTGACAGAGCATGTGGAACCGCGGTCAATGAGTTAGGCCCGAGATCCTTCCGCCCCATACTGCGGTTGAGAAAAATTTTACAGCGGGTCACCTCATCCTGATGGGCGAAACGGGGAATCATCCGGCTAATATCATTCAGTGCCGCATCCAGTCCGCTGTCCACCGCAGACAGAAATGGAGCGAGGTCCTCTGCCTTGACGGCAAAGTCACCGTCCAGGAATAGAAGGATATCTGCATCCGTCATCCTGGCTCCGAGGGCACGGCCGACATCATGACCCGCTGCATCCGGCAGATAGGCCATCGTAACGCCGGGATGCCGCTCTACTTCCTCCGCTGTCCGGTCGGTACAACCGTTCACCACGACGATGACCTGCTTCAGTGGCAAACGCCCTAATTCAGTCAAGACACCGCCAATCTGGTCTTCTTCGTTGCAGGCCGTTACAATGGCCGCTGCCGTTCCCTTCAATGGCAGGGCAAGCGGCTGACGGCGACTTGATACCGGAACGGCTTCTCCTGCAGACAGAGCTTGTGACACTTCCGGCACGGCTTCCGCCGCAGGATGACGGGGCAGCAGCCGCTGCCTGCGGGACTGGAGCAGAAGAGGCGGAGCCGCACGTCTGCCGGCGCGGCGTGATGGGCTTCGTCTGCGCGAGAACATTCCTGCAGATATCCGGCGGGAACGGGAGTGTGCTCTCCGGCTGTCATGCGCCGTGGTTCTCATAGACTCACCTCGCTCAGATGACGATCCCGGTGGAGATCCGTATGTCCAGCCCGGGGTCCCAGTTCCCGTGTCAGCCACTGGATCGCTTCCAGATGATCGTTAATCACAACCGCCGCTAGCGGATCTTCTTCCCCGGATTTACGGCGGAGCCGATTCAGACGGTTTACTTCAACCGCGTGTACAGCGCGCACCGCCAGGCCGGACACGACGGCCTTGGCATGGGCCAGTGGGGGCTTCTCCAACACTTCAAAACCCAGGATCTCAAGCGCTCTGCGGCTGATCGCATGCGGAACTGCCGTCATCGATGTGCCTTGAAGATCAGGCCGTTCCAGCATCGTGTTCAGCACATGCTTGGCCTCTACAACCGGGTGTACTTCTTTTGCCTTCACCGGACCGCTGTATTCATTCAGGGCCACGTCCGTTCCCGCCATAACAGCGCGTATAAAGGGAATTAACTCATAGGATGGAACCGCCATATCTCCATCCAGAAACAGCAGAATGCGACCGCTTGCTGCCTCGGCTCCAACGCGTCTTCCGACATCGTGGCCCAGCGGCTCCGGATAGGTAAGCACCCGTGCCCCAGCAGCCTGTGCTGTCCGGGCCGTTCCGTCCGATGAGCCGTTGTCGACGACAATCACCTCGACGAACGGGTGAATTCTCCTCGCTTCCCGCACTGCACGCCCAATCGTCCGTCTCTCGTTCATGGCCGGAATAATGACGGAAACGACAGGTCCGGCCTGGACAGGCGGCTGCTCACGCGGTAAAGATGCATGCATCACCGTCTTACGCTTTCTCTTCATCTTCGCCTTCGTCCATCTTCGCCGTCGTTTACGGCCGTCTGGCAGCCGGCGTCGTCCTGCGCGCCGTATACTGCGGCGCTGCCTTGAACGGGTTGCCGGATGCTTTGCCGATATGGCGGCCTCCGCCTGCGGGGCGTTCTCCTCATTGCCCGCATCTTGATGCAGTTCCAGGTTGCTGTTGTCCATCAGCGTTCACCTCCTGTATTTCCTATCCCCCAGGAACGGGTACCCGCAGGACCTGTTATCAGGTAGCCTGTTATCATGTGCACAACACATCTTATTCCATGACATCCGTACGGTAACGGCATCTGTCCTTACCCGCTCCGTCGATTCGCGTTCCAGCAGAAGTTCTATGTACGTCAAAAACCCATATCCCGCCAAACACTGTGCGGGATATGGGTTATCATTTTCAGACAGCCAATGAATCAGGAAGGACCGACAGCAATCCAGGAGAGTACTCCATATGATGACGGGCTGCTGCTCTGAATGCAGGCGACTTCCAATACGGCACAGTCGACACGCTGCATTTTGAGTGAGACATGGTAAGCCGGATGGTTGGACATAGCCACAATGACGTAGTTGCTCGAAGGGAATGGTTTTTCGAAGGTCACGTTCACTTCCGTATGGTCCGCCCCGCCCGGCATAATGAACGCATTCATGCCAAACTGCTGAATGCTGCTCTGGCTGCCTACTCCCTGGACTGGCGTCCACGACAGGTGCTCCGGTGTGATGGATCCGGCTGCAATATGACGGCCATTTACAGAATTTTCGGCAAGTTCAAGCGATCCGGATTCCTGTTGAGCCTCCTCACTCTCCAAGGGTTCTTGCGGCTGCGGCAGGTTGGAAGATGGCTGTGAGGCCGTGGTATTCTCCACGTTCTGCACCCGTTCCTCCAGACCGTCCAGTCTGCCCAGTGCTTCCAGGACCTCCTCGGCCAGATGCTCTGCACGAACCGTGTTGGGAGCAAGATGACCGCCTTGGACAGCACCTGCTGCCAGATGTTCGGCATGCACGGCATGCTGTGCAAGATGTCTGGCGCTCACTACCCCTGCCGTCAGATGCCCGGCGTTAATCGAATGGCTGGCCAAATGTTTCGCGTGGATCGCGCCCTCTGACAGATGCTCACCCTTCACCAAGTCCGGAGTCAGGTGATTGGCTTGAATCGAACCATCGGACAAGTGCACCGCCTGCACCGCGCCTTCGGTCAAATGCTCCGGATGGATGGAACCGGTAGACAGATGGTCGGCATGCACAGAGCCCTCTGCCAGCTGATCAGCGTGCACGGAGCCTGCAGTCAGGTGAATCGTATCAACCGCTTCTTCCGCCAGATGTTCACCCTGTACCGCATTCGCTCTCAAATGGTTAGAACTAACCGAAAGATCCGACAGATGCTTGGCGTTCACCGAACCCGCTTGCAGGTGACCTGCATGCACCGAACCTTCGGCCAGGTGGCCAGCGTGCACCGAGTTATCGCTCAGCTGTTCCGCCTGTACGGAGCCTGCTGCCAGATGGATCGTCTCCACCGCTCCCTCGGCCAGATGATCGGCATGCACGGCATGCTGTGCGAGATGTCGGGTGCCGACGACCCCTGCCGTCAGATGCCCGGCGTTAATCGAATGGCTGGCCAGATGCTTCGCGTGGACCGCGTCCTCTGTCAAATGGACGGCATGCACCGAACCTGGAGACAGATGGTCGGCATGCACAGAGCCCTCTGCCAGCTGATCGGCATGCACGGAGCCTGCAGTCAGGTGAATAGTTTCAATCACATCTTCCGCCAGATGTTCACCCTGTACCGCACCGGCTGCCAGATGGATCGTCTCCACCGCTCCCTCGGCCAGATGCTCACCCTGCACCGCACCGGCTGTCAGATGCTCACTGTGAACGGCGTCTTCGGCCAGGTGTACCCCTTGGACCAGGCCCGCCGTCAGATGCTCCCGGTTCACCGATCCGTCGGCCAGGTGATAGGCATGAACGGATGACGAGGCCAGATGGATGGAATCAATCTCCCCTTCCGCCAGATGCTGCGCATGAACTGAACCGGCAGACAGATGATCCGCGTGGACCAAGCCTTCAGCCAGATGGCCCGCATGAATAACACCTGCGCTGAGATGCGCCGGCAGAATCAGGCCTTCAGCCAAATGAGCGGACTCTACAGCCCCAGAGGCTAAATGATCGGCATGGATGATATGTTCATTCAAATGCGCTGATTGGACGGCACCCGCGGACAAATGCACAGTCCGGACTGACCCTTCGGCGAGATGCAGCGACTGCACAGACTGATGATCCAGGTGTCCGGACTGTACTGCCCCTGCCGCCAGCTGTCCGGAGTCCACTGCCGCAGCAGCCAGATGTCCGGTCTCTATCGTTCCTGCAGCTATATGTCCGGCTTGCACAGCTCCGTCTGCCAGATGGCGGGAGTGAATGGAACCCTCCGTCAGATGGCCGGCATGTACGCTGTCCGCTGCAAGATGGACGGATTGTACGGACGCCGGTGCCAGATGAGCTGCTTCAATAGCTCCCGGAACGACATGCGCGGCTTCAACGGCACCGGGTGCAAGCTGTTCAGCAGTGACTGCCTCTGCTGCCAGATGGACCGTGTTCACAGCCTGGTCCGCCAGATGCAGGGAAGACACCGCGCCTTCGGCCAGGTGCAGCGATTTTACAGTCCCTTCGCCCAGATGACTGCCCTGTACGGCACCAGGTGCAAGTTCACGGGACGTGACAGCGCCTTTCGCAAGATGGCGGGATTTAACGGCTTCCCCTTCCAGCTTCGAGGACGTGACGGCCCCGTCACGAAGAAGTGGTGTCGAGATGGACCCTTCCTGGATATGTCCGCCGCCAATGCTCTTATGATGAAGGTGATGCGGGAGTACAGCGCCTTCCGCAAGATGGCGGGAGTGCACCGTGCCGGCCTGCAGATGTTCTTCACCGACCGTATCCGGCTGAAGATGAATACTCACGATGGAGCGGGGCTGCAGCTGCTGGCCCGATACAGCGAGCGGTGCCAGATGCTGCGTACCGATCGCGCCCGGCGCCACGGCGGATTCCGTCACGGAACCTGCGTGCAGATGGTGCCCGGTGACGGAGGACGCCTGCAGATGCACCGGGCCCACGGCGTCTGCCGCCAGATGCGCGGCTTCAACGGAACCTGCCTGCAGATGTCCGGCATGGATGGACTCCGGCTGCACATGTTCAGCCTGAACCGCCCCCCGCTCCAGATGGCGGGAAGATACCGATTGTTCAGCCAGATGCAGCCCGTGTACAGACGCGTCCTGAAGGTGGACAGCGCCCACTGAGCGGCTCTTGAGGTGCGTGCCGCTCACTGATTCCGGCTGCAGCGTCTGGCCGGACACCGACGACGCGGACAGATGCTCTTCACCAATCGCATTCTCCGCAATCTTGCTTCCGGTAATGCTGGCATCCGGCAAAATGGCGGCCGAGCAGACTTCTTCGGCCAGATGATCCAGCGTCACCGAACGCTTCTGCAGATGATAGCCATGGATGGCTTCCTGCTGCAGATGTTTGCCTGCAATGCTCTCCAGTGCCAGATGCATGCCGGAGATCGTCCCCTGTGCTACAACATCACCTGTAACCGCCCCATCTTCGATAGCCCTGCGGTTCACTGCACCAGGGGCCAGATGCTCCGGCTGGATCGTTCCCGCAGGAATTTTGCTGCCGGTTACGCTGCCCTCCGCCAGCTTGGCACTCGTCACAGCTGCATCGGCCAGCTTATCGGTCGCCACGCTCTCCGGGGACAGCTTGACGGAGGTCACTGCATGGTCGCTCAAATGCGGAGCCTGAATGGAGCCTGTCTTCAGCTGGGGGCTTCCCACTGAGCCGGAAGCCAGCTTTTCGCTGGTGACGGCACCGGACTGCAGCATATTGGAAGTAATGCTGCCTTCCTGGATGTGTACGCCGGCTACGGCGCCTTTCGCCAGATGCTTCTGCATAATCGCTTCCCGCTGGAGTGCAGACGGGCCTACACTTTCGGCAGCCAGATGCTTCTCCTGCACTGCGCTATTCGCCAGCGCAGACGAAGTTACTCCCCCTGGTGCCAGTGCAGCGGAACCGACAGAACCGTCTGCCAGCTTGCGTGCGGTGACACTGCCGGCGGCCAGCTTCTCTCCGCTGACGCTCTCCCGCTGCAGCTGGCCTTCTCCTACAGATTCCCGGACAATATGCCGGGACTGAATGACTGCATCGGCCAGATGTCCGCTGTTAATGACGCCTTCAGCAAGGTGGATCGATCCGATACTGCCTGCAGCCAGATGCCTGGACAGCACACTATGTTCAGCCAAATGCCGCGAAGTGACGGATACCGGCGTGATCTGCTCGCTGGTGACGGAATCCCTGGCCAGATGCTTCGTCTGTACTGCCTCGTGCGCTAATTTGGCCGGAAGAATACTCTGGTCGGCAATCTTCGAAGCGGTCACCGAAGCATCAATAATTTTGGCAGTCCCGATCGTTTGATTCGCCAGATGAGCAGATTGGATACTGGATTCTGTCAGATGCCGGCCCGTCAGTGTGCCATCCGGGATATGCTCAGGCTGAATGGCACCGGGTGCAATTTGTCTCGAACCAACGGCCCCTTCAGCCAGATGGGCTGATGTCAGCACTCCGGGGGCCACGTGACCACCGGTAATACTGCCGTCTTCCAGCTGATCCGGACCGATGGCTCCATCTGCCAGTTTGCTGCGGGTGACCGCGCCATCGGTCAGATGAACTGCGGTTACGATATGTTCGCCGATGTGACGGCCTTCGACCGCTCCGTCACGCAGATGCGCAGCGCCAACCGCCTGTTCACGCAGCTTGGAGGCAGTCACCGCACCTTCAGCCAGCTTGGAAGTGTCCACTGTACCATTAGCCAGATGGCGTTCAGACACAGATCCCGATGCGAGCTTGCTGCCGGTTACTGCCTGATCCTGCAGCAGATCGTCTGAGATCACAAGCGGACTGAGCTTGCGGGCGCTGATGGAGCCGTCGGCAATTTTGGAAGCACTGATAGATTGGTCTGCCAGTTTCTGTGGTGAAATGCTTCCGTCCTTCAGCTTTTCCCCGCTGATGGAAGCATCCGGGATTTTATCGGGCGTTACAGCTCCATCCGCAATATGTTCCTGTGTGACAGCGTCCGGCGCGATATGTGCCGACAGGATGGAATGATCAGCGATATGGATGCTGGTTACTGCATAGTCTTCCAGTGCTTCGCGTCCAACGCTGCGTTCACGCAGCTTGGAGCCGTCAACGGCACGCGCAGCCAGTTTGTCGGATGTAATGGCGAAGTCACTGATGTCATCGCTATAGATAAAAGCCCGTGTCGTTCCGGGCATTTTCTTCTCCTCCAGCAGACGCTCCCGTTCCCGGGGTTCGAGAATGATATGCAGATCGTTCTCATCAGCCTGGGCCGGCGTCCCCGTCCATTCATGCGGATGGGATTCGGCCTGGGGCACCTCAGCTTCCGGCTTCAATACCTCTTGGTCATTGCTGCCGGACGGGCCTGTTTGGGCCGCGTCAGTCTGTTCCTCCTCCAGATCCGCAGCAGACGCTGGCTGGACATCCTTCGGTGCCTCGGCCAGAGCTGAAGAAGAAATATTGACCTGCAGTGGTTCCTGCGGCTCTTTTACGCGGCGGCTGGGCCGGTTGCGTTCGAGCATTTCCAGTTCCTGCGTGCCCGGGTTTTCAACAATATACAGCTTCTGCGGGCCTTTGGGACTTTTCGTTTTGCCACGTTTTTTCACAGCTGCTCGCTCCTCTCTAAAAATTGCCTTTGCGTCATCCTATGCACCCCTATGGGCATTTGTCACCGTCCTGCGGCTTTTTGCATGAGCTGCTCCCAGCGCCGGGCTGTATGCTCCCAGCGCAGGCGGTGCCTCGCTTCCTCACGTCCCGCAAGACCCATGGCCTGACGTTGACCGGCATCACGGAGCAGTTGAAGGATGATCTCCGGCAGCAGCTCCTTCAGCCTCTCCTTCGGAATGAGCCGGCCTGTCACCCCATCCTTGACTACTTCGGGAATACCGCCTGCATCGGAAGCCACTACCGGTACGGCTGACGCCATTGCTTCCACGTTAACCAGCCCGAAAGCTTCGTTCCCGAGGGAGGGCACGACGACAAGATCGGCCAAATTATAATACTGTGCCATACCTGTATAGGGGGTAAAAGGTATGAACATCACGTGCTGCGGTGCCTGTTCAGCCAATTGGTTGAGACGGCGGCTGTAAAGGGTCGATTGTCTGGAGCCGTAATAGGCGCCGCCAACAATGAGCAGCAGAATTTGCGGTTCGGCCCGGACAAGCTCGGGAAGGGCCTCTAACAGAATATGCACGCCCTTCTCCGGCAGCAGCCTGCCGGCGTACATCACGATTTTCCGCTGCTGCCACCCCCGGTCCCGCAGTTTGGCTTCACGCAGAGCCTCCGCAGCCGGCGTCCAGCGGGGCAGGAAATCCTGCAGCCGCACACCCAGCAGATTGGACTCCACCCTTCCCTGCAGGAAGGGATAACGCTTCATCAGCGTCCCGCCCAGAAAATCACTATCCACGACGATGCGGTCCGGAATATCGAGCAGCTGTCCTGCCTTATCAGCCGACATGTAGGGCGGCTCCACGAAAGTCAGCGAGTGCAGGGTCAGCACGACCGAAGACTGCTGGAAAGCAGCAGCCATCATTTTTGCAATCCGGGGCCGGTTATGAACGTCGATCACATCCGGCTTCCAGTCCTTCAAATGGTCAATGATCCTCCGTCCGTAAGAAGCGCCGGGAGACACCCGGACACATTCCACACCATGCACGCTGTCATGATCCGGAAGACCTTTACCGCGGATCCCGTAAATTCTCGACTGAATCTGTGCAGCAGCCAGCGGTACTGTATTCTCAATCATGCGCTCTACCGAGCTGCTCATGCCGGAAGGAATGACGAAGGAGCCTGGCGTGATGACTGCTGCTTTGACAGGTTCCCCTGGAGTCTCGGGCATTTAGAATCACGTCCTTTTTTATGGATAGCGCCAGGGTGGGCATGCCTGCAGCTGCCTGCAGCCTGAGCTTCCTGCCCGTCCCGTCTGCGTCCTTTTTACTGTTATCAGCCTATTCCCGGTTTCCTGGTTTGGGACCATATTCTGTTTTCTCGCAGCAAAAAAGCACCCGAACCCGCATTTTTGGGCGGACGGATGCTTGTTGTAAATTTGTTAAGAGGTCGTTTTCTTTATGGATATGGACGCTTATGCAGCCGACCCGTTCTCCGGTCCCGCTTCCGTAACATCCCACGTGATGCTCTGTCTTCCGCTTCCATTCGGCTATAAACAAGCCGTCATCCCTTTCGTTTCAAAGCAGGTCAATTCCGATTATAACACCGAGAATAATCACCCGGAGGATGTTACCGATAGCGAAGGCAGCCGTTTTAAAAACAGCAAAAAGGATCTGGGCATACTCATTGGCACACGTTTCCCCTTATCTCATCATAAGTTCAATTCAAATGACTGGCTCCAAACACATTGAATATCCCCCTGCAGCCCCTTCACTCTGCGGCCGGTATCCGTGAACCCGGTCTTGGCATACAGATTTTTCGCCACCATGTTCTCTTCATTGACCCCCAGTACAATTTCATCCGCGTCTGCAAAATGATTCTGTACAAACCCAGGGAGAATCTGCAGGGCCCGTCTGCCGAATCCTTGTCCCTGCATTTCCTTCGTTATCGACAACCCGCGCAGCAGGATCGCCTGCCGATTCGGACTGTAAGAGGCCGGTCCCGGCCACGTATGAAGGACCATAAAACCAACGACCTGATCATCGGCCGTAATGACGACCGGATAGCGCCGGGAATCCTCCCGCCCAAGGTCCAATAAAGAAGCGGGCATGGCTGTAAACCGTTCCTGCCCCTCCGCAAGCCGGAAGGCGGCCAGCACAGCCTCATCCTCGTCCCGGCAGAAGCGGAGCTCCACTTCCGCTGCATGTTTCTCGGCAGCAGATGAAGCTTCGATAAGGCTGTTCTTTACTCCAAGTTCATATATCCGGCCAGCCATAAAATCAAAAAAGGTCATATTGATCTGTTCACAGATGGCTTCGGGCAGGCGCACAATCAGCTCCCCCGCCAGCTGAACGAGGATTTGCACTCCTTCCGGCTGCCGGGAGGGGGCCATTCCTTCCATGGCCTGCTCCATACGGCTCGCGATTGAAGCCCCAGTATTTTGTGACAGGCGTTTGAGACCCAGGTGCGCAGCAGCAGGATTATCCAGGTAACGGATTAATGATGCCAGGTCCCCGGCCATATAATGGCCCAGCTGAGAGGCCCAGATCGAATCCCCGCGGCTGTATGCGGTCTCGAATTCCAGCAGCGTAAACATAAATTCGTGAATAGTCCTGATCAGTACCGCAGGTTCGAGCGGATATCTGCATTCCACATAGTCCTTCAGTTTATCCTGCGGATCATACAGAACCTGAAGAGCATCGGTCCGGGGCAGGCTGCCGTACGTCACGGTATAGAGGTCCAGATGAAGACCATCGTCATACACACCTACAATTTGGGGACCGACAAACGAAGCCTCCGACCAATAAATTAAAGGCCGGTAAGCTTCCATTATGCGGATCCTCTCCGGCAGGAAGGCGTTGATTTCTTCGTCAGCCACCATGCAGTACAGATCAACATCAGAATACGTATCCCCTTCCCCACGGGCCAATGAGCCTTTAAGGAAAATAGCCTGAACACCCGGCTCCGCCTGAAGAGAACGACAAACGCGCTGAATGGCTTCGTTTTGCCTGTTCATGGAATCGTTCATAGGTATACCTCACTTCCTGCCGCAGACTAACGGAAGTACAGCTTCTTTTTCATATATAAGGCCACTTCTCCATCCACAGCATCTTCATTGGTGTAGAGGGAGAGATCGATGCCCTCCAGCTTGAATCCACAGCTGCGATAGAAGGCAATCGCACCCGTATTCGTATTCTGGGTTTCCGCTGTAATCGCGCGAATACCCTTGGACTTGGCGGCCTGCTCCACACTGGATATCAGCAGACTGCCCAGAGACTTGCGGCGGTGGCGCTCCGCTACCTGCAGATGCCACAGGACCAGCGTATTATTCCAGGCTTGAAACCCGCAAACGGCGATACCCGCCAGCTCTTCGTCCATGTAGAGTCCGAAAGAGTTTCCTTCCTCCACCATTTCACGGTATCTGGCATGATCTTCATAACCGATCGGCTCCAGCTTGATATAGGGCTTTTCTAACTCCACCAGCTCTAATGAAAGGTGTACCGATTTTGCGGATTCCTGCTTGGTAACGGCAAATTTCAATCTGGATTGATAGCCGAAGCTGCCCAGCTGCATCAGCTGTTTTTCCGGGTATTCGGACAGCGGTAAGATTTTCATAGCCCCTCCTTAAATACACTGCTCGGCTTGTATCTATGTATTTCCGATTTTATCGATGCCTTTCCTGCTTTATTTCGAAGACTTCATGGTTTGGAAGGCGTGGATTCATGTTCAGAATGAAGAATGGAATACAGCAGGGAGTCATGAAATTTCCCTTTGTACCACCAATGTTCCCGCAAATATCCCTCCTGCTTCATACCGATCGTGCGCATGACCGAAGCCGAAGCCGTATTCTCCGGTCTGCACTTCGCATAGATACGGTGGATACCCAGCTCTGCAAAGCCAACCGCCAGCAGCGCCCGTGAAGCTTCTGCCGCATAACCGGAGCCCCAATAGGCAGGATTCAGACAGTAACCCAGCTCGGCATTATAACCGTCCCGATGCAGTCCGCAGCCACCGATAAGACTGCCGTCGGATTTGAGGGTAATGACCAGCTCATAGACCGTCCGCGGCTGCTGCTGCTCGGTAATCAGCTGTTTCACGTAATCCCGGGTTTCTTGTTCCGAGTTGGGCCCCCAATGGGTATGTACAGTTACCGCAGGATCAGATGCATACTCATGAATTGCACGCCAGTCCTCTGCCTCAGCCTCCCGCAGCCATAAACGCTCCGTCTCGAGTTCCATCCATCACTCACCTCCATTATGAATTAAAGCCTGATTCAGTCTCATTCCAACCATGATAACCCATATATGGAAACAAAAAAAGACAATTCCGACATTTCGAAATTGTCCAGAGTTACATTTAATTTGAAGCAACCAGTCAAGGGCTGCTACCGTCATGACTCAGCGAACGAAAGTATTGCGGACTCTTTTGGAACGGAGCAGATAGGGAACCCAGACCAGACAATAGAGCAAGGCACGGAACAGATATTGAAATGATTTTCCATCATCCATTGCTCTGCCCAAATCAATCTGGTTGATTAGAATTGTATCAATCAATCCCCACAGTACGGTCAGCATCAGGAACGTTATGATCAGAACCCGGGTCCGTGTCTTTTTCCGGTATAAATCTACCAGAATCCAGATCATCAAAGCAAGCTGCAGTACCGCATGAACCATTACGAATACATAGAACGGCTGCCAGAGCGGATGGTAGAATGAGGAACTGTCATCTGTAAGCTTCACCCAGACATCGGAATTCATCATGGTTACAGAGGACACAAGGGAAGCTAATAGTGTTAACGTATTCAGATAGAGAGAAATCTGAACCAGCACAAGCCACCCGCCAAGTCCTGAGGGGCCTTCAAGTCCCTGGTAACGAAAACTGCGTTTGGGCTCCGGTGATAAGGGGCTGCCTCCTGCAGAATCAATATTGTGTTTCATGACGAGATGCTCCTTCTAATACTTCTAATAGTATGTACACTGACGGATCTCCGCGTAATCTAATCTAGTTAGTTATTATACAAATTAATACAATTCGAAACTGTAAACCGGTACACAAGGCCTTTCCAATTCTTCTCCTGAGACGGCAACGCGTGATTTCCAGTATGCATGTTAGTCATCCTGCCCCAGAAAATCTGGGCTGGCCTGTTTGCATCCATTATGGGTGCTTTTCATCTGCCTGGGAACTGATCGAACAGATGACAGGCCGCCCACTTGTTCATGCTTTCCTCCTGTATATCTATTTTTATCGGCGGTCAGGCAGGATACGCTGCTCCAATGCATATAGCTCATCGTCCAGAGAGGCCAGCTTTTGCTCCATCACCTGACGGGCATCTGCCAACGCCTGGTTATACACATATGGGGAGAGTTCTTTCAGCATGTAGTCCATAAAGTTCTCCGCTGCGAGCTGACCAATCTCCTGTCCAAATTCCATTTGAAAATAGTGCTGTATCCCTTCACTGATGATCAGCTTTTGTTCTCTCGGGATCTGCATCGGTTTCATCATTTTTTCCTCCTCGGCTGGTTATCTCCACATGCTGCGTCTGCTTCTGCTTCGTTCTCTCCATGAATCCCCGTTCGATAAAGTTTGCCGACGGCGGCTGTATGCCGCACTCTCTGGCCCAGACGGACAATTGTCCGATATGGTGTACCTCATGGACAATGACATGCCGCAGAATTTCCCCTGCGTACAGAGGGCCGGTCCTCCAGGGAACCTGTACTTCACGGTAATCCATTTCCGGCTTCCACGCATCCATCCAAGGCTTCAGAACCATCCTGTACCGGTCTGACAGCAGCCGGATCGACGTCAGAGAGGCATAATCCGCATAGCCCGGTTCTTCGTCCTCCCAACCTGCAATGGCTGCGATCCAGCTGTATTCCACATCGACGACATGAAAAAGGGTTTCGAGAATCGATCCTACCCCGCCTGTCCGCGGCGCAGCAAGCGCTTCATACGGCAGCTGCCCGCACCAGGCCAGCCATTCATCACGCACTGACCAGTTATACTCCAGAAGATATCTCATCGCATGCTCCTGTCCTATTCCAATCCCCTGTTCCTATTCCAGGTAGGGATTGTATGTTTTTTCCATGACTAAAAGTGTATCACTCTTGATCAATAAACAACAATATCAATTTCAGTCTGCACAGCAAAAAGGCATTCGAAGAATCCCCCGATTCCTATCAGGACAAAAAAGCAGCCGGCCTAAGCCAGCTGCTTAATCATGCTGCGGTGCGGAATGCCTACTTCCATATAAGGAGCCCCTTTAAGGCTGTAGCCAAGCTTTTCATAGAATGGAACTGCCGTGGCCCGGGCATGGAGAATGATCATACCGTACCCCTGTTCCTTCGCCAGCTGCTCCGCGCTGCACACCATCATCCGCCCCACATTCCTCCCTCTCGCTGAGGCGGCAACCGCTACCTGCTTCATCTGCAGCGTACGGTCATCGATTCTCCGCAGCAGCAGTACGCCAACCAAGACGTTCTCAGCCACCGCACAGATATGACAGTCCTCCTGCTCCTGGTCTGTCGGATCATCCGCGATACTCATTCCAAGAGGGCGGCGGAGCACCTCATCTCTGAGCTCCAATCCCTCCAGGTATCTGACAGACCCCCACGCCATGGTTTCAATGATCAGCTGCATCTTGATACCATGCCAGGAACGCGGCAGCCACATCCTGGCCGGCCTTACCATTCGGGTGAGGATCATATTCAGAGCTCATGTAACGCGGCTGCAGGCGGTGCTCAGCTGGGACCGGAAGTGATAGTACGGCTGCCAGATCGAAGATCCGGTCCACGCCCGTGATCTGTCCGCTGCGGATGGCCGCATTGACTTCGCGCCACGCCGCTTCCTTCTCTCCTTCGAAGTTAAAGGGAGGAACCGTACATAATACAATACTGCCTTCCGCATGCTGACTTCGAATGGCTGTGACGATGCGCTGCAGGCTGTCGAGCAGCTGCCCAGCCGTCCGCTGACCAATGTCCAGATCGTTCACGCCCAAGGCGATCACGACTTCATCTCCCTGCATCGCCTTATACAGCCACGGACCTCCATCTGCTGCATCATACGCTCTGCCCCAGCCGGAACCTATATTCCAGTGCCCATAATCGGTTCCCAACCCTGCAGCAATCTCTGCAGCCCAGTACTGATACTGGTCCTTTGCGGTCCGGACTCCTTGGGTGATGGAATCGCCGAAGAAAACCATTTGCTTCTGTACTGTCGCCTGATAGCCAATGAAGGATGGCAGCACCAGCCGGTTCTCTGAACGCACAAATCCATCGGCTGACGACTGACCGGCACGGTTACCGGGCGCCTCGAAGCCTGTAGCCAGCATCTGCTCCACATTATAAGGGTAGGACTTCCCGGATGAGACCGTACTTAAAGTCCAGGAGAGACACAGATAATGCCCTTCCGGAATTTCAATGTGAACCGTATCACTCCACCATCGCTCTGCGGGCAGCACCTGACGGCCTGCTTCCCCTCCGAACGTAACGGGCACTGCAGAGCCTTCCACCACCTGACCGTCCGGTTCCATACCTCCGTCACTTAGATAGGCGGCCTCGATCCGCCAATCACCGCCCGGCTCTCCACCTAAGGCATCCGCCCCCTGGTCCCAGGTCGAGTCCACAGCATTGCTGTGCCACAATTTCAATTTCAGCTGACCGTACGCCCGCGGTTTAAGATAGATCCGGTATGTATAAGTTGCGGCCTCCCCGCGGTTCATGATAAAATTCGCCGCCGTTGACAGCAGCACCGCCGACGTGTATCCGCTGTTTCTTAAATCAAGCGCCTGTTGAGCACCTGTGCTTCCTGACTCTGTCACATTCATCCCCCGCAGTTCATGAATTGAATATAAAACCTTTTCGTAAATCTCTTATCCATCTTATCCCACCCGCTCCAGGTTGAAAAGAACACGCCCGGCAGGCGGTCGTCCATACACTCATCGATACACGGACATACAATGTCAGTACGGCAATCTGTCATGCCATTCTTGTAAAGGAGGAGCGCCATGCTGAAGCAGTATGTCGGCATTCTGCTCAACTCACGCATGTACCAGGGAGTCCCCCGCATGCGGACGAGACCGGAATATCTATTCCATTATGAGACCGCCGGGGCCGCATACGGACTCACGCCCTGCTATTTGCGGCTGGAAGACATTCATCCTGCATCCGGTAACTGCCTTGCCTACGTATGGGATCAGTATGAATACCGGCAGCAGCGTATTCCGATTCCTGACGTCATTCATAACCGGGCGCTGTACTCCGGAGAGTCCAGCCACCGCAAGCTGGATCGTCTGCTGGCAGGCGGTATTCAGGTATATAACGCAAGAAACCGCTACGCTAAAGACCAAATTCAGCTGCTGCTGGCCGAAGATCCGCTGATCTGGCAGCACCTGCCCCACAGCACGGTCGCCACACCGGATTCACTGGAGCATATGCTGAGCCGCTACGGTGATATTGTTATCAAGCCGGCTAACGGCAGTGTCGGCCGGGGGATCATGCGGCTCTCTCTGAGAAGCCGCGGCGGCTGGGAGCTGCAGTGCGAGAATCCGGCTCAGCCGGGCCGCTGGATGACCCTGCCCCTGCCCTCGCGCCAGCTCCCGCCCTTCGTCAAGCGCCGCATCAGCAGCCGGACCTATCTGGCGCAGGAAACCCTTCCCCTCGCTGCTATCGAGGGGCGTCCTTACGATCTGCGTGTCACGGTTCAGCGGGGCGGCCAAGGCAGTTGGGACGTAACCGGTATGTTCGCCAAGGTTGCACCAGGTCACACCTTTGTCTCGAACGTGGCGCAGGGAGCCACTGCCCTCCCGGCCGCAGAAGCACTGCAGCTCAGCTTCCCGCATATCTCCACGGACAGCCTGCTTCATCAGATTCGGGAGCTGTCCCTGCGCATTGCACAGCATCTGGCTTCACGGCTGCCGCATCTGGCCGACCTCGGTCTCGATATAGGCATTACCGGTACCGGCGAGCTGTACTTCATCGAATCCAACGGGAGAGATCAGCGTTATGGCTTCCGGCTGGCCGGCATGTCAGCTGCCTGGAAAGACAGCTACTGGCGGCCCATGGCCTACGCCCGCTGGCTGCTCGATCAGCCGGCCGCTCCGTATACTCCCCTGTTCTCGCCTGCTTCTCCCCCGGAGGGCAAGAACTTCTGGTAACTTGCCGCATATTGATTTACAGCACATTCTGTGTCAATATAGGGCAGACAGCCGGACCGCGTCCCGGCAGTATTGGCGCGGAACATTTTCTAGGGGGATATGGAATGGCAAAACAATGGTTGCGGCTGATGACAGAGCTCTCATCGCGTAAATGGGTCTGCCGGGTCATGGGATCCTTCGCCCACAGCGGTATCAGCCGGCACTTTATCCCGACCTTTATCAAAAGCTATCAAATCCCGGCACATGAAGCCGAACACGACTGGAAGGACTACCGTTCGCTGAATGCCTTCTTCACCAGACGGCTGAAGCCGGGGATGCGGCCGGTCGATGTTGCCCCTGATTCCCTGATCAGCCCGGTGGATGCGCGCATCACCTTCATGGATAAGATCTCCAGCGGCACCCTGTTCAACGTGAAAGGGCAGGATTATACCCTGCAGGATCTGCTGAATCATTCGCCGCATCTCGAAAAGTACAAGCATGGTTATGCCTTTGTTCTCTACCTGAGTCCCACGGACTATCACCGTATTCATGCACCGGTCACTGGGACACTAATCGAGAATGAGCATATCCGGGGCAAAGTCTATCCGGTCAACGAATTTGGCCTTACGCATATGAGGGGAGTGCTCAGCCGTAATGAGCGTCTGATTACCTACATGGCTCATGAAGGCGGGGAAGTAGCCGTCGTCAAGGTCGGTGCCATGAACGTCAGCAGCATCAAATATGCTGATGAACAGGCTTCCGCCTGGGAGCGGGGCAGCGAGCTGGCTTATTTTGAATTTGGTTCCACCGTCGTGCTCCTGACAGAGAACGGCACATTCGAGCCGGATCCTTCGATCCACCTTGGAGATCAGGTACGGATGGGACAACGGCTCGGCCGTTTTATCGACCGAAACGCCAATACGGCAGCTGATCCGCTGCTGTAAGAAGGGTCGTACAACTAAAAAAGCAGCACCGGCGCTCTGATTCCGGTGCTGCTTTTTGGCGTGCTGCGTGAGGCTGAAGGAAACGTTCATGAATCTTGTCCCTTCATGCTGCGCAGTGCTGTTATTCATTTCATTTAAAGCTCGTGTTCACCTTCGTGCAGCAGCCCGTTCCTGTTGTGCATACCCGTCATGTTCCTCTTGCTGTCGCTGCTGCACTTCTCATTCTATAGATGCTTCATCATTTACAGGTTTGGTGATACTGCATACGCTTCATTCAGAACCAGGCGCTCTGTATGTCTGCGGCCGGTCTGTTGCGGCGGTGGCGGTAACGGCACATCATGCCGCCTCCCGAGCACTCGCGGTTGCGGATACGACGTTTGAAGCCCAACATAGCAGACCCTCCTCTCTTTCACTTGTCCCGTACTCATACCTCTGTGTCTATACCTCAGTATGTATACCAACGTGACAAGCATAGAGAGATTTTACCCCCGTGTTCATCCCATGAAACAATTCAGCTTGCCACCGGAGGAGGTCGTTTCTATTTTAACCAATTCTAACGGATCTCCGACGGGCTCTTGCCCGTATGCTGTTTGAACTGGCGGCTGAAGAAGAAAATATCCCGGTAACCGAGAGCTTCTGCCACCTCCGTGACATTCATCCCTGCATGCTGCAGCATGTGCTGGGCACGTTCGATCCGCTTCTGGATAATGTAAGTCTGTACCGGCATGCCAATCAGCTCTTTGAACCGGACCGAGAAATAACGCGGTGAGAGTCCCGCCCGTCCGGCCAGATCCTGCACCCTGTGCGGCAGACCGGGATGCAGACGCACATAATTGGCAACCTCCAGCAGCGCTTCTGTCAGCTGATGGGTTACCTTACGCTCTACCGGAAATTCCCGGTCATTCCGCAGCAGACAGATCATCATCTGCTTCAGCAGCAGCTGCACCTCCTCCGCAGCTCCATAGGGCTGGTCAAGCCCCAGCCGTACGCAGCGTGACAGCATGTGCTCGAATTCGAATGCATCCTCCAGCACCCGGTACGGTTCCGGAATATCTTCCACTGGTTCTGTCACGTCAAAATGAATATATGTAATGACCAGCGGTTTCTGCGGGTTGTGCGTAGCATGTGTATGATCGCCCGGCCGGAAGAGAAAGCAGCTGCCCTTCTGTACAGCAAACGGCACATCATTAACCACCACAGTTCCCTCACCGCTCCATACATAGAACAGGTCATAATTCGGCATCGGCTTCTCCCGCTTCTGCCATTTCCATCCCGGCTCGCAGACAATCTTGGCAAAGGCCGGGAGCTGGACAAATGATGCCGGTGACGCATTAAGCATACCTTCGCCTCCTGAGTTGAATGTCTGTTGCATTTGCAGAATCTTTCAATTAAGCATGTGTCCCTCCAACCGTCTACTGTAGGCTCTTCCAAGCCGCAGCCAGCCGGCGGGCCCCCTCTTCAATCTGCTCCTCTTCCAGATGAGCGAATCCGAAGCAAGCCGCCGGGGGGATATCCGCGAGCGCGAATTCGCCCGCGTCCCGGAACGACACGCCGTGCCTTACTGCGGCCTGCCGGAAGGCCGCGTACTGGTCCGGCGGTCCGAGCCAGCGGGCATAGAGATGCAGCCCTGCGTCGCTCGGCTGCAGGTCGAACAAGCCGCCGACCTGCCTGTTCAGGGCCTGCTGCAGACAGATGCAGCGGGCACCGTAGAGGCGCGTGATCCGCCGCAGATGCCTGGCGTAATCGCCATGCGCCATGAAGCGCGCCAGTGCGCGCTGCTCCAGCAGCCCCGGCGGCAGCGGGTCATACAGCGCTTTGGCGGTGATGACCGGCTGCATAAGTGATCGCGGCAGCACGGCATACCCGAGCCGGAAGCCGGCGTACATCGTCTTCGAGAACGAGCCGATGGTGATGACCCGCTCTTCCGTATCCAGCGCCTTCAGCGGCTCCATCGGCCGGCCTCCCCAGCGCAGCTCGCTGTCATAATTGTCTTCGACAATGACAGCCTGCCGGCGGGACGCCCAGGCCAGGAGTTCACGCCGGCGGGCCAGGCTCAGTACAGTCCCGCTCGGAAACTGGCGGGCCGGCGTGACGAACAGCAGACTGGCATCCCAGTCCGCGGGAATAATACCTTTGTCATCCAGCCTCGCCGCGGAGATCTGTCCGCCGCTGGCTGTTACCGCCCGTACAATGCCCTGATAGCCGGGATCCTCGGTAATGACCTGGCGTCCCGGATGAACAAGCAGCTGGGCCAGCAGCGCAATGCTCTGCATCGAGCCGCTGAAGAGAACCAACTGCTCAGCATCCGCCCGGATCCCGCGGCTCTGCTGGAGATGACGGGCCAGCACCTCCCGGAGCTCCCTGTCGCCAGCCGGATCCCGTTCATTCTCTGTCCCCAGCTCTCGGGCCGCTGCCCGCAGAGCGCGATTCCACGCAGCCATCGGAAAGTGATCTTCCGGCATCCGTTCGATGCCGAAGGAGATTAGCTCCTGATGGTTCATGCCCTGTTCTCTGTCCAAGTACGGGAACGGGCTGCGGCTGGCGCGTGACATCTGCAGCAGCCGCTCCCCCCAGGGAGACAGCAGGATCGCTGCTCCCTCAGCGCGAGCTTCTAAAGAAGAAGGCGTGATCTCAGCCGATATGAATGTGCCGCGGCCTACATCCGAGCGGATATATCCATCTGCCCGCAGCATCTCGTAAGCCTCGGCTACCGAGCCCCGGGACAGTCCGTACTGGCCGGCCAGCCAGCGGGATGAAGGCAGGCGGGTACCACCAGTCAGCATCCCGCCATGAATAGCATCGCGGATGGCATGATACAGAGCCAGATATTTGTATCGGTGTTTCTCGGTATAAGTCTCCAGCGGAAACATCAGCTGCATGCCTGTTCCCCCTCCCTCCACTGCCTGATTCGAGCATTTTAGATCATTGGATTCGCTCATGATGAGTACAGCACGAAGATTTATGCAATACGTAGAAAATGGACCAATAAAAATAATCTAAATTGGATCTTATTTCATGTCAATATAACTCTTACAATGACCCTACCCGGCAGGAGCAAAGAGAACAAGGGAGTGGTCTTAATTGAGAAGACAGGAATTCAGTATGGAAGAGGAACAAGAACTAACGGCTTTTTTGCAGGAACAAACCTTTGGTTTTCTGGGAACCGTCACCCCTGACGGCGAACCCCGCGTAACCCCGCTTAACTTTGTCTACGACCAGGGGATTTTCTACTTTCACGGCAGCCTGGCTGGTGAGAAAATGAAAAACATCCGCAGCCATGACCGTGTCAGCTTCACCGTAGCCGAGGAGTTCTCGCTGATTCCTTCGTATTACAGCGATCCAGAGATGGCTTGTCCGGCTACCTCCTACTTCAAGAGCGTAGCGGCCGTTGGCACAGCCCGTCCGGTTCAGGATGCTGCCGAGAAAGCCCACGCGCTGGGTCTGTTTATGGCCAAACTGCAGCCTGAGGGCGGCTATGCCCCGATCGATGCTTCGGACAGCCGATATGCCCCTAGGCTCAAAAGCGTATCTGTCGTCGCCATTGTGCCAGAACGGATCAGCGCCAAGTTCAAATTTGGCCAGAATCTGAAGACGGAAGCCAGAGAGCAGATCGCTAGTCAGCTGGAGGAGCGGGCACGGGGTAAGGATATGGAAACCGCCAGGCTTATGCGCCAATTCTGCCCTTTTCATGCTAAGGAATAACTTTTACACACGAACAATATATCATTTTTCCTCTTATAATTTTCGTATATAACAGGTTAGCTGCTGCAAATAGTTCGATTCGAGGAATAATACATCCGTTATGCGTGACGGCATAGGGGTGAAGTGCTATAATGTTATCCAGCAGAAATCGGAAAGATGAAGCCTGATCCAGCATGACCGGGCACGCCTTCCGGACTGCACTTGAAAATGTCTAACATGACTTGGAAGGATGGAAACCATGAACCCACTGGCTGGACAGTTGAATCAAAGCATTCAGGCTGGAAATCAACATGTGTTCGACATGCTGTCACCCCTCGGAAGAGAGATCTATTTTCCAAAAGAAGGGATCCTGAGCCAATCTGCTGAAGCCGGCACCCTGGCCAAGAAGTACAATGCCACCATCGGTATCGCAACCGAGAACGGCGGGCCTATGCACCTGAACGTCATTCAGGAAAAGCTGTCAGCATACCGGCCGCAGGATCTTTATCCATATGCACCGCCTGCCGGCAAACCGGAGCTCCGCGCCGTATGGCGCAGCAAGATGCTGAATGAGAACCCGACACTGGCTGACCGTTCCTTCGGCAACCCTATTGTAACGAACGCTCTTACCCATGGTCTCAGCATTGTGGCCGATCTGTTCGTGAATGAAGGGGACGCTGTCATCTATCCGGACAAGAACTGGGAGAACTATGAGCTGACCTTCGGCATTCGCCGTCATGGCCGTCTCGTGAATTATCCGCTGTTCACCGCCGATATGAAATTTAACAGCGACGGACTGCGCGAGGCGCTCCTGAACCAGAAGGACAGCGGCAAGGCGATTGTCCTGTTGAACTTCCCGAACAACCCGACCGGATATACACCGGGCGCCGAGGAAGGTGAAGCCATCGTCTCCGCGATCCGCGATGCAGCCGAAGCCGGCATTAACGTCGTGGTCGTGACAGATGATGCTTATTTCGGACTCTTTTTTGAAAATTCATTAACGGAATCCCTCTTCGGCCGTCTGGCCGGCCTGCATCCGCGTGTGCTGGCGATCAAAGTGGACGGGGCAACCAAAGAGGAATATGTCTGGGGCTTCCGCGTCGGCTTCATCACCTATGCTTCGGACAGCCAGGAGGTTCTGACCGCTCTGGAGCAGAAGACACTGGGCATCATCCGCGCGACAATCTCCAGCGGTCCGCATCCTTCGCAGACCTTCGTGCTGGATGCTCTGAAGTCCGAAGATTTCAGACCACAGCAGGAAGAGAAATTTGAGGTCATGAAAGGCCGGGCGAACAAGGTCAAGGCCCTGCTCGACAGCGGCCAATATGAAGGCGCATGGGAGTACTATCCGTTTAACTCCGGTTACTTTATGTGCCTGAAGCTGAAGGATGCTAATGCTGAGCAGCTTCGTACCCACCTGCTGAACCAGTATGGTGTTGGCACCATTGCCCTCGGCGAAACCGACCTGCGGATCGCATTCTCCTGTATTGCAGAAGACAATCTGGAGGATCTGTTTAACCTGATTTATCAGGGTGTACAGGATCTGCGCAGCAGCTAAGCCATCACGAATGGAATTATTAAGTGCTCTTTGCCTTTATGGGTAAAGAGCATTTTTAATCTAACGTCCTCTCCACTTCAGCCCAAGCACGAAAGCCCCTGGTCTCATAATATACGGTGTACGACCAACACCAAGTTCGAAAGGGGAATGAACATGGGAGCAGAAGAAGTAAGAGGCGGATATGGATACGCAGGCTACACAAGTGCAGGTGTCATCCTGGTTCTCTTCATCCTGTTGGTTATCATCACTAAAACTTTCTTCATCTAAGGATCAGCAGCAGGATATGAAAGAGGTCCCGTGCCGTATCGGCCGGGACTTTTTTTGTCTGTTCGGCGGCAGCTTGTCTCGTCTTCACAATCCGCTCCATGCCATTTTCACGTCTTATAATGGAGGTATTTCATAAGCCCCCTGAACGCCGCTCGACTGCGGCACCTGCTGCATACGGCTCCGGTATTCACTCGGCTTCAGCTGCTCCAGCTTCTCGAATTGGGTGACGAAATAGTCTGCATTGCAGAAACCGACCCGTTCAGCAACTTCATAAATGCGCAGATCACTTTGCCGCAGCAGCCGCTTGGCTTCCGTCATCCGCAGCTGCAGCAGGTAGTCGTTAAAGTAAGTCCCGTATGTTTTCTTAAACAGCTGTCCCAGATATACCGGGTTCATATAAAAACGCGCCGCCATGCTTTTTAGGCTGATATTCTCGCTATAGTGTTCTTCAATATATTCACGGATCTGGTGGATTCCGCCCCGCTGCCGCTCCCTTCGCAGCTTCACAATTTCATGACTGCTCTCTACGGCAAAGCCGATAAACAGCCGCTTTAACTCACCCAGCGACAGGTTCAGATCATGCCAGCCGAGCAGCCGTTCTGCCGCCGCCAGCGGCTGCTCGCCGCCGCCCATGCTGCGGATGACCTCCTGGACACCAAGCACGCAGCGGTGGATGTTCATTTTGACGGCTTCAGGGGCATATCCCTGCTCCTGGAATGTGGTAAAAAGAATATGAATCGCTAACTCCATTTCAGCTCTGTTCGTCTCTTCGATTCGTTCAATGATGGAATCAATGTGCGCCTGACTTGTCATGACGTACTGCGGTTCCTTACCTGGCTTCTCATGTCCCGGGACAACACCAGTGGACTCATACATATATTTATAGGCCAGCATCTCAACTGCACGCTCATAAGATAGCCGGAGATCGGACAGCCTCCTCACCGGTTGGCCCATATAGACGAATATTCTCCTCCCCGGGAGCAGTGCTTCCAGTCGGGACACCATCCTTTCCCCCAGCACGCTCAGGCTTTTCCCTGCAGCTGTTAACAGTTGATCTGAGATCAAAATCCCCAGCCTGCTGCGATGCTCATGCACATAGAGCGGGAAGTGGGCATCAGTCAAACTACGCAGCACCTGTTCCGCATATTCCCTGAATTGCTGCAGCGTACAATGACCCCTTGCGTGCCAAGGATGCTGGTCATTCAGTTCCAATAACACATAATATAATGGCTCGTCGGCCCGAAGCATCAGCTTCTCTTCCCACTGCCGGATAAACCCGGCATCGGCCCGGCCCATAATAATCTCTTCCTTGAGCGTACCGCTAGATAGCCGTACCTGGCGGTTCTGTCGCTCCTTTGCCTCCGTCAGCCGGTGATTTAACCGGTTGAGGGCTGCCGACAGCTCTTCGTCATCCACCGGCTTGAGAATAAAATCATGGACTCCATAACGAATAGCCTGCTTTGCGTAATTAAAATCATTATATCCGCTGATAATGACAAATTCGGGACTGTGTATGTTGTCCACTGCTGCCTTGCCGATCAGCTCCAATCCATCCAGGACCGGCATGCGGATATCCGTAATCACGAGGTCCGGCTGAAGAGCATGAATCAGCTCCAAGGCATCTTCTCCATCATCCGCTTCACCAATAACCTCAAAGCCGCAGCTCTCCCAGTCCATCAGCTTGAGCAGCCCTTTGCGTGTATATACCTCATCGTCCACCAGAATTGCACGGTGCAGCTGCATGACGTCTTCCTCCTCATCCCAATGTGATCCAAGTCCAGACGCTTTATTTAAGAAAACCCGCTCAATCGGCTCATGTTGAACGAAAAGTAACCGTTTTCATTTCATGGTTTTATTGTCACTTTCAATAGGCGAAATGTCAATCCTCCAAATGGTATATACTGGGTTATTAAGGTGCCGAATGTAAAAGCAGGCTCTTTTTGTCCTCTCCGGTTCCCCTTGCCTCCACCATGTGATAGCATTATCTACAAGAATGATTTGAAAGCGCTATCTAAAATACCGGCAAACCTAACTGCCAAGGAGGAATCATTTATGAACCAACTGCCTCAACATGCATCCCTGCAGGGAAAAGTGGCTGCCATTACCGGCGGATCCGGTGTCTTGTGCTCCGCCATGGCCCGCGAGCTGGCAAGCCAGGGTACCAAGGTCGCCATTCTGAACCGCACCCGGTCCAAGGGCGAGCAGCTTGCTGCCGACATCAACACGGCTGGCGGCACAGCCATCGCCGTCTCCTGTGATGTGACGGACCCGGCCAGTGTAACCGAAGCTGAGCAGCACATTTTCGACCAGCTCGGTCCGTGCCGGATCCTGATCAATGGGGCCGGCGGCAACCGGGCCAGCGCCAATACGACGCAGGAGACGTTTCGTACGGAAGATCTGGAAGCTCACGATCATAAGACCTTCTTCGATCTGTCAGTGGATGGATTCCGTGAGGTGCTGGACTTGAATCTGACGGGTACACTCATCCCAACGCAGCTATTCAGCCGCCGAATGATCCAGCATGGCGGAGGCAGTATTATCAATCTGTCCTCGATGAGCGCACCTTCACCAATGACGAAGGTCCCGGCCTACAGTGCAGCGAAGGCGGGCATTAACAACCTGACACAGTGGCTGGCTGTCCACCTGGCCGAATCGGGCATTCGGGTAAATGCTTTGGCTCCAGGTTTCTTCCTAACGGAACAGAACCGCGAGCTGCTCACCCATCAGGACGGCAGCCTGACCGACCGTTCCCGCAAGATCATCAGCCATACCCCGATGCGCCGCTTCGGCAAACCGGAGGATCTGCTCGGCACCATGCTGTGGCTGGCAGACGACGAGGCTTCCGGCTTCGTGACCGGTGCTTTTATCCCGGTGGATGGCGGCTTTATGGCTTATTCCGGAGTTTAGCACTTTCACCGCTCTCCCGGCAGCTAGACAGCAGTCCCGCAGGGATTGCTGTATAATCAAGAAAAGATAAACCCGCAGCTGCCGGCACAAGCCAATGTTAGAGCGTAAGCCGCTCCCTTTAGCTGCTGAACAACAGGTTAGCCGGGGATCTGGACTTGAATGTGCAGATTCCATTCGGCTGCGAAAAGGAGTGTCCTGCCATTGCTGTTACATAAAGGAGAGACCCTCTTCCGTCAAGGGGAGAGCGGGCCGCTGTACCATCTGAAGAGCGGGATGCTCAAAATCATAAGAGTTCACGCGGACGGCGGCTCGATCCTCGTGAATCTGATTCTTCCCGGCGAAACGATCCCCCACCATTCACTGATGAGCCCTAAGCCGTATTATGGTACGGCCGTTGCTCTCGTCACCAGTGAAATTGACATCCTGCCTGCCGCAGCCTGGTACGAACGGCTGGAGCAGGAGCCAGAGCTGAGCAGGACCATTGCGCTGCAGCTGCAGGATAAGCTGCGAATGATGCAGCAGCGCATCGATCAGCTGACGGAGATTACACCGGCCGAGAAGCTGCGGAAATTTCAAGTCTGGTTCGAGACGTATGTTTCCCCCGCCTCCATGACCGAAGTGCTGACCCAGGATGAGATCGGCCAGTTCATCGGACTGCGGCGGGAGACGGTAAATCGTCTGCTGCGTGCACAGCGGAATCCCGGTACAACCTCATAACGCACCAACAAGCCAGCTCCCGAAAGAGCTGGCTTGTTGGTATTCGTTAGTTTAATGCCGCGGCGGGACCGAAAAATTCAAAATGAATATCCTTCTCCGGCACTCCCCATTCATGAAGTGCCTGATTAATTGTCCGCATGAACGGTACCGGACCACAGAAGTAGAAAACGGCATCGCGGTTTGGCACTACACTGCGCAGCCACTCCAGATCCATGTAACCCTCTTTATGATAGCTGGCGGCAGCACGATCCTCTTCGGTAGGGGAGGTGTACACCCATTGAGCCAGAGAATGTTCCTTGCCGGACACCAGCTGCTCTACCGCTTCACGCATGGCGTGATACTGGCTGTTCTGCGCGGCATGGAGGAACACCGCCGGACGCTCTGGTGACCGCTTCGCCAGCGTATTGAACATACTCACCATTGGAGTAAGGCCTACACCGCCGCTGATAAACACAACCGGACGAGTATCCTGCTCATCCAGCACAAACTCGCCTGCCGGAGCAGACAGCTCCAGTACATCCCCCTCCTGAACTTGTTCATGCAGATAGGTTGAGACTTTACCTGCAGGACGTTCGCCTCTGGCATCTTCCCTCTTGACCGAAATCCGGTAATAAGGCCGATCCGGTGAATCTGACAGACTGTACTGACGAAGATGGGTATAGGCTTCGCCCGGAATGAAGATCTTCACACTGATATACTGCCCGGGCTGAAACGAAGCGAGCACTCCGCCGTCTGCGGGTACGAGATAAAAAGAGGTAATCATTTCGCTCTCTCTTACCTTGCGCTCAACCCGAAAGGAACGGAACCCTTCCCAACCGCCCTTTTGTGTACGGGCTTCTTCATACATCCCGGCCTCGACCCCAATGAAGGCGTCCGCAATGACACCATAGGCATCGGTCCACGCCTGAAGGATTTCATCGGTCGCCGCATCTCCCAGCACCTCAGCGATCGCCGCGAGCAGATGCTCCCCTACGATCGGATAGTGCTCAGGCTTAATGCCAAGGCTGCGGTGCTTGTGGGCAATCTGTTTGACGACAGGAAGTATATTCTCAAGCTGGTCGATATGCTTGGCAGCTGCATAGACCGCGTTGGCAAGGGCCGCCTGCTGACGCCCCTGCTTCTGGTTTGCGTGATTAAATATATTCAGCAGCTCGGGATGAGCCGCAAACATGCGTTGATAGAATGTGGTAGTAATCGCCGTACCGTGGACTTCCAATACCGGAACTGTTGATTTGATGACATCAATCGTATGCTGGTTTAACATGTTGAACATCGTCCCTTCTCTCTTGGATCTGCTTCCAAGTATAGAGAACAGGACATCCCTGTCTTGTGATTTCGATCACTCTAAAAAGGAAGGAATCGTGACAAACCTCACGATTGCCCATTCAAACTAAATCAGCTGGTTCGCGAATAGAAAGATAAATAATACGGCAGTCACAACGAGTGTGAAGCATGCTTGTCCAGATACGTGCTTTTCGAGCCGCCTGCTTATTTATAATCTCTATTAAAAAATACATAAACACATAACTGAAAACAATGATGATTAAAGAAACCACTGGCAGCAGTCCTTTCACTTCACATCTCCTCCTAAAAAAATGACCAACCCCACAAGATCAAGGTTGGTCATCTGTCCTATTTTATTAAATATAGTCTTCCCCGTTCACTTCGCGGTCCCACTTCTTGCCTTGTGCCTGTCGGAACAGAATGACCAGCAGCACAGCAGCGATCAGCGAGGCCGCAGCGGCCCCCATTCGGTCTGTGCCTCCCAGCAGCAGAGGAAGAAAGAGCAGGATGGCCACAGGCAGCTGTATCTGGAACATAAAAGTCAGAAATTGACTGCGCCGCATATTAGCAGGGATCGGATACAACTGCAGCCAGAACGATTCCGCATGGGGACGTCGCAGCGTCGCCAGCTGTACGCCAATCAGAAATACGAAGAAGACATAGATTACATTACCAAACCAGCTTGAAGCGGTCAGCACGGTTAGAATCAACCCGAGTACAACCAGGCGTACAATGATGCCTGCCGCTTCCGTACGCGCAAAGGTCTTCATCAGAAGATAGCGGTAGGCAGCACGGCGCTCCCAAGGCAGATTGCGTCCTAGACCTGCCAGCCAGCGGCGGTTCTTCACCCGCTGGCCCAGCGCCGGGACATCCACGAACCAGCCGAGCGTCCGCATGACACGGCCGGCCTGGGCCTTCTCCGTGTCAATGAGATTCTCCCAGGGCACCGGCTGCTTGGCGGGCGCCCGCAGCGCGGCGGCATATGCGGCCGCCAGCAGCACCAGGAAGGGCAGACTGCGCAGCGGCGGCTGCCACAGCCAGGCTGCAATCGCCAGCAGCCCTACAGCCCAGCGAAGCAGCCGGTATCCGGCCGCGGTTGCCCGCAGTGTCATCCGCTGCTCCTGCCATCCCCCGTAGCTGCACAGCAGCTTAATAAGGATCAGGATGACGGCTGTCAGCAGCAGCGGCTTGGAATCAGCATCAGCCCGGATGTACATCGGCCAGAGCAGGATCAGCAAAATGAGCAGACCAACCATTTTGTACGTCACACCACTGATCCAGGCCCCCTGCAGATACGATCGCATATGATATTCCAGCGGACGCAGAAAAATGATGTCTGCCTTCTGGACATAAGTTCTTACTGTACTGAAGATGATGGGCAGGGCCAACAGTACCAGCATGATCCAGCGGATCGGCAGGTTGGCGGGAAGATGCTGTACAAAGGATGTATACCAGGCCGAGAAAGCAATGAGCAGGAATAGGAACACGACGGCTACCCCGCTCTGGAATACATATCCCAGATAGGGAACGACCTGCCCCCAGAAGGCGGCACGCCGTTCACGGCGAAGCTTGAGCAGATCCATATTAATCCCTGCCTTGCACTAGATTGTAGAATATTTGTTCCAGCGGTACGCCCTGCTGTCCTGTCTGTGCACGAATCTGTTCCAGGCTGCCCTGCACGATAACTTCGCCGCGATGAAGGACAATGAACCGGTCGCAATAATTTTCAATGGTAGACAGAATGTGTGAGCTGAGCAGGATACTTGAGCCGGAGGTCTTGATTTCCATCATAAAATCCAGCAGAGAGCGGATCCCCAGCGGGTCCAGGCCGAGAAAGGGCTCATCAATAATATAAAGCGGCGGCCCGGCCATAAATGCACACATAATCATAACCTTCTGGCGCATCCCCTTGGAGAGATGCGTGGACAGGCTGCTGCTCTTCTCTCTCATCCGGAACAGATCAAGAAGCTTATCTGCCCGTTCCCGGAAATCCTGTTCTTTCACGCTGTACGCACGCGCCGTAAATTCCAGATGCTCCATCACGGTCATTTCGTCGTACAGTTCAGGTGATTCCGGGACAAAAGCAATCGAGCTCTGATAAGCCTCTGTATTCTCTTCCCGCTTATTCCCCAACACCCGGATCTGACCCTGCTGCGGATTCATCAGACCAAGGATATGCTTCATGGTGGTGCTTTTGCCGGCCCCGTTGAGTCCGATCAGCCCCAACATCTCCCCCGGCTGAACATCAAAGGTAATATTGTGCAGCACAGGCTTTTTGGCGCTGTAGCCTCCGCTCAATCCATCAATTTGCAGCACGGATGTCTGCTCCATTCCGATCCCCTCTTTCCAAGCCATTTCGTTTGATGCGCCTGAACCCCGGTCTGCACCGCAGGGTCAGGCCATGGCTGTCCTAGTCACGCGACTGCTTGTCTTTCAGCCACTTGGGCGCCCCTTTGTTTTTGCGGTCACGTTCCTTATCGCGTTTGCGGTCCTGCATACCTGCACCCTGGCCGGTACGGCTGTTCCCGCTGGTACGCGCGCTTCCCGCCCCAGACTTGCTGACCTGGCGCGGTTTACTGCTGCGCGGCCCACGTGGTCCGCTGCCGCCCTGCTTCTCCAGCACTTTTCCGGCGAATAAGGTTCGTTCTTGAAGATCCGTATTCAACTCGCGGGCAAATTTACGCATAATGAACGTCTCGCGGTCAGTCACAATGGACAGAACCAGGCCAGAACGGCCCATGCGGCCTGTACGGCCTGCACGATGCACATAGTGCTCCGAGTCCGTTGCCGGATCATAGTTAATGACACAGCCCAGTCCCTCAATATCAAGGCCGCGTGCGGCAACATCACTGGCAACGAGCAGCTGGATTTTACCATCACGGAACTGGGACAGCACCCGGCTGCGGGTCACCTTATCGGCATCTCCGTACAGGGCAGCTGCATTCAGACCCACATGGTTCATCTTCGCTTCCACTTCACCAATATCATCGGTGTTGTTCACGAATACAATCGCACGGTCCGGATTATAATGGCGTACCAGACGGCGCAGTGTATCAATCTTTTCCCGTTCTTCAGTTACAAAATACAAATGCTCCAGACCGGCCGCTGTCTTCTGGTCAGGCTTAATACCGACCTCCACCGGGTTCTTCATTTCTTGCTGGGACAAAGCCCGCGTGTCATCATTCATCGTGGCGGACAGGAACACCAGCTGGCGTTCACGCATCGTGCTGCGCAGGATATGCTGTACGTCGGCAGCGCCGCCGAGCTGGAACACCTGATCGACCTCATCAATAACGAGCGTAGTCACGGTATGCATCTTCAGCTTGCGCAGGGCAATCAGCTCACGCACACGGCCGGGTGTGCCTACTACCAGCTGGGGATGCTCGCGCAGCTTCTCAATCTGGCGCTTGGCCGCAGCTCCGCCAATGAGCCCCAGTACACGTATACCGAGACCCTCTCCATACCGCTGGCCCTCGCGTACGATCTGCATGGCCAGCTCCTGGGTTGGCGCCAGAATCAGCTTCTGGGTTGCTCTGGAATCAGTATCCATATTCTGCAGCAGCGGCAGCAGATAAGCGAGTGTTTTGCCGCTGCCGGTCTGGGATTGAGCGATTACATCTTTACCTTCCAGAATAGCGGGGATGCTCTCCGCCTGTACGGGTGAAGGTTCGTTAATACCATGCTCGGACAGCTTGGATACGAGGGCCGCATCTACACCGAGCGATTGAAAGTTAGCATTCATGGTTGTCCATCCTTTTCAGCCTGCAGTCTTTGTTCTGAAGCAGGCTCTTATTAATCATCGTTAATCTTCATTATATGCGAAAACACCACATCCACCAAATCATCCATCGCTTTCCTGGCTTCGGCAGAGCACAAAAAAACCGGCTTGTGCAAGCCGGCGTTACTTTTGACTCATGATTCCCTGTGTCAGCCTGTCTGCCAAGCGGGGGAACAGCTGGTACAGCCAGACCCCTGCCGAAGCCAGACGGGGCAGGTTCACTTCTTCCTTGCGTTTCTCAATCGCTTTCACAATATGACCTGACACACTTTCCGGCTTCATGAGCATCCACTTCACATTATTCACGTAATTTCCGGAAGGGTCAGCCATCTCAAAAAACGGGGTGTCAATCGGTCCCGGATTAATCGTCGTCACGGTAATGCCTGTCCCGCGCAGCTCCTGACGAAGTGCATTGCTGAATCCCAGCACCGCATGCTTGGTCGCCGTGTAGGAGGCTGATTTGGCTGTGCCGATCTTGCCTGCCATAGAGGCCACATTCACAATCTGACCGTAACGCTGCTCGATCATGTGCGGAAGAACCTGCTTGGTGCAGCGCACCAGTCCCATGTAATTAACATCCATCATATCTTCAAATTCCGTGACGCTCATTTCAGTCGCATATTCAAACTTGCCGTAGCCTGCATTATTCAAAAGAATGTCGATTCGCCCGTACTTTTGATAGACGTCGGCGAACACCCGCTCCACCTGCTCACTGTCCGTCACATCCAGCACTTTGATCTCATGCGGACCCTGCAGTGTTTGGCTGATCTTCTCCAGCTTCTCACGCGAACGCGCAGCCAGGATCGGAATCGCTCCCTTCTCCTGCAGCATGGACGCACTCAAAGCGCCGATTCCGCTCGATGCTCCGGTAATAAACACAACACGGTCTTTCAGGTCAACCACATTCAGACCTCCCTTAATCATATGGAGCTAGAATCCATCCACAAATGTATTATAACCATAATATATATTTTGTGAAATGAATTCGCTCTCCATCCATTCTAAGAGATCATGACCTGAATATCGAGTTCGCCAATTCCATCCATCATCAGTGGGATGCTTAGTGCCCGCTGAGGTACGAATGAGGTAAGGTTTTCTGATTTCATAACCTGCGGAGGCGTAATGTCCACCGTAACACCCTGACTGGACAGAATCGTGCTGGCGTTGCCGCTGATCATATTACCCAGTTCCGAAATAGCACTTTGCCCCATCTCATCCAGCTCTGTAAGCACAAATCCGCCCATCATAGCCGAAACCATTTTCAACGCGACCTGTTCGTGCAGTCCAAACACAATATTCCCGCTCATTTGACCTGTCATCCCGATCATGATCCAGATATGACTGTCAATAAGTTCTACGTTCTTCACCCCAAGGCTGCCTGTTGACGGTGAAATTTGAATGACCTGCTCAATGACAAGCCGTGCTGATTCCAAGAATGGATTAATCACTTCCGCTTTCATGATAGGTTTTGCGCCCCTTTGCTCTGGGTTGATGGTCACACATCAAAAGTCCCATTAAATTCAAAATTATTATACTTTAAGTCTTAGGAAAAAGCATCTATTATTACGCTAATCTGTAGCGACAATCTACTTATATATCGTCAGGACTACTTCAATTATTTAGAGTAAATACCGCTAAATCTCTTTCTCCCCGGGGCAAGGGTTCAAAAAGACGGCGTGCTGGATGGATATGACTGCGTCAGGAATGCAGGACTTTTGAATCACAATGTCTGCAAATTACATGACCGCCGGTGTTGAGGCCTGGATATCGTTCTCTTCAGCGGGCCCATCGGCTCTCCCTGCCTCACGCTCTCCCTTATCCAGCTGGACCCGGGTCAGCAGGATCATGCCGATCACGAAGAACAGCATGACAGAAAGAATGGCCAATCTGCTGGACCCCGTCCAGGCAGCCGTTAAGCCAAACAGGGCCGGGCCAGCAGCTGCGGATACTTTACCCGAGAGGCTCAGGAAACCGAAAAATTCAGCTGTCCGCTCACGGGGAACCAGGCGGCTGTAGATGGAGCGTGCCAAGGCTTGACTGCCCCCCTGTACGATACCGACCATAAAGGCCAGAATATAGAAATGAACGGCTGTTTTCATAAAATAACCGAAAGTAACAATCAAAGTATAGAACACCAGCGATGCGTATAAAGAACGTTTGGCACCAAATGCCCGGGCCAGCCGGACAAACCCATAGGTAAAAGGAATACCGACAAACTGCGTAATGAGCAGCGCTGCAATCAGGTCCGTCGTGCCGATCCCGATCTGAGCGCCGTAGATCGCCGCCATGCTGATAATGGTGCTGATGCCGTCATTGAAGAACCAGAAGGCCAGCATGTATTTGAGAAGTTCGGGATAACGGGTAATACTGCGGAATGTCTGACCAATCCGGCGGAAGCTGTCTTTGGTGTGATGAGCGAATCCGAGACGGTCCTTTCGAGGAGCCGCCGGCAGGTTCCGGAGCAGCGGAATACTGAAGAGGACCCACCATAATCCAACGGTTAGAAATACAGCCTGGGTAGCCTGAGTCTGACTGGCAAAGCCTAACGGCTTCCACAGCTGGATCATCACCATATTTACGGCAAGCAGTACACCTCCGCCAATATAGCCGTACATGTAGCCTTTGGTAGATAGCGCATCCCGTTCAGCCGGGGGCGCAATATCCGGCAGCATGGCATCGTAGAAGGTGTTACCTCCGGAAAATCCGATGGTCCCCACGATGAACAGCAGCGATACCAGAATGTAATCGCCCTGGCCGGCCAGCGCCATTGCACTGCTGGCTGCAGCACCCAAAATTGCACTGACCGCCAGGAACAGGCCTTTGTGCCCGCTGGAATCAGCGGCGGCCCCCAGAACCGGTGACAGCAGGGCTACCAGGATCATGGCGATGGTCTGTGAGAATGCCCAGTAGCTGGAAGCAGTCGCTCCAGGCAGCCCGGAGGCAGCCACATTTTGATAATAAATCGGCAGTACCGCCGCCAGCATCGTGGTGGCAAACGCCGAATTGGCGAAGTCATACATGGCCCAGGCGCGGGCTTGTTTCTTGTTCATTTAACATCCTCCTCTATTCTCTTCTTCCACCTTAAGCCCTGTTTGTAAAAGTGAATGTCGATTTCGATTAAATGAATATGAACCTGCCAACCGGAACGGGTTTGATTGCCCTAAGAGGGGGAATCCCCTATAATTTAATGAAAACCATTTCGAACTACATAGACGTCTGGTACAGATCACAATTCACATCCACGCAAAAGGAGGGTGTACCTATGAACATAAGTCAACTGGAGACGCTGTTGACGATCTCCAAGACGATGAGTTTCCGCAAGGCCGGCGAACTGCTCAATCTGACACAGCCCGCTGTATCCGCCCAGATTAAAAGTCTTGAGGACGAGTTCAAAACGGTGCTGGTCGACCGGAGCCAACCCGTCACCCTGACGGATCGCGGCCAGGTATTTCTCGAACACGCCGAACGCATCCTAGATATTGTGGAGGAGCTGAAGCAGAAGCTGTCCGATCTTGATCAAATTCCGCAAGGACGTATTGTACTTGGTACCACCACCTCGATCGCCATTCAGATTCTGCCGCGTGTCCTCTCCTACTTCCAGGATCAATTCCCTCTGATCAAAACCAGCATTCAGTCGATGCCCTCCTCGCAGATCTATCAGCAAGTAGAGAACGGACTGGTTGATGTAGGCATCGGGTATCTGATTGAACGAAATCCGAATCTCAGCAGCTCGGTTCTCTACTACGACACCTTCGAGCTGGTTGTCTCTCCTGAGCACCCGCTGGCCGCCAGTCCTCATGCCGATATGGAAGCGCTGCGGGAAGTCCCGCTCATCCTGCTTTCCCCGGATACCGTGGGACGACGTTTTGCCGAAGATGTTTTCCGCCGCTACAATATCGAGCCGCACGTTGTTATGGAGCTGTCCAGCAGTGAGGAAGTCAAGCGGATGGTTGAACTGAACCTGGGAGCAGCTATTATATCCCGGCAGTCCGTTGCTTCTGAGACACGTTCGGGCACCCTGAAGATCATTCAAATTACTGAACTGGAAGTCAGCCATCCGGTAGGTGTTATATACAAATCCAGCCGTTATCTAAATTCGGCTATGCAGCAGTTTCTGAGTGACCTGAAGGGCATGCCGGAAACCCAATTTATCAGCTCGGAATAACCGATCACCAGACCCGTTCAGAGAGGAGCATGTCCATGAAATTTGATCTGCATACCCACCACTACCGCTGCGGTCATGCTGATGGTGACATCAGGGATTACATTGAGGCTGGGATCGCCGAAGGTCTGCAAGCCATTGGCATTTCGGACCATACCCCTTATTTCGGCAGCGACGAGGAGCAACCCTTCCCGCATATTTATATGGGCAAATCCCAAATTGCCGGTTATGTGGAAGAGGTGCTGAAGCTGAAGGCTGAATATGCCGGCCGGATTGACGTCCTGCTTGGTATTGAATCCGATTACTTCCCGCAGTACGCAGAAATCTATCGTAAGGCGCTTGCGCCATATCCTTTCGACTACATGATCGGTTCGGTTCACCAGATTGAGGGGATCAGCATCTTCAACAAAAACCGCTGGCGTGATTTAAGCGATGCACGCAAAATTGAGGTGAAGGAAGGCTATTTTGCTCTTATTGCAGAATCGGCGAAGAGCGGCATGTTTCAGATCCTGGGTCATATGGATGCGATGAAGGGCAATTACCCGGCTTTCTCCAGCATCCAGGCTGCACGCGCGCTAGATAACACCTTGAAGACCATCGCCGAGTGCGGAGTAGCCATTGAGATTAATACTTCCGGCAAAACCAAATTGAGCGGCGGCTGGTATCCGGCAGATGACATTCTCGAGCGAGCCTGTCATTTCGGGGTCGATGTGACCTTCGGATCTGACGCACACAAACCATCCCGCGTAGGTGACGAATGGGAAGCGGTGCGCAGCCGTTTGAAGGATATCGGTTTTAAGAAGTGGGTCTATTTTAAGCAGAAAAAGAAACAAATCGCCGAGCTATAAGAACAAAAAAAGGGGACCTGCCATACCGGCGGGTCCCAAAAGCAGTTTATATATTCAAAAAGGGGGTCATGTCAATAAGTTTACCCTGTCTCTGTTAGAGGTTAATGTCGGCATTATTTCAATTGTGTAACAAAATATATCATTTGCGTCACATCTTCTGCCTCATCCACTGATTCCGGGTTAACTTGTAGACATGGACCGGAACTCCCCCGTCTCCTTCTGCATATGGAGCAATGACTCTGCCAAATGTCAGACCGTTCTTCACGAGTACTCTCAACGAGGCTGAATTATCCGGATGACAGCGGGCTTCCACATCATGCAAACCCAGTCGAGAGAAACCAAACTGCAGCAGCAGCTTCAGCGATGCTGTGGCATAACCGCGTCCCCACCAGTCTCTACCCAGTATATATCCGACCTGGGCCTCTCCTGTCAGCTCATTCCAGAATTGAAAAGAAACCAGTCCGGCGAATTTGCCCGTTGCCTTCTCCCAAATCCCGAAATGCAGAGATTGCATGGTAAGGGCACTATCCTTAATCTGCATAACCAGCTTTCTCGCCCGGATGGGAAGCGGCTGTGAAGCTCTGTTCACATACCGGATCACCTCCGGGTGAGAGACCATATCCAGCAGCCGCTCGTAATCGGCTCCTGATAACAGCATTAATGTAAGAAGCGGATGATGAAGTACAGGTTGAACCTCGCGGATGCTGCTTTTTGTGAGGATAAGCTCTGGCTGAAGCCGATTCTTGTCGTGATCGGCAAGCTTTGTAGGCCATGTCATGGCCGACCCTCTCCTTTAGATTTATTCGCCGGCCATTCCCCGGTAAACCCCTGTTCGCAGCTCACGGATATATAAGTCCAGAGAAGGGACACCCGCAGCGGCTGCACGCTCAACTTCCAACTCAATGTTGTAAGGCACCCGGACAAACTGGATGTTAAAGGAACCCGTCTGTCTGCTGTCAAAGTCCCCTTCCAGGATACAATACGATGCCTGCGTCAAGTCCAGCGGGTTGCCGACACTGCCTGCGTTAAATAATACTTTGCCATCCAGATGCTGCAGATATGCATTATGTACATCTCCATAACCCACGACATCCGGAGAAGCTGCCTCCATCTCATCTTTTGGCGTCACAATCGGGTCGAACATGGCCAGCCGCAGTTTCTCCTCATCCCAGGGCTGAACCCGGTGATAGACGCTTTGAGGTGAAGCATGCAGCAGCCGGATATGGCGGCCGCTTAACCGGAAATCGTAACTGAATGGAAGCGTAAGCAGATACATCAGCCGCTCCTCACCCAGCCGTTCTGCCTGCCAGGTGAAATTGATATTGTCCTGCACCTTCGTGACCAGCTCATCCCAGTTGCCGCGAACGACAATCTCAGCCCGTTCACGGATACTGTCTACTACTTCTGCAGGCATCGGACCTTTTCCTACCAGATCTCCCAGACAGAAGATGCGCGTAATTCCCCTCCGCTCGATATCTGCAACCACTGCATCCCAGGCTGTTTTATTTCCATGTATATCGGATACTACAGCAATTCGTTCCATCCTCTTTTCTCTCCTTATCGCTGCTGTACTAGACGGGGTTCAGCGTCAGAACGGTTAGTTCCGGACGACAGAGGAAACGGATTGGCAGACGAGTCATACCAAATCCCCGGTTCACGTATAAAGGCATATGTGTTTCCCCAATATAATGAAGCCCTTGAATATACCGTCTGCCCCCAAGCGGTGTAATCAATGCTCCAACGAAAGGCAGGCGAACCTGACCTCCGTGACTGTGACCTGACAGCTGCAGCGCAAAGCCGCTTGCTGCTGCTGTATCCGCATAATCAGGCTCATGCATCAGCAGGATGCGGAATGCTTCTGAAGGGATTCCATCGACAGCCTGGGCTAATTTCACCTTGCCTTCAATTTGATCCTCCAGACCAATCATTGCAATGGCATCCTTTCCCTTCTGAATCCAGACATGTTCATTACGCAGAAGCTGAAAACCGGTACGCGGGTACAGTCCGGGCAGACCGTCCGGACGGGATACCCATTTGTAATCATGATTGCCCAATACTGCAAATTTGCCCAGAGGAGCATTCAGCCCTGCCATACTATCTATGGATTCCAACATACTGTAAGGATGATCATCTACAATATCCCCTGTAAAGCAGAGCACATCCGGCTGCTCTGCCTGAATCAGCGCAGCCAGTCTTTTGAAGTCCTCTGCATCCGTATGATACCCCAAATGCACATCACTAAAATGAACAATCTTCATACCGGCAAAAGCAGCAGGGAGACCGGAAAGCGATAAGTTCAGGCGGTTAATCTCCAGATGTCTCGGCTCCCACCATCCCGCATAACCTCCCAGCAGTCCGACTCCGATAGCTGCACCTGCCGCTTTTTTGAGGAACGCCCTCCTTGACGTGTTGAGCTCCTTCTGATGACGATCCTTCCGGCGGAGGGGTGTCTGCCGCTCCGAATGCGGCGTATCTTCCATATGATCATCTCCCCAATATCTCTTTACATCTGCATTCCCTCTACCCAGGAATCAACTGGTGCTGCATGGGGGCTACCTATGTATTACCCTATTCCGGTCATTACGACCTTAGCCCTTATCCGTAATGCGTTACTGCTAACCCGTCATTCGTCATCAAGCTCATCTTGACGAGGGGAGGACTTATCATCCGAAAAGCCCTTCATGCTGGATGCCTCATTAAAATCTTAACGTTTTACAGCGAGCCACATGGCAGCATAATCCACCATATCACGCTGAGAGGCCAGGAAGCAGTCCGCCTCACCAAGGGTGCAGCGCTTCCAGCTGGAGGGATGCTCCTGCTCGAAGTCCGCACCCAACGCCTCAAAGTCATCCGAATCAATGTTGTAGTTTTTGAACTCCTTCCATTCCTTACCTGACTCGGTTAAGAGTGGGGCTTGGCTCATCAGCTCAACACGCCCCCTGTAAGCGGTCCGGTACTCTGCCAGGTGGAAGGAGGTGTTCGTCGCATGGGTTGTGCCCAGGAACAGTACCTGAGCCTCAAGGTCATACATTCTGGCCAGCGGGGAATGCTCTCCAAGGCCAAAGTCCAGACTATGATGGTCTATAATTTGCTCCGCAAGCGGACCTTTAGCAGCAAAAGACAACTGCGGATGACAGCTCCGTCTTACGCCGGGCTGCAGTCTGAACAATTCAGGTATGCTCCCCATCCCTCGGGTTTCAGTCAAAAAGGGATCATACGCCGGCATCTCGTCACGAATCAAATCCCACCACTTCGGATCGGCTGGCGGTGCCATCCAGGTTGATGGATCGGTAAGATCACTGGATTGTGTTGGCATGATCAGGGTCCCTTCCGGACCCAGCACCTCCTCCAAGGCCATAATTACAGCTGCAGCTCCGCCAGGAATATAACGTTTGAAGGCTGACAACGAGGAGTGGACCAGAAGCACCATACCAGGCTTAATGCTAAGCTTCTCCCTCAGAGTTACGACGATCTCCGAGGCCGTGACCGGCTGATCAGTAATGCGTTGTGCTGTCATATTATTCGATCCTTTCTATTCAATCCTTACTATTCGATCCTTACTATTCACTATCTTTCTGTCAAATCAATGGCTGATTATAGAAAGTATATCATAAGACCAGCACGTTCTTCCTGCTCCCGAACTGTACACAGCACAACAGCAGGCCTCCGGTAATAACGGAGGCCTGCTGTGTAAAAGTAGTATTTTACATGCCCAGCCAGCGCTTGAACATGTGTTTCGTTGTTGCTTTGTTCATTTCCGCAATCGATGTAGTAAGCGGAATGCCTTTCGGACAGGAGCGCACGCAGTTCTGCGAATTACCGCAGCCTTCGATTCCTTCATCTGTCATCAGAGCATCGAGACGCTCTTCAGCGTTCATTTCGCCTGTTGGATGGGCATTGAAGAGACGCACCTGCGAGATCGCCGCAGGTCCGATGAAGCTTGTTTTGTCATTCACGTTTGGACAAGCCTCCAGGCATACGCCGCAGGTCATGCATTTCGACAGCTCATAAGCCCATTGTCTTTTCTTCTCTGCCATCTTCGGTCCTGGGCCCAAATCATAAGTACCATCGATCGGAATCCATGCTTTGACCTTCTTTAATGCATTGAACATCCGGCTGCGGTCGATGACCAGGTCGCGGACGACGGGGAACGTCTTCATCGGCTCCACGGTGATCGGCTGCTCCAGGTTATCAATCAGCGCCGCACATGCTTGACGCGGCTTACCGTTGATGACCATGGAGCAGGCTCCGCACACTTCCTCGAGACAGTTCGATTCCCAGCACACGGGTGCAATGGAAGCTCCCTTGCTGTTAACCGGATTTCGCTGGATTTCCATCAATGCGCTGATAACATTCATGCCGGGACGGTACGGAAGCTCGAATTCCTCCGTATAGGAAGCCGAATCCGGTTGATCCTGGCGTGTAATTACAAACTTGACCATCTTGCTGGCAGCAGCTGTTTCCGCCATGTTCATTCTCCTTTCTCAATCCCTGTGTTTATGTTGATTATGTTGTGAGTCTTCTTCAGAGGTCTGGTTACTAGCCCTTAACAGCAGCCCTATCAGCGTACGTATCCCGTATCCGTCAGTCTTTGGAATAGTCACGGATCCGCGGCGGGATGAGGGATACATCAACCGGCTCATAAGAGATATCCGGTCCATCTGCTGTCCATTTGGCAATCGTCGTCTTCAGGAATTCATCATCGTTACGGTCCGGGAAGTCCGGCTTGTAGTGTGCGCCGCGGCTTTCATCACGGAGCAGCGCACCTTTGGTCATTGCTTCAGCCAGCTCAAGCATGTTCCAGAGCTGACGGGTAAAGGCAGCACCTGCATTGTTCCACTGCGATGCATCATTGATGTTAATGCGGTGGTAACGCTCCTTCAGCTCCTTGATTTTGCCGATGGTAGCTTCCAGCTTGTCATTGTAACGTACCACTGTCATATTATTGGTCATCCATTCACCCAGCTCACGGTGAATGACATAAGCATTCTCGCTTCCATCCATGCGGAGGATGTTCTGGTATTTCTGTTCCTGGCGGTTCTTGTAGCCGTCAAATACGGATGAGGATACGTCCTGTACCGATTTCTTCAGACCCTTGATATATTCTACGGCCTTCGGTCCGGCCATCATGCCGCCGAAGATGGCCGAGACGAGCGAATTGGCTCCCAGACGGTTCGCACCATGATACTGGTACTCACATTCGCCTGCTGCGAACAGCCCCGGAATGTTAGTCATCTGGTTGTAATCGACCCACATGCCGCCCATCGAATAATGGACAGCCGGGAAGATCTTCATTGGAATTTTACGCGGATCATCACCCATGAATTTTTCATAGATTTCAATGATGCCGCCCAGCTTGACATCGAGCTCCTTCGGATCCTTGTGGGAAAGATCCAGGTATACCATGTTCTCTCCGTTAACGCCAAGACCCATATCGACACAGACATGGAAGATTTCCCGGGTTGCGATATCACGCGGCACCAGATTGCCGTAGGAAGGATACTTCTCTTCAAGGAAGTACCAAGGTTTGCCGTCCTTGTAGGTCCAGATCCGGCCGCCCTCACCGCGGGCGGATTCGGACATCAGGCGCAGCTTGTCGTCGCCCGGAATCGCTGTCGGGTGAATCTGGATGAATTCCCCGTTCGCATAGTGCACGCCCTGCTGATATACCGCACTCGCCGCCGTTCCTGTGTTGATCACCGAGTTGGTGGTACGTCCGAAGATAATGCCCGGTCCGCCGCTGGCCAGAATCACAGCGTCGGCAGCGAAGGTCTGCACTTCCATGCTGCGCAGATTCTGACCGACGATGCCGCGGCAGATCCCCTCGTCATCAATCACAGCCTGCAGGAACTCCCAGTTCTCGTATTTCGTTACGAGACCTGCGGATTCCCAGCGGCGGACCTGTTCATCCAGCGCGTACAGCAGCTGCTGGCCGGTGGTTGCACCTGCAAATGCCGTACGGTGATGCTTCGTTCCGCCGAAGCGGCGGAAATCCAGCAGACCTTCCGGTGTCCGGTTGAACATTACGCCCATCCGGTCCATCAGGTGAATGATGCCAGGTGCTGCTTCACACATCGCCTTAACCGGCGGCTGATTAGCTAGGAAGTCACCGCCGTATACGGTATCGTCAAAATGAATCCAAGGAGAGTCGCCCTCCCCTTTTGTATTTACGGCTCCGTTAATGCCGCCCTGTGCACACACAGAGTGCGAGCGTTTAACCGGAACCAGAGAAAACAAATGAACATGGACGCCTGCCTCAGCGGCCTTGATTGTGGACATGAGGCCTGCCAGGCCTCCGCCCACAACAATGATATTGGATGCTGCCATATGACCCACTCCTTCTTAACTGATGACTGCTTTCACGGTATTGATAAACGCGGTAGTCTGATCAAACTCCGCGCTGCGGAAGACAAACAGAGTAACAATAAACATGATGGCTACAACGGCGAACAGTATCATACAGATGTAGGAAGACACACGCTGTGCACGCGGTCCAACCGTAATGCCCCATGCCACGAGGAAGGACCAGAGGCCGTTCGCAAAGTGGAAGGAGGTGGACACTACACCAATGAGGTAGAAAATGAAGAAGACCGGCTGGGTGACGATATTGTGCATCAGCCCTCCAAGCTCTTCATGTGTGACCTGCCCCAGAGCCACCTGGAAACGGGTATCGTACACGTGCCAGATAATAAATACGAATGTAACAATGCCGCTGACCCGCTGCAGGGTATAACGCCAGTTGCGCTCATAACCGTACCGGTTAACATTGGGCTTCGCCTGATAGGCGATATAGAGACCATAAATTCCGTGGAACAGAAGCGGAAGATAGATCAGTACCGTCTCCAGCACGATCACGAGCGGAAGGCCATTCAGGAAGGCTACGCTTTTGTTGAAGCCGTCCAAGCCTCCTTCCACCGCGGAGAAGTTGGTGATCAAATGCTCCAGGAAGAACAGCCCGAGCGGAATAACGCCGAGCAATGAATGCAGCTTTCTGGAATAATACCCTTTCATAAACGGTCATTCCCCTTTCCCATAGATAGCGTTTTCAATAGTACTTTTTACATTTTATAAAAGAAGGTAAACTACTCCCTGGATAGGAAGGATCGACAAATTGCTCCATTTTTCCATGTTGTGAACAACTTGTGTCATTGTTCATGTTACTCTTTTTCAACTTATAATGGAATTGCAATATACTTATTAATTGTTATAACCTAGAGACATAAGATAGAAACCGCTATCACTTTCTTCACCTCTTCCCATCCAATATGGTCTCAAGGAGTGAATCCTCTTTGTTTGAAGATATGAATGCATTCGCAATCGTTGTTGAGCAGTCGAGTCTGAACCGTGCCTCCAAGCTGCTTAATCTCTCTCAGCCCGCATTGTCCCGCAAAATCGCCAAACTGGAGAGCGAGCTGGGCGTTACCCTGTTCGACCGCCGGGGCAAACGTCTTGAGCTGACCAGTGTCGGCCAGATCACGTACACGTTCGCATTGGAGCAGCGGCGGCGGCAGAGCCAGTTCCTCCAGACCCTCTCCCAGTTCAAAAGCGAGCTTCCGCGTTCGCTTACGCTCGGCGCGAGCCTGACTACTCTTCAGACGACGCTCCCCTCGCTGATGAATGAGTTCATGGAACGGCATCCCCAGACCGAGATGAAGCTGCTGACCGGTAAAACGCTGGAGATTGTCTCTTCTGTAAGGGATAAAAAGGTGGACGTCGGTCTGATCGGCTCCTATATTGATGAACCTGGTCTGGTGTGCATCCCCCTGTTTGACGACCATCTGGAGCTGGTTATTCCCCAGAGTCATCCTTTTGTCTCACGCTCCCGCCAGGCACGCCTTGAAGAGCTGCAGGGCCAGCCGATGATTATGTTCTCCAAAGGGACGCTCTACCGCCGGATGACGGACGATCTGTTCCAGCGGTTTGGCGTCATGCCTGACATCAGGACAGAGATCGATTCCTTTGAAGCTATTGTGCGGTTACTCCCCATCTTCAAGGCGTCCGCCCTGCTGCCCAAATCGTATCTGCGCGGACAGCTGCTGCGGGACAACGAGCTGGTCTCCTTTCATATTCCCGAGCTTGAGCAGACCCGCCGGACGACCTGCCTGATTTATGACGACACCGTCGAGCACAGTCCGACAGCCTTGTATTGGATTACAGAAACGCAGCAGTCCTTCGCCGCCATCCATAGTACCTCATAAGAACAAAAAAGGCTCCATGAGCTGCCTTCTTGGCAGACATTGGAGCCTGAATGTTGTGCTAGGCTGGGTTCCGGCTGTTTTCACCGTTAATTTCCAGCCCCAGCCGCCGCGCTGCCCAGGCTGTCGTGCTTGCCTGCAGCAGGATGGTCAGCATGATGGCCATGAATGTCACTGAGGCGATAATCTCGCCATGGGCAACGCCCGTTGCAATAATAATACCGGACAGCGCAGCCGGAATCACCCCGGTCTCCCGGACCCACATCATGAAGAGAAGCTCCTGCCAAGACCATCGTGATTGGCGGTCAGGCAGTGCGGAGACGAGAACCGTCAGTGGACGCGCGGCCAGCATCAGGATCAGAACTACACCCAGACTTGGCCAAAAATAGTGACCTAGTGCCTGGAAGTTAACCTGGCTGCCCAGGAGAATGAAGATCAGCATGCGCATCATCAGCGTCAGATTGTCCGCAACCATTCCCATCTCGTTCATCTTGGCCTCCATAGAGAGACCGAAGATATGCGCATTCCCCCAGATTAACCCGGCCGCAAAAGCAGCCATATACCCGCTGACATGCAGGAGATCGCCGGCGAGGTACGAAGATAGGGCCACCACAATCATTGCAATCGTTGTATACTCCTGCAAAATGCCGATTCTCAGATGCGCAACCAGATAATTCACACCAGCTGCAAGGATGAAGCCGATGACGATGCCCCCGATAGCCGTTCTGAGAAAGTCCCAGGTCATCGTCTGTACATGAAGCCGGCCTCCTTCCACAGCCGCTAGCAGCGCAAAAGTAACAATCGAGCCTGTCGCATCATTAAAAGCCGACTCACTCTCCACCGTAATGCGTACCCGCTCACGTATGCTTACTTGGCGGAAAACGGGAATGATGGAAGCCGGATCGGTCGAAGCAATAACCGCGGCGACCAGCAGAGCGAACATCCAGTCTATGCCGAACAGGTAGTGAACGCCTGTCCCGACAATGCCCACAGTCACCAGGACGCCGGGGACACTCAGCATGGACACTGTAAGCCAGACTTTCCGTAGGCCCTCCAGACGCAAATTTCGTCCCCCGTCGAACAGAATCAATACAGAACCTGCTGTCAAAATAAATTGATTAATCACCGAGCTGCCCGGTTCATGAATGAGACCGAGTCCGGGTCCGATCAGCATGCCTGCCGCGATAAAAAGCACAACGTCCGGCAGCTTCAGCAGGGCAGCGAAACGGCCGGCAAACATGCCGACCGCCAGAATGAATAATAGTAGAAGTAATACATGGTGGATCATTTCCGTAGCCGAGGATTCCATAGCTGTTCCCTTCTCTTCTTGACGAATATATTGCCTCATTTGTTATTTTCTAATAAGACCTATTCTAATGAGACCTATTATGATTATTTCCCCGGTAATTACACATTTACTACCTGCTGCTCAAACTGTGTAATATTTTCGTTCGAACCGATCACGACCATAATATCCCCCTGACGGAGCTGGTCCATTGCTGTTGGTGCAATAATAATGCCTTCCGGCTTGTGTACGGCTACAATGCTGCAGCCATAACGGGCGCGGGAGTTCACTTCAGATAATGTCTTACCGTTCAGACATCCGGGCACTGTTAATTCCACGATGCTGTAATCCTTGGACAGCTCAATATAATCAAGCAAATTCGGGGTTACCAGCTGATGAGCAACCCGCACGCCCATGTCCCGTTCAGGATAGATAACCCGGTCTACACCAAGTTTGGTAAGCGCGCGCCCGTGCAAAGTCGAGATGGCCTTAGCGACAACCTGATTGACACCCAGCTCCTTCAGCAGGATGGTGGCCAGAATACTCATCTGGATGTCATCACCAATCGCAACGATCCCGCAGTCAAAGTTGCGGATACCGAGAGACCGGAGCGTCTCTTCATCCGTTGCGTCAGCGATCACCGCATGAGTCAGGAGCTCGCTCATCTCGTGCACCACATCTTCGTCACGGTCGATGCCGAGCACCTCATATCCCAGTTCCATGAGCTCCAGCGCAAGGCTGGAGCCGAAGCGGCCCAAACCGATTACCGCAAATTGCTGTATCTTCATTATCCTTGTCATACTCCCTTATCCAATAATCATTTTACCTTCCGGATGGCGGTACAGCTCTTTGCCTTTCTTAGGTCCAAGCGCGTACGCCAGAGTCAGCGGTCCAAGACGGCCCGCAAACATCGTTATACAGATCAGCACTTTGCCGATCGTCGTTAAATGGGGGGTCAGCCCCATCGATAGCCCTACGGTACCGAAGGCCGAAGTCGTCTCGAATAATATACTGAGAAAACTCGCGCTCTCCGTTGTTGTCAGGGCCATCGTGACCATAATGACCAGCAGCAGAGCCAGCAGAGAAATAGTCAGTGCCTTGAAAATTCGCTCCTGCGCCAGACGGTACCGGAACATCACGATATCATCACGACCGCGGATCATCGCAATCACAGCACCGATCATGATCGTAAAGGTCGTCGTCTTGATACCGCCGCCGGTAGATCCTGGTGAAGCCCCTATAAACATAAGAATAATAATGAAAAACTGTGTGGCCTGCCGCAGGCCGCCGATATCCAGCGTATTAGCGCCTGCCGTACGTGGTGTGACCGACTGGAAAAACGCACCGAGCAGCTTGCCTCCCCAGTTCAGGGAACCGAGCGTTCTCGGATTAGTGAATTCAAAGATGAAAATAACAACCGCACCGAACACAATCAGAAACGCCGTCATCGACAATACCACCTTGGTATGCAGTGACAGCTTACGGTTCTTCCGGTATTCAACCAGATCAGACATGACCACAAATCCGATGCCCCCGGAAATGATAAGAAACATAGCCACAAAGTTCACTATTGGATCATATACATAACCGGTCAAACTCCGGTATTCGCCAAACAGGTCAAACCCCGCATTATTAAACATGGAGATGGAATGCCAAATTCCAAAATAAACAGCTCTTCCGAAAGGCATATCGAAAGCCCAGCGGGCAGCGAACAGCGCCGCGCAGACCGCCTCAATCGTCAACGAATAGATCATGACCTTACGGATCAGACGCACAATTCCTTCCATCGTATTCTGATTCATCGCCTCCTGGAGAATCAGACGGTCTCGCAGTGAAATCCGGCGCTTGAATACGAGTGCTACCAAGGTAGCCATGGTCATAAACCCCAGACCACCCAGCTGAATAAGAAGCATAATGACAACCTGACCGAATGTAGTAAAATCAAGCCCGGTATCTCTCACGACAAGCCCGGTCACACAGGTGGCAGATGTGGCAGTAAACAAAGCATCTATAAAAGGCAGATGCCTGCCGCTGGTGTTGGAGACGGGCAGCATTAACAGCAGGCCGCCGAGCAAAATAATGGCTGCAAAACCCAATACCAGAATCCGGGGGGGAGATAACTTCAGCCATTTCAGCTTTGAATTCAACCGTTTCACCTCATTTGTAAATTCACGAAAAAAAGACACCGGAAAACCCGTGTCTACTGGTTCCTGCTGATGATCACCTACGAGGTTAGCTGACGGATTCGGACATATGCAGGCTGCCCTATTCGGTCGGCAGCGCCGTCCGAAATTCACCCCAATTCATGGTTCCCCCGTTTTCCTATGGAAATTCGGTTATCTTATTTGATTCGCTGCTTGTTTTTATCTTTTGTACATTTGCATAGAGATTATAATGCTAGTTACCTGTGCACACAAAAATGGTTTAGTCGGAATTAGCCCGATTTTGACCAAAAAGCTTCAATCCGGCTGATCGCAAGCAGTTTTTCCATCTCTTTCACACACTTTCTGTTTTTTTCATCCACTATCATCTTAAATGTAAGGTACTGGTTATTAAGCCTCCCCGTATGCTATTGTTAAATTTGTTGTACCCGGCCTCGGGCCTGGGCAGAATAACAGGGATTAGGCTTGAACAAGGAGGAATTAGATGAAAAGTTCTATAGGATCAGAGACTGCTGAAGCATCCGCAAATCAATACAGAAGGCTGATTGTACTGGCCGTGATCGGCCTTGTGCTATTCTTTGTTCTTCAAATTATGCTCCCGTCACTGACAAATCAGTCATCGGATCTGCCGGAAGGCGGCATGATTACCAAAGAGCAGGCCGCTCAGAAGGCCCGGCAGTTTGCAGACAGCGTATGGGGGCCTGGAACGGAAGCAGGCGAGCCGCTCGTTATCTATCATTCCAGATCGGACTTTTACGGCTACTTGTCCAAGGAGAATTTAATCGGGGATTATGATAAGAAATGGAACCGCAAGTATCCTTATGACGTATTCCGTGTCCAGTTAAAAGGAGCGGCGAACGGTCAGGATGCAGCCGTCGACATCAATATGAGCAGCGGCCAAACCGTCGGCTTCCAGGTTAAGAGTAGTGACAAGAATGCAGCCCGGGCTGCCGCAACGGAGGACCCGGCTGCCAAAGATATGCTGATGCGCATCGCTGAGAGCGGCATGCAGCTGAACGAGAAGGAGCAGCTGGCGGGACCGGTGCTGAAGCTCTTCGGATATGACCCCTCCCAGCTCGAATTGATGACAGGGACCGATCAGTCGGGACTGACCTACCGCGTCAAGGATGCCGCAATCGGTCAGTCCAGGCTTGAGCTGAAATTCGCTTTTGAACAGGGAGCCGTTACGGCCTTTGCACCCGTCTTTTCCGTTCCGGCTGCCCACACTCAATATGTTGATGATCAGACCAAGCTGGCTAATTGGCTGTATTGGATCGGTTATGTGGTCCTGACCTTTATCCTGGGCGTGCTCGCCATCGTGTACAGCATTCTTACACGGCACCACACCAGCTTCGCCCGCGGGGCGGCCTTATCGGTTATCTACTTTGTGGTAGCCATGGTCGGCACACTGAATATGCTGCCTGCTCTGCAGGCAAGCGGAACCACCGGCGGCATTCTGGTATTCGGCATGATCATCCAGGCTATGTACACGCTCGTGATGGCTGTCATACTCTATCTCTCCCTTGTTGGAGGCGACGGGTTATGGCGGAAGCAGGGAAGAAATCTGTGGCTGCGCGCTTCTGAGCCAGGCTTCGCTTCCTACACGCTGCACAGTATGTACCGCGGTTACCTCTGGGCCTTGATCCTGCTGGGCGTGCAGTCGGTCATCTTCGTGATCCTGCAGCTGACCATCCATACCTGGTCTACCACGGACGAGACACAGTCCCCTTACAACACGATCTATCCGTGGCTGATGCCGATTCTGGCGTGGATGGCCGGAATCGGAGAAGAAGGGGTGTACCGTCTATTCGGTATTCCAATGCTGAAGAAGATCGTCCGCAGCACCTTTGTGGCGAGCCTGCTGTCCTCGCTGATCTGGGCTTTCGGCCATACGCTGTATCCGATCTACCCGGTCAGCACACGCCCGATCGAGCTTGCCATCATCGGTTTGCTCTTCAGCTTTGTGTTCCTGCGCTACGGCTTTGCTACGGTCGTATTCAGCCATGTGGTATTTGACAGTGTACTTATGGGCATCAGCCTGATTGCCATGGGAGACGCAGTTAACGTTATTGCAGGCATATTCTGGATCGTTCTTCCGGCCATTGTCGGTTACGTGATCTATCGTTTTAACCGCAACCGCAAGTTTGCACCACAGCAGCCGGCTGTACAGCCTTATGGTACAGCCGGCCCGGGAACGGTGGAATAACTTCTGTCAGCCTCAAATATTCACATATCAAGCAAAGTGACTTCAATCAAAAGAGCCTTAGCCCTGTCAGAAGGGGCTAAGGCTCTTTTGATTGAACTACTGCATTTACTGCTCATCTTCACGCAAGGCCGCAATGATCTGCCGGGCCAGCTTGTCGCCAATAGACAGCGGGCGGAAGTCCTCAACACTGGCCTCACGAATCTTCTTAAGCGAGCCAAAGTGCTTCAGCAGAAGCTTGCGCCGCTTCTCGCCAATCCCCGGAATGGAGTCCAGCTTGGAGGTCACCATCGACTTGCCGCGCTGTTCCCGGTGGAACGTAATTGCGAACCGGTGGACCTCCTCCTGGATACGCTGCAGGAGGTAAAACTCCTCACTGTTGCGCGGAAGGGCTACAACCTCAGCTGTATCCCCCATCAGCAGCTGTGAAGTTTTATGCTTGTTATCCTTCACCAGCCCGCATACCGGAATGAAGAGACCCAGCTCATTCTGCAGCACATCCATGGCTGCAGAGATCTGGCCTTTACCGCCGTCTACAATGATCAGATCCGGCTGCTCCAGTCCTTCCTTAAGCACCCGTTCATAGCGGCGGCGGACCACCTCACGCATCGTATCATAATCATCCGGTCCTTCAACCGAACGGATCTTGTACTTGCGGTATTCTTTCTTGTCCGCCTTGCCGTCAATGAATACGACCATGGCGGATACCGGATCTGCCCCCTGAATGTTCGAGTTATCAAAAGCCTCGATCCGGTGCATGGAAGGCAGACCAATCGCTTCACCCAGCGCGGCTGCTGCCTTGACTGTCCGTTCCTCATCACGTTCAATCAGACGGAATTTCTCATCAAGAGATACGCGCGCATTATCAGCGGCCATTCCTGTCATCTGGCGCTTCAGACCCCGCTGCGGTACCAGAACCTTTACCTCCAGCCATTCCTGCAGCGCTGCTGCGGCAGTAACCGGGTCTTCCAGTCCGGCACCCGACACACTCTCCTGGCTGCCGCTGTCCTCATCACTCTCTGCCTCCAGACGGTCTCCAATAGATTCACTTTCGTCCGAACCAGCCGTGTAGGCACCTTCTCCAGACGCCTCTGCGACCAGCAGACCCTCCATTGTCTTCGGCTGCTCTGCGGCTGCGGCAGTCGGTGCGATGCCTGAAACGGTTTCTCCATGGCCTGGAGAAGCTGTTTCTGCGGGTACCACATCCAGACCGGGGAGCAGAATCTCATGCGGCAAGGCCGGGTTGTCACTGTAATACTGGGTGACAAAGGACATAAAGTCACTATATGCCTCGCCATAGAAAGGGAACGTCGACGTATGGCGTTCAATCATTTTACCCTTGCGGACATACAGAATCTGCACACACATCCAGCCTTTATCCACCGCGAAGCCAAACACATCACGGTCTTTGGAATCCGCCGTCGTAATCTTCTGCTTCTCCATAATCGCGTCAATGCTGATAATCTGGTCACGCAGTTCCTTGGCCCGTTCAAAATACAAATCTTCGGCGGCCTCCTGCATCTTGCGCTGCAGATCCTTTTTGATCTCCTCATGCCCCCCGCTCAGGAAAGAGCCGATCTCCTGGCCGATCTGGTCATAGGTCTCCTTGCTCACTTCCTTAACACACGGCCCCAGACATTGGTGCATATGATAGTAAAGGCAGACCTCTTTAGGCATCACACCGCACTTGCGCAGCGGATACATCCGGTCCAGCAGCTTTTTGGTCTGGTGGGCTGCATACGAATTCGGGTAGGGCCCGAAATATTTGGCTTTATCTTTTAACACCCTGCGGGTTACTTCCAGCCGAGGATGGGCTTCATTCGTAATTTTGAGATATGGAAACGTCTTGTCATCCTTAAGCAGTACATTGTAACGAGGCTGGTGCTTTTTGATCAGGTTGCATTCGAGAATCAGTGCCTCCATGTTGCTGCCGGTTACGATATATTCAAAATCGCGGATCTCGGAAACGAGCCGCTGTGTCTTTCCATTATGGCTGCCGGTAAAATAGGAACGTACCCGGTTCTTGAGTACCTTTGCTTTACCTACATAAATAATAGTGCCTTCCCGGTTCTTCATCAGATAGCAGCCTGGCAGATCAGGCAGCAGTGCCAGCTTGTGGCGAATGTTCTCCATGGCCTTCTCCTGTTCCCTTACCAAGTCCGCAAACTCTTCCATACGATTCTGGTCCTCCTCTCCATGGTGGACAAGCAGCGCCTATTGTAACATTCAGGGACAATAACGCAAAAAACGCCCCCGGTTCAAACCGGAGGCTGTGTTCAGCAGGCCGGAACTGGGTTTACAGTCCGGTACATGCTGAATTATTGATGTTTGGCAATGATGCCTTTCAATGCTTCTTTGGAGTTCAGACCTACCACTTTATCCACAGGCTGACCGTCTTTGAAGAAGATCAGGGTAGGAATACTCATTACGCCAAAGCGGGAAGCGGATTCCGGATTCTCATCCACGTTCACCTTCGCAATTTTCACATCGTCGCCCAATTCCGTGGACAATTCATCCAGAATTGGAGCAAGCATTTTACAAGGGCCGCACCACGGTGCCCAAAAATCAACCAAAACCGTTCCTTGGCCTTCAACCTCGTTCTTGAAGGATTGGTCGGATACGTTCACAATAGCCATGAGAATTCCTCCTTATAGGAAACTTCATTATAATATAACCCAAAGTGCCGGAATCGACACGTGATCAGTATAGCATAATAAACTCTTGATTGTGAAACAAAAGGAGGATCTTCATCAAATCCTCACTGACCGCCGCGCTGATTGTCACCCTTGACCTTGACTACATCTACGAACGGCCGAATCCGGTCCATCAGACGCTGCCCCTTATAAATCTCCTCGCCGTCCTTACTCGTGAAGCTCAGATGCTTCTCCAGTCCTTCCAGCGAATAATTGGAGGTATACAAGGTTGGCTTCCGGTTCATTCTGTAATTCAGAATCGAGCCCAGTACATGGTCCCGTACCCACGGGCTCAGGTTTTCTGCACCGATATCGTCGAAGATCAGCAGATCGCAGTTCTTCAACATATCCGTCGTATCCTTTAGCTTCTGTCCATCCTGGAACATGGATTTGAGGTCTTCTACGAAATCAGGCATGTAGACGATGACACCCGTGTAACCCACCAATGCCAGCTCATGGAGAAGATATCCCATCAGGAACGTCTTTCCTGTACCAAAAGAACCCTCCAAATAAAGGCCTGTCGTAGGCAGCCCCTTCTCCTTCACTTCGTTGATATAGCGGAAAACCTGGTTGACTGCAGGCGCACGCTGCAGATCCTTGCGGGCAATCTCAACCGCATTATACCCTTCCTTCAGAGCTCGCTCATCCACATAGAAGCTGCGGATCCGCTGCCTTACCTGCTGTTCACGCTGCCAGGCGAGCTGCAGGGCGCAAGGAGCCCGGCGCTCCACAATTTCTGGAATTCCGTTGATGTCCTCGACGGTCAGCTTGCAGTAATGCCCCTGAAAATCATTCGGGCATCGTTCCAGTCCCGGGCAGTTATCACAGCTGCGGCGGTCTTTGGTGTACTGGTACAGCTTGCTCATGTTGATTCTAAGCAGCCTCTCATCCACTTCGGGGTGTTCAGCTCTGAATTCGCGCACAAGCGGGTCGCCCATCAGTTCTCCGGTCAGACGTTCGGAACGCTCCTTAAACGATGAACTCTGCATCCGCTGGAGCAGTTCTCCCAGTGATTCCATCTTCCGCCCTCCTCTCGGTCAATCCTCAATCTTCTATATTTAAACGGCTCTACATACCGCTTTTCTTCTTGCCTGCCTGCATCTGCTCCGCCATACGCAGCAGCTCCTCGAATTCCTCTTCCGAGACAGCATCCCCGCCGGCTTCATCCTGTACAATCGGTATTTCCGGCTTCAGCTTGCCCTGTCGTCCGGCATATCCGCGATTACGCGGAGCGCTGCCGCCGGAGGCTGCATTTTTCCCCTTAACCTTCGACTGGTCCCGTATGTACTGTACGGCCTTCTCATAGGTATTTATTTGCTTGAGCAGCATATTCGAGGCTACCGCCTCGACAAAATTACGATTGATCCGCTGGTCGCTTCCCTTAACAAGCAGTGACATCAGGTAATGGATCAGTACATTGATCACTTCAGCTGGCAGCTTGTAGCTCAGGTCAATTTTCTCGAATATATCGATCAGATTAGAAGGCACCGAACCTGGGAAGAATGTCTTAAGCAGACGTGTGTACGGCTCATTGCGCAGCATCATATTATACTGGTGCACATCACATTTGGACTCAAATTGCGGAGGAACTTCAACATAATACTCCATCTCAACCATGTGTTCTTCCTGCAGTTCATCCGTCTCTTCCGTCTGCCGCAGGGCAATGACCTTGGCGGCATGGACTTCCTGCTGCTCCCGGCGTTTACGCTCCTGACGGGACACGAGGCTGGCCTGATGCTGAAGCTCGTCCAGCAGCAGGGCACCCTGCGTATCAAAGATTCCGTCCTCATCCAGCAGCCGGCAGATATCTGGAATATCCAGATCAAACTTCCGGACGACGTAATTGAGCATGCTGAACTGTTCGTGATCGAAGCGCAGCTGTTCTACATAACGGCGGTTGGCCGACTCCCGCGGGAAACGTAAAATAATATCCGCATAGTTCAGACTGTCCTCTTCCTTGACGGCAAGCGGGCCGCTCTGACGTGCAGTCGACACTTCCGTCAAGGCCTGTTCCAGCTCGTAGTCGATCACATGCGTGTTTAATTCGAAAATATCATAGAAGGGAACCGATATGTTCTCCTTATTATAGGAAGATTGGGGCCACTCGGCAGCTTCGCTGCTCCAGAGGGAAGCACGCAGAGCCAGCACGGCAAACTTGCCGATCTTGTCGCGCAGAAGCAGCGTAAGATGCTGGGTACGGAAGAACTCGTTCGGCGATAAGGGTGCCTGCAGTTCATACTCGTACATATAATCATCCGTCTCCGGCATGTAGAGGCGGCTGGTCTGAAGCAGACCGACAGCTTCCAGCAGCGATGCCTGTTCCATCAGGTACTTACGCCCCTTCTCACTTGGCTCCAGCCCCAGCGTGAGGAACAGCCTGCGCTGCTGCTCCAGCGGTGAATACCCGACCTGCTCGGCAGGCACGTGCTGGCAGAGAAGCTTATACAGGCCCATTGCAAAGGCCCCGACCATCGGCTGATATACATTACTGAGCATACGCTCATCAATGGCGCTAAGGCCAAACTCCCTGTATACACAGTAGCGATGATTCTCTGTAAAATGCAGCAGGCTTTTCATCCGCATCGCCCCATCTTCCTTTCCCGTTTCATGTTTCTCTATTCTATCATATCTGCCTGTACGTTAAATCCTTAAAATGAGCCAAAATATTTGGGAATGCTCCCTTTTATTCGGCCATCATTCGTTATAGAACGACATACGCCGACCTTCATATTCGAGCGGCAAAGAGTCAGTTTACAGCAAACGGTACGACAAATCAATGGACATCCGAAGGCAGTTCTTATGAATTTTAAGTGAAATTATCGTCCATGATTTGCCCGGCCTTAGCGCTTGGGATACAATGTAAGAGTCAATCTAATGACTGTGAATTACATCCAATGCTTACATATATGACAGGAGTGAATAATCAATGAGCGATGCCGCAATGACGCTGGAGGGCTGGTACGCCCTGCACGATTTCCGATCCATTGACTGGACGGCTTGGAAGGCAGCGGATGATGAGGAGCGTGCTGTAGCCCTCGATGAGCTGCAGGCGTTTATGAAAGAATGGACAACGGCGGAGGAAGCTGGTCAAGGAAGTTCTACCGTCTACACGGTGGTAGGACAGAAAGCGGATTTCGTTATGTTCCATCTGCGCGAGACACTGGAAGATCTCAAACATTTGGAGAACGAGTTCAACAAAACTACTTTTGCCAAATATACGACCAAATCGTATTCCTATGTCAGTGTGGTGGAGCTGAGCAACTACCTGGGCAAGGACGGCGGGGATCCATACCAAAACCCGGAAATCATGGCGCGCCTGAAGCCAATTCTGCCCAAGAACCGTTATATCTGTTTCTACCCGATGAACAAAAAACGCGATCTGAACGACAACTGGTATATGCTGTCCATGGAAGAACGCCGGGGAATGATGCGCAGTCACGGTATGATCGGCCGCAGTTATGCAGGCAAGGTCAAACAGATTATTACCGGTTCGGTAGGTTTGGATGACTGGGAATGGGGCGTTACCCTGTTCTCAGACGATGCACTGCAGTTCAAAAAGCTGGTGTACGAAATGCGCTTTGACGAGGTCAGTGCACGTTATGGTGAATTCGGTTCTTTCTACGTTGGCAGCCTGCTGGATGAGGGATCCTTTGAGGAAATGCTCAAGCTCTAAATCCACCTAATGATTCAACAATAAGTATAAATACAGCAAAGAGACCCTCCGCCTGTCCTGGCAGCCCGAGGGTCTCTTTGCTGTCTGCAGCTCCTGCGATCTAGAAAAAGCGTCCCTTCTTCAGCACCAGCGGAATGCCGCCGATGATGAACAGATAGCGCATATCTACAATCTTCTTCAATTGGGCAGCTGTCCATCCCTTCATCTTGCGCCCGCCGACAACCGCTACTGCCTCTCCCTTACCCAAGGAGGCCACCGTCCCCTTGTTGCTGAAGACGAACTTGTGCGGCTGGCGTCTGCGGATGGCGGCCACTACATTCCTTGCACAGGTGACTCCCTGCTGCATCGCGATCTGGGCCGTAGGCGGATAAGGACGCCCTTCCGGGTTGAAGAACAAAGAGTTGTCACCAATGATGAAAATGTGATCGTATCCCGGCGCACGCAGAAACTCATCTACCTTAACCCGTCCACGCATAACTTCAAAACCGGCGTCCTCAATAATATGGTTGCCGCGGATACCGCCGGTCCACACGATGGTCTGGGCCTGAATCTTCTCCCCTTCACCTACGATGACACCGTCAGGAAGACATTCTTTAATCGGTACTCCAATCCGAAAAGTAACACCCTTGCGCTTCAGCACGTCCATAGCGTATTCTACCAGCTCGGGATCAAAACCCGGCAGCGCTGTGGGGGCAGCCTCGACATTGTAGATGTTGACCCGGTTGGGATCTACATCGAATTCACGGCACAAAACGGGAATCCGATCCGCCAGTTCGGCCACAAACTCAATGCCGCTGAAGCCGGCCCCTCCTACCACAAAATTCAGCCGTGACTCTCTGCGGTCGTTCTTGTATAAGGCAAACTGGTACTCTACATGTTCACGGATCATCCGAACGGAATTGATACTGCGGATCGTCATCGCATGTTCCTTCATTCCCCGGATACCGAAGGTCTCCGGCTCTCCGCCAAGACCGATCACCAGATAGTCGTAGGTGAGCAGGCCGTCTTCCAGGATAACTTTCTTCTCTTGAACCCGGATTTCCTTGACTGTGGATTTGACGAGATCAATTTTGAATTCATCAATCAGCTTTGAGATGGGAACCCGTGAGTGTTCGATCGTATCCGTCCCGGCTGCCGGCATGTGCAAATGGGTGGTAATATAGTGATAGTCATGGCGGTTGACGAGCGTGACATCGGCCTCATTATATTTTAATTCTTTTTGCAGCCGCTGCGCTGTCAGTATCCCCCCGTAACCAGCACCCAAAATCACGATTTTGGGAATATTGCTCATGGTTTAACCCCTTCCGGTTTGTTTCGCTCCATTTCCATTATTGTATATGGTGGACAGCTTGTGGCACCAGCTTTATACATTCCTCTCCTTAGTATTCACAGCAGTCATTGAATATAGTCGTTTTTTTGAAGGACCGGCATGGTCCGGGAGCTCTGTCATAGCCGACTTTCCAAAGCAGGTTACCAGCGTTTATAATGAATAGCAGTTAAGCTTTTTACATACCCGTGTTTGAAAGGATACGAATGTGAAAGGTTAGCCAGCAGCGCTGCTCTGGCGGCAGCTGACGGTTTGATATTTTAGCGGAGGTGCATCACCTGTGACAGTTCAAGACCACAACGGTTCCATAACCGATCTGATTATTATCGGAGGCGGCCCGGCCGGCCTCTTCGCCGCATTCTACGGCGGGATGCGCCAGGCTTCCGTAACACTGATTGAGAGCATGCCCCAGTTGGGCGGGCAGCTCGCCGCTCTCTATCCAGAGAAGTATATTTATGACGTGGCCGGATTCCCAAAAATAACAGCTCAGGAGCTTGTCAACAATCTGGTTCAGCAGATGAACCATTTTAATCCTCATATTGTACTCGAAGAGAAGGTCGTCTCGGTTGAGAAGCTGGAAGAGCGCCACTTTGTCGTAAGAACAGATAAGAATGAATACCACAGCAAAGCCGTAATTATTACAGCCGGTGTAGGGGCATTCGAGCCTCGCCGTCTGGAACTCCCGGAAGCTGCCCGATTCGAAGGAAAGAACCTGCATTACTTCGTCAGCGATCTGAGCAAATTCGCAGGCCGGAAAGTATTGATCAGCGGCGGTGGTGATTCTGCTGTAGACTGGGCACTGATGCTGGAGCCAATTGCAGCTGAAGTTACGCTGATTCACCGTCGCGACAAATTCAGAGCACATGAACACAGCGTGGAGAATCTTATGGCTTCCAAGGTGCGCGTTGTGACCCCAACCGAAATCGTGAGTCTGCATGGCGATGAAACCATTACCAGCGTTACCTTGTCTGATGTGAAAACAAAGAAAACGCAGGAGATCCAAGTCGATGATGTGATCGTCAACTTCGGATTTGTGTCTTCGCTCGGACCGATTGCCGAGTGGGGGATCGAGATCAGCAGCAACTCCATCGTTGTTGATACCCGCCAGGAGACTAATATTCCGGGCATCTTTGCAGCCGGGGACATCACGACCTATCCGGGCAAGCTGAAGCTGATTGCAGTAGGTTTCGGTGAAGCACCTACGGCCGTGAATAACGCGAAAGTATATCTGGATCCGGACGCCAAGCTGTCCCCGGGTCACAGCAGTAACATGAAGATGTAGCACCCAGTCAAGAGACAATTATATTCCACAGAAAAAAGGGTATCTTACTCCTGAAGATAACATTCTCAGGAGGAGATACCCTTGTCTTATATGTGCCCTTTGTGCAACGGTCTGGAAGCAGTTACAAGGCCATGTCCCCGCTGCGGACAATGGATGAGCAACTCCGGGCAACCGGAAGATTATGCCGGACCTTACAGTCCCTATTCCTCTGTTGATACCAGCGAGCTTCATTCCGTTCACCCTGGCGGCTGTCCCCATCTGTTCACCTGTCCACATTGTCACCACGATGAAGTGTATGTCGTCCCCGTTCTCATCGCGCAGGAGAGTCTCACAGAGACTCCATCTGGACTTCATGGACAGGCAGGCACATTGTAGAACGATTCCTTACAGGTGTACACCTTGCCTGCTGCAGATTCCATTAATGAAGAACGGCTAACGCGTTAGCGTTAACGTCCAGCTCACGTTTGCGAATCTCAGCCAGGAGAAGTGCGATGAAGTCGCGCTCAAGATTAAGCTGGATTGCCATATGATAAGAATCCAACAGCATCTCATCGGTTAGCATAGCCATCTCTGACACAACCTTTCCTTAAATTTCCTAATTCATTCTATCAAATAAATAAAAAGAGAACAAGCGTTCCTGTTATCCACAACCTTCTGTGGAAATGATGTGCACAACCTGTTGGTAAATCCAAGAAAGTCTTGTAAATGGCAGGGGATAATGTGGATAAAGGTTATACACAGCTGCTGTGGACGAATCCGGCTCTTAAAATATTTCTTTGAAAATACAATGTAAGTAGTTTCAGAACTTTGAATTCGCCATGTATATAGTTACAAATACCATATATTGATTACATTATAGCATTACATTCCATATATTGCTGTACAAAAACAAAATCAATCCCAAACGTTATCAATTTTTTCCAAAGTTTGGACTATAGATATATTTACCCTCCCATCTCTTATAAGAATCATTTTCTGAAAAATTAAATAAAGGATCGGGCATCTTATAGCAAAAGAGTGAACTGACTTTACACACCTTTATCAACAAAGATATATTTAGATAGATTACCTTTCATACTGACCGCCTGAGCGCATATTATAGAAGGAGGATACAAGAATTGGGTATTTTTGAGGTTTTTTATACGATTATGATGATCCTGATTATTGCTGCCCTGATCGGCATCACCGTCATGTGTTTTGTCATGGGCACCAAGCTGGCAAAAGGAAACACACATCGTGCTTTCGGTTTCGGCTGTATCGGCTTTGGGTTCATCAGTGCAGCCATCACCGTGTGGGCAATCTACTTTAACTTTATCGGGCCCTATGTGTAAATTTTTTATATATTCCAGAAAATTGATTACCATCTTCTCGTACAGCCCCTATTGCCTTCTTCATGAAGATAATGGGGGTTTTTGTGGATCAATCCGATAAAGCAGGAGGTCTTTCAGGTTAAGATTTGTTGTCTGGCTCCGAGATTGATACAATGTCAATAACTTTCAGACAAGGAGCAGGAGATATGAACAGCAGAGTCGGCATTATAGACATTGGATCCAACTCCATTCGATTGGTCATTTACGATGTGACGAGCGGGGGTGCCTATCGCGTCATACAGGAATGTAAGGAATCTGCACGGCTCAGTGCCAAGATCAGCCCCGACGGGACGATGAGCCGGGAGGCCGTGCTGACGGTAGTTCCGGTGCTGCAGCAGTTTCAGGAGGTGTGCCGGCTGTACGGTGTGTCCTCGGTGCGCACCGCGGCGACCGCTGCCATCCGTAATGCCGGGAACTCCGGTCAGATTGTGGATTGGCTTCAAGAAGAGACGGGTCTGACGATTGAGGTATTATCCGGGGATCAGGAGGGTTATGCCGGCTTCCTGGGTGTCATCAATACCATGAACCTAAGTGATGGGGCCATTATCGACATTGGCGGGGGCAGTACAGAGATTACTCTGTTCCGCGGCCGGGATCGTCTGCGTACGTACTCTTTCCCTTTCGGTGCTGTAAACATGAATGTACGATTCGGACACAGCGAGGGTGTGCCCTGGACATCAGAGCAGATCGAAGCACTCACCCGTCATGTCATTCAATCTCTGGATGAGCATGACTGGATTCGTGCAAATCCCGGGCTTCCATTGGTCGGACTGGGCGGAACCATCCGGACGCTTGGCAAGATCAATCAGAAGCGTTCCCACTACCCGCTGCCAGTGACTCACCATTATGAAATGAGCAGGGAAGACGTGGAGCATTTCTTTACGACGCTGCCTGCCATGTCTTATACACAGCGGAAAAAGACGCCTGGGTTATCCAAGGATCGGGTGGATATTATCATTCCAGGCCTGATTATTCTGCGGACCATCTTTCAATACATGCAGGCAACGCGCTACCTGATCAGCGGCTCAGGCCTGCGGGACGGCTTGTTCTATGAACAGGTTAACCCGGAAACGCCGGTCGTCCGCGATCCTCTTGCCGCAGGTATCGACAATATCCTGGCCTTCGGTCCGCCGGTACCTCCGGAGCATCTGCAGCGCGTCCACGGTCATGCCCGGCTGCTGTATAACACCCTCTGCGAGCACGTCCAGCCGGCGGAGCGGACACTGGATGAGCGTCTTCTGTACACGGCCAGCCGACTGTACAAGATGGGGGCCACTCTGAATTACTACCAGTACACCCAGCATTCCATGTATTGGATCCTGCGCTCCGGCCTCAGTGGACTATCCCACCGGGAGACGGTACTGGCTGCCGCCGTTGCCGATTATCATCCCAAGAACCGTACGCCTCGGCTGATCCACGAATATGCCGATATTCTGGATGACCAGGACGATGTGCGCATTCAGCGCCTCGGTTCGCTGCTCAAACTGGCAGTTGCACTGGACCGCAGCGAGACCGGCACAGTTGAAGAGCTTGCCATACAGCAAAAAAGCGGCTCCCTGCGCCTGCGTCTGTTCAGCAGGGCGGAACCGCTCATCGAGCTGCGCGAGATGGAAGCCGCAGCCAAGGACATGCATAAAGCGTGGGACATTACGTTATCGTGGGAAGCTCTTCCCCTTTCCACGAACTGATTGATATGGCTTCAAACTGACTGCGCATCGGCTGCCCTTCGCAAGTAACGTAAGCGTAGCTTCCGTTCGGCAGCAGCTGCCTTGCCTTGACATTATCGCGCAGGGACAGATCCAGAATATGAATCAGCATCTCCTTCAGCCGGACATCGACCACTGGGCACATCAGCTCAATACGGCGTGTCAGGTTGCGGGTCATCCAGTCTGCGCTCGACAGATACACTTCCGGCTTGCCGCCGTTCTCGAAATGAAAGAGGCGGGAATGCTCCAGAAAGCGGTCTACGATGCTGATCACCTTAATATTCTCACTCAGGCCTTCAATGCCCGGACGTAGGCAGCAAACACCGCGAATGATAAGGTCAATTTTGACTCCGGCCTGGGATGCTGCGTATAGCTCGTCAATCATTTCCTGGTGAGACAGTGAATTAATCTTCGCCCGGATGCGGGCCGGCCTGCCGGCCAGTGCATGTTCCGCTTCCCGGCGGATCAGGGCAAACAGCTTATCCTTCATACCGGTCGGCGCCACGGTTAATGCCTGCATATCCTTCGGTGCCGAATAGCCGGTAATCTCATTGAACAGCTCCGATGCATCCTCCCCGATAACCGGATTGGCGGTGAACAAGCCGATATCCGTATAGACTCTGGCCGTATTCGCATTATAATTTCCTGTTCCCACATGAACATAACGTTTTAATGTATTTTGTTCACGACGAACAATCAGAATAATTTTGGCATGGGTCTTCAGTCCAACAAGACCGTATACAACATGACAACCGGCCTTTTCCAGCTTACGGGCCCAGGCTATGTTGCGTTCTTCGTCAAACCTCGCCTTCAGCTCAACCACTACGGTCACCTGTTTTCCCGATTCCGCCGCCCGTGCAAGTGCCGAGATCAGCTGGGACTGTCCATTCACCCGGTACAGGGTCATTTTAATGGCCATCACCTGCGGGTCCTCGGAGGCTTCCTCCACAAAATCAGTCACCGCATCAAAAGACTCATACGGATGATATACCAGCACGTCCTGACGGCGAATGGTGGAGAAGTGATCCTCGGCCGGAGAGAATTCCTGCGGATACACCGGCTTGATCGGCGGGAATCGAAGGAAAGAGAAGCCTTCCAGACCATCGGCAAACGAGGCCAGAAAGCTCAGGTCCAGCGGCCCGTCAATCTCGAAAATATGATCATACAGCTCAAATTCCTCCCGCAGCTCCGCCAGTGCATAAGGGTGAATCCCCTTCTCCACTTCAAGGCGGACCGGAGCTCCGCGCTGTCTGCGGCGCAGCTCCTTCTCAATCTCCTCCAGCAGATCCTCTGCCTCTTCCTCGTTAATGGCCAAATCTGCATTGCGTGTCAGACGGAATCCGTGCACATCTACCGGAATGTAGCCGCTGAACAGAGTGTGGATATGATGCTTAATGAGCTCCTCGCTAAGGATAAAGGAGCGCTTTTTGCTGTTCGCACGGTAAGGCACCGGGATAACACGCGGGATGTTGGAAGGAACCTGAACGATCGCGAAGAATGGCTCCTCCCCTTCCGGCTCGCCCTCTTTTCTCAGCACAACAGCCAGATATACATATTTATTGTGCACCAGCGGGAACGGCCGGCTCTGATCGACCGCCATCGGTGTAAGCACCGGAAAAATAATATCATGGTAGTAGGTGTCCATGGCCTTCTGCTGGGTTTGACTCAGGTCTCCGTAATCCAGAAACATCAATCCTTTTTTTGCCAGCTGACGGGACAGATCGCGGAAGGTCCGGTACTGCTCGTGCACCATAGCCGCCGTACGCTTCATCAGACGCTTGTACAGACCGGCCGGCGTGTAGCCTGTAAAATCCTTTTTCGTATACCCCGCCTTAATTTTCTCGAATGTCTCTGCTGCACGCACGCTCATGAACTCATCGAGGTTGCTGCCCATGATCGCGACGAACTTGGCGCGCTCCAGCAAAGGCGTCTCCGGATCCTGAGCTTCCTCCAGGACACGGCGGTTGAATTCGATCCAGCTTAAATCTCGGTTCAAATAACGATATGACGCACCTTTGTCATCTAGATTGATATGTTTCATACAGCCTCCGTTAATCTGCTTCCGGTATTTTGCCTGGTTTTTGCTCCTTCTTCCGCATTGATAACCAGGAAACCGGATGCTTCAATCAGTCCTATCCATTGTACTACTGCAGCAAAGCACCAAGCATCATCGTAGTGTTAACGCAATGTAAATTAAATGTTAACCCGCTTCTTTTTCTAAAAATCCATCACGGCTGGAGATGAAACTTCCCCCGAGCCATCTGCTGTCTCTATTCTATCAGTTTCTCCCTTACCTGCGCATCTACTGCCTGCATAAAGTCAATGAAAAAGCCTTTACTTCCGCCGCCGTACAAGGTAAAGTGGTAACGTTCGCATGAATAACCCGGGACCGTCCAAAGGAGGCCAAGATTGATGAATTCGAACAAACCTCGAATCCTCGATAAAAATATTGATTTCTTCGTTGCCGCACTGTCGCAAAGCCTTGTATCTGTCTGGCAGGAGGATCCGGCCGGCGTCTATTGTGAGATCGGAGTCGGTTACGTGGAGCAGTTCTCGGATGATACGATCCGGATTCGCAGTGAAGAAGGCCGTCTTAGTTATTTTGCACGTGACAACGCCATGTTCCAGGCACTCGTCAATTCGAATTAATTAGCTGAATCCCCATCTCCATGAAGAGATGAGGGATTTTTTAGTATAAGCGGAAATAAGCAGCAGATCCCTCCCCGGCCGCTTTGAACGATTCAATAAAAAGGTGTATCCTTTTAAGGTGCACTTCGTGCAATGAATCACATGATAAGCCGGGCATCTGTTCCGAATCCATGGGACGCCCTGCCGATCTTATATAAGGAGATACCGCCATGAATGATTCTTCTACATCGTCCGTGCTGATTATGACTGCCGTCGAAGCCGAGCGGCAGGCCGTGCTGCGCGGACTGAACGGTGACGACCGCTTTGACGTCGTCATTGCCGGTGTCGGCGCGCCGAGCGCTGCCGCCCGAACGGCGGCGGCCATTGCCGCCAGACCTGAGGCCTACCGCTGTGTCATCAGCGCAGGCATTGGCGGCGGCTTCGCCGGCAGAGCCGCCCTCGGCGAGATCGTTATCGCCGATACGATCATCGCCGCCGATCTCGGTGCCGAGACGCCCGACGGCTTCGCCAGCGTGGACGAGCTGGGCTTCGGCTCGAGCCGGATCGAGGCGGCCCCTGCGCTGTCCCAGCGCTGGGCCGCGGCTCTGCAGGCAGCCGGCCTGCCTGCACGGTATGGCCCCGTGTTGACCGTCAACACGGCGACAGGCACAGCGGCGACAGCCGAAGCGCTCGCCGCCCGCTATCCCGGCGCTGCCGCGGAAGCGATGGAGGGCTATGGCGCGGCGGTTGCCGCCCAGGCGCAGCAGATCCCGGCACTCGAGATCCGGACGATCTCGAATGCTGTCGGCCCGCGTGACCGCGCCGCGTGGCGTATCCCAGAAGCACTGCAGCAGCTGCAGGCTGCTGTTTCCATTTTACCGGAGGTGTTATAGATGAGGATTGCTTATTCCCCTTGCCCCAACGATACTTTTGTCTTTCATGCCCTGACGCACGGGCTGGTACCGGGCGCACCCGCGTTTGACGTGACTTTCGCGGATATCGACATTACCAATAATCTGGCTGTGCAGCCGAACGATCTTGATGTCATGAAAATCTCGTACGCTGCCCTTCCTTGGGTTCTGGACGAGTATGCCCTGCTTCCAACCGGAGGAGCACTGGGACGCGGCTGCGGTCCGCTCGTGCTGACACGCGGCGACGACAGCTTCACGCCTGATCCGGCTCTTCTGTCCGGCAAGCGGGTAGCCGTACCAAGTGAGCGCTCAACCGCTTATCTGCTGTTCCGCTTGTGGGCAGCCCAGAATGTGCCTGGCGGTGTCGGCGAGATTGTCGTCATGCCGTTTGATCAGATTATGCCGGCGGTACGCGACGGCATGATTGATGCCGGCCTTGTCATCCATGAAGCACGCTTCACCTATCAGAACTACGGTCTGAAGCTGCTGCGTGATATGGGAAGCTGGTGGGAAGCCGATACCGGGCTGCCGATTCCGCTGGGCGCCATTATTGCGCGCCGCACCCTGGATGCCGATCAGCTCACTTCCTGGATCCGGTCTTCCGTAGAGTATGCCTGGAAGCATCCGGAAGCGTCACGCGATTATGTCGCAGAGCATGCCCAGGAAATGTCCCCGGACGTAACCCAGGCTCACATTGACCTTTATGTGAATGAATTTACCGCCAATCTCGGCAATGACGGGTATGCGGCAATTGAGGCGCTGCTGGGCCGTGCTGCGGAAGAGGGCCTTGTACCGAAATTCGATCTGGAGCTGCTCCGCAACTAATTTAGATTAAAGACAAAGAAGGGCCTGCCGCTGATCTCCAGCCGGAGACTCTTCTTTTGCAATTTCGGTCTGCGCTTTTGATGTTTTAATCTTCTTCACGGTTGTCATAATCCTCATCCCGCTGATACGAAACCAGCAGGCCGATGCCAATGGCAGCCATCGCGACCGGGATAATAATCCACCACAGGCTTAACCGAAATAGACTGTAGCCTGACTGATGGGTGAGCGCAGAGACTATAAACCCGGTGCAAATCATGATGACGGCCGATAATAATGAAATACTGCCCAAAAAGAGTTTTACCATCAGACCACCCCACCTGATCACAGTTCTAATACTAATCCCTACCCTGCCAGACACAATTTGTACCAAAAAGGTTGTGTTAAGCCGTACAAATTCTTCTTCCATATAGAGAAACCACTTTACCCTAAAGGAGCGGATCGGTATGACGATGCAGCAATGGCCGGAGTGGATTACGAATGTGGGGTTTCCGGTGACCGTTGCCTTGGTTCTGCTGGCTTACGTGCTCCGGTTAAACGGTCAGCGCCTGGACAAGATGGAGGAGGCCTTAAAGGAACTGAAAGAGCTCCTGGGGAGCAGACATACACGTTGAAGAAGCTGAAGCTATGTATAAAATAAGGCTCGGCCTGCAAAGAGAATTCCGTTTCTCTGCTGCAGCCGAGCCTTTATTTTGTGTAGGGCATCTCAATGGTGTGTGTACAGCTATCCTGTCAGCACTGCTCCGGATTGGGCACTCCCGCATCCTCACGGGTACGGAAGCTGGAACCGCAGCCGCAGGTCGCGATCGCGTTCGGATTATGGATCGTGAACCCGCCGGACATCCCGGATTCTTCAAAGTCGATCTCAAGCCCGTTCAGGTACTTCAGATCCTCCTTGTTCACAACCACCTTCATATCCTGTACTTCCATATATATATCCTCGTCGGATTCTTTGTCGTCAAAGCCCATCGCATAAGAAAAGCCGCTGCAGCCTCCAGTTGCCACGCCTAGACGCAGAAACATGTTTGGAATCTCCTGCTGTGCCAGCATATCCTTCAGCCGGTCAGCCGCTGTTTCGCTAATGTTAATCATCTGAAATCACTCCTTTGACTAATTGGTCTATTCAAGTATACTCCACTGTTCACAGGTGCTCAAGTCATGGATTACCTGATCGGTTGAGTGCTTTTGGCCCGTTTTTATTTACCATTGTATTGAACACCCGGAAGGTGAGGTTTATAATAGATAGGTATTCAAACGATCAAGTGTCGGATTTTTGTCATGAACCAGTAATAACTTTGCCACAATTTCAGTTGTAAATTATTTCACATTCTACAGACTGGAAGCTGCCCGCCCGGGCGATCGGGAGCAAGCAGCTGTCCACATTCAATACCATTGACATGTACCTTACGAGTGTTACAGCCGTGCAGCCTGTCTGCCGACTTCAATAAGAATTACCATTCGCATGCCGGAACATCCGGCCTTGCGGGACACCCTGTACGACACTGTTCATACGTATGGATGTGCGGCCAGCATATTGCGCATCTAGAGGAGGAATCGGTATGTCCACATTAATCACGCCCCACACTGACAAAAGAATGGCGGAAATCGTAGAGAAAGTGCAAAACGGCCAGCGCCTCAACCTGGAGGATGGCGTTTATTTGTACGAAACGGACGATATTCTGACACTCGGTCAGTTGGCGAATGAAGCTAATCTCCGCAAGAACGGCAAAAAAGTTTATTTTATCGAAAACATGAGCCTTTACTTCACCAATGTTTGCGAAGACCGCTGTGCGTTCTGTAATTTCCGCAAAGACCAGGGAGAAGAAGGCTCTTATACGCTTTCTGGGGAAGAAATGATCCAGTATGTCGAGCAGCATATCCATCCTGGTGTACGAGAGTTTCACATCGTTGGCGGACATAATAACCATGTACCATTCCAATATTATGTGGACTCCCTGAAGGCTCTTAAGGAGAAGTACCCACAGGTAACCCTTAAAGCCTACACCGCTGCGGAGATTGACTTCTTTACCCGTATCAGCGGATTGAGCATCAAGGAGGTACTGACGGAGCTGCGTAATGCCGGTCTAGAAACACTGACTGGCGGCGGTGCAGAAATTTTGTCTGATCAGTACCGCAAAAAAATGCATGTGACGAAAGCCAACGTGGACCGCTATCTTGAAGTTCACCGGGCTGCTCATGAGCTAGGCATGCGTACCCACACCACCATGCTGTATGGTTCGGTTGAATCCTACGAAGATCGCATTAATCACATGCTTCAAATTCGTGATCTGCAGGATGAAACCAATGGCTTTATGGTATTCATTCCTTTGTCCATGCAGCCGAAGAATAGAAATGCAGGCATCATGCGCCGCAACTCCGCTTATGAAGATCTCAAAACGATTGCAATCAGCCGCCTGATGCTGGATAACATCGACCATGTGAAGGCCTACTTCATTAACATCGGTCCACAGCTTACTCAGGTTGCCCTTTCCTTTGGCGCTTCCGACGTTCACGGAACCATCGTACGTGAACAGATCAGCCATGCAGCGGGTGCCCTGACACCTGCCGGCTTGACCCGTAAGGAACTGATCTGGCTCGTGAAGGGCGCAGGACGCATCCCGGTTGAACGCGACACCTTCTATAATGAGATCGAAGTGTTTGAATAGGACAACATCAGCGCCATAACGGCGGTATAACAGAAAGGAAGAACGTTACACATGAAGAAATTTGTCATTCTTGGAGGCGGCTACGGCGGTCTTACCATCGCAAAAGATCTGATCGAGGGATTTGTTCCCAATGATGTAGAAATCGTGCTGGTGGACCGATCCCCTTTCCAGGGTCTAAAAACCGAATATTATGCTCTGGCAGCCGGCACTGTATCTGACCACGAGCTGCGGATTAACTTCCCGAAAAGCGATAAGCTGACACGCAAATTCGGCGAAGTCCGTTCCATCGATCTGGATAATAAGCATATTCATTTCGAGAATGAAGGCGAGCCGATGAGCTATGATCAGCTGGTCATCGGTCTTGGCTGTACAGACCGTTTCCACAACACACCGGGTGCTGAAGAGTATAGCAGTACCATCCAATCTTTCAGCAGTACCCGTAAAACGTATCTGCGTCTGAATGAAATCCAGCCATACGGTACGGTTCACATTGTCGGCGGCGGACTGAGCGGTGTTGAGATGGCGGCCGAACTGCGTGAAAGCCGCGAAGATTTGAATATCAAAATCATGGACCGCGGGGAGCGCGTTCTCTCCGCCTTCCCTCAACGTCTGTCCAAATATGTACATGAGTGGTTCAAGGAGCATGATGTGGATGCACATTCCCATGTGTCCATCTCCCGTGTCGAGCCGAATGCGATCTACAACCGCGAAGAGAAAATCTATACAGATGCTGTTGTATGGACAGCAGGCATTCAGCCGGTCAAAGTCGTTCAGGATCTGCAGGTCGCTAAGGACCCTCAAGGCCGCGTCGTACTGAACGAGTACTACCAAATTCCACAGTATACCGATGTATACGTGGTCGGCGACTGTGCAAGCCTGCCGTTCTCTCCGAGCGGACAGGCCGCTGAAGTGCAAGGCGAACAGGTCGCGCACATTGTACGCGACCTGTGGAAAGGCCATACCCCGCACCCGCATCCGCTGAAGCTGCGCGGAACGCTGGGCGCTTTGGGCAAAAAAGCCGGATTCGGTTATGGCTTTATGGGCAACGCATCTCTGATGGGACGCGTGCCGCGTCTGCTGAAGAGCGGAGTGCTCTGGAAATCCAGACGCCATTTCGGCTAATAAGCTTTCAATCAAGGTCGAGGCTGTCCCATGCCTCGGCCTCTTTGATTTTGGCCACAATGGCTTCATACAGAGCTTCGGCACTCTCGGCAGCGATAATTTCCCCGTTCACCATCGCGAAGGGTTCCATATAACATTGGCCACAGTTGCTCAGGCAGCCGTATTCAATAACATCATAGTCTGGGTTTTCTTCCAGCCGCTCCATGACCTCGTCGGTGCCGAAGTGCATGTTGTTGGTACAAAATTCGATAATTGGTCTCATTTCATTCACCTGCTTTGTTCTAAGCCGTTTTATTTTGGCCTGAGTTGTAATATAATATAACTTATAGGAAAGGAGTTGAAAGTAATGAGCGAAAACACGCAAATCCCAATGTACGATGAAGTGTCCGAAGTTCTTGACAAGCTTCGCCCGTTCCTGCAGCGTGACGGCGGTGACGTCGAGCTGGTGGACGTGGAAGACGGTATCGTTAAATTGAGATTGATGGGTGCATGCGGCAGCTGCCCAAGCTCCACTATTACCTTGAAAGCCGGGATTGAACGCGCTCTTCTCGAAGAAGTTGAGGGTGTTGAAGAAGTCGTTCAGGTATTCTAATCAATCCTTAAGTCATATTGCACAAAGAGTCTTGGATCCCTCTCGGGAAGTCCAGGGCTCTTTTTTTGTCGTCTTTCGGAGAAACAGAGCTCTTTTCCAGTATAGAAGATTTGATGAACTTGCTCAATGTTTGTTCATGGAAGCTGCTGATATATGCAAGTCTGCCCCTTTATGCAAACCAGGCCCTTATACCTATTAAATGTATAGAATCGATATGTAAGGTTTCTAAAATCCCTAGGTAATTTAAACCAAAAAAGGAACAAAACGCTTGATGGATCAATTTGGAATATGTTAAATTCAATAGGCATTATTGCAGCCTTATGCAAGAAATACAATATAAATCGATCTATATTCATCTAACATTCATTCTCCTATAACGAAAGGAAGCTACTATTTTGAGAAAATTTGTTCCCTTACTCGCAGCAGCTATTCTCGGTCTGTCGCTGACGGCTCCTGCCTTCGCATCCGGAAATGACGTCTCAACTCCATCGGAGAATCCCTACAAATTCACTTCGGGTCCCGGCTCGGTTGATGTCGGAGAAATTGCCACTCTGGAATTAACGCCCGATCAGGAATTTTACGACAAGGAAAACACGATTCAAATGGTTCTCGACAGCAAGGGTGTTCTGTCCGGAGACGAGATCGGCACATTATATCCGGCTGATGTGGATGAGCCTTGGGCTGTCGTATTCGAGTACAGCGACTCAGGGCACATTGACGACAGCGACAGCCGGGATATCGATGCGGACGAGCTGCTGGACAGTTACAAGCAGGGAACGGCCGAACAGAACCGGAAGGTTCCGGTTGAAAATCAGCTGGAGATCACCGGCTGGAATACGGAGCCTGCCTATGATGAGGCCCTCCACAGTTTGACATGGGCGATTGCGGCTACGGATCATGACAACAAACCAATCGTGAATTATAATGTCAAAATCCTTACCCGTACTGGTTATATCTCGGCTATTCTGATTACAGACCCTGACAATCTGTCTACCTACCAAAGTATGCTTAAGAACGATATCCTGCCCAAGATGACCATTAAGCCCGGCAATACATATGAGGAATTTGATGCTTCTGTCGATAAGAAATCGGAATGGGGCTTGAGCGGACTGATTCTGGGCGGAGCGGGTCTAGTGGCCGCGAAGAAGCTGGGCCTGCTGCTTCTGCTGAAGAAAGGCTGGTTCGTAATTGTTGCGGCTATCGTCGGTATCTTCAGCTGGATTCGCAGGAAGCTCGGCCGTGCCAAGGCCGAGCAGGAGGCTGAGCAGCAAATCAGCGATTTCTATGCGCAGGAGAACGGCAGCACGCCGCAAGGACCGTATAATTCCAGCAGCTATGAAGCAGGCGCCGTCCCGGATTCAACCCGTCCGGAGGATGAGCTGGAGCGAGGACGTCGGGAAGCAGCAGCGACCAATGTGCAGCCTGTCCGGAAGGATAGAGGTTCATCCGATCACTAGAAGAATAGATCCAAAAAGGCTGTCCCCCGACCAAGTCAGGGAACAGCCTTTTGCATCATTTCCACTTCATTAGAAAGCTGGAATAATAGAACCGTTATAACGGTCTTCGATGTATTTCCTTGCTTTCTCGGACGTCAGCGCCTTCGCCAGGGCCTGGATTTCCTTTGAATCTTTATTGTCCGGACGGGAGACCAGAATGTTCACATAAGGTGAATTTTGATCCTCCATGAACAGAGCATCCTTCGGATTCAGCTGTGCCTGCAGCGCATAGTTTGTATTAATCAGCGCTACATCGACCTGACTCAGCTGGCGCGGCAGCTGTGCTGCATCCAGTTCAACGAATTTCAGATTCTTCGGATTCGATGTAATATCTTTAATTGTCGACTCAATATTGGTCTTGTCCTTCAGTTCAATCAATCCTTGGTCAGCCAAAAGAATCAGAGCCCGCCCTCCATTGGTCGCATCGTTCGGGATAGCAATTTTCGCCCCGTCCGTAATCTCTTCCTTCGCTTTGATTTTTTGGGAATAGGCAGCAAATGGCTCGATATGTACGCCTACAACTTTGACCAGGTCCATACCGCGCTTCTTGTTCTCACTCTCCAGGTACGGCTCATGCTGGAAGAAGTTCGCGTCGAGTTCTTTATCATAGACCTGCTGGTTCGGCTGGATATAATCATTGAACTCCACGACATGAAGCCGGATCCCTTGACCCTCAAGCTCAGGCTTGATGGCCTGCAGAATTTGCGCATGCGGCACCGACGACGCACCGATTTTTAATTCTACCTCACGGGGAGCCCCCCCTTGTCTTACATTATCAGGAGCAGCCCCGTTATCGCTGCCTGTATTTTTGCTGCCGCAGGCCCCTAGCAACATGACCAGCGAGAGCATCAGCACGGTGATTGTCCATTTTCTCATCTCATACCAACCCCTCTTCCGTTTCAGCGGATTATTGTTTAGATTTACTTATTGTTCCGGGATTACCCCTCTCTATGCATTACCCGATCCGTCATCCGATGTCACACCACAACAAAAAAGCCCCCAGCAATAGGGAGCTTTCGTGTCATGATTGCAGTATGATCAGCAGACTTAGAATGCAGGAATAACCGCGCCTTTGTAAGTGTCGTTGATAAATTTCTTCACATCGTCGGAAGTCAGTGCTTTGGCCAGCTTCTGGATGGCTTCATCGTTCTTGTTGTCCTCACGGGATACCAGGTAATTGGCATAAGGAGCACTGCTGTCTTCTACGATCAGCGCGCTTTTCGGATCAATCTTGGCTTCCAGCACATAGTTCATGTTAATCATCGCCATATCCACTTGTTTCAGCTGACGGGTCATCATCGCTGCGTCCGTCTCCAGGAACTTCAGGTTTTTAGGATTGGAGGTGATATCTTTTTGAGTGGATGTAATGTTCGTTTTGTCCTTCAGTTCAATCAGGCCATGATTTGCAAGCAGGATGAGTGCACGTGCACCATTCGATACTTCGTTCGGGATCGCAATAGTTGCGCCGTCCGGAATTTCGTCAATGGACTTATATTTATCGGAATAACCGCCGAATGGCTCAATGTGAACCCCCGTTACGGTTACCAGGTTCATGCCGCGGGATTTATTTTGTTCCACCAGGTACGGCTCCGTCTGGAAGTAGTTTGCATCCAGCTTCTTCTCGTTTAACTGCACGTTAGGCTGCACGTAGTCTGTGAATTCCACAACTTCGAGATTGACGCCTTCCTTCTCCAGCTGAGGTTTGATGTGCTTCAGAATCTCCGCATGCGGTACTGCTGTAGCGCCTACTTTTAATGTAACGGTTTTGTCAGCGGAGCCGCTGCCGGTATCTGTAGCTGCACTGTCCCCGCTCTTCTCATTGTTTCCGCAAGCCGCAATCACGGCGACCAGCATAACGCTCAGCAAAGCCATAACCCATTTTTTCATCGTTTCTCTTCCCCTTCTCATCTCAAATTTGAATTAAGGCGAGTCTACTGCCCGTCTTGTCGACCGGCATCGTCTCTGTCTATGTGTTGTTGCCTTATTTCCTCGAAAAATAGATCACCAGACGATCACCGATCATCTGCAATACCTGGACAATAATGACCATAATCACTACGGCTACGAGCATCACCGCTGTCTCATAACGGTAATAACCGTAGTTCACTGCCAAAGTTCCAAGACCGCCTGCACCAATCATACCGGCCATGGCCGTGTTGGATACCAAAGCCACCACCGTAACAGTGAGACCTGCCAGAAGTCCTGGAAGGGCCTCCCGTACGAGCACGCGTGTAATGATCTGCCATACCGAAGCTCCCATAGCACTGGCAGCCTCAAGCACTCCTCGGTCTACCTCACGCAGCGCCGTTTCAACCAGTCGTGCGAAGAACGGTGCAGCCGCTATCACCAGCGGAGGAATCGTACCGAGAACCCCGATCGTGGTGCCTACGAGAATGTCCGTAATCGGCAGCAGGGCCACAATCAGGATAACAAAAGGCACAGAGCGCAGAATGTTAACGATAAAGGACAAAACACTGTAAACGCCTTTGATCCACGGTGTGGTAGAACGTGCTGACATGAACAGGATAATGCCCAGCGGAAGTCCGAGAATCAATGTGAACAGAGCCGATGCACCAACCATTTTGAGCGTATCCAGTGTAGCTGCGCCGAACTCGCTCCAGTCAAGCTGTGAGAAATCAAGACCTCCCATTAGTTCATCACCTCCACATCCAGGCCTTGTTTGGCCAGTTCCTCCAGCGTGCGCTGTACAGCCTCATCCGATCCTTCAAAACGGACAATCAGCTGACCGTAAGGCACCGTCTTGATTGTCGAGATTTTGCCCTGCAGTATAGCAAAGTCCACTCCGGTCCTGCGCACAGTCTGTGACAGAATCGACTCGTATGTTTTGTCCCCGAGGAAAGTGATCTTCACCGGCTGTGAGGCTCCCGAGGCTGTTCCCGTCAATTCCTGCAGGGACTCTCCCTGATCGGATTCACGCTGAATAAAATCACGAGTAATCGGATGCTGCGGCTTCAGGAACACATTGGCTACAGGTCCCTGCTCGACGATGCCGCCTTGATGGATCACGGCCACCTGATCACAAATGCTCTGAATCACATGCATTTCATGAGTAATCAGGACAATCGTCAGATTAAACTGTTTGTTAATATCTAGCAGCAGCTTCAGAATGGAGTCTGTCGTCTGCGGATCCAGCGCAGAAGTTGCTTCGTCACAGAGCAGCACATCCGGCTCGCTGGCCAGCGCCCGGGCGATGCCGACACGCTGCTTCTGGCCGCCCGAGAGCTGTGCCGGATATTTGGAGCCATGCTGCTCCAGTCCGACAAGGGCCAGCAGCTCCTTAACTTTTTCATCGATCCTGCTCTTCGGTGTTCCGGACAGGCGGAGCGGGAATGCAATGTTATCGTAGACTGTCGCTGAGGACAGCAGATTAAAATGCTGAAAAATCATACCGATCCGGCGGCGTTCCTTCTGCAGCTGCTTCTTCCCGAGACGGGTCATTTGGACGCCGTTGATCCATACCTCGCCGGTGCTTGGACGTTCGAGGAGATTAATACATCGGATCAGCGTACTCTTACCGGCACCGGAATGACCGATAATGCCGAAAATTTCACCTTTCCCGATGGTCAGATCCAGACCGGACAGCGCCGTTGTTTTTTTATTTCCGCTGCCATAGACCTTGCTGATTTGCTTCAATTCAATCATGGAGGTACCCCCTTCTTTGTCTAGTCTTCGCTCCATATAGCAAAAAGAGTCCCTGCAGTTGATCAGGGACTCTCTCATGTACAAGACGCGCCTTCTCATCTGCCAATACCAACCTATTCAGGTGGGTATTGTTGGAATTAGCACCATGACATTCTCCCCGACAATAAATTTTGTCGGGGAGAACCGGTTGCCGGGCTTCATCGGGCCAGTCCCTCCGCCTCTCTTGATAAGAACGATATTCGGTTATATTTATCCATATGGATCATTGATATCTGAAAACTTTGAATAAATTACGTAAATAGCTGAAACTAAAACTCAGTATAGATAGTTTGCGTGAGTTTGTCAAAGGGAATTTAAAGAAATGATCATGACGGCTGCAGGCCTTTTTCCCCCCACAACTGAATGGTATATTCAAATGCTGCGGACAACGTCTTGCAGGCCATATCCAGTCCAAGCTTGAGATCCTCCAGATGCTGATCCAGGTCTTCGAGTTCGACTTTGCCATGCAGAGACTGATGCAATTGCCACAGATCATCCTGCATCTCTGCACTCATCAGGTGGATCTCGGTGTTCCGGCGCTTGCGCAGGCGGCTTACCGGGTCACGATACGATTCATTGATCTGATACAGCTTGTTTTCGAGCTCCGGATGCAGCTTCAGATAATGGAACTGCCGAATCACTGTAAAATACGAAAAATGCGGCTTTACCTTGGCTGTATGCAGATCATATAGATCGTTAAGCATATTGCCCAGCTTGTCCAGTACAGAGAAGAGCCGGATGAATCCATCCTTGTAAAAATACACATAACGGGCATAATCGGCCTGTTCTTCTAGTGTCATGTCATCGACATAGCCGGCTTTTACTTTCTTGCGGAAGAACGCAGCTGCAAAATGGCTCTGCTCCAATTCGTCCAGCGAGGAGATGAGACCTTGGGTAAAAATCTCGGCACGGCGGTAATCATGAGTCGGATCATTGTTCTGTTCGATATGCGTCTGCAGCTTCTGCAGAGCCGTTACCATATTCTCGATGGCTTCCTGCATCAGTCCTTCATTCTGGCGAGGCAGCTCGCCCAACAGTGTACGCAGCATTGCCGTGACCCCCTTTTAAATAAAGTTCTCCCCATGCTTCACGAATTCATGACTCATTACATTGCTCAGGCAAAATAGCTCTTCCACCGCTCATCCACCAGCTTGACGATATCCTCGCGCGGAATAACCTCGTCCGGGTATCCTGGCTTCATTCGAGCGTCCACCACGATCGGCAGCTTATAGTTCAGATGATGCAGTGCCACTTCGGAATCAGCATACATATCCGTTGCAGGATTGAAACGGGTAAAGACGGTCCAAAGGAAGGATTTCTGTGTCTTCACGACCTCTTCAGCATCATCCACCACTACGATCAGCGGCCAAGGGGTATCACTGCCTGACAAATGCTTCACCAGCAGCGGCGCAAGTTCCGGGTCCTCTTCATAGCTTTTGCCGGAAACGACCAGACAGCCGCCGCAGTAAGGCTTGATCTGTCTGATTCCCGGCAGATCCCCGCCTTCATAATGGCGCGGAAGCTCGCGAACCGGCTCACCTACGCCGAGCAGTACAGCTTTGCTGCCATGGTTCAGCTTACGTCCTGTATAGTCAAGCGTGTCATGGGATGTATGATTAAAAATAAACAAATCTGTGGCAGGGTTAAACCTTTCCAGGATGGTTTCAAGCAAAAGTGTGAAATTCGAGAGATCCATTCTCTGATCTGTCAGCATCAGGAACTTGGTCAACGACAGCTGGCCCTGGCCTAGAATTGTGAAGGCAGAGACGAGCGCCTCACGGGAATAGCTTTCCCTAACGACGGCTGCTGCAAGCGCGTGAACTCCAGTTTCGGCATAAGCCCAGAGGGAATGAACCGCCGGCATCACCATCGGGTATGCCGGTGACAGCAGACGCTGCAGAAATTCGCCCAGATAATAGTCTTCCTGGCGCGGTTTACCGACGATGGTCGCCGGATAGATCGCGTCCTTGCGGTGCCACATATGCTTCACATGGAATACCGGGAAGTCATGCTGCAGCGAATAGTAGCCGAAATGGTCGCCAAAAGGTCCCTCCGGACGACGCTCGAACGGAGGCACGATTCCGCTGATCGCGAACTCGGCTTCTGCCGGAATCCGGTGGCCGCCCAGCGGATCCTCTGCCATAGGCAGCTTGCCGCCCATGATCAGCGAGGCCAGCATCAGCTCCGGCAGGTTCTCCGGTGCAGGCGCGATAGCCGATGCAATCAGCGCAGGAGGACCTCCGAGGAATATCGTGGCTGGCAGTGCCTGACTGCGCTGCTCGGCTTCATGGTAATGGAAACCGCCGCCCTTGTGAATCTGCCAGTGAATCCCTGTCGTCTGATCATCATAAATCTGGATTCGGTACATCCCGAGATTGTGGTCCTTGCTGTGACCCGGCTTCTCCGTATAAACGAGCGGCAGGGTAATGAAAGGCCCTCCGTCGTCCTGCCAGCTCGTTACTTTGGGCAGCGGGGCTAGCGGGGCTTCGGTCCGCTTCACGCCGAGGATAGGGGCCTCCTGCTGGGAGACCGTCTTCAGACCGATCTTCATCATATCCTTAATGAGACCGCGTTCATTCCATAACGCTTTGGGGGTAGGCGGCACCAGCGATTTGGTTGCTCCGACAATCGACTTCATCAGTTCTTCCGGACGAGGGCCAAAAGCCATATCTACCCGGCGGTTGCTGCCGAAAAGGTTGGTTACAACCGGAAACGGTGTGCCTTTGACATTCGTGAACAGCAGAGCCGGGCCTTCTTCCTCAATGACCCTGCGGTGAATCTCCGCCAGCTCCAGATAAGGGTCCACCGGGGCCTCAATGACCTGCAGATTATTTTCCTTGCGCAGTGCTTCTATAAATTGACGCAGATTCTGATAAATCACGCTAATATGTCCTCCTAACAAACAAAGCCCTCGAAAGATCCAAGGACTTTATCTGATTCTTCTAATGTCTATTATATTACAGTCTTCGCCATAAAGCCCAGCGGCTCATCAGGACGAATGAACAGCCGGTGGAAGCTTGTCCGCGCGTGGCGAGAGACTCCATACCCGGTAGCTCATATAGCTCAGTACGGCAAACAGCAAAGCAATAACGATCATGTGGCCGAGTACAACGAACATGTACAGCTCTGGACGTGTTACGGCCAGCAGGCTGAATCCGATCAGACCTTGCAGCAGCACGAGCACAACGGTAATAACACCCAATACACGGATGTCCTTATGACGTGGATGATGGCGGTAGGATACATGTGCGAGCGCCAAAATCAGCACGACCAGAATCCCTGCAGCAGCCTGATGAAGCGACAGCGGCGGCATACCCGCAAAGAGCTTGATTCCGTTCGTTGTCGCATGGCTCAGAAAAGCCCCGGTATACACTGCAATATACGTATAAATCGTCGTGCCCCATACCAAGTTTCGGAAGCCGCGGGTAACCGGAATAACCTCAGTAGGCTTCCGATAATCTCTGTCCATCTGCCATACCCCGAGCGTCATAATGAGGGCACTGGCAAAGGCGATAATCGAAAACCCAAAGTGCAGCGCCATGACGGCAGCAGATTGGGAAAAGACGACCGCAAGGGCCCCCATGATCCCTTGAATGATAACAAATAACAGAGTGGTGAAGGAGAAGAATTTCAGGTCGCGGCGGCCTTTACAGAACAACAAAAAGCCCACAAATGAAGCAATGGACAATAATCCTGCCAACGCACTGACCGAACGGTGCGAGAATTCGATAACCGAAGCTATCGTGTGGGCCGGTACAAGCTTGCCGTTGCAGGTCGGCCATTCGCGGCCGCAGCCAAGACCCGAATCAGTACGTGTGACGACGCCGCCGCCGAAGGTGGCGAGGAACATGATGATACAGGTGGCAAGTGCAACCCATTTTAAATATTTGATTTTGTTGGAAGACAACGTATTCACCTGCTTTGCAATGGAATGATGTAGGATCCGCGAGTCATGTCTATCCTGACAGAATGTACACGAATTACCGGGGCTAAACATGCAGCGGTGACATTTTACAAAAATTCTGCATCCGGCTCAGCCTGAACCACGCTTCTGCTGATTTAGGTATGCAAAATATGGATTGCAAAATGTTTATCTAAAATTGATTATAACGGATAAAGCATGCCTTGCACCGATGCTATTGTGACAAAAAAAGAACGACTAACCTGCTGTCCTCCCATCCATGACACCACAGCTGGATGCAGAAAAGGGCCGTGTCTTCCCTTGGGAAAACACGGCCCTTTCCGGGTCAGATGCTTATTGGGATACAGCGCCATATACCTCGACGGCACGATCAAGGAATTGCTCAATTTCTTCTCTTGTTTTGCGCAGTTTATTTACGTACCGGATTAACTCCCTGCCTTCACTGTAGGCAATAAAACTGGGAATTCCCAGAATATTATGCTCCTCGCTAACCCCTTCAGCCTGCTCCACGTCCACTTCAATCAGCTTGAGCTTGTCCTTGTAGGACGTCTCTACGTCCGGCATAAACGGATCGATAAAACGGCAGTCTCCACACCAGTCGGCTTTAAATACGGCTACTGTCAGGCCGGGGGCCTGTATCGCGGCATTGAATTGTTCCTTATGTGTAATCTTCTCCATGCTTGATCTCATCCTTTCGCAGCAAAGTTTATAAAACAGGCACAAAGCTAACCAAATGTAAGTCAATCTACGCTATAAGTGAAGCAGAATACCGAGTGGAAGTCAAACTTTTGAGCCATACTGTTTCTATAGCGCCTGTCATGAGCAGGTTGGAAAGGACGGCGAACAAGCATGGCTTGGCTAAATCATGTGCTGCAGCCGCTGGAGGGGGCCGCCCGGCTGCTGCAGCAGCTTCCCCGCTCCGCCCTGGAGGTCATTCGCGGCGAACGGGCGAGCTGGCAAGCTTCACGTTCCCTGCGATGGCCCTATCTGCCGCTTGACTGGAATGCGGCAGGTGCAGACAGTCTCCTGCAGCAGCTGGAACTCCTGCTGCCGCATGGGTTTGACGGTGTTGGACCGGCAGGCAACCGGCATCCTGCGCATAAGTCACCGCTGACCTGTCAGGAGGACCAGGATATCGTGAATCAAATCGAGGCTGATCTGATCCGGGAGAACCGCAGCAACACAACACGAACGGCTGCATATCTGGAGGTTTATGAGACCTATCCCGAACTTCACTGGTCTCTGCTCGCCCATTTTGTCTCCCGGAACGGCGGTTATAACATGACGGATCTGCAGGGAGGGCTGATGGACGGCGTGCTGGATCAGGAGCAGCGTGAAGCACTCTATCGACTACTGGAACGCTGCAATGCCCTGATATTCCAGGATGCTTATCCCCAGCTGCAGCTGTACAGGCACAGCCGGCGGCTGGGACGGAGCTGCTTTCACCTGCTGCCGTATTTCCATGTGTCTGCCTTTATGAAACCGGTCTGGGAGCGCTTCTGGACCCAGCGTGAAAGCTCGGTGCTGACCGTCGCGCTCATCATTAATGAGCAGAATTATATTGAAGGTAGGGTCGTTAATCACCCTTACTTCCGGAAGCATGTGCTGGATACGGCCAGCTTTAAAGCCCACGACCGGGTCCAGCTTAATCAGGTCGTTTTTCCGCTCGAGCAGGATGGGGGGCTGGCCGGGCTGGTGCTGGAACGTTTCGCCCGGCTTGCCGAACGTATCGAATTTGGCAAGAGCCTCTATGCCATGCTCTTTGGTCACGCCAAAGTACTGGATCGTGCGCTTGCATTCGCGCGCCGTGTGCCTCACGAAGGCTCGCGCGCTGAGTATTGGCCGCGTCTTTTCACCCCGGAACGCGAACAAGCGCTGTACTCTCCAGAGGAGAGTGCAGCGCTTGCCCAGACGGAGTGGCTTCAAGCTGGCCGGCGGCTGTACAGCCCTGTACTTAAGGCTGTATGGAACGATACGCCGTATGAACCTATCCCGCGGTATGACTGGTTTCAGGACGGAAAAGCGTTATCCCACCTTCATCGGCCGCGCCGTCCATACTTGTTTGAAATCAGCCACAAACACCGCTTCGGGCTGATGAAGACAGCCTGGCTTCATGATGCTGCCGCCCTAGCGGACGGCCTCACCCGGGAAAAGCCATCATCAAACCATTAGCTCATTAGATTAGCGGTTCAGCTGCCGCTGCGGCTGCAGACGCATCAATGGACGCAGCACACGCTGCAGGATGCGAGGATAACTGCCCAGTTCATCTCTGCGGATGACGCGAAGCAGCACGAGCAGGACGAGGTACAGAACGAGCACCAGCAGCCCTACTGCGCAGCAGACGAGGAAGAAGGCGATCCGGGCTGGCATCACATGAGTCAGCAGAATGCCTGCCTGATTCAGCCCGTAACCGGCCGCGCAGGCGAGCAGAACCGACAGCAGGAAGCCGGTCCAGCGCTGTCCAAGAATAGAGAACGTTACGATCCCCTTCAACACCCGCAGGTTGAGCAGTGTGATGACGAGGAAACAGAGTCCTGTCGAACCGATAATGCCATAAATACCAAAGACCGGTGCCAAAAGCCAGCTGCCTGCCACCTTGACGATAATCCCGATGAGCACATTGATCATGGATCTTCGCGGCAGACCCATCCCGATCAGGATCGAATTCGACGTCATCATCGTGATCTGGAAGATCGTACCGAAGGTCAATGTCGCTATAATGCCGCTGCCATCCAGTGAACTGAAAAGCAGACCATTAATGGAATATGAAGCAACGCCTAATGCCAGTACAATCGGCATGCCCGTGAGAATGGCTATCCGCAGCGCCGATGTGACCTGGCTGCGCAGATGGACCTCATCCTTGCGGGCAAAGGCTGCAGAAATAACGGGGATCAGCGATGTACTGAGCGCAATAGCCAGAATCGGCGGAATCCCCGCCACACTCTGGGCACGGCTGCCCAAAATACCCAGCTGGGCAGTGGCCTGCAGATTTCCAATCTGATCCTCCAGCAGCTTGACGATAATCGAGGTATCGATAAAGTTGACGGCTGGAACCGCCAGAGAGGACAGCACGATGGGAATGGACAGCTTGAAAATATCCTTGTAGATGCCCAGCATCGGCAGATCGGAAGCTCCTCCGCTTTCCAGCAGCTCACGTCGGTCCTGACGCCGCAGCTTCAACGTGTAGTACAGCATGACAGCCATCGCACCGATACTGCCCAGTACTCCCCCGAAGGAAGCGCCGGCTGCTACCTGGCTGTCACTATAACCGAGATTCAGACAGATCAGCGCGAGCAAAATCGCCGTCACTACACGGGCAATCTGCTCAACAATCTGGGAGATACCACCGGCTGTCATGTTATTGCGTCCCTGGAAATATCCGCGCATCATGGCAATCGCAGGGAACAGCAGCAGAGCCGGTGCAAGCGCACGCAGTGCCAGGGAAGATTCAGGCACGCCCGCCACATGTTCTGCATAATAAGGGGCTCCGGCATAGAGTACAGCTGTAATAATGACTCCCATGGCAGCCGCGAACAGCAGTGCCGCATGATACACCCTGCGGGCTTCCGCCGGCTTGTCCAGCGCATACCGTTCGGACACCATCTTGCTGAGCGTACTCGGAATCCCGGCGGTCGCTACCGTCAGCAGCATGAGATAAACGTTGTTCGAGATGGTGAAGGAAGCGTTGCCGACCTTCCCGAGCAGATGCTCCAGCGGAACCCGCTGCACCAGACCCAGCACCCGCGCCACCAGTGCGGCAGCTGCTAGAATCAGTGTTCCTTTGATAAATGATTCTTTTTTAGACAAAATAAAGTCCCTTCTTTCCCCTGCAGCTCGTGCAGCAGGATACATAACGGCTGCCGGGACATCCGCCCCGGCAGCCTCCATTCATATTTAGTTCCAGATCAACCAAAGGATAAACAGAATAATCATCACCAGTTGAAGTATAAATTTCATCACCGTACTCGTGAACAAGCCCAGTACCGAGCCGAAACCGACTTTAGCAGCTTTATTCACACTGGATCCGGAAATAACTTCCCCGATAAAAGCTCCGATGAATGGCCCCAATATCAAGCCAAAAGCCGGAATGACAAACGGCCCGATAATGACACCGATCGTACTTAAGGTCGTCGCCAGCTTAGAGCCGCCGAATTTCTTAACACCCCATGCATTGACAACATAGTCGGCCACGAACAGCGCGACCACAATCAGGGTCTGAATAATCCAGAACCAGACATTATAATGCGAAAAGTCGAAGAACCAGCCATAGACGAAGAACGCCAGATAAATGGCCAGCGCTCCCGGCAGAATCGGATATACAGCCCCTGCCATACCGATCAGGAACAAGGCAATAACGATGATCCAACCCAGAACGGCCATATCAACACCCCTTTATCCCAAAATATGATCCCGGATTACTTCTACGATACCGTCCTCATTGTTGGAAGCAACAATAAGATCCGCATTCTCCTTGACCAGCTCCTGCGCATTCCCCATGGCTACTCCCAGGCCAGCTGCCTGAATCACAGCCAGATCATTCAGGCTGTCGCCGACAGCAACAACCTCTTTCATCGTAATACCCAGCAGCTGACAGACCTCACCGATCCCTGTCGCCTTGGAGACGCCTTTCGGATTGATCTCAAGATTGGTCGGAGATGAATTGGAGATCTCCAGACCGCCCATATCCTGAAGCTTCAGAATAATCTCGTGACGCACCTCATCGTTCGGCGTATCGTAGCCAAACTTCAGCCATTCCAGGCCTTCCATGGATTCCGGCCAGCGGTCTGAATTGAACAGTTCATCCAAAGAATACGCCCAATACCATGCCCGATGTTCCAGCGCCAGCTGACGCATGCTGACAACGGCTTGCGGGTCAAGCAGGGACCGGCGCCACAGCTCATGTGGTGACTTCCATATCTCGCTGCCATTAACGGTTACCATCGGCGTCTCGAGCCCCAGCTGCTGCGCGAATGGAAGCGCACTGCGGGCGGCCCTGCCTGTCGACAGACAAACATGAATACCTGCCCGGATCGCTTCATTAATCCAGTTGACGGTCTGCTCCGAAATTTCATTATCATCGGTCAATAGCGTTCCATCCATATCCAGAGCGAGCAATTTATATCTTGGATTTGTCATCAGTCTCTCCCTCTCCTCCTATGTACTATTACACCTGATCCAATACACGGTATATATCTATCTGAGTTTCATGCCTGCAGCCGCAAGCACAACGACATTTTACCACATGGGACTCTTCCCTACCAAGCCAAACGGCGCCCATCCTTAAGAGGCCCTTCTTATTCAGGATATCAACCGGTTTGCAGAAGCATCCGGAAAATGAGCAGCTATAAAAAAGACTCACCTGACGGTTGTCAGGTGAGCTGTGTTTCGTTACTCACGTTCGTTCGATTACATAAGAAGTGCGTGATTTAAAAATACACTTGCTTGTTAATGATTGGTTGTTGTGTCTGCCTGGCCCTCGGCATTGTCCTTGTTTTTCTTCGGTACTCCGTCAAGCCCGTATTCCTCATCGTAGGCGTCAAAAATTTTACGCGCAATCGGTCCTGCACTCCAGGCCCCGAAGCCGCCTTCCGGCACAACGACCGCAACCGCAAGCTTCGGATTCTCCCGGGGAGCGAACGCAATAAACACCCCGTTATCCTTCAGGACGCCGCCAACACTCTGCTGGGACGTACCGGTTTTACGCGCAAAATCGTAAGGGAATCCCCGGAATGCTTCCACATCCGTTGCCATTCCTTTGATGACTTCATTCCAGTAAGATTCCGGAAACTTGGCTTCATTCAGAACCTTCGGCTTCATCGCCTGAACTACATTGCCTTTATCATCCTTAATTTGGCTCACCAGATGAGGCTGCAGGCGCTGGCCATGGTTAGCCAGCATAGTTACATACTGGGCCAGCTGCAGCGTCGTATACTTTCCTTGCTGCCCGAAAGACGCATAGGCCAGACGGGACAGAGCCGTTTCATTTTTATTGGTGTACTCCAGTTTGCCAAGATATTCGTTCGGTAAATCTACACCTGTAGAGACACCCAGTCCGAATTCCTTCATATATCTGTCCCATACATCAATTCCTTGTTCCGGCATGTTTTTATACTTGTTGTACAAACGTTCCCCGACCATATCCACCATAAATGTATTGGAAGAGTGACGGATCGCGGCCGAGGGGTCAAGGGTGCCGTAAGCATGACCGCCCGAATTGCGAACCCGGGACGAGTCATTCCGGCCAAAATACGCTGTGCCGTTATCATGATAGTAGGTGCTGGTTGTGAACAGACCTTCTTCCAAGCCAAGCAGCACGGACAATGGCTTGATGGTGGAACCCAGCAGCAGGACAGATTCCGGGTGCTGACCAGGTCTGCCCGAACTGAACGGCCGAATCGTACCATTCTGATACACGTTGGCAATTTGCTTGAAATCGTCTGCTCCTACGCTCCCCGACTGCCAGACATTGCTGTCGTAATCCGGCATGCTGGCCATGGCAACAACGTTACCCGTGTTCACTTCCATTGCAACCGCATAGCCGGTAGTCGCATTAGGATGCGTTTGCCCAGAGACCCGGTTCGTATGCAGCCATTTCAGCTGATCCATGATCGCCTGTTCGGTCTTCACCTGAACATTTTTGTTAATCGTGGAATAGATATCATAACCCTTTTGCGGAGGCGTGATCGATTCTACCCCCTGCGGCATATTCCGCGGATCGACCGGCACCGTTTTATATCCGTTTTTGCCGCGCAGCGCATCCTGATATTGGAGCTCCAGACCATCGAAACCGACGTCCTCATTCTCTTGATATACCAGCCCCGGGTCCTGATTCACACCAGCCTTCACCATATTGGCCTCAATGTTCTTGTACTTGCCCAGCGAGGTTCTGGCTCCCTTGTACTTGCGGATGTATCCGATAGTCTGGACTGCAACCGTGTCCGGATCGTAATGACGAATGTTCTCCTCAACCACCTCGACCCCCGGGAATTCTTCCTTGTGGGCCATAAAATAGGCTATCTCCTGCTCGCTCAAATCCATCTTAAGGCGGCGCGGGGTAAAGCCATTGCTTTTCGTATAGTTAAGGTCCATCTCATCAATAATCTGGGATGCCGTCAGCTTCTCAGCGTTCGGATTGCCATATTTATTGAAAGCAGCTTCAAGCTTGGCGGCCATAGCTTGCATCTCCGGCATCAGCTTCTGTTCCGGCTTGCGCTGGTCCTCCAGCTGCTTGCTGTAATTCTTCGTCAATGTGATATACAGCGACTGAACCGGTGTAGAGTATGCCAGCTTGGCGGTTCCGGACGCATCATAGATGGTCCCGCGGATCGGCGGCAGCGGCACAGATTTGGTCACACTGCTCGATTCCTCCTGCTTCAGCTGCGGGCCTTCAACAAATTGCAATATAGCCAACCGGACGATAATGACAGTGAAAATAATGAAAGAACTAAAAAAGAACAGATTGATCCGAAAGGTAAAACGCCGGCGGCCCGCCAGGTCATTATCCTTTTCCTGCTCTGCATTGGATTTTCTCATGCTACCTTGTGTCACACTCCTTATGCTCTTCCTTGCTGACGGTAAACGACGGCATATCCACCATTTTAGCACACCCTCCCCCCCCTATTGCCAACCTATTCGTTACAATTTCGTCATTTCTGCATAAAAAGGCTGTTCCTCTCGGATTAAACGAGAAGAACAGCCCTTACCGTACTAATTATTTATCTCCAGCAGCTGTACCGCCGGCAGCATTCGAGCGCGGGACTCCTGTCAGTCCGTACACTTCATCATAGGCTTCAAAAATCTTGCGTGCCACCGGGCCGGCGCTGTAGGCTCCGAAGCCGCCTTCCGGAATCATAACCGCCACGGCCAGCTTTGGATTCTCCCGCGGTGCGAAGGCAATGAATACCCCGTTATCCACCAGCTTTCCTTTTCCAACGTCCTGCTGGGAAGTTCCTGTCTTGCGGGCGTAATCATAAGGGAAGCCATTAAAAGCAGTCACATCCGTCGCCATCCCCCTGATCACTGTATCCCAGTAAGCATCCGGGAATTGAACCTCGTTCAGCACTTTCGGTTTAATTGTCCGGACCACATTCCCGCTGGCATCCTTGATGCTGCTTACCAGATGCGGTTCCATCCGTTTTCCCCGGTTGGCCAGGGTGGCCGTGTACTGGGCAAGCTGCAGGGCCGTATACCTTCCCTGTTGACCAAAAGACGCATAGGCCAGCTTGGACAGCGCAGTCTCTTTTTTGTTCTGCTTATACTCCAGATACCCTAAATACTCATTAGGCAGGTCCACGCCGGTAGAACCGCCCAGACCAAACTGTCTCATGTATTTATCCCATACATCGACCCCCTGTCCGGGAGTCGCTTTATATTTGTTATACAAACGTTCTCCAACCCAATCAACCATAAAAGCATTGGATGATTCTTTAATGGCCCTTGATGGAGTAAGCCCTCCAAGTACATGGCCGCTGGAGTTTTTGACGCTGGACGAATCGTTGCGCCCGAAATAGGCAATTCCCTGGTCCTGATATACATCTCCCGTGCGGAATAGTCCTTCCTTAAGCCCGATCAGAACACTCAGTGGTTTAATCGTTGAGCCCAGCAGCACGACAGATTCAGGGTGATTTCCTCTCATCTGTCCGGAAGGGAAAGACTTGATCGTGCCATTTTGATAGATGTCTTTTACCTCCTTCCAATACTTGGGCAAAATGGACTTTTCACCTGAACTCCACACCGCCGGGTCATAATCCGGCATACTGGCCATCGCCACTACATTGCCTGTATCCACTTCCATGGCTACCGCAAATCCGGTTACGGCATTTTTATGGGTTTCACCTGATACAGGATGAGTGTGGAGCCAATTCAACTGCTCCATGATCGCCTGCTCGGTTTTCAACTGAATCCCTTTGTGGATCGTTGAAACGATACCATGTCCCTTCGCCGGGGCTTGTGTATCCTCAATACCAGTAATCATATTCCGGCCGTCGATCTGAACCTGCTTGTACCCGTTGAGCCCTCTCAGTTCATCCTGATACTGAAGCTCCAGCCCGTCCACCCCGACATCCTCCAGATCTCCATAGAATTGCTCAGGCTGTGTTAATGTATTATTATTTTGGCCAGCTTCCTTGTATCTTTGGATATCCTGGCTGCCGTTGAATTTTTTCATATAGCCTACTGCCTGCACAGCCACTGTATCCGGGTCATAGTGCCTTATGCTCTCCTCGACGACATCTACACCCGGAAGAGAGGTTTTATGTCCCAGGAAATAAGCGACCTCCTCAGGGCTGAGATCTTTTTTGATACGACGGGGTGTAAAGCCGTTTGCTTTTGTATATTCCAGATCCATAGCATCTATAATCTCGCTTGTAGCCATTGCAGCAGCAGCATTGCCGTAGGTCTTGAAGGCTGCTGCGATATCCTCTGCAATCCGCTCAATCTCAGGGCGGTTTTCCAGCGTTTTTTCGTTAGCGCTGCTGTAATTTTTGTGTAAGGTAATATAGAGTGACTGGGTAGGCGTTGAATAAGCCAGCTTGACACCTGATGCATCATAGATCGGTCCCCGGACAGGAGGCAGCGGAACGTTCTTGACATTCTTTCCCTTCTCCTCCAGAGCCAGGTCCTTGCCCTGAACAAATTGGAGTGCAGCCAGACGTACAATAATGACGGCGAATACTACAAAAGCGAATAAGAACAACAGATTAACCCGGGTTAACAGCTGTCTCTTCTGCCGGGCCTCCCGGTCTTCCGGCTGATTTCGTCTGAACCAATGAAGCACGTCCCTAGATCACCCCTTCAACTCCCATGATTGTTATTATTCTCACAACTCCTCCCAATTTTATCATATCCATACTGGTAAAGTTTTCATTTTCGTTACCTGCCAGCTGTCTGGCTGTTGAATGCTGTACCTAAATATAAAAAAGCGAGCCCTCATGGGCCCGCCTGTCTAAATTCTATCCTGTTATACGGTCTGGTTCTTGATATGGGTCTGAGCAAAGTTCGGTGGATTAAACCAGTCTCCGCTCTGCTTCCAGGTTGGATCCAGCGGCACCCATTGCTTGGATTGACTCAAATAAACCTCATTCCAGGCATGGGGACCATATCCGCCTTGTCCGTTGTACCCTAGCCCGGTAACTACTCTTACATCCAGCCCTACAGAGCGGGCCATCATGGCATACAGTCTGGCATAATCGATACATACCCCTTTCCGGGTAGTAAACGTCTCCTGCGGATTCTGCTCATGCCAGATTCCGCGTTCTTCGTAATTCGTCACTTTATCATAATCATAGCTGATTCGGGATCCGACCCAATCGTACAGCCTGCGTGCCTTCTCTTCGTCGCTGCCGCCTGTACCTGCAACCTGAGCAGCCGCTTGTTGAATATCCGAAGAAATATGACGGTCAATGATGTCGTATTTTTGCTGCAGAATGCCGTTCATTTCTTTCTCCACTGCTTGGGTGAATACCGGCAGCTTGTCCTTTACGAAAGTACCGGACAGAGGCTCGATGACAGACTGCGCCCCCTGCTTGTAGACCGGGGAAGACTGTATATAAGAACTGAATGAACTGTTCGGATACAAGCTTACACCGACGAAGAGCAGCGCAATGACAAATATGGCCCTTGCAGCCCCAATCAGGGTGCCGATCCCTGCACCGGCCAGGCGGCTGACCAGTCCCGGCCGCCCTTCGGCGGCAGCGTGGGATCTAATTTTTCTGCTGATGAGCAGATCGCTGGCAAGACGCAGCAGTCCCCTAATGATCATGTACGAGATCAGGAAAAGGATACCAAACCGCAGCAGCGGAAAATTAGCGATGGCACTAACTATCGTATAGTAGATTTCCTGCCAAGAGCTCAACTGCTGAGCAGGCAGCGCGGCTGTATAAGCCTGAAGTCTGTCCGCAGCATAAGGAGACAGCCACATGGCTGTACCGACTGCACAGAAGAGCGCTGCTATCGTCAAAATACCGTCAACAACCAGATGCAGCAGCGCGCCAGCAGAGCGCGATGCTCCTCTCCACCAGCCCTGCAGCAGCGACAGCGCCAATATGCACATAATCAGAATTGTAATGCCATTCAGATTCATAAGGCTATTCATCCAGCCTGCAAACATGCAGATGTCGCCCCCTCTCTAAGATGTCTTGGTGGTTATTAGGCATTTATATTCTAAGATCCGGATGACGTATGCTGTTTGGCCTGTTGAATGAAGGACTGGAGTGTCTCATTATCAAGCGACCATTCGCCGACGGAGACTCCGCGAAATTTGACCTTTACCTTATCACTGCCCTGGCTGCCGGTTACTTCCAGGTTCGGGCTCGTTATAACGAACTGCCCGTCAGCGCCCGGTACATAAGCTGCATCCTTCGCTTCTTTCAGCATCATTGTCATGGCCTCTGACTTTAGCGTCCCGACCGCCTGATCCGTTACGTCAGTCACGGTATTCTTGATCTGCTCCAGTGAAATCCCGCTGTATACAATGACAGCCCCTACAATCAGAATGACAATAGCCCACTTCACGACAGTCTTCACCAGGTTCAGCACGATGAACACTACAATTAAAGCGACCAGGATCACCAGCCAGTTCTGCTGGATAAAATCCTTCCATACGTTAATATCCATTTCTCACACTCCCTATCCACAATCCTCTTGATTATACATGATTGCCTCTTTCCATGTCAGCCAGTACCCCCGAGGCAAAAATAGGTCTAAGCCCTCAACCGGCCGCGTACAAGTAGGAAGAGGGTCTTGTCTCGTAACTATACTGGCTGAGGAGGTGCAGCGTGAAGACCGCCATCTGGCTGTATTTATTTTTGTTTATTGCGTTTTTTGACCTGCATGCCCAATACCCGATCCTGACACCGTTCGCTGTATCGCTTGGTGCAGCACCGACCTTTATCGGCTGGATGATGGGTATTTATTCTCTGACCCACCTGCCGGGAAACCTGCTGGCCGGGCCGCGTATCGACCGCAACGGCAGCCGCCGCTATATCATGTTCAGCTTGACCGCTGCTGGAATTGTACTGATCATGCAGGCCTATGTACAGTCTCCCTGGGAACTGCTGCTGCTGCGTTCCATCAGCGGTTTCGTATTGGCGTTTCTCTCGCCTGCCTGTCTTGCGCTCCTGGCCCAGCTGTCAGCGAACCCGGTGACACAGGGCAAGTATATGTCCGGTCACGGGGTTGTTCATACACTGGCATCCGTGGTTTCTCCAGCTGCCGGCGCCTTTATCGTGGCAAGCTTCGGGTTTTCCGGAACCTTCCGTACCCTGGGTATCATTCTTTTGGTAACGGGAATCATGGCTTTTTTCACCATTCCGCAGCAGCTGGCCGGAGCTCAGCCTTCACGCTCCACCGCATTGGCCAAACAAGAACCCGAGCGGAGAAGAATGCTGTCCTGGCGCCATTACCTGCTGCCGCTGACCATCGCCTGCGCGCAAGGCATATTGTTCTACGAACTCCCCTTGCGTGAAGGAGGAAATTCGACCATTCTCTCGACCGGCCTGCTGTTTTCTATTATCAGTCTCGGGGCATTGTTTACGCTCAGCATGCTGTTCATTAACAAGTATTCGCCGCTGCTTCGTATTGCTCTGTCTGTGTTGGTCATGGCCCTCTGCTTTTATATGCTGGCTGCGCTGCCGTCCATCCGTCTGGAGGCCGTTCTGTTTGTCCTGGGCATGTCCAAGGGCATCGTTTTCCCTGCTATGGCCTCCATGTTTATCTCGCTGGGCGGCGGTAAGCTGGGACGGACATTCGCACTGCATTCCATTGCCACGTCCATCGGCTCCTTTCTGGGCCCCATTGCAGCCGGCCAGTTAAGGGAAGGGTTCTCGCCGTATTTTATTGCATTCCTGATTCTGATGACGGGTCTGCTCTTCCTGCCCCGCCACCGCGCCGTTAAACCGGTGACACTCCCTGTCTCCCGTCAGGCATAAATAAATACCCGCCCTATAGGCGAATGCACGGTACGTCATTAGCCCTCTTTCATAAGATACTGTGTGCTCGATGATCTTATCTGAAAGCGGGGTGTTACGATGAGTGAATATAAATCCTGCGGATGCGGACCAACACCGATGGCGCATACAGCTCCGGCGTATACGGCTCCAGTCTATACGGCTCCAGCCTATTCCGCACCGTCTTATTCAGCCCCTGGTTACGCTGCACCGGCCTACGCTGCACCTGCAGCCTGCGGAGGGACTGGTTATTCATCTGCCGGAATGATCCTGGTTCTTTACGTACTGCTGGTTATCATTGTGCAAGCTGCCTGGTTCTGCTGATAACCCGCCTCCAGATTGGTTTAATAAGCAAAAGGCCTGCGGATCGCAGGCCTTTTGCTGTTGAAATGCCTTTAATTGCAGCAGCTGCGCCATTTTGCATGTTATATCGGATTCGAGCTACACTATATAGATAAATATTTAGCATAATGGATGTATTTCGCCGCAGGCCGGTGTTCGATCCATCACACTGCAGGTATTTATGAATTAAAATCCGAGTCCATTTAACCAGCGGAGGGGATCTTGTGTCCATATTCATTATCGTTGAAGGCAAGAACGATCGCAGCAGAATCCGCCGGCTCGTTGATTCCGAAGTACATATTTTGTGCACCTTTGGAACGCTGAATTCCTTAAAGCTGGACACCCTGCGCAAACAGGTGGGCGGTGAAGAAGTTTACCTGTTTCTCGACAACGACAGCTCAGGCAAAAAAATCCGTGGTGTCTTAAGCGACGCCTTTCCGGACGCTGTACACATTTACACCCGGCGGGGGTATGCCGGCGTTGAGGGCACACCGGACGAATATTTGATTGCCCAGCTTGAAAAGGCTGGATTGGAGGATTACATTATATATCCTCCTGCTGCAGCATACGAATAAAAGTCACTGTATTTAATCTTTATTTTCAGCAAGATATAAACAGGCTTCTCTTCCGAAAACTTCAGATCATCTGCGATGTCTGAATCCTCTGTTTTGGGGTAGATACTAGTAGGGACTTACTTATGTCCTGTTTAACCATTTATGCTCATCAAAAAGGAGACACGCATCATGGATACTGCGACTCACTTTGTCATCGGGATTGGACTTGCCGGACTTGCCTATACCGACCCGGCTGTAGCAGCGGACCCAAAACTGGCGGCAGTCGTGATGGCTGCCACGATTCTCGGGTCACAGGCACCCGACTTTGACGGACTGCTGCGGCTCAAAAATAATGCAGTCTATATCCGCAATCACCGCGGGTGGAGTCATTCCGTCCCCTTCTGGTTCATCTGGATCGGGCTGATTTCCGGGCTGTTGTCCTTGCTCTTCATGAGGATGGATTACTGGCACATCGCACTGTGGACCGCTGTTGCCGTATGCTTCCACGTCTTTACCGACGTCTTTAACACCTACGGCACCCAAGCCATGCGTCCCTTCACATCGAAGTGGATTTCCTGGAATATCATTCATATTTTTGATCCATGGATCTTTGCTGCTCATGTCGTGGCTATCCTGCTGTGGGCATTTGGTCTGGGGCAGCCGGCTGTCATTTTCACCACACTCTATATCGCCATCGGACTTTATTATATCTGGCGGACACTGGCACATTACACAGTCCACCGATGGATCCAGCGTCATGACACTGACCGCAGGAACGGTGACCGCTATACCGTTATTCCAACGATTCACCACCGGCGCTGGCATGTCGTCAAGAAGCACGAGGATGGAAGCTACGATATCGGCTATCTGGCAGGTGTGGATCTGAGATGGGTCAAGCATGCCGTTTCGGTGCAGCATCCGGCCGTGGACGCCTCCAAAGCGCACCCGGATATTCAGGCTTTTCTTTATTTTTCTTCGTATGCCGTTGCTGAAGTAGAGGAAATGCCATGGGGATATATTGTTCGATGGGGGGATGTGCGGTACCGGCATCGCCGGCAGTATCCTTTTGTCGCGGTAATCGCCATGGACCTGCATTATCAAACGATTAATACCTATGTCGGCTGGCTGAGTGAGGAGAAGATGGAAAAGAAAATACTGGTTAATCCTTAATAGATTAATCTCGGGTCCGGCCGTTTGGCCGGGCTCTTTGGTTATGTATCCTGCTTGAGATGTAAGCGTCCTCTTGACGATAACAGCTGGATCAGGCACAATCATTCTAAACTGTCAGGTTATGGTCAGGCCGGCGATGGGTGGAAAGAACAGCAAAGCCCGGAGCCGAAGGGCCCCGGGCTTATAACCCGATAAGGATAAGGTGATTACAGCGTACGACCGGCACCGGACAGCGCTTGCTCGGCTTGCTGAACCAATTTTTTGGTAATGTATCCACCCAGGGAACCTGTTTCACGAGATACCATGTTGCCATAGTAACCGTCTTGAGGAATCGTGATGCCAAGCTCTTGAGCAGCCTCATATTTCAGTTGTTCCAGCGCGGCAAGAGCCTGAGGAACCTGCAAGTTATTAGAACGTCTAGCCATATTCACAATCTCCTTTCAAACCTCTGTCTGTTAGTGGAGTGCAAGCTTGCAAGCTTATTATGGCCGTTGTCCGGATGCTTATACTTAATGCGACTATCTAATCTATTGGAGGTTTTTCCCATGAGCAAAGGTTTGTCACTCTGGTTTGCCGTATCATCGATCGTGCTGCTGACTGCAGCCGCTATTTCCATCAGCTATTCTGCCTGGCTGCCCTTTGTGCTGGGGATCCTGGCCGTGGGCAACATAGGGTGGGGATTCATCATCAAAGGAAGACGCTCCCGTTCCTAGTATCCGGGCAAGATCATTGTAATCTTGTCTAGTTCCCTTTGCGTACAAAGCCCATACGATCTTTGACTTCTGCCAGAGTCTTGGCTGCAACGGCTTCTGCCCGTTCCGCGGAACGGCTCAGGATACCTGCCAGCTCGCCGGATTCGCGAATTTCGCGATAGCGCTGCTGCAGCGGTTCAAGTGCGGATACAACAACTTCAGCCAGTTCCTTCTTGAAGGTGCCATACATCTGGCCCTCATAACGAGCCTCGATATCGGCCAGACTGAGTCCAGAGCATTCGCTGTAAATACTCATCAGATTGCTGATTTCCGGCTTTTCGTCAGGGTCGAAGCGGACTTCACGGCCGGAATCTGTCGTAGCACGGCTGATTTTTTTGCGGATCACGGAAGGTTCATCCAGGAGGGCAATAAAGCTCCCCGGGTTCGGGTTACTCTTGCTCATTTTCTTGGAGGCATCGTCCAGGGACATAATGCGTGCGCCAACTTTTGGAATATACGGATCAGGAATGGTGAAGTAATCGCCATAACGGTGATTGAACCGGCCAGCAAGATCCCGTGTTAACTCCAGGTGCTGCTTTTGGTCTTCGCCTACCGGAACCAGGTCGGCGTTATAGAGCAGAATATCGGCAGCCATTAACGCTGGATACACGAACAGACCGGCGCCTACCGAATCCTTTCCGGATGATTTATCTTTAAACTGCGTCATCCGCTCCAGCTCCCCCATCGAGGTGAGGGTCGTCAGCAGCCATCCCAGCTCGGCGTGCTGCGGTACATGGGACTGTAGAAATACATTTGATTTCTCGGGATTAATGCCTGCAGCCAGGAACAGCGCCGCCACAGCTTCCGATTGCTCACGCAGGTCTGCCGGATCCTGAGGCACGGTAATCGCATGCAGATCCACCACCATGAAATGGCAGAGATGATCTTCCTGAAGGCGCACAAAATTTTTCATAGCGCCGATATAATTGCCCAAAGTCAGCTTGCCGCTGGGCTGAATGCCGGAGAGTACAGTTTTCATCGTTCATCTTCCTCCTGGTTGGTCAAGTTAACGTGTTACAGGTGTATAGAGACGCAAAAAGGCCCCGCGTCCGCAAGGGACGTGAGACCGTGGTGCCACCCTTATTCGCTGTGCGCACACGGAAGATCCGGGCGAACAGCCTTCAATTCCTTAACGTGGAATAACCGGCCGGCCTACTGGGGGAAATCCCGTTCAACTCGGCGCTCCAAGGGCCATTCAACTCATGCGTTTCCACCGGTTCGCATCAACCACCGGCTTTCTGGAGGAAACAGGCATGGCCTACTTATCCTTGTCATCGCATTTGCAGCTTTGAATGATTACGTTTATGATAAAACCGGCCAATGGTAATGTCAAATCGTTTTGTACCGAGGTGCCTCAATCTGATATGATATGATGAGAAAATCGATCATTGATCTGTGAATTGATCTGTGGAAAAAGGAGCCAAGCTGATATGAAACAAGTGACCAAAGGGAAGTGGAACGGTTACGATACTTACATACTACATAGCCACGAGTTGGAAGTCACTGTCCTGCCCAGACTAGGCAACAATGTCATCGCCATCTGGGATAAAATAAAAGAAAGACATGTCGTTCGCCCGCCGGATGAACAGGATTTGGCCTTCTATCTGCAGAAGCCATATCACTTTGGTGTTCCGCTGCTGATTCCGCCAGGCCGGATTCGCAAGGGTCATTTTAATTATGAAGGTGTCGACTATCAGTTTGTCCAAAATACGGCGAACGATAATCATATCCATGGACTGCATCGTACGCAGGCCTGGTGCGTCAGTGATATTGAAGAAGATGAAGACGGCTGCAGCATAACCACCGAGCTGCTGACCGCAGACGACCCGCATTGGATGGAGCAGTATCCAGCTCCGCTGCGGCTGGAGCTGACGTTCTCGCTGCACGGAACTGCCCTGGAGCACCGGCTCCGTGTCACCCATCTCGGAGATCGTCCAGCTCCCTTCGGCCTAGGGTTTCATACTTGGTTTCTGCTGGACGGAGAGCCGCAGAACTGGACGCTTAAGCTTCCGGTTGCTGGACTATACGAGCAGGATGAACAGCAGCTTCCTACCGGCGAGCTGGCTCCCCTCGGAGAATATGAGGCACTTCAGAGCGGCATGAACATGCAGGGCCGAAACTGGGATACCCTGCTCCGTGCCGGTGAGGGAACTGCCGCTGCCCACCTGACTCGTAACGACGGTTACGGTGTGATATATACAGTAGATCAGGCCTTCAAGCATTGGGTTCTTTTCACAAAGGGAGAAAGCGATCAATTCCTCTGCATTGAACCGTATACCTGGCTCTCGGATGCTCCGAATCTACCGCAGGATGACGCCTTTACAGGGCTGATCCGGCTGATACCTGAAGAGACTGTTGAACTGAATACACGTATTGAAGTGGTTTATCCGGAGTAGATCCCCGTAATTTACCATTTCGAATCTTCCTCCTTTGGCGCATATTTTGTAGTCTCCAATCCATACTAACCTCACAAAGCCAAAGGAGGTGACACACATGTACGAAGCAGGTCAAGGACAAGGCGGACGCGGTAACCGTTCCAACAATCTGGTTGTACCTCAAGCGAATGCAGCTCTCCAACAATTGAAGATGGAGGCAGCTCAAGAGCTGGGTGTAACGATTCCTCAAGACGGCTATTACGGTAACTATACTTCCCGTGAGACTGGTTCTTTGGGAGGTTATATTACAAAACGTCTGGTACAACTGGCAGAGCAGCAGCTTTCCGGTCGTTCCAACCAGTAATATTAAGTTTATCGTAATGCACTAAAGCATAAGAAAGAGCCTTCCACCGGAAGGCTCTTTTTAATCTACTCACTCTTTTACCTGCTGAACTAGGATAATTCGGAGTTTCTATCCTGATATGTATGCCGGGGATAACGGATCATTTGACTGGCCATATTGTAATTGGATTCTAGAGTGGCATCCACCACGATCATGTCATGCCGAATAGTAAAGTCATATGCAATCTCACCATGAGTCCATGAACGCTTGAAGGTTAACGCCCCTAACGCCATCTGCCTGAACGAAGCTCGCTGCTGCGCAGTCAATCCAGGCTCGGCTTCTGCAAGCTTACCTTCTCGTCCTGCAATCGGATTATGTCGAATTCCAAATTTGCCGATGACGTTATTACGTATTTGCACAAATACAATTCCTGACGATAAACCCGCTAATTCGTCATCTAACTGCCGAAAAACGAGATCCAACTGTCTTTCCAATGAAAGTTGATCCATCTCAAGCATGTCATTCCTCCTAGTTATAATAAGTAATATATAGTGCTTACGACTCATTATAAGCCAACAACCAGGACCTATCAACAAATCAAGGTAAAATTGGGTGATAATCCCTATAAATGTATATTTATACCGCTTGTTCATCTCCTATTCCGATCTTTTTCAATCATTATCGACAACATTCTGTCGACAAAAAGACCCTCCGACATTACCGGAAGGGTCTCATTTGATTCCATTATGATTTGCTTGTCAATTCCAGAAACTCTTCAATATCAGATGCAACCAGATCAACGGCCATCTGCCAGAAATCACGCTGCGTCAGATCCGTTCCCAAGTGCTTCTGTGCCAGCTCTTCTACCGTCATGCGGCCAGTATCCTGCAGCAAAGCATCATACTTCGCAGCGAAGCCGGAGCCGTTATTCTGTGCAAAGGCATAGATGCCGGCACTGAACATGTATCCAAACGTATACGGATAGTTATAGAACGGTACACCCGTGATATAAAAATGCAGCTTCGAAGCCCAGAAATGCGGATGGTATTCGGAGAGCGCATCCAGATAAGCTTCCTTCTGTGCAGCAACCATTAGTTCATTCAGTTGGTCTGCGCCAACCAGACCTTTCTTGCGCTGCTCATAGAAACGGGTCTCGAACAGGAAGCGGGCATGAATGTTCATGAAGAATGCTACACTTCTCTGAATTTTATCTTCCAGCAGAGCAAGCTTTTCCTGCTCGTCCTTTGCCGTTCTCACAAGCGCGTCAGAAACGATCATTTCAGCAAAAGTCGAAGCTGTCTCTGCCACATTCATCGCGTATCCTTGATTCATCGGCTCCAGTTCATCCATCACATGCTGATGATAACCGTGACCCAGCTCATGGGCAAGGGTGGATACGTTTGACGCTGTTCCGGCATAGGTCATGAAGATCCGGGTCTCTTTGGTCAATGGCAGCGAGGTACAGAAGCCGCCAGGTCGCTTGCCGTCACGGTCTTCGGCCTCGATCCAGTTTTTCTCGAATGCCGTTACTGCAAAGTCAGCCATTCTTGGGCTGAATGTACGGAACTGGTCTACGATCTTTTCAGCAGCTTCATCATAAGTTACTTTGCTCACCGACTTGCTGATCGGCGCTTCCACATCATACCAGGCCAGCTTGTCGACACCTAAAAGTTCCGCCTTGCGCTGCAGGTACTTCACGAGCATCGGTTTAGCATCACTAATAACCTGCCACATCGTATCCAGCGTCTGGCGCGACATCCGGTTAATCGACAGCGGCTCCTTCAGCACATCTTCCCAGCCCCGGTTCTCGTACAGCTTCAGGCGGAAGCCGCCCAGGTGGTTCAGGACATCAGAAGCATATTCGCCTGCTTTGCCCCAGGATTTCTCCCACTCGGCGAATACGGCCTTGCGTACTTCACGGTCCGGATCATCCAGCTTGTTGGCAGCCTGGCCTGCGGACAGTTGCTTGACCTCGCCATTCTCTTCAACAGCTACCGTAACATGACTCACGATCGTATCGTAAAATTCGCTCCAGCCATGATATCCGTCCACAGCCAGATCCAGGGCCAAACCTTCCATTTCGGGAGACATTTTATCCTGAGCCTTTTCCCGGCTTTCGTTCAGGACAAAGGCAATCGGTCTGATATTGCTGCGCTCCAGCCATGCGGACCATACATCGTCCGGCGTCAGGCGCAGCAGGTTGTCCAGCAGTGCATCCGCACTCTTGAGCAGGGCATAGATGGAGGAAATCCGGCCGCTGAGCTGCACGGCTTTCTTATCATGCTGATTCTGCGCAGTCAGACAGGAGACGAATGCACCCGCCTGGCTGGCACGAGTCATTGTGCTCTGAAGCAGATCGTAGATGGAGTCGTAGCTCTCGGTTTCCTTCACATTCTGCGGTGGTTGTGCTGCTTTGACCTGGGCCAGCAGTTGTCGAAGGTCCTGTTCCAGCTGATCCAGAAAAGCGGTAAATGCTTCGGAGGAGGATCCTCCCGGGAAAATGGATTCGAGATCCCATGTTTGCTGTAATGGCTTTTTCAAATGGTACTCCACCTTTCGTTATCTGCTGTAGTTGGGTCTATTTATATTTGAAGTGGCCTCATACAAAGTGTATAACTATAGAGTACAGGAAACCTACAAGGAGGTTAGAGTATGAGACCATTACAAATCTCGCCGGAGACGGCTTTGAAGCTGTCGGAGAAGCTCGGAGTTCCTCTGGAGCATCTGATGCATATGCCGCAGCATATTTTACTCCAGAAGCTCGCGGAGCTGGCCAAGGATGAGAATCCGGGAGACGGCGGCAAGGAAGGCAGCGAATGATCCCTTTTGAGAATACCTGGCCTTATGATGTGATCATGGGTGATGTATATGTACAGGAGTGCCCCTTCTGCAGGAAAGAGCAGGTACTGCTCCCCATGAAGCCCAGAGAGCTTGTCGAAATCCGTGAAGGCAAAAAGAAACTGCTTGTCTTCCCCTGCTGCCATCATCGGGTTACGCTGGTAGATACCGACGACGATTACTTGTTGGCAGATTCTCCGCTTCGGTAGGACGGATACAAAGATAAAGGAGTCACCGGCTGCCGGTGCACTCCTTTTTTACTTTGTTATAATTGTATGATGATTTGGCCAAAATTACTAGTTTCCCTGCTTCATTTCTTCAGGAAGCTCCATTTGCTTGTGCTGCATCTGCTCCCGGAGAACAGCCCATTGTTCGCGTGAAGCTCTGATCATGGCCGCATCAACGATGCTCTGGTCATTAATGACTCTGGAGAACCAGCGCACCGCTTCATGGAAATTACCAATCCGCCGGTTCAGCTCACCAATCAGATACAATAGGCGTGCATTGTTGGCCCCTGCCCCTTCCAGTTCGTAAACACGGACATAGGACTCCAGACTGAAGTTCAGAAAGCGCAGCTCCTGCTCATGCTCCTCACGGTAACGGTACAGCCAGGCGATATGCTGAAGCAGACTGGCTATAATACGCTCCTTCTCCCCGATAATCTGTGCGCACAGAAGAGCAAGCTTGTACGTCTCGAGAGCATGCTCCCAGGTGCGCTCCTCACTGTAATCCCGGGGCTGCCAGCGGCTGCTGACCTGCTCGGAGAACCTTTGCTTTTGTGCGTCCGTCAGCCTTTCCATGGAGTGCTCTGTCGAAGCAAAGCCGCATTGCGGACATACACGGACTACATAAAAGTCGGGATTTTCGGATTTATAGTAAGCGCAGAAGTCGGAATCGGTACGAATCGCTTTTTTGAAGCTGGGCCGTACTCTTGACGTCATAAACTCATGTTCACAATGGACACAGGACACTTTTAATTGGTACAACGGTTTTAATTCCACTTAGGACATCCCTTTCCGCCTAACAAATCTATATCTTCTATATTATCGGCAATCAGGGTGTATTTACAAAGTGGAACGCCGGACCTGCGAGCCTCTGGAGAATAAAAGAGCGCAGCGGCTCCTCTACACCTGTGTCATCCAGCGCATCCGCCATACAGGCCAGCCATGCTTCCGCACGATCATTCGTGACCTCGAACCGCATATGCCGTGCCCGCATCATGGGATGGCCGTATTCATCGGAGTACAGAGAAGGACCGCCGAAAAACTGGCTGAGGAACATATACTGTTTCTCCATCACCGGGTGAATATCCGCAGGGAACAGCGGTCCCAGCAGCGGATTTTGCTGTACTTTGGGGTAAAAGGCTTCTACTAGGGCACGCACGCCCTCGGCTCCGCCAAGGTTCTCATATATCGTTTGGTTCGGATTCATGTTGTCCCAACTTTCCATTCAATTTAGACCGGATCAACCTGTTTTAAAGTATAACAAAAAACAAAAAATGGCGCTAAACGATGTTTAGCACCATGAGTATAAAAACCTAGTAGCTGCGCCAATCCTCTTCACCAGGATGGACAAGAGAGGCTCGGATCACATACACAAATGCGCAAACAAAAATTCCGGCGACGATACTCATACTCATCACTCCATCCCAATAAGTTAGTCAATCAACCGTTATCGCTTTAAGGATATTCTATCATAATCGATGTCAAAAAACAGCCTGTTTTGTAAACGCTTTCTATAAAAAAATGTGCTGTTTGTCCCAGGCTCTTCATACACTTGTACCAGCCGGTTCGATTGAGTTCTGAAGGAGGCCTTCCTTTGTCGCTTATTCATCGTTGGTCCGTTCCCGTGATCGCTGCGCTGCTGTCCGGACTTTGTCTGCTCCTGGTTCTGTATCCCCAGGCTGCTTGGGATGCCGGTATACGCGGACTTGCCATCTGGTGGGACGTGCTGTTTCCCTCACTGTTTCCCTTTTTTGTCATCTCCGAGCTGCTGCTCGGCTTCGGAATTGTACATTTTATCGGCACGCTGCTCGATCCGCTCATGCAGCCGGTCTTCCGAATTCCCGGCAGCGGCGGATTTGTGGCAGCTATGGGTTATGCATCTGGCTATCCCATTGGGGCCAAGCTGACCGCCAAATTGTATCAGGAGCAGCTTCTAACCCGCGAGGAAGGAGAACGGCTGGTCGCATTTACGACCTCATCGGACCCTATCTTTCTGATCGGCGCCGTGTCCGTTGGCTTTTTTCATAATCCCCAGGCTGCGCTTGTGCTGGCTTCAGCCCATTATGGAGGGGGATTGCTGGTTGGGCTGCTCATGCGTTTTCACGGAACGAAAAGACCTTCCCGCTTGCCTAAGTCCAGACCATCCGCTGAGCCGCAGAGTACAGAACAGCGAAGAAGCCGTTTACGCCGGGCACTTTCTGCCATGCACCATGCTCGTATTCAGGACGGCCGCAGGCTGGGAGAACTGCTTCAGCAGTCCATATCCTCATCCTTACAGCTTATTATGGTCGTCGGGGGACTGGTTGTATTCTTCTCTGTCATGCTTGAAGTCACCACACGCGCAGGACTCATGGGCGGATTGTATGCTGGGGTCGGCCACCTTCTGGGCATGGCCGGTATTCCGATGCAGCTGACGGAAGCGATGATTGGCGGCCTGTTCGAAGTAACGCTAGGTGCGCGTGGAGCCGGCAGCGCCGGTGAAGGCATTCCTCTGGAGTATAAATTGGCTGCCGCTGCGTTTATCCTGTCATGGGGCGGATTATCTGTTCATGCCCAGGTCGCAAGCATCCTGAATGATACGCCTCTTCGTTATCTGCCTTTTATGATTGCACGGCTGGTCCATGGTATGCTTGCATCTATTCTGGTTTTGTGTCTGTATCATCCTCTGATGGGCTCATCGATGTCGGTGCTGGCTCCTTTTAAGGATACAGGGGCAGACGCTCAGCCAGGCCTGTTTGCTTATGTGTCCCTGCAGATACAATGGCTTCTGCTGCTGCTGGGCCTGCTGCTGCTTCTGGCCGGGGCTGCTTCCGGCTGGAAACGGATAAAGCTCTATTTTTCCGGCTGGAAGTAGCCTCTGTTTCACGTTTTTTCGCTCATATTGTAAAAATGCCAGTCCCTCAAACATTGTTTTCTTTCTTATAATTGATTATGATCGATATAAACCCAAACAAAGGAGCTTTCATCTTGAGATATTATGTTCTGGACCGCGGGGATCAGCTATCGGTAGACTTGGCCCAACAGTTTCACCGGCTGGCTTCCGAGAGAGGCTTCGAGCTGGACGCCGAGTCCCCCGAAATTGTCGTCTCCATTGGAGGGGATGGCACGATGCTGCATGCGTTTCATACGTTTATCGACAGATTGTCCGACATGGCCTTTGTTGGCGTACATACCGGTCACCTTGGCTTCTATGCCGATTGGCGGGCTGACGAGCTGCATGATCTCGTTGATCATATGAGCGGAAAAAACGGCCAGGAGCCCAAAAAGCCACGCATCGTTCAGTACCCCTTGATTGAACTGGATATTTACAAAAAATCGGGGAACTCTTCGCATATTGCTTTGAATGAGTTTACACTGAAGGGCGTGGACGGTACCGTCGTGGCCCAGGTGGATATCAATGATGTCACGTTTGAAATGTTCCGCGGAGACGGAATCTGCATTTCAACACCTTCCGGAAGTACGGCATACAACAAGGCTCTTGGGGGCGCCATGGTACACCCGCAGATTGAAGCCCTTCAGCTAGCCGAAATTGCCTCGATCAATAACCGGGTTTATCGTACCTTAGGCTCGTCGCTGCTGCTGCCGAAGCATCATCACTGTGACATCTTTTCCCGCAAGGAGCAGCGGCTTGTACTGACGCTCGACCATCTGAACATCCCGGTCGATGATTTGATTTCGGTCCGCTGCCAAGTGTCCAATCAGAAGATCAGCTTTGCCCGCTACCGCCCTTTCCCGTTCTGGAACCGGGTGCGGAATGCCTTTCTGAGCTAGTCATTGCTCACCAACGACAAAAGCGTTTCCCTCAGGTGAGGGAAACGCTTTTTTGGACTGTATTGATTTATGACCTGGAATCCCCGTTCGGTGCTTCCTTCCTGGATTCACTGCGGTCCGGGCGGCTGCCGCGCTGCTCTGGAGCTGCAGTGCCGTCCTTGCGGGACGGCTTCTCCCGGCGTTCACTCCGCTCCGGTGCGGCAGAGACCTTCGCACGCGATTCGCCGCGTTCACGCTGCCCTGCCGGTTTCTCGCGGTTTTCTTTCTTCTCGCGCGAGAATTCTGTACGGTCCCGGCCCTGGCTGCGATCCCGGTTCTCTGAGCGGGATCGCTGCTCCCCCTTCTCCCGGGAATCCGGCTTAGCTCTAGATTCACTCTTGTCTCTGGACTCGCCATTGCTGCGTTCACGCTCGCGGCGTTCCTGGCGTTCCTTATAGGAGCTTCGATCCCGGCGGTAAGGCTTCTCTTTGTTTTCCTTGACGTCCTTAGTCTCTTTGCCTTCACTGCGCTCGGAAGCCTCGCCCGCACCGGCATGACTGCTGCGTTCCCGGCGTGAAGACCGCTCCCTTTCCCGGCTCTCCTGCTGTTCCCGCTGAGGTGAACGGTAGCGGTTCTCAATCCTGCCTTCAATCCTGCCTTCACGGGAAGTCTCCTTCATAGGCGCCTGTGTTTCGGCAGCCGCCGTTTCCGCTGCGGAAGCGGCTGGCTCTGAAGCTTCGGCTGTCGTCTTCTCGTCAGCCGGAACAGCAGCCGGAGCCGCTTCAGCCGCCGTTGCGGTCTCCTGCGAGACCACGGAATCCAGCAGCTCTGTCCCTTGCACCGGCTGCGTCAGAGCTTCATCGCCCTCACTCTCCGAGGATGGAATATCTTCCTGGCGTACGGGCTTCTCTTTGCTCTTCTGCAGAACGAAGTAAGCACATCCGAAGTTGCAGTACTCGTTGATGTATTCCATAATGCTGACAACGGATGTATCCCGATTCGCCTTGGGATGACCTTCCTTGTAAAAGCCCTTTAAACGCAGCTGGCTGTATCCCCAGTCGCCGATAATGTAATCATACCGGTCCAGCACTTCACTATATCGGTCACGGAAAGCTTCGGGATTCCAGCCGTTTTTATAATCCTGAACTACTTCATATGTTTTACCGCTGATATGAAACAATGTGTTTCTCCCCGCCTTTCCATTCATTAGTCCTGTTCTGCCCGCTCAGGGATCAAGCCTGGGTAATCCGGCTCTCCACCTGGCGGCCCGCAGCTGACTTCACCTGCTCATGCGCATGATACGAGCTGCGTACCATCGGACCGGACTCTACATGACTGAAGCCGCGCTTCAGTCCCTCTTCCTTCAGCTGAGCAAACTGCTCAGGCGTATAATATTTCTCCACGTACAAATGCTTGTCCGAAGGCTGCAAATACTGCCCGATTGTTAAAATATTGCAATCCACAGCACGCAGATCATCCATCGCCTGCAGAATTTCGTTCCACTCTTCGCCTACACCCAGCATGATGCTGGATTTTGTTGGGATCTCAGGCTGCATCGCTTTGGCCCGCTGGAGCAGCTCCAGAGAGCGGCGGTATTTGGCCTTCGCTCTGACCTTGTCGGACAAACGCTCAACAGTCTCTATATTGTGGTTCAGAATATCCGGCTTGCTGTCCATCACAATCTTCAGAGAAGCCTCATCCCCCATAAAATCGGGAATAAGCACTTCCACGCTGCACAATGGCAGACGTGACCGAACCGCCTTTACACTCCCGGCAAAGATGGAAGCCCCGCCGTCACTCAGGTCATCCCTCGCCACACTGGTAATGACACAGTGCCGAAGATTCATCTGTTCCGCAGCCTCCGCCACACGTTCCGGTTCCTGCAGATCCAGCTCTGTAGGCAATCCGGTGTTCACGGCGCAGAAGCGGCAGGCACGAGTACAGATATCACCCAGAATCATAAACGTTGCCGTACGGTTCGCCCAGCATTCATATATGTTAGGGCATCGTGCTTCCTCACAGACCGTATGTAAGGTTTTGGAACGCATCATATCCTTAATTTCCTGATAGTTGTCACCTGTCGTCAGCTTAATCCGGATCCAATCCGGCTTCGGTTCTTTGACTTTTTTGGACACTGCTTATAGACCTTCTTTCTGAAAGAGAAGTTAGATTGTCTGCTGCCACATATTATAACATGAATGCCGGGAAGAATGCTTCATGGATCTGATTCGTATTTCCTTTTTCAGGATGAGGAATAAAGACGGCCGATTTGATTGAACCTAACCGAAAGACTTCCTTCTGCATCCTTTGAAGGCCAGCAATCTGATTTTAAAAGGTAGGTGTCAAGCTCTGTGTCCACATCACCGCTTCCGAGACGGAACAACCCCATTGTCAGGACCGTACTTGCACTGCTCGTTTGCCTGATCTCACTGCCCGCTGCTTCTGTCGGAGCTGTTCCCAGCCAGCATGCTCAAGCCGGGGACAAGCAGTCAGCTGGCAAGAAGAGCATGCTGGAAGAGCGTCGTGCACTGTACGACCACATGGCCGCAGTAACACATATCCCGTGGTACCGGCTGGCTGCTATCGATCAGTACGAACGTACTATGACTACAGCACATCCCAAGGACCGCAGGCATTCCCAGAGGCTGACAGGCATCGTCTTCTCCGAAGCGGTCTGGGCCGGCGCACTGAACCCTGATCCTGCGGATCAGTCCCCGCGGTCTATTGCGCTCTTCTCTGGGGTAGGCTTGGATGGTTCCGGAGACGGCCTAGCAGATCGAGAGAATGATCTTGACCTGATGTACACGATGTCCCGGCAGATTATCCGGTTTGGATTAAGGGAGGAAGATTTCCATCAGGCATTGTGGAGTTATTATCACAACAGCCGTGCGGTTCAGCGAATTCAGCAGTTCGCGCGCATGTATCAATCCTTCGATACGCTGGATCTCCATGCTCACGCCTTCCCGCTTCCAGTCAGCTCCGATTATTCCTATCGCAGCACATGGGGAAGCGGACGCAGCTGGGGCGGTTATCGGATTCATGAAGGGACGGATTTATTTGCCCGTTATGGCGTCCCGGTGCGCAGCACCTGTTTTGGCATCGTGGAGGTCAAGGGCTGGAATCCGTTTGGCGGGTGGCGAATCGGGATTCGTGACCTGGATAACCATTACCATTATTACGCTCATCTGTCCGGTTATGACAAGAGTATCAGCACCGGTGACCTCGTTAAGCCCGGTCAGACGCTGGGCTGGGTAGGGAGTTCAGGCTATGGCAAGCCCGGTACACAGGGCAAATTCCCTCCGCACCTGCACTACGGTATCTATCGCGATAACGGGTTGACCGAGTGGTCTTTTGACCCGTACCCTCTGCTCCATCAGTGGGAAAATGCCGAACGTACAGCGATCCGCAGCAAAAAGAAGGGCCCACGGACATAAACGGGCCCTTCTTTTTTTTGTATGAATCTACCTTTTCCTGTTATGCTGGCTTCGTCAACCGCCGCTGTCTTCCTCCGTAGTGCCGGAGACGTCGGAACTGCCGTCTACTTCATGATCCGCGGACTGCCGGGATACGCCAGGGATTTCACTGCTTTCCTGCTCGGTTACGCCCGTTCCGGTGCTCCCGATCCCGCTGCTGTTCTTGCCTGTACCCATCGGTAACGAAATGTTAGGCGCGCTGCCGCCATTCTCTCCGACGGGCCGGCCTTTACTGTCATAATAATACATAGGCACATCCCCCACCACCATCAGGTAAGAAATTGGAATCTCCGTATCCACAACCTCGGGTGCCATATCAAAAGGGACCACAACAGCCACCTCGGCGGTAATATGGATATAAACCTCAACCAGTACCATGTTAATCCCGGCGTCCTGCTGTCTTGTATTCAGATCCACCTTAACCGCACCCTGCGGCTCTATCTTGACCGGGATATTAGGTCCAAATGATGCCAGTACAGGGCTTCCCAGTGCCTGCCCGAGCGGGATGCTTTCCTTAAGTGTGTGCATGTCCTGCAGCGTGGACTGAACAATTTTAAGCGTTTCTGAGGTAATCTGCATATGCTCCCCATAGTTCAGCATGAAGCCTGAAACCTTGCCCTTGTCGTCCATTCTCCAATCAATAAGCTTATCAAGATCCTTACGCTCGGCCACTTGGGCTGTTATCGCTGCATTGATTGCCTCAGTCGCTGCCTGCTTTACCCTGATTTTGGCCAAATGCTCAATCGGCGGCTTCAAATTACGTTCAACATAAGCAAAAATCTGCAGCAGTACGATCAGCATGATCAGCAGTCCAACAATCCACCATTTTCTTCTGCTCCGCGGTTTGCCCGTTTTTTGACTGTGCCATCTCGCCCTTCTCCCCATGACTCATTCCCCCTGAAGCGAACACGCCCTCCCTACATGGATATGCCCTGGCTGTACAAAAAAGAAGGAGGATTCGCTTGCCGCCTGCCTTTGTCCTTATTCTCGATGCCTTCATAGCACACAAAAAGGGACAGCCTCCATGGAGAGCCGTCCCCTCAACACCTCCGTCAGGCAGCCTTCGATCCCGGTGAGATGTTGGAATATTTTAGTGACTGAAATCAACTTCCTTAATAAACTTAGCCGGATTGCCCCCGACAATCATGTGATCTGGAACATCCTTAGTTATAACAGCTCCTGAAGCGATAACCACGTTGTTGCCAATGGTCACCCCGGGATTAATGACTGCCCGGCCGCCGACCCATACATTATTGCCAATCGTCACCGGCTTGCCGTACTCAGGCCCCTTAATCCGTTCATACGGGTTCACCGGATGGGTCGCCGTATAGATATGAACGCCAGGTCCGAACAGACAGTTATCACCAATCCGCACTTCGCATACATCCAGTATGGTGCAGTCAAAGTTCGCGTAGAAATGTTCTCCGACATGAATGTTGTAGCCATAGTCAAACCGGATGTTCGGCTCCATACTCAAGTGAGTGCCTGTTGATCCCAAAAGCTCTTTAAGAATCTGTACCCGCCGCTCTTCATCCACCTCAGTGGTCTGGTTGTACAACCGTGTCATCTGCCGGGCGTATGCCCGCTCACGTGTCAGCTCAGGATCTGCAGCGATATAGAGTTCGCCATCCAGCATTTTTTGTTTTTCTGTTTTCATATTTAGGATTCCAGCCTCTCTTGATTATTGTGATTCCTTACGTGCCCAAGTGGACTTGCTGCTTTGGATAAAACACCTGCAGCAATGACACCGATCAAGACGATGATGAGGGCACGAAGCAATCCATAGTGTTCACCCAGAAACCCGAGGAACGGCGGTCCTGCCAGAAATGCGAGGTAGCCTGTCGCAGCCACGGCACCGACTCGAGCTGCCGCTCCCTTCGGTTCATCGCCGGCTGCAGATAATCCGACAGGAAAGCCGAGTGAAGCACCCAGCCCCCACAGCACGACACCAACGGAGGCAATCAGGTAATGCTGCCCCCAGATCACAAGTGCGATGCCTATGACAGCGGCTGACGCGCAGCCACCCAGCACAGGCACCCTTCCATAACGGTCCAGAACCCATCCGCCTGCAAAACGCCCCAGTGTCATCGCCGCAACAAACAATCCATAAACAAAGGTTCCCGTGAGTGAACTTACATCATAGCCATCTACCATCGTTAGAGGCAGCCAGTCGTTAGCTGAGCCCTCGGCGAACGCCATACCCAATACGATAATACCGATCAGCAGCGTTCGCTTCTCCTTGAACACCAGGAACTGCTGCTTCAGAGACGAAGCTTTGTGCTCACCTGATGAGGCTTGTTCCTTTCCGGTATCGCCAGGCAGGTAACGATAGCAGTACAAGATGGCAGCAGCTATCAAAAGAGCCAAGATGGAGAAATGAGCAATGATGGGCAAATGCACCGCCACGGCACCTGCACCGATTGCAGCCCCTGCAAGGGTTCCCACGCTGAAAAAGCCATGAAATGCCGGTAAAAGTGTCCGATTTAACGCTTTCTCCACAGCCGATCCTTCCACATTCAAACCGACCTCTGCAGAACCGTAGCCACAGCCAAATACCAGCAGCCCAATGATAACAACCGGGACCATCTTTAAGGTTATACCTGCTCCAGTGATTACAAATCCGGTCAAAATCAGCAGGGAGCTGCCCATAATCACCCAGCGGGCCCCCTTTCGTGCAATGACTGTGCCCGTCCCCAGCAAGCCGATCATCGACCCAGCAGCAATCGCGAATATGATAATTCCCATCTCTGAAGTCGAGATTTGTAGCAAGTCCCGCACTGCCGGGGTTTGCGAGACCCAGGAGGCAAAGGACAATCCCGGCAGGGCAAACAGCAGAAACAAAATATTACGTACAATACGGAGATCCGTAGAGTGTTTTGTTGCCATCACTGCGCGTTACCTCCGTTTCTCCACCAGCTGCAGCGAGTATGTCAGACTTTCTAAAGTCATCGAACTAAGACCATACATATAGTCCTCATCGGGCTTCTCCAGCAGGGTTAATTCCGGCATATGCATCTCCGGTATATATTTCAGACAATCTTGTCGAATCAGATCCAGGTCATCCGGCTCCACCAAGTCTCCTGTCAGCGCAATCGTATCCGGGTTCAATACAGCGATGAGGCTGGATATGCTGCAGGCAGCAAGAGAAGGAAAGGTCCGCCGATCATGCAGCTTACGAAATTGTTCTTCGTGGGATAAGCCGAACGGCAAAAAGGCGATCTCTCCTGCAAAACGTGTACTGCCCCTATGAATATGTCCATTTACCATCATGCCCGCTCCAGGAAGGCTTCCTCTGATAAATGTTGCCACAGCAACTGACTTTTCTTCTTCATAGTCCTGCTTTTGATAAAAGCCATACACCATCAGGTTCATATCATTTTCCATAATGACCTGTACGCCATGTTTCTCGCGGATCCTGGTTTCGAGCGGTACATGAACCAGCTCAGGGATGTCGCACACATTGATGGCCCCCTCATTCACGGCACCCGGTACACCGATCCCGACAGCCCGGATTTGGGGGAATCGGTTCATCAGCGTGTCCACCCATTGTTCGATCACAGACGGAAGCAGGCTTGTAACCTCCTCAAAACCTTCATCCACCTGCTCACCTGCCAAATTAACAACTGTAAAGGTCAGTGAATGTTTCTTGACACCCGCTCTAATGATCATGCAGGCAACATAAGCGTAATTTACGTTATACTGATACACTCTCGCGGGCCGTCCACCGCTGGATTCCTCCATTTCCAGCTCCAGCAGCTCACCAGTAGCAAGCAGCTCATTCAGGATGCTGCCGCAAGTTGCTACACTCAGACCCGTTGCTTGGGCCACCATGGACTTGGTTCCTTTTTTCATCGTTCGGAGAGCCTGCCGTACCAGCTCCTGGTTCATTCTCTTGATTTGTCTGGTATTGCTCATCATCGGAGTCATAAAGATTTCACTCACCGCCACTTTTTAAAATACTTTTAATAAGTTTAAACATAATCCTTCTCCTTCCTTTTGTCCAGACTTAATTAAACAAAAAAAGAAACCCAGCGAAAAATCGTTGAGCTTCTTGTTAGATGCTTCTATGTATGAATCAATACCTTGTCCTTATTCTGTGCCGGTTCTTCACAAGACAGAAACATCAATAAGGAGAAGAGCAGTTCAAAAGTCTGTTCCCCCATGTACTTGATCAGCCGAAGCTGATGTTCACTCACATTGGCAATATCCTCTATCGTCTGGTATCCGTTACGCCGGAGAATATTAACCAATTTGTTCATCCTGGCCGAACTAAAATGAAGGGCTGCCGCAGCCTCGGCCAGATATGAAATATCCTCTTTCAAAATCCTGTCGTCCAACATTATACGTTCTTTGATTATGTATGATTCGAATCGAATCATCCTACAATCTCCTTAATTGAAATTCCCTTATCTTTACTAAGATCCAGGAATTCCGTTTCGCTTAATGCAATTAACGGACGCGTAGGGTAATTCGGATGAACCATGACGATCTGGCCTCGCTGATAATTTGATAATACAACCTCGCAACCAAGCTGACCGTTCATGAGGGATGCCAACAATGTCAAGCCAGTTTGAGAATCATATATATTCTGGATAATTCCGTTATGTATGTGCTGGACTACTTCATAGAAAGGAAATGGGGGCCGGTAGGGACGTTCCGAAATCATCGCTACATAGACATCAGCCAGTGCAACGATCTTGCTTAGAGGATCAATCTGCTCTCCTTTCAGCCCGTTGGGATAACCGCTTCCATTCTCTCTTTCATGATGCTGAAGAGCCACCAAAGCAACCCGGGGATCGACGTCCGAATTTTGAATAAGGTCATATCCCCACACGGTATGCTGCTTCATGATTTCCTGTTCGTGAAATGTCAGCTTATCCGGCTTATTAATCAGAGAGGAAGGCAATTTTAAGGAACCCATATCGTACAAAGTTGCCGCTGTGGTAAGCAGTTTCAGCTCATGCTGATTCAATCGCAGCTGTTTCCCCAATTTGGTAGCCGTTACTGCAACACCTATGCTCTGTTTATAGCGATAGTCCTCTTTTTCCTTGAGTTCAGACAACAATCCGAACAGGCTCCGTGAATTTGTAGCCTCTGTTATAGCTGGAATTAGCTTTTCTTCAATCTCGCTTACAGGGATGGCGCCCTGATCCTGAATGATCCTGTCAATGTCCTGAAGATATACCTCCGTTTTGTTAATCAGCTCGCGTGTATCCTGTGTGGTAAATTGGACGACAGGTTGATCTGATTGCTTATGGGCAGCTTGTGATTCTTCTAATTCCCGGCTCAATGCACACTTAATATCTTCTATTTCAATTTTGAAATTTTTCAATTTGTTGACATGGCTCCGGGATAATGCTGTTCCTTTGGAGACTAAAAGCACGCCTGATGCGTCATTAATATTCTCTTTCAGTACACGTCCTACTAATTCATCATATGGGTTCGCCATCTTTTGCAACTCCTTCTAAACTGCATTGAATATCTGCTGTTACCCGAATCATAAAGCAACCTCCCTGTTTTAATCCCCTTCTTGGGATGAGACTTAGGGAGCAGTATAAATAACTTTCGCAAAGCATCTCCCTTCTCACGAGTGAGAACCTGTACGATTGTACTATGTTTTTTTCGTCATTTTCTGGAATTAATTTAATGGTTCATTTGATTCAAATATAACTAAGCTGGCTGAGTCTAATAGCATACTAAACAAGTTCTGAAACTGTAACTGCAAGGGACCAAATTCACTTTATTAACGAGGTTAATATGTAAATTTAGATTGACGCCTATTGTAGTCGTATTCTAGAATAACACTATAATTATTTGCAGAATGGAAGGTGCCTATGATCGAATCATTACGGAAACTTGGTATGTCCGAGCTGGAGGCAAAATGCTACCTGGTACTGCATGAGAAGTCTCATGTGTCTGGATACGAGGTCGCCAAACATGTTTCCGTATCACGGACTAATGTGTATGCGGCACTACGGACGCTGCACGAGAAAGGAATCTGCCGTCAGATTGAAGGTGAACCCGTTCTCTACGAGGCGGTGCCGATCAAGCAGGTCGTGAGGCTGCTGCAGACTGATTTTGACCGGACCTCGCGGCTTTTAGTCGAAGAGCTGTCTGCCCCGCCAAGTGCCCCGCCCTTTTTTGCAAACTGGAAAGGAGACAAGCTTGTACAGCAGACGATCCGGCGCCTGATTGCGAATGCGGAACGAAACGTCCTGGTTGATGTGTGGGCAGAAGACCTGCCTCAGATGGAGGAGCCATTGCTTGAGGCAGAGCGGCGGGGAGTTTCTGTTCATGTGATTGTAATGGGAGAGTACAGAACACAGCTCCAGCATGTTATTATTCATCAGCGCCCGGCTTCAGCGCCCGGCCAGATCAGACACTTCTCCCTGCTGTGTGACCAGGAGGCAGCCTTAATTGGCAGTCTCGGATCCTCTGCGGAAGCCTCGTTACTGGAAAGCAACCATCCCAGCATTATCGATCAGCTGAAGAATGCCTATGTGCATGACGTAGTTATTCTGCAGATTGAGCAGGACTTCGGGAATGAACTGGTCTCCAAATACGGAGAGCAGTATCAGAAAATTAGGGATAAACATCCGGAAATCGGGTCTTGAGCTTATATGAAAAAAATGAAAGCTGATCACTTCAGCAGGAGGGAATCACCATAGCCGCAAATACGTCATCCGTTCTTAGAATCCGCTCGTTCCGCCACTTGTGGCTAGCCCGGATTTTCTCAACCACCTCATTTCAAATGTTAACCGTTGCCATCAGCTGGCACATGTATGCCCTGACGAATAATGCATTCAGTCTCGGCCTTGTCGGCCTCGTCGAATTTATCCCCATGCTGCTCCTGACGCTGGTAGCCGGACAGGTTGCAGACCGTTTTGACCGCCGCACGATCATTTTTATCTGTCAGCTTGCGGAGGGGGCCATCGTTGCGCTGCTGTTTGCGGCCAGCCTCGGGGACTGGGTTCAGAGCTATCATATTCTGATTGCAGCTGCCGTATTGGGAACTGCCAGAGCCTTTGAGAGCCCTACTTCAGCGGCGCTGGTTCCTGACATCGTGGAGAAGAAGGAACTGCCGCAGGCGGCTGCCTGGTCGGCATCAGCAGGACAGACCGCCTCCATTATCGGGCCTGCATTGGGCGGTGTGCTGCTGCGCTTTGGGCCATCGATTGTCTACGGCATTGCGATTGCAGCCCTGCTTATTTCGGCTTCCCTGATCTTCTCGATAAAAATACGCCGCGTGATTCGCAAAGAGGAAACCTCTAACATGGATTCCCTCTTGAATGGACTGCGGTTCGTCTTCAAGCGGAAAATCATTCTGGGAACGATCTCCCTGGACCTGTTTGCGGTACTTCTTGGCGGCGCAACAGCGCTGCTGCCCATCTTCTCGGATGAAGTTCTGCATACCGGAACCTGGGGGCTCGGCTTGATGCGTACCGCTCCGGCGGTGGGTGCCCTGCTGATGTCACTGGTGCTTACCCGGTTCTCGATTCAGCACGCCATCGGCAAGTTTCTGTTCAGCTCGCTGGCTGTCTTCGGCCTTGCCACGGTGCTGTTCGCCGTATCCAAGAATCTTACCCTCTCGCTGATAGCCCTCTTCCTGATCGGTGCGTCAGATGTTGTGAGTGTCGTCATCCGGACCACTCTCGTTCAGTTGAATACGCCTCAAGATATGCAGGGCCGTGTGAACGCAGTCAACATGCTATTCATCGGGGCCTCCAACCAGCTGGGTGAATTCGAATCCGGAACGATGGCCTATTGGTTTGGTCCTGTGACGGCTACGGTCATCGGCGGTGTCGGCACGATCGGCGTCGCCATTCTGTGGATGTATATGTTCCCGCAATTGCGAACCTTAAAGACCTATTATGATCACAGTTCTGAGATGAAACCAACCTAGAACCTTTTAGGGTCATACAAAAACCCGCCTGTTCTCCGAATGGTCAAGACCCCATTTAGTAGACATTGAAAAAACACCTAGGCAGCAAACTGGCGTCGGTAGTCTACCGGCGTCAGT
>NZ_JAUQTB010000050.1 GCF_030580655.1 Paenibacillus lacisoli
TACCGGATGTCTCCGGCAAGCTTGTAGGATAAGCCCTCGACCGATTAGTACTGGTCAGCTCCATGCATTGCTGCACTTCCACCCCCAGCCTATCTACCTCGTCGTCTTCAAGGGGTCTTACATACTGGGAAATCTCATCTTGAGGGGGGCTTCACGCTTAGATGCTTTCAGCGCTTATCCCGTCCGTACATAGCTACCCAGCGGTGCTCCTGGCGGAACAACTGGTACACCAGCGGTACGTCCATCCCGGTCCTCTCGTACTAAGGACAGCTCCTCTCAAATTTCCTACGCCCACGACAGATAGGGACCGAACTGTCTCACGACGTTCTGAACCCAGCTCGCGTACCGCTTTAATGGGCGAACAGCCCAACCCTTGGGACCTACTTCAGCCCCAGGATGCGATGAGCCGACATCGAGGTGCCAAACCTCCCCGTCGATGTGGACTCTTGGGGGAGATAAGCCTGTTATCCCCAGGGTAGCTTTTATCCGTTGAGCGATGGCCCTTCCATGCGGTACCACCGGATCACTAAGCCCGACTTTCGTCCCTGCTCGACTTGTAGGTCTCGCAGTCAAGCTCCCTTCTGCCTTTGCACTCTTCGAATGATTTCCAACCATTCTGAGGGAACCTTTGGGCGCCTCCGTTACTCTTTAGGAGGCGACCGCCCCAGTCAAACTGCCCACCTGACACGGTCCCCATACCGGAT
>NZ_JAUQTB010000051.1 GCF_030580655.1 Paenibacillus lacisoli
AAGTACAACGGCGATGGTCTGATGAGCGAACGCACGGAGACCGTGGGCGGTGTATCCACCACAACCCGCTACTATTACGATGGTGAAAATATCATCGTGGAAGGCACGGTGAAAGACAGCCAAGTTACCTTCAAAGCCCACTATGTGCGCGGTGCGCAGCTGATCTATCGCCAGGACGACAGTGGCAAGGCGTATTACTTCCATAACGGACATGGTGACGTAACTGCTCTGCTGCAGGCAGACGGAACTGTTCTGAACACCTACAGCTACGACATTTGGGGTAACCCGGTGGTGAGTGAAGAGAAGGTCGAGAACTTGTTTGGCTACTCCGGTGAATACTGGGATGCCACGACGGGGCTGCAATATTTGCGTACTCGCTGGTATGACCCGGATCTGGGCCGGTTTATCCAGGAGGATACATTTGAAGGATTTATGAATCGCCCCGCAAGCTTGAATCCATATGTGTATGTGGAGAATAATCCAACAACTTACGTTGATCCAACCGGCGAAGCCACGCAGTATTGTGCGCTGAACTG
>NZ_JAUQTB010000052.1 GCF_030580655.1 Paenibacillus lacisoli
GGACAGAGGAGACAGGTGGTGCATGGTTGTCGTCAGCTCGTGTCGTGAGATGTTGGGTTAAGTCCCGCAACGAGCGCAACCCTTGATCTTAGTTGCCAGCAGGTTGAGCTGGGCACTCTAAGGTGACTGCCGGTGACAAACCGGAGGAAGGTGGGGATGACGTCAAATCATCATGCCCCTTATGACCTGGGCTACACACGTACTACAATGGCCGGTACAACGGGAAGCGAAGCCGCGAGGTGGAGCCAATCCTATCAAAGCCGGTCTCAGTTCGGATTGCAGGCTGCAACTCGCCTGCATGAAGTCGGAATTGCTAGTAATCGCGGATCAGCATGCCGCGGTGAATACGTTCCCGGGTCTTGTACACACCGCCCGTCACACCACGAGAGTTTACAACACCCGAAGTCGGTGGGGTAACCCGCAAGGGAGCCAGCCGCCGAAGGTGGGGTAGATGATTGGGGTGAAGTCGTAACAAGGTAGCCGTATCGGAAGGTGCGGCTGGATCACCTCCTTTCTATGGAG
>NZ_JAUQTB010000006.1 GCF_030580655.1 Paenibacillus lacisoli
GTGGCTAAACACGGCAGACTGTAAATCTGCTCTCTACGAGTTCGGTGGTTCGAATCCATCAGCCTCCACCAGTTTTACCTCATAAATATGGCGGTCGTGGCGAAGGGGTTAACGCACCGGATTGTGGCTCCGGCACTCGTGGGTTCAAGTCCCATCGATCGCCCTTTATGTTGGGGATTAGCCAAGCGGTAAGGCAACGGACTTTGACTCCGTCATGCATAGGTTCGAATCCTATATCCCCAGCCATTTTTATGAGCCATTAGCTCAGTTGGTAGAGCACCTGACTTTTAATCAGGGTGTCGAAGGTTCGAGTCCTTCATGGCTCACCATTATATTATGCGGTCGTGGCGGAATTGGCAGACGCGCACGGTTCAGGTCCGTGTGGGCTAACCCCCCGTGGAGGTTCGAGTCCTCTCGACCGCATCCTATATTTCGCGGACGTGGCTCAGCGGTAGAGCATCGCCTTGCCAAGGCGAGGGTCGCGGGTTCGATTCCCGTCGTCCGCTCCATAAGTCCCCTTAGCTCAGCTGGATAGAGCGTTTGACTACGAATCAAAAGGCCGGGAGTTCGAATCTCTCAGGGGACGCCATTCTTATTCTGGATGGATTTAATATTGTCGGGATGTAGCTCAGCTTGGTAGAGCACCTGGTTTGGGACCAGGGGGTCGCATGTTCAAATCGTGTCATCCCGACCATATATGCGGGTGTAGTTCAATGGTAGAACTCCAGCCTTCCAAGCTGGTAGCGTGGGTTCGATTCCCATCACCCGCTTCTGAATAAAAGAAAGAGCTGCATATTTGCAGCTCTTTTTTGTATTTTAACCGACAAGAAGGGTTTCCGCTCCATCAATATAAATCTCGGTCCCCGTAACATGCGAGGCTTCATCGGACGCCAGAAATAGAACAGTGCTGGCAACCTCTTCAGGGGATCCGGGTTTCTTGGAAAGGGGTATGTCCCCTTCAGGGTACTCTGCGTCAATGTGAATCTGATCGATCTCAGTATACTCCTTTTCGGACTCAAAAATATTCGTCGAAATCTGTCCCGGACAGACGGTGTTTACACGGATATGATATTGGGCCAGCTCCAGTGCGGCCATTTTGGTAAAGGTTCTGATCGCTGCTTTGGAAGTACTGTACGCGGCAAATCCTGGTTGAGCAAATTGACGGCTGCCGCTGACTGAACTGGTAAGAACGATACTGCCGCCTTTCGCCTTGAGATGAGGTATGGCTGCCTGCACTGTCGCAAAAGCACCTCTGACGTTATTCGTTATAGTATGATCCCATTCCTCGACAGGCAAGACCTCAATAGGGGCTACAGCACCTAGAATGCCCGCATTGGCAAAGACGACGTCCAACTGTCCCCATTGATCGATCACCTGTTGAAAAGCAGCTTGTATCTGTTCAGGATCGGATACATTCGCCTGAATCGCAATGGCTTGGCCGGCCTGCTGTTCAATCTCTGTCTTGGTCTCCATGGCCGTATCGATATGAAGATCGACAACGGCTACTTTGGCACCCTCAGCAGCAAGGCGTAAGGCTGCTGCTTTTCCGATGCCGGAGCCAGCTCCGGTGACTAGGGCGATTTTGTGATGCATTCGTTCTGTCATGATTCTCCACACTCCATTCTGCCATAACTTAAGCTTGGCGTTTATATCTGGATTTCCATATGAACCGGTAATTATATTACCCGGCCAATTCACCTTGAAACAGAGATGCTTACAGCAGCTATGATTGTTAAAGGTAGAAATCGGTTATGTTAGTGGTGTGTATACAATTGTACGAGAGAGAAGCAGCGGGCTTCAAAACAGGAGAGGTGAACCAGGATGCCCCAGGTGAACGACCATTTGGATCACGGACTGTCTGTTGTTTTCATCGGTTTTAATCCCAGCATAAGGTCAGGAGAAGTTGGCCATCACTATGCCAATCCCCGGAATAACTTTTGGAGAATCCTGCACCGCTCCGGGTTAACGCCCAGATTGTATGACCCTTCCGAAGATCAGGATTTGCTGCGGTTGGGATACGGATTTACGAATATTGTAGCTCGTCCAACCAAGGGAATTGATGATATATCTCGTGAGGAGTACAAGCAAGGCAGACAAATTTTGCGAAAGAAGCTGGAAACCTATAAACCGCAGATCGCCTGCTTTGTCGGAAAAGGGGTTTACAAGGAATACAGCGGACGAAGCCAGTCTCCGTGGGGATTCCAATCTGAACCGGTTATCAAGGAAATGCAGGAGTTTGTAGCCCCGTCTTCCAGCGGTCTGGTGCGTATGCCCATCGATGAAATTATAAGTATCTATAAACAGTTGAATGATTTCATACAAAAATAAAATCTCTGTGGTGCTTCACCGCCGCAGAGATTTTTGTGTTATCTATTTTGACATAAATTTTATCCTTTTCCGCATGACTGCTCTAAAATGACATAAATATTACAATGTTTAATTTACAAAATCTGATCTATCTTGTGACTTCATGCAGAAAATATAAGTGAATAACGAAATACAGCTGCAAAAAACATAAAAAATGAATTGCCAGCCCTTTGCTTCCTGTGTATACTAATTGTAGACTACGTACCATATTATGTTAATAAAACTAACATTAAGAAAGCGATGGTGGTCTTTGAGTGAAGTCAAAGAGAAAAAGTCTGGCGGTACTAACGTTGATTGTGGGAATGGTCATGGCAGGCTGCAGCAGTAATAGCAGTAGTGGAACGAACGCAGCGAGTTCTGGCTCATCGGGAGGGGACAGCAAGGGAACGGTCATTAAGATTGCTACCCAATCGCCACTCTCCGGAGGCAGCTCTATCCAAGGAGAGGCCATCAAACTGGGCGCACAGTTATCGCTGGAAGATCATAAGGAGGAGTTCTCGAAGCTGGGCTTCAGTCTGGAGCTGGTGCCTTATGATGATCAGGGTGATCCCAAGAAGGGGGTAGCCAATGCCGAACAGATCGGTGCCGATCAGGCTGTCCTTGGCGTTATCGGTCATTTGAATTCAGGTGTGTCCATTCCTTCCTCTGTCGTTTACGAGAAGTACAACATCCCCATGATTTCCCCGGCCAGTACGGCTACCGACTTCACAGACCGCAAACTCAAAGTAGCCAACCGCGTCGTGGCACGAGATGATTTTCAGGGTCCGGCAGCAGCGGAATATGCGGTAAAGACACTCAGCGCAAAAAACATATTTGTCATTCAGGATAAAACGGCCTACGGACAGGGTCTTGCAGAGGCCTTCAGGGACTCGGCGAAGGAGCTTGGAGCGACCATCTCGGGTTATGAAGGCATTACAGTTGGAGAAAAAGATTTCAACGGGGTGCTAAACATCGTGCAGAGCAAGAACCCGGATTTTGTCTTCTTCGGAGGTTTGTATGCAGAGGGCGGTCTGTTGGTGAAGCAGGCAAGGGACAAAGGCATAACAGCCCCATTCATGGGCGGAGATGCGCTCGATTCATCAGGTATGGTGGAAGTGGCTGGCGATGATGTGGTAGGTTCGCTTTACAGCTCTGTTGCAGGGGATATTACGAAGTCTGACGTCGGCAAACAATGGGCTGACAAGTATGAACAGAAGTTCAATAAGAAGCAGGAAGGCTATTCCGTCTACGCCTATGATTCTATGTCCGTCATGCTGGAAGCCATCAAGAAGAGCATTGAGGACAACGGCGGCAAGCTGCCGGCAAGAGATAAGGTGCGGGATGCTGTAAGAGCCACCAAGGATTTTGAAGGTGTAGCCACTAAGGTAAGCTTTGATGATATCGGTGACAACTCCTATGCCAAAGTGTTCATCTATAAATTCGAAACGGCAGCCTATCCGGGTAAGCTGGAATCGGAGATCAGCAAGAAATGAGCAGAAGAGAAATCCAGACTGTTTTATAGGTAGTATGGTTCATCAGCCAGGAGGAAGGCATCCTTGATGGGGCCTCCTTTTGGCTCTGTTTTTAAATCCCTAGGGTGAGTAAACCGGACGGCTGCTCGTGAAAATATGACTCTTCAAAATAAGGAGCAGTTCTATGCTATCAAGTATCCTGCAGACACTTCCCCAGGTCCTGATCGATGGTCTTGCCCTGGGGGCTATCTATGCTGTCGTTGCACTAGGTTACACCATGGTTTACGGCATTCTGGAATTGATAAACTTTGCTCACGGGGAAATTTTTATGACAGGTGCCTTTATCGGAACCTCGGTGCTGTTCCTGTCCCAGCAGATGGGGTGGGGAGGGGCGATGCCTGCCTGGCTGCTGTACCCCATCATTATACTCGCGGCCATGATGTTTACCGGACTGCTTGGCGTCGGGATCGAACGTGCCGCCTATCGGCCGCTGCGTAAGGCGCCCAAACTGATATCACTCATTGCCGCATTCGGGGTATCCTTTGTGCTTCAGGATGTGGTGCGTTTTATCACCGAGCTGAAGACCGGCAATTACATTATAAACAGCAGCTCCCTGTACAGCGAGCGAATTACGGTTCCCACATCTTCCATCAGTGGAGCGTTTGGGGATGCTTCGCTCAAAATGAACACCGTAATTATCCTGCTCATCACCGTACTGCTGATGGTCGGCCTTGATCTGTTCGTGAACCGGACCAAATGGGGCGTTGCTATGCGCGCGGTAGCACAGGACCGCGAGACAGCTTCGTTAATGTCTATCAATGTCAACAAGGTCATTATGCTGACCTTCTTCATCGGTTCAGCTCTCGGAGGAGCTACCGGGGTGCTCTTTGCCCAGCAGTATGGCACGATTGATCCATATATCGGTTTTATTCTCGGTTTAAAAGCATTTACGGCTGCTGTACTGGGAGGCATCGGCAACATCCGCGGCGCAATGTTCGGCGGTCTGGTCATCGGGCTGCTCGAAATGTTTGCTTCGTCCAATCTGGGTCTGCTGACAAATGGCAACTTTGGTGCCGAGTATAAGGATGTGTTTGCTTTCCTGATTCTGATTGTGGTTCTGATCTTCAAACCGGAAGGGCTGTTCGGCAAGGCTCTGAAAGAGAAAGTGTAGGTGGAGGATGGATAAACTGCAACAGATGCTGCAAAGCAATCGAACAGCACAGGCGGTGCTGCTGATCCTGTTCGTCCTCGTCACCTCGGCGGCCGTGTATCTGACGGATAAGTCTGTCATTGCTTTTCTGCTCCTGCTCGCCTCCTTGCTGCTGCTGTATTACACATCGTTCAGCAATACGGTGAAATGGGCAGCCGCGGCAGTTCTGCTGGCGGTCATTATTCCTTTTGCCACTTCCGGAGGACCTTCTTATGAATCGTATATGGAAGTGGCTGCCCAATGCGGAATTTATGTGGCTATGGCACTGGGCCTCAACATTGTCGTTGGATTTGCAGGGTTGCTGGATATGGGGTTTGTCGCCTTTTTCGCGGTTGGTGCCTATACGTATGGTATCTTTGCCACAGGGCAGGCCAATAACCTGATCTCGGGGGATATTTTCCCGCTGTCCGGCGGTTATTTCTGGCTATTCATCCTGATCGGAGGCTTTCTCGCCGGAATCTTCGGCATTCTGCTCGGTCTTCCGGTGCTGCGGGTCAAAGGGGACTATCTGGCAATTGTCACGCTCGGATTTGGAGAAATCATACGGATTATCTTCAACAATCTGGAGAAGCCGGTGAATATTACGAACGGGGCAATGGGGCTCTCCTCTATTCAGCCTCCCGACTTGTTCGGACTGCAGTTTACATTTCCGCATCAGTTTTATTTTATCGTACTGGTTATTCTGGCGGTCGTCATCTTCGCTGTTCGGCGGCTGGAGCATTCCCGTCTGGGACGTTCCTGGAAAGCAGTACGAGAGAATGAAATTGCCGCTCAATCGATGGGCATCCCGCTCATCCGGACCAAGCTGACGGCGTTTGCGGTGGGGGCATCCTTTTCCGGTATGATGGGCGTCGTGTTCGCAGCGAAGCAGACATTCATTGATCCGACCAGCTTCACACTGATCGAATCTACAACGATTCTCGTGATGGTTGTTCTGGGTGGGATGGGCAGCGTACCAGGTGTTATCTTGGGAGCGAGTCTGGTTACCATTCTGAATTTGCAGGTCCTCACCGAATTCACCAACTGGTTGAATCAGCTGACAATGAGAGGGGTCATCAACGTGCCGAATGCGCTCTCCCCATCCAAAATGCAGCGCCTCATCTTCGGGGCTATTCTGATTCTTGTCGCGGTGTTCCGGCCGAATGGATTAATTGCTTCGAAGAACCGGAAGATCCGGATGAAGCAGGAGGACAGAAGGCTTGCTGCCGGCACTTCTGCAGTCAAGACGGTCAATAGAAAACTGTGACGATAAGACAGGTGCTGCTGTGATCAGGTACAGAAGAGGAGGAGGATTTCATGCTGAGCGTGAGTCAGCTGAAGAAGACATTTGGCGGTCTCGTAGCTGTGAATGGAGTGACGTTTGATTTTCCGGATGGTAAAATATCGGCGGTCATCGGACCTAATGGCGCAGGGAAAACGACGTTCTTCAACATGATCACAGGGATCTATGTGCCGGATGGAGGCGAGATTGAACTGGATGGAACGTCTATCGTGAAGGTGAAGCCGGATCAGATCACGAGCCGCGGCATCGCACGTACTTTTCAGAATATCCGGTTGTTTGGCAGTATGACGGTCCTGGAAAATGTAATGGTCGGCATGCACACCCGGCTTCATTCGGGCATCATGGGCACCCTGCTGAATCTGCCGCGGGTTCGCAGAGAGGAGGAAGAGGCCCGGGAAGAAGCTTACCGTCTGCTGCACTATGTTGGACTGGAACAGTGGTTCAACGATGAGGCTGGGAGCCTGTCCTACGGCGCGCAGCGCCGCCTGGAGATTGCGCGGGCTCTGGCCGCCCGTCCCACAGTTCTGCTCCTTGATGAGCCTGCAGCAGGCATGAATCCGCGTGAGACAGCAGAGCTGACCGGACTGATTCGCCGTATTCAGACCGAGCAGGGAATCTCTATCATTCTGATTGAGCATGATATGCGGCTGGTGATGGAGTTGTCAGATCACATTCTCGTTCTGGATCACGGAGAGAAGATTGCCGAAGGGGGACCCGCGGATATTCGCACCAACCCGAAGGTTATTGAAGCTTATCTTGGGAAAAGTGCTGTAGAGGAAGGTGTGCACCCATGAGCATGCTCGAATTGAAGAAAGTCCATGCGTACTATGGAGCTATTCATGCTTTGCACGGCATTACTCTGACCGTGAATCCGGGTGAGATCGTAACGCTGATCGGTTCGAACGGCGCGGGGAAATCGACCACATTGAAGGCCATTTGCGGACAGGCGAAGATGACGGGAGAGGTCTGGTTCGCAGGCAAGGAGATCTCCTCCTGGCAGCCGCACCGGATCGCGGGGTCAGGTATTGCCCATGTGCCGGAAGGACGAAAAATTTTCCCGAAGCTGACGGTGAAGGAGAATCTGGAGATGGGCGCATTCTCCGTAAAGGATAAGAAGCTGATCAAAACGCGCATTGAGCAGGCATTCGCATATTTCCCAAGGCTCAAGGAACGGTACCACCAGGCGGGTGGCACGATGAGCGGAGGTGAACAGCAGATGCTGGCGATCGCGCGGGCACTGATGATGAATCCGGAAATTCTACTGCTGGATGAACCGTCGATGGGATTGGCACCCGTACTAGTGGACCAAATTTTTGACATTATCCATGAGCTGAACGAGGATGGCATGACCATCCTGCTGGTTGAACAGAATGCATATCAGGCGCTCCAGGTAGCACACCGCGGTTATGTCATTCAGACGGGAGAGATCATTCTGCAGGATGATGCAGCGCGGCTGCTGGCCAACGATCAGATCCAGGAGGCTTATCTGGCCTGAAGAAAGCCCATATGAAAATATGCATACCACAAAACCTCTCCTCCGTTCATATCACGGGCGAGAGGTTTTGTGAATTTCGGGGGTCTAGCGGGCAACTGCTGAACGGAGCACCTCTTCTACAGGCACGTAGGTATAACCCAAGTCCTTGGCGACAGCTTGGAACGTAACATGACCGTTCATGACGTTCACTCCACTCTGAAGAGCCCGGCTGCCGAGGATAGCCTGCGCGGCGCCCAGGTCCGCTAATTGAAGTACGAATGGCATCGTTGCATTGGTCAAGGCGATTGTGGAAGTCTGCGGTACGGCGCCCGGCATATTTGCTACAGCATAATGTACCACACCATGCCGAATATAGGTTGGGTTATCGTGAGTCGTAATATGGTCAATAGTCTCGACGATCCCGCCCTGATCGATGGCGACATCAACGATAACAGAACCTGGCTTCATAGCCTGGACCATGGTTCCGGTCACAAGCTTCGGTGCTTTTGCACCTGGGATCAATACAGCTCCGATCAGCAAATCGGCATCTACTACCGCTTGTGCTAGGTTATGCGGATTGGAGACGAGGGTAGTGATTTGGCTTCCGAAGATGTCGTCCAGCTGCCGCAGGCGGCTTAAGCTCAGGTCCAGCAGGGTCACGCTTGCCCCAAGGCCGACAGCCAGCTTGGCTGCATTGGTGCCAACAACACCGCCGCCGATAATAGCCACCTTCCCGCGTTGTACACCAGGTACACCTGCGAGCAGAATACCTTTGCCGCCCTTCGGTCTCTCCAGCAGCTGAGCCCCAATCTGTACGGCCATCCGGCCGGCTACCTCACTCATTGGTGTCAGCAGCGGCAGGGTCCCGTTGACTTCAATCGTCTCGTAGGCAATCGCTGTAACCCCGCTCTCCACCAGGGCTTGAGCCAGAGCAGACTCGGCCGCCAGGTGCAGGTAGGTGAACAGAATCAGTCCTTTGCGGAAAAAACCATACTCGGCAGGGAGCGGTTCTTTTACTTTCATAATCATATCGGCCTGCCCCCACACCTCAGATGCCTGACCAACGATGGAGGCTCCAACTGCAGCATAAGCTTCATCCGGGAAGCCGCTCTCTGCACCGGCGTGATGTTCCACCAGTACGGAATGTCCATGCTGAATCAGCTGTGCGACGCCTGTAGGTGTTGCAGCGACACGGTTTTCGTTATTTTTGATTTCTTTGGGGATACCGATCATCATTGGGAATCACCTCTTCAGGGAATGGGTCAAGCTAGTAGGAGCTGAGTGGTTATGTTAACTTTGATTCCAGTGTACTGACGATAAGAAGGACTTGCATCATACAAAATGTATAAGATTATTAATTTGATAGTCGACATTATGGTGAACAGGGCTGTAATCTATATTTACAATCGAGAATACGTGTTACCAAATATAACGTAGATGTAGCTAGATTCAGGAAAGGGTGATCCTTATCGCAGTACATCAAACGTTGACGATTCGGGACATGCTGAAGCGTCCAATCTTCCAGCGTGCACGTTTGGCGGCAGGAGCAGGAGGAATTGAACGCAGGGTTGGCTGGGTGCATGTGCTGGAGATTACCCGCGTTCAGCCCTTCGTCAATCCGAATGATTTGATTCTCTCCACAGGCCTGTGGCTGAAGAGGGACACGGCCGAACGCCTGGAGTATATGGAGCAGTTGATGATGCAGGATGCAGCGGGTCTGTGTGTGGAATTCGGCACCAGCATTGACCAGGTCCCCCAGGAAGTGATGGAGCTCGCCGACCAGCATGATTTCCCCTTGATTATTTTTGAACAGCCTGTCCGCTTTGTGGAGATTACGCAGGATATTCACTCGCTTCTGATTAATCGTCAGCATCAGCTGCTCAGGGATCTGGAGAACTTTTCACGGAGGCTGCAGCAGCAGACACAGCGCAGCAGTGATGTGACAGCTCTGCTGCGTCAGCTTCATGAGACGGTCTCCAGACCCGTGGTTTATATCTCTTCTCTGGAGACGAACCGTTATGTGCCTGCCATGTCTTCCCGGCAAAGTGAAGCGATTGTCACGCTATACCAGCAGGAGGTGGAGAACAAGCCTGCGGCAGCCGGTGATGAGCTGCTGCTCTTTGGAATGGAGGATGGGAGCTCGGTGCTGTTCCAGCCAGTCGTCTGTTTCGGCCAGATTTTCTCAGCGGTAGGCATGGTTCTCCATCAGACACCAACCGAAGCGATGCCGCTGCTGCTGGACTATACAGCGAAGGCGGCAGCGACCCTGGTGCTTCGCACCCAGTTTCTAGAGGAGAAGCTGCAGCGCAGCCAGAACGAGCTCATACAGGATCTGCTGAGCGGCAGCCTGGCCAGCGAGGAACAGGCACAGAGCCGGATGGGATTAAGAGTGCTGATGAAGGGGGAATACCGGTTTGCCGGAGGTGTCTTGGAGATTGAAGCTCTGACAGGCGGGCTAGTCCAGGAGAGCCGCGAAGCCGTCCATCAGGATATATTGATTCTGCTCCGCTCGCTGCTCAAGAAGAATGGTCTGCACAATCTGGTGATGCCCAAAGGAAACCAGATTTATATATTGTGTGCCAAGGAAGCTGTCCATCAGCAATCCATGGGAAGAGTGACTGAGGCCCTGTACAGCATTGTAAGTCAATTGAAAAGGTACGCGGAGGAGCAGGGAAAAGGGATACGCATTCATGCAGGCTTTGGCCGTTACCGGAACCGGATGATCTTGTCGGGGGCCAGCTTTGAAGAGGGTTATCAGGTTATAGAGGTAACGCGCAGTGTGCCGGCAATGAAAGGACAGCTGTTCTATGACCGGCTGGGTATATACCAGCTGCTGAAGGCTGTACCTGCGAAGTCCATGCTGACAACGTTTGTGGAGGATCATCTGGGGGTATTGATCAACTATGACAGGGAACACCAGCTGCAGCTGGTGCAGACCCTTGAGATGTATTACCAATGTTTCGGTTCGAAGCGGGAAACGGCGGAGCGGCTGTTCATTCACAGGCAGACGCTATATAACCGGCTGGATAAAATCGGAGAACTGATCGGAGGCAATCTGCTCGAGTCCGAAACCCGGCAGTGTCTGGAGATGGCGCTGCTGGCCTACCGAATGCTGCAGATGCAGCCCTGAGAATATGAAAAATAGCACGGTTAGCGGCCTATTCCATGTGAGGCGGCCTTCTACCGCGCTGCAAATCCCGGATGCTGAGGCCAAAATCCATCTGTAGATGAGGATAGTCGGGGAAATCCGCCCAATCTCCACCCCATGTAAAACCGAGGGCTTTGGCGGCCGTGACGATCTCTGACCAGTCGGGGATGCCATTGCCGTTGCCGTCATACTTCATATCCCAGACAACTCCGCCGTCCGGTGTCCGGATGGCAAAATCGATTGCAAGGCCGTAGTTGTGGTAAGATTCGCCGCCGCGGGCTTGGGTAACCACTTTGCCAGCCGTGGTCCGTCCCTGATTGTAGAGCTTATCCTGCTCGGCCGGGCTGCGGAAACCTTCAGTAATCATCATATGAATGCCTTTGGCGCGTACCTGCTGTACCAGTTCATTTTTGGCACGGAGGACGGCTGGATCAAGCCCGCTAACGGGAGTCGTGTCTATTCTTTTTTTCTGTGTGTGATCTTCAAGCCAGGATAGGCCGTCGGTCCAGATCCATATAAAAGCCAATCCGGCAAATATCAGTAACCAGGGCAGCCGGCTGGTGCGTTTGCGATACATTTTGCGTTGCATAAGTCACTCCTGTTGTTGGTATGGATAAGTGCATCAACTGATATTGTACCGTGAATGGCACACAAAACAAAAGCCCTCCTTGCAGGCAGGCCTTAAGAAGTAATAATGGATATAAACTGGGAATATCTGATCATTCATTTTCGGCCATATGGTAAAATAGAATTCGGAAAATTAAGCTTGAAAGGCAGGGATGCGACATGGCAATGTATCCGCAGTGGTCCTATTCGCAGTCCAGAGCCAACATGTTCAATGAATGCCTGCGTAAATATTATTATCATTATTACGGGGCTCATAACGGCTGGAGCGCTGACAAGGGGACGCCGGAGCAGGTGCATATCTATCGGTTAAAGCAGATGAGCAATCTCTACCTGGTATTCGGTGATCTGGCACATCGGATGTGTGAGTCATCCATCCGGCAGTGGGACGAGCATCAGAGTGTACCGCGGCTCGAATTTCTCGCCGCTGCCATGAAGAAGCAGCTGAATGAGGCGTACCAACAGTCCATGCAGCGGGAGGCTTGGCAGGAGCATCCCCGTGAACGCGTGATGCTGTCCGAAATTTACTATGAAGACGAACGTCTGGATGACCGCATTGCCCTGATTCGGGAACGTCAGCAGGCTTGTGTGGAACATCTGTATACATCACAGTCTTGGAAGGATGTCACCAGCAGGGACTGCAGCATTTTGGAGATCGAGAAATGGGATACGATGACGCTGTACGACACTAAGGTCTATATCAAGATGGACTTGCTGTACCGGCGGAGCGGCGGGAACCTGGTTATCGTGGATTGGAAAACGGGACGGGAGGACGACTTTACAGATCAACTGTATCTGTATGCCGCCTATGTGCAGGATAAATATAATGTTCCGCTCGAACAGATCGAACTTCGGGTAGAGTATCTCGTGAGCGGGGAGCATCAGGATTATACCGTGACCCGCGAGGACATTGAAGCGGTTGAGAACCGTGTCCGTTATGAGATTGAAGAGATGAAGGTCTGCCTCGCAGATAATTACTATAACCGTCCGAAGGAGATATCCTTTTTTACACCAATGCCTTCAAGAAGAGTATGCGGAGAGTGCAATTACCGGGAGATTTGTGCATACAGGGAAGTGTGAAAACGTATCCAACCTATTTGCAATCATGATAAAATAATCTCGATTCTTGAAGAGGGAGTGAGACCATGTCAGCAAAGGGTACAACAATTTTATTCCAGGGGGATTCCATCACCGACGGGGGACGTTCCCGCAACGATGATCCTAATCATTTTCTCGGTCATGGTTATGCCTATATCATAGCAGCACGACTGGGGCAGGAGCTGGCCGATCAGCAGCCGGTATTCCTGAATCGCGGAGTCAGCGGGGACCGGGCTTCAGACCTGTATGCGCGCTGGAACGAGGACTGCATCAGCCATCGTCCGGATCTGCTCAGCATCCTGGTTGGAGTGAATGACGCGTGGCGCAGTATGAATGGAGAGCCGAGCGGTGTGACCGACCGTTTTGAACGGGCCTACCGCCATCTTTTGCAGGAGACACGTGAAGTACTGCCGGAAACGGGCCTGGTGCTGTGTGAGCCGTTCATTCTGCGCACGGGCGCAACCGAGGAGAAATGGGAGCAGTGGCAGGAGCGGGTCGGCCAATATCAGGAAGCGACCAAGGCGCTGGCTGCAGAATTCGGGGCTGTCTTCGTCCCGCTGCAGGATGCCCTGAATCAGGCGGAGGAACGGGCTGAAGCGGCTTATTGGCTGTGGGATGGAGTCCATCCGACGGCTGCAGGACACGAGCTTATTGCCGGGCGCTGGCTGGAGGTGGTACAGGGCAGCCCGCTGGCCATCCGCTCGTAGCTCATTCGTATGGTAGCAATGAAATAAACACGATCTAGTAGGACGCATCGAAAATGGGTAATGACAGATTATATATATCATGTCATAAACCGAGGAGGTGCGTCTTATTCCGTTAAAGCGGGATAAGAGTCAGCCGTGGAAACTGTAAATATTATTCTGGTTATTCTTTTAATTGCCTGTACTGCATTTTTTGTTGCTTCTGAATATTCCATTATCCGTGTCCGTGTCTCGCGGATTAACCAGCTGGTGGCCGAAGGCAACAAAAACGCAGCTGCGGTGAAGAACATTATTTCCCGGTTGGATGAATTTCTGTCTGCCTGCCAACTGGGGACGACTTTAACGTCCATGGCCTTGGGCTGGCTCGGGGAATCGACCGTTGAGGAGCTTCTGCATCCTGTATTCTCCCTGTTCCATCTCCCGGGTTCGATCGAAAGCATCTTGTCTTTCCTGATCGCATTCCTCATTCTGACGTACCTGGAGGTTGTGATCGGTGAACTGGTTCCGAAGACCTTCGCCATTCAGGTGGCGGAACCGATGGCTTTATTCTTCGCGCGCCCTTTGACGGTATTCTATAAAATTACATATCCGTTCAACTGGATTCTCAGCCGTTCTTCCCGCCTGATTACAGGCGTGTTCGGGATCAAGCCGGTCTCTGAAGAGGATGCTGCACTAAGTGAAGCCGAACTGCGGATTGCTTTGTCAGAAGGCTACCGGAGCGGTGAAATTACACCGACAGAATACCGTTATCTGAATAATGTGTTTGACTTTGATGACCGTGCGGCCCGGGAGATCATGGTACCGCGGACCGGCATTGTCGCCATTGCCCATGACGCGACGGCCGCTGATTTTCTCACAGAGATTGACGCCAAAGCCTACGACTTCCTGCCTGTTGCGATGGAAGGGGACCGGGATCAGATCGTCGGTCTGCTCCATGTGAAAGAGACGCTGCACCAGATTGCCCGCAGGCAGCAGGGGCCGGAACAGCCGATCGCGCCTTATATCCAGCCCATTTTGCAGGTGATTGAGACTATTCAAGCCCGGGACCTGCTGGCGCAAATGCAGAAGCGGCGTATCCCGGTAGCAGTCCTGCTCGATGAATATGGCGGAACATCGGGGATGGTGACACTGGAGGATATTATGGAAGAAATTGTCGGGGACATTCCGTCCTATTCGGATCCGAAGTCGGAAGCAACACCTTTGATTAGCAAGGAAAGCGACAACCGGTATCTGTTTAGCTCCCAGGTTCTGATTCATGATGTCAATCGTCTCTTGGGAACTGATATGGAGAACAGTGAGGTGTTCACTTTAGGGGGCTGGATGCTGTCCCGCAAATTTGATCTTCGTGAAGGAGAGCGCATGCAGGTGGACGAATGGACCCTAACAGCACTGGAGAAGCAGGGCCACCGCCTGGGGCGGATCGAAGCGGTGCGCGTTAATGAAGGTGAACGCCTAAAAAAAACGGGCGACCCAGCCGATAAGAATCAGTAATGTGGCTTGTCTGTTAAATTGGTCACAAATACAGACCCATTTTTCTGGTAGACTGTCCTTAAATTTGGGGGTTGGGGTGACGGTGTGAAATTGAATTTAGGCATGAAAATGGTAGCAGGATTTGTCCTTATATCTGCGATAACGTACGGGACCAGCGCGTTTTTTATTTTTACACTTAAGCCATGGCTTGCCCCGCATATGTCAGATTGGCTCTATGTCAGCATAATTTTGCTGCTTGGGGTGTTATGGAGCGGTATTTTGGGATGGCTGACCTCGCGGCTCTTAACCAAGCCTATTGTGAAGCTGGCCAGTATTGCTCAGGAGGCTTCTTCCGGTCATCTCGGTATTACGGTGCCGGAGCGAAGTTCGGAGGACGAGATCAAGATACTGTACGATTCCTTCCGCAGCATGGTGGATAACATCAAGGATATGATTGACGATATTTCTTATAGTACAAATACTACTTCCCAGAATGCAGATACACTGAGTCAGGCGATTACGCATGCTACCTCCCAGATTGAAGCGATGACGAACGTAGTCGACGGGATTGTTGAGGGGGCGGACCGGCAGCGGCTGGCATCTGAAGAATCCCTGGAGACAGCAGATCATATGCTGCATGACTTTCAGTCCATGCGTAACAAGTCTGAAGAGATGCGCCGCCTGACCGGGAGCATGGAAGAGTCCGTGTCGGATACCCAGTCGATCTTCAGCTCGCTTCTGGACGGCATGGAAGACCTTACACAATCTCATGAGCGTTCCCAGAACATGATTCGCAGTCTGGAGAAGGAAGCATCTCATATTGAGAAAATCACCTTCACGGTGAAAGACATTGCTGAACAGACGCACCTGCTGGCACTGAATGCATCTATAGAGGCTGCGCGAGCCGGTGAGGAGGGCAGCGGCTTCGCGGTCGTAGCCCAGCAGATCCGCACCCTAGCCGGGCAAAGCGCCGAGTCTGTACAGCAGATCAGCGAGCTGATCGACCGCGTTCAGCAGCAGATCCGTTCTACCGTTCAGCTGGTTCAGGACCAGAGCAGTCTCGTGTCCGAAGAAGCTAGCCGGACACGCTCTGTGGAGCAGACGCTGCAGCATCTCACGGCGACGGTTGCTCATTTTATCGATGGAATCCGGTTGATGGAATCCACGGTCTCCAAGCAGACCGACCGTGTTGAGCTGACTTACCGCCATATGAATCAAATTCAGGATATGGCCGGTCTCTTCGCAGAACAGGCCAAGCAGATCAACACGGCAGCCCATGAAGAGACCGCGATTATGCAGGAGATTACTTCCTCATCGGAAGAGTTGAAGACGCTGACAGAGAAGCTGCTGGTGAAGACGAAGTTTTTCAAAGTGTCCTGATCCCAGCTATACGTATTCAAAGCCTCATATCGATAACTAAGGATGCTTCAGGCTCACCGGCCTGGAGCATCCTTTTTAAATGTACATGTTCAAGTTGCAAAAAAGCCCGGCTGTAGAGCCGGACCTTCAACAAGCAATGGATGATCGGGAATCAGGAGCGGATCTCGAAGAACTCGCAGGTGCTGCGGGAATGATACTGCAGATCGCTAACGCTGGACTGGATAGCAACTATCTGATCGTCAAAGCGGATAATCGTCCCGCCGCTGCTGACCAGATGATCATCCTCAAATACACGAATGGATAGTTCCCGATCTAGAGCCTCCTGGAAGTCGGAATCGGTCAAAAGAACCCGGGTGGTCGGCATGATTTCAGTCTCCTTTGAAGATAGTGTATGATGGATGACAAATATTCAAAAATCAATGGTGCATCAATATCATGATAAATCCTTATCAGGATTAGGGCAACGTTAAAGGGGGACATGAATGAACAAGTGGCTGAAAACCATTCTATTTCTGGTCGGATCAGCTGTACTGACCCGCTTCATTCCATTTAGCTATCTGTTCCGTACGGTCGATACGATGATCCATGAAGCGGGGCATGCGCTGGTGACCCTGCTGACATCAGGACATGTGCAGCGGATTGTGCTGAACGCTGACCACAGCGGAGTGACCTACTCGACGATGTATTCAACCTGGAGCAGTGTCCTGACCGGATTGGCAGGTTACATGCTGGCCTCGCTCTGCGCACTGCTGCTCTTCTACTGGATGAGCCGGAAAAGATATGAGCGTGGGCTGTGGCTGCTGCTGGGTATTGCGGCATTGCTGCTGATGTTCTATGTACGTGAAGGTTACGGCTTATTCTGGCTGATCGGCTTTATTATCCTTACCGCACTGATTCAATATGGTCCGGCCTGGCTTCGGGTTTTCTATTATGGGCTGCTGGCTTTTCTGACTCTGGAAGAGTCCGTTGTAGGTCCGGTATACCTCCTTACACGCTCCCTGTCCGCACCAGGCAGTGCGGGGGATGCAGCCAATCTGGCGAGGATGACAGGAATCCCTGCCATCTTCTGGGCAGCGGTCTTTCTTATCTTTGCTCTGTTGTGTGCCCGCTGGGCACTTGGAATGTTCCTACGCAGACGAAGGCGATAACCGCATTCCCTTTTACACTCGTTATTACTATAATGGATGAAAAAGGGAAATGAAGGGAGGCTGTACCATGTCACCTTCCTGGCTGGATCCGTTCGATCCTGCTGTGTTTACGGCTTTCTCGGCATCACACTGGACAGCAGCAGCTATAGTTCTCCTGACTGCTATGCTGCTTTACCTGGGCCGAAAGCAGCTGGCCCACCATCACAGGGCCAGACTGACTGTTCGTTATGGACTGCTGGTCCTGCTGGTCGTCAGCGAGGTAACGCTTGATGTCTGGTACGTACACGGCGGTGTCTGGGATGCGAGGACGACACTCCCGCTGGAGCTCTGCAGCGTCTCGCTGGTGCTGGCGGCTGTGCTTTTGCTGACCCGCAGCCGACTGCTCTATCAGATTGTGCTTTTCGCCGGCTTTATGGGGGCGCTGCAGGCTGTACTTACACCGAACCTCAGTTATGCGTTTCCGCATTACCGATTTCTGCAGTTCTTCGCTGCGCATGGTGCTATTATTTTGACGCCGCTCTATATGACATGGGTGGAGGGGTTCAGGCCAACCTGGCGGTCGGTTGGTATTGCAATGGTGTTTTTGAACCTCCTGGCTTTGGCAGTAGGAATGGTGGATGCCCTGATCGGTGCCAACTATATGTTCCTGATGGGTAAGCCGTCGACACCGTCCGTACTGGATTGGTTTGGTCCCTATCCGTACTACATTGCAGCAGAGGAAGTGCTGGCGTTCGGCCTGTTCAGCCTGATGTATGGATTGTTTTTTGTCAGGAAGCGCGAGGTGAAAAAAGAGACAGAACCGGCCGAAGCCTCCGAACAGAGCCTAAATTCGCCAGCCCCGGAGCTGATTCCGGATCCGCCGGGGTAATTACAGTGTATCAATCTAAAACCCCCTGTCCGTTGGGACAGGGGGTTTTACTATAAAAAGGGAGATGCTTATCCCCGCAGCAGGGATTCGGCACCGTCCACATATACTTCCGTCCCCGTTACATGGGAGGCTTCATCAGAAGCGAGGAAGAGAACGAGGTTGGCTACCTGATCAGAGGTGCCCGGTTTTCCTTTGAGCGGATGATCGCCTTCAGGGAATTCAACCGGAATTTTCACTTCTTCCAGATCATCCGTTTTGCCGGTTTTCTCATTGATTTTTGTATCAATCGCACCCGGACAGATGGCGTTCACCCGAATCTTGTATTGAGCGAGCTCCAATGCAGCCATTTTCATAAAAGCAACCTGTGCTGCCTTAGTGGAGGCATAAGCAGAGAAACCGATGCCCGAGAAGGTACGGTTGCCGTTAATGGAACTGGTGATCACAATGCTGCCGCCCTTTTCCTTCAGATGAGGGATGGCATACTTAACAGTAGCAAAAGTTCCGCGCAGATTAATGTCCATGGTGGAATTCCAGTTCTCGATCTCCATCGTCTCGATGGGCGACATGGTTCCGTTCACCCCTGCATTCGCGAACACAACATCAAGCTGTCCCCACTGCTCAGCAACTTGGCGGAAGGCTTCTTCAATCTTGTCCGGCTTGGACACATCGCATTCTATGATGAGGCACTCGCCGCCGTTCTGCTCAATCTGCTGCCGGGTCTCCTCGGCGTGCTCGACGGTGCGGTCCAGCAGGGCTACCCGGGCTCCCTCCTGTGCGAACCTGATCGCCGAAGCTTGTCCGATGCCTGAGCCCCCGCCCGTTACAACAGCTACTTTACCCTGAAGTCTTAAATCTGCCATTCTGCATACCTCCCGATAAATGGATATAGTCTGTATAAGAATACCCGCACCTCAGGCAATGAATCAGATGGAGGGAAGCTGGACAGGACTTGAAATCAAAGGTCATAGACAGACTGACATCAAAAAGGTGAAGGCAAACCATTCAAACATGACAAAAAGGGTAAAAAAGAATCAAGAGCGTTCTGAAAATTGGAACGAGCAAGAACGTGAAGGGAGGGGAAATCTGTGAAAATTAAACTGGAGCCGCAGCGCAGATGCCGTGAGCGCATATCCCGAGTGAAGCCGTGGGCTTTGGGAGGAGCAAGCATTCAGATTGATCCGTTGTTTCCTTATTATGCTGACCGATCTGCAGACAGTATAGCTGAGGAGCTGGAGCTGGCCGGGTACCGGACGGTGAGGTATTTTGTCGTGGACGAACGTAAAATTAACGGCCCTCTGATTGAAGCCTGTCAGCGAAGAGGAATAGCGGTATGGGCGATGGTGCTGGGTAATGGCTCTTTTGGCACAGCGCAGCTGCCGCCGGGATGGGAGAGCTGGAAGATGGAGCTGCTGAAGGAGACGAAGGACGGGTTTCAGCGGCTGTCTCATTTTGCCGAAGAGTATGTGGCGTGGAAAAGCCGCCGTACCGGCGAACTCGTCGCACGTTACCCCTTCGACGGAATTGAGGTGGCGGAGCCGTATTTTCCGGAATGGAAGGGATTGCGTACAGGAACATACGGTGACCTCAGCCGCCACGCGGCAGAAGCTTTCCGTAAGCGCTGCGGTGCGCCGCTGCCCGAATTCCGTGACAGACAGGCCGATAACTATTACCGCAAGGTGCCGGAGCTGTATCAGGAATGGGTGGAGATGAGGGTGGATGCGGTCAATGAGCTGGTGCACCGTATTATTAACGGACCGGAAGGCGCACGATCCATGCGGCCGGATCTTCTGGCAGCCACCTGGTCACTTGCGGTAACAGGCCGTCATGCGCAAGCTCGCCTGCGGGAGTGGCAGGGTATGGATGCTGCTTCCATGATCGCCAAGGTGCAGCCGGATATGCATGTGCTGCAGACCCATTGGCCGGATTGGCAGCGCCGGTGGCTGCGCCCGGATTATGTGAAGCATTACCGGAAGCTGGCGGCTCCGATCCAGCGGATAAGCCCGGATCTGCCTATCGCCATTCAGGCTGATATCGGCTCCAGCCGCCGCATGGTGAAGAGCGGAACCTGGCTGCAGAAATTTGCCAGGTCAGTTCAGGTACAGGGGTTCAACGGATGGACCGCCTACGAATATCATATCGGCGGTTACATGTATGATGAACCTCCGTTCCTGCTCACCGCCCGCCGGATAGGGGAGGAAGAACTGGTGCTGTCCTTCAGCAAGCGGATTGCCCCGGTGAAGGAACCGGCCAGCTTGAACCTGCTCATAACAGGTTTCGATCAGGGCAGTCCGCAGAAAATAGAGGCTGCCGCTGTGCGTACGGATGGCAATCGGCTTCTGTTACGTATTCCCGGACTGCCTGCGGGTCCGCTGGGTATCCAGCTGGAAGGGATAACCGATACGCCGGAACTGTGGCTGTTCAAGGACAGGCGTGCCCATCACACGCCCGGAGACCGGGTAGTTCCGGTTAAGGAACCCGTCGAGGAATAAATGATGTGTTAATTGAGAATGCAAGAATAGGTTATGTAAAAGTTGACGATGTTTTAAAGTCCCGTCCGATGCGGTTAAATAACCGTTAAACCAAGACAGCAATACTTGCACAACGGCTTCGTAACGGAGGTGATGCAGGGAATGGAATGGATACAATGGGAATTTCAGCTTAGAGTGCTTCTGGCTGGTGTATGCGGGGCTGTGATCGGTTATGAGCGTAAGAGCCGGATGAAAGAGGCGGGCGTCCGAACCCATTTCGTAGTAGCGATTGGCGCCTCTCTGATGATGGTCGTCTCGAAATATGGCTTCGAAGATCTCGGAAACTGGCAAAATGTATCGCTTGATCCTTCGCGTGTAGCTGCACAGGTGGTCAGCGGGGTCGGTTTTCTGGGTGCAGGCATGATCTTCACCCAGCGGAATATGATTAAGGGGCTGACGACCGCTGCGGGAATCTGGACGACGGCCGGAATTGGTCTGGGCATTGGCGCCGGATTGTATGCTGTCGGCGTGGGCTGTACCATTATGCTGGTTCTGGCTCAGTCCCTGATGCACAGCCGCATTTACCGGAAGACCATCCCGTCGACCCACAGGCTCGAAATGCAGGTGCGGAATGAGCCGGGGGCGATCGAAAGCGTTCTGCAGATGCTGAAGGAGAACAGAGTCCGTGTGAGCGGATTCCGCACGGAACGCAGTAAGGAAGACCGTGATCTGATCACGGTTAATGCCGGAGTAAAACTGGCCGGAGGTGCGGAAGGGGTGGAGGAGCTCCTTCCATTCATTCAACAGCTGGGGGCTGTTGAATCGGTTGAGGCCAAATAACAGCAAAGGCCGTACGCGCTAATGCGTACGGCCTTTGCTGTTCTGCTGCTTTGACTATTTGGTCTTCTGCGGCTCCGGATAGTTGACACCGAACGTATCAACGGTCACCTTTTTCATCACCGGAGGCGTATTCGGACGGTCATTCTCATTGCGGGGCAGATTTACGATCTCATCTACCGTGTCCATTCCCTCGGTCACCTTGCCAAAAGCCGCATAGGAACCGTCAAGGCTCGGAGCATCCGCAACCATGATAAAAAATTGTGAGCCGGCGGAATTCGGATCCGCGCTGCGGGCCATCGACAGCACGCCGCGGGTATGTTTGAGGTTATTCTCGAAGCCGTTCTGGGAGAAATCACCCGGGATGCTGTAATCCGGACCCCCGGTGCCGTCACCCTTCGGATCGCCGCCCTGGATCATAAAGCCAGGAATGACACGATGGAAGATTGTGCCGTCGTAGAAGCCTTTGTTAACCAGAGAAATGAAGTTGTTCACGGTATTGGGAGCTATATCCGGATACAGCTCCAGCTTAATGGTCTTGCCGCTGTCCATCTCAATCGTGACAACCGGATTAGGATGATCGCCCTTGGCGCTGGTAACCTCCTTGGGTACCGGCTTGGTCCCGCATCCAGCGAGCAGCAGCAGAACCAGGGTCAGACTGAGCAGGAGCCGGTAGCTGCTGCGGGGAGCGATTTTGTTCAACTTCATGATGATCTTTCCTCCTAATTAATCACAAGAACAGGCCCTGGGAAGGGCCTGGCGTTATTTGAATTTGTGCCAATCCATTTGGCTGTTGTTCAGCAGGTGTTCAAAGTCATTGTCCAGCCGTTTCTGCTCGGCGCGGCGTGCTTCTTCTTTGCGGCTGCGCTCTTCCTCCAGCTTCTGTTCCTGCTGTGCCCGGGCCTCGTCTGCCTGGGCCTTGAGCTTGTCGAGAACATCACGGCTGAGAAGGTCCTTTAAAGTGGCAGGCTTGTCCTCCACCGTACGGGAAGGGGGCGTCGGCTGCTTTCTCTTCGCCATATCATCATCTCCGTTTTTCGTAAATTATAGCAGTTTCATGTCTCCTGTACCAGTTGTCATGTTTACTTATATGAGGTTTAAAGGTGGACATTACCGGTTACTGGAGTAAAATGGAAGGCAGCAGAGAGGGCGTGATGCATAATGGATTACTCGTGGAAACGGAATTTGGTTGTGCTCTGGATTGGCGTATTTTTTTGCAGCTCGGCGTATTCCATTTCGATTCCTTTTCTACCTATTTTCCTGAATACAGAGCTTGGCGTTGATAAGAATCTGACCACATGGTCCGGAATTGCATTCGGGATTACCTTCCTGACCAGTGCCCTGATTTCACCTTATTGGGGATCTTTAGCGGATAAGTACGGCCGCAAGCCGATGCTGATCCGGTCGGGCTTCAGCCTGGCAGTGCTGTATTTGCTTAATTATTTTGTATATGACCCTTATCTGTTCGTGGGCATCCGGGTGCTTCAGGGGCTGCTGGCAGGGTTCGTTCCTGCTGCGATTGCCCTGGTTGGCACGAATACACCGGAGGAGAAGTCCGGTTATGCTATGGGGATTATGTCCACCTCAGGTGCAACGGGAAGTATTCTAGGCCCGCTTCTTGGGGGACTGATCTCTCATTATTACGGGAGCCGTAACGCCTTTCTGTTCTCTGCGGCGATCGTCCTAATTGCTGCGCTCGTTGCCACTTACGGGGCGAAGGAGCATAATTTTAACCGTTCAGCGCCGCGTTCCCATGTCATGGATGATGTAAAGCATGCTTTTGCCAACCGGCCGTTTGTGACCCTGCTGCTGCTCATGGCTGTGAGCACTTTTTCGGTCATGCTGCTGGAGCCGCTGCTGACGGTGTATGTCATTGGAATGGGCGTGGATAAAAATGATGCATCGTTGACCTCAGGGATTATTTTCTCCGCGGTCGGAATTGCGACGATTCTGATGGCTCCGCGCTGGGGGAAATTTGGAGCCGCTAAAGGTTATGGCAAAGTGCTGATGATCGGCCTTATTGGCGGAGGAATCGGAAATATTCTGCAGTTCTTCGTAACCGGTTACGTCGGGTTCGGAATACTGCGTTTTGGTTACGGGTTATTTTTTGCAGGGGTCTATCCGGCCATTAACGCCTTGATCGTTCAGATGACTGAGCCGGAGTTTCGCGGCCGCGCCTTCAGCCTGAATCAATCTTCATCCCAGATCGCGACGATGGCTGGACCGATCATCGGAGGGATTCTGGGTGACGTGATAGCCATCCGCTGGGTATTCGTGATCAACGGAATCCTGCTGCTGGCCGTGGCCCTGCTGTTCAAGGTGAAAGGGATGAATCTGATGTTCAAGCCGGCTGCATCCAGGAAATTGGTGGAGCAGCGGACACAGGCACGTTCTTGAAGCATACCAAAAAAAGCCATGGAGACCGTTCATTCGGCACCATGGCTTTCGTCATATGATTAACCGTTGAATAAGCCCGAGCCCTTCACGTTGTCGAGGAAGTCGAAGAACTGCGGGATGTTCAGCTGCTGCTGTGCATCGGAAAGGGCGACAGCCGGATTCGGATGCACCTCGACCATAATTCCATCCGCACCTGCAGCCAGTGCTGCTCTTGCGCACGGGGCAAGAATGTCCTTGCGGCCCGTGGAATGAGTCACGTCCACCAGCACCGGCAAATGGCTCTCCTGCTTCAGAATCGGCACCGCAGAAATGTCGAGCGTGTTGCGGGTCCATTTCTCATAGGTCCGGATTCCGCGCTCGATCAGGATAACCTGATTGTTGCCGCGGGATACGATATACTCGGCAGCATGAAGGAACTCTTCCAGCGTAGCGGCCAGACCGCGTTTCAGCACGATCGGCATGCGCAGATCTCCAGCCGCTTTGAGCAGTTCAAAATTCTGCATATTACGGGCACCGATCTGGATAATATCGATGTATTGGGCTGCTGTTTCGATATCGGCCGGAGTTACAATCTCACTGATCGTCGCAAGTCCGAATTCATCGCCAACCTGCTTCAGAATTTTGAGACCTTCTACGCCGAGTCCTTGAAAGTCATACGGTGACGTCCGCGGCTTGAAGGCGCCGCCGCGCAGGACGGGAACCCCGGCCTTCTTCATCGCTGCCGCCACCTCACGGGTCTGCTCGTAGCTCTCGACCGAGCAGGGGCCTGCAACCATTACGGATGAGCCGCCCCCGATGAACGTATTTTTCACCTGGACTACCGTATCTTCCGGACTGTTCTTGCGGCTGACAAGCAGGTGCTTCTTGTGTTCTTCTTCCTGCAGGCTGAGCGAAGCTTTGAAAATGTCCTTGAACAGCTGCAGGATCGTTGCATCGTTAAAAGGTCCCGGGTTGTTCGCAACGAGCTTGTTCAGCATCTCTTGTTCGCGAACCGGGTCAAACTTCGGTACACCCTGCTGCTCCTTGATTTTGCCGATTTCTTCTACGATTTGGGCACGTTCTGACAGCAAGTGAAGCAGCTGCAGATTGACCTGATCCAGCTGACCGCGCAGCTGATCCAATTGATTCTCCGTCATGTTCTTCAGTCCTTCCCGATATGTTTATGGCATGAGTCATGCATGCTCGATCAGCAACAGCCAAAAGGCATCCGCCTGGGTAGACGAATGCCGCGCTGATGACCCTGGCAGGGTGCACTTAAGCTGTATGTATACGACCGACTAGCTTACCTATATTGTAAGGTGAGCAGTTATAATTATCAAGTAAAGCTTTGACGCGTTAGCGGACTCTAGTCTGTATGATCATGATGCTGCAGCTGTCCGCACGGCCCGCTCTTGTCCTCATTATGACCCGTACCGTTCTCTGGATCATCCGTTTGGCGGTGTAAAGCCAATGGATCCTTATGTGCGGCGTGAAGTACTGTCTCATATGGGATATAAACGCCTGGATCTGGAGTATGTTCATCTGTCCTGGAATAATGATGGAGAAGCTGTCGAAGGCCTGAATCTGTGCTTTCTGCCCGGAGATGAGAATCTGAAGCAGCTGGATTCCTCCCTTGTCACGGCTTTTCTGCGCCGCTATTATACCGTACTGCCGAATAAGCCTGCGGCATGGAACGAGATGGTGGCGCAGCTGGACAGCCAGAAGGATGTAAATCTGCTGCCGCTGTAGTTCAATGGCCTAATAAGCCCAACCGTAACCGGTTGGGCTTATTGCTGTTCATGATTCAAATGCATCTATTGTAATTGCCGGACCGATCAGGAATCACTGTGCACCGTCAGGCTGACCTTGCTTGTCTCGCACATAAATGTGGAGAGATGCACAGGCCTTTTGTCTTCGCCATAGGCGGTCTTCTGAATGCGGAACAGAATGGCGCCAGGGTCACATTCCAGATGGGATGCGATGACGGTATCTGCGCTAACGACGTCAATCAGCTTGTCATTGCTCGTGATCAAAGTATGGTAGTCCTGCTTGAGAACGGAATAAGTAGACGTTTCTGGTTGAATTTTGAGCTCCAGTCCGGGGAAACGGTCAAGCGAATAATGAGCCACATCATGGAACAGCGGCCGTTCGTTGACCGACATGACACGCTCCAGCTCGAATACCGGGGCACCTTCTTCAATGCCCAAGCGCTCTGCTATCGAAGGCGGAGCCGAGATGACTGCGCTGCGGATGATTCGGGAATCGCTTTTGGCACCGAGATGACTGCTGAATTCAGCGAAGCCGCTGACCGACACGAGTTCGTTATGTACCTTGGGGGCGGTCACGAACGTTCCTTTGCCGGGGATCGGCGTCAGTCTTCCGTCCTTGACGAGGTCTTCTACGGCTTTGCGAATCGTGATCCGGCTTACCTGATACTGCTTGCACAGCTCGGCCTCCGTAGGAATTTTCTGATTGGTGGCATAAGTTCCGTTATGGATATCATTAATAATTTTCTGGCGAATTTGGCCATATAACGGCTGCTTGAGAGCAGATTTAGGGGACATAAAGTTCCTCCTTCGTGCGATTAAGTAATGAGTATACATCATGAAGTCTGCACTTGCTCACACCAGCATTTTAGCAATTCCGTTACTTGAACTATCATCATAGCTTCAAAAGCAAGCAGTTGCACAAAACGCGAGCGGCTTGATCGAGTTGCAAACTGCAAATAAATATGAGCTATTTTATCACGTATTTATTTGTATTGCAGTATTCTGGGTCCAAATTGAATTTTGAGCGTTTGAATAAAGGACACACGGGTACCCGGGATCGTCATCATCCCTACCAGGCACCTAATTTTCCGATCGTTGCAGCTGCACAGCGGCTGCCTTTCTCCAGCCCCATCCGGATAGACCCTCCAGCCATCATGACGTGCAGGTAGCCAGCGATAAAGGAGTCACCTGCCCCCAGGGTGTCCACGACGACGGTCTGAATCGCAGACCGTTTGATAAAGCGTCTTCCATTGTACACCATGCTGCCGTTAGCCCCGAGAGTGACGATTACATTTCGGGTCCCATGATTGCACATCTCAGTCATAAAGTTCCGAATGTAACTGTCATCCTTGCTGTAAGAAAAGAAGGCGTAATCAAGAACTGGAGCCAGTTCCTTGACCAAGGGGTCAGTAAAACGGTCAGAAAAGTCAAACGAGGTATCCAGTCCGCGTTCCTTCCAATAGGGGAAGTGAGTATGACAATGTCCCCAGACGACAGAGTGGATGCACCGGTGGGAGGATAAAAAAGACAGGTCCTCCTCCGTTAGTTTAAACCGGCTCATGACGCCTTGATGATATTCACCCATTGTCCGTTCCCCTTGAATAAGGTTCACTTGAGTGGTAGCTGTACGGCCTTCTACGGTATACATATGGGAAAGGTCGATACCGCTCCCTGACAGACGTCTAAGAAGTTCCTGACCTTCTTCGTCACTGCCGATCCAACCGGTATAAGAGACCCTGCTGCCCAGACGGGACAGCCAGACGGCCACGTTAACAGCATTCCCGCCGGGAAACCGGCTGCCGTTCTCATAGAGATCCATACAATTATCACCAACTGATGCTATAACCATGGGTGTCACCTCGGAAACTTGGTATTTCGGTAAAGATATGATAGTGAGAGCCGACATAATTCGGCATTCTTCCCGCATTGTACAATAAAAAAGTTGTGCTGAACAGTTGGTCATTTTTGTTATGGATATGGCAAGCAGATAAAAGCCGGAAACCGCCTTGTGACGGTTTCCGGCTTTATGCTGGCCTATGGAGATTATGAGGGTTTATGCAGTTGATTTTCCCTGGGAATGGCGTGCTCCATCGCAGCCTTCTGGTCTTTGTCTTTCAGCGCCTGAGGAAATGATTCTTCTTTAAAAAGACCAAACTCCGGATCTGTATCCCGCTCGGTCACAAGATCCTGCACTTCCTCGTCACCATGACCGTACTTCGCGCTGTTCTTCGGATTGGGTTCTGTCGGACGGGTTCCCATTAATCATCCCTCCCTTTCTTCCGCTCCTCAGGTTCCGGCGAGCCTGGCCCAGGCACAGCGTTCTCCCCGATTCCGCTGCTGTTTACCGTCTCGGACAGGGCTGATTTTACCGGACGTTCGGCAATATAGCGTTCTTCAGAGACATCCTCACTTACTCCCTGAGTGGTCACCGTACTGACATTCTCCATATCATGATCAGGAATCTGGACGTCCGGTTCACTGATCCCCATTTTCTGATATCGTTCAAAGGCTTTATCTGCTTCGCTCATTGGATCCTTCATCATGCTGCATCTCTCCTTTGCCATGAGTCTGTGAATCGTTTTCTACTTCCTTTTTACCCGTTATGAGAAATGTCAATCCCTTTCAATACGGCAGGAGGTTACGTCTTAGGAGAAGCCGGGTGACCGTTTGAGCTCTCGGGTTCCCGGGTAAACAACGAGTAAGTCATATCAACATAAGGATTCACTAAATAGAGGAGGCTGATGGATATGAACCGGAAAATTGTAGGTGTTTTTGATACAGAACAAGCGGCAAGCCGGGCCATTGAGGATTTGAAGACGAACGGCTTCCATACTGAAGATATTTCTGTCATTGCCAAGGATCGCCAAGAGGTCGCTGATCTCAGTGAAGAGACAGGGACGAAAGCCCCGGAAGGCGTTGCCTCCGGAGCTGCAACCGGCGGTGTAGTCGGCGGAGTCGCAGGCTTGCTCGCAGGAATTGGCGCATTGGCCATACCGGGAATTGGGCCTATTCTGGCAGCCGGTCCGATTGCAGCTGTACTGACAGGTGCAGCCGTTGGTGCCGGAGCCGGCGGTTTGGTAGGCGGACTGGTAGGTCTTGGCATCCCTGAGGATGAGGCTTCGGTGTATGATACGAATGTGAGTGAAGGCAAAATTCTGGTCTTGGTAGATGCAGATGAAGGTCTCAGCACCCAGGTTCAGAACCTGTTCCGCACCAACGGTGCGATGAATACCCAGTTCTACCGGGATAATCTGGTGGAAGAGGGTCAGAATTACGGAACGGCGATGCCTGCAGAGCAGGGGCTTCCGGCGGATGCTCCGCTGAACGAGGATCGTACGCTGGACACCCGTGCACTGGACGGCCGTCTGCCGCAGGACAGGGAGTCTTCCGCCAGCCGCAGCGGCGAAGCGAATATCGCTCCGATCCGCTACCCTTCTGATCGTACGGATGAGGAAATCACACCGGATACCAAGGATCCGAATCAGACTGGTGAGGGGCTGTACGGTGTACGCAGTGACCATGAGACCCGCCGATAACCCGGGAAACAGCGGCCGCAGCGCTGGCTGCTGAATAAGAGCTGTTCTTCCTGCCTGTGGGCAGAGAGAGCAGCTCTTTTCTCATGCTTTTGGTGATGCTGGAGCGTAATGAAAAAAGACAGATCCCGAAAGGACCTGCCTTAATCCCTGCCATGTTAATCATGTGGATGAGGAAGGAGCTTCATCAATCCAGAATGTCATCACTATCTACGGATTCGTCATCCCCATCCGAGCCATTGAGGAGATCTGTTCCATGCAGAAGTTCAGCAGGCGCTGACGGGTCTACCGGCGAGTTGACCGCAATAGCATCTGCATCGGGGACATCCTCAAATGGTGTATCGGGCCCTTCGGTCAGATTTTCCCAATTGATCTCAGCATTCTCCAGGGAAGGCTCAAAGTCGATCGCCGGATTGTTCAGCGTGCTGTCTGTCACTGGGGTGGAAGCTGTATCGGAAGGGAAGGCTTGCAGTTCATTTTGATTAGGTTGAATAGCCATACAGATCATCTCCTTATACAATGAAAATCATCTCTTACTTCGACCTTACCCAAACCGGGAGCATGCTAAACGATTGTATTGTTTGCCCAAGGTGTACAATAAATGCATTATTAAGGATTGTAGGAGAGCGCCGAGCACTATAAAATGGAAAAGGATGAAAAGACAGCTTGTACACATCAACAAAAGGAGTGAGCTGAAGCCATGGAATGGCTGACACTTGGAGGCATGCTCCAGACGATTCGTATCGGCCAGAAGGCTTCCACCGCCGGACATTCACGAACAGCTGTCCGCAGGCCGGACGGTCTGTTCTGGATCGGGGGAATCCTCGACGGCAAGCCGGTAGAAATACGTGACTATCTGTTCTCGGATATATGGACCATTTATGAAGATGAAGAGAGTGCGGAATGGATCCCTTTCCGGGAAGAACTTGAACATAAGGAACGTGAAATGATTGAGAATCAGTTTATGGATGAAAGACTGCGTAAATAAAGTGTTTCTGTGCATGTATAAAGCTAACATATGCGATTTGGAAGGGTACAGCGCTTTGCGTCTAGAATATAGAACGGTATGAAACCAATACCTATTTTCACTTATTCCGGGGTGCTAAACATGAGCGGACTGCCTAAGGCTGTCAAAACGTTCATTCTGTTCTTGATGTGTATCTTTGTTCTGTTCCCGTTTCCGGCTTCAGCAGACACAGGCCCCCAGGAGCATCAGGTAACATCCTGGGAGATGAAGTGGGGAGTACCACAGGATGACGGCTTGCTGGGGAGGATGCCCGGCACCTCCTGGATGGCTGTGGACGGCAGTCACGAGGAGTTCTACAAGACGAAGCCGGCGGACGTCGATTCCGCCTGGGTCCGGGTAAAGATCCCGGTTCTGCGGGAGGCATCTCCGGCGCTGCTGTTTAACAACATTACGGCTAAACGCATTATTATCTACAAGGATAAGAGCAGTGTCTATGAGTCTTACCGGACGTATAACTATGATCAGAACCGGGTTCTGCTGCCGCTGCAGCCGGAAGAGGAGGGCTCAGAACTGCTGATCTGGCTGCAAAGCAATGTCAGCGAGGTTGGCATTACAGGCTCTGTTCAGGCCGGAACCTACGGGGCGCTCTTGAGTCAATACATGGGGCAGGACCTCTCTGATATTATTATGGGGAGTACGTTCATACTTACGGCTGTCGTTATGCTGTTCTGCTCCATCTTTCTGAACCGGGATAACCTATCGATCTGGTTGTCTCTCAGCCTGGTTATTTTAACGATCGGTATTCTGATTGTGACGTATTCACCATTTCTGTTCACATTCTACAAAGATTACGGCCAGATTTATCTCACGCTTTTTGATGTTTCCCTATTCGTGCTGCTTCCGTCGCTCACGATATTTTTCGAGAAAATTATCGGGATTTTCCGTCTCCTGACATGGTACCGTCACATGCTGGTGATCTATTCCCTGGCAGGTATTCTGTTCATGATTGTTAATACATTGTCTGGGAACCGCTATTATCATGCCTATTATCTGTACAGCGTCAAAGCGCTCGGCATCCTGATTGTACTCATGCTGCTGATTATTGTCTCAGGAACCATTCGGAGTGCGGTCAAAGGTAATAAAGAAGGTCTGATTCTTACTTTCGGATTTATCCTGTTCGCACTTGCCTGCATGATTGAGCTTCTGATCTTCTACGTTCAGGATCATTATCATTTTGTACTGTGGAAATGGGGAATGGTGGGGTTCGTGATTTCTTTGATTGTTATTCTCGGACGGCGGCTTGCACACAAGCATGAGCAGGTTGTGAAATACTCCAAGGAACTGGAGATGTTCAACAACGAGCTTCAGCGTTCAGAGAAAATGGAGATTATCAGCGATCTCGCTGCATCGGTTGCCCATGAAGTACGTAATCCGCTTCAGGTGACGCGCGGTTTCCTGCAGCTGATGAATGAGCAGAACAGCGATAACGGTAAAGGGTATCTGAAATATGCACTGGAGGAGCTGGATAGGGCGTCCGAGATTATTACCGATTTTCTGACCTTTGCCAAGCCGGAGTTCGAGCAGGTGTCTATTCTGAACATCATCGATGAATTCCGGCATATTGAGGGAATCCTGAACCCTATGGCCAGTCTGGAGGGTGGACGTATCTACCTTAATATTCCGGACGGACTGCGGGTACAGGGCAATTCATCGAAGTTCAAGCAGGCATTCATTAATATGATCAAGAACAGCATTGAAGCGTTTGGACCGGAGCGTGAAGGGGAAATCCGGATCTGGGCCTATGCGGAGAATGAGCAGATTGTAATCCATATCCAGGATAACGGGGAGGGCATGAGCGCCAGTGAACTGTCTCATCTCGGCGAGCCTTATTTCTCTAACAAAACCAAGGGTACGGGCCTGGGAATGATGGTTACCTTCCGCATTATCGAAGCGATGAAGGGACGGATCAGCTACACAAGTGCAAAAGGAGTGGGAACCGAGGCCGTTGTCCGTTTCCCTGCAGCCGGATGAAAATCCGGCTTTTTTGTGCTGCCGGGCTGCAGAGAAAGGGGCCTTGTCCCACTCCTTGGGGCTTGAATTACCGAATCAAGTGCTTACCACATTAATTTGGATTTCTCGGTAGTGACGATCATGCTGGCAGGACTCGGGGGAATGACCAGATAAAATTCGTCCGGGGACTCCTCAACGGTACGCAGTTTGATATGGTCGGGAATGATGACACCCAGCACTTCCTTGATTGCCGATTTGGGATCTTCAATCAGTTTTTGCCGGAATGTCGGATCTTCCCAAGCCTTTTGGATCAATTGCGTTTGTAATACTCCTTCTGCAGTCATAGCCATCCACGATCACCTTACCCTTGTTTTATTAGGATACGTTACGTATCAAATATAGCATGGACAACCCGTATTATCTATCCAATTTATACATTCTTTTCTATAAAATATTGAAGTCCGCCTGCCCGCAGCAGCCGCTGCCTCTCTTCCAGAATCAGATCAGCGTCCTGCTGGAGACCCTGGAAAATAGCTTCACCGAAATCAGCAAGATGGGGTGCAAAGGTCAAGGGAACAGGTACCGTACGAATCAAATCCCTGCCGCGCTCCACATATCGGTTGAGGATACAGGTTGTATAGATCGCTTCTTCCACCTGCTGCCGGGTCAGCTGCTCCTGGTGAGCCATTCCGTACTCATGCCTGATGAATGAGAGCAGGCAGTTATAGCTGTTGTGGACGAGGTCTTCTTCCCAGTCTGACCAGTCATCCGCCATCTGCAGGGCGAGCAGCACAGCATCTACATAGGAAGAGAAGGAAGCAATTTCTTCCCGCTGTCCACGCAGCAAAAGGACGGAGGTAGACGCGATCTTAATTGGCGCTGCCTTGCAGGCCACATTAAAAGGCTCTGACATAAAGGGATCTGCCTGCGTCTCCCTGACGATGGCTTCAGCCCAATCCCGTGTGTATTCGCGCAGATATTCCCACACCAGCGGGTTGTCAGGGAACCTGGCACGATAGATGGCGAGACATTCGTCATACATCATGGTTCCCAGCCCAATTTGCTCCCGCCAAGCTTCGGGACGGGTGTCCATCAGATCATCCAGAATGAAATAATGAAGCATGAGAAATACGTTGCCGATGGACAATTGGCGGTAGGTATCGGGGGGAATGGAATCCGAAGAGGAGGCATCTTGCATCCATAACGGGAGCAGGTAACAAATATAATTGTTAATGCTGTCCTCCAGCAGCGGATTGAACCGATCCAGATACCTGATTCCCAGGTCATTCAATGGGGACGGAAAGAGGGAGATTCGCTGCCCGGCTTCCGCATAAATCCCTGCCAGTTCTGTCTGATAGGGTGTAAACCATTTCATGTGCATCACTCACCATTCTAATAAGATGGGCTCATGCCATGCCTGCTCTTAGGAAGAGGGAGAACCAGAGGGCTGAAAGGTATATGGGCTGGCTGGGATGAGCATTAAATATAAATATAGTTTACGACAACCAGTTGTTAAAGGCTGTCGAATCGTTGCAAGAGAGATGCATAAATCGACCAAAACTGGCTAAACCTAAGGAGCGATGAAAATACCGGCATACAATCATGAGTAAGGAGCTGTCTATGAATGAAAAAAAGTAAAATAATCCCTGCGGCGCTTGGCTTAGGTATGATGTCTCTGTCACTTGCATGCGGAACGGTTCAAGCCGCGGCTTCGGCATCGTATGAAGAGTCTGCGGCTGTGGTACTTGCACCTCACTTGTCCAATCCAGCTTTGGAGAAGGAGTCTACTGAACTTCAGCGCCGTGATGGGGATGAAACCAGAGGAACCCGTTCAGACCAACGCCGTCGCCGAGGGCGGGCATTCTTCAGTCTGGACCAGATTTCAGCGTATCTTAAAATGACACCGGATCAGCTGCGGAGTGAACTGCATTCCGGCAAGTCCCTGGCGGAAATCGCCAAAGCGAAGGGGATCAGTGAGCAGGCGCTGATTAACGAGATCAAGGACAAGATGACAGAGGATCTGCGGAGGTTCGTGAACCGCAAAGCTCCAGCCCATCCTGGAGTATGGCACAATCAGCCGGGGAAGGCCTCAACGGGTTCCGCGGGGCAGTAATAACGGGGAGGCAGGACCATATTGAATGGTCCTGCCTTTTTTTGGATGCAAATAGGCTGCCATCTCAATCCGGGTCATTGCAGAGCAGCAGATATCGGGCTATGCTGAAAGTGCAGGCGCAGGCAATAACAGAAGCAGCATATACAGAGGGGGAACGCAATGAATACATATGAGATCATTCAACAGGCAGAGTTATTCGTCCAGGAGGAGCTGGGCAGGGATACTACAGGGCATGACTGGTGGCACATTGTCCGTGTAAGGAACACAGCCATGCTGTTGGCGTCCCGTTATCCTGATGCGGATGCCTTTATTGTTGAGCTGGCGGCACTGCTGCATGATGTAGCCGATGAGAAGCTGAATCCCTCCAAGGAGGAAGGCTTGGCAAAGGTAAGGGGTTGGCTGAACACCCACCAAGTTGAAGAACAGGCAATGGAGCATATGATGACTATTATCTCTACGATGTCTTTCAACGGTGGCAAAAATCCGCCAATGGATACAATTGAAGGACAGATCGTTCAGGATGCGGATCGGCTGGATGCGATTGGTGCAGTAGGCATCGCAAGAGCGTTTGCATACGGCGGAGCAAAGGCACGTCCGCTGCATGTACCGGATCAGGACTTCTCGGAGCTGGATTACCGTGCCGGCAGCAAATCGACCATTTATCATTTTTATGAAAAGCTGCTGCTGCTGAAGGACAAGATGAATACGGACTTTGGCCGGGACTTGGCCGAGCAGCGTCATCAGTTTATGGAACAGTTTTTGACACAATTTTATGCGGAGTGGAATGGCGAGAACTTAAGGAGTTGATGGGATGGCTTTAACGAATCTCTTTGTTGGCAGTAATCTGAAGATGAGTGTTCCCCGTGAAGAAGACGCTGAGGTGATGGCCCGGTGGCAGGAGGATTCAGAGTATTTGCGCAATGTAGATACGGACCTGGCTGTGCCCCTTTCTCTTAAGCAGCTGGAAGAAGAAGGAATGAGTGTGGGGAGCAAGGAGGTTTACTTCCGACTCCGAACACTGGATGCAGATGAGCTGATCGGCTTTGTGGCTATTCACAGCATTGAATGGAATAATCGCTGCGGAATGCTGGCCATTGGGATCGGCGAAGCTTGCAACCGGGGCAAGGGATACGGGACAGAGGCGGTAAGGCTGATGCTGCGTTATGCTTTTCAGGAGATGAATCTGTACCGGGTCGGACTGGATGTCATTGAATACAACGATAAAGGCATCCGTGCGTACGAGAAAGCGGGCTTCAAGCATGAAGGAAGATCACGGGCTGCTGTGCACCGTGACGGTGAGAGGGTAGATCGTATTAATATGGGCATCCTTCTGCCTGAATGGGAGGAGCTGTATCTGAAAGACCGGGAGTGATACCGAGTGGCCAGATGGATGATCGGACAATATGGCTTTTTTGATGAAGAGAAGTACCGAAGGGATTTCCGGCCGGATTTTCATGGAATTGAGGCCTGTCTGCTCGCAGGGGAAGAAGATGTGGAACGGCTGATCATGGAAAAGGAGCAGCGGGGCATTCATGTTGGGGTCCATTTTCCGCTGCGAGCCGGAATGTCTGATATGAGAGATGCACTATTCCTTGCTGCTGATCTTCATGTGCGTGAAGAGGCCTACGCACTCGTCCGGCGGGAACTGGAGTATATGCAAAGGCTCGCTCCAGACTATGTCCTGTTCCATTATCCCAAGCCGGTTATCCTTGATGAGCGGGTGAATTGGGGGATCTGGAGCTTTAGTGATGAACGGGAATACATCAGGGAGGGGGAGATGTCCTTAACTGACTTTAAGGAGCGCAGTGAATTTCTCTTCAACTGGTTATCCCGGCAGAGCGAACAATATCATTTTATACCTGTACTGGAGTTTGATGCTGTTAACCGGTATGTGTATGCTTCAGACTGGGTGAGGGAGCTGCTGGATCATTATCCGAGGATTCGGATTTGCCTCGATATATCGCGGATTTATTTGCAGGCACGAGTAGATCCGAATTTTGATGCTATCAGCTTTATAAGGAATTATGCCTCTTACGCAGAGGTAGTTCATTTGGCGAATGTGCGGATACAGGAGAGTCAGGAGTACAGACACCATCCGGCACTTCCGCAGCTGTCCCCTGAAGAGGGCTGGGCCCCGGTTGAGGAGTATCTGCGTATGATCTTCAAGGTCAATCCGGCTGTGCGTGTGTTGTATGAGCACCGCTCCGACCGGATTACGGATGACGAACTGGAAATATGCTATACCTGGATTCAGGAAATATGGGAACGAGTGATGACGGAGGACCGCTGATGCAGTGGTCTTTTTTGGCTGCTGTCAGCTCGTTTTTCTTCCTAATAGCATTTCGGGCTACAAAGGGCAATAAGGACCAAAAGGAGATGAATAGATAAATTGAATGAGGTGCGGAATTTCTTGTGTGCTCGAGCAGACGCTAACAGCCGTACAGACGAGAAGCACCAGCATCAGGGGACGAGTAGTTACATGCCTCTCCCTCCTTGTATGTCCACTAGACGGTATTCCGCTAAGAAGGTTGCAGGTCAAGGGCATAACGGCTTTTACCATCAGGTGTTTCACAAGTTCTTGTTTTTGTATAAACTATATTCAGTCCAAATATGAATCCGGTTACATATAAAGATCTGATCTGAAGAGGGGAAACGGGACTCCATGAAAAAGATGCTGCTTATTTATATCGTCATCATCAGTATTTTTATGATTTATGTCTTCCGCTACTATTCCCAGCAATCGGAAGTGAACGCATGGGACAGCCGCGGACTGCAGGGGGATATTGCCGAGAACTATGTCATGGTTACCTTCCAATCCGGCCTGGAATACTGGAAGAGCTGTCTGAAAGGCTTTGAGGATGGGGCTGAAAAGTTAGGGGTCTCGGTGGAATACCGCGGCGCAACCCAGTATGACGTACAGGAACAGATGACCGTGCTGGAGCAGATTATTGCGAAGAAACCGGCCGGTATTGCCCTATCGGCGATTGACCCGGCAGCCCTGACGCCGATGATTGATAAGGCGGTGGCTGCCGGTATTCCGGTTGTACTCTTTGATGCGGATGCACCGGGCAGCCGGGCTTATTCCTTCCTCGGTACGAATAATTACAACGCTGGTGTAACAGCTGCGGAGAAGATGGCACAGCTCACCAGCAGGGAAGGCCAGGTGGCGATTATTACGCTGCCCGGAATGCAGAATCATGATGAGCGAACCAAGGGGTTTGAAGATACGGTCCATGAACGGTACCCGGCTATGAAGGTAGTTAAGGTGGCAGACGGTAAAGGGGATGCGAGGGTGTCGCGGCATGAAGTGGAGAAGCTGCTGAAGGCCTATCCGGATCTGGCCGGCATTTTCGTGACGGAGGCAACCGGCGGAACCGGCGTCGGCGAAGCCGCCAAGGCAGTACCGCGCAGCAATCCGCTCAAGATTATCAGCTTTGATACAAACAAGGGAACGCTCGATATGATCGGTGATGGAACGATCTCGGCAACGATGGCGCAGGGCACATGGAATATGGGCTACTGGTCGCTGCAGTATCTCTTTCATCTACATCATGGTTTGACCGTCCCCGCTCCAACGAGTGCAGGCGAAGTATCTCCTCTTCCGGTGAGGGTGGATACTGGAATATCGGTGGTAACCAGGGAAAATGTGGCGGATTATTATGCAAAATAAGTACGAGCGGGTCCGCAAGCCGGACTGGCTGCGCCATCTCCAGTGGCTCCGTCCCGGCAGCCTGGAGCTGCGTTATCAACTGGTGATTCTATTCCTGCTGATTGGTATCCTGCCCTCCATCATTCTGGGATCGCTCGTGAACTGGACAGTGGAGCGTGTCGTTGACCAGCAGGTCGTCGCCAATACACTGCAGCTGATCGGGAAGGTAAACCAGAGCCTTGATAACGATATGGAGAATCTCCAGAATACGACCTATCTGATTGGTTTCGACCACAATATACGCGAATTCCTTGCCGGGCGCACCCATGCAGACGGAGGACCTTCCAGGGACAGCCGCGGTGAGGCAGCAGCGTATCCGCCGGGTTCAGCTTCTTCTGCGGATGACCAGCTGTATGGGATCAAGCAGTTTCTGCAGGAGTTTACGACCCTGTATCCCGAGATTGCAGGGATTATAGTGGTTAATCCTAACGGGGATTACATCAGTAATGAAATGTACGCGCGGACGAATGAGAATCTGACGAAGGAGAGCTGGTATCGCAGAGCAGCAGCCCGGGAAGGGGTATTTACGATTATGGGCCATCCTTCCGGCCGTAATATCACGACACATGTAAATTATGCGGATGAGGAAGTGATATCCGTTGTACGTTCGATCACGGACCCGGACAGCCGGAAGGTGCTTGGTGTCGTACTGATTGATCTGAAGCTCCGCACGATCGCCCAGGCGGCTCGTGATGTGAAGCTGGGGAAGACCGGTTATCTCATGGTCACAGATGATCAAGGCAATGCCATCTATAACCCCGAGCGTTCTTATCTATCCAGCCTGCCGCCGGTCTGGTTCGGTCAGACAGAATCCGGTACGGCGGTCCGTGAGGTTGACGGCAAAGAGCTGCAGCTGGTATACCGCAAATCCAGCTTCACCGGCTGGCAGACCGTTGGTGTTTTTCAGACTCGGGAGTCTGCGTTTGAGGTCCGGCAGATTCAATTTTACGTGATCTGCTTCCTGTTTATGGTGGGACTCATCGGGGTGACGGCGTCTGTGCTCCTCTCACAGTCCATCACCGGACCCATCCGCCAGCTGATGTCCTTCATGCGGACAGCAGAATCGGGAGATCTGACGGTCCGCTACAGCGGCAGACGGAACGATGAAGTGGGCATGCTGGGGCGCAGCTTCAACCGGATGCTGATTCAGATCCGCCGGCTGATCCGGCTGAATGAGCTGCGGGAGAAGCAGAAGCGTGAAGCCGAGCTGCGTAGTCTGCAGGCCCATATTAAGCCCCATTTTCTCTATAACACACTGGATACGATTCATTGGATGGCCCGCAGGAAAGGAGCAGATGACGTATCTGACATGGTGGAGGCGCTGTCACGGTTGTTCCGGATCGGTCTGAGCAAGGGCGAGAACATCATTCCGCTAGCCGATGAAATTCAGCATATTCAGAGCTATATTCAGATTCAGAAGACGAGGTACAGAGACCGATTGGTCTTCTCTTTGGAGCAGGAACCGGGTACGGGGGAGCTGCCTGTCCTGAAGCTGCTGCTCCAGCCCGTGGTGGAGAACGCAATTTATCATGGCATCAAGGCAAGGCGGGGCCCCGGCCATATCCAGATCTCTGTCCGGCAGACCGAAGACCGGCTGTATCTGACCGTTCGGGATAACGGTGCCGGTATGACGGAGGAACGGCTGAAGGAGCTGCGTGAGAAGCTGCGGGAACCACTGCAGGCCATAGAAATGCAGGCGAATGGAATCGACAAAAACGGCCGCAGTTACGGCATGTTGAATGTCCAGGCGCGCATCCGGCTGGCCTTTGGGGATGATTACGGTATTGAATTGAAGAGCCGTGAAGGGGAAGGGACGCAAGTAACGATTACACATCCGCTGCTGAAAGAGATGGCAGAGGAGCGGGGAGAGGAGACGGAATCATGACAAACAGGGCACCCTACAGGGTAATGATTGCTGATGATGAGCCTATTATCCGTGAAGGCATCCGAGATGCCGTAGACTGGACCGAACTGGGCATGGAGGTGATTCACGAGGCCGAGGATGGGGAGGAAGCGCTGGAGCTTGCCGTCCGCGACGGCATGGATGTGCTGCTGGTCGATATGAATATGCCGTTTCTGGATGGGATTGGTCTGATGAAAAGGCTGCGAATTGAGCTCCCGGACTGCCGGTTCGTGATCATCACGGGACATGATGAATTTGCCTATGCGCAGGAGGCGATCCGGCTGGGGGTGGAAGATTACATTCTGAAGCCGGTCAACGCGGACCATCTGCGCCAGGTGCTGTCTCATGTGAAGGATGAACTGGACAACATGCAGCTCCAGAAGGAGTACCTGGAGAAGGCGTCTGTGCAGCTGAACCGAAATATTCCGCTGCTGCGGGACCGTTTCTGCAAGGACTGGATTGAGGGGCAGCTGACCCCCGCAGAGATTGGAGAGCAGCTGGAATTCCTGAAGCTGCCTGTCTCCTGCCCACAGCAGTTTGGGGTCATCCGCTGGCCGGAGATGTCCATGCCTCAGCCTCTGACCTCGGAGGGAGACCGGCAGCTCTTTCTGTTCGCGATTGAGAATATCGCGGAAGAGCTGCTCCAACCTTACCGGCATGTCATGTTTCGCGATCCGCAGGACATGGTATGCATCGTGCTGTGGGACGCTGTTCCGGAAGCGGCAGCCGCCGAGATTGAACGCAATGTCCAGCAGTATCTCAAGGTCACGGTGCAGGTATATCTGGAGCCGATTCAGGGAGAGCTGCCTGCTGCCGCTGCGGTCTACCGTTCCTGCCGGGAGCACGTCTACCGGGAGTCGCAGCTGTCACCGCTCGCCCGGCGCGCAAGACAGCTGCTGCTGGAGTACTATAGCAGTCCTGAATTGACCCTGGAGGCTTTTGCTGCAGAGCTGCAGGTGTCACCGGTTTATTTGAGCCGGGTGCTGAAGAAGGAGCTGGGATCTTCCTTTGTCACCTTTGTAACCCAGACGCGGATCCGCCGGGCTATCCAGCTTCTGAATTCAACGAGCTGCAGCATTCATGAGATTGCCGAGCAGGTGGGGTATGAGAGCCAGCATTATTTCAGCACAGCGTTCAAGAAGGTCGTGGGAGTCTCCCCCAATCAGTATCGCAAGGGGGCCGCCTTCCAAATTGAGGATTGATTCTCATATTGTGTAACTTTCCGGTGATTAACGGCGTCTATAGGACGAGCAAATAATACAGAGAAAGGATGCAGACCTATGAAAATCAATTGGCTTACAGGAGCAGTGCTGGCTGCTTCACTGCTGCTCCCGACGGCAGCAGGTGCGGCAACAAACGCTGAATTTAGAATCATTTATGATGGAGGAGGGCAGGCTCAAAGTCCGGCTCTGATCAAGGGTGGGGTTACATATATCCCGGCGAGTCAATGGGAGAGCTTCGGACTCCAGGTCTCTTGGGACAAGAAACAGGAGAGGGCAGAATTCCGCGGCTTTAACAAGAAGGTCGCCGTGCGCATGGGCAGCGGTCAGGGCATGCTTGACGGCAAGCTCGTAAAGCTGGGTGGAACGCCTTTTAAATTTAACGGGGAGTTGTATGTTCCTGCGCGTTTCCTGGTACAGTCTCTGGAAGGCAGGATGGTAAGCTGGGATGCTAATCATAAACTGCTGGTAGCGGCAGGGATGCACAGTTACAGCAGTGCTTCAGCCCAATATGAAGGCCTTACATACACTATAGACAAGCCAAGCGGTAAGCTGTATACCACGGACAGCAAGGGGAATACACGGCTGCTGGCCAATCTGGGTGCAGAGGTCTATGAATATGTTTCCTTTGATTTCAAAAAGACTCCTGGCGGGCTGACTTATTTGACGATTACGGATGTCTTCGGGGAGCCGCATATCAACAATCAGTGGTTTACGTTAGTGATCAAGAACGGCGTTGCCATTCGCCAAGCTGGTGTGCATTACTATCAGCGTTATGGGGATAACGTCAAAATGTACGGCAATCATCTGCTGCTGACCGACGGGAAAACCCTCCGGGTCATCGAAGACGGTACAGGCAGGGTTACGGAAACTATGAATCTGACGAAACTGGGCGGCGTGGATGACAGGTATCTGATCGAAGGCATGGATGACGACGTCCTCCTGATCAGACCGAATACCAAGGGGATTCTGACCCTGATTGACAGGAAGACCGGGAGGAAGATTGAGCTCTACAAGCAGTTTTTGGATGCAGAAGGACAGGAATATGCCGAAGTGAATGATGTTCCTTATCATGGCGATGAGCTGAAGTATCTGAAGCGGGAAGGTCATGTGTTGTGGTTCCAGGACAAGAATACAGGTATTAAATATCAGTGGGATATGTCAAAGTTCCAGGCTGTAAAATAATTCATCTTATCCAAACGGGCTCTGCGTTAGTGCGCAGCAGTCCGTTTTTTTGTGCAATAAATAATGCGTTTCAACGAAAGTTAAAATTTTATAAAAAAGGTTGCTTTCCTGCAAAGACTGGAAATGTAAGCGGTGTTATTCTGATGACGTGAAGATAAGCTAACGGATTGCGGCGGCTGCAGCATGCTGTCGTGCTCCTGCACAAAAATATTGCGGAAGGGGAAAGCGCATGAGAAGAGCATTCATACTTGTCCTGGCGCTTGCCATGTTGTTCGCCCTGACGGCCTGCAATCTGGCCGAGACCAAAACAGGCAGCGCGGATAAAGGCTACATCGGTCTGGCCATGCCAACCAAATCTTCAGAGCGGTGGGTTGCTGATGGAGAAAACATGGCTCGGTTATTCCAGGAGAAGGGGTACAAGGTCGATTTGCAATTTGCGGAAGATGTAGTGGAGAATCAAATCTCCCAGATTGAGAACATGATAACCAAAGGTGTAGATGTCATCGTCATTGCTTCCATTGACGGCAACACCCTGACGGATGTGATCGCCAAAGCACATGCCCGCGGAATTAAGGTGATCTCTTATGACCGGCTGATCCGCAATACACCTTACCTGAGTTACTATGCTACTTTTGATAACTTCAAGGTTGGCGTCCTCCAAGCCTCTTATATTGAGAAGAAGCTGGGGCTGAAGGAAGGCAAAGGCCCGTTCAACATGGAGCTGTTCGGGGGTTCACCGGATGATAACAATGCTTACTTTTTCTACGACGGCGCCATGTCCGTGCTGAAGCCGTATATCGATTCCGGCAAGCTGGTCGTACGAAGCAAGCAGACCACAATGGCCCAAATCGCCACCCTGCGCTGGGATGGGTCACTGGCCCAGTCCCGGATGGATAACCTGCTGAGCGCCAACTATTCCAGTGAGCATCTGGATGCGGTGCTGTCTCCGTATGACGGCATCAGTATCGGGATTATCTCTTCCCTGAAAGGGATTGGCTATGGCACGAAGGATAAACCGCTGCCAGTCATTACCGGACAGGATGCGGAGCTGGCCTCCATCAAGTCGATCGTTGCCGGTGAGCAGACCCAGACCGTGTTCAAGGATACACGCAAGCTGGCGGCCCAGACGGTGAAGATGGCGGAAAGTATTTTGAAGAATGAGCCTGCAGAAGTCAATGATACAAAATCTTATAACAACGGACTAATGGTCGTTCCTGCTTACCTGCTGGACCCTGTTTCTGTAGACGCTTCCAATGTGGAGCAGGAAATTGTCGGACAGGAGTATTACACGAAGGAAGAGATCGGTCTGAAATAGGCTGACGAGGATTGCGCAGATTTGCGCAGGATCGCGGAAAGGAGCGAAGCCATGTCGGAATTTATTCTGGAAATGAGAGGGATTACGAAGACATTTCCCGGCGTGAAGGCGCTGGAGAATGTGAATCTGAAGGTGCGCAAAGGCGAAATTCACTCGCTGTGCGGAGAGAATGGTGCCGGGAAATCCACGCTGATGAAGGTGCTGAGCGGCGTGTACCCGCATGGCAGCTATGACGGTCAGATTTTATTTGAAGGCAAGGAGTGCCAGTTTAAAGATATTAAACAGAGTGAGGAACTCGGCATCGTCATTATCCACCAGGAGCTTGCGCTGATACCGTACTTGTCCATTGCCGAGAACATTTATCTTGGGAACGAACGCGCCAAGGGCGGAGTCATCGATTGGAATGAGACCTATGTCGGCACCCAGGAGCTGCTGCACAAGGTGGGGCTGAGCGAAAATCCCAACACGCTGGTGACCAACATCGGGGTCGGAAAGCAGCAGCTGGTCGAGATTGCCAAGGCACTCTCCAAGCGGGTAAAGCTGTTGATTCTCGATGAGCCTACAGCGGCGCTGAATGAGGATGACAGTGAAAACCTGCTCCAGCTGATGCTGGAGTTCAAACGGCAGGGTATCTCCTGCATTCTGATCTCCCATAAGCTCAATGAGGTATCCAAGGTATCAGATTCCGTAACGATCCTGCGGGACGGTCAGACTATTGAAACGCTCGATATGAAACGGGACCAGGTGACCGAAGACCGGATCATTAACGGGATGGTCGGCCGGGATATGACGAGCCGTTATCCGGAACGTCATGCCAAAATCGGCGGTACGGCACTGGAGGTCAAGAACTGGACGGTCTATCACGAGCATCATGCCGACCGCAAGGCGCTTGATAATATCAACATGTATATCCGGCATGGCGAGATTGTGGGAATTGCCGGATTGATGGGAGCCGGGCGTACGGAGCTGGCGATGAGTATTTTTGGCAAAAGCTATGGCCGGAATATCAGTGGTCAGCTGATCAAGGACGGCAAGGAGATCCGGAACAATACGATTACGGAAGCGATTGATAACGGATTCGCCTATGTCACCGAGGACCGCAAGGAATATGGACTGATCCTCATGGATGACATCAAGCGCAACATCTCCCTGACCGGGCTTGGCAAGCTTGCACGCGGTACAGTGGTCAACGAACGGGAAGAGGTACTGGTCGCGGAGGATATGCGGAAGCGGATGAACATCAAGGCACCGAGCATTCTGCAGAAAACCGGAAACCTGAGCGGTGGTAACCAGCAGAAGGTCGTGCTGAGCAAGTGGATTTATGCCGAACCGGATATTCTGATTCTGGATGAGCCGACCCGCGGCATCGATGTCGGAGCGAAATTTGAGATTTATTCTATAATTCATGAGCTGGCTGCACAAGGCAAAGGGGTGCTGGTCATCTCCTCCGAGCTGCCCGAAGTGATCGGGCTGTGTGATCGGATCTATGTGATGAATGCCGGCCGGATCACAGGTGAAGTGAGCCGCGATCAGGCTACACAGGAAACGCTGATGAGATATATGACCAAGTCGGGAGGGGCCTAAATATGGATACATTATCAAAACTGTTCAAAAATAATATCCGGCAGTACGGCATGATCATTGCGCTGGTGGTCATCATGCTGCTGTTCGAAATCTTGACCGGCGGCCTGCTGCTGAAGCCGATTAACATTACAAACCTGATCCTGCAGAACAGCTACATTCTGGTGCTTGCGATCGGGATGGTGCTGATCATCATCACCGGCCATATCGATCTGTCGGTCGGCTCGATCGCTGCTTTTGTCGGTGCAGCGGCAGCGATTATGATGGTGGACTGGGGATGGCCGACTTGGGCTGCTGTTGTGGCTTCCCTGGTGGTCGGCGGCCTGATTGGTGCCTGGCAGGGCTTCTGGGTGGCCTATGTTCGGATTCCTGCTTTCATCGTCACGCTGGCTGGTATGCTTTTATTCCGCGGCCTGACGATGATTGTACTGGAAGGGCAGTCCATCTCGCCGTTTCCATCCGGCTTCCAGAAGATCAGCTCCGGCTTCATTCCGGACTTCGGCAGCTTCGGTACGAATATGGTTGCTGTTGTGGCGGGAATCATCCTGTCTGTGGTTTACATCATCAATGAGCTCCGTGACCGCCGGGCCCAGCTGAAATACAATTTCAAGGTCATTTCGCAGGGAATGTTTCTCCTGAAGCTGATTCTGCTGGTTGCAGTCATTAACGTATTTACCTTTATGCTGGCCAGCTACTCGGGAATCCCGAACATTCTGATTCTGCTGTTTGTACTGATCGTTATTTATTCCTTTGTGATGAACAAAACCGTCATGGGCCGTCATATTTATGCCTTGGGCGGTAACGAGAAGGCCGCGGGACTGTCCGGGGTCAAAACGAAGAAAGTGACGTTCTGGGTATTCGTGAACATGGGCGTATTGGCTGCCATTTCGGGCCTGATCTTCGCTGCACGCCTGAACGCGGCTACTCCAAGAGCAGGGACGAACTTCGAGCTGGATGCCATTGCCGCCTGCTTCATCGGGGGAGCTTCCGCTTCCGGCGGGATTGGTACGGTATTTGGAGCGATCATCGGTGGTCTCGTAATGGGTGTGCTGAATAACGGGATGTCGCTGATTGGTCTGGGCATCGACTGGCAGCAGGGCATCAAAGGTCTGGTACTCCTGCTCGCGGTAGCATTCGATATTTATAACAAAAATAAACGTTCGGTATAATGTATTTGAGTAGATGGATAAAGTAAAAGATCCGTATCCCTGGAGGGATACGGATCTTTTTTATACTCGCTTGCGTATGCTCTTCCAGCCGCGTTCATGGACACCGTTGCGTACAACGCTCCGTGCCTGCTTCCATTCCTGTGGGGACAGAAGCTCATCCGTCGTAACCTTCCATTCCGAACCGTCTTTGAGATAGAATATCCAGCTTGTAGATTCAAGACTAAACCAGCGCCCGATCTGCGTTCCCTGCTCCTGTACACGCAGTATGGAGGACCAGGGCACAAATCTTCCGGCTCCGTATAATCCATTATCATCATAAGCCAGGAGCGTACGATTACTGTGAAACAGCCTTTTGAAATAATGGATCGATAGTCGGCTGATAAAAAGGAGAACGGTCACCCCGAGATAGATCGACGGGATGCCCAGCAGCCAGGATCCAGATATTGCTGATATTCCGTACGCGACCAGACCGATGGCGGTCAGGATGAACAGCACGCAGCTGCCAGTGTTCATCAGAAGTTTGCTCCAGCGGTATTGGATTTTCATCTGAAAGGCCCCGCCTTTCTTTGCCTGTCGTTTGCTGCAGGACGTCCGGAATTATTCCTTCGCGCCGGCCTGCAGGGCATGATGATAAAGCTCCTGGTAATAACCGCCTACCGCCATCAGCTGGTGGTGGCTGCCTTCCTCTACAATCTCCCCGTCCTTCATGACGAGAATACGGTCCGCATGCATGACGGTGGAGAGGCGGTGTGCAATGACCAGGGTGGTGCGTCCGCGTGAAACGGACTGCAGCGCTTCCTGGACCAGCTGTTCCGTATGGGAATCCAGGTTGGCCGTCGCCTCATCGAGGATGAGAATCCGCGGCTGGAATACCATAATACGGGCAAAAGAGATCAGCTGCCGCTCCCCGGCTGAGAGACCGCTGCCGCGTTCGGACAGCTTGGTGTCATAACCGTCGGACAGCCGTTCAATCATCGGGTGTGCTCCGACAAAACGGCAGGCCTCCATCACCTGCTCACGGGACACATCCTCCCGGAATAAACGAACATTATCAATAATACTGCCGGAGAACAGAAACGGCTCCTGCTGGATCAGACCAACGATACGGTGCAGCTGTTCCTGCGGGATTTCCCGGATATCGATACCGTCAATCAGCACCTTTCCTTTGGACACATCGTAGAAGCGGTTCAGCAGTGCAATCATGGTGCTTTTGCCAGCTCCCGTTGTACCCACAATTCCTACCATCTCACCTGGCCGGATATGCAGATCCATATGTGGAATGACCGGACGGGATGGATCGTAGCCAAATGTAATGTTCTCGAAATCAATTCGTCCCTGGACCTCCTCCGTTTTGAGCGGCTTGGCTTGATCTGGATCGGGGTCCTTGACCTCCGGCTGCGTGTTCAGAATCCGCCACAGACGTTCCATAGAGACGGTCGTTGACTGAAAAGTGTTCCACTGGGACGTAATCTGGTTAATCGGCTGGAAGAACTGCCGGATATAACTGATGAATGCGTACAGGACACCAACCTGCAGCTCCATGTTCAGGGCGGCGCGTCCACCCAGCCAGACGATCAGCACCAGCGCAAGGTTGCCCAGAATATCGAAGGTCCGGTTGAAAATAACGTTCGAACGGATCTGCCGGACATTGGCTGTAAAATAATTCTCGTTCTGCTCGGCAAAACGTCGCTCCTGCTCTTTCTCCTGATGAAAAGCCTGGATCAGGAACATACCGGACAGATTCTCGGCTGTAAAGGCGATCAGGCGGGAGAGACGTGAACGGGCTTCCTGATAGGTTTTGCGCAGATAGGTCCGGAACGTAATGGCGACCACAGCGACGACCGGCAGGATCAGGACCGCATACCAGGCGAGCATCGGGTCAAGCTGGAACATGAAAAACAGAATCAGGATCAGCATCATCCCGTCCCGGATCAGGCTTAGCAGCACCTGTGTGAAGAACTGGCTGATCGTCTCTGTATCGCTCGACACGTTCGTCACTAGACTGCCGATATGGAAGCGGTCGAAGAAGGACATCGACAGCTTCGAGATATGCCCGAACAGATCCTTGCGGATACGGGCGACAATGTGCTGGCCGGCAAATTGCAGCAGGTTATTCTGAAGATACGTAAACGCGAAGCTAACGATCGCTAGCACAGAGTAAATGATTCCGATCTGGACAAGGAAGCTCATATCTTTGCTGCCAACCGCCAGATGCTTGTCAATGACAATACTGACGAGATAAGGCTGCAGCAGATCTGCCGAGATGGCCAGCAGCGCACAGAAGAAGATACCGAGGAAGGTCAGCCGGTGCGGTCTGGCATAAGTCAAAATCGAGCGGAAAGCGTTCAGCTTGCTGCCTTCACCGGGCTGGGCCGGCGGCGTGTTCTTCGGTCCGCCCGCCGATGCGGATGAGTGGGTAAGACTAGACATGCTGCAATCCCTCCTCCTGTAGCTGCTGCAGGGAAGCGTACAGTCCGCCTGCAGCGAGCAGTTCCCGGTGTGTTCCCCGCTGGGCCACACGGCCTTCATCCAGCACGATGATTTCATCGGCGTGCTTCACGGCACTGATGCGGTGGGAGATAATCAGGGTCGTCTTATTTCTGCGCTCCCTGCGCAGGCTGTCCACGATCCCTGTCTCGGTCACCGCGTCAACGGCGCTCATGCTGTCATCCAGGATGAGTACGGGCGCTTCCTTCATCAGTCCGCGGGCCAGACTGGTCCGCTGGCGCTGCCCGCCAGACAGCGTAACTCCCCGTTCACCGAGACGGGTCTCGAACTGTTCCGGGAAGCGCATAATGTTATCGTAGATCATCGCCTGTCGGGCGCTTTCTTCTACCTCTTCGAGCGAGGCATCCCGGCGGCTGAAGGCAATATTATCACGAATGGTTGTACTGAAGAGGAAACCGTCCTGCGGCACATAAGCCAGCTGGGTGCGCAGGCTTTCCAGTGTCACATCGTCGATATCCATGCCATTGACCAGCACGGTGCCTTCTGGCGGTTCATAGATTCGCAGCAGCAGCTTGACGAGTGTACTCTTGCCGCTGCCGGTCTTGCCGACAATCCCGATCGTGCGGCCTGCCCGGATGTCCAGATTGACATCGCGCAGGGCAGGCTTGCGGCTGCCGGGATAGGCGAAGGTCAGATGGCGGATTGTAATGTCCCGGACCTGTTCCACCGGCTTCGCATCCTCGCTGTCCCGGACATCCGGCGTTTCGGCAAGCAGCAGATTGACACGGTCCAGCGAAGCGCTGGAGCGCTGCATCATGTTAATCACGTTGCCGATCTGCTGCAGCGGCCCCATAATGATGCGAAGATAGAGCGTTAATGCAACAAAGCTGCCAAGTGTGATACTGCCCTGCATCGTCATGTAGCCGCCGACGAGCAGTGATACGGCAAGCGAAATCGCTCCCATCATCGGCAGCAGCGCCTGGAAGAGCGAAGACATGCGGACCAGACGGAGCTGGTTGGCAGTTATACCGTCGACGGCCGCGCCGAATCGTTCGCGGGCAATCGGTTCAATAGCGAACGTTTTGGATACCCGGATGCCGCCCAGCTGCTCTTCTGCAGATTCCGTCATAGTGGCAAGAGCCTCCTGTACGTTGCGGGCCCGGCTGCGGATTCGTGGACCGAAGTAAACGACGAGAAAAGGAATGACCAGCAGAGGCCCTACGCTGATTGCAATAAGACGAAAAGGGATGCCGCTCCAGATCATCATGACGATGCAGGAGAGCAGGAGAAAGACCGCATTGGTCGTCTGGTTGATGCCATTGGAAATCGCTTCACGTACATATGTAACATCGTTCATGACATAGCTGAGCAGTTTGCCGTTCCCCTGTTGAGAGAAATACCGTTCGCTGAGTTCAGCGAATTTGCCGAACAGCCGGTCACGGGTAACATATTCGAATCGTCGTCCGAGCTTCATGACAATGAACTGTCCAAGGGCCCACAGCAGGTTATAAGACACCGCAATCAGGAGCAGGATGAGGCTGTAACGGACGACTTTGTCCCGGTCGAGTGTTCCGCGCTGCAGCTCATCAGTGAACTGGCCCAGTACCCTGGGGAGAGCGGCCTGGTCGATATTGGATACAATAATCAGCAGAATGGCGGCAAGATAGACAGGCCAGTGCGACTTGAGGTAGCCGGACAGCAGCCCTGTTTTGTTCATATTTTGGATCACTCCCCTTGTTGTAATATGCCTGAACGAATGGTGCTTTCTCGTTGTAGATCATCTGGACAGGGGTCCAGGCAAGAAAAGGGCAGACGCCGGTTGGCGCTGACCCTTTTATCCCGATCCATTATGGTTCCGAAGTTTCCGAACGGCCAAATAAATGGTATCCGTCTAACTATTATACCCAGCTTGGGCCCGTTTTTTGACCTTTATATTGTATCATATTTCATAAGGACGCCAATTCAGGTGCGCATCCAATAGGATGCCGGTGACGTATAATGTAGAAACGTTTCCTTTTTAGTAAAGGAATAAACAGGAATCAAAAACAAGGAGGACTCCTGCATGACATCAGCCTGGGAGACACGGGAGGAACTGCAAAGTCAGTTGAATACGATAACGAAATGGGAGAAGAGCCAGAAGGATATTTTTTTCTGGGAGAAAATCGGACGCCTGCCATTCATGCTGCTGGACCGGCTGACCCCAAAATGGATTCAGGACAAGATTGGAGCAGCACTGAACGAGGTCGGAGGATTCATTCAAAATGGCGGCAAATACCTGGTTCAGAAGCGAAGTGTATTGAGTGAGCTGGAACAGACCTGGGTGAATTTGCGTGAGCATGGAGCAGGGCGTTCCGAGATGACGATTAACGAGGCAGCCAGTCTGCCGCTCGCTGTCATGGACCACACGGCAGAAGAGCTTGCAGGAAAACGCGCCAAATTTGCAGCTGCACAAGGGGCGACTACGGGGTTTGGCGGTATTTTCACACTGGCTGTAGATATTCCTATGGTGCTCGGCATGTCGCTGAAGGTGCTGCAGGAGATGGCCATCTGCTACGGTTATGACCCGGAGGACAAGCAGGAGCGTGTCTTCATTATCAAATGTATGCAGTTCGCCTCTGCAGATATCGTCGGTAAAAAGGCGGTACTCGAGGAGCTCGCAGTCTTCGATCAAGCGCACAGTCAGGCGCAGGTGATCTCGCAGCTGCAGGGATGGCGGGAGGTCGTGAATTCATACCGTGACAATTTCGGCTGGAAGAAGCTGTTCCAGATGGTGCCGATCGCAGGCATGTTCATTGGCTCCTTCATGAACAAGGGAACGATTGAGGATGTGGCGGAAGCAGGGAGGATGCTGTATAAGAAGCGCCGGATTTTAAGCCGCTTGGCAGATGTGCCGAGTTTGCCGGGTACGGTGGAATAAGGTAGGACAGAAGCGGCTGCAGCCGAATGGAGGACTGCAGCCGCTTTTAGTTATGTACATGAATTAGAGGAGACCCTGTGAAGGAGAAGTATCAGAATGCCTTTGCATAGGACGGCTGCCAACCATCCAGAACAGGACAGAAAGTACGAACAAACCTGCTGCAGCTGTTGTTACACTAAGGAAGCCGCCGCTGTGAACATAGAGCCATCCTGCCATTGCAGAACCTGCGGTCGTCCCCAGATACATAATAGAGTTGCTAAGTGCAGCCGACAGTCCCCGCGCAGACGGAACGTAACTCTGGAGGATGGTCATCATGATTGGAAAAACGGCACCGGCTGCGGTGAACATAAGGAACCCAAGTACGCGCGCGGTGATGAGGCCCGGAGATTGTGAAAGAACGACATACAAAAAGGCTATGACCAGGATCCCGCTGTAAAGCGAAGTACGGATTCCAATACGCTGGGTCCACCTGGAGCCAAACACACTGCCCATAAGATTGCCGACACCAAGCGCCATTATAATGGTTCCTGCTTCACCGACGCTTGCCTGATATCGATCGTGCAGCCATGTTCCGATATAGCTGAAGGCGCCGAAATTGCCTAGCTGAAAGAGGAAATAGGCGGTAAAGGAATACCGAGCGGCCGGCAGAGACAGCAGCTGGCGGTAACCGGATAGGAAGGAATGGCGTGACGGTGTGCTGCCCGTAGTGCTCGTGCGTACAGAAGGAAGGGGTGGAACTTGAATGGCAATCCCTGCGGCCATGACGAGTCCGGCGATGCCAAGGGTCCAGAACGGCAGCTGCCACGAACCGATGTCCGCGAGCCAGGCTCCAAGCGGAACCCCGAGAGCCTGGGAACCGGCTAGGCCTGCTGTTACGAAGCCCATGGTCCGCAGAAGCTGTGCCGGGGGTACCAGCATGGGGACGGCAGCCCAGACCTGAGGGGTTACCATTGCTGCACACATGCCTGCAATTAAACGGAAGAGCACCATGGACCCAAAGCTCCAGGTAAACCCGCAGAGGAAGGTAGCAGCAGCGAAGCCCGTCAATCCGATGAGCATGACATTTCGCCGGTCAAGCCGGTCGGACAGGGGACCTGCAATGAGGGCAAAAACGGAATATCCAAGGGCGTAAGCACCGACAAGCCAACCGGAACGGTCTGCATGCATATGAAATTCAGATTGTATGGCAGGCAGCAGCGGCGAAACAATGAAAGTATCTGTTCCGATCAGGAACATGATGAGGAATAACATCGTAATGACAGATCCAGTTTTATGTACGTTTACAGCAGCAGTCATGAAGCAGTTCCACCTTTGTTGTTTAGTTAAATAACTATTGAACTATCTGATAAAAAGAAAGGTTCCTGGCGCTGCTGTTCACAGCGTGTCCAAGAACCCCGGCATCAGCCTATTAAAGGTATCGTGGTTAAGCTTTACATATTTAGTTTGGGCTTCTTTTCGTGTAGTTGTCAAACCGGCTTCCCGAAGAGTCCGGAAATGATACGATGCATTAGATTTGGAGACAGCACAGATTTCCCCGACCTCCCCACAGGCCATCTCTCGGTTATGCTGATACAGAGTCCGTACAATATCGATTCGGGTCATGTCGGCCAATGCCCTAAAGATTTTTACCAGCTGCTCGTCCTGAGCAGTACTTTGAAGTTGTTGTTCAATAGTCATAGAACTAATCTACAACAAGTTGCGGAATTTGACAACTGCACATTTTAAAGAGAATAAGGAACTGTTCGTAATCGTAATTTTCAAGGGGGATACCTTCCCCTCAATAAATATCTTCACACCAAAAAACGCCTGCTCCTAGCGAGTCAGGCGTTTCATTATTTTCCAACCTACCGGTTGTCAACGGTCTCCGGATACATATCATGATTCATCATGCGATGCTCAGCCATCTGCTCATATTTGGTGCCCGGTTTGCCGTAGTTGGTATACGGGTCGATGGAGATGCCGCCGCGCGGCGTAAATTTACCCCAGACCTCAATATAGCGCGGGTCCATCAGCTTGATCAGGTCATTCATAATAATGTTAACGCAGTCTTCATGGAAATCACCATGATTACGGAAGCTGAACAGGTAGAGCTTCAAGGATTTGCTTTCCACCATCTTGATGTCCGGAACATAGCTGATATAGATGGTAGCAAAATCCGGCTGACCTGTAATCGGGCACAGGCTGGTGAATTCCGGGCAGTTAAATTTGACAAAGTAATCCCGGTACGGGTGCTTGTTGTCAAAGCTCTCCAGAATGCCTGGATCATATTCAAAGGTGTATTGGGTCCCCTGGTTGCCCAGAAGGGTAATATCCTGCATTTCTTCACGTGGTCTTCCTGCCATGTTGTTTCCTCCAGATTCAATTCAAATATAGTTACACGCCGCGCTTGTTGCCCCACACCAGCGTATGAAGCTGCGGAAGCACACGCACATCGTTCAGTTCGTCCTTGTCCATCACCTGGTCAATCAACCATTCGTAGCGCCGGATCAGTGACAGCGCATGACTATCCGTCTCGCCGGTATGCACATCCGGGTTCCCCGTCTGCAGATAGAGGGGGATGTGCGGGTAGCGGGCATGTGCATGGATGGCATATGCCAGGTCTTTCTCATCAAAAATAACGATTTTCAGGCTGACGGATTTGCCATCCGTGCGCTGAGACAGGCGGCTGATGAGCTCATCCAGCTTGCCCCAGTCCGTATGCATGCCGGAGCTTGGCGGCTTCGGCGAGACGGTCACTTCGTCAATCTCGAGCAGCCAGTCCTGCCAGCGGGACCCTTGCGTCTCGACGGCCATGCGGATCCCTTTGCCGGCCAGAAGCCTTGTAAGCTCGCCTAGTGAACCCAGCAGCGCCGGATTGCCGCCGGAGAGGGTCACATGGGAGAAACGGGTGCCGCCGACTTCCTGCAGACGTTCCCAGATCTGTTCTGCGGTCAGCGGTGTGATGAGATCCTTGCCGCTGCCGTCCCACGTAAACGCCGAGTCGCACCAGGAGCAGCGATAATCACAGCCCGCCGTGCGGACGAACATCGTCTTTTGTCCAATAACCATGCCTTCGCCCTGTACGGTAGGTCCAAATATCTCCATTACAGGAATAGTCGCCATTACACCATCCACTCCCGTCTGGCTTCCGCATAGCTGGTTGGCGTCTCATAGAGCCGCACGAATTCGGTCCGTCCGCCCTCCACCCGGCTGGCATACGGCTCAGACTGAAGCGCCGTTTCCATCTGCTCATAGAGCCAGACGACCATGTTCTCAGCCGTCGTATTCATAGCAGGCAAAGATTCGTTAAGATACTGGTGATCGAGATACGTCTCGATATGCTTCTTCCAGATGTCCTTGATATCGCCAAAATCTACGGTCAGTCCGGTCTCACCCGGCATGCCACTGATGCCAAAGATGACCTTATACGTATGGCCATGCAAGTTCTTGCATTTGCCTTCATAGCAGTGCAGATGGTGGGCCGCGTCAAATGTAAATTCTTTGCTGACCAGCACCCGCTTACGGTGATAACGAAGCTGCTCCTGCTGGATATCGTCACCGAAAGCCTGCAGCTTCTCTACGATGCGAAAGGTCCCTGGTTCAAACATGACTTACACCGTCACGTTTCGCAATATACTGATCGAGACCCGCCTTGCGCAGCTTGCATGCCGGGCATTCACCGCAGCCATCGCCCATGATGCCGTTATAGCAGGTCAGCGTTTTGCTGCGTACATATTCAAAAGCGTTCAATTCATCCGCCAGCTCCCACGTCTCGGCCTTATTAAGCCACATGAGGGGAGTGTGAATGACGAACGGATAGTCCATCGAAAGGTTCAGGGTCACATTCAGCGATTTAATAAAGCTGTCCCGGCAGTCCGGGTAGCCGCTGAAGTCTGTCTCACAGACACCGGTAATGATATGCTTTGCGCCTTTTTGCTTGGCCAGTACGGCAGCGAAGCTGAGGAACAGCAAATTACGCCCGTCCACGAAAGTGCTTGGCAGTCCGCCTTCCTCCTGAGTGATGTCAATATCACTGCGTGTCAGCGCATTCGGCGCCAGCTGGTTCAGCAGGCTCATATCAAGTACCGTGTGCGGAACGTCCAGTTCGCGTGCGATATCGGCAGCACAGTCAATCTCCAGCTTATGACGCTGGCCATAGTTAAAAGTAACGGCTTCAACCTCAGCAAAACGTTCCTTTGCCCAGAATAGGCAGGTCGTGCTGTCCTGGCCGCCGCTGAATACGACCACCGCTTTTTCATTATTAAACATAAAAAAACCTCTCTATCTTCCTGGAATGTACAGGGCAGTGCCCTGATGCCGAAGATTAGAGAGTTCTTGAACTGACCAACAAAAAACAGACCTCACCCGGTAAGGGTAAAGCAGCCTTAGTTTTTTATAGAGGGAGTTCGCGAACCTCTCCCATGCCCAGGGCATGGCTTCTCTTCAATTCTGAAACATTATACCACGAATCTGCTGTATCACATTAAGAAAGTTGTGGGCATCTGATGAACTTACTTGATAAATACACTGCCAAAAGGGATCACCTCACGCAGAATGCGCTTCATCAGTCCGTCATCATTGATCTCGTCCTCCAGCTGTTGATTCTGACGTCCGGCCTGAAACAGAACTGACCCGTGGCCTGTCATTTTGAAATGATAATTCATATGCTGACTGGCCAGATTGTTGCCGTAGACGGTCAGCTCCAGACTGGCATTCTCAGGATAGGCGATAATACTGCCTGCATCGACATACAGCGGCTGGGTGGGATGCAGTTCCTGCTGGCATACCTGCCCCTGGGTCAGAATCCCGAGCTGTCCGTTCCCGGAGAATTTCATTTTGACTGCATCACGGGTAATCAGCATGTTCTTCATACTGATAATTTTGGATCGCATCTGAATGCCGTCGCTGAAGTAAAAGAGATGCCTGAAATCGTACAGCAGATCGCTGTCTCCATCCAGCTCGATGGTCTTCATGCTGAAGCCGGGCGGAAGGGCTGCTACGAACTGACAGGGTCCGCTCATGTCAGCCTGGATCAGCTTGCGCTTGCGGTACATGCCTTTCACATTCATCAAGCGATCGCTTCGTCCCTGGCTGGGACCGCGATAGGCGACGATCTGCTGGGGATGGAGGACGTGCACGCGGTCCCCCTCAGCGAGCGAGAAGGTCACGGCCAGTCCGGAACCTCCTTCGAAAGGCTCTGATGGAACAATGATCATCTGCCGGTCACTCCTTCCTATAACCCCGATGCGATCTTCTTCTCATCCCGTAACGGACCAGACGTGTCAGTATAAAATAGCCAATGATGAGTCCAATCACGGTAAAGAGCATCGCTTTGATCCGGCGGGCGTAGGCATCGCGTTCCTCCTGGGCTTTGCGCAGATCAGATACCATGGCAGTCAGCTTCTCGTTCTGCTGAACCAGCTGCGCATTCTGCTCCTGATAGGCCTGCGCATTGGATTTGGCCTGGTCCAGCTCGTCCAGTGTAGCCTGATAGTCTTCCTTTAATTTATAGACTTCGTTGGGCAGGTCGGAAAATTGCTCAATGCCCTTATACCAATCGTCAAAGTAACCTGCATGTGCCTGCGGAGCTTCCAGTCCGAAGAGGACTGCTGTTCCCAGGAGAACAGATATGAAGCGCATCACGGCACGGCGACATAAGGAGTTGGGCACAGAAGCCACCTCAATTCTATATAAACTGGAGAACATCTTAAATGGTTTTAACGCTGCGCCTGTTGACTGTCACGAACAAGAGACTACTACGAATCATGTCGGATTTCGTTTCTAAATTTTTACCCAGGGATGTCCGATTTCGACAGCCTTTTTTATAAAGAGATTTTATCATGAAACTATCCGGCACCCAATGTGCATTTCATGCCATCCGCTGTTTAACACCGATCTATTCCGGGTAATCCTAAATCATGGCGCCGCTATGATCACCATGGCATGACCGGTGGCTAAATAATAAACAGCTATGGATGGATATGGGACACACATATTGTCGGCCTTATACCAATATAATAAATAATCAGCATTCCTCATAGAATGCTTCAATAACAAAGGAGAATGATCGTGATGCAAGAACAAAACCAAACGTACAAAAAAATCCTGATTACTGTGAATGGAGAACCTATCGAACGCGAATTAATTGTTGACAGTGTCACTTATGCGCCTGTCTCCAGACCCCTGGAACGCGCGTATGATTTTGAAACACCGGCAAATGTTTAAAATTGTTATTAATTTTTTGATTTTACTTTATAACCGGATATCGAAAAGGACAGAGGCAGCCTGATCTTACAGGTTGCTTCTTTTTGTTATATTCATCTTGTAAAATCCATATATCTCATCATTAAACTTTTATAAAAGAACATACGTTCCCTGACAACTAGCTGTCGTGCAACCCTGTTAACTTAGAACCAAAGAAATAAAACCGGGGGAGTTATGCGCAAGTGAATTCAAATTTTCATGTGAATTATTCTTGGACCAAAGACGCACTGTCAACAAACAGTACCGAGCAAATCCATCTCCTGGTGGAATGGAGCTACGGTGCCATTCGCAAAAGAAGAAGATCAGTTCCAGCCAAGGCGGTCGGTTCAGACCTTCAGCTTGAATTGAAGCTGGAGGAGGGGATCCATTTAAAAAAGGTTGGAGGCTGCCGTACTACACTTCATGTTGGTGAGCATGGCGGCCCTGCTATACGTCTGGGCAGCCTGTATGCGGGATGCCCGAAGTATGCCGTTTTTACTTTTGAGGTGGAGCCTCATGCAACAGGGAGGATACTGGCAGTCAGTATGGAATGGTCAATGCGCAAGCCGGATCAGCCGTTAAATACCGTTGTTCGCGCGGATCCGTTGTTCCTTCAATTCACCACACATTTGGGTCTGCTCCAGAATGCGCCCAATCCACGGGTGGAGAAGTATGTGAAAATCAGTGATTCGCCATGCTTGGTCAAGGAAGCGGTGAAAGCCTTTGACCAGGGAGACCCGGCAAAGGGAGACTTTTTGCTGCGGCGCCGGGCAGATGAGCTGTTGATCCTGGCAGCTCGAAGCGGTGACCCGGATTATTTAATAGAGTCGGAGACGATCGAGAAGCTTCAACAACTGCTCGACGCTACTTTAGACCCAGATCTCTTCATAAAAGTAAAAGGTTTTTAGATTTATGAAGATAAATTACATAGGAAAATTGTGTTTATAAGTCGAATGTACTAGTTTATATAAGATGATAGTGAGTCTAATAGACTACTAGTACGTCCAGGAGGGAACACCATGACTGATCGACTTATTCGCTTGATGCGCATCATCACTTTAATTCAGGGTAAACCTGGTATACTGGCCAGGGAACTGGCTGAACGCTGCGAGACTTCAGAACGAACAATATACAGGGATATGGAGGCACTGAGCGCCATGCATATCCCGATTGCTAATATGGGCCATGGGAAGGGTTATCAGTTTATCAGCCAGTTCTCGCTGTACCCGCTCAATTGGACGGAGGAGGAAACGAAGGCATTCGAGGATTTGTCGCTGGTGATGGACCAGATCCAGCCGGCGCTGCCACCTGCTTTTGAGACAGCCTATGAGAAGCTGATGGCATCCCGGCATAAGAGCAGGCTTGACCAGAATGTGATTGCCAAGCAGGTGTCTGACATTTTCAAGACGGGTACGCCTGCGGCACTGGAGGAGGAGAAAACGGATTTTCTCCTTCCTATCATTCTAGCTAGTCTGACACAGCAGACGATTCGGGCATCTTACCATGATCCGTCACTCCATAAAGAAGCCCGTCCCGCTCCACGCTATATCGACCCGTATTATCTGATCCCCCGGGAACACCGCTTCTATCTGGTCGGCTTCTGTCATGAGGAACAGGAGGTGAGAACCTTCAGGGTAAGCGGTCTTACGAATGTAACGATTACTAATGAAACCTTCCGCAAGGACTACTTCCATTTTGAGGCCTTTTACCGCAATTCCTGGTCACTTCACCATGGCAGCGGGCATATTCATTTCAAAATTAAATTTTCGGCCGAGGCAGCCGAATATGTCAAAAATGAAGAGATGTTCGTGCGCCCGGTTATTACGGATCTGCCTGACGGCAGCATCCTGTTTGAAGTTACGCTGAATCATGATTATGATTTTTTGTGCTGGCTGACCAAGTTTGGACCAAGCGCCGAGATTCTGGAACCCAAGCTGTACCGGAGCAGTATGCTGAAACGGCTTGAAGCCTGGACCCGAGTCTACAGCTCGGGTGAATGATCAGTCCTTCTTGAACAGATTCGCCAGACTGCCGAACGGGTTCGAGCTATCGTCTTCCGCGTCATCACTGGAGTAGACCAGACTGGAGCCGCCTGTCTCCAGCTCGGCCTCATTCCTCTCCAGCTCGAAGCGGTCGAAGTAATGCTTGAATACTTCGGCTGTGTTCAGGGCATCGTCCAGCGCCAGGTGCTGGCGGCCGTCGAATTCAATTCCGCACAGCTCCAGGGCCTGCTTTAACCCGATCTGGCGATATGTCCCTTCGCTGCTGAGCGAACGGGATAACTGCTGCTGCAGATCGTTGGTATTACATATCCAGCTTGCATCTACTTCATGGGTCCGGCAGTGGGACAGCAGCTTGGAACGGTCATCGGGTCCCCATGCGCACAGGTAGTAGGGGGCGTCAGCGGCCAGCCACTCCCTGAACAATACAGCAGCGTGAGGAAACAGGGGAGCCGCATCGATGTCTTTTTGGGTGATGCCGGTAAATTGGACTGTATCGGATGACAGGACAGAACGATTAGAAGGCCTTACAAAAGTCTGGAAGGTATCCACCGTAACCAGAACTCCGTTCTCTTGTGTCAGCTTTACGGCCCCGATATCAATAATTTCAGAAGAGTACCGCGTATTGCGGCTGACGGTAAACTCAAGATCATAAATTACATAATACATGCCGATGCTCCTTTGGTCACAGCATATTAGGCCATGTGTCGAATACGGCAAAATGCTGATACATAATATATTTCGGATAATTCTATCTTAACGCTTCCGCGTGCTTCTGTCAGCGCAGGAATCCGGAAGGGACTTCCGCTTCAGGTTGACAAGGGCTCTAACAGCGGAGTAATATGGGGGAAATTATGAATACGTGATCAGCAAAGACCAGGAATATGGGATACGGTTCAGGAGTGAACAGAGAGGCGGCTCCAGGCTGCAAGGCCGCCCGCATCCGGCCGTTTCCTCCTCTCCTGCAGCTGCGGCGTCCGATGATGGACCAACGCCGCCGGTATGGACCGTTATCCCTCCAGAGGAATACGTCGGCTTCGACAGACCCGCTAAACATCATGACGTATTCAAACTAGGGTGGTACCACGACCAGCACACTCGTCCCTTGCGATGAGTGTGCTGTTTTGTGTTCTATTCTGCTGACTGGAGTTGAAGGAAATGCGTCAAAGCCAACTATTAAGCACGACATTGAGAGAAGCACCTGCAGAGGCCGAGACGGCCAGCCACCGGCTGCTGCTGCGGGCGGGTTACATTCGTCAGCTGGCAGCGGGAATCTACAGCTATCTGCCGCTCGCTAGGCGTGTCCTGCACAAGATTGAGAGGATTGTCCGGGAAGAGATGGAGCATGCCGGTGCGCAGGAGGTGCTGCTGCCCTCGCTGCAGCCTGCCGACCTGTGGGAGAAATCGGGACGATATGAAAGATACGGCCCCGAGCTGATGCGTCTTCAGGACCGGCACCGCCGTCCATTTGTTCTGGGACCGACGCATGAGGAGGTTATTACGGCACTGGTAGATGGTGAGGTTTCTTCTTACCGGCGGCTGCCGGTAACCGTCTATCAGATCGGGACCAAGTTCAGGGATGAGCGCCGTCCGCGCTCCGGTTTGCTCCGCGGCCGGGAATTCATGATGAAAGATGCTTACTCTTTTGCTGCAGGGTGGACAGAACTGGATGATGCATATCAAGCCATGTTCAGCGCTTATCACCGCATCTTCGAGCGGTGCGGACTTCGGTTCGCTGCGGTTGAGGCCGATGCCGGCAGCATAGGTGGAGAGGGAGGAACCCATGAATTTATGGCACTGGCTGAATCCGGGGAGGACTGGATTGTGAGTGCACCTGCCAGCGGCTATGCGGCTAATCTGGAGAAGGCGTACACGAGGCGGGCTGATTCTGTCCTGGACACGAGCACAGAGGCGCTGGAAGGGTCGCCTCGGGATTGGAGTGCGGATCTGCCCTTTACTAGGCTCGATACCCCGGGGATCAAGTCGATTGATGAGCTGACAGCATTTTTGAAGGTGCCTGCATCCCGGATTGTTAAGACCTTGATTTATAAGGCAGGCCAGCAGGTTGCGGCTGTACTGGTCCGTGGTGACGATGAGGTGAACGAACTCAAGGCGGCAGCTCTTCTAGGCGTAGATGAAATAGAGATGATCGATGCGGCGCAGGCTGAGTCGCTGGGACTGGCCGTGGGGTTTATCGGGCCTGTTGGTCTGAAGCTGACTGTGCTTGCCGATCCGAGTGTCATGGATATGGGGTCTGCGATTACCGGTGCTAATGAGATGGATATGCACCTCTCTGGCGTTGTGCCGGGCCGTGATTTCGAGCCGGATCTGATTGCTGATGTCCGGCTGGCCAAGGAAGGAGATCTTGATCCGCAATCTGGCGAGCCTGTTGTATTTACCCGGGGCATTGAGATCGGCCATGTCTTCAAGCTGGGAACCAAGTACAGTGAGGCGCTGGGCGCGATGTATCTGGATCAGAATGGTCAGCAGAAGCCTTTTATCATGGGTTGTTACGGTATCGGTGTATCGCGGCTGCTCTCCGCGATCGTCGAGCAGCGTCATGATGAGCAGGGGATAATCTGGCCGGAGGGACTGGCTCCGTACGATGTGCATTTGATTCCTGTATCTGTTAAGGACGAATCTCAAATGGCAGCAGCTGAGGAGCTTGAACAGATACTGCAGAAGCTCGGGTTCGATGTCTTGATGGATGACCGGGATGAGCGGGCAGGTGTGAAATTTAAGGATGCTGATCTCATTGGCTGCCCTGTGCGGTTAGTCGTGGGAAAAGGTGCAGCGGAACGGATCGTCGAATGGAAGGAACGCGCAGCAGAAGGGAAGGAAGAGTTGACCTTTGAAGAAGCTATACAGCGGCTGAAAAGCCGCAGGAGGTAGCGCAAGACAGCAGTTCCGTTGATAAGAAAGACCCGTTTCCCGGTGAGTCCGGGAAACGGGTCTTTCTGTAATAGCTGCCTAAAGCGCATCCGTATGCACCAGCTCCCTGGGAATGCCAATGCGCATAAAATAGTTCTCCAGCGGCTCACCGGATTCGATGGGCTGGCCAGCCCCCAGCAGGGCCACGGCAAAACGGTTGGCCTGCCGTTCCAGCTTGCCTGGGCGGAAGTAGGAATGTTCCTCCATGAAGAAGCGGCTGATGCCCTTATGAAGACGGTCATGACCAAGCTCATGGGCACAGACGAAACGCTGCCATTCGGGGATCAGACCGTTATGAATGACAATAAAACGCCGCCGCAGCTTCCGGAAGTACAATCCTTTGGTGGCTGAGCCAAGGTCCGCATAGCGGATATGTATGCCCAGCGCGTCCGCCAGCTCGAAGGGGCAGTTCGTGCGGTATTTGCGAACCAGCCTATGTATCAGATCATCCAAGATTATCACCTGCCCGTTCAAGTCGGAAGTGCATTGCTGTGGACATCATCATTCCGCCGGATCGGGACGGCGCCTTGGCTTATGCTTGTTCATCTGCTTGGCCTCCCAGAACAGACCGGTCAATACATCCTTGATCCGCTTTTTGTCTTCCTGATTCAGGGGGATGCCGTCAAACATCAGCTCGCCGTCTTCTTCGAGCATTTTCTTGAAATCCCGCTTATCACGTGAATTAGCCCAGTCCGGTACAGCGCCCTTCTCGTTCATATAAGCCTCGGCCCCGTCCTCCAAGTAACCAGCCCGCTGCATCAGCTCCGCATAGGGGATGCCCAGTGCATCGGAAATTTTGCGGATGGTCACTGGCTTGGGCACACCCCGCAGACCGTTCTCGATACGGGAAATCTGGGAATTGCTGATATCCGCAGATGCGGCGAGTTGGTTGATGCTCATTCCCTGCTCTTCACGCAGATGTCTCATATAAGTACCAAAGCTGTGCTGCTCCATGGTGGCTGCCACTCCTTTTGTGTTCTGTCTTTACTATAAACGATCATTGCCATAAGGTAAAGGAAAAACAGGATAAATGTAAGCCAAAAGGTAATAATGGGGATGTATCCATCCATTTTCCTGTGATTTTGCCCGATAACGAGGTTTTACCCGAAATGGCTGTCCATGCTATGTTGAAACTGCCCTTCTTTAATGAAAAGGAGGTTTTTTTTACAAAATAAAAACGAACAAATGTTCCTGTTTTGGTTGTTGTTTTGGCGGGCAAGTCAACTTTAAGTAATAAAAAACAAGATGAGAACCAATTCAAAGCTGGATGAAAGGTTAGGTGATCTGCAGGATGGGTACAGAAAAAAACTTGCAACAGCATGACAGTCCATCGGCCGGTAAAGATACGTTACTTGCCTCGTTCTTCGCGGTGCCTGAGCATAGGAGATTATTCCACGAGGTGCAGCGGAAGCCGAATAATGAAAACCGTCAGCAGCTGGATGAGGCTTTCCGTATTTTCTTTTTTGATATCCGGTTCCGGGCTTATATATCCATGCTTGTTCATTATTATGCTGTAGGTTTTGACCGAAGGGAACGCCGGGAACGTTCCAGGTATGAGCTGATTCTGGATCAGCCGGTTCAACCGGAAGAGGGAGGAACGAGCCGGATTGAACTGATGGCTGATCCTATATCAGAGAATGGGAGCCGGGATCAGGAGCCTGCAGGCGGGGTACTGCTGGAGGATATGATCGGATGCGAATCCTTGTATGTGACGTTGAAAAAGCTGACATTGCGGGAGAAAGAAGTGATAACCGCTGCTTATGTAAGTCAGCAGAGTGATACGGAGATTGCCGGAGCCCTGGGCATCACCCAGCAGGCCGTGTCGAAGACACGAAGCCGGGCAATCCGGAAATTGAGAGAAGCTTATGTGAAGAGAGGTGGATGAAGATGAATAATTTATTTGAACTGTGCCGGCAGGCCCAGCGATATCACCCGCAGGCCATGGAGCGCATTCTGGAGCTGTTCCAGCCAAAGATCAGCCGCTCCTTATGTCAGACAAGTATTCAGGAAAGGGACGATTTGCGCCAGGAGCTGTACCTCAAAATGATTGAAGCTGTCCAAAAATATGATCTGGATCGTACCCCCGGCTTTTGGCAGTTTGTAGATGAATTCGGACAGGTCCCGGAGCTGACCGGGTTATCTGCTGAACGGCCGGAAGGGGCAGGAGCCAGTCTTTCACAATAAGAGGGGAGTGACCATACCGTGGTCATCGTCTCGCATATATTACAATATAGGAGAGACAAGTAGGTCATCAGGCTGAGCAGCCTCGGCATACTTGTCCCCTGCATCAGCCACATACGGCAGAAAGGGGGAGGACGTATGCAGAACCGCAGCAGCAGCGATGTGCGCGGTATCGACGTATCCCATCATCAGGGAACCATTGATTGGGCGGCGGTGAGGGAGGACGGCATTACCTTTGCATTTGTTAAGGCGTCTCAGGGACAACGATTTATGGATCCGCAGTTCGTACGCAATGCACAAGAGGCTGCGCAGGCCGGATTGCTTACAGGTGCTTATCATTTCGTGGATGCGGTCAGCCAAAGTGAAGCGCGTCTTGAGGCCAGGCATTTTGCAGCTGTATTGCAGAGAGCGGGCGGTGCGGAGGCTTTTATGCTTCCACCTGTAATGGATTATGAGAACAATCCGGGCAGCTTGAAGCCGGACCAGATTACGGTGGTAGCGCTCGCTTTTCTTAGTGAATTAGAACAGCTGACCGGGCGCAGGCCCATTGTCTACACAGGGAATTCCTTTGCCGCTAATTTCGGCCCAGCGCTGGGTGCATATGATCTGTGGATCGCCCGGTACAGCAGCAGACCACCAACCGATACAACAGCCTGGCAATCCTGGAACTTCTGGCAGTACAGTGACAGCGGCCGTGTGGCGGGAATCCGGGGGAATGTCGACTTGAATGTCTATGACGGAACCGAGCAGCAGCTCCGATCCGCTTATATTACGAAGGAGGTATCACCGATGACGGCAGAAGAGAAGGCGGCTTTTGAAGCTCTGCAAAAACAGGTGGCCGAGCTGGAGAACAGCCGGGATGTGCTGAAGCAGGCCCTTCTGGAACAGGGGAATGTGATTAAGCAGCAGGCAGAGGCATTGGCTTCCCTGCAGGGCAGGCAGAGCATGAGAGTACCGGTGTGGGCTCAGGATGCCGTGAAGGCAGCAGCAGCTTTCAGCCCGGGAAGTCCGCTGGTCAACACGACAGAGAACAGCAGCTATGACTTTTACAGGTTCATGGTTGTTCTTTACCGCCTCGGACTGTTTGAGAAATAACGTGCAACGGCGGACAAGGGGAGGGGGTGACAGAAATGGCGAATGAGCTTCTCACAACGGTGCTTTCTTTTGCTTCCGTACTGGCGGTATTCGTAATGTCTCTGGTCCAGCTGGTCAAAACGACAATCAATGTACCCAAGCAGTGGATCCCGGCGATCGGCCTGGCCATTGGCTTGTTTGTAGGGTGGACCTCCTTTCCTTTCACGGATCTCGAGCTGGTCCCCCGCCTGTGGTCGGGAGGTTTGGCAGGCTTGGCGGCAACCGGACTGTTCGAATTGGCCTTTAACAAACGTTCCGGTATGAGTCAGGATGATCATGTTCAAAAACCGCCAGGCGCCTAACGGGTTTAGGATAATAACGGAGGTGCCTTATGTCATTGTTTATGACACTTGAAGATTGTTTATAGCAAAAATGAATACTTTAATAAAAAAACACTCTTGTCATCAAATACTTTTTATTGTAGAGTTACCATTACCAACCTATTATTGTTATTCCCCAAACGTTGTGTAGATTGATTCATGAATTAATATGTTACCTAATCTGACAAAATCCTACTACGATTCGAGCACTTCCACTCCCTAGCAGACGCAGACTTTATGACTGTTCTCTCTGCACCACCGATCTTGATCACCCTAATCCTACAAACTCTTCTTCGACCACTTTCAGATGTCCTTCTTCTTTCTAACTTTATATGAATATCCGTGCTTGAGCGCCGGTAGTCCGCCGCGTGCAGGCATGGTTTTTACATACCTTAATTCGATTGTTGTTCAACGGATGATTTCGGATCTCCGGTGAAAGCAAGGGATAGAGCCCTATATGATGTAAAGTCAATAATTCTGGTAACAACATGTTAAACACATATAAAATAAAATATCGGGCAGAGGAAGGGGATCGTTGCATGAGGAAATGGTTGAACGGCATGCTGATGCTGGCATTGGGCATGTCCATTGTACTGTCTGGCTGCGGAGAGAGCGGAGGAGGCAATACGTCAACATCACCGGAGAAGGATGACAGCAGCCAAAGCCAGGGTGAAACCGGCACAGCCAGTACCCAGGATACGCTTATCTTTGGACGGGGCGGGGATTCAGCTGCATTGGACCCGGCTATCGTTACAGATGGTGAATCGCTGAAGATTGGCCATCAGGTATTCGATTCTCTGCTGGAGTATAAGGAAGGTACAACGGAAGTTGCACCCGCCTTGGCCGAGAGCTGGGAGGTCACAGCTGATGGATTGACATACACCTTCAAGCTTCGCCAGGGTGTGAAATTCCATGATGGCACTGATTTTAATGCGGAAGCAGTCGTGTTTAACTTTAACCGCTGGAGTGACCCGAAGAGTTCTTATAAATTTGCGGGGGATTCGTTTGACTATTATGATTCGATGTTTGGTCCTGAAGGCAGCCGTGTCATCAAGGAAGTCACAGCAGTCGATCCAGCAACGGTTCAATTCACGCTGAACCAGCCGCAGGCGCCTTTCCTGCAGAACATTGCCATGACCTGCTTCGGAATCGCCAGCCCGCAGGCTATTAAGGATAAGAAGGAGAATTTCAAGAGCGAGCCAGTAGGAACCGGACCCTTCGTATTCAAGGAGTGGAAGCGTAATGATTCCATTACATTGGAGAAGAATCCGGATTACTGGAAGCAGGGGCTGCCGAAGCTGAACAAGGTGATTGTCCGCTCCATTCCGGACAACACAGCCCGTTTCAATGCACTGCAGAACGGTGAGATTGATCTGATGGAGGATTTAAACCCGGATGACCGACCTCTGCTGGAGAGTAACACAGAGCTGCAGAAGTTTGAACGCCCGTCTTTTAACGTGGCATATATCGGATTTAACATGAAGAAGAAACCGTTCGATAACCCTAAAGTCAGACAGGCCCTGAACCATGCTGTGAACAAGCAGGCGATTATCGACGCTTTCTTCGGCGGACAAGCCAAGCCGGCGGTTAACCCTATGCCTCCTTCCCTATGGGGGTACAACGAGAGTGTCCAGGATTATGACTACAATCTCGATACGGCCAAGAAGCTGCTGGCCGAGGCAGGGTACGCGAATGGGATTCCTGAGGAGCTGACCTTCTATGCGATGCCGGTATCCCGTCCATATATGCCGGATGGCAAGAAGGTGGCCGAAGCTATTCAGGCAGACTTTGAGAAGATCGGCGTGAAGGTCAGTATCCAGTCGCCGGAATGGGCGACCTATCTGGATGATACGAAGAACGGAGAGAAAGACGATATTTATATGATGGGGTGGACGGGTGACAATGGTGACCCGGACAACTTCCTGTATACATTGCTGGATAAGGATGCCATTCCGGGCAATAACCGCAGCTTTTATGTGAATGAGGAACTTCATAAGCTGCTGATCCAGGCACAGCAGGAGACCAGCCAGGACAAGAGGGCTGAACTCTACAAGCAGGCACAGGAGATCATTAAGAAGGATGCGCCCTGGATTCCGCTGGTGCATTCCACCCCACTCCTGGCAGGGAAAGCCAATGTGAAAGGCTACGTTCCATCCCCGACTGGTTCGGAATCGTATGCAGGTATTTATTTTGAATAGACTGTAAGTGTCTGACCCATTGAGCGCCGGTACCTGCCCGAGAGGGTTTCTCCGCTATTGAGAAGCCTGCGGACGGGATGCCGGCCTCTTCCATTTCGATGACAGGCAGGTGGAGGTTCGATGAATTTCTATATCGTCAAACGCATTTTCGTGCTGATCCCGGTTCTGCTCGGTATGACGCTAATCGTGTTCTCTATTATACATGCTATACCAGGTGATCCGGCTGAGACCATACTTGGACAAAAGGCGACAGAAGCCTCCAAGGAAGCGCTGCGCGAGCAGTTGGGTTTGAATAAGCCCTGGCTTCAGCAGTATGGCACCTATCTTGGAGAACTGGTGAGAGGCGATCTTGGGGAATCGATCCGCACTCGTGAACCGATTGCCCGGGAAATGCTGCCTTATCTTGCAGCGACGCTTGAACTGACGTTTGCCAGTATGCTGTTCGCTGTCGTCATCGGTGTGAATGCAGGGATCATCAGCGCCTGGAAACAAAATTCGTGGTTTGACTACACCAGTATGGTCATTGCGCTGGTTGGGGTGTCGATGCCGATCTTCTGGCTGGGACTGATGGAACAGTGGATATTCGCCAACAAACTGCATTGGCTGCCTTCCATTGGACGCATGAATGCGCGTGATCCTGTCGAGAGCGTTACCCATCTGGCTGTTGTTGATGCAATCATTAGCGGAAGATGGGATCAGGTATGGACCGTTATTAAGCACTTGATTCTGCCAAGCATTGCGCTGGGAACCATCCCTATGGCTGTTATTGCCCGGATGACACGCTCCAGTATGCTGGAGGTTATGAGCAACGACTATATTCGTACGGCAAGAGCAAAAGGGATGTCTCCTTTCCTGGTGGTCTATAAGCATGCGCTCAAGAATGCATTTATTCCGGTACTGACCGTGGTGGGATTGCAGACAGGAGCACTGCTGGGCGGAGCTGTGTTGACCGAGACCATCTTTGCCTGGCCGGGTATAGGCCGTTATATTTTTGAAGCAATCAGTTCAAGGGACTATCCTGTTATTCAGAGCGGCATTTTGGTGGTTGCCTTTATTTTTGTGTTTATCAACCTGATCGTTGATCTGATGTATGCCTTATTTGATCCCCGTATTCACTATCAGTGACTTGGGCGGCTGATGTATCCGGAAGTCCGGGTCATTTCAGAACTTATATTATATAGAAGGAAAATATTTAAGCCGCTTCTCTTGCATGCATATAGAAAAGGAGGATCTCGATGGCACAGGTATCCATGAATAACCAGGTACAGGTCAAGGAGCAGACCCAGAGGGTGTCGGGTCCGTGGCGGGACGCATGGCGGTCCTTCCGCCGCAACAAATCCGCTGTCGCAGGACTGACAGTTATTCTGATTTTTATTGTTCTGGCCCTGATTGCTCCGCTAATCGCTCCATATGATTACAAAGCCCAGGAGCTGGTACAGCGTTTAAAAGCTCCGGGTTCCACGCATTGGTTTGGTACAGATGATTTGGGGAGGGACCTGCTGTCCCGCACGCTGTATGGTGCCCGTATTTCGTTATGGGTCGGATTTCTGTCTGTCATCGGTTCTATCGCAGCAGGAACGGTACTCGGGATTGTGGCCGGATTTTATGGGAAATGGCTGGATATGCTGATCTCGCGTATATTTGATATTTTGCTCGCTTTCCCTGCGATTCTGCTGGCGATTGCGATTGTCGCGATTCTTGGCCCCTCCCTGCAGAACGCACTGTATGCGATTGCCATCGTGAATGTACCGACTTATGGCCGCCTGGTTCGTTCAAGGGTGCTCAGCTTGAAGAATGAGGAGTACATTACAGCAGCACGGGCGATTGGAGTTTCTGATATACGAATTTTGGCTAGACATATTTTTCCGCACACGCTGACACCGATTATTGTACAGGGAACGTTAGGGGTTGGTACGGCAATCATTGAGGCGGCGGCTCTCGGATTTCTGGGTATGGGTGCCCAGCCGCCCTCCCCGGAATGGGGAAAAATGCTGTCAGACTCCCGCCAATTTATCCAGCTTGCTCCGTGGACCGTATTCTTTCCGGGCATCTCCATCATGTTGACGGTGCTGGGCTTTAATTTGCTGGGTGATGGTTTGCGGGATGTATTAGACCCGAAATCGCAGCGGAAGTAATGGGGTACGGACTTTAATAGAGCGGTTACATCTGAGATCATATGGATGGATAACTGCAGCTGCTTTATGACCTGTGCAAAAATGTGTATAATCACTCCAATAGAGACAAATCAGCTATTTGCATGAAACCTGACAGTAACTTCCCATCAGCAGCATCACGGTATAAATATTAACATCATCGATATGCTGAATATGTGTGTAAGCCTAGATCTGTTACCGGATGGTTATGCAAAATGCGAAGTAGGAGTGGCATGATGACAATAAGTGAAAAGAGACAACACCGGCAGCACCCGGAGCAGACACGAAGTGATGCTACCCGTGCGGCCTATGAGAGAGATTACTCCAGACTAATTCATTCCCCTACGTTCCGGCGCCTGCAGGGTAAATCACAGGTGTTTGGCGCCGGTACCGGTGACTATTACCGTACACGTCTAACCCATTCGCTGGAGGTTGCCCAGATTGCCCGGGAAGCTGCAAGAAGCCTGATTCGCTTGTATCCTGATATTGACCTGTCTCGTGCAGCCAATCCGGGGCTTGTGCTGGATTCCGAAGTGGTCGAATGTGCGGCGATTGCCCATGATTTTGGCCATCCTCCTTTCGGGCACAAGGGGGAAGAAGTTCTGGACGGGATACTGGACCGTCTGGTGGAAGAGAAGGTGAAGGAAGCGTTCCAGGGGAAACAGCCGACACCTCAGGAGATTTTGGATGTTCAGGCAAAGGTCCGAAGCAAATATGAACATTTTGAAGGCAATGCTCACAATTTCCGTCTGATCATGTTCCTGGAAAAGCGGGAGAACATCGATGGATTGAATCTGTCGGACGCTGTTCTCCTCGGTATCAATAAATATCCGTATTCCGGTATGGTCAGTAAGAAAGGCATGTATCGGCATGAATGGGAGTATATTTCGCATATCCGTGATGAATGGGGGATACCGGCAGGTAAAAAGACGCTCGAAGCGCAGTTAATGGATCTGTGCGACGATATTGCCTATTCTGCTCATGACCTGGAAGACGGAATCAAGGCCGGCAAGATTGAGGTTCACGAGCATTTTCTGTTTGATCCTCACCTGAACCGCCTGATTGTAGAGAAAATTATGACGCTGGAGGACAGCTTTTGGAAGGGCTGGGACGAACTCCAGATTCAGCATAAGGTTCAGAACGTGCTGGAAGCATTTCTTAAGGTATGGAATGAGAAAATGCCGGTATGCGAGCAGGATTATTCCCGGACACGGCGCGAAGTGAAAGGGCATTGGGTGAGCTTGTTCGCCAACAGCCTGGGCGTGCTGGACGAAGGGGATTGGAAGAAGGTGACCTTTGTCCGCGAAGGCGCCGAGGACGTGGATATGCTCCGTACTGTCAGTGTATTGAAAAGTTTTGCCTGGGTAACGATGATTAAAGATATGAGGGTGCAGCGGCTCCAGAAACGAAGTGAGTGGATGATTCGCAGGCTCTGGGGAGCCTTCCTGGATCCGGCTACCTCGAAGTCCATTATTCCAACCGACTGGCTGCAGCGGTATGAGCGGGATCAAGCCCAAGCCCGGCCGATCTGGACATGGGAGCATATGGTGATTGATTACATTGCAGGTATGACCGATGCTTATGCGGAGAAAATCTACAATGAACTCTACGGTCTCAAGGTAGGATCGATTTATGATGTGGATTAGAAGCAGGGAAGCAGCCGATGTCGGCTGTTTTTTTGTGTACGCTTTATAGCTTTCATAATACGCATACTGTAGTGAAGCAGATGAACAAGTTATGAAGCAGGAGAAGCAATTGTAGAAATAGGACAATATTATAGTAATAAATTTTTTTGGACGGGAGTGTAGGGATGACAACATTGAATTTGGGTATTCTTGATCTTGTCCCGGTACAAGCGGGTGTAAGCGCGGAGCAGGCAGTACAGCAAGCCGCCGAATTGGCTGTCAAAGGGGAGGAGTGGGGATACCAGCGTTACTGGACCTCTGAACATCATGACCTCGAATCCTTGGGATCAGCAAGCCCGGAGGTGCTGCTTGCCCACATTGGTGCACGCACCAGCCGGATTATGCTGGGTTCAGGCGCTGTTCTGCTTCCGCATTACAGCCCGCTGAAGGTAGCAGAATGGTTCCACCTGCTGTCTGCTCTCTATCCGGGCAGAGTGGAACTGGGACTTGGACGTGCTCCCGGGGGAAAAGCCCATGCTTCCATGGCGCTCAGTGGAAATTTCCTGCAGCATGTAGCTGAATTTCCCCAATCGCTGCGTGCTGTGATGGAGCTGCTCGAGGGAACCTACACCTATGAAGATGTGCCCGTCCATGCAACACCGAGTCCGCGTACTCCGCCGGTGCCCTGGCTGCTCGGTACCAATGTCAAGAGTGCTGCTTATGCAGCCGAATTCGGCACGGGCTATGTGTTCGGGCATTTTATGAGTGAGACAGACGGTGCGGAAGCCGTTCATCAATACCGAGGACAGTTCCAGCCCTCTTCCATGATGGAGGAGCCCCGGGTGATCGTGGCAGCAGCTCTGTATTGCGCCCGCACTGAAGCCGAAGCGAAAGAGACAGCAGCACGTGCCGCAGCAAGCATGAACGCAGACCCGCAGGGGCAGGGGCCTGAGGGTTATCCGGTTAGCTGGATTGTCGGTAATGCAGAACAGGCAGCTGAGCAGCTGAACGTGCTGGCTGGTCAATTCAAAACCGATGAGCTGCTGATCGTAACCACCCCTTTTGACCACAAGGAGCGACTTCAATCCTATCGTCTTCTGGCACAAACCCTTATTGGAAAATGATGTCGGCAATGGTACATTATAAAGGAGAGAGGGTAGTTCCTTTGAACCATTTTTTGGATGTTGGTCAGGAATAAGAAACGGGTTTATTTCTGTCATTTTTAAACAGGGAAGGGAAGGTGGGATTCATAAGATCCAGCTAATCAAAAATGTATAAATAGCCGAAAAAATAAATAGAGAAATGAATCGATCCTGGCCAAATTTTAGCGTGATGTGATACATGCTGTTGGTGACAGCAGCCTGCGGCCGCAGTAAAACACTTAGCTCGATACATGCTGATGAAGGCCGTAATCATCATTTATTCTTTATGCTGAATTGGGATCAGATTCCTACATAATTATGCTTGGCACCCGTTGTTCAGGTGGGATGTTATGCCTACATACAAAAAAATACAGACAGGGCATCTTTAACCCAAGCGCAAGGCTCCGGTTCCATTGAATCAAAAAAAGGATTTGTCTCAGGGGGAGATGGTATTAATGAAATTCGCTAAGGGGAGCAAGAAACTGGACAATCGTAACCGTTTATCCTGGTTTGATGTTCGTCAAAGTGTGGGCCGGCAAATCGGGATCTTGTTTGGCATTCTGGTGGCTTGTCTTATTGTGCTGGGAGCGGTTACGCTCATCCGGATGAACGAGATGAGGGACAATACCCGGAATATTGCGGACACATGGATGCCTGGTATTGAACAGATTAATAAAATTCATTACGACATGGAGCATGTGCTGACTCTCAGTTATCGTCACTTTGAAGGCGAATCGGCTGATATCAAATCGAAGATTATGGATGAACGCACCTCGACCATCCGTGATTTGGTACAGACGTTCAAGGAATATGGCTCCCGATTGTATTCTTCAGAAGAACAGCAGCATTTTGATTCACTGAAGAATAAATGGAACGAATATATGATTGTCAATCAGCAGGCCATCAACCTGAGCGAACAGGGGCAGGGTGAACTGGCGGCAGAGGTGGCCAGGAAGGGAACGGCAGCCTTTGATACGATACAGGATGATCTGAATTTTCTGATTGATTATAATCACAAAATGGCAGCGTCGGACCGAAACGGAGTATTCAACAGCTTTGAGACCGGTCGGTGGACGTTAATGATAGGTGTGCTGACGGTCATTATCCTGACCATACTGGCTAATCTGCTCGTCCGCCGTTCGATTGTACGCCCACTGGTGCGTGTAACATCCGCTGTTCAGGTCATGGCTGAAGGTAATCTGGCTGAAGGGGACATCATAGTCAAGCGACGGGATGAGATTGGTATTCTGGCTTTAGCTATGAATGATATGAAGCGCAATCTGGCACAGATGGTTACAGCGATTTCGAGGACGTCGAGAACTCTGAACCGCCGCAGTGGTGAGCTGGTTGTTATGCTTGGCGAGACGAAGCATGGCAGTGAACAAATTGCGGTTACGATGGAGGAGATTGCTCGTGGAGCAGAGTCGCAGGCGCAGACGGCTGTGGATTCTGCCCAGGCGGTTAGTGAGCTGAACACGTATATCAAAGATCATTCAAGCCGGGGAGAACAGATGCGCAGCACCTCTCAGGAAATCATGCGTGCCGGCGAACAAGGGAAAGCTTCAATGGATCATGCCGTAAGGCAGATGCGAATCATCGCGGATATTGTCTCTGACTCTATGGACAAGGTGATGGAGCTGGATCAGAAGAATGCCAGTATCGATAAACTCGTACAGGTCATTCAGGACATCGCCCGTCAGACCAACCTGCTGGCTCTAAACGCAGCGATTGAAGCTGCCCGGGCCGGCGAGAGCGGACGCGGTTTCGCTGTCGTTGCTGGCGAAGTGCGCCAGCTGTCTGAAGCCGTGCAGCGATCGGTCCAGGAAATTACGACGATGACAGCCAGTATTCAACATGACTCCAAGCTGGTGGTTGAGTCCCTGCAGACCGGTGTGGTTCAGAGTGAGCAGGGGCGTGTACAGATGGAGTCTACCGGACAAGCCTTTGGCGTTATCGCAGGTTCCTTGGACGAAATGGACAGCATGATTGGAGCGTTAACCTCCAATCTGGCACAGATGGAGGAAGCCAGTGAGCGGATGAATGAGTACAGTCAGATGATTTCGGCCGTCTCGGAGCAGGCTGCAGCCGGAGTTGAGGAGGCGTCAGCCTCTGCAGAAGAGCAGGTAGGATCTCTGGAAAGTGTAACGGTCCAGATTCAAGAGCTGAAAGAGATGGCCGAGGAGCTTCAGGCCTCGGTCTCCAGATTCAAGCTGGATTAAGCTGCGGGTAAAAGCCGGTACAAAGGATGGAGATGACGAGCATGACAGACAGCATACCCGGTGAAGCGGCAGAACAGCTTCCCCATGTATACATTCATAACAGCCATGAAACAGAACAGGATTTATGCCGGCTTGAACTGCAATCGTTATTTGGTCCTGCGGGGAAAAATGAAATCATGGTTGTCTCAGACCGCCGGGTGGATCCGGACATAAGTCCGTTTATCCGGCTAAGGCTGGACCCCCTGCTGTCTGCGGGTTCCTTGGAGCAGCTGAGGGAGCTGACGGCCCGCCTTAGTGTTCCGGAGGGCCAGACCTTTAAATTAATGTGTATCAAAGAAGCCGTGCCGCTGGATTATGAAGCCCAGCGCTGGGCTGAAAGTGTCCTTGGAAGCAGCATACAAGGGACTGCCCGGATGAAGGATCCCGATCTCGTATTTGGACTCGTTCATACGGGCGGCGAATGGCTTCTCGGGGTTTGTGTATTCAGTTCAAGAGACTACCGGAAGCACCGCCATAAGCCTCATAATTATTCAACAGGGCTTAGTGTCGAGATGGCTCGATCTCTCGTTAATATTGCTGTTCCAAATCCTAATAAAATCACCTTAATCGATCCCTGCTGCGGGATGGGCAACGTACTGATCGAGGCATTGTCTATGGGAATAAACATTCACGGAAATGAATGGAACCCGGCTGCCTACCGCGGCGCAGTCAAGAACCTGGAGCACTTTGGTTACAGCCGAGAACGTGTTCAGTGCGGAGACATGAATGACCTTCAGGAGTCCTACGATGCAGCTATTCTGGACCTGCCATATAACCTGTGCTCGCTGATTGAAGATACTGCCCAGCTGAACATGCTGAGGAGCCTGCGCAGGATGGCCAAAAGAGCTGTCGTAGTAAGTACAGCCGATATGGATCAGAGTCTGCAAGAGACGGGTTGGCAGGTGACTGGGGGCTGCAGCGTAAGGAAGGGAACCTTCGAGCGGTTGGTTCGGGTATGTGAATAATTGGTCCTGGAAAAGGCCGTGCGTGTGCAGACAAGAACTGCGGCGCACGGCCTTTGATTTTGGAGTTTCATTCGTTCAAAGATAACGTTTACAAATAACGGATACTGCTTAATCTGGAAATTATTCCTTGTCATGATTTGCATTAATCTCTCCCCCGGAGTAATCTGTTAGGAAAGTAGGGTTTACGTACATTTTCCTCCGGCAACACTGATTGGAAAAGGAGGGGACCAAGATGACACAGGAGTATCAATCCATGCGGATAGACCAGGAAAGATTGTTTACTGCGATCCGTCTTCCGAGTGCATGGAAGCAGGAACTGTACACCTGGACAATGACCCACAGGCCGTCGTTGAATTTTGCAAAATGGGTAGATCCTGAAGATTACCACATTACTTTACAATTTTTAGGAGATGTGCCTCTTGAACGGATTCCGCTTCTGGTCGAAAAGCTGCAGGAAGCTGCCAAGGAACGGGATTCCTTTGTGCTTCATCTGGGTGAAACAGGTTTTTTTGGTAGAAAAGAATTTCCCCGTATTTTATGGAGAGGGATAAAAGGAGAGATTCAGCCTCTGACCGTGCTCTATGAAGATATCGTTTCTCTGACTTCTGATTTAGGATATCAGCCGGAAGACCGCCCTTACCGGCCGCATATTACACTGGCCCGCAAATACAAGTCAGACCAGCCTGTTTCGCCGGATTTTGGAGCTGGAGAGGTGTCTTTAACAGAGGAATGGGAGGTCGGTGAATTCGTCCTTTTTGCGACAAGAATGGGGAAACAGCCGATGTACCAAGTTATTGAAGCATTTCCATTTCACAGATGAACGGCTTGATTTCTGTGTGAACTTAGTGATATATTTGACCCCGTTATTCAAAAGACGCATTTTGGGTTACATAATTCTAGGTGTGTGTCTGATAACAGGAGGAAAGATATGGATATCATTAGAGAGAATCGCTGGTTTGCGCCTCTTCTGGGCGTAATCATGGTGTGTATTATGGGGGTTAGCCTGGTAGCACAGGCCCAAAATAAAAAGCAAGAATCTGCATCAAACGAAAAACTGGTCGCACTGGAGACATCGGTTCATGCGCCATTCACAGCTACTTCTACCCAGCAGGAGAGGACAGGCTCTGCCGTCAGCTCGGAAATGTTGAAAAAAAGAAGCTTGTTAAAGACATCCTTTACAGCTACAGCGTTCAATTACCCGATGACGAAGCAAGTGGTGGCTGCACCTGCAACCAAAGCAGTCCCACAAACCAAGAGCAAGACAGCTGCGGCTTCGCACCAGCCCAAGGCAGCTGTTCCAACGGTCGCCAAGGCCGATCTTACCATCCCCCCAAAAACGATCTTCTTTACGCGGACCCGGCTGCTGAGTCCGGCTGACCATGCTCAGTCTACCCGCAGTTACAATGTGTCCCCTAAAGAACTGCTGATGCTGCAAAAAATTGTTATGGCAGAAGCGGAAGGCGAACCGTACGAAGGCAAAGTGGCAGTTGCCAATGTTGTCTTAAACCGGCTGCGGTCAGCCAATTTTCCCGACACGATCAAAGATGTAATATATCAAAGAGCCCAGTTCAGCCCGGTGGCCAATGGACGTTTTAACCGTGTGACGCCGAATAAGGATTCAATTCGTGCTGCCGCGGAAGCGCTGAATGGACGCAAGGAAGTGCCGGATACGACTTATTATTTTTTGTCATTGACGCTGGCAGATGATTTGTATGTGCACCGTCACCAGACGCTGGTCAAGCAGATTGGGCATCATACGTTTTATAAATAGTTTTATAGATTGATTGGCTAGGTTTTATTTGTTATGAAATTCTGCCGCTCCTTGTGCAGTCCTTCGCTATATTTGGGTAAAAGAATATAGAGGAGGTGCTGATCCGTATGAAGATTACGTATTATGGACATTCAGCCATGCTGGTTGAAGGCGCTGGAAAGAAAGTTATAATCGATCCTTTTTTAACAGGAAACCCGGCGGCATCGACTCGGGCTGAAGATATTGAGGCGGATGCTGTTGTGCTTACTCATGGACACTCCGACCACTTTGGTGATTGTATTGAAATCGCCAGAAATAACGACTGTCCGATTATTGCGGTCTTCGAATTGGCTGAATACTGCCGTACTCAAGGCGTTAAAGTTCATCCGATGAACATCGGCGGCGGCTATCTATTTGATGGATTTAAGGTGAAATATACGCTGGCCTTCCACAGCTCAGCGCTTATGGTGGAGGACAAGCCGCTGTATCTGGGTGAACCTGGAGGCGTGCTGCTGACGATGGATAACCAGACCTTCTTCCATGCCGGAGATACCGCACTTTTCAGTGACATGCGGCTGATCGGAGAGACGAACAGCATTGACGCTGCGGCACTGCCGATTGGTGACAATCTGACAATGGGACCCGAGGATGCGCTGATGGCGGCAAAATGGCTGCAGGCCAAGCGAACAATTCCGGTACACTATAACACCTTTCCTGAAATTCAGCAGGACGGGAATCTCTTTTGTGACCGTCTTCGACAGGCTGGCATGGAAGGGTTGGCGTTACGTCCCGGACAAAGCATTGAGTTCTGACCTGTACTCGGAGAGTTCTTGTCGAAGAACATAAAAATAGATCATTCTTCAATGGGTGCTATTATATAGAAGATAGATATACAAAGAGAGCTCTATCCCTGCGGGAATAGAGCTCTCTTTGTATATGAAATGGATGGGATTCATGAAGATCTAGGTTGCGGGTGACATATCTCGACCAGCGGCAATAAGCGGACGCTCATTGACGGTATGAGACAGCAGTTCTGCAACCGTCCGACAGCAGATTTCGGGATTGTAGCGGTGGTGGCCGGCAAGCATGCTCCGGAGTGGACGCTGCTGCTCCAGCTGCTTGTATTGGGAGCTGAGCTGGTTAAACCAACGTTCCACAACTTCTTCAGAGTGCATGACTTCACCAAATCCATTCTGTACGAAATACTCGCAGTTCTCTTCTTCCTGCCCAGGTATTGCTGGTGCAAACAGCATGGGGATGCCTTTGGCCATAGCCTCTGTACAGGTCATTCCGCCCGGCTTGGTAACCAGCAGATCCGAGACATCCATCAGCTTGCTGATCTCGGGGGTATAACCCAGAATATGAATGTTCGGATGACGGAAGCGGGGATTGTCCTGTAATTTTTGTACGAGTTTGACATTGCTGCCCATACAGAAGATCAGTTGTATTTTGTCGCTCCAGGCGGCGATCTTGTTCATGATTTCTTCCTTGAACAACAGCCCCCAGCCACCTCCCATGATCAAGGCAGTCGGCATAGCCTTCAGCGAGAACTGACGCCGGATTTCTCCGGGATCGCAGCTCTCCCAGAATTCCGGATGCACTGGAATGCCGGTAACCTGGATGCGGTCGCTGTGGACTCCGCGGCTGCGGAGCAGGCTGCTGACCTTAGGAGTTGAGACAAGATATTGATTAACCTCCGGATTAATCCATGTTCCGTGGGCATCATAATCGGTAATTAGGGTATACAGCGGAACCTCCAATCCATGACGCTTCAGGCGGGATACCACTACATTCGGAAAAGGATGAGTGCAGATAATAACGTCCGGACGCAGCTGGCGGATGACCTGCGCTGCATGAGTATAGAAGATCCTGTGCAGGGCAAGTTGTGTAAGGCCGTTCAGCGATTTGCTGTACTGTTTGCGGTACAGCATGCCGACAAGCCTTGGCTGTACGCTGACGGTCTTGCGGTATGCCGACAGGATCAGGGGACCGACGGTCGGATTCAGGAAATTCCCCAATTCGATGACCCGGGTCTGAATATCGGGATACAGCTTCTTCATTCCTTCTGCCAGTCCATAAGCTGCACGTGTATGTCCCGTGCCGAAGCCTTCTGACAGCAGCAGGATTCGTTTCTTGCGCATCATAGCACCTACTTTGCTCATTTAAATCATTCGGGTAAAACCCTATTATCAAAATTCATATGTCCATGAAAATACGTCACGGAGACAATCTCTTAATATCATACGTAAGACCGGGTGGAAAGATTTCAAGCTCTTACCAAATTGTATAGACGAATTGAACTTTACTCAACCCTGCAAGTGTAACATTTTAAATATATGGTCGATAGTCTATTGGAAAAAAATGAATAAAAACGCTTTTGACAGGAGGAATTAGGACTGCTTCGGGATCCGCAGCCTGCTGGACCAGCAGCGCGTCCATGATATGCAGATTAAAACATAAAATTTGAAGCGAACCTGTTGCTTCCCGGCAGTGAAAGTGGTAAAGTGAGAAATGACCGAATGACCGGATTTGAATTATGGTCATAACTGATACGAGGAGGAGAGTGTCTTGACCGTGGTTGACCGCCGATCGCAAGTTCTGAAGGCCGCCTCCCAATCCTTCGCATTGTTCGGATACAAGGCGACTACGATGGAGCAGGTAGCCAAGATTGCGAATGTCGGCAAAGGAACCATCTATACCTTTTTTACGAACAAGGAAGAGTTATTTGATGAAATTCTCCGCAGTCTCATTCTGGAGATGAAGAGGATTGCGGAAGCTCAGATTAGCCATGACAGGCCGTTCTTCGATAACCTGTTCCGGGTTCTGGATGCCCTGCTCGAATTCAGAACGGAACATGAACTGTTCATCAAGCTGATGCAGGAAGTCCGTGATTTCGGAACCGCCCAGGCTGTTGAGGGACTGTACAAAGTGGAAGAGGCGATTGCAGGCTATATCGAGCAGGAGATCCGGCTTGCCCTGGAACGCCAGGAGATGAAGCCGTGTGACCCACAGGTGGTGTCGTATGTGCTGCTCAAGCTGTATGTAACCCTGACGACTGACTGGAGTCGGAAGCATGTGCCTCTGACCCAGGAGCAGATTCGCAACTATCTGCAGCTTTTTGTAATGGACGGACTGGCAGCTGCGCCCGCCCTTGACTCCGAATGACAGGAGTGGTGAGCAGCTTTTTTTATGCCCTGAACTGACCGTTTGGTTATTCTGGTCATTGAGTTTTGAACGAAAGGCATTTTCCACGGACTGTATATAAAAAAGAGCAGAACAGTTCGATTAATAGGAGCAGTGTGGAGCATCTACATCATGATGAGGTGCAAATAGAGATCACCATTAAGGAGAGAGAAACCACCATGAAGTCGTTATCCGTGTTTTTCAAGGATCTGGGGACAGCCGTGAAAAACCCGAAGGTGCTGATTCCGATCATTGCCATTATGTTTATCCCGATTATCTACAGCGGTATTTATCTGGCCGCCTTCTGGGACCCTTACGGTCATCTGGACCGTCTTCCCATCGCGGTCGTTAATCAGGACCAGGGCGCCGAGCTTGAAGGCAAGCAGCTGCATGTAGGTGAAGACCTGGTCAAGGAACTGAAAGACAATAAGGAATTTGATTGGCAGTTTGTCTCGAAGGATCAGGCTCGTAAAGGTATGAAAGACAACAAATACTACATGACCATCACCATCCCAGAGAATTTCTCGACTCAGGCTACGACACTGATGGATGATGAGCCGAAGCCAGCCGAGCTGGTCTATGAGCCTAATGCAAGCTACAACTTTGTGGCATCCCAGATTGGCAACAGCGCCATCAAGGAAATTCGTGCCAAAGTTTCTTCCAAAGTAACGGAAGCTTATGCGGACAGTCTGTTGGACCAGGTATCCAAACTGTCGGACGGTATTGCGAAGGCTGGTGAAGGCGCAGGTGAGCTTCATTCCGGTGCCGGCGATCTGGATGAGGGTGCAGCCACGCTTAAGGAAAATCTGGCGAAGCTGGCCAACGGCACACTGGAGCTGAAAGACGGCCTCAGTCCGTTAACGAAGGGGGTCAGTGAACTGCACAGCGGAGCTTCCCGCCTGAAGCAGGGCAGCAGTGACCTCAGCAGCGGTCTTGGCCAGCTGCAGGCTGCCGGAACCAAGCTGGCGGCAGGTGCTGATCAGGCTTCCGAGGGCAGCGGCAAGCTGGTTGACGGCCTGCAGGGCTCCCTGGATGGAGCGAAGAAGCTCAATCAGGGGCTGGTCTCCTCTGAGGCTGGCAGCGAGCGTCTGCTCGTTGGCCTGCAGTCCGCAGAGGATGGCAGTGCGAAGCTGTCTGCAGGCCTGCAGTCTTCTGAGCAGGGCAGCGCCAAGCTCGAAAGCGGCCTGGCTTCGGCAGCGGATGCCAGCGGCCAGGTTGCCGACGGGGCGAAGGGCGTAGCCGACGGGCTGAAGCAGCTGGCTCAGGCGAGCCCTGAGCTGGCGCAGAATCCGGCCGTGCAGAAGCTGCTCCAAGCCAGCGAAGCGGTGGCTCAAGGCAGCGCGAAACTGCACGACGGCCAGCAGCAGCTGGCCCAAGGTGCAGCGGCGCTGCATGATGGCCAGCAGCAGCTGGTACAGGGCGCAGCGGCGCTGCATGACGGCCAGCAGCAGCTGGTGCAGGGCGCAGCGGCGCTGCATGACGGCCAGCAGCAGCTGGTGCAGGGCAGCAGCCAGCTCGCAGCCGGCCAGCAGCAGCTGGTGGACGGTGCGAAAAGCCTGCAAAGCGGCCAGAATCAGTTGAGCGCCGGGCTGAAGCAGTTCAATGCCAAGCTGGGCGAAGCGGCCCAAGGCGGTCAGCAGCTGGCCCAAGGTGCCGGCCAGCTCGATAACGGCTCCAGCCAGCTTCTGGCAGGTGTCAACAAGCTGAGCAGCGGTGTTACTACACTGGCGGATGGTTCCGTTAAGCTGGACGATGGCGCCGGCAAGCTGAAAGAGGGCATCGACAAGATTAATGACGGTTCTAATGAGCTGGCATACAAATTGAACGATGCGGCAGACCGGGCAAGCATTAATAAGACCGATGCGATGGTTGATATGTTCGCTGATCCGGTTCAGACAGCCGAGAATACCAGCGAGAAGGTTCCGAACTATGGTACGGGTCTGACACCTTACTTTATGTCTCTCGGTCTGTTTGTCGGGGCGCTGATTTCAACCATCGTTCTGAAAGTGCGTGAATCTTCCGTACCGGAAGCTTCCGGATGGAATCTGTTCGTTAGCCGGACGTTCGCCTTCGGCGGTATGGCCTTGTTCCAGTCGCTGATTCTTACTACCATTATCCTGTATGGACTTGGACTTGAGGTTCAGAGCGTTCCATTATTTTATCTGTACACCTTCCTGGTGAGCCTGGCGTTCATCTTCCTGGTGCAAATGCTCGTAACCTGGTTCGATATGCCAGGCCGGTTCATCGTCATTCTGGCACTTACCTTCCAGCTGGCAACCAGCGGTGGTACGTTCCCGATTGAGTTGATTCCGGATTGGCTGAAACCGCTGAGTCCGCTTCTCCCGATGACCCACAGTATTCTGGGTTACAAGAGCGTGATCTCGACAGGTGATTACAGTGTGATGTGGCATCAGGCAGGTATTCTGGCGATCTACGGCGGGGTATCCATTGTACTGACTGCATTGTATTTCCTGTTTAAAGGTAAAAAAAATCAAAAGGCGCAGGCTGCTGAAACGGCCGCCGTCTAATCGAAGCGTCTTCTGGAATTGCAAAGTCCGTCTGCCCTCGGGGCAGGCGGATTTTTGTATAATAGAGACAGCGTGCGGAGAGAAGACATATAACAACCTGCTGCATGGAATGATTAATTATAGATAAGTCAGAATAAAAATACGTTATTTTACCGCATTTAAGTAATAACGCAACACAGCTTCACTGCAAAACAATTGTTATCACGAGTATAAAATTTTTGAATTGCGCTCATGTTAGGTCGATGTTAAAATAATAGAACTAATAAAATTCTTGAATAATTATAGAAAATGCTGTTCTGATGCTGTATCATCCTTCCAATCCACCGTCCCTCCGGGACGAATGGTTGATGACTCGCCCGCCCTCGCGAAAGCGCTGAAACTTGGTCATTCCGGCATCGGAAGCCGGACAACGCCGCATCCCCCGGGTATGGTTCTCGACCGCCTGTCGCATTAATTCCTTCCGTTTTTACTCAGCCCCGGCTGAATACTTGTTGCCGCCGTTACGTTTTTGGTTCAGCGAGAGAGAAATACTTTACAAACAGAAAGGTTGCGTTCCATGAGACAGACAGGATTACCTCCAAAACAAGGTTTGTATGACCCTCAGTTCGAAAAAGATGCTTGCGGTATGGGCTTCGTTGCACATATCAAGGGAAAGCCTTCCCATCAGATCGTTCAACAGGCGCTTACTATGCTGGTCAATATGGAACATCGTGGAGGCCAGGGAAGTGAGCCGAATTCCGGAGATGGCGCCGGACTCATGATGCAGATTCCTCATCATTTCTTCAAGGAAGAGCTTGCGGAACAGGGGGTCAGCCTGCCTGAACCAGGCCGTTACGGGGTAGGAATGCTGTTCCTGTCTACGGATGAAGCCGTGCGCTCCCGTCACGAGCAGCGCCTGATCGGAATCATTGAAGAGGAAGGCCAGCAGGTTCTGGGATTCCGGGATGTACCGACCTACGATGAGATGCTGGGTGTATCAGCGAAGGCTGCCAAGCCGCATGTACGTCAGGTGTTTATTGGACGCAGTGCTGAGCTTAAGGACGATATGGATTTCGAGCGCAAGCTGTACCTGATCCGCAGACGTGCCGAGCTGGCGATCCGTTACTCGGATGATGAGGAGCATGGAAGCACGTTCTACGTCTCCAGCCTTTCCTGTCGTAAAGTCGTATATAAAGGCATGCTGACCACCGAGCAGGTAGGCCAGTTCTATCTGGATCTGCAGGATGCGCGGGTTGAATCGGCAATTGCGCTGATCCACTCCCGTTTCAGCACGAATACGTTCCCAAGCTGGGAGCGGGCGCATCCATACCGCTTCATGATTCACAATGGCGAGATTAACACGATGCGAGGCAATGTGAACTGGATGCATGCGCGTCAATCCCTCTTCAAGAGCGAGGTGTTTGGTGATGATCTGGCCAAAGTGAAGCCGGTCATCAATCCGGATGGTTCAGATACGGCCATGTTTGATAATACGTTTGAATTCTTATACCTGAGCGGACGCTCACTGCCGCATGTTGCGATGATGATGGTGCCTGAGCCGTGGAGCAATCATGAAGGTATGGACCCTGCGAAGCGTGCTTTCTACGAGTACCACAGCACCCTGATGGAACCGTGGGATGGACCGGCTGCGATGGCATTCACGGACGGAATCCAGATCGGGGCTATCCTGGACCGTAACGGTCTTCGTCCGGCCCGCTACTATGTCACCAAGGACGATGTGATAGCCTTGTCTTCGGAAGCGGGAGTGCTTGATTTTGCTCCGGAAGATATTCTGTACAAGGACCGTCTCCGTCCAGGCCGCATGCTGCTGGTGGATACGAAGGAAGGCCGCATTATTTCGGATGAAGAAGTGAAGGCACAGATCGCTGCCGAGCGGCCTTACCAGCAGTGGCTCGATGAGCACCTGGTTAACCTGGATGAGCTGCCGGAGTCGACCTTCCTGCCGGAGCCGAAGCATGATAACGTGAACCAGCTGCAGCTGGCATTCGGATATACTTTTGAAGAACTGCGGAAGCTGCTGGAGCCGATGGCTACAACGGGTGCAGAGCCTATCGGATCCATGGGTTATGATGCACCGCTTGCGGTGCTGTCGGATAAGCCGCAGCGTCTGTATAACTATTTTAAGCAGATGTTCGCACAGGTCACGAACCCGCCGATTGACTCCATTCGTGAGGAGATCGTAACGGCGACCGGAACGACAATCGGACCAGAGCGCAATCTGCTGGATCCGGAACCGGAGAGCTGCAGACAGATTCGTCTGGATACGCCGGTATTGTCTAATGAAGACTTTGCGAAGATCCGTCATGTGCACCGTCCTGGCTTCAAATCCATGACCATTCCGATCTTCTTCCCGGCAAGCGAAGGAGCTGAGGGTCTGCGCAGCGCAATGGAAGGGATGTTCGAAGCTGCCGACCGTGTCATTGAGAAAGGACATAACATCCTGATTCTGTCGGACCGCGGCATGGACCGTGAGAACGCAGCGATCCCAGCACTGCTGGCCGTATCGGGGCTGCATCACCATCTGATCAAGCAGGGAACCCGGACCAAGGTGAGCATCCTGCTCGAGTCCGGCGAGCCTCGTGACATTCATCATTTCGCGCTGCTGCTTGGTTATGGGGTAAGTGCTGTGAATCCTTATCTGGCGTTCGAGACAATGGATGATATGATCCAGCAGGGGATGCTGCGCGGCGTCTCTCACGAGAAGGCTGTGAAGAACTTTATCAAGGCTGTAACGAAGGGCGTCACGAAGATTCTGTCCAAGATGGGAATATCGACGATTCAATCCTACCGGGGTGCCCAGATCTTCGAAGCCGTTGGCTTAAAGGAAGAGTTCGTCAATAAATACTTTACCTGGACACCATCGCGCATCGGGGGTATCGGGCTGGAGGAAGTGGCTGCGGAAGCCCTGGTTCACCATAACCGTGCCTTCACCGACAAGGATGGCAACGATAAAGTGCTGGATTCCGGCGGGGACTACCAATGGCGCAGCGACGGAGAGGATCATCTGTTTAACCCGCAGACGATCCACCTGCTGCAGAAGGCGGTCCGTACCGGCGATTATGAGACTTACAAGAAATACGCCAAACTGGTACAGGGAGAGAATGAACAGCGTCTGACCCTGCGGTCCATGCTGAAGCTGAAGCCGGCGGGTCCAGCTGTACCGCTCTCTGAAGTGGAATCGGCGGAGTCGATCATGCGCCGCTTCAAGACGGGTGCGATGTCCTTCGGCTCGATCAGCAAGGAAGCGCACGAGGATCTGGCGATCGCCATGAACCGGATCGGCGGCAAGAGTAATACCGGTGAAGGCGGCGAAGACCCTTCGCGCTTTAAGCCGGATGCCAACGGTGATCTGCGCCGCAGCGCAATTAAGCAGGTCGCTTCGGGACGCTTCGGTGTAACCTCGAACTACCTGGTGAATGCAGATGAGATTCAGATCAAGATGGCGCAGGGCGCGAAGCCGGGTGAAGGCGGACAACTGCCAGGCCGTAAAGTTTATCCTTGGGTGGCCGAGGTCCGTGGTTCAACACCGGGCGTGGGACTGATCTCCCCGCCACCGCATCATGACATCTATTCGATCGAGGATCTGGCAGAACTGATCTATGATCTGAAGAATAGTAATCCGCGTGCAGATATTAATGTCAAGCTCGTATCCGAGGTAGGCGTAGGCACAATAGCTGCCGGCGTAGCCAAAGGCCGTGCCGACATTATTCTGGTGAGCGGTTATGACGGCGGTACAGGCGCTTCACCGCAGGGATCCATCCGGCATGCCGGTCTTCCTTGGGAGCTGGGTCTTGCCGAAACGCATCAGACGCTGATTCTGAACAACCTGCGTGACCGTGTTGTACTGGAGACCGACGGCAAAATGCTGTCCGGCCGTGATCTGGCTGTAGCAGCCCTTCTCGGTGCCGAGGAATATGGCTTCTCGACAGCTCCGCTGATTGCACTGGGCTGTATCATGATGCGTGTATGCCAAATGGATACCTGTCCGGTCGGTGTCGCTACACAGAATCCGGAGCTGCGCAAAAATTACATGGGTGACCCGGTTCATGTGGTAAACTTCATGCGCTTCGTCGCTGAGGATGTACGTGAATGGATGGCTGAACTCGGCTTCCGCACGATCCAGGAGATGGTGGGACGCACCGATTGTCTGGACAGCGAAGAAGCTGTAGCCCATTGGAAGAAGAAAGGGCTTGATCTCTCGCCGATGCTGTACACTCCGGAACTGCCGGAAGGCAGCACGCGTTACCGCACGAAGCGGCAGAATCACGGTCTGGAGCATACGCTGGATATGAAGGAATTGCTGCCGCTGGCTGCCCCTGCACTGGAAAGAGGGGAACTGGTGGAAGCCCGACTGCCGATTACAAACGTGGATCGTGCGGTTGGCACCATTCTTGGCAGCGAAGTTACCCGCAAGTACGGAGCGGAGGGGCTTCCTGAGGATACCATTCAGTTTACCTTCACCGGTTCGGCTGGTCAGAGCTTCGGGGCCTTTGTTCCGAAGGGAATCACCCTGACTGTAGAAGGGGACTCCAACGACTATGTCGGCAAGGGTCTGTCCGGCGGCAAGGTGATCGTGAAGCCTTCACCGCGTGCAACCTTCAAGGCAGAGGAGAACATTATTATCGGTAACACGGCTCTGTATGGAGCTACCAGCGGTGAAGCCTATATTAACGGGATTGCCGGCGAACGTTTTGCTGTGCGCAACTCGGGTGCGAAGGTCGTTGTTGAAGGCGTGGGCGACCATGGCTGCGAATATATGACCGGCGGACGTGTTATCGTATTAGGTGAAACAGGCCGTAACTTTGCAGCGGGAATGTCCGGCGGTATTGCCTATGTCTATGACCCGGAGGGCAAGTTCCTCGACCGCTGCAACCTGGAGATGGTGCTTTTGGAACGTCTGGAGGATGAGGATGAGGCCAATGAGGTGCGCGGGCTGATTCAGCGTCATAACATCTTTACAGGCAGTGAAAGAGGACAGCAAGTTCTGGAGCAGTGGGAAACTGCCCGCTCCCAGTTCGTTCGTGTCATTCCGAAAGACTTCAAGAAGATGATGGAGCAGATTGAACGTGTGCAGGCATCCGGCCTGACCGGCGATGAAGCTCTACTGGCTGCGTTTGAAGCGAATATGCGTGAGCTTGTTCGTGCCGGCAGCTAAGCAGAAACGCATTGTGCTCTAGAATAATAACGAAAGGACTTGCTGACAGCTTCCGGGAAGGGAGCTGAAGGCAAGTCCTTTTTTGATGGTGCTGCCATGGTGAATGGTTGAATAGCTATTATGTATGAGATGTTCTCCTAACGAATCCAGACAACAAGAAGCCAGATCAGTATCACCCATACCGGGACGGAGATTAGCAGGCCCCACAGACAGCCTTTGGCAAAAGACCTGTCGTTGCGGTGATCTTTATCCATACTGCACCTCCATCTATATCTTCATATTGTAAAAGTAGAAGATTCTTCAGCGGAAGTCAATTCATAAGTTAGGACAGGACCAGCATACCATTTGAGGTAGGACCAGCGTATGGACAGGGAGGGAGTTATCATGCGGCGAGGAAACCGGAGAGGCGGTTACATCGGGCAGATTGTATTTCTGATTGTACTGGTTGGCTTGGGTGTGCTGGTATGGTACAGCTTCAAGTCCTGGCTGACGAACAGCGAAGTCCGTGAAGCGGCAGAGACGGCGGAGCAGTTCTACAAATATGAGCAGACCGGAGATTTTGGAAGCTCCTGGGATCTGTTCTCGGCAGCAATGAAGGAGCGCTTTGACAAGCAGAATTATATTCAGAGCCGTGCGCATGTGTTTATGCAGCATTTTAATGTCAAATCATTCAAATTCTCATTGACTGAGCCCAAACTGGAGTACGATGTAAAGCTGGTAGACAATGGACCTGTCCTGGAAAAGGCATACAAGATGGTGGTAACCCAGGTATATGAAACCCAGTTTGGCAATTTCAGCATCGTACAGCCGTGTTATGTATCCTTAGAGCTTGGACAATGGAAGCTGTCCTGGATATTCACCAAGGATGGGGAAGAACAGACGGAAGGAGAATAAATAGTCATGGTATCTATATGACATCAATGCCCTCGATCCAGCCGGCAGGCTGCATCAAGGGCATTTTGTCATGTTGTTACAACTCTGCTGCCGGACTGAACATGAACGGGATGATCCTCGGCCGTCTCGATGGAGGCGGGCTGAGGATCGATCCGGACCAGATAGAAGGACACAAAGAACAGGAACAGGAAGGTGAATTGTTCAAATATATTAATTGCCGAACACATGAGAAGACAGACTAGTACTAAGGTGACCATTTCCAGTCGACGGGTATTGTACGTTTTGAAATGAACCACATATACATGCAGAAGGTAAAGGCACAGCAGTGCTACTAGGATCAATCCGTACTGTACAAGCAGGGAATTCAGGGTACCGTCCATAATCTGTGACCGGTCATAGGTACCGCTGGTTTCCTTAATCGTGTTGACCACTGCATTGGTACCAAATCCCATACCTTTACCGAAAATCAGCTCCGCCAGTGTATTCTCTTTAAATACACGCAGGAAGATTTCAATACGGCCTCCTTCGACTTGGGCACCCACGATACTTCCTCTTTCCGATATCATGCTCATGAACTGAATTAAGAAATAGCTTCCAACCGAACCAAGGCTGAGCAGAATCATATACAAGTCTCTTTTGTGCGAAGTTGTGGATGATTCCAGGAGCTTGCGGAACAAGGTGATGGCCATGATGATCGTAACACCCAAGAGTGCGGAACGGGTTCCACTGAACATGCAAATGGCAAAGCACAGAACCTGGAGAACGGGAGTGAAGCGAAAGGATCTGGACATAAAAATATAACACGAGGCCCCCAAGCCGAAATAACCGGCTGTAGAGAAGCTGCCATATGTACCGATTAGTCTGAGAGAAAAAGGATTCGTCAGTCCATAAACCTGAAAAAATGTGATGTACTGCAGCAGCAGAACAACAAACTCGACAACGATCAGCACTGCCAGTGTTATATTAAATTTTTGTCTGAACTTAGGTTCTTGAAGATACCGCAGCACTTTGTAACACAGAAGGACGAGCAGCAGGGAGCGGATACCGGCGACAACCTGTACCATACTGACGTTTTGCTCCTGAAAATTCATTACACAGACACCATAGGCGGTCAGAGCGGCCAGCAAATAGTAGGGAATGAGCCTCCAGCGGTTGGGCTCTGTTTTAATCATGATAAGATCGTGCAGTAAAAACAGTCCCAGCAGCACAATCATGATGACGTCCTTCACAAACCTGAAGTTGAGGTTAAGGAAGGAGCCCTGCTCATAGAATTTAATGTGGGCTAATCCATGATTCATGATGTTGTAGACAGCCTGCGGCAAAAAAGGAATGACGATAAAGATCAAAAAGAGCAAAGAAAAGAAGCGGATCGCTTTAACCATACATGAACCTCCTTTTGATACATATTGTATCATAAACCTCTTTGGCACGATCAACTATCTTATGAATGATCAGCTGGAAAGATGCAATTTGACATCGATGCTTATGAGAGAATGATGCCTGATCTAGTGGAATTATTAAAATATGGAAGAAAAATGGGGGTTCATATGTTACACTTGATGATGTATGTGCACCATGCTGACCCTGTCAGATGCGTCTGACAATATAAAGGAGTGGAGAAAATATGCAGCAGCAGCCCGTTGTCTCTCTGCGGGGCGTAAGCAAAGTGAAGTCCTCCAAGAAACTGGTGGAGAATCTCACACTTGATGTGCCTCAGGGCCAGGTCTTCGGTTTTCTGGGACCCAATGGCGCCGGCAAGACGACAACAATCCGTATGATGGTAGGCCTTATAGACATCAGTGAAGGTGATATTGTCATCTGCGGACACAGTATCAAGAATGAATTTGAACGAGCGATTTCACACGTAGGAGCCATTGTGGAGAATCCGGAGATGTATAAGTTCCTGTCCGGATATCAGAATCTGCTTCACTTTGCCCGCATGTCCCCCGGAATCACCAAGGAGCGTATCGAGGAAGTTATCCAGCTGGTCGGTCTCAACAAACGAATTCACGACAAAGTCAAAACGTATTCGCTCGGGATGCGGCAGCGTCTAGGTGTAGCCCAAGCCATACTGCACCGCCCAAAACTGCTTGTCCTTGATGAGCCCACGAATGGTCTCGATCCTCAGGGCATCCGCGAGCTGCGTGACTATCTGCGTGAATTGACGCGCAGCGAAGGAACAACTGTTTTTGTCTCCAGCCATCTGCTCTCCGAAATGGAGCTGATGTGTGATTCGGTAGCCATCATCCAGAACGGCAAGCTGGTCGATGTGAGACAGATTAAGCCGCTGGAAGGCGAAGTGCGGACGACGGAAACCGCCTTTGAAGTCAGCAGCCCGGAGCAGGCTCTGGAGCTGGTCGGCAGCGGCATCATCCAGGGACAGCGTTTGATCGTTAGTCTCGATAGGGAAGGGATTGCGGATACGAATGCTGTATTGATTCGCGGCGGCGTCAAGGTCTACGGAATTACGCCGGTTACCCGTACCCTGGAGGATCAATTCTTGGAAATGACGGGAAGTGAACAAATTGGCTAATTTTATGAAGCTGGTACATAACGAGAATATTAAAATCTACAGCCGGGTCCGGACCTGGGTAATGCTCGGGATATTGGTTCTGCTCAGTGCATTGTTTCCGGTTCTTATTTCCTACAGCACCTCTGAGGATACAAGCATGTGGCAGGGTGTTGTTCTGACGGCGACCATTGTTTTCATGCTGAACAGCATTTTCGCCGTCATCATCGCTGCGGATTCCGTGGCGGGTGAATTTTCCTGGGGGACGATTAAGCTGCTGCTGATCCGGCCCTGGTCACGCAGCAAGATCCTCATTTCGAAATATATCGCTGTGATCCTCTTCAGCCTGCTGACAACCGTGGTTCTATTAGTCCTTTCACTGCTGTTCTCATCCCTGTTCCTGGGGGGACAGGAAGGAAGTGCACCTCTCTCGGGGAATGTTAGTGATGGAACTTACGTAGCATTGACCTTTTTGTATAATTATGTGGATCTGTTCGTCATTCTGGCGCTGGCCTTTATGCTGTCCTCGGTATTCCGTTCCAGTGCTTTGGCTATTGGTCTATCTATTTTTATCATCTTCACCAGCAGTATCTTTGCAGCCATCTTCTCACCGGAACGATTTAGCTGGGCCAAATACATCCTGTTTAACAACATGGATCTGACCCGCTTTATCGGTACCGACGTCGATGCAAACGGATTGACGCTGGGCTTCAGTGCCGCTGTCATGGCTGTATATTATATCATTTTTCTTGTCGTAGGCTGGTTGATCTTTAACCGCCGCGATGTGGCCGCCTAAATTCTTTAGAACACCCCGTATCCTTTCGAATGGAAAGATACGGGGTGTTTTCTGTTATCCTCAATCCTGATGACATGAAAGCGAAAAAGGATTTTACGTTTATATATATAGTAGGAGGAAGGGCGTACATAAGAAAAGAACGAACGCCGCGAGGCGGATGTCTGCAAAGACAAAGAGAACAACGAAATAGCAGACAAATTGAATAGCAAGGTGGGGAACCATATGATGCAAAGTAATTTTTTTCGAATCAGTCTAGGGATCATCATGCTGCTGGTCATTATTTACCTGGGCTCGACGGTAGGATTCATTTTTCAACCGCTGATCTCCCTCGTGCATCTGACACTTGTCCCTGTGCTGCTGGCTTTATTTTTCTATTATCTGCTGCGTCCGGTCGTTAATTATCTGGAGAAGCAGCGGATCAAGCGTGCGATATCCATCATTCTGATCTATTTGGTCATTATTGCGATTATTGTAGGGTTCTCCATGGGGGTATGGCCGACGCTGCGGACGCAGATTACTAATTTTGTCATGAATGCTCCGGAGCTGATCAATAACCTGACAGACCAGTTGAAAGAGTGGCAGAAAAACCGTTTTATCGCCGGGCTGCTGCCGGAAGGCTCGGATCCGTTATCCCAGCTCTCCGAGGCACTAAACCGCGGATTGGTATTGGCTTCAGACTATCTGTCCGGCATTTTCTCTTTTGTGTCCACCTTCGTCATCGTGATAGCTACATTCCCGATCATTCTGTATTACATGCTGAAAGAGGGGGATAAGTTCAGTAAATCGCTGCTTCATGTCATACCCAAACGCTATCATAAAGATGGCAGAGAAGTGATGGCTGAAATTGATGAAGCTCTGGGCAGTTTTATCGTAGGCCGGGTGCTGATTAATGTGGCACTGGGGATTATGATGTATATCGGTTTCCTGATTATCGGCCTGCCGTACGCGCTGCTTCTGACAGTAGTATCCGTCATCCTGAACTTCATCCCTTATGTCGGAGCGATTCTGGCAGCCATTCCGGTTGTCATCATCGGTTTCATTGAGTCTCCGTCGATGGCCATCTGGTCACTGGTCGTTATCGTGGTAGCCCAGCAGCTGCAAGATAATCTCCTGTCTCCGATCGTGTACGGCAAGCAGCTGGATATTCATCCGCTGACAACGGTCATTCTACTGCTGCTTGGTGGTGATTTGGGCGGTATTCTCGGGATTATTATCGTGATTCCGCTGTACATGGTCATCAAGATTATCATTCGTAAGGTGTACCAGTTGTTCCTTGAACGCAAAATGGAAGATATTATGGATTGAATCAAAGAGAACCGTTCTCGACAAGAGATCGGTTTTTTTCTGTCTGAACGCGGAAACGATCTCGTCCGGAAAGATAATTTGAGTAATTAGCCCTATAAAAATCCTGGAAATATAAACAAATGATCGCCATAAGACGACAGCACTGCAAACTATTCTTCGTTATAATAAGACCATTATTAATTTATGTTCTACGAACTTGGACGCTCTACCCCGAATGATGCTTCTGCTATCAGCATAATAGTGCAATTATGAACAGCTGCTGCATTCAGCAGCCGCATCCAGTGCTCGATAGCGTGAGAGACGTAAGTCAATACACAGGGCGGCCCAATGCATATGTGTGGACTCCATCTGTCTATGATGGGGTAATACAATATGCCTACATAACAGGATGATCTTCCTTCTCTTAGTGGTACAGACTCTAAACAAAGATAATTAGGAGAGGTTGCGGAGAATGAGCATGAATGATCAGAAGAACTGGCAGGAACCATGCACGTGCACCAGCAATAAGGGAGAGAAGATCTCATCGAAGCCAACATTGGATATTAAAGATATTCTGCAGCAATGCGGGATTCAGGTGGAAGCTGGCCTTCGGCACACCCTTCAGGAGAAAAGCTGACCTTTTCTACCCTTATACAAAAGCCCCTAATCAGATCAGACCGTGATGATACGTTCTGTAACTGATTGGGGGCTTTTTTAACAAATTTAGCTATCACTCATACTGCGTTCCATCCGTACAAAAGCAATAAAACGTTTGGCCTCTTCCTCTGTCAGGGTTCTGCCGTCGATCGTAAGGTTAAACCGTTCCAGCAGCTTCTGATCTGACAGCTCCAGATGATCCACGAAATCCCGAACTTCCTCGTCCATGATCATATCAGGCTGACTGGTGCGGCCAATAAGATAATCAATAGATACCTCGAAGATATCTGCAATTTTAGTTAACGTCTCGAAATCCGGCTTACGCCGGTTTTTCTCGTAGTGAGACAGGGAAGCACGTGTAATGCCTAGCGAGCCCGCGAGCTCTTCCTGGGTTAAGCCCCGCTGTTCACGCAGTTCCGCAATGCGGTTACCAGTCTTCATTCATTAGTCCTCCTGATTGCCGTCTCTAAGATCATATGGTGAGAAAAAATGACAAAACAAGCTGATATGTCCATTTTGATCTTGACACAATACGATTTGTATCGTAATTTTAGGTTAATAGATACAAATTGTATCTAAACGTTGTTTTCCCTGAGATAGATCTCCTAATACCCCAGATGACAAGCTCTCCGGAGAGGAATGGAGCCTACCGATGAAATCGAGCCACTATCAGTATCCTGTATACCTTAAATGTTCTATGTATTTGCATACTGTTCATCATCAACGGGTCGATAGCAGACGGAGGCCCATTATCGTACTCAGTATCAGCACAGCATCCATGATTTTTCTAAGTGATCTGCAATTACCGGTTTCTTCCAAGGTTATTTTAGGATTTCAACTTGAATACAGTGGATACAGAGCAGATACAACAGGCTCTGTATCAGGCAAGACGGTTCTGCAAAATTGGAGTCTTTACGAGATTTTCTGGAATGAAAACAGGCCGAGCCTGCATAACATGCTTCTCGAGCTGCATTCCCGCCGCCATACAGGCAGCACAGCCTACCCGCCGGATCCTTATGAGCCTTATATGGAATATTTCAATCAAATGAAAATTCTTGATGCCGGACAATTTAACCTAAAGGTGTAAAGTTTCACGAAGTCCTTGTAACAGTTTACTATATTTTAAAAAACGTTGCATTAATTCTTTCATATAAAACATTTTGCCTGTCCGGTCTGCAAAAGTGTAGACAAAACGGAGCATAAACATACATTGCGTTTCCTACAGGTGTTCCGGAAGGCACCTTATGATTATATCATGAAGCGTTTCTTTTACTTTGTGAAGGAGGTATGGATTAGGTGGAACTCAAGGAATATATGAAGGTGATTCGCAAAAGAATCTGGCTGATCGCCGCGATTGTCATCATCGCCTGCGCAGCAACTGCAATTAAGAGCTTTTATTTCTCTCAGCCGATCTATGAGGCCTCTGCCAAACTGATTGTTAACTCTTCCCAACAGAGTAACGGAGTCAGCACCCTCGATTACGGGTCTGTACAGACTAACATTGCCCTGATTAATTCTTATAAAGAAATTATGGCGTCCTCTGCCATCATGGAGCAGGTGATGAGCAGTTATCCGGATCTGCGGGACACCCCGCAGGGACTTGCCAGGAAGCTGAAGGTGGATTCGGCTAATGATTCCCAGGTCATGAATTTGACCGTGACTGATACTTCTTATGCTGCCGCAGTCAAAAAGGTGAATTCCATCGCCAAAGTGTTCAAAGCCCAGATCCCTACCATTATGAAGGTGAACAATGTAACCATCCTCAGCGAAGCCAAAATGGATGAAGACAGCGGTCCGATTAACTCCAGCCCCGTTACGAATATTGTTATCAGCCTGATCGCCTCATTGATCCTGTCAATCGGGCTTGCGTTTATGCTCAACTACCTTGATGACACCTTTAAGACAGAAGAAGACATTGAAAAAGAACTTGGCCTCCCAACCCTTGCCCTGATCGGAAAGATCAACAAGGTAGATATGCGCTCCAGCCGTACTCCGCTAAATCATAAACAAGTAGGTGAAGGCCAATATGCCGCGCTCAACCAGTAATCATCTCATTACTACAGCGAACAGCCAGTCGCCCATCTCGGAGGAGTACCGGATGCTCCGAACCAATATTCAATTCTCATCACTGGATGACCAGATGCAGGTCATTATGATCGTTTCTGCTGAAGCGGGTGAAGGGCGTACAACGACAATAGGTAATCTGGCCGTTACATATGCACAGGAAGGGAAAAGGGTACTGTTAATCGATACGGATCTTCGCAGACCTTCTTTGCATGACTTGTTCCATCTCCGCAATGTTGACGGACTGACTAACGTACTTGCTAACAAACAGACCTGGTCTGAGGTCATAAAGGATACGGATGTGGAGCATCTGCAATTAATGACCGCAGGTCCGATCCCGCCTAACCCTTCAGATATGCTCGGTTCCCGGAGACTTCGGGATCTGATTGCTGAATTGCGTGAAGTTTATGACGTGATCCTGGTTGATTCACCTCCGCTTCTGGCGGCTACCGACGGATTTATTCTAAGCTCTGTCTGCGATGGTGTTGTGCTTGTCGTGAATGCAGGCAAGGCGAAGAAGGAAAATGTCAAAAAAGCCAAAGCAAGCTTGGAGAAAGTGAAAGCCCGTATTCTGGGAGTCGTATTAAATAATGCCACACGATACGATGCGTATACCGCTAGCTTATAAACCTACAAATAAAACCATTTAAATGTAAATTATTTAACCCGAATTTTACAGTTTGAAACCGAGGAGGTCTACAAGCGCGTTCAGAAACAACGAGGCTCTCTTTCGGTTGGACTGTGTTGAAAAATAATGTCCGGTTTCATTTTTTTCATAGACCGGAGGGTAATGTCTACTGGACCTGTATCACTGTAGGCACTCGGCTGTATTGTGGGCTCTTCCGGAGCCTTAGACGTAGATCGTCAAGGATGCAGCGTGAGGCCGGGTTAAATGCCCATTATCTGAAATGTTACAAGGTCGGCCGCTTCTGGCTAACCAGAAATGTGAAGACACAAAACTAATCGATAGGATGGATGGTCTCATGAGAAAAGTAAAAAAAGCCATTATTCCGGCTGCAGGCCTGGGTACCCGATTTTTGCCGGCTACCAAAGCTATGCCTAAGGAAATGCTGCCTATCGTAGACAAACCAACAATACAATATATTGTTGAAGAGGCAGTAGCGTCAGGAATCGAGGATATCATTATTGTGACCGGCAAAGGGAAGCGGGCGATCGAAGACCATTTCGATAATGCTTTTGAGCTTGAGCTTCACCTGATGGACAGAGGCAAGCTGGCTTTATTGGAAGAAGTGCGCAAGCCCTCTAACGTGGATATTCATTACATAAGGCAAAAAGAAGCACGGGGGCTCGGACATGCCGTATGGTGTGCCCGTAATTTTATTGGAGATGAACCTTTTGCGGTTCTGCTCGGTGATGACATCGTCGTGTCCGATGTACCCTGCACCCAGCAATTGATTGAACAGTATAACCGACTGGAGCGCTCCATAGTTGGAGTCCAGACCGTATTGCCTGAACATTGCGACCGTTATGGTATTATTGATCCTCTTGAAACTGAAGGAAGAGTATCCACCGTGAACCGTTTTGTAGAAAAACCTCCACGGGGTACAGCCCCGTCCAATCTGGCCATTATGGGCCGGTATGTTCTAAATCCTGAAATTTTCGATTATCTGGAGCAGCAGGAAATCGGTGCAGGTGGTGAAATCCAGCTGACCGATGCGATACATCGCCTGAATCAGGCACAGGGAGTCTATGCCTATGATTTTGAAGGCGTCCGTTATGATGTTGGGGAGAAGCTGGGCTTTATTCTGACCAGCGTTGATTTTGCACTGCGCAATCCTGAACTGCAGTCACAGCTGCTGCCAGCACTGGAAGCCGTTGTTGCGCGGGAGAAAGAAAGAAATCTTCTAAGTGTCAGGGGTGAAATGTAATGTCAGCATCTCCCGAAACAGAAGTTGAATCCCTTATCGCTTCTGCTAGTGAGGTCTATATCGACGGAAGTGTGCTTGAGGCGAGCACACGTGTCAGTTCCTATATTTATTTCAAACGTATTCTCGATGTCTGCTGTGCCGCAGTCGGTCTGGTTGCTCTATCGGCTCTGCTGCTTGTGATCGCGGTTCTGATCAAGCTGGAAGACTGGAAGGGACCGGTTATCTTCTATCAGACCCGTGTAGGTAAGGACGGCAAGCATTTTAGAATGTACAAATTCCGTTCTATGGTTACCAATGCGGAGGCCCAGCTGGAGCAGCTTCTGGAGCATAACGAGATTCAGGGAGCCATGTTTAAGATGAAGGAGGATCCGCGTGTCACCCGTGTCGGCCGGTTTATCCGCAGGACCAGTCTGGATGAACTGCCACAGCTTTTCAATGTGCTGAAAGGGGATATGAGTCTGGTAGGACCCCGGCCTGCGCTGCCGAGAGAAGTCGAAGAGTACTCGCCATATGATAAACAAAGACTTCTCGTAACACCGGGTTGTACAGGTTTATGGCAGGTAAGCGGACGCAATCATCTAACTTTTCATGAAATGGTACGCCTTGATCTGGATTATATCTGCAACCGCAGCATCCTGCTCGATATCAAAATTATATTGAAGACGTTCCGGGTTCTGCTGGGCTCAAAGGATGCGTACTGAATCTATGAAAATAGAGGTGTGAAGATGGAGCTGAATTCAAAAATTTATGTAGCCGGTCATAAGGGACTGGTCGGTTCTGCCATTCTGCGGGCATTGCAGGAGCAGGGCTACTCCCAGCTTGTCTATCGTACCAGCTCCGAGCTGGATCTGCGGGATAAGGCGGCAGTGGACGAATTTTTTGCCCAAGAGGAGATTGATTATGTCTTCCTGGCAGCCGCCAAGGTCGGGGGCATCGTAGCCAACCATGAATATCCGGCTGACTTTATCCGCGACAATCTGCAGATCCAGACGAATGTGATTGATGCAGCATACCGTTATGGTGCCAGAAAGCTGCTTTTCCTGGGCTCGACGTGCATCTATCCGAAGCTGTCACCCCAGCCCATCAAGGAAGAATATCTTCTGACCGGTGAACTGGAGAAAACCAACGAGCCTTATGCCATTGCCAAAATTGCGGGGATCACCATGTGTCAATCCTATAACCGCCAATATGGCACACGGTTTATCTCAGCGATGCCTACGAACATGTACGGTCCCAATGATAACTTTGATCTCCATACGTCTCATGTGCTTCCGGCACTGCTGCGTAAATTTCATGAAGCGAAGGAACAGGGGCTGCCCTCCGTGGAGGTCTGGGGTACGGGAAGCCCGCGGAGAGAGTTCCTGCACTCCGATGATTTGGCTGATGCCTGCCTGTTCCTGATGAACCATTATGAAGGCGATGAGATTGTGAACATTGGAGTGGGGGAAGACATCTCGATCCGCGAATTGGCCGAACTGGTCAGCCGAATTGTCGGTTATCAAGGCCAAATCGAGTTCAATACTTCTTATCCGGACGGTACGCCGCGGAAGCTCGTGGATGTCTCCCGGATTCATGCACTGGGCTGGGCGGCGCGGATCTCTCTCGAAGAGGGGATTACGTCGGTATATGATGCTTATCAAAAAGAGGCACTGGTTCAAAATTAGCAGCAGCAAGCTGGACTTAAAAATAGAATCTGAGTGGAGGAACCCCATATGAAAAGAGCATTAATTACCGGAGTAACCGGACAGGACGGTTCATATCTTGCAGAGTTTTTGCTGGAAAAAGGCTACAGAGTTTACGGTTTGCGCAGAAGAACAAGCACTCCAAATTTCGAGAATGTGGAACATATCAAGGATCAGATTCACTGGATTTCCGGAGACCTGACCGATCTGGCGTCGCTGATTGAAGCGGTTCGTTTGGCACAGCCGGATGAAGTATATAACCTGGCTGCACAGTCTTTCGTTGCGGCATCCTGGCCGCAGCCGCTGCTTACAGGGCAAATTACGGCATTGTCCGTTACCAATATGCTTGAAGCCGTTCGGATCATGAAGCCGGATGCCAAGTTCTATCAGGCCTCCAGCAGTGAGATGTTCGGTAAAGTTGTAGAGACACCGCAGTCCGAGACAACGCCGTTCTATCCGCGCAGCCCTTATGGGGTGGCCAAGGTTTACGGCCACTGGATCACGGTGAATTATCGTGAAAGCTTCAATATGTTCGCCTGCTCGGGAATCCTGTTTAATCACGAGTCCCCGCGCCGCGGTCTCGAATTTGTTACCCGCAAGGTAACAGACGCTGTGGCCCGCATTAAGCTCGGCCTGCAGGACGAGCTGCGGATCGGCAACCTGGATTCACTCCGCGACTGGGGGTTCGCCGGCGATTATATCAAGGCGATGTGGCTGATGCTGCAGCAGGAAGAGCCGGACGATTATGTCATCTCCACAGGTGAAATGCATACGGTACGGGATCTTTTGGATGTAGCTTTCTCTTATGTGGGTCTGAACTACCAGGATTACATCGTCATTGATCCGGAGTTTGTCCGTCCGGCAGAAGTGGATCTGCTCCTGGGCGACTGCACCAAGGCGAAGGAGAAGCTGGGCTGGGAGCTTGAGGTCGGATTTGAGCAGCTGATCCACATGATGGTGGATGCCGATCTGGACCGTGCAAGGAAGCTTGCCGACCACACCATTACCGCCATCTACTAATCGGGTTCCGAGGAAATGAACAAATCCGTGGAACTTCTCGGTAAAATATTTAAAGGCAATTTCTCAGCCCTTCTCGCAGGCAACCTGATCTATGCTGCATCCCAGTGGGGCATGATCATGTCGATTGCCAAATTGGGCAATCCCGCGATGGTGGGGCAATTTTCCCTGGCTCTTGCTCTCATCGCTCCCCTGATTCTGTTCAGTAATTTTCAGCTTCGTAATTTTCAGGCTACCGATGCCAAAGACGAGTACGCATTTACAGAATATTTCCGGCTGCGAATGCTCATGAGTATTCTGTCGCTGCTGTGCGTTGCTGTGATTGCGGTCTCGGGGGACTACTCGTCTGTATTGCGGCTTGTCATTCTCTTCGTGGGAATATCCAAGGTTATTGAGTCTGTCTCTGATATCATTTTTGGCTTGTTTCAAAAGCATGAACAAATGCACTGGATCGCCAGATCCATGATTATGAAAGGTTTGTCCTCCGTTGCTGTACTGTCAGTAGTATTACTGCTGACAGACAGCATTGTCTGGTCTGTGGTGGGGATGTCGTGTGCCTGGCTGCTGATTCTGGTCTTGTATGATATCAGAAACGCTATCCGTGTACTGAAACAGTTGTACAGCAGAACAGGTCAGCAGAAAAAATATTTTTGGGAACAAGTCAATCTGCGGCGGATCTGGAAACTGGGCTTACTCACGATTCCGCTTGGAATTGTTGCAACCCTGGACTCGCTGATGAATAATATCCCGCGCTATCGGCTGCAGGCTTTTGGCGGGGAGGAAATGCTCGGTTATTATGCTGCTATTGCATATATCATGGTAGCGGGCGGTACCTTCATTACTGCATTAATACAAGCGTTCAGTCCTAAGTTGTCTGTTCTGTATCATCAGCATCTGGATCGATTCCGAAAAGATCTGCTGAAGCTGTCCTTTCTCGCAGGATGTATAGGAATCACAGGTATTCTAATCTCTTTGGCTGCCGGCAGGCCTATACTCAATCTGCTGTACAGCAAGGAATACGGACAGCACAGCGAGATTCTCACGATTATTATGCTTGCCAGTACCATCTGGTTCATATCCAGCTGTCTGGGGGCAGGGTTAACAATATCGCGAAATATGAATGTACAAGTACCGATCTATGTTGTGTCCTGTGCATCCGTGTTTGTGTCTGCTTTTTTCCTGATTCCCGGCTATGGTATGTCTGGCGCAGCCTGGAGCATCGTCATAGGAATGCTGGTAAGAGGGGTCAGCATCGCTGTAAGTCTGTTCATTGTCATTCGAAGAAAGATGGCTGCTCAGCCTATAGCCAAGCCGGGTGAAGCCGTTCTTAACCAGCAGAGCAGCAATTGACTGACAGGGTGCTGGAGATTCACTGGAGATTCATTGTGTAGGAGGCCAATCATGAAAATATTGCACGTAATCGCCAACCTGGCACCAAGGTACGGAGGGCCGGCCAAGGCGGGACTGGAGATGTCGAGCGCCTTGGCCAGACTTGGGCATGACGTAACGATCTTCACCACTAACCAGGATGGGGCCGGTGTGCTGGATGTACCGGTGAATAAGCCGGTGGTACAGGATGGTGTAACCATTCGTTATTTTCCGGTTCAATTTCCGAAGTTCTGGCGCACCTCATCTTCTATGGCCAAGGCGCTGAGAGAAGAAATGAGGCAGTATGATATCGTCCACATTCATTCCATCTATCTGTTTCACGGAATGGTGGCCGGACACTACGCCCGCAAATATAAAATCCCATATATTATCCGTCCTCACGGTACGCTGGATCCTGTTATGTATGCACGTCATCGTTACCGTAAGAAGGTGATGGAGCTGCTGTTCGAGAACCGCAACATCCGAAAAGCGGACGCTCTGCATTATACAACTGAAGAAGAAATGATTCTGGCCCGGCCTTATGTCTTCGATAGTCCGGGTTTTGTTGTGCCTAACGGGCTGAACAGCGCGGATTACAGCCAGCTTCCGGCGGAAGGAACTTTTCGCAGCACAATAAAAGGGCTGGGCACCAAGAAAATGATTTTGTTCCTGGGACGGGTGAACTTCAAAAAGGGGCTGGACATTCTGGTGCAGTCCTTCCGGATCGTGCACCGCCAGCATCCGGATTCGATGCTGATCATTGCCGGACCTGACGATGATAATTATGCGAAGAAAGTTCAGGGCTGGATTGACGAGGCCGGTCTGACGGAGCATGTGAAATTTATCGGTATGGTCACCGGTGAAGCCAAGCATGCGGTTCTGCGGGATGCGGATATGTTCGTGCTGCCTTCGTATTCCGAGAATTTCGGCATTTCGGTCATTGAGGCGATGGCCTGCGGTATTCCGGTAGTAATCTCTGACAAGGTCAATATTTGGAGAGAGATTGTAGCGAATGAAGCGGGGCTTGCTGCTCCTTGCGACCCTGAGGCCTTCGCCGGCCAGATGAGTGCCCTGCTGTCTGACCCTGAACGGCTGACACGGACAGGAGAGAAAGCGGAACAGATGGTCAAGGACTACTACGAATGGGACAGCATCAGCCGTCTGCTGGATCAGCAGTACAGACATATCCTCAAAGACAACGTATCTGCGGCGGGCACGCCGTGGATGGGTGTAACCGATGTGTAGGGAAGGGGATCCGCATGAACACTCTTCCGAATAAGGTCCGGCTGGACCGCTACGATCAGAGCTGGTATTCCCGCGGCCGCGGCGGCATGATCGTGCTGCTCTGGTGGTTCATCCAGGGCACCCTGTTCCGTTTTTCTCTGCATCCGATGTACCGATGGAGAGCTTTCCTGCTGCGTCTCTTCGGGGCCGACGTTGGCAGGGGCGTGCAGGTCCGCTCCACAGCAAAGTTTACCTATCCCTGGAAGGTCAGGATTGGCGAGTACAGCTGGATCGGAGATCATGTAGAATTCTACAGCCTGGACGAAATTCAGGTCGGCAGTCACTGTGTCATTTCGCAGAACAGCTACTTATGCACCGGTTCCCATAATATCCGTGACCCGCATTTCGGGCTGGTTACGAAGCCGATTACGATTGGTGATGGCGCGTGGATAGCGAGTGATGTCTTTGTCTACCCTGGCGTGGACATTGGGGTAATGGGCGCCGTTGCGGCCCGAAGTACGGTGACCCGTAATGTGCCTAGTAACGAGATTCATGCCGGGACGCCGGCTTCTTTTGTGAAACATCGCTTTCTTGAAGATTCCGAAGAAATGCATGATCCTGCCCGGGAAACGCAGCAGACCAGCCGGGCTGTAATGAAAGAGGTTATGGGATGAAACCGAATATCGTATTTGTCATTAATTATTTTTATCCGGATTACGCGTCTACAGGCCAGATTCTGACCGAGCTGTGCCTTCATCTTCAGCATGACTTCAATATTACGGTGATTGCGGCCCGTCCCGGCGGATATAACGAACAAGGAGTGCGGACGGGCAAAAGGGTCGAGGAAAGCCGGCTTGAGAATATCCGTATTCTTCATATTGCCCTTCCCAACGTGAATAAAAATTCCATGTCGAGCAGGCTGCGATACATCGCAGCCTATTTTTTTCAGGCTGTCCTGCTGCTGCTTCGGCAGCGCAAGGTGGATTTTGTCTATACCATTTCACAGCCGCCGATTCTGGGAGGGACGATTGGCACAATCGGTAAGTGGCTAAAACGCGCCAAGCACATCTATAATATTCAGGATTTTAACCCTGAGCAGGCCGAAGCGGTAGGCTTCAGCAGCCCGCTGATGATCAAGCTTGCACGTGCGGTAGACATCTTCAACTGCCGTATGGCAACCCACATTATTACCGTTGGTTATGACATGAAGGAGACCCTGGAGAAACGGTTTAACTACCACAAGGTGCCTGATAACACAGTAATCCATAACTGGACGAATGAAGAGGAGATCGTGCCGCTGCCCAAGACGCATCCGCGTGTAGCGGATTTTATTGCTGCCCATGGACTGGAAGGCAAGTTCATTGTCATGTATTCCGGCAATCTGGGCTTGTATTATGACCTTGAGAATCTGGTGAGATATACGGATCAATTTAGAGACTTTAAGGATATGGTCTTTGTATTTATCGGCGACGGTGCTGTGAAGAAGAAGATGCAGCAGGTGGTCGAGAAGCTTGGTGTCGATCAGGTCCGCTTCCTGCCTTATCAGCCGAAGGAAGACCTGGTATATTCCCTGAATGCGGCGGATGTCCATCTTGTTGTGAATCAGAAGGGAATCAAGGGCGTGTCTGTGCCGAGCAAAATTTACGGTGTCATGGCCGCAGGTAAGCCTGTCCTCGGTGTCCTGGAGGAAGGCAGCGAAGCCTACCGGCTGATTGAGCTGAGCGGAAACGGGATGCTGGTGGAGCCCCAGCAGTATGATCAATTTGTCAAAAGTATGAAAAACATGTATCTGCTTGACCGTGAACAGCTGCGCAGGATGGGAGGGCGCGGGCGCACCTACCTGGAGAAGCATCTTCGGCGCGAAACGTCGATGGAGAAGTACCGTGTGCTGCTCCGGCAGCTGGCGGACAGTCCGAAGCCTCATACGTATTCCGAGATGGAGGTGCCTCGATGAGATTAGTGTTATTATCCGGCGGCTCGGGCAAGCGCTTATGGCCGCTGTCCAATGACGCCCGCTCCAAGCAATTCCTGAAAGTGCTGGAGAATGAGAACCGTGAGCATGTCTCCATGGTTCAACGGGTATGGCATCAGCTTAAGGCTACGGGGCTCAGCCGCTCAAGCATGATTGCTACCGGCAAAGCTCAAGTCGAGATCATGCAGGCCCAGGTAGGTTATGATGTGCCGCTGCTGATTGAACCGGAGCGGAGGGATACCTTTCCGGCGATCGCACTGGCGGCAGCTTATCTGTATTCGGTAGAAGGGATTGCGCTGAATGAGACGGTGGCCATCCTGCCGGTGGATCCTTACGTGGAGGATCACTTCTTTGAAGTTGTCAAAAGTCTTGACGGAATCCTGCAAGCCAGCGGGGCTGACCTGGCACTGATTGGCGTTCAGCCGACCTATAACTCTTCCAAGTATGGTTACATGATCCCGGAGAAGGAGGTAGACAGCGCCTCGTACCGCCGGGTGGCCCGTTTTCAGGAGAAACCGAGCGAAGAGGAAGCGGAGCTGCTGATTACAGCAGGTGCCCTATGGAACTGCGGTGTATTCGCCTTCAAGCTGGACTATCTGATTACACTGCTGGAGCAGAAGGGGCTTCCCATCCATTACGAAGCGATGCTCAAGCATTATGATACGCTGCCGAAGATCAGCTTTGACTATGAGGTCGTGGAACAAGCAGAGAAAGTGGTTGCTGTTCCTTACGAGGGATACTGGAAGGACCTCGGGACCTGGAATACGCTCACGGAAGAGATGGGGAGCTGTCAGATGGGCAAGGGGATTCTGAGCAGCGACTGCGAGAACACCCACCTGATTAACGAGACCGACATCCCGGTCACCGTTCTCGGTGTCTCCAACATTGTTGTGGCTGCCAGTCCGGACGGTATTCTGGTTACGGACAAAAGCTCAAGCCCGCGAATTAAGGACCTGATTAATTTCAATCAGGGGCCGATGTATGAAGAGCGCGAATGGGGCTGGAGCAAAATTCTGGACACCCAGGCCTATGGCGACGGCAGCCGTGTGGTAACCCGGCGGATCAGCCTTCAGGCCGGCAAAAATCTCGGCTACCGCCTGAATCGTACCTGCCAGGAGGTATGGACGATTGTAAAGGGAGAGGCTGAGTTTATTCACAATGGGAATCTGATGCGGGTACAGTCCGGCAACGTGCTGCATATTCCGGCCAAAACGATGCACGGCATCCGTGCCTTTGATGATGTGGAGTTCATTGCTGTACAGACTGGACCGGATATTTCAGAAGGGGATGCCATTGAACTGTATAAAGACTGGTCCGAAATTGAAAGGCACTGTGCCAAGTAGCGGATGGCGATTCGTTGATGAACATTTGTTACTATATCACCGACTACGGCTATGGTCATGCCGCCCGCAGTGTTGCGCTCATTCGTGAGCTGCTCATGAGGCTCAGTGCCGCGGAGCTGCAGCTGACCATCTGTTCGGAGCGAGTGCTGCCTTTTCTGGTGGCATCTCTCGCCGGGGCAGGCCAGCGAGGCAGCGGCAATATCCATTACCGCCGCGTGAAGCTGGATGTTGGATATGTGCTGAAGCCGGGCACTGTGGAGATCGACCCCTCTGCCATGAAGGCCGCGTACGGAAAATATATAGAATCCTTCTCTGTGCTGGTTCAGCAGGAGAGGGATTTTTTACTTCAGGGGAAGTTTGATTGGGTCATTTCAGATATTTCAGCCATTCCTTTTGCGGCGGCTTCTGCAGCCCGAATTCCGTCTATAGGCATCTCTAATTTTACCTGGTATACAGCCTGTCGTGATGTCCTGAATGAAAAGGAGCTTCAACCGCTGTATGAGGCCTACCGGAACATGGATTATTTTATTTCACTGCCTGGTGCGGCCGATGAGCCTGATTGGGGCCGGCAGGCAAGATTGGAAGCGGGGTTTTATTCAAGGCCTGCAGATCACCGGACGGTCCTGGAGTTAAGGCAGCAGCTGGATCCGTACGGCGGCAGCTTGATTGTCTATTTTGCGATCGGAATGGGAATGGACGTGCAGGGGCTTGAAACATTGAGATGGATGGAGGACAACCGCTGTCTCTTCATTGTATCCAGTAATATGCCTGTCGAAGGGAAACGGATCATCCGCATTCCCCGGGAAATGACAGAGTCCCAGCTGTATCTGGCTGCCTCTGACCTCGTTATCTCCAAGCCAGGCTGGGGCACAGCCAGTGAAGCGGTTCAATACGGCAAGCCCATGCTTCTGATCGAGAGGGGGGCTATGCCAGAGGACCGGAACACCATTGATGTTCTGCGTAAGCTTTTGCCTGTCCGGCTGCTCCGTTGGGAGGAACTGGCGGACCTGAATGACCTGCCTGCATGGCTGGAGGAGCAGGGGTTATCTGTCCGTCCTGGAGCTGGAATGAAAGGGAACAGCGGGGAAGAAGGAGTCAAAGCTCTGACAGATTGTGTTTTGAACCTTCTCTCTGTTCCGGGAGCTGAATAATAAGGATTGTAACTCAAGGAGGAGACGGACTTGAAATTAACGATGATTGGTACGGGTTATGTAGGGCTGGTATCAGGGGTATGTTTTGCAGAGCTTGGGAATGAAGTGATCTGCGTCGATGCTGCTGCCCATAAAATTGATATGCTGAACGCAGGGGAAGTGCCGATCTACGAACCGGGACTCAAGGAGCTGATCGCGTCTAACCGGGCGAAAGAGCAGCTGTCCTTCACCACCGACCTGAATGAGGCCGTTGGTTATGCTGATATTATCTTTATCGCGGTAGGAACACCTTCACTGCCTAATGGAGAGGCTAACTTGAGCTACATTGAACAGGCTGCAGCTGATATAGCCAGAGCGATGAACGGACACAAGATCATTGTGACGAAAAGCACCGTGCCGGTAGGCACGAATGAAATGATCCGGGATTTGATATCTAGGAATACTTCCCACTCTTTTGCAGTAGCCTCCGTTCCGGAATTTTTGCGGGAGGGCACAGCAGTTCAGGATACGCTGGCCCCTGACCGTGTCGTTATTGGAACAGAGGACGGAGAGACCCTGCGGACCCTGGTGGAGCTGCATAAGCGCCTGACTCATCATATTATCACAACCGATATCCGCTCGGCGGAGATGATCAAATATGCGTCGAATGCTTTCCTGGCTACCAAAATCTCATTTATCAACGAGATCGCCAATATCTGTGAGAAGGTAGGAGCTGATGTTACACGGGTTGCTGAGGGAATGGGATATGACCGGCGGATCGGGTCGGCTTTTCTGAAGGCGGGTATCGGTTATGGCGGATCTTGTTTCCCCAAGGATACCGAGGCTCTAATCCAGATTGCCGGGCATGTGGATTATGAATTCAAGCTGCTGAAATCCGTAGTGGAAGTAAATAATGATCAGCGTTTTAACGTCATCCGCAAGCTTAAGGAAGCGTTGGGACCCTTGGAAGGCAGAAATATTGCAGTCTGGGGTCTTGCCTTCAAGCCGGATACGGATGATGTCCGGGATGCGCCAGCGATGGATATTATTCAAAGCCTGCTCGCCCAAGGGGCGCACGTTAGGGCTTATGATCCGATTGCACAGGCCAACTTCCGCCGGGAGCTGGATCACCCGTCCATCACGTGGGCAGAGGATGCATGGGAAGCAGCACAGGATAGCGAAGCTGTATGCCTGCTGACGGAATGGAGCGAATTCCGGCTGGTTGACCTGAACGAGCTGGCGGCTGTCATGAAAGACCATGTTCTTATTGACGGCCGGAATGTGTTCGGTCCCGAGCAGGTCCTGCTGTCCCCGTTCCGCTATTACTCGGTTGGGCGGCCTGACTTGACGCATTTGGAGCAGCGCATCGCTGTTCGCAACGGATAAGCAGGAGAGGCGGGAAGGGATACGGATGAAGAAGTGGCTGAAAATATCGCTTATCACTTCCGGAATCGTCGCTGCGGGTGTCTTCGGGTACGGAGTTTATCTGTACCAGAGCGTAAAGTCGACCGCAGACCAAATGTACCAGCCCCGGAATCCGGTTCCGGAGGCTGTCGCAAGTCTGAATCCAACGGGGAAAGGCGGCCATCCCCGGCAGCCTGCGAATCTGAGCGGGAAAGAGCCGTTCACACTGCTGATCATGGGAGTTGATGAACGATCAGGGGACCGCGGCAGATCAGATACTCTGATTGTTGCGGGCGTCAATCCGGCGAATAAGTCTGTGCTGCTGTTCAACATTCCCCGGGATACACGGACCCTGATCGCAGGGAAGGGGACCGAAGATAAGATTAACCATGCCTATGCTTTTGGCGGGGTTGATATGGCGGTGGCAACTGTAGAGCAGTTTCTGGGCACTCCGGTAGACTATTATGTGCGTGTGAACATGGAAGGCTTCAAGCAGTTAATTGATCTTTTCGGCGGTGTTCAGGTCCATAACAAGTTTGCCTTTGCTTCCGGCGGCTACCAGTTTGACCAGGGACTGATTCAGATGGATGGGGCGAAGGCGCTTGCCTATGCGCGGATGAGGTACGAAGATCCCAAGGGGGACCTTGGGCGAAATGACCGCCAGAAACAGATTCTTGAGCAGCTGATGGATCAGGCCCTGCAGGCATCCAGCCTGTTACGCATTGAATCTGCACTGAAAGAAGTCGGTGCTAACGTCCGGACAGATATCTCATTCGATGACATGAAGAAGCTGCTGACCGATTATCGCGCAGACCTGAAACAGCTGAAGACGGAGGAGATCCGGGGGAAAGGGACAAAAATGGGCGGCATTTATTATTATCTGGTAGATGAGAAAGAGCGCTCACGCATCCATGATCTGCTGGAGAAGCAGATGGAACCGGTATCAGGTCCTTAGGGGCTTAGGTTGAAAATATTAAGGACTTGCGAAGAATGTCTTGACAACGCGTACGGTGTCGAGTAAATTACTGGTTAAGATACAAAGTGTATCAGCGACCGTGTCGAAGACCGGAATTTGCGCGATCAAGGAGACATTTCATTGATTGATAAGGGCAGATTTTACTGCGTCAGCTGTCAGAAGATATTGCCGGTACCTTATTCCCTGCAGGATCAGGATGGAACAGACGGGAACCTGCCTTATATTTTCCGTACCGGATTCTATCGCAGCGAGATATCTCTGGGCTGCTGTCAGCACTGTATGAGGGCATCACATCCTTCCCCGGTGCATGAGTCTGTGTTATCCGGCGGCAGTCATGAAGCCCATTCACCGACCCATCGATCTTTTGTGTGTAATGAAGAATCCGAGCTGTAACTTAAAATCCCCCGTTCATCGCATAGGCGATCTGCGGGGGATTATTTTTGTTTATCCTGCCTGTGACTCTGTGCTTTCTACTGCGGAGAGAGCCTGTATGCGATCATTATCAGTCAACCATTCTGTCTCTTCCGTCTCTTCCATGCCTCCGCTGGTTCCGTTGAAGACACCGCCCTCAGCCACAATCAGAGATTTGGCCTGTATATTGCCGTACAGCTTGCCTGAAGCCATAATGGTCAGCTTTCCCTCGGCTGTAATGTCGCCGAACACTTTCCCAGCTATGATCACATTTCGGGCCGTGATGCAGCTGCGAAGGATGGAGGATTCCCCAATGATGACATCCCTCGTGCTGACAATATCCCCAATGAGCCTGCCCTCGATTCTAAGATCGGCCGAGCAGTGAAGGCTTCCCTGTATTTCAGTGCCCTGACCGATCAGTGTATCCGTTGAAACGGCCGTCCGTTTCGTTTCCTTGAACATGGTTCATTCCCCCTGTAACCATATGGAGTAGAATAAGGTATCCGCTCTCTTTGTTCCAGACCACCTGGCATCAGCTGCGTCCCAAGACGCTGAGCGGGTCGATCTCTCTGCTGTTCTTCGTAACCTGGAAATGCAGATGCGGTCCTGTGCTGCGGCCGGTACTGCCGAGATCACCAATGACTTCTCCCTGGGCGACTTTCATACCTGTCTTCACCCTGATCTTGCTCAAATGCATGTAACATGACTCCATTCCGTTACCGTGGGCAATAATGATGTAGTTTCCCCTTGAGCCATCCCGGCCTGTATCGATGACCTCACCTCTGCCTGCAGCGAAGACCGGGTCACCGATTTTGCCCCCGATATCAATGCCTGCGTGAAAAGCAGACGTCCTGTGGAACGGATCACTTCGGTAGCCGAAGCTTGAAGTGATTCGGGTAGATGAGGTTGGCCATAAGGAAGGTGCTGCAGGGGTAGGTGCTTTTTTGTCCCGCTGCGTACGGGCTTTTTTTTGCTTTGGCTGAGCAGATGGAATCGATGCAGGGGTGAGCTTTTGTTCTTGGGTCTTAGTGATCCGCGGAGCAGCTGCAGTGACAGCTGGGTCAGGAATAGAAGACTGCATCCGGCGCATCCACTGCTTCATGGTTTCCATATCATCTTCCAGCGGAGCTGCCGAATCGCTCCTCCGGTCGAAGACGGCTGTGTATTCCTGCGGCCGGATCGCAGGTATGACAGCAGAGACTGCGCTGTCTGGGACAGCCTGGGCAGCAGGCAGAGACAACGCTTTGGCTGTATCCCTGACCAGACTCGCCGCGGCTGGAGCAGAAGGCTGGGACCGGGTGATCCAGGTCTGCAGCTGCTGTTCAAGGCGTGGAAGCCGGTAAGCTTGTTCCTGCAGCGGTATAGGCGGAATGCCGTAATTCGTCATCTGCTCCTGCAATCTGCGGAGAGCCTCATTCCGGTTGGTGACAGTCACATCCAGCTGCAGCTGAGCCGCGGCAAGCGCTTGTTCCAGGCGGCTGACCTGGCGGGTCGAATGGATATGCATCGATATAATCAGAGCGGAAATGGAGAGAAGGGCAGCAGCAGGGACAAGCAGGAGGACCGGTCTTGAAATCTGGAACTGCCTGGCGGCATGCTGGGCATCCCGAAGAATGACGAGGGTCAAACGTTCCTGGGCGACAGCGGATTTCATCATGGCTCCTTTCCGGCCATCCCGGTAGGGAAGCGCCAGTGTGGGGTGCATCCGGATTGCTTATCCGATGCCCAATACACTATGTATTCAGGCCTGTATCAAGTTATGTCAAAAAAGTCATGATCCATTCTGCGTTCTCCTTCGCACTGCAGGGTATGTATGATTAACGGGACCGTGAAACGTTAAGACTGTGTCCATAGTGCTCTAATACATAGTATTCATTCCATAGGTACATAAGGAGGCTGCTGCATGGTATGGCTGTTGATCATTTTATTCGCATTTATATGTCAATTTGGTATTATTCTGCTGCTTGAATTCCGCCAACCGGCCAAGGCAGTCGCTTGGCTCTTCATTTCTCTTTGTGTTCCGCTGCTCGGATTTGTTATCTATTTCTTCGTTGCCCAGGAATATCGCAAGCGTAAAATGATCCGTCATCGAGGCTCCAAGCTGTTCCGTGAGATTCGGACCCGGCTGTGGCAGCAGATGCATCTTGTAGATCAGCCTGGCCAAATGTCCAATCCCGGCTACATCCACGAGAAGCGTCTGTTTCATCTCCTGTCCAATCTTTCGGAAAGTCCGATAACCAGCTGTAATGAGACGAGGGTCCTGACGAATGCCGAAGAAACGTATAAGGCGATACTGGAAGCGATGGAGAAGGCACGGCATCATATTCATATCGAATATTACATTTTCCGAAGCGACGGAATCGGTCAGAAGTTTCAGGACCTTATGCTGCGTAAAGCGAAGGAAGGCGTAAAGGTCCGTTTCATTGTGGATGGCCTGGGCAGCCGGAAGGTGTCTACAGCATTCATCCGACAGCTGCGTGAAGCAGGAGGGGAGTTTCATTATTTCCTGCCCCCGCTGATTGCGTTGTTTGACCGGCGGGTGAATTACCGTAATCACCGAAAGATTGTTGTCGTTGACGGGACAACAGGTTATCTAGGCGGAATTAATGTGGGAGATGATTATCTGGGTCTTTACCCTGATATGGGATTTTGGCGGGATACCCATCTGGAGGTTAAGGGAGACGCTGTTTATTTTCTGCAGACGACCTTTCTGAATGACTGGAAGCTGGCTTCAAAAGAACGGATCGTGGATATGAGCTTGTTTCCGCCCCATCAATGCAAAGGGAACGAACAGGCGCTGATTCTGAGCAGCGGCCCTGACCAGGACTGGAACACGATTCAGGAAATGTGCTTTGGTGCTATCTCGGTGGCGAGCCGGCGGATCTACATAACCTCACCGTATTTTATTCCCGATACCGCTCTCTATGAGGCGCTCAAAACAGCGGCTGTCAGCGGGGTCGATGTCCGGATTCTGATTCCTTATCAGTCAGACTCCCGCCTGGTGCATTTGGCGTCACTCTCCTATGTGGAGGAGCTGCTGATAGCTGGAGTTAAATTCTACCAGTACCATAAAGGGTTTGTGCATGCCAAGGTAATGATTGTGGATGATCTGCTGGCTACAGTGGGCACCGCCAACATGGATATGCGGAGTTTTTTCTGCAATTTTGAGCTGCAAGCTGTGCTCTTTGACCAGAAGGCTATGCAGCATTTGATAGCGGATTTTGAAGAAGATCTGCAGCATTGCAGTGCAATGAATCTTGAAGAATTTAAGGGGCGTTCGCGCCTTCAGAAAACAAGTGAAATCCTGTCCCGGATGCTATCGCCTCTGCTGTAGCGATTCGGGGCGTTTTTTATGATTAAAGTTTATTTTTTTTGAAATTATCTTCGTTTTTCTCACTATTTGGCCAGTTATCATCATATTTATGTTATAATAAAGATATAAGCGCCATGGATTAGAGGCTGAGATGAGGATATGGGGGGATTGGATGACAGATACAACAACAGCGGAGAGAACGCTGGAGAAGCTGAAGCCGGATGGTCGAGAGAAGAAATCCTTCTTGACGCTGCGGCAGCTGCAGCGGGTCGTTCTGCTTACGATTGGTGCCGTTCTGATGGCAGTTGCTCTTGAAATTTTTATGGTTCCCAACGGCGTCATCGACGGGGGAATTACCGGTATTTCGATTATGGTATCCAAGCTGTTCGGACTGCCGCTGGGTATCTTCCTGACGGTGCTGAATCTGCCCTTCCTGCTGCTGGGCTACAAGCAGATTGGTAAGACGTTTGCTTTTTCTACGCTTTACGCCGTTGTTTTCATGTCGATATGTACGTCCCTGCTGCACAGCGTGCCTGCATTGACACCGAATGAACCTCTGCTTGGGGCCATTTTTGGCGGTGTGGTTCTGGGGGTAGGTGTAGGACTTGTTATTCGCTCAGGGGGCTCTCTGGACGGAACGGAAATTGTGGCCATTCTGGTCAGTGAGAAGACGCCGTTCAGTGTGGGTCAGATCGTATTGGTAATCAACGTGTTCATTCTGGGAAGTGCAGGGTTTGTGTTCGGCTGGCCGAACGCACTGTATTCCATGATTGCCTACTATATCGCTATGAAAATGATTGACGTAACGATCGAAGGGATGGACCAATCGAAGTCTGTCTGGATCATTAGTGATAAATATCGTGATATTGGCGAAGCGCTCACGGACCGTCTCGGACGCGGGGTGACATACCTGAACGGAGAGGGCGGGTTCAGCGGTGATGACAAGAAAGTGATTTTCGTGGTCATTACCCGTCTGGAGGAAGCGAAGCTGAAGAGTATTGTGGAGGACTGGGATTCCCACGCCTTTGTAGCTATCGGTAATATTCACGATGTCAAAGGTGGAAGGTTTAAGAAAAAAGGGATTCATTAGCGGTTTTTCAGCCTGAATATCATTGAATAACCCGCATACGGCCTGGCCGTGTGCGGGTTATTTTTTGTTATAGTGAGCAAGAAGAACTTCCACCGGCTGCGGTGGCAGCTGTGCAAGCAGATCTCCTGTGTACGCTAACCGGGCTTCAATATTGAGCAGATGAAAATCGGTCGGCTTCACATTCCGGTGGACTTCCTCCCAGGTTAGAGGCGTAGAGACTGTGGCGTAGGTTCGGGCGCGGGGAGTGTAGGGGGCGGCCAGTGTTTTCCCGCTGTAATGCTGCAGATAATCAAAATAAATACGGTCCCCGCGGTTCTTCTTCAGTCGCTCTAAGGTGAATAGGCCCGGGTGCTTTTCAGTCACATATTGTCCTACCAGATGACCGATGCTGCGCAGCTCATCAAAGGTGATGCCGGGGCGGATCGGTACAATAATCTGAACACCGGTAGCCCCGGAGGTTTTCGGGATGGACTGGAGTCCCAGGCTGGCGAGCGTTTCGCCTACGATAGCAGCAGCCTCCATGATCCGCGGCTCTTCCTCCACAGAAGGGTCCAGGTCAATCATCCATTCGCAGGGCAGGGGACTGCCGATGGAGTGCAGGGACGGGTGAAACTCTATGGCCGCGAGATTGCCGAGCCAGAGCAGGACGGGCAGCTGATCCATGACGACATAGCGGATATCTCCATCCATCGCAGTTTTGACGAAATCCGGCAGCGGCTCAGGAGCATTTTTCTGGTAAAAGAAAGTCCCCCCTATACCATGCGGGTAGCGGATGGAGGTGAGCAGGCGGTTGCGCGTATAGGTCAACAGATAAGGGGCCAGAGCGGTCAGCTTCTGAAGATAAACAGCTTTTGTAATGCCCATCTCAGGCCAGAGCGGTTTGTCGGGATTCGTGATATCCAGCCTTTGGCCGTCGATCACAATGCTCCCTTTAACAGAACTTTTGGGCATGGGGGGCGCAGCTCCTTTCTGCATAAATCCGCATATCGAAGCGTATTTTGCGAATTTTTTAGTGCGTCAATCACAAGGGAAATTGCATCTTTTTGCAAAATTTTAAGTGAAACTTGTTTCAACTCAGGTCCAACAGATTAAATAAGGAAAAAGACAACAAAAGAATCAAACTTCGAATTGACAAGTTACACGCCGTATCTTAAAGTGGGAATATGTATACGATTCGTATCAAGGAACTGGAACAGGTTTTTATCCTATTTTCCAGATCCAGACCGCCTCACCTACACGACCTGGCTGGCCCGGGTTGCAAGGTTTCAAATGCCACTCACCAATCTGCATAAAGCCGGACCGCTGGCTCCCGGATGCAGGTCACATTCCTAATTTGGTTAAACCATGCAATATCCGTACATAAATGAATGCCAAGATGATAGCGCCAAGATGATTATATTGACTGGGAGGGGCGTACCATTGATTGATGCTCAGGGCAATCAGCTTGTATTTCTCCTATGCGTACCAAGAAGCGGAAGCTCACTGGTCACGACCATACTGCAGAATCACCGTCAGGTGTTTGCCACACAGGAAATGTGGTATCTGATGAGTCTGTACGATCTGCCTGCTGAACAGCGCCGTCCCTACGGCGGAGGAGAGATCATACATCAATTTTATAACGCAGTACTTCCCGAAACAGTTTTTGAACAAGCATCACGCAGCTTTGCAAGAGAAGTTTATAACGGTCTGATGCGAACGAGCGGCGCGACTCACGTCGTGGATAAATCCCCACGCTACTACTATCTGCTGGAATTTCTTGACCGGCTTTTCCCGCAGTCGCGAAGAGTGTGGTTGATCCGCAACCCGCTGGCGATTCTGGCATCGTACAAGAATGTTAATGCACGCTCCGGTTCATTTAACCTGAAGCAGGATCTGGAGAGCGCAGACTTTAATATGAAAATGACGGATCTGACCGCCGGGCTTTTCCGGTATTACCATTACTTTTCCACCGACAGTCCTTATATATACCGCTGCAAATATGAAACGCTTGTCGCCGAGCCGGAAGAGGAAACCCGTCGCTTGTGTAGATTCATTGGGGTTCCGTACGAGGAAGGGATCGAACGTTACGGCGATTATATGGATGGTGCCAAAGCCGAGATGTATTATAGCATGGGGGTTGGTGATCCCTATCTCAGCAAGCATCGTGAGCCGCATCAGGACTCTGTTAACAGCTGGAAGGATCGCCTTGAACCCGAGGAAATTGATGCTTACTGCCGGATTCTGGGTGCAGACATCTTTCATGAGCTGGGTTACAGCGAGGAGCTGGCGGAAGCCGAGCGGATTACCGGCCGCCATTATCAGGCTCAGCCTGATTGGGCTGTAATAACCCGTCGCGCAGAGCAGCTCCAGGCAAAAAGCGGCTGCCAATGGAAACCGCGGTATCAGATAACAACGGAAGAAGTTGACCACTGGTTAACAGATTCCATTGTTTCCGCCGAGGCCTCAAGGCCAGAAGTCTCTGGGATGCAGGATGAGGTCAGCCAGCTCCGGATTACACTTCGTGCGCTGGAGAAGCGCCTGGAGAAAAGCCACAGTGAGCAGGATCGCCTGCGAAGGCAGCTGCATCGTGTCCAGACCAAGATTGACAGAGTTAAGTCGCTGGTTCCCTTTGGCAGCCGCATCACCGGCTGGGTCTCCCAAATTGTTCAGCATCGTGAGGGAAAAGTATGAGTGCAATCACAGGATTAATCTATACAGGGAGTGAGGATGCAGGCGAGGAATTAAGGCGGCAGGGCATCCATATGATGAATACCCTAAGCAAATACCCTGCAGATGATCTTTCATCCTGGCAGCACGGTCCAGCCTTTCTCGGCTGTATGGCCCAATGGGTAACTCCGGAATCCTGCAAGGAGGAAATGCCTTACCGTCAACCGGGGAGCCGATTAACGATCACGGCAGATGCCATTATTGACAATCGTCCGGAAATGTTTGACCGTCTGGGAGTCGAGCACAGCCGCCGGCCGTCAATTGGTGATGGTGAACTCATTCTTATGGCATATGCCAAGTGGGGGGAAGAGGCGCTGCCGCTCCTGGTAGGCGACTTTGCCTTTGTCATCTGGGACGAAGTCAGACAGGTCCTGTTCGGTGCCCGAGATATGACAGGCACCCGTACCTTGTATTATCGTCAAAGCCATGACTATTTGGCCTTTAGTACGGTAATGGAACCGTTGTTCTCCATTGAGGGTTCCCGTAAACTGCTGAACCGTCAATGGCTGGCCGAGTTCCTGGCCATCCGTGATATGACTGACAGCGATGATATCCATCAGACGGTCTACCATGATATCAAGCAGCTGCCGCCTTCCTATTTCTTCAGACTTAAGGAGGGGCAGCTGCAGTTAACCCGATACGCAACGTTGGGTGACGTAAAAGAACTGCGTTTAACAACGGATCATGATTATGAGGAAGCGTTCCGCGAAGTCGTGCAGCAGGCGGTAGATGCAAGACTTCGGACGCATAAAGCTGTAAGTGTGGCGTTAAGCGGAGGGCTGGACTCGGGAACGGTAGCGAGTTATGCAGCAAGAAGCCTGGCCAGACAGAACAAACCGCTTCATGCGCTCAGTTACGTGCCTGTACCGGATTTTGTGGATTGGACGTCACACCGGTTAATCGCGGACGAATCCCCCTACATCCAGATGATGGTCAGGCATATCGGCAATATTCAGGAGAATTACCACAGCTTTGAAGAACGGAGTCCTTATTCTGAGATTGATCCCTGGCTCTCCAGTATGGAGATGCCTTACAAATTCTTTGAGAACTCATTCTGGATCCGCGGCTTTTATGAAAAAGCAGCCGAACTTGGAGCTGGTGCACTGCTGACCGGGTCAAGAGGTAATTTTACGATCTCATGGGGATCGGCTCCTGATTATTATGCCACGCTGCTTAAGCGAATGAAGTGGCTGCGGCTCAGCAGAGAGATGTCCCTGTTCAGTGGATATACGAACATCCCACGTTCCCGCCTGCTGAAAATGATCACCCGCATCGCATTCCCGAGCGCATCCGGTACACCGGCTGCGCGGCCGGGAATTCCATCGCTCATTCATCCGGATTTTGCCCGCAGCACACAGGTCCATGAGCGTATGAATGCTGCGGCCCTGGCGGCCCCCCCGCGAAATGCGGCAGAAGTCAGACAATACAAGTTCAGTAATCTGGCGATTGCCAACAAGAACGGGACGGTCGCCGCCAAAATGTCATTGACTTACGGGCTTCCTGAACGCGACCCGACGAGTGATGCCCGTGTGATCCGGTTCTGCTTGTCCGTTCCGCTCGAGCAGTATGTCCGGGATGGAAGGGACCGTGCTCTAGTCCGCCGGGCAACCGTGCAGGACCTGCCGGATGAAATCCGGCTGAATCAGCAGCGCAGGGGTGTACAGCCAGCGGATTGGCTCCACCGGATGCTGCCAGCCTGGCCTTCCTTCATCCAGGAATTGGAGGAGATGTGCCGGGATGATCGTACCGAGCAGTTTCTTCACATGGATGCTCTTCGCAAGGCACTGGAGAAGGCCCGTAAACCAAAGGCAGAGTATGCCTTTGACCCGGAGATCCGCATGCTGATGCACAGTCTGATCGTCCATCGTTTCCTGCAGGGCGTGGAGGCTTGAGATGGAGAGTTTGTATATTCTGTAAAGGAGGTGAAATCAATGCAAAAGAAAGAGTGGCAAGCTCCAGAACTGGAAGTGCTGGAAGTATCCCAGACGATGGCAGGTAAAGGTTACCACCAAATCGACTGGATCAGCGAACATGATGCTGACATGTATGACCCTAGCTAATACGAATTTATACTTAATGATTTACAACTGCGGAATCGATCACAGCTGCAGGAGTAGATGCTTGTCCTTACTCCTGCAGCCCGAATCCCGCATGACAAGAGTTTGTGAGAGGAAAAGACCCTTATGGAAAGAATCTATAAGGGTCTTTTAAATAACAGGAGGTTGGGTCATGTACGTAGATCAACGGACGGTATATGAGGCATTCGGGCTCATCATCGACAGTTCTCTTCCGCTTCCCGAGCTGCGTCTGTCTGCGGCCGCTCCTGCTGAGAGCGACGTTCGTGTGAAGGTAACGGATTGGGAGGATCCTTTATGGGATGGCTTCCCGTCAGCAGGCCCCTGCCATGAGGCTCAACAGGAAGTATTCAAATTGCAGATTCCCGGAGCTGCACGCTTCGGTGTGATAAAAGGCAAGGAAATCCTCGTAGCCCCCGCCCCCGATGAAGACCCCGATAAAACACGGCTTTACATTCTGGGCACCTGCCTTGGTGTCATTCTGATGCAGCGTCATCTCCTCCCGCTGCATGGCAGTGCGATTGCTGTAGAGGGTAGAGCTTATGCCTTTGTGGGCGATTCGGGCGCCGGGAAGTCGACCTTGGCACAAGCGCTGATTCAGGCAGGACATGGTCTGGTCAGTGATGATGTGATAGCTGTTCACTGGTCTGCGGACGGTATGCCATACGCAGAACCTGCTTACCCTCAGCAAAAGCTGTGGGAGGAGAGCTTGACAGCGTTTGGCCAGGAGACCGCCAGCCTGCGCAGTGTATTCAGCCGGGAGAGCAAGTATGCCGTCCCTGCTGCTGCCTTTTATGAGCAGCGGTTACCGTTAGCTGGCATTTTTGAACTAGTTCCAGATTCCGGGGGAGATACGCGACTGGTGCAGATCCCCCGTTTGCAGGGGATTCATACCATTATGCGGCATACCTATCGTTCCAGGCTCATTACTAAGCTGGGAAAGGACCAGTGGCATTTCGGGACGTCTGCCCGTCTGGCTGGAGCGATCCCCGTATTGCAGCTGCACAGAGGCTTGAACGGATTTACAGCAGACAGGATGAAGCATCTTGTACTGCAGCATATCGAACAGGGAAAGGGGAATGACATCCATGAAGACAGAACAACTGCGGGCAGATGAGATTATCTCCCAGAAACCGGGTACGCTGGTGAGTGACATGGACGGCGAGAAAGTGATGCTCAGCATTGATACAGGCAAGTATTATAATCTGGGGCAAACCGGTGGGCGTATCTGGGAACTGCTCGAAACGCCCAAGACCATCAGCCAGATGACCGAGATCCTTTGTGCGGAATATGAGATTGAAGCGGATAAATGCATGGAGCAGATCCGAGCTTTTGTGACCAAGCTGTCCGGAGAAGGTTTGATCATCATTGGGAAGTGATTCGATATGCTGCGCAGATTGAGACGATGGTTTTCCATGGATCGGGGCATGAAGCTGCTTGTCGTAGAAGCTTATATGTATCTGGGCTGGGCCCGTATTCTGAAGCTGCTTCCATTCTCCAGAATTGCGCCTTCTCTTGGCGAACAGCGTATGGAGACGCCTTCCTTACATTCAGCAGCGGAGGAGACCCTGCTGCTGCGGATTTCCAAAGCACTGGCCACGGCAGGCCGCTACACATTTTGGGAAAGCGAATGTCTGGTTATGGGGATTGCAGCCATGCGGATGCTGCAACGCCGCGGTGTCAGCAGTACATTATATCTGGGGACAGCCAAAGATGAGAGGGGAAAGCTGATTGCCCATGCCTGGCTGCGAAGCGGGGACCGTTACATAACAGGAGCTGACAAACTGCATCGATATACCGTTGTTCAAAGTTTTGCCAATTATGCAGGTTCATATAAGAGTGAGGGGATAAAAGGTCATGGCTGACAAGGGATTAGACATAAGCGTGGTCACGTTGGAGCTGCAGTTTATCTGTGAGCTGATCGGCAGCCGCAAAGGGTTTGACCTGCCTGGCAGAGAAGAAGTTTACCGGCATCTGAACTGGGACAGCTTTCTTGATCTGGCCAAACATCACCGGGTATATCCGAATGTGTATCAAATTCTGACTTCGTTACAGCTTGATTATGTGCCTGAGAAGGTGATGGAGGAGCTGCGTAAGGAATGCAGCAGCAATGCTTTTACCATGCTGAGGCTGGCAGCTGAGAGCGGGGAGCTCAGTGAACGATTGTCCAACGAAGGGATTCGTGTACTGGCGCTTAAGGGTCCCGTGCTGGCTCAGGAGCTGTATGGGAGCTACGCGCTGCGTACATCCAAGGACCTGGATATCCTCGTCTCGATGGACGATGCCAGACACGCGGATGCTGTTCTTAAGGAAATGGGATATGTTCCTAAAAGTGAACTGCCCCATATTTCAGTCGCATGGAAGTGGAGGGAACATCATTGGTGTTATGCCCATCCCCAGAAGAGAATTCAGGTGGAACTCCACTGGCGTCTGAATTCTGACCTTGGCAGTGAACCTGGCTTTGAAGAGCTGTGGAGCGCCCGGAAATCATGCCAGATTACAGGGAAACCGGTACATTACCTGGGAAGCGATCACTTGATCTCGTATTTGCTGTCGCACGGCTGCCGTCACGGCTGGTTCCGGCTTCGCTGGTTGAGCGATATCCAGACGCTGATTGATCATGGAACCGATTGGGAAGGCGTGGTCCGTCATCTGCAGCAGTACGGTCAGGAATTCGCAGCAGGACAGGCCATGGTGCTGTTGACGGCTTTATTCAGAACAAAGCCGCCCGCTGGAACTGAAAAGCTGATGAATGAGCGGAGCCAGCAGCTGGCTAGTGCCAGTCTGAAATTTATTATGGATCCTACGCCAATTACGCAGGCCAAACGGTCCTATTGGTCTTATTTGTTTTCGCTCAAGAGTACGAGACAGAAATCTGCATTTATCATGCTGTACCTGCTTCCAGGGCAGCGCGATGCCGCTACGATCAAGCTGCCAAGACAGCTTCATTTTATGTATTTTGTCCTGCGGCCGTTCCTGTGGGGATGGCGCCAGATTGCGATGCGGGGGGATAAAAGGGAGGCCAAAGCGTGAAGGCTATGCAATTTTATCTTAAAAAGCTGTACAGCGTGACAGGCTCCAGACTGCTGCTTAATATGCTGCTGATGATTATTATCAGTGTAGTTGAAGGCTTCAGCATCTATATGCTGATTCCGATGCTGGGAGTCATCGGTTTATTTGGCAGCGCGTCCGGCAGTTATTCACTGCCTCTCTTATCCGGCGTGATGGACAGCATATCCGGCATCCTGAATCTTCCTGTAGTGCTTGGTCTCTTCGTCGTACTGCTGGCCGGCCAGGCCTTTCTTCAGCGTTATCAGTCCATTATGAATACCACCATTCAGCAGCGCTTTATCCAGACCCTGCGGTATGAGACCTATAAAGGGATCCTGCAGTCGCGCTGGAGCTTTTTTTTGCAGAAACGCAAGTCGGATTTCATACATATGCTGACGACCGAAATCGCCAGAATCAGTCAGGGGACCACCGTCTTCCTGTCTCTGACTTCATCGCTCGTGTTTACCCTGATACAGATCGGGCTGGCCTTCTGGTTGTCTGCGAAGCTGACAGCTCTCGTTATCGCGAGCGGATTGATTATTTTCCTCGTACTGCGCCGTTATGTGAAGAAGGCGAAGAAACTCGGGGATCAGACCTCGGAACTCTCTCTCGTGTATATGGGCGGGATCACTGACCATCTTAACGGGATTAAGGATATCAAGAGCAACATGCTCGAAACCTCACATACGAACTGGTTCAAGCAAATGGCCGGACGGCTCGAGGAGAACACGGTACAATTCGTGAAGCTGAACTCCAAGACACAGTTCATTCACCGTATGACCGCCGCATTCCTCGTTGCTGCTTTCATCTACGTTTCGATTGAGCTCCTGAAGATCGGTCCGGAACGATTAATCCTGATGATTATCATTTTCTCCAGACTATGGCCGCGGTTTACTTCAATTCAGTCAGGTCTGGAATATATCGTATCGATGATCCCGGCATTTCATTCCCTTATGGGACTGCAGCGTGAATGCGCCGAGGCGCAGGAGCCGGTGCTGATTCAAGGCGGCAGCCGGGTCCTGAAACAGGAGTTCACGCTCAACAAGGAGATTCAATGCAAGCAGCTTAATTACAGCTATCCCGAAGCTTCAGCCCAGGCGCTTCAGGATATTAATATCCGTATTCCAGCACATGGCATTACGGCTATAGTAGGCAAGTCCGGTGCCGGCAAAAGCACACTGATCGATCTCGTGATGGGATTGATTGAGCCGGAGAGCGGCAGGATTGTTGTGGACGGTGTACCGCTCTCGGGGGATAACCGGCTGCTGTGGCGCAGCTGTATCAGCTACGTGCCGCAGGATCCGTTCCTGTTCCATACCACCATTCGCGAGAATTTGCTTCTGTCTGCTCCGGGAGCGACGGAGGAGGAGATGTGGGAGGCGCTGTCCTTCTCGGCATCGGACGAATTTGTCAGGCAGCTGCCGCAAGGCCTGGATACGGTCGTGGGGGACCGGGGAATCCGCTTATCTGGTGGAGAACGGCAGCGGATTGTGCTGGCCCGGGCTATTCTGCGTAAGCCTTCCGTTCTTGTACTGGATGAGGCGACCAGCGCGCTTGACAGCGAGAATGAGAAGAAGATTCAGGAAGCACTGTATCGCCTGCGCGGCAGTCTGACCCTTATCGTAATCGCCCACCGTCTGTCGACCATTCGTCATGCCGACCAGGTCATTGTGATGGAAGGCGGACGTGTTATGCAGCAGGGAGGCTATCAGCAGTTGTCCGATGAGAGCCAGGGGGCTTTCAGCCGGCTGCTGTCCTATCAGACCGAAGTTAACTAGAACAAAGAGCAGGCCTCTAAGAGGTCTGCTCTTTGTAAATTAATCTTTATACGTTCGTCCTGCAAAGCCCTTCTGAATCAAGAATTGAATCAGCTGATCCACGGATTCCTGCAGGGACGTATGCTCGGTATCAATGACCATTTCCGGCTCAACCGGAATATCATAAGGGGCGGAAATACCGGTGAATTCCGGAATTTCGCCTTTTCTGGCTTTGACGTAGAGTCCCTTCGGATCTCTTTTCTCACATTCTTCGAGTGAGCATTTCACATAAACCTCGGCAAACTGCTCGGGTCCTACAATATTCCGAACCATTTCGCGGTCCTGGGCATGAGGAGAAATGAAGGCCGACAGGACAATCATCCCGGCATCCGTGAATAAGCGGGACATTTCGGCAATCCTGCGCAGGTTCTCTTTCCGGTCCGCTTCACTGAAGCCCAGGTCTCCGTTAAGACCATGGCGGACGTTGTCTCCGTCCAGAACATAGGAAAAAATACCGCGGTCAAATAACTCGCGTTCGAGCGCAAATGCCAGCGTCGATTTCCCCGAACCCGACAGACCAGTGAACCATATGACACAGCTGCCATGGCCATTGCGTTCCTCACGTTCCTTCCGGTCCACCTTGGAAGCATGCCAGGTCAGATTACGTTCACGTTGGATCATGCCGAATCACCTCTTTTACCTTGAATATAACACACTTGCAAGCGATTAACTAACCCTTTTCTTCATTATATTAGGCTTTGGGCTTGGTGGTGCGTCGTTTCGGCTTCGAAGCGGGAGCTGTTCCTCCTGCGGCTGCTTCAAGACCATTCTCGGCCTTCTTCCGCGCCGCTCGCTTCTTGGGTGCAGGAGCTTGCGTTCCAGGATCGGTGCCAATCGGACGGACCGCCTCGATGCTGGCCTGCAGGGCAGCCATCAGATCTACGACATTGCTCTCCGGCTTGGCCGGGGCAATCCGGATGTCTTCTCCCGCCACTTTGTGGTTGATCAGATCCAGCAGGCGTTCCCTGTAATCATCCGTATACTTCCCGGGCTCAAACGGCGTGGAGAGCTGTTCGATCAGCATTTTAGCCATTGTCAGCTCCTTCTCGTTGACTTCGGTCTGACCCGGAAGGTTAGGGACCTGGGCGACAGGACGGATCTCATCCGGATAGAAGATCGTCTCGATGGCCAGACATTCATCCAGAACGCGAATGGCTGCGAGGCTGCTCTTGGAACGGATGGAGATTTTGGCAATCCCGATCTTGCCCGTATCCCGCATGGCCGTCAAGAGAAGCTGGTAGGCATTACCGCCGGCCTGATCGGGGGAAAGATAGTAGGTTTTTTGAAAATAAATCGGGTCAATATCCTTTAAATCCACAAAATCGAGAATCGTTATGTTCTTGTTCGCCTGTTCGTTCAGCTGGTCCAGCTCCTCCTTCTCGAACATGACAAATTTACCTTTCTCGTACTCGTATCCGCGCCCGATCTCTTCCCATTCCACTTCCTTCTCACAGGAAGGACATTTTCTTACATAAGCGAGCGGGCTGCCGCAGGCTTTATGAATGTAGCGCATAGATATATCTTTGTCCTCGGTGGCCGAGAACATCTTAACAGGAACGTGTACGAGTCCGAAGCTGATTGCTCCTTTCCAGACTGTATGCATCCATATCGACTCCTTGTCAGGCAGATTGTGCAGGACTCGCAGCCTGCAGTTGAAGTTATTATGCACATAGCAGGCTTGTTTTCATCAGCAATGGCAGATTTCTATATAAACGGTGTTGAAACCATATATGCTTCACCCAGGTGCATGATCTCCGGCAGGCATGGTCATCTTAACGATATGGAACAGGTTATGCGTTTCATTCGAAGGATGGAGGTAGGCAGATTGAGAAGAATTCGCTGGGAGCGCACCCGTCGGCAGTGGGTATCCCCATCAGAGGGTGAGGAGCATGCGTCACCGCCTGAATTTATGGCAAGCCATGAGCTGCCTGATGAAGCAACGGATGCCGTGGATGTGAACTGGGAAGCCTTGACCGCCCGCGAGGAGGAACAGCTGGCTCCTGAATTTCTGTCCTTCGATGTGGACCGGATGGTTAACGAGGGACTTGGCGGAGGTCAAGTGACACAGGACAACGGTTATATTGGAGACAGTACGACAGACGCCCTGTTTGCGGATGAACAAGATCAGAAAGGATGAGAAGGTATGGATGTGAAGCGCGCCAAAGCAATCTATGAAGCAAAAGATAACATCCCGGTACGCCTGGAAGGCAAGCCGATCTGGATTGAGCATGTGGATGAAGCCAATGGAATGGCCACGGTTCAATTGGGTAACAACCCGCTGGACACTCATACGGTGCGGGTAGATCGTCTTGAGGAAGTTCATAAGCTGCAATAGCGGACAGATCGTGCGGGATGCAGCCAGAATCGCGAGTTTCTTCATTAGAAGAGGAACTCGCGATTTTTGTATTTGCCGACAAGATGCAGGATAAGCTGGCTTGCGGCACAGCGGAGGGACCGATATAATTAAGGTCAAGTCGTAGTAAGGCCGAGATGGGCCGAGAGGTGGGTAAAACTTGGACAACCAAACAGAACAATGGGAGTTCCATTCGAACAGTGAGGCACAGACCGAGACACTGGCAGCAGCACTGGCACATCTGGCTGTACCGGGCAGCCTCATTACGCTGGATGGAGATCTTGGAGCGGGAAAGACCGCCTTTTCCAAGGCATTTGCCAAGCATCTCGGTGTACCCGGGATTGTGAACAGTCCAACGTTTACACTGATCAAAGAATATGAAGGCAGACTGCCGTTATACCATATGGATGTATACAGGATATCGCAGGATGAAGCGGAAGGTCTGGGACTCGATGAGTATTTCTTCGGGACAGGCGTGAGCCTTGTGGAGTGGGCGAGCATCATTCCCGATCTGCTGCCGCCGCAGCGTCTGGAGCTGAAGATCGAGACGTTGGGGCCAGAGCAGCGGATTATCCGCCTTATAGGTTATGGCGAGCCTTACCTGCAGTGGTGCCGCAGTCTGGCTGAGAATGGAGTATAAATGAATGCAGAACGAACAGGATCAGCCGCGTCAGCGGTTTTTGGCGCTGGATACGGCAACCCATATGCTGGCCTCCGCCCTGATGGACGGAGAGAAGGTAGCAGCAGAAATCAATACGAGTGCAGAACGGAACCAGTCGGTTCATGTCGTTCCTGTACTGCAGCGGCTTCTATCTGATCAAGGACTGAGCCGGTCCGATATCCATGGACTGGCTGTTGGCGTCGGACCGGGCTCCTATACCGGGATCCGCATTGCCGTGACCGCTGCGAAAACATTAGCTTGGGCATGGAAGGTGCCGGTTGTTGGTGTATCCAGTCTGCAGGCTATAGCTTGGGGAGCACAGACGAAACACGAGGACAGCAGGGGGAATGAGGCTGAATCTGCGAGAGTCTGGATTGTGCCGATGATGGATGCTAGAAGAGGACAGGCCTATACTTCCCTGTTCGCAGCAGGGAGAAACGGAGAGAAGCCGTCTCGTCTGGAGGATGACGGGATCCGGCTGATGAGTGACTGGCTCTCCCAGCTTCATGCCCGGGTATGTGAAGCCGGTCCTGCGGATCAGCCTGCAGCAATCTGGCTGGTAGGTGAGCCGGGCACGTATGGATCTATGGCAGAAGAAATGAACTTCCCTATCCCGGTCGCGGCCGTTCCATACGAACTGGAGGGACGCTGGATCGGGAAGCTGGGAGCGGAGCGGCTGCTGCGCGGCGAGTCGGATGAATATCACGAGCTGATTCCGAATTACACCCAGCTGTCCGAAGCGGAAGCTAATTTGCTTCGCAAGCGCTGAAGGGAGAGAGCGGAATGGAGCAGCATATAGAGGAGAGGGGCGAATTGGTTTTCCGGATGATGAGGCTGGAGGATATTCCGGATGTACTGGTCATCGAAGAGGAATCCTTTACGCTTCCATGGACTCAGGAGGCTTTTCGCAATGAATTGACGAACAATCATTTTGCCCGCTACATGATTATGGAGCTGGATCATCAGCCTATCGGGTATGCAGGCATGTGGACGATTATGGATGAAGCTCATATTACCAATATTGCGGTTCGGACAGCTTACCGGGGACGCAAGCTGGGCGAACGCCTGCTGGATGAACTGATGCGCACAGCTGCCTATATGGGTATGGTCAGAATGACATTAGAGGTACGGGTATCCAACCATGTGGCCCAGGGACTTTATGAGAAAAAAGGGTTCAGACCCGCAGGGCTGCGCAAAGGCTACTATTCGGATAATAACGAGGACGCCATGATTATGTGGGCGGATCTGGAGCCGGCTGGCGACAGAGAGGAAGGAAGAGCATAATAAATGATAGACAAGCATAAGGGGAACGGCATAACTCAAGAGCCATGCTACATCTTAGCGGTGGAGACCAGCTGTGATGAGACAGCAGTTGCCGTCGTGAAGGATGGCAGAGAGGTCCTGTCAAACCTCATTTCCAGTCAGATTGAGACCCATAAGGCTTTTGGCGGTGTAGTACCGGAAGTCGCTTCACGCAAGCATGTGGAGAGTATTACTTACATGCTGGAGGAAGCGGTGGAGAAGTCTGGAATTACGCACGATCAATTGTCGGCCGTTGCGGTTACGCAGGGACCGGGCCTTGTAGGAGCACTGCTTGTGGGAATTGTCGCTGCCAAAACCTTAGCCATGGCATGGGATAAACCCTTAATCGGTACACACCATATTGCCGGGCATATTTATGCCAACCGGCTCGTCCAGGAGATCGAATATCCAAGTCTCGCACTGGTTGTGTCGGGCGGTCATACGGAACTTGTTCTGCTGGAAGCCGAAGGCCAGTTTAAGGTCATTGGTGCAACGAGGGATGATGCTGTAGGCGAAGCCTATGATAAAGTTGCGCGGGCGCTAGGTTTTCCTTATCCGGGGGGGCCGCACGTCGACAAGATGGCTTTGGAGTCGGAAGAAGCGGTTCAACTGCCGCGGGTGTGGCTGGAGCCCGATTCTTACGATTTCAGCTTGAGCGGATTGAAGTCAGCAGTCTTGAATGTGGTAAACCAGACCAGCATGCGCGGAGAAAACCTGAACAAAGGCGCGGTAGCGCGCGGGTTTCAGGAATCGGTCATCGAGGTGCTGGTCGAGAAGGCGGTCCGCGCTATGCGGGAGTTTGGCTGCCGTCAGCTTCTGCTGTGCGGCGGTGTGGCGGCCAATCGCGGACTGCGCGCAGCGCTGAAGGAGCGCTGTGAGCGGGAGAACCTGCCGCTGCTGATCCCGCCGCATCATTATTGTACCGATAATGCGGCTATGATTGGGGCTGCTGCTTATCTAAAGTGGAAGCAGAGCGAATTTACAGACCTCGATATGAAGGCAGAACCGGGCCTTTCACTTGAAGGCTGGTCTCTAGAGAAGCAAAGATATAAGTAAGACATTTAACCTGGTTTCCTCCTGGGAGGGAACCAGGTTTTTTGTATAGAAGCTGTGCATTGCCCCTTCGAATTGGAGAGGATATCTATGTTGGTCTTCATAAAAGTGTAATAGATTGGGGAAAAACGAAAAGACGTTATTGTCAAGCTGTGCACAAACTTATCCACATATCCAGTATATAATGGGGATAAGTTATGGAAAAGGCTGTTTATCATACTTTTAAGATAGATGTAAAATTGTTCATGACGTGAATAATTAGCGTAAGGAAGAAATGTGGATAATGTGGATAAATAAGTGGATAAAATTGTTAAACATCTTTTTTTAGCGATATAACGACAAAAAAATGGCCGCGCGGGCCATTTTTCGTCTCTTTCCAGCCGGTTTTTCTGTGGATAAACCTGTGGCTAACTAACTTGTGTGAATTATGAATATTTTATGAACGATAAAATCTTTAATTTTCGACAGCTAACTGCTCCCAGGCTTCATAGGTTTCTGACAGCCTGGATTTTAATCCATCAAGCTCAGCCTGAATTTCCTGGAGAACCGTATAATCCTGATAAACTTCAGGCAGTGCCATCTTGACTTCAAGACCGGCGATCTCATCCTCCAGTCTGGCGATTTCATTCTCCAGATTCTCCAGCTTGCGCTGGCGGCTGCGTTCTTCACGCTTGGCTTGTTTATCCGCTTCATAGGAAGCTGCACCATTATTTTTATCGACCTGGACTGTGGAAGAAGCTGCTGCACGTGCTGCGGTTGGCGCTTCCGCCTGGGCTTCCCGTGCGATATCTTCAAGCTCCTGTTTTTTGGCCGTATAATCATCATAGTTTCCTAGGAAATGCTCAACCCCATCCGGGTGAAGCTCAATGATACGCTCGGCCATCTTGTTGAGGAAATAACGGTCATGGGAGATGAAGAAGAGCGTTCCTTCAAAATCAATCATCGCCGATTCCAGCACTTCCTTGCTGAACAAGTCGAGATGGTTCGTCGGTTCATCAAGAATCAGGACGTTAGCGCCCTCCAGCATCAGCTTGGCCAGTGATACCCGGGCCTTCTCGCCGCCGCTGAGCGCTGAAATCCGTTTGAGGACATCCTCACCACTGAACAGGAAATTACCCAGAACGGTCCGTATGCGTGCCTCCTCCAGATGCGGGAAAGCACTCCATAATTCCTCCAGCACCGTATTTTGCGGATTAAGATTCGATTGCTCCTGATCATAGAAGCCGATCCGGATCTTGCTGCCCCACTGGATCGTACCCGTGGCCGGCTTCATCGTACCTGTAAGACATTTGAGCAGGGTAGACTTGCCGATACCGTTAGGGCCGATCAAGGCGACTGTCTCGCCGCGGCGCAGATCAAACGTAACATGACGGAACAGCGTACGGTCGGTGAACGCAACTGACAAATCACTCACATGGACGACTTCCTTACCGGACATGAATTCGGGCTCAAACGCAAAATGAGCTTTCTTCAGCTCGCCCATGGGCTTGTCGAGGCGTTCCATTTTATCAAGCGCTTTACGCCGGCTCTGTGCCCGCTTGGTCGTGGAAGCGCGTACCAGATTGCGCTGAATAAATGCCTCCATCCGTGCAATTTCATCCTGCTGCTTCTCAAACTGCTTCATCTGTGATTCATATTCCGCAGCTTTCAAATCAATATAACGGCTGTAGTTGCCCGTGTATTTGGTTGAACGGTGACGCTCAATCTCGACAATGTTATTCACCAGGCGGTCCAGGAAGTACCGGTCATGGGATACAACCAGCAGGGCGCCGGAGTAAGCACGCAGATAATCTTCCAGCCAGGTCAGGGTCGCGATGTCGAGATGGTTGGTCGGTTCGTCGAGCATGAGAAGATCGGGCGCCAACAGCAAAATCCGTGCAAGGGCAAGCCGGGTCCGCTGACCGCCGCTCAGTGTGGAGATCGGAGTATCCGGTGCAAAGTCACCAAAACCCATCCCGTGCAGCACACTGCGGATCCGGGTTTCCATCTCGTATCCGCCTTTGTCCTTAAACCAGTCGGAACGTTTGGCGTAGCGCTCAAGCAATTCTTCGTATTTCTTGCTGTTCTCCATGGATGCGGGGTCGGCAATCTGCTGTTCCATCCGGCGAAGCTCTGCTTCGGTCTCAATCAGATGGCTGAACACGAGCAGCATTTCTTCCCAGATCGTACGGTCTGAGTTCAAACCGCTGTTCTGGGCCAGGTATCCGATTGTGGTTTCTTTGGATTTGAAAATTTGGCCTCCGTCATAAGACATCTCGCCGGCGAGAATTTTGAGCAGGGTAGATTTGCCTGCTCCGTTGACGCCTACCAGTCCGATCCGGTCCCTTTCCAGAACCTGAAGACTGACGCCATCAAGAATGCGGTCAATTCCGTAAGTTTTGATAATGCCTGTAGCTTGCAGCAGCATAACTCTATTTATCCTCCATCTACTTTATAGCTTTCTATTCATTATGTATCCAACTGGGGATGACCCGTGGATTTCCTTAATTTCAGTGTACATGAAAACACGCCGCAATGCACAAAAAGGAAGCTGCAATCCCCGGTCTGGTAGTGTTTTTGCATAATCAATGATAAACTAGTGTAAGAAGAATCAGAGCCGGGATCAAGGTGCAGAGACGCTAGGTCCGGCTTGATGACATTGGTGTACTTGATCAGCTCAATCTGGATTAAGTATGATGAAGGATTACAGAACATAAGACATAAATTTACAGACAAATAGATGTTTCGGCCGGGAGGAATTTGGGTATATGGTCCGGGATATTAAAAAAATGCTGCGACAGCAGATGACGGCACTCAGAGACAGGCAGGATGCGAACCGCAGGTTTGAGGCGTCGGTCAGGGCCTGCAGGCATGCGATAACAGCATGGGAGCAATTTCGCAGTCAATCCGGTCAAGACCGGATGATTCTGTTCAGCTACCTGTCCTTTCGCAGTGAGGCCCAGACCCAGACGCTGATCGAGCACTGCTGGGAACAGGGAGATATTGTGCTTGCACCGCGGATTACTGAGCAGCAGGGCATGCTTGAACTGCACAGAATACGCAGCGGCCATGACGTGACCCCGGGGCGCTGGAACATACCGGAACCATCAGTTGAAGCGCCGATATGGCCGTCCTCCGATTATCCGGAGATCGACTGGATACTGGTACCGGGTCTAGCCTTCGATCACTGCGGCGGCCGAATCGGCTATGGCGGGGGATATTATGACCGCTTTGCGGAGAAGCTCAGAAACATGCCCACTGCGACCCTGGTTAAGCAGCCGGTATTTGCGGCTCTCATCCTGCCGGGACAGCTCATGGAGCACGAAATGCTCCCCATGGAACCCTTTGACCTTCGGGTTGACTTGCTTTTTACAGAAGAAGGAATGATTCGGACGGAGAAGAGGGTGTGAGAACGATCGAGAACTTTACGCATTTTAATGAACAGGGACGCGCCCGCATGGTGGACATTTCGGGCAAGGACCTGACGGTCCGGACTGCGGCAGCGGTATCCAAGGTCGTTATGCATCCAGATACGCTCAAAGCCATCAAACAGGGCGGTATCAGCAAAGGAGATGTGCTCGCTGTTGCGCAAATTGCGGGTATTCAGGGTGCCAAGAGAACGTCAGACTGGATCCCGATGTGCCATCCGCTCCCTTTGACCGGCGTTAATATTACATTCGGCGATAACGAAGAGGATGAATTGTATATCCGTGCCGAGGTTAAGACAGAAGGTAAAACAGGTGTTGAGATGGAAGCTTTGACGGCTGCTTCTGCGGCTGCGCTGACCGTCTACGATATGTGCAAAGCCCTGCAGAAGGATATGATCATCGGCCCGACCCTGCTGGAGTCGAAGACAGGCGGCAAGAATGGGGACTTTGTGCGGGATCAGAATAAATAATGATAATACAGCACGCAGGCATTACCCTGCTGTGCTTACCATAGGAGAAGGGTGATCAAATGGTGTGGAGAACGGCGATTCTGACAGCCAGTGATAAGGGAGCGCGGGGAGAACGGGAAGATACGAGCGCACAGGTTATCCGGGAACTGGTGGAAGAGGAGCTCGGCGGTGAGATTGTGGAATACCGGATTGTTCCAGATGAACCGGATGAGATTATAGCCGCATTAATTGAGATGACCGATTATTTTCATGCAGATCTTGTGCTGACCACAGGGGGGACGGATCTGGCGATTCGTGATATTACGCCAGAGGCTACCCGCCGTGTGATTGACCGGGAGGTGCCTGGAATGGCGGAAGCTATGAGGATAACGGTCATGCAGAAGAACCGTGCAGCTATGCTGTTCCGCGGTATTGTTGGTATCCGTGGCAGAAGTCTGATTGTGAACCTTCCGGGAACTCCTAAGGGCGTGCATGAGAACCTCGCTGCAATTATGGATCAGCTGCCGGAAGCCCTGCTGATGGTTACCGGACAATTCCGGGAAGATACACGAAATCTGTAGACACAATCTGATTGAATAAGTTAAGGAGGACAGGGTGATGCTGCAAACCATTGGTGCACCAGGACTGATTCTGCTTGTCATTCTGGCCCTGCTGCTGTTCGGGCCGAACAAGCTGCCTGAGCTGGGACGGGCTGTGGGGCGAACGTTCCGGGAGTTCAAGAACGGCGCCCGTGATATGATGGCGGACGATGATCCGGCTGCACGGCGCAGCGAGCGCAGTGATGTCATCGAATCCAAATCTGACGAAAGACGCAATCTGGAATAAGTGCAGCAGCGTTTGTCCTCCGGAATCCTTCACGGAGAAGGAGGGGTTCGCACGGGGAGGGATGCCGAATGCAGCAGCCGGAAGAGCTGATGCCGCTCACGGAACATCTCGGTGAATTAAGACGGCGTATTATTTATGTGTTATTGGTGTTTGCTGCAGCGCTGGCAGGGGGATTTTTGGCGGCACAGCCTGTGTATACCTATCTTGTTCATGATGGCCAGGCAGCACAGTTCAGTCTTCATGCCATCTCGTTCTGGGATGGGGTGGGCATCTACATGAAGATTGCTCTGCTCTTGGGGCTTGCTCTGACCTGCCCCTTCATCGTCTATCAGCTGTGGAAATTTGTCAGTCCGGGTCTGCTTCCACAGGAGCGCTCGGCGGCAGGGAGGTACGTTCCCTATACGTTTGTTTTGTTTGTGCTCGGTGCTGCTTTTGCGTATTATGTGATCTTCCCGATGGCTTTGTCTTTTACGACCTCGGTGAACCGCAATCTGGGGCTGGAGGAGACTTACGGGGTTGCACAGTATTTTACCTTTTTGTTTAACATTGTGCTTCCGGTTTCGCTGCTGTTTGAGCTGCCGCTCGCAGTGATGCTCCTGACCCGGCTGCGCTTAGTAACACCAAGACTGCTCCGCAAAATGCGCCGGGTATCGTATTTTGCACTGGTCTTCGTGGCGGTCGTCATTACGCCGCCGGATGTCGTATCAGATCTGCTCGTTTCGGTCCCGCTGCTGGGGCTGTACGAGGTTAGTGTGCTGCTGTCGACCGTGGTGTACCGCAAACAGCAGACAGCCGATGCCCGGCTTGAAGAAGAGCTGGGTGCAGAAGAGTAGGTGGAAGACGGGCATATTTTCCAGGGGGATGGATACAATGGAAAAGGGCCTGTCTTCTTCCGTATACAGGCTGCCTTAAGTAAAATCTGCTAGAGAATGTATATAAAATATGTCAAAAGACTTGAAATCCCAATTCAATTTGAGTATTATGAAATTGGTTGTTAGCACTACAGTCAGTTGAGTGCTAATACATACATGCAGCAACCAGGAAAGACCATATAATTTTCAAAGGAGGCTATTTTTTCATGATCAGACCTTTAGGTGAACGCGTATTGGTGGAAGCGATCGAGCAGGAGCAGACAACATCTTTCGGGATCGTTCTTCCTGACTCTGCTAAGGAGAAACCGCAAGAAGGCAAAATTGTAGCGGTAGGCGCAGGCTTGCTGAAAGACGGTGCTCGTATCCCTCTGGAAGTGAAAGAAGGCGACCGTGTTATTTTCTCCAAATACGCTGGAACAGAAATCAAATACGAAGGCAAAGAATATTTGATTATGAAAGAAAGCGATATCCACGCGATTATTGGTTAATCGGACAACCGAACGACCTGAACATAAGCACGAACGCAAGCAGAAAATGACCATTTTTATAACATTCTAGGGAGGTTTTTATCAATGGCTAAAGACATTAAATTCAGTGAAGACGCTCGCCGCTCCATGCTGCGCGGTGTTGATGCCCTGGCTAATGCGGTAAAAGTAACACTCGGACCAAAAGGACGCAATGTCGTTCTGGAGAAGAAATTTGGCAGCCCGCTGATCACCAATGACGGTGTTACCATTGCCAAAGAAATCGAACTGGAAGATGCTTTTGAAAACATGGGCGCACAGCTTGTGAAAGAAGTAGCTACCAAAACAAACGATGTTGCCGGTGACGGTACAACAACTGCAACGGTTCTGGCTCAAGCCCTCATTACGGAAGGCCTGAAGAACGTAACTGCAGGCGCAAGCCCAATCGGTATCCGCAAAGGTATCGACAAAGCGGTTCGTGCAGCAGTAGAAGAACTGCAAAGCATCGCTAAACCAATCGAAGGCAAGCAATCCATTGCTCAAGTAGCCGCGATCTCCGCAGCTGACGAAGAAGTAGGCGAGCTGATCGCTGAAGCTATGGAAAAAGTGGGTAAAGACGGTGTCATCACGGTTGAAGAATCCCGCGGATTTGCTACAGAGCTGGAAGTTGTGGAAGGTATGCAGTTCGACCGCGGCTACATCTCTCCTTACATGATTACAGATACAGACAAAATGGAAGCTGTGCTGGATAACCCTTACATCCTGATCACAGATAAGAAAATCAGCAACACGCAAGAAATTCTGCCACTGCTTGAGAAAATCGTTCAACAAGGCAAACCGCTCGTTCTGATCGCTGAAGATATCGAAGGCGAAGCACTGGCTATGCTGGTGGTGAACAAACTGCGCGGTACATTCAACGCGGTAGCGGTTAAAGCTCCTGGCTTCGGCGACCGCCGCAAAGCGATGCTGCAGGATATCGCTGCCCTGACTGGCGGCCAAGTGATCACAGAAGAGCTGGGTCTCGACCTGAAATCCGCTACGGTTGATCAACTAGGTACTGCACGTCAAGTGCGCGTAACCAAAGAGAACACGATCGTTGTAGACGGCGCTGGCAACAAAGCCGACATCGACGCACGTGTCAGCCAAATCCGTACTCAACTGGAAGAAACCACTTCCGAGTTCGACAAAGAGAAGCTGCAAGAGCGTCTGGCTAAATTGTCCGGCGGCGTAGCGGTAATCAAAGTCGGTGCGGCTACGGAAACCGAATTGAAAGAACGCAAACTGCGCATCGAAGATGCCCTGAACGCAACCCGCGCTGCGGTTGAAGAAGGTATCGTATCCGGTGGTGGTGTAGCGCTCCTGAACGTATACAAAGCGGTAGCAGCTGTTGAACTGGAAGGCGACGAGCAAACAGGCGTGAACATCGTACTGCGTGCACTGGAAGCCCCAATCCGTACGATCGCTGCTAACGCTGGCGAAGAAGGTTCCGTCATCGTTGAGCGTCTGAAGCGCGAAGAGATCGGCGTAGGTTACAACGCAGCTAACGGCGAATGGGTGAACATGATCGAAGCCGGTATCGTTGACCCTGCTAAAGTAACTCGCTCCGCACTGCAAAACGCTGCATCTGTAGCGGCTATGTTCCTGACTACCGAAGCGGTTATCGCTGACAAGCCAGAACCAGCTGGTGCTCCGGCTCCAGATATGGGCGGCATGGGTGGAATGGGCGGCATGATGTAATATAGCCCATCCCCTGATATACCAAGGGTTTTGATTGATAAAACCCTTGAAGGGTAACATTTGGGTAACAAAAGCAATTTTTAATAGAAGCTTCTCATGAGTTCTGCGAACTTTTGAGAGGCTTCTTTTTTTGGTTATGTCAGGATACCCCCCGAATGCCTTAGCATCTCAATTTCCTTAAAGTGTCCGGGAGCGAGGCCTAAGTCATTTTATAGCGCACCCCAGGATATAAATATACTGTATTTTAGTATGCAAGGGGCACAATAAAAAGCCCTCCGGATGGAGAGCTTGTATGCTATAATCTGGAAAGTACAACAGAACGGCTATAATGGGCGGTCGGCTAATCTCCCGGAAGGGAGGTGATGCCTGTGGAGGTTAAAGACGCGCTATCCCTCATGATCCAGTTCGCTGCGTTCGTCGTAACGCTGATCGGATTGGTCGTTACGATAGTCATTGCCTTAAACCAAAGCAAAAAGAAATAGACCGCCCGTGCAAGGGATAACGGTCTATTCCTGTCCCTGAATTCAAGCCGGCCGCTCTTATAGCGGTGTTGTACCGGGGCCGTGTTCCAGCACGGCTCCTTATTTGTATTATATCCATATTATAACCGGGTTTATGATTAATGCAATTCTCCAGCGATGCAATCACCAAGATTTCCAAATACACTTTTCAACACAATGAACATGATTCGTGGTAAACTATCGTAAATGTAAACCGGCCTCGCTGCACCTGATGGCCGGCTTTGTCTTATTTTCACATACATACAGCAGGAGGAACATCATGACAACCTTATTACTCAAGTGGAAACGAATTAGCCTGGTCCAGCGAATTCTACTGGGCATGATCCTCGGCATCATCCTGGCTTTAGCTGTCCCAAGCGCGACAGGAATATCGCTGCTCGGTTCATTGTTTGTATCCGCGTTAAAGGCCGTTGCCCCGCTACTGGTTCTGCTTCTGGTAATGTCCGCCATATCCAAACATGAACGTGGCCGGAAAACCAACATGAGATCCATTATTGCCCTATACGCAATCAGCACCTTTCTGGCAGGTCTGACTGCGGTGGCAGCAAGTTTTGTGTTTCCGGTCCAGTTGTCTCTGGGGAGCGGCGCTGAAAATGTAACGCCTCCTGGCGGAATAACAGAGGTCCTAAAGTCATTACTGCTAAATGTGGTTGACAATCCGGTGAATGCGCTGATCAAAGCGAACTATATCGGGATTTTGGCTTGGGCGATTGTGCTTGGTCTTGCTCTGAAAAATGCCCATGACCACACCAAAAATATGCTGGTCAACCTCTCGGATGCGGTTTCCCAAGTGGTACGCTGGGTCATCCAGCTGGCACCTTTGGGAATTATGGGGTTGGTCTTTGATTCGATTACCACCCATGGTCTGTCCTCCATGATGGATTACGGAAAGCTGCTGCTGCTCCTGATTGGCTGTATGCTGTTTATTGCATTGGTGGTCAATCCGTTGATCGTGTATTTTAACATCCGCAGAAACCCGTATCCGCTTGTGCTCAGCTGTCTGAAAGAGAGCGGAATCACCGCCTTCTTTACACGCAGCTCAGCCGCGAATATTCCGATTAATATGAGATTATGTGAGAAATTAAAGCTGAATCCGGATACCTACTCAGTATCGATTCCGTTAGGTGCAACGATTAATATGGCAGGGGCGGCCGTGACGATCTCGGTACTCACGCTGGCTGCGGTTCATACGCTTGACATTCATGTGGACTTTGGAACGGCTATTATTCTGAGTCTGCTGTCTGCAGTATCTGCGGCAGGTGCCTCTGGCGTGGCCGGTGGTTCGCTTTTGCTGATTCCGTTGGCATGCAGCCTGTTCGGTATTCCGAATGACCTGGCCATTCAGGTTGTAGGGGTCGGTTTTATCATCGGTGTACTTCAGGATTCCGCGGAGACCGCCCTGAACTCTTCTTCCGATGTTTTGTTTACAGCGACAGCAGAGTATGCAAAGGATCGCAAGGAAGGCAAGGATTATATTATTCATGTCTAAAAATATAGAAAAGAAGAGGATCACACGTGTGATCCTCTTCTTTGTTATGTTCAGGCAGCCCTGTACAATCGGCAGGCCTTGGACTAATAAATCCGGTAGTTACCGCTCAAAGCCAGCAGACTGAAGAAGTAAAGGCAGTTATCATAATAACGCCGTTCACCGCGTCGCAAAGGGGTATTCCAGAATAGATGAACGAAATGACTGGAATAAGGACCATCTGCCGCCAGTGAAGCCATGGCGTTCGCTGCCAGCAGACCGACCGGGTGGAGGGCCGGTTCGTCGAAAGGTTTACCATCAACGGTATAGCGGCGATAATCGGATACTTGGATATCACCGAAGAAATTCTGTATGCGGTTCGACTGCTCGATCTGCCATTCATCCTTCCGGAACCATTCCCAGTCCAAGGCCAGGTTGGCCGCTACCCGGTATGCATCACTAAAGAAGTGACTGTAATCTCCATGGGGCTGAGGTTCAGCCGCTGTTCCATCGAAATTCGCATATTCAGGAGACAATCCGGTTACGGGATGGCAGGCCTGGTGAAGGTATTGTCGACTCGCTGCTGCAGCTTCGGTCCAGAACGAATGGTCACGCTCATCCGCATATCGTGCGAATAGTTCATAAAAATGGGGAAGGTGATAGGAGGGATCACTGAAAGGAGACTCCGGTACAAATTTGATTAGTCGGGTCGCCGGGTCCCACATCGGATCACCATTCCCGTCTTCACCTTGGTGTACGCAGGCACGAAGGATGTTTCTCGCCTGCTCTGCATAGTTATAAGGCTTCGGCCCGTCTCCCCACCGGTGTGAGGCGAAGAAGAGGGCCATAGCGAAGAATTCCTCACCGTCCGGGGCAGGGCCCTGGGAAATGCGGGTTCCATCGGGTTGGCAGTGCCATGCAAAATAGTCCTTATACCGGCCGTCCGTATGCTGCATGTACGTCTTTGAGTAATTCCAGAGCCGGTCAAACACCTCTTTTTTATCCATCTGAACAGCCATCATCATCTCGTACGACATTCCCTCGGAACGGACATCGAGGTTTCCGGTATCCAGGATGTAGCCTTTGTCATCATTAACAGGAAAGTAGATCCGGGTCTCGTCGTCTCCAGCAAATAATGCGGACCATGTTTCCTCAAGTCTGGCGGTAATCTGCTGCTCGGTATAACCCGATTCGAGTAGCACATTCCGATACTCGCCGGTCTCCACAGCCCCTTGAACGGTGAACTTCATATGCTGCTGCCTCCTCGTAAGTTCGTTTATTCGGTAAGATTATAGCATGGCTGGTCCTTACGAGATTAAAGCGTTTTCTTAAAAAATTGTAGATGAATTCCTGTTGACAATGACCTTACCTTCTGTGTAATATGTATAACGTTGTTGCAATTTTATTTAAATGAATCTCGTTCGTATAACCCTGCAATCCACTTAGTTCTGGAAGGGCGGGGGTTTCTACAGGGAGCCTATACTTCCTAACTACGATGATGAGGGAATGCAGATTTTCCTTACATTGCAGTTAGGATTTTTTGCGTTCGCAGGTTCTGCAGATTTAAGCGATGATGATGTATCTGTTATAGGAGGTCAGTGAAATTGAAGTATTTAATATCGGTATTTGCAGGAGCCATCAGTTATGGTATCCTGTCAACCATCGTCGTAAAAGCCTATGCTCAGGGTTACCAGCTCGGTGAGGTAGTAGGTGCACAGCTGCTGACAGGCTTTATCCTTTCTTGGATTCTGGCCATGTACACCAAGCGGAGAAGCCGCCGGCCCCAAAATCAGACCGTCAGCGCTTCAGCGACTCCTTCAGGCTTCGCTCGATTGACCTGGAAGCAGCGGCTGCTGCTGATGCTGGCAGGAGCGCCTACGGTCGTAACCGGCCTGCTGTATTATCAGTCTCTTCGATACAATCCGGCTTCCCTGTCGATCGTATTGTTGTTCCAGTTCACCTGGATCAGTGTCCTGATTCAGGCTGTTATTACCCGCCGGAGACCAAGCAATATTATGCTGTGGACGCTGTTGATCCTGTTCGGAGGAACGTTCCTGGCTGCGGGAATTATCGGGCAGGGTACTACCCACTTTAATGGAGTGGGGATTATTTTCGGTCTGCTTTCGGCAATTAGCTACTCCCTGTTTATCCTGTTCAGCGGCAAAGTAGTGCCATCCGTACATCCGACTTACCGGAGTGCGTGGATGGTAACTGGCGGATTCGTTCTGCTGTGTATCCTGTTTCCGCCCCATTTCCTGTTCAACGGGATGATTTGGAGTTCTCTAATGCTGTTCGGTTTTCTGCTTGGCTTGTTCGGAGCCTTCATTCCGCCGCTGCTGTTTGCGATTGGCGTCCCGCGGATTGGCGAGGCGATGGCAGGAATTCTCGGTGCAGCAGAGCTCCCGGTAGCGGTGCTGCTGTCTACCATCGTGCTGCATGAAGACGTAAACGGACTGCAGTGGGTGGGAGTGGTACTGATTCTGATCGGTGTCACACTTCCGGAGCTGTATAAACTCAGAGGTCAGAACAAAAAGCTGATCCCGTCATAACGGATGACGGACAGCCAGTGTATAAACAAAAGCCTTCCTTGATCAGGAAGGCTTTTTGCTGTCTCAGGGCCTGAGGGGATCGTCGTAAGGATGCTGCCGGAATATCGCCCGCTGGCAGAGAATACCTTTAGCATTAGGGTCTGATTATAAAAGGAGGCGATATGATGGCTGTATCCTATATCGATTTCACATCTCCTAATGTGCAGTATTTCTATGATGTGAGCCAAAGCCGGTTTTTTACTAAAGATAATACCAACTACATTAACGCCCTGGGCATTCAGCAGCTGAATTCACTTGGCAACACATCCATCCTCGATATCTATTTGACACAGGGAAGTGTGGTAGAGCCTCATATTCATCAGAATGCATCTGAGCTTGTGTACTGTGTTACAGGCGCTGCCGTTGTGACACTAATCAATCCGTTTACCAAAGAACTGCTCAGTTTCCCGATTAAGCCGGGGCAGGTTGCGAATGTCCCGCAGGGCTGGTTCCACTGGGAAATCGCTACTGAGAATAACACACACCTGCTGGCCATCTTCGATGCGCCGGTGCCTGAATTTATCGCTGTTTCCGATTTTCTGAGACTCGCTCCGGCAAATGCCTTGGCGCACACGTACTGCCTGGATGAGAATCTGATTCAGCAGGCGCTTGCGCCCATCACCAGTACCGTCACGATCGGACCGCCGGCCAATTGTTCCCGCTACCTACAATCCAGTCCCCGGATTCAGGAGATGAACGTTTCTCCGCAGTATACATCCTACAACCGCACTCTGTATAACCAGCCTTACACGGATCCAAGGTAAAATAAGTATGGTTCCCGTCTGTCAGGATGTATAGTTCCGGCCAAGTCCAATTTCTGTAAGCAGCTGCCGGTAGGCGATAGAGGTGCGATCTGCCGGGATATGGGCTTCGGCCATCAGGTCGAGAGGGAGGTCCTCGGGCGTCTGGGCTTCAACCATTTCCCGGTCTTCATTAAAGACCTGCAGATTAAACTCAATGGTATCTTCAACCGGGGCATTTTTATCAAAGTTGCGTGAAATCGGGCAGAAGAGCCGGGTGTAGCGGGCAGATACCGGTGAGGCGCAGTTCAGAATCATCAGCCTGCCATCCTCAGGAAAATGCACCGTGAGCATCGCCGTAAACGGCGGGAACACACGAAACGCACGCAGCCACATAAAACCTTCCGGGGCAGGATTCTCCTGTCCCTTGCCATAATTGCTGACCGTGCTCCAATAGTCGGCCGTCAGCTGGCTGCCTTCACGGTTAACCTTATACTGCGGAACCTCAGTATTGCTGCGATCACCGAAGGTCTCGGTATGCACATAAGCGAAATGGGATACGTCGAGAAAACCTTCCATCTGCCGTCCCGCCGAACCTGCAATATCAAAGCTTGGAGGCAGGATGTTGATAAAGTCAGGATCATCCCAGCCCGGAAATTCAGGAATTTCCTCCTGGCTGCCGGCCAGGGAAGTCCAGATCAGCCCGTAACGCTCAACTGCAGGGTACATAATTAATTTGAGCTTGGGAGAGATTTTGGCGTTGGGATGTGCGGGTACAGCTGTACAGGTACCTTCACAGTTGTAGCGGAATCCGTGGTACGGACATACAATCTCATCATTCTCAACCCAGCCTTTACTCAGAGGGGCTCCCCGGTGAAAGCAGAGATCACGGGCGATAACGACCTGGCCGCGGCTTCGGTAGCACACGAGCTTTACGTCCAGCAGGGTTACAGCGACAGGCTGCTCCTGGATGTCTGCAGCAATAGCGACCGGGTACCAATACTGGGACAGGACCTCCCAATCGCTGGGGGTAAAGGTACAGTCACGCGGCAGTTGGATTTCGGCACGGGCTGTGGATGGGGTTGTACTCATCTTCATTCGCTCCTCTAAGTTAAAATGGTGGTAACACAATAAACCCCAGATGAAAGAGGCACGGCTGAATACATCCTGGTTTCACAGCGGAAAAGGAGTGTTCGTATGCAGTGCCTCTTGTAGCCTGGGGCAATTTACGGTTGCCTGGTCGAGACGCTCACTCCATTTAATGAGCTTATACAAGAGATGTGTTAAATAAGTTTACATTAATTGATTGTAAATAATCTTAATTGATGTACATATCTTTTGTCAACGTTAAGATATCTTCCTTAAAGGAGATGGATAATTGAAATTATCAATATATATGTAACTTTAACTATCATGTGAATGGAGAGAATCAGCTGTTATCCATACTTGGGTAAGAATAACAGCCAAGTTTTTTTATAATCAAAATGTATATAGAACCTTCACATTCGTTTATTTAAATGAGAGGGTTCTTTATTTTAGTTACTTAATTTAGGAAATAAATTTTAAGGGGATATTAAATTTATAACGATGTAAGAATAGAAGCTGGAGAGGGTGGAGAGAGATGAAGCGAACATGGTGGAAGGAGGCCGTGGTATACCAGGTGTATTGGAGAAGCTTTCTGGATACGGACGGCGACGGAGTTGGTGACCTGGAGGGTGTTATTCAGAAGCTGGATTATATCAACGAACTGGGGGCCACGGTCATCTGGCTGAATCCATGTTATGCCTCCCCGGATGTGGATAACGGCTATGATATATCCGATTACCAGGCTGTGATGGCGAAGGCAGGAACGATGGAGACACTGGAACGATTGCTCCAGGAGGTGCATCGGCGGGGAATGAGGCTGATTATGGACCTGGTAGTGAATCATACCTCGGATCAGCATCCGTGGTTCATCGAGTCGCGTTCCTCCAAGGACAATCCTTACCGGGACTATTATATATGGCAGAGCAAGCCTAACAACTGGCGGTCATATTTCTCGCCTTCCGCCTGGGAATACGATGAAACCACAGAATCCTATTACCTGCATTCGTTTGCTGTGCAGCAGCCCGATTTGAACTGGTCGAACCCCGCGATGCGAGACGAAATTTATGCCATGATGCGCTTCTGGCTGGATAAGGGAATTGACGGATTCCGGATGGATGTCATTAATTTGCTTGCCAAGCAGGCCGGATTCCCTGACTCTGAATTCCCGGAGAATATATCATATCTGGGAAACAATCCCGGGATCCACGACTACCTGCATGAGATGCATGAACGTGTCCTGAAGGATTACGATATTTTTACTGTTGGCGAAATTCCGTTCGTTACACCTGAGGATGGTCTGCTGTATGTTGGGGAAGAGCGGGACGAGCTGGATACACTGTTTCATTTCGAGGTCTGCGATTATATGGAGCATTGGGAAATGCAGCGTTTCCGGGATATTCAGCGGCGCTGGTATGAGGGAATGTGGGGACGCGGCTGGAACTCGCAGTTTCTGAATAACCATGACCATACCCGGCTTGTGACCCGTTTTGGCAATGAAACAATCTACCGCACGGAATCGGCCAAATGCTTTGCCACCATGCTCCATACCCTGCCAGGTATGCCTTATGTGTATCAGGGTGAGGAGATTGGAATGACCGGTGTTCGTTTTGCATCCATTGATGATTACGAAGATGTCGCGATTCATAACAAGTATCAGGAGGAAGTGGCCAAAGGCCGTAATCCGAGGGAGGTGCTGGAGAGTCTGCAGCACCTGGCAAGGGATAATTCCCGGACACCCATGCAGTGGAACGCGCTGGAGCATGCCGGCTTCACAGAGGGAACGCCGTGGATCAAAGTAAATCCGAACTATACAGAGGTCAATGTAGCTGCAGCGCTGATGGACCAAGATTCTGTATTTTATTACTATCGGGATCTGATCCGTCTGCGCAAAGAAAACGAAGTGATGGTCTACGGCAGCTATGATCCGGTTCCCGAACTGGACGAGCATCCCTACATCTATGCTTACTATCGGGTTCTGGATGACGAGAAATGGCTGGTTGTTCTGAATATGTCGGAGTATACGATCCCGAATGAGCTGCCTGAGGATGTGAGAAATACCTGCGGGGAGCGAGTAATCGCAAATTACGCTGAGCTCGATCCCGCGGCGGAAGGAGAGCTGATTGATGCTGTGCTGCGACCTTATGAGGCGGCCGTGTATCGCTGCTCTGCCGACTGCATGAAAGCGGCTGAATGATAAGGATCCAGGACCCGCGGTCATTCGAGAATGTCGCTTTAAGCGTCAGACTTCGGACTTATAAGTCCAGGTCTGGCGCTCTTTTTATGATAGGGTCGAAGAAAACAGGCTATGGAATTGAATAACCATAACATGCATCACACCGCAGACATTGGAAGGGCAGCATAATGTAGAGGAATTCGAATTTGGTGCCGCTCTTGAAGAGCATATGATAATGGACGATTGGCGAAGCAGGAACGAGATGTATGTTCAGAAAGAGGGCTTATGTTCTTTTTTTACGACAAATCAGCCTGAAAACCCTAAAAGAAGGGATTCATTCATTTTACAAGACGGGTGCAAAATAATATTCTAATCAAGCCTCCTTTAACAAGAAGAAGGCATTATCCTTTACTTATAGAAAAAGTGGCGGTGGAGTAAATGTCATCCTATGTTAAACGTTTCCTGATCGGCAGACCGCTAAAATCGCATGAAGCCGGTGAGCAGAAGCTCAACAAGACCAAAGCCTTGGCTATTTTATCATCTGATGCACTGTCATCGGTTGCTTACGGCCCTGAGCAGATTCTGCTGGTCCTTATGACGGTCAGTGCGGCTGCCTTCTGGTATTCCATTCCGATTGCCGTTGGCGTTCTGGTCCTGCTGATTGCGCTGATTTTGTCTTACCGTCAGATCATCTTTGCCTACCCCCATGGCGGCGGGGCTTATGTAGTCTCCAAAGAGAACCTCGGAAAGTATGCGGGTCTTGTGGCTGGAGGATCTCTGCTGGTTGATTACATCCTGACTGTGGCGGTGAGTGTATCTGCAGGCACTGATGCGATTACTTCTGCTTTTCCAAGTCTGCATCCTTATAATGTCCCGATTGCGATCGGGTTTGTACTGATTATTACGCTGCTGAACCTGAGAGGGGTTACCGAGTCTGCATCCGTACTGGCCTACCCGGTGTATCTATTTGTGCTGGCGCTCTTCATTTTGATCGGGGTGGGCTTGTACCGCATAGCGACCGGGCAGGTTTCCCCTGAACTCCATACCTCTGTAGGTACGCCGGTGGCGGGAATCAGCTTGTTCCTGCTGCTGCGGGCTTTCTCCTCTGGAAGCTCGGCGCTCACAGGAGTTGAGGCGATCTCTAACGCCATTCCGAACTTCAAGAGCCCTGCGCCAAACAACGCAGCCAAGACACTTATGGCAATGGGTGGACTTCTTGCTCTGCTGTTCTCAGGGATTGTATTGCTCGCCTATTATTACGGGGTCACTCCCCGGGCGGAGGTTACAGTCGTGTCCCAGATTGCCGAAGAGACCTTTGGCCGCAGCTGGATGTACTTCTTCATTCAAGGGACAACCGCGCTGATCCTTATTTTGGCAGCTAACACGGGATATTCGGCCTTTCCGCTGCTTGCGGTAAACCTGGCTAAAGATAAATTTATTCCGCGCATGTTCACAGTAAGAGGTGACCGTCTCGGGTATTCTAACGGGATTATCAGTCTGGGTGTGCTGTCGATCCTTCTGATTATCGCCTTCGAGGGACAAACCGAGCACCTCATTCCGCTGTATGCGGTTGGCGTATTCATTCCGTTCACTCTGTCCCAGACAGGAATGATGCTGAAGTGGATCCGGCAGAAGCCAGAGGGCTGGCTGCTCAAATTGATCATTAATACGACGGGAGCTGTCATCAGCTTTATCGTTGCCATGATGTTCTTCCTGACCAAGTTCGCACAGGTATGGCCGGTTTTGATTTTCCTTCCGCTGATTATACTGCTCTTCTACCGGATACGTAAGCACTATGATGCTGTAGCGGACCAGCTCCGCTTAACCACCTGTGAGCCGCCGCTGCCGATTGAGGGGAATGTGGTGATTCTGCCTGTTGCCGGGATTACGCATGTGGTCGAGAACTCATTGAATTATGCCAAGTCGCTGTCGCCTCATCAGATTATTGCTGTCTATGTGCCGTTCGAGCGGGAGGAGGAAGTTGTTTTCGAGAAGAAATGGGAGGCATGGCAGCCGGATATCCGGCTGGTGACCTTATATTCGCCATACCGGAGCATCATTCACCCGCTGAGCAAGTTTATCGATACGGTACAACGCAAGGCGCAGGAGTCCGATTATCAGGTGACGGTCATGATCCCGCAATTTATTCCGAAGAAGGGCTGGCATAACATTTTGCATAACCAGTCCAGTCTGCTCATCCGGGCGCACTTGCTGTACCGCAGGAACGTCATTGTAACTACCGTGCCTTATCATTTGAAAAAATAATGATCCCCGACAGGCCTCTCCTGGTTCACATGCCAGGGAGGCCTGTTTGTGGTTATAGAATTATATTTTTTTACAAATTTAGCAACATAACCATGCCTTAATCCGTACATATAGAAAAAGCTTATAAGGGGGAAACTTGATGTTTGACGGCGGACCATCTATGGGTGGAGGTTTTGATTTTATGTTTACCGCGGTGCCGCTGTTGATCGGCCTGGTTTTCGTCATTATGGTGATCGGCATCATCTTCAACACCGTCAATTACGCCAGGAATGCGCGTTCTCCGCGCGAAACTCACTTTGTCCGGGTAGCAGCCAAACGAACAGAAGTCCGCACACATACGCACCACCATCACGATGACGACGGGCATATGACGCCAAGTCATTCTTCCTCTACGTATTACTACATAACGCTTGAATTTGAAGATGGACACCGTAAGGAATATACAGACGTGAAGAAGCTGTACGGGATGATCGCTGAGGGAGATGAAGGGTATGCGGCGGTGCAGGGGGACTGGATCGTCGCCTTTGAACGGGGAAGAGCATCCGTCAATGGGCCGCTGTAAAATGAAAGCCAAGGTATTGTATGACATAACCGATGACAAGAAAAAACAACCCGTGTTCTGAGCCAGCTCAGAGACGGGTTGTTCGTTTAATTCACGGAAATTTTACCATAGTACATGTACATTCCGCAGTTATATTCATACGTACCTGGCTTCAGGTCTTCCAGGGCATAGTAGTTGTCGCCTTTATCGAGCTTCATATTGTTCATCCCCAGAGCGGAAGACTTCACGTCCTTAATACAGGTATAGCTGGTATCCTTGCGGAAATTGATTTTGGTAGGAACACCGGCTTTGACACTAATCTTCTCCGGGCTGAAGCCGTTATCGGTGACATCCACCGTAATAACCTCATAGCCTTTGGCTTCCTCGGCAGCTTGGACCGCACGGTCTGCCTCGCTTGTCCCGCTGTTCAAGGCGAAGAACAATCCGCCTGCGATTAGCAGAATCACTACGACGGTAATGGCAATCGGCAGTGGACGCATATATTTTCTCAATGGAGATCATCCTTTCCAGAACGCTGATACTCAGAACCGAAGTTCAGGAATTTATCCTATATATTAAGTATATTAAATTTGAGCGAAACATGTAATGACCCGTCCGGGTCATTCTTTGACAATCCCTTGTCATTTGCGGCATCTGATACGGAGCATGGAATTGGCCTGATATTGGAACTCATAGCTGACGGTCTGCTCCAGCACTTCATAACCCCGGCTTTTCAGATCAGCGATCAGCGGGTCAAGACCGGCATATCGTTCGCCGGCAAGATTCACAAGCGGGAAGATCCGAAGCTCCTCTCTGGCAACGCGCAGCAGTTCATCCACAGCAGCTTTATGAAAAATCTTATCCAGCCGGTCTGCATACATGAACAGGAAATGCGCAGACAGCACCAAGTCAAACTGACGATCCTTGAAGGGCAGCACAGGCAGTGCTGCAGGGATGTACCGCTCAGGTCGTGAAGCCATATCCTGCACACAGTCTTCCAGCGCCTGAAGCCGGGCTGCCTGGAGATCCGGGATGCTGCGGAAATACTCCCATCTGAAATTCGCCGAGGCGTCCGCCATGTTGGTCGTGGCATGTTCGACATCCAATCGTCCTTTGTCTTCCAAGGTATCAATATCATGGTCATAAGCGATATCACATGCAGTGATATCCAGCCCTTTAGCTGAACCTTTCGCCGTAAAAGAACACGCCCCCGCCGGACAATCCAGAACAGATTTACCTTCAAGCTCCTCCGTGGACAGATCAAACATACGCATGTATTCCTCGAACGTCCGGCCGATAAAAATAACCCGTGCCAATTCCAGTCTTGTTCCTGCCTGGTCTAACCTCATCTTATCTGCACTCATCTCAGCTCACCTCATCTGTGGAATTCGTTTCCACCTCATTATAGCCTATTTCTCATCGAATAAAATTCCTTAACCGGCAGACCAATGTCCATTCTTCACAAAAATAAGGCGCTTGTATCTGACAGAAGTGTACTTGTCCCGAATATAGTACTATCAAACCTGGACTAAGGGGATAACCAATATGCCAATTCGCAAAGTAAGGAGCAAGCTGCTAAAAGGAATTGCCTTGAAAAGTCATCGGGGCCTGCGGCGATACCTGCCGGAGACACACAGCTACAGACCCTATCGATTGAAGAAAATGTTAAGAAGACATCGTACCGTATTTATTAAACCTGATGGCGGCAGCCAAGGAAAAGGCATCGTTCGTGTCAGACGCATGACCCGCCGTACTTACAAAGTGTCCTGGGACTTGCGAAGCCAGAGGGTCCGCAGACGTTATTTGAAGCGTGCAGTCGGAAGAAAATTGAATCCTTACCGCAGATATGTCATCCAGCGAGGAATATCGCTGGCCAAATATCACGGCCGCCGGATTGATATTCGCGTGTATATGCAGAAACCGAGCCACCATTGGCTGATCTCAGGTAAGGTGACACGCGTTGGCGCACCGGGGCGGTTTGTCACGAATTTCAGCCAGGGAGCTTATCCGGAAAGGCTGACCAAGGTTCTGCATTCGCTCTATTCGCATCAACCGCACAAGGTCAAGTCCGTACTGAATCGGATCGACCGGATTTCTTATCGTGCAGCGGAGACGTTAGACCGGAGGTATCCAGGGCTTCGGCAGCTGGGGATTGATATCGGACTGGACCGCAGAGGGCGGATCTGGATCATTGAGGTGAATACGAACCCGGGACACAGCACATTCCGTAATCTGAAAAATAAAACGATGTATCACAACATTATCCGGCGCAAATGCATAATTCACTCCCGTTATGCCCGCTAAACGAATACAGGATTAAAGGGCGCTCTCCTCACAGGGAAGGGCGCCTTTTTACATAAAGGTGCAGATCGAGCGAAGCTTTTTTTACAGTTTACATTTCTTAGGAAGATTAACAAAGGTTATAACCCGAATTGACGCTCTCGTGACACCCGCTCCTTACACTAACAGAGGTAAGACAAGCCAAGGCATACAGAAGTTAACTTAACAAAGGTGGGTGTGAATGTTTGAATGAGTGACCTGGATAATCAACTGAGCCTGCCCGCTAAAGGGCGTCCGGTATATGAACGCAAGGCTGTAAAACCAGCTTCTCTCAAAGCTCTCCGGCTCCGGGAAAATGTACTGGCCTATGCATTTCTGGCACCATCACTGCTGATATTTGCTGTCTTTCTGTTCTATCCTATGCTGAAATCCGTGTACCTCAGCCTGCATGCAACCGATCCAACCGGACAGATTGCAGGTTATGTGGGATTGGACAACTTTACTTCATTATTCAAATCCGGTGTTTTCCTGCAAGGCATTAAGGTTACAGCGCTGTTCGCGCTCCTGACTGTACCGACAGGCATGCTGCTGGCTCTGCTCTTGGCAGCCATGACCCACACGAAGCTGCGGGGAATGCGTTTTTTCCAGTTTGCATTCTCGCTGCCTATGGTATTATCCGTCGGTTCGTCCGCAGTCATCTGGAAATTTCTGTTTCACCCGACACTGGGCATGTTCAATTACCTGCTCAGCAAGATCGGCGTCGATCCGATTCCGTGGCTGACCAGCCCGGATTGGGCACTTCTATCCATTTCACTGATGACGGTCTGGATGAATCTTGGCTTTAACTACATTATTCTGTCGAGCGGCCTGCAGGGCATTCCGGATGAAATTTATGAGAGTGCCAAAATGGACGGTGCCGGCCCGATGGTTACATTCTGGCGGATCTCCATGCCGATGCTGTCGCCAACCCTGTTCTTCGTACTGGTCGTCTCCATTATTAGTGCGTTCCAGTCCTTCGGCCAGATCAACATTATGACGGGCGGCGGCCCTGTGAACAGTACGAATGTATTCGTGTATTCCATCTACCAGGAAGCCTTCGTGAACTTTAGATTCGGGACTGGCAGTGCGCAGGCATTGGTTCTGTTCGCCGTGATTCTGCTGCTGACAATCATTCAATTCAAATGGGTGGAAAGGAAAGTACATTACCAATGAACATTCGAGTTTCCAGAACCCTGTTGTACATACTGCTGTCCGTGTTTGCACTGCTCGTGCTGTATCCGGTGCTGTACACCTTCTTTATGGCCGTCATGTCGCCGGAGGAAGCGAGTGCTTTTCCGCCGCATCTGTTCCCGCACACGTTCCGTATGGCGAACTTCGCCGAAGCGCTTGATATCGTACCGATCGCCAGGTTTATCGGGAATACCTTCCTGATCTCCGGTCTGACGACGCTGGGTCAGCTGATTACAGCGAGTATGGCGGCATACGCCTTTGCCAAGATGGAATTCCGCGGTAAAAATATCCTCTTCGCCATGTTCGTGGCAACAATGATGATTCCGTGGGAAGTGACGATCATCCCGAACTATCTGACGGTTCGCAGCTGGAACTGGCTTGACAGCTACCAAGGACTGACGGTTCCGTTTCTGGCCTCCGCCTTTGGTACGTTCCTGCTGCGGCAGTTCTTCATGCAGCTGCCGAAGGAGCTGTTCGAAGCGGCCCGGATGGACGGCTGCGGTCACATCCGTTACTTTCTGTTCCATGTGCTGCCGCTCTCCAGACCGGCGCTGGGCACACTGGCTGTCTATTCCTTTCTGAACATGTATAATTCGTATCTCTGGCCGCTGCTGGTGACGAACAGCGAGAAGATGAGGACGGTTCAGATCGGGATTTCTATGCTGGAATTTCAGGAGTCAACCTCGTGGAATCTGGTATTTGCCGGAACGGCGCTTGTCATTCTTCCGTCGCTGCTGCTCCTGGTCTTCGGTTTGAAGCAGCTGGTGCGCGGTATGGCTGCCGGAGCGCTCAAAGGTTAATGGATAAGCCGCGATGACCACGAAGTCAACTGCATCATGCAGATGATGATAGATAATAAATGAGATCGACAAAGGAGAGAGTGGGGAAATGAAGTTGTTTCGAATGAGAAATGTCATGGCCACCGTATTGGCGTCCGTGATGCTGGTTACAGCAGGGTGCAGCGGCAAATCGGCAGCAGAGGAGAATCCGGGCGGTGAAGCGTCCAGCGGATCACCTGTCAAAATCACCTGGTGGCATTCCATGTCCGGAGCGGGTGAGAAAGCCATTCAGAAAATCACCTCTAACTTTAATGCTTCACACAAGGACATCCAGGTCGAAGCCGTGTATCAGGGCAAATACGATGACAGTCTCAACAAACTGAAAGCTTCCATGGGATCGAACAGCGGTCCGGATCTGATTCAGGTATATGAAATCGGCAGTAAATTCATGATTGATTCCAAAGCCATTACACCTGTACAGCAATTCATCGATCAAGACAAATTTGATCTGTCCCAGCTGGAACCGAACATTACCCGCTACTATACGATTGACGGCAAGCTGAACGCGATGCCTTTTAACACATCCAATCCGATTTTGTACTATAACAAAGATGCATTCAAAGCTGCGGGTCTTGACCCTGAGAATCCGCCGAAAACGTACAGTGAATTCGAGAAAGCGGCCAAAGCGCTGAGCAAAGACGGTAAAGCAGGAGCTTCCATCGCTATCTACGGCTGGTTTATGGAGCAGCTGTTCGCTAACCAGAATGCGGAATATGTGAGTAATGGCAACGGTCGTGACGGTGCGGCAACAGAATCGCTGCTGAACAGCGAAGCTGGTGTGAAGACGTTGACATGGTGGAAGAAGATGGTCGATGAGAAAATCGTCGCCAACCTGGGACGCAGCACAGATGACACAACGAACGCTTTTGCTGCAGGCCAAATTGCCATGACACTGGACTCTACCGCTTCCCTTCGCAAAGTAGTTGGACAAGTAAACGGTAAATTCGAAGTAGGTACAGGATTCCTGCCGCGTGCCGATGAAGCCACAGAAGGCGGCGTTGTCGTCGGCGGCGCAAGTCTGTATATCATGAATAACAAACCGGAAGCCCAGCAGAAGGCAGCCTGGGAGTTTATCAAATATGTAGCGTCTCCAGAAGTACAGGCTCAATGGAGCGTGGATACCGGTTACTTCCCGATCACGAAAGCGGCTTATGACCAGCAGGTGCTGAAGGATAACATGACCAAATATCCGCAGTTCCAGACCGCGGTTGATCAGCTGCATGCTTCTGTTGAGAGCAAGGCGACTCAAGGTGCCGTTATGGGGATCTTCCCTGAAGCCCGTCAGCTTGTTGAAGGTGCGGTAGAAGCCGCGTTGAACGGACAGCAGGAGCCGAAAGCGGCACTGGATCAGGCAGCCAAGCAAATTACTGAAAAGCTGGGCCAATATAACTCCACGGTTCAGAAGTAACGCCCCCAATACCCATTATCCGACCGGCCTGTACTCCCTCATGGGCCAAGCGCAGAGCAGCCCTCCCCCGGGCTGCTCTGTTCTATTTTATTATGAACAAGAGGAGGATTAACTGGAATGAGAATAAACCATGCACATTGGAGAAGCACTAAAGCCTTGATGACAGCTGCACTGCTGTCCACCTTGATCCTGCCTGCCTATATCGGTAAAGCACAGGCTGCCGAAGCGGCCGGGAATGGAAGCAACCGACCGGTAGATTCCTATCATCTTCGTATCCTGCACACCAATGACACGCATGCCCATCTGGACAATGCAGCGAAGCGGATTACAGCCATTAAGCAGGCCCGTAACGATCAGACCCTGCTGCTTGATGCAGGAGATGTGTTCTCCGGCACGCTTTATTTTAATCAATACAATGGGCTGGCCGATTTGTTCTTCATGAATATGGCAGGATATGACGCCATGACGTTTGGTAATCACGAGTTTGATAAAGGTCCTGCTGCACTCGCCAGCTTCATTAGGGATGCCAAATTTCCGTTCGTCAGCTCAAATATTGATTTCAGCAGGGATAAGGATCTTGGAGGACTTTATCGGGACAAGACAGGAGGCAGGGGGGATTCCAGCGGGATCTATCCAGCCATAGTTAAAGATGTGAACGGGGAGAAGATCGGCATCTTCGGACTCACTACAGCAGATACTGCCTCGCTCTCCTCACCGGGTGAGAATATCCGCTTCAAGGCTTATGCAGTCAGCGCTCAGGCAGTGATTGATCAGCTGCAGAGGCAGGGTGTCAACAAAATTGTAGCATTGTCTCATCTGGGCTATAGTGAGGATCAGAAGTTGGCTAACGCGGTAAAGGGGCTGGATATCATTGTAGGCGGCCACTCCCATACGAAATTAACAGAGCCCGCCGTCATCCACGCTGACAGCGAACCGACCGTGATTGTTCAGACAGGAGAATACAACCAGTTTCTCGGACAGCTGGATGCTGCTTTTGACGATAAAGGGGTTTTAAAAGGCTGGAACGGCAAGCTGATCGAACTGGATGCGAAGGACGAAGCGAAGAAGGATGTCATTGCTGCAGATCCGTCTGCTGCTGCCCAGCTGCAGACATATGCTGCTTCACTGGAGGAGCTAAAGAAAAAGGTGATCGGCAAAACGAACGTAATCCTGGACGGAGAGCGGGGAAATGTCCGCAAGAAGGAAACCAATCTGGGCGACTTTATGGCTGACGGTATGCTGAACAAGGTGAAAAGCCTGGTGAAGGCACCGGACGCCAAGGGCTATATAACGATTCAGAATGGCGGAGGCATCCGGGCTTCCCTGCCGGCAGGCGATATTACTTTGGGCGGCCTGTTAACGGTGATGCCTTATGCCAATAACTTGACTGCGCTTAAGATGACGGGACAAGAAATCAAGGAGGCGCTGGAGAATGGCGTCAGCGGTGTTGAAAGCGGAGAAGGGCGGTTCCCGCAGGTTGCAGGGATGCGCTTCTATTATGACTCAACCAAACCGAAAGAGAAGCTGGATTCCGTAAGCGGTCAGGTGCAGCAGCAGGGCAGCCGGATCATGAAGGTTCAGATCAAGGGTGAGAATGGCAAGTACAGCGACATGGATCCGAATGCTTATTACATCGTTGCGACCAACTCCTTCACTGCAGGAGGCGGTGATTTCTACCGTTCGATGAAAAAAGCAAAGGATGCCGGCCGTTCGTATGAATTGAACCTGGTCGATTATGAAGTGTTTCAGGAGCATTTGAAGCAGACCGGTACGGTTACAGCAGCTGCAGAGGGCAGGGTAATTGACCTGGCAGGAGCTCAGCTTCCGGCCGATGCGGCAGACAGTTCCACTAGTGGGGGAGCGAGCACTCCCGTCCAGCAGCCGGCTGTTTTCTCGGATATGAATGGACACTGGGCGGCCGACGCGGTAAACAAAGCTTCATCTGTGGGAGTGGTTACTGGCTATGGTGACAGCCGGTTCCGGCCGGATGCTGCTATAAGCCGTGCGGAGTTTGCAGTCCTGCTAAGCCGGGCTCTGGAACAGCAGTCCGAATCACAGACCTCGACGGAGGCCACGGTTCAGCAGGCTCCTAAGGATGCCAACCAGATTCCTGTCTGGGCGCAGGCAGCTGCAGCGAAGCTGACGGCTCAGGGGATTCTGAAGCTGGGGACGGATGGGGGCTTTCGCCCGGGAGATCCGGTCACACGGGAAGAGCTGTCAGCGGCACTGGCGAAGGCTTATGGCTGGAAGAGTGAAGAAATCACCGGATTACAAGCTGTTTTTGGCGGGCGGAGCAAGTCAGCTGGAGCAACCCGGGCTGAAGCAGCCGCAGCGGTGATGCTCGGTCTCCAGTTCTGAGATACACAAAAAAAGAGCTATCCCTGACCTAAGGGATAGCTCTTTCATATTTTATTTAAGGTCTTCGATTGACTTGATATCCATGTAAGCCGGAACGACCAAGCCAGTTTTAACACCTTTCATATTCGGACCCAGATCTAACACCTGATCCTTGTACTTCGCCCAGTAGTCGGCATGGGTCAGCGGCAGCCAAGCTGCAGGCATGGCATCGACGTCACCATTAGCGACCCCGGTCCACATTGGACCTGCCTCAACTTGAAGCGCACTTACCTTGTAGCCCAGCTTGTTCTCCAGGACATACTTGAGCAGATTGGTGCTGGCAATCTCCGAATCCCAGGCAACATAGCTCAGCTTGAGCGTATCGCCGTTGACAGGCTGCAGGCCCTTAGTCCATTCCTGAACGCGGTCCGCATGTTTGTCAGCCCAGTCTTTGGCAGCCGCCTCAGGGCTTGTGCCAGCCTGGATGGCGCTCATCATTTCACCCATCTCATCGGAAGTCCACTCGAAACGGTCAAGGAACTCGTAAGCAACCGGTTTATCTTTTTTCAACCCTTTGCGGGCAATCGTATGAATTTCTTCGGCTTCCCCGTAGACCTTCTTGGGATCTTCCAGATACTTCAGATCATATTTGTTGAACATCCAGTGCGGGGTCCAGCCGGTGATGATGATCGGCTTCTGGGCTTTGATGGCTTTATCAAGCGTTGCCGTCATCGCTGCGCCGGATCCTTCAACGAGCTTCCAGTCGGACAAGCCATAGTCCTGAATGACTTTATTGGTTGCCTTCATGATTCCGGCGCCCGGATCAATACCGATAATCTGATGATTCACTTCGTCGCCAACCTTGCTGGAGGAGGCTGTTGTACTGGTGTTTCCGCTTTGTAGATCTTCAATTGATTTTACTTCCATATAAGCCGGAACGACGAGACCTGTTTTAACCCCGGTCATATTCGCGCCCAGATCATCCACCTGGTCTTTGTATTTCGCCCAGTAGTCGGCGTGTGTCAGTGGCAGCCAGGCTGCCGGTGTAGCATCCACGTCGCCGCTTGCGACCCCGGTCCACATTGGGCCTGCTTCAACCTGAAGGGCTGTTACTTTGTAGCCCAGATTATGTTCCAGGACGTATTTCAGCAGATTGGTGCTTGCGATTTCAGAGTCCCATGCCACATAGCTCAGCTTAAGGGTGTCACCATTCACTGGCTGCAGACCTTTCGTCCACTCTTGGACCCGGTCAGCATGCTTGTCGGCCCAATCCTTCGCGGCCTGTTCCGGTGTGGTGCCCGCCTGGATAGCACTCATCATTTCGCCCATCTCATCAGATGTCCATTGGAAGCGATCGAGGAATTCATACGCTACCGGTTTGTCGGCTTTAAGTCCTTTACGGGCAATCGTATGGATCTCTTCAGCATCGCCATATGATTTTTTGGGATCTTCAAGATATTTCAGATCATATTTGTTGAACATCCAGTGCGGAGTCCAACCTGTGACGATAATGGGTTGTTTATTACGAATTGCCTTCTCCAGGGTTGCTGTCATCGCTGCGCCGGAGCCTTCAACGAGCTTCCAGTCAGACAGGCCATAATCCTGGATGGCTTTATCCGTTGATTTCATAATACCTGCACCGGGATCAATCCCGATGATCTGGTATCCTACTTCTTCGCCAATGGCATTACCCCCGGCAGTATTACTGGAGCCTGCGCTGGTCGAGCCGCTGCCGATGAAGTACTGGGAAATGCCTGCAGCAATGATGATGACACCGGCTGCGGCAGCGATCCAGGCCTTTTGCTTGCTGGATACACGGCTGCTGCGCTTTTTACCGGGCTTAAACAGATTTTGTGTAAAACGGTCCAAGACGATTGCCAGTACAACGACAGCGATACCGGCTTCAAAGCCTTTACCGATCTGCAGCTGCGTAACCGCCCGGTATACAGTGGCACCGATACCTTCAGCACCGATCATGGATGCGATAACAACCATGGACAGGGACAGCATGATCGTCTGGTTAATACCAGCCATCAGTGTAGGCATCGCGAGTGGAAGCTGCACCTTGAACAGCTTTTGTCCTGAAGTGGAACCAAATGCGTCCGATGCTTCAACCAGTTCGCCGTTCACCTGGCTGATACCCAGATTCGTCATGCGGATAGTCGGCGGAATCGCAAAAATAACAGAAGCGATAACGCCTGGCACGACGCCGAGGCTGAAGAAGGTTACTGCTGGAAGCAGGTATACGAACGCCGGCATAGTCTGCATGAAGTCAAGCAGTGGTGTAATGATACGGGAAGCTGTTTTGCTGTAAGCACACCAGATCCCGATCGGCACACCAAGAACGATGGAGACCAGTGCCGAGGTCACCACGAGGCCGAGCGTGTTCATCGTTTCGCTCCAGTAGCCCAGATTATCGATCAGCAAGAAGCCAATCACGGTAAACAAAGTTAATGGTATACGGCCGATCAGATATGCAATGATCCCCAGGATAACGATAAACAGCAGGGGATGCGGCAGCAGGAACAGGCCGGAGAAAAATCCTACGACACTTTCAATGACAACGGAAATTACATTAAATAAACCGGCCAGATGGATACCCATCCAGTCAACAATAGCCTGAATCCATTCAGCTAGAGGTATTCTCGGCATTTGCGTTCACCTCCATGGTTGGTACGGATCCGCTCAAAGCCCCAAGCAGAGCCCCGCGGACGATAACGCCTTTCAAGCGTCCATTCTCATCTACGACAGCAACAGGTACTTTGGCAGAACTTGTGAGTTCGAATAGTTCATTAATCACGGTCTCGGGAGGAACCTGCGGTCCATCCGTAACCAGAATATCCTTCAAGGTTAAGTTGTTCTTCATTGCACGGGAAGCATCCTCCGCACTGATCACACCCAGCAGTTTCTTGGAGCGGTCAATAACGAACAGGTTTGATATCCCGCGCTCACGCATCAGCTCCAGCGCAACACGAGGTCCGCGGTCCAAAGTGATCGTTTCGGGTCTGCGCATGACATGTGCAGCGGTTAGTACTTTAGACAGGTCGACGTCCTCGACGAAGCGTTCGACATAAGCGTTGGCCGGATTGATCATAATCTCTTCCGGTGTACCGATCTGTACAACGGCCCCGTCCTTCATCAGCGCAATTCGATCGCCGATACGCAGCGCTTCGTCCAGATCGTGAGTGATGAAGATAATGGTCTTTTTCATTTTATCCTGCAGCTCCAGCAGCTCATCCTGCATATCCCTGCGAATCAGCGGATCAAGGGCGCTAAACGCTTCGTCCATCAGCAGGACTTCAGGATCGTTAGCCAGTGCGCGTGCCAGACCGACACGCTGCTGCATACCACCGGACAGCTCATCCGGCATCTTGTTGCCCCAGCCCTTCAGGCCTACCAGCTCCAGGGACGTAAGAGCCTTCTCGCGGCGTTCTGCTTTATCTACTTTTTGAATTTCAAGTCCGTATTCCACATTTTCTAGAACAGTACGATGCGGGAACAGCGCAAACTTCTGGAACACCATACTTATCGTTTTACGGCGTACATTGCGCAGCTGCTCCTTGTTCATTTTGCGGAGATCCTTGCCGTGGACAAGAATTTCACCGGACGTTGGTTCGATGAGACGGTTCAGCATCCGTACCAGAGTGGATTTACCGCTCCCCGAAAGTCCCATAATAACGAAGATTTCGCCTTGTTTGATTTCCATGCTGGCCCGGTTGACACCAACCGTAATCTGTTTTTCTTTGGCCAGCCGTTCTTTTCCCCAGCCTTGCTCCAGGAGTTGAACGCCTTGCTCCGCATTCGCGCCGAACAGTTTACTAACGTTTCTTACTTCCAAAATGGTCAAACTCTCCACCTCGTTTCTTAATCTCTCGTTCGCAATCGTAACCCCTCGGTTCATTGCCTTTCGTTTCACAACGTTTTACATTGTAACAATAAAAGCTACAGAATATCAAACGAAAAATCTGTTCATAATGTACATACAGAAAAAACTGTACAAATTTAACTTTAATATTCTCGCATATGCTCTTTTTTCCTCCCGAATGCAATGCTTTACATTTTTTTATCCATTTTTTACAATGGACCAAGGCCTTGCTAGAGCCTATAATTTCAAATGAATGTAGTATCTTGATTGTATATTGTGTTTTTTTAGCTTATTTATTCCGTTCTTGGACACTTAAATATAGGTGTAAGTCAGGATGACTGGAACTGAAATAGATCAGATAAGCATGATTGATGAATAGGAGGTTACAAGCATGAGCTTGGACCAGATTAGTGAAGAACAGCGTGCCGCGGTAAGCAAAATACGCAAACGCGTGATTGAGGCTATCGGAAGAAATATGGATTTGTACGGAGTCACTTTATCTACGGGGCATTTATATGGTCTGTTGTTTTTTGCGGACAAGCCAATGACTCTGGATGAAATGGGCCGGGAAATGGAAATGAGCAAGACCAGTATGAGCACCGGAGTACGGACACTGCTTGATCTTAAAATGGTTAACAAAGTATGGACCAAAGGCTCGCGTAAGGATCTGTATGAGGTGGAATACGATTGGTACCAGACGTTCACGGATTATTTCGCTATTAAATGGAGAAAAGCGGTTGAAGGCAATCTGCAGATTCTGCGGAAGTCCATTGAAGAGATGAAGAAGCTGATCCGTCAGGAAGACAACACGCCTGAAGTGACCGGGATTCTAAAACAGGATCTGGAGAAAATGCAGCAGGCCGAAGCTTATTACCGCTGGCTGGACCGGCTGATTGATGTGATGGAGGATGAGGAGATCTACAAGCTGGTGCCCAAAGAAGAGATCCGTTCGGAACAGGACCCGGTCAGGGAACGCTGACTTGTCCTTCATGAGACTTATATCATGTAGAAATGGCAAAAGCTCCACTCCCGTGAAATAGAGGAATGGAGCTTTTCTGGTTCTTATGCGGCTTCCTGCTTCTGGCGCGAAATATAGAAGAGGGTGATCCAGATCAGGATAAACCCGATCAGTTGGGTTAGCGTAACGGCTTGCTGGAAAGCAGCCCAGTTAATAATCACACCCATCATCGGAAAGCTGAGTTCGGCCAGTGTCGCATAGGATGCCTTGGTGGTGCTTAGGCCTTTGTAGTACAGCAGCAGGCTCAGCAGACCCGGCAGCAATGCCTGCAGCAGCAGGTTGATGAAGACGGCACTTACCGCCCAGCCTCCGGATGGCAGATGCCATGCTGCCCCCTCGGAGAGGGTAATCACCAGCAGCAACGGCAGGGCAAGCATGAAGCGGAGCGAAGTGACGGCCTCGTATTTCATTTTGCCGACCATGTACCGTCCCATCACAGTTGAACCTCCCCATAATGCGGCTGCGCCCATCGAGAGAAGACTTCCGATCTGAATGAAATCATTGACCTGGGTAAAAGGAAGCTGCCATCCGAACGTCAGCAGATACGTGCCGATCAGGGCAACGACGAGCAGCGTGCCGAAGAACTTCGGCAGCATTTCCTTCAGGATCCAGCGCGCCATCAGAATGGCGAACAGCGGCTGCAGCTTCTGAAGCAGGACCACTGCGTTAATGTTGCCAGAGCTCAGCGCCGTCGTGAACAGAATGGTAGCGAGAGCAGAGCCGCCCCAGGAGATGAACAGCAGCGCGCCAACCTGACGCCAGCCGATCCCTTTAAGCTCAGCACGGTTCTTCCACAGGACCGGAGCGGCCGCCAGGAACAGGAGCACATGCTCCAGCAGTACAATTTGTGTGGAAGTCATGGACTTTAACAGAAGAATACGGAATAGCGGGTCAACCCCCCAGAGGGCGGCACCCAGAACGACCAACCAGAAGCCGGCCTTAAATGGTGTTGAACGAAGCGGCCGGGATACGGCTGCTGAAGATGAGTTTATCATAGCAAGTACAAGCTCCTTTGGTGAATACAGGACCAGAGCGAAGAGAAAAAGCCCCGCTGTGCCTAGAAAGACGAAGCGGGGCTTGATCAAATAAACGTGCAAGGAATAAAGGGTTTCCCCTCATTGCATGTTTATTTGATGATCTTCTACCATCCGGACTATACCGTCGGCTCTGGAATTGCACCAGATCAGTCCCGGGCCAGTGATACGGCCAGAGAGTCGCGGGCTTGGTTCTGCATGGAACCTTACCGCCGGTCGGGAATTTCACCCTACCCCGAAGATCCTTATTCCATTTTATTTTCATGATATCTTAAATTAAGCATATACCTCCAAAGCTTAGATGTCTATAGGCAAATGAAAATTTCATTTGATTTACAATAGTTCTCATAAAGTTACGTAATTGATATGTAATACCGCAACTTTGAAATGGGAAGGAGAAATTTGGTATTCTATATTTATCATATGAAAGCTATTTCGTAAAGCCGGAAGGGGCGATTGAAAGTGAGTAATCCGATTGTACATACAGGATACGGGCAGATTGAAGGTAGAGAGACAGACGGCGTACGGGTATGGAAGGGGATTCCCTATGCCAAGCCACCCGTCGGCGAGCTGCGTTTCCGTGCACCGGAACGTCCTGCCAGCTGGGAAGGAATCCGGGACGGGGAGAGATACGGGCCAATCTGTCCACAGCCCGGATCAGACTTCGGAGCGGTGGAGGGGGGAGACGAGGCCCCTGTCCAATCGGAGGACTGCCTCTATCTGAACGTGTGGGCGCCTGTGCATGAGGCTGCTGCTGAGCCTGTCCAGCCCAAACCTGTGATGGTATGGATTCATGGCGGAGCTTTTGTGAACGGATCGGGAAGTGTGCCTATTTATGATGGGGCTGCTCTGGCAGCACAGGGAGATGTTATTGTGGTCACGCTGAATTATCGCCTCGGTCCATTCGGTTTTATGCACATGGCGCCGCTTGGCGGCGGGTGCGTCTCCAATGCGGGGCTGCTGGATCAGATTGCTGCCCTGCGCTGGGTTCGCGAGGAGATTGCGGCCTTTGGCGGAGATCCTGAACGTGTGACTGTCTTCGGCGAGTCTGCGGGCGGTATGAGCATTGCATCCCTGCTGGCGATGCCGTCGGCTCAAGGACTGTTCCAGCGTGCGATCTTGCAAAGCGGCGCTTCGCAGGTCATTGACCCGGGTCTTGCGGGGCAGATCACAGCCGGACTGCTGGCCGAACTCGGTCTGGACGCTTCCCGCCGGGAAGAGCTGCAGGAAGTGCCGACGGAGATCATTATGTCGGCAGCAGCCTCTCTTCTGGAGCGCTTCGGAGGCAAGCGGGCAATGATGCTGTTCCAGCCAACCATTGATCCGGCGACGCTGCCGGCAGAACCCCTTGCGGCTGTTGCTTCCGGTGCTTCTACCGGCATTCCTATCGTGATCGGAACGAACAAAGATGAAGGGGACTATTTCTTCCACGGAGATTCGCCGGTTATGACCCCGGAGCAGATCGATCGATCCCTGCGGGAAATGGCAGGGCTGGACGATGCGAGCCACCTGACACCGATGTACCCTGCTTCCATCGAGGGACAGGCCCAAATCATGACGGACTTGTTCTTCTGGCGTTCCGCTGTCCGGTTCGCCGAAGCTCAGGCGCCTCACGCCCCGGTGTGGATGTACCGTTTTGACTGGCATCTGCCGGGTCATCCGTTCTATCATAAAGCCGTTCATGGTGCCGAGATTGTATTTGCTTTCGGTAACGTTGAACTGCTGAGCAGGATGGGCATCACAGTTAATGAAGAAATCCGCCGTCTGAGCCGTCAGATGGTCGGAGCCTGGTCTGCTTTTGCTCACCATGGCACGCCGGATACGGCAGAAGTTGCGTGGACTCTTTATGATGAACACTCACGGGCCACGCTGGTGTATAACGCGGAAACAGAGCTTGTTCATGATCCGGATCAGGAGAAGCGCCGGTTATTAGTATAGATTCTCAAAACGTGGAGGGATGCGGTGACAGGCCGTATTCCTCTTTTTATATAGAGTCAATATTCATGCTCTCTACAATGCTTGTCATGCCCGTCTGCATAATCAGGACAAAACCCTCATAGACATGTATCAATCAAGTGAAAATAAAGTCTGGAGGGGTTGATGCAATGCGCCGCGGTTCATGGATATTGGCCGTTATTATCTGCATTAGTGTTGCACTGGCAGGGTGCGGGAAAAAGGATGCTACGGATGTGGTCAGCGAGTTGAGTGATGTGGTGAGCGGTCTGGAGCATTATCATGGTTCCGGGCTGATGACTATCCATACCGGAGCAGTCCCTCAGGAATACAAGGTGGATGTCTCCTACCAGAAGCCGTCGTATTACCGGATTGCCTTGACGAATGCGAAAAAGAATATTACGCAGATCGTTCTGCGTAATGATGACGGAGTTTTTGTAATCACACCTAATCTGAACAAAAGCTTCCGTTTCAAAAGTGACTGGCCGGACAACCAGGGGCAGGTCTACCTGTATGAGACGTTGATCCGCAGCATCATTGGCGATGAGACACGCCAGTTTGTGGCGGATGACCAGTCTTACGTATTTGATGTTGCAGCCAACTATAACTCCCACTCGCTGGAACGCCAAAAAATCTGGCTTAACAAAAAGGATTATACGCCAAAGCAGGTGCAGGTCTCCGACTCTAATGCGAAGGTCGTTGTAGACCTGAAATTTGATGCCTTCGATCTGGGAGCCAAGTTCAATGCGGACTACTTCAGTATGAAAAACAACATGAATGCAGCCGCAGGCGCGGCGCCGCAGACGATGGCCGAGGTGGATGAGAATGGAAATCCGGTGAAGGGCGGTCAGGATCAAGGGGCGGCAGCTGCAGGAGAAGGCACTGCACAAGCAAGCGAACCGGATAAGCAAGGCTCTGATGCAGCCGGATCCCAAGGAACCGAAGATACAGCGGCCAGCGATGGAGATGCCGCAGCAGGTGATTTCGGCGTTATTCAGCCGACCTATGTCCCGGAAGGGGTTGCCCTGAAGGACAATCCTGAAATTACGGAAAGCGACAATCACAGCGTCATGCTGCGGTATGAGGGAACTTACAACTATACCATCGTGGAGTCCAGACCTTCGGATTTTGCGGTCATGCTGCCGCAGGGAACACCTGTGCAGCTGAGCTCCGGTGTCGGGGTGCTGACCGGCGAGGTACAGCAGACCCTGACCTGGCTGGATGAAGGGGTACAGTACAAGATAACGAGCGGGGATCTGCCGGTCAGTGAAATGATTCAGATTGCCGCTTCTATGGAAGATCAATCGGGTAAATAATACGTTGTAGGCGGCATTCAGGAGGGGACTGGAGTGATTTCGACTCCTCTACAGCCAACTGGATCCGCCTTTTCTCTTTATTTTCGCGTGTTGATGGTACTTGTCAAAAAGGGCCTTTTCCACTGATTTGACAGCTTGGTGTGGGAACATTACCATTGTCACTGTACTGTTTACAAGGTGATGTTCAAAAAGCGGAGTATAGATGGAGAAGGTGAACTGTTTGCAAGTACAATACCGACCGACCCAAGCTGTTCTGGACTTGGATCATTTGCGTCATAACTATATGTCTTTCCGTCAGGCCCTCCCCGGGGATATGAAACTGCTGGCATGCGTCAAGGCGAATGCCTACGGTCATGGAGCCGTTGAAATTTCCAGAGAACTGGAGGCGCTGGGTGCCGATTATTTGAGCGTGGCTTTTCTGGATGAAGCGATTGAACTGCGCCGTGCAGGCATACAGCTGCCGATCCTCGTACTGGGCTACACACCGCCTGAGGGGGTCGAGACAGCCTGGCTGAACGATGTAACGATCACTCTATTCAGTGAAGAGGTACTGGAAGCTATCCGCACACTGGATCGGAACAGGAATGACCGCAAACTGAAGGTGCACATCAAAATTGACAGCGGAATGGGTCGTTTGGGTCTTCTGCCTGGAGCGTCAGCCGTTTCCTTCATTGAAGAGGTGCTGAAGCTGCAGCAGGTGGAGCTGGAAGGCATGTTTACCCATTTTGCCAGAGCGGATGAAGAGGATAAAAACTATACACTGGTGCAGTATCAACGGTTTCAGAGCGTGGTGGAAGCGCTGGGAGAAAAAGGACTACACATCCCGATCATACATACGGGCAACAGTGCCACGGCCATTGATATGCCTTCGCTGTCCTACAACATGGTGCGGATCGGCATCAGCTTGTACGGCTTATACCCATCGGCGGAGGTGAACCGGGTCAATGTGGAACTGGTTCCGGTCTTGACGCTTAAGACTCGTCTGGTCTTCGTCAAAACATTACCGCCCGATTGGGGAATCAGCTATGGCACACGGTATGTGACCTCACAGAATGAAGTGATCGGCACACTTCCGGTTGGTTATGCTGATGGTTATTCCCGCATGCTTAGCGGCAAGGCGGAAGTTCTGATACGCGGCCGCCGCGTTCCTGTCCTCGGTACAATCTGCATGGACCAGTGCATGATTTCATTGCAATCTTTCGCGGAGGAAGCGGAAGAAATTCAGAGCGGCGAAGAGGTTGTTCTCATCGGCCAGCAGGGCAGCGCCTGCATCCCCGCAGAGGAATTGGCCGCCATGATCGGAACCATCAACTATGAGTTGGTCTGCAGTGTTGCGCACCGGGTTCCTCGTGTATATACACGGGCCGGCGCCCCTGTCGCTTTTGTTAATCCGCTGGTGTAAGGCTGTCGGATAAAGCATTATGGTGTATTTTTTCAGGAATATCAGGAGAATAAAGGAATTGTCCTACGGGTACCGAATCTTAAGAGTAACAAGGGATTGACGCAATGATATCCTTTAACCGCCCGTTATGATCTGATGCTCATGTATTCCTTTCCAGAGCATAGACTCTATACGTAAACTGCCTTGTAGTTTATAATGGGATGCAGCATAGATGATATACGTGAGGCATATATATTCTCTTGTATAATTTACCTGGAATAACGTTATAATGGTACACATGGCGACAAGGTTTGTGGGGGTGGAAGAGGAAGTGGCCAATTTGCAGAACACCAAAAGGATCATGATCAGCCTGCCGGACCATCTCTTGCAAGAGGTGGACGGGATCGTAGCGATGGAGAATTCCAACCGCAGCGAGTTTATCAGGCAGGCCATGAAGCTGTATTTGAGCGAACGGAAGAAGCGCTACATCCGGGAAGCCATGCAGCGTGGGTACATGGAAATGGCGAAGATCAACCTGACCATGGCATCAGAGGCTTTTCACGCCGAAGAAGATGCAGACAACACTCTAGGCCGCACAGTTAGCGGGGTGTAATCCATATTGATCGTAAAGCGCGGCGACGTATTTTTTGCTGATCTTTCACCTGTTGTCGGATCGGAGCAGGGGGGAGTCAGGCCGGTACTTGTGATTCAGAACGATATCGGCAACCGGTTCAGCCCTACCGTAATTGTGGCGGCTATCACGGCCCAGATACAAAAAGCGAAGCTGCCGACGCATGTTGAAATTGACGCAGCGACGCACGGCTTTGACCGGGACTCTGTTGTCCTGCTGGAGCAGATCCGGACGATCGACAAGCAGAGGCTGACCGACAAGATCACGCATCTGGATGATGAGACGATGCGCAAGGTAAGCGAATCCCTTCAGATCAGTCTTGGTTTGATTGACTTTTAGGAGCTCACCTTGGACACGCTTAACAAGTGATGATGGAGGATCAGGTTCATCCCTCACAGACAAGCGATGATTACAGCAGATCAAACAGATCAATAATACAGGCCAGGACGAAGAAAAGGGACAGTGCAAAGGCACTGTTCCTTTTCTTTTGAACTCAAGTGGAATTAGGGATAGAACCCGGCAGCGGCTTGGGCTATAATGACGTAGTGATACTTGTACACGCTGCATCATTCAAGAGATGGTTTGGGCAGCATGCTGACTTGTAAACGATTACTTGTTGAAGTCCTTATGTGGACTGTTAAGGAGGCAATGACTATGGCAATCTTTGTACATGACAATGAACTTCAATTCCATCTTCAGAGCAAAAGTGCAAGCTATGTTTTTCAGGTGCTGCCCTCGGGATATGTCAATCATTTGTATTATGGTAAGCGTTTGCGCGACCATGACTTGTCATGGTTAACGAACCGTGTGGAACGGGCGTCATTTAGTCCTAATCCCGTCAATGAAGACCGGACAATATCGCTGGATACGCTCCCGCAGGAGCTCCCTGTCTACGGAACCAGTGATTTCCGTCATCCGGCTGTGCAGATCCGCCAGCATAACGGCTCAACTATTACAGAGTTTACATATAAGGGCTACCGTATTGTGAAGGGAAAACCTGCACTGGAAGGACTGCCTTCCACCTATGTGGAGCAGGAAGATGAGGCAGTTACGCTTTATGTTGAACTGCAGGATCAAGTTGCTGGGGTAGAGATTGAACTGGCTTATACGGTGTTTGAGCCGTATGACGCGATTACCCGCTCGATGAAGATTTCGAATACCGGTCAGGCATCGGTTGAGATTCTGCGCGCACTTAGTGCAGCGGTGGATTTCCCGCACGCCCAATTCGATTGGCTGCAGCTGTCCGGTGCCTGGACGCGTGAACGCGATATGTTCCGCCGTCCACTGACCCCGGGTACGGTGAGTGTAGAGAGCCGCCGCGGGGCAAGCGGCCATCAGCAGAACCCATTCGCTGCACTGATGGCTCCGGGTACGGATGAAGATCATGGCGAGGTTTATGGGTTCAGTCTTGTATACAGCGGAAGTTTTGTTGCGCAGGCTGAGGTAGACCAGTTCGGTACTACACGCCTGTCTGCGGGAATTAATCCATTCGACTTCGGCTGGCAGCTGCCGGCAGGGGCGTCCTTCCAGACGCCTGAGGTTGTTATGGTCTACACAGACAAGGGGCTGAGCGGCATGTCGCATACGTACCATCGTCTGTACCGCGAACGTCTGGCACGCGGCAAGTTCCGGGACGAGGTGCGCCCGGTCCTCGTGAATAACTGGGAAGCGACCTATTTTCAGTTCAATGCGGAGAAGATCGAATCCATTGCAACCGCCGGCAAGGAGCTCGGAATTGAGCTGTTCGTGCTGGATGACGGCTGGTTCGGACACCGGGATAACGATGACAGCTCGCTTGGGGATTGGGTTGTTGATTTCAACAAGCTGCCGAACGGCCTGGATGATTTGGTGAATCGGATCACGTCGCAAGGTATGGGCTTTGGTCTGTGGTTCGAGCCCGAAATGATCTCTCCAGATAGTGACCTGTATCGTGAGCATCCGGACTGGTGCCTGCATGTGCCGGATCGCCGCCGGACGCAGGGGCGCCAGCAGCTCGTGTTGGATTTCTCCCGCCAGGATGTGCGCGATGAGATCGTTCGCATGATGACGGCAATTCTGGGAAGTGCACCGATTACCTATGTGAAGTGGGACATGAACCGTAACATGACAGAGATCGGATCCGCTCTCCTGAAGCCGGAGAATCAGCGGGAGACCGCCCACCGTTATATGCTGGGACTCTACGAGGTCATGGAGCGTGTAACCACGTCCTTCCCGGACATTCTGTTCGAGAGCTGCTCCGGCGGCGGCGGCCGCTTCGACCCGGGAATGCTGTATTACATGCCGCAGACCTGGACTAGTGATAACACCGATGCCGTCTCACGTCTGCGTATCCAATACGGAACCAGTCTGGTATATCCGGTGAGCTCCATGGGCTCGCATGTATCTGCGGTTCCGAATCATCAGGTCGGACGCTCGACCTCGCTCCAGACCCGGGGGCTTGTAGCCATGTCTGGTAACTTCGGCTACGAACTGGATCTGACTCATTTTACCGAGGATGAGCGTCAGATCGTGCGGGATCAGGTCAGCCTGTACAAGGAGATTCGGGGACTGGTGCAGTTCGGTACCTTCCACCGCCTGGTGAGTCCGTTTGAAGGTCAGGGACGTGAAGCTGCCTGGATGTTCGTCGCAGCTGACGAATCCGAAGCGATTGTATTCTACTTCCGCGTGCTGGCCGAGCCGAACAGTCCCCTGCGCCGCCTGAAGCTCAAAGGGCTTGATCCTCAGGCTGATTACAGCATCGAAGGGGCAGAAGGCATACGAGGTGGAGATGCCCTGATGTACGGCGGTATTTCGGTAGGGCTCCCGCTGGGGGATTACCATAGCGAATTCTATCGTCTGAAGCGTGTATAATCTGAGGCATGGATAATTTATTGTCCAGTGAAAAAGACTGCCATTGCGGCAGTCTTTTTGCTTGTTTCTGGCGTCTTTTCGGAGGACTAGAGGATGATATAATAGGTGAAAAGCTCTGGGAGCACCGGAGGGACGATGGGGGCGATAAGGATTGAAAGCCATACTGCTGGGGCTGGTATCCGCCCTGTTTTTTGCAATTACTTTTGTGCTAAACCGTTCGATGGAGCTGTCCGGAGGGAGCTGGATCTGGAGCGCCTCGCTGCGCTATCTGTTTATGCTGCCCATGCTGCTTTTGCTGGTGCTGCCGCAGCGTAAGCTGTTCCCGCTTCTTCATGTCATGCGGGAGCGGCCGGGAATGTGGGTGCTGTGGAGTCTGGTCGGATTCGGTCTCTTTTACATACCGATCTGTATGGCTTCAGCATATTCTCCAGGCTGGCTGGTAGCGGGAACGTGGCAATTAACCATTATATGCGGTTCCCTGCTGGCCCCTTTGTTCTGGGTTACGGTACCGGGACAAGGGGGGCTGATTCGAACCAGAGGTATGATTCCTTTAAAGGGACTGTTCATGTCGCTCCTGATTTTGCTGGGTGTTGTCCTGATGCAGCTCGAACAGGCACGGACCATACCATTCAGCCACCTGCTATGGGGGACCCTGCCTATAATTATTGCAGCCTTCGCATATCCTCTGGGCAACCGTAAAATGATGGAGCTTACCGGAGGGAGGCTGGATGCCCTGCAGCGTGTACTGGGAATGACACTGGCCAGTCTGCCGCTGTGGGTTATCTTGTCCGGATTCGGAATCGCCGCGGCCGGTCTGCCAAGCCGGGAGCAGGTTATGCAGTCGGTTTTGGTTGCGCTGTTCTCAGGCGTCGTTGCAACCGTACTGTTCTTCAAGGCTACTGATATGGCACAGGGCAGTATGCACAAGCTGGGTGCTGTCGAAGCCACTCAATCGATGGAGGTGCTTTTTGCCCTGGCGGGGGAGCTGATTATACTGAATGCGCCGCTGCCTTCGCTGCTGTCCTGGATCGGGATGGGGATCGTCATTATCGGTATGGTGCTTCACAGCACAGTACCGCATAAGAAGCCCGGACCGGTCTCTGCCAATGAACGGCATGTCTCCTGAACTTCATCCGCCGTGATCTGCATGGATAGTCCAGGACCTATTCGCGTGACCTTTCTCCGCTGGAGAGAGGTTTTTTTATTTATTTGGAAAATAATGCAACCTGAAAGGATCGGGATGCATCTTAGTAGGTGAGAGGGAGGGCGAGTAATCTGAATATGGAGGAGCAAGCGCAGCAGGATGAAGCCGCCCTACGAGAATGGATGAACCGGTATGGAGATCATCTGCTTCGAACGGCGGTCATGCTGCTGAAGGATTATCAGACTGCGGAAGAAGTGGTGCAGGACACATTCGTGCAGGCTTTTCGCAAGGCGGATCAGCTGAAGGAACCATCCCGGCTCAAAAGCTGGCTGACGGCAATCACGGTAAACGGCTGCAGAATGCGGCAGCGGCGCTGGAGTTGGAAATATATCTTTCCATCCGAGATAGGGAATACAGAGAATCCGGCAGATGAACGGCAGGGACCCGAATCAAGACTGCTGGCGGCTTCACGTAACGAAGAACTGAAGAGGGCGGTACAGAAACTGAGCTATAACTACCGGGAAACCGTGGTGCTGTACTACTATAATGAATATTCGGTCGAAGAAATTACAGAGCTGCTCGGCTGCAGTACCAACACCATTAAATCCAGATTAAGACGTGGGCGGGCAAAGCTGCGTGAGCTGTGGGAAAAGGAGGAGCAGGAATTTGAGCGAAGACAGACTGCCCCCAAACAATTGTAAAATTGACAATCAGGCGAACCTGCAGACCCTGCAGGGCCAGACACCGCCGGAACTGGAACGGGAACAACTGCATCACAGACTGGAAAAGGCATTAGCTGATATCGTGTTTACCGGACAGGATAAGGTGCTGGCACGTATACAACCCCCAGGGTGGCACCGGCGCTTCCGTGCATGGCTGAACCAGGATGTCGCAGTCCCGATTATGCCTGTCATGCTGCTGATGATGATAACAGGCGGATTTCTGGTATTGTATCCCCGTGTGGGGACAGAGCATCAGCCAGAGCCGTCAGAGGTCCGCCAGACAGGGGGCCGCAGCATGGTTGAGATCGGAGGAAGTAGGTATTGGGAGGATGAGCTGCAAAGGAGGCTGGTCGTGAATGGTTATACGGATGAAAATTAAACACCTGTTCCTGCTGGCCTTTTTGGCTTCTGTAATCATTACAGCCGCTGTCTTGATCCTAGACAGGAAAGAGGCTGCCATAACCGCTGCCGCTGTTACAGATCAGGTAAGCTTCCAGCAGACGGCGGGCAGCGTCTCTGACGAAGACAAGTGGGAACTTATAAGTACTTATATCATCCGCAGCAGCCCAAGCTGGGTGCACAGCTATGATGTCGAGATTGGGCCAGGGCATTCCGGTGTAAGGGGAGGCGGACATTCTGATGGAGAAGCAGCGTCATTCCCCATGGACTGGACGATCAAGCAGCACTATCTGGAAGACTATGTTCAGCATGCTCCGGCAGGAACCGAAGTCGTTGGAGCGGCGATCCTGCTCGCTTATCATGCTGCAGCTGAAGGGGACTTCAAGCAGGCGGAAGCCTTTCTGTCCCAAGCCAGGAAGAGACTCACTTTTTTCGGGTATGCCTATGGCGAGCAGCAGCTAATGCTCGAATGGGTCAAGCTTGCGATGGCCAGCGGGCATCCGCAGAGGGTTCAGTCCTTGATTAAGTCCTTGGTTAAGGAAGAGCAGACATCAGCTTCTAATGCCCCTTACCAGACGCTGCTTGAGGCGGCCAAGCTGCCGCCGACCCGTTCCTCAACGGTCACGGGAGTCATTAAACGAAGCGATGGAACCCCGATTACTGATGCGGGTGTCTATCTGAGACAGAAGGGGGATGCGAACCACAGTGTGGTGAACGAGGAGCCTTACCAGACGATGACCAACAGTAAAGGAGAATTCACATTCCACGGTGTCCTCCCGGGTAGTTATCAGCTGAATTTGGGTCTTCGTCTGGATCAGGTGGATGGCTGGAGCTGGCAGATCGAGAACGATACCTGGATCGATATCCAGGCTGGAGAACGACGGGAGCTGAATGTCGAGTTTCAGCCTCTGATCCAGCAGACATCACCCGTCAACAATGAAGTCATTCACGGCGATACTATGACTTTTGCCTGGGAGCCGGTTGCTGGAGCTGCATACTACAATGTGAATATTGGCCTGCGGACAGGTAAAGGGGATTCGATGAACGTCTTATTAAAGGATCGTATTGCCTCGGCTTCACTTCGTGTTCCGATCGAGGAACTATACGATACTCCCATAACGATCAGCTTTGGCAAGATAGGAGATTGGTCTTCTGTAGAGACAGAAAGTTTACTGGGTTTCGAGAATCCGCAGGTCCATTTTCACTGGAATGTTGAAGCCTTTGACCGGAACGGCCATTTTATTTCCAGAAGTAACGGCTATCGGCTGGATGAGGAGAACGCCGCAGCTCTTCCCCTTTTCAAGCTGGCCGGTCTGACATTAACCCCTGCAGACCAGCTGCTGCTGGATCACAAGATGGAGGAAGCTCTGCGAGCATATAAAAGGAGTTACGAGGAGAACCGATCGGATCTTCACAGCCTGCGTATGATCATCCGTCTACTTCAGTCCAAAGCCACCGTGATGGAGGGGGGGAAACCTTCTAGTGCCGAGACCGGAAGCTATCTTCAGCAAATGACAGCGTTAAATCCGGATCACCGTTATCTGGAGCAGCTGTTCGACTACTATAACGAGCATCGAAAATGGTCACAGCTGGACCAGGTGTACAGGAAGATCACAGCAGATCCCGCTGCCAGTGATTTGATTTACCTGGAATCGGAATATGCGGAGGCCATCGCCAGACAGGGACGTTACGAGGAAGCAGAGATGCTGCTTGCTCGTAACGTGCCCCGGGACGCCAGCCACCGCTCGATAGGGCTATATGCTGCACTGCATTTATACCTGCATGCCGACCTTGCGGGGACGCTTGAACTGGTACGTCGCTACCCTGACCGGACCTTGTATATTTATGAAATCAATCACAGCTGGGAGGAACTGTTGAGTCAGCTTGCGGCCAAGGCAGAGCAGAATTCCGCCTATGCGAGGGAAATTCATGAGAAGCTGGGATGGTTCCTGGGCGGAAAGGAGCAGGACATCCATGCTTGGCTTCAGACTACCCGTGATACACCGCTCAAAGCATTTATCGAGACCTTGCAAAAGGTGAAATGAAGCAGGGAAATCCGGCGGACGACAGTGGATAACTGGCGCTCGCCGGATTTTTTTGTGATAATAAGGAGGTTAATGGTTCTTCAACAGAACAGGAAAGAAAGAGGGATTGTATTGTCCGAACAGGATATTGTACTGGAACAGGTTCAAGACGAGCTGCTGGCTAAACGCCAGGAGCGAATTATCAAGCAGGTAGCCAAAGAGCTGTCACTGTCGATTAAGCAGGTCCGCACGACAGCCACTTTGCTGGACGAAGGCAACACCATTCCGTTTATCGCGCGTTATCGTAAGGAAATGACAGGAGAACTGGATGAGAACCAGCTGCGCCAGATCGAGGAGCGGGTTGTATACCTGCGCAATCTGGAAGACCGTAAGGTGGAAGTTATCCGTATCATAGAAGAGCAGGGCAAGCTGACCAAGGAACTGCAGACCTCTATCACCAATGCAGTGAAGCTGCAGGAGGTCGAAGATCTCTACCGTCCTTACCGCCAGAAGCGCAAGACCCGGGCCAGTGTCGCCAAAGAGAGAGGCCTCGAACCGCTTGCGGCCTGGATCTGGGAGCAGCCGAAGCAGGGAAATGTGTACGAAGAAGGCGCCAAGTACATCAATGAAGAGCTGGGTGTGGACAGTGCGGAAGCCGCCGTGCAGGGAGCACAGGACATTCTGGCCGAGAACATGGCCGATGATGCCGCCATTCGTACCTGGGTGCGCCGTTATACGCTGGATCATGGCATGCTGGTGTCCGAAGCGAAGGATGCCGAGGCAGAATCCGTCTATGAGAACTATTACAGCTATCGGGAATTGGCCAAAAAAATGCCGCCACACCGCATTCTGGCCATCAACCGCGGGGAACGCGAAGGTTTCCTCAAAGTAAATCTGGAAGTTACTCCTGATTCGGTCTACCGCTACATTGCGGGACAGGTCATCAAAGGACAGTCGATCGTAGAGAATCTGCTCCGCAGCATTATTGAAGATGCCTACAAGCGCTTAATTGCACCATCCATCGAACGGGAAGTGCGTGCAGAATTGACAGAGAAAGGCGAGAATCAAGCCATCTCCATTTTCTCCGGTAATCTGCGCAGCCTGCTGCTGCAGCCGCCGGTCCACGGAAACGTCGTTCTGGGTGTAGACCCTGCGTATCGTACCGGATGCAAGCTTGCGGTCGTTGATGATACCGGCAAGCTGCTGGAGGTAGCTGTGACATATCCGACGCCGCCGAATAACAAGAAGAAGGAAGCGGCAGCCAAGTTCCACGAGTTGATTAACAAATATGGCATTCAGCTGATTGTTATTGGCAATGGTACTGCGTCGCGGGAGACCGAGCAGTTCGTCGCGGAAGTAATTGCTGAGACTGGCAAGCCGGAACTGGCTTACCTGATCGTTAACGAAGCAGGGGCATCGGTCTATTCTGCGTCCAAGCTGGCGCAAGAAGAATTCCCGGATCTGGATGTGGCGGAGCGCAGTGCGGCTTCGATCGCACGCCGTGTGCAGGATCCGCTGGCTGAACTCGTGAAGATTGATCCGAAGGCGATCGGGGTTGGCCAATATCAGCATGACGTATCCCAGAAGCATCTGGAAGAGAGCCTGAAGGCTGTTGTCGAATCTGCGGTTAACCATGTTGGCGTAGATGTCAATACGGCATCATCGTCCCTGCTGTCCTACGTAGCGGGTATTAATGCAACGATTGCAAAGAATATCGTCAAATACCGGGAAGAGAACGGCAAGTTCGAGAACCGCAAGCAGCTGCAGAAGGTTCCTCGGTTAGGCGCCAAGACATTCGAACAATGCGTGGGCTTCATGCGGATTCCGGGCGGCCAGAACCCGCTGGATCGAACTCCGATTCACCCTGAATCTTACAAAGTAGTCGACAAGCTGTTCCAGGAACTGAATATTGAACTGGACAAGCTGGGCTCCAAAGAGCTGTCCGATCTGCTGACCGAGCAGAACCCGGAAGAGCTTGCGGTTAAGCTGGATGTAGGGGTTCCAACACTGCGTGATATTCTGGACAGCCTGCAGCGTCCGGGGCGTGACCCGCGTGAAGAACTGCCGCTGCCTATTTTCCGGACTGATGTCTTGAAGATCGAGGATCTGGTCCCAGGTATGGAGCTTCAGGGAACGGTCCGTAACGTGATTGACTTCGGTGCCTTTGTGGATATCGGAATCAAGAGCGACGGACTTGTCCATATTTCACAGCTGAGCGGGGGATTTGTCAAACACCCGATGGATGTCGTATCCGTTGGCGACAATGTAACCGTGTGGGTGCTGAATGTAGATCTGAAGAAAGGCCGTGTCGGCCTGACCATGAAGAAGCCTAATGTAGCAGAATAACAGGCTTTTGGGTTTTAATCATTCATAAAGCCGGTGCCGTATAGGAAGACGGCACCGGCTTTATATTCATTGTTCAATACGATGACGGTCGCTTGGCGTCTGACGATAAAAGTACCAGCATTCGTTAAGCAGCATAATTTGACGGCGGTCTTTGCGGTTAAAAGCACGCATTAGTTGATTGGAAAGCCACTGAGGCATAGGGATCTCCTCCTCTTGCTGTACATTCTGTTGGGATAGCATATGGGCAAATGGCCCGAAGTGTGACAAAATACGCAAAAGAAACCTGCAGATCCGCTAACAATCAGGAAAGGAATGAACGATGAGTCCATGGACGTCATGAGTAACGAAGAGCTGCAGGCCTGGGTCGAGCGTATTTCACTTGACAGCTTTGGTGTTCCATTCCTGCACCGCGCATCCTTCAATTCCAGACTGTCATCCACAGGCGGCAGATATTTTATGAAAAGCCATAACATCGATATTAATCCGCATCAGCTTGCCGCTCATGGCAGAGAAGAGGTGGAGCGGATCATCAAGCATGAGCTGTGTCATTATCATCTTCATCTGAGAGGAAGAGGTTACAGACATCGGGACGCAGATTTCAAGCAGCTGCTTGCACAGGTAGGCGGCAGCCGTTACTGCCAGGCGCTTCCGGAGGGTAAGGCACGAAAGACGCTGCCTTACCGTTATGTATTAAAATGCCAGAATTGCGGACATGAGTACAAGCGTAAACGCAAGGTGGATGTGCGCAAATACCGCTGTGGACGTTGTGCAGGCACTCTGAAGTTATTAACGCTTGACGACAAAAATAAATCATGATAAATTAGCTTTACACTGATTTTTGTTCCCTGATAGCTCAGTTGGTAGAGCACTCGACTGTTAATCGAGTTGTCACAGGTTCGAGTCCTGTTCGGGGAGCCATATTTGGAGAGATACCCAAGTGGCTATAAGGGGACCCTCTGCTAAGGGGTTAGACTGCGTAAGTGGTGCGAGGGTTCGAATCCCTCTCTCTCCGTACATGAAGAAGAGTTACAGCATTTGCTGTAACTCTTTTTTTGCTGTCTAAATGTTCATGGAGCTGCCCAGAAGCTGCCGGATAGCATGGGCGACACCATTTTCCTGGTTCGTCAGCGTGACCATATCGCATACATCCTTGATCTGCTGATGGGCGTTGCCCATTGCGATACTCCGGCCGGCTATCCTCATCATGGATATATCATTATAACTGTCGCCGATGGCCATGACCTCGGTTAATGGAATATGATGCATGTCTGCCAGTCGGGAAAGGGCATGCCCCTTGGAAGCTAACGGATGCTCAACCTCAAAGTTATGATCCGCTGAGACCACCATCGTCAGCTCGGAATCCTGGCTGTAACGGCTGCGGCCGGCAGCCAATTTTTCTTCCAGGAAAGAGAATGCCAAAATATTATATATTTCAACATCTGTCGGCAGATGACGGTAGGAAGGGATACGGGTAATCCCATTCTGGGAGTATTGCTTCTCTGCGGCGTGCATGAGACTTTGCAGAGAACGTTCGGGGCTGCTGCTCAGGACCCGGTCCATTTCAATAGTCATTAGCTCATGTCCATTCTGCGGGGAATAGATCGCCCGGTCTGTCATGATCTCATAGTAATATTGTTCTTCTTCCAGCCATGCTAATACATCCATTGCTTTGCTGCGGCTCATGGGCTCTGTGTGAATCGGGCTGCCCTGCTCATCATGGATTGTAGCGCCATTCGCGCCGATGACTGGGGTAACAATGCCAGCCTGCTTGCATATTTCCTGCACATCGTAAAAGGCTCTGCCTGTTGCGATCGTGACCAGAATGCCTTGGTTCTGGGCTTCACGGACCGCCGCCGCATTTGCCGGACTGATCAGGCTGTCCTGATTCAGCAAAGTTCCATCCAAGTCAATAGCTATCATTTTCATCATTCAATATCCTGCTCCTTTTTCTCGAGGTCATGGGCTGCCAGAACTTCCACACCATGCTGCTGCAGCTGCTCCAGCAGCTGTGGTTCCGGAAGATAGTCAGTAATCAGAAGATCGATACGAGACCAGCTGGCAAAGCGGTAGTAGTTGCTTTTGCCGAATTTGGAATGATCCGCGAGGACGATAACCTGGGAAGCCTGTTCCATCATACGTTCCTTCACCCGGCCTTCCTCTTCGTATACGGCGAACAACCCACCGTCGGCAATGCCGCCAGTACCGATAAAGGCTTTGTCCACCTGATAGCGCGACAGGGTGTCGGTGACGGAAGAGCCATAGACATAACGATGTTCCTTCTGCAGCTGTCCTCCAAGGAGATGAATGGAAACATCCGGTTTGGAGGATAATACATCAGCCTGGTTGATGGAGTTGGTAATGACGTAGCAGTCAGCGGTCCTCCACATTTCAGCACAGGCCTGCACCGTAGTGGAAGAATCCAGAATTACCCGTTCTCCGGGGCGTACCAGCTGTGCGGCCAGGCTCCCGATCCGTTTCTTCTCTTCCGAGACAGCCAGCAAGCGTTCGTTATAATTCTGAATAACTTCATACGGGGCGGCCGGGAGCAGGGCGCCTCCCCTTGTGCGAATAATAGCCTGATGCTCTTCCAGTTTAACCAGATCACGGCGTGCCGTGTCACGGGATACCTGAAAGAGGGAACAGATATCTTCGATTGAAATTCTTTGATGTATCTGCAGATAATCAACAATACTGCGCATGCGTTCTTCTTGATACATGGATCCCATACCTCCATCTGTTTATGTAAGTAATTATAAGTTTTTTTAGTTATTTCGGCAATATGACAATTTTTAATAAGTATATATAAGTATTTATAAGGAAGATGAGAGCGTAAAAATATTTAAAAAAGTGGTTGTCACGCTCCGGAATTTTTGATATACTCAATCTTGTCGTCACGGAGACGGTATGTTAATGTGGCCCGTTGGTCAAGGGGTTAAGACACCTCCCTTTCACGGAGGTAACAGGGGTTCGAATCCCCTACGGGTCATTGTTTTCCTCATTATCTATCTATGACTGTTGGCATCAGCATGGGGTAGTCATCGAGAGCCATTAGCTCAGTTGGTAGAGCACCTGACTTTTAATCAGGGTGTCGAAGGTTCGAGTCCTTCATGGCTCACCATTTATATTAAATATGCGGTCGTGGTGGAATGGCAGACACGCTATCTTGAGGGGGTAGTGGGCGTACGCCCGTGGAGGTTCGAGTCCTCTCGACCGCATTATGATTGTACATGAAAGTCTCTTCCATAAGAGGCTTTTTTGTTTTATTTAATTATGATGGTAAAAAATGGGCTGGTACGTGCGTTGAATCTGCTGACTATAAAGCAAGTAATTATGATAAAATAAAACAATACTAGGTATGGCGGTGAATGTAATGGACCCTAATATACTGGAGAATATATCGGCAAGTTTACTGGGATTGTTCCCGTTGCTTAAGAAGAAAATTTTTTATCCGGTGCCTGCTTCCGAGCTGCCTATGCATTTGTCTCACTCTAATATTCAGGTGCTTGTTGTCCTGCACGAGGTTCGGATTTCGTCTGTATCGGAGCTGTCCAAACAGTTGAATGTATCACGTCCGAATATGACGCCGCTGCTGGACAAGCTGGTAGAGCTTGAACTGGTAGACCGCAAATCATGTGATTCGGACCGCAGGGTCGTGAATGTTGAGATTACGCCCAAAGGTGATACGGTTTGTAGAGAGATGCGCGATATGGTGGCTGACAAAATAGAACAAAAGCTCGCAACGCTCAACCCGAAAGATTTGACGGAACTGGAAACGACGCTGTGTAAGCTCAAAGGGATCTTGCTCAAGATTGATAATCATCCCGTATGACCATAAGCTGAAAGACCCCGGCAGACAGAGGTTGTGTGCAAGGGTCTTTTTTTTGCGGTTGCCGTCAGCTCTTGGCCCTATGGTATAATAAAACAATTGAGAAGCTCGGGGTAAAAAGGGTGCCGTCGGTATCCAGGATAAACATGGTCGGAAGGCGGTCGGATATGCAATCGATTTATCAGCGTATTGAAGAGCTTATTGCAGCCCGTGGTATGACGAAAAAAGCCTTTTGTCAGCAGCTGGGGATCAGCGCAGGGAACTTCGGGGATTGGAAGCGGGGGAAGTCAGTACCTGGCACGGCGAAACTGATCGAAATTGCAGGCTTTTTTGATGTCAGTCTGGACTGGCTGATGCTTGGCCGCAGGGTGGGACCTGAAACCGAGATGCTGAAGGAGCAGCAGGAAGGTTATTTTTTTCAGGTTCTGGGGCAATTGAATTGCCAAATGGATGAGTTATCAGAGGAAGAGATTCGTTTTATCAAGGAATATATTGCTTTTACTCGTTTTCGGAGACAGCAGGACTGGAATTAGAAAATGGCACGTTACTAAAAAAAGCTCTCGCACCGGAAGGTGAAAGGGCTTTTTAGATGATGTATATACTGCCGATAGATGCTGATTCTTCTCTAATCAAGACGGTCCAGAATAGAAGAATATTTGGGATACAACTGGCGGATGCAGTGAGGACAAATATCGTGTGTGAATTGAATCTGGCTGTGTGATTCCATATAACTCTCAATCGAATGCCAGGCATCGCTGTCATCCCGTATATTCTTGCAAACGGCACATATAGGGAGGAACCCCCGGAGTCCCTGCATGTTCAGGATGATCTGTTCGAGTTCAAGCTGTCTCTGCATCAACAAGGTGATATCCGTATGGGCTACGACCATACCTTGTAATCTTCCGGCCGGGTCCAGCAGAGGAGACGCCTGCAGCAGAAGCCAGGGAGGTCCGGAAGTCTGGTAAGAGCGGAATTCATAAGTGCAGGAGGCTGAATGTCCTGCCAGCACGGCCTCCAGCGAACCGTTGATCTCAGCGGCCAGGTCGATATGATCCGCAGTCATGGTGTTGATGACTTGGAAATAGCTTCTCCCGTGCCATGCCTCCTGGACGTAAGGTTCTCCGGGATGCCAAGCCTGCTGCCAGGCTTGGTTAACGGAATGAATAACACCTAAACGGTCTGTGGTTACGGTCTGGCATGCCAAAGACTGAACGGCCGGGCCCATGCTAAAATATGACTTCTCAAGCAATGGGTTCACTCCTGTCTTGGGGGTGTGGATGCTGCTTCGATCTCCTGGGCTTCGAGGGCCTTCGTTTCCAACTCAAGGAGCAATGCTACCTGTTCCCTGTATCTCAGCGCTTTGCGTGTGCCATGAATCAGATTGGACAGGCGCGAGGGTGGTATTCCGTGCATCTTGCAGAATTCCTTCTGGTCCAGATGCAGCTCGGCGAGTCGCCGCTTGATGGCCCAACCAAATGGGGTGACAGGCTGTTTGCGTTTCAACGTCCTCACTCCTTCAGCTCATCAAGAACGTATAGGATCGATGTAATCTTTGATATCCAGAATTATACACGTATTAAAGTTATTTAACAATAAAAACAACGTAATTAAGTTGTATATATCCACTTTGGGACGAATGGAATGTTGACGGGATGGATGGTCAATGATAAGTTTAGGTGTGTTCTAAAGTATACTAAAATACTAGGATTAATATAAATGGAGTTAGGAAGTGAGTAACTTGGGAGAATGTGCTCGCCTGTCGCAAAAGACGGCGATCCTGCTGGAACGAGCCCGCCGGGTTGGGATTACGGATGATGAATTGAAGACAATTATAACAACCGGTAAGCTATCCGGTCTTAAGGCGGCTGAACAGACGGGAACATCTTATGAGGAATTCTTGTCGTATGCTGAAGAGCATGGTGAAGATCTGCTTCAGGCTGTGGTTGAGGGTTACCGGATGACCTTTAATACCAATAATGGTCTGAAAATATGGCTGTTCGAGAAGTTTGGTTTTGAAGAAGGGCGTCACTTTCTGTTTAGTGAGGGATGGATTGAAGGGCTGCAGCTGCGCCCGGAATCAGCGGAGCTGCTGCGACATACACTCGCGGTTAACTGGCAGCTGCTGGAGGACGAAGATCAGACTGAAGGGCCGAAGCCATATACCCTGTGGATACCCCAGGCCCACCAGATAAAGGATTGAATTGAAGTGATGTGCTTTGTGTTTTCTTAGGCATAAGAAATAATTATTATGAAATGGATACGAATATTGAAAGCCCCTTGGTTGAGCTGTGTCCTTCAGGGGGCTTTATATATGATAAAAGGGCGCCGTGAGCAGCGGCGCCCTTTTTGTGGCTGAGGCAGAACCTTCTTTCAAGTATTAATATGGGGACGGGGAAAGGAACGGGGGAGTGAGGGTCCTGGATGTGGTCGATCGGAGGGGAGGAATAAAGGTTTAGCGCAGAGCGGTTACAACCGGTTGAACGGGAAGGCTCGCTACCTGTCGAGGGTGAAGGATATGTTCGGACGTCCATCTGGTGAGGGACTCTTCTCTGGCTTGCAGCCAGCCCTCGTGCATACAGCGGACAAGCTGCTGCTGAAGCTGGGAACGTTCTTCTTGAGATAAGTTCACCAAGGAATGGACGGAACGGAGCTGAGCTGCTACGGCAGCTGTAATATAGCCGGAAATTGCATCGTGCAGTGCTATGCCCAGTTGGGCATTGATCCAGCCGTGCAGAACGGCGAGTGTGTTGTGGCTGTTCAGCAGGCGGCAGCTTGTCTCCAGCTGGCTGAAATTCAGATAAGGATACAGGACTTGTGCGAGTTTGAACATTCTGCGGCCGGCAGATTTGGCTTCCGGATCTTGAATTTCAGTAGAATTGGAGCGCATGCGGGAGAGTCTGAAATCAATAGCGGCAATTAAGGCGGGGTCCTGCTGGGGGAATACCGCGTATACCGCCTGAATGGCTGATACGTCCATGTGAATAAGCTTGCGCTGGAGCTGCTGCTCAATCCATGCTGCTCGATCTTCCTTGTTGAGGACTGTCATATTGCTATCAGGAAGTGCAGAACCGAAAGAACATCCCGCTTTTTCGCCTGGGAATGATGAGTCCAGCAGCTGTGCATAGTCCAGCAGCTTATTGCCCTTATTCAAACTGTTCGCCTCCTTATATTTCGTGTTAACTTTTCTATAAGTTGAGTTGAAATTTGAGTCCATTTTGCCATATTTCCAATAAAGGTGTCTATATAAATGTAATGTTCATGTCAAATAAATCCTAATTAATTTTATAAATATGTTATTTTACGTGACCAATACTTAACATATAGTATTTGGTTTGTGTTTCTTTTATTTTATGCTTTACATTTGCTTGCTAAATAGGTATAATAAATTCTGTTGCTAACCGAGCGGTCGTGGTGGAATGGCAGACACGCTATCTTGAGGGGGTAGTGGGCGTACGCCCGTGGAGGTTCGAGTCCTCTCGACCGCATTTTAAAGTATGATGAAGAAGAAGCTTCCCGTTAAGGGAAGCTTCTTTTGTTCTACTCTATATACTTATAACCTGTTCCCCACACGGTCTTGATGTGGAGCGGATTTTTGGGTTCCTGCTCGGTTTTGCGGCGGAGACTGGAAATGTGCACATCAATGGTCCGGTCCAGGATAGCCTGATCCTCTCCTTTAATTCGATCAATCAATTCATTACGCGTGAATACCCTGCCAGGATTCCTGGAGAACAATCGCAAAAGCTCAAACTCAATATGGGTAACCTCAATTTCTTGACCTTTTACAAAAACAGTACGACTGTCCAGACTGATCTGCAGATACGGCTGTACAGAAGCTTGTTCGGGATTAGGCTGTGAATGCTGCGCCTTGATCAGGCTTGAAGGCATGCTGCGCCGCAGAAGGGCTTTCAGTCTGGAGTCCAGCTCTTTAAGGCTGAAAGGCTTGCAGAGAAAATCGTCAGCTCCGCTGTCCAGTGCCTGCAGCCGTTCGTTTAACATCGTATTCGCAGAAATCATTAGAATGGGAATATCTGAACAGCTGCGAATGGTAGCTATAATATCGTGCCCTGATAAGCCGGGCATCATCAGATCGGTAACGATCAGGTCAGGTTTAAAATGTCGAAAATGCTGTATCGTATCGGCCGGGTCCTGAACACTCTCGGTAATGTACCCTTCTTCCTCCAGGTAAAAGGCGATCATTTCGGCAAGATTTTTTTCATCTTCTATGAGTAAAAGCTTAATCATTTCAGTCACACTCCTGCGGGTTCTTACTCAAGCTACAATAAGGCTCTGCTTTAATTTTATCATTAACTGTAGTGGATTAAATAAGGGTTTAATTAAAATTTCGAATGTGAAATTGAAATCTGGAGTTATTGTCTGGGGCAAGTGTAAAAATAAAAAAGCCGCAGCAGGAGCTGCGGGCAGGGGAGGGGCAGGAGGAAAGTCTATTAGAGGATCTATTTGTTCAGCAGAGCAGCGATATCCTCTTCAATTTTGTCAGGGGTTGTCTGAGGAGCATAACGTTTGACCACATTTCCATTACGATCGACAAGAAACTTAGTGAAGTTCCATTTAATTGATTTAGAGCCCAGAATACCAGGGGCTTCTTTCGTCAAATGTTTGAAGAGAGGGTGGGCTTTGTCGCCCTTGACGTCAATTTTCTCGAACATCGGGAAGCTCACACCGTAATTCATCTGACAGAATTCTGCAATATCATCGCTGGTGCCAGGCTCCTGTTCTGCGAATTGATTACTGGGGAATCCCAGAACGCGGAAGTCCTGATCCTTGAATTTATCGTAGAGCTGCTGCAATCCTTCGAATTGTGGAGAAAGACCACATTTGCTTGCTGTATTAACGATGAGAAGAACCTGATTTTTGTAATCGGACATCGGTATGTTCTTGCCCTGCAGTGTGCTGGCTTCAAACTGATAAATCGACATGCTGGAAACCTCCTTCAATACATTCATTGGATATGTAAAACCTTGAAATGTAACGATATTTTTATCTGATTGTGCAATTTAATTGTACAAAATATAAAATAATTTGGCAAGTTTTATTATATGTATTAACTCTAATAACTGACGGAGCTACTTTAAATTTGCCAGGATTAGAGATGAAGAGAAAACCGCAGATAAATCGAGAAATACATTTTTGTAAGCGTTATCCCGATGGTTCATGCTTCTCTTTACATTTTTTTGATACCCTGCACTGCTTTACATGCAGCAGGTGCGGGTGTATGATTCAAGACGTGATTTCAAATGTCAGCTATTCTTTAATTTGCAGATCCATCGCTGAGTTCCGCCGGAAGGCGGAATCGGGGGAACCAAATGCAGTGCTGCTGTTCCGGTGTGAGAGTCGGAATAATGACATTGCAGGGGTGAATCCTGGAGCCTGTCAGGCCCCGGGTAGAGCGACTCTCACCGCTCGAATCCGACAGCTAACCTCGTAAGCGCCGTTTGAGAGAGGAACTATGGACTTGTGCTTGATGGATTAATCAACCACAGGGGCGCCAAACCTCTGTGGTTTTTTTGCGCCTGAATGAAGATGATGGATGAGAATGAATACGAAGATGAATAGGATCTACAAACGCTGAATTCTGCCAAGGCAGAAGCGGGGGAACCAACAAGGGAATCGCTGGAGCACAGCGGTTTCAGGGGTGAATTTTCCGTCCAGGCGACGGGAATAGGGCGACTCTCACGCCCGAATCCGACAGCTAACCTCGTAAGCGTACCGGGAGAGGCAGCGCAGCCATATGCGTATTTATGGGTGATCCATGAATACCTAGGAAGCCGCGGAAGCTCTTTTCCGCACGGCTTCTTTTTTTGCGCTGTCTTGAACGCTACAGGGAGGAGCCCACATGGAGGACAGTCTGATTCTGGTCACGGCCCCGAATGAAGCGGGGCGCAATTTCATTAAATTATTAATGTATAAAAAGCTGGCTTTCGCTGTACTGACCAACAGCGCGCATGAAGAGAAGAAGCTTAAGAAAATGGGTGTAGCGCGGATCATCCGCATTAACACCGCACACGCGGAGAACTGGTTTCTCCCTCATGAATGTGTCGGCAAGGTGTTTATTTTCGAGAACAGTCTGAATCTGACCTGCCGCTTCCTGCAAATATGCCGGTCCTGGACACGCGAACGGGTCTGTGTGATCACCCAAAGCGGTAATCCCCAGGGGATCTATAAAGGCATGGGTGCAGATCAGGTGGTCTATCGTCTGAAAGGCGAGCTGGGATTTCTGCTGAATCCTGAATCGGTTCCCGAATCTAGAACCATTTAAGGAAGCCTCCTAACGCCTCCATTTAGAAGGATTCCCGTAGTAAAGGTCATCTCCATAGAGATGCGAGCAGTCCTGCCGCGGATCAAATCCGCGGCTTCAGGCAGTGCCATACTAAAAACCCCTGCAGCTCAGCTGCAGGGGTTTTTAGTATGCGGTAACTGCTCAGGCTGTAAAGGTCTTGAAGAGCAGGTACACGTTCAGGGAGACAATAATGGCTGTGACAATCCAAGCGAGGATATTCTGCCAAGGTTTATTGACGAATTCACCCATTTTTTTGCGGCTGCCTGTGAACAAGATAAGCGGAATGATAGCAAACGGGAGCTGCAGGGAAAGGATGACCTGGCTGAGCACAAGCAGTTCTTCGACACCCTTCTCTCCGGCTATGGCAGTAACGATAACGGCTGGTATGATGGCGATCAGCCGGGTAATCAGCCGGCGCAGCCAGGCCGGCAGGCGGATATTCAGGAATCCTTCCATCACGATCTGGCCCGACAGGGTACCAGTTAAGGTTGAATTTTGCCCGGAGGCCAGCAGAGCTACTCCAAACAGGATGCTGGCTGCGGTTGTTCCGAGCAGCGGGGTGAGCAGGTAGTAGGCGTCTGTAATTTCACCTACATCCGTCATACCTGCCTTATGGAAGACAGCCGCTGCTACGATCAGTATCGCCGCGTTAATGAAGAGAGCGAAGGTCAGGGCAATGGTTGAGTCCCAGGTTGCGTACTTGATGGCTTCACGCTTCCCCTTAGATGTCTGTTCGAATCGACGTGTCTGGACGATTGAAGAATGGAGATAGAGGTTATGCGGCATCACAGTAGCGCCCAGAATCCCAATGGCAATGTACAGCATGCTGGGATTACTCAAGATCTCGGAGTGGGGAACAAACCCGTTCATGATTCCGCCCATGTCCGGCTTCGCCAGAAACAGATCGATGGCAAAGCAGGCGGCAATCGTGCCCATCAGTACAATAACGATAATTTCCAGTGAGCGGAAGCCCTTCTTCTGGAGCAGCAGCACCAGCAGCACATCCAGAGCGGTAATAATGACGCCATACAGGATGGGGATTCCGAACAGCAGTTTTAGGGCGATAGCTGAACCGATGACCTCTGCCAGGTCGGTGGCGGCTATAGCCAACTCGCAGAGGATCCACAGCACGAAGGTAACCGGCCGGCTGAAATTGTCCCGGCAAGCCTGAGCCAGATCCCGGCCTGTAGCGATACCCAGCTTGCTGGATAGGGCCTGCAGAAGGATGGCCATGAGGTTGGACATTAGGATGACACTTAGGAGCGTGTAGCCGAACTGGGAACCGCCCGCAATGTCTGTAGCCCAGTTGCCAGGGTCCATGTAGCCGACCGCGACCAGATAGCCCGGACCGGCAAAAGCCAAAAATTTGCGAAACCAGGAGCCATTTTTGGGAACGTGCATCGAACGGTTCATTTCGGACAGAGAGACACTCTCTGCCAGTGTATCTGGGGAACTGCTCAAGAAGATCACCTGCGCTTTATATTTATTTTGGAAAATCTAATGAATACAGGATTCGAAAAGTCGGCAGCTTTTTATGCGGATGAACGACAACAGGTATAGCTTAAAATGTTGCCCTCACCTAATCACATTGTACTCCAACAAATGTTTTTGTCTAGTGCAACTTTTATGTTTCGGGGCAATTTTTTCTCCGTGCCTGTCCATGAGAAGGGTTTGGTGTTATTTCTGCCATTTTATAAACGCGGCCCTGTGGTGTGAATCAAAGCAGGCGTTTCAATTTGAATGATGAGTTTAAAATATATTGTATGCAACAAAATGACTAAGCATCAGATTGATCGTGCAGCATATTAGAATGAGATTGAAACCAATTAAATTAATGAACACAAAGGAGAGATTGAAGATGGAAGCTCTTTATACAGCAACAGTAACGGTTAAAGGCGGCAGAGACGGCTCTATTTCTTCTTCCGACGGGGTTTTGGAACATAAATTGAGTACGCCCAAGGAGCTCGGCGGTGCAGGAGGTCAAGCGACCAACCCCGAGCAGCTGTTTGCGGCTGGTTATGGCGCTTGTTATGAAAGTGCGCTAGCCAACGTGGCGCGCAAGGAGAAAGTAAAGCTGGAGAATGTGGAAGTAACCAGTAATGTATCGATCGGCAAAGATCCTAGCGACGGCGGTTTCCGTCTGGCTGTACGCCTGGATGTCAGCATTCCGGGTGTAGACCGTGCCCAGGCTGAGGACTTAGCCCGCAAAGCGCACGACTTCTGCCCGTATTCCAAGGCGACAAGAGGCAATATTGAAGTCGAGCTGAATGTCATCTAATACGTTAAGGGTATACAGCCTGAAGCCTTGAAGGATCTACGGGATCGCGCAATCCTAGGATCATTTTGGAGCAGCCGCAAAATGCGGCTGCTTTTTCACGTTTACAGGTACCTGGTAGCGGCAGTTTGGTTGACATGCTTATCAAAATTCTTTAATATGACTTAGGTGAATCCATCACAAGGACGCTGTACGTATGAATAACCAAATTTGAATTAACGGGTGATATAAATGTCGTCTTACAAACCAAGTATTGTGGATCTGAAGAAAGCGGGCATTAACGAAAAAGACGGACTGTACGAGTTTACCATGAACTTGGCTGACGGAACGGCTTGTCGTGTATTCTACCAACGCAATCCTGAATGGAAGTTGATGAATGTCAGCCGTTTGCAAAAAACACCTTGCCCGGTATGCCGCAAAGACTACATCTGCAAATGCATGGATCAATACGAAGGCGAGCTGAACCGTCAGATGCAGGACGATCAGTGGATCGAGAAAGCGCTGGCTGAGTAAGAGAATGAGACAATTCCGTCAACGGGCGGAGCATGCCGCATGAATAGATAAGACATCGGGAAGCCGGTGTCTTTTTTCTTGTGTGTTCACGCTGATGACGGGCACTGCGATTGGTACCTATCGAATAGGGTAAAGTATATAGAAGTGCTTTTTCACTGAAGGAGGAGCTGCCATGACCCCCACGAATCCGGTTCAATCTCATGAAGGTCACTCCATTGTACTCGTCGACGGTGTCTGCCATTTTTGCCAGGGGCTGACCAAATGGATTATTAAGCGTGATCCTGAGGGACAATTCCATTTCGCATCCCAGCAGTCGGATATCGGCAAGAAGCTGCTCCAAGAGGGCGGCTTGTCTACGGATCGTATGGATACCTTTGTGCTGATAGAGAACGGCGTTTACTATACCCGTTCTACGGGAGCTTTGCGTATAGCAAGAAAGCTGAAATTCCCGTACCCGCTGCTGTATGCGTTTATAGCGGTGCCCCGGTTTTTGAGGGATGCCGTCTATAACTATGTAGCACGTCATCGTTACCGGTGGTTCGGCAAGGATGAGGAAGATGCCTGCAGACTGCCTACCCCGGATATCCGTGAACGATTTTTATAAAAAAGGATATCAGAAGCCGCCGGATTTCCCGGCGGCTTCTTCGTTTCAAGATTATTCCCCCAATATAAACAACAGGCTCGCTGCAGAGCCGGTTGTTTATATTGAAATCTTACTGGCCGGCTGCACGAAACCCTGCAGCCTTGGCTGCCTGTTCGCTGCAGAACCACTGCTCCGGCTTGACCTGAGCATAGGCCGGAGATGCAGTCGTGTGATAAATGCGCTCACCGTTCGCCTTAATGTTTCCTTTAATGCTGCATGTATTAGAAGGCTTGGCATCAGAAGGACCCTTGGTTCCGGATGTAGAGCTTTTGGTGCTGCTAGTGGAAGACTTGAAGCTTTCCGGATGAAATCCGTCCTGACGGGCATAATTGTCATATTTCCAGATGCCGAGCCGCTGCTTCTTGGCTGAGTTCTCAATGGTCTTGAATTCGTCAGCGTACCGGTCGTTGGGCGGATAAATATAAGCCACCCGTGCCATGCTGTCTTTCAGCAGGGATTTTTGCAGCATCGTCCCGTCCAGATAAACGTAAGCGAGCAGGCGGTTGTACTTGTCTCGGTGCGGGCCGTCATCAAATTCAAGGGTAATGTCATGTGCTTGTTCAAGCAGCTTACGGGTGTAGGCTTTAGCCTCACGCCCATAGGGCTGCTCCCCCAGCTGCGGATGGGCCGTCTCCGGAGTATCGACGAGAAGCAGGCGAACCAGCTCGCTTTTGCCTTGGTAGAACACCCGCAGGGTATCCCCGTCAATGGCCCGGTCAAGGGTTACGGCCGTTCCGTTTGTCTGGGAAGCGGACGGGGAGCCCGTCTTCTGGGCGCTTTCGCTCGAGCAGCCTGCGGCTGTCAGCAGCAAGGCCGTGAGCAGCAGCAGGATCATCCAAAGATTTGGTGTGCCGATGAGAGGTCTGTTTGAATTGTTCAATGATGATTCCTCCTGATGTCTTTATTTGATCGTTTAGGGCTGCGTTGGAGGAGCGGCTTTGCGGCGCCGGGACCGGATCCAGATGATAACCGCAATGATGATCAGCAGCAGCACAATGCCTCCGGTGATAGCGATATTGCGGATATTGGGCGTATTCACGCTAAGCTCCAGCGTATTCTCGTTCAAGGCCGAAATGTGCCAGACCAGCGTCTTGCCGCCGTCTTCCGTCGCATCGGCATTATTCTCACCCGGCTTGACCGGCAGGGTCAGCTTAAAATCCATCTGCAGCTGATTTTCCAGCAGCCGTTTCGCTATAAAATTCATGGAATTCAGCTTTTCTCTTACTTCAGAGGCGGAAGCTGGTGTCATGCGCAGTAAATCAGCGGTGACCGTGACATGCCGGGTCGTTGTGAAGAAATGAGGAGTGTTGGTCATGTCGAATGTCATGCCCTCCGGGAGCTGCGGCTTGTTCTGCGCCGATTTACGATCGATCTCGTACTTGTTATGGGCATTGAAGCCGATCCGGCCATCCTGATCATAGGGTTCGACCTGAAATCCCTCGTTCTTCATACCGGTGAACAGGTTATCAGGCAGCTTGGACATACCGACCGCCTGGAGAGCCGAATCGCTCATACTGAAGGACAGGTCCAGATCGACGCTGCCATTCACATGCACGGTGGCATGGGCTTCCCCGCGTGCACATGCAGACAACGTGAGAAGCAGGATCACAGAGATGAGCACGGCGCCGGCACGTCGGAATTTGTTTGAGTTATACATGAAGAAACCACCTTTCCAATAAGACAATTAAAATATGCAGGATGATCGCTTAGTTTCGTGCGAAATGCTCAAGATTTAAGTATATCAGAGAATGTTTGGCTAGGATAATTACCCATTCAGTAGACAAAAGCGCAAGAGAAAAGATTGGTATAAAAAACCAAATTAAGGCTTGATTACATACTGGTGGTATGCTATTCTAGCTTTAAATGAATAGCACGTGACGGAAGCACCGTTCACTCATCGCTGATCGCGATGGTGAGCGGTGCTTTTTTTGTGTGTTAAGGAAGGGAAGGAGGTTGTTCATGATCCCGCTTAAAGTTGTATTGGCCGTACAGGATCTCAATTACATGGAACTGCTGCTGGCTTATGTGCATGGGAGTGAATTCAGCCGGAGAATCCATATCACGGCTTTCTCCAGGCCGGAAGCTTTTATGCAGCATATGAGCGAATGCAGCGGTTATAGCAAACCTGATCTGGTGGTGGGAGAGCCGGAGCTGCTTCGGGAATGGCTGGCCGTGAGGGAAGCGGAAGTTCCGTGGCGAGAGCTGGGACAGAGAGCAGCAGGGGCGGCGGAAGAGCATATGTTGGGCATGTACCAGCCGCTGCCGCAGCTGCTGGAGGCCATGCTGCAGGCGGGAAGCGGAGAGCGGAAAGGAACGGTTCGATATTCCAAGAGCCGACAGGCACAAATTATAGGGATCGTCTCAGCTTCAGGCGGTGTTGGCAAAACAACGGTTGCGCTGAATATGGCCAAGCAGTACGGGCAAGCCGGGAAATCGGTATTCTATCTGAATCTGGAAACGTTCGACAGCTTCGAAGCCCCGGGTTTGACGGGAGCTGAACATTCGGCTGCTGAGGGGTTGTCCAAGCTTCTCTATGAGCTTAAGGCTTCGGATAACAAAAGTAATCTGTTATCCGAACGCGGGTATTGTGTGCGACATGAGGGAATACAAGCGGATATTTTTATACCTTTGAGCAACCGTCAGGAGCTTCTGGAGATGAATCTTGTTGAGACGGAGAAGCTGCTGGATATGCTGCGGGCATGCGGGAGGTATGATCTCATCATCGTAGATGGTGACAGTGAACTGCATAGCAGGACAGAGGCTGTGCTGAAGCAGAGCGATGACCTGGTCTGGCTGCTGGTGGATGAAATAATGGCTGTACATAAATGCCGTCTGATGTTCAGGTATTTGCAGACTGGTCAGCCTGGTCTGTACGCATCCATCGTGCCGAAGACGCGGTTTGTGCTCAACCTTTACGCTGACCAGATGCACAACCCGCTGCCTGCAGAGGAATGGAGCGTCGACGGGTATCTGCCGTATATTCCTTCCTGGAAGCAGCTGCATGACCAGGAGCTTCTGCTTAGCTCCCCTATCTATCAGCGCGAGATTTCCAAGCTGTGTAAGTGGCTGTCCTCAGAAACGGATCACCGACAGCGCGTAATCGCAGCGGGGGATTAGAGAGGAGTTATCTATGAATGAAGAGTTATTCCGCAGACTTCGCAGTGATATTCGCAGCAGCCTGGATGTAACCTCAACCGTAAGCAGTGAAGAGCTCTACCGTGTCATTGAGCGACGGATATTGGGTGATCCCCATATGACCGGAATGACCTCAAACACTAAACTTTTATTGATACGGCGCCTGTTCGATTCATTTCGCGGGTTAGATATTTTACAGCCGCTGGTAGATGACTTATCGGTAACTGAAATTATGATCAATAGTCATACAGAGATATTTATTGAACAGCAAGGTAAAGTCTCACAGCTGCCGCTGCAGTTTGAATCCAGAGAGCGGCTGGAAGATATTATCCAGAATATTGTAGCAGACGTTAACCGGATCGTGAACGAATCATCGCCGATCGTAGATGCCAGGCTGAAGGACGGATCGCGTGTCAATATTGTGCTGCCGCCCATTGCTCTTAAGGGACCGACGATGACGATCCGCAAGTTTCCCGCCGAACCATTAACAATGGAAGGACTGATTCAGCGTGATGCAATTAGCGAGGAAGCTGCCGGTCTGCTGCGGGATCTTGTACGAAGCAAATACAACATTTTTATCAGTGGAGGAACCGGCTCCGGCAAAACTACTTTCCTGAATGCCCTGTCCCAGTACATTCCTGCCAGTGAGCGCGTGATCACAATTGAAGATTCTGCAGAGCTGCAGATTCGGACCGTGCCGAATCTTGTATCCCTGGAGACCCGTAACGCCAATACCGAAGGACGGGGAGAGATTCAGATCCGGGACTTGATTCGTTCATCGCTGCGAATGCGTCCTAATCGGATTATTGTCGGGGAAGTGCGCGGACGGGAGGCGCTGGATATGCTGCAGGCCATGAATACCGGGCATGACGGGTCTTTGTCGACAGGTCACAGTAACAGCATTCCTGACATGGTCAGCCGACTGGAGACGATGGTGCTGAGCGGAGCCGATCTGCCCCTGACGGTAGTACGGAAGCAGATCAGCTCCGCTATCGACCTCTTCGTCCATCTGTCTCGCCTGCGCGACCATTCCCGCAGGGTGACAGAAATCAGCGAAGTCGCTGGCTTTAGCGGTGGCGAAGTCGTGCTGAATCCGTTGTACCGCTTCAGAGAGACTGGGGAGAAGGTAGGAAGGATTACAGGGCGGCTGGAGCCTTGCGGTGATGGACTACAGCATGTCGATAAGCTTGCGATGGCAGGTATTCCGCGGCTGGAGCAGAAGCCGGAGCATCAAAAATGAGGACGGGCGGGAGGAACATGAGCGGCACGCTGGGGAGATCAGGCAAGGTTGATAGTACAATTTCAGGTGCAAAGACAAGTCATTCAGACCTGGGGCAGGCAGGGATAGGCTCGTCATTGACGGATTACAGAGTTTACTTATTGTCGTCGGGAGAGAAGTGGGTTTGCCGATTGGCGGGTGGAATATTTTTATTCAGTGTAGGGTACTTGTTCTTTCATCACTGGATACCTGCAGGCCTTCTCTCTGGGGCGGGATGGGTGTTCCCCGGGTATTGGCGTCAATATCTGTTGAAGCGAAGGCGAGATACACTGGGAATCCAGTTCAAGCAGGCACTTTATTCATTATCTTCATCACTGGCTGCGGGCAGATCCGTCGAGAATGGATTCCGCGAAGCTATTGAGGATCTGAGACTGCTCAGTCCGGATCATGACAATGACCTGATCAAGGAACTCAGCGTGATCGTGGCCCGGATGGAATACGGTCAGCCTGTAGAGGAAGCGCTGCAGGACTTTGCCCGGCGGGCTGATTTAGAGGATATTACTAACTTTGCCGATGTGTTTGCAACCTGCAAACGGACCGGAGGGGATCTCGTGGAAGTGGTGCGAAGAACCTCTTCGATCATTGGGGAGAAGCTGGAGATCCAGCAGGAAATTCGTGTCATGGTATCCCAGAAGCGTTTCGAAGCCAGAGCCATGTTTGCAGCCCCGATCCTGTTTGTGGTGTTCATGAATCTCACTGCGAAGGATTATATGGAGCCGCTTTACAGCGGGATAGGTTATCTGATCTCTTTCCTTTCCCTGCTGACACTGGGCAGTTGTCTGTTATGGATTAATAAAATTATGAAGATCGACGTGTAGGGAGAAACCGTATGGGAATTGTGACAGCTGTAGCTGGCTTCCTGGCTCTGACTGCAGGATGGCTGGGCTTATACCTGATTAAAGGGGAACCTTACCGGTACATGGCCGGACTGGACATGCCAGGTATCAAGCTGAAGAAGTGGTCGCCTCCGTTTTTATTCCTGCTCCATGCCGGACGCATCGGTTCACGTCTCCCTATTGTTGTGTTTCGAATTCAACGGGCCGTTCAGAAGATCTACGGTGTTCGGCAGGCGAGTGAGAAAACGATGCTGTTCCTGGCCGAAATGATGGGGTTCAGCTGGCTAATGCTGCTTGGCGGCTGCGTACTTTCTCTGATCAGCGGCGGGTCCGGGGCAGGGTTGATCATTGGCTGTCTGCTGGCTGCCGTTCTTCCATTTGCCATTCTGAAGGATCTGTACAGCAAGGTATCAAGGCGGGAAGAGGCAATGCTGCTGGAGCTGCCGGAGCTGTTAAATAAAATGACTTTGCTGGTTGGGGCGGGGGAGACGGTTCAGAGAGCAATTATTCACTGTGTAGAACGCAAAAAAGAGGAAGAATGTCATCCGCTTTACCGGGAACTGCGTCAGACTCTAACTGAGTGGGAAAGCGGTTATTCGTTTCAGCAGGCTTTTGAAAATCTGAGCAAGCGCTGCGGGGTACAGGAGATTTCCGTGTTCACAACAACGATCCTGCTGAATATGAGACGGGGAGGTACTGACTTCGTTATGTCGCTGCGGGATCTGTCACAGATTCTGTGGAGTAAACGGACAGCGATCACCCGTACCCGGGGGGAACAAGCATCTTCCAAGCTTGTTTTTCCGATGGCGGTTTTATTCATGGTAGTCCTTGTGCTCGTCGGGGCACCCGCTTTTATGATGATGAACTTTTAGGAGGCGTAGCGATAATGTTGACAACGTTCAGAGAGAAGGCTGCAGCGATTTGGGAAGAGGAAGATGGAATTGGGACACTGGAGGTCATTCTGATTATTGCAGTGATCCTCATTATCGCACTGCTGTTCCGCAAAAGCATTCAGGCCCTCATCGAAAAGCTTCTTAAAAATATGGAAACCAAAAGTGAACAGTTTCTTAATTAGCGGACTCATGGGGAATGGGGGTGAAGATGGAAGTTTCTCACTGGAGGCTTCTCTCGTATTCCCGATCGTCCTGCTGACGCTGTTCCTGCTGATGTTCTTCTGTGTGTATCTGTATCAGCAAGCTATTCTTATGCAGACAGCTGCTATGTCGTCAGAACAGGCTGCTTACAGCTGGGATAACAGCCATAAAGAACCGCAAACGGGGTTCTTTAAGGAAGGACAGTATGATTCGTTGTACTGGAGGCTGTATGACGACCAATTGCTTGGTGCGCTGTTCGGCTGGGCCGGAGCAGAGCAGGAGCGGGTCATTTCTCTACCCGGAAGTGAGCAGGAAGGTGATCTGTCCATCCTAAAAATGAGCAGAGCGGGCAGCCGTATCCTTAATCCGATGGCCGGGGAGATGCGCTATCACAACAGGCTGATCAGCAGGCAGGTATCAGTCCGGCTGGAGCGTCCTGTAACTCTGCCGATGCTCAAGCATTATATGAGGAATCCCGAGCTGGAGGTTGAGACACAGTCGGGGATTGTCGAACCGGTAGAGTGGATCAGGTCATTTGAACTTGTGCGCTACTACGGAGCACGCTTCCTGGGACGGGGCAGTGGAGCTGCTGTAACGCCAGATGGGGTAGGGCAGGTCCTGAAGCAGAGCAGCCCATCGGCCCGGTAGATTGTAGGAGGGTAAAGCCATGAATGGCCGAAAGACGTCAGAGGACGGCGCAGTGACACCATTTCTGATTCTTGTTTTTGCAGTCATCTTTGCTTTTGTGGCTGTGTTCGCAGATACAGCGCGGATTGCTGCCCTGCATGTTCAGACCGACCGGTTAACCCATGCGGCAGTTAGGTCTGTAATGTCGTCATTTGACCCTGTACTGCAGCAGCAGTATGCCCTGTTTGCTTTGGGTGAAGGGGCAGGTCAGGAAATTATGACCAAGGTGCTGAATGACAGTGACCAATTGAATACAAGAGATGGAAACATCAGTATCCTCACAGGTCAGGTGGATTCATCGACACTGACGAAGGACCGCAAGCTAGGAAGATATATGATATTTAATCATCAGGTTCAGGAGGAGATGAAATACAAGGCGCCCGTCGATTTTGCATTCGAAATACTGGACCGCTTTAAACCCCTCTCCCGGGATATGAAGGAAGCATCACATACTGTGGATCTGATGAAGAAGCTTCAGAAGCTGTATGATGAACGCGAGCAAAAGCTGGACGAGGCCTTAGAGAATCGAAGGAAAGCAGCATCCGGCATAAGTAAAATTCCAGGCTTGCTTGGGAATGACAGTGCAGAGGTGATCGGCGACCAGAGACTTGGAGGATCGATCCGGAGCGCGGCCGATTCGGCTGCGATGTATGAGGACTATCAGCTCAAGGTGAACGAGGACGCGCTCAGGGAACCGAAGGACAAGCAGTACAATGATGAGCTCCAGAGGTACCGACTGGGAACCGGCATTATTTTGACACGCATTCAGCAGGAGAGTCAGCAGGCCGTGAAGGAACATGCGGAGCTGCTGGCCAAGAGCCGAAGTCTTATTCACGAAGCCTCCATGCTCAATGAGCAAATGAAAGGGGTGATTGAGGAAAGCAGGCAGCGTAACGCCAACCAGGGATACGATACGGTGGGGAGTGCCAGTACACCAAATCAGAAAGCTTCATCGTCAGAAGGGACTGCAGGCCAATCCAGGGCAAGGGCTGAGGAGCTTTTGCTTCCGGAATCGATCTTTATCATGCTGGAGACAGGAATATCAGAGCAGGAAAAAGACCATGCAGCGAATGGTCAACTGCTGATGTCTGCCCGTTCATCCATGCAGTCTGCCGTGAGCGCTGGCACGACCAGTGCAGAATATAAGCAGAGTGTGCGCAGCGCCTATCATGCAGTCAAGACTTATGAACAGCGCTACCTGGACAGCGGCAGTTCCAATGAGATTAACCGGGAACAAGAGGCACTGGAAGAAAGACGTGGTTCGGATAAAGAACGCAAGTCACTGGAGAAACAGGCGGGTGCCAAATTGAAGCAGGCTTATCAAGTCCTGGATATGCTCCGCAAGGGACAGGAGAGCAGTGCACAGTTTGAGCAGCTGAAGCAGTATTACGAGGAAAGTCTTGCTTATAACCAAAGCTCAAATGAAGAGGTGTCAGCAGGCACTGCTGCATCCGATCCATATGAAGCGGGCGGTAATGCCATGCAGGGAATGGACGGAATGTACGCGGCTGCTGCAAGTCTTATGGGACAGTTGAGCGATGAATTTTTTCAGAACGAGTATGCCTTAATGTATTTTAATCATGTTGATTTCGGTAAACTTGGGGGACTTTCGGCTGGATCCGGGGGATTTAAAGGTCAGATGGCTGAAGTGCTTGGCGATCAGCTGCTGGTGAACAACCAGGAGGTTGAGTACATTTTATATGGGTTGCATAACCCAACCGGGAACCTGGCAGCTGCCTATGGAGAAATCTTTGGTATGAGGCTGGCTATTCGTACCATGGAAGGCCTGATCAAGAACAGCAGCAAAGGAAATCCGCTTCTCGTCCTGGCAGCAGCCGTTCTGTACGGGGTAGAGAAGGCGATCGAGGATATGGTTGAACTGGCGCAAAAGGGGGCGATTCAATTGTCCGAATATGTGCCGGTGCGTATGACATATGCTGACCATCTGCGGCTGTTTCTGATGCTGCACAGCCATAATGAACACAAGATGTCCAGGATGCTTGCCTTGATCCGGCTGAATACAGGGATCAATCCGGCCGAACGTGATACCTATGCTTCCGGTGAGGTTAAGCGCGGGATGCGGCTGTGGTTTTTGCCTGGTGTTATGGGGACGCTCGGAATCGGCACAGGCAGCGGGGGAGTGTATGAGAATGGACGATATTATGTTACCAAGCAGGCGGATTTCTCCTATTGATCTCAAATTATATTGAGAGGGGAGAGAGGACTGTGCTTCAGAAGCGGCGCGAGCAGGGAAGCATTGTGCTGGAGGCGTCTATCGTACTGCCGTTTTTTATTTTTGTTGTACTTTTCTTGATCTACATTGTTCAGATGACCTTAGTCTCCACCGCGCTGCAGACGGTAGCCTCCGAGACGGTTAAACAGGTATCATCCCAGATTTACCCGGTCTCCCGTGGTGTCGATTCTATTTCTTCAGCAGCGGATCATGCCGTTTCCAAGATGCCAATTCCTAAATTATCGCTGGATGAATGGAGCGGTCGTTTCGCCGGGATGCTGCCAGCTCCGCTCTCCGAATGGATGGAGCAGGCCGTACAAGCAGGTAAAAGTCCACTAGAGGAACTGAAAGGTCAGGTCGCGGAGACGGTGCTGGATCCGGTAATCAAACCCTTATTCAAGTCTTATGTCGAAAAGAGCTTGCTCAGGTATGAACGTATCCATGTAACAGGGATTACCGTTCCTGACCTGGCATCGAAGACCAATCCATATTTTAAGGTGGAGCTTCGTTACGAGCTGCCAATGAAGGTGCCCTTCTTGTACAGGAGTATCTATATTCAGGCCGCCGCTGAAGAAAGGCTGTGGATCGGTGATACCGGTGAAGGTTCATCGGATGGGAAAAATACAGGCGGAAACGGCAGTACAGTGATTGAGCTGCTTTACAAACCTGAGCCTGCCATAAAGGGGAAATATAACAAAATCAAAGTCAGAATTCCACCAGGAAGCTCGGCCAATCTATCGGTTTTATATAAATCCGGCAGCAGTACAGCCAAGCATATCGGCTGGGCAGCCGCAGATGCAGAGGGCATTCTGGAATGGAACTGGTTTGTGGGAACGAAAACGACGCCAGGTCAATGGGCCTTTATTGTGGAGACGGCAGACGGGAGCCGGATTGAAGTGCCTTTTGAGGTGGCAGAGTCATCTAGCTCCTAGTTACAACGTGACCTGAAATGAAATGGAGGGAAAAGCATCTGAGTATTCACTACGGGATATGTGCTGTATTTATAGTGGCAGCTCTGATTACGGACCTCCGTTATATGAAAATTCCTAATAAGCTGACCCTACCGGCAATGCTTGGTGGACTCTTTTACCAAGGGGCCGCCGAAGGCTGGGAAGGCTTGATTTCTGCATCGGCAGGAATCGGTGCTGGTTTTGGAATACTGCTCATTATGTATTGGACGGGTGCTGTCGGAGCAGGAGATGTAAAGCTGTTCGGCGGAATTGGGGCCTGGACCGGAACCATGTTTACCGTTCAATCCATAATCTGCTCTGTTATGTTTGCCGGGCTGATCGGTCTGGGAATCCTGCTGTGGCGCCGCGAGATGCTGCTGCGTATCCGGAGGATTCTAACAGCGGTAGCAGGAATGTTCCTTATTGGGAGCAGGGAAGCTATTCGGCATGGTGCCGCAGAGCATATCCGGTTTCCTTTTATGATCGCGGTGGTACCGGGTGTCATATGTACATACATCAATTATGTTTGAGCAGAATGGTTTTGGGGCGTGCGCGGAAGCTTCAGGATGTACAGCTGAGGCGGCCAGAGATTGAAATGAGGTGAAACCTTTGCCGGCGCTATCAGACTTATCAAGGGATTTTGTAGACAATGGCGGAGCATGTATGGTCCTGTACATGGAGCCCCCACTCCAAGTGAATCAGTTAAACCGTATTCAAACTGGTATGATGACCTCGAATGCCATTCCCCGATTGCTTCCTTTAAGCATCCGGGAGATTGACTTCCAGGTGACACTCCAGTATGACATTACAGGCCGGCGGATGTTCTCCCATCAGCTGAAGAGTCACAAGATTGGGATCATGGATATGTATACCCTGCTGTTTGAATTATGCGAGACACTGTTGAACGGCAGGATATACATGCTGGATATTCGCAATTTTATTCTGGATGAACAGTATATGTTCGTGGACGCTACGGGAGAGCTGAGTTCAGTTTTCTTTTGTTATGTGCCGCTGCAGGAGCCGGATGATACCCCTGTACAAGTGCGTTTCAGCAGGCTGGTAACCAGGCTTATGCCTCATGTTAAGGAGCTGTCGGGCAGCGGAATACAGACTATTCTCAATCAGTGTGCCGCCGAGCCGTTTGACCTGAGGCTGCTGCACGAAATTTTGTTGAATCTGTTAAATGACGATAATCCGAGCAGAAGTTCCTATGCGCAAAATATGTCCACGGCCGGTGTTCATGGACTGCATATCGCTTCTGGGCAGCTACCTCACAAGAGGAACATGGATGGATGGGGCCCAGAGAAATTTCAGCATTCGGATGGTAGCCGCATGAGCATGAAGCTTGAAGAGATCCCTGACGAAACGGGACCGACCATCCCCCATAACCGGAAAGAAGCTAGAAACAGCCTGTTTCATCCGGCCAATCAACGGTATGAGCCTGGGAATGTACCTAAACATGAGAATAAACTGGAGGAAGCAGAGGGGGAAGATGGCCTCAAGGAGAGTTCGGCCAGACGGACTTATGTTGGTCTAGGGGGCCTTCTGGTTAGTGCGGTGGGATGGAGATTTTTTTATCTGGCGGAAGCTACCGTAATGAACCTTGTCATTTCGGGCGCTGTAACTATCGTCATGGCTGCAGTATCTTTGCTCGCCTGGAATGGCCGGTTATTTGAATTAGGCATCAAAAAAGCTAAGGAAGACGAAACTGAAGAGTGGCGCTGGAACCAAGCGGACAGCGAGGCAGTTGAAGAGAAGGCTGGGACAGAAACGGAGCAGCCGGATTGGGCACGTGTTGTCCAGGCTGTGAACGCCTCCCATGATATGGAGTGCGGCAGCCAATCTTTCTCTGCACGTGAGAATTTGTCCTTCAACCAAATGGAAGGTGCAGGTGGTGGAGTCGGGGAATTATCAATGCTGAACCCGGTGGGATACCTTCATTTCCCGGGCGAAGCTCCGGCTGGTGATAAAGGCGTGGCCACGGTTCTCCTGAAGGCCTCGTCCGGGGCTCAAAAGGATCCATCGGCGCAGCATTCAGCTCGCTCATTCGGTTACTTGGAGAGACAGACTGCTGACAGCGGGCAGAAGGAAAGGATCGAGCTTCATCGTGGCAGCTTTCTGATCGGCCGGGCGGAAGGGGCCGTACAGTATGTCGAGTCCTCTGTAGGTGCCTCGCGTACACATGTGGAGCTTAGCCGCAGGCAAGACCGGTATGTGATCAAGGACTTGGCTTCCAGTAACGGCACGACTCTAAGAGGTGAGCTAATGATTCCCTATAAAGAGTATCTATTAGATCATGGAGATACTTTTTCATTCGCAGGCGCTTCCTACACTTTCCGGTCAACGGCATAGAAAGACAGCTCCCGCCCTTTCAGGGGCAGGAGCTATTTTTTTGTAATATGAAATCAAGGCGTGGGGCGTGTGTTCAAAAGATAAAGGATAGGTTATACATTTTATGTTTGTTTCTTTTATGGTGATTAGATAAGGGTACAAAAGCCCAATCCTTACAGAACAGGAGCTGATATGCTTGTTCGCCTTTGCGACGCTGATCGCTGTATTTGTCAGTCCCGTTATCGCTTTTTTGCTGCTGTATCTGCTGCTGGATCCAGCCAGATATACGACAGCTGTTCGTGTCTGGGCATCCATCTTGTTTGCTGTCCTCGTATGGACGCTGCTCGTTCTTCTGACGTATATACAGGCTTACAGTTAGACAAGGGAGCGGTAAACCTATGCGGTTTTATCGGCTCCCTTGTGAGGATACGCTATTTGTTTAATCCGACAGTTTGCGTGATTTGAGATCCTCGAGCGCAAGCTGGAGAGTGGGGAAGAGGTACTGGAATCCATGATCCAGCGCTTTCTTGGGGATGACACGCATCCCTTCCAGAAGCACGACAGCCAGCTCTCCGACCGCAGTCTTGATCAGGAAACTCGGAACCGGAAACCAGTGCGGGCGGTGGAATACCTGTCCAATGGTTCGGCCAAATTCGTCATTGGTTACCGGATTCGGGGAAGAGGCATTGACGCCGCCTGTCATTTCCTTGTTCATCACCATAAAATCAATTAACCGGACCATATCAATAATGTGAATCCAACTGTTCCACTGCTTGCCGCTGCCGACTCTGCCTCCGACTCCAAGATGGTAAGGCAGCTTCAGAAGCGGAAAAACCCCTTTACGGTGACCCAGGACAAGACTGACCCGCAACAGCGCTAAGCGCACTCCCTTGATCGCTTCGGCGGCTTTCTCCCACTCGACAGCAACATGAGAAGGAAAATTCATATCCCGGGCAGGACTATTCTCGTCGAACGTCTTGTCCGGGGAAGTTCCGTAAATCGCCATGGCTGATGCCTGTACCACCACTTCCGGCTTATGCTGCAGCGCATCAATCGCTTTGGCGACGATGGCGACGGTCCGGAGCCGTGATTCGATAATTTCCTCTTTGGCTTTCTTGGTCCAGCGCTGGTTCAGTGTTTCCCCTGACAGGTTTACAAGGGCATCAATGCCCTCGATCATCTGCGGTGTCTGATCCAGCTGATCCCAGCTGATATAGCTCAGGTTTGTACTGGGCTGGGCATGCTGAGGATGCTCGCGGGTGACGATCACCAGCTGGTGACCGGCTTCAAGCCAGAAATCGACCAGTGCCCTTCCTATAAATCCTGTGCCTCCGCACACAACAATCTTCATCCTTATTCCTCCTCATAGGGTCCATCGTTCTACATCTAATCCTGCATTTGCATCAATGGAAAGGCGAGTTTCCAATCTGACGGGCTAATGCCGCAGTGTGACAAATGCCACAGTGTCGTGATGATATGTACTGATTTCGGATAGCTGGGTCAATCTGGTATACAGCTAATTACCCTGCAGATACAGACTTGTCCCTTCCGGCAAGCAGAAAGGTTTGCTTCAGATATTCCCGGGGGGATCCCATCACCATCGTTCCTCTTGCATAATTACAAACGAATCCGCTTCAATGACCTGATTACCTGTAATATGTTCTGTTACCTTTTATATATAGCACTGATACTTGAAGAAAATCAAAAAGAGTGCTGCTAAGCGGTCCGGAAGGCATCCAAAATGCTCATGTTGTCTGTTTGGTCCAAGCAGGCTAAAATAAGAGGAACATTTGATGAAAAGGGGGAAGAATGATGCTGAAAATTGGTTCCCACGTGTCATTCTCGGACAAGGGACTGCTGACTGCGGCCAAGGAAGCCCAGGGATACGGTTCCAGTTCGTTCATGATTTATACAGGAGCACCACAAAACACACGGCGCAAGCCAATTGAAAGTATGTATCTTGAAGAAGGCAAGGCCTTAATGCAGCAGAACGGGGTGGGTGAAATTGTGGTCCATGCACCGTATATCATCAATCTCGGATCTTATAAGGAAAACACGTACGAGTTGGCTGTAAGCTTCCTGCAGGAGGAAATCCGCCGTACTCATGCGATTGGTGTGCGTAATATCGTCCTGCATCCCGGTGCTTTTACCGATAAAGATGCGGAATACGGAATATCCCGGATCGCGGATGGTTTGAACGAAGTACTGGACGGCGTGAAGGAGACGGATGTGAATATCGCACTCGAAACGATGGCTGGCAAAGGCACGGAGATCGGCCGCAGCTTCGAGGAAATCGCGCAAATCATCGATAGGGTTCACCATAACGAACGCCTGACGATCTGTATGGATACCTGCCATATTCACGACGCCGGGTATGATATTGTGAACGATCTGGACGGGGTGCTGAAGCAGTTCGACGATCTGATCGGACTGGACCGGATTGCGGTTGTGCACATCAACGACAGCAAAAATCCGGCGGGTGCGAAGAAGGACCGTCATACCCCGATTGGCTCGGGCTGGATCGGATATCAGGCTATCCATAATGTGGTGCACCATGAACTGCTGAAGGGCAGACCGTTTATTCTCGAAACGCCATGGATCGGCAAGGATGCTAAAACGCAGCGTCCGATGTATGAAGCCGAGATTGCACTGCTGCGCGGCGATGTATCAGAGCGTTTTGGCGGACAATTCCTGAGTGAGGTAGAAGAGCTGCACGGTTTCTTTTCCAAGCAGGACATTGAACACCGCTCCTTCGTGCTGAATACCTGGGAGCTGCTTAAGAACGATGCCAAGGCCAAAAAGGCCGACCCGCGCGAGCCGATGGAACGCTTGTATGATATGGTCGCGGAAGCAGGGCTGTTCCCAGAGTTGAGTGAGGAGCAGATCAACCAGCGGCTGATCGCCTGGTTCGCCGGCAAAGAGCAGCTGGTGACCATTTAATTCATAGCAGATTATAAATATAGTAGGGGGCATTTCATCCAATGAGTATCCACACCAAGCAAACAGCAGCCAACCCTGAGCGTCTGAACGACCGGGCTCGTATGCTGATCTCTTGCCCGGACGGCCCGGGAATCGTTGCAGCCGTATCGCGTTTTCTTCATGAACATGGCGCGAATATTGTCCAATCGGACCAGTACACCATGGACCCGGAAGGCGGCATGTTTTTCATGCGGGTAGAATTCGACCTGCCGCAGCTGCAGAAGAACCTGCCGGACGTGGAGAAGGATTTTGCTGCTGTCGGAGAGCAGTTTAATATGGAGTGGAGCATCCGTCCGCTGAACCGCAAGAAAAGACTGGCCATCTTCGTATCCAAAGAAGACCATTGCCTGGTCGAGCTGCTGTGGCAGTGGCAGGCCGGTGATCTGGACGCCGAGATTGCCATGGTCGTGAGCAACCATCAGGATATGCAGCCGTATGTCGAGTCCTTCGGCATTCCCTATCACCATGTGCCGGTAACGCCGGATACAAAGAAAGAGGCGGAACAGCGCCAGCTGGAGCTGATCGGGAATGATATTGACGTCATCATTCTGGCCAGATATATGCAGATTATTTCTCCGCTCTTCATCGAGCATTACCGCAATCGGATCATCAACATTCACCATTCCTTCCTGCCGGCATTCGTAGGCGGCAAGCCTTACGCCCAGGCCTATAACCGAGGAGTTAAGCTGATTGGCGCCACTGCCCACTACGTAACGGAAGAACTGGATGGCGGACCGATCATCGAGCAGGACGTCCAGCGTGTCAGCCATAGTGATGACGTAAGTGAGCTGAAGCGGATCGGCCGCACCATTGAGCGTGTGGTACTGGCGCGCGCGGTCAAGTGGCACACGGAGGACCGGGTGCTGGTGCACGAGAATAAAACGGTGGTCTTTAACTAACCCCGTCATCATAAAGATCGATAGGAAAGACAGCTAGAGCAGAGGCTCAGGCTGTCTTTCTGCCGTTAAGGGCATAAATTATTGAAATTTTGCAAACTTTGCCTGAAGTTGTCTCGTTATAATGTAGACAATCCATATTTGATTTTTTTGGAAAATGATTGGAGAAGGGCAGGAATTCATTTGTCACGTACGAAGCTACCAAAGCCGATTCGCTATGCGCTGTCGATGGTGCTCATTGTGCTGCTCAGCACCTGGGCTGCCGCATCATGGACTTTTGCGGACCCAGACGGGAATGCGCCCAAGATCAGCCTCAAAAGAGAAATCGGTTACAACCTGATCATCAAGGAGGGCCGCTGGGCTCCGTTGAAACTGACACTAACCAGTGATGTCAACGTCAGTGGTGATATCGTGGTGAGAGTCGACCCATTGAACGGCGGAGATACCGTCTCGTATATTCGCCATGTCGAACTTCCGCGCAATACGCCTAAGGAAGTCGTTATCGGGATGGCGGGAATTCCATACAACAAATCTTCCAATACGATTCAATTTTTTGAAGGATCGGTGAAAGACGGGACGAGTATTCCCTTTACAACCAAGAACGGCTATGTCGAGAGTATGACCGTTCCAGGCACCGCGGTTGGCGTCCTGTCTTCTGATCCGGATACGATGAACTTTCTGAACACACTGCGCAGCAAAGGAAAAGACGTCAGTGTCATTCCGATGGTGGCCGGGGATGTTCCGAGTGATCCCATGCTGCTGGATATGCTTGATGTCATCGTGATGAATAATTTTGCGTCCGATATGCTCAGCCAGGAGCAGGTTAAAGCGGTGAAGAACTGGGTGGGTACCGGCGGTACACTGGTTCTGGCAGGAGGAGAAGGGTATGCCAAAACCGTACGCGGTTTTGAGGACCTCTCACCGGTGGAGGTTAAAGGGACACAGCGTGTAACGAAGCTGCCCGAGCTGGCCCAGTTGGGGGCAAAGCCTTTGTCTCTGGAGGACGGAATTACTCTCTCGGCAGCCAGTATCAAGCCGGGAACGCAGGTATTGCTGAGAAGTGAAGGACAGCCTATATTTGCTTCCCATGTTGAGAAGCAGGGCAAGGTGTGGTATGCCGCATACAATGCAGGAACCGAACCTTTGGCATCCTGGAGCGGTCACCCTGCTGTATGGCAGACCGTCCTGCAAAAGGATTTCAGCCAAACCCAGAACCAGAATAATTATGGCTACTGGGGCACCATTCCTGGCAATCTGCTGCAGCTCGGTAATGCGCTGGATTATTTTCCGGCCCTGCATGTTCCTTCTTTCGGACTGATGCTGCTTATACTGTTGATCTACGTTATTGTGGCAGCTCCGCTCATGTACCTGATCCTCAAGAAGCTGGATAAGCGGGAATGGGCCTGGCTCCTTATTCCGTCGGTGGCCCTGATCTCGAGCGCCATCATCTACGCTGTGGGAGCTTCAGACAAAAACGCAGAGCGCAGCCATACGATCAGCGTCGTGGAGATGGACGGGCAGGGCAGCGGACAGAGAGTGAGCGCTACGGCTTTCTTCGCTCCGCGTTCCGGTGATTACGAGCTTGAATTCCCTGCCCAAACCTATATCGGGATCGGTAACAGCAGCGGGGGGTCCTTCATCGGAGGTCAATCCGGTAATGCTAGCGGCACTTATATAGATATGGGTCAGGGTGGAACGAAGGTTAACCTGAATGAGGTTCCGTACTGGTCTATTTCTAAAGTGTGGGCTCAGCAGCGTGCCAACGAGCAGGTAGGCGCATTTGAGACCAAGATCTCGGTCAATGATCAGGGGGATCTGCAGGGCACGGTCAAGAATACGACCGACCGAAACTTCAGCAATGTCGTCATCGTGATGGGCGGCAAATTAGTAAAACTGGGAGATATGAAAAGCGGTGAGACGCTGCCGCTTCAGAGCAGCGGCGGAGGATTGGGAACGGCCTTTAATGATCTGGGGTCAGCCATTTTCCCTTATTACGGAGGACAGGATGTCCATGAAAGGGAGCGGATTATGCTCAACAGTTATCTTCCTTCCACAGCGCTGTATAATGCGCGCACGTATGTGCTGGCGTGGAACAATGATGAACTGCTGAGTTATAAATCCGATGGCCGCCGTATTGCCGGAGAGCAGCTCAATCTGTGGCTGCAGAAAGTGAACCTCAATTGGTCGAACAATGGAACGATCAGTGTTCCTTACGGTTTTGTCAGTCCGTCGATCATTACCGGTGCAGGCAGCGGGTGGAATCAGAATGGCAATAATCTGATTGATATGGGCCAAGGCTCGATGATTCTGGACTACGACATGCCTTCCGGAATCACAGCAAGCAAACTGAATGAAATTCATTTCCGCCAGCAGACGCTCGGCCAGAACACGGACTATGCGGTCATGAACTGGCAGACTCAAAAATGGGAGCCCGTGAAATGGACCAAAAATCTGTATTCATTGATGCAAGGGGCATTCGGTGATTATCTGCTGAATGGCAGAACGCTGCGGCTGCGAATTACCGTCCAGAATCAGACAACGTTCTCGCTGCCGGACCTCTCCCTGAAAGGAAAGGGGAACACACCATGATTGAAATTAAAAACTTGAATAAAAGCTATGGCAGCTTCCAGGCGCTGCGCAATCTTAATCTGCATATTGATCAGGGAACGGTTTTCGGATTTGTCGGACCCAACGGAGCAGGCAAATCAACGACAATGTCCATTCTGGCGACCCTGCTGCTTCCTACATCGGGTACAGCAAAGGTTGGCGGCTATGAAGTCACCGAAAAGCCGGACGAGGTCCGCAGGCTGATCGGCTACATGCCGGACTTTTTCGGTGTTTATGACCAGTTCAAGACGACGGAATACCTTCATTTTTATGGCAGCAGCTACGGAATTGCGCGACCGGACCGCGAAAAGCTTATTCCTCAGCTGCTCGAGCTGGTCAACCTGTCGGATAAAAAAGATGCCTATGTCGACAGCCTCTCACGCGGGATGAAGCAGCGTCTCTGCCTGGCACGTTGTCTAGTCCATGATCCCCTGGTGCTGATTCTGGATGAACCGGCCTCCGGTCTCGATCCGCGTGCACGCATTGAAATGCGAGAGATTCTGAAGGAGCTCAAGCTGATGGGCAAGACCATCATTATTTCCTCGCATATCCTGCCCGAGCTGGCTGAGATGGTGGATGAAATCGGCGTTATCGAGCACGGTCAGATGGTGGCTCAGGGAAGAGTGGCTGATATTCAGGACCGTTTGCGTGTGAAAAGAGTGCTGCATATCCGGGTGGCCGAGCGGAGTGCCGAGCTCGCTGCCCTCCTGAGGGATGAAGCCTACGTGACTCAGGTCCTGGAGGATACTGCCGGAGTGCATGTGCATTTTGGCGGACAGGATCGTGAGCAGAGCGAACTGCTGAGCCGTATCATCGGACTGGGTTATCCGGTCATTTCATTTAGCGAGGCCCAGACCAACCTGGAAGATGTTTTTCTGGAGATTACCAAAGGAGGATCTGCAGATGAATTGGCGCAGTAAATGGATTAACCCTGTACTGAATAAAGAGTTTCGTCTGCGCATGCGTTCTCCGCGTTCAGCCGTTTCTGTGATGATCTATGTCCTGGCTCTGGGTCTTCTGGCCATGGGCTTCATCTATCTGACGATGTACCTGGACAATGGTCCGCGTCGCTTTGACCCTTCCATCAGCCGCGTGATGTTCTACGTGATCAGTTTTGCACAGCTGGTGCTGATTGCCTTCATGACACCGGCGCTGACGGCAGGCGTCATCAGCGGGGAGCGTGAGAAGCAAACCCTCGGAATGCTGTTGACCACCCAGCAGAGCTCGGCCACCATTATTCTGAGCAAGCTGGTGTCAGCACTCAGTTTCATGACGGTGATTGTCCTTGCCACCCTGCCCATTTACAGTATCGTTTTCCTGTATGGGGGGATATCGCCAGGGCAGCTGGGACTCATGTTCCTGTTCTATCTGTTCGTCATGCTCCTGCTGGGATCACTGGGGGTCCTGTTCTCCACGCTGTTCAAGCGGACGATTGTAGCTGTGATTGTAACTTATGGAGCCGGGCTGCTGATTTTCCTGGTGACCGGATTGCTCTATCTGTTCTTCATGAGCCTGGTACAGCAGAGCTATTATCAGCCGGGCGCTGTGCGGCCAGCCCATTCATGGGTGGGATACATCCTGGGCTTGAACCCCGCCGGAGCCCTGCTGTCGATCCTGGAGCCTGGCTTCTCGCGTGAAGCCTTCCTGGTCAACCGTTCGATCAGTACCCAGAATGACGCACCGATCAGCCTGTGGCTGGAATTTGTGCTCGTGTATACCATTGTCATCATCGTGGTCAATCTGTTAAGCATTCGTTATATCCGTCCTGTCCGCCGGCGGAAACAGCATGAAGTTGAAACGGTGGAAGCTGGGGAGTAGAGCTCGGCCGGAAAGGAGGGTGCTGAAGTGGAAGCCTTGAAGACGTTGTTCAAAAAAGCAGGGAATCGAATCAGAGGCCAGCGCATGGTCCATGCGGGAAGTTCCGGTCTGCTGGCCGGTCTGCTGGTATCCGTACTTCTTCTGCTGCTGGGGCGCTGGATACCGATTGCTCATGTCCGCTTATGGGCTGGCGCACTTACAGGCCTGGGGCTGATAGCAGGAACAGCTGCAGGCGGATTTCGCAGCCTCTCTCTGATGGAGACCGCACGCAGGCTGGATGCGGCTGAGCCTGGAACCGAGCGCAGCGATCTATTCGTTACAGCGCTGGAATATGCGAACGAGGTTTCCCCTGCCGCACAGTGGCAGCGGCTGCAGGCAGAACAGGCTGCTGGACATGTCCAGACCCGGCTGGCAAGCAGGCTCCCGGCCCGGAAATATCCCCGGCTGTGGTCTGCCGGTTTGGCCGTGTTGTGCCTGCTGCTGATCCTGATGGCGGTTCCGAATCCGATGGACGAGCAGCTGGCGGCCAGGGAGAAGGAACGTTCCTGGGTGCAAGAGCAAAGTGCCCAGGTGGAGGAGCTCGTCCGGAAAACAGAAGGCCTTGATTCCGAAACCAAGCGCCAGGCAGCTGCGAGACTGCGCGAACTGGAGAAGGTACTCTCCAAGACGAAGGATGCGAAACTGGCGCTGGATCAGATCGAGAAGGCACAGCAGGAGCTGGAGAAGCTGGCCAAGCAGATGGAGGACAGTCGCCAGGCGCTGAAACGCCTTGCCGACCAGATGCTCTCGCAGCCGGAGCTTAAGCAGCTGGCTCAGGCCATTCAGACAGGAGATGCGAAACAGATCCGCCAGGCGGGCGAGACGCTGAAACGCAAGCTGTCTCAGATGAAACCGCAGGATCAGGCGAAGCTGCAGGAGCAGCTGAAACAGCTGGCTGCGCAGTCGCAGCAGCAGCGTGGACAGACAGCCTTGTCCGAGGCGCTGAATCAGACTGCTGAAGCCATGAAGCAGAAGGATGCAGCGCAGCGTGAACAGGCTGTGGAGGAGCTGGCAGGCAAGCTCGCAGCGGCTGCCGACAGGCAGGCCGCTGAAGCGGCCGCGAATGCCAGTGCACAGCTTGGGCAGCAGGGCCGGCAGCTGGCCGACCAGATGGCGGCAGCGGGCATGACCGTGCCGGATGCATGGGGCCGCAGCTCGAATGCGGACATGGCTGCGGCGGGAGCGGACGGTAATCCAGCTTCGTATTCTGACAGCAGCGGATCCGATGGAGATCCAACCAATGCAGGGGGAGCAGGTGCCGAAGGCAGTCAGGGCGCAGGACAGCAGGCCGGAAGCGGATCTGGCAGCAACCCTGGTCAAGGCTCCGGCAGTGGAAGCGGCCGTTCAGGCCAAGGCGCCGGTTCTGGCACTGGCGGCAGTGGATCAGGTCAGGGTTCAGGCAGCGGGAACGGCGGAGGTGCCGGTCTTGGAACAGGCGGCCGTACGCTGGTTACGACTCCACGCGGCTTAAAGGGCAGCGGCAGCGCATCCAACGATGCCGGCCCTGTGCGCAGCGGCGGCTCCGTTCAGCGCGGAGGCAAGGCAGCAGTGGAAGCCGGCCAGAGCCGCTCCTATACGGAAGTGTACGGCTCTTATGCAGCGGCGGCCAAAGACTCCCTGAACCGCAGTGATCTGCCTGCCCAGATGCAGGGTCTGGTTGAGAATTATTTTATGGAAATCAATCCGGATCCTTAAAGGGTCCTAATTCAAATACAATTTCACTTCATATGGATACGGGAAGGAGCCCTCGGCATGGCAGAAATCAGCGTGCAGCCAGATCAATGGCGTGAATGCATGGAGGCGGTAGAATCCGAGATCGGCCGGGTTATTGTCGGTCAGAAGGATGCAGTAGAGCAAATGCTGTGGTGTATTTTTGCAGGGGGGCATGCCCTGCTCGAAGGGATTCCGGGACTTGGTAAAACAATGCTGGTCCGTACGGTGGCCGAGACGCTGGATCTGTCGTTCTCGCGCGTCCAGTTTACACCGGATCTGATGCCCAGCGATATTACAGGAACCAACGTTATGGCTTTTGGCAGCCGGGGTGAAACGAGTATCTCGTTTCAGCCTGGACCGCTGTTCAGCAGTATCGTTCTGGCGGATGAAATCAACCGGGCGACGCCCAAAACACAGAGTGCTCTCCTGGAAGCGATGCAGGAGCAGACTGTAACGATCGGGAACACAACCCATCAGCTGCCCCAGCCCTTCTTCGTTCTGGCTACCCAGAATCCTATTGAGAACGAAGGGACCTATCCGCTGCCGGAAGCGCAGCTTGACCGGTTCCTGCTCAAAATCGAAGTAGGCTATCCAAGCAAGGATGAATTAAAAGAAATCGTAAGGCGCACTACGGGGGCTGCTGCTTCGAGCGTAAGCAAGCGGGCTTCAGCAGAACAGCTGCTGGACATCCGGCGCGGGGTCAAGGAAGTGCTCGTCAGTGAGGATATGCTCGAGTATGCAGTCAGGCTGCTGATGATGACCCATCCTGATCAGCCGGAGGCCCCGGAATCGGTCCGCAAGTATGTGAGGTACGGTTCGGGTCCGCGTGGAATTCAGTCGATTATATCGACAGGCAAAGTCCGCGCGGTGAGTAAAGGCCGGATGCATCTCTCTACAGGCGATATTCGTGCTGTTGCCCTTCCCGCGCTGAGGCATCGTCTGTTTCTGAATTTCGAGGGCCAGGCGATGGGGGTTACTGCGGATCAGCTGATCGAGGATGTCCTGCAGGCCGTTGAGGCCCAGCGATGAACGCTTCGCAGCTGCTCCTCCCTGTGAGCCTGCTCCCGCGTCTGGAACGGATGAGTCTTACGGCCCGTACACGTCCAGCCGGAAGCATGCAGGGCAAGCGCCGTTCAGGTGCACTGGGAACATCGCTGGAGTTTGCCGACTACCGGCCGTATACGCCGGGTGACGATCTTCGCCGGTTTGACTGGCGGGTGTATTCCAGGACAGGCAAGCCCTTTGTTCGTGAATATTACGATGAACAGGAGCTGCAGGTCAGCATTTATCTGGATTGCTCTGCCTCGATGTCTGCCGGAACGTCAGAGGAAGCTTCACCTCACTACGAACTGTTGAACAAGTGGAGGTTTGCCCGGCAGCTGGCAGGATGTATCGGTTATATTGCACTTGCAGCTTATGAACGGGTCGATCTGTACGGTTGTAAGGAAGGCGGTGCTATCCGGCTCCCTGCCCTGCGCGGCAAGGGGGCTGCCCGCCGGCTGTTTCAGGTGTTAAATGATATGGCAGCCGGCGGCGGAAGCGGGCTGGAGGCTTCTCTTATGACCCCGGGCTTGCTTCCCCGGAGACGCGGCATGTCCTGGCTGATCTCTGACGGCTGGATGGAAGAGGGCGAAGCAGAGATGGAACGCGTGCTCCAACGCCTGATGGCAGCCGGGCAGGAGATAGTCTTTGTTCATGTGTTATCCCCTGGAGAGGTCTCTCCGGATTACAGCGGGGATTTGCGGCTGGTTGATGTGGAGGCAGGAACCGGCAAGGAAGTAGCCATGACAGGGAAGATCATTCAAGCTTATCAGCATGAGCTGAGAACCTACCAGATGACACTCGCTTCTATGTATGCGGCACGCGGCATGCGTTATGTTTTTATCCAGAGTGACCTGCCGCTGGAACAGGCTGTATTACAGGCGGTTTCTGGCTCAGCAGGCTTGTAGGGAGGGGAAGATTGATGCAGATTGGATCGTGGGCAAGCCTGTGGTTCGGGCTGACACTCCCCGCCATTATTTTAATGTATTTGTTCAAGCGCACTTATATGGATATACCGGTAACCAGCCATTTGTTATGGAGAAGGGTCCTGCGTAATGTGGAGGCAAACCGTCCATGGCAGAAGCTGCAGAACCGGCTGCTGCTGTGGCTGCAGCTCTTGGCGGCAGCCCTGCTCGTTGTTGCGTTGATGCAGCCTGTCCTGCCGGGGGGCAGTAAGGCTCCGAAGCATGTGCTGCTGATTGCGGATGTATCGGGCAGCATGAGCACGACCAAAGAGGCTCCCGAAGGTGATGGGGAGGAATACTCCAGCCGGATGTCCGAGATGAAGCAGGCAATCAGAACATTCATTCATAACGAAGCTGCCGGCAGTGAAGTGACGCTGCTGGCTACCGGCAGCGAGCCTGAAGTTCTGCTTGCCGGTGAGATGGACGACAGCCGATTGACGGAAGAGATCGATCAGCTCCAGCCTTTTTACGGGAAAACGGCCTACCGGGAGACGATCTCTCTTGCGGCTTCACTGACACGGGGGGAGACCGATACGGAAGTGGTTGTATTCACCGACGGGGATTGGAAGGAAGCCAGTCAGGATATTCTGTTCGATGTTCCGGTTCGGGTCCAGCCAATCGAAGCTGGCCAGGCTGTGAATGCAGCAATCCAGCAGTTCGGTGTTAAGGCTGCCCAGGAGGACAAGGTATCTTCGGCTTCCTCCGGCAGTCATGTAACCGGGGTAACAACAATTTTGAACAGCTCGAATGAGAGGGTGGAAGGTGCGCTGAATCTGTATGGGGACGGCAAGCTGCTGCTCTCCCGGCAGGTACAATGGGAACCGAAACAGAGGGCTTCCTATACATTCAACCGTCTGGAGCCGGCCAAAGTATACCGGCTTCAGCTTGACACGAAAGATGATTACCATGCGGATAATGAGGCTTATGCGTTCCTATCCCCTGGCAGCAATAAACGCGTGCTGTTTATCGCGGAAGGAGAGGGGAATTGGTTTCTAGACAAAGGACTGCGGCTTGCAGGGGCGGAGGTGGTCCGGCTGCAGTGGAAATCGGGAGATGGCCAGACACCGCCTTTGCCGGCGGTAACGCCGGATCTGGTTGTCGTGGAGGGCAGCCGTCCACCATTCCTGTCATCGGGAGCCTGGCTCAAGTTGAGTCAGCAGCACCCCCTTTGGGAGATTGGCGCATCATCCGCAGCAGGGCAGCAGCCGGGAATCGGTAAGATAGAGATGCTAAATCATCCGGTCACCCGGTATGTGTCGTTCGATGGCATCTATATCGACCGGATTGGAACAGCAGATCAGCCTGCCTGGGCGCAGGCGATTGTGTCTGCCGGCGGCAAGGGCGTCATCTGGGCAGGCACAGAGCAGGGTCAGCCGCGGCTGCAGTTTAATTTTTCTCTGGAGGACAGTGATCTGCCGCTCAAGCCGGAGTTCCCGATTCTGATCAGTAATTCGCTTGCCTGGTTGGAATCCAGTGCCGGGGCAGGTATTGGCCGGGGAACCGCAGGCACGGCGATGGATGTGCCGGTCGCACTGGATGCTGTCCAGGCTTCCTGGGTGCCTGTCTCCGGACTGGCAGCAGAACAGTCAAGAGCTGCTATTCCGCTGGAAAAGGGGAAGCAGGGCTTTGTCTCCATGCAGAGACTTCCGGATGTTCCGGGGCTGTATGCTCTCGAACAAAAAGGAGCAGACGGTCAGACCAGCCGCAGGTATCTTGCGGTTACGCCTGATCCGGCTGAAGGGGATCTTCAGGTTCAGAAGTCGCCGGACAAGCTGTTTGCCCCAGGCGACTCTGTTGTCCCGCCGACAGAACATCGCACTGCAGGTGCTTCCCAGACTCAGACCAGCTCTGGGCAGGAGATCACCTTGCAGGATGCACTCCCGTGGATGAGAATGATCGCCGGGGCGGTGCTGCTGCTGATCGCAGCAGAATGGGGGGTGTACCAGCGTGGGCGTTCAATTTGATTATCCCTGGTTTCTCCTTCTTTTGCTTCTGGTTCCGGCTGCAGCCGTATGGATGGTTCGACAGGATTTCAGGCTGCGGGGAGGACGAAAAAAAGCGGCTGTTATCCTGCGGGTCATCATTGCGGTACTGCTGATCCTGATGCTGGCTGGTCTGCAGACCTTTACCCTCTTCCAGCAAAAAGAGATTGTTTACATTGCTGACCGTTCGTCAAGCATGCCGGAGGATCGAGGACTTCGTCAGTGGATTGCTGCTTCGGCGCAATCCAAAGGCAAGCAGGATACGACAGCTGTCGTATCCACCGCGCTCGATGCTGCTGTCGAGCGAAGTCCTTCCGGGCTTCCACTGGCAGAGCTGCCGCTGGATGCGGCACTCCAGCCGGATTTCAGCAATCTGGAACGCGGACTTCAGCTGGGCTCCAGTCTGCTGAGAGGTCCGGGCGAGAAGCGGCTGGTGCTGATCACGGACGGTCAGGAGAATGCAGGCAGTATGATGGCTGCGGGCAGACTGCTGAAGGAGAAGGGAATTGCGGTCGATGTGCTGGAGTCCAAGCCAAAGCAGCGCAAGGATGTGGCCATCAATGAGATCAAGCTTCCGGATAAGCTCTATCAGGGTGAGAGGTTTGCCCTGGAGGCCGAGATCGCCAGCTCGGTGAAAACGACAGGGGAGCTGCGGGTCTACGAAGACAGCAGAGAAATCGGTCGCAGCGCCATCGAGCTCGAACCGGGTGTAGGCCGATACCGTATTGAAGGGCTGGCCAAGTCACCGGGATTGCACCGGTATCGGGCTGAGATTTTTGCAGCTGGTGATGAGCAGTCGGCCAATAATACAGCTTACGCCATATCCAGGACATCCGGTCCCCCGCGGATTCTTGTGGTGGAAGGCCAGCCAGGCAGCTCGGGAAACATCACATCGGCGCTCGGCTCGGGGTTTGCCAGCGTGAAGGCTATTTCCCCGCAGCTGCTCTCCCTGGAGCTGGCCGATTTGCTGTCGTACGACAGCATTATTTTCAATAACGTTTCAGGAGATCAGGTCGGCGAGAAAAAAATGACTCTTATCGAACAGGCAGTTCGCAGCTACGGTGTCGGTTTTATGATGGCTGGCGGTGAAGATAGCTTTGCGCTGGGCGGTTATTTTGACACTCCGATCGAAAAGGCGCTGCCGGTCAGAATGGAGCTCGAAGGTAAACGTCAAATTCCAAGCTCCGGGCTGATTCTGGTTATTGACCGTTCAGGCAGCATGTCCGGTGAGAAGCTGGAGCTTGCCAAGGAAGCGGCGATGCGCACGGTAGAGCTGATGCGCCCGCAGGACACGGTTGGGGTTGTCGCTTTTGATGACTCCCCCTGGTGGGTGGTTGAGCCGCAGAAGATCGGAAAAGGCCGGGACTCTATTCTTTCCCAAATCCAGTCGATTCCGGCTGCAGGCGGCACGGATATCTTTCCAGCACTGCAGACGGGACTGAACGAGATGCTGAACGTTAAGGCTGAACGGCGCCACATCATTCTGATGACAGACGGCCAGTCTGCCGGAGGCTCATATTATGACGAGCTGACGGAGCGGATGCGTGGAGAACGAATCACACTGTCAACTGTAGCGATTGGCAGTGATGCCGATACGGCCCTCCTGCAGTCGTTAGCGGACGGAGGAAAAGGACGGTATTATTTTGCCTCCGATCCTTCAGCGATTCCTTCTATATTCACCCGGGAGACGGCGATGATGATGCGTTCCTATATGGTGAACAAGACTTTCGTGCCGTCGGCGGGAAACCCCGGCGACTGGAGCAGCCTGTTCAGCCAGGGAGTACCGCCGCTGCACGGTTATGTGGCAACAACGGTCAAGCCGTCAGCCCAGGCTGTACTCATCAGTCCGGAACCAGACCCTGTCCTGGCACGGTGGAATTATGGCTCGGGCCGGACAGTGGCCTGGACCAGTGACCTGACCGGGCAGTGGTCCAGGGAATGGGTATCCTGGGCGGATTTCGCCAGGACGCTGACAACGGTCGTGAAATGGACGCTTCCGCAATTCTCGGCCTCCCCGTATCATAGCGAAACCGAAGTTACAGGTACGGATGTAACCCTGCGCGTGACTTCAAGCACCGACCCTGCGCCGGAGCGTCTCCAGGCGACGGTGACCGGGGAGGACGGCCGCGAGCAGAAGGTGACCCTTGTGCAGGAAGCGCCGGGTGAATATACGGGCCAAGTGAGTGCGACCGCACCGGGTACTTACCTGCTGTCCGTGACCCCCGACGGGGCTGACGGGGAACCGGCGGCCGGTGCCGTCAGCGGTTTTGTTGTTCCGTATTCGCCGGAATACCGGATCGCGGCCAACAGCGAGAGCGGACTGAACCGGCTTGCCGAGCTGACCGGCGGCCGGGTGCTCTCCTGGGATCACCCGGAGCAGCTCTTCGCCGGCACCGCTGAGCCCGCCCGACAGCTCCATAACTGGAGCTGGATGCTGCTGGCGGCCGCGCTGCTCCTGTGGGTGGCCGATATCGCCTTACGGCGCCTGGCCATCCCTTGGGGCCGCTTCGCGGCCCGTGCCGCGGCCTGGCTGCCGCGGCGGCGCAACCCGGCCGGCGCGTCCGCGCAGAGCGCCGGCCTGGACCGGCTGGCCGCGCGCAAGCAGCGCACGGCCAGCTTCTACGGCGGCGCACCGGAGGCACCGCCGGACCGCACACCGCCTGCACCGGCAGCAGGCGGCCCTCCACCGGCGCCGCGCGCGCCGGTGCCTTCCGGGGCAGCCCGTCCGGCTGCCCCGCCACCTTCGCCGCCGGAAGGCGCGGCGGCGGGCATGGACCGGCTGCTGGCAGCCCGCAAGCGCGGACAGCGCTAGTGGAGGGCGTCGCAGCCGGACTTAACGAAGGCGCTCCTCAAACGGGAGCGCCTTTTATGCGCCTCGCCCGGTCTAAATGAAATCAACACGTTAAATTCAAAGGAGTTTTGGAATGCCGCTGCTCATCTATATCCTGCGCTGGTGCATGATGACCATCACCCTATCGCTTGTGGGAGCTTCAGGAATAGCCCTTTATTATACCCGTCCGGATACAGCCTGGGAGCTTCTCGTCACCGGAGGGGTCACGGCTCTCTTGTCCTGGGGGCTGCATAAGCTGTACCGGAGAATGACGAATGTTTGGCTCCCGCTCATTGGTGTAATTATTGAAGAGGATGAAGATCCGAGGATGTGTGGACAACAGTTGTTCGAATTTTTACAAACGAATGGAATGCAGATGCGGATCGCCGTTTATGATAAGAGCAGGCTGCCGCGGGCCGATATATCCGGTTACCGGGGGGAGACACCATATTACTTTGTCTCGTCAGAGAGATTGGAGAATGGCAAGGACATCGAGATATTGGACAGGATAACGTACAGTACAACACAGGCTGACGAATTCTGGAAAGAGCTGAAGCGGACAAGCCGGGAGAAGGAGTGACAGCTATTCAGTCCCTAAGAGCGGGAGAATGAAGGCTGGCAGTGAATTCTGGCGGAGGGTTCTGCATGCTTTTTGCCGGATGGGACATACTTCCTTGGGAAGTATTTTGTCGGCGAATTTCGACAGGTTTGAATAATGATCTAGAAAAGTGTTTCAGCAAGTGTTACAATACTAAAGAACGTATAAGTCAAATTGAAAGATTCAAGCGGATTCACTCCCTGTGCAGCGCGGACTTGGCGTATACAGGAAGGGAATTCTGATGCATTCTATATTTGGCAAAAGACATGAGGAGGACAAATCATGACTGACAAGAATCAAGAGCAAGCGATTCACAAAGATGAGAATTCCACGATCGACAATCTGTCCATTACAACGATCCGTACGTTGGCAATTGACGCGATTGAGAAATCCAAATCCGGACACCCTGGTATGCCAATGGGCTCCGCTCCAATGGGCTACCAACTGTTCGCTAAAACCATGAACCACAACCCGGCCAACCCAACATGGGTGAACCGCGACCGTTTCGTGCTGTCCGCAGGTCATGGTTCCATGCTGCTGTACAGCCTGCTGCACCTGAGCGGCTACGATCTGCCAATGGAAGAGATCAAGAACTTCCGTCAATGGGGCAGCTTGACTCCAGGTCACCCTGAGTTCGGTCACACTGCAGGTGTTGACGCGACAACAGGTCCTCTGGGCCAAGGTCTGGCAATGGCAGTAGGTATGGCTATGGCTGAAGCTCAAATGGGCGCGACTTACAACAAGGAAGGTCATGACATCGTAGATCACTTTACATACGCGATCTGCGGCGACGGCGACTTGATGGAAGGGATCTCCCATGAAGCAGCTTCCCTGGCTGGACGTCTGCAGCTGGGCAAACTGATCTTGATGTTCGACTCCAATGACATCACACTGGACGGCGCTTTGAACCTGTCCTCCTCCGAGAGCATTGCCAAGCGTTTTGACGCTTACGGCTGGCAAGTACTGCGTGTAGAAGACGGTAACGATCTTCCTGCAATCGCAAAAGCGATTGAAGAAGGACAAAAAGAAACAAACCGTCCTACCATCATCGAAGTTAAAACAGTGATCGGTTACGGCAGCCCGAACAAACAAGGTAAAGGCGGCCATGGCGGTACTCACGGTTCCCCATTGGGTACAGAGGAAGCCAAACTGACAAAAGACTTCTACAAATGGGTATATGAAGAAGATTTCTACGTACCAGACGAAGTTCGCAGCCACTTTGCTAATGTCAAAGACAAAGGCATTGCTGCTAACAAAGCATGGGAAGAGAAATTCGCAGCATACAAAAAAGCATTCCCTGAACTGGCTGCTCAGTTCGAAACAGCAATCAGCGGCGATCTTCCTGAAGGTTGGGACCGCGATCTGCCTAAATACTCCACGGAAGACAAAGCGGTATCCACTCGCGTGGCTTCCGGTAACGCACTGAACGGTCTGGCTCCTAACGTGCCTAACCTGACAGGCGGTTCCGCTGACCTGGAGAGCTCCACAATGACGCACCTGAACAACCTGGCTGCGTTCACACCAGAAGATTACTCCGGCCGCAACATCTACTTCGGTATCCGTGAGTTCGGTATGGCGGCAGCTATGAACGGTATGGCTCTGCACAGCGGTGTGAAAGTATTCGGCGGTACATTCTTCGTATTCACCGACTACCTGCGCCCAGCGGTTCGTCTATCCGCTCTGATGGGATTGCCTGTGACTTACGTCCTGACTCATGACAGTATTGCTGTTGGTGAAGACGGTCCGACTCACGAACCTATCGAGCAGCTGGCTTCCCTGCGCATCATCCCTAACCTGAAAGTGATCCGTCCAGCAGACGGTAACGAAACTTCGGCTGCTTGGGCTTATGCGGTAGAGAATAAGAAAAATCCGGTTGCCCTGGTGCTTTCCCGTCAAAACCTGCCGATCCTGCCAGGTACGGATGTGAATGCGCGTGAAGGCATCAAACGCGGTGGTTATGTAATCTCCGATGCAAAAGACGGCAAAGCCGTTGCACAACTGATCGCAACGGGTTCCGAAGTTCAACTGGCTGTGAAAGCTCAGGAAGCTTTGGCTCAAGAAGGCATTCAAGTTCGCGTAATCAGCCTTCCAAGCTGGGAACTGTTCGATCAACAAGACCAAGCTTACAAAGATTCTGTCCTGCTGCCTGACGTGAAAGCTCGTCTTTCCATCGAAATGGCTCATCCAATGGGCTGGCAGAAATACGTTGGCGACCAAGGCGATATCCTCGGCATCGATACATTTGGTGCTTCCGCTCCTGGCGACCGCGTTATTGCAGAATACGGCTTTACAGTAGAGAACGTGATTAGCCGCGTAAAAGCTTTGCTGTAATCGGTCTTTGTTAACCATCACTTCCGGCGCTCAGCCGGGGTGAAGCGGAAGAGGCCTGCGCTTCGGCAAGGGCCGCTTCTGCTGCATACTGTAGACAGCCGTTGCGTCCGCGAGGATCACGGCTGTTTTCAGACTTTACGGTCTTTTTTTGACCATACATCCCTATAAATGGGGGTCTGGGGAACGGGAGAGAGCAGCTCTGGCTGTCTCACTGCCGCTTCCACAAAGCTTGTCAGGCCCCCGAAAATTAAGTATTCTATTGCTAAGTCGTTCCAAGAAGACAAGGCAATATACCAATTAGGAGGTTCTATTCCATGTCTAAAAAAGTGACTTTTGACTACAGCAAAGCGCTGAGCTTTGTAGGTCAACATGAAGTTGATTATTTCGCAGAACCAATCCGTCTTGCTCACGAGCAGCTACATAACGGAACAGGTGTAGGTTCTGATTTCCTGGGTTGGATTGATCTTCCGACTGCTTACGATAAAGAAGAATTTTCCCGTATCCAAAAGGCTGCAGCTAAAATCCAAAGTGACTCCGAAGTACTGATCGTTATCGGTATCGGCGGTTCTTACCTGGGTGCACGTGCAGCGATTGAAATGCTGTCCCATTCCTTCTACAACATGCTTCCTAAAGACAAACGCAAAACACCTGAAATCTACTTCGCTGGCAACAACATCAGCTCCACTTATGTGAACCACCTGCTGGAACTGATCGAAGGCAAAGATTTCTCCGTAAACGTCATTTCCAAATCCGGTACAACAACAGAACCAGCGATTGCTTTCCGTATCTTCCGTGCGGCACTGGAGAAAAAATATGGTAAAGAAGAAGCACGCAAACGCATCTATGCGACAACAGACAAAGAGCGCGGTGCCCTGAAAAAGCTCGCTAACGAAGAAGGTTATGAGTCCTTCGTGATTCCTGATGATGTAGGCGGCCGTTATTCCGTTCTGACAGCTGTAGGTTTGCTGCCAATCGCAACAGCTGGCATCAACATTACAGAAATGATGGAAGGCGCTGCTGCTGCATCCAAGGAATTCAGCAACCCTAACGTTGCCGAGAACCAGGCTTATCAATATGCTGCTGTTCGTAATGCGCTGTACCGCAAAGGCAAAGGAACGGAAATCCTTGTCAACTATGAGCCTTCCCTGCACTTCGTATCCGAATGGTGGAAACAGCTCTTCGGTGAAAGTGAAGGTAAGGACTACAAAGGGATCTACCCGGCATCTGTTGACTTCTCGACAGACCTGCACTCCATGGGTCAATTCATCCAGGAAGGCAGCCGTAACATTTTCGAGACAGTGATCCAGGTTGATCAAGTGCCTAGCCACATCTCTATCGAATCTGATCCGGACGATCTGGACGGTCTGAACTTCCTGACGGGCAAAACCATGGACTTCGTGAACAAAAAAGCGTTCCAAGGTACTCTGCTTGCGCATACAGACGGTCAAGTGCCTAACCTGATCGTCAATGTTCCAGATTTAACTCCATATTCCTTCGGTTATCTGGTATACTTCTTTGAAAAGGCCTGCGGCATCAGCGGCTATCTGCTGGGCGTCAATCCATTTGACCAGCCGGGCGTAGAAGCATACAAGAAAAACATGTTTGCCCTGCTTGGCAAACCAGGTTACGAAGAAGAAAAAGCCAAACTCGAAGCAAGACTGTCGGAATAATTCCGGCGTCCCGGCATAGAGTGTAGTAACCATTTTAAAGGTTAACTGTCTTATGGACGTTGACTTGTTGTCTGGTTATTGAAATAAAATGAAGCACCCAAACAGGAGAGCAGTTCTCCGGCTTAGCGCCGGGGGCTGCTTTCTTGCAAATCTTCAAGGTGGCTTGTAAATGTGTAAGGTGGTTAGTATGTTATGATTCAACGTTACCGTACCGTCAGGCAGGCGGGAAATAAAGAGATTGTGATTCGTAAATCACGCTTTATCGGCCATATTCAGCCGGTTGAGAGTGAAGAAGAAGCAATCCAGTTTATCGAAGACATCAAGAAGCAGCATTGGAATGCGACCCACAACTGTTCCGCCTACATGATCGGCGAGCGTGATGAATTTCAGAAGCAGTCAGATGATGGCGAGCCGAGCGGCACCGCAGGAAAACCGATTCTGGAAGTGATTCGCAATCAGGGCCTGAAGAATGTGGCGATTGTCGTAACCCGTTATTTTGGTGGTATTATGCTGGGAGCTGGCGGTCTGATTCGTGCATATACCGATGGAGCCGTCGCGGCGATTGAAGCCGGGGAAGCCATTACCCGTGTGCTGCATCAGGAAGTGTTCGTGGAACTGGATTATACTTGGCTCGGTAAAGTGGAGAACGAGCTGCGCAGCCGCAATATTCGCCAGGGAGAAACGTCTTTTACCGATAAGGTGACACTGCTGTGTCTTCCGGAAGCTGAGGAAGCCGAGGCTTTTCAGGCTTGGATGCGCGACCTGACCCAAGGTCAATCTCTGATTACGGAGGGAAGTCAGCTTTACTTTACTGAAGGGGAATAACATTATGGCCAGAAGAGCAGTAGAACAGGAGTTGTCGAGAGAAAGGATACTGGAAGCGGCGAGGCATCTTTTTATTACAAAAGGGTACCGCGCCATATCCATGCGCAGCATTGGCCAGCATCTGGGCTATAGTCACGGGTCGTTGTATTATCATTTTAAAGAGAAGGCAGAATTATTTTACGCCATTGTGATGGATGATTTCAGCCATTTAGGACTGCTGATGAAGCAGGCAATGAATCAGCCTCCGCAGGATGGTTTGACTTCTTTGGAGATGCTGTTGATTGAATTCGTGCGTTTTGGCCTGGATAATCCTTTTCAATATGAGATTATGTTCATGATCCGCGATGAGGAGCTCCTCGCCTACTGCCGGGCTGAACAGAGCAGGTGTTTTGAGATGCTTGCCTCCATGGTCGCCCACTACCTGAAGGACAGCAGATGTCCTGAAGAGGATCGCCCGTTTTTACCACATAGCTTATTCCTCGCCATGCACGGCTTCATCTCTTATTACATACAGGACCGGATTACCTTCGATGAAATCAAACCCGCAGCTATCAAACATGTTCAAATGCTGTGCAGAAATTTATAGTTATGGAGCACAATGCCGGTTGGCCTTTTTATTTCACTTTATACTTCATGACGGTAAAAGGTAAAAACGTTGCATTGCAAAAGTAAACGGCGCTTCCCACGGGAATGCGCCGTTTGTTCAGGTTAGCCCTGCATAATCTTCAGATGGCATTCCCGGGTACGCGGACCATCAAATTCACAGAAATAAATGCCCTGCCACCGGCCGAGCAGCAGACGCCCGCCGCGGATGATGATGGTCTGGGAAGGTCCGGTAGTGATCGATTTCAGGTGGGATGCGGTATTGCCTTCACTGTGGCGGTATTTGGGATGCTCCCACGGATAAACCTCATCCAAACGCATTAAGACATCCTTCTTCACATCCGGATCGGCATTCTCGTTGATGGCAATACCTGCCGTCGTATGAGGACAGTAGACGAGCACAGTGCCTTCCTGTACCCCGCTTTTCGCCACGAAGGCTGCAACATCCCGGGTGATGTCCCGCATTTCGTCCCGGCGTGCTGTCGTTAGCTGCAGTGTATGAAGCATATTTATCTCTCCTTTTGAATAAAGCCTATTCCTATAAATTATAACCTTAACCTGCTTCAGCTTATCAAGTCGTCTGGAAAGAGAAGAACTTCTTATTCAACATTTCGTGAATAGTTATTGACGGTGAAGTACCGGTTTGGTACATTATTTTAAAATGGTGAAAACCCATGAATTTAATAGGGATTCGGATAGGCAATAGAATATGAAGAGGTCATATACAGTACAGCAGCGAAAGGGAGTGCGCGGTCATGCATATTGAGGTCAACAATCTGAACAAGCATTTTGGCCAGTTCCACGCAGTAAAAGACGTTTCGTTCAAGATCGAGAAGGGGCATCTGATTGGCCTGCTCGGTCCGAGCGGCGGCGGCAAGACATCCATTCTGCGTATGCTGGCAGGTCTTGAGAACCCGGATACCGGAGAGATCCGGTTTCATGGGGAAGTGGTTAACCATGTGCGTCCGCAGGAACGCGGCATTGGCGTCGTTTTCCAGAACTATGCCCTGTTCAAGCATATGACGGTATTCGATAATATTGCATTCGGCTTAACGATTAAGAAAACGCCTAAAGCCCAGATCAGACAGCGTGTTATGGAGCTGGTTGAACTGACAGGACTCAGCGGTTTTGAGAAGCGCTACCCGCATCAGCTGTCCGGCGGTCAGCGGCAGCGGGTCGCTTTTGCCCGTGCGCTGGCTCCCGAACCTCAGCTTCTGCTGCTGGATGAACCCTTCGCGGCTATCGATGCCAAGATCCGCCAGGAGCTGCGCACCTGGCTGCGCGAGTTGATTGAGCGGGTCGGCATCACTTCGATCTTCGTGACTCACGATCAGGAGGAAGCGATCGAGGTTGCAGATGAGATCATGATTATTAACCAGGGGCGCCTGGAGCAGAAGGGGACACCTTGGGAGATTTACAAGCAGCCCAAGACGCCGTTCGTTGCAACCTTTGTCGGGGAGTCTACGGTAGTGGATCAAGCCGGCGAACTGAAAGGCTTTGCCCATTCCAGGAATGATGCTTCCCTGAAAGCCCTGGTGCGCCCGGAATACGTGGAGGTTGGCCTGGATCATGAGATTCTGCTGGACTCGGCTTCAGAGCGGGGGAGAGTACGCCATGTGCATTTCCGCGGCAGCCAGTGGATGGTGGAAGTAGAGGTCGGCCGCCACAGGCTGATGACCTACCGCTCGCTGGAGAAGGAGACCCTGTCGCCGGGTCAGGATGTGAAGGTGCTCATCCACCGTATTTTTCTATTTAACGATGATGGCGGCCGGATTGCGGAGAACACGTTAAAGGAAGATCCCATGCCGATTATGATCTAAAGTTGATTAAGAAACAGCCTGAAGAACTCGGATCACCGAGCTTCCTTCAGGCTGTTTGTGTCCGGTCAGCGGTCTGCATATAGGCAGGCTGCTGTTATAATAGATATATAAAGAAGGATTAGGATAGGAGACTGTACAATGGATCAATTGATTTTTCTGGGAACTGGTGATGCGATGGGGGTTCCTCGCGTGTATTGTGACTGTGAAGTATGTACGGAAGCCCGGAAGACAGGTCTCAACCGACGGCTGCGCTCTTCAGTCCGGATCGAGAGCAGGGAGGGAAACTTTACAATTGACTGCGGACCAGATTGGCGGGTCCAGATGGAGGGGGAAGGGCAGCGTCATATGCAGCAGCTGCTCGTAACCCATGCCCACTTTGACCATATCGGGGGGCTTCCGGAATGGGCAGATGCCTGCCGCTGGCTGGGCAGCAAAGGCAATATGTATGCGCCAGCTGAAGTGCTGGAGCAGATCAACGGACAATTTCCTTGGCTTGGACGTCAGCTGGACATGCATTCGATCGATGAAGGCTTCATCCTGGCAGGATGGCACATTCGCGGGTGGAAGGTGAACCACGGCAAGAACGGTTTTTCCTATGCTTACCGTATGGAGAAGGGGACCTTCGCATGGGCTTACTGCTCGGACTCCATCGGGCTGAATGATCAGGAGAAGGAGCTGCTGCACGGGCTGGATCTGCTGGTGCTGGGAACAAGCTTTTACCATGAGACGGCTGCCTACGAGACCCGTTCGGTCTATGATATGCTGGAGGCTCAGGAGCTGCTTGCAGAGATTAAACCGGTTCAGACTATCTTCACTCATATGTCACATGATGTGGACCTTAAGGCTGGTTATCCGTTAGCAGACGGTATCACGCTGGCACATAGAGGCATGAAGGTTCCGCTTGGAGGCTGATCATGGTGCCACGCCACGAATAGCGCAATTCAGATCAAGAACGGCAGATCCCTTAAACATATAATAAAGATGCAGATGCAGACGAGGTGAAGCATGACATTCTACGATCCAAGTATTCTGAAAGTGGCCGCCTACGTGGAGGACCATCTGGAAGAGGAACTGACCCTGCAGGAGCTGGCCCGTCAGGCTGATTTCTCCAAATTCCATTTCACCCGGATCTTCAAAGCGTTAACCCGCGAGACGTTGAGCGAATATATCCGCAAACGGCGGTTGACGCGTGCGGCAGCCGATTTGGTGGAGACAGACCTGCCGCTCATAGAGCTGGCGTTAACGTACGGATATCAGTCACAGGAGGCTTTTAGCCGTGCGTTCAAGCAGTATTTTGGCCTGTCTCCGCAAAGGTACCGCAATCAGGGGATCCATTACGAGAACTTGTACAAAAGCAGCCTGAACGACGTGATCCTTCAGTTGAAGAGAGAGCCGGTACGCGGCGGCCATCGCTATGAGCAGTCAGCGGGTTTCTGGACGGCGGGGAGGGTTCTCGAAGGGCCTGTCGGGAATGAACAGGTGTCCAGACTTTGGAATACATTTGATCAGGCGCTGGCAGAGCTTCCTGTGTCCGAATTCTCCGGAGTAACCTATGGAATTGAGTGCATGGGGGATCATGAACAGGCTGGGACCCGATATATGGCAGCGGTGCAGCTGGAAGGTGCAGAAGCAGATTGGAAAAGATGGCTGCCAGAGGATTGGAGCTCCATGTACATGAAGCCGGGGTGTTATATCGTCTTCGAGCTGGACGGACTGATTGAGAACATACCAGCTGCCATTGAGGAGATCTATCGTGTCAGACTTCCGCAGCTCGGAGTCAAGCCGGCAGAGGATTACCACTTTGAGCGTTATCGTAATGACTTCACAGCCAATACGGCTCTGCATACGTTTGACTTCTGTATTCCGATTAAAGGGGAGACCATATCATGTACATAGGTAACGGGGCATATTGTTATGCCAATTCAACATCCATGCTGCTGAAAGCTTATGGGGAGGAGGTCCAGCCGGGACTGCTTGAGGTGTTAACCGGGGTAGGAATCGGGTTCACGTGGGAACCGGACGGGATGCCTTTCCTGCACAGCGCATCAGGAGCACCGGATACCGGCATCTCCCGGGCGCTGCAGGTACTGGGGTACTCCTGGCAGGAGTCCGCCTGCATGGACGGTGAGACTTACCCGCTGGAGCAGCTGAGAACAATGATCGCTTCCGGACCCGTCGTGCTGGGACCGCTCGATATGGGATATCTGGATTATATTCCGAACCATCGTTATCTTGGAGGCTGTGACCATTATGTATTGGCCTACCGTCTCGATGATGAATATGTATATGTGCATGATCCGGCGGGCTATCCTTATTCCCGCTTGACGCTGGCACAGCTGGACCTGGCCTGGAAGGGAGAGACCATCCCTTATCGCCGGGGGACATACCGCGCCTGGTGGATGCCTGAGCGAACCGCATCGCCAACCCGTGATGAAGTTTATGAACAGACGATCTCTTTCTTCCAGGGATTGTATGAGCAGGCCGAAGAGGCGGGACGGGCGCGGGGAGCAATCTCTGGCTCAGCGGGACTGCAGAAGTTTCGGGGTGTGCTGCTGAGCGGTGAAGTATCGGAGGGACTGATTGGCCATATGTCTCATTTTCTGTTTCAGCTGGGGGCCAGACGGGCGAACGACTTTGCAGCTTATTTTGAAGCACGTCATCCTGAGCTGTCGGCCCTCAAGGTGCAGCAGGCTGAGCTGCTGGGCGAAGCTCATGGAATGACGGTCCGCCGTGATTGGCAGTCGCTGGCAGAACTGCTGGAGCAGTTTGGCCGTGTCGAGGAAGCATTTCAGCGTGAACTGTTGTCCATTCAAGTTACCCAGGTTTAGCCTATATAGATATTGAAATATATTAAAAAGAGGAGTACTCCTTGCCAGGCGGCTTGGGTACTCCTTTCGTATATATAAGTCCGGATTACACGTTCAGCACATATTTATCAATGACATGCTTCACTCCGTCTTCGTTATTGCTCAGCGTGACGAAGTCAGCGATTTCTTTCAGGGCATCAATGGCATTGCCCATCGCTACACCAAGACCGGCAGCCTCCAGCATTTCATGGTCGTTCCAGGAATCACCAATCGCAATCGTATCCTTCATATCTACATTAAAATGCTGTGCGAGGAACTCAAGGGCATGGCCTTTGGTGCCTTCACGATGCATAATTTCAAGGAAATACGGTTTCGATTTCGTAATATGGACCTCGTCACCCAGCAGCTCGTGCAGGACGGGTGTAATTTCATCCAGTTTGTCGGGATCATCGATAATCAGCATTTTGGGTGTTGGCTGCTCAATCACTTTGCTGAATACAGGTTCAATGAAATATGGTGTCTTATTCAATTCACAGTAGTCGATCAGCTTCTGGTTCACCTCGCGGGAGTAAAGCTTGTCATTGATGTAGGTCTGCAGATGAAGATGATTTTCCAGGCAGTACTCATACAGGCGGCGTGCAGCATAGATCGGCACATAACGCTCATACAGCACGTTCTCGTCCATCAGATTTTTGACCAAAGCCCCCTGGTACGTAATGATAGGAACGTTTAAGCCGGTCTGACGGGCAATCTGTTGAGCGGAAGCATAAGCGCGTCCGGTGGCAAGTGTAACGACTACATCTTTAGCTACAGCCTGCTCCAGCGCTTCCTGGGTTGCCGGAGTCACTTCTTTTTTATCGTTAATCAGGGTATCGTCTATATCAATCGCAATCAGTTTGTACATGTCTTTCTCTCCCTTAAGTCATATCTCGGCATTCGGTGTAACACAAGAAGCACCATGCTGAAGTCACAATGCTCTCATTGTATCCCATAATAGTCAAAAGGACAATATCAAAAGGACGGATTTCCCTTAGGAAAACCGTCCTTGGCAGCCAGCTTTTATGTCAGCATGGTGATTTCTGGTGTGCAATTATTGATCCAGCAGGATCAGACCGATCAGGTCGTCTTTCTCCAGATTACCAAAATAATGCTTCACATCCATATCCGCAAGGGCTTCACGAACCGCATGTTCTTCAAAACGCTTGCCGCGCAGCGCATCTTCCAAGTCTGCCACATCTCCTACGCCGAAGAAATCACCGTAAATTTTGATCTCCTCAATCAGTCCATCCTTAATATCCATGCGGATATCAATAATGCCGACCGGGAACTTCTTGCTCTGCTTAATGTTGCTCGCTGGTGACTGGCCGTAGTTCCAGTCCCACAGCTTGTACCGTTCTTCGGAGATCTGGTTAATTTTCTCCCAATCCTTCTCGGTCAGTTCATATTGAGGAACCTCGGAAGCTTCCATCGAAAAGATGGAGCGGAGCAGTTCAGCACGGAATTCCTCGATCGTCATCTTGGTATCCATCAGATCACGGATATTGGCTACACGACTCCGAACCGACTTGGTGCTCTTGGATTTAAATTTTTCAGGGTTCGCGTTCAAGGCAGCCTGCACATGATCCAGGTTCAGATTGAACATCAGGGTACCATGCGTGAACATCCGTCCGCGGGTAGCAAACTGGGCGTTGCCCGAAATCTTCTGTTCACCGACCTGAAGATCGTTGCGTCCTGTCATTTCGGCGTTAACGCCCATCTTGTGCAGGGCTTCGATCACGGGCTGGGTGAATTTCTGAAAATTGTGGAACGACTCGCCGTCGTCCTTAGTGATGAAGCTGAAGTTCAGGTTGCCGAGATCATGATAGACCGCACCGCCGCCGGACAGGCGGCGTACAACCTGTATATTATTGTCTCGAACGTATTCATTATTAATTTCCTCCACCGTGTTCTGGTGTTTGCCGATAATGATGGAAGGACGGTTAATGTAAAAGAGCAGGTAGCTCTCATCCGCAGGAAGATGCTTGAGCGCATATTCTTCAATCGCCAGATTGACGGATGGATCGGTAATGCCTTGGTTATCAATGAACAGCATGTTCATTCCTCCGAACACAACAAATTTGGTGCCAGCAAACCGCACCATTCGACCTATATTGTAACTTAAACGGTGACCGGATACAAAAAAAATACGTATGCTCCATATGTGAAAAGAGGATGTTTGTCGATAAATATGAATCATTTTGAATAGATGAATAACAAGAACTAATATAAAATAATGGAAAGCTGTTTGTGCCTTAGGCCACGAGCACGGGCAATAGGCATTTAATCAGGAAATGATGCTGCTTGATCGGAGCAGTATGGTGGAAAAGGAGAAGGCAGTTATGATTGAACAATTTGGACATGGCGGGGACGTGGAGACAGCATCGGCATCGTTCGGCTGGCGGGTGGACAGCTTCCTGGATTACAGCGCCAATATTAATCCGCTAGGACCGCCCCCGCAGGTGATGGAAGTGATCCGGGACGGATTATCGTCGGTCATCCGTTATCCGGATCCGGCGCATCGTGCGCTTCGACAAAAGCTGTCGGGTTATTTGGGCGTGCCGGCTGAGATGCTCTGTATCGGCAACGGTGCGGCGGAATGCATGGCGTTACTGATATTAGGGCTGAAGCCGGAGATGATCGGAACTGTGGAGCCCTGCTTCTCGGAATACAGTGAGCTGGCCCGCAAGTTCGGAAGCGAGGTCGCTTCGGTATTCGGCTCCGAAGACCGGCATTGGCGAGCTCCGCTGGAGGACATCCTGTCACTGCTGGGACAGGTAGATATGCTGTTCCTCGGTCAGCCCAACAATCCTAACGGTGTTCAGTACGGAATGGATGAACTCTCCGCCCTGGCAGCCAAAGCGGAGGAGGAACAGACCTATCTGATTCTGGATGAGGCGTTTATCGATTTTATTGAGCCGAACTGCAGAATAACCCTGCTGCCGGAGATTCAGCGGTATCCGCATGTGGTGCTGGTGCGTTCCATGACGAAGTTTTACGCCATCCCGGGACTGCGGCTGGGTTACGCTGCAGCTCATCCTGATGTTATCCAGGCGATGCGGAACAAGCAGGTCAGCTGGAGCGTCAACGGACTTGCATTGTCTGCCGGATTGGCGTGTCTGGACAGCGGTGAAGCGTATGAGATGGACACGATCAGCATGACTGTCCGGGAACGCGCCCGGCTGGCGGACGGCTTGACCATGCTGGGCTGCCGGGCCACACCGTCCGAGGTTAATTACCTGCTGATCAAGCTGCCGGCTCCATGGACGGCACAAACGATGCAGCGCGAGCTTGGTGAGCAGGGGATCCTGATCCGTAGCTGTGCGATGTATCCCGGACTGGAGGCAGGGCATATACGAGTGGCGGTGAAGGATGGAGAATCCAATCAGCGTCTGCTGGCGGCAATGGATAAGGCATTAAACAAGAGAATGAATGAGGGATCAAGTGACGAATAACCTGTAACGATGTTACGGAAAGTGAAAGAACAATGGAGTGAAACCCAAGAAGAAGCTTCATGAGGAGGAGATCAAAGTGAGTCTGCCTTTTCTGCAACAGGAACAAGGTGTACTTCATTCGGAATTATGGCCAGGCCTGACGCTAAGTCGTGGTGAGCGTCACCTGCGGCTCAGAAGTCCTGTGCGTCTGCAGGGGTTATCCAGCGCCGTTCATGGCGGGGGGAGAATCCGGCTGGATCAGGCCGTTAATATTTATGTGGACCGGACTTACCAATGTGATGATCCTGTGCGGGATATCAGGCTGCTCCTGGAACAGTGGCAGTATCCGGTGGAAGACACCGCAGCCCTGCTCACCGCTGTAAATCTGGGCCATGCTTCGATCATGGAGGCGGAGGCCGATGGAGCGGTCCTCTTTTGCTGTGCAACCGGCGGAGCTACCAATGCGGCCCGTGCAGGTTCATCGCGCACGACTTTTGCAGCGGCTGAACCGTTCGTAAAGCCTGGAACGATTAATATTATGCTGTTCATCGATGGGCAGATGACGGAAGGAGCCATGGTGAATGTTATTCAGACGGCCGTGGAAGCAAAGACAGCCGCCTTGCTGGATCTGAATGTGGCAGATCCCGATAACGGCCTGCAGGCGACCGGCACGACGACGGATGCAATTGTACTGGGTGTTAGCCAGAAGCCGGAGGCTGAGGTGCTGCACCGCTATGCCGGCACAGCCACGGAACTGGGAGCCGCGATTGGCCGCCTGGTGTATGGTACTGTGCGGGAGAGTCTGGAGCAGGGACGCGCCATGGCCTCTGCCCGCTTGTCTCCGTCGAACAACCTGTAAACGGTATTTTAAACGAACCGGGTAAGTGGGAGATGATGAATGAGATGGAGTGTTCATCTCCAGCGAAGCCTGAACAGCAGGAGGATAAGAAAGTATGTTGAACATCTGGGAACGGCTGGGTGAGGGAGTGTTTTCGCCTGTTCTGATTCCGGCCTGGATCATAGCTGCAGCTTATGCTCTGGACCGGCTGATAGGGGATCCCCGCTGGATTCCGCACCCGGTGATCGGCATGGGCAAAGCGATTACAGCTCTGGAGAAGCGGATCCGTGCCAGAACTAATACAGACAAAGGACTTAAGCGGGCGGGAATGTTGCTGCCGCTCCTGGTGGCGGGCGGCGCATTCACTGCTTCTTGGCTGCTTCTGGTCCTGTTGTACTGGATCCATCCGTGGCTGGCTGCAGCCGCTCACGTCATGCTGATCGCAACAACCATTGCTGCGAAGGGGCTGCGCGATGCAGGCAGGGAAGTGTATCTTCATCTGAAAAGGCGTGATCTTCCTGGCGCTCGCCGGTCGCTTGGCATGATTGTCGGCCGCGACACCGGCCACTTGGGCGAAGCGGAAATCGTACGCGGAACGGTAGAGACGGTGGCAGAGAATATTGTGGATGCTGTTGTATCGCCGCTTTTTTATGCGCTGATTGGAGGTGCACCGCTTGCACTGGCTTACCGTGCGGTGAACACACTGGATTCCATGGTGGGCTACAAGAATGAGAAATACATCCATCTTGGCTGGGCATCAGCTCGTCTGGATGATATCGCCAACTTCGTACCGGCTCGTCTGACTGCCGGGCTGCTCATCGGCGCCGCCTGGCTGTTCCGGATGGATGCAGCCAGCAGCCTCCGTATGGTACGCCGGGATGCCCGCCTGCATCCGAGTCCGAACAGCGGGTTTCCGGAATCCGCTGTGGCCGGCGCTCTGGGGATCCGATTGGGCGGTGAAAATGTCTATCATGGTGTTCGCTCATTTCGAGCTTATATGGGCGAGCCGCTCCGTGAGATGAACGCTGAAGATATAACGAAGACCTCCCGTCTCATGTTCGCTGTATCAACCACTTTTGTTATTTGGTGCGCCGCGGCCGTGATCCTGGTCGGGCTGTCAGGAGGGAGGATGTTATGGTAGAACGAATGTATCGGTTCGCTGCAGGAGATAAAAAACAGAAGTCAGGTCGAACCATTGATCTGGTGCTGGTCCGCCACGGCACAACGTCCTGGAATATAGCCAAACGGTATGTGGGCCATGCCGACCCGGGGCTGGCTGCCTTTGCTTCAGAAGAGCTGATGCCTCTGCGTAAGCAGCTGTCAGGCGGGCGGTTTGCGGCTGTCTGGAGCAGTGATCTGCGGCGCTGCCGGGAAACGCTGCTGCTCGCAGCCCCTAAATTGGCGGTAAGCGCCAGACAGGACGAGCGGTTGAGGGAGATGGACTTTGGCGAGTGGGACGGCTGTACTTACGAGATGCTGAAGGAGCAGCCGGTCTACCGTGCCTGGATTGATCGTCCTCAGCAGGTCACACCCCCAGGCGGTGAGAGCTGGAATGCTTTTGCCGCGCGTGTGCACGAGGTTATCGAGACGATCGTACAGCAGGTGACTGCTGAAGGAGTGACTGCTGAAGCAGGAGTGACTGGAGAACAGGGCACTGTTCCGGTTGTGCTGGTGATCACTCATGGCGGGGTAATCCGCCAGATGGCTTCCATGCTGGGTGCGACCGAAGCTTTCTGGGATCTGTCCGTCCCGCCCGGAGGAATGATCACTTTGCGTGTGCAGGCAGGGCTTGAGGGCTTGGCCGGAAGACAAGTGTCCTATCCTTTTAGCATCTTTACCAGATAAAATCCGTTGAAGTGGTTGATGTCATATACCTAATGAATCCAAGGTGGTGTCTTATAGATGTCCTGTACGAAGAATAAGGCTGCAGCAACAATTATGGGTATTTCATTTCCGAAAAACACAATGAGAGATTGTTCCGCTATCATTGAGCAGGCCATTGAGCAGGACAAGCAGGAGCTGTTTCATGTTATAACCGGCAACCCGGAGATCGTGATGGCCTCTCAAAAGGACGAGCAGCTGCGTACGATTATTCAGCAGGCTGGCCTTGTTACAGCAGATGGAATTGGAGTTGTTATGGTGTCCCGCCTAAGAAGGCAGCGGCTGCCGGAGCGAGTAACCGGCTGTGATCTGCTGCTGGAGCTGCTGGCGGCGGGCAACAGGAATCGCTGGTCCGTCTACCTGCTTGGAGCCGATGAAGAGACCAATCGGGGTGCAGCAGAGGCCATTCTGAAAATGTATCCGCATATTCGTGTGGCAGGCCGGCATCACGGTTATTTCAAGCCGGAGGAGGATGGACGTATCGTTCAAGAGATAGCGACAGCCCAGCCGGATATTCTGGCGGTCGCACTTGGAGCGCCTAATGCGGAGCGCTGGATTCATAAGTATCGGAGTCAGCTTCATGCCAAAGTCGCGATGGGCGTAGGAGGCACGCTGGATGTGATTGCAGGTACAGTTCCGCGCGCGCCAATGATATGGCGGAGAATGAATCTGGAGTGGCTCTATCGTCTGATCCATCAGCCTTCCCGCTGGCGCCGTCAGCTGATGTTGCCGCGTTTTGCCGTACGTGCCCTGCTGCACAGGGAGAGAGAGAACATTACATAAGAATCCATCAGCATTGAAGTGCCGAAGCCGTCGCAAGACAAATCCGGGAGACGTTTAATCATAGATAAAGACAGATAAAGTTGTTTGTTTGCCAGGCAGGCGAAGTTTGAGCATGATTTTAATACAAAGAGCAAAAGGGGAGTGCACGAATGGAGCCAAAATGGCTGGAGTGGGCCAAGCAGATCCAGGCCATCGCACAGACCGGTTTGACCTATGCCAAGGACGTTTATGATATCGAGCGGTATGAGAGGCTGCGGGATCTCAGTGTGGAGATGATGGGCAGCTATACGGACGTCAGCACGGAGAAGATCAGATTGAGCTTTGCCAATGAGGATGGTTATGCAACACCAAAGGTCGATGTGCGGGGAGTTGTTTTCCGGGAGGGCCAAATTCTGATGGTCAAAGAGAAGCTGGACGGTGCCTGGGCCCTTCCGGGCGGCTGGGCCGACATTGGTTACTCTCCTGCAGAAGTAGCGGTGAAGGAAGTCAGGGAGGAATCGGGATTTCAGGTAGCTCCTATCCGGCTTCTGACCGTATTTGATAAGAAGTTTCATGCCCATCCGCCGGAGCCGTACCATGTCTACAAAATGTTCATCCAATGTGAAATCGTGGGCGGAGAGGCGTTAAGCGGATTAGAGACAAGTGAGGTGCGTTTCTTTGAGGAGACGGAACTGCCGGAACTGTCACTGGAGCGGAACACCCGGGAGCAAATTCTGACTATGTTTGAATACTATAGGGACCCCGGGAAGCGGGTGATTGTAGATTAATTAGAAACCGGCACAAGGAGCATGAAAAACTCTATATACAGCAGCTATGGCGAAGAGAAGGAGAGAGCTATAAACATATGGACAACCGGCTTCAAGAGCAAATGAAATTTTTGATTGAGATAGACCGGCTCAAAACGATTGAGAGACGTACAAAAATCATGAGTGGGGACCGGCTGGAAAATGATGCAGAGCATTCATGGCATCTGGCCATGATGACAAGCAGGAACGGGAAATGGCTGCTGCGGAGCGGCTGTTTGGCCTTCTTCCCGCAGATCAGAATGACGAGCTGATGCAGCTGTGGCTGGAATTTGAGAGAAAACACCGGAGGCCCAATTTGCCTCTGCCGTGGACCGGCTGCAGCCAATGATCCATAATTCGCAGAACCAGGGGGATACCTGGCAAAAATACGGTATTACAAGTGAACAGGTCCGCAGACGAAACGGTGAAATTGTTAACGGCTCTGAGACGCTGTGGGATTATGCCCAGAATCTGATCCAATCCTCGGTGGAGCGAGGGATTCTGGCCGAATAAGTGAAATGGTTTTCCACTTCGTGTGAATCTCTAATGAAGTTTTATATTGAGCTGCAATATAGTCCTATTTTATTACAAAAATGGATATGATCTAAAGCTTACGGGAAGAACAAAAAGAGCTGTACCCTCTGAAGAAAAGCGCTGCTGTGGACATCCGGCTGTTGTAAGACCGACATTTTTCGCCTATAATCATCAAGGAAAAGAATGGTTCGAACAATAACTGAAGTAGTTCCAACTCACTCAGGGTCCTGTGCAGGCAGCTGCCGGCACAGGTTAAAAGGGAAGCCGGTGCAAATCCGGCACGGTCCCGCCACTGTAAAACAGGGGGAGTTCTCCAAGTGCCACTGCCGGACAAGCAGTTCCGGTGGGAAGGCGGAGATCCCGCAAGCCCTGTAAGTCAGGAGACCTGCCCTGAGTGAAGGTAACCGGCGATCCTTCGAGGAGAGGATGACGTGTTCGCAGCAGCTTAGGCAGGCCGGAAGGCCATGCTTGTGGTTCCGCGTGCATGCTTAACCCTGTCCTCACTTGTGAGGACAGGGTTTTTTGGCCGTATTTTGCCGAGGGAAGTTGTTCTGGCTGCTTTTTAGACCCACATATTAAGGAGAGAGTCCATTGAGTAATGCATTGAAAAAGTCTTGGATGTCCGTGCTGCTTGCTGTTGTCCTGTCGGCTGCACTGACAGCCTGCGGCACCGGTACAGACAAAGAGAGTACCAGCGCGTCGAAACCGTCGACCGAGCAGAACACCACTAATCAGACCAACAGCAATCAGACAGCTGATCTGAAGACACAATATCCGCTGACGGTTAAAGATTCCACCGGAGAGTCCTTCACCTTCGACAAGGCTCCAGCCAAAATTGTATCTGTATCCCCGGCTGAGACCGAAGCACTGTTCGCCATTGGTCTGGATCAGGAAATCGTAGGTGTGTCCGATTACGACGATTATCCGGAAGCAGCCAAATCGAAGCCCAAAATGGGCGGCTTGAAGCCGAATGAGGAAGCGCTGATTGCAGCAAAGCCTGATATTGTGCTGACGGGGCTGACGATGGCTGATGATGAGGTCAAGAAGCTGCGCGGTATTGGGATCAAGGCGTTCAAGACCGATCCGAAGAACGTAAATGACGTGATTAACGACATCGAACTGTACGGACTGATTACGGATCATCAGAAGGAAGCCAAAGAGGTTACCGACAAGATGAAGAAAGACATTGCCGATGTGCAGGATGCTGTGAAGAATATCGGTAAAGACCAGAAGATGAACGTGTATGTGGAATTCTCGCCAGGCTGGACCGTGGGCAGTGGGGAATTTATGGACGAGCTCATTACACTTGCTGGCGGTGTCAACGTGGCAGGCAAGACACCGGGCTGGCATGAGATCAGCGAAGAGAACATTATTGCAGCCAATCCGAATGTTATTCTGTACAGCAAAAATGTGGTCGATGACAAATCTGGCAAAACGCTGGATCAAATCATCAAGGCTCGCAGCGGCTGGAGCGATATTTATGCGATCAAGCATGACCGGGTATTTGGTCTTGACGACAACCTGATCAGCCGTCCGGGTCCGCGTGTAACCGAAGGTCTGAAGGAAGTGGCCGCGGCCATTTACCCTGATATTTTCAAATGAAAACCAGATTAGCAGGTTATGGTGCCGCAGGCATCGCGCTGCTGATTGTGACCCTGATGGTGTGCCTTGGAATTGGGGCGGTACACCTGCCGGTGGGTCAGATCGCATCGATCCTGCTGCATCAGCTTCCCGGCATCGGGCAGCCCTCTAGTCCTTCCTGGGATTCGGCGGCTGAGCAGATTATTGTGAATGTCCGGCTTCCTCGCGTATTGCTCGGCATGCTGGTCGGCGCTGCATTGGCGTTGGCGGGAACAGGCTTTCAGGGCGTGCTGCGCAATCCGCTGGCCGATCCTTTCACACTGGGCGTATCATCGGGAGCGGCTGTGGGGGCCTCTCTGCTTATTTTTACGAATACCCAGTATTCGCTTGTTGGCGTGTGGACGCTGCCGCTGGTAGCTTTTGCGGCCGGTATGCTCAGTCTGTGGGCCGTGCTTGCGCTGGCCCGCGAGGGGGGCAAGATTCCGACACGGAGCCTGATTCTGTCGGGCGTCGTGATGCAGTCGTTTCTGGGATCTATCGTTTCTTTTCTCGCGGCGATGTCCAAGGACACGGTGAATCAAATCATATATTGGACGATGGGAAGTCTGAGCTTGCGTGGATGGTCGTATACGGCCATCCTTTTGCCATATGTTATTGCCGGACTTATTTATTTATGGAGTCAATCCCGCAAGCTCAATCTGCTGTCGCTCGGTGAACGGCAGGCGGCCCACACCGGACTTGAGGTTGAACGTCTGAAGCTTGGCGTGCTGCTGGTATCGACCCTGCTGACGGCGGCGGCCGTCTCCATGTCCGGGGTCATCGGTTTTGTGGGTCTGGTTGTGCCGCATATGATTCGTCTGATTGTCGGGCCGGATTACCGGCTGCTTGTCCCGCTCTCCACGCTGGGAGGCGCCATCTTCATGGTATGGGCCGATACAGCAGCACGCACTGTTCTGGCTCCGACAGAAATTCCGCTCGGTGTAGTAACAGCGTTCGTCGGCGCGCCCTTCTTCGCTTATCTGCTGCATCGCAGCAAGAAACAGGGGAGGGGGGATGTGCTGTGAACCGCGATGAAGATTTGTCTGCCGCTCCTCTGCTTGAAGCCCGGCAGCTGTCCCAGACCTATGGAGATACTTACGCGCTGCAGCAGCTGGATTGGTCCATCCGGGAAGGGGAATGGTGGGGGATCATCGGGCCGAACGGCAGCGGTAAATCGACGCTCATTAAATTCCTCTCCGGGGTGGAGAGTCCGACTTCAGGTGAAGTGCTGCTCGGCGGACGGAGCATTACTGCCTACAGCCGGCGGGAGTTATCCCGCCGCATAGCCGTCCTGCAGCAGGATGCGATTCCACCTGCCGGCTACACGGTCCGGGAAGTCATTGAGATGGGCCGGTATCCTTATCAGAATTGGCTGGGAAGGGAGCGTAGTGATGAACGAAGAGTTGGACAACTGATCAACGATATCATGGAACGGCTCGGTCTTGCTGAACTGGGGCAGCGCAAACTGGATGAGCTGAGCGGCGGTCAGCGGCAGCGTGTTGCACTCGCGAAGGTCATGGCTCAGGAACCCAGCATTCTCCTGCTGGATGAGCCTACAACTTTTCTTGATGTGCATTACCAGATGCAGCTGATGGACCTGCTGGCCCAGTGGCGCCAGGAGCAGGGGATCACGATAGCCGCTGTACTGCATGATCTGAACCTTGCAGCTCTGTTCTGTGACCGGCTGCTGCTGCTGAAGGAAGGACAGTTCCGGGGGAACGGTACTCCCCGCGAGATGCTGACCCCGGACCAAATTTCGGATGTATTCCGGATACAGCCGGCCATCATCGAACATCCCGATGATGGCATTCCGCAGCTTCTGCTGCGGCGGCAGGTATCCGATTCGCAGATAGAAACAGATAAGGAAGTGGAATCATGACAGAGCAGCTGTTATTACAGCAGATCCAGGAGATTCAGCCATTGGATCAAGAGTCGATGAATCAGGCTTCAGCCCACCTGGATCAGCTGACCAAGCCTCAGGGTAGTCTCGGAAAGCTGGAGAGTCTGGCCATTCAGCTGGCCGGCATCACCGGAACACAGGCTCCGCTGCTGGAGCGGCGCTCCGTGATTGTGATGGCCGCAGACCATGGCATCGCAAGCGAGGGTGTCAGCGCCTATCCGGCGGAGGTCACGCCGCAAATGCTGCTGAACATGCTGCACGGCGGTGCAGCCGTGAACGTCCTTGCACGACAGGCCAGTGCCCATGTCGTGTGTGTCGATATCGGCGTGAATGCCGATATCGAGCATCCGCGGCTGCACTCGCGCAGCATCCGCAAGGGCACGGCCAACATGGCAGAGGGACCCGCCATGTCAAGAGACGAGGCGGTCCGCGCCATCCGGACCGGCATGGAGATCGCGGCAGACGAGGTGCGCCGCGGGACAAGCCTGTTCGTGACCGGCGAGCTCGGCATCGGTAACACCACGGCCAGCGCGGCGCTGATCAGCGCGCTGACCGGATTGCCGCCGGCCCGGGTGGTGGGCCGCGGCACCGGCCTGGACGATGCAGGCGTGCATCGTAAGACCGAGGCGATCCGCCGCTCACTGGAGCGGAATCGCTGTGACGCCACCGACCCCGTCGGTGTGCTCGCTGCGGTCGGCGGCCTTGAGATTGGCGGCCTGGCCGGGGTCATTCTTGGTGCAGCCCTGCACCAATGTCCCGTCATGCTGGACGGCTTCATCTCCGCCGCAGCTGCCCTGCTCGCCGTCCGGCTGGCGCCAGCCTGTGCGGCGTACATGATCGCTTCCCATCAGTCGGATGAGAAGGGACACGCCGCCGTGCTGGAGCAGCTGGGCCTGCAGCCGATGCTGCAGCTGGACATGCGGCTGGGTGAGGGAACCGGCGGCGTACTGGCCCTGCATCTGGTAGATGCGGCAAACCGGATCATGCGGGAGATGGCGACGTTCGCCAGCGCAGGGGTAGCAGGGGCATCCGGTGAGGTGCCGCAATGAAGGTGCTCGTAACGGGCGGAGCGCGCAGCGGCAAAAGTTCCTTCGCGGAACGGCTCTGTAGGAAGCGTGCGTCTTCGGCTTATTACATCGCGACTTCTCAGGCGTTTGATGAAGAAATGAAGGAACGGATTGCCCTGCACCGTCAGCAGCGGGAAGCCAGCGGATATGCTTGGCAGACGATAGAGGAACCGGTCGAACTGGCAGCCGTATTGGACCGGTTGGGGCAGGAGTATCGGTCTCATGGTGACATGGGGCTGCCAGCGCCGACGGTCCTGGTCGACTGCCTGACTCTGTGGCTGTCCAACCTGCTGCTCATTCACGAACAGGATGGTCAGGAGGGAATACAAGCGGTACGCGCCGCGGCAGCCGTATTGGAAGCTGCTGTAAGTCGGTATCCCGGTTCCCTCGTACTGGTCACCAATGAGGTGGGGGACAGCATTGTGCCGGAATACCGGCTTGGACGGGTATTCCGCGATCTCGCAGGGTTTCTGAATCAGCGTATGGCGTCGATCAGCGATGAGGTTTTTCTTGTAACGGCTGGGATTCCGGTTGAGCTTAAAAGGCTGGAGTACCGGTTATGAAGCGGGAATGGCAGGCGGCGGCAGCCGCCTTTCAGTTTTTATCGCGTTTTCCGGTGCGGGCTGAGTTGGATTTCAATCCCCGGTTATTGGGACGCAGCGTCATCTACTATCCGCTGGTAGGTGCGGCGATCGGTACGGTAGTATGGCTGACGGGGCTCGCCTGCGGCTGGCTGCTGCTGCCGCTTCCGGCGGCGGTACTCATTCTGATCGTCTGGGTATGGCTGACAGGAGGCCTGCATCTTGACGGCTGGATGGATGCGGCAGATGCGCTGCTGAGCCACAGGGACCGGGACCGCATGCTGGAGATTATGAAGGACAGCCGGGTTGGAGCCATGGGGGTGATCGCCTGCGTGCTGCTGCTGCTGCTCAAGGTCTCGCTGCTGTACAGTTTGCTGGAAGCGGATGCTTACTCGCTCCTGGTGCTGCTGCCAATGATCTGGAGCCGCTGGTTCATGGTTCATGCCATGCAGGGCTGGCCGCTGGCCCGTTCGGGCGGCGGACTTGCAGGCATGTTCGGTCATATCGGAAATGCAGAGCGTAGACGTGCAGCCTTCTGGGCAACCGGCTTATCGTTTCTGGTTGTTCTCATCCAGATTGTAACGGACGGAGGTATGGCGAAGGCAGGCCAGCCTGTCTTGCTGGGGAATGTTGGTCTATTGGCTTTTGTGCTGATTCCACCAGCCGCATGGCTGGCAGGCACCTGGGCGGCAAGGCGGGTGCAGAAACGGCTGGGCGGCCTGACCGGGGATATCTATGGGGCGCTGAATGAGCTGCTGGAGGCAGTCCTTTTGCTGCTGATCGTGGTACTGCATACCCATCTGTAAGGAGTGAAGCAAGATGGAAACCGGGGATAAAGAAGCTTACACGTTCCAGTCAGGAACGACAGAGAAGCAGCCGGCAGGAGCTGTGCTTATGGTGCAGGGAACTGCATCCGACGTAGGTAAAAGTGTGATCACCACGGCTTTATGCCGCGTCTTCACCCAGGACGGGCTGCGTACCGCGCCGTTCAAGTCACAGAATATGGCGTTGAATTCATATGTTACCGCGGATGGCAAGGAAATCGGACGTGCTCAGGGCGTGCAGGCGGAAGCCTGCGGGATTGACGCCACAACCGATATGAACCCGGTCCTTCTGAAACCGGTGAAGGATATGCACTCCCAGATCGTGGTTCACGGCGTACCGCTGACTCAAATGAGCGCTATGGATTACCGCTCGGTATTCCTGCCTCAAGCGAGAGGAATGGTGATGGAGGCGCTGAATCGTCTCCGCGACCAATATGATTTGGTGATTATGGAAGGAGCGGGCAGCCCTGCTGAGATTAATCTGAAGGACCGCGATATTGTCAACATGAATCTGGCCGGCTGGGCGGATGCACCCGTGCTGCTCGCGGCCGATATTGACCGCGGCGGGGTATTTGCTTCGCTGGTCGGTACGCTGGAGCTGCTCGAACCGCATGAGAGGCAGAGAGTGAAGGGTTTTATTATTAACAAATTCCGCGGAGATCTTGCGCTGCTGCAGCCGGGTCTGGATTGGCTGGAGCAGCGTACGGGTATTCCGGTCATCGGGGTGCTGCCGCATTTGCAGGATATAGCGATTGAAGCGGAAGATTCGGTCGTGCTGGATACGAAGACGCCGGTCATCCGCTCTGCATCCAGCGGCCTTCTGGATATCGCGGTCATCCGTCATCCCCGAATCTCTAATTTTACTGACATGGATGCGTTGTCCGCAGAGCCGGATGTTGCGCTTCGTTATGTCACATCGTCACATGAATTGGGGATACCGGATGCCATTCTGCTGCCCGGGACCAAGGATACGATTGGAGATCTGCAGGTATTGGCAGAACTAGGACTGGATCAGGCGATACAAAATGCTATGACATCAGGTACCTGCCAGCTGGTAGGTATTTGCGGAGGATATCAGATGCTGGGAACCTCCCTGCTGGACCCGGAGGGTGTCGAGTCAGGGGAACCCCGGGAAGCAGAAGGTCTAGGATGGCTGCCGCTCACCACAACATTTCTGCAGCATAAACGGACCCTTCAGGTGCAGGGAGAGACGCATCCGGACAGTCCGGTTCCGGCAGCAGCGGCAGGAGGTCCCACAGCTGCGGGATCAGACCGGCTGCCCATCCGGGGATATGAGATCCACATGGGAACGACGGAATGCCAGGAAGACACAGACACATGTCCACTGTTTGTGATTGAAACGGCGGACGGAGGTCAGACGGTTGAAGGGCGTGCCTTGGCTAATGGGTCGGTATGGGGTACCTATTTGCACGGTATTTTCGATAATGACCGTTTCCGCCGCTGCTGGCTGGATGCGCTGCGCTCCCATAAAGGACTGTCTCCATTGGCAGTGACGTTTGATGCCCGGCAGCGAAAAGAGCAGGAATTCGATCGAATCGCAGACTGGGTCCGCGAGCATCTGGATATGGATGCTGTTTATCGCATAGCGGGTTTCGCTTCCGGCGGGGTCAAGTAGAAGGATATCCGGCCATCATGGTCATACTAATCAAAAAGCCGACTGCAGCTTGATATTATCCCCTCTAAGTAGACAGTGTGTAAAAAGCGCACTAATGTTTACTTGGAGGGGATTTTTCATGGGCGAAATACGGAAGACATAT
>NZ_JAUQTB010000007.1 GCF_030580655.1 Paenibacillus lacisoli
AAACCCCGCTCGACTTGCATGTATTAGGCACGCCGCCAGCGTTCGTCCTGAGCCAGGATCAAACTCTCCAATAAAGTATTGAAAAGAGCGATAAGCTCATTTTGAATCTGACGAGATATAAATCTCATTGTTTGCTGTTACTTGCGCAACAGTGATACTCACTCGTTGTTCAGTTTTCAAAGATCAAGCATTCCATTCGTCGTCAGTGTTTCTCGGTGACAACTTTTATATCATACCATGTTACCAAGCAGTTCGTCAACATCTTTTTTTCGATTATTTTCTTCACTGCTTTAACTTATCCACACTCGTTTATCGGGCGGATTTATAATTTACCACGTTCAGCAGCTCTTCACAAGTTATAAATTTTACCACTTTAAATTTGTGTCCCTATACTAAATCTATGTTCTTACATCAAAGACCCGCGCACCCATCCAAGCAGCGCTGGATTAAGCCGCGCAGGTCTCCCTTTTACACTACATTGAACTGTAGCCAACCTGGCCATTCACTATTGTCATTCTTACCTGGGTTTGCAGCAGTGATTCAGGAGAATCAAAAATATCGCGGTCCACTACCGTAAAGTCTGCAGCCATACCTTCTTTTATCTCACCTCGATTGGATTCCCCCGCCGCTTTGGCGCTTCCTTGGGTAAAGAGATCCACCGCTTCTTTAATGCTGAGCTTTTCTTCCGGTAGGTAGCCTTCGTGTATTTCTTCTGGTCTCCGACGAGTTACTGCGGCGTGCAGGCCAAGGAACGGATCCAGCGGTTCAATCGGAGCATCACTGCCGCCAGCACAATCCACACCGGAGTCAATTAGCTTTTTCCAGGCATACAAATAATCCGTCCGTCGTCCAACCCGATCCAGAACCCATGGAAAATCACTCGCTACAAAACGGGGCTGTATATCTGCCGCAAGATGGAGCTGCTTCATCCGGGCAACCGAATCAGCATGGACAATTTGCCCATGGATAAGACGATCAGGGAGCACAGAATGATCTTGCAGCCTATGGGTCTCCATCGCCGTTAAGGTCATGTCCGCCGCCAGATCGCCAATCGCATGAACAGCAACAGGATATCCGAGTGCTCTTGCTCTCGAGACCATCTCATTCAAGTGTTCCTGTGTCTGAATAGCCATGCCGCTGGTCTCCGGTGCGTCACTATAAGGTTCGCGCAAAAGAGCTGTTCGACCTCCGAGAGCGCCGTCTGAGAACATTTTGACTGCACCAATCCGAATCCACTCATCTCCCTGGTTAGGCAGGATCCCCAATTCCTTCATCTCATCCAGGAAAGTATGGAACATGAGCTGATGAGTACGGAATACCAAGCCTTCCTCTCTCAGCTCGCGGTGTATCCGCAGCATCGTATCGGCACTCCCCAGCAATCTAAGATCCTCCGTATGCACGGCTGTAAGTCCCAAGCGCAGCGCATCCAGAATACCCCGGCGGACTGCTGCTTTTTTGACTGCATAATCTGGTTCGGGCTGCACCTTCGCAAAAGCCGCCGAAGCTTCTTCATATATCCACCCGTTCAGATCGCCGTCTTCGTCTCGTCCGAAGGCACCTGATTCAGGATCTGGCGTTGACGCCGCAACCCCCGCCCTGCGGAAAGCTTCCGAGTTGCCAAGAAAGGCATGGAAGCAGGTCCGGGTCAGGTACAGCGGGTGGTCGCCTGCAGCTTCATCCAGTTCAGTCCTATGCGGGGCAGCCGATGGACTAAAGTTATTCTCGTTCCAATTCAATCCGAGAATCCACTCCCCAGGCGGTGTAACTGCCGCCCGATTGCGGATCATTTGAAGCATTTCCTCCTTGGAGGCCGCCTCGGTAAAGTCCAACATATCCAGCTTCATTCCATGCATTGCAAGATGCATATGTGAATCTACCAATCCCGGCAGTACATACTGTCCTTGCCAATCGATGGTTTGAACTTCTTTTCCCGCAAGCTGTAAAGTGAGGTCAGATGCATGCCCGACAGCACGAATGACACCATCTTCCACCAATACGGCATCTCCTGGATGTGAAGCCGGGTGAGCAAATTTAGCGTTTTTGAACAATATGAAAGACATCCAATCTCTCCTTAAATCCATCAATATAAATACTTATCTACATTATACTTCGTTTACGCACCATTGTCCGTCGTGACTCCCAGCTGCTTTTTCCTTTCGGTCTGGTTATACCGATTTACTTCTGGCCACATCCTGCGACCATAGAAAAGGCCTGCCAGTCCAATTCCTCCAATGACCAGCCCCGCCTGCCAGAACACGACGCTTGCTCCAAAGTGGGAAATCAGCAGCCCCCCCCAATAACGGGGCAATCAGCATAACACAGCTCATCATCATATTCTGAATACTAAAGACACGACCCGTCAGATGTAAAGGCGTCTCCGTCTGCAGCATGTAATTGTAGGTCACCATGTATAGTCCGTTGCCGATACCGATGGATCCTCCCAGAAATAATATCGGCCAGACCGCTGACCCTGCCTGAGTACAGCCCAATAGACCCATACCGGCACCAATATAAATACATTCCCCTCCCAGACCTTTTTCCGGGCTCAGAGACTTAAAGCAGTTCAATACGGCTATCATAAGCACAGAACCCACTCCAATCGCGGAGATGAGCCAGCCGAGCAGGGTTTCCTGATCAGGACGAATCTGCCGAAGCCAGCTTGGCCCCTGCATTGAGCAAAATCTACACCTGGGGAGATAAAACAGCGAGCAGCAATTCTCCCAGGAGCGGACCTGCGCGAGCACCTGCAGCCCTTCATCAATAGAAGCAGCCCCGCTTTCATACTGCCCTTGACTCAAAAGCAGAAGCCTGTTCACAACTCAATATCTTCCAATCTCCCGCAAATAAGGCATATCCTGAAGCAATTGCTCTACCTGAATTGAAGTCTTCTCGGCTTCCGCCATATCCCCGTCCATAAATGAACATACATCTCCATAATGGCTACAGGCATGACAAAACCGGTAACTTGTCTTTCTCCACGTTGGCATGGGTCCGAATCCCCACGAATAAATCGGATATATATTCTATAAAAATTATCTACCCGAACTCCGAGTACCTCCTGCTGAGCAAGCAGTGCCTGCATGGAATGACCTTGGCCGAATAAGTGGTAGCGGCTCAGCATCTCAGCAATCGCCTGTTCCATCTGCTTGTCCTGTGTAGAAGGATTGGCCCATTTGATTTCTTCTCTGCTCACCGACACTGTCAGAATGTAGCCATAACCACGCACGGTATTAATGGCGATGCCGGGCCAGGAACCCAGCTTCTTGCGCAGCCGGTAAATATGGTCATCTACCGTACGGTCTACCGGATATTCGAGCGGCCATACCTGTTCCAGAAGCTGCGTCCGGGTAAACGCCTGGTTTCGATGAAAGTACAGAAACTGCAGCAGAGCATATTCCTTCGGCAGCAGCTGCAGTTGCCGCGTTCCGTCTGTCACCACATACCCATCCGGATTAAACATAATTTCAAGCATCGAACGTGCCCCCTCATACCCTAATCATTAATACCATATAACAAAAAAACCTGTCCCTACGGGTATACCGTAGAGACAGGTTCAAAAGCAAGTCAAAAGCGTCCATTCAGCTATAATACCTTAAGCTGAGACCGGCATATCCGAAGAGACGGCTGCTAAATGGTCGCCTTGATCCTTCTTCTGCATAACCACCGCGGCAGCCATCGCTTTCTGCTCCAGTTCTGCATTTGCCCCGCTATGGTTAAACACAAGGTCGTTCAGACTGAGAATAAGCTGCTCCAGCTCACTGAAGCTGTCCACCATTTCTTTCGTTATGTTATGCTGCTCTTCCATGCTTGCGAGAATCTGCTCTGCTGCTGCACTTGATTGTTCCGTCACACCGGAGATTTCAGTCACCTCGCCGACTACTTTCCGCGAAGACTCCTCCATCGTTACCGAGCTGTTCTCAATCTCGGAAGCCTGGTTCAGTACCTGCTGTGTGTTGGCATTAATGGTACGGAATACTTCATCCGCCGTCTGAACTGCAGCCCGGCCTTCTGCCAGAGATTCGCGCACACCTTCAAACCGTTCCGTCAAAGATAAGGTTCTGCGCTGCAAACGCAACAAAATATCTGAAATTTCCTGTGCGGATTGCCCTGAATGTTCGGCCAGCTTGCGGACCTCTCCGGCTACCACTGCAAATCCCCGTCCGTGTTCGCCGGCACGCGCAGATTCAATAGCGGCATTGAGCGCCAGTAGATTTGTCTGCTTCGAGATCGCGGAGATTCCGTTCAGAATCGTGGTCATTGACTCGCTCTCCCGGTTAAAGTCCTGCATCTCCTTGGCCATGTTCAAGATGACCTCATACAATTCGGACATGCGGGAATTCAAATGATCCATGCTGGAACTGCCGACTTCAGTTACAGAAGCCATCGTGCTTGACAGCTCCTTCATCTCCTTGGAGTTAGCAGCTACTTCTCTGATATGCAGATCTGATACGGATAGAGATTCGGATATCTCAGACACGCTGCTCGCCTGAAATTCAACTCCCTTGGCAACCTCCATGAACCCCATGGTAACTTCTGACGTAATTGTCCCTGTATTTGTCACCTTACGTTTCATCTGCTCCGTATAGCTGCCAAGCCCGGCAGCAGCCTCCTGAACGCGCTCGAACATGGACTCTACCTGCCGCTTGGACTGCTCCACTTCCGACCAGCGCCGTTCGCTTTCCAGGTAGAGCTTGTAATTTAGATGAGAGACAACCATGAGCGCGGCACCTGCAATGATGAACATCCCCAGATTAATGGCATTTCCGATCATACCTTCAGGCGTGGGGTCTGGTGACAAAATGAACATTTGGACAGCATCGACCACTACCGTTACCCCGAAACCGATGGCAAAGAAAATCCGCCTAGGATAAAACAGGAGCATGGACCCTACGACCAGACCCAGAATTAGGTTGGCTGAGTCTATACTCAGATATACAATCACAGCAATCAGCAGGGCTGTAATCAGCCATGGTAAAAGCTGTGTATGTTTTCGGCGAATGACACAATAAGTTACCCAGCTGTTAAACACAATGGAGACGATGTTACTGATCCAAAGCTGCGGTATCATAAAAGCCAAGCCGATTCCCACGGCCGAAATCACCCACATGAGTATCATAATCAACTTGTTTCTTCTCCAAATAATCTCATCCAAACGATTCATGACGATCCCCGACCTTTAATAGTAATGTGTTTTATTGTAGGACTTTCGATATTGCATTTATTTCGTAAAGAGACACTACTAGTTCATATATCGGATCACCATGAATCAAAAGTTATATTGACAAAAGCGTATATTAAAATAATTCACTCTGGTATGAGAGCCTGTCTTTCCCGGAAAAGTCGCCGAAATCCGCAACACCCTTCACATAACATACTGAGCCGTGAATATACTTACTTTACAACAGGCCAAACTGTGCCGCGTATTCCAAAAGGGAGGTGCCTCACATGCCGGATCCACGCCACTCCAGCTCGTTTATTTTGTCCCGCGAAGATTGGTCGCTTCATCGTAAAGGGTACCAGGACCAACAGCGTCACCAGCAGAAAGTAAAGGAAATGATCAAGCAAAACCTGCCTGATCTTATTACGGAAGAGAACATTATCATGTCGGATGGCAAGCAGATCATCAAAATCCCTGTCCGCAGTCTGGATGAATATCGTTTTGTATACAATTATCAAAAGCAAAAGCATGTGGGCCAAGGCGACGGTGACAGTCAGGTCGGCGACGTCATTGGCAGAGATCCTGCGGCAGCCAAGCCCGGCAAGGGTGAAAAAGCCGGCGATCAGCCAGGTTACGACATTGTCGAAACAGAGGTGCGCATCGATGAACTGGAGGATATGCTGTTCGAGGGTATGCAGCTCCCGCACCTGAAGCAGAAGGACAAAGATCAGATTGAGACACATACCGTCGTGTTTAATGACATCCGCAAGAAAGGTATGCAGTCCAACATTGACAAAAAACGGACGATTCTGGAGAATCTCCGCCGCAATGCCACTTCCGGTTCACCGGGCATTCATCATATCAGTCCGGACGATCTTCGTTACAAAACCTGGGAAGACAAGATGATCCCCCAATCCAATGCGGTCATTTTGGCTATGATGGACACGTCCGGTTCTATGGGATCTTTTGAAAAATACTGTGCCCGCAGCTTTTTTTTCTGGATGACCCGCTTCCTGCGCAGACAATATGAGAAGGTCGAAATCGTGTTCCTAGCCCACCATACCGAGGCCAAGGAAGTGAGCGAAGAAGAATTTTTCACCCGCGGCGAGAGCGGCGGCACAATCTGTTCCTCCGTCTACCAAAAAGCCCTCGAAGTCATTGATACCCGGTATCCTCCATCCAGTTACAATATCTACCCCTTCCACTTCTCGGACGGTGACAATCTGACCTCAGATAATGAACGCTGTGTCCGGCTGATCGGAGAGCTGCTCAAACGAAGCAATATGTTCGGCTACGGCGAAGTGAATCAGTATAACCGCAGCAGTACGCTGATGTCCGCTTATAAAAATATTAAAATGGATCATTTTATGTACTATGTCATTAAGGAGAAAGGCGAGGTTTACAAGGCGCTGCGCACCTTTTTCCGCCAGCCGGAGGGGGATGTCGTGTCATGAGCGATGAAATGAAGCAGCTGGAATATGCGATCAGCGAAATTATGGAGATCGCCGATGGCTTCGGTCTGGATTACTATCCTATGCGTTATGAAATCTGCCCTGCTGATATTATCTATACCTTTGGCGCTTATGGCATGCCGACCCGCTTCAGCCACTGGAGCTTCGGGAAAACGTTCCAAAAAATGAAGATGCAGTATGACTTCGGACTCAGCAAAATCTACGAACTCGTGATTAACTCGAATCCCTGCTACGCGTTCCTGCTGGACGGTAACTCCCTCATTCAGAACAAGCTGATTGTCGCGCACGTGCTGGCCCACTGTGATTTTTTCAAAAATAACGCACGCTTCTCAGCCTCCAACCGCAATATGGTCGAGAGCATGTCGGCAACCGCGGACCGGATTGCAAGTTATGAGCTGGAGCACGGTACGGAAGCCGTCGAATCGTTCATCGATGCCGTGCTTGGCATTCAGGAGCATGTAGACCCTCAGCTGATCAAACCGCGGCGGCTGGACAAACAGCGTTACATGGAAATGAAAATCAAGCAGCAGAAAGCCAAGCCGAAGCCGATCAAAAGCGGGGAATATGACGACCTGTGGTCACTGGATGAGCGGAACAACACGCCGGAGGACGAGTCGGACGGCAGCAGCATGTACCGCCGGTTTCCACCGGAGCCGGAAAAGGATATCGTCTGGTTTATTCAGGAATTCTCGGAAATTCTGGAGGATTGGCAGCGAGACATCATGACCATGCTGCGGGATGAAATGCTGTACTTCTGGCCGCAGATGGAGACCAAGATCATGAACGAAGGCTGGGCCTCCTATTGGCATCAACGCATTATACGCGAGCTGGACCTTACAAGTGAAGAAACCGTGGAATTTGCCATGCTGAATGCATCGGTCGTGCAGCCCTCACGTCAAAGCCTGAACCCTTATTACCTCGGCCTCAAGATCTTCGAGGATATCGAACGCCGCTGGGACCACCCAACCCGCGAGGAGCAGGAACGGCTCGGGCGTAAGCCCAACCAGGGCAGGGCCAAAATGTTCGAAGTGCGGGAATTCGATTCGGATCTCTCCTTTATCCGCAACTATATGACCAAACAGCTGACGGAAGATCTAGACCTGTATGTCTTTCAAAAGCAGGGCCAGGACTGGAAAATCACGGATAAGTCATGGGAAAATATTCGCGATGAGCTGATTTACTCCCGGGTGAACGGCGGCTCTCCATATCTTGTCGTCCAGGATGGCGACTACAACCGGACCGGTGAGCTTGTGCTCCAGCACCAGTATGAAGGCATCGAGCTGGATTTGAAGTATATGGAGCGAACACTTCCTTATGTATACCGCTTATGGGGCAAGGGTGTTCATCTCATTACGACGGTGGAAGAGAAGAAGGTCATGTTCAGTTATGACGGCAAAAAACTGCACCGGAAATTCATGCAGTAATACGTTGTGAAAGTTTATTAAATTTGTTGCATAATAAACCAAATATCCCTTATGATCAAGAAAAATAAAATTCAGCTAATAAGGGGTACCCTACATGTCACAAGTCAGCGCAGATCCATTAAATCAAGCGGCACCGCCGCATCCTATCCTGGAATCTTTTCTACAATTGTTACCCTTGCTGCATACACTGCTGCCAGATGTATCCCTGGGTATTACGGACACATCCAAGTGGCTTGCCTATTATCCGGGCAGCAGAATTGATGTCGGAGCCAAAGCCGGAACCCCGATTCATTCTGAGGAACCGCTGTACCGCTGTATTCACGACCAGGTCATCATTAACGAGCAGGTGCCTGAGCAATTTTTTGGCATTGCCTTTCATGGCCTGGCTGTCCCGATTCTGAATGAGGGAGTAACGATTGGCGCCCTTGCCGCTCAGAATCAGGGTCATAATGAAAAAGAGCTGTTACAAATATCCGAACAAATCGTAGAATCCATTTCCCAGGCCAATCAAGGTGTCTCACAAGTTGCCGAAGGTGCCGAGGGGCTTGCTCACATCTCCGGCAACCTGCTGGACATCTCCCGTCAGGCATCCCTGCAGATGAACGACACCCATGAAGTCATTACGTTCATTAAAGGCATCGCTGATCAGACCCACCTTCTTGGCCTTAATGCTGCTATTGAAGCAGCCAGGGCAGGCGATATGGGAAGCGGGTTTGGTGTCGTTGCGAGCGAGATCCGCAAGCTGTCTCACGAAACCATTGCTTCCGCGGACCGTATTCAGCAGACGCTGCATAACATGCGTAAGACTATGGATGAACTGGTCGTGTCGATTGAGAAGGTCGTCGAGGTGGGCAACAGCCAAGCCGATTCTTCTGAGCAAGTGTCCTCCTTCATTGGGGATATTGAACAGATGAGCCGGAAACTGAACAGCTACGCGATCAATCTGCAAGCCAAATAGTAAATAGCCGGGGCTCTGCCCCGGCTATTTATTGTGTATAAGATATGCTTTTACTCCCTCTTTTCAGAAAACGACTGCACCATTTCCTTAAACTTGGCCGGACTCCAACACCGTAACCAGATAGGCGATATGGTGCCCATCCATGATGCCGTTCACGGCAACCTGTTTTCTCTCCAACCTCTTCTACCTCTGCCCCAGTCAAAGAATCTAACAGGTTCTCCTTGATAAACTCGTGTTAATCTCCAGCGTCACGTATTTACCGATGTCTGATTTCAATTCACTAATTACTTCGGCGTACTCCTCATTTTTTTGTTGAAAACCAGCAATGCCGTATCTTTATTCATCTTGGTCTCCTGCTTCCAGTTTCGTGGCACCTTCATACTGATTATTCCGTCGTCGCTATGTAAGGTCTAGGTCTGTGTGGCAAAACCGTTTTCTAAATTAGCTGTATCTGGTCTATCCGGTACGTCTACGATTCTAAAACTTTTCTTAATCTGATTATAATGCTCTTGATGATTTCCTGGGTTTAAATCCGAAGCCCAGAATTTCAGTACATAATACCTTCCATTCCTGTGAGTCACAAAAACCGAATAAGTAGTCTTGTATTTCTTCAACCCTCCTTTTATAAACCCGCTAATAATGAATTCTTTCCCTTCATTTCCGTTTAACTTTATATCTTCCTCACTCACCAGCTCCATGTCCTCCAGCTGCTGTTCCAACATCAACTGTAGAACATTACGATAATATGTATTTAACGAAACCAACGGTTCTCCGGTCACATCACTGTAGACCATCATGAACTCCTTATCCTGTATATTAGTACCATGTAATAACGCATCATCATTAAACTTGTATTCCGTTCTCCACTTCAGAGGCAGTTGAATTGTAACACCTTCTTGCTCGTGCGTTAATTGATGAAAGGTTTCTCCGTCTTGTGTCTCCTCACGTACCCGCATCCCCCCCTCAGCATCCGCGGCAGTCAGTTGGGATTCCTTCTTGTCAACAATTTGAATCGATTTCATGATCTCTCTGTAGGTCTGTTCCTCTTTATGATTCAATGAATATTGTGACATGAAAATAATATTATAGTAGGTTCCTCCGTTGATAAAACTAGTGACAAACCCGTCCGTTTTTACACCCTTAACTTGACTAAAGAGAGCGGGAACCGGAAGCAGCGAGTTTGGGTATGGCTTGGATACTTCCGCACCTTTGGTGGAGCCCGCCAGCTTCTCGACTGATAACTCGTGGTAAGTATCTAAAGAAATCCTCGACGTGTAAGTGTCTTCTGGATTAGCAATAACAAATACCTTTAATCCTTCATTAGAGTTATAGATGTCAATGACACTGTCGGTAAGATGATCCAGCTCACGAACCTTCCACTGATCGGTTGCTGTCAATTTGATCTCTCCATTGTCACTAATGAATAATTTGCTGTCCAGTCTCTCGAAGGCGGCTTCTGCATCATTACCTTTTTCGCCTACAGTCTGTATATGCTCTACACTATGGATACCGCTGCTACAGCCAAACAAAGCCCATGAAAGAATGAATAATAAAAAACCTGCAACTGCTCTTCTTAATAGCATCTGACACCTCCCATACCAATACATTCGGATCATAATATACCATTAATGTCCGAAAAATGGATATCTGTCCATGTACTCAATTTTCGACAAACCTCCTGCGTAGAAACACAAATGACCCAATAAAGAAGAGCCGAAGGCATCAGCCTCCGGCTCTTCTGTTTCTACATTTAAGCATCCTTATTTACTATTATCGCTGAAAGATTGCAGAATTCCCTGGTACTCTTTCTTGCTTTCAATATATTTGTTCTGCAGGGTCCAGAAAATAATCTGATTATACCGCTGCTTGGACTCGACGACCGTAACGAGATAAGACATTTTGATGCTGTCCACACTTCCGCTCAGCGAGAACTGCTTCCCTTTCATCCCGTTGACCTCGACCTGTCCCACTTCCTCAACCTTTGCATTCTGTACGGAATTGAGCATCTGGTCCTTAATGACGCTATAATAATCATCCATCGTATATTCTTCACCGATGTCGGATTTGAGCTCGCTGAGGACCATCAGATAATCTTCACCCTTCGTGTAGGAAGCCTGGATGTCGGCTTCTTCATTCAGCTTGGTTTCCTGCTTCCAATTCGACGGAACTTTAATGCTGAGGACACCATCATCACTCTTCAGTGTCCGCTTGAACAGGCTGCCGTCCGAATCAGGTGTGACGGGTGTGCTGTCCTTGACAATGTTCAAGGAATCCATGATCTGCTTATACGTCGTATCGTCATCAGCATCCTTCTCGCCTTGAACCACATAACCGGTCTGATAGTAATTGCTGCCCTTCTCGAAGGTGGAAATCATATATTGGGCCTTTTGTCCATTTACCTCACCGGTTAATTCGCTTTCGAGTGCAGGCTGGGAGACAACCGTTGTTTTGTTAGGCTCCGAGCGTTTTAGATCACTGGACTGAATTTCGATGTTATCCAGAATGGTCTTGTGATAGCTCTCCAGAGTGATGTCAGAGGTAAAATCCTTTTTGGCCTGTGCATCCACATAAAACATTTTCTCAGCTTTCGGACTGGCTACAACAAACATCAGCTGATCTTTCAGAATGTTGGTTACTTTCCAGCCTTCAGGGGCAATCAGCTCGACACTGCCGTCCGAGGATACCAGCTTGTTTCCCTCATCGGCCGGTTTCTTCTCTTCTGCAGATTTCTGATCCGCTTGTTGGGCCGAGCTGGTATCCGTACTGGCTGCTGCAGGTTCCGCTTTATCTTTGGATGAACCGCATCCCGCAATCATGACAACCAGTGATACCAGAAGCAATACGTTTAACCATTTTTTCTCTCTCATCTCGATGACCTCTCCTTGCTTGCTAAGTTGGTTTGCCTATGAGGTAAATAACCTAAAATCTAACATTCTAATCTGAATTTACCCCTCTTGAATAAACACAATCCACAATATACCATTCCTGAGCATCTTAAGTCGATCTGTCTACATTCGTGATTTGTCATACTCCGATTCAACGAATCTGATTCTCTGGGCTTAGAAAAGCGCCCGGTTTATCCGCCTGCCAGCTTCGCATACAAGCAAAAAGGCACAGTTATCACTGTGCCTCATGCTGCTTATACCGTCTGAACCTTGGCCGTCGTATGGCGTATCACCAAATGGGACGGTTCCATAATGACCGGCGGAGAATACTCCGCATTCTCAACCATGGCAATCAGAAACTCAATCGAACGGACACCGATATTGAATATATTCTGGTTGACTGTCGTCAGGCCAGGCTTAAACACCTGAGCATAATACGTATTATCAAACCCAATGACCGAGATATCTTCCGGAACCGACAAACCGTGCCTTTCAATCTCCTGGATGGCTCCAAAAGCAGACATATCAGAAGCACATATGATTCCTGTCGGCGGATTCGGCAATTCCAGCAGTTTGCGTGCCGCCTGGCTGCCGCCGTCGAAGGAGTAGTCACACACTTCCATATATGACGGATTATACTCCAGACCACTTTCCCGGATGCCCGCACGGTAGCCTTCCAGACGCAGATTGGCCATAGACGGGCCCAGCGTACCGGAGATATAAGCAATTTTACGGTGACCCAGCTCACTCAAATGACTGACAGCCATCCTGATTGCATTATGATTATCTGTAGTTATGTAACCCGCACGTTTCCCAACCTGATCGGTATCGACAAACATGGTAGGCAGATCGGAATGAATGAGCTCATCTACACCGCGATTGTCTTTATCTACACCGAATACGACCACACCATCCACGTTGCGGCTGCGGCAGTGCTTCAGAAAGGAATAGTTAGGATCATCAAACCGCGTAGAGAGACGGACCAGATCATAACCGCTGTTCTCCAGTGCTGTCTTAATGCCTTCCAGCAGCTCGGAGACGAAGGGGTTGGTGAATGGTACGGTCAACAGAACGCCTACCGTCCATGATCTCCGTTTGACCAATCCTCTGGCTACCACATTGGGCTGATAGCGCAGGTGATCGATCGCTTTGTTAACTTTTTTGCGGGTCTTGTCACTGACATCAGGATAATTGTTGATTACCTTGGACACGGTCGCTACCGACACCCCTGCATGTTTGGCAACATCATGAATGGAAGCCATGCAAATCACCTCTATGATTACTACTTGGTCAAACGATTGTTCGACGTTTACCTGAATTAATGGTATGTATTCCGCATTGTGTGTACCGTGGGCGGCGGCAGACAAAGGGCTAGTCAACCTGCGTACAATGCATCGCTCAACGTATTATAGCTTAAATACAATGGTTTAGATATAAGCTTCTTATTAGGAGATTGCACGAAAAGCGGACAGGAGTTCAACCTCCCGCCCGCTGCTCCGGCGCTTACTCCGCTGTATGAATCGAGTTCAGGTCTGCTGCCACCTGCTCCACCATGCGTACAAAGGCAACCAGCTCCTCCGAGCTGGACGCCTGCTTACGTGCATTCTCGGATGTCTCGTTCGCCTCCGTCTGCACACTGCCCAGCTTCGGGAGAATTGCAGCAAGCTTCTGCTGGATATGCTGCTGGGCCTTGCGCGAATCTGCCGCCAGCTTCCGGACCTCCTGGGCGACAATATCAAAGCCCCGACCGGCTTCTCCGGCTCTCGCCGCCTCTATCGCTGCATTAAGGCCAAGCAGATGGGTCTGATCTGACAGTTCACGGATCATGCCGCTCATACTCTCAATCTGCCGGACCTCCTGACCCAATTCATGAATCAGGCTCTGGGCCTTCTCCTGGGAAGCGGCTGTCGTTCGTGCCGTAACGGCGATAGATTGTGCATTCGTATTGAGCTCCACAATCATACGGGTCAGATCCTGCGCCCCCTGGGTCACCGAGATCAGCAGCCGCTGCTGTTCATCCGCAAGCATCTGCACCTTGCCTTTTTCCTGCTCTTCGTAAGCTTCAAGTACAAGCTGTGAATCCAGATTGAACATCTTGGACAGCGCATGAATGACAATGTACCACTGCTCCGGCAGAAGACGCCGGAAGATGTCAGCCGCAATATCCAGATACACCATGTAGGTTCCAAGGTAATAATCAGTGGTGAGACCAATACGGGAATGAACCTGTCCAATCTTGATCCGCTGTTCAATGAAAGCTTGATCGATGACTCCCTGTGCAAGTGACAGCCAGTAGCTGCGCTGCGTCTGCTTCAATCGATCGATGTTCGAGAAGCGGGTCATTAGCTGCATCAGCTCCGGACGCTGCTCAATGTGGTCATAGAAGCGGTCAACCACTTCATCGACCACCTGGCTGAACAGCTCCTGCTGACCGGACAATATGCCGAGCTCCCGTTCTGTAATTCCAATATACTCAACCTGTTTCTTTCTGTTCTCTGTCAGATTGATCATGATGACGCACCTCTCGATAATTACCTGTAATTGATTTTACTAAAATTTAGCTTTTTACATTATGAACGATCAAACTCATATCGTCTATATCATGGAAGCGCTTAATTTATAAAGAATATAAAAAAATCCCTTCTATATATAGAAGGGATTGTAAAATGCGGCTCCATCTTACGTTATCTGTTCAGCAGGCTTCCCACATAACGAAGCAAATCATTGGCACTTTGTGCGGTGTATCCGTGCTCTTCAATCAGTCTTTTTGTTACTTCATTCATGCGCTTGAGCTGTGTTGCATCCGGCGTCTTGGTCGAAGTGGTGATTTTGACAATATCCTTCAAATCGGAGAAGAGCTTCTTCTCGATGGCTTCCCGCAGCCGGTCATGGTTGTTGTATTCGAATTTGCGTCCCTTGCGGGAATACGCCGAGATACGGATCAGGATCTCCTCGCGGAAAGCCTTCTTCGCATTCTCCGAGACTCCAATCTGCTCTTCGATCGAACGCATCAGGCGCTCATCCGGATCCATTTCCTCATCCGTGAGGGGGTCACGGATTTTGGCCCAGTTGCAAAAGGCTTCAATGTTATCCAGATAGTTCTCAAACAGCGTCTTAGCCGACTCTTCAAAAGAATAAACAAAAGCCTTCTGTACTTCCTTCTTCGCCAGCTCATCGTATTCCTTGCGGGCTATTGAAATAAAGTTCAGGTAGCGTTCACGTTCTTCCTTCGTAATCGAAGCATGCTGATCCAGGCCGTCCTTGATGGCGCGGAGAATGTCAAGCGCATTAATGCTCTGCAGGTTCTGCTTGATCAGCGCGCTGGAAATACGGTTGATCACATAACGCGGATCGATCCCGCTCATGCCTTCCTCCAGATATTCTACCTGCATTTCTTTCAGGTCAGAGTCTTTGTAACCCTCAACCTCTTCGCCATCGTACATTCTCATCTTCTTGACCAGGTCCATACCCTGCTTTTTACTTTCCTTGAGGCGGGTCAGAATTGAGAAAATAGCTGCAGTACGAAGCGCGTGCGGGGCGATATGCACATGCTTCATATCACTCTGCTGAATCAGCTTGACGTAAATCTTCTCCTCTTCAGACACTTTCAGGTTGTATGGCACCGGCATGACGATCATCCGGGACTGCAGCGCTTCATTTTTCTTGTTCGCAATAAAAGCCTTATATTCCGATTCATTCGTATGGGCAACAATCAGTTCATCTGCGCTGATCAGGGCAAAACGGCCGGCCTTGAAGTTGCCCTCTTGAGTCAGCGAAAGCAGATTCCATAGAAACTTCTCATCGCACTTCAGCATCTCCTGAAACTCCATCAGCCCCCGGTTGGCTTTATTTAATTCACCGTCAAACCGGTAGGCACGCGGATCGGATTCCGAACCGAATTCGGTGATTGTGGAGAAATCGATGCTTCCCGTCAGGTCGGCGATGTCCTGTGATTTCGGATCAGACGGGCTGAAGGTACCGATACCTATACGGTTATCCTCCGATATGAACACCCGCTCGACACGCACTTTCTCCAGATCGCCGCCGTATTCCGTTTTGAGGCGCATGGCACAGGACGGGCAGAGATTTCCTTCAATTCTTACCCCCAGCTCCTTCTCCACATCAGCCCGCAGCTCCAGCGGAATCAGATGAAGCGGCTCTTCGTGCATCGGGCAGCCTTCAATGGCATAAATAGCCCCTTTTTCCGTGCGAGAGAACTGTTCCAGGCCCCTTTTCAGCAGCGTCACCAGTGTTGATTTACCGCCGCTCACGGGACCCATCAGCAGCAAAATACGTTTACGAACATCGAGTCTGCGTGCCGCCGAATGGAAATACTCTTCCACCAGCTTCTCCAGCGGATGATCAAGTCCGAAGATTTCCTGTTCAAAAAACTTGTAACGCTTGTGGCCTCCCTGCTCCTCTACGCCAAACGACTTGATCATCTCATACACACGGGCATGGGCTGTCATTGCAGGTGTCGGATCCTTTTTCAACAGGTCGATATAATCTCTAAATGTGCCGCTCCATGCCAAACGATCGTTCTCTGCCCGGTATTCCGCTACGCGTTCGAAAATGTTCATCCTCGGTACCTCCCCATGGCTCCGCTAGTAATTGCCTCCACTCCGAATAGTTAAGGGTCCCTTGCAACCCATTCATAAAAAAAGTGTAATACATACCTATGCGCCCGCGCAGACTTCTTGACCTATTTTTTCAAGGCAGGCCTTCATTCTTTTTTTGCCTCAACAAGTCATAAAGAGCTATGTCATCAGGGTAAAACTCCCTTCACCCCGGACAGGCTGTGCTATAATGATAAGTTGAAAGTCTGCGTTAGGAGTGGATCAGATGGCGGTCAAACATGAAACGGAGCTGTATGCTCCGATCAAGCAGCATTTTGAACAGCAGGGTTATCAAATCAAGGGTGAGGTCCGGGGCTGCGATCTCGTGGGCATGCTTCCGGGACAGGAACGCCCTTTAATTGTAGAGATGAAGAAAACCTTTAATCTGGCACTGCTGCTTCAGGGGGCCGCCCGTCAGAAGCTGAGCGACCAGGTGTATGTGGCTGTCGAACGCAATCGCACCAAGCGCGGTGCGGTCAATCAGCGCTGGGGTGAACTGCGGGAGCTGTGCGTCCGGCTCGGTCTCGGGCTGATCACAGTCACCTTCTATAAGACCAAGACGCCCTTCGTGGAGGTCCTTTGCGAACCTGAATCTGCTGATGCGAAACGTACCGCTGGCCGTTCTCGCCGGACACGTAAGCAGGAACGGCTGCTGGCCGAATTCGAGGCCCGGACAGGTGATTATAATGTTGGAGGCAGCACGGGCCGCAAACTGATGACAGCTTACCGCCAGAAAGCACTGCTGCTGGCCGCAGCCCTGCATGAAGCCGGTGAAGCCGCTCCGGCCCAGCTTGGACGAGCCACCGGCATTGGCAGTGCAGGAACTATCCTCTACCGGGATGTGTACGGATGGTTCAGCCGTGTCCGACGGGGACGCTACAGGCTGACGGAACAGGGTGTTCAATCCCTGCAGGACTACGCTAATGTACTGGAAGACATAGACAGCAAAAAGCAGAGATCCTGAATCTCTGCTTTTTGGTCTTCAATCTGTACCCGCCTTAACTGCGGGCTGTAAATTCCCCAATAGACTCCCCGATCAGGTTCATTCCCATCAACAATTCATCCCGGCCAGGGTGACTGAAATTCAGCCGAATGAAATGTTCCCCTCCTGCTCCAGCTGTACAGAGCGGTCCTGGAAGAAAAGCTACACCCTTTGGCAGCGCAGCCTTCAACAGCGCAAGGCTGTCCAGCGCTCCGGGCAGCTCTACCCACAGGTACATACCTCCCTGAGGCATGATATAGCTTGCGTCCTGCCAGGCAGGACGTTTCAGCAGCTCCAGCATCAGCTTCAGCCGGGTCTCATACTCGCGGTTCAGGAGGGCCAGATGGTTGTGAAAATCAAAACCTGATTCGACCAGCAGCTGGTACAGCAGACGCTGGTTCAATGTACTGGACTGCATATCCGCCATCTGTTTCAGGGAGGACATGGCCCGGATCAGCTCTGAAGGACCGGCTGCCCATCCGATCCGGAGTGCAGGAGCGACGGTCTTGCTGAAGGAGCCAATGTAGAGCACACTACCGCCTTGTCCCGCTCCATCCAGAGAGAACAGGGAAGGATAATCCTTGGTAAAGTCATTCTTTGACCTTCTGCCAAAATGAAGATCCCCATAGGAGTCGTCTTCGACAATCAGGACTCCAGCCTGGCGGCAGAGCTCCAGAACTTCCTTCCGGCGCTCTGCACTCCATAAGCTTCCTGTCGGATTAGAGAAGCTCGGTGCGGCGAAGAACAGCTTCGGATGCTCAGACTGGATGCCCGCCTTTAAGGCCTCCAGAAGCACCCCGTCCTTGTCACTGGGCAGCCCGACAACCCGAGCCCCTTGAGCTCCAAGCACCTGCAGGCATCCGGGTGAGGTCGGGTTCTCCACCAGTACCGTGTCACCCGGATTTACAAGCAGACGAATGACCAGGTCAATCGCCTGCTGACTGCCTGTCGTTAATAAAATATGTTCAGTATGGACCGTGATATACTTGCGCTGCTCCCACTCGGCGGCCAGCCACTCCCGAAGCGGCCGGTATCCTTCATACTCCCCGTATTGAAGAGCCTCCGGGCCGGCCTTGAACACCGTATGGACGCTCTCCTTCAGCAGCTTGATCGGAAACAGCTCTTCCGCCGGAAGCTCCTCGGCCAAAGAGATAAACGAATCTCTTACGGCGTTCTCCCGAATGAGGCGCATCGGAGAGGACAGCAGACTTGCGGTACGTGAAGCGAACGAATACTTCAATTCATCGACTCCTCCTATCCACTGTATATCCCGTGTTCTTTCTCTATGTTGTTCCTGGGTTCTTATGCGTAGATCTGCTTCTGCTGACGAGCATAGAGCGCATATTTCTCGATGGCTTGTGCACGGCTCGCTACACCCAGCTTAGCATAAATTTTACGCAGGTAGTTATCAATTGAACGCCGGCTCACCGCCAGCTCAATCGCAATTTTATCATATGTAATTCCCTGAACGATACGCTCCATTATAAAAATTTCTGTTTCTGTCAGCTCAGCAAATTTCTCGTCCAGGATCGGAGTAAACGGCCACTGTCCGCCCCGCATCCAGTCCATGGGTACGGATAACATGCCTTGACGCAGACCGCGGATCATATGCATCAGCTGCATCGGTGACGCCTGCTTGGACATGGAGCCGCTTGCACCTGCCGCCAGCAGCTGCTGAAACAGCCCCGCATTATCCTCATCGGTCATAATTAAAATATGGCTTTCGGGCGATACCCGGATCATATCTGTGATTACATTCTCGGCACTCGCATCCGGCAGCTTGTAATCCATCATAATTAATTCCGGCTGGTAAGCTCTTACAAGCTCCAGTCCCTCCGCAGCGGTCGAACCCATTCCCTTCACAACCAGATCCTGCTGTTCTTCAAGTATTAATTTGGAACCAAGCATACTGGTCGGGTGAATATCAATGATGACCACCTGCCACATATCGTTCATACTAACTCCCCCTGTACTAAATATCATCCGTTCCTGCGTGAAGCGCTTAACCTAGTAAGCAGCCCCGATTCGAAGAAGTCAATAATACAGCCGCACCTTCCCCATACCGGACCTTGCAGCAAATAAACGCATACCGGCATCCCCCTGGAAAAGGCCTTCATTGTTCTTCCATATATTTAATATCGGCATAATCCTCCCGCTGTTCAAGTCCCTTCGACAAGAAAGTGATTCGCACAGCCTATTTACGAAAAAAACTTCCATTTTTCCGCTATTTCCAATGCGTCCATCGTCCTAATCATTACAAAATAAAAGCTATACTCGTTTCATAGAGATACGAAACTGGCAATGGGGACGCGCAAACGGTCCAGCTCCTCTGTTGATTGTATCGCTGTTCTTTGATTTGAAGCAATCTATTTTTGTCGTACATTGTAAATCTATTCATTTTTGCGAAAAGGTTGGCACCATGATAGAATGAGGACTGAAAAAAATAAAATCGATCCAGGAGGGAAACAAATGCCACCATCTACGGACCCTTCCTCCACTCCTTATGTTCGCCGAAGCACGAATAAGAACGGTTCTTCTGTCAGGCTTTTTTTGATTTTTTGGGTGATTCTGATCGGCTTGGGCGTCTTTGCTACCTATTTATATAGCAATCATCTGAAACAGGAAATGCTTCAAGAGGTGCAATCACAGACCAATCAGCAGATAGCTGCCCTTAAAGCCGATTACGAAAAGCAGCTAAAGGCCCTCTCCCAGCAAATTGAAGGATTACAGGGGAAGGTACAGTCGTTTAATGAGCTTCTGACGTTTACGAAGGACAACGCAAGCAATAAGACCGATAACAGCAACAAGCTGTATACCCAGCTTAATGAAGTGAAGCAGCAGCTGGATATTCTTCAGAAGAAGATGGAGCTCTTGAAATGAAGCTTCAAGCCAAACAAATGAACCGGCTATTTATGCTTGCGACTGCTCCTTTTATAGGTTTAATTCTGTGTCTTCTACTGATCCAGCAGCCTCTTAAGCTGAACGACTCCGCTGCCAGCTATGTGCCTTCGGAGGAAGTGACTGCTCTGACCCATAATGTCAGCAGCCAGCTGGATCGTGCAGAAGAGATGGCTAAGTATACCATCTCTTCTATACGCCATACTGGTGAACTCTATCAGCGCACTACGCAGACCATGTCTGCCATTTATCAGAATGTCAGCCAGCAGGCAACGCGTCCGGAGATCATCTATAACCGCCGGATTACGGCCAAGCTGGGCTACCCTTATGAGCGGGTCGACAGCAGCCGGATTACGATCGAGCTGTACAAGCTGAATCCCGGTGTCTACCAGGGATATGCGATGAAGATCAAGCTGAAAGATCCCTCGGCGATGAAAATGGCGCTGGGCGGCGACACCCTGGGTACCTCGGAGACCACGATGAAGGCCGTTCTGCGGCATGGAGCCGTAGCCGGAATTAATGCCGGCGGCTTCGCTGACGGCGGGGGCAAACGTTACCCGCTCAGTACAACCGTGATGAACGGCCATTATCTGACAGGCTTCCAGTCCAGCTTCAAGGACCTCAGCTTTGTCGGTCTGAGTTCTTCGGGTAAACTGATTGGCGGTAAATTTTTTAACCAGTCTTCGCTGGACCAGCTGAACCCGACATTCGGAGCAACCTTTGTTCCCGTCCTGCTGAAGGACGGGCAACGGACACCGATTCCGTATAAATGGCAGATTTCGCCGAAGCGTGCTCCTCGTACTGTCATCGGCAATTACAAGGATGATCAGCTGCTGGTCATCGTTGTAGACGGATATAACGAGAGGGGAAGCTCTGGCGCCACCCTGCAGGAGCTGCAGAACAAGATGTTCAACCTGGGTGTGCAGGATGCCTACAATCTGGACGGCGGCGGTTCTTCCTCGCTCATCCTGAATGGGCGGGTCGTCAACAAACCTTCGGATGGACAGCTTCGTCCGGTGCCCACTCATTTCTTATTCTTTAAATAAAAAGGGGAAGCCTGCCATTCTTACCGGCAAGGCCTCCCTTTTTTGTGTGCAGCAGATCGGATCCATTCGGAACCTGCCTGCTGTCAACCCGCTATATAGTGTCCAACCGCATCCTGTTGGGTTATCCTAGAACTATTAACGATGAACAGCCAGGCCGCTCATCTCTTCCATGCACTCTCCACAAATATAACGATCCTTAAACTCCTTCACTTCCTCCATCGAGCCGCAGAACACACACTTCGGACGGTAACGCTCCAGAATGATGTGATCGCCCTGTACCAGAATTTCGACAGGATCTCCCTCATTCATTTGATATCTTTTACGAAGTGACTTGGGCAGAACAATTCTCCCCAGCTGATCCACCTTACGAACAACACCAGCAGGTTTCATAAATCCTTTACACCTCTCCTGTATAATCAATCTTTTATGCTTTTTGCACAAAATCACTGCAGCATGCCGATATAAGATATAAGGCTGGACCATGGTTCATTCCTGCCTATACAAATTGGAAGCAGTTAACTAGACCTTATGCAAATTGCTCAAAATAAGCCTTTAGGCTATTTATAATATAACATTCGATACAAGCCTGTCGAATCCTGCTGACTTTAAGAAATTTTATTGTAGAATTATAATACTTTTTATTTCACCAAATAACGAAGAAGAGACATTCGGAACCCAACGGACATGATAGTCGTTGTCGTTTGCGGTCGAATGTCTCTTTTCGATGCAGTTCCCGGGGCCTGTCACACGCCTTGATACGGGAAATCTGCTGTCTTATTGCATATCCGGGAAATCCAACTGCCGTAACGCTTCAAATACAATAATAGCGGCTGAATTCGACAGATTCATGGAACGTACTTTATCCGTCATCGGCATCCGGATCGCTGTTTCTGCGTTGCTGGCCAGCAGCTCAGGCGGCAGTCCCTTGGTCTCTTTGCCAAATACGAAGAAGTCCCCGTCCTGATATTGAAAGTCCGTATACCGCTGGGTCGCCTTTGTAGATGTGAAGAAAAAGCGGCTGCCTGCATACTTCTCCTGTACCTCAGCAAAAGAATCATGGTATTCAATATGAACGGCATACCAGTAATCAAGCCCGGCCCGTTTCAATGTGGCATCATCCGTACGGAAGCCGAGCGGTCTTACAAGATGAAGATGGATGCCTGTCGCAGCACAGGTTCTGGCAATATTGCCGGTGTTAGCCGGAATCTCCGGTTCTACAAGTACAATGTGTAGTGGCATGTATAGTTAGTCCTTTCCCTCTGTTAGATCTTTATCTATTATACCCCATCCCCGCAAGTCAAAAAAATCCACCTGCAGATCAAGCTGCAGATGGATTGTATCAGGTTGTACCTACGCTAAATGATGCATCTGTTCATTCGTCAGCCGTTGGTCTTGCGGAAATAATCCATAAAGTCGGTCAGAGCACGGCAGCTCTCATAAGGAACCGCATTATAAATGGATGCGCGCAGACCCCCAACACTGCGGTGTCCCTTAAGACCTACAAATCCTTCTTCTTCACTTGCCTTGATGAATTTCTTCTCCAGCTCTTCTGATTGCAGACGGAATGTCACATTCATAATGGAACGGTCATCGGTATGGACACAACCCTGATAGAAACCAGCACTCTCATCAATGGTCTGGTACAGCAGCGATGCCTTCTCACGGTTTTGGCGTTCGACACCGTCAATCCCGCCTTGTTCTTCTATCCACTTCAGGACTTCGTTCACCATATAAACAGAGAAGGACGGAGGTGTGTTATAGAGCGAGTTATTCTTCACGTGCGTATCATAACGCAGCATAGTTGGAATGGTGGAAGGTGAGCTGCTTACAAGCTCTTCACGGGCGACTACAACTGTAATGCCGGAAGGACCAAGGTTCTTCTGGGCTCCTGCATAGATCATCCCGAACTGCTTGATATCGATGTTTCGTGACAAAATATCACTCGACATATCCGCAATGAGCGGAATGGAGCCGGTCTCAGGATACTGCTGATATTGAGTTCCCTCAATCGTTTCATTGGACGTCACATGAAGATAAGCGGTGTTCTCCGGCAGTTCGAGCCGGCTTACATCCGGGATGCGCATATACTTGTCCTCTTCAGAGGAAGCCGCCACATGCGTTTGTCCAATCAGCTTAGCCTCTTTGAGCGCCTTATCGGCCCAGCTGCCTGTCTTGACATAGCTCGCTGTCTTGCCCTCTGTCAGCAGGTTGAAAGGCAGCATGGCGAATTGTGTACTTGCTCCGCCCTGAAGAAAAAGAACTTTGTAGCCTTCTGTAATTCCAAGCAGCTTAAGCAGACGTTCCTGTGCCTCATGATGAACCGACTCATATACGGCTCCGCGATGTGACATCTCCATGATCGACATTCCGGTACCGCGAAAATCGACGAATTCAGCCTGTGCTCGTTCCAACACGGCCAGCGGCAGTGCAGCGGGTCCTGCATTAAAATTATATGCTCTCTTGGTCAAGTTTCTCCCACCCTTTCGACAACTCTGTTGCTGTATTATCGCTATGATAGCAGTAAACGTTCCGGGCATCAAGCCAATTTTCAAAATAACTGACATCACATGATATATTATTGAATGTTCGGAATTTGGAATTTAAGAAGCCTTATTTTCAGATATAGCTTGTCCCTCAAATAAAGCAAAAAGCCTCCGGATACCGGAGACTTTTATTCATTACGATCATCTGCCCGATCTTAGCAGTCGAAGTACAGGCTGTATTCATGCGGATGAACACGGATGGATACTGATTTTGCTTCAGCGCGTTTGACCTCTACATAGTTATCGATAAAGTCCTTCGTAAATACGCCGCCTTCAGTCAGGAATTCGAAGTCCGCTTCCAGTGCGTCAAGCGCTTCGTCCAGTGTACCCGGAACGCTGCGGATTTTACCTTTCTCTGCATCCGAGAGCTCGTAGATGTTAGTATCAAGCGGACCGTAGCCCAGTTCAACCGGATCGATTTTACGCTTGATGCCGTCCAGACCAGCCATCAGCATGGCTGCAAACGCAAGGTAAGGGTTCGCTGTGGAGTCCGGTGTACGGAACTCGATGCGGCAGCCTTTAGGTGTAACAGCTGCTACAGGGATACGTACTGCAGCGGAACGATTACCTTTGGAGAATACCAGGTTAACCGGAGCTTCATAACCAGGAACCAGACGTTTGAACGAGTTGGTGCTCGGATTCGTCAGAGCGATTAGAGCTGGTGCATGGTACAGGATACCGCCGATGTAATTCAGTGCCATTTGGCTGAGGTTCGCATAAGCACCTTTTTCGAAGAACAATGGCTCGTCGCCATTGAAGATCGACTGGTGAACGTGCATGCCGCTGCCGTTGTCGCCGAACAATGGTTTCGGCATGAATGTTGCAACTTTGCCGTACTGGCGAGCTGTGTTGTGCACGATATATTTATAAACGAGCAGATTGTCTGCTGTTTTCTTCAAGGTATCAAAACGGAAGTTGATTTCTGCCTGGCCTGCAGTCGCTACTTCGTGGTGATGGCGTTCTACTCGAAGGCCTGCTTCACCCAGCAGTCGACACATTTCACTGCGGATATCCTGCTGCGTATCAACAGGTGCAACCGGTACATAACCGCCTTTAACGCCTACCTTGAAACCAAGGTTGCCGCCTTCTTCCTTGCGGTTCGTATTCCATGCTGCTTCTTCGGAATCAACAAAGAAGGAAGAGCTGTTCATGCCGCTTTCGTAGCGAACATCGTCGAAGATGAAGAATTCGGATTCTGGAGCGAAAAACGCTGCTGTGCCCACGCCGGCTGTTTGCAGGAACTCTTCAGCTTTGGCAGCGATACCGCGAGGGTCGCGATCATAACGTTCGCCATCTGGTGTATGGATGTTGCACATCACGTTAAGCGTAGGGTGAGCCGTAAACGGATCGATGTATACAGCCTCAGGGTCAGGCATCATAACCATGTCAGACTCTTCAATTCCACGGTAACCCTGGATAGAAGAACCGTCGAAAGCAACGCCATTCACGAAAGTTTCTTCGTCAACTTCAGTAGCTGGCAGTGAGATATGATGAGCACGGCCGGACAAGTCTACAAAACGGAAGTCTACCCACTCGATATTGTTTTCCTGAATAGATTTCAATACATTTTCAACCGACATGTTTTCTTCCTCCCAATTTTCCCGAACATTAAACAGCTTTTGGATGATAACGTTCATGATCGTTTATTTTTTTCTGTCGTCATTATAAATCTCATACATGACATGGTCAATAGCTATGTCAGGTATTTTTAAAACTTATGTAAGATATTCTTACGCTTTCTTGATGACCGTTAGATATAAAAAATAGCCCGCTATCACTGCACAAAGAGCAGGAAACAGCGGGCCAGGAAGACCCTATGCGTAAAGCTTAAGAAAGGATACCGGCAGGTGATTTAGGCGTGGCAAACGATTTGCCGACCAGCGGCGCCAGCTTCTCCAGATCCTGCAGCAATTCTGCGAATTGATCCGGGAACAGGGACTGCACCCCGTCTCCGGTCATGGAGTTGTCGGGATCCGTATGCATCTCGATAATGAGGCCGTCTGCGCCTGCAGCTACAGAGGCCTTCGTCATAGGAGCTACTAGTTCCCGTCTTCCTGTGCCATGGCTCGGATCCGAGATGACAGGCAAATGGCTCAGGTTCTGCAGAACCGGAATGGCTGACAGGTCGAGCGTATTACGTGTGTAGCTCTCAAACGTACGGATTCCGCGCTCACACAGCATGACATTCGGATTGCCTCCGGCCAGGATGTATTCAGCCGCATTTAGAAATTCATCATAAGTCGCGCTGAAACCACGCTTAAGGAGAACTGGCTTGTCAGTCTCTCCCAGCTTGCGCAGCAAATCAAAGTTCTGCATGTTGCGTGTACCGACCTGCAGAATATCGGCGTATTCGGCACAAATGTCCACATACTCCGGTGTCATCACTTCCGTAATGGTCACAAGGCCGTGCTTATGCCCTGCTTCAGCCATCATAATCAGTCCTTCTACACCTGTCCCCTGGAAGCTGTACGGGCCTGTACGGGGCTTGAATGCGCCGCCGCGAAGCACCTGACCGCCGGCTGCCTTCACCAATCCTGCGATCTCATCAATCTGCTGTGCGTTCTCTACCGCGCAGGGGCCGCCCATGACGACGAGTTCTCCTCCCCCGATCTGGACACCCTTAACTGAGATGACGGTATTATCCGGATGGAAATCCCGGCTGGCCAGCTTGTATGATTTTGAAATCTTCACCACATTCTCGACACCGTTCATCTGACGCAGATGATCTGCCAGTCTAGGCTCGACACTTCCAATCAGGCCAATGACAATGCGGTCCTCTCCGCGCGAGACATGCACCTGCAGCCCCTCACGCTCAATGACTTGAATAATATCCTGAATTTGCTCCTCCGGTGTACGGCTGTTCGCAATAACGATCATTTCTCCTCTTCCTTTCCTAGTGCTGTATTCACCCCGAAAAAAGTTCTGAATGATAGCTCGAATGATATAAGAACACCTTCACTGTTACAATCACTGTCTCTATTACAATCACTGTTATACTTAAACGCTTGTTCGCTTTTAAGCTTTTATCCACTAAAGCAAATATACAGTATTCTTACATCCTAGTCAAGCTTAACGGTTAAACAGCATCTAAAAAGAACCCGGCATTCGCCAGGTTCTTGCTTATCTTTATGGTGTTGTCTTGCTTTTCTCTTTGACTGGCGGCAGCAGCCGCTTCATGTTGATCGTCCGCTTGATTTCCCATGTCTCCGGCTTTGCCGGATCATACTGCTCCAGGTAGGTAATTACCTCCTTGGTAATCGGAGTTGGTGTAGAAGCGCCCGAAGTAACTGCCACTTTGGATACGCCCTGCAGCCATTCCTGCTTTAATTCAGTCACATCCGAAATACGGTATGCTGTGGTGCCCGCGATTTCTTCAGATACCTGCGCGAGACGGTTCGAGTTATTACTGCGCGGATCGCCTACTACGATAACGAGATCGGCCTGACCCGCTTGTTCTGCAACCGCTTCCTGACGAACCTGTGTCGCCAGGCAAATTTCATTGTGAACTTCAGCACCCGGATATTTCTCCAGTAATTTCTTCATGATATGTTTGATATCCCATTGGCTCATGGTTGTCTGATTCGTAATCACAATTTTGCCTGACGGAATTACAAGATCATCGATCTCCTCTTCCTTCTCAATCAGATGAACATGATCCGGAGCGATGCCAATTGCACCTTCGGGTTCCGGATGATTCTTCTTCCCGATATAAATAATCTCATACCCGGCAGCAGCCTTTTCCTCAATCAGCGTATGAGTTTTCGTTACGTCCGGACAGGTCGCATCCACCGTAGTGAGACCTTTCTCACGCGCAAGCTTGCGAACCTCTGGTGAAATGCCGTGCGCTGTGAAAATAACCGTACCGCTGTCCACCTGCTTCAGAATCTCCATCCGGTTCGGTCCATCCAGAGTAATGATACCCTCTTCTTCAAACGAGTTCGTTACATGACTGTTGTGCACAATCATGCCTAATATATAAATAGGCCGGGGAAGGTCCAGATTACGTGCAGCCTGGCGTGCCAGCACCATGGCATCCACGACACCGTAGCAGTACCCCCGCGGAGATATACGCAATACTTCCAAAAGTAGCACCTGCTTTCTCTTCCCGGACAATCACGGTGAGCAGAACCTGCCTCATCTCCGGACTGCCGGGTCAGCTCTCGCTGAATATTTGATTGATATATGACCCGCACCGGGCCACACAGCCATCATGCTCCCATTATAGCCTATTCTACCGGAGCGGAAAAGCTGGCCGGCAGCCAGATGATAAAGGTGGTTCCCTCACCGCGGCGTGTGACGACTTCTACGGACCCTTTGTGCTCCTCTATAATCCATTTGGCAATCGATAACCCAAGCCCAATTCCTTCTGTTGCTCCGCGGGACTCATCAGCCCGATAGAAGCGATCAAAGATATAAGGAACTTCATCCTTGTCCATACCGATCCCTGTATCACTGACACGCAGTCCGACCTGTCCCTTGTACAACACGGCGTCAAAGGTAACATGGCCCTCGGGTGTGTACTTGAAGGCATTCTCGATAAAGATAAAGAGCATCTGCTGCAGATAATCCTTACTGCCATTCACATAGACACCATTGAGAACAGAAAAGTCACCCACACGCCACTCTGCGCTGTGCTCAAGGAATTGGGCACGGCGTGCTACTTCCTTGACTACAATTTCCAGCGGCACCGGCTCCTTATCGATCGTCTGCCCCGTGTCCGCACGCGCAAGAGACAGCATGTCGTTAACGAGTCTGCTCATCCGTTTACCTTCATCCGCCATATCATCGATGGCTTCCATGGACATGGCACGCAGTGTCTCTTCGTCCAAATTCGGCCGTTCGCTCTGATCGGAGGCCCACATTTTCTTAAGGAAATCAACGTTGCCCCGGATTGTAGTCAACGGTGTGCGAAGCTCATGAGAAGCATCGGATACGAAGCGCCGCTGCTTCGCGTAAGCGTTCTCCAGATTTTTATAGAAGCCCTCTGTACGCTCCAGCATCAGATTCACCGTACCGATCAGACTTCCGATTTCGTCCGGCGGACCATCATATTCTATACGCACACTAAGATCGTCACCCGACTGGATCTGATTCGCGGCCTCAATAACCTTGACTAGCGGACGCATCGATTTGCGCGCCAGGAACAGGCCTGTCGAAGCAGCCAATACGACAGCGATCAGGGAACCATAGACCAGAATGTACTGCAGCCGATCCATAAGACGGTCCTGCGATGTGGTAAACTGGGCAACCTGCAGATAGGCAATAACCTGATCTTCCCCAGTCGCATAGAGCGGTGTCTGATACATCATCGCGGGATAACCGTTAAATTTGATTTTGTGAACACCTTTTTCCGCCGCAGCCTGATCTGCCTGGGGAACGTTGAACCGTAAATTGCTGTCCTTGAGATTGCTTGTAATAAAAGACTGCCCTGTACGGTAGTCATTAATCTGCACATAATATTGCGCATCGCCCAGCTTGCTCTGGGTAGCAGCGTCCGGCTTTACATTCAGCTGGCTCGAGAACGGATCCAGATTCATCTGGTCGATCAGGCTTTCCCCCATGTTCTGAATTTGAATCTCTATCTCATGGTACGTATTGTAGTGGACCAGCCCGTAAATCCCCAGCCCGAAAATAAACAAAACCAGTGCAAGGATGCCTGAATACCAGGCGGTCAGTCGTAAGCGAATCGACATCTAGCTGTCACCTCTAAGTATATAACCTGCACCACGGATCGTCTGAATAATCCGTTTACCTCCAAACTCCTCCGTTTTTTGCCTCAGCATGGCAATATATACCTCAAGCACATTGGATTCACCACTGTAGTCATAACCCCAGATTTTGTCCATGATCAGATCCCGGGACAGAACACGCTTCGGATTCTGCATGAAGAGATGCAGCAGCTCGAACTCCTTGGCCGTCAGCTCCAGACGCTGGCCGCCGCGGACCACCTCACGTGAATCGTTATCCAGCATAATATCTTCGAATACCAGCGCTGCGCTGGAACTGTCTGCTGTCTCAGTTTTCCGGCGCAGCAGTGCACGTACACGGGCCAGCAGTTCTTCGAGAGCAAACGGCTTAACCAGATAATCATCGGCACCCAGATCAAGTCCTTTGACCCGGTGTTCGATCTCATCCTTTGCTGTCAGCATCAGGATCGGTACGGTGCTGCCCGCTTCGCGCAGTCGGCGGCACACTTCAAATCCGTCCACCTGCGGCATCATCACATCCAGAACAACAACATCCGGTTCACCCGACAGCATCTTGTTCAGTCCCTCGGCACCGTTGCTTGCGGTCAACACCTCGTACCCTTCGAAGGCAAGTCCACGGCGCAGCATCGATACAATTTTATCATCATCATCAATTACCAATATGGTTGATCTCATATTTATATCTATCCCCTTTAATCAGCTCTGATCTTGGATAACCCCATATCCTTATTGTATCCGTGGCATGCAAAAAGCGGAAGGGGCTGCCCTTCCGCCTGCTGGATACCCAGATGGCCGGCTTGTGAACATCTTAGCGCTGAGAAGAATCCTGACTTTGTCCCTGCTGCGAGCTCGCAAACTGGTTACGGTCGCCGAGTTTCACTTTCAGGTCCAGGTTTTTACCGTCGCGATTGACGTTCAGCGTAATCGTATCACCGACTTTTTGCTTTTGGATAAAGGCAATCAATTCCTGGCTGGTTGCATATTTTGTACCATTGATGCCTGTAATAATGTCATATTGACGTAGATCTGCCTGGTAAGCCGGGGACTTGAACATAACCTGGTTAACATATGCACCTTCAGTCAGTGTTGTTCCCAGTTCCTGGGCAACCTGAGGGCTCATGTCTCCCAAAGTCGCACCGATGAACGGTACAGGCTCTTTAGGGATTTCCTGATTATTCTTAAGCTTATCCAGTACCGACGAAATCGTGTTGGCCGGAATTGCAAAACCAATACCTTGGGCATCCGCACTTACCGCTACGTTCATGCCAATGACCTCACCGTTCAGATTCAGCAGCGGACCACCAGAGTTACCAGGGTTGATGGAAGCATCCGTCTGAATCAAATGCTTGTACTGGGTAGGTTGGCCTGTAGATTCACTGTTAATTGTGATTTCACGTTCCTTCGCACTCAGGACACCTGCAGTTACAGAATGTTCGAACCCTTCCGGGTTACCGATCGCAACCATCCACTCGCCAACCTGAGCGTTATCAGAGTTGCCAAGCGATACGATAGGGAAATCATTGTTTCCTTCGATCTTCAGCACAGCCAGATCCAGATCTGCACTGTGACCAAGCAGTTTGGCTTCGTAAGGTCTGTTATTATTCATGTTCTCAACCGTAACCTGAATGACATCAGCGCCTTCAATAACGTGATTGTTCGTCAGGATATAGCCGCTTTTATCAAAAATAAAACCGGAACCAATACCAAGCGGTGTCAGCTTGCCGCTGCCGCTGCTGCCGCTGTCGTTGCCGCCATTATTGCTGCTGCCATCACCGGAACCGCCAAAAAAGTACTGGTACAACGGGTCATTAAAATAAGAGTTGCCGCTGTTCCCGCTGTTTCCACCGTTACTGCTGCTGCCGCCTGATTTGGACAAGGTGCTGATCTTCACGACTGCAGGTCCCGCCTTTTTCACTACAGACTGCACATCAGCCGATCCGCTAGGCATAACAGCCGGTACGACACCGCTGGAGCCCGAACCGTTGTTATCATTACTGCCCGAGCCTTCGCCCGAAGCTGTGGTCGCCGCGGCTGACTGGTTCTGATTGAGAGCTGCATCCGGCGTGAACAGATTGGTCCGGTCTGCTGTATACATCAGCACGGTGATGACAATCATGCCGGCGATGAAGGAAAAGAAAGCAGTACGGAATGATGATTTCTTCGGCTTCTGGTTATACTGCCAATTCTTGCCGCTGGCGCCGCCTGAATTGCTGCTGGCCGGCTGCGGAACCGGATTGGATTGATAGGCTGCCGGAATCGGTTTGACCTGCTGAGGCTCCGTCACCTCAACCTCACCTTCCTGTCTTCCGTAGCCATTCTCGCCAGAAGAGGTTCTGCCTGCTTCGTTATTGTTAATAGAAGAAAACGGTCCGTAAGAGTAGTAGTAGGATGAGTTTTTGTTTTTCTCGCTGGACTGCTGACCTGCTGCTTGATCCTTCTCATCTTCACGGCGACCGAATTGTTTGTTATCGTCCATCGTTAGCTTCCTCCTGTCCTTTAACTACAAAGGTTGTTCTTTTAACTGTCTTTATTTTGTACTTTAAACCTTAAGTACACATTAAAAACAATTAAAAAGGAGATAAAAGCCATATAATCAGGTGTTCTGCACCCATCCTTTGCGGTGAGCATAAATGGCCAGCTGTGTCCGATCCTCCAACTCGCACTTCATCAGCAGGTTGCTGACATGGGTTTTCACCGTCTTGATGCTGATATGCAGCTCTTCTGCGATATCCTTGTTGCTCTTGCCTTCCGCGATCAGCAGCAGCACTTCCTTCTCACGCTCGGTCAGTCCGGAATCGTCGCTTTGAGCGGCACGCTGCCGGATACCGCGAGTCAATGCCTGTGAGACGTCGCTGGTCATCACCGGCATCCCCCGGCAGGCTCCCTGGAGCGCGTAAATCAACTCTTCGGCTGATACCGTCTTCAGCACGTAGCTGACAGCACCAGCTTCAACTGCCTCGACCACCAGGTCGTCCTCCAGGAAGCTGGTCAGGATCACAATCTTAAGATGCGGAAACTTGCCGAGTATCGCCCGTGTCGCCTGTGCCCCGTTCATAACCGGCATCATGAGGTCCATTAAAATAAGATCTGGATGCTCCTCAGCCGGGTGATTCAGAAGATAATCCAGCATTCTTTGCCCGTTATCCGCTTCACCTATGACCTCAATGCTTGGCTCCAGCATCAGGTATGTTTTTAAGCCCATCCGTACCATATCATGATCATCAACAATCATCACTCTCATTGTACTGCTCATTCCTTCCTCGGCTCCTCTCCGCTTTCCGGAATATCGTGGTTTCTGTCCAACACTTCAGCTTGTTCATCTTTATATATTGGTATATGTACTCGTATGGTTGTACCTGCTCCCGGCTTGCTGACAATAGCTACCTGTCCCCCGAGCTTCTCCGCACGCTCCCGCATCGTCATCAGACCGTAAGAGCCCTGCCTCGTCTCGCTCTGCTGAAATCCTTGACCATCATCGCTCAAGCTCATGCTCACATGCCGTTCCCCTTCACGCAAAAAAAGGCTGACCAGCCGCGCATCGGCATGCTTCACAATATTTGCCATTGCCTCCTGGATGATCAGGAACAACTGATGCTCAATCGCTTCCGATAAGTCCCCCTGCAAGTCCAGCTCCTTGATTCCTTTCAGGCCGTTCTGGCGGCAGTAGTCCGGGAACCAGCCATCCAGGGCTTCGGCCAGACATTTCCCCTGGAGCTCCACAGGCCGAAGCTGGGCGATGAGCGCCCGCATCTGCTTCTGGGCGGATTGGGATATCGAGATCAGCTGATCCATCACCTGTTTGCCCTGTTCGGGACTTGCTTCCAGCACCTTCGGCAGCGCTGAAGCCGACATATGTATAGCGAACAGCTGCTGGCTGACCGTATCATGGAGATCCCGTGCCAGACGCCGCCGCTCCTCCAGCACCGCACGCTCTGCAGACTGCTCCTTTTCCAGCACCTCCTGCTCACCGAATCGCTGCAGCAGGCGCATTTTTTTCTCCATCGCGTCCATCATCGTATTAAATTCGTGATAGACCCTGGCGAAGGAACGGTCTCCGGTCTCAGGCATACGAACAGACAAATTTCCTTTGGTGACCTGCAGCATATTCAGATCCAGCATATCAATCCGGCGCTGGATCCGAATGCCGGCTATATAACCGATAACAGCAGTGGCGATGAGAATGCTGAGGATATACAGCAGCCAGACATGCGTGTCCGTTACCCGGATATAGCCATTCCAATATCCCATGTAGAGAGCTAACGCGGACACCGCACCCGTGAGCAAAAAATAAGTCAACAGCTCCCACTTGGCTGTTTTGAACAGGGACAAAGTATTCTTGATCATCGTTAGCCCACCTTGTTCACCCGAATATCACCGATAAAAGCACTGATATTCAGAATAATTTTCTTATCCGCCTCCTTATAAAAGGAACTGACAACCTGACTGCTGCTCATAAACCCGCTTCGCTTTTCATTCAGGACGGACATATCTCCGATAAACGAACTGGTGTTTACTTTGATGCCGAGATCCATATCATCCGGAATGAAAACCTTCACGTCGCCAATAAAAGCAGAAATATTGATTTTAGTTTTGCCATAAGGAATTTGCGCCTTCGTCAAATCAATGACTGTGTCCCCGATGAACTGTGAAACATTCGTATTTTTAAGCTGAAAATCCTCATGGCCTAGATGGAAGTCGCCGATGAAGGTAGACTTGTTGACCTTGTCACCGCTGTGCCGGTGCTTGTGGTCCCAGCCTTCAGCCCATTCCTTCCGGTGGCGAGGATCTTCTCTGTGTTCACTTCGGTTACGCCGATCACGATAGCGGTCGTCTCCATCGTCTTCGTAGTCAGGTGCATCAAGCGGATTTGTTTTTGCATCAGGTCCCATTTTGCCGAAAGTCTGTTCAAACTGTTCATCCAGCGACAGGCCGGCTTTGCCAAACTCCTCATCCAGCGGACGGATATCCCGTCTGTCAAACGGAGGCTCCGGTGAAACGGGGCGCTCTTGATCCGCCCGGCGGGGCCGGAACAGAACATATAATCCACAGCAGATGAACAGACCCGGGATCAAAAATTTAAAGAAATCACCGGGAGACAGATAAAACCATCCCAGGTTCCTGCCCTGAAAATAAATACCGATGCCCAAGACTATAAAAGGCCCGACCAAGCCCTGGCTGCCCCGACGGTCCGAGAGCATCTTTAACCCGGATATCAGCAGAATGACAGGCCAGTAGGTCGATATCAAATATCCGAGACTGAAATCGATTACGCCCATCCGATCGAGTATAAAAAAGACACCCAGCGCTACCAGCAGCACTCCGGCAAACAATCGACTCGAAAAATGCTTCATCACTCATTCCCCTTTACGTTAGCTGCTTACATCACAGCATCACTCTTTCCTGTAGACAGTGTATCGCAATTCCTGTCCAAGACAGAAGCGCCGTCAGAAGGAAATTGTTCTCGGTCCAGAGACGGAGAAGCTGGATTAGAATGGAAAAAACCCGGCGCAGAAGCACCGGGGTTTTTCATCGTCGTTGGAATATCCTCCAACACGCTTATTTATTGCTTGGCGTTGAAGTTCTCGTCAAACTTCTCATTTGGTGTCTTGAAGTTCTCTTGAACTTTACCGCGCGCAGAAGATTGAACGGATTGAGAAATGTTGCTTGCTGTGTCTACAGCAAATTCTTCATCATACTTTTCGTTTGGTGTTTGGAAGTTATCCTGTACTTTGTTTTGTGCGGATTGCTGTACTTTTGGTGCTACAGTGTTGAAGTTGCTGTCTTGACCAAATTCTGTAGAAAGATTACGATTCATTCCGCCTCTGTTTCTAGCCATGTTGGAAAGCCTCCTCGATTTTATAATAAGGGAAATTCAGTTCCCTAGAGTAGTATGCGAAGACGTTCCCGGCCTTATGCGCTTAAAGTGTTTTCTCAAGCACAGACGATGGAATGGACTTATTAACTTCAATCACCTTTCCGAAGTGCCGCAGCATTTCTTCCGTACATTTACCGGTTCCCCGTTTGATCACCTGAACGGTTACATTTTTTTTGCCCCACTCCCTGAACACCTGCTTGGTGGTCTTGAAGTACAGATCAATCTTGTTGCCTTTGATGGCTGAACCCGTATCAGCTACAATGCCGTAACCATAACCAGGAATGTACAAAATGCTGCCCAACGGAAATACACGCGGATCCGCAGCAATGGTCGACAGCTTGCTCTTGTCCCGCTTGACTTTGACTCCGGAGTACGTAATACCGTATTGAGGATGAGATGGACTTTTTCCCGTAGATTCCACCCCGGCAGTGTAACCAGTAGCTGTCACCTCAACGGCCGATATAATTTGTTCTTCAGGCGGTGCAAGCACCGGCAACAGATCTTGGGTCGACTCCCTCTTTACCTGAGGTGCAGGTTTAGGCTGCGCCTTGTGATAAGCCTCCATATCCGACGCTGATGGCAGATCCGGCAGATTTCGGGATGCAGTATATGCGTAGACCGGCGCCAGCTGGCTCAGCAGACTTCCGGTAAATAAGCTAAGACGGGAATACATGTAATCGGTGTCTGCGTTGGGAATCTCCCTGAATTCTGCTGCCTGGACACGCGCAGGCATAAGACTATACGACAGCATCAAGGTAAATATCGCAACCAAAGCAAAAATCCTCTGCCCAATGGACTTGTCATTCATGTGAAAACCTCCCCCTTTACTGCAAGGTTTTCCAGAAAAAAGTCCATTTATACCGAAATCGTTCACTTTAGCTGTAACACAGTGCACGATCCGGCGGCAGAGGATCATAGGTAAGACGTAGTTAATGACTGTAGATCAATTAGTTGCTATGAATTGCGCGGCTTGAAATTTCTTCACGAAGCATATCGATGGCCTCGTCCAGCGTTTTGGCACCCAGATCACCTTCGCCGCGCTTACGGACCGAGACACTTCCGCTGCTCTTCTCGCTTTCACCGACGACGAACATGTACGGTACCTTCTCCAGCTGGGCTTCACGGATTTTGTACCCGAGCTTCTCGTTGCGCAGGTCGGCATCTACATTAATGCCTGCACGCTGCAGCTTGTCTGTCACTTCACGTGCGTAATCCTCGAAATTGCCGGAAACCGGAATGACCTTCGCCTGAACCGGAGCCAGCCACAACGGCAGAGATCCAGCAAAGTTCTCGAGCAGGAAAGCTGTGAAGCGTTCCATAGTACCGAGAATACCGCGGTGGATAACAACTGGCCGGTGCTTCTGGCCATCATCACCGATGTACTCCAGTTCGAAGCGTTCCGGCAGAAGGAAGTCAAGTTGAACGGTGGACAGCGTCTCTTCCTTGCCCAGTGCAGTCTTGACCTGAACATCCAGTTTAGGACCGTAGAATGCGGCTTCTCCTTCCGCTTCAAAGAACGGCATATCGAGGCTCTCAACAACCTCGCGCAGCATACGCTGGGACATTTCCCACATCTCATCATTCTCAAAATACTTCTCTGTATCCTTTGGATCCCGGTAGGACAGACGGAAACGGTAATCATGAATCCCGAAATCCTTATAGGCAATCATAATCAATTCGATGACACGGGCAAACTCTTCCTTAATCTGATCCGGGCGTACGAACAGATGCGCATCATTCAGCGTCATCGCACGTACACGATGCAGACCAGTCAGGGCCCCCGACATTTCATAACGGTGCATCATACCGAGCTCTGCAATCCGGATCGGCAGATCACGATAGGAACGCATATCACTCTTGTACACCATCATATGGTGAGGACAGTTCATGGGGCGCAGAACGAGCTCTTCGTTGTCCAGCTCCATTTTAGGGAACATATCTTCCTGGTAGTGCTCCCAGTGGCCGGATGTTTTATACAGCTCAACGTTACCCAGTACCGGTGTATAGACGTGCTGATATCCCAGCCGCTCTTCCAAATCGACAATATACCGCTCCAGTGTACGGCGCAGCTTCGCACCGTTAGGAAGCCAGATTGGCAGGCCCTGGCCGACCAGCTGGGAGAATGTGAACATTTCCAGCTCTTTGCCGAGCTTGCGGTGGTCACGCTTTTTCGCTTCTTCCAGAAGGTGCAGGTGCTCGTCCAATTGAGCTTTTTTCACAAATGCTGTGCCATAAATACGCTGCAGCATCTTGTTCTTGCTGTCTCCGCGCCAGTATGCGCCGGCTACATTCATCAGCTTGAATACTTTGATTTTGCCTGTCGAAGGCACGTGAGGACCGCGGCACAAGTCGAAGAATTCGCCCTGCTCATAGATCGTAATTACACTATCCTCCGGCAGATCACGGATCAGTTCCAGCTTGTACGGGTCACCCAATTCGCCGAAAATGGACAGCGCCTCTTCACGGGACACCTCTTTGCGGGTAATAGGCAGGTTCTCATTGACAATCCGTTCCATTTCCTTCTCAATCTTCAGCAGATCTTCCGGGTTCAACGAATGCTCCAGATCCATATCGTAGTAGTATCCGTCCTCAATAACCGGGCCTACTCCCAGATGAACCTCTTTGCTGCCAAACAGACGTTTTACAGCCTGGGCAGTCAAGTGAGCGGCGCTATGGCGGATCACTTCAAGCCCTTCCGGCGAATCCTGGGTTACAATCTCAATGGAGGCACCTTCCTCCAGTGGTGTAGATAGGTCAACCACAATTCCGTTCAGCTTGCCGGCTACCGCATTCTTGCGCAGGCCGCTGCTGATGGAGGCTGCCACATCCTCAATGTTGCTTCCGTCCGCATACTCACGGACAGAACCGTCAGGCAATTTGATATTTACTGACATGGTCACGTTCATCCCCTTAATTCTAAATTTGAGCGTTACGCATCAATGATGCACAGCGCGCGGTCCGAGATCAGCTCAGCCAGGACAATAAAAAAAGCACTTCTCCCTGGGAAAGGGACAAGTGCTGTACTCGTGGTTCCACCCTAGCTTCAGCTGCAGTACATGCTGTACCGCAACTCTCGTTGGCATCCTGTAACGGTGACGAACCGGCAATTCTTACTGACCATCCTTTGTCTTGGGACAAAAATGGTGTTCATAATCGCAGCTACAAAGGGGTAATCCAAACACAGGCATCGGAAGGGAATTTCAGCCGCTGTTCCCTCTCTCTGGACCGGCCGCAGATCCGGATCATGTCTTTGTCATCGCTTTTAAGTCAAGTTATCAGTTATTATAATTCCCTACCTCTTCTCCGTCAAGAGATACAAGACATGTCCCGGTCTCGGAAAACTCATGCCCCCCTGGTTCGCAGAGCCGTACCCGTTCTTCGAAGATATGGCAGATGCTGCGCACCGACTGGGCATCCGGCTCAGCTGAATGCAGCAGAATCTGTCCGGGTGACAGTGTGATCAGCGTGCTGAGTATCAGATCCTCTACTTCCATCTCCAGTTCAATGCCCGGCATTTCCACCACAACCGTATCCGGTTCAGGCAGAACAAGCGGCCGAAGAGTGGCATCCAGTACATCAAACCGGTGACCGCCTCTATGTATAACATGAACCAGCGGCATGCGTACTTCCTGAAAATAAACAAAATACTTCAGCAGCCCCATAAATTCTTCGTACTGCCGGTCCATCCAGAATTCGTCCACGGCATATTCCACCACTTCCTTTAATTCCTGCTTGTAGTCCTGCAGACGGAAACGGAGAATCCCCTCCAGATTTAAATAAGGCAGATCCGGCAGATCCTGGGCCAGCCCAGTCGTCAAAAGCTCATGGCGCCGCCGGAACGGATGCTCTTCCTCCCCCTCTTCCCCCTTAAGCAGCTGCTGACAAATCAGCAGGACACGCTCCCGGTCCTCATCTTCAAGCTCCGGATAATCCAGGAATATCATACTGCGCAGCATTCTCTCTTCATGAACATCAAGGATAAAATCAGCCAGCGCTCCGGCGGCGGCCAGATAGACCTCTGGGAGCGATTCAAGGAATTGCGGATGTTTATCGGAGGCCCTGCATACCCATGCGGCCCGATCCTCTGCGTGCTTGAAGGCAAAACGAAAGCCCTTGCTGGATAAGTGCAACCCTTTTAACCGATCCTTCAAAGCGCGGTACAGCCGGTCTGCCTCTGTCTGAACCTGCACTTGAGCTGATATCATAAACAGTTCCATGGACTCACTCCTTTCCCTTCCCTAAGCTAAGTATATGGCGGCCTTAAAAGGGATATACGGAACAGGTTTTTGGAAGAAACCCTAAACTTCCTCATTCATTATGCCGAAATGGTAGTAGAAGAAAATTCTGTTCCAATGCAAATGGCTTCCATGGTATAGTTTTGGTTAGAGTTTTACAGCATACGACAAGCTGCGTAACGGAGTGATATCAACTTGAACCAACAGCAATCCAGAAGGCAGACCGAACCTTCACGCATTATACTTCATTGTCTCTGGTTGTTTATTTTAATCAGTGTAGTGCTTACCTACTCTTTCAATGTAATATCATCATCACCTATACATGCGGCCAGTTTCAGCTTATGGTTTCCGCTCGCCTGTCAGGTCAGCTGCGGCCTGTTCACTGAGCTTTTTTCCCGCCTCCTGTCCGACCGGTTCAGAGGAATATTCATTTTATTCTCGGCAGCAGTGATATCAGCCATCCAGCTCCTGGCGCATCATGATAACAAGACCTTGTTTATGATTATTTTATTTCCTATCCTGGTTTCCATTTTTCACTTCAGGTACAGCAATATCTTTTTCGGACTCCTGTTCAGTCTGCTGACGCTGGGATTAGCTAACACGCTCGAAGCAGCAAGATCCGGTATTCAGGTTGAAGACATACTCGTCATTATCCTGATGCAGGCTGGTGTATCCCTGATTCTGCTTGGAGTCGTACAGCATTTTCTGGTCGTCAAGCAATCCCTGAACCAGTCTGTTAAACATAATGAATCCCTTCTGATTCAAAATGTCATGATGGAATACTTGAACAAAACGGATCAGCTTACCGGACTGTACAACCATTTGACCTTTCAGGAATATCTGAACAAGCTCATCGAACAGCAGGGCCAGAATGAATTTCCGATTCATCTGGCTTTGCTGGATGTCGATAATTTCAAAGGGATCAACGATACTTACGGTCACCGTGCAGGGGATTTGGTGCTTCAGGATGTGTCCATGTGCCTGCAGTCCTTTGTGAAGCCCAATGATTTTGTCGCCCGTTACGGAGGAGAAGAATTCGCTATTATTTTTGCGGAGCGGTCCATTGGTGATACGCTGGAGACGCTCGACAACATCCGGCAGAGCATTTCCGACCGACACTACCCTGAGCTTGAGAACAAGGCAATCACGGTCAGTATCGGCATCGAGGAATATGCCGCAGGCATGGGCAAAGAGCCTTTCTTCTCTGCTGCCGACAAGGCACTGTACACCGCCAAACGAACCGGCAAGAATAAAATTGTAAAATATGCTGAAGCCATCACAGCCTTATAGTCCGCCCGGGAGCGGGCTTTTTTTGTTCTTCATTTTTGGGACTGGTTTTTTGGGTTGGTTTGATGTAGCCATGAACAATATGTTAGGGTATATATACATAGTAATGATTACTAAAGACTGGGGGGATTGGATGAACCGCAAACGTTTGCCTGCGATGCTGCGCGTCTTGATCTTGGCCGTGCTGTGTCTGACACAGATGTTCTCTTGTCCAATCCTGATTCAGGAGGATCCGACAGCCGTTATTGTGGCCGAATCTTCCTCCGCCACCTCCGAAGTGAATGTGCTTCGCCTCGAAGCCCAGAACAAACCGGTTATCCGCTCCAATTCCACTGCTATGCAGAAGCTGACATTGACCTTACGGTCACTTCCGCTGATCTTCCTGCTGATTCCGCTTATCCCCTTGCTGCGCTTTCCTGCGCCGCGTCTGCATTTCCATCCCGTTATCCGTCTGCTTAAACGGCGGTTATTTCTTGAACCCATTAAATACACCTCTCGTTTTGTGGCTTAAACCTCCCATCAGGTTCCGTTTATGACGAAGCCTTGTTTCGTTGTCAATCACAACAATTGGGAGGAATTCACAAATGAATATTCGCGAATCCATTTTGCCAGGCGTCGGCATGAAGTATCAGCTGGACGCAGCCAGCGGCGACCGTCTGGTCGTTGTCATCCACGATGATGGTCGAAGAGAAATGTACCATTTTGAATACGAGGATCTGGATCAGAGCATCTCGATGATTACCCTCGAAGACCAGGAAGCCCGTCAAATTGCAGCCTTGATCGGCGGCATGACCTACAAGCCGAAACAGCTGGAGAATGTCGAAATGGCTTTTGACGATCTGATTCTGGAATGGTATACCGTAGAGCCGCATTATTACTGTGCCGGTAAATCTATAGGTGAATTGGATGTCCGTCAGAACTCCGGTGTCACCATCATTGCGGTCACAGAACGCAAAAATCAAAAGCATATTAATCCCGGACCCGAGGTCATCTTATCCGCAGATGCTACTGTTGTGGCAATCGGTGAACGTGATCAGCAGAAGCGGTTCAAGCAGATCCTGATGAACGGAGGCGGGTAAGCCTATGGATCATCTGGTATTTGAAGTTGGACTCGCGATCGTTTTGATCGCGGCGGCGGGGCTGATCTCTGCCAAACTGCGTTTCTCCGTCATCCCTTTTTATATCCTGATCGGGATGGCGGTCGGGCCGCACGCTATGGAGCTATGGCATTTTGATTTCCGCTTTATTGAAAGTGCACCCTTTATTGACTTCATGGGCAGAATCGGTGTCCTGTTCCTGCTGTTCTATCTGGGACTTGAATTCTCCGTAGGACGTCTGATTAAATCCGGCCGCTCCATCGTCGTCGGCGGGTCCATCTATATCGGCATTAATTTCACACTTGGTCTGGCACTAGGTTTCCTCAGCGGCTTTGCCGTTGCTGAGACCCTAGTCATTGCCGGCATTACCACGATTTCATCCAGCGCTATTGTTGCCAAAGTTCTGGTTGATCTGAAGCGAACCGCCAATCCTGAGACGGAAATGATTCTTGGCATCATTATGTTTGAGGACGTCTTCCTGGCCGTCTATATTTCCATCCTTTCCGGTCTGGTGCTGAGCGATTCCTCATCCATCGGCGGCGTATTGATGTCAGCAGGGATCGCTCTGGGCTTCATGCTGATGGTCATCATTGTCGGCCGTAAAGCAGTGCCGCTGCTCAACCGGATACTGCGCATCCGCTCTAATGAGCTGTTCGCTCTGGTCATCTTCGGCTCCTTATTCCTGGTGGCCGGCTTCTCGGAGACCATTCATGTCGCTGAAGCGATCGGTGCCCTTCTCGTCGGCCTCGTGCTTGCAGAGACCGAGCATGCCAAACGGATCGAGCATCTCATTATGCCGTTCCGTGACTTCTTCGGGGCTGTGTTTTTCTTCAGCTTCGGTTTATCGATCGACCCGCTTGCACTGGGCGGCAGCGCGGTCTGGCTCGCCATTGCTGCAGTCATTGTAACGCTTATCGGAAATTTCAGTGCCGGAATGCTGGCAGGCAAGACATCCAAGCTGTCCCCCAAAGCTTCAGCCAATATCGGTCTGACTATCGTATCCCGCGGTGAGTTCTCCATTATCATGGCAAACCTCGGCAAGGATGGCGGACTGGAAGAAATATTACAGCCATTTGCCGCCCTTTATGTCCTGGTCTTAGCTATTCTGGGGCCGCTGCTGACCAAACAGTCGAAACCGATCTTCAATATGCTTAATAAAATTTTTAAATTCAAAGATCCTAGGCTGCGATCCCAGGAAAGGACATCACCTGAACATTAACATGAATGTCATCACGCTTTGTGAAGGAGGTACGGCCATGCAGTTGCTCTTGGAACAGGCTGAACATTTATGAAAATATTGGAACATTTGCAGGTTGTCCGCAAAAAAATCATTCTCGCTGTAACCGGCGGCCTGCTGGCTTCTGCAGGACTGGAGCTTTTCCTGCATCCCCATCAGATGATCGCAGGCGGGGTCACTGGCCTGTCCGGTTTAATCTCACACCACACCGAGGCTCAATTCGGGGTTGTCCTGCTGATGCTCAACCTGCCTCTGCTTCTCTGGTATTTCCGTTATTCCAGACACCTGCTTCTCTATGTCCTGCCTGGAATGCTCGCTTTTTCGGGAATGGCCCTGCTGCTCTCCCCGGTACCTGCTCTAAGCGGGCATCCCTTGGCATCCGCCTTGGCCGGCGGAGCGCTGCTTGGCTGGGGCGCAGGACTGATGGCACGCTGCGGCGGGCTGCTGGACAGTCTGAGCGGAGGGCTGTTCCGCTTCTCGATCAGCAGGAGACTGCTTCGCACCGATCAGGGCCGATCTGATTCCCCCTGGCTGATCGCGGCTTATCTGCTCCCGCTTACGCTCACGGGATGGCTGACAGGGTGGAGCCAATCTCTCTATTCGGCGATCGGCTGCCTGGCTGCATATGAAGCAGCTTCCATTGTGTTTAACGGATGGACCCGGCCGGTCTGTGTAATTACCCATCATGCCGAACAGGTGGCTGCGGCTGTTCACCAGCGTCTGCGCTCCGAGCCGTCGGAGAAGAAAGCACACGAATCACAGCCAGATAAGCAGCTCCTGCTCTATCAGATTCATGTCTGGGAGCTGTCTAGATTTAAATCTATTGTGCAAAACATGGATCCGCTCGCCGAGTGGGTTGAAGTGGAACACATGCCCGAACGATATTAGAAAGAGCCCTTTCTCTTGATCAAGAGAAAGGGCTCTTTTGCATCCAAAAAACGATTAGTTCTGCATGATAAAATCACGTTCCACGTTATTACTCTCGTCAAATACGCGCAAGATATCGTATTTGGTATTACGCTGTGCAGGCACATTGCCCGTCTCTCGGATCAGCTCCAAAATCGATTCAATGTTTACCTTATGAGTCGCACCTGCTGCGGATACCACGTTCTCTTCAATCATGGTACTGCCGAAATCGTCACAGCCGTAATAAAGCGACTTTTTGCCCACTTCAGGACCCATCGTCACCCAGGAGGATTGGATGTGTTTGATGTTATCGAGCACCAGTCGGCTGATCGCCACCGTTTTCAGATATTCTTCCGGCGTCTGACGTTCCTTCTTCAGATTCGTGTTATCCGGCTGGAAGGTCCATGGGATGAACGCAAGGAAGCCTTCGGAATCATATTGGTTTTGGATGCATTCATCCTGAGCATCCCGTACACGGATCAGGTGAAGCGCACGCTCCTCCATCGATTCACCAAAGCCGATAACCATCGTTGCTGTCGTATTCATGCCTACTTTGTGAGCGGTCTGCATGACGTCCATCCAGTCACGCCAGGAGCCTTTCAAACGGCTGATTTTGCGGCGTGTCCGGTCATCCAGAATTTCACCGCCACCGCCAGGCAGAGAATCCAGGCCAGCTTCATGGATCGCACGAATGGTATCTTCCAGCGTCAAACCTGAAATGTCCTTCATCTTCTGGATCTCGGCCGGAGAGAAGGAGTGCATGGTGATATTCGGGAAACGTTCCTTGATCGCCTTGAGCAGATCAATATAATAGCTGAACGGCAGTTCCGGGTTGACCCCGCCCTGCATCAAAATTTCGGTACCGCCCACATCTTCGGTTTCCTTGATCTTCTGAAAGATGACCTCATCCGGCAGTACGTACCCCTCATCGGATCCGGGTCTGCGGTAAAAAGCGCAGAAACGGCAAAAAACGTCACAGACATTCGTGTAGTTAATGTTTCGTCCAATCACGAATGTTTTGACTTTCTCCGGATGCATGCGGTTCATGATTACATTGGCCGCGTCCCCAATTTTCTCTACTTCATTTGATTCAAACAGCACAATTGTATCTTCCAGATTGAGTCGCTCACCCCGCAGGGCTTTATCGAGAACCTGATCTACAGTACTCATTATGTGCGGCCTCCTTTACTTATAAAAATATATGAAATTTTAGATATATAAAGAACAATATACTATCATCCTAACACAGCTGGCATGTGAAAAACAGCACCTAAACAAAACGGTGCTGTTTGTGTCACAATTTGGTATGGCTGCACTTTACACCGGTCCTGACAGCACCTTCCAGCCCTAAGCACACAGAACTGTACAGTTTCTTAGGTCCCTACGCTCCATGGGCAGGAAAGTGCAACCGAATAGTGTTAAATGCATATCTCTTCCTTAGTTCTGAAGCGCCTGCTCCAGATCCGCGATCAGATCATCAATATCCTCAAGTCCTACCGAGAAACGGAGCAGCCCGTCACCAATACCGCGGGCATGCCGCACATCGGCCGGCATTGCCGCGTGTGACATCATCGTCGGATAGGATAAAATACTTTCTACGGCACCCAGGCTGACAGCCACAATCGGCAGACGAACCTTGCTCAAAACCTGCTTGGCCCGTTCTCCGGTGCCCACATCAAATGATACGACGGCACCGTAGCCGCTGGACTGGCGTTCATGGATTTCACGGCCCGGGTGATTCTCCAGCCCCGGGTAATACACCTGCGCAATATCGCTCCGTTCGCTGAGCCACCGGGACAGCTTGCGTGCACTGATCTCACTGTGGGCCATACGGGCTTCCAGCGTCTTCATGCCCCGCATCAGAAGCCAGGATTCCTGTGCCCCAAGCACGGTACCAAGGCCGTTCTGCAGCATCTTCAGCTGACGGCCCAGCTCTTCGGTCCGGGCCACGGCCAGTCCTGCCAACACATCGCTGTGCCCGCCCAGAAATTTTGTCGCGCTGTGAAGCACGATATCAACATCAAGCTCAATCGGGCGCTGATAGTACGGCGTCATGAAAGTGTTGTCCAGCATGGTCAGCAGGTTGTTGTCCTTGGCCCAGGCTGTGACCGCGCCAATGTCCGTAATCTTAAGAGTCGGATTGGACGGTGTCTCCATAAATACCGCTTTCGTGTTGCTTTGCAGGGCCTGCTTAACCTGGTCTATATCTGTCATGTCCACAAAGGTGCTCTCGATGTTCATCCGGTTCAATATACTTGTCAGCAGACGATAGGTACCGCCGTAGACATCCTCTGTAACAATCACATGATCACCTGACGACAGCAGCATGAATGTACTGGATATGGCAGCCATCCCGGAAGCATAAGCAAACCCTCTCGCCCCGCCTTCCAGCAGAGCAATATAGTCTTCCAGTGCCTGCCGTGTCGGATTGCCGGAGCGGCTGTAATCATGCACAGGAGGATTATAGATATCGTGATGATGGAATGTAGACGCCTGGTAGATCGGCACACTGGAGGCACCTGTCGCTTCATCAATTTCTGCCCCAAAGTGAAGCAGCTTCGTTGCAAATTTCAGATCACGCTGATTGTGAGGCTGCTGTTCGCCAGCTCCTGTCTGCTGTCCGCTCATACGCTGCCGCCTCCCTCAATCTCAAGCCTTGCCGCTTCCAAAGCAGTACGCAGATCCTCAATGAGATCGTCCTTATGCTCAATCCCCACAGAGAAGCGGAGCAGACGGTCGTCGACGCCTATGGCGTCACGGATCTCCAGGGGGATGTCCGCATGAGTCTGTACGGCAGGGTAGGTCATGAGTGACTCGACACCGCCCAGACTCTCGGCAAAAGCGATCAGCTTGATATGGCGGAGCAGCGGCTCTACGTAACGGGCATCCTTGACTTTAAATGAGAAAATTCCCGTATTCCCGCTGGACTGCCTGCGCTGGATGTCATAACCCGGATGGCCTTCAAGTCCCGGGCAGAAAACTTCGGCTACCGCCGGATGGCTCTGCAGATACGTAGCGATCTCTGTTGCATTATACTGATGCCGTTCCATCCGCAGCGCCAGCGTTTTCATCCCTTTCATCAGCTGGTAGCTGTCGCTTGGCGACAATACCGCACCAATGGAGTTATGCAGGAATCCGATTTCGGCCGAGAGTTCGGCACCTTTGGTTACGATCAGACCTGCCAGCACGTCATTGTGACCGCCCAGATATTTGGTTGCACTGTGGACGACAATATCAGCGCCCAGCTCCAGCGGCCGCTGGAAGAACGGGGTCAGAAGCGTATTGTCTACGATGGTTAACAGCCCGTACTGCTGTGCCCAGCCAGCTACCGCTTCAATATCCGTAATCATCATCAGCGGGTTGGTCGGTGTCTCGATGAACACCGCTCTGGTATTGTCCTGTCTACACTTCTCGAGTGCTTCCAGATCATTGGTATCCACATAGGATGCCGTTACGCCGAAGCGTGACATAATCTGCTCCAGCAGACGATAGGTCCCTCCATACAGATCCAGAGACACGATCAGATGATCTCCCTGACCAAATTTGGCGAATACCGTCTGGAGTGCTGCCATGCCTGAGCTGCAGGCAAAACCGGCATCTCCATTCTCCAGGGCTGCAGCGGCTTCTTCAAGCACCTTCCTTGTCGGATTCGTGGTGCGGATGTAGTCAAAGCCTGTGCTTTGCCCTAAGCGGGGATGGCGGAACGCTGTAGATTGATAGATTGGAAAATTGACCGCGCCGGTAGCCGGATCGTTCACCGATCCGATCTGTGCTAATTTACTCTCGATTCTGAAACTGGATTTTCCCTGCTCCATGACTGTTTCCTCCTGTCAGCGATTAGATAATATGGCCAAGATCATAGGGTGTTTCCTGATACACATAATAGTTCAGCCAGTTGGCGAAGAGCAGATTGGCATGCGCCCTCCAGGTGGAAGGCGGCGTACGGGTTGGATCATCGTTGGGAAAGTAGTGCTTCGGCAGCTCTACATCCATCCCTTTCGCTTTATCGCGTTCATATTCCCACTTCAGGGACAACGGGTCATATTCAGCATGTCCGGTGACAAAAATCTGCTTGCCGTCTTCGGTGGCCACCAGGAAAACGCCGGCTTCTTCTGATTCTGCAAGAATTTCAAGTCCGGAGATCCCTTCCACATCTTCACGGCGGATTTCTGTATGACGGGAGTGAGGAGCATGGAAAAGTTCATCAAAACCACGCATCAGCTTAACGTGCGGGCGGTTAACGGTATGACTGAAGACACCGAAACATTTGCTGTCCAGTCCATATTTAGGAACGTTGAAATGGTGGTACAGCCCCGCTTGGGAAGCCCAACAGATATGCATAGTCGAAGTGACATTATGTTTGGTCCATTCAAAGATTTCCTGAATCTCATCCCAGTAGGTGACGTCCTCAAAGTCCAGCTGTTCCACAGGAGCGCCAGTAATGATCATACCGTCAAAACGGAGATGGCGTATCTCATCGAACGTCTTGTAGAACATCTTGAGATATTCCTGCGAAGTATTCTTCGGTGTATGGGACTGTGGATGGACGAGCACAATATCGACCTGTAGAGGGGTATTGCCTACCAGACGAAGCAATTGTGTCTCGGTCGTCTCCTTCGTCGGCATCAGGTTCAGGATCGCAATGCGAAGCGGGCGGATATCCTGCTCGTAAGCCCGGCTTTCATCCATGACAAAAATATTTTCCCCTGTCAGCACCTCTTTGGCTGGCAATGTATCGGGAATCTTGATTGGCATTTACCTTTCACTCCATTTCATGATGAATAGTAAATCTGGTTCATTGCGTGTCGGAGCTGGATGACCGGGCATAAAGAAATGACCTTCCTCAATTGAGAAAGGTCATATATTACGTATCTATATGCGCCTCTCTCATCTCCCGGATCATGAATCTGCGGCTCCTCGCCTCAGATCATGATTCTGCAAGAATTAGCACCGTGCGACGTATCGCCGGTTGCCGGGTTTCATCGGGCCAGTCCCTCCACCTACTCTTGATAAGATTTCGCTTATTCATATTTGGTTTTGAGCACGCTGCATCATTCGGCATCTTCGCTTCTGGGTACAATATATAGATGGATTCAAAGATCTGGGTCTATATATATGCTCATTCGAAGCTTGACATCTGAATAAATATGCACAACCTGCTGGTTACAAATGATTTGTAATTACTTTAATTCATAATCATGATAGGCGTCAAGATATCGCGTGCAAATTTTATTGAATACATACACCTTTTCCGGGTCCCTTACGTATGGTGAACAGAGGCTTGAAGAGGGATTTTTTGTCCTTGAAAGGCTGGAAACACAGCGGTATACTAGACAAGTGCTGTTTGGGGTTATCCCTTGCAGGACATAGTATTTCCCGAGCTGTGAGGTATGCGGCATTAAGCCGTCGCCACACAGTATCCAACCCTGGAGAGGTGAACCAGAATGGAAGGCGACCCGAGTCCGAGTAGGCAGTGGTACGTGAATAATCGCATAGAATGGACTTCGGCCAGCCAGCAGACCATCTGGTAATATAGACAGATTCCTGGTGAATTGCACCCGTCAGCCGAAGTCCAGCTTCTTATGCGACCGCATTATTGAAACCTCTGATCCCTGGCGGATGAGAGCATAAGGAGTGGGACATATGAAAATTCGGTTGGTGAACAACGGAGTGTTTACGCCGGTCGATGACATCGAACAGGCACTGACTGCACCCCTTGAGGGATTTTATTGGATTGATGCTGACGTGGAGGACCTGGCGGTATTGCAGCCGTTGTTTTCCCTGCATGATCTGGCTGTAGAGGATTGTCTCAGTGATGAAGAACAGCGCCCGAAGATTGAAATTTACGAGAGCCATTATTTTATTGTTGTGAACAGCATCCGTTTTGACGATGAAGAAATTTTTCTGCGTGCACTGAATATCTTCCTGGGACGGCACTTTATCATTACGGTAACCAAACAGAAAATTAACGAGCTGCGCATGCTGAAGCCGATTCTGTGGGAGCAGGAGGTCAGCCAGCCTGACCGGCTCATGTATTTGCTAATTGACTTGATTGTCGACAACTACTTCCTGGTCGGTGACCGGATTGAAATCCGCATTGAGAAACTTGAAGAAGACATTCTGATGCATACGAAGAAGTCTCATCTGAACGAGATCATTGGTCTGCGAAGCGAGATTTTATGGCTGAAGAAGATGCTGGGGCCGCAGAAGGAAGTTATTAATACGCTGAACAAAAAAGACCTGCGCCTTATTGATGACCAGCTCCAGAAATATTTTAGCGACGTTTATGAAAATGCAGTAAAAATTGCTGAAACCTTTGACACTTACCGCGATCTGATGGGCAACTTGCGCGAGGCCTACCAATCCAGTATTGCCAACCGTGCGAATGAGATCATGCGTGTATTTACGGCCATAACGACTGTCTTCATGCCGTTGACCGTGATCACAGGTATTTATGGAATGAACTTCGACCATATGCCTGAGCTGCACACCCGGTATGGTTATTTCTTCGTCATTGGCGTCATGGTGACATTAGGGTTGACGATGTTTTATATTTTCCGCAAAAAAGACTGGATCTGAACGTTTACCTCAGCTCCGTATTCATAAAGCGGTGGTATCTCAAAAAGAGATGCCACCGCTTTTGTGTATGCAATGATCTGGATCTCAAGGTAATTTCATCCGCGATTCCTTCTCATTCCAAAGATTAGGATCAAGCTCAACCTGCGTCTGCTTTCGCTTCTTCTCGCCGGCGATAACGGATCCGGACCAACCGCAAACGTTCATACCGTTCATCCAGACCTCCGCTGACATGGCTTTCCTCTCCGTACACACGCTGCATCACTGGTTTCAGAAAGGTATCCCCCAGCTCGTCGTATGCACTCCAAATGGCCAGCAGCTCCTGTTCCGGTACCGCGGTCAGTTCCCGTTCCAGCAGAGGATCGGTATTGCCGCCCTCCTTCTCAATCTGTTCAAGCATCTCTACGAGCTCCCGTCTTACTACGCCGGATTCACTGCTGATGTCATCCAGGTTTAGACCGCGCTCCATTCCATGGAGCACAATCTCGCGCTGCCTGAACCGCTCCAGATCCTGCTTATACTTCTGCTCCTGCTGTCTGAAATTCCACTGCTGGTACTCCTCCTCCCCCAGCCTTTCCTCTACCCAATCCAGCGGAAAGCTGTGATTTCGTTCCACAGCAGAGGTAATGGTCAGCAGTTCCTCCCCATAGACAGATGCCTTATGATTCCCCATACCCGGAAGCTGCAGCAGCTCTTCGACGGTCTGAGGCAGAAAGACACTGAGCAGGCGCAGCAGCCGGTTGCTAGCTACCAGATACGGTGCCTTATGAATGGATGCGGCCTTTCTGCGTCTCCATGCGGTTAATTCCGTGTACACTTCGTCATGCGGATGAAGATCACTATAGCAGTGAAGCCTCTGAACGGTCTGATTGCGGCTTCGCTGTTCCAGTCCTTCGTGGAGAAATCCATCGATTAGCGGCCGGTAGCCTTCTGTCAGCTTCTCGGCAAGCTTATGGCGGTAGATAAAGAGCAGCTCATTCCAGGATCCGCCCTCACACCAGTGTTCCTCCGCCAACTGGGCGGAATCATCCATTTCGGCTGCTTCCATGTTCCACCCCAGACTCCAGGTGCCTTCTTCCTCTCCAATCCATACCTGGGCTGTCTCCACCCGGCCTGATGAAACGGTTCTCGACAGACAGTTCATAAACACGATCTGCATGGGTCATCCTCCCGACATTTCATATACAGGTTACCGGGACAACAAAAAGCACCTCTTCTACGAGTGGTAGAAGAGGTGCTTCTCTCTTTGGCCGAGCTATCCTGTTGGCACCATAATACCTAATTTTGGAAAACTAGTCAACCCATTATTTCAATGCCAGATTCGCGAGCGCAAGCGCACCGCTCAATCCCGCATTGTCACCCAATGCCGGCGGCACGATATACTCCTGGATATCACCCAAAAGAGAACGGTGCTGAACATAACCGTTTAACTGCTGCTGCAGCTTGGTACGGATTAGCGGGAAGAGCTGGGACTGCTTCATTACGCCGCCGCCCATGACAATTTTCTGAGGGGACAGGATCAGCACATAGCTCATCAGCGCCTGCGCCAGATAATGTGCCTCCATCTCCCACGCCGGATGGTCAGGTCCCAGTTCAGCTCCCGCCTTGTTCCAGCGCTGATGGATGGCCGGTCCTGCAGCCAGTCCTTCCAGGCAGTCGCCGTGATAGGGGCAGAAACCGGCAAAGTGATCATCCTGATGGCGGCGGACCAGAATATGTCCCATCTCCGGATGGGACAGCCCGTGCAGCAGCCTGCCGCCCACAACTGCCCCGGCACCAACGCCGGTTCCAACGGTAATGTACAAACAGCTGTCCAGCCCCTGTGCCGCTCCCCAGGTATACTCCCCAAGCGCGGCGCCGTTCACATCGGTATCAAAGGTCGTCGGTACATCAAAGTGCTCCTTCAGCTTGCCGATCAGGTTGTACTGTGCCCAATGCGGCTTAGGGGTTGAAGTAATATAGCCGTATGTATCGCTGCCGACAATCGGATCGATGGGCCCGAAAGAGCCTACGCCCAAGGCCTCCACTTTTTTGTCCGAGAAATACTTTATGACCTGCTCCATCGTCTCCTGCGGTGTCGTCGTTGGAAAGCTGATACGATCATGCACATTCCCCTGTTCGTCGCCTGTACCGCATACAAACTTAGTGCCGCCAGCCTCAATTGCTCCCAAAATAGCCATCTCTGCTGCTTCGCCTCCTATAGGTCTTCCCCATCTGTTATTTCTTCATTTCTTCTTGTCGCTGCGTCACATCCACCATCAACAGCAGTCCGTTATCACTGCACTTAATCCGCCAGCGTCTCCAGGCTGTCCAGTCTCTTCTGCAGCTGCTGCTTCCATGACACAGACAAAGCTTGTATACCAAGCAGCTGCCGGATTGCTTCCGCATCCTGCTTGCGGTGATACATGATCCGATTTGCCTGCATGACCGTCATGCTGTCCTCAGGCCGCTCCAAGAGAACGAGCTCACAGCCGGACTGGAAGGTCCCTGCTTCGAGCACTCTATAATAATACCCTGTATACCCGCTCTGCTGAAACAGGACAGGCAGCTCTTTGAAATTATAGCGTACCCCAAGTTTGAAGCACGGCTGTCTTGGCTGGCTGAGCTGAACGATAGCGCTTCCCAGACGGTAAACGTCCCCAATACAGACCTGTTCCTCATCCAAACCGCTGACGGTCAAATTCTCGCCAAAAGCGCCTGCATCAAGTTCACGCGCAAGCCTCTCCTCATAAAAGGCATATCTGGATCTGTCGTAGACACACAGTGCCTTATCAGGCCCTCCGTGGTTCTTCAGATCAGCTTGACCGTCTCCGGCCAGTCCTTCCAGGGACAATGTCTGCTCGCCTTCAACCGGCCTCTTGATGATTCCCGTCTCAAAAGTGTGGCTTCCGTTCATCATACTCTGCGGCATACCTGCATTGACCGACAGGACCTGAGTTACGCCGGATTCGTATACTGCTTTCATTAAGAGTCTCCTTCCGATTCATGAATGGAGCCGTTCTACCGGGACTTCCTTCCGCTGCCCGTAAACAGCATTAGCAGGAAGGAGAACACAACGATGATGCCCGCCCATGCCCAGGCCATTTGGTTATTGCCGGAATCTACCGCAACATAGATGGCAGTCGGAAGCGTCTGTGTCCTTCCCGGAATGTTGCCAGCGAGCATCAATGTCGCCCCAAACTCCCCGATCGCACGGGCAAATCCGAGAATAAAGGCGGCCCGCAGACTCCGCACCGTCAACGGGAGCAGAATGTGCCGCAGGATCTGAAATTCACTTGCACCCATCGATCTTGCTGATGCCGGCAGATCTTCTTCAACGGATAGAAATCCCGATTTAGCTGTCTGATAAACTAATGGGAAGGCCACCACCACCGCTGCAATGACGGTCGCCCCCCAGCTGAACACAATCGGCTGACTCCCGAGCTCCTCCAGATAGCGCCCTACCCAGCTTCGTCGCCCAAGCAGCATTAGCAGAATAAAACCGACGACGGTCGGCGGCAGTACCAGAGGCAGCATGATGAACGTCTCTATCCATATCTTCCCCGGAAATTTACGGAAGGTCAATCCCCATGCGGCCAAAATCCCCAGATTAAACACAATTACGCTGGAGACGAATGCCGTTTTGAGCGATATCCATACCGGCTCCCAGAACATCTCCTGCTGGAGTTGTGCCAGTCCGACCATCAAGGCTGTTCCAAGCCAAAGCCTGCAGCTCTGAACATGTCTGCCGCTTCATCACTGTGCAAATAATTAAGCAGCTCCTCGGCTTCTGCCGGATGCTTGCTGGCCTTGATCACCGCTGCTGGATAGTTGATAGGGTCATGGGAAGCCGGATCCACTGTAAGGGCTGTTGTTATGCCTTTGGCAGCCTGAATATCACTTTTGTAGACAAAACCAGCATCCGCATTGCCTGACTCCACGTAGGTGAGCACCTGACGGACATCTTTGGCAAATATCAGCTTCGGTGACAGCTCGCCCCACAGTCCGGCATGCTCAAGTGATTGTTTGGTGTAACCGCCTGCCGGCACCGATTCAGGCTCTCCAACTGCAATATGAGTAATCCCCGTTCCTGTCAGATCCTGCAGCTCCTTCACGCCGGCTCTGCCGGCAGGTGTAATCAGAACAAGCTCATTCTGCAGCAGGTTATGATCTGTTCCGTCCTTCAGCAGGCCCTCTTCCTTCAGCTGATTCATCTGCTTCTCCCCGGCCGAGATAAACACATCTACTGGAGCCCCCTGTTCAATCTGCTTCTGCAGGGTGCCGGATGATGCCAGATTTATCGCAAGCTTTACTTCCGGATGGAGCGACTTATACTTTTGCTCAACCTGATCCATGGCTTCCTTAAGACTCGCCGCGGCGGAGACGGTTAACTCTATGGTGGGTGTTTTCGGGGAAATGCCAGCAGCTTGCCCGGAGGTTGACGTCCGCTCAGCGGAACAGCCTGTTCCGGCTGCGATCAGCAGGGCTGCCAGTCCACCCATAAAATAACGCCGGTATCTTACCATTTTTACTCCCCCTAATCGATCTCTCTATGTATATCGTTTCAGGCATGGCTTGCATGACTGCCCTCTGACCTTCCTAGTTAGAATCCGTTAAAGTTAAAATTCATTATAGTATATAACCGTGTCCTTGCATAAGTTTCATTGCGGGTCAGCTTTCCCGATTCAGAGTTCACAGGCTGCCATCTCTCCCTTCTGTCCTTCCGCCGCAAGGGTTGACGCTCTTCTCCTGCCATCCTATCATATTGTATAAAATGTTCGTGTCGCGCCATTTCGGCAGACAGTAAAGGAGCTATTATGAATGTAAGTGGAAGTGCCTACCCGCCTGCGGAATGGGAGCACAGTCCCTTCCGGCAGGGAATCCGGGACTGTCTTCCGACCATCCTCGGCTACTGGAGTATCGGCCTTGCAGCAGGCGTTGTAAGCCGTACGGCAGGTCTGTCTCCAGCAGAGATCGGCCTGATGTCGCTGATCCTGTATGCCGGTTCGGCACAATTTATCGTGGCCGGACTTGTGGCTGCCTCGGCGCCGCCGGCAGCCATTATTGCTACGGTCTTTCTGGTCAACGCCCGTCATCTGCTGATGAGCGCGGCCCTCGCGCCCTATTTCAAGCATTTGTCCGGCTGGAAGAATGCAGCCTTGGGCGTTCTGCTTACCGATGAGACCTTCGGTGTCGCCAGCTCCCGGCTTGCCGGCCGGACGTTAGCCAGCGGGCGCTGGATGTTCGGCCTGAATCTGGCCGCCTATCTGAACTGGTTCATCGCTAATCTAACAGGGGCTCTGCTCGGAAACTGGATTACGCAGCCGGAACGGTTCGGCCTTGATTTCGCGCTTGTCGCTATGTTCCTCGGCCTGCTCGTCCTGCAGCTGGCCGAGCGATCCGCATACCTGCGTGATCTGCCTGTTGCGGCTGCCGCCGTGCTGGCTGTGACAGCAAGCGTGCTGGTCATGCCGCAAAGCGTTGGAATTTTCGCTGCCATTGTTGCGGCAGCCTGTGTGGGGGTGTGGCTGGAACGATGGACATCCGCATGAGTTTTCTGTGGCTGATACTCGGTACAGCCGTTGTTACCGTTCTGCCCAGAGTGCTGCCCCTGATTCTGCTCAGCAAGGCTCAGCTTCCGCAGCTCGCTCTGCGCTGGCTGAACTACATCCCTGTGGCCGTGCTGGCGGCCCTGCTGGGTGCCGAGCTTCTGCTGGATGAAGGCCGATTCGCCCCCCACATCGGGGGACTGATGGCAGCGGCGCTGACGATCATAGCCGCGGCCATTACCCGCAGCCTGCTCGCTGCAGTCACTGTCGGCATCCTGGCTATGGCTTTGCTGCGCTGGTTGTGGCCGGCCCTGTAGCCAGCTCTGCAGCCCTTCTTATGTATCCAAAAAAGATACCCCGTTCACCAGAACTCTCACTTGAGAAGGCTGGCTGGCGGGGTATCTTTTATTATTCCTACCTGGTTGGGTTATACGATGGCCAGGCCCATCCACGAACAAAGACTCTTCATTTCAAGCTCTTCAAATTTCGAAGCGACCTGACCATGATCCAGTGTCAGCAGACAGCTGTCCAGGCTGCAGGCAACCGGAACATCACATTTGATCTCCGCCAGCTTGCGGGAAAGATGCAGCATGTCCAGATCGTTCTCGATCTTGCTCCGCACCGAAGCGGTAAGCTCATCCAGATGGGCTAGAATCCCTTCAACGGATCCATACTGCTGTACCAGCTTCATAGCCGTCTTCTCGCCAATGCCGCGTACACCTGGATAGTTGTCGCTCGCATCTCCCATCAGGCCTTTCACATCTATGATCTGTTCAGGCCGCAGGCCTTTTTCTTCATACAAAGATTGCGGGGTATAGACCATATAGTTGCCATGGCCCTTCTTCATAATGATTACACGGGTACGGTCATTCACCAGCTGCAGCAGGTCGTGGTCTCCGGACAGAATCATGACGTCCATCTCCTGGCTGTAGTAACGGCTGAGTGTACCGATGCAGTCATCGGCCTCGTAACCAGCAGCACCAATATTCGGAATCCCCAGGCTGTCCATAACCTCCTGAATCAGTGCGAATTGCGGCACCAGCTCATCAGGAGCATCCGCACGGTTGCCTTTGTAGGCTGCAAACTCCTGACCGCGGAACGTCTGGCCTCCCATATCCCAGCAGCAGACCACATGACTTGGATCGAATGTCTGCACCGCATCCCAGAAATAACGGATGAAGCCATAGATTGCATTCGTCGGCAAACCATCCTTGGTACGGCGGATATATCCGCTAGATGCGGTTGCAAAATATGCGCGAAATAACAATGCCATCCCGTCAACCAGCATTAAGGATTGTTGTTTTTGTTCAGTCACTTGATCAGGTCGCTCCATTCTCATTGAATTGGCTCATTTCCGTGAGCACTGAGTTTCAAGTATAGCACAAACCTGACTTCAAATGGGCGGTTCCGCGCGGGTATTTTATATCATTTAATGGGTCTGGGTCATGTACATAAAGACAAAAAAAGAGACGGATCACCGCCTCTTACTTGCTCCATATCTCTTGGAATTGTTCTTCCTTAAAACCTACGGTCACCCTGCTGCCGTCTGTCACGATCGGGCGCTTAATCAGCCGTCCGTTCGATGCCAGCAGTGACAGCTGCTCATCTTCCGTCATTCCCGGCAGCTTATCCTTTAGCTTCATTTCCTTGTAAACTTCACCGCTTGTATTGAAGAACTTTTTGATATCCAGCCCGCTGCTGGAAATCATTTCAGCCAGTTTCTCCTTACCGGGCGGATTCTCGAAAATTTCAGTCAGCTCCAGTTCATGTCCTTGGGACTGCAGCCATTTGACTGCTTTGCGGCAGGTGCCGCATTTGGAGTATTGATAGACGTGAAGCTCGCTCATCGTTGTGGGTCCTCCTTAATATCTGCAGCACATATCTTTGGATATAAGTATAAGTTTTTAATTAGACGTTTAGCATCTTTACACAGAATAGCCTTGGTCCAAAAGAGCTTCAAGCTGCTCCATATCCGGCGGCAGCGGCGCTTCAAAGATCATCCGCTCTTTGGTAACCGGATGAACGAAAGCCAGCTCCGAAGCATGCAGCGCCTGGCGCCCGATGGACGTATCCAGCGCAGCTGCTGCCGGCAGATTCTGTTCTTCGAGCCGATACATTTTATCACCAATTAACGGACAGCCGATATGGGTCATATGAACCCGGATCTGGTGGGTCCTCCCGCTCTCCAGCTTCAGCCGGATCCGGCTGGCTCCGTTCCAGACGGCAAGCGTCTCGTAACGGGTCAAAGCAGCGTATCCAGAAGGTGTCACCACCCTGCGATGAGGCTCCAGCGGATCCCGGTCAATTGGACCTTCCACCTCACCCTGATCCGGATCAGGACAACCATGAACGATCGCCAAATATCTTTTCTCAACCGTTCCTGCGATCATCTGCTCCGAGATATGCTGATGAACGTAAGGGTTTTTGGCTATCGCCAGCACACCCGTCGTCTCCTGATCCAGCCGGTGAACCGGACGGAAGCGGTAATGCGCCCCTTGGGACCGCCAGTAGTGAACGACTCCGTTGGCGAGCGTTCCTGTATAGTGTCCATGGGTCGGATGAACAATGATACCCGCCGCTTTGTTCACAATCAGCAGGTGGTCATCTTCATAGAGAATATCGAATGGAATTGGCTCTGGCAAAATGTCATCCGAGGTCTCCTGTGCCATCCGAATCTCAACCCGGTCCCCTGCCTGGACCCGGCTGCTAATATAGACACGTTCTCCATTCAGCATAATGCCCTGCTCTGTCTGTTTCAGGCGGGACAGCAGCTTGCGGGAGACATCCATGCGCTTCTGCAGAATCGTCTTCAGCATAAAGCCTTCTTCTTCAGGTGGAATCATGTAAGTGATCGGTGCGTAATACAGCTGGCTCATTTACTGCGAAACACCTTTTTGCTGCGGATATATTCAATATCCGGTATCTGCTGACGCACATTGGCGGTACGGGCCACTGCGAAGAAATAATCGGACAGCCGGTTCAGATAACGACGCACATCCGGGTTAATCTCTGTGTGGGCCGCAAGTGTGACTGTGCGGCGCTCGGCCCGCCGGCAGACAGTCCGGCATACATGCAGGGTGGAGGCCAGCAGGCTGCCGCCCGGCAGAATAAAGCGCTCCAGCTCTGGATTCTCGGCCTGATGCAGATCAATCCACTGCTCCAGCTGGTCTACCCGTTCCGCCTTGACTTTGTAATCCCCTTCGCCCAGTTTAACAAAAGCCAGATCGGATCCGCAGTCAAACAGTTCATGCTGGATCTGAGTCAATTCTTCCCGCAGGTCATTGAACAGCTCTCCTTCACTCAGGCTGATAGCCTGTCCTACAAAGCTGTTCAGTTCATCAATCGTTCCATAGGCCTCTACGCGGATGTCATCCTTCGAGACACGTCCGCCGATAACCGAAGTCTGACCTTCATCTCCGGTGCGTGTATAAATCCCCATACTCAGCTCTCCTTTTTCCGGTAACCCGGCAGTTATAACACGTTCATTGTTGCTGTCTGCTTGTCAGCATCCGTTTATTCTGTCATCGCTTTCAGCACTTTTTTGGCATCCTCCGAATGCTCGGAAGAAATCGTAACCGTCGCGAGCAAGCCCTTCTGCGCATACTGGAGATCCTTGAACATTTTCATTTTCGATACCGGAATGGCAAACAGATGCTCTTCCATAACCATTCCATCGTCATTGGCCTTACTGTCATCATTACTGAAGACACCGCCCTTAAAGTAGCCTTCCGGGTAAGCCTTTGCATCAAAAGTGTCCTCCAGCGGCTGGCTGGAACCCTGCTGAGCATACATCTTCATGTCCTCCTCGGGCAGAATGAAGATATCATTCTCCTTGGCGGCATACTCCAGAAAAATTTTCTGCTTATCATACAGCGCACTGGTTGAGACCTCCACCTGAGGTTCACTTCCCAGCTTGTCCTGCAGCTTCTTCTGCAGCTGTTCCTGAATGGCAGACGGATCTCCGGCATTATCAATAATAAAAACCCTTATCTTATCTTCCTTGCCGCCGCATCCGGCCAATACAAGCAGCAAGACAAGCACGCCCAGCAATAAAGCCGGTTTTCTCATGACTGACAGCCTCCTTCATCGTATACGTTCAATATATCACAATTGGAATCGGCAAAAAAAGGAGGCCCCGAACGGGGCCTCCTGAACCGAGCCATCAGCCTGCTATCTTTGCTTGGAAGCTGATTTCATATACTCGTTAATTTTCAGATCAAGCTTGCTGCTGATTTCGATAACAATCTCTGAAGTAAAGGACTGTTCCTGCTGGAATAACTGCTCCATCCGAAGACGGAGATCCCGGATCTCATCCTCCAGCGAAAATGCCGGATTCAATATATCCCCCGTACTCTCCCGCCAATGAGTATTATTCCGGTCTGCAGCAGCCTCCAGTGAGGAAAGGCACAAACGATCATATTCAGCGTTAAACAAGGCCATCCCTCCTTCTGGAACATCCAGTCTCACTTCCAGAATCAAATTATAGCACAGATCATTAGAAATAAAAGATGATTCATTGTTATATTACCCAATGAAGTAAAAATAACCCAATTGTTAAAGGAGAGACAGCAGCCTAGAACCCGATCAACCCTTAAGTTTAGCCACAAAGCGGCCAATACGATCCAATGCTTCCGTCAGCTGTGCTACCGAAGTGGCATAGGAACAGCGGATGAAGCCCTCGCCTCCCAGGCCGAATGCCGTACCCGGAACAGCGGCTACCTTGCCTTCCACAAGCAGACGCTGCGAGAATTCCTCGGAGGATAGTCCGGTGCTTGTTATACTCGGGAAAGCATAAAAAGCCCCCTGCGGTTCATGGCATTCCAGTCCGATGTCACGTAAGCCCTGTACAACAAGACGACGGCGCTGGTTATAAGAGTCTACCATGCGGTCTTTCTCTTCCATTCCGTTGCGCAGTCCTTCCAGCGCGGCTACCTGTGCCATCACCGGTGCGCACATTACCGTATACTGATGTATCTTCAGCATCGCCGAGATCAGGTCAGGATGACCACAGGTATACCCAATTCTCCAGCCGGTCATGGCGAACGCCTTCGAAAATCCGCTGACAAGAATGGTACGGTCCATCATGCCAGGCACCGCTGCAAAGCTCACGTGCTGCTGGTTGTAAGTCAGTTCGGCGTAGATTTCATCAGAAATGACAATCAGATCATGTTTTTCAACGACTTCAGCAATCGGCAGCCAATCTTCATAGGTCATTGTAGCTCCCGTCGGATTGCTGGGATAACACAGAATCAGTACCTTGGAACGTGGTGTAATGCTGGCTTCCAATGCTTCAGCCGTCAGCTTGAAATCGTTCTCGGCAAAGGTCTCAATCCCTACCGGAATACCGCCGCCAATGGACGTAATCGGTGAATAAGAAACATAACACGGCTCCGGTATCAGAATTTCATCCCCGGGTGTAATCAGGGCACGCAGCGCCAGATCGATGGCTTCGCTACCGCCCACCGTCACAATGATCTCATCCTTGGGATCATACTTAATCTGAAAGCTGTCCTCCAGATAACGGCTGATTTCTTCCCGAAGCTCCGGCATTCCTGCATTTGAGGTATAGCTGGTCATCCCGCGTTCTAGCGAATACACGCACGCTTCTCTCATATGCCAAGGGGTGACAAAGTCCGGCTCTCCGACACCCAGTGTAATAATGTCCTTATTCTCGCCCACCAGGTCAAAAAACTTGCGGATTCCGGATGGCGCGATCTGCTGCACCAGTGGAGCCAGATAGGAGTTCATGGATTTCGTCTGCTGTCCTGTTCTTGATTCATTCATAATCATGATTCATCTTCCTTTATGGCGAGATCATGAGACGGTTGTCGTCTGATTTGTCTTCAAAAATAATCCCGTCCTGCTTATATTTTTTGAGCGTGAAATTGGTTTTGGTCGATAATACCGAGTCAATCGGAGACAGTTTCTCCGAGACGAAATTAGCCACTTCACGAAGGTTACGGCCTTCAACCTCAACCAGCAGATCATAGGCGCCGGACATGAGATACACGGACTTCACCTGCGGGTAAAGGTAGATCCGTTCGGCGATCCCTTCAAATCCGCGTCCCCGTTCCGGGGTAATCTGCACCTCAATCAGGGCGGTTACCTTCTCGTCATCCACCTTATCCCAGTTCACTACGGCTGCATATTTAACAATCACATGTTCCTTCTCAAGCTCCTCAATGGCGCTCTTCACCTCTTCTTCGGCTGCACCAAGCATGGTGGCCAGCAGGGCAGGTGTTCTTCTTGCATCTTCCTTCAATAATTCCAGCACTTTAAACTTCAAACCGTTAAGTTCTGTCATGAAATGCCCTCCAAGCGCTTCTTCACTGTAAAGTGAGAAGAGATTAAACCTAATATTACATTAATTTGACGCGGCTGCAAAGCAAAAACCGTGCGCCACTCCTAAGGAGAAACGCACGGTTGGTGGTACCTTCGAGCCCTACAGACCGGAAGGCTCTACATGTAGTAAGGGTTGTTCTGGCTTGTCTGATCGAACCTTGACTGTGCATGAAAGCCCACAGGCATCTGCTGGCTCTTCTGCTGTACAAAGCTGCGAACCTTTTGCTGAGTCTGCTGAGCCGATTGGAGCTGCTTGTCCAATTCCTGGCGAAGCGCCTTGGATGCGGTGGAGTATTGACCATTTTGCTGCATCAGCTGGTATAATTCGCCTTGAAGACGGAGCGTATCCCCTGTCAGATCCGTGAATAGCTTGCGGACGGCTGGACAGCTTGATTCTGTGGTTGCGGTTGTGTACTCGCGAACGGTTCTTTTCAAATCGGCCAAAATAGTGTAGAGCAAATCCTCTTCAGGCATAAAGGAACCATTGCCGGTCGTTGTGTACATAGTTGATCCTCCCTGGTTCGTAATTAGGATTGGGGTTGTGTCGGAGCCAAATGACGGTGATGATCCAGCGCACCGATCAATGCGTTCAAATGCTCTTCATGGGTACGGATATACCGCTGAAGATGCTGTTGAACCGATGGATTCTGTGTGCAGGACGCTGTAGCGGCACACTGTTTGATCAGGAGCTCCTCGTTGGAAATCGAGTCAACGATATATTCCAGCTCTTTGGCTGTGAGCGGCTGCATCGTATTGGATTGCATATTTGACTGCCTCCTTGAATTCAAAGTTTTACCGGAGTTTATCATTCCCAGTCGTCTGCAAAATATGTAACCCTCACTCTATTTTCTGATTTCCTTCAGCTGCTGCCGCATAAATAACCAGCTTAGAACCGGTGCAAATCCTAGTCCTACAATAAGCCAGGTCACCGTTTTTGGTGTGTCACTTACGGACAACACCGCCACATACAGAAAAATTCCGAGCAGCCGGCCTGACATCAGACACAGCTCACGGAGCACCATCAACTCGACCCGTTTCTCAGCATTCTCTTGACTGGTACCCATCAAGTCAAAGCTGACTGAGACCATCGGAATCAGATAAAGCGGCATAACCACAGCCGTCCCGATACCCATAATGAGCAGCATGCCATATTTCAGGCTCCACAGCAGAGGCACCATAAATCCGGCCAGAAGCAGTGCGCCGGCGAGCATGCCAGCATAACGGTAGCGGGGCTTGAGCCACTTGCCTGCTACCCAGAATGTGACAAGAGAGACGGCCGAAGTGATCAGGGAAAACTGGCCGAGCTTCCACTCCTGCCGGGTGGCCTCATAGACGAGAAGCACGATGAGAAAGGAATACACGCCTTCACGCAGCCCCTGTGCAGCCAGGCCCAACGCGGTCCGGCGCCAGGGACTTCCGGGCCTCGCCAGCTCACGGACCGGTTCTCCCCATTGGTAGTTCCCTTGCGGCTTCCGCTTCTTGAGAAAAAAACTGAATACAACGGCTACCCCATAAATACACAGCGATATCGTGAAGATAAGCCGGTATCCCGCATCATCCTGCATACGTGAAATAATCCATCCCGAGAACCAGGGACCCACAATCCCTGTGACGGAGCCGAGCAGGCCAATCCATCCGTTAAACAGATCCCGGTTCCCGGTATCCGTTACTTCAAAAGTAACCACATTAAACGCCAGCCAGAAAAAGCCCAGAGCTGCGCCGAGCAGCAGACCCAGCGGCCAGATATACTGTACAGCATCCTGGCCGGCCACCAGCACCAGCAGATAAAACAAGCCGGATAAAGCGGTTCCCACGCGCAGCGAATTCATTTTGTTATGCTCTTTCACCCATTTGCCCGCGATCCAAAAAGTCAGACCGAGCGCGATCTGCTGGCTGATGGTAAACCAGCCGATCATGGCATAATCCTGTTTGCTTTTCCACAAGAAAATATTCAGGAATGTACCGGATAGTGCTCCGGACAACACAAACAATCCATTCACTGCAAGCAGCAGAATGGATTGTCCGTCAAGAGCTTTTGCCATCCCTTTCCCCCCTTAAGCCGGAAATTCCAACCTGCGAGCCTCGTGTTAGAATGTCCCGATTGGAAGGGAAAGATGATTATTTATTTTCGGGTCTGGCTCAGGCCCTCAATTAGGCGAAGGCGGTCAGCTTCAGACAAGGTATGCTGTACATGGAAGCAGCCGGAGCAGATGTAGACCTGGACCGCGAACGGCGGCTTCAGGATAGGCGAATTACCTCCAGGAACAGACACCGGATTAAACTGGTCAGCAGCCACCTGCTGTGTGCCTGTCAGCATCATATATTCCCGGCACTGCGGGCATTCCAGTACCAGATCCTGCGAGTCCAGCACCTTCTCTACCCCTTCTTCATAAGCGAGCAGATCATGGCTTTCCTCATATTGATCCAGCACACGCAGCGCAGGCAGTTCATGCAGGTCGTGATCGCCAAGGATCGGTGTCAGGTCATCCTCTTCTTCCAATTCAAGACGCGGGCGTGCCGGCGCGGATATCTGCTTGCTTTTCTTCGAAGCTTCATACAGATGATCAGCGGCTGGCTTGTTATCCTCTTCTTCATCATCAATCTGAATGCTCAGTGTCCGATAACCGCCCAGTTCATTCATGCAGTGCGGGCAATGCTCTTCAGGACCAATCTCTTCATCCCAAACAATTTCTGTATAACACCACGGACATACCGTCGGTTCCATTATTCATTCATCCCCTTACTCGATATAACTTATAGGACAACCATCTTACCACAGCCAGCCTCAATGACCGTCAACCAATGCTCGCCCCGATGACATATGACAGCGAGATGGACAGCACCATGGCAATAAAGCCAACTGCACGGTTGTCGTTCTGAATTTCCCGGTCAATTGAAAATACAGGTGTCAGAAACTCAAATAAAAAATAAGCAGCAAGCAGCAGTACAAAGCCGATCCCTGACCAGATCATGGAGTCATAAATGGTGGACTGGCTCTGAATGCAGAACCGGAATACATTACATATTCCAAAAATCTTTCCGCCTGTTGCCATGGCCACAGACAGATTGCCGCGCTTGATCTCTTCCCAGCATTTGTAGCGGGTGACCAGCTCAAAACAAGACAAAAACACAATCAGCTCCATGACCGCTACCGAAAAATAGCCTATCATCATCCCGATCGGATGTGAGAGCATCTGATCAATCGTTCCCCTCACTGTCGCTGTCCTCCTGTCCTGCAGGCCTAATCATCCTCACCGCCATGCAGCCTCTTCCCGTATCGTTTATTTCAGTTCAACCACCGTAACACCGTTCCCGCCTTCGCCGTATACACCGAGACGGTAGCTTTTTACATGTTTATGCTTGCGCAGATAGTCCTGAATACCGGAACGTAAAATTCCTGTGCCTTTGCCATGAATCAGATGAACCTGTCCAAGGTTGGCGAGGAAAGCTTCATCAAGGAAACGGTCTGCTTCAATAAGGGCTTCTTCCAGGTTGGCTCCCCTTAAATCAAGCTCGCTCCGGACATTGGTATCCCGGGTACGCTTCATTGCAGTCACAGGCTTCTGTTTCTTCGGCACAGCCGCCTGGGCGGATTGGATCAGTTCCAGATCCTCTTGTTTGATCTTCATCTTCATAATGCCCAGCTGCACAACAGCTTCCTTGCCGCTGAGCTCCACCACATGGCCGCGCTGGTTCAGACTGAGCACCTTCACCTCATCCCCCGGCTCGATTGCCCGGGCTTTCGCGGCTGACGATTTAACAGCTGATTTTTTCCGCTGCTTCGGTTCAGCGTCATCCAGCTGCTTGCGGGCAGCAATCAGCTTGTGCTCCTTGACAGAAGCTCCTTCTTCCAGAGCCAGCTGGCGCAGATCACTGATAATTTTCTCAGCCTCACTACGAGCCTTATCTATAATCTGTTTGGCATCGGCTTCGGCTTTCTCCAGGCGCCGGTCACGCTGCTGCTCCTGCTTCTCCAGCTCATCCTGGTAGCGGCGGCGCAGCTTCTCCATATCCTCACGGAGCCGTTCAGCCGTTTCCCTGTCCTGTTCAGCGGACAACCGGTTCTCTTCCAGGGAAGCAATCATGTGCTCAACCCGCTGGTCATCCTCCTTCACCTCGCCGCGTGCATAATCGAGAATGCCGGATGGCAGACCGAGTCGTTCGGCAATGGCGAACGCGTTGCTTCGTCCCGGTACACCAACAAGCAGCCGGTAGGTTGGACTCAAGGTAGCCACATCAAATTCCATACTGGCATTGATAACACCTTTACGTTCATAAGCATAAGCCTTCAGCTCGCTGTAGTGGGTTGTAGCAACCATACGGCAGCCGGTACGGTGCATATGCTCCAGAATGGCAATCGCCAGCGCCGAGCCTTCCGCCGGATCCGTACCTGCGCCGAGCTCATCCAGCAAAACCAGACTCTTCGGTGTCATTTGCGACAGGATACGGATAATATTCGTCATATGACTGGAAAATGTACTCAGGCTCTGCTCAATGCTCTGCTCATCACCGATATCTGCATAAATAGCGTCGAACACGCACAGCTGACTGCCGTCTTCAGCCGGAACGAACAGGCCGGACATCGCCATCAGGCTGAGCAGACCCATCGTTTTGAGCGTGACCGTCTTACCGCCCGTATTCGGCCCGGTCACAATAATGGAAGTATATGAATTACCGAGCTCGACATCCAGCGGAACCACCTGGTCTGCCGGGATCAGCGGATGACGGCCCTTTTTCAGCTTCAGAAATCCTCGGTCATTCATACGCGGCAGCACAGCTTTCATTTCACGGGCCAGCCTGGCCTTCGCAAATACAAAATCAAGCTGAGCCAGCGTATCGACATCGTAAAGCAGCAGTTCAGCCTGCTCCCCGACACCTGCGGTCAATTTCTGCAGAATAATTTCAATCTCACGCTCTTCACGAATCCGTGTCTCGCGCAGCTTGTTGTTCATCGCTACAATGGACTCCGGTTCGATGAATAAGGTTGCGCCGGATCCGGATTGATCGTGTACAATACCGCCAAAATAAGAACGATACTCCGCCTTGACCGGGATAACGAACCGGTCCCCTCGGATAGTAACCAGCTGATCCTGCAGCATCTTGGCCACGGTCGAGGAACGGATCATATTGTCAAGCTTCTCACGGATGCGAACTTCACCTGCACGCAGTTCACGGCGTATCTGCCCGAGCGCTGTGCTGGCCGAGTCCATGACTTCGCCATTATCATCAATGCAGGCCTTGATCTGGGTCTCCAGCGGCTTCTGGTCAGATAACAGCTCGCTTAACCGGTATAGGGATTCTATAGGACGATCCTCATGGATCGCTGTAAGATAACGCTGGATTCTTCTGGCTGTATGCACCGTATTACCGATGCTCATCAGCTCCTGCGGGTTTAGTGTGCCACCAATCCGTGCACGCTTCACAGCGCCGGTGATATCGACGACACCTGTGAAGGACGGGGTCCCTTTTAACCGGTCCACCGCCAGCGCCTCGTCTGTAGATTGAAGCAGGTTCTTCACATGATCCAGATCTGAGCTTGGGGTCAGTTCCTGAACCAGCTGTTTACCCATCGGGGTTTGGGTGTAATTAGATATTGTATTTAAAATCTTACGATATTCTAACGTATGCAAAATTTTAGAGTCCAAAATCACAAGTCTCCTTTTCGGGTTCTAATGAGTATTATAACGAAAGCTCCTGTCTTTCGCTATTTTGCCAAAAACCTTCCAGTTATAAGTTGGGAGCTTGTGAAACACACTAACTTTTGCATAACACTGTCACAACGTTAAAAAAGGAGGTTATTGAGCAATGAGAATTTTAGGACACATTGTACGTTTCATCGTAGCAGCTCTCGTACTAATGGTGGTGGGCTGGCTCGTACCTGGATTTACGGTTGGCGGTTTCTGGTCCGCTCTGATATTGGCACTTGTAATTGCCGTCATCGGCTGGGTGATCGAAGCCGTCTTCGGCAGACGTGTCAATCCGTTCGGACGCGGGATTGTCGGATTCCTCGTCAGTGCGCTGGTTATCTGGTTATCCCAGTACCTGGTGAGCGATGTTGACGTAACGGTTCTGGGCGCACTGCTTGCTGCACTTGTGATTGGTATCATTGACCTGTTTATCCCGGTAACGACTCCGTTTGAAGCCGGCCGCAGCAGTCAAGGGTAACCACCCACTCTGACGCCTGAATACAGGCTGTCGCTCCAAAACCCCCTGCAGCCACAGGGGGTTTTTTGCTATTCCACAAGATTCTTTAGGATGAAGATGTACTCGTGAGAATGGCTTCCGGCTCATGAATCACAATCTTGTTTTTGCCGGAACGCTTGGCCCGGTACAGCGCATCATCCGCACTGCGGAACAAACGCTCTTTGCCATCGCCCTGAAGATAGTTGCAAAATCCGATGCTCACCGTGACCGGCCGGTGCTCGAGCAGCGGCTGGGAGAGCGAGGAAATATCGAGCCGGAGGCGTTCTACGATCGATACAGCCTCCTCTGTCTCTTTATCCGTCAGAATAACCGCAAATTCCTCACCGCCGTAGCGGGCAGCAAAGTCATTGGGCGTAATGCAGGCGTTAATCTTAGAGGCTACTTCCTTCAGGACCAGGTCACCTACCCAGTGGCCGTAATTGTCATTGACCATTTTGAAATTATCGATATCAATGATTGCCAGCTGCAGCCGAAGCTGATTGACCTCACACTGCTCAAGCAGAGCGTCCAGATATTCGTGAAACGTTTTATGATTATACAGCCCGGTGAGGGCATCAATTTTGAGAAGCTTGTCCGCCAACGTCTTTTCTACAATCAGATGCTGTTCAGATTTTATCAGCTGCTTGAGGTTGGAGCTTAATTGGCGGGTCCGGGACAATATCGCCAGGCCCATAACGAATCCAGCAATAAATACGCAAATCATAAGAAAAAACTCAATTTCTCTGCCTGACCGGTCCACCGGAGAAAAGAAAAAGAGAAACGCATACAAGGTAGCATTAAGGAAGCTGGTCACGTAGAGCAGGATGCGATGAAAGTAAAAAACGGACACAAAAACAGGGAGCATCAGCACCACTTCTGCCCCGGCTACACTTGTACGAAGAAGAATAAATATCATATAGGAAAGAACAAAGATCGTCCCCACAATGACCTGCTTGATATAACGCCTGACACTCCACAGCCACAGCTCTGCGGCTCCCATGACAACCAGCATGGACAAATCCAGAATCAGCAATTTCTGCAGACTTTTACCATAGAGCATGTCCCCGGCGGTCCCGCTTAAACCAAGAACAGCCTCTGCCATAAACAGAACAAGCACAACCAACCAGTAAGCCACCATTAACTTTCGGTCCCAAGGTTGGATAGCCGTTGTTTTATTCACACTGCCGATGAAAATCCCCTACTTTTATCAGTAATCATTCCGTATGTTCAGAAACTAATGGATCCTTGAAGAGCACACATGAACTTTAAACTAGTCTTTAATGGGTCTTTAATGAAATCTAATCTGCTATTAAATCTATGATGAGGAATAATATATCTATTATATCGAACCGTAAGACCGCTTGCATTCTTTTTTCAAATTTAGAGACAAGTTCATGAATTAATCATAAATTTAAATGTTTTGACTCTCTATTTCGCGGTAAAATGTCAATGGATATGAGAGACGAAAGGGGATATGAGCATGAGAAAATGGCTGATTGTTCTGATAAGCTGCATGCTGTTCGCCGTGCTGGCCGCCTGCGCCCAGAAGGAAGCTGCATCCTCCAATGACACTGCCTCCAGCCAAGGAGTAACGGATACAGGTGCTGCTCCAAGTGAAGAGCTTATTATTAAGGCCAGTGACTATCAATTTGATCAACCGGAATATCATCTCAAAAAAGGCGTACCTGTTAAGGTCGTGCTGCAAAATGAGAGCGGAGAGCACGGAGTGATCGTGACGGGTCTGGATCTGCAGCTGGATTCAAGCCAGAGTTCCAAAGTCATTACACCGGACAAGGCCGGTGAATATGTTATGCACTGCTCAGTTTTCTGTGGTTCCGGCCACAATGCTATGGCTGCTAAAATTATCGTTGACGATAACTAGTCACCTGGATAGACATTTATACTGACCTGCAGCAAATAAGGGTGTTCTGCGGACAGCGCTGCTGTTCACGGAACACCCTTTCTGTATTGATCAGGCGCCGGGACTCAGCTCTGATCCTGCTCAATCAATTCAATCCACTCGTTATACTCCACCTGAAGTTTGGCGTACTCTTCCTGCAGTTGTTCATGATCCTCTGACAGCTTGGCCGCCTTCTCCTGTTCCATCCCCATCTGTACTTCCAGCAAACGGAGCTGGTGAGCCGTCATTTCGTAGCTTTGACCGATCTGGTCCAGCTGCTCCTGAAGGCGGTCCCGCTCTTCGCGAACTCGATCCCGTTCGGCAGCGGCAGCCGCCTTTTCTTCCTCCAGCTCACGCTGACCACGCTCAAGCACGTCCAGACGCTCGGTTCCTGCCGCAGCTTCCCGCTGCCAGGACAGGATTTCTTCGTGGAGACGGGATTCTGCTTCCTGAAACTCCGCCGAACGGGCAGCCAGGTCCTCATATTTGACCTGCCACTCGAGCGCCTCATCTTCCACCTGGGCCAGCTGCTGTCCTCGTGAGAGCAGCTCTTCCTGCAAGCGCTCCATCTGATCACGGAGTTCCTCCAGCTGACGCGAACTCTCCTGTCCTGCATTCTCCAGCTCAGCCAGCACCTTCTCCTTCTGCTGCAGCTGGACAGCCGCAGCAGAAGCGCGTTCGTCTGCCTGTCTTACTTCTTGCTGCAGGCGCTGTGTACGGCTCTCCAGCTCTTGTGTGAGCTCTCGCACCCGTTTGCTCTCCAGCTCTGCATGTTCTTCAACGTCCTTCAGCTGCTCGCGGGAAGTCTGAAGTTCACTTTGCAGCTGCTCCTGTTCTTCCCGGGTTTCCAATATTTGAAGTTCGAGTTCCTCCATCTGCTTGTGCTGTTCCTGAGCCTGCTGCCGGGCCGCAGCCTCAGCATCGGCCAGCAGCGACATTTCGCTCTGCAGCTTGCGGACAGATACATGCGCCTGCTCCAGCAGCTTCTGCAGCTTCCGCTGTTCCTCTTCTGCACGTTCGGCAGCCTGCTCCAGCTGCATCCGCTGCCCTTCCATCTCGGCACAGCGCGCTTTCAGCTCGGAAGCTTCATTCAATGCAGCCTGTTCGCGCTGCGCAGATGCCTCGAGACGCTCCTGTGCAGCCTCATATTCCTGTTCCGCAGCCGTCAGCTGATGCTGTACCGCCGTGAGCTGTTGCTGGAGCTGGCCGTGCTCCGCTTGCTGCTGCTGCAGCCTTTGTTCCAGCTCCTCCATCTGCTCCAGATACTCATCTTCCAGCGACTTCATCTCCGTCAGCTTCTCTGCAAGCTGGCGTTCAGCCGCCTGCCGCTTCTCCCGGGCTTCGGCCAGCTCGTCCTCTGCCGCCGACTTGCCCGTCTGCAGCTCCTGCAGCCGGTCCTCAGCGGCCGCCCGCGAACGGGCCGCCGCTTCTCTCTCGTTCTCCAGCTCGGACTGGAGACGATCCAGTTCCTGCTGAAGCGCCTGCTCAGCATCGGTATGTGCTGCCTTCAGCTCTTCACGCAGCTTCGCCCCTTCCGCCTCCAGCCTCGAGCGGAACTCCTCCTCCGCATGCTTCAGCTTCGCTTCCGCCTGGCTCTGGGCTGCTGCCAGCTTGGCAGCCGACTGCTCGTTGGCGGCCTTCAGTTCCCGGGCCGCCTGATCATTCGCCTGCTGCAAGGCTGCAGCCGCCTGGCCCTGCTGCTTCTGCAGTCCGGAAGCAGCCTCCTTGCGTACCGCTGCCAGCTCCTGGGCAGCGGCTTCCCGCGCCTGCTGCAGAGCCGCAGCCGCCTCCTGCTTCGCCTTCACCATGGCCTGCTCATGCTCCTCGCGGAGCTTCTGCAGGGCGGCTTCGGCCCGGGCGCTCAGTTCCTCCTCCTGACGCGCCGCAGCCTGCTGCTGTTCCTGCAGCTGCTGCTTCAGGGCCTCGTTCTCTTCGCGCACCGTCTGCAATTCCTGAACAGATTGCAGCAGTGCCGTCTCCTTCGCCTCTTCCAGCTGGGCGACCGATTGCTGGAGCTCCGCGTACTTCGCCTCCGCTTCGGCCAGTTTCTCCTGATAGCGGGTCAGATCCCGGCGCATTTCCGTTCGCTCACCGGTGAGCATCTTAAGCTCTTTTACGGTATCCTGATGCTGAATCGCTTCCTCGGCCATATGAACAGCAGCAAGCACTGCGATTCGCGGCAGATCAAGCCGGGAATGACTCTTGGAGATCGCATGCATGCGCTCATCCACATAACTGGCTACCTGTTTCATATAATCCATACTGCTGCCAACAAGTTTATAGGAAGTCCCGTAGATGTCTACGGTGACACGTGTACGATCCGGTGTAGTCACAAATAGTGCCCTCCTTCATTTCTGTATGTAGATTCTTGGGTGTAAGGTTCCTTGCAATTGCTCTATATTGAATACCGCAAGACGGCGGCAGTCGATTCCATAGGCTAATCTTACGAAAAAACCCGTTATGCTGTCCAAATATACGATACTTTATTTCAGGCCGCAGTGTCCACTTTCCCTTAGATCCAAAAGAAATCTGCCGGTGCCGTCATAGACAAAAAGCTGCAGCGAACCCTGTCTTACAAGATTCGTTGCAGCTTCTTTTAATTCCTTCTATTTTCTCAGCTGGGCATCAAAAGTTTGTTCCAGCGTCTCAACGACTTTGGCATGCGCACTGGTTACTTCTTCATCGGTCAATGTACGCTCGGCATGACGGTAGAGGAGAGAGATCGCAATACTCTTCTTGTCTTCGCCCAGTTTGGCACCTGTGAATACATCAAAGACCTGCACATTCTGCAGCAGTTCGCCTGCAGTATCACGGATCACGGCCAGCAGTTGACCCGCCTCGACGCCGCGGTCTACCACAACAGCAATATCACGCTCGACAGCAGGGAAACGCGGTAGCTCACGGTAGTGGACATCATAATCCGCCTGCTCCACCAGAGGTACGAGCAGCAGCTCGGCCAGGTACGTATCAGGCAGATCATAAGACTGCTGCAGCTCCGGATGCAGCTGACCCAGCGTACCGATCAGCTTGCGGCCCGATGCCTGCTCCAGGTAAAGGCTCGCAGAACGTCCGGGATGATAACCTTCCGGCTGATCTGCAGCATAGGTCACCTTCTGATCCAGGCCCAAATAGGAAACAAGCGTCTCCACTGCACCCTTCAAATCAAAGAAATCCACCTTCTCGGCACCGATATTCCACTGCTTCTCGCGACGGTTACCGTTCAGAAGCAGGCTGAGCACCATCGTCTCCTGGGGCTGCTTTGTCAGCTGTTCTTCCTCGCTGTAAAAAATGCTGCCGATCTCGAACAAGGCCAGATTATCCTGCTTCCGGTTCATATTATAAACCGCAGTGTCCAACATTTGCGGCAGTACGCTCTTACGCAGGACACTTCGTTCTTCACTCATTGGCATAGCCAGCTTTACCGCATGCGATCCTGCCGTAAGAGACGGGAACTGATCCGCTTGTGCAGGGTTCACGAAGGAATAGCTGATCATCTCCTGCCAGCCCGCGTGGGTCAGCAGACTGCGCAGCGAGCGGCGCAGGGACTGTGAACGGGTCAAGGCGCCCGGTGTTGTCGGTCCCTCAATTGCAGTTGTAGGAATATTGTCATAGCCGTGCAGACGGGCCACTTCTTCAATCAGGTCCACATCCAGGGTAATATCGCCGCGGCGTGTTGGCACTTCCACTTCCAATAAGCCCTGGCCGGCATCGCCGCAGTTGAAGTGCAGGCGTCCGAAGATCGCTTTTACCTCGAGCAGGGACAATTCCGTACCCAGGTAGCGGTTCAGCTTATCTAGGGACAGCTTGATGACACTGCCTGTGCTCGGCATAGAAGAGCTTTCCACAATGCCCTCGTGAACGGTTCCGCCGGCATAACGCTGCAGCAGGGCAGCAGCACGATTCAGGGCAGGAATAACTGCACCCGGGTCGACTTCCTTCTCAAAACGCAGGCTGGATTCAGAACGAAGACCCAGCTGGCGGGACGTTTTGCGCACAGTTCCGCCGTCAAATTTCGCAGATTCGAGCAGAATGTTAACCGTCTCACCGGTGACTTCGGAATTAGCACCGCCCATCACACCAGCCAGCGCAACCGGCTTGGTACCATCTGTTATCAGCAGCATATGCGGCTCCAGCTTGCGTTCCTGACCATCCAGGGTAACCATCGTTTCGCCTTCACGGGCGAAGCGTACTTCAATATGGCCGTTGTCCAGCTGGTCTGCGTCGAACGCATGCAGCGGCTGTCCGTATTCCAGCATGACATAGTTGGTGACGTCGACCACATTGCTGATCGGACGGATACCGGCTGCCATTAGACGATTCTGCATCCAGAGCGGGGAGGGACCAACCTTGACATTCGTAATATAACGGGCAGCATAGTGTACGCAGGCTTCAGTCGCAGAGACCTCCACAGAAATACGGGAAGAAGCCGGGTCACTGACCTCGACCAGATCCTTGTCAGCTGGCTGCAGAGCAAGATCTCGGCCCAGAATGGCACTTACTTCATAAGCGGCACCATGCATGCTCAGGCAATCTGAACGGTTCGGCGTCAGATCGAACTTGAGCACGCTGTCGTTCAGGCCAAGAACTTCCGTAATGGGGGTACCGATCTGCGTATCTTCCGGGAGCACAAGAATCCCTTCCTGCTGTTCCTTCGGCAGAAGCTTGTCGTTCATGCCCAGCTCTTTGGCGGAACAAATCATCCCCATGGATATGACACCGCGCAGCTTCGCTTTTTTGATATCCAGCCCACCTGGAAGCTTTGCGCCCACAAGCGCAACAGGGACCTTTTGTCCGGCATCCACATTTTTGGCACCACATACGATTTGCAGCTCTTCATCCAGTCCGGCATCTACGATACATACGTTCAGCTTGTCGGCATCCGGATGCTTTTCTTTACTTTTAACAAAGCCTACAACCACATGGGTAATCCCTTTATTCCGGTTCTCGATCTCATCGATTTCAATACCGGCACGGGTGATTTTCTCAGCCAGCTCTTCAGGTGACACCTGGTCCAGCGATATATATTCAGACAGCCATTCGGTTGATACTTTCATTGAGGATCACACTTCCTTTATGTTCTATTGTTTGGCTCCATGACAGGCTTCAACCTGTCCTTAGATTTGTGCGAACTGCTTCAGGAACGCCATATCGCTGTTGTAGAAATGACGAATATCGTCAATGCCGTACTTCAGGATTGCGACACGCTCAACACCGATTCCGAATGCAAATCCGCTGTAAACCTCCGGATCATATCCGCCCATCTCCAGCACTTTCGGATGCACCATGCCGCAGCCCAGAATTTCGAGCCATTTTGGTTCCTCCCCCTTACCTGCCTGAACATAAGAGATATCCACTTCTGCACTTGGCTCAGTGAAAGGGAAAAAGCTTGGACGCATACGGATTTGAGTCTGTGGACCAAACAATTCACGCATAAATTGCAGAAGTGTTCCTTTAAGATCGCTCATGCGGATGTCCTTGCCGATCACAATGCCTTCAATCTGGTTGAACTGGAAGGAGTGTGTGGCATCATCATCGTCACGGCGGTATACCTTACCTGGGCAGATCACTTTAACAGGCACTTCGCCTTCCATGGACTGCATCGTTCTGACCTGAACCGGAGAGGTATGGGTGCGCATGAGAATATCTTCCGTAATATAGAAGGAATCCTGCATATCACGTGCCGGGTGGTTCTTCGGCAGATTCAGCGCTTCGAAGTTAAAGTAATCCGTCTCCACTTCCGGGCCTTCTGCCACACGGTATCCCATACCTACGAAAATATCCTCGATCTCCTGAATGACTTTGTTCAGCGGATGAATGCCGCCCTGCTCCAGCTTGCGACCAGGCAGCGTGACGTCGACCTTCTCTGCCTGCAGACGCTGCTGTGTCTCTGCACGCTGGAATGCCTGCTGTTTGCTCTCGATGACTTCCTCGATCGCACCGCGCACATCATTGGCCACTTGACCGATGACCGGACGTTCCTCAGCGCTTAGTGCGCCCATACCACGCAGTATCTCGGTTAGCGCGCCCTTTTTCCCCAAATATTTGACACGCAGATCATTTAAGGTCTGCGGGTCGTTCACTCCCTGCAGTTGTTCCAGCGCTTCATGCTTCAATGCTTCCAAACGTTCTTTCATGGTGCAGCTGCCCCCTTTAATAATTTTCATCCGGCGTACCCGCCTGGTCATGGTACTGATCTCTGTCATCATGCTGACAAATACAAAAAAAGGCCTTTTCTCCCTATAAAGGGACGAAAAGACCGTGGTACCACCCTAATTAGATATCCGGCAGCCTGCCGGGTATCTCACTTAACACGCGGTAACGGGCGTGAAACGGTACCTCCTACGCACTGACCTCACGGCCGCTTCAGAGAACTGCTAAGGAGTGAATTTCGGCAGCCCGCCTGATCGCAAAGACGCTCTCAATCCATGGCGTCTCTTCCCTGTCCGAAGCTGCTGCTTACTTGTCTCCATCACTGCATTTATTCATATGCGGACTCTATGCCGCGTCATTACTGCATCATTATAAGCAAATCCGCCAAGAATGGCAAGGGTCATTCACCGCCTTCAGGCATATTCCGGTTAATCGGTCCGGAGCCGCACCAATTTCGCCTGGATCACCCGGATCTCTTCCAACAGGGCATGATTCACGCCATTGTCAACATTCACTGCAGCGTCCGGGAGTTCAGTAAACTCCATCTGGCTCAGCAGTTCATTTAACCGCCATTCCAGCCGCATCGCCTCGTCGTCATCTTCACGGCGGGCGAGGGCGCGTGAGCGTGTTGGTTCGAGCGCCTCCAGCTCCTCTACACTGCCTTCAAAAAGGCTCCAGTCCCCGCCTGCCGACAGATCGAGCAGACGATTGGCGGTTCTTCGCACCAGCATCCGGTCATGGGATACGAGCACAACCGCTCCGTCATAACTTTGCAGGACGTCCTCCATAACCTGACGGGTGTCTATATCCAGATAATTGGTCGGCTCGTCAAGCACAAGCAGGTTTGAACCGCCAAAGTACAGGTGGATAAAAGCGGCACGGCACTTTTCTCCCATGCTCAGGTCCCCGATCGTCCGGTACACGTCCTCCCTTGTGAACAGGAAGCATCCCAGGATCGTTCGCGCCTCGGTCTGAGTCATGGATGGCAGGAGCAGCAGGCTGTCCAGCAGCGTAAGGTACAGCGGCAGATCTTCCAGCAGCTGTGAGAAATAACCGATCTTCAGCTGGGGATGCAGACGCACGCCGCCGCCGGTTGGTTCCAGCCGCCCTGTAATCAGCTTAAGCAGTGTGCTCTTGCCGGAACCATTGGCACCTCTAACCGCAATTACATCCCCTCTGCCCACATTCAGATTCACTCCACATATGATCGGGCTCTGATCAGCAGCATAGGCAAAATTCACCTGCTCCATTCTTACCAGATAGCGGGCCCGCAGGGAATGGGCTTCAAGATGGAGACGCAGCTTCGGGTCCTCTTTGGGCTTCTCTACCCGGTTCTGCTCAAGCCGTTCCAGCTCTTTCTCTTTGGCATGATACCTGGAAATGTTCTTATTCGCCTTCGCTTTGTAGAAGCTCTGGGTAATGCCCACCTCCACATCCGCAGCGGCCTGATGGGCCGCATGGAACCATTGCTGGTAGTTGCGGATCGTCTCTTCCAGTGCCTTGCGTGCCAGCTCTTGTTTTCTGTACTGCGCTTCCTGTTCCGTCCATTCCCTCTCTTTTTGTACACGATAAGCGCTGTAATTCCCTTTATATTTCGTTAATCCGGAAGGGCTGAGCTCGGCAATGGCTGTGGCAACACGATCTATAAATTCGCGGTCATGCGAGACGAACAGGATCGTTCCCTCATAGGCAGACAGCTGCTGCTCCAGCCATTCCAGACTGTCTCCATCCAGATGATTCGTAGGTTCATCAAGAATCAATAATTCCGGTCTGCGTACCATCAGGGCTGCCAGCCGGACTTTGGTCTGCTGCCCTCCGCTCAGTTCACGGCAGGGTGATGTCCACAGCTGCTCAGGTATCCCCATTCGGGACAGCACCTTCTCCACTTCGGATTCCCAGGCATAACCGCCCAGCGCTTCATACCGCTCCAACCATTCTCCGTACTGTTCAAGCTCCTGCGCCTCTTCATCAGCAGCATTCATGTTCTGCATCTGCTGCAGCAGATGGTTTAGCTGTCGTTTCAACGTGTATAATTCATGACTTTCTTCCTGCACCGCCTCAAGCACCGTCCCTGCAGTCTGACCGTCTTGTTCCCGGCTTTGGCGCATCCAGCCCCACCGGTCCCGCGGGAGTACCGCTTCAATGCGGCCCTCATCCGGTTCTTCCTCTCCCATCAGAACACGCAGCAGCGTCGTCTTTCCGCAGCCATTGCGGCCAAACAGAGCAATCCGATCTCCCTTGTTTACTTCCAGATCAATATGCTCGAATACCGGCTGTCCGTCCCATTCCTTGGTTACATTTTTTATGCGAAGTATAGCTGTCATACCTATCATCCTTTCTCTCCGGAGACAATTAAAAAAGACGCAGCAGCTGCTGCGCCTTCCGGAAGATCAAGGTCATATGACGATATTACGGTGTACCGAATGCATGCGAACTCGAACAAGAAGTCCGGCTTTAGCCCAACCTCTGCTTACTCATTCGTCATGATTATTAGCAACCATATCTAGTCATGAAGACACACTTCTCCCGTTCCAGCCACAGCGGCCGTCTGCAACCAACATGTGCAGTTTACCAGGGATACTCAGTGTGCTTACTTCATCAGACGTATGGTTACCTCGCTCATCTAGATTTTAACTTCTTAGGGTATCTTACCTGATTTTAGCTGAAAAAGGCAAGAGCAAACAAAAGAACCCCCGGATCCTGTCCGGAGGTTCTGAATATAATTAGTTGGAGCGGGTGATGGGAATCGAACCCACGCTACCAGCTTGGAAGGCTGGAGTTCTACCATTGAACTACACCCGCAATGAAGTGGTCGGGACGACACGATTTGAACATGCGACCCCCTGGTCCCAAACCAGGTGCTCTACCAAGCTGAGCTACGTCCCGAAGCTATCATTACTTGCAATATTTAAGACAAGAAATAATATACCATGGGAATATGCATAAAGCAACACAAAATTAACTGGGGACATCGTTACATACCGGCTGATGTAAACAGACTAACTGGCTTCATGCAGACACTTCACTTCGAACTCGCCCGCTGTTAACGGTTTACTGAAATAATATCCCTGTCCTTCGTGGCATCGCTGTTCCCGCAGAAAATGCAGCTGGCCCTCATTCTCGACCCCTTCTGCAGTAACCTGCAGCTTCAAATGATGAGCCATCGACGTGATTGTCGAGATGATCGCAGCATTATTGGAATCAATCATAACCTCATGAACAAAGGATCGGTCGATCTTCAACCGGTCAATCGGCAGATCTTTTAAATAATGGAGCGAGCTGTAGCCTGTACCGAAGTCATCAATGCTGATCTCTACTCCGATCTCTTTAATCCGCCGCAGCTGCTCGAAAGCCATGTCTTTGTCAAAGGTCATACTTTCCGTAATCTCCACTTCCAGATGCCAAGGGTGCAGCCCGGTCTCCTGAAGAACAGACTGGATGGTTTCTACCAGGTTACTCTGCCGGAACTGCCGCATTGACAGGTTGACCGACACACAGATGGCACGGTATCCGGCTTCCTGCCAAGCCTTGTTCTGACGGCAGGCTTCACGCAGGACCCATTCTCCAAGAGGTACAATCAGCCCGCTCTCTTCAGCAACTGGGATAAAATCTGCTGGCGAGATCAACCCTCTCACCGGATGATTCCAGCGCACGAGCGCTTCCATTCCGACAATCAGCCCGCTGGCGAGGTTTACCCTCGGCTGGTACACCAGGTGAAATTCGCTTCGCTCCAGACCTTTACGCAGATCATTCTCCAGCTTAAGCCGTTCCTGTGCTTTCATCTGCATGGAATGGGCGTACCGCCGGAATTCCACACCATGATCCTTAGCGTCATGAACAGCCGTGATGGCATTCTGGATCAGCTGTTCCGCGGTATCGCCATCATGTGGAAACAAGGCCATCCCTACCGTAATCGAAGCATGATATTCACTGCCGCTGAGCAGTACCGGCGTCTTGAACAAGGATAACAAATTCTCGATCCGTTCCACAGCCGTTTCTGAGTTAGAGAAACCTGTGATCATGTAAGCAAACTCGTCGCCGCCCATGCTGAAAGCCTCTTCACCCGTTCTGCAATGGGACAGCAGATGATCACCGGCAATCTGAAGCAGCTGGTCTCCCGCATGATAACCGAGAGAATCGTTCACATTGCGGAACCGGTTCATGTTCAGAATCAAGATGGCTGTAAATTCTTCTTCCCTCATCGCCCTGTCCATGGCATCCGCCAGACGCAAGGCAAGACGGCGCCGGTTCGGAAGCCCGGTTATATCGTCATGGAAGGCAATGAAATTGATCTGCTCCTCGGCCAGCTGCTTCTGGCGCATCGGAGCTTCAATTGTAAGACGGTACAAACCTTTATGTATCATATAAAAGCCTGCGAAATTACATAGCAGACCGCCAAACGAATTCATATCCATCAGCTGACCCGCATTCAGGAAAAAAAGTTCTCCTACCGCACAGAAAATGATGCCGCGCGCGACGAGCAGCAGACCGGTCTCGCTGGTCGTCTTGTAGCGTATAATGACGGCCGCTGTTACAGACAGATAGACCGCCAGAATACACAAATTCACGACTGTACCAAGAAGTGTGGCCGCCGATCCCTGCAGAAGAGGCGGCAGCACGGGATCCAGCAGCACAACAGCTCCACATACCGCCACAGCCGTTGCGAAGGACACGGCTACCGAAATATTTTTGCACGGTGCAGTCAATGGTCTGTCAGGCAGCCCGTATACGATAAACAGCACTTCAGCACATATGGCTCTGCAGATCAGCAGCAGCCACTGGGCAGCATTCGGCGACAGGGAGAGTCCACCAAGCTTAATTTGGCCTAATGACAGTGTATAAAACATATCCAACAGACATACCAACAAAAACAGTGCGGAAGTCAGCATTTTCTGCCGGGTCAAAATCTGTGAAAACATCAGCCAGCCCTGATGAAAGATGGCGAAGCTCATAGCGGCGCAGCCGAAACCAACAAGCAGAAACAGCGGAAGCAGATCGACGTTCCCGAACCAGGGACCGATCACCGGAGCCGCGATCTGTAGGATAATGAATAAGATAACAGCCGCCAGGCCGGCCCATAACATTTTCTTCTCTTCCGCACTTACAGTCATGCAGTTGTCCATCCTCTCAGTCGTTCACAAATCTTAATCATTCATATAAATCTTACCAGCTGCACAATTCGTCCGTGAAATACGAATTCCAATTAGACGCCTAATAACACTTAATACATTATTCGACAAAATCTATTGAATTCTTTATATATCCCCGTAAATTGCGTGCTGATCAGCCGTTACATGCAGGTCACTTGGTACATAATAACATCTAAGCTGTGAAAGGTGAATCATTTTTTCATTCGCTTTACTGCTGCGAAATTCACATTTATGCAATTTTTTTCGAATAAAAAGCAAAAAAATAATGATTCCTGAATGGAATCATTATTTTTCAGCTAACAACCAGGACACCTTATCTTTTTTTGTCGAAGCTTACTTCAGGCGTTGTCAGTGTATCATAAAAATCGACAGCTTTATCTTTGTTGTCCGATGCTCGCAGCGCCATCGCCGATCTTGGATGTTCATCCAGCGAACCTGTAATCATATAGGGAATGATGTAGCCCCACTCTTCCTTTTCACGCAGTGGGATCATGAGCTGCTCAATAACGCCCAGCACTGGACGCAGCGTGTATTTTGTATTTTTCAAATGGGTTACCAGCAGCTCTGTCGGACAATTGCCCGCAGCACGTCCCATTCCGTAGACAGACGCATCGAGCAGCTCCACCCCTTTCTCCGAGGCAATCAATGTATTCGAAAATGCCAGCTGCAGGTTGTTATGGGCGTGAATGCCCAGGCGTTTATTCGGGAGATGGGTCTTGAACTTGTCCACCAGATAATGAATATCGTTGTGATCCAGGCTGCCGTAAGAATCAACGATGTATACGACATCCACAACACTTTCCTTAATCATCTCAAAAGCTTCCAGCAACTCATTCTCCATCACATTGGACAGAGCCATAATATTCAATGTCGTTTCATAGCCGCGGTCGTGAAAGGTCTGCACCAGCTCCAGCGCCTTGTCCACGTCTTTGATATAACAGGCCACGCGAATCAGATCGAGCATGCTCTCGCTGCGCGGAAGAATGTCGTTCTCATCCACACGTCCGATATCCACAAGCGCAGACAGCTTGGTGTGCCCTTTTTGCGGGATTACCTTGCGCAGGAATTCATCATCAAGAAAACGCCATGGTCCCGCCTGGTCGGCTCCCTTCAGCAATTTGGGCGAGTTTTTGTAGCCGATCTCCATATAATCCACTCCGGCCTCATTCAAGCCCGCATACAGTGTCTGCACAAATTCTATGCTGAAGTCCCAGTTATTCACCAGTCCTCCGTCACGTATCGTGCAGTCTACAATTTTGCTGTGGTTCGTCTTCATGCTGCAGTTCCCTCCATACTCCTTGATATTAGTAATCATCTTACTCGAACAGGGTCTGCAAAGTAAAGCATCGAATGCGTGTACTCGTCTATCTGACTCCACGCCATGCTTCGTCGAGATGTCTTATACGCTCAACTGGAATGCTCCGGTTACCGTAGCGCACCTCCTGATACTGCTCCACCGTATCCCGGACAAGCTCTCTGCTTACTCCAAGTTCAGACAATACTTCTGGAGAGCGTCCCAGTACTTCAGCAATCTGCAGCGGAGTCATAGACCGGCGGGTCAACCCCTTCTGAGCTGCTCGGCGGACGAGCTGCCTGTAATAGAATTGAACACGCCGCCCCGGTTCTTCCGGCGGTTTGCTTTTGCGCATCCGTCTGTACCAGCCGGGCCGCCTAGTGAGACTCTCCATCCTCTCACTCTCCTCAAAATATACCGTCCGGTTTTCGTTCAGCTTATGCTGATGCTTCTGCACGCTGAGCTTCTCGAGCAGGATCCGTATGAGACGGCGAAGGACTATAATCAGGACAATAACAATAACAACACCCAGTAATCCGAGCATGATGAACAGCACCATGTTACTGGGCTTGCCAGGCTCAGCGGGTACAGGGTGGGGATCTCTCAGCTCCGGTGGGATTACAGGACCCCGCAGCGGCTGGACAGGCAGCAAAGGAGACTCCTCCCCGGAGGGGAACAGGAGTCTGCCCAGCCATGCCGCCCCTTGACGCAGCAGCCAGATCAAGCTGTTCACCCCTCCTACAGCCGTTGCTGCCACTACAATAAGGACCAGCAGCAGCAGCATTCTACTGCGGTTCTGGACAGCCAGCAGACGGAATCCGGAACGGGAATCCCCGTCCTCTTGGGAAGCCGTTCTTAAATTAAGATAGTATCTGACAATAAGCCAGCTGCAGAACGAGAAGAGGCCGGCGAGATAGATGCTGCTGGCGTAAGCGTGCCAGTCCTCCAGCCGGGCGGCCGCCACGCTCCCTGCAAGAGCAAGCCCAATGCCTGCAGCTGTTGTACGGTAATATGATTCAACTGCATCCTTCATACGGATTCTGCGAACAGAGGAGAAGACTGTAACCAGCAGAGCTGCAGCGGCTCCTCCCCACCAGACGGCTGTATATACCGGCCATAAGATCAAAGCACCCGTACCCAGCAGGACAGGAAGAAGCCAACCCAGCTGCACGAGCCCCTCTGGAAGCTTCTGCACCAGCCAGCCTGCAAGCAAGGAAGACAGCCCGTACAGCACCAGCAGCAAATAAGGTGATATGCCCGCAAGATAGATGCCCAGCAGCACCATTACAGGGAACAGACAGATGGCTTCCGGCAAGGACACAAGCAGCGCCATATGGACTCGTCTGTCTGTTGCACGATGAATCGAAGCGTTCCCTGCTGCTCGACAGACCGTATTGTTCTCACGGGTACTGGTATCCCTCATGCTATGACCTCCCCGCTGCCCGAATTCCCTGCTGCCTGAATCACTGTTACAGTATGGCCAAGCTCTTTTAAACACTCCAGTGCCTGTTCCATCTTAGGTGTCGTAAAAGCAGAGATCAGCACATAGTCGAGCCGTTCCTCCCGGTTGTCGGACCGCAGTGTAACTTCATCCTGCAGATACTGCTCCATGGGCATAAGGCATTTCAGCAGAATCCCGGCCATTTCAGCGAGCAGCAGCTCAAGATGGGCTGTGCCGTAACCAGGTTCAATCCGTGCTGCTGTCTCCATGCTGAACCGATGGGCATTATGCCCGAAACCGACCTTCAGCCCCCGTCCGATCAGCTCGCTTGCTGCGGTTGCCGCAAAAGATATTGTATATTCAGCATGACGTTCATTAATAACATTCCATATGCTGGGTGAATCCTGTATGTTCAGCAGCATAACAGCCTGAGGATCCGCACTGTAGCCCCGTTTGTACACCTGCAGTTCTCCTGTCCGGGCTGAAGCCTTCCAGTGGATCCTGTTCATCGGGTCATTAGACTGGTAATTCCGCGTTCCTGTAATCAGAAACGGGTCATCTACAATCCAGCGCTGTACCTCAAGCTCCCCCTGCCAGATGCGGTACGCCGCAGGCAGCTCACCCGCAGGCAGAAGCTGTGGATATACCGTGAGCGACACAGGCACATCCCAACGGGTAGACTGGGAGAAGACGCCGAACAGATCACCTGCGGACATATGCGCCGTATCCACCTGATAGATGCCGCGTCGGGTACAGGTCACGGGATGACGCCGCTTGACTCTGGTATGAGGTTTGAGTGTAAATACGCTTTTGTGATTCTGATAGTATTCTCCCTTGCTGACCTCCAACTGCCCTTGCTCTTGAAAGGAGAAAGAGGACGGGAGCATGGCCTCGAGACGCAGCCAAGGCACAGGCAGTCTCTTGTGATTCTCAATCTTCTCAATCATTTCCATCGTTTGACCGGCATAAAGTCTCTTTACCGATAATTTTCGTTCATACTTGATGCCGCGCAGCGGCCGCCAGCCCAGCAGCAGCCCCTGCAGAACAACGATTGCCCCGCCAACGATCAGCAGCCAGAGCAGCGCCATTACCGGATACTGCCTTCCAGTTCTTCTTCGGCGGGCACGGCCAGCTTCTCTAGGATCGCGTGAATAAGTCCGGCTCCGCCCCCACTGGCTTGCTGGTGCCTGCTGTGGAGCACCAGTCTGTGGGCAAGGACCGGAACCGCCAGCTTCTGCACATCATCCGGCAGTGCGTAGGCTCTCCCATGGATGGCTGCGCGGGCCTGGACAGCACGCAGCAGTGCCTGTGTTCCGCGAGGGCTTACGCCAAGAGATACATCCGCATGCTGCCTGGTCTCTTCCGCCAGTGCAATGATATACCGCAGCAGATCGTCGTGCACAATCACTTCCTGATAGAGCTGACGGGCTTCCAGGACCGCTTCTCTGCTGACGACAGGCTGGAGAGCAGACGATACTTGTCCGTTAATTGTGCGTTTAAGAATTTTTACTGCTTCATCGGCCGTCGGATAGCCCATATTTAATTTGAGCATAAAACGGTCCATCTGGGCCTCGGGCAATGGAAAGGTACCTTGATTGTCCACCGGATTCTGAGTAGCCAGCACAATAAACGGCGGCTGCAGCGAATGGGTGACCCCGTCCACACTAATCTGATGCTCCTCCATGCATTCCAGCAGGCTGGATTGGGTACGAGGGGTAGCCCGGTTGATCTCATCGGCCAGCACCACATTTGCGAAAAGCGGACCTGGACGGAACGTGAAGTCGCCTGCCTTTTGATCATAGAAGTTGACCCCGGTCAAATCCGATGGCAGCAGGTCAGGGGTAAACTGTATGCGCTGAAAAGTACAATCCATTGACGATGCCAGCGTTTTGGCCAGCAGCGTTTTCCCCGTACCGGGCACATCTTCCAGCAAAATGTGCCCTGATGCAATAACAGCCGTCAGCATCAGCTCAATCTGATCATCTTTGCCGACAATAATTTCGCCGACCTGCTCCTGGATCTGGGCTGCCAAGGTTTGTATGCCGCTTTGTTTCATTCGGTTCTCTCCTCATCCTGTCATCTTAACTCATTTCACCTTCGTGCCAAATAAAGCGTATTCATAATTTAGTAAGAACTGCATCTAAATTAGGGTGGCTCTCTATGATCTTAAGCTACTTTTCCGGTATATGTAAAATAAAACCCAAATAATCCCGCCTCCAATGAGGAGACGGGATGACCTGCCTTGTTTTATCCTGCCGGATACTCAACCTCACTCAACAGCCATTCGACAAGGGTACGTACCATAACACCGGTTCCGCCCTTCGGATTAACGCCTCGTTCCTTGGTCAGATACGCTGTTCCTGCAATATCGAGGTGAACCCAAGGTGTACCGTCCGTGAAGGCTTCGATAAAGAGACCACCCGTTGATGAGGCACCATACCGTCCGGCATTGTTTTTTAGATCAGCATGATCGCTCTTCAGCATATCTCTGAATTCTTCGTAGACCGGCAGCGGCCACAGCTTCTCTCCCGTACGCTTGGAAGCCGATATCATCCCTTGAGAGAACGTCTCATCATTGGTTAAGATGCCTGAAGCCACATCCCCCAGCAGTACGAGGACCGCCCCCGTGAGGGTTGCTACATCGACCAGGCGTTCTGCCCCAAGCGCCTTCGCATACGTAATCCCGTCCGCCAGTACTAAGCGTCCTTCTGCATCGGTATTTGTAATTTCGATCGTACGCCCGCTCATGGAGGTAATGACGTCTCCAGGCTTAAACGCATTATGAGCAGGCATGTTCTCCGCCGAAGGGATAACCATCACCACGTTAATGGCAGGACGCAGACGACCGAGTGCGTCCATGACTCCCAGTACAGCCGCTGCGCCGCCCATATCACTGATCATGTTCTCCATATTCAGTGCAGGCTTGATGGAAATACCGCCAGTATCGAAAGTAATTCCCTTGCCGATAAGCCCAATTACATCCTCCCATGCTTCTCGGCCCTGATATTTAATGACAATCATCCGCGGCGGATGAATACTCCCCTGGCCCACAGCCGTAAGGGCGCCCATCCCTTTCTCGGTGATTTCCTCCTCATTCAGTACATGGGATTCGAATCCGTATTTCTCGGCAAGCTGGACGGCCTGATCGGCAAGCGTCTGAGGGACCAGCAGGTTGCCTGGTATGTTAATAAGATCGCGTGCGTAACGGGTAGCTTCCCCGAATGCGATGCCAAGCTCAATCCCTTTCTCCCACTCCTGGACCGTCTGCTCATCCGTAATCCCGGATGGATAGTAGAACAGCTCGTCCGGCTCGATGACAGAAGCTGCATTCTGCTTATAAGTGGAGCGACGGTATAAGCCAAGAAGGATTCCTTCTGTCAAGGCCTGTGCTGCCGCCCGGTTCCCCTGTTCTACGGTATAATTCATCACAGTAGACGGAACGCGGAATGCGACAATGCTTGCCTGAATCCGCAAAACTTCCTTCGCGGCTTTGATTCCGGCCAGCCGAAGCTCTTCACCGGTCAGTGGCTGGTCACCTCGCCCGATTAGGATCAAGGTCTGCCTGCTGCCATTCTCGAGCACGGGAAGCACATATGTTTTCAATAGAGATCCATCAAACAGATGCCGTTCCCTTAACGCTGCCAGTGCAGCATCCGCGGACGGATGAATCCCCCCCTTGTCTAAATCATCGGGAGAGACCAGCAGAACGACAGCTTCTGCTCTTTGATCCGGCTGCCCGCTGCCAGCTTGCCAATGTATTTTCATAGTAACTTCCTCCTTGAAGTAATAAATCGCATTCATACATCACAGTCTTATAACCCATATTGTAACCACACGAATAGGACATAGACCAATTTATACAAAAAAGGAACCGTCCCCACGGCTCCTTCCGGCTATCTGATGATTTATATTTATACCTGAGGCAGTGAGATCATGAAGCTTGTCCCTTTGCCTTTGACGCTGTTTACTGAAATGAAACCGCCATGGTTCTTAATAATCCGGTAACTGACAGACAAACCTAACCCTGTCCCGCTCTCTTTGGTCGTGAAGAATGGATCAAACAACCGGCTCAGCGTATTGTGGTCCATTCCCTGACCGTTGTCTGTTATTGATATCTGAACATATCTTCCGGCAGCCTGTGTTCCGATCTGGATTTCACCGCTGTGATCCACGCCGACGCCTTCAATGGCATCCATTGCATTTTTGATAATATTCAGAATGACCTGCTTGATCTGTTTAACATCAATGGACACCGCTATGGGTACAGCGCGTTCTTCCATATGAATCTGACAACCTTTCATTAGTGCTTCACTTTCGGTCAGCAGCACCACTTCCTTAAGCAGGGAAGAAACAGGAATAACGGTCATCTGGGGAGCGGAAGGTTTGGAAGAGTTCAGAAATTCATAAATAATATCATTCGCCCGATCAATTTCAGTTAAAATGATACGAGCATACTCATCCTTGCCCAGCTGGAGCAAATGGGGCCGAAGCAGTTGAATAAACCCCCGGATGGCTGTGAGAGGATTGCGGATTTCATGGGCAATGGATGCGGATATGCGGCCAAGCATGGCCAGCTTGTCATTCTGATAAGCGGTCTGCTCAATCTGTTTGTAATCCGACACGTCTTTGACACTGAACAGGAAGTCCCCGTGCATCTGATCCCCGTAAGTTACGGTGATGAGCCAATGTCTTCCGTATTCATCGATGAGCTCATGGTAACGCTTTCGATGGAATATGGTTTCCCTATAAATCCTCATGATCTTCTTCTTCTTGAAACGGCCTAGCTCCGGATGAAGCAAAATTTGAATCAGATTGCACCCGGCCAATGATTTCCTTGGAAGTTCAAGCAGCTTGGCCATCTGTACATTGATAAATGTCAGGGTTCCTTCACTGTCGAACAGCATAATTCCAGAATCGAGATGCTCAAGGACATTGGCATATTTATTCTTGGGCGGCATTGTGGGATGCAAGGCTTCCACTTGATGCGGCAGTGTTTCTTGGAATTCACTGATCATGCCCGGGTTCCCCCTTTTCCAGTAAATGATAAACTTGCCATACGGACATCATATATCATCACAGAGCAGAAGAGCACCTTACAGTCATCTTCTCAGGAAGGCCTCGGTGGATAGATTGCTGGTGTATTGGCGGCCGTACAGCCGGGCCATAAAATAACCCTCCAGAGTGGCTGTTCCAACCTTGGGTTATCCTTCCAATTTCTGAGTCTATTTTTATGATAGACAACATCGGGACAGAGCGCAACCGGAGAAACTGTCGAATCAAGGCAAATTTCTTATGATGTTTGACCTAAATTCACAAACCTTAGGTCCATCCCAAATCGTTTATTTACACTAATCGCACAAGTCGCCTGGAAGATCACATTTCGTTACTTATATATTTAATCTGTTCAAAAAACACACTAAAAAGGACACAGCTTCGAGTGTAACCCGTCCGCTGTGTCCTTCGACAAGGCTGTATATCAGCCCCAAGTTTAACGTTTGTTATGCTGAAGCTTGATCTTGCGCTGGCTCATGACAGCCAATCTGCGCTTCAGATCGCCCTCCCACTTCTCATCCTTGGTTTGCTTGGCTACCGTCAACAGGTCCAAGGCCATATCAATCTGACGCTGAATGATTTCATAGGGATCTTCACTCTCACGGTTGATGGTATTCTCGAAGATCGTATCATCATCATCCATCACATAATCCTGAAAGTCGATCTCCGTTGCACCGTCACCATGTGCATATTCAGCCAGAATTTCATACTCATTCTCCACTTTGTAGTGGACTTCAACCCGATGGCATACAGGACAAAACAGCAGGGGAACATTGTGAACTTGAGTGCGGTAATGCTTAAGTGTTCCTTTGGTTCCTACCATACTGGCTCCACAGCAATAACTCATTGGCGTTCACCCTCCTCAAGATGATTACATGAGACCATATGTCTACACTGTATTCGCTTTATTCGTCAGTAATTCCTCTTGCAAAATATTCACTTAGCAATTATTCAACCTAAACCAGTCTTCCTAAACAGGATACCGCAAGCTTTACTATATTGTAATAGGCTGTTAGAGGTAATAAAAGCCCCCAAACCGGATATTTTCCGAAATTGGGGGCTTGCTGTAACAAAAATTTTCAAAGGGAAGCTTACAGGTTTTGGTCGCCTGGTTTCCAGTTCATTGGGCACAATCCGCCGGATTGCAGAGCTTGAAGCACACGAAGTGTCTCTTCTACACTGCGGCCCACATCGTTGTGGTTAACCACTTGGTATTTCAATTCGCCTTCTGGATCGATGATGAAGAGACCGCGCAGTGCTACGCCTTCTTCTTCAATCAATACGCCATAGTCGCTTGCTACTTTCTTCGTGATGTCAGAAGCCAGCGGGAAGTTCAGCTGTCCCAGACCGTTGCTGTCTTTTGGTGTATTGATCCAAGCTTTGTGGCTGTGAACGGAGTCCACGCTGACACCCAGAATTTCAGTGTCCAGTTCTTTGAACTGGTCTGCAGCATCGCTCAATGCTGTGATTTCAGTCGGGCATACAAAAGTGAAATCCAGTGGATAAAAGAAGAATACGAGCCATTTGCCGCGGTAGTCAGACAGGGAAGCTGTACCGAACTCTTGTCCGTTACCTGTTACTGTCTCCATTGTGAAATCCGGGGCGGGTTTACCTACCAAACGTTCTGCCATGATCAAATTCCTCCTTTAAAATATGTAAGAAAAACAGAGTTTTCTTGTTGTCGGCATTGTACAATGCTCGTTGTCATTTCGTTGTTGTAACACAATTACGATGGTATCATTGAGTGAAATCAAAGTCAAGATTATAGACGTTATTTCTTTATAATAATTATAAATAATAGAAAACGGAGGATCCAATATGAAAATTGTGGCGGAACATTCACCTCAGATCGTGGAACAGATCTCCTCTCTGCTCCATGATTATAACCAACAGTCCAACCTCTCTATTCCCGCTTATCACAAATCCAAACTCATACTGGCCGCTTATGAACAAGATGAGTTCATCGGCGGCATCACAGGTCAATCCGTATGGGGCGTACTGCATATCCAGCTGCTGGGCGTTGTCCCGTCACACCGCAGCCGGGGTATTGGTGCTTCCCTGCTTGCGGCAATGGAAGATCAAGGACGCGAGAGTGGCTGCAAGGTCAGTGAATTGACCACCATGAGTTGGCAAGCACCTTCATTTTATCAGAAGCACGGTTACCATATTGTCGGTGAAATCAAGGATGTCCCTGCCGAAGGAATGAGCAAATTATACCTGATGAAGAGCCTGGTTTAATGTCTTAACTGAACAATATATTAATGAAGGAAAAAAATCAGCCCCTGCTGAGAATCCTCTCGGATCTTCAGCAGGGGCCTGCCTCATTGAATTAAGCTTTGGCAATCGCAGACACAATCAAATCACCCATAGCGGAAGTTTCAATCGCTGTCGATTTGTCGACCGCAATGTCAGAGGTCCGGTGACCAGCGTCCAGCACTTCTGCTACCGCCTTCTCAATAGCATCCGCAGCGTCGCTGTAGCCGAATGTCATCCGGAACATCAGCGCCAGTGAGAGAATGGTTGCAATCGGGTTGGCCAGCTGCTGGCCGGCAATATCGGGGGCAGAGCCATGAACCGGCTCATACAGACCAAAGCTTCCTTCACCCAGTGAAGCCGAGGACAACATTCCGATTGAGCCTGTCAGCATAGCCGCCTCATCACTCAGAATGTCACCGAACATGTTCTCGGTTACAATAACATCGAAGCTGGCCGGACGGCGGAGCAGCTGCATCGCGCAGTTGTCTACCAGAACATGCTCCACTTCGATCTCCGGATATTCTGGTGCAATCCGGTTCACGACTTCACGCCAGAGACGCGAGGTTTCGAGCACATTCGCTTTATCAACTGAAGCCAGCTTCTTGCGGCGCTTGCCCGCTACTTCAAAGGCCTGGCGAACGATCCGCTCAACCTCAGTCTCGTTATAGACACAGGTATCAACAGCTTCCTGGCCATGCTGACCCTCACGTCTGAATTTCTCACCAAAATAAATACCGCCCGTCAGTTCCCGAACAACCATAAGATCCGTACCTTCCAGTACCTCTGGCTTGAGCGTGGAAGCATCCTTCAAGCAATCAAAAACAACCGCCGGACGCAGATTGGAGAATAAGCCGAGTTCTTTGCGAATGGCAAGCAATCCGGTTTCAGGACGCAGCTCCTTCGGATTGCTGTCCCATTTCGGTCCGCCGACTGCTCCGAGCAGTACCGCATCGGCACTCTTGCAGATCCGCAGTGTCTCTTCGGGAAGCGGTGTACCATCCTCATCAATTGCAATACCGCCAAACCGGGCATGCTCTGTTTCAAAAGCATATCCGAATACTTCCTCTACTCTCTTCATGACTTTCTCCGCTTCGGCTACCACTTCCGGGCCGATTCCATCCCCAGCGATTACCGCAATTTTCTTCACTTCTGCCATGTCTGTCACTCCTCATAGGTATGTCTGTCTCTTGTTCCTGACGCGTCTAAATCCATACATCATTTGTAACATACTACTCACCTATATGACCAAGATATAGAATCTATCAATGTGATAGTTTTAAGCTATAGACCAACACTTGGTTTGTCTCTGCCCGACAAATCTCATTGCTGTTCCGGCAGGGCTCGGCTACAATGGAAAAAGCTAGTTATTCATGGGATGAGGGGATGACATTTGGTGGAATATACAACACTTGGACGATCAGGTATGAAGGTCAGCCGTCTTTGTTTGGGAACCATGAACTTTGGGCCGATTACTGACGAGAAAGAAGCTTTCCGTGTCATGGACACCGCATTGGAACATGGAATCAACTTTTTTGATACCGCTAACATCTACGGATGGGGCGAAAATGCTGGACAGACGGAGACTATTATTGGCCGCTGGTTTGCCCAAGGCGGCGGCCGCCGCGAGAAGGTCATTCTCGGCACCAAAGTCTACGGGTCGATGTCCGATCCTTTGGATGGACCGAACGACACAGCCGGCTTATCCTCCTACAAAATCCGCCGCCATCTGGAAGCTTCGCTCCGCCGGCTGCAGACCGATCACATCGAACTGTATCAGATGCACCATGTTGACTTGTCTGTGAGCTGGGATGAGCTGTGGGGCGCTTTTGAACAGGCTATCCATCAAGGTAAAATCGGGTATGTCGGATCCAGTAATTTTGCTGCATGGCACATGGCACTAGCTCAGAGCGAAGCCCGCAGCCACCGTTTCATCGGTCTCGTATCCGAGCAGCACAAGTACAATCTGAACTGCCGTCTGCCGGAGCTTGAGGTTCTGCCTGCCGCGCACAATCTGGGCATTGGCATTATTCCGTGGGGGCCGCTGGACGGCGGACTGCTCGGACGCAATGCTCTGAAAAAGCTTGAGGGTACACGCAGCGGCGGCGACAAGGACCGCATCGCGAAGCATGCCGCTCAGCTTGAACAGTTCGCAGCCTTATGCCGTGAGCTTGGCGAGCCGCAGGATAATGTTGCCCTTGCCTGGCTGCTGGCCAATCCGGCCGTGACTGCACCGATTATTGGACCACGCACGCTGGAGCAGTTCGAGAGCTCGCTCCGCTGCCTGGATATAGTTCTTGAGGAACAGGTCATGAAGCGGCTGGATGAAATTTTCCCGGGTCCGGGTGCAGCAGCTCCAGAGGCTTACGCCTGGTAATTTAATCAGCATTGCAGAGCAAAAAAGGAAGCCTTCGGCAGGCTTCCTTTTTTGGCATTTTCTCTTCCCTACTCAACATCCGGTTTGATTAAGATTTGTAATCCACCCGGTTGCTGTACGTTTTGCGTTTCTCAATCAGTTCATTCAGAGCATCCACATAAGCCCGTGCACTCGCCTCAAGAATATCAGTGCTAACACCACGGCCGGTTACCGAGATTTCATTCTGTGTGAGAATCACATGCACTTCACCCAAAGCATCCTTGCCATGAGTTACTGACTGAATCGAATAATCGGACAAGGTGACATCCTCACCGCTAGCCTTGTCGATCGCATTATAGATGGCGTCTACCGAACCGTTACCCTCGGCTTCTTCCTCAATCTTTTGGCCGTCATCTTTCACCATTAACACTTTCGCTGTTGGAACAGCCTGATTGCCATAAGTGACAAACAGGGTTTCCAGCTTGAACACTTCCGGTGTATCAGCAAGCTCGATTTCAAGCAGAGCCAAAATGTCCTCGTCCGATACTTCCTTTTTCTTATCCGCCAAATCTTTGAACTTGGCAAAAGCCAAATTCACTTCTTCTTCACTAAGCTCATATCCAAGCTCGATCAGGCGTTCGCGGAAGGCATGACGTCCCGAGTGTTTGCCGAGAACCAGCTTGCTCTCCTTCAAGCCGATGGTCTCAGGAGTCATAATTTCGTAAGTGGTCTTCTCCTTGAGCATGCCGTCCTGGTGGATGCCTGATTCATGCGCGAATGCATTTGCGCCCACGATGGCTTTGTTGCCGGGTACAACCATACCCGTCAGCCGGCTGACCAGCCGGCTGGTGCGGGCAATCTCGGACAGCTGCAGAGAGGTTTTGGCTTGGAAAAATTCCAAGCGCGTCTCCAGCGCCATTGCAATTTCTTCAATTGCCGTGTTACCGGCACGTTCCCCGATTCCGTTGATCGTTCCTTCAATCTGGTCGGCTCCGTTCAGGATGGCAGCCAATGTATTGGCGGTCGCCATACCCAGGTCATTGTGACAGTGTGCGCTGAGCTGTACCTTCTCGATATCCGGGACATTTTCCTTGAGATGCTTGAAGATACTGCCGTATTCATAAGGGGTCAAATAACCTACCGTATCCGGGATATTCACCACCTTTGCGCCCTCCTGGACAGCCATCTTAACCATCTCGACCATAAAGTCATATTCCGTACGCCCTGCATCCTCCAGCGAGAATTCCACCTTGTCAAACAGTTTGCGGGAATAACGGATCGCCGAACGGGCGGTATCCAGCACCTGAGCTTTATCCATCCGCAGCTTATGCTGACGGTGTATTGGGGATGTGGCCAGGAAAATATGAATGCACGGATCCTGTGCGCCCTTCAGCGCTTCCTTCACTGCATCAATATCCTGTTCCCGCGAGCGGGCCAGACCAATGACTGTGGTGTTCTTAACCGCACGTGCCACCGCATTCACAGCCGCGAGATCGCCAGGTGACGCAGCAGGGAATCCGGCTTCCATCCGGTCAATCCCCAGCTTCTCCAGCTGCATGGCGATTTCGACCTTTTCTCTCGTATTCAGGTTGACACCGGGGGATTGTTCGCCATCCCGCAGCGTCGTATCAAAAATATATATCTTTCGCATCGTTCAGCACCACCCTGATTGTAATGATTACCCCTATTAAATTCTCAATGCGGCCTCACTTTCGCATGGCCGCATTGGGAATGTTCTTTATTTGATTATTACAATTTAATGATTATTTCTTAATCCAATGCATCATTTCACGCAGCTGTCCGCCGACAACCTCGATCGGATGGTTTGCTTCATTACGGCGTGTTGCTGTCAAGAATGCACGTCCAGACTGGTTTTCAAGGATGAAGTCACGGGCAAATTTGCCTTGCTGAATGTCAGACAGAACTTCCTTCATCGCTTTCTTCGTATCTTCAGTAACAACACGCGGGCCTGTTACATAGTCACCATACTCCGCTGTGTTGGAGATGGAATCGCGCATGCTCGCCAGTCCGCCTTCATACATCAGGTCAACAATCAGCTTCAGTTCATGCAGACATTCGAAGTACGCCATTTCCGGAGCATAACCGGCCTCGGTCAAAGTCTCAAATCCTGCTTTAACCAGTGCACTCACACCGCCGCATAGAACAGCCTGCTCACCGAACAGATCGGTTTCGGTCTCTTCGCGGAAGGATGTTTCGATAACGCCTGCACGAGTACAGCCGATACCTTTAGCATAAGCCAAGCCGATTTCTTTGGCTTTGCCTGTAGCATCCTGTTCGACTGCGATAAGTCCAGGTACGCCAAAGCCTTCAACATAAGTACGGCGAACCATATGTCCAGGAGATTTAGGTGCCACGAGCAGAACATCGCTGTCTTTTGGTGCCACAATTTGACCAAAGTGAACGTTAAAGCCGTGGGAGAACAAGAGAGCTGCACCCTGCTTCAGGTTGGGTTCAATCTCATTCTTGTAGACGGAACCTTGAGTTTCGTCCGGCAGGAGGATCTGTACAACGTCTGCACGACTTGTTGCTTCCGCTACAGTAAGTACTTCGAAGCCGTCGTTTTGTGCGGTCTGCGCAGATTTACCTTCGCGAAGTCCGATTACTACATTCAAGCCGCTGTCACGCAGATTTTGCGCCTGGGCATGCCCTTGGCTGCCATAACCGATGATTGCAATCGTCTTACCTTTCAATACGCTGAGTTCTGCATCATTTTCATAGTACGTTGTAACTGCCATCTTAATACTCCTCCTTTAATTTGGAACCCTTCATGAATGAGCGGGTGCTCCAGCCAATAACCCGGTTTCGATTAACCTAAGGAGGTTATTCACTCAAGCCCCCGCTCATTGCGGGTCAGGTTGTACTGTGTTGAACTGCTGTTGCGAATGATTAAAGTTCTGCTGTCCCAAAGTCTGTCTATCGTCTGTTTCGGCAGCTTCCGATTTGTTAACCGTTACCGCGTATCATAGCCGTTACGCCTGTCCGTGACATTTCGCGGATTCCGTAAGGCTTGAGCAATTCGATCATAGCATCAATCTTGTCTGTATCGCCAACGACCTGAACAGTCAGGTTGGATGTGCCAATATCGACGACTGATGCCCGGAACGTCTCGACGACGCCCAGAATCTCAGGACGCTGCGGCGGTTCCGCCGTTACCTTGATCAGAGCAAGCTCTCTTGCCACCATCGGTCTGGAGCTGAGATCAATGACTTTAATAACATCGATCAGCTTATACAGCTGCTTTTCAATCTGCTCAAGTGTCTTCTCATCGCCCCAGGTCACGATCACCATACGGGATAAACCCGTCTCCTCCGACTGACCCACCGTAATGCTCTCAATATTGAAGCCTCTGCGCCCGAACAGGCCGGACACCCGCTGCAGTACGCCTGGCTGGTCATTAACCAGAACCGCTATCGTATGTTTCATCATGTCTACTCATCCCCCAGCAGCATTTGATCAATGGTTGACCCCTGCGTGACCATCGGATATACATTCTCATCCTTGCTGACCACGAATTCGACCAGAACCGGTCCAGGTGTATCCAGTGCTTCCTGCCACGCCTGTTCGGCTTCTTCCTTATTCGTAGCACGCAGGCCTTTAACGCCATAAGCTTCCGCCAGCTTCACAAAATCAGGGCTGCCTGACAGATCGATATGACTGTAACGGTTGTCGTAGATCAGTTCCTGCCACTGCCGGACCATACCCAGCACCTGATTGTTCAGAACAACAATTTTAACCGGGATGTTGTTGATGGCACAAATCGCAAGCTCTTGGGAGCACATCTGCATCCCGCCGTCCCCGTTTATCGAGATCACCAGCCGTTCCGGATGCGCCATCTGGGCTCCAATCGCAGACGGGAAACCGAATCCCATCGTGCCAAGACCGCCGGAGGTAATCCAGGAACGGGGTTTGTTAAATTTGTAGTACTGTGCCGCCCACATCTGATGCTGCCCGACATCCGTCGTAACGATTGCTTCACCCCGTGTCGTTTCATTCAGCAGTTCAACCACCCATTGCGGTTTGAGCACCTCTTCTGAATCACGATACCGGAAAGGCTTATCCGCCTTCCAGGCCTGAATCTGTTCCCGCCATGCATCTGCTTTGTCGGCACGCTGTACGATCTCATTCGCGATCTCCAGGACTGTCTTAACGTCTCCTACGATCGGAATATCCGTCGGTACGTTTTTACCGATTTCAGCCGGATCAATGTCGATGTGTACGATTTTGGCATGAGGTGCGAAACCTTCCAGTTTGCCGGTTACCCGGTCATCGAAGCGGGCCCCGATGTTAATCAGCAGATCCGCATTCTGTATCGCCTGATTGGATGTGTAAGTCCCGTGCATTCCCGGCATTCCTGTCCACAGCTCATGGCCGCTCGGAAAAGCACCCAGACCCAGCAAGGTTGTCGTAATCGGAATCTCCGTTTTACGTATAAATTCGTACAAAGCTTCATGACCTCCGGAGTAGATCACCCCGCCTCCCGCAAGAATGAACGGTCGTTCCGCTTCCTGAATTGCCTGCGCAAGCCGGTCAACCTGAAGGCGGTTCGGCAATGTCCGCGGATTGTAGCCGCGCATGGCTACCGGCTCGGTCTGCGGATTAAACAATGTTCTCGCAGCGGATACATCCTTTGGAATATCGATCAACACTGGACCTTTACGGCCGGTATTCGCAATGTGGAAGGCCTCATGAATGATACGCGGCAGATCTTCTACATCACGTACCAGGTAGCTGTGCTTCGTGATCGGCATCGTAATGCCTGTAATATCAGCTTCCTGGAAAGCATCCGTCCCAATCAGGCTGGAGATGACATTACCGGTAATAACCACGAGTGGAACAGAATCCATATAGGCGGTGGCAATGCCTGTCACCAGGTTCGTCGCCCCCGGTCCAGATGTTGCGATACAGACACCTACCTTGCCGCTGGCCCGTGCATAACCATCAGCCGCATGAATTGCTCCCTGCTCATGGCGTGTCAGGACGTGCTTGAAATCCTCAAAGCCATACATCGCATCGTAGATGTACAATACAGCGCCGCCCGGATAGCCGAATACACAGTCCACACCTTCAAGCAGCAGGCTGCGAAGCAGGATTTCGGAGCCGGTAATGACCTCTGGCTTCATCCATTTCTGTCGCAGTTGTTCAGTTGATCTCACTTCTGGAATTTGAGCACTCATGAGTCATCCTCCTTGTCGAATATTACATTGATCTCACATCAGGGTATACAAAAAAACCTTCCGCCTCCTGCATCCAGACTTCGGTCTGGCGAGGGACGAAAGGTTTAGCTTCCGTGGTACCACCCATGTTTGTTACGTATTTCGCAATACGCAACCTTAGCAGGTACAAAAGAAATCATGAAGAGCATGACACCATCCTGTACCTTAAGTCTGTAACGTAGACTGTACGATTCCCCCTAGTAGACTGCATAAAAATACACAGTTGTTCAGCGGAACAGCTCCGAGGTGAGCTCGTATATAAGGGATTTTGGTGGAGGTTACAGCAGATCCTTCCACTCTCTGAACAAAAGTGCCCTTAAAACTTCGTCCTCTTCATCGCCGATCACATATTCGTTAAATGGTTAGGAACATTATATGTCTCAATGAATCAATAAGTCAATACTCATTTTATTAAAAAGCAGCGAGTACCTGCTGGCTCAGGCTTTCCAGGCTGTCAAACAGCATATTTACTTAGAACTTTGTCTCCACATCTCCCCTATGCCTTCATGCATTTATTTGTATGTAATATTCAATTTTGTCCATGCTGTGAAACACAAACGTTCATATTGTCTCCAAAGGAAGAACATCTGACAAGCTTATATGCATATCTTACAGCATAGTAAATGAGCAGGACATTCGTCCCGGAAACCGTACAACCTGAAGCTCGATCCCTCATCGTTGACCCCATTCCAAATTGGAATACCTTCCTGTGTGTCCCCTGCCAATAGCGTATGTAAGGTGGAGAAAGCCCATGATTCGTCCACGGCAATTTCAACTGGATGACCCATTCATCTATCATCTGATCGAAAATGAGCTAGTCCCCCTGTCCCATCTGTCTGCCGATGAGATTAATTCTATCCTCAAAGATATACCCCGGCGGCTGAACCGGGGCATTACTTTCGTTACCTGTCCTAACCATCCGGAGCAGGCGGTCGGCTTCATCCATGCTATGCTCCATGGAGAGCTGCTCTATATTGATATGTTGGCAGTATTGCGCAGTGAACAGCGTAAGCATCATGGGCATCATCTGCTGGAGTATGCCGAACAATTTGCCCGTACCCGCGGCTGTCAGCGTGCCAAGGTTCTCGTGGATGAAGGCAACCAGCAGGCTCTTCGCTTCTATCGTAAATCCGGATATACGGTCCATAAATTTATTGACTTGACCCGATGCTACGAACTTCGCAAGACGCTATAGCTGCCATACGGGATCAGGTTACCAGAAATAGTTGAATCCGCCGCCTCCAGGTCCGTATCCATACGGCTGTTTGTATCCGCCGCCGCTGTACGGTCCATATGGGCCGTACGGCCCGTACGGCCCATAAGCATACGGCGCAGTTCCGATGGCAAGCAGATCGAATAACACCAGTGGGATGATCGCTTTAGTCTGTACCTTTTTGCCGGAAACCGGCTTAACTACAAGCTTGTTTCCCGAGATGCGAACCAGTTTTCCTCTGACTTGTGTGCCGTCCTTCCGAACAGCTACAATTTCTTGGCCGATCAGCTGCTGAGCCTGCTTCTTGGTTACGTGCTGCTTCATGTCCTCTCCTCCTTATTGTGGAATTCTGGATAGTCTATTCATGGAGTGTTCTTTGTGCTTGTTCCATAGCCCTTGTCGCACATGAGATGGATGATTATTGACACGACCAGCAGTCTTTAGTACGGTTCGCCTCATAACACAACAAGCCGGCTGGCAGAGTCTCCTCTGCCGCCGGCTTGTTCGATGAAGCACATATTGATTAACGCTTGCCCGGATCGTAAGGCTGTCCCAATGCATGAGGAGCGCTTGAACGACCTACCGCTGCTACCAGCACAATGATCGTAAGAATGTACGGAAGCATAAAGATAATTTCCTGGGGAATACTCTGAGACCATTCAAACAGCTGCACATAGTTGCGGATTGCTTGGGAGAAGCCAAAGAACACAGCTGCTCCGAAGGCGCCAATCGGGTTCCATTTACCAAAGATCATCGCAGCAATGGCGATGTAGCCCTGACCGGAAATGGTATTGTGTGAGAACATATTCGTTGTCGTCAGCGTGATCGTTGCACCACCGATACCTGCCAGTGCACCGCTCAGCATAACGCCAATATAGCGCAGACGATTAACCTTGATTCCCACAGTATCAGCTGCACTTGGGTGCTCACCCACAGAGCGCAGACGAAGACCAAACGGTGTTCTATACATCACATAATAAGAGACGAACACAGCGATAATCGCAAGGTAAGTCGTCGGGTATTCCTTGAATACGACATCTCCGATAAACGGGATATCTGACAGGTAAGGAATATTCAGCTTGGAGAAGCCTTGAATTCGATCCGTATCCCCTGCACCGTCAAACAGCAGCTTAACAAGGTAAAGCGTACTGCCTGCCGCGAGGAAGTTGATTACGATACCGCTGATGACCTGATCCGCTTTGAAAGTAATGGATGCTACGGCATGAATCAGCGAGACAATTACACCGAGCACAATGGCTGCCAGCACACCGACACAAGCAGCAGCAAAGCCGTTCATGCCCGCCTGCTCCGCATAATAAGCACCTACACCGGCAGCAAAAGCACCAAAAATCATCAGACCTTCGAGACCCAGGTTGGTAACACCGGATTTTTCAGAGAAGATACCGCCAAGCGATGCAAAAATCAGCGCCGTAGCAAATACGAGCGTTGTATTGATCAGCTGGCCCAGGATTACGATAACGTCCATTTACAACACCTTCTCTTTCTTGCGCTTGGCATAAAAGGGCTTAAGCACCCAGCGCACAATTCCCTGTGCAGCAATAAAGAAAATGATCGAGCCGATAACGATACGGATAATCTCCGGTGGAACATCAGCTTCGAAGCTCATGCCGGCAGAACCGTAAGTCAGCGTGCCGAACAGCACAGAACCAAGAAGAACCCCAAACGGATTGTTCATCCCGATCAGTGAAACCGCGATGCCGTCAAAGCCGGTTCCCGGGGAGCCCGCCATAACCGTCTGGTAATGGAACACACCCAGCACTTCGAATGCACCGGCAAGACCTGCGAATACACCACTGATGAACATCGCTTTGACAACGTTGCGGTTAACGTTCATACCCGCATACTTAGATGCGTCCTGGTTAAAGCCTACCGAGCGCAGCTCGTAGCCCTGTTTTGTTTTCCACATAAAAATGTAGAAGAACACCGCGGCCAGGATCGCGATCAGCGTTCCCCAGTGAAGGCGGGCATTACCCATCATCTCGGAAAGCCATGTAATTGATATGGATGCCGACTCCTGGATTTCCTTGGAACGGTTCTCCCCAGGCATCAGCACCCAGCGGTTAATAACCAGGTTTGCCAGATAAAGACCGATCCAGTTGAGCATGATGCAGGTGATAACTTCGTTAACCCCGCGCACTGCTTTAAGATAACCTGCGATGGATGCCCATAGACCGCCAAACACCGCACCCGCAATGACAGCAAGCGGCGCATGAATATATGCCGGAAGACCGTGCAGCTGCACGCCGACAACCGTTGCGGCTGTCATACCGACCAGAAACTGGCCTTCACCGCCAATGTTAAACAGACCCGCACGTGCTGCAAATGCAAACGCAAGACCTGTCAGAACAAGCGGAGTCATCTCACGGATCGCTTCGCCAAAATTGTAGCTGTCCCCGTATACACGGGTGAACAAGGCCGAATAAGCTTCAATCGGATTGTATCCGCCAATCAGCATAACGATGGCGCCCAAAATCAGACCCATAATGATAGCCACTACCGGCAGGATAAAGGAGTCTTTTGTAAATACTTTCAATACGTTATTCATGTTTCGCACCTTCCTTTGCGGTGCTTCCTGCCATCATCAAACCAAGCTCCTGGTCATTCGTTTCTTCCGGCAGCACCTCACCGACAATCTTGCCCTCATAAATAACAGCAATTCGGTCGGATACATTCAGAATTTCATCTAATTCAAAAGATATAAGAATTACCGCTTTGCCCTGGTCACGCTGGGCGATCAGCTGCTTCTGCACAAACTCAATGGCACCTACGTCCAAACCGCGTGTAGGCTGTGCCGCGATCAGCAAATCCGGATTTTTATCAATCTCGCGGGCGATGATTGCCTTCTGCTGGTTACCCCCAGACAGAGACCGTGCTTTAGTATGAATGCTAGGTGTACGCACGTCGAACTGTTCAATCAGACGAGCTGCCTGCTCATCAATAGCCTTATAATTCAGGAAGCCGTTCTTGCTGTACGGCTGCTTATAATAAGTCTCCAGTACAATGTTCTCACTCATGGAGAAATCAAGTACTAGACCATGCTTGTGGCGGTCCTCCGGAATATGCGAGACACCTGATTCTGTAATATGGCGTGGGCTCTGATTCGTAATATCTTTACCCAGCAAAGTGATCTTACCGCTGTCAATGTGACGCAGACCTGTAAGCGATTCAATCAATTCACTTTGACCGTTGCCGTCAACGCCGGCTATGCCAAGAATCTCACCTGCTCGCACCTGAAGATTCAGATCATTAAGCACAGAGATTCCTTCTTTATTTTTGGACATAACATGGTCCATTTGCAGTACAACTTCAGCAGGCTGCGCCGGCTTCTTATCCACTTTAAACGATACACTGCGTCCAACCATTTTCTCGGCCAGTTCATTAGGGGTGGTTTCGGTTTTCTTCAGCGTGTCGATAACTTTCCCTCTTCGGATGATGGTAACCGTATCCGCGATCTGCATAATTTCTTTCAATTTATGGGTGATCAGGATAATGGATTTACCTTCGGCTACCAAACGTTTCATAATATCCATCAATTCCGAGATTTCTTGCGGTGTCAGAACAGCCGTAGGCTCGTCAAAAATCAGAATATCCGCGCCGCGGTACAGCGTCTTCAGAATCTCGACACGCTGCTGCATGCCGACAGAAATATCATGAATTTTGGCATTCGGATTCACCTGCAGTCCGTAGCGTTCAGACAGCTCCTTGATTTCGGCAGTTGCTTTTCTGTAATTAATTCTTCCGCCAGCTTTGGGTTCGGAACCCAGAATGATGTTCTCAGTAACCGTGAAAGGCTGTACTAATTTGAAATGCTGATGCACCATGCCGATGCCCAGCTCGATCGCTTTGTTGGGGCTGTCGATCATTACCTTCTGACCGTTAATTTCAATATGGCCTTCATCGGGTTGATACAGACCAAAAACGATGTTCATTAAAGTCGATTTACCCGCGCCGTTCTCACCCAGGAGCGCATGAATTTCTCCCTTTTGCAGCTTCAAGCTGATGGAGTCGTTGGCAACGATGCCTGGGAAGCGCTTTGTAATCTGTTTTAGCTCAACCACTGGGGCTGCTGCAGTCATAAGATCACCCTTAATAATAATATTAAAATAATATTTGTCCGGCGGTCAGTTCGCCGTTAGCCAACGTTGTTATTCAGCAGGCTGCAAAATATAGCCGTAGACGTAAGAACAAGGCTAGTCCATGAACCAGCCTTGTTCCTTGCCTATTGTATTGTATCTGTTGCTTATTCAGCAGGAACTTTAATTTCGCCACTGATGATTTTTTGTTTGTATTCGTCAACTTTAGCCAGTACGTCAGCTGGAACGTTCTTCGTGGAAGTTTCAGCCAAGCCTACGCCGTCGTCTTTCAGACTGAATGTTTCTGTGCCGCCTTTGAATGTACCATCGATCACTTCTTGGGATACTTTCTTAACAGCAACGTCAACGCGTTTTACCATGGAAGTCAGTGTTACGTCATCGCCAAACTCCAGGGACTGGTCTTTGTCAACGCCGATAACCCATACTTTTTGGCCGGATTTGTTGCGGGAGATTGCTTCGTTAAATACGCCTGTACCAGTACCGCCGGCAGCGTGGAAGATGATGTCTACGCCGTCATTGTACATCGTTGCAGCAGCTGCTTTACCAAGATCAGACTTATCGAAAGCGCCTGTGTAGTTTACTTTCAGTTCCGCTTTAGGGTTAACCGCAGCGATACCTGCTTTGAAGCCAACTTCAAAACGCTTGATCAACGGGCTGTCTTGTCCGCCGACAAAACCGATTTTGTTGGTTTTCGTCATCAGACCGGCAACCACACCTACCAGGTAAGAACCTTCGTTCTCAGCGAATGTTACGGATTTAACGTTAGGAGCGTCTACTACGCTGTCTACGATAGCAAGCTTAGAATCAGGGTTTTGCTCAGCAGCTTTTGTAATGGCATCTGCCAGGTTAAAGCCGATACCCCAAGTCAGATCATATCCACCTTTGATGAATTCGTTCAAGTTAGGATTGTAGTCAGCATCGCCTTTACTTTGCAGATATTTTACTTTGGCGCCTGTTTCTGTTTCCAGAGATTGAAGAGCTTCCCATGCTGTTTGGTTAAAAGATTTATCGTTTACGCCGCCTACGTCAGTAACCATACCAACTTTGACATCCGTCTTTTTGTCTCCGGATGCAGCGTCACTGCCACCAGTACCTGTCGAGCTTTCTTCTTTTTTGCCGCAACCAGCAAGCATTACAGAAACTGCAAGCAGTAATACCAATGACAGACTGAAAATCTTCTTCATAATTGATCTGTTCCCCCTTAAATATATGGCGATCCTTCTCCCTATTCGACGGTCATGACGCTGTCAGAACATGTCGATAAAAGGTGAAGAACACTCTACTGAAGAGATTATACAATCATATCAGGTTAAAATCCAGCATAAGATTTATATTTCATCAATATTTTTAAGCCGAATATGATTGTAAGCGTTTCATTTTAGTATGAATCACAAACATTAATCACACTTCATGTAAGGAATGTTCGTTTTTAGACGATACCGCTTTGACGCGGAACAGTGCAGCTGATGTTTCTATCAGGTTCTTATATGTAGTATAGGTTCCCCTGCCCATCCTAAATTATCCGGAGAACCTTCGAAAAGCTTATATATAGAACATCCTGACTCCTAAAAAAAAGCTGCCGGGAACGGCAGCTTTGGCAACGCTGAAATTAAGCGTTGATTTTTTCTTTGGCAACAGTAGCCAGAGAGTTGAACGCAGTGATATCATTCACGGCCAGATCGGCCAGGATTTTACGGTTAACATCCACGCCAGCCAGTTTCAGGCCGTGCATGAACTTGTTGTAGGAAAGACCGTTCATGCGAGCAGCCGCGTTGATACGAACGATCCACAATTTGCGGAAGTTACGTTTCGTCTGACGACGGTCACGGTATGCATAAACGAGGGATTTCATTACCTGCTCGTTAGCTGTTTTAAAAATGCGGTGCTTGGAACCGAAATAACCTTTAGCGAGTTTCAATACTTTCTTATGACGACGACGAACAACGAATCCGCCTTTTACTCTTGCCATATTCAAAGACCTCCCAGAATTAGATAAAAATTAGTGTGTATTACTTCAGGTTAGACAGACCTTGCTTCAAACGTCTTACATCCCCCGGTGCCATTACTGGGCTTGTACCAAGAACACGCTTAGCGCGTTTGGATTTGTGGGACAGCAAGTGGTTACGGTATGCTTTGTAACGTTTTACTTTACCAGTACCAGTGATTTTGAAGCGGCCTTTCAGGCTGCTGTGCGTTTTCATTTTAGGCATTTTATTTCCTCCTCAACTTGGTTAGCTCTTAGGAGCCAAAATCATGATCATGCTGCGTCCTTCAAGCTTCGGCTGTCTTTCCACCGTAGCCAGATCCACAGTCTCTGCCTTGACGCGTTCCAGAACTTTCTGGCCCACATCAGCATGTGTAATTTCACGGCCGCGGAAACGGACGGAGCATTTCACTTTGTCGCCATCTTTAAGAAACTTGACGATATTGCGGAACTTAGTCTGGTAATCATGTTCCTCGATGTTGGAACGGAACCCGACTTCCTTAATATCAACGATTTTTTGATTCTTGCGAGCTTCTTTTTCCTTCTTCTGTGTTTCATAACGGAATTTACCGTAATCCATAATGCGGCATACCGGCGGTTTCGCCTGTGGTGCCACATTCACCAGATCCAGATTCAGATCGATAGCCATCTGCAGTGCTTCACGAATCGGCTTGATCCCGATCTGCTCACCTTCCGCTCCGACCAAACGAACTTCTTTCGCCCGAATTTCATCATTGATCATATGTTCCTTATTGATAACCCTCCACCTCCAGATCTAATAGAACCTTGTCTTGCAAAATAAAAAGGGATGCCGGCGCAACTGCCGACATCCCTGTCTGATCAACGTTCATGAAAAATCCATTTCACAAATCATCGGATCAATACCAGCCGATTAACATCGGTCAGGTGAGAAGTCGGACCTTCTACTTGTTCAATCCATCTTCAATTAACATACTCAAACATCATATCATGCATAGGTGTATAACGTCAAGCGTTTAACTGATTTTTTTAATCAAGATTACCCCTGCTTGCTCTGCATCTCTTCCAGACGTACCACACGGGTATGCTGAGTATGGCTCCACTGCTTATTGTTCTGTGTGAAGAACGCATAGAACGTAATTGGGTACCAGGAGATCAGATAGATCGGGAATGCCAGCAGGTACAGGTACACTTTCTTGAATTTCACTTTCTCCAGCACCATCGCCAGGAGGAAGGTCACGATGTTCAGAGCAACCGCTGCAATACCAATCCACAATGGGAAGTAGCCATAGATGTTCGCGATATTCGGCCCGTCAAAAAAGGCGTTATCGATCCATGTTGCGGCTGTCATCAGGAACGTAACCAGAACGATATATACGTTCACACCGTACAGTGCCATGTCAAACTTGATCAGGCTGCGCTCCTTAATGCTCTCCCACAGCAGCGGGAAAAAGTAGCGGCGTGCCACTGTAAAGTGTCCTTGCATCCAGCGCAGACGCTGTCTGGCAGAAGCCTTAAAGGTCAGCGGCTTCTCATCAAATACCTTGGCATCATAGTTAAACCGAGGATATACCCCCCGCTGCGTACAGCGCATAGTAAACTCCAGGTCCTCAACGAGACTGGTTGCCCCCCAGCCCATTTCCTTCAACAAGTTGGTCTCAAAGCACATCCCTGTACCGCCCAGGTAGTTCGCCATCTTCATGTTATGGCGGGACAGCTGCCACAGACGGTTGATGTACCAGTAGGATACACCATAAGCGGCCGTAATCCAGGAATCCTCCGGATTTTTCGTATCGATATAACCTTGAATAACGCGGGCACCTGTGCACAGATCGTCATTCATTTCTGCCAGAAACTCAGGATGTGCCAGGTTATCGGCATCGAACATCACGATCGCATCGTATTGACGCGGCATCGCCCACAGTTCTTTCAGCATCCATTCAATTGCATAACCTTTACCGCGCAGATTCGGGTTCGTACGCACACATGCGTTCATCCCGTGCTCTCGTACAATCTCGGCCGTTCTGTCCGTGCAGTTGTCACAGATGACAAATACATCGTATAGTTCCCGCGGATAATTAAGATGCTTCAGATTCTCCATCAGCGCTCCAACAACCTGCTCCTCGTTATGGGCGGCAACAAGCACCGCGAACGATTTGGTTGGTGCAAAATGCTCCTTTTTCTTCCTCTTCATTAAACCGAACAAAGAGAAAACGAACTGGTAAATCGCAATCAGCACCAAAAAGATCTGGAGCGTGACGAATATAGCGTCCAGCATGATCTCTTGCAACCCCCTTTTTTAAATACCCCTTTTTAATCCCTAAATCACCTTGTGTCCCATGCCGTTGTTTTTTTATATGGCTGCGGCAACACTTATGACCCACATTCAGACCCTTATGAACATGTTTTTGTTATCTGCCACTGTAACATATCGATTTTCTATGCTTTTGCTGCTTTTGTCAAAAGGCCAAATTCCCGACTTGAAGCAGAAAATAAGGACTTTAGGTTGATTCCGCAACAATTGTGCTGCTCAGGCTTTATTTCATGGCAGTTCCTTCTTATTCTCATCCATTTGCTTGTTTTTTATTTGCTTTGTCCTCCTTTTCCCCCATTACGGTACACAGCTTCGGGCATCGTGCGGAAGAAAAACAAACGAAATAAGCGGCTGTCTTTTAATTTAAACTTAACTTTTTTTTGGCCGCTTGAACCATTGTATATTTATTGATTAGCTCAAGTCAAAAAAGGGGACGTAGTTATTGAGCTATTTTAACCACTCACCCGGTCTGCAAAGACAGTTAATTTCAGGGCTGCACCTGCTTTTCTTGAAAATGCTGATTGAAAAGATTACCGATTAAAAATATGATGAAGGTAGCCTGAACATGACGGTTGTCCAGCATAATAACATCACGATGAGAATTAGCCATCTTATTCAACGCTCAACTATAAGCCGAACGTCGGCGGTCATGTCGGAGGGATGTAGTATGAACCGTTTCGTCTTTAAATTTGTTTCCTTAGAACAACAGCTGTTCAGATGGATAAATGGACGTCTTCATAACAGGGTGCTCAGCTTCCTGCTCTACTATCTGACCCACCTGGGCGGAGCCACATTGTCCATTTCGGCGACTGTGCTGATCTGGGTGCTTGCCCCTATGCCTTGGAAAGAAACAGGACTGCAGGCTCTTGCAGCACTCGCTATCAGCCACATCCCGGTTGCGGCGGTAAAGAAGCTTTACCCGCGTATCCGTCCGCATCTGGCTCTGCCTGATACCAAGACATTCCGCAATCCGCTGGTGGATCACTCTTTTCCGTCGGGCCATACAACTGCCATTTTCTCCGTTACTGTACCTTTTATGACCATGGAGCCGCTGATGGTGCTCATTTTGCTCCCGGTAGCACTTCTGGTGGGGTTGTCCCGTATCTATTTGGGACTTCATTACCCCAGTGATGTCCTGGCCGGGGGCCTGATCGGTACTTCGGTTGCACTTGGAACGGTTGCATTGTGGCCTTAAAGCCGATACCCTTGTATAGTTAACATTTTGCATACACCCCTGCGGACTCCATGCCAAGCAGGCATATCCATAATCATATTACTTATTTCAAACAGATACCGGAGCTCGGGGGTCTGGTGGTCATGCAGAATGCTCAAGTAAAACCTTGCAGGAACAGGTGAATGCAGAGTGGCTAAAAAAAGAGTTCTATTATTATCGGAAGGCTTCGGTGCCGGCCATACCCAGGCCGCTTATGCACTGTCCAGCAGTCTGCGCAAACTGGCGCCGAATGTCCAGACACGGGTGCTGGAGCTTGGGAGCTTCCTGAATCCCAGAGTTGCCCCGCTCATTATTACGGCTTACAAGAAAACTATTATCAAGCAGCCTAAGCTGGTAGGGCTGATGTATCGTCACCAATATAAAAAATCACTAAACCGACTTACAACACTGGCGCTGCATCGCCTCTTCTACACTCATACCAAAAGCATCGTCCGGCAGCTGCGCCCTGATCTCATTGTGTGTACACACCCGATTCCAAGCGCTGTCATCTCCAGACTGAAACGCCTCGGTATCGAGGTTCCTCTTTGCACGGTCATTACAGATTATGATGCCCACGGAACCTGGATCAGTCCGGAGGTTGATCAGTATCTGGTTTCCACCTCCGAAGTGAAATACAAGCTTGTCCAGCGTGGAATATCCACCTCCAAAATTCAGGTAACGGGCATCCCCGTTCACCCCAATTTTCTGGAGCATCCGGGCAAGGCAGAAATACGGCAGAAATTCGGACTAAAGGATATGCCGACAGTGCTTGTCATGGGCGGCGGCTGGGGGATGATGAACGACGAGGCGATCCACAGCGCGCTTGCCCGATGGGGCAGCAGCATCCAGATCATCTTCTGCTTTGGCAGCAACGAGAAAGTACTGCGGAAGGCTGAACGCAACCCGCTTTTTCATCATGAGAATATCCACCTCATCGGCTTTACCAAAGAGATCGACAAGCTGATGGAGGTTTCAGACCTGCTTATTACCAAACCGGGAGGCATGACCTGCACGGAAGGTTTGGCCAAAGGGATCCCTATGCTGTTCCACAAGCCTCTTCCCGGACAGGAAGAGGAAAACTGTCAGTATTTTACCGCGCGCGGTCTTGGCGAACCCATTCAGTCGAATGAAGTGGTGGACCGATGGATGAATCGGCTTCTCTATCATTATGATGAGGTTACAGAGAAAAGGCAGGAACACCAGCGTAATGTCGCCCGCTTTTATCCAATGCAAAGTGCCCAAAAGGTACTGGAGATGCTTGATCATGGCAGTGAGCCGCCTTCATCCGTAACGGACTATTCTTGAATCACTGAACCCAAAAAACGCGTCCTGCTATACAGCAGAGACGCGTTTTTCTCTTTTCAGCCTGCGTAACTAACCCAGCATTGAAATTAGTACTTCTTCAGTCGGTTCTTCTGATACTCTTCCAGAACAGCACTGCCCACGAGGACTTCTACCCGGTGAATATTCATGCCCTTGCCCATAAATTTATGCTCATATTCGGTCATGACGTGCTCTTCGTTAATGCCCTCCCTATGCAGGTTGAGCGAGATATTCGTCATCTGCAGACCATAGTCCGCAAAAGAGTTCAGGGAGAATTCGAACAAAGTCTCTGAATCTGTCTTGAAGTGAATCTGGCCCTGATCATTCAGCAGCTTGCAGTACATGTCCAGAAAACGCGGATGCGTAAGTCGGCGCCGTCCATGCTTTTTCTTCGGCCATGGATCACTGAAGTTCAGATAGATCCGTTCGACTTCCCCTTCCTCAAACACATCCAGAATCTGCTCAATGTTTCCAAGTGCCAGTTTCACATTCGGCGGGGAATCTAACTCTGCCTCACTCCAGGCATCTCTTGCTTTCTCACTGGCCCGGCGCACGAGCTCATCATACATATCAAACCCGATATAATTTACATCCGGGTTCCGATAGCTCATCTGACTAATGAAGCGGCCTTTCCCCATACCGAATTCGACATGGATCGGACGGTCATTGCCGAACAGCTCGGACCACTTGCCTTTATACTGAGCGGGTTCCAGAACAACGATATCCTTTTGTTCCTCCAGACTTTCCCGAATTCCTTTTCTGCCGCGTAAACGCATCTCATTCCTCCACTTTCATTTGCTGTGTCATACTGCAATATTGTGCCTAAGTTCCTCACGATTGTAAAGATGTGCAGCTGATTTTGACACGAAAAAAGTGAAAGAGGAATCCCCGCAACCATCATGGGAAGACGGCCGGGAGATTCCTCTTTCATATATTTGGAATTGGGGTCCAACTATTTTGATAGTTCATAGTCTACCTTATCGACAGTTGTAAAATCAAATGTCTTCTCAAAGGCACTACGAACCTTCTGTCTTGCTGCGGCTTCTACCTGGCGATTCTCGCGGAAACGGACACCGGTAAGAGCCAAAGCTTCATCAAGAGTTAATTCGACGGAGATCTTGTCTCTGCCGGTCTTGCTTGTCACTGAATCCATTAAACATCACCTCACGGATTATTATAACCATGACGTCGGAGTATGAATTCCAGTATATACTTACCCAGAATGGCAGTGGTTGACGCTACGTACAATATAACATTTTATGTAAGTTATTTCAATCGATGGACAAGCCTTTTTCCCTTTCCATACACCCCCATTTATTTCGCTATTGCCCTGTTTTTTTGATACAATAATAACGGACTGTACGGAAGCTTTACCGCTAGAAGTACAGCTTTTTGTGCAAGCAAGATGTAAAGGAGTACCTTTATGAATACAGAACTGATGACTCCTCCTACATTATGGGGGGATAAGAGGTTTCATACATGGAACTATGAAATGCGCGACCAGTTTGACGGTAAGGTGTTTAAGGTCATGCTGGATGCAGGATTTACATGCCCCAACCGGGATGGTTCTATTGCCAAGGGCGGATGCACCTTCTGCAGCGCCAGAGGATCGGGCGATTTTGCGGGCCGCCGCCGGGATGATCTGGTCACCCAGTTCAATACAATTCGGGACCGTCAGCACCAGAAATGGCCAACTGCCCAGTACATCGGATATTTTCAGGCGTACACGAACACCTATGCCCCGGTGGAGGAGCTGCGGGAATACTTTGAAGTCATTCTTCAGCAGCCGGGAGTCGTCGGCCTGTCGATTGCCACACGTCCCGATTGTCTGCCTGATGACGTGGTAGACTATTTAGCTGAATTGAACGAGCGTACCTACCTATGGGTCGAAATGGGCCTCCAGACGATTCACGAATCGACCTCCGAGCTGATTAACCGTGCGCATGATAGCCAATGTTATGTAGATGCTGTGGAGAAACTGCGCAGTCGGAATATCCGGGTCTGCACACATATTATCTACGGTCTGCCGCAGGAGTCGCATGAGATGATGCTTGATACCGGCCGGGCTGTAGCCCGTATGGATGTACAGGGAATCAAAATCCACCTGCTTCACCTTATGCGCAAAACGCCAATGGTCAAGCAGTACGAAGCAGGACTCCTTCAGTTTCTGGAGAAGGATGAGTATGTCAAACTGATCGTTGATACGCTGGAGTTACTTCCGCCTGAGATGATCGTCCACCGTCTGACGGGTGATGCTCCGCGGGACCTGCTCATCGGCCCGATGTGGTCCCTCAACAAATGGGATGTGCTGAATTCGATCGACGCCGAGCTGAAAGCCCGCGGCACCTGGCAGGGCAAGCTATGGAGGGAAGCCTGATGGGATTTCTTTCTGTTCTCAGTTTTGCCCACAAGCTGATCAGCGAACGGGTTCAGCCTGGTGATATAGTCGTAGACGCAACGGCCGGGACCGGTGCAGATACCCTTTTCCTCGCGCTAGCCGCCGGCAGGCGCGGCAAAGTGTTCAGCTTTGATATTCAACCGGAAGCGCTTGCGCTCACTCGTGAGCGGCTGGCCCGTGAGAACAAAGGAACACTGGCCGAGGCTGTACTGCTGCACAGCGGTCATGAGTATATGCTCGAAGTGCTGCCCGCTGAAACCCACGGCAAGATTGCTGCTGTCATGTTTAACCTCGGCTATCTTCCTTCTGCCGTGGCAGACTCTTCCGTTATTACCCGGACTCCCAGCACGCTGGAAGCGCTTGAGGCGGCAATGCAGGTTCTGCGTCCAAAGGGGATTATTACAGCCGTTGTCTACCCCGGCCATCCTGGAGGCAGCGAGGAAGCGGCGGCCGTGGAGAGATGGGCTTCTTCTCTTCCCTCCCATGCTGGTCAAGCGGTCATCTACCGCCAGATTCAGAGAGCCACCGCTCCCTATGTGATTGCAGTTGAGCGCAAATAACGCTCTTCATCATTGGCGGTTAACCTGACGGCGGGCGTACGAGAAATTTTGGCTTTTTCACGAAACGATGAAGCCATACATATTGTCACTTTAATTTGACATTCGGGATTGATATTAAGATTGGACCTTTTGGTTAAGCGTCTGGAAAGCGAGGATTCGTATGACTGTAAATAAACTTGAACATGTAGGTATTATGGTATCTTCCCTGGAGGATTCCATTGAATTCTACCAGCGCGTTATCGGACTCCAGCTTCTGGAGACGATGGGCCCTATAGGCGAGCACGTCCGTCTGGCATTTATGGCTTTTCAGGGACAAACCAGTGTTGAGATTGAACTGGTGGAAGGCGCTTCAGACAGCTCCCTGCCGAATGAAGGAAAGGTACACCACGTCGCCTTCAGCGTAGAGGGTATTGAAGATGAGTACGAGCGGATTAAACGTCTGGGTCTGGACGGACTGGATCCTGAAATTACGACTTTGCCCAATGGCAGCCGTTACTTTTTCTTCGACGGGCCTGATGGTGAACGCCTGGAGTTCTTCCAGTCCACCCGGGGATAACCGTTCGTACCTGAAATTAGGCTTCTGACTGCGGCAAGCTGCCTGTATAGCTGTAAGATTCATGATTGGCCTCAGTCTCACCTGTATCAGGAAATAATGTCCAATGCGCCATTAATGTATCACAATCAGAAGGGGAGAGAAATTGATGCTAAAACCTTATCCACTGCAGTTTCAACCGGAGTTCAAAGAACGTGTATGGGGAGGCCGGGGGCTAGAACAGCTGGGCCTGACTCCGCCGCAGGGCCATATCGGGGAAGGCTGGATGATCGCGGACCATGCCAATGGCACAACTTCTGTATTGAACGGGGCACTGGCCGGGCTGGGACTGGACGAGATACGTACCCAGTACGGCCAGGAATGGCTGGGAACCAAAGGTGTATCTGAACAAGGCGGACGTTTTCCTCTGCTGATTAAGCTGCTGGATTGTAATGATGATCTGTCGGTTCAGGTTCATCCGACCGATGATTATGCGGGCCTTCCCCAAGGGGAACTTGGCAAGACGGAAATGTGGTATGTTATGGATGCCAAACCCGGTGCCAAAATTATTTATGGCCTGCAGGAAGGAGTTACCCGCGAGAGTCTGCGGGAAGCACTCGAGAATGGAACGGTCATGGATACGCTGCAGCAGGTTCCGGTCGAAGCCGGTGATACGTTCTTCATCCCGGCAGGAACGGTACATGCTCTCTGCGCGGGTGTCATTGTAGCGGAAATTCAGCAGAATTCCGATACGACTTACCGTCTGTACGACTATAACCGTCCAGGTCTCGACGGGAAGCCGCGTGAGCTGCATATCGAGGATTCCCTGAATGTGACCTCATATGAAGGTGCCGGCGCGACGACCATGAAGACGTCGGGCACCAAGCCGGGGGAATGGCTGGAACTGGCCCGCTGTCCTTATTTTGTCGTTGAGAAAGGTGTGATTGCTGGTGACTGGAGCCTCAATACTACGGAAGACAGCTTCACCGTACTCGTGATTTGTGAAGGCAGCGGCAGCATCAGCTGGGATGATGCATTAGAACCCATTGCCTACCAGGCCGGACAATGCTTCCTTCTGCCTGCTAACCTGGGGCAGTATACACTGAACGGCAGCGCAACTGTTCTAAGATCTTATCTTCCATAATTCAGTAAGGAAGTGAACGGAGCTTGCAGGATACAACGTTTACGCTGATGAACCGGGAAGGGACACCTCTCTTCGTCTATCGCTGGCTGCCAGACAAGGAGACACCCTTCCGCGGTATCGTGCAGATTGCACACGGCATGTGCGAAACCGCTCTGCGGTACGAGGAGGCCGCTGCATATCTCACCCGGCACGGATATATCGTTTACGCGAATGACCATCTTGGCCATGGCCGGACCGCCTCAGGGCCGGACATGCTCGGAAACCCGGGGCCGGATGCGTTCAACCGGATGGCTGAAGATATGGCCGAGCTAGGAGCCTGGATCCGGAAGGAGCAGCCTGCCCTTCCTATCATACTGATGGGACATAGCATGGGATCCTTCCTCACCCAGAAGCTGATGTACGACAAGCCGGAGCTCTATAGCGGCTTCATTCTGTCAGGAACCAACGGCAAGAGAAGCCTGCTCAAAATGGGCGAACGTCTTGCCGTCATGCAATCCATGATGCGCGGGGAGAACCATCGCAGTATGCTGCTGAATGCGCTCGTTTTTGGCGGATTTAACCGTTCCTTTCGTCCTGCACGCACACCCTTCGATTGGTTGTCCCGGGATCAGGAAGAAGTAGACCTGTTTATCAATGACCCGTTATGCGGGGCCATCTGCACGGCCGGATTTTTCCGTGACTTCTTCAAACTCCTTCAGGACATTCAGGTGCCCTCTTCATTATTGCGTATTCCCAAAGACAAGCCGGTTTATCTGTTCTCCGGTGAGCAGGACCCGGTTGGTCTTCATGGTAAAGGTGTACTCAGTCTGGCTGATCAGTATCGCGAACTCGGCATTCATGAAGTGACGTACAAGCTGTACCCGGAAGGGCGGCATGAGATGCTGCATGAAGTCAACCGCGAGGAAGTTTTCCGGGATCTGGTGAAATGGCTGGATACCCATACCCCTGCAGTTGCCGAAGTATAGATGTGTGAATAGTAAAAGGTGCTCCCTGACTGATAAGCCAGGGAGCACCTTTTTTTGTGTATGAATTTAACAAAAGTTCTTAACCTTCAAGCAGCAGGGACTCCGGATCTTCCAGCAGCTCCTTAATCGTTACGAGGAAGCGGACCGCCTCACTGCCGTCAATAATCCGATGATCATAGGAAAGAGCGATGTACATCATCGGACGGTTTTCCATACGTGTCTCATCAATGGCAACCGGGCGGATCTGGATCTTATGCATACCCAGAATACCAACCTGAGGTGTATTCAGGATTGGTGTGGACAGCAGCGAGCCAAAAATACCGCCGTTGGTGATGGTGAATGTACCTCCCTGCAGATCAGCCAGGGAAAGGCTGTTGCTGCGGGCTTTGGATGCGAGATTCGCAATGCTCTTCTCAATCTCGGCGAAACCCAGCCGTTCTGCATCCCGGACAACCGGAACAACCAGTCCTTCCGGAGCCGAGACCGCGATGCCAATATCATAAAACTTCTTAAGAACAATTTCATCTCCATCAATTTCGGCATTGAGCATCGGGAACTTTTTCAGCGCACCGACAACCGCCTTGGTGAAGAACGACATGAAACCGAGTCCTACATCATGTTTTTCCTTAAATTTGTCTTTTCTGCGTTTGCGCACATCCAGGATAGCGGTCATATCCACTTCATTAAACGTTGTCAGCATGGCTGCTGTATGCTGCGCCTCCACCAGACGTTTTGCAATTGTTGCCCGGCGGCGTGACATCTTCTGGCGTTCTACCGGCTTGCCTTCCGGTGCCTTCGCAGCTGCAGGTGCTGCAGACGGCGTTGGCTTCGGCGCTGGAGCAGCGGCTGGAGCCTGCGCTGTCGTACCATGCGTCTTCACATCGTTCGAGTAGATGCGGCCAATCGGGTCATTGCTCTGCACCTGACCCAAGCCGATGCCGCGCTCGCGGGCCAGCTTACGGGCCGCCGGCGATGCGGTATGCTGGGATTCACCCGGCTCGGCTGCTGCCTCGGACTTCGTGTTCTTCAGCGTGGCATCATCGCCGTTCACCGGTGCTGCGGTTGGTGCAACCGCAGCGGGTGCCTCAGCCGAAGGCGGGGCCGGTACGGCCGGAGCCTGGGCAGCAGCGGTCTCTGCGGCTGCACCACTCCCTGCGGCGATCACGCCGACAGCTTCGCCAATCTCAACGGTATCTCCTTCCTGGCGGAGAATCTGAGCGATGACGCCGGATTCATCAGCGCTGATCTCCAGGTTCACCTTATCGGTCTCCAGTTCGAGCAGGACATCCCCCTGTCCGACCTGATCCCCTTCCTTCACAAGCCATCTAGAAATGGTTCCTTCGGTGATCGACTCACCCATTGCAGGTACTCTGATCTCACTCACAGCCGTTACCTCCCCAGTGGTATATTATTTTTCGCATCATATTTTAAAGTCAGCTTGACGATCTGCTGCTGCTCTTGGCTGTGTACATGCTGATATCCGCTTGCAGGGCTGGAACGTTCAGGACGTCCATTGTAACCGACGCTTGCGCCCGCCGGAGCAACTGCCCGCAGTCTAGGTTCCATGTAGGTCCAGGCCCCCATATTCTTGGGCTCTTCCTGTACCCACACGATTTCCTTCAGGTTCCGGTAGCGGCCAAGAATCGTCTTGATCTCCGTCTCCGGGAATGGATAGAGCTGTTCGACACGAACGATGTGCAGCCAGGAAGTATCCTGACCTGCTTCCTTGTCGAGTGCCTCTTCCAGATCAATGGCCATCTTGCCGCTGCACAGTACGAGCCGCTCGACCGCATCGGCCTTACTGCCAAGACCCGGCTGCTCCAGCACAGGCTGGAAGCTGCCGCTGCTCAGAGCTGAAGCAGGCGAAGCAACACGGTTGTTGCGGATCAGGCTCTTTGGTGACATCAGGACGAGCGGACGTGCTTCCTCCGTCTCTGTCAACGCCGCCTGACGGCGGAGGAGATGGAAGTACTGCGCCGCACTGCTTAGATTGGCGACAATCCAGTTATCTTCTGCTGCCAGCTGCAGGAAACGTTCCAGACGGGCACTTGTATGCTCCGGTCCCTGTCCTTCACTGCCATGCGGCAGCAGCATCACCAGGCTGGAGTTCTGCTTCCACTTCGCACGTCCAGCTGAGATGAACTGGTCAAAGATAACCTGGGCGCAGTTGGCAAAATCGCCGAACTGTGCTTCCCAGATCACCAGCGTCTCTGGAGAATAAACGTTATAGCCATATTCGAACCCCAGCACCGATTCCTCGGAAAGCGGACTGTTGTGCACCGCAAAGGAGGCTTTGGCCTGCGGAAGCTCATGGAGCGGGCAGAAGGTGCTGCCGTTCTCCGGATTATGAAGAACAAGGTTACGGTGTGCGAACGTAGCGCGCTCCGCATCCTGGCCTGTCAGACGGATGGGCTTGCCGTCAGCCAGAATCGTGGCGAATGCCAGCGTCTCTGCGAGACTCCAGTCCACCTTCTCGCCATCGTTCAGCGCTGTCTCACGGCGCTGCAGAATCCGTTCCAGTTTCGGGTACACCTTGAAATCAGCAGGCCATTTCAGAAGATTCCGGTTTATTTCACGCAGTGATTCAAGTGCAACGCCCGTACGGCCTGCCTTCTCAGGCTGGATCCGTTTTGCTTTGGCCTTCAAAGGCTCTTCTTTCGGATCGCTCTTTACTTCTTCGTAGGCTGCCTTCAGACGTTCCTGGGTCTGCTGGATCAGGGCATCGTTGGCCTTCGCATCAAGCAGTCCTTGTTCTGCCAATCTTGCACTATAAAGGCGGCTGACCGTCAGATGCTTCTTCACTTTGGCATACACAAGCGGCTGGGTTGTTTCCGGATCGTCGGTTTCGTTATGGCCGTAACGGCGGTAGCCGATCAGGTCAATCAGGAAATCCTTCTTGAACTTGTTGCGGTATTCGCTCGCCATGCGGGCCGCTGCAATGCACGCTTCAGGATCATCCGCGTTAACATGGACAATCGGAATCTCATAGCCTTTGGCCAGATCGCTCGCATAGTGGGTCGAACGCGAGTCAGAGCTGTCTGTCGTAAAGCCGAGACGGTTATTCACGATAATGTGGATCGTCCCCCCGTTCTGGAAACCAGGCAGCTTCTTGAAGTTCAGCGTCTCAGCGACAATGCCCTCCCCCGGGAATGCGGCATCTCCGTGCATCAGAATCGTTGCCGCCTTATTGAAGTCCTGCTCCGGATAGCCTGCCTTGCTGCGGTCCTCCTGAGCGGCACGGGCAAATCCCTGAACGACCGGATTCACGTATTCCAGGTGACTCGGGTTGTTGGCCAGCGTCAGGCGGGCCTGACGGGTCTCTCCATCCTTGAAGACACGGTCTGCACCAAGGTGATATTTCACATCGCCGGTCCAGCCATAGTTGATCCCCGTCGACCCTTCGGATGGAACAAGATCCTTGTTCGGCGAATGATGGAATTCGGAGAAAATCTTGCTGTAAGGCTTGCCAAGGACATGAGCCAGAACATTCAGGCGTCCGCGGTGAGCCATTCCCATCAGCACATGGCTGGCTCCTTCATGCACCATGATGCGGACGATCTCATCCAGCACAGGTACAAGAACATCATTGCCTTCCAGAGAGAAGCGCTTCTGTCCGACAAACGTTTTGTGAAGAAACTCTTCAAACTGCTCTGTCTCTACCAGGCGGCTCAGCAGCTCCTTCTGCTCATCTGCAGTTAACGGCTTGCTGCCGGATTCTGCTTGACTGTTCAGCCAGTCTCTCTCCAGTTCGTCGTGCACATGGCTGAATTCAAAAGCGATCGGCCCGGTATACCGTTCCTTCAATTTCTGAATGGCGTCCCACCCGTTCAGGGTGTCATCCGGAGCTCCATCCCATATTAGAGAGGCTGGAAATGCCTTCAAGTCCTGTTCACTCAATCCGTAAGAAGCAGGGTCCAGCAGCTGCACATCAGCCTTCGGACTCAATCCCAACGGGTCGATATCTGCAGCCAAGTGACCATACGTGCGAATATTCCAGACCAGCTTCCCTGCTGTAACCGCTTTCTGTAAAGCGTTGCGGTCGATCCCCTGTGGTCCTGCCGTAGGGGGGGATACAGCTGTACTTGGAGCTGCCGGGCTCACGGAATCATTCTGCGGCGGTTCACCCCAAAGATCAAACAATTCACGGTACGCCGGTTCCACCGAAGACGGGTCCTGTACGTACTGCTCATACTGCTCCTGCACATAACCCAGATTGGGTCCGTAGTAATGCTGCCAAGGCTTCTGCATGCTGCTGTCTTCGATACTCATAAGAGTTCCCTCCGTCGTGGTTTTTGGGATTCAATAGAGGACGGAAATGCCAATTATTTCTGATTCAATGACTTCTACTGGGATGATTGGGTTCCAAATCATACTAGCTGGTGTTCCGCAGCTGTCCCTATTATGACAAAAGCTTGATGGACAAGCAATGTAAACGCCATCATTCGGAACATCAACACACGGTCCACAAGCTCTCTTAGTTGTATTGTATAGAGTTTTTACCAAGGGAACATTTCCTATTTTTCAACATATTAATACATAAATTAGATGAATCATACCGTTTCAAATGGCCAAAGACCAAAAAAGCACCCAGCTGTGCTGGGTGCTCCCTGGTACTTGCATATTCATGTATCCATCAATTCGAACAGTCAAGCCTGATCCTGCAGTTAATAATAGCTCCGTCGGCGAAAAATGCTCAAGTGCACGATCCGATAGACAAGCCAGACTACCGATACAATGGCCATCATGTCAAAACTTACATCAAACAGGAACAGATGCTTGCCGATATCAGCCTGTCCGTCCCCCAGAATGGGAATCATGAATCCGACTATACCGACCAGGCCAATCACCATCAGCAGTTCAATGCGGATACGGGTGCTATTTGCCCGTGCACGGAAATACTCGACAAGCGCAACTGCGTAATAAACCGCATAAAACAAAACGATGAAAAGCAGGGAATGAGGCATATGAGCCTTCTTAAACTCACTCCATGTACTGTAAGCAAAGGATAATGCACCTGCCGGCTTGCCCTCCTCCTTCACATAGGAGCCCAGGTAATACGGACGGATGGTCATACTGTTATTGGCCGCGAACTCCATTTTATCGATGAGCCTGGAGGGATGCTTGAGATAGAAGAAAAGCACGTCCTTATGCGATACCCTGTCATAAAAGTCCGCCTGCAGCGACGGATCATCCTGCTTGATCGCAGTGCCGCCCTCAAAATAGTTGGTGCCTGCCAGTACGGACAGCCGTTCAGGCAGTCCCAGCTCCTCCAGATCGCCTTTGACATCCGGTGAACCATTCAGAATCCCGAAGAAGAAGGTTTGATAGAGGTTAATATTCTTCAGATCCTTCGGGGCAGCGACATACATAACGACAGAGATCACGAAGATCGATACAGACAGCCACAGTGCGGTTTTACGCCATTTGAGGTCATAGTGAAGACTCATCAGGCGAAGCCCGATCAAGGCGAACAGGATGCCGACCGGAACATTCTGAATTTTGGCGCATGACAGGAAAAATACCGAGATAAAAAACATCCACAGCAGCTTGCGCGAAGGCTTTTCTTCATTCACCAGCCACAGCCCGAAACCAAGGGAAAGCAGCATGAACAGCATGGATACCGGTTCTCCGAACAGGGAGTTGAAATAGGCAACATAACCGATGTCAAAAAAAACAAACAGCAGCAGCACCGCCAGCAAAAATCCGACGATCCGTGAGCGGTACTGATTGTACCGGACAAGAATAAAGGTTGCTGCCAGCAGCAGCAGGCCGAAGATGGCGCCCAGCACACGAATATCGAACAGCGAGCTGTTCAATACGTATCCTACCAGGCGGGCGACAGCCACTAGAATAATCTGGGTGGAAACATAGAATCCGCGGAAGAAATAATCATAGTTAAAATGAGAGTGTGCATAAGTGAAGAATCGATCTGAAGCCGGCTCATCGGCCGGATAATAATTCAGTCCGATAGATCCCATCACACGTAAAAAGTCCCCATTGTCTGCGACACCCACGAAGGGTTTGGTAAACAGTATGTATACGAGGATTACCATCCCCGCGATGACGGCCAGCACCTCGGCCAAGCCCGTTCTCCTCATGGATTTTATCCCTCCAATTTTTCCTTTGTCCTGCGAAAGGTGAAAAGCTTTTGACCCGCATAATTCATCAGCGTGTACATCCCGCTGCCGATCAAGGCAGCCATATTGTCACGAAGCCGCAGGCTGGCATCCGGCAATACGGCATGAAGCGCCGCCTGAACAGCGTAGGAGGCCAGACCATATGCCAATACGTAGCAGGCGGCGGTCACCAATATGAATCTCCACCATGTCTCTCCCAAACTCGCCTCCGACCGGAAAGTAAAGGCCTTGTTCATAAAATAACTGTTAACCGCCCCCACCACGTTCCCGATCAGTGTGGACGCCCAGTAATTCAGGTGCAGCGCATTCAGGCAGAGGAACGTGACCGTCAATCCGATCAGTGTATTAACGACGCCCACCAGAATGAACCGCACGAGATCGCTGCTTCGGATAAACCCCGAAATTTTACCGATCATAGACACGAACCCGCTCTCTGGAACTGTCCGTTTCATCCCGCTCCGTATAAGCCGCTGCGCGCAAATCGTTCTCTATCAGATAGAGGGGTCTGTGCTTAACCTCTTTGTAGATTTTGCCGACATATTCCCCGATCAGCCCAAGCGAGATCAGCACCATACCGCCGATAAACCATAATGACAGCATCAGCGAGGTCCATCCCGTTACTGTACTGCCGTTCAGCTTGGCGAAGAGGGAATACACGCCGGCCAGTACGCTCACGCCGAAGAATAAAAAGCCGGACAGGGTAACCATGCGGATTGGTTCAACGCTTAACGAAGTAATGCCTTCAAAAGCAAATGAAATCATCTTCTTTAGCGGGTACTTGGATTCGCCGGCAAAACGTTCCTGCCGGTCGTAATAAACCGATGTTGACTTCAGTCCGATCAGCGGCACCAGGCCGCGCAGGAAGACGTTAACTTCCTTGAACTTGGACAGCTGCTCCAGCGCGCGGCGGCTCATCAGCCGGTAATCCGCATGGTTGTAGACCACTTTAAGTCCCATTGACTTCATCAGACGGTAAAAGGCCAGTGCCGTGGTACGCTTGAACCAGGTATCCGTCGCACGGCTCTGCCGGACACCATAGACGATCTCATTGCCTTCCAGGAATTTAAGGACAAATTCACGGATGACATTCACGTCATCCTGCAGGTCGGCATCGATGGAAATTGCACAGTCTGAATGGTGTCTGGCCTGCATCAGACCTGCCAGCAGTGCGTTCTGATGCCCTACATTCGCCGCCAGCTTCAACCCGCTGACCAGCGGATTGGCCGCATGATGCCGTTCAATCATCTCCCATGTCCGGTCCGCGCTGCCGTCATTCACGAGCAGCATGTAGCTGCGCTCCGAGACCAGTCCTTCCTCCATCATGCCTTGAAGCACAACGCTGAGCCGGCTGACCGTCTCGTCAATGACCGGCTCCTCGTTGTAGCAAGGTACCACAATACTTACAATTGGTTTCTCCGTAGCCATATTGAAATCTACCACCCTACTCTATTCCTTGTCTCTAACACTCATAACACGACCGAACAATCCCTATACATTTAAACAGGCTTAGGACATTCCCATCCGTGCGATCGATATTCCCGTACTGCATCACGGAGATCCTCAATATCATCCGATGGAATAATCATCGTCGGCAGAATGACCCAGCACTCATTCTCGCTGAAATCAATAATGACGTCTTCTACATCATAATATTGCATATCTCCAAAAGCAGGATCGCTGATTTTATGCCCGGCTTGCGGTGTAAAGGTGGACTGAAATGTCCGCACGACCTTGGTGTACGGATTAACACCGGCTGCCCTGATTTGCTGGGATAGCTTAATATTCACAATCTTTTTTCCTCCTGTATTCTTTCATCTCAATCCTGTTATTTTACCAGATCATGGCGGACAGGGGTATAAAATTCATCCCTCCATATGGAATACAGCTTCTGATCACGATAGATTCCCTTGATGGGCAGCTGCTTGCGCAGAACGCCTTAGAAAGTCATTCCCGCCTTCTGCATGACCCGTTCAGAACCTGTATTATCTGCATTGCAGCGGGCTTCGAGCCGATTGAGCTTCATCACATCGAATCCAAAGCGCAGCAGAGCCCGTACCGCCTCGGTGGCCAGCCCTCTTCCCCAGTATGGACTCCCCAAGGCATAACCAATCTCGGCAAGCCCGTACTCCGGTCTCCAGCTTACGAAGCCGCTCCGACCGATCACATCCGAATACATCTTCAACGCTAAGCATATGCGCCCTCCTTAAACAAAAAAATTGACAATAAATAAACAAGATAATATATTGTCTATAAAATAACCATCGAAATCAGGAGATGTTTGCTAAATGGATATTAACGATCGGTTTTGGAATGCCTCTGCCGATGAATTGAAACAAGGTTATATTCAGGAGAACGGCTATTACCTGTGTCTGCTGGACGGGTTTATAGCAGAACAAGGTGTGATCTACCCTGTGGGTAACCGGCTGTATGATGCCGAACGCTTCATCCAGCATCACATCCGTGAAGCATACGGCTCTGTTTTTGAATATCTGACCCAGCTGGACAAAAAGCTGACCGGCTTGACCGAGCATCAGAGTCATCTCCTTCGTCTATTTCATCAGGGGAAAAGTGACCGCGAAATTATGGAGGAGACGGGTATTTCCAGCGCCTCCACGATCCGTAATCACCGGTTCTCCCTCAAAGAGAAGGAAAGGCAGGCGAAGCTGTTCCTTGCCATGATGGAGCTGCTGAAGGAGAAGGATCAGCACGCACCTATATTTGTCCAGCCGCACAAGTCGGCACGGATGCTGGATGACCGCTACAATGTAACGGAAGAAGAGAATGAGCAGGTGCTGGATAAATATTTTCCCCACGGGCGTGACGGTCTGCTGAAGACCTTCAAGCTGAAAGAGAAAAACCGCTGGATCGTGCTGCGTGAAATCGCCAGGCGTTTTGAACCTGGACGGACTTATACGGAGCCGGAAGCGAATGCCGTGATCCAGAGTGCCTTCAGCGATTACGTAACCGTCCGCAGGTATCTGATTGAATACGGGTTTATCGATCGTGAAGAAGACGGCAGCCGGTATTGGCTGGTGAACTAATGTCAGGAGGTGCGGATATGAACCGCAGAAAAGAATTAAATGCGCAGTATCAGGAGATCAAAATTGAAGCCGGCGTATACCGGATTATCAACCGGAAAACAGGACGAATGCTGGTGGACAGCACACCGAACCTCAAATCGCTGAACGGCAAGCGTTTTACCCTTAACATGGGCACGCATATAAACAAGCAGCTTCAGCAGGAGTGGAAGACATACGGCGAAGATGCTTTTGACATCGAGGTGCTGGAGGTACTGAAGCCAAAAGAGGATCCCTTCTTTGATGCGAAAGACGCGCTGGAAAAGTTGGAGCAGCATTGGCTGGATAAGCTTCAGCCCTATGGAGACAAAGGTTATCAGGGGTAGCCGCTGCTCACTATATATTTACAGGCGCTCTCTACGGGAAGCTTCCCTGTTATAGACCTGCAATGCCTGGAGGATCACCTCCGGGCTCATTCCGGTCCGGGCATGAATGCGTTCGGCCCATTCCTCCGTACTGTCAAGCCGGGATTCATGCATGAGTCCCGCCTGGCTCACTACGCTGGCGGCTCTCCGGTTCAGCACACCGCTCAAAACACCAGGCTTTGGTCAGCGTCTCCATACTGAATGCACTGAACCGGTCCCAGATCTGCAGGATGTATGACGGAGCCTGCATAAGTCCCTCTCCAATGCTCGAATTAATGTTCTTCCCAGATTCGCTGCTCTCCATTGACCTCGATCTTCAGCCCGACATTGTGGATCATCTGCAGATTCAGGACTGGAGCAGGCCTGCGATTATGAAAAGACGGATTAACATTCGTTATTGAATGCGGCTCCAGCACGACCGTCTGTGGTTCCAATTGAATCTGATTCGGTGATAGCGGCGGTGAGTCTTTGAGCGCTTGGCTGATAACCGGAATTAGTGTGACCTCCAGCTTCTCCCTGCCTGTATTCGCCAGCTTCAGCTTGCAGCTGGCTGTTCCTTGACCTTGCTCGTCTGCGGTATGCCTAAAAGAACACGAGCTCTCATCCTGATAATATAGTACGGTCTTACCACCTGCGGAGAAATAATTAACTCGGAATACAGCCTTTTCACTAAGCCACGGGTACACGATCAAAAAAGAAATGATGGCTATATGAAACCACGTTCTGAATGACCGGCTGCGGTTTCGTCTGAGGGATAACACATAGCCGGGCACAAATAGGGCCAGAGTGACGAAAAAAGTGATGTGCAGTCCGATTGGGTCACGCTTCGTCCAAGCCGATAACCCCAAACCTTCCAGAAGGGAGTCGCCAAGGGAGTAACCCATAAAATGATTCTGGCCAAATCCTAAAGCCAAGAAGGTCAAGAGAATATAAAAAGCTCCGTGTTGGTTCAGCCTTCTTAAATGCCTTTTCCAGCCTGACATCTGATGAATCGCCGGGGTCTCCTGATTGGTATCAGGGTGATCGTCTGTCTGCCGCGGCTTCGGGCGTTCCGCCAGTTGGACGTAATTCATCATGCTGCCTCCCTTTGAATTAATGCGCCGCTTTCCATCCATTCATAAAACCTAAACTGAAATCATAAGCAGCCGGTACAAGCACCAAGAACAGAATAAGGGCACCCCACAGTCTGGATTTTCTGGATGATTCCATGGGTTTTCCTAATCTCATCTTCTAATCCTCCTTCGTCCAGGTTACACGGGTGTAGCCCAGCCTCATCCCGCAGCGCTCCATGTTCCTGCCGCTGATGGAGCCATAAGCGGTCTGGCTGACCTGTAACGTGCAGCCGAGTGCGGCGGCAGCAGCTAAACGATGGCGAATTAATGCCTGCTGGATGCCGCGGCCGCGGTATTCTGGCAGTGTTGCTGCAAAAGTTAAGGAAGCCTGATCACGCTGTGCGTACATCACGCCGGTGCCTGCCGGAATCCCGTCCGCCAATGCGAGATAAAAGCTCCAGCCCTTTCTTCCGTGAAGCACAATATTATTGTCTGCAACATGGCTTAGACCGGCGATCGGCAACCCTGTACCCAGACAATGAATACGGGCATAGGTGTCAAATTCATCGCCTTCCAGTTCACGTACTTCGATGCCTGTAGGCAGCCTCTGCCCTGCAGCGTCTGTCTGGTTGATCCCCTCCATATACCACGAGGCATGAAAGCCGGTCTGGACATAACCGCGTGCAGCCAGCGCCCGGGACAGCTCCGGTGATCCTTTGGACGGGATAATCTCCAGCTGCGGAGCCCGCCCGTCTTCCGGGTAGAAGCCCAAAATATCATCCAGCTGCTCTACATGCCGGGACTCCAGCCCTTTAACTGTATTGAACTGCGGCCATGGCATACCGCTGCTCCTTAGAGCAAGCAGACCGTCTACTTGCCGGATATGTACTCCCATCGGATTGCCGGAACGTTCCTGAATCGCCCGCATCCGGTCAGCCATATAATGGATCTCCGACTGCTCCAGCTGTGCGGCCAGGTCCGCATTCATCCCTTTGTTGATTCCTGCTGCTGTCAAGAAGCATCCTCCTGCCCATCTTTTGTTTGTGCTTGATCCACGGTGTCGTTGAACCCGCTTAAAGCTCATTCAAACTATTTTGTTGTAAAATTATCCCTTAATATCATCCTGCTGTAAACCCTTGTGTTGACGGAGTCCCGCCCCGGGTAATCCTGAGTAATCCAAATTTCAGAAGCCTGCAGCATATCAAAACCAGAGCAAGGAGATGGATACCAGCGCCGCGAAGATTAAAAGAGACGTCATTGTGTAAGGCTGTACAAGAATGGGATGGACTGGATTAAATTAATAAAAAGATAAGAGGTGCTGCACATGGAAAGTGCGAATAAAACCCGTCTTAGCCCGGAGCAGATCAACGAAATTGTACATACTGCCCTGAATCATAGTGTCCGTTCAGCAGTTGAGCTGGCAGACGGCTGGGCTAATAACGCTTACTCTATTGAGCTTGATACCGGGGAACGTGTTGTATTAAAAATCGCCCCTCCTGCTGATGTCAGACTGATGCGTTACGAACAGCATATAATGAAGGCCGAAGTTGCGGCGCTGGAGCGCGCCGGAGAGCTGAAGGGCATGCCGGTTCCAAAGGTGCTCATCCATGACGATACCTTCAGTCTTGCTCCTGCGGAATATTTTATGATGGAGTATGTAGAAGGGACGCCGTACAACAAGGCAAAGCCCCATCTGTCCAAATCCGAGCAGGATGTGATCGAGGAACAGATTGGTCAGCTGAACCGGCTGTTGAATGCGGTGGAAGGCACGCGCTTCGGAACTTTTTTGGAGAGCGGCCAGCAGAAGGATACCTGGCGGGAAGCTTTTACGCTGATGATAGAGAATGTCCTTCAGGACGGCAGAGATGCCGGCGTAGAGCTGCCCGTTGATGATGAAGTGATCGAACAGGAAATACAGCGCCGCCTGCCTTATCTGGATGAGGTTCAGGTTCCACAGCTGGTGCACTGGGATTTGTGGGACGGGAATATTTTTGTACAGAACGGACAGGTAACAGGTCTGATTGATTTCGAACGGACGATCTGGGGTGATCCTCTGATTGAATACTATTTCGGCAAATTCGCTGGGTCCGATGCCTTCCTCAAGGGTTACGGACGTCCAGTCCTGACAAAATCTGAGCAGCAGCGGCGTGCGCTATATAATCTGTACCTGGATTTGATTCTGGTCATTGAATCTACCTACCGCGGATATACGGATCAGAACCATGTAAGCTGGACCTATGAGAATTTGAAGCAGGGCGTAGCATTCTTGACTGCTGATCCCCGGTTATAAGTTATACCAAAGACCCGATCAGGCCTAGTGCCCGGTCAGGTCTTTAATATATACAGCATTCCGGTTCATTCCTCGGTAAATATCATGTGCGGCTTATCCGTCCTGTAATAGTCCAGACGTTCAGCCAGTGTACCCGTGTGGAATTCGAAGCGATGGCCATCAGGATCCAGGAAATAGACGGACCTGCGGTCTCTCTCATCCCGCTCACGGCCAGGGAGTATGTGTGCTCCGGCTCCATGCAGCCGTGCAAGACAACCATCCAGCTCCCCCTCCTCTACAGAAAAGGCGATATGCGTATACGTCTGCGGCTGGAGTGAACGGTCCACATTCTCTTCGTTAAGAGCCACCCATAATCCGCCTAAATCAAAGTAAGCCAGCTTTCTTCCCCGGACCAGCAGCTTTGCATCAAAGACATCCCGGTAAAAGGATATCGAGCGATCCAGATCAGATACGGAGAAGCATAAATGATTTAATCCCTGAATGTTCATCCGATTATCCCCTTATGCTCCCATGCTGATGCTGATATGCTTCCAGCCCAATCCGACTTCCTGCAGCTGCTTCCCGCCGATCTCTGTTGTAACCGTCTTAACCCGCTCTGCTCCCAACCGTTCATAGAATGACACAGCCGCATTCTCCTCCAGCGCCCAAACCATCATTGAGGTATATCCCAGGGACAGCAGCCTGGCCGCAAGCCGCTCCACCAGCAGACGCCCCAGCCCTTGTCCCTGCACTTCCTCCATGAGGTAGATGGCGTACAGCTCGGCCTGATAGTCCGGATGCTGCTCCCGGTTAGGACCGCCTGTCACAAAACCCTGAATCACGCCTTCTTCATCCTCAGCGACGTAGAGCAGGCGGTCTGCTTCGGGCCTGTTGATAGCGCGCTTCCACATCTCGGTCCTGTCCGGTATCGATAATTCAGCCAGATAAGCCTCCGGTACAATCCCTTTATAGGTGGTCTGCCAACTCTTCACATGAACTTTAGCCATCCCTGAGGCATCTTCCGGCCTGGCTTCCCTGATCTTCAGACTCATTGTGTCATCCCCCGTTCGCCTGTTATTTTATACCATTATAAGCAAGTCCGGCTGGAGGTGTAAACCGGATCCGCTGCTATCCAGCCGGCTTCTCAATCACAATGAGACAGGTGCTGTCTGGCAGATGCACCTCACGCCCATCTTCCTCCATGAAAATGATACGCTCACTCAGCGCTTCAGCATAGCCTTCCTGCAGATAATGATCAAACACCCGAATGAACGCTTCATTACCCAGGGTATCATGGATCAAGTCCGTATACTGGGATGGCGTGACATATCCAAACTGCTCCTGCACCTCGTGAACGTAAGCCTCCTCGCCCCAGGTATACGTATACAGAAATTCCATTGCATCGTTCACCGGCATCAGGACTTCCGTATCATTCAGCTGCTTATAGCGAATGGCCCGGCCTTTGAAGTCCTCCGAATATCGATGAAACCATTCCATTCCGTCTTCCTCCAGGAAACGGATTCTCCGCATCTGCTCCACCGGCTCGGTCATAATGCCGTCCCGTATAATAATCCGCCCGCCGGGCGACAGCACTTGATAGGCACTCCGAAGGGCATCCGCGACCGTCTTCAGATTAAACCGGCTTCCATCCTGCTCGATATAGGAATAAAGTTCATGCAGGATGGAAGAGAAAATAACCGTATCGATACTGCCAGTCTTCACATATTCCTCGAGCTGAAGAGCATCCCCCTTCATCACTTCCCATTGGTGACCTTCAAGCTCTTTTTTGCGTTCCAGCGCTTCAATTACATTCGTGGAAATGTCAATTCCAACGGGCTTCAGCTCCGGCCGCTCTTCTTCGATCAGGTCCAGCAGCACACCGCCGCCCGGACCGATATCCAGCACCTGTTGGCCTACAATATAATTCAGTATAACTTTCTTGTAATCAGCCGAACGGTTCATATCAGCCAGATAGGTCTCTTCATTATGAAAACGGTCATACGCATCGCGCCGCAGTCCAAACAGATCAAACAGCATCAGGACTGCCTTCTCATACAGCGGCGATTTCTCTGCTTCGACGCAGAAGTCGATCAGCTTCGATGCTGCCGCCGAGAAAGCAAAATCCACGAACAGCGTATCCGGCAGCTCCGGCTTGCGCTCTACCTGAAATTTCAGATGAGGATTCTGCCGGGCCTTCCCGTCCCCTAGCTGCTCCCATTCCAGATCATCCAGGAATTTCTCGATCATCCGTTTCTTATAGACATTAATCTTCTTCTCTCCATGATAGTCGTAATACATCGTATTCATGAGAGGCTCAAAGCTGATATGCCTGAGCGGTTCGTCCCCCTCCAGCTCCGGCTTCTGCGAAGGCAGGAGTGCGAGTGCAAAGATCTTCACCATTTCATTCAGCGAAAAATCCTGCAGCGCAGACTCCACGTACCACATGGTGCGATGCTGCAGCGGCTTCAGCAGCTGTTCAAGATCAGCCTGCAATTCCAATACAGCATATTCATGATCAAAACGCTCCCCGCGGGCAATGGAACCTGAGCGCAGGCGGCGCAGCCTCTCTTGAAGGCTCCAGTCTTCTGGCCGATCATCAGCCGCTACCCGGCGGCAGTTCAGCTGGACTTCAGGATATACCTGATTCCACAGCTGCCGGTCCACCCCGGCAATGACACATTCATTCAGCGCCAGCAGCGTCTGATACAGCTCCTCTTCCGTGAGCCATTGCTGGCGGACCAGCTCACGCAGCGGCAGGTTCTCTTCGAACGGGATCTCTCCGCGGATGTATTGGCCAATCAGCCCATGGGTCTCAATCAACGTACGTATAATCTCACTGCGGGGGTAAGCCGTCTGTGCAAGATAACGTTCATACAGCTGGGCGGAGCCGATATTATGTACGAACAGGTTGATGCCTTCCTGCTGCCAGCGGAGACGCTGACGCATCGTTCCGCCTTTGGCGGTTTCTGCCCAGGTTAGCACCTCCTCCAGCAGATCCTTCATCCAGAACGATACGGACAGTTCATCCAATACCTGCAGCGTTCGCTCAACATAATCCAGTACCGGATTGGCATCAGCCAGATCGTTCAGAGAAGTGATCCGCTCGAGGTTAACTATACGTTCCTCAGCCGATACGAGAAGACGCAGCCATGGCAGCTCCTCTGCGGAGACCGATTCTTCGGAGACCTGACGATAGAGTGCTATTGCCGAAAGGGATTGAAGCATGATTACCACCTCTACTTGTCTATGACTTGTTGTTAGTGCTGTATTGCATAAAGCGGCGGGTCATTACATCTGCTGCCCAAGCAGCGCTCCCGCCCGCCAGGTAGCGGACCAGATCCGCCCACAGAAAGCCCTGACCCAGAATCAATCCGCCCAGTGTCGTGGCTCGGATCTCGTGGATCCAGGGGGCCTGATACAGCTGGCTCAGTTCAATCAGCCAGCTGAACAGGACGCTTACCGCCCAGGCCAGACGGCGTCCCCGATGCGGTATAAACATCCGCAGCCCGCAATAAACCATGGCGGTCCACAAAGCGTCTCCGGCGTTATCTGCTGCTCACTCCGGAAGATATACAGCCCACCGGCGGCTGGCCAGCCCCAGTATCACGACTGTCAGCGTGGCAGCCGCATAAGCCAGACGGGACTTTATCCATGGATGACGGATTCGAATGTTCACCATGTGTTCTTCGCTCCTGTCTCTAGTTCCTTTACCCCCAAGACCCAGCCTTCCAACGGCAGTGTCTCAAGTATTTGATCCGGAAGCACCGCCAGATCCATCCAGTGAGCCAGATTCCCGTTGGCGTCCTCCTGGCTGATCCAGTCCACACAAGCACGCGCATCCCCCCGGTCACTGCGTTGGCCGGTTCGGGATAGCGCTTTCCAGTACAGCGTGGGATATACTTCAACAAGTACATGGCTGTCTGGTGGAAGATTCACTCCCTGCTGCGGCCAGACATGAACCGGGATCCCCAGCGCGTCACAAGCATTCAGAAGCCTGCTCAGATAATGCATCCCATACAACGACTGCTGGCCCACCGAGCCAATCCCGCTAATCTGATAGATTGACTTCATCCGGTTGTCCCGCTGTTCAACCCATCTTCGTTCAGGCAGCATGCGGAACCATTCAGGAAGCGGCTTGGGCGCGAAGCGCGGTCCCCAGAAAGGGCCGCCGGGGATTCCACAGCTCCCCGACAGCTTCTCATTGACCTGCCTGGCCCATCTGCGGGGAGCAAGCTCTCCATTGAGCGGATCTCTGCAGGCATCGAGCATTCCCGAAATTCGTTCCAGGCTTGCCTTCCAGCTGGAAGGCGGCTCTTGGAACAATGCCTCATAGAAACCAATGGGAAACGAATAATTGTGATCGAAGCCGAAAATAACCCGCCTGCGCTGCTCCTGTGCACGATTGAGGAGTGCGATCACTGAATCCATAAGTTCTTCACGGGTCAGTCCTATCTGTTCCTCGTAATGTTCTTCCGTCCGGTCATAGACTGACAGTGCGATATGCTTCCTCTGCTGGGACAAGGATGCTGCACCGGAGTAATCAGCAAAAGCGTACATATCAAATATCGAATGAATGTCCTAATGACAGCATAATATCATCGACCACCTGCTGTGTGGTCTTATGACAGGTATCTATAGGATTTTGAAACAGGTCCCGGCTTAGAGCTTGGGTACAGCGTTCAATCTGCCGGAACGGCCATGCCCCCTCCGCTTCGCCCCGGCCCAGCAGCCGCTGCTGCAGGACGGACGGCGGAGCTATTAAGGCGAAATGGCAGACTATCACACCATCTGCTCGCAGCCGGCCAACAATTTCATCAAAATACTTTTCATTCACCAATGTCATAGGCACGATAACCGGCCCTTGTGCTTTTACATTCAGATAAGACAGCATTTCGTAATTGAAGCTGCGCCACATCGGGAAATCCTGAAAATCTGCAAACAAGGCTTCCTGAGGCAAATTATCGCGAATATAATAACCGGCGTTCTCGGGATCAAACAGATAAGAACCCGGCAGTCTGCGCTGCAGCTCTTCTGCTGCAGATGTTTTCCCGGCCCCAAAAGCGCCATTGATCCATATGATCATTTCATTCCTCCAGCACATCTGATATCGAGCTAATTTTAAATCTCAATCCAATATATTGAAAATTATACATGAGCCTGCTGCATAATTCGACCAGTCCTCTCATGGTGCACGGCCTGTTAGGAATAATGAAAATACTGCAGCACAAAAAAAGCCGGCACCGCAAATCGCGGTACCGGCTGTCATTCACCTATTTTATTTGTCAGAAGACTTGCTGTTATCAAAGGCCTGCGGGGACGGCTTAGCCACCCACTCATCTGCTTCCGGCTCAATATCGACACCGTTGCGCATTTTTTCCTTCTCCATCAAGGAATCGCCTTCTTCATTGATCTTGTTGCGCAGCTTGGATTCGTCCTGAACATTCTTATCCATGGTTGATTCCTCCTTCATCATGTACGTTTATCTTGCCCTTATCTATAGTTACCCAATGGTGCATGATACAAACATCGCTGCGGCTGTACGCCCTATTCTTAGAACCCCTGATTCGGAGATTCTGTTTTTACGATTAAACCAAGATTAGGCCAAGATTAAGATCAAGATTCAGATATAGTAACGGTTAAGATATAGTACCGGTTAAGATATAGTAACGATGATTTTGCCGCGGCTGTGATGGGTCTCGCTCTGCCGATGAGCTTTGCGCAGCCCCTCTTCACCAAAGGAATATCTCTCCCCGATCACCGGCTTCAACTTCTCCTGCTCCACCAGACGGGATATCTGGGTCAGCTGGTTGCCATTGCTCTTCATCATAAAATGTGAGCCTTCGATCCCCTTGGCTGCAGCTTTCTCCTCATCCGGCTTCTCCAGCGTGGATACCAGACGTCCTCCCGGCTTCAATACCTGAAAGCTCTTGTCTTGAATCTCTCCGCCCATCGTATCGAGCACCATATCGTAGCCGGATAATATTTCCTCGAAGCTCTCTTCCTTATAGTTAATAAAATGATCGACTCCCAGTGAACGCAGCAGCTCTTCATGGGTCCCGCTCGCAGTTGATGCCACTTCAGCACCCAGGTGCTTGGCGATCTGGATGGCTAATGTACCAACGCCGCCGGAGCCGGCATGGATCAGCACTTTATCACCCGGTTGAACCTTTCCGTAATCCACCAATCCCTGATAGGCTGTTAAGCCTGCGAGTGGAATAGCGGCTGCTTCGGCGAAATCCAGCTCTTCCGGTATCACGGCCAGCTCGGATTGATCAACCGCTGCGTATTCGGCATACGTGCCGTTACCGCTCTTCTGAGGGGCCGCGTACACCCGGTCTCCGGCCTTAAACGAAGTAACATCCGAGCCCGTCTTACGGACAATTCCCGCGGCATCCCCGCCTAAAATGACGGGAAACAGCCCTTCCTTGTCTTCGCCCAGGGCCCCTTCCCGACGCTTCCAGTCTATCGGATTGATGGATGTCGCGCGCAGCTCCACCAATACCTCGGTAGGCCCAAGCTCGGGCGTCGGCAGGTCACGCTCCTGCAGTACATTAGCATCTCCAAATTGATCAATAACGATCGCTTTCATTCTTATCCCTCGCTTTCAATTTAATTGCTGCAAATGGATCTACTATGTATTTAACCCGTCGGCCGAAGGATTACCAGAAAGGTAAGACGAATCACAAAAGCGGCCGAAATCGACTCGGCCGCTTGAGACTGTATATATGAAGCTTGGCAAACGAAAAAAACTCTTATCTTACCCCATACTTTGCATCATTCATCGTATTTTGCTGCACGGACAGGTAATAGATGATTTCTGGGGTGTACAAATATAAATTCAGCGCATCGGGTGTATAGGGCCCTGACTCCATCCGGAAAAATCCCTGGCTGTCCAGCGTGACACTGACATCTTCTATGTGCTTGGACACCTGAGCCTTCTCCTGAACTTTGAATGTCAGCGTCTGACCGGCAAATGCAGAAAACTTACCTTCGACGATGAGCTTCCGGTCTTCCTTGTATTCGGCGAACATCGATCGGTCTTCCAATATGGCCGGCTTGATATACAGCTGTCTCGGCGGCAAAGGCGGAAGCGAAGATACCGGGGTTGGAGCAGCAGGGCGACCCCGGAGTTCACTCATTTTCTGCTGTAATTGTTGAATCAGGTATAGTGCATCGGCGCGTGTAATCAATCTGGAGCCTTCAAAACCTGAAATCGACAACTCAGAAACCCCGCGGATGTAATCTTGGGCCATTACATATTGAATCGCAGCTGTCCCTTTAACATTCCAACCGTCAGCTGCTGCAGCAATCTCAGCAACCTTCCCCCGAGTGATGCTGCCGCTTCGTGCCGCAGCATTGTTTATCCCGCTTAACGGATAATTACGCTCTTTGGCGATGAGATAAGCAGCGTCAGCCCAATGCTTGGTTTTGGCAGGCTGATAGCTCTGGATGTTTACCTTATAGGCTTTTAGAAGCATCGTCCAGAATTCAGCCTCGCTGATCGTTTCATTCGGTTTTACCAGATGATCAGAGGAAGGCGTTATGATTCCGTTGGCAAGCCCCCATTCCAGGCTTGATCTCAGGGGATGTCCTGAAAGATCAGACGGCATTTGCTTCACACTGCTGTAGACTTTTGTTTTCCACTTCGGATATACCTTCACTTTTACTTGAGCCGACTTGCCGTCCTTTATTGCTTTAACGGTGTATTCACCTGCCCGTGCCCCGGTAATTTTTCCGGCAGCCGAGATTTGTAGGAGTTTCGGATTACTGCTTATGTAGGTAACGCCGCTGTCTACAGCTTCAGTAACGCCATCATCGTATCTTCCCCGGAACTTGAGCTGCAGCAGTCCGCCTTCATTTAGTGTGACTTCGGGAAGCACGGGCTCGAGCTGTGCAAGGCTGTGTCCTTTTCCGGTTGTAAAGCTCCAGGTTTTGATCTGCATATCTGAATTTTGGGTCTGCCAGCTCAAGCGGACGGTATACGTGTGATGACCTTTAAGGACGGATTTGGGATAGAGGAACAGCGTATCGCCGTCCAGCTCATCATAAAAGGGAACCTCGGTGCTTGTCTCATCTCGGATCACTGCCTGATAGGAAGAGATACCCGTAGGCGCAGTAGCAGAGATGATATACCCTGAGTACTCCACACCATATTGATCCAGAGGATTAGGATTCTCACGGCCATAGAATCCAACCGGAACATTCGTCTGATGGTCATACGGATAGACTGAAATACCTCTTGAGATCGGAGAGGCTCCCCCTGGACCGCCCAGATCAATCACGGCCGTCCCCTGCACCAGACCTATGCCAACCTCATTATACCGGGGACTTAGAATGATCTTCCGGTGGTACGCGGTGTCCAGCCATCCCTGAACTGCCGTTGAACTGTCAGGCTGGCCGAAATGCATGACTTCACCGTAGGCATAACCCCTTCCGCCAGACGTCCACCCTGCCGCCTTCATTCGATCGATTGAGGTTTTTCCTGTAAAACCGGGTGTGCCCGCCGTCTCTGAATGGGCGCTCAGACCAGAGTGCTCATCCTTATTCTCATTGTAGTAGGAAGCATGGGCCACAGCAGCCCGGGTAATAGCTGGATGGAGTGTGACCGGCGGCACACCTGTCTGTGCTCGAACGGCATTAAGGAAACGCAGTGCCTCCTGCTGGTCCGTTGTATAACCGGAACTGGTATCATCCGCAGATACCTTTGAGGCACCGGCTGTAAGGTTAGCCGCCATCCCTCCAGTCATGACGAGGAGAACAGCCGCAGCGCATGCAGTAACCCGCCTGATCCATCCTCCTCTTACATTTTTTCTTGCTTGTTCGGTTTCATTCGTTACCATTTTCTGAATCCCCCTTTGATCTGCCTGACATCCTTCGACATACCCGATGGGAATTCCTGTAACTCACTTCCGCCAAATCTGCTTTCCCAGCTAAATACAGCAAAAAAGCGGCCATACGGCCGCCTGTATCCTAAAACTGTCTGCTTGTTCTACTCATCATATCTGTTCATATCAACCTTGTTGAGGATATTGTCTTCCAGCACAGTAAATTTGTCTCCGTACTCCTTCACGATATGCTGCTCTCCCCATGAGCATAAGGAATCCAGGATCGGCTTCAGGCTCCAGCCATACTCGGTGAGCTCATATTCCACCTTCGGCGGCACTTGATTGTAACTGATCCGGTTGACGATCCCGTCCTCCTCCAGTTCACGGAGCTGCTGGGTCAGCATCTTCTGCGTAATTGCAGGCATCAGTCTCCGCAGATCGCTTGTTCTTTTTTTACCATGCGTCAAATGACATAAAATGACCGTCTTCCATTTCCCTCCGATAACCTCCAGGGTCGCTTCGACGGATATATTATATTTTTTCTTCGTAATCAATGCGGTTCTACCTCCAGGTCTGTCAGAGTTCATACGGTATAGGAACTTTTCGGTACCTATAGTACTTCAAAGTACGTACTGTTCATAACTGCTCGTTGAGTACATAATAACATTCACCGGCCGGTAATGACCATATAGGAGTGGAAACCATGCAGTTGAATACCCGAAGAAGTACATTGGCACTGCTCGCGCTCGCAATTAGCGCCTTTGCGATTGGTACAACCGAATTTATCAGTGTGGGACTGCTCCCGCTGATTGCTCAAGACCTGAATATATCGGTAACCCTGACCGGGCTGACCGTCACTTTATATGCTCTGGGCGTTACCTTTGGCGCTCCAGTCCTCACGTCGTTAACGTCCGGGATCCCGCGTAAGACCCTGCTGCTCGGGATCATGCTTGTCTTCATTCTCGGCAACAGCTTGGCTGCCGCTGCCGGCGGCATCACACTGCTGCTCGTCGCCCGTGTCATCTCGGCTCTGGCCCATGGGGTCTTCATGTCCATTGGCTCTACCATCGCAGCCGATCTTGTGCCCGAGAATCGCCGGGCAAGCGCCATTGCCATCATGTTCTCCGGTCTTACCGTAGCCACGGTAACCGGTGTGCCGCTCGGCACATTCATCGGGCAGCAGCTGGGCTGGCGAGCAGCCTTTATCGCCATTGTTGTCATTGGTGTTATCGCCTTTATCGGCAATATGCTGCTCGTTCCATCAGATCTGCGCAAAGGAACTTCCACACCGGTTCGTGAACAGATCAAGCTCGTTACGAATGGACGGCTGCTGCTAGCCTTCCTGATCACAGCGCTGGGATATGGCGGTACTTTCGTTGTCTTCACCTATCTATCCCCGCTGCTGCATGACGTTACCGGCTTCAAGGAGAGCACGGTCGCTTTGATTCTGCTGCTCTACGGGATTGCCATCGCGGTCGGGAACGTCATCGGCGGAAAAGCGGCCAACCGCAAGCCGCTCAAAGCCCTGCTATACATGTTCATCTTCCAGGCCGTTATTCTGTTCTTACTGACCTTCACGGCTCCCTTCAAAGCTGCCGGCCTTATAACGATCTTCGCTATGGGCCTGCTCGCGTTCATGAATGTGCCGGGTCTGCAGGTATATGTTGTGACACTGGCCGAACGTTATGCACCCAAAGCCGTGGACGTTGCTTCCGCCGTTAACATCGCTGCCTTCAATGCCGGTATCGCGCTTGGTGCCTATCTCGGCGGGAGGATCACAGATTCCTGGGGCATCATCCATACCGCCTGGATCGGCGGGTTAATGGTTACTGCAGCTGTCCTGCTCACGGGCTGGAGTCTGCTGCTTGAGCGCCCCGGGAGGCAGGATAACGTATTGCAGTAACTCAACGAATTAGATCTTAATTGATCCAAACTACAATTTAACGAAACCGGAGGAATCATTTCATGTCACATATTCAACCTGCTGCACATCGGAAAGAAACGACGCAACTCCATAACGGCACAGTCATGCCATGGTTCGGGCTGGGCGTATTCCAGGTCGAGGAGGGCGAGGATCTGGTGCGTGCAATCCGCGATGCTGCAGCCTTCGGCTATCGCAGCATCGACACTGCTGCCATCTATGCCAACGAGCGCAGTGTCGGTCAAGGCATTGCTGCTGCCCTGGTGGAGAACAATCTGAACCGGGAGGATCTGTTCATTACATCTAAGGTATGGAATGCCGATCTCGGTTATGAAGAGACGTTGGCTGCTTTTGAGACCAGTCTGAACAAGCTGGGACTGGACTACCTCGACCTCTACCTGATTCACTGGCCGGTAGCCGGTAAATATAAGGATGCATGGAGAGCACTCGAAACCTTGTATAATCAAGGACGTGTCAAAGCAATCGGTGTAAGCAACTTCCAGGTTCATCATCTGGAAGACCTGCTTCAGGATGCTCAGATCGTACCGATGGTCAACCAAGTGGAATTCCATCCGCTGCTGACCCAAAAAGAGCTGCTGAGCTATACCCGCTCTAATCAGATTCAGCTGGAAGCCTGGTCTCCCCTCATGCAGGGCCAGCTGCTGGACCATCCGCTGCTGCAGGAAATTGCCGGCCTGCATCATAAGTCTGTTGCTCAAGTGATTTTACGATGGGATCTGCAGCATGGCGTAGTTACGATTCCGAAATCCACTAAGAAGCACCGGATCATAGAGAATGCCTCGATTTTTGATTTTCAGCTGACAGCGGAAGAAATGGACCGTATAGATGCGCTGAACGAAAACCGCCGGGTAGGCCCTGATCCGGATAACTTTGACTTCTAAAATATTGCCAAAAGGCCCTGCTCTCATTGATGAGAGCAGGGCCTTCATTTTAATGAACCCACTGAATGACATCTGCGGCTTCTCTTCTGCGCTGACTCCGTGGTTCTCGAACACGATATCCAAAAGCGGCCATCACACTAATCCCGTAGCTGCCGTTCTCGAGGAGTCCCTCCTCCTGAAGAATAGCATCCACACTCTGCTGGTCAAAGCCTTCGATTGGACATGAATCAATACCGATTAGTGCTGCGCTTGTCATCATATTGCCCAGAGCAATGTAAGTCTGCTTGGAAGCCCAGTCAAACAAAGCACGCTTAGATTCCATGAGATTCAGATTCTGCTCCTGAAAATGTTTGTAGGGGCCGCTCAAAAGCTGCGCAGCCGTTTCTTCCGGCATTTGCTGCACATCGGTCATCTGCTTCCAGAAGTATTCGGAATCATAACGACCGTCCTTGCGTGCAAGAAGCAGCACAAAATGGCTGGCCGTTGGCAGCTGACCTTGCGCCCCGAAGCTTACGGCACGCAATTTCTCACGCAATTTAGAGTTTTGGATGACAACGAACCGCCAAGGCTCCAGTCCAAGCGAACTGGGAGATAATCTTGCGGTATCAAGGATATACTGGATATCTTCACCGCTGATTTTTCGGGAAGGATCAAACTCCTTCGCTGCATGTCTGAATGCAAAAGCCTTCAGTACGTCTTCTTTATGTATAGGTGTGCTCATTGCTTTCCCCTCCTGTATCCACTTCGTATAACCGGATTATATTTCAGTTACTATGCAGCCACAAGAACGCACAATAGTGTTGGCAAGTATACAGGATGTAACCATATCCCTCCTTTTCCTGAACAATAAAAAACTCATCTTTGCAGTTGTTATCACCGCTAAGATGAGCTTATTCCATATCGATCGGCTGCTTGATGTCATCCTGATAGAAATCCATGTACAGCTGGCCGCTGCTGCCTTTTACGGCATAGAACACATCCTCCACTTTCTTCTGGCGGGAATGAAGCTCGGACAACAACCAGTCCTTCTTGATATGATTCGCCTGCAAGTTCCCCTCAACAATCTTCCCGTCCATAATAAGCTCAATCGGAAATTGTAGTGCTTGGCCCTGCTGCAGCTTCATATCCTTCGCCGTCACCGGCTTGTACGCGCTCTTCTTCATCACGGAGATCTCGCCATTGATCTCGAGCAGAACATATTCCACTTCTTCCAGATCAAAGATGTCCTTCTCGCGCAGCATCTGATTCAGGGAATCCAGCGTCAGCTTGTTTTTCTTCAGGTTATCCTCCAGAATAACGCCGCCTTCGACCAGAACCGTAGGCGTTCCTGCAATCCACATCCGAAGCTTCCGGCTGCGGAGTGCAGCCTTGGATAGAAGGTAAGACGTTATGGTAAATACGGCCAGAGAGATGATCAGGTGAGAGACCTGCATTTTCTCGTTAAAGGCCAGATTGGCCGCGATTGCACCCAGAATTACAGCTGTTACAAACTCATGGAAGTTCATATTCGAAAGTGTCTGTTTACCCAAAATACGGGTGATCACGAGTAGGATCAGTAATGCTGAAATACTGCGAACAAGAATAATCAGATGTTCCTGCATAGTTACACTCCCAGCGTTTGTCATCGCAGCCCGGCCGCTTACCCTCATTATGCTCAAGTGCAGAAATTCCCATCCCTTTCTCAGGCTTCTTTTCCTGCTCCGAGCAGCATTCTGCCGTTATCCTGAAGCTCTCTCACAATCTCCAGCAGCATAATATTCAGGCTGAGCCATACGCCCCCGAAGACATACCCCGCGGCGACATCACTCGGAAACAACAACTGCATATCGATCCGGCTAATGCCGATCAGCAGACAGACTGCCAGGACAGCACCGATGACGAACGGGCGCAGAATCAGACTGCGGGTATGCCGCAGGATCAAATAGGCTGAAAAACCGCATACCGTCATGGAGATCAGTGTCTGCTCACTTGGAAAGGTGTTCAGGAGGCTGGTACCGCCCCCGTTCGGGCCATGCCGATGAAACAATACCCTCAAGCCTTCATCCAGCAGTTCGCCGCCGCCGGCTGCCCATACCAGGAATACAAGCTCTAGCAGCCTGTTGCGGCCTCGCGCCACAATCCAGAGTGCTGTCAATACCAGCACCGGCAGATAGAACTCGAATGAGCCCAGCTGCAGGCAACCGTTCATCCATCTATGCCATCCCGGTCCGAAGGTTGTCTGGACCAAGTAGGTTACGATCTCATCGAACTGGCTGAATTCATGGGCAAAGTAATCCTGGATCAAGCCAAGCATCAGAGAGAAGAATCCGGCAAAGAGGATAAATGCGGCCAGGACCACAAAGCGAACCTTACCCAGGGATTGAAAATGTTCGATTCCCCGCTTCAGCAGGTTCAACGTGAACTCCACGATATGCGATTTATATTTACGAATGATGTACACCAGCAGGGAAATCAGCAGAGAGGCTGCCCCAAAAATCAGCATGTATCTGTTGACGGTGCCGTGGTAAGCCTCCCATTTCGGCCCAAGTATGGTGCCCAAAGAGATAAATAAACCTACCCAGAACACCCCGCCTGAATAGGCATATGCTGCATATCGTCTGAACGGCATCCGGGTAACCCCGCAAAAATAGCCGGTAACATGACGGACACCCGGTATAAAAAAGGAAAAAAACAGCAGCTTGTCCCCGTATTTCTCAAACCATACGGACATTCGCGCCAGCTGCTCCTCTCCCAAATGGACACGGGACCCGTATTTGCTGACAAACGGTTTGCCGAGCCGCAGTCCAATCCAGTACGAGGATGTCACACCGGCAATCAGCCCTGCTCCGGCAGCAGCAATACTTAAAGACCAGCTCAGCTGTCCCTGATAGACGAACAACCCTGTATAGCTCATCAGCATCTCCCCTGGAAGCGGCAGGGCCAGCATTTCCAGAGCAAGCGCAATGAAAATAATGATATATCCGTATTGGTGCAGCAGTGTCAAAATGTAGTCCATAGCTTTCATCCTCGGTTCTCGTCGCGATAATGTATAGGCCTATCCTATGGTTACCCACTATAGACCGTCTTCATTAAAAGCTGATGAGAAAGGCCGCCATGCCGTCAAAGGCCCTTCTCTCATCATTCTCTAATCTTTTTTTAATGTACCTGCCATTCGACAGGTCTATAATCGAGCCTACCGTCAAATACAGAACAACAAGGAGAAAAAAGCAATGACTATGAACGAACTGGATTATCGACTATTTCACATGATCAATGAGCAGGCTGCTCTACATCCCGCACTGAACGGCTTGATGAGCTTTCTAGCACAAGATGCGCAGTATCTGTTTGCCCTGGGTCTGCTGGTGTACTGGTTCACCCGGTCAGACACCAACCGCAGAATGGTGATCCAAGCCGCTGTCGCGGCATGCATCGGATTAGGCATCAGCTTCATCCTGGGCCATCTCTTCTATCGTGACCGCCCCTTTGCCGCGCATGCCGTTATTCAACTGATCAAGCACCCGGCCAATGCCTCATTTCCCAGCGACCATGCCATCGCGACGTTTGCCCTGGCCGCAGCATTCGTGCTGAACCGGGGCCGTATGCGCTGGGTCTGGCTGCTGTTAGCGGCTGTCATATCCTTCTCCAGGGTGTATACCGGCGTTCATTATCCAACAGATGTTCTCGCTGGCGCTCTGGTGGGCATTCTGTCTGCCGCCGGCGTATATGTCCTGCTGCAATACAGCCGCTCCATCCATAGAGGAGTGTCCGCCCTGATCCATTTCTATGAAGCCATTGAACTCAAGATATGGAAAGACCGCTCTGCCTCTGCCAATTCCGAATAAGTGAAGAACGGTATGAAACATAATAAGCCCCGGTCCTCATGGACCGGGGCTTATACATCTAGGTTATTCTGGTTGATTCTTCAGTGCATAGCCAGAAGCTAAAGGCCAATGGATTCTAAATACGGTTCCGCTCCCCGGCTCACTGTCTGCCTCGATCCGCCCGCCATATCTGCGAACCAGCCGTTCGGCGATAGCGAGGCCGAGCCCCGTTCCTCCTGCGGCCCGGCTGCGGGCCTTATCAACCCGGTAGAAACGGTCAAATATATGGGGCAGATCCTCCGGCGGTATGCCAATGCCGTAATCCTGGACTTCCAGTGTCAGCCATTGCGCTACTGAAGTATAGGCAGTGATCCTGATATCGGTCGAATCACCGGCATATTTGACTGCATTATCAAGCAAGATGACAAGCACCTGCTCCAGATGCTGCGGAGTGATCCGAATCCGGGTCGAATGAATCCCATCTATATCCTGGTGAAATGTAAAATCGGAGTGGAGCAGTTCAAAGTTAGAGACCACAAAGCGGATGACCGGCTCGATCTCCACAGACAATACGCCATGAAGATCGGATTCCTGTTCAGCCCGGCTGAGCTCCAGCAGCTCATTAACAATACCCTTCAGGCGCTGCATTTCCAGCAGGGAAACGTTCAGCGATTCCTCCAGAATCACCGGATCATCCTTGCCCCAACGGCGAAGAAGAGACAGATGCCCTTCCACGATCGACAGCGGCGTTCTGAGTTCATGGGAGGCGTCTTCAACGAACTGCTTTTGCTGCTGAAAGGAAGCTTCCAGCTCACTCATCAGCTCATTAAACGTCCGCGCCAAATCCGACAGCTCATCTCCGTTATCTGTGACAGCCACCCTTTCCTGCATTCCATTCTGCTTGATCCTCCCCATCGTTTCCGCCATGGATTGCACTGGCTTTACCAGCTTTCTGGATAGAAAAATGCCGCCAGCAGCACTGAGGACGAGTGCGGCTGCACCGCCGATGAACATCACGACCAGCATCATATTACTCAGCCTGTCTGTCGTCTCGACATTCGTTACGATTTCGATCGTTCCGCTGAAACGGCTCGTCTGAAGCGGGCCGCGCAGGATCAGCAGGTGGTCCTCCATATGCCAGGAACTGATCAGGGTTGTACTGTCGGCTGTCCGGGGTTCAACCCAATGCTCAGGCAGACGATCTGTTTGGGTAAGGATCGGTATGCCATCGGCGCTCAGGATACGGATCATCTGGTACTTCTGATTCAAACTATGGACAAAGCTGCCGCTGTCCAGAATGACGGCCGGATCTGCATTCTTCTCTTCGAAATAACTCGTCAGACTGTCCAGATTGGCACGGATCGCCTGCTCTTCCTGGTTCACGAGCCATTGACTGATTACAACATATTGAACCAGGTTATATCCGGCGAACAGCAGGGACAGCAGCAGGGCCGACCATACCGCCAGCTTCCAGCGGATAGGCAGGCGGTACAGCCGGCTCCGGATGCTTCGGATTCGGAAGCGGCCCATCAGCGTATTCCATATCCGATTCCGCGCAGCGTATGAATGATGCTGGGTTCGCCGGGAACATCAATCTTGCTGCGCAGATAACGGATATACACATCTACAACGTTTGTCTCCACCTCGGTATCGTACCCCCACACCAGTTCAAGCAGCATTTCCCTTGTCAGTACACGTCCAATATTACGCATCAGCACATGAAGCAGCTCAAATTCCCGCTTCGTTAGTTCAATCGGACGATCCCCCCGGCAGCAGGTATGGGCCTCTATATCAAGTGCCAGTCCACTGTGAACGAACAGCTGCGATTCATCTTCATCCTGTACCCGGCGCAGAAGAGAGCGCATTCGAGCTAGCAGCTCCTCGATGGCAAAAGGCTTGGGAATATAGTCATCTGCCCCGCTGTCGAGGCCATTCACCCGGTCCATGACACCGTCGCGGGCCGTCAGCATCATGATTGGTGTCTTCTTGGTACGGCGAAGCCGGCGGCAGATCTCGATCCCGTTCATGCCCGGCAGCATCAGGTCCAGCAGAATGATATCCCAATCCTGATCTGCCGCCAGCTCCATTCCTGTCCGTCCATCGTAAGTCACCGTTACTTCATATCCTTCATGCCGCAGTTCAAGTTCAATGAACCGGGCGAGATTTTTCTCATCCTCCACCAGCAGAACCCTTTTCATGATCAGACACGCCCATTTCGTTCATAATATTTGAGAGCCTCTTCATTCTAACATGGACAAAGACAGTCACGGCAAAGTGTATATCCGCAGCTCCATGGCTGCACGTCCGGAAGAGCAAAAGAAGTGCAGAAACCGCCGCAGCGTTCCTGCACTTCTTATTTAATTGTGGATAAATCAGGTTATAAAAAAGCGTGAATCAGGAATAAGACAGCAAAAGCGAGCCCTGATCTCAAATGCCACTGACGATCCAGCTTCTTGTAACGGAATATGCCTGCGATCGGAACAGGCAGCAGCGCAAGCCCGGCCAGCAGGCCGGTGATATGGCTGAAATCCCAGCGGAAATCAAATAGGAAAGCTCCGATGACATGCAGCGCAATTAGGCCCATCGCTATAATGGCCACTGGTACATGAAGACGACGGGCGACCTTAAGCAGCTGGGCGGCAAACCTTTTGATCACGCCCCAGGCATCCAGCCATTTGCGCTTGAGGACGAACAGAACCACATAATATGCCAGGACTATAAACAGCAGAATTCGCGCCTGGGAGCCATAGCTTTTGTATACCCCTCGAATATGATGGTCATTCCAATCGATGGTGCCGTTATATACATGAAGCAAATTCCAAAGGCCATAAGCGACGATAACAGCAGTCACGATCAGACTGAGCACGACCCATTTGCGGTCTTTTTTTGAAATAAACCTTTTTTTCTTTTTTACAGCCGCTTCGCTCATACGATATTCCCCTTATTTACAGTTTAATGATTCAGCTTCATGAGGGAAAGTATAGCAGGGGTTTCTGTGAATTTGATGAGAAAAAGAGTCGTCCTGCTCGGCAGAACTGCTTTCTGTCTGCACTAAATGATTATGAATTCGTCTGTTAAAATTCTGGTCTATTCGTATACGAATAAAAGACCGCCTTCCGTCTTACAAACCATGACAGTTGGCGGTCCTAAACGGTGATAAATCTTGTCGCAATAAGAGTTAAGGCAGTAAAGCAGGCGCTCTGCGATTATGGGTTCCCTGTTCATAAGCATAGGCCAGCTTGATCAGGGTTGGCTCGTCGAAGGCCCGGCCGAGAAACTCAATGCCGACCGGCAAGCCGTCCGGTGTAAAGCCGGCTGGTACAGTTATTGCCGGGAAACCGGAGAATGGGCTTAGCCGGTTGTTGTTACCCGCATTCTGACTCTCACCGATCTTCGCAGCCGGCTGAGTCGTGGAAGGATAGACGATGGCGTCCAGGTTGTTATCTGCCATAACCTTCAGCAGGGACTCCCTGGTCACTTTGGTGCGGTAAAGAATGATGTCTTTATATTCCTGTGTATCCAGAGATTCCATATTGTTTCGCGCAATCATCGACTTTTCCTGGGACTTGTCGTATTCGCCGGAATCAATGATTTCCTGGAGAGAATGGTACGGCGCATTCGGCCCCAGCTCCTTCAAGTAATCATTCAGCTGGAATTTGAACTCATATCCGCTCAGACTCGGGAACTTCATGATTTGGTCCAGGTTAGGTATCGTGATCGGAACGGCATCCGCGCCAAGCTTTTTCAGGTCATCTACAGCTTGATATACGACATCAGTCACCGTCTTCTCATTTGCACCTGTACCGAACAACTCAGTGGCTACCCCGATCCGGGCGCCTTTTAAGCCATTGACGTCCAGGTAATCCGTATAGCTCTTCGGAATGTGTCCTACACTGTATGCAGTCGCCGTATCATCCGGATCGTAACCTGCTGTAGCATCCAGAAGCAGTGCGGCATCACTTACGGTGCGGGCAATCGGTCCTCCTACATCCTGGGTAAGAGCCAGCGGGATAATGCCGTCACGGCTGGATAAACCTACCGTCGGACGGATCCCCACCAGACTGTTGAAGGTGGAAGGAATGCGAATCGAACCACCCGTATCCGTCCCAAGTCCGGCTAGTGCGAAATTGGCTGTAATTGCCGCCCCTGTGCCGCCGCTGGATCCGCCGGGATAATGATCTGGAGCATAAGGATTCAGCGTCTGTCCGCCAAGGGAACTGGACGTAGTAATACCGAATGCAAATTCGTGCAGATTCGCTTTAGCCAGAATGATGGCCCCTGCTGCCTTCAACTTGGCTACCTGGTCCGCATCCTTATCCGGCACGGAATCCTTCAGGCATACACATCCGGCCGTTGTCGGCATGTCATTCGTATCAAAATTGTCTTTGACGATGATTGGAATACCATGCAGCGGCCCACGTTTGCCGGTCGTTTCCCGTTCCTTGTCCAGTTCCTCCGCAATCTTCAGCGCATTGGGATTGATCGTCAGAATCGCGTTGATCTTCACCCCTTGATCGTCATATTGATCGATTCGGTCCAGATACATTTGAACAAGCTGTTTGTAAGTCAATTTCCCCTGGTCGACTGCTTTTTGTATATCAGTTACTGTTGCCTCTAGAAGCTGAAACGGCTTAACGTAGTCGTACAGTCGGTAGGCTAGAGCATAAGCTTGCTCGTATGTAAGCTTGGCATTCGGAGCAAAGCGTCCGGCTCCGTCGCCCAGCATCAGCTTCGCCTTGGATACAGCCCCAATGGATACTGCAAAGCTGGCATTGTCAGGCACATCACCGTAAGATTCTGGTGCAGATTGGAGCTTCAACCCCTGTGACAATAGGACCGCTGCATCTTTGCGCTGAACCGGCCCGCCGGACAAGGTGCTGAATACAGCATCGCTGCCCGCCAGCCTGGCTGCCTGCTGAAAGATAGCAGATAACTCTGCCGCAGACACATATCCTGTTCTCGCCTTGTCCGCACTGCCGATTCCCAGTGTAATTGCCTGAGCGGCATCTCCGGTATAAGCTTGCAGTGATGCGGCCGCCGAAGCCGTATGCGGAGTCAGCAGGGGAGCAGAGGTCAAGGTAACGGCAAGGCCCAACACGGCAAGTCGTTTCTTCCAAGAAGCTATTACATTTGGCATTCTCTCTCTTCCTCTCTCATTGTGGTTATGATAGATGGCCCTTTTCATTACGTTAGATAATCTATCACTGGAGAGAATGGTACTCATATATTCATAAATATACAAGTAATCGAAGGTATCGTTAAAGCGTTAACAAACGGTTTTTTCTATGTATTTTTAACTTTTTCATCTATTTTCCTCTACTATGTTATATAATCTTACACAAAGTCTTCATTGTGTATCATTTTCTTTAATTTTCGTTAACAAAACTGGTTAGAAACAGTATACCAATGCAGCCAGCCTCTATCCAAGGAAAATGGATATCTATTCATTTAGCTCATTAGGTGTTTTTTTCTATTTTTAATGCTATTACGAGAAAACAGCGAGATTAGACAGGGGGAACCGCCTGAGACCGCCTGAGACCCATTGTTTCACTCCTTTTACACAGGATTAATCCCATGATGACATAGTTCCGGTATAGTCAGTTCATACTATCCATTACAACAATGCCAAAAGGATGATGACGATCATGGGAATCCATACGTATTTTCGCTCGCTGAACGATCTGGAACGCATTATCCGTGCCCCGGGCAAGTTCAAGTTCGAGGAACACAGCGTATCCGCCCACTCCTGGAAAGTTGTGCAGTACGCCAAAACGCTTGCCGATATCGAAGAGCAGCATGGGGTTGCCATTGACTGGAAGAAGCTGTATGAGATTACGAGCAGCCATGATTATGGAGAGATTTTTATCGGAGATATCAAAACACCGGTCAAGCATCACTCCCTCGAACTCCGCTCCATGCTGCAGCAGGTTGAAGAAGGGATGATCCGGCATTTTATTGAAGAGAATATTCCGGAGGAGCTTCAGGATATATTCCGCCGGCAGCTGCGTGAAGGCAAGGACGAAACGGTCGAAGGTCTGATTCTGGAAGTAGCGGATAAAATGGATCAGGTCTATGAAGCGTTCGCTGAGCTCCAGCGGGGCAACACCGAGAAGGAATTCATTATTATGTACCGCAACGCCTTGGTTAAGATTAAGAACATTGATCTTCACTGTGTCCGTTATTTTCTCGATCAGATTCTCCCTGACATTATCGATGAGAGCCTGATCTCACCCATTGATGTCAAACAAATCACCGAAGAAGCCCTCGCGCTGTAGCTCCCAGGCTCTCCTGAAATGGAGGGTTTTTTAGCGTTAGCTGTTCCCTGTTCTCTTCCTCCCTATCGATCATAGTTTAAGTACCTGCGGAAGAATGCTATACTTTATTTTTATTCTGTAACAGCAAGGAGATGTAGCATGCAACCTTCATCAACCACATCCAAATGGATGGGGCTTATTCTGTGCGTCGCTGCCATCATCGGTTATCTTGTATTCGACCATTTCACTTCCAATCAGGATATTACCCACCTCCCTGAAGCCAATATTGAAATTCAGACCCAATCCGTAAATGGCATTCAATTCAACCTCCGCAGCGCAGCATTCACCGATCAGGAGCTGGCCATCGGCTACGAGGTCATTGGCGGCGGACTGGAGGCTAATGATCTCGTATGCCGGTTCTATAACGATGGCAAGCTGATTGAGGAGACGACCGGCGGGGCTGTCTATACGATTCGTGACCATCATGAATATCTGAGCGCCGGAACTTCGAAGGGACTTGACCGGCTCCCAAACCGACTAAACTTAACCGTAGAGATTCTATCACGTTCAAACGCATCCGCATCCGCTCATGACGGCGCTGTGCAGTTTCATTTGATGCTTGATAAAAGTTCATGAAAAGCTGCTTTCGAAATCCAGATGATCTTCAATCTAATCTGCAAGCTGCCTCTTCCAGCAGTTCATATTCTTCTTCCTATTGCTTCATCCTGTCGTTTAGCAGACTGCGGTATGCTTTATCCGCAGCGCTCATCCTCGCTCTGTTTCTCCTGACCATGCCTATTAAGTTGAGCTGTTACGACGCAGCTCTTCTTTGATTTCCCTCAGCTCCTGAAGCATTTCTTCACTGTGCTTGGTATTTTTGGAGTAATCAATCCCGACCTTGACCCCGATGATGAGAACAAAAATATTAATAATGATGGAGAAAAACGCAAACATAACCGCACAACTCCTTTGCTAAGTGATATGGAACTCGAGGTATGCCTCTCTCTACCCCTCTGCCTTAACATAATGCTGTACGATAGGAAAAGGATCATAAAAATGATGCAGCAGCGCTTTCCATTCCTGATATTCCACCGACTGACGAAACCCGATCGTATGATCCTCCAAAGTCTCCCACTCTACCAGCAGTATATATTGGTGATCGTCTTCCAGACAGCGGTTCAGCTCATGCCGGATGTACCCTTGCATCCCCGAGATGATGGCCGAAGCTTTGCTGAAATTGTGTTCAAACGCTTCCGTCAATCCAGGTTTAACGTTTAATACGGCTGTTTCCAAAATCATGATAGCTCACTCCTAATTATGTATTAACCTTGCTGCATATCTGATGGCATGGCCGCAGGACGGTTGTGGTCCACTCTCCAGCATAACAAGGTGGCACTGTCCCTGCATCCTCCTGCATGCAAGGAGTGCACCAATTCGTCCAAACCTGCTTCCAAATTCGGGCTCTTCAGCCATACCTGCATGAACGGTTCTGGCTCTTCATATCGCTGGTCTTTCGTATCCAGCAGGCCATCAGTAGCGAGTACAATGTAACTGCTGCCCTGACGCAGCTGCCTCCGGCCTGTAGTATAGGACGGAATTTCCTGTGAAAAACTATTCTCCAAGCCAACCCATTCATAGAACTGCCGTTGATTAAGCATGTACTGTCCCAAACGCGCTAACTCCGGATGAAGAAGGTAAGCCATACAGTCCCCGATTGACATCCACCATATATAATTATGTTTCTGATACAAGAACAGGCAGGAGGTCTCGCCCTGGAGCTGCGTACACACAGCCAGAAACTCAGCATTCGTCAGCTTGCCGAGAATAAATGCCTCCAGCATTTGAAAAGACTCCTTATGCCTGCACACCCTCTCCAGTTCCTTACCGTGTTTCTTTAACATATCTATTACCAATTCCGCACTATCCGCCGTACGGTGTGCATCCAGAATGGCAGCAAAGGTCCATTCATCCTGCTCGTCACGAAGCACGTACAGGGCATCCTCATTCTTATGGGCACCTTGTGCCACATTGCCGCCATAATGACCGGCTACCAATTCTTTATTCAGGCGAATCACGTTAGGTTCATTCAGGTAAGGTTTCTCACTGCCGATCCAGATATAGTTCATGGTATCCCCCTTATCGCTGACGCCGTTAGCTTGCGGTCTATTATGGCATATTTTTACACTTGGTGATACCCTGATCCTGGCGTTCAACAAAAAAAGCAACAGGGCTCACCCCATTGCTTCATTCATATAAGTTCAGGCTAACAGGAACAGAAAGGCTACCGAGCTCCACGCCAGGGCAAAAGGATAAGGATAATCCACGCCCGGCGTTAAGCCGCGCCCTTGGACTGCACCGGATTCCTTCGTTGGAACAGCTGCCTGCGGTGATTGGACGGCGGCAGCCTTTGCTTTTTTGCCAGACTTGGCTCCGTTCTTGGGTTCTGCCTTCTTTGCAGGCTTAGCGACCGCACGGATACTTTCGACTTTCCCATTAAAATCAAGCCCTTTATCGCTGACACCGCTCAATATCCCGCTAAGCTGGGCCCCGTCCTGAAGCATCACACACACCCGCTTGCCAATATGCGCCTTGCAGGTATCCTGGTTCAAAGGATAGATGATCTGCATAAGTCTCCTCCTCAGGGTATTTGCCACAGTATATTCGCAAAGGTTCCTGGGGGTTAGCGGAGTATAAGGAAAATAGGCGGCTATATTAACGCTGCTTCATTCGTACAAATAATACTGCCTCTCACCGATTTACACCTTTTTTTAATGCGAGTTGCCTCACTGACAATATGGTCAATATCCTTGTACTCCTGATCCCGGTTCGTAACCACAGCAATGGATACTGAAACGAGAGGGATTGGTCGATGCTGACCTGCGCGGTCTTCACCCATTACAAAATTGTTGTCCAGATCCTTCTGGTTATAAAATTGCATTTTAATCTCTTCAAATCCTGCAATCACTTCATCACAACAAGATCTGAAGTCATGGCTGTTCAAGATCGCTATAAAGTCGTCTCCTCCGATATGACCTATAAATGCATCCGGAAAAGAGAAATAAGATCGGAGCAGACTTGCTGTCGCCTGAATCAATTGATCCCCCATTTTGAATCCATAGCTGTCATTGTATGATTTAAAATGGTCCAAATCGATGTACAGCACACTGAATCGGTCAAGCTGGCTGGATTGCTGCAATCGATCCTCAATAATCCGGTTACCCGGGAGACCCGTCAGCGGATTCATAAAAATAGCCATTTCCGTGCGGACGTCAGCAGCAGCCAGAAGCAACCGCCTGATACTCACAGCACCCACCAGACTGCCTTCCGAAGTGATCAGAACCAAATCATACAGCTCTTCCTCCGTTCGATTCATAGCCCGGATGCTCACACTCGTAATATCCTCCAGATAATCAACAACCAGCGGCTGGCTGTTCATAATGAGTTCAACCGGACGTCCCATATACAAGTTATATCCGTATTGGGTACCCATCTGCTGAAAAAAGCGGCTGCGCATAATTAAAGATGGCACAGGGTCATCCCCCAGAACAGCGACCCCTTCCAAAAACGGATTTAATTTAAAAAGACGATTAACGATATCACATTTCGTTTCCGGTCTGACAACAGGGATTTGCTCGGCCAGCTCCCCAATTTGTGTGAACATACCGCCCATTCTCCTTCATTATCCGGCATTTATAATCCAGCATTCGAATTTATGTAACATACTGGTCTATACAACGCACTATCTAACTCTGTACAGGTCTGCCCAGCGCATAACCTTGTCCGTATTCAATCCCTTCATTTCTGAGAAACCCGATCTCTTCCAAGCGTTCAATTCCTTCAGCAATGATCGAGGTATTCGAACCGGCAGTGTATTGCTTCAAAATTTTGATAAGCTGCTGCTGATCGGGCTGTGTATCGATATGACGAATTAAAGATCGGTCTAGCTTGATGAAATCCGGCTTCAAACTGACAATCGCTTTGAGGCTGTTATATCCGGAGCCAGCGTCATCAATGGCAATCCGGAAGCCTTGGGACCGGTAATGGGAGAGAATCCGTTCAAATTCAACATAATCATGCACAGCCTGCTTCTCGGTTAATTCGAAAACCACCTGCTCAGGACATAATCCATACCTTTGCAGCAGGCAAATGGTCTCCCCGCTGCGGTAACTGCTATCCAATAAAACCCGCGGATGCACATTTAGAAAAATGACCGTATCTTTTGTTTTTTTCTCCAGCATTACCGTCGTGTGATAGCGCTCGATAGAAACTTCACGGCAAAAACGTTCAAATTCGAAAACCTGATCCGTATGTCCGATGAAATCGTAAAAAGATTCGGTGCTCGGAAAAAGCATGGATGACGGAGGACGATTCAGAGCCTCATAACCTAGACAGGATTCGTCCTGCAAATTGATGATGGGCTGAAAATAGGTAGCAAGCATTCGATTGCGTATAATTTTTTGAAGTCCTGAAAATTGTCTGTAGGAATAAATAGAATCCTGGATGTTATGGTACAGGTAGCTGAAGAAATGAAATGCATGTCTATAGGAATAATGTGAAGGGAATCTTTTCATAAAATTCATCCTTTGTGCCTAGGAACAGCGTAATCTATGTTTTAAAATCGATCCTATCGTACCATTTTTATATTGCAATAGTGTCAAATCACCGTAAAACATAATCATCAAATGTACCTGCATTCACTCTACCTTTATAAGTCCTGTCTTTAGGCTTGATCCGTATGCTCTCTGCTGCAACCAATAATTGGTTTATCCCGTTTAGTATGTATCCTGGATCAAGGGGGCCTTCTATGAACATCTTGAAAATAATCCTTGCGATATTACTCTTTTCCATGATGACAGCTTGTGCAGCGGATTCGAATAACGAACCGGCTGCTGCGAACGGTCTGGATGCCAAGGTCAAGATGAACTACGATATATCAAGTGTGGAGGAAGCCATGAGTGCCAAGGGAATCACCTTCAATCCCCGGTCTTCCCGGCAGGATTGGGTTCTGGCAGGGGTGAAGCCGCATGAATACGCCGTCGGCAGCGCCCGTGAGAAGTCCGCTCCCGCGGAGGAAGCGTCCATCTATATTTTTGCTTCCGAGCAGCAGCGTAAAGAGGGACTGGCGGATTTCCATCAACAAGCTGAACAATACGATATGAATAATCCTAAGATTTATCAAAAACGGAATGTCCTCATTCTATATTGGACTGCAGGAGACCCGAATAAGACGATAAAGCTGAATGAAAACTTTACTAATGCAACCAACAGCCTTCGTATCGTTACGGAATTCACCGGTTTCTCGTCAGGCAATAAGGAGATTCCCTACACGATACGAATCGGCGGTGGAATTTATGGCGGTATCGCTTATGAGAAAGGTGCGGTCATCGAGTCTGTGGACACCCACAGGAGCGGGAAGATGCATACCATTCAAATCCGCGGCTGGAGAATTCCTTCGGCCATTACCGTCGAATATAAAGGTAAGTATGTAGAGGTGAATTACACAGAAGGTTCCTCTTCACATAAAGAGAATGTGCTGGTCAGCTTCCGTGATGAAAGTGTAGATCCGTCTCATATCCGAATACGGTTAAACGGCCGGGAACAACGCGCGGTTGGTATGACACAAGGAACAGAATAAGTGTGTCCTTTGCTTCGTTTTGCTGCTGTGGCATCCATAGGCTGTCTAAGGCGGAGGCTGCAGCCATTATTCTAGGCAATGCAACGGATGGCGAGCGGTATTAGGGGGGGGTTAATGTGCACAGCATGTTCGTTGGTACTATATTAATTCGAATGCCCGCCCTAGACGGACCTCAATGTTCGCTAATAACATACAAAAAACCTCCTAATTAGAACAATAACTCTGATTTGCTTCTAATAGGAGGTTTAAACTTTCTGATTTTCACGAACATTTCCAGCATCCATCACATGCCGTTAGTCAGGAACATGCCACTAAGAAAATATAGTGTATAGCTTACTCTCCTTCGGAGACCGCCGGGTTTGAGATAAGAGTAAGCGTTTGTTCTTCGGCTGGCAGCTTAACACCTGTTCCATCGGCGTCAGCCTTCAATGTAATCTTGTAAGAACCGGCAGCGGGAATAACTTTCCCAACAGGATCGCTTGACCCTCCTAATTCAAAGGAAACAGCATTATGACTCGCAGTGTTGACATTTTCAATCGTAACCGTATGGCCATCGTTCGATATCTGATCTTCCGTAAAATTTATCCATTCTTCACCCAAGTTGTAATAATCCGAAACAGAAAAAGATATACCCTCGATGGAGACTTCAATAGTTCCATTGGTCATCCCTTCCATTGGGTAATAATCAAAACGAATTTTCGATAACGTACCTTCCGTAAATTCTTTAGCCGTAAGGGTATCATTCGCATCAAAACCAAATTTTCCTGTTAAGGTTCTCAGAGCGGAAACAGGAACGGTTAGTGTCTTGGAAGCCGCCAGCCCGATCTCGGTGCCGGTAGCGGCATATGGAGTGACTTCTACCATTATATACTTGCCAATATCCGATTCTGTAGGAGTATAGTGATTAATATCAACGCCGTCGATTAGTTCCTTATTCGCAAATTCGGCGTCATCCGAAAGATACCATTTGTAATGCATAATTTTAGGTGGATCATTCTCCGCATCTTGGTAATCAAATTCAATATTAAGAGCGGTACCTACTTCCACCATGGATAGAATCTCATTTTTATTATCGTCCACAAATTTTAGATTGGAAATAACAGGAGCTTGGTTTTCATCCTGCTCAGGTTCCGGTTCTGGTACCGGTGTTGGCGTCGGTTCTGGTGTCGGTACCGGTGTTGGTACCGGCGTCGGTTCTGGTGTTGGCATCGGTGTCGGTACCGGTGTTGGCATCGGTGTCGGTACCGGTGTTGGCATCGGTGTTGGTGTCGGTACCGGCGTCAGTTCTGGTTCATCCATCTTCTTTTTTTCCGCCAAAAACTTGGAGGCCACTAAGGCTACATCTTGTCTGCTGGCAGTGTGTGATGGGTCAAAGAAACCATCCGGTTTACCTGTCATTAGTCCAAGCTCGATCGCTGCAGCGACTGAAGGTTTGGCCCAACCAGATATTTGGTCGGCATCCTTAAACGTTAGAGGATTCAAATTTTTGTTACTTACATCCAGATGTAAAGCATTCACAAACATAACCGCCATTTGCTCACGGGTGATGTCCTGTGTCGCTCCAAAGAGTCCGCCGCCCATTCCCTTAATAATTCCGGCCTTTACAGCAGCTTCAACTGAGGCAAAGGCATAACTCGTAGCAGGTACATCTTTAAACGCAGCACTTGACGGGCTGGAATTCACGTCCAATTTAAGAGCATTTGCAAGTACAATGGCAAAATCTTGTCGGGTAATGTTGCTGGCAGGACTGAATTTCCCATTCCCGGTTCCGTTCATGATACCTTTGGAAACCAACTCCAAAATAGCTTCCCTAGCGTAGTTGTTCGGGATGTCTGTTAAAGCCGTAGCTGCATAAGCATTTGTGACCATAGAGCCAAGCAATGCAGCTGCAGATAAAACAGACAAGGATTTAGTTTTAAAATTAAGTCTCTTCTTCATGAGAAACCCCTCTTCTTAAATATATCTCTAGATGATTATTTGTTTCTGGGTTTCAGCAACATTTAATGCTCTAATAGATAAGAAGTTTATCGGACACAAAAACTAGAATTTTTATACTGTAAATTAAATAAATTTCACCTATTATAAATGCCTTTCAGTCAGCACTATGGACAGTAAAATAAAGGAATATAGCGAAAACAAAAAAAGCTGTGCCTGACACAGCTTTTTTTCCTATTGCAAAGTATGAAATTTATCGCTCTCGTAGTAATTCCTTAACTAAAGACGGGCAGCCATTCTCCATGGGCTTCAATCAGTTCATCACAGAGTGCAACAATATCATCCAGAGACAATTCAGCAGCCGTATGTGGATCAAGCATCGCTGCATGGTAAATATGCTCCCGTTTTCTCGAAACTGCCGCTTCGATCGTCAGCAGTTGAGTATTGATATTTGTTCTGTTCAAAGCTGCTAATTGAGGAGGAAGATCTCCGATATACGTTGGGCTGATCCCATTACCGTCGACCAGGCAAGGTACCTCCACGCATGCCTCATTTGGCAGATTGGTAATTAATCCGGTGTTCAGCACATTTCCTCCAATAGTATAGGGTTTGTTCGTCTCCATCGCTTCAATAATATAGGATGCATATTCATGCGATCGCTGATGCTCCAGATGCGGGTTGCCGACAAACTCATCTCTCATTCGTGTCCAGTTCTCAATCTGCTCAACACAACGCCGAGGATACTCATCCAAAGGAATATTTAATTTCTCAATAAGCTCAGGATAGTTTCTTTTAATAAAATAAGGATGATACTCCGCATTATGTTCAGATGATTCCGTGACATAGTAGCCAAAACGATTCATGAGTTCGAATCTCACCATGTCATTATGCTTACCTTCCCGCTGCTTCTGCAGAGCTCTTTTCTTAATTTCGGGATACAAATCCACCCCGTCTCGGGATACTTCTAACAGCCAGGCCATATGGTTGATACCTGCAATCCGGGATTGAACGCCTTCATAGTCCATGCCTAATGACTCCAAAAGGTGCGGCACACAAACCTGCACGCTATGGCACAAACCTACGGTTTTCACTCCGGCATGCCGGCTCATATAATGGGTCAACGCTGCCATCGGGTTTGTATAATTCAGAAATAAAACATCTGGACAAACCTCCTGGATATCTGCGGCGAACTCCTCCAGAACCGGTATCGTACGCAGATTCCGAAAAATTCCGCCGATTCCCACCGTATCAGCAATCGTTTGTCTCAGCCCATACTTTTTGGGTATTTCAAAATCCGTAATCGTACATGGATCATACCCGCCAACCTGAATGGCATTGATGGCATATTTGGCGCCGCGCAATGCTTCTTTACGATCGGTATATGCCTTTATGTCGCATTTACTTCCAGATGTCGCACGAATATTATTTAGCATAACCTCAGATTCTTTAAGCCGCTCTGCATTAATATCGAATAAAGCGATCTCAAAATCTTGGATGGCTGGTGTTAATAAACAGTCACCAAGTACATTTTTAGCAAAAACGGTGCTTCCGGCTCCTAAAAAGACGATTTTATTCACTTCCAACACGCTCCTCTTGTTCATTTCCCCGTGCTGCTCATGAGGTTTATATTTCTTACTATAAAATCAGAGCAGCAGTTTGAGGATGGAACATTGCCATTCATATATGGAGATTTGTAGTATTATTATATGAGAATCTATGCTATACCAAAGGAGAGGACATGATGGAAAATCCGGAACATTATGCGTTCAGAGTACAGATCAATCCTTATTTATTAAATGCTGAACTGAATGTTACCTTTGCCGGTGCAGCAAGACCGCATCCTCGCCATAAGGTCGGGCCGGCCGTTCATAATTACATATTGATTCATAGTGTAGATCAGGGACATGGTACGTTCGAATGGCAGAGGAAGAAGCGTCGTCTGGGTCCAGGAGATATTTTCATTATCTTTCCAGGAGTTCTATTTAGCTACGAGGCCGATCATGCGGAACCATGGTCATACCGTTGGGTGGCCCTTCAAGGCCGGCGCGTTACAGAAATGCTTGAAAGCATTGGAGTTACCATAACAGACCCTGTTATCCGAGGTGCAGATCCTGCCTATGTGGCCGGCATCCTTGAAACGATAGAACATGAATTGGAATGTAAATCAGGCGAGATTATTACAACCTTGGCTGCTGATGGCTGGTTTCGCATCCTCCTGGCGGAATTCGCACGCTTGAATGCCAATAAACTGCATTACTCTTCAGCAGATATGGTTACAGATTCTGAACGCGCAGTAGAACAAGCCATCAGATGGTTCCAAACGCAATATATGCAGCCTATATCCATTGATCAGTTGGCGACTTCTCTTGGCTACCACCGCACACACTTTACCAAAGTGTTCAAACAGCTCACCAGTCTATCTCCCAAGCAGTACATCAATCAGGTGCGTATGGAAAGAGCCAAAGAGTTATTGAATACCAACATAAGTATTGAGCAGGTCGGAAACTCCTGCGGCTTTTCTGATCCTTTGTATTTTTCAAAGCAATTCAGAAAATGGACCGGCGAATCACCAACTCACTATCGAAATGGTTTGAAACAGTCTTAACCTTCGGACGAATATATTAGACTCAAGTTTCCCGTTAGTAGACAGAATATATAACAAGATATACGGATTTAATCAAGGCATGTACTATACTAATCAAAGATTAAATCAAGGATGGTGTTTTTACATTGAAAACTTTTTATTGTGATCTGGAAATAACGTTAGATGTCATTGGCGGAAAGTGGAGACCTCTTATTCTGTATTACTTAATAAAAAGTCCTAAACGAACCAGCGAATTAAAAAGACTGATACCATCAATTTCTCAAAAAATGTTAATTCAGTCGTTGCGTGAGTTGGAGAGTAATCATTTGATTATAAGAAAAATGTACAATCAAGTCCCACCAAAAGTGGAATATGAAATATCAGAAATAGGTATGTCACTCGAACCAACTTTGCGAGCTCTTTGTGACTGGGGCCAAAATTATGCAGAGAAGACATTGAACAAAGATGAATATCAGAGATTAAATGTAGAATAGAAATAAATTCTTACATCAACTTATACTTGTCATCATCACTATTATTACTTTTTAGTTACTATATAACTTAAAAGTGCGTACTATTCTAAAAGTGAAACATAGTACATAATGAGACCTGTGAAAGGAATAAAATACAAATTAATACTAGGAGTGTGTAACAATGTCAACAAGCAACAGTCAAATAATTCTCAACATTCGCTTTAAAGTTAAACTTGGTAAAAAAGAAACTTTCCGTGAAAGCCTATTTGCATTGATTAGCAATTTCAAAAGTGAACCTTCTTTTGTCAATGCTATCGTCTCCGATGATCTTGATAATCCTGATGATCTTGTCATCTATGAAATCTGGCGTGGAACTAGAGAAAGCTGGATTCAAAATGAACTTACTAAACCTTATCGTGCTGAATACGAAGGTGCCCTTACGAACCTTATTGATGATAGAATCGTAAGTTGGCTTGAACCAGTCGGTGAATGGGGTAGTACTCTTACGAATGTCAGACGTTAAATTCGTAATTCATGGTGAGAGGAATCAATACTGCAGATGGTTGATATTAAACTGTGCTGTGGGATTAATAAATACAGAAATCTGAAAACCCATAAAGATTGGCCCTAACAAACGCACATCTGTCCACTTATACGCTGTAGGAATGCAAAAATCCCGCATTATATGCGGGATCGAACAGCCGTTGTATGTATTAAAACCTGGGAAACTCGCCTCCTATGAAACCGTAATCTCTCTTTTACTTAATTTCTTATACGCAGAGCAATCCTGACCGGAATTAATAAAACTTAATATTCTATCGGCACATTCTGCCGGATTCAGCTGTTCTGTATTTACTTCAAGGTCATATTCATGAAAGGAATAAACTTTGTCGAACTGGGCACTTGCTAATCCAATCATTCGATCTCCTCTTAGCTGTTCTCTTCTTGTAAGTTCTTCTTTCGAGCATAATACACCTACAAACAGCATTGGATAATCGAAAAGCAGATCATGGCAATCATTAAACCACTTGTCATTATCGATCACGGTGTCGACGATGACATTCAAGCCCAGTTCTGAAAACAATTTGATGGTTGCAAAATACACGGAGGCAATGGGACCAAAAAGGATTTGCCCAAGATCTTCTACTTCTCTGGTAGGTTCAATATCTGGAAATTTCTTATCGATAAAATCATCGTAACCACCTAAAAATTCATCTATAGATAAATGATGAAATGGAACCTCTTTCTGTTTTTGTAGCTCCTTAGAAATACTAGTCTTCCCTGAACTTGAAGTTCCGTTCAAATACACGATAAGTCCCTGCTTCAAACGAATCACCCTCACTTATAAGATTTGCCTTTCATTCAGCCCGCCAAACTTTTAGTTGTATAATGCTTCCATGGCTCGGATCTTTGAATCATGTTCATTCATTTCACATTCGACTACCACCTTATCACTCTCGGTACAATTAAACTTTCCTTTGAAGCCTGACATTAAATTCTGTCGTTGTCGCAGTGACATACTCCATATAGTTTACAGAGCCGTTAAAGTTCAAATAAGCTTCATAACGTTTGCGGATTCCCGGCAAAGTAATTAAATCCAGAACACCTTCCTTTGGAACCCACCTGCATTCGCTCGTTTCATTAGAGGTAGCTAACTCTCCACCCACAGCTTTACACACAAAATCAAACATGACCTTGGTAGGGACATCAGTCACACCGTCATACCACTTATGGATGGCTGTATTTGAAACAACACTAATTAAATGGCTAACCGCAGCGTCGATTCCACTTTCTTCTTTAATCTCACGAATCACGCCATCAATCAGGTTTTCTCCGACTTCAGTTATGCCACCAGGATACACCCAACCATCATCATGGGCTTTTACTAAAAGGATATTTCCAGCTCCATCTTCTACAATTCCGCCTGCGGATACAATATGTGTCGGGAACGCCATTTGGCAACCTCCAAATTAGGGTATTTGTATAATTATTCCACATATTTCTCGTAATTCCCTGCTTTTGCGATTTTTTTAAGAGATGTACTTACAACCAACTTGAACGAATCTGCCCGATAGCTTTATGCTGCGGCTGCAGTTTAATACTTTATATAGGCATTACGATAAAATGAGAAAAAACCCGCTTTCAGTGAAAAGAAAGCGGGTTTTACTTATGCGAACAAATGAATGCCAACTGATAGCGAAAGAAATTAACGCTGAAGAGCCTGATCAAGCCAGTAAGGCCGATAAAGCGATTGTTCGGTTACAACACCATTTTCCATGACAAGTAACGTTTTGAGCATACGATCACTATTATCCATCACAACACCATAGTCGGAGAGGGACAGGGCTTCTTTAAGATTTTTTAAAGAAGCATCATAACGCCGAAGGATGTCAGGACTGTCAATATGGTGACCTCCTTCTATAACACGGGTGCGTACACGGTCAATATGCATCTGCACATCTTGCAGCCCGATGTAGTAGAAGTAGACACGATAGCTCTTCGCTTTTGCTTCCCGCATCCGTTTCAGATAAAAGTCACTGGAGAGGGTCGTTTCCACGGCAAAATTTACTTCTTTATCGAGACACTCCCTAATCGCCTTTAAGGCAAGTTTGCCCGCCGAAAGATCTGCTTTACGTGGGTTCTCGGGGTTGAGCGACCTTGCAAAGACATCTGGATTGATCAGGTTATCGAAGGTTTCACCAAAATGTTCAATTAAGGTTGATTTGCCGGCGCCGTTGCAGCCTGCAAATAGGGTAAGCTCAGGCATACTGGCCTCCACATTTATATTTTGTAGTCCACTTTTTCTCCATTTGAGTCAATGATTTGAACAAATCGATCTCCGTTTGGCTCCTGACGAATGCGTTTGCCATTTTCAAAATAGAAAATGGGAGCTTCAGATTGTTTTGCCTTTTCTTGAACCGACACAACGATTGTTTTAAAAATACTCTTTAATTCTTCCGAAGTTTTCATGAAACGAAGCACCACCAATCAACATACTTACTTTACTGCTCCCAGTATAACACAACCATTCTATGTGTATTCAGTCATCAGTTATCTGCGAACCCAAGATTATTTGCCTCATAAGAACGTTCAATCAGTTGAACCAACCTGATCTGATCCTCATCAAATGCCCATGCATGGAAAATAGCAGCAATCCCTTCATTCACCGCTTGTTGAAAGAATTGAAGCGATTCAGCTAATTCGTGATATCCCCTATACTGCTCACGGCTTGCAAAACCGATTAAGAGAAGAAATCGAAAAAATGAAAAACTGCTGCTGACACACTGTTGGCAGTAGGGGGCTTATATAATCAAGACATAAACAACCCATATACAGAGGAGGACATTATATTATGTCAGCAATTGGACCCGACTTCATTTCACTTCAAGTGAGTAATCTTGAAGGCTCTGCGGAATTCTATCAAAACTATCTCGGACTGGTTCGCTCACAGGCAGGACCACCTCATGCTGTGGTCTTTGAAACCAAGCCTATTGCCTTTGCTCTTCGTGACCTAATACCAGGTACAGAACTCGGCTCAGGTACTCAGCCTGGACTTGGTGTTGCTCTGTGGCTTTATGCCCCTAATTCCCAAGAAATCCACGACAAGCTTGTAGCTGCAGGTGTGAAGATTACATCGGCACCAATAGATGGACCCTTCGGGCGAACCTTTACATTTGCCGACCCAGACGGCTACCTAATTACCCTTCACAGTAAAGCCTAATACACAAACGGTACACTAGTCATTAATGAATCGTTTTAGCAATTCCTTTAAGAAAAACCGTCGGGAACACCTGACGGTTCTTTTAAATTAACAAAGTGATAATAAACTATTCATCGGATTGAGTCCCTGAGCAATACACTATTGTATCCTGTTAAACGCTCCTGTCCCTTGCTCAGTCATATCTACGTTCTTCCATAAGATTCAGGCTGGTCATTCGTAAATTGCAATTTGCATAAAAAAGCTGCCTAAACGGCAGCTCTGATTCACAAAAAACACCTTGAGATATATCTATCTGACAAAGGTAATAAAGTCAACGCCGGTTGGTTCATTGCCATCTGCTCGCAGCCGGGAGTTAATCTGTCCTCGATGATACTGACCATGTAATGCTACATGGGTTAGAATATCCCCTACAGAATCTTCAAACGCTGTTCCTTTACTATTGGTGTAGGAAATGAAGCCTGGCGCTATTTTAATTTGATCTGTATACAAGGCATTCATAGCAGCCGACCTCCTGGGCCCTTAGTCCCCAGACTCCAGCTAAAAGCCGGATTCTGTTACTCTTTCAAGCCAATCACATATAAGGGACTCGAATAACTGGGCCTGTTCGATCTGAAGATTATGACCTGCCCGATCCAGAACAGCAAAGGTTGCTCTTGGATAATGATCTAAAATCCTAAAAGCATCCACGTAACCAACAACTGCATCCTGTCGTCCTAGGGTGAATACCGTTGGTTTATCGAATACGAATTCATCTACATTAGCGGAAAATGAATATCTTTCTTGAATATGATCAAGAAACTCGTAGTCAGCGATCTTACAACCTGACACGATCTCATCGGTATACCTCTTCCAATTGTACTCATTAAGAACAACTTGATTTGCGCTAAAATCGTTTCTCTGCTCTTCGCTTAAGGTGTCCATAAATTCGCGGTCACAATGGATGACGGCATGCTCGGGAACGATTCTTCTACGGTGTTCAGGGATAATTAACGGACAGATCAGTGCAGCTCCGCCAATACGATCTTTATGTCTATGAATGATACCTCTTGTAATATAACCGCCGTATGATTCGCCTGCTATGAGATAATCCTGATCCGGGACCATCGTTTCAATAAAATCCAGAACGGCCTCCAGCATATCATCTGAACTATGTATTTGATCGTAATCCTTGGTGTGCCCCATACCTGGCAGGTCAATATAGATACGGCGCCAACCGGGAATATGTTGAAATATCGGTTCCATACACCCGCTCATCAACCGATGGTCTGGTGAAAAACCATGAATCATGATCACCGGTTTTCCTTCGCCGATTTCCTCGTAATAGATATTAGCCTTCTTGACTTTACAATATGGCATACAGAGTCCTCCAATTTTAGCTATCCGTCAATGTACTTGTCCTAATGCTTTCTTTTTCATTGGATCTTAATTATATACCTATGTATTATATAAGTACAGAACGTAGGTTCTCATCCTGGTTTCTGAAGATATTCACAGCATAGCCCCAGCCTTCGAATGAACATAAAAAATTCCCACCGTTTATCCGCTGGTGAGAATTATAGATGAAAGCCACTAGCTGCCTGGATTAAGGATCGCAAGCACTTGATGATCTTCCCATTTTCCATTAATGTGAACATTCTTTTGGGCAACGCCTTCTTTATGGAACCCGGCTTTCTCCAGCACCCGAATTGATGCGATGTTATGCGTCATGGCCCCTGCTTCAATACGATGTAATTTTAATTCGTAAAATCCATACTCAACAATCTGCCGTACAGCTTCTGTCGTATAGCCTTTACCGTTATATTTTTGATCTAAGTCGTAACCAATAAATGCACTTTGAAGAGGGCCCCTCATTACTTGAAAGAGGCTGACCGTTCCCACTAACAGATCGTTATCGTTCGTAAAGATTCCAAAATCGTAGGCCTGGTCATTCTGCCTGGCTTCGGTCTGCTTTTGAATACGTGTCAGCATGCTTTCCATCGTGTAATAGTCGGGAGTACGAGTCGGCGAGTAGCGTTCAAAAAACTCCCGGTTCTCTTCCTGCAGCTTCAGCAGCCCAGGCGCATCCTCGACGGTTAATTCTCGAATATGTATGTTATTGCTTTTCATGGTAAGTGGTCCCTCCTGCCTGTTCGTTTATCCTTTCACTCTATAATACTCTTAAAAGCTAGTATAACAAAAAACAGCAGCTTAAAGAGCAGCCTGATGGCTGCCCTGCCCTCAATTAAAAGTTTCGATCTAATAAAATCCCCACCTGCTCTGCTACTATTTCCGAAGGTTCTGATAAACCTTGATTGATCCACGCAATCACAATTTCTACAATGGCAGCACCAAAAAATTTAACAATCAAATCCTTGCTTAAACCATGATTGATCCCTTCCTCTTTCACTTCTCCCTCCAGCTCTTCCATAACAAATTCAAGGAAACGACTGCGGAAAACAGAAGCACCTTTGCTGGCTAATATTGTAGAGAAGAAAGAATCATGCTTCTCAAAGTACTCAAACCAGATCAAATTTCCCTCTGCAAAGCTTAAATCATCTGCATCTCTGCACAATATTTTCAGTTCATGAATATGTTCCTCGATTAATTTATTTAATATATCAAATTTATCCATGTAATGATCATAAACGGTTCTTCGGCCGACATTCGCTCTGTCCGAAATATCTTGTATCGTCATCTGATCAAAGTTTCTTTCAGCCATCAGCTCGATAAAAGCCTTTTTAATTGCCGTCTGAGACCTTTGTGCTCTTCGATCCATCTTAATCATTTTAAGTTCACCAAGCTTTCTGTAAGACTTCACGTACATTTTTGCAGGACTGTGCGGTAACGCACGAATCACAACATTCTGATTATTGAACACCTCATTTTTTCATTTTAATATTATACACAGATGTGCGGTAACGCATCAATATGCGCATATCCTTACGGGAATAAAATACTGCAGGAGGTGAAAGGATGGATCGAATAGAGAAAAGCGCAGAAAAATTCAGACAGCTATTCGGCGAACAGGCCCCTGCCGCTCACGATACAGATCCTGATTTTCAGGATATTCTGAGCCGCTTTACTCATGGGGAAATTTTCCACCAAGGAAATCTAGACGATAAGCAGCGCGGGCTGATTACTCTGGTCGTTCTTGCAGCTAACCCCACGCTCCCTCAACTCAAAGAAAATGTTCGTGCTGCACTTCGAGTTGGTGTAGAACCTGTAGAGATTAAAGAAGCTGTCTATCAATGTGCTCCTTATATCGGATTTCCTAAAACATTAAATGCCATCCATGAAGTCAATGAGGCTTTCAAGGCCAACCATATTTCGTTACCCGTTGAAAGCCAAGCAAAGGTGAACGAGACAACTCGTTTGGATGAAGGATTTGCTGTGCAGGTACAGATATTTGGCAATGTAATCAAAGAAATGAAAGAGAATATGCCGGTAAATCAAAAGCACATCCAGGATTATCTATCTGCTTTTTGCTTTGGGGATTTCTATACTCGCGGCGGCCTAAACCTGAAAGCTCGTGAGCTGTTGACATTATGCATCATCCTTACTTTAGGCGGTGCTGAAAATCAGGTGCGCTCCCATGTTCAGGGTAACTCTAACGTAGGAAACAGCAAAGATACCCTGATCAGTGCCGTTACTCATTGCCTTCCCTATGTCGGATTCCCAAGGACACTGAATGCATTAGCGTGTATAAATGAAGTTCTTCCTGAGAATTAGGAAAAGATAACAAGAATAAGTCTAATAAATGAAAAAAATACAAAGGAGACAAATACATGTTTAACGATACTGTCAAACTAGCAAACGGGATAGAAATTCCGAAATTAGGCCTTGGCACTTGGCTGCTCGACGATAAGCAGGCGGCGCAAGCGGTGCAGGATGCGCTTGCGATCGGATACCGTCATATCGATACCGCCCAGGCCTATATGAACGAAGCTGGAGTAGGTGAGGGGGTCCGTTCCAGCGGCGTTCCAAGAGAGGAGCTTTTCATTACGACCAAGATTGCTGCAGAAGCAAAAAATGATGACGCAGTACAACAGTCTATTGATGCATCCCTAGCAAAACTGGGACTGTCTTATATCGACCTTCTAATTATCCATAGTCCCCAGCCTTGGCAGGAATTCCGTACGGATAAACGTTATTTTGAAGAGAACAAAGAAGTTTGGAGAGCCCTGGAGGATGCTTATCACGCAGGTAAAGTAAAGGCTATCGGTTTGTCTAATTTTCTTCAGGATGACATAGAGAATATTCTGGCAAGCTGTGAGATTAAACCTGTGATCAATCAGATATTGGCCCATGTGAGCAGCACGCCGTTCGAGCTGATCGAGTTCTGCCAAAACAATGACATCGTCATCGAGGCCTACTCCCCCATTGCACACGGCGCTGTGCTTAATCATGAGAGAATGAAAGCCATCGCTGACAAGTATGGAGTATCCGTGCCTCAGCTGTGCCTGCGTTATGATCTCCAGCTTGGACTCGTGGTCATTCCGAAGACGGCAAATCCAGACCACATGAGAATCAATGCAGAACTTGATTTTGTGATCAGTGAAGCAGATATGGAGACTTTGAAAAATATAGAACCTCTTGAGAGCTACGGCGAACACAGCTACTTCCCGGTATTTGGCGGAAAGTTGAAATGAATATATAAAAGGATGGAGGAATCCGGATGGCTAAACATGAAGAAGTCAAAAACGGAGTTATTTTTCCGATAGGCGAAAGAAACGAAGCATACGCACCATTTTTCGTTGGACAAAGTTATCTGCAGACCTTGATCGCTGACCCAAAAGTGGCTGTCGGTGTAGGCAATGTGACCTTCGAGCCTGGATGCAGAAATAACTGGCATATTCATCGTAACGGCTTTCAGCTGCTTTTAGTCACGGGTGGTGAAGGCTGGTACCAGGAAGAGGGTCAAGATGCCCAATTCTTAAAAGCCGGTGACGTTGTAGTTACCCATGATGGGGTTAAACACTGGCATGGCGCTGCCAAAGACAGCTGGTTCGAACATATCGCCATTACAGCAGGAACACCGGAGTGGCTGGAGCCCGTATCCGATGAAGAATATAGCAATATTAATCATTGAATTCTCCTAGCCCTGTTTGACAGGGCTAATTTTTCATTTTCCTTATTATCAAAGGCAGACCTCTTAGGTCTGCCTCTCTTTGTGAAGAAATATTTTACTGTTGTACAATCCGGGCCATGGCCTTGACCATACCTTCATGGGAACCGTCATGATAAGCAACCAGTTCGAACAGGTTCTGAATCGTTTCAGCCTTGGCAAAATTCTCTTTCACCGCAACTGCGCTATCCATCCGGGAACCAAAAGTTTCACGGGCATGAACAACCTGCTGTTGAAGGCGGCTCACCACATCTTCCCATGCTGGCGGCTGGCCCGTCCAGTCGGCCGGCTTGGTTCCGGGTCCAAAGAAAGCTGCATATTCTTTGGGAAGCTCCGATGGCTGACCGCCAAACCCGTACAGAATACTTTCTGCAACAGCAACTACATGACCAAGCTGCCAATGGATACTGTTATTGAATCCTGCAGGAACCATGGTTCTCTGCTCCTCGGTCAGGGATTCTGCCGCCTTCAGCATGCTCTGGCGGGATTTCCCCATTAAAGCAATATTAAATTGATCTGACATAAGCTGATTCCTCCTGGTGTTAGACACAGAGCCTTCATGATTCCCTGTGGTTTTGTTGTTGACGTGTACCCGCTCAAGCTTCATCCCGTACCACCTCTGTGCCGGCAATGAAATCATGGATGCTGCGGTTATCTTCACGCACAACCACCATAATAACACTAATAATAAGTGCAACGCCAAATGTGACTGCATAAATCAATCCGCCAACGATGACACGCAGGATCATGGTGCCAAAGCCGGGGGGCTCGCCGTCAAGTCTGCGAATCCGGACACCTACAAACCGTTTACCGATCGTCCGGCCTGCCCAAAAAACAGGAACCACGATTTCGTAGACCACGTCCAAGCTTCGTGTAAACCAATCTTGATCATCGTTAGAGCCAAACAAAATAACACTTAAAATTGACAAAGGAACCCCGATGATAAGACCATCCAGAAGCACAGCTCCCAGCCTTCTCCAAAAACCTACCGTATACATAATCTTATTCCCTTTCATCGTACTGCAGTTCATGACTGGCAGATAACTGCATCAATATATGCGCTGTTACAGCAGCCCAGACTTTATCCCTTGCGTTACAACTGGCAGGCTGCCCGCGTCTCCCAGGCTGTTCTCGTTGACTCAATGATCAGCTTCAGCCCCCGCAGCAGCATATCATAGGGCAGGGATGGCAGGGACGGTTTATCCGCCGCCATGTCCGATGAAGCCGGAACATGCACAAAGCCTGCCAGCACGGGCAGCTGGTGACGCCGGATATAATTCAGCACAGCATACATCGTATTGTTGCAGATATAGGTGCCTGCCGTATTGGAGACGGCAGCCGGAATCCCCGCTGCCTGAAGGCGGCTCACCATGTCACGAACCGGAAGCCCGCTGAACAGCCCGTCGGGCCCGTCCGGATCTATCGGTTCGTCCTGCGGCCTTGTTCCCCGGTTATCCGGATAAGAGGCATCTGGTGCGATATCCTTGACATTGATTGCAATCCGTTCCGGTGTAATCGAAGTACGGCCTGCTGCCAATCCGCATGAGATGATGACATCAGGCTGGAACTTTTCAACGGCTTGTAACAGAATTTCAGCACATTCATCAAAATAAACGGGAAGCAGGACCGTCCGGATGTCCACACCCGTTATGCTCGCGGCAGCCATATCCTGCATCAGCTGCTCGGTTGGATTCACCTTCATTCCTCCAAAGGGCTCGAAGCCTGACAATAATAGTTTCATAAGACCATCCCCTTTATGCACTTCTCATTCCATCACAGCTCTACAATCTGCATTGAATCCTGTCCTGCACTACACATCAGCCAGCATCGTGATCGAGGTACTCATCCACCCCACCCGCCGAAACCCAAAACGCTGATAGAGCGATACAGCAGGAATATTATTCGGATCTACGCTTAACGACACCTGCTTAACCCCCTGCCGCCGAAGCTCTTCGAGAAGCCGACTCATCAGGGCTTTACCTATCCCCTGCCCGCGGTATTCAGGCAGCAGTGCCATACCCATCTCCGGTATATCCTCAGCCACGAAGCCAAAGCCCTGCTGCTGCTCTGTAAAATACCGGCTTGTGATCGCACCGACAACCTGGCCTTCTTTCTGCTCAGCGACCAGGCCCAGGTCGCCTTTACGCCCCCAGTCTTTCATGTATTTGGCGATCATTGGATCTTTCAGGATTTCCCTGCTGAACGGAGCTTCTCCTTCCGGTATATACATAGACTGGTACAGCATTTCCCACAGAAACGGGATATCTTTATCTTCCGCCATGCGGATTTGACAGACTTCCATTCCATCACCCTCTCTAAGTGGTATGCTGCGCGGACCAGAGCCGCTGGACATCAGTCAACCGGCCAGCTGCAAAAGTAAGCTTGTAAATGTCCGGCATCGTGGTGGAGAGCCAAAATGAATAGTCATAGCGGCTGTCCCACTTGTTCATCATCAAGGTCATAATGTCACCGTGCGTGCCTGCTGCGACGGTCTGTCCCTCATACTGCTGAAGCACCTGTTCCATCGCATCCACTGCTCTGGCCTGCGCCTCAGCGCTGGATTCTCCTTCAGGCAGCTTGAGCGTGTAATCCATATAAACGGCCTGTTTGGCTGCGTGAAAAGACCGCTGCTCCAGCTGTCCGATCTTGCGTTCCCGCAAATCTTCAATTAGCGTAATGTCCTTGCCTCTTTGCTGTGCAAGAGGTCGTATCGTATCCACTGCCCGTGCATAGGGACTGGATACAAAACCATGAACCGGCTCATGCTGCAGCACAGCCATCACCTGCTGCGCATCCTGTGTTCCCCGGGCAGATAGGCCCCGTGTACGTTCAGCGTGTTCAATGTAAGGGGAATCGGCATGGCGGATCAGAATAAGCTGTGTATTCATAAAGCAGCCCTCCTCTTCAAGGCATGGATGCAGAGCTCAAAACGTTCTGTCAGCGTCTGATATTGCTGCGCATTCGTATCGCTGTAAGCTTCTTCCCGGTTCGATTCCAGATGTTCATACACCGGAATCCGATCAAACTGTGAAGCAGTAAAATCCAAGATCTCGCCGTCTATACGGTTATAATAATGCCAGCTGTTCTCCATACTAGTCCTGTGAATATCGCCGCCCAGCCAATCCTGAACGACCAAGGACGTAACTCCGCAGTGGCCTGCAGCCGGATTCTCTTGCGTCCATTTACTGCTGGACTGCAGGCTCCAAGCACAAAAGAGAGCATCCTGCACTTGCTGCACCGTCAGCTTCCAACTTTGCTCATTTTCTCTATGCATCATGATTGTGCCTCTCCATTCCTTCTGCCCTGAGCGGGCACAAAGCATCCATCCTATTTCCTTAAAATGGGTTACACAAACATATATTGAATTAAATCAAACTATAGAAGATTTGTAAATCAAGACTGCATGCAAATTGGTAAAGACTGCAGCATAAAAAATCCCCTGACAGCATGGAGCTGACAAGGGATTCAGTGAATCTATGATTCTATGATTCTTCCAGAGCTACTATGGCCCCAGGCTCAAGCGAAGAGAGCCCTTCATATCCTTCGGCAGACAGCCGGGCAACGACCCGGTCGGTCTCTGCCTGGGGAGCGTGAACCAGTACGGTATGCCTGCTCGGAACTTCCTGCAGCATGACACGAACATCATCCATACCCTGATGAATTTTGTAACCCAGCTGCAGAACCTCACAGCCAGCCCCTTCCGTCTCTTCACTCAGCAGCCTGCGGGCGAATGTCCCGTGACTGGCATGGCCTGTAATAACGATAGCATGCTGACTTGCTGAAGCCAGACGCTCCGCATACCAGCGTGCGCGGGGCGACTCCATCATTCCATCTGTAGTGAAAATGATCAGCGGTTGACTCCCTTTAAGGAGGCGGAGCCGCTCCTCCGGACTACCCGGAACGCAGATGTCCCCTGAATGCATGGCTGCTTCAATCTGCAGGAGCGCCTCGGGCCGCAGCCAGTCAGACCAGACCACCATCTGCTGCAGGCCCTTCCAGATCTCCGGCTCGATCAGCAGCCGCTGGCCGGGGAATTGCTTCAGGGCCCACACAACAAGGTCCTGTCCCCTGCCAAAAGCCGGGACCGGCAGCAGCAGGTGTCCTCCCCGCTCCTGCGTCTTCAGGATGAACCTCCGGAGCTCGGCAAGCTTCTGCCGCTGGGACTCCTCATCTGTTCCATACGCGTTATCCACAATGGACAGAGACAGCGGCTCTCTAAGAACGGGGGCAGAAGCACCTGAGAAGTCCGTCCCCTCCCCCAGCACCTGCGGCCCATCTGCCTCCAGCAGAGCCGATTCCCGGCTGTAATCGCCTGAGAAGAAGATGCCGTGACGCTCCATCTGCAGCCGGAGCCAGACAGAACCGAGCATATGACCGCTGCGGCCCCATTGCAGCTCCAGCTGGTTGCCGAGCTTGAGCCATTCTCCTGCAGGTCCTTCCTCCTCCAGGTAACGGAAACGGAGAGCCTGAATATCCGATTCGTCGTACGGCAGCTCCCCGCCTCTGCCTGACACATAACGGTTCCAGCTGGCAAAATACAATTCCAGCTGTGATGCCGTCGGCCGGGTCGTCCAGATCTCGCCCTTATAGCCGTACTTATAGAGCAGAGGTAATGCCATCGAGTGATCCTCGTGGGCATGGGACAAGAATACCGCAGTCAGCTGCGGAATCTGTTCCTCCTGCAGCAGCGGATACTGCCCGGTTCCTTCCTTCTTCACACCGCAGTCGAGCATGATCCGATGATGCTCTCCTGTCAGCACATAACAGGAGCGTCCATGCTCGCCCGCCCCGCCCCATACATGCAGCTGTATCATCGTGCATTTCGCCTTCTTCCAGGGCCCATAAATTCCAGAAGCATGAGCAGAAGCGTCGTCAAACCTACGGATACCACGGCCATAGCCATGCCCAGCGACACCTGCCCCTGCTCGAACTGGGCATAAATATAGGTTGCGGAGGTCTGCACGGAAGGCGGTAAAATAAGCAGCGATCCGACCAGCTCACGTGAAGCGATCGTAAAAGTCATCATCCATCCGGCCAGCATTCCTGGAATGATTAGAGGCAGCAGCACCTTGCGTCCGATATATGCCGGTTTCCCGCCGAAGACCTGTCCCGCCTGAAAGAGGGAAGGATCAATCTGGCTGAAGGCGCTTTTGACATACTGGACCGTATAAGGAACAAATAAAACGATATACGTCAGAATGACCATTCCATACGTGTTATACAGCGGAATTGGCATCCATGGCGAATTCCAGAGCAGAATCAGTCCGACGACCAGCACGATACCTGGGACGGTGTTCGGCAGCAGGCTGAAGAGGTCCGCGGTACGCTGCAGCCGGGTACGGGAACGCTGAATAACAACGGCAAACCAGGTACCGAGCAGCACGGCTATCGTGGAAGCCGCAAGCGACAGCCACAGACTATTCATTAGCGCCTCCATGCTTGGAGAATCCCAGGCAAGGAGCTCTTTGTAGAAATCAAGCGTAAAGTTATTCCATGCCAGTCCCACTCCGCGCAGTTTCATCGTGGAAGCCGCAATGATGGAGAAATAGGGAATGCCGATGGAGACGACCAGCAGCAGCAGGACGAAAATTCCCGCACTCCACTGCAGCCAGCTGCTGCTGCGCAGACGGGCACGGCGGACTCCCTTTCCTCCTACCAACCCGTAGGTATGCCTCCGGTTCAGAATCGATTGTCCGTACCAGACCAGCAGACAGGCAGTCAGTAAGACAGAGGACAACGAGGTAGCCTTGCCGAAATCAATCGGCCAGCTTGAAATGTATTTGTGAATTTCCGAAGTCATAACTTCATAGCCGATCCGTTTGCCGAACGTCACCGGGGTTCCGAATTCGGCAATCGTCTTGACGAAGACCAGCATGGCCCCCATTCCGAATGCAGACAGCAGGAGCGGGATTACAATCCGCCGGAAGCGGTAAGCGAACGGCGCTCCCATCACAGCGGCCGCTTCTTCCATATTACCGCCAATCCGCTCAAGAGCTCCCCGCAGCAGCAGGTACAGGAATGGGTAGAGATGAAGACTCATAATGGCGACCATGCCGCCGAATGAGAAAAAGGCGTTCCCGAGTCCGGCCAGTCCAGGAGCAAGCTGCTCCAGGTAGCCGTTCTTTTGCATGAACAGAATCCAGCCCATGGAACCGATGTAAGGCGGTGTCATGAAAGGGATCAGGAATACAATCTCTAGCCAGCGCCACCGCCCCAGACGGGTGTTCACCATCACCCAGGCCAGCGGCAGTGCCAGCACAGTGGTTCCGGCAATGACACATACTCCCAGCCAAATGGAAGCCAGCAGAACGCTCAGCATATCAGAATCAGCAATCGTGCGGAACGGGGCTGACCATTGCAGCTGCCCGTCCCGGTATACGCTTTGGATAAATATTTCGGCCAAGGGCACCACGATGAGAAGCACTAGTACCAGAAGAGCCAGGACCATCGACCAGGTTTTAAATTGACGCAGTGAATAATGATCGTTCATGTTATTTGAACAGCTTCGTGAATTTATCGGTTACCGCAGCACCCTGCTCACCCATCCAGTTCCAGTCCGTCTTGAGCAGCGGAATTCCGTCCAGATTGGCCCGGTTCTCAGCTTTGACATCCGTACGTCCCGGCAGAAGAGCCGCGTCGGATACAAGCTTTTGCGCGGAATCAGACAACAGGTAATCAATGAACGCTTTGGCATTCTCTTCGTGCTTGGTAGACTTCAGAATAGCAGCAGGGCGCGGACTGATCACCGTACCTTCCTTCGGATAGACGATATCAATAGGCTCGCCTTTGGCTTTCGCTTTGTAAGTCATATAGTCAACCGCACCGACTACCATGCTCTTCGCCCCCGTAATCACCGGATCGAGCGCTTCCTGATTAGCACCAGCCATGACGACACCATTCGCTTTGTACTGTTCGAACAGGGACCAGCCGCCTTCACCTTTATCACTGAGGTAACCGGTAATGAAGTCGAGCGCTGACCCGGACAGTGATGGGTCCGGAATATTAATCTGATCCTTAAACTCCGGCTTGGTCAGATCGCTCCAGGAGGCAGGAGGTGCAGTTACCAGCTTCGTGTTATATGCAATTCCTAACGCAGATGCGCTGGTACTGAAGTAGTTACCTTCAGCGTCAGACCAGTCCTTGTTCAGCTTGTCCGCATTTTTGGCTTCCGGGTAAGGAAGCGTCATGCCTTCCTTCTTCAGTCCCTGTGCTGACGGCAGAGATGCCAGAATGACAACATCGGCAACCGGATTGGATTTCTCAGCCTCCATACGCGCCAAGATTTTGCCTGTCGTGCCCTGGAAGGTCTCCACCTTGATGCCCGATTGTTCTTCGAATTGCTTGATCAGCTTGTTGGCCAGACCTTCCGGACCCGCAGTATAGACGGTCAATGTCTTGTCTGCAGGAGCAGTAGCCGCTGTGTTCTCTCCACCCGCAGGCGTCTTCTCCTCCGCAGCCTTGCTGCTTCCACATCCCGCCAGAGCGGCTCCTAACGTCAGGGCCAGCACCAGAGCGGCCCCTTTTCTCCATGGTTTACGTGTTGTACTCAACATGTTCTATTTCCCCCTTGATTATATTGGTTCCATCTCAAACGATCTGATTATGGTTCATCCGATGAATATGCTTGTCCTGGAGATATACGTTTACCTGATCCCCCTCACGCATTCGATCAGCGGCATAAGCAAGCCATGGTTCCGCCGTCTCAGCTGTCTTCAGCCTGATCTCATACCGGTCACCAACATAGCTGACTTGGGTCACCGTTCCCGCGTAGACCAGGTCTTCCTGTCCGCAGACTTCCAGGCTGAGATGCTCCGGTCTGAACATGGAGTGTCCATCAGCCAGCCAATTCGATTTCCCGATAAATCGGGCGACAAACGGATGTACGGGACGGCGGTAGATCTCTTCCGGTTCCCCCTTCTGGAGTACCTGTCCGCCTTGCATGACGATCACTTCATCCGACATGGACATCGCTTCGATCTGGTCATGTGTGACATACAGGGCAGTTAATCCCATCTCCCGTACCAGATACATCATCTCCAGCCTCATCTCATCACGCAGCACGGCATCCAGCGCACTCAGCGGCTCGTCGAACAGGACCAGACGCGGCTGAACGGCAATCGCTCTGGCAAAAGCTACCCGCTGCTGCTGACCGCCGGAGAGCTGATGCGGAAAACGATTTTCCATCCCGGTCAGCCTGACCTTCTCCAGCGCTTCCATCACCCTGCTCTTCAGTCCTTCCCTGCGTCCCGCAGCCCGCAGTCCGAAAGCCACGTTCTCGAAGACGGTCATATGAGGCCACAGTGCAAAGTCCTGGAATACCATTCCGAAGCCGCGCCGATGCGGCGGCACCTCGACACCTTTGCCATACAAAAGTTCATCTCCGAAGGAAATGCTTCCGGTATCCGGCCGCTCCAGGCCGGCGATCATCCGCAAAAGTGTCGTTTTGCCGCAGCCGGAAGGGCCGAGCAGGGTTGTAAATTTCCCCTGGCGGATCGTCAGGTCGGTCGGAAGCAGCGCAGCGCTGCCGCCAAAGCTTTTGCCAAGGCCGCGTATGTTCAAATCCATTTGATGATCCCTTTCTTTGTTCAGCATTTGTACAGTGGATCGCTCAGTAGCTCTCACTCTCTTACAGAAACCAGTCTACCTGTGGAAATCACTGCCTGTATTAGAGATATGTAAAATGAAAATTAATTTTATCAATGAACAGTTTTAACATTCATAGATTTAATCTATAGATAGAGGCATGTAAAGGAGTACTGCAGTTCATTCAGATATAGCATGCTATCCGGTATAAAGGCGGGGAAATGAACCCATGATGAATATCAACTTGTTAAAGCTGCAAATTGTCGAGCTGCTCGAGAAGCACCGCAAAATTACGACCGTAGCCGATCTGCTGGGGCTCAAACAGCCGACCGTTACCTTTCATATGAAAAATCTGGAGCGTGATTTCGGTGTCAAGCTGTTCGATGCCCGTATGGGACGAATTATCCTGACGGATGCCGGATACGCGCTGCTTCATTATGCCTCCAAAATCAATGCCCTCGCTCAAGAAGCCCAGCGTGTCGTTGGTGAGTTCGATTCCCTGCGTCAGGGGACATTATCCATCGGGGCAAGTTACGTCCCGGCTACGTATATCCTGCCTGCGGTGATTCATGATTTTACCCGAATCTACCCGGGGATCCGTATCTCCCTGTCAGTCAAGACAGCACCCGTCATCACCCAGATGCTGCACGCTCACCAGATCGATATCGGCATCATCTCAACCGGTTCCTTCCATACACCCCCGCTGGTTTCGCAGACTATCTGCAGAGATGAGCTGGTGCTGATCTGCTCTCCGGCTCACCCCTTCGCAGATGCACAGACGTGGACACCGGAATGGATCGCGGCCTCCTCTTTCGTGCTGCACGGGAAGGAATCCAGCACCCGGCGGATCACGGATCAATGGCTGGACAAACAGGGCATCCATCTCTCTTCCCGTCTGGAGCTCGATTCACTGGAAGCGATCAAGCAGGCCGTCATGCTCGGGGATCATGTCTCCTTCATCTCGCGGATGGCTGTACAGGCCGAGGTGTCTCGGGGTCTGCTGTGTATGCGGCCGATCCCCGACCAGCCTGCTGAACGGCATGTGTATGCCATTACGAATCAGGACCGTTATTTATCGGCGACCAGCAGCCGTTTTATCGAGCATCTGGAGAGCTGGCGGCAGTCCTCTCTAGAGTCTATCTTGGTTGACCAAGATTAAATCTTGCTTTTTTTAACCCGTTAATCCCGTTCCCTTGATCTGATGGTGACATAACCCCTTTAGAGTTAGTTACGAATCATGACACTAAGTTCAAGGGAGCTGAACTGATGAAATTAAAATCCAGAACCACCAAGTCGTTTGCCATTGCAGCCTTAAGCGCCGTCATGCTGGCCACAGGCTGGCAGGCACCGTCCACGGCTGAAGCGGCAGCCAATGCTGTCCCTTCTTACGAAGTGAAGTTTATGCTGAAGGCCGATCAAGTACTGAAAAGCGATCATTCGCTGCAGGATCAGGTAGAGAACACGTTTCAGATTGAAGAGCCGGCTGCCCGCCAGCTGGTGGAGTATTTTGACACAGCGTCCCTGGGACTGAATGACTCCGGATGGAATGTGCGCTTCCGCAAGAAAGAGGATAAAAAGAAGTATGAAATGACCTACAAGAAACGGTACACGGTCACCAATGGAGATATTACAGCGGCGCTGAACCAGGCCAACCGCGATGGATTCACGGCATCGGATACCAATTACGATGCGGAGATCGACTGGGGCTACAGCAAGCAGACACTCAGCTTCTCGAATGACAAAGAAACAGCGGCTTCCAAAGGGCTTGTGCTGCCAACCAGCCAGGAAGCGCTTCAGCTGCTATTGGCTAACATTCCCGGCAAGCTGGACAAAACCAATTCCGCCGGATGGGGGACGGCCACACTGAAGCAGTCTTATGCCCATGGCCCGATTTCTGTAAGCAAGTACAAAGGCACCTTTGACGGCCTGGAGACGGATATCGAGCTGTGGCCGATTGCGAAGGCTGATGGGACAGGCACTGAGGATATTGTGGAGATTTCATTCAAGACAGATAGTTACAATACAGCCGCAGCCAGCCGTGCCAAGCTGCTGCAGCTGCTGGAAGCCAAAGGCTGGCTTGTTCCTGCTGATTCCTTGAAGACTAATCTCGTACTTGAGCGGTATTAATGAAAAACCCGCAGCCGGATGTATTTATCCGACTGCGGGTTTTGTCTGGTTCATGGGGTGGAGCTTACTGCATGACTACACCGCTGTTCGCAAGAGGCAGCGTGTAGAACATCGGCTTCTGCTCGGCATGCTGCTGATACACGACCAGCAGCAGGGTGCTGCCCTCAGTCTCTTGAGCTGCGGCGCCTGCCAGCACTTCATTCAGACGGAATGGCAGACGTTCGATAACGGCATGCTTCTGCAGTTCACGTTCACCCAGCTTCAGCTCTGTGAAGGACGGCTGAACAGTCTGCTTCGGCATGACCGGTCCTTCCTTCACAGGCTGCGGTGATAGCAGCTGGTCAGGCTGGCCGGTGATCTGCTGGATATCCGCAGCATAATGATCCTTGTCCGGAGTGAAATCCCACCAGATTTTGCGCGGCTTATACTTGTGGTTCAGGAAGTAATCCAGCTTCATCAGGCCTTGTATAAGGTCCATCCGCTTCGTCTGGCGCTGCGCCAGGAATGCATGCAGGCGGGTAAACAGATCTTCCAGCTGGTGCCCGATCTTCTGCCAACCCTGTCCTTCCCAGTAATCGCCGAACTCCTGGAAGAAATCGAATGGAGACGGGAATTCCTGTTCCATCAAATACTTCAGCGTATAGTCCATCCGGTGTGCGTTCCAATATTTCTCTAGTACATCCTCCAGGCGCTTCAGGCGGACAATGTCGGAGAATGGAAGAACCTCACCGCTGAGAATCTCATATGGCGCATGGTCCATATACGTGTATTTGTATTTATCTGCGTCCAGCCGCAGGCCGGTGCCGCGCAGCATCTTCAGGAAGCCCAGCTGCAGCTCCTCCGGTCCAAGGGCAAATACGTCGTTAAATGTTTTGCGAAACGTATTGTAGTCCTCCAGCGGGAGGCCTGCAATCAAGTCCAGATGCTGATCGATCTTGCCGCTGGCTTTGATCTTGTTCACCGTACGGGTCAGTTTGGCAAAATTCTGGCGCCGCTTCACCAGCTCGTTCGTCGGATCATTGGTGGACTGCACCCCGATCTCGAAACGGAAAATGCCCGGCGGCGCATGCTCAGCAAGGTAATCCAGCACCTCCGGCCGCATGATGTCCGCCGTGATCTCGAACTGGAATACACAGCCGCGATGATTTTCAATCAGAAACTGGAACATTTCCAGCGCATAATCCCGCTTGATGTTAAAGGTCCGGTCCACAAACTTAATGAGCTTGGCCCCGTTATCAATCAGATAAATAATATCTGCCTTGGTGCGCTCAATATCATAATAACGTACCCCCACCTCAATGCTCGACAGGCAGAACTGGCAGCTGAACGGACAGCCGCGGCTGGTCTCGAAATAGACCACTCGCTTGCCCAGATCGGGAATATCTTCTGCAAAACGGTGTGGGGACGGCAGATCATTCAGATCTGCTTTTGGCCGGCCTGGCATGACGACAATCTCCTGCTTCTTGTTCCGGTAGGCCAGACCATAGACGAAGTGGAACTTCTGGTCGCCCTCCAGCTCCTTCAGGAAATGATGAAATGCCTCTTCCCCTTCGCCCACGACGATAAAATCAACATTCGGCAGACGCTTCATCCAATATTCTGTATCGTAAGATACTTCTGGTCCGCCCAGGACAATTTTGACCTCAGGCATGACCTTTTTCAACACGTCAATCACCTTGATCGTCTCTTCAATATTCCAGATGTAGCAGGAGAATCCGATCACGTCCGCATTGCGCTGATACAGATCCGAGACGATGTTCATCACCGGATCCTTAATCGTATACTCGGCCAGTTCAATATCAAAATCCTTCTCGCTGTATGCCTTCAGACAACGGATGGCCAGCGAGGTATGGATGTATTTGGCGTTCAGGGTAGACAAGATGACTTTCATGCTTCACAACCTCTATTCATAATCTTCCTCGTAAAATGTTGTCTCCGCTTCCTGCTCATTCGCGTAAGACTGGAAAAACTCCAGGAACGGCTTGCCGTACTTGCGGTATTTCACCTCGCCGACCCCTTTGACACCCAGCATATCCCGCTCAGTTGCCGGACATACCACGCTCATTTCACGCAGGGTGGCATCGTTGAAAATAATATAGGACGGTACATGCTCCTTCGCCGCCAAATCACGGCGGATCAGACGCAGCTGCTCGAACACCGTCTCGTTAACGGCCGTCGGATAAGCATCGCGACTGCGGCTCCGTCCGTAACCCGATCCCGGCGCGGCTGTGGCATGGCGGACCTTGCGCTGCATCACCTGACGCTGGCCGCGAAGTACCTCGGCTGCGAGCGGCTGCAGACGCACCACCGGATACTGGCCTTCGGTCAGCATCAGATAACCTTCGGTTGCCAGTACGTTGATCAGCTCAGAGATCTCTTTTTCTGTCATGCTGCCCATCACACCGTAGGTCGGCAGGCTGTCGAAGCCGTACTGCAGCACCTTTTTGTTCCGGGAGCCTTTGAGCACGGAGGCCACCATGGATACTCCGTAACGCTCGCGCATCCGGTGGATGCAGGAGAAGATCTTCTGGGCATCCACGGTCATATCGACCAGTTCCCGCTCATCCGTACACGAGCTGCAAATCCCGCAGGGCGTGTCGTCATGCTGCTCGCCGAAGTAATCGAGCTGGGCACTGCGCAGACAGCGGGTCGTATAGCAGTAATCCACCATCTGCTGCAGTTTGCGGTAGTCGTTGGATTTGCGTCCATCCTCGGGATTCTGCTCAATCAGGAACTTCTGAGTGATAATATCTTGTGCTCCGAACAGCAGAATGCACTGACTCGGCTCCCCGTCCCGCCCGGCGCGGCCAGCTTCCTGCACATAGGCTTCCATGTTCTTCGGCATGCTGTTGTGAATGACATAACGTACGTTCGATTTGTCGATCCCCATCCCGAAGGCATTGGTAGCAACAATGACACGAATATCATCATATAGAAAAGCTTCCTGATTCTCCGCCCGTTCCTGATCGGTCATACCGGCATGATAGCGCCCGGCGGAAATCCCGGCCTGCAGCAGACGCTGCTGGATCTCATCCACATCCTTGCGGGTCGCGGCGTAGATAATGCCCGGTTCGGCGCTGTGCTCCCGGACGTAATTCAGGACAAATTCCTTTTTGCTCTCTCCGCGCAGGACGCTGAACGCAAGGTTGTCGCGGCCAAGCCCTGTCACGAAGGTGCTCGGATTGCGCAGGCGCAGCAGACGGATCATGTCCTCCATAACGGCCGGGGTTGCTGTTGCGGTAAATGCCGCCAGAATCGGCCGCTGCGGCAGGCTGTCCACGAACGGCGCCACCGCCAGGTAGCTCGTCCGGAAGTCGTGCCCCCACTGCGACACACAGTGGGCTTCGTCCACGGCAACGCAGTCAATCGGCAGCTGGGCCAGCTCCTCGCGGAACCAGTCCAGCTCCAGCCGCTCCGGTGCCACATACAGCAGCTTGAGGTCGCCACGACGTGCAGCGCGCATCCGGTCGTTCGCTTCGCGTCCAGTCAGTGTGCTGTTGATATATGCCGCGGCAATCCCCATTGTCGTCAGCGCATCCACCTGATCTTTCATCAGGGAGATCAGCGGCGAGACGACGATGGTCAAGCCTTCATGGATCAGGGCCGGAATCTGGTAGCAGATGGATTTACCGCCGCCAGTCGGCATGATGCCCAGCGTATCGCTGCCCTCCAGCATGCTGGCGACGATCCGCTTCTGGCCTTCCCGGAAATCCGGGTAGCCGTAATATTTTTGCAGCAGCTCCCTGGCTTGTTCCAATTGGGGTGCTTGTACACTCATGTTAAACAAAACTCCTTAATTTTCGAAAAATAATCTGCTCCCTCTGCGGCAAGGCCCACTCCGCATGCGGAGCCTTCTTACGATCGCTGCTGCCCCCGGATTTATGGAATGTATAAGGCTAAGTTCGAGTCCTATAACATCTCGTGGACAAGCATACGTTACCAAACAAAACACTTCATCTATATAGTTTACCGGGGATGAGGGTAATGCACAACCGCTGGAGGAAGGTAAAAAAGGGAGTATAACAGGTCTCCAGCCGTCCAATTCGTGGCATTGCGCCCCACGTCATGGTATAGTGGACACGAAACCCAAGAGGATGGAGATTAGACCGTCATGAATGAACCCAAAAACAAAGACAGAAATGAACACAAAAACGCACGTAAGACGGATCGTCAGCAATCCAAACCTAAACAGCAGCCCCGCTCTGGGGCTTCCACATATCGCAAATCGTCGGATTCAAGCAAGACTCCTTATGCCAAGAGCTCAGCCAAATCAGTCGGCAGCAAGCCGGAGAAGCCGGAGTTCAAACATAGTGATCGTGCTGCAGCCGCTAAACCGGCCTACGCCAAGGGCGGCAAGCCTGCCGGGAAGGAGCATCCGCGGCCGCGGCATGCCTCACCGCGTGACAATGCCGAAGAGCTGCAGGTCGGAGACCGTATTGTCGTCACAATCAAGCGCCTGGGCATTAACGGTGAAGGGGTCGGGTACTACCGCCGGAAGGCCGTTTTCATCGATGGTGCGCTGACCGATGAGGTCATCAAAGCAGAAGTAAGCGAAGTACAGCCAAAGTTTATTAAAGCACAGCTTAAGGAAGTCGAGAAAAGATCCCCGCAGCGTATCGAGCCCCCCTGCCCGGTCTTCGGCATCTGCGGCGGCTGCCAGATTCAGCATATTTCGTATGAAGGGCAGCTGCAGGCCAAGACAGACATTGTCCGTGAAGCATTCAGCCGTTACACCGGCCTGGATAATGTGAAGATGAAACCGATCCTCGGCATGGAGCATCCGTGGGACTACCGCAACAAAGCTCAGCTCCAAGTGGAGCGCCGCAGCGGCGAGATAATCGCCGGATTATATGAAGCAGACAGTCACAGTATCGTCGATATCAGCGGATGCCCGATTCAGCACCCTAAGGTGAACGAGACCATCGAGAAGGTTAAGTCCGTACTGGAGGAACTGTCCATTCCGCTGCAAAAAGAAGATGGCCAGAAGGACGGCATTCGCACCATCATCGTGCGTCACGGATTCCAGTCCGATCAGCTGCAGGTCACGCTGGTCTCCACGACCAGCAAGCTGCCGCGTCAGGATGATCTGATTCGCCTGCTGCGTCTTTCGATTGAAGGTCTAGCTGGTATCGCCCTGAACGTCAATCCGAAGAAGACGTCCCTCATCTTCGGTGACCGCACGATTACGTTGTGGGGGGCCGAGACGATGCAGGAATCGTTGAGCGATCTCGAATTTTCTCTCTCTCCGCGTGCCTTCTTCCAGCTGAACCCGCAGCAGACGGTCAAGCTGTATGAGTCTGTCCGTGCTGCCGCCAGCCTGACCGGCAGTGAGACGGTAATCGATGCTTACTGTGGTACGGGAACGATTGGTTTGTGGCTCGCGCCTTATGCCAAGGAGGTTCGCGGCATCGAGACGATCGCCGAAGCGGTGGAAGATGCGAAGCAGAATGCGGAGCGCAACGGCCGGACGAACGCCAGCTTTTACGCCGGAGAGGCGGAAGACCTGCTCCCACGTTGGGTTAAAGGCGGTCTGCGGCCGGACGTTATCATCGCTGATCCGCCGCGGACCGGGCTGGACCGTCGTTTCCTCGATACGGTGCTGAGGACGAAGCCGGAGCGTTTCGTCTACGTATCCTGTAATCCTTCTACTCTGGCGAAGGACTGTAAAGTGCTGCTGGACGGCGGGTATGAGATCAAGTGGGCGCAGCCGGTGGACATGTTCCCGCAGACGAGTCATGTGGAGTGTGTAGTGTTACTTCAATTAAGAAGAACCAACGATTAGGCCCCTCTAGTATCCAAAATGTCATATGAAGTAGAGCAGGCAATATTGTAGTAAATATTCCATTCAGCAAACAGCAGATTGGTTTCCGAAAGACACGGAGTTGCTCTCATCCGTGTCTTTTTTGTTTTCTAGGGCAAGTATAATAATATTGAGGAGGTTTACTAATAAAAAATGGGTATTCATTTCTTTTACTGTTCTATGTTCTTCGCTTTTAGTACTTCCAACCCATGAGGTAAGCGGTACGCTTATCCTGAACCACCGATCACATTTTAACTCATCGTTTCCCAACCAACTAAACACCGTCTCCTATTAAACGCACTGTCAAAAAAAGTAGGAAGTACATACTCTATATCATCTTCTATTAGGGGGTGATACCATTGACAATAGCTCAAATCCGAGCGTTCGCAAAACGTAATGTTGGTAGACGTGTTGAAGTAGAGCTTAAATCAGGCAGGGAGATTGAAGGCGTTATTGTATTTGCGGGTAATTTTTCACTCATTCTTCGTAGAAGAGTACGTGGAGTATTTGTCAGGGTCAGAATTTTTTATCGAAACATTGCAGAAATTGAACGAGATAATGACTAATAACATTCATCCCCTCTAAGATAGAATAGCCCCTATCAAATTAAGATGGGGCTATTTTTTTACTACCTTGACAATGCGAACAGTGCACACGTATGGCTAAGAAGACGCCTTGCTTCTATACAAGGACTAAATGACAGGCGATCCGATAGACTTGTATAATGATTCCATATATGCTCAGCGCCTTTATATAAATAGCAATCGGAATAGCTAATTACATTGTGCGTGCATGATCTTTATGGCAGAGATAACGTTCATTCAAATGGATTAAAAGCGTGCGTGCGACGAAAGGGAGAATTACCATCTTACATAAATTAAAACAAACTGCAAAACTGCTCAAATCCAATCTCATTGTATTGTATCTTTCTTACAGAGACCCTAGAGTGAAATGGTATGCAAAACTGTTTACATTGTGTGTTGTGGCTTATGCGTTCAGTCCCATCGACTTGATTCCCGATTTCATCCCGATTTTAGGCTATATAGACGATCTAATCATTGTCCCACTGGGTATCGTTCTTGCCCTTAAAATGATACCTGGAGATGTTATTGGAGAAAACAAGGCAAAGGCACAAGAGATTCAGGGAAAGCCCAAAAGCTGGGTTACAGCTGCCTTGTTCATCATTGTTTGGATACTGCTTGCAATTTGGATTGCCACGTATATCTATAAGAAGTTCAGGTATTAGAAAGAAAAAAACGTCAACAATCGATTCGCAGCACACGGGACAGACCCGTTCTACGAAACGTTCAGATTCCAGGACCATTCATCCGGAATGACAGGAATGTTCATGGTGATGGATAAATTGTGAACCTTGCTATGACACACAGAGGGGCTCTGCCCCTTTTCCTCTTAATATAACCCCCGGTAATGCCTTAACATTCGTTCCACCCGCTCCTGGATCACCTGCTTCAGAGTCTCCGGTTTAACGGATAACACACCTTCACCGAATCGGATGAAGTAATCAGCGATAAACCCTTCTTCTCCCGGATTGTAAAAGCCCCTGATCAACGTTGTCTCCCCGTCCTCCAGACGCATTGAAGGATAAGGCTCCTTATAATAGAGATCCCTGGCCTGCTCCCGAATCTCCACTTCAAACTCAATACTGCCCTCGGACCGATACCCTTCCTGCGAACGGCGCAGGAGCTCATCAACTGATACCTGTGAGTGCCCCTCCTCTTCCTGAATGCCTGTTATCCGGTCACATCGGAAAACCCGGTATCTCCCCGTATCCGATTCAATCCCGCCGGCGTACCATTGACCAAACCGCGCAGATATTTTGATAAATTGCACCTCATAGGTTTGATAGGCTTGCGTCTGATTTTGCTTCGAATATTGAATGGTGCAGCGGCATTCGTGAAGAATGCTTTGAAGAATCTGATCCAGAAAGCTGCTGATATGGGCATGAGGATAACTCTCCAATTGCAGCACTTTTCTCATCTGATGGATCTGCCTGATCTGCTTCTCAGACAGACAGCTCTCGAATTTCTCATTCAGTGTGTTCACACTCAGATGAAACGGGGTGGATTGATAAGCTTCCAGCGTGAGCATCGCAAAATATAAGGCATACACTTCATCCATCGTGAACACAATCGGGGATAGCAGCGTATTTCTCAGAATCCCATAACGGCCATTCCGCCCATGTTCCGCGTAGATCGGCATGCCTAACTGCTCCAGTGAAGCAATATCCCGCAGAGCCGTACTTTTGGAAATATGGTACCGTTGCATTAGATCATTCAGATTAAAAAACTCCCGGTTGTTCAAGTATCTCATCATGTCATGCAGCCGTTCCGATTTTTTCATCCGTATCTCCTTGCTAAAAGGTGTCATGTATTGAAGCCTTTATCCATTATGATGATCCCAGGCGGACAAATCAACGATCGATGCCCGTCCTTATCTACAGTACAAAGGAGACTTGATTGGATGAGTACAACACTGGAAGCAGCGATTTTTTTATCTATGAATGGAAGAGCAGGCGAAGCGATCCCCTTTTACCAAAAGCATTTGAACGCAGAAGTACAGATGAAAGTAACTTATAGAGACATGGCCGAACGTGACAGCTCTCTGACGGTAACGGAAGTCAATAAGGATTACATCTCACATTCAGTGCTTCAGATCGGAAGGACCAAAATCATGATCGCCGAAGATTCGATGAACCCTGATACTCCCTATATAAAAGGGAACAATTTCTCCCTATGCATTCAGAGTGCCGACCTAGGTCGTGTCTGAAAACTCTTCATTGAGTCAATTTGAAAATGGCAGCCACGTATACAAACGCCAAGAATGACTTAG
>NZ_JAUQTB010000008.1 GCF_030580655.1 Paenibacillus lacisoli
AGTGCAGCAATGCATGGAGCTGACCAGTACTAATCGGTCGAGGGCTTATCCTACAAGCTTGCCGGAGACATCCGGTAGGCAGCTAGATCGCATATAAGTTTCGGATCCAGTTTTCAAGGTGCAAAACCTTGTTATATGTTCTAAGGTAGATTCTTTTCTGAAGACATTCGGGAAGGAATGACCGAAAAGAACCGTTTGGTGGCGATAGCGGAGGGGTTCCACACGTACCCATCCCGAACACGACCGTTAAGCCCTCCAGCGCCGATGGTACTTGGACCGCAGGGTCCTGGGAGAGTAGGACGTTGCCAAGCAAGAACCACTGTTGATACATCGACAGTGGTTTTTATTTTTCTGTGGATATTCCTCGATGACTATTGTACTTCACTTCGTTTTATAAGCCTTTCCATGTGTATAACCACCCAATGATCCATTTAGCCATTCGATTATGCACAGCTTTATCTACATATTCGTTAAATAACGAGGTTTTGAAAAGCAAGTAAGTGTCCTTATCCTCAGACCCATCCTCTTTTTACTCCAGAATAGTCGCTAATATCTTAGGTGAATCCATATTTAGACGGACTTTTTCCCTATTCATCAACATCTTGTCCCCATACTGTGAATACAGCGTGTATAACTTAAGATTCATTTTGTTTTTACTCCCTAAGCTGTGTATAACATTCATAACTAAATTTATGATCTTAATGATTAATGGGGTATCTATGCTTTGCAGGATATCTCTTTGTGTTTGCATTTTTTCGGAGTGTCTGGACATTTATTTTTCTATGCTATATATTAGTACCAAGTACTAATACCAGATATTATAATCTGCTTATAACTTTACGCATTTACAAAATAAGAGTTAACCATACTAATTAAAAATTACAGTAGAGGTGATCGTAATGACAATTCAATCGAAGGCAAGAATTACGGCTATTGGCAGTTATGTGCCTGATCAGATTTTGAGCAACGCCGATCTGGAAAAAATGGTGGATACGACGGACGAATGGATTATACAGCGTACCGGGATGCGGGAGCGAAGAATTGCAGGTCCGGAGCAGTTCGTTTCTGATTTGAGTATTAAGGCAGTAGAGGCTCTAATTCATGATTACAAGGCGGCTGTGGATGATGTGGACCTGATTCTCGTGGCAACCAGCACAGCTGATTATGGATTTCCGAGTGTTGCTTCCCGGGTGCAGAAACACTTTGGCATTCCTTCCTGCGGGGCGATGGATCTGGGTGCAGCCTGCGCAGGTTTCACATATGGACTGCATATGGCGAATGGGCTAATAAGCAGTGGACTTCATAAGAAGGTACTGGTCATTGGCGGAGAGACATTATCTAAAATCACAGATTACACCGACCGGTCGAGCTGCATTTTGTTCGGAGACGGAGCTAGCGCGATGCTGGTGGAATACGATGTGAGTAATCCGAGCTTTATCACATCCGATATTGGAACGGCGGGTGAGGGCGGCCAGCATCTTTACCGTGCAGGATTGTCTGCTTCGATGGACGGCGTGGCTCTGAACAATAACGGATTCCTGGTTCAAAACGGGCGTGAAGTGTACAAGTGGGCAGTGCGTTCCGTACCTGCTGGAGTTGAACGTTTATTGCATCAAGCCAAAATGGGCATCGATGAACTGAATTGGTTTGTGCCGCACAGTGCTAACCTGCGCATGATCGAATCGATCAGCGATCGGCTCCAGCTGCCGATGGAGCAAACCCTGACCAGTGTGGAATACTGCGGTAATACCTCTGCGGCTTCCATTCCGCTGGCGCTGCAAAATGGATTGCGTGAAGGAAAGCTGAAGCAGGGGGACAAAGTGATTTTATACGGATTTGGCGGAGGCTTAACCTATGCCGGTCTGCTGATCCAGTGGGGAGCGCCTGACCTGATATAGTGTGTCACTCCTGAAACAGATCCTGACTAATGATATAATAAGGGGAAGTGGAAAGGGGATAATTAAGAAATGAAAGTATTGGTACTTGCCGAGAAACCATCGGTTGCCCGCGAAATCGCACGTGTCATGGGCAGCCATGAGAAACATAAAAGCTATATCGAAGGGCCTAAATATATTGTAACCTGGGCGTTAGGACATTTGGTTGGTCTGGCGGAACCGGAGGATTACAATCCCAAATATGCGCAGTGGAACCTAGAGGATCTGCCAATTCTGCCGGGCGAAACGAAGCTTAAGGTGCTCCGGGAGAGCAGCCACCAATTCAAAGCCGTTCAGCAGCTGATCAAGCGCAAGGATATCGGGGAGCTTGTCATTGCTACTGATGCTGGCCGAGAAGGCGAGCTGCTGGCACGTTGGATTCTGCAAATGAGCCGATGGAACAAGCCGTTCAAACGGTTGTGGATATCTTCACAGACGGATAAGGCCATCAAAGACGGCTTTGCCAAGCTGCTGCCGGGCAGCCAGTTCGACCGGCTGTATGAATCCGCACGCTGCCGCGCCGAAGCTGACTGGATGATTGGCCTCAATGTAACCCGTGCGCTGACGAGCCGTTACAATGCGCAGCTGTCCGCCGGACGTGTACAGACTCCAACCCTGGGCATGATCATGGACCGGGAGAAGGAGATCACGGGTTTCCGTTCCCAGGAATATGAGTCTATTACAGCTAATTTGGGAGATTTTCAAGCAATATGGCGGTCCGGTAACGGAGAGTCCCGGATTTTTGATCCACAGCGCAGCAAGGAATTGAAGCAGAAGCTGGATAGCAAACAGGGCAAAATCACACAGCTCAAGAAGAGTGAAAAAGTGGAGCCTCATCCGCTTGCCTACGATCTGACTGAGCTTCAGCGGGATGCCAATCGGCGTTATGGCTTTTCCGCCAAGCAAACGTCGAATCTGCTGCAGAAGCTGTATGAACAGCATAAGTTGGTCACTTATCCGCGGACAGACAGCCGTTACCTGCCAGCCGATATGGTGGATACGCTGAAGGAGCGCTTGTCCAGCGTGTCAATCGGACCTTACGCGAGTCTGGGCCGTCCGCTGCTGCGGGGGAAACTGCCGGTAACGAAGCGGATTGTTGATGACAGTAAAGTCAGTGATCACCATGCCATTATCCCGACGGAGCAGACAGTTCTTCTCAATCAGTTAAGTCCGGATGAGCGCAAGCTATATGATCTGATTGTGCGGCGCTTCATCAGTCTGTTTTATGCACCTGCCCGTTATGACCAGGTCCAGGTTACCGTGCAGATTGAGGGCGAAACCTTGCATGCCAAGGGCACGACGGTCAAGGATGCGGGATGGCGAGCGGTCTATGGCGATCAATCAGCAGATGATGAAGATGAGGACACGGCCGTTGATCAGGAGCAGGAAGCCTCTACACTGCCGGAACTTCAGGAAGGACAATCTGTCCGTGTGCATTCGGTTATTCTTCGTCCAGGTAGGACCCAACCGCCCAAGCGTTATACTGAATCGATGCTGCTGACCCAGATGGAGAAGCACGGTCTGGGCACACCGGCTACCCGAGCGGATATTATCGAGAAGCTGGTCAGCTCTGATACGATTGAGCGTCAGGGCAATGTCATGCATCCCACGGGCAAAGGACGTCAGCTGATTGAGCTCGTGGCTCCACAGCTGCGGACACCGGATCTGACGGCGAAGTGGGAGGCTGAGCTGGAACGGATCGCGCTGGGTAAAGGACAGCCGGATCCGTTCCTGCAAGGTATTCGCAAAATGGCTCAGGAGTTAGTCACAGCTGTGAAGAACAGCAACGCCGAATACAAGCCTCATAATGTGACGAACAGCCATTGTCCGGACTGCGGCTCCAAGCTGCTCGAGAAGAAAGGTAAACGTGGCAAGTTTCTTGTCTGTCCGAATGGAGATTGCGGTTACCGCCGTTCTGCAGAGAAGCAGTTGTCCAATCGACGATGCCCTCAGTGCCATAAGAAGATGGAGCTCAAGGAAGGCAAAGCCGGTTTGTTCGTCCGCTGCCTGCCATGCGGGATTACCGAAACACTGGACAAGAGTAAACAAAAAGTCAACAAACGGGAACAGCAGAAGCTGGTCAAGCAGTATGAACAGAAGGAGTCCTTTGGCTCGAGCCTCGGTGATCTCCTGAAGGCCGCTATGGAGGAACAGGGCAAGTAAATCTGTATAATCTGACGGGACAAAAGGAATGGTAAGCGGAGGGGGTGAGCCGCATGCCAAACCGCAAACCGTTAAAGATTAATGCCCAGCAGAATAAATCGAGCATTATGGAAGAAAGTATCTCGGTACGTCCGCAGAAAGCTGCGAAGTACCCGCCTAGTCTTAATCAGATTCCGAAGAACGAATCCTGATATGCAGATATACAAAAAGCTCAAGCCTGGTGCTTGAGCTTTTTGTATATCTGCATTTTCATCTTCGGCGCTGCATTAGTATTGGTTGAAGAATTGCTGGATTTTCCCGGCATCATTGGTTTGCGTCAGTGCCAGCATCAGCAGGATGCGTGCCTTTTGCGGATTCAGAGAATCGGTGGTTACAAAGTTATTGGCATTGTCATCACTGGAAGGTGCGACGGTTCCGCTGCCGACACGGGTAGAGCGTGCAATAATAACGCCTTTTTTGGCTGCATCATTGGCACCCTTCATCGAAGCACTGGAAATAGAGCCGTCACCGGAACCTGCGACTACAATGCCTTTGGCTCCAGCGGCTACTGCTGCATCATAGAGGTAGCGCCCATTATTCTGATACTCATACAGGATGTCGACCTGCGGCAGTGACGTTAATTTGGAAACATCGAAAATGGATGAAGTAGTATGTTTGCGGGTAGGCTCATTGTAATAGTAGACTTTGTCGCCGATGATAGCACCCAGGTAGCCTTGTTCGACCGATCTGAATGTATCTACGGAAGTCGTATTTGTTTTGGTTATGTAACGAGCTGCGCCAATACGGTCATTCAGCATGACCAGAACACCTTTGCCCTTGGATTCGGTATTGCCGGCTACTTTAACCGCGTTATACAGATTAAAAGGTCCATCTGCGCTGATCGCCGTCGCGGGGCGCATGGAGCCTACAACTACAACCGGCTTATCGCTTTTGACGACCAGGTCGAGGAAATAAGCGGTCTCTTCCAGTGTATCCGTACCATGAGTAATTACGATGCCGTCTACATCGTCACTGGCCAAGAGCTCATTGATGCGTTTGGCCATCTTGAGCAGGACTTCATTATTGATGTCCGGACTGCCGACATTGGCAACCTGTTCACCAGTGACATTGGCAATCTTCTTCATTTCCGGTACAGCTTGAATCAAGGTATCTACTCCAAGAGCGCCGGCTTTATAGCCAGTAGTGTCCGTGTTGGAGGCAGAAGAGCCTGCAATGGTACCGCCTGTAGCGAGAATTTTGATGTTAGGTAGATGATTGCTGACAGCAGGTGTGCTTGAAGCAGTTGTCGATGCAGAGGAGGAAGGGGCTACGATGGTTCCCTGTACGGTTATCGTATCTGCATGGGCGGTACTTGCCAAAGGTCCATTTCCCGCAAAGGTAATGGTACCCAGTAGGGCTGAAGTAAGAAGGGGGATCGTGATCATCGTTTTGAGTCTCATTTGGGTAGCTCCTCTCAGATAAAAAACTTATTAATGTAATATAAACTAACACTCGGTATCGGTTAAACGGTATTATAGAGTTGAATCCTAAATAAGTAAATAGGTTTTTTGGATTATATGATAGGTAAGTTTACATTTCACGTAGTCTGGTGAAAAAAACACAAAAAAACAGGCATCCTTCACGGATACCTGCCATTTTACTTCACGGCATTCAGGGATTGTTACTGTGCTGCTTGGTAGGGAGCTTGGCGCTGGGGGTTCCTTTGCCTCTCTTCCGATTGCGTTCCTGCTTCTTTTGGTTATCATGCAGCTTCTCTACATATTCATGAGTTGATTCCATGTGGCGGGAGTCTCCTTTCGGGTAGATTTGGCCCAATGTACAGCCTGTACTTACTATGTCCCAACATGATTGGAGCTATAAGGAGGCTTCGTACTATCAGTATGCTGCTGTGTTGCAGAGAATTGTACATGTCAGGGGAGAGGAGTATAATTTGGATGTAAGCTATTTTTCGGTTAGGGTGAGTGAGGATGATAACTGGATTGGTTGTATGGTTCCTGTTTATCAACGCGGTCGGTTATCTGGTTATGGCGGAGGACAAGAAGCGGGCCCGCAGGCGAAGTGAACGGATTCCGGAGAAAAACCTGTTCCTGCTGGCAGCGATCGGCGGGGCACTGGGTGTACTGATTGCCATGTACCGCAAACGTCATAAGACAAAGCATTCCAGTTTTGTGATCGGCATTCCACTGCTGTTGTTCCTGAACGCGGTTTTGTACGGGTATTTTCTGAAATAAGGGCTTTGAGTATGACCCTCCTGAATGGTTTATATATGTAATAGGGGGCATAAGAAAAAATACATAGTGAAAGAGGTGCATGACAGATGTTATTCTCTAAAATTCTGGTTGCATATGATGGTTCCAAAGCTTCAAATAAGGCGTTAGAACATGGAATCGAGCTGGCGAAAGCCTTAGAAGGTGCTGAGCTTCGAATTGTGCACGCTTTTGATTTTCCAAGGGTCTATGCAGGCGAAGTGCTGGCTCCGATCCCCGCCTCGGTAAACAAGGATTATTATGACCTGGCTGAACAAACCACAGAAGAAGCCAAGCAGAAGCTTACACAGGCTGGTGTAGCGGCGACGGTGGATATGGTACAGGGCTCCCCGGCTGAGGTGATTCTGGATTATGCCAAAGAATTCGGCTCTGATGTGATTCTGATTGGCAGCCGCGGCCTGGGCGGTATCCGTGAATTCGTACTCGGCAGCGTGAGCCATAACGTGGTGCAGCATGCCCGTGTTCCGGTATTGGTTGTGAAATAATAACAGAATTAAAAATAATAGAGCCGGCAAACATCTGCTTCATTATGAGATGGGCCGGCTCTTTATGTTTGCTGTTATGTAAAAGACGAACATTAAAATAATTGATTAGATTAACGTTCGCTTTTAAGTTGACATGGCGTGTAGTGGGTTGTTAAACTATCTATAGGAAATGTTAATAGGATAAATCATTGTGAAGGCCCCGTAACAGCGGGCCGAACGTGATATCATACTCGTATAATGCCGGGAATATGGCCCGGAAGTATCTACCTGGGAACCGTAAATTTCCGGACTACGTGAAGTGAAGGCTGGAGCCGCTGAGCAAGCGGGCTGTATCGGCGTGTCTTGGCATGCCTGTGCACGGTTCTGTCTGAAGCTTGTCCGGGGTCCGGGATCTTGAAAATGATTGCATTTTCGAGAACCGGACCTTTGTGGTTCCTGGGTGATTATATATGAACAGAGGAGTGAATCGAATGGCAGCACAGGTTGGCGTCATTATGGGAAGCACATCCGATTGGGAGACCATGCAGCATGCATGCACCGTATTGGACGAGCTCGGGATTGATTATGAGAAGAAGGTTGTATCAGCTCACCGCACACCGGATCTGATGTTCCGTTATGCGGAGGAAGCTGCGGAACGCGGTCTTCAAGTCATTATCGCCGGAGCCGGCGGGGCTGCGCATCTTCCAGGGATGGTGGCTGCCAAAACGCCGCTGCCTGTCATCGGTGTCCCTGTACAGACCAAAGCACTGAACGGACTGGACTCTCTGCTGTCTATTGTACAAATGCCGGGAGGCATTCCGGTTGCAACGGTAGCGATTGGCAAAGCTGGCGCGACCAATGCAGGCTTGCTTGCAGCTCAAATGATCGGTGCAACGAATAAAGCCGTTCAGGAGCGTGTGCAGGCCCGCCGGGACCGCATCACAGCCGAAGTGCTGGAGAGCAGTGAGCGTCTATGATGCAGCATTCGCATGAGAAACGTGATGGTAAGATGAAGGAACAGGTTCAGGAAAGTGGTGCTCGGAGCGTAATTCTCCCTGGCTCAAGCATCGGAATTCTGGGCGGTGGACAGCTGGGCCGGATGATCACTCTGGCGGGCAGCGCCATGGGGTACCGGTTCGTTACCCTGGAGCCCACACCGGATTCACCCTGTGGACAGGTTGCACAGCAAATTACAGCGGCTTATGATGATGAGGCCGCTGCCAGAGAGCTGGCACAGCGCTGTGACGTGATTACTTACGAGTTCGAGAACATCGATGCAGGAATTGCGGCACTGCTGCAGCGGGAATCCTATGTGCCTCAGGGCAGTGAACTGCTCTATACGACACAGCATCGGCTGCGGGAGAAACGTGCGATTGAAGCCGCAGGTGTTCCAGTAGCTCCTTACCGTGAAATCACAAGTGCAGAGAGCATGGAGCAGGCTGTTCAGGAGCTGGGCGTGCCCTGCGTATTGAAGACAGCGACCGGCGGCTATGATGGCAAAGGCCAGGTCGTTATCCGTGAAGTCGCAGCAGCCGCAGCAGCTTATCAGCAGCTGGCCGCTGGCGGAACAGAACTCGTGCTGGAGCAGTTTGTCTCTTTTCAATGTGAAATATCCGTTATTGCCGCCCGCAGCCCGCGGGGAGAGATCCGGACGTTTCCGCCAGCCGAGAACATTCATGTGAACAACATTCTGCATACCTCTATTGTGCCGGCCCGAGTGAAAGCGGCAGTGCTGGAGGAAGCACAGCAGCTGGCAGCTGCTATCGCTGAATCGATGGGAGCCGTCGGACTGCTGGCTGTGGAGATGTTCGTGACCAAGGATGGTCAGCTGTACGTGAACGAGCTTGCGCCGCGCCCGCACAATTCGGGTCATTACACGATGGAGGCATGTGCAACCTCGCAGTTCGAGCAGCATGTCCGGGCGGTCTGCAATCTTCCGCTGGGAGATACAAGGCTGCTGTCTCCGGTCGTGATGGTGAATGTGCTGGGTGAGCATTTGGAAGAGGCTGTCGCCAGAACGGGAACCGCAGACCCGATTGCGGATGAGCTGAAGATCGTACCTAAATATCATCTATACGGCAAGAGTGAAGCCAAGAACGGACGTAAAATGGGGCACATCAATCTCCTGTGCAATCAGATAGAGGATGGCCTGCAATGGATTGAACAAACCAACATTTGGAGGAATCGAAATCAATGATTGAACGTTATAGCAGACCGGAAATGAGAGCCATCTGGACGGAGGAGAACAAATTCAAGGCATGGCTTGAAGTGGAACTGTGTGCAACAGAAGCATGGGCCGAGCTGGGGGTAGTTCCCAAAGAAGACGCAGCGCTGCTGCGCGAGAAGGCTTCTTTTGATATCGACCGGATCTATGAAATTGAGCAGGAGACACGTCATGATGTGATCGCCTTCACCCGTACAGTGTCCGAGAGCCTTGGAGCCGAACGCAAATGGGTGCATTATGGTCTGACTTCGACGGACGTGGTAGATACCGCTCTTGGATACCTGCTGAAGCAGGCGAACGAAATCCTGGAGAAAGATATTCTTAATTTTATTGAAATTTTGAAGGATAAAGCGATCGCCTACAAGGATACCCCGATGATGGGACGTACCCATGGTGTACACGCTGAGCCGACTACATTCGGCCTCAAGATGGCCCTGTGGCATGAGGAAATGAAGCGCAACCTGGAACGCTTCCGTCATGCGGCTGACAATGTCCAGTACGGTAAAATTTCCGGCGCGGTGGGCACCTATGCGAATATTGATCCTTTTGTAGAGGAGTTTGTCTGCCGCAAGCTGGGAACCAGCCCTGCACCGATCTCGACCCAGACGCTGCAGCGTGACCGTCATGCTGAATATATGGCTGCATTGGCGTTGATCGCGACTTCCCTGGACAAGTTTGCAACGGAAATCCGTGCGCTGCAGAAGAGTGAATTCCGTGAAGTGGAAGAAGCTTTTGCCAAGGGTCAAAAAGGGTCCTCCGCCATGCCGCACAAGCGCAATCCGATCGGCAGCGAGAACATCTCCGGCCTGTCCCGCGTCATCCGCGGTCACATGGTATCAGCATATGAGAACGTAACACTCTGGCATGAACGCGATATCTCTCATTCCTCTGTGGAACGCATCATTCTGCCGGATGCGACGATGCTGCTGAACTACATGCTGAATCGCTTCGGCAATATTGTGAAGAATCTGACGGTATTCCCTGAGAACATGAAGCGCAATATGGCCCGCACATTCGGTGTTCCATTCTCCGGCCGTATTATGACGAAGCTGATCGACAAAGGCTTCAGCCGCGAGCAGGCTTACGATACCGTGCAGCCGCGTGCGATGCAGGCCTGGGAAGAACAGCGCCAGTTCCGCGATATCGTGGAGTCTACACCGGAGATCACTGAAGCGCTCAGCCCGGAAGAGATTGAGGATGCGTTCAACCCGGCTTGGCATTTGAAGCATGTGGATACCATTTTCAACAAGCTGGGTCTGACAAAGTAATTGGATTAATTGTATAAAGCTGTGTAATGGATAGATGAACTGCCGGATCAACCAGATTTCAAGGAAAGAAGGGCTATGAAATGGCTTTGTCCACTGCTGTGGAACTGATCAATGCTCCTCTGCTCTACAAAGGGAAAGTGCGGGAGCTGTACGACCTGGGTGAACATTATTTGATCGTCGTGACCGACCGGATCTCTGCTTTTGACTACGTTTTGGAGCCGCCGGTGCCGGAAAAGGGGAATGTGCTCAACCAGCTGAGCGCCTTCTGGTTCGAGCAGACGAAGGACCTGATGGATAATCATGTCGTTCATACGGATGTGACCAAACTCGGCGATCTGGTTAAAGATCCGGACGCCCTGCGCAGCCGGATTATGGTGACCCGCAAAGCACAGCGCATTGATATTGAGTGTGTCGTGCGCGGATACATCACCGGCGGGGGCTGGCGCCAGTACCAGCAGACCGGCGAGGTTAACGGGATCAGGCTCCCTGAAGGCATGCGCAAGAACGAACGCCTGCCGCAGCCGATCTTCACACCTGCTGCCAAGAACGATGTCGGTCATGACGAAGACATCTCGATTGCAGCCATGGCTGAGCTGGTCGGCGAAGAGCTGACCCGTGAGCTGGAAGAGAAAAGCCTGCGCCTCTACGAATACGCCCGTCACTACTGCGACAGCCGGGGCATCCTTCTGGCAGACTGCAAATTTGAATTCGGGATCGTGGATGGCAAGGTGATCCTGATTGATGAAATCTTCACCCCGGATTCCTCGCGCTTCTGGGACAAAGCCAATTATGCCCTCGACATCGAAATCGACAGTATGGACAAAGAGCCGGTCCGCAGCTACCTTGCTGCCTCGGACTGGGATAAGAACAGTACACCGGATCCGCTGCCAGCGGAAGTGGTGGAAGCCACAACCACAAGATACGTAGATATTTGGAAACGTCTTGCGGAACAATCCTAAGCCTTGCAGAACAGTCATAACCGCAGCCTAGAAACGAACTTTATCATTATTTTCATACCCATCCACTCTGAGGAGGAACAAGATTAACATGATTAAAGCGACCGTCTATGTCACCATCAAACAAAGCGTACTGGATCCGCAGGGAGTTGCCGTTCAAGGTGCGCTGCATTCCATGGGATTCGGTGAAGTGGAGAATGTACGCATTGGCAAATACATGGAACTGAACCTGGATACCACCGATGCTGCGGCAGCGGAAGAACGGGTCAAGGCGATGTGTGAGAAGCTGCTGGCGAACACCGTCATCGAAGATTACCGCTACGAATTGGAGGTTTAATTCCATGAAATTTGCAGTATTGGTCTTTCCCGGTTCCAACTGTGACATTGACTGCTACAAAGCCATCGAAGACACCGTAGGTGAGCCGGTAGATTATGTATGGCATACAGCAACGGATCTGACACCTTATGATTGTATTCTTGTTCCCGGAGGGTTTTCCTACGGTGACTATCTGCGCTGCGGCGCCATTTCCCGGTTTGCCCCGGTTATGAATGAAGTGGCGAAGGCTGCGGAGCAGGGCAAATATATTCTGGGCATCTGCAACGGCTTTCAGATTCTGACTGAAGCCGGACTGCTGCCAGGCGCGCTGCGCCGCAATATGTCCATGAAATTTCTCTGCCATGATGTAGTATTGAAAGTAGAGAACAATCAAACCCCGTTTACACGTGATTATGAGCAGGGGGAAGAGATTGTGATCCCGATTGCCCATGGTGAAGGCAACTATTACTGCGACGAAGAGACGATGGCCCGCCTGCAGGCAAACAACCAGATCGTCTTCACATACAAGAGTAATCCGAACGGCTCCATCAACGATATTGCAGGAATCAGCAATGAGCGAGGCAATGTACTGGGGATGATGCCTCACCCGGAGCGTGCGGTCAGCGAGCTGCTGGGCACGAAAGACGGACAACGGATGTTCACATCCATACTAAACGCTTGGAGGGATCAGCATGGCGCAGCAACTGTCCGCTAAGGAACCGACGGCAGAGCAAATTGCCGAGCATAAACTGTATCAGCAAATGGGCGTATCGGACAGCGAGTATGCGCTGATCTGCGAATTCATGGGGCGTCAGCCGAACTACACCGAGATTGGCGTATTCAGTGTCATGTGGTCCGAGCACTGCGCTTACAAGAATTCCAAGCCGCTGCTGCGCCGCTTCCCGACCAGCGGTCCGCGTGTCCTGATGGGACCAGGCGAAGGTGCGGGGATCGTTGATATCGGCGATAATCAGGCCGTCGTATTCAAGATCGAGAGTCATAACCATCCTTCAGCGGTAGAACCGTTCCAGGGCGCAGCTACAGGCGTGGGCGGCATTATCCGTGATATTTTCTCCATGGGGGCAAGGCCCATCGCTACATTGAACTCCCTGCGTTTTGGCAAGCTGGAGAGTGACCGTGTAAAATACCTGTTCGAGCATGTTGTATCCGGTATTGCCGGTTACGGCAACTGTATCGGTATTCCGACCGTCGGCGGCGAGGTTGTATTCGACGAGAGCTATGAGGGCAACCCGCTCGTTAACGCGATGTGTGTCGGTCTGATTGATCATGATAAAATCCAGCGCGGTGTAGCCAAAGGTGTAGGCAACCCGGTCTTCTATGTAGGCCCGCCAACCGGTCGTGACGGCATCCACGGCGCGACTTTCGCTTCGGTAGAGCTGACAGAAGAGTCCGAGTCCAAGCGTACAGCCGTACAGGTCGGCGATCCATTCATGGAGAAGCTGGTCATGGAATCCTGTCTTGAGCTGATCGACAGCGGTATTGTGCTTGGTATTCAAGATATGGGCGCAGCAGGACTGACCTGCTCCAGTGCAGAGATGGCAAGTAAAGCCGGCAACGGTCTGGAGCTGTACCTTGACCAGGTGCCGCAGCGTGAAGAAGGCATGACGCCTTACGAAATGATGCTGTCCGAATCCCAGGAGCGGATGCTGTTCGTTGTTGAACCAAAGGATGAAGCGCAGGCGCGTGAAATTTTCGACCGCTGGGGTGTCATCTGTGCAAAGGTCGGCAAAGTGACGGACGACGGCCGCTTGAAGCTGATCCATCATGGTGAGGTTGTCGGGGATATGCCAGTGACTGCTCTGGTGGATGAGTGCCCGATCTACAGCAAGCCTTCGGAAGTGCCTGCTTATTATAAGGAGAATGAAGGGGTTGATACCCTTCGTTATGAAGAAGTTACAGACCTGAATGGCGCATTGCGTCAAGTGCTGTCTTCTCCTAGCGTGGCAAGCAAAGCCTGGGTTTACGAGCAGTATGATTATATGGTTCGTACGAGCACAGCGGTTCGTCCAGGCTCGGACGCTGCTGTCGTGACAATCCGCGGAACCCGCAAGGGACTGGCGATGACGACAGACTGCAACGGACGTTATGTGTATCTGGACCCTGAAGTGGGTGGACGGATCGCAGTCAGCGAGGCTGCACGGAATATCGTTTGCAGCGGCGCAGAACCTTTGGCTATTACGGACAACCTGAACTTCGGCAGTCCGGAGAAGCCGGATATCTTTTGGCAGATGGAGAAGGCGGTTGACGGTATGGCCGAAGCCTGCCGTGTGCTGGATACCCCGGTCATCGGCGGCAACGTGAGTCTGTATAATGAGAACGCCAAGGGCGCGATCTATCCGACACCGGTCGTCGGCATGGTTGGTCTCGTACATGATACAGATCACATTACAACCCAGGGCTTCAAAGCGGAAGGGGATGTTATCCTGCTGCTGGGCGACACCAAGGCTGAACTGGGCGGCAGTGAATTCCAGGCTGTCGTTCACAATGTATCCGAAGGACGTCCGCCGGAGCTGAATCTTGATATCGAGAAGAAGCTGCTGTCCACGGTGCTGGGTGCCATTCAACTGGGTCTCGTGCGCTCTGCGCATGATCTGGCTGAAGGCGGTCTGGCTGTGGCGCTGGCTGAGTCCTGCATCAGCGGTGCTGTAGGGGCCCAGGTTAACGTGAAGAGCGACCTGCGTCCGGACTGGGCTCTGTTCAGTGAGAGTCAGTCCCGTATTCTGCTGTCGGCTTCTCCGGATAAAGCGGCCGCGCTGGAGACCTATATTGCAAGTCAAGGTATATCTGTACAGACGATTGGACGGGTAGAAGGAACGGAATTAACCATCGAAGTGAACGGACAAGCTGCAGTCAACGAGCCTGTGGAAGGATTGAAGCAGGTCTGGGAGGATGTTATTCCATGTCTGATGAAGTAACAGCACGGACGCTCTGGAATGGTGATTATTACAACGAAGGCTCCGGCAAGGACGGGCTGTTCGATAAATTAAAAGAAGAGTGCGGGGTGTTCGGGGTGTACAGACACCCTGACGCCGCTTCTTTGTCTTATTATGGACTGCATGCGCTTCAGCACCGCGGGGAGGAAAGTGCCGGCATGTGCGTCAGCAGCGGGCCGGATTTCAATTATCACCGGGGAATGGGGCTGGTGAAGGAAGTATTCGACAAAGATATGATGGCTACGCTGGTGGGTGACATTGCGATTGGGCATGTCCGTTATTCTACCAGCGGGGACAGCAAGCTGACGAATGCCCAGCCTCTGGTCTTCAAGTACCGGGACGGCAATCTGGCGGTAGCGACTAACGGCAATATCGTTAACGCGCCGCAGATCCGCCGGGAACTGGAACAGAGCGGTTCCATCTTCCAGACCACCAGTGACACCGAGGTTGTGGCCCATCTGATCGCACGTTCCCCGAAAGGACTGGTGGACGCCGCGAAGGACGCGCTGAACCGGATTGTCGGCGGATTCGCTTTTCTGATTATGACCAATGACAAGCTGCTGGTAGCATCGGATCCGCACGGCCTGCGTCCATTGACGATGGGCAAATTGGGAGACGCGTACCTGTTTGCCTCTGAGACATGCGCGCTGGAGACCATTGGCGCCGAGCTGATTCGCGATATTGAGCCTGGCGAGCTGCTGGTCCTGGATGAGAACGGGCTTCTCGAGGAACGGTTTGCGAACCACAACCGCGAGCACCGCAAAGCTTTGTGCGCGATGGAATATATTTATTTTGCCAGACCGGACAGTGATATGAATGGAGCCAACCTGCATGCCGCACGCAAGCGGATGGGGAGCCGGATGGCGGTCGAATCCTTCGTGGATGCGGACGTCGTTACCGGGGTGCCGGATTCCAGCATTTCCGCGGCGATCGGTTATGCCGAGCAGACGGGCATTCCGTACGAGCTGGGGATGATCAAGAACAAGTATACGGGACGCACGTTCATCCAGCCGAGCCAGGAGCTGCGGGAGCAGGGAGTCAAAATGAAGCTGAGCGCTGTACGCCGTGTCGTCGAGGGTAAGCGCGTCGTAATGATCGATGACTCGATCGTGCGCGGGACAACATCCCGCCGGATCGTGAATATGCTGCGGGATGCGGGCGCGACCGAGGTTCATGTGCGGATCACATCACCGCCGTTCAAAAATCCCTGCTTCTACGGGATTGATACGCCGGATCGTCGTGAGCTGATTGCTTCTTCGAAAAGCATTGAGGAAATCTGCCGCGAGATTAACGCGGATTCCTTGTCTTTCCTCAGCCCGGAGGGATTGATTACCGCGGTGGGCGGGGACAACGAGACGGATTACAAGGGCGGCCTCTGTATGGCCTGCTTCGATAACGATTACCCGACGAATATCGACTTTGACGGGGAAGAGAAATTCGGCTGCGGGTGTTAGTGAGGAATAAAATGGTGTGATGGGCAGTAAAGTTCATGCCTTTAACAGTGTTAGGGCATGAACTAATTTGATTTATTACTCAAGGGAGTGTGACGAAGTTGTCCGAAGCATACAAAAACGCCGGGGTAGACATTGCGGCCGGTAATGAAGCGGTAGAGCGGATGAAAAAGCATGTGAAGCGTACCTTCCGTCCGGAAGTGATGACTGACCTGGGTGGTTTTGGAGCTTTGTTCGGTCTGAACAAAGACAAATACGAAGAGCCTGTGCTGGTGTCCGGTACCGATGGTGTAGGAACGAAGCTGAAGATCGCGTTCGCGATGGACAAGCATGATACGATCGGGATCGACGCTGTGGCCATGTGCGTTAACGATATTGTCGTTCAGGGTGCCGAGCCGCTCTTCTTCCTCGACTATCTGGCTTGCGACAAGGTGCTGCCTGAGAAGATTGAAGCTATCGTAGCTGGTATTGCTGAAGGCTGCCATCAATCGGGCTGTGCCCTGATCGGCGGAGAGACCGCGGAAATGCCGGGGATGTACAGCAGCGGAGAATATGATATTGCAGGTTTCACCGTGGGTGTGGTGGATAAGAGTAAAATCATTAACGGGTCGACGATTGCACCAGGGGATGCCGTGATCGGTCTAGCATCCAGCGGGGTTCACAGCAACGGCTTCTCGCTCGTTCGCCGTCTGCTGCTAGAGCAGTCCGGATACAGCCTGCAGGACGAGATTGAGGAATTGGGAGGAACCCTTGGAGATACTCTTCTTGTACCTACCAAAATCTACGTTAAATCCGTGCTGGCCCTGCTCGAACAGCTACCAGTCAAGGGGATGGCCCATATCACAGGCGGCGGCTTTATTGAGAATATCCCGCGTGTGCTGCCTGACAGCGTTAATGTGGATATCAATTACGGCTCCTGGCCGATTCTGCCGATCTTCGAGCTGATGCAGCGTAAGGGTGAAATCTCGAACCGCGACATGTTCACAACCTTCAATATGGGGATTGGTCTCGTCATGGTTGTGAAGGAAGAACATGCGCAGCAGGCGCTTGAACTTCTGAAGCAGCAGGGTGAAGAGGCCTACCTGATTGGCCGTGTTACCGAAGGCGAAGCCCAAGTGACCTTCACGGGAGCGGAAGTCTAATGCCTGATTTTCGTATTGCGGTTTTCGCCTCCGGGCAGGGAGGGAACTTTCAAGCGCTGGTGGATGCCGCAGAGCAAGGGGGTCTGGGAGCTTCTGTAGAGCTGCTGGTTTGTGATAAAGCCCAGGCTCCTGTCGTACAGCGTGCCCGTAAAGCCGGTATTGACGTACATCTGTTTGACCCCAAGCAGTACAGCGCGAGAGAAGAATATGAAGCGGAGATCGTGGGGATTCTGCAGCGCAAAGACATTGATCTTGTCGTATTGGCAGGATATATGAGACTGCTGACGTCCACGATGGTGGATGCCTACCAGGGCAGACTGATTAACATTCACCCATCCCTGCTGCCTGCTTTTCCGGGCAAAAATGCGATCGGACAAGCTCTCGACTATGGTGTCAAAGTGACGGGTGTAACCATTCATTATGTCGATGGCGGTATGGATACCGGTCCGATTATTGCCCAGCATGCCGTCGAAATCCAGTCGGGTGATACGCAGGAATCACTGGCTGTGTCCATTCATGAGATCGAGCAGCAGCTGTATCCACAGGTCGTATCCTGGTTTGCACAGGGCAGAGTGAAGCTTGAGGGCCGATCCGTAACCGTGCTGGAGCCGGAAAACAAGGTATAATATGATAAATTGTCGCATGTGAAGGGCAACGAACAGCATGATACGATATTTCTCGGGAAATAAACCGTTTATTTATTGGAGGAGGAGCAAGCGTGGGAATCAAAAGAGCATTGGTCAGTGTATCGGATAAACGGGGGATCGTGGATTTTTGCCGCGAGCTGTCTGCATTGGGAGTAGAAATCATCTCGACAGGCGGGACAAGCAGCCTGCTGTCGAAGGAAGGGATTCCAGTGATCGGAATCTCGGAAGTAACCGGATTTCCGGAGATCATGGATGGACGTGTCAAAACCCTGCATCCGGCGGTTCACAGCGGTCTGCTGGCTGTGCGTGACAATGCCGAGCACCAGCGTCAAATGCAGGAGCTGGGATTGGACTATATCGACCTCGTGGTCGTGAATCTGTATCCTTTTGCCGAAACGATTGCGAAACCGGATGTCACCTACGAAGATGCAATTGAGAACATTGATATCGGCGGACCCACGATGCTGCGTTCGGCAGCCAAAAACCATGCGTTCGTATCTGTGGTTGTGGATGCCGACGATTATGCAGTTGTACTGGACGAAGTCCGCAGCAGCGGGGATACGACACTTGAAACCCGCAAACGGCTTGCAGCCAAAGTTTTCCGCCATACAGCGGCTTACGATGCCCTGATTTCCGATTATCTGTCGAATGTTACTGGCGACCCGCTTCCAGAGCGTTTTACTGTCACGTATGAGAAAATTCAAGATCTGCGTTATGGAGAGAATCCGCATCAGCAGGCTGCCTTCTACCGTAAGCCGCTGGCTGCCGAAGGCACGTTGACCACAGCGAAGCAGCTGCATGGCAAGGAACTTTCCTACAACAATATTAACGACGCGAATGCTGCGCTGCAGATCGTTAAGGAGTTCACAGAGCCTGCGGTCGTTGCGGTCAAGCATATGAATCCTTGCGGTGTAGGGATTGGCGAGAGCATTTATGAAGCGTATTCCAAAGCTTATGCAGCAGATCCGACTTCAATTTTTGGCGGAATTGTGGCTGCAAACCGGATCATCGACAGCGATACTGCTCATAAGCTGAGTGAGATTTTCCTGGAAATCGTACTGGCACCTGGTTTTACAGACGAAGCGCTGGAGATCCTCACGAAGAAGAAGAACATTCGTCTGCTGGAGATGGGCGAGCTGGGTGCGGCGCATGAGCGTGAGAGCCAGTTTGTTGTTACGTCCATTGAAGGCGGTATGGTCGTTCAGCAGAGCGATCTGCACTCCATCACGGAGGATGACCTGCAGGTAGCCACAGACCGTAAGCCAACAGAAGAAGAGCTGAAACAGCTGCTGTTCGGCTGGAAAGTGGTCAAGCATGTAAAATCCAATGCGATTGTTCTTGCTGCAGATGATATGACCGTAGGTGTTGGTGCAGGCCAAATGAACCGCGTGGGCGCAGCGAAAATTGCCATCGAGCAGGCCGGTGACAAAGCCAAGGGAGCCGTACTCGCTTCGGATGCCTTTTTCCCAATGGGCGATACGCTGGAGCTGGCTGCCAAAGCCGGCATTACCGCGGTTATTCAGCCGGGCGGCTCGATCAAGGACGAAGAGTCCATTAAGGTGGCGAATGAATACGGCATCGCGATGGTGTTCACCGGCGTCCGCCATTTCAAACATTAATCTGCTGAAGAATTCATTGGATTAACGAGTGCAGACGATGAACATATCATCGATCCCGGGATACGGTGCGGTGCTTGAAGATGTACGTATCCCTGTATTGCGGCATGATGCCATCTCGGCTGGATGCTCCGGCATGTGCTGGAGTACCAGCCTTTTTCTATATGATAGATTTAATGGGGAGGCGGAACGGAAAATGGATATTCTGGTTATCGGCGGCGGCGGCCGCGAGCATGCGATTGTATGGGCTTTGGCCAAAAGTGAGAAGGTGGATACCCTCTACTGCGCACCCGGCAATCCGGGTATCGGGCAGCTGGCGGAATGTGTGCCGATCGGCGTTTTTGAGTTCGAGAAGCTGGCGGATTTTGCCGAGGAGAAGAAGGTTGGACTGGTTGTGGTAGGTCCCGATGACCCGCTCGCAGCTGGCATTGTCGATGTCTTCGAAGCACGTCAGATCCCGGTATTCGGCCCGCGCAAAAATGCGGCTGAGATCGAAGGCAGCAAAACTTTCATGAAGGATCTGCTGCACAAGTACAATATCCCGACAGCGGCCTACCGCAAATTCGACCAATACGAAGAGGCGCTCGGCTACCTGCGTACGCAAAGTGCACCGATCGTGATTAAGGCAGACGGTCTCGCTGCTGGCAAAGGTGTCATTGTTGCAGCCACACTGGAAGAGGCAGAGCAGGCGCTGCAGGATATGATGGTAGCCAAAGTGTTCGGGGAAGCCGGAAGCCAGGTGGTGATTGAGGAATTTCTGAGCGGGCAGGAAATGTCGATTCTTTCTTTTGTCGACGGCGAGACCGTTCGCCCGATGGTGGCCGCGCAGGATCACAAGCCGGTGTATGACGGAGATCGAGGCCCAAATACCGGGGGGATGGGCACTTACAGCCCGCTGCCTCATGTTCAGGATTCCATCATTGAAGAAGCGATCCGCACGATTATTGAGCCTACAGCCAAAGCGATGGCAGCCGAAGGACGTCCATTCCGCGGTGTGCTCTTCGCCGGTCTGATGATCTCGCCGGATGGACAGCCGAAGACGATTGAATTTAATGCTCGTTTCGGCGATCCGGAGACCCAGGTGGTGCTCCCGCGTCTGAACAGTGATCTACTCGATATTTTCCTGGCTGCCGTGAACGGTACGCTGGATCAGGTGGAGATTGAATGGAAAGATGAGGCTGCCGTATGCGTGGTCCTGGCTTCGGGCGGTTATCCTGCGTCCTATCCGAAGGGCGTGCCGATTCATGGGCTGGACCAGGTAGATGAGGCTGTCGTTTTCCATGCCGGTACGGCGGTCAACGAAGAAGGCCAATGGGTGACGAACGGTGGACGGGTGCTCGGCGTTGTCGGTCTGGGTGCTACCATTGCGGATGCACGGGACAAGGCCTACGAACAGGCCGCGAAGATTGCTTTCGAAGGAAAACATAACCGGACGGATATCGCAGCGAAAGCGCTGGTATAACCGGGAATTGAAGTGCCGTGAGGACGTTTTGTCTTTGCGGCATTTTTCTTTTTGCCGGCAGGTATCATTCTTTATACTGTACTACACCGATGTGCGTGCTTACTTTTCCATATCGGGTCAGGTATAATTGAGTAGGTTGAAGTACAAGAAAAGCGAAGGAGGACGTTAATATGTTTGTGATTCATGCCAATATGGTCGTTAAACCTGAACAAAAAGAAAACTTCCTTGAACAGATGAAGCTGCTGATGCAGGGCTCCCAGGCCGAGGAAGGTAACATCCGCTACACACTCATGCAGGACATCAACGATCCGAACGCTTTCACCATGGTTGAAGAATGGAAAGACGAGGAGGCCATGAAGTTCCATAATGCTACAGAGCATTTTCAGAATTTCGTTGCATCCGCACCTGAGTTCCTGGCTGCACCGATGCAGGCCAAAGTATTCAGCGCAGATCAGATTAACAAATAAGCGATTGAACGATTGAACGATATATAAGAGCAAATGCTGATTACTGAAGGAGGTTATCCGATGAAATCGATTACAGACGGAACAAAGTTGAATAACGGAGTGGTCATTCCCTGGCTCGGTTACGGCACTTACAAGGCCAAAGGCACAGAGGTGGTAGAGGGAGTTAAGGCAGCGATTGATGCGGGCTACCGCAGTATTGATACGGCTGCCATCTATGGCAACGAAGAGGAAGTCGGCCGCGCTATTCGCGAGAGCGGTGTGAAGCGAGAAGACCTGTTCATCACTACGAAGCTGTGGAATGACCGTCAGGGTTATGATTCCGCACTGCAGACATTTGAGGAGAGCCGTGCACGTCTGGGGCTGGATGTTGTGGATCTGTACCTGATTCACTGGCCGGGAAAGGACAAGTACATTGAGACATGGAAAGCCTTCGAACGCCTGTATGAAGAAGGTAGTGTGCGTGCTATTGGCGTCAGCAACTTCCACGTGCATCATCTGCAGAACCTTCTCGGTAACAGCAATGTTGTCCCGGCGGTCAACCAGGTGGAGCTGCATCCGCGTCTGGCTCAACGTGAGCTGTATGAATTCTGCCGCGAGCAGGGCATTCAGCTGGAGGCCTGGAGTCCACTGGCTCAAGGCCAGCTGCTGGAGAATGAAGTGATCGCAGGGATCGCCTCCAAGTACGGCAAATCACCAGCACAGATTATTCTGCGGTGGGATATCCAGAAGGAGATTGTAACCATTCCTAAATCCGTAACACCTGCACGGATCCGGGAGAACGCCGATATCTTCAATTTCGAGCTGACACCGGCTGAGATCGCGCAGATCGATGAGCTTAACACGAATGAACGGGTAGGAACAGATCCGGATCAATTACTGTTCTAAACTTCAAATACCGAAGACCGCTGGATGCTCCAGCGGTCTTTTTTGGCATGTCCATGAAGGGGTTGCAATTGTGCAGAGTTTCGTTTATTATAAAAATCAAGAATCTTAAATTAAAGATATAGAGACAATTCAAAACTACAGATCATGACCGCTAAAACGACACATGCTTGATGAACACGAAGAATAAAACTTTTTAAACTGAAGAGGAGGATTTACCATGCTGCAAAGTGCAGGGATTCACCATATTACGGCTTTCGTTCAGGACGCTCAGAAGAATGTGGACTTTTACACAGGCGTGCTGGGGCTGCGGATGGTTAAGAAAACGATCAATTTTGATGCGCCTGAGGTATATCATCTCTACTACGGAGATCGGGAAGGAACACCAGGAACGATCATCACCTTCTTCCCGCAGAGCCAGGCCCGTCAGGGTACGGTAGGCGGCGGCCAGGCTGCAGTGACGGTCTACGCGGTCCCGGTCGGCAGTCTGGATTATTGGAGAGAGCGGCTGGCTTCGTATGATATTTCGTTTGAGGAGACGCAGCGTTTCGGAGAAATCTATCTGCATTTTCAGGACTACAGCGGCCTGGTCGTCGAACTGACAGAACGGGAAGGCGGACCGCAGCACACCTGGGCGCCGGGCGGTGTTCCGGCCGACAAGGCGGTAAAGGGTTTTGGCGGGAGCGTGCTGCTGAGTCTGGCACCTAACGAGACCCGTAAAATTCTCGAAGGCCTGCTTGGCTTCAAAATGGCGGCCGAAGAAAATGGATGGGTCCGCTATCTCTCTGAGGGAGATATCGGCAATGTGATCGATATCAATACCGATCCTGTACCGGCGGGACGAGGCGGGGCGGGTACCGTACATCATATTGCATGGCGGGCCAAAGACTTTGAAGAGCACGAGCAATGGCGTTCACTGATCGAGAAGTCCGGCTACCATCCGACACCGGTTGTGGACCGGCAGTATTTTAATGCAATCTATTTCCGCGAGCCAGGCGGCATCCTGTTCGAGATCGCAACAGATCCTCCGGGCTTTGCCAACGATGAGCCGAAGGAGTCCATGGGAGAGAAGCTGATGCTGCCGTCCTGGTACGAACCCCACCGTGAGGAAATTATGCGATTCTTACCGCCCATTCAAGTTCCATCCCAACAAACACACAAGGAGGAAAACGCATGATGCAGCATATTTATCGTCAAGGATCTGATCCCCATGCTCCGGTACTGCTGATGCTGCACGGGACTGGGGGCAATGAACATGACCTTTTGCCGCTGGCCGAGCTGATCTCACCGGAATCTTCTGTTCTCGGTGTGCGCGGCAATGTGCTGGAGAACGGGATGCCTCGCTTCTTCCGCCGACTGGCCGAGGGCATCTTCGATGAAGAGGACCTGATCTTCCGGACGGCAGAGCTTCGCGGCTTCATAGATGAGGCTGCAGAACAGTACGGTTTTGACCGGAGCAGCGTGGTTGCCATCGGTTATTCCAACGGAGCTAACATTGCGGCCAGTCTGCTGTTCCATTACAAGGATGCGCTGGCTGGTGCCATTCTTCATCATGCAATGGTGCCGCTGCGGGGGCTGGAGCTGCCCAATCTCAGCGGTACTCCTGTTTGGATGGGCTCCGGACACAATGACCCGCTGATTCCGGCCGACCAATCCAGAGAACTGGCTGACCTGCTGCAGGGAGCAGGGGCTGAAGTAGAGATGCACTGGGAATCCTTCGGCCACCAGTTGACCCGCACGGAGGTAGATGCGGCAGCTGCCTGGTTCGCCAGAACATTTAAGTCATAAGCAGGAAGACAAAATATAATCCTAGTTCCAAAGCGCTTGAAGCCGCCGGATCCTCCGGCGGTTTTTTTGTTATTTGCGCAATAATATTAACTTAAATGTTAACTAAATGGACGGTGTTTACCGGGTGCATTTGTAATTTACGAGGAAATCAATAAAAATAACCGTCATATTTATGTCTGTATCCGATTACATGTTAAATATGTCAACTGAACAGAAAAATAAATTAATATATTGCAAATGTATTTAGGTTGATGTTAAATAAAGCTAGTCATCACTTTTGGTAAATATTTGTCAAGAGGGGGAAGGACATGCACAAGCGAAATAAGGTGCTGGCGATGTTAGTATTGTTAGGTCTGGTAGCTGCCATGCTTCAAGGCTGTTCCCGATCTTCGGCTGAAGAACAGCCGGGTACACCGATTGTTTATTGGACCTTCAATGAGCTGCATGAACAGTTTTTTACCGAAATGGCTAAGCAGTGGAACCAGACGCATCCAGACGAATTGATAAACTTGAAAGCGAATACATTCCCGTACGACAACCATCACAGCAAGCTGTCCATCGCACTTCAGTCCGGCGTCGGTGCTCCGGATATGGCGGATATCGAGATCTCGAAATTCGGGAACTTCATGAAAGGCATTCCGCAGCTCGTTCCCTTGAATCCGGTCGTTGAGCCGGAGCTGGGGAACGTAGTGAAATCCAGACTGGATATCTACAGCAAGGATAGCAGCTATTATGGTCTCGATTTTCACGTCGGGGCCGAAGTGATGTATTACAACAAGGAGATCCTCGACAAGGCAGGGGTGAATCCCGATGATATCCAGACCTGGGATGACTATGAAAAGGCAGGCAAGCAGGTGCTGGAGAAAACGGGCATTCCGATGACCACGGTTGAACTGAATGATCAATGGAGCTTCTGGCCGCTCATTTCCCAGCAAAATTCCGATCTGCTGGATGAAGAGGGCAAGATGACATTGGACAACGATACGAATATCAAGACCCTCTCCTTCCTGCAGCGGCTGGTCAAGGAGAAGATTGCTGTTACCGCTCCGGGGGGCGGACACCATGCAGAAGAATATTACGGGTTTATGAACAAGGAAGGAGCAGCTTCGGTATGGATGCCGATGTGGTATATGGGCCGTTTTACCGACTACATGCCTGACCTGAAGGGTAAAATGATCATTCGTCCGATGCCGGCCTGGGAGAAAGGCGGTTTCCGTTCGGCGGGAATGGGGGGCACGGCTACGGTAATTACGAATCAGAGCGAGCATGCGGATTTGGCTATGCGTTTTCTGGCCTTTGCGAAGCTGTCCAAGGAAGGCAATGAACAGATCTGGAAGCAGCTCGGCTTCGATCCGATCCGGACTGAGGTCTGGACCTCACCGGAAGTGAAGGAAGAGAACAAGTTTACGGAATACTTCGGGAAGAACATTTTTGACACGCTGATTGAGGTAAAGGATGAGATTAATCCGGTTCATATCGGACCGAAGACCCCGGATATCTCCAGTGCACTGAAGAGTAAGGTCATGTATCGCACTCTGCAGGATATGGAGGACCCGGCTGAAGTGCTGCATGAAATCGCCAAAGAGCTGGAATAAATGGATGTGAATCGAATGGAAATCACGATGCGAAAGGGAGTGTAAATATGAACTCGCCACTGCATACCAAAACCCGGACAGCCTCAGCCATGCGGGAACAGGCGCAGACCCGGTGGTGGTACCGCCTGCTGTACTCACAGCGCTCGGCGCCATATGTATTTGTTCTGCCGTTTATTCTGTCTTTTCTATTATTTTTCCTATATCCCGTAATCTCGACGGTCATTATGAGCTTTCAGGAAGTACTGCCCGGAATGACGTCCTTCATCGGCCCAGAGAATTACCGGGATCTGATCAATCCGGCCTTCGGCAGAGCGATTATGAACAGTGTTCTATATACGGTGCTGACGCTTGTCGTGCTGATTCCACTTCCATTGCTGCTGGCGGTGCTGCTGAATTCCAAGCGCATGCCGGGCAAAGGAGTGTTCCGTTCTGCACTCTTTATGCCAGCACTGACATCCGTTGTGGTCGCGGGTACGATCTTCCGGCTGATCTTCGGTGAGCTGGATGGCTCGCTGCTGAACAGCATCGTGAGCTGGTTCGGCATTGAACCGCAAAAGTGGCTGACAAGTGCCGGCACCGGTATGTTCGCACTGATTGTCCTTGCGCTGTGGCGCTGGCTGGGCGTGAATCTGCTCTATTTCATGTCCGGTCTGCAGAACATTCCTCCAGAGCTGTATGAAGCGGCCCAGATTGATGGCGCCAGCCGGCTGCAGTCGCTGCTGCGGATTACGATTCCACTGCTGCGTCCGGTAACCATCTATGTATTCACAATCAGTATTTACGCGGGACTTGCGATGTTCACGGAGAGCTTCATGCTCTGGAACGGCAATAACTCACCGAACGATATCGGTCTCACTATTGTCGGTTACCTGTACCGCCAAGGTCTGGAGCAGAACAGCATGGGCTTTGGAGCTGCGGTCGGCATCGTGCTGCTCGTGTTCGCTCTGATCCTGAATCTGATTCAGCTGAGATTCTTCGGACTGTTCCGGAAGGAGGACTAGTGCATGGTTGGGAAAAAAAGAAATTGGGCGGTTACCATTCCCCTTGTCATTCTGTTTCTTCTGTTCGCTGTCTTCTCGCTGTTTCCGCTGTTCGCACTGATCCTGGCTTCACTGAAGCCATCTACCGAACTCCTGCGCTTCGGGCTTAATCTGCGGCTGGATTGGGATCTGATGTCCCTGAAGAACTATTCGTTCATCTTCCAGGGGGCCAGTGATTATTTTCTCTGGTATCGAAACAGCATTGTATTTACCGTGCTATTCACTGTACTGTGCCTGCTGCTGTCGGCGATGGTGGGTTATGGCCTGGCGATGTACCAGTTCCGGCTGAAGAATACCATTTTCCTGCTCGTGCTGATTGTCATGATGATTCCGGTTGAGATTATTATGCTGCCGCTTTATAAGCTGATGATCGGGCTGAAGCTGATTAATACAGTGTGGGGAGTCATTCTTCCGTTCGTGGTGGCGCCGATTCCGATCTTCTTCTTCCGTCAGTATCTGGGCGGCGTGCCTAAAGATTTCATGGATGCGGCCAGGGTGGACGGCTGCTCGGAATACGGGATCTTCGTCCGGGTGATGATGCCGCTGATGGCACCGGCCTTTGCGGCGATGGCCATCCTGCAGGCCATGAACAGCTGGAATAACTTCCTGTGGCCGATGATCGTGCTTCGTACGAACGATATGCTGACGCTGCCGATCGGGTTATCCAGCCTGTTGACCCCTTACGGGAACAACTATGACATTCTGATCGCCGGTTCCGTGCTTGCCATTTTGCCCATTCTGATCGTCTTTCTGTTCTTCCAGCGGTATTTTATTGAAGGCATGACAGCCGGTGGTGTAAAAGGATAGACCTGCAGCGGTAAAAGCCGTTCTCCTGGGGGAGAGCGGTTTTTTTGCGGTCATTGGCGGCATAAAGTGGTATGATAAAGAATAAAAGCAGAAAACCGTGTATATCATCCGGCGCAGCCGATGGCATGCACAGTAACGGAGTGTGGAGAGCGATATGAAATCTGTAGATAACCCTCAAGCCGACAGTACCCCCACGGTGGGAATGGAGGACATCGTGCGTGCCCATCACGTGCTGCGCGAGGTCATCGTGCGTACCCCGCTGCAGCGGGATGCCGTCCTGTCGGCCAAATATAACTGTAACGTTTATCTCAAGCGTGAAGACCTGCAGGTCGTCCGATCCTTCAAAATTCGCGGTGCCTACAACATGATCCGCAGTCTGTCCCCGGAGGAGCTGGCGCAGGGGATTGTCTGTGCGAGTGCCGGTAACCATGCGCAGGGTGTGGCTTTTTCCTGTAATTCGTTAGGGATTCAGGGCAAGATCTATATGCCAAGCACCACGCCGAACCAGAAGGTGAAGCAGGTGAGGCGTTTTGGCGGCAGCAATGTGGAAGTCATCTTGACTGGAGATACGTTCGATGACGCTTATGAAGAAGCGATGAAGGCGCGTGAGGAGCAGGGGCTGACTTTCATTCATCCGTTTGATCAGGCGAAAATCATCGCAGGTAACGGTACAGTCGGGATGGAGATCATGGAGAATCTGGATCAGTCGCCGGATTATGTATTTGTGACGATTGGCGGCGGCGGTCTGGCTGCTGGTGTCGGCGCATATGTGAAGACGGTAAGTCCTGCAACCAAACTGATCGGTGTAGAACCGCTTGGTGCAGCTTCCATGAGCGAAGCATTCCGCCGCCAGGAGGTCGTGACGCTCGATGAGATTGATAAATTTGTGGATGGTGCGGCGGTCAAACGAGTTGGCCAAATGACCTATGATATTTGCTCCCGTACGCTGGATGATATTGTGAAGGTGCCGGAAGGGAAGGCCTGCACGGCCATCCTGGAGCTGTACAACGAGAATGCGATTGTCGTGGAGCCGGCGGGTTCGCTGCCGGTGGCTGCACTCGATATGTACAAGGAGCAGATTCGAGGTAAAAATGTCGTTTGCATCGTCAGCGGCGGCAACAACGATATTGACCGGATGCAGGAGATCAAGGAGCGTTCCCTGATCTATGAAGGGCTGAAGCATTACTTCATGGTGAATTTCCCGCAGCGCGCGGGTGCACTGCGGGAGTTCCTGCAAGATGTACTGGGCCCGGATGATGATATTACGCGCTTCGAGTATGCGAAGAAGAATGATAAAGAGAATGGTCCTGCGCTGGTGGGGATTGAGCTGATCCATCCTGAGGATTATGTTCCGCTGGTGGAGCGGATGACGCGGAAGGGGTTCCAGTTTACGGAGCTGAATAAGGATTTGAATTTGTTTAATATGTTGATTTAAGCCTTTTCTCCAATCCAAAGAGCGACTTCCAATAAAGAAATCCATACCGAAACGGTTCAATTCGGTATGGATTTGACCCGGGAGGGTTAGAATCGAATGGAGAAAAGGCCGCATCCTCGAATGAATCCAAAGAGCGACTTCCGATAAAGAAATCCATACCGAAACGGTTCAATTCGGTATGGATTTGACCCGGGAGCGTTAGAATCGAATGGAGAAAAGGCCGCATCCTCGAATGAATCCAATAAGCGTCGGGGTTCTGGAGTTAAATGTTAAAATCCCTCTCAATGATGCTGCCATATCCCGGATGAAGAACAGGCAGGCACGTTGTGCCGGAGCCTGAAAACCACCCGCCTCTCCACAAACAAAGCCGACCCGCTCACAGAAGTGAGCCGGATCGGCTTTTAGTTTTTTAGTTACAATTATTGAATCGCTGCATTCGCCTTAAGCCAAGCCTGCACCTGATCCGTCAGTTTGTAATCATTATCTTGTACAACCTTCATAAAGTACCCTACCTTGGTCAGCAGCGGGCTCTTCGCCACCTGAGGGGCTGCATAGCTCAGATAGGCGTTATAGCCAGTCTGAGCCTGACTGCGCATCTTGCCATTCTCATAATCGAACAAAGGCGTATTATTCATGCCGTAAAAAATCGTATTCCGGTACAGCGTATATAAGGAACGCATCTGGTTAATCCGGTTGGAGTATGGGTATGTCCGCACAAAGCTCTCCACGGATGCGCCGCGGGCCAGCAAGGACTGATAGCCAATGGTCAATGCCGCATCCGAGGACAGAGGCTGTACGGTCTCCAGGTAACGGATGCCCAGATACTGCTGGATGTCCTTGTTCACATATTCGGAGTAACGTTCATATGCAGGATAGTCAATGACCGGATAGAACATGCCTTCCGCCGTCTCCAGACGGTAGCCGTTCTTCTGCATCAGCAGGAGTACACTGCGAAGGGATGGATCTGAAGTGCGTTTGCTCAGACTGTCAAAAGTGTCACCACTCCGGTACAGCTTCGTCAGCGCACGTTGGATGGAGGTGCCCTCCATTTTTTTAACATAAGCCGGAATCCATGCTTCCTGGGCATTCTCCAGATGGAGTACCATGATGGTCGCTGTGTTACGGGATACCTTCATAATGTCTGTGTTCAGGTAGGAAATCGCTTCAGCCAGTTTTCCCTTCGCAAGACGCTGGTCCAGGCCGGCCAAGATAGCCCGGTCTGTGCTTTGCTGGCTTACCGAACTGCTGGAATTGCTACCTGCTCCTGTGCTGGATGCGGCGAAGGCAGCACCAGATTGGGAAGACAATAAAAGGATAGCTGCTGCGGTTGTGGCAATCAGTTTGGTTCTCTTATTCTGCAAAATATAATACCTCCCATGTAAAGTTAAGGTTCGGGGGTTCTTCCAATAATTACCCAATATAGTATTTTGGACGCACCAGGAGTAGAATGAGTTGCAGTTTCCAAAAAAACAAAAAGCCCTTCCGTCTAAAGCGGATAGGGCTTAATTTTATTCTCTGATCATGATTGAATCAGGCATCAACTCTTGTGGATTTGCGCAGGAACAGCGGCTTTAGCAGGACAATGCCAACGACGAACAGCACGAGGCTGAGCCAGGGCGGGATCGTCAGGACAGGCAGGGTACTGCGCAGTGTCGTACCGACAACAAGAATGACGGCAACAATGACACAGTAGGTGATAACGCTTTTCATCGTCAGCTTCGGTTTGGCAGAGACAGCTTCATCTTCGTCGGGTCGTGACATGAAGCCATTCAGGACCTCGATCAGCAGAATGGCTCCGAGCGCAACCAATACGAGCGTGGAGGACTGTACTTTGGAATAGGGTTCAACGGAACCGCCCGTCCACTGCACAACCAGGCCGATCAGCCCGAAGGTCAGGAACAGAAAAGTCAATGCAATCCAGGCAATCATGATATAGTACATCCATTTGGGTTGGGTGTTGGATGATGGGTATTCATTTTGTGGTGATGATGAGTTCTTCATAATTTCCCCCTGTTTCTGCGAGTGTACTACCCATCAGTATAAGGGAGCTGCAGGTGCTTGGCAAAACAAAGCAGAGCATGCCTATTCCTGGTGGAACAGCAGGGCCCGGTTCACAAAAACAAATACAAGAGCGGCGATCACGCCGAGAATTAGCAGCAAAGGTCCGTAATGAGCCTGAACCCAGGCAATGAGGGCTTCCACGTTCATCAGCTCCTTGCGTTTTCATTGTAAGTCAGATATGTCCCTTTAATATACGCAGGTCTGACGTTATTCATCCTGCGATCCAGCTGCTGCAATGGCAAAAGTGGCAAAAAAGTGAGTATCCGGGAAGCATGAATAAAGCCTAGGGCTACCTAAGCACACTAATCCATGCCAGTACAAATGCCAAGCGCTGAAGGGAAGGGGAATGACGATGTCCACAGAAAAAACGAGTTATGGTGTTGAGCTCTACGGCGTCCAGTCGCCATGGGATCAGATGGATAATCCGCTGGCTGCTTCATTTAATGAGTCGGTCAGCGGTGCCGAAGAGGTGCCGCCGCGGACCGCGACAAAGACCCGTCCTGATCAAGCAGCAAGTACGGGGGCAGGTGCTCCGGTGTACAGTGTGACTGAAGCAGGAGATACCGAATTTGGCGGTGAGTTTGCAGATGACGATCACAAAAGCCTGTGGCAGGATCATCAGGATGAGAGCACAGGCCCGAACAGCCTGATGAGTTCCTGGAGCGGCCGGGATGAGACACACCGCATGTTCAAAAGAAGCTATGAGTAATTGTTAAACTCCATTCTTGTTACAAACAGCCGTCCCTTCCGGACGGCTGTTTGACATGTTTTAGAGCCGCATGCTATATTAGCATTAATAATTCATATTAAACTCATCGGAATTAAATGCAATGTTTTATTTAGGGGGAGACCAGGATGGAAAGGCATATTGCAATTCGGCACGGACAGGAAGAGCTGGCAGCAACGATTCATTACCCTGCGGCACAAAGCGAGAATAAGAGCTGCCAACGGGTGCCATTGATCGTCATATGCCACGGATTTGTAGGATCAAGGATCGGCGTCGACCGTCTGTTCGTTAACAGCGCCAGAGAGCTGGCTCAAGACGGCTACCTTGTACTGCGCTTTGATTATATCGGCTGCGGGGAGAGCAGCGGAGACTACGGAGCAGAAGGCTTGGAGTCTATGATCAATCAGACCCGTTCTGTGCTGGATTATGCCTTGAATCTGGGGGATGTCGACCCGCAGAAGGTAACACTGCTCGGTCATAGTCTCGGCGGCGCGGTGGCGGTACTGACCGCAGTCCGGGACAGACGGATCAAGAACCTGATTCTGTGGTCGGCCGTGGGTTATCCCTTCAGCGACATTGTCAAGATCACCGACCGCAGTGTCTTCGATAATGCCGTCCAGCATGGTTCTGCCGACTACCTGGGCTATGCCTTCAAGCCGGTGTTCTTCGAGTCGCTGGCGAATTTCCAGCCGTTCCAGGAGGCCGTCAAGTTCAGCGGGGATGTGCTGGTGGTGCATGGGACTTCTGATGATGTGATTCCGGTTGATTACGCTTTTCTGTACCAGAAGGTATTCTGGATGCGCTCCGAAGGACGCTGTGATAAGGAGATCGTATTCCAGGGAGACCATACCTTCTCTTCCGGCAAGGAACGTGCCGAGCTGCTGAAGTCTACCCGCAGATGGCTGGTTGACCGTGAGCGCGAGGAGAAGGACTGGCAGCATTGGATGATCTGATCCGGGCACATGGACAGAAGTGCTGCAAATGACCGGATTCGACGCAATGATGCAGGATATCCAATTGGAATTTCAGCCTCCACAGGAGTAATATGAAAGAGTAACGTTATTCTGGTGTGTGGAGGTTGACAGCGATGACACTACCCGCATTATTTGTAGCACATGGGTCACCGGCTCTGGCTGTGGAAGACAATGCATACACCTCTTTTCTCGGAGAACTGGGCACCAAGCTGCCGCGTCCCCGGGGCATCGTCGTCTTCTCGGCGCATTGGGACAGTCCGGACCAGCGTCTGACCGTGGATGAATCCCATGAGACACTGCATGACTTTTACGGTTTCCCGGAAGAAGTGTATCGGGTGAATTATCCGGCGAAGGGAGATGCGGCGCTGTCGGATGAGATTGCCAGGCTGTTCAGTGAGCATAATCTGCCCTACCAGCCGATTCTGGGCCGCGGATTGGATCATGGCGCCTGGGTCGTACTCAAGCACATGTACCCGGATGCAGATATTCCCGTTATCCTGCTCTCTGTAGACTCCCGACGGTCACCGGAAGAGCAGTATGAGATCGGCCGGATGCTTGCTGCCCTGCGTGACCAGGATATTCTCGTGGTCGGCAGCGGTGGTCTTGTGCACAATCTCCGGCTGCTGAGCAGGGAGAATGAACCGCTGGAATGGGCGGAGCAATTTGACCAGTGGATCGAAGAGCAGCTGCAGAGCTGGAATCTCAAGAACCTGTTTAACTATGCCAAAAAAGCACCGCATGCCCTGGAAGCTGTTCCTTCCTATGCGGCCGAGCATTTCATTCCGTTCTTCTATGCGCTGGGCACAGCGGACAGGGAGCGCCAGGCTAAGAAGCTCTACCAGGAGTACCAGCTGGGTTCGCTGAGTCTGAACTGCTGGGCGTTTGGCGGCAGCGAGATCCATCATACCGTATAAAATATAAACCTCCACGGCTGCCAGGCAGCTGTGGAGGTTCTGTTGTTTTAGCGGGAAGGTAGAAAAGAGTTAGGCTGTGGTCTTATTCGGATTTGCCGGATTGATGCGTTCCCCGCGGTCTCTGCGGAACAGGCCTTTCAGGTAAGGCAGTACCCAGCGGTCCAGACCGATCTTTCCGGCATTAGCGCCGGCCACGACCAGGAAGATCTCGAACAGCAGCAGCTGGGCGTTCGTGCTCACGGTACCCGAGAAGAGGAACGCGAAGTTCATTACCATGGCCATGAGGGCAGCGAGTGTCGTGAAGCAGCCGAGGATCAGACCCAGACCAATCAGGAACTCACCGATTGGCACGAGAAAGTTGAACAATCCTACATTTGGAATCGCGAAGTTTTCGAGGAATACCTTCCACCAGCCTTGAACTGCCGGATGCTCACCGCCTGCCAGTTTTACAGCGCCGGCGAGGAAACCGTCTGCCTGGAAGCCGCCGGTTAATTTCTCCCAGCCGTGGGTCATCCAGGTGTATCCAAGGTATACGCGGACGACGGTCAGAATCCACATTGCTGCTTTATTCTCTCTGAGCCATTGGTTAATCATGTTACTCACTCCTATGATTGAATTTGGATGGTTATGTGATGATCATCTTTCATGTCTTTATCATAAAGGGTGAGGGGGTTATATATTGTGATAATAATCACAAAGTGGAGGTGTTTTCTTTAAATTTAAAGCTCATTCACAAACTCGACAAATTTTACATTCTTTTAACAAAGATAATTTGATTTTACGCTGCGTTAACAAAATGAAGTTGATTTTACATTCACTTTACAATCGGAGGGAAAGAATAGGTCTAATGACATGGGGGGTGGAGGATAGGAGAGGGGGGAGAAGGGTAATTATATAAAGATCGGATGAAATAACGTTGAAAGCATCTTTACAAAACCTTAGGCGCATATGATAAGATAGCAAAGGTTGTCTAATTATAGCGATCTTTCTAGCGGGAATTTTTCGTAAAGGGGTAATTTCGAAATGAAATTGAAGAAAAAGGATATATTTTTCCAGACGCTGGAGAATATGGCCGATACTGTCGTTCAGGCGGCAGATTATTTTGCGACACATGTCTCCAATCTGCAGGATATTACTGTATTCGCGAATGACATGAAAAAATTTGAATCGCAATGTGATGAATATACACATACGATCATCAAAGAACTGAACAAGACCTTCATCACACCGATTGAACGCGACGATATTATGGAGCTGACAACCACGCTTGACGATGTATTGGACGGTCTTGAAGCAACGGCTTCCCGCTTTTATATGTATCAACTCACGCAGCCGGACGAATATATCGTGCAGTTTGCTGACATTCTGCGTCTCTCTGCGTATGAGATCCAGAAGGCGATTCATCTGCTGTCCCAGAAAAAACTGCTGGCCCTGCGTGAACACACCATTCGCCTGAATGAGCTGGAGAACCAGGGTGACGAAGTTCTGCGCTTCTGCATCAAGAACCTGTTCGCTACCGTAACGGATCCGATTGAGCTGATCAAGCGCAAAGAGATTTACGAGCGCCTGGAGACAACAACGGATGCGTGCGAGGACGTAGCCAACATGCTGGAATCGATTATTATGCGCAACTCGTAAGGAGTACAGGCCAATGGAACCGAGTTTTTGGATTATAGCAATTGTAGTTATTCTGGCGCTGGGCTTTGACTTTATCAACGGCTTTCACGATACAGCCAATGCCATTGCCACATCCGTGTCCACCCGGGCGCTGACTCCTCGACGTGCAATTATTCTCGCAGCAGTCATGAACTTCGTGGGTGCCATGGTATTCACCGGGGTAGCCAAGACGATCGGGGGCAAGATTGCCGACCCGACCAAGCTGGATAATGGCCTGGAGATCGTAATTGCCACGCTGATTGCTGCGATTATCTGGAACCTGATCACCTGGTGGTTCGGCATTCCTTCTTCCTCCTCGCATGCCTTGATTGGTGCGCTGGCAGGAGCGGTATTTGTAGGCGCAGGCAACAGTTTTGTCAATTGGAGCGGATTTATCGAGATCGTTGAGGCCTTGATTGTGTCTCCGCTGCTTGCTTTTGCGATCGGTTATATCATTATGACCCTGCTCAAATGGATTTTCGCGAACCGCAGTCCGCATACTGTCAACAAAGGCTTCCGCACGATGCAGATCGTTACGGCAGCGCTGCAGTCCTTCACACACGGGACGAATGATGCGCAGAAGGCGATGGGCATTATCACTTTCGCGCTGGTAACGGCGGATTATCAGCAGACGACAGACGTACCGCTTTGGGTTAAGATCGCCGCGGCTACAGCCATGGCTCTGGGTACCTCGATCGGCGGCTGGAAGATCATCAAGACCATGGGTACGAAGATCTTCAAGATTGAACCGATCAACGGCTTTGCGGCTGATATCTCGGCAGCTTCCGTCATTTTCTCGGCGACCCTGCTTCATCTGCCGGTCAGCTCGACGCATGCGATTACATCCGCGATTCTGGGTGTAGGATCTGCGAAGCGCTTCTCTGCAGTACGCTGGTCGCTGGCAGGACGCATCATCATCACATGGTTTATTACCATCCCGATTTCAGCTCTGCTGTCAGGACTCATCTTCAAACTGCTGTTCTAGCAGTGAGCCTGCATGCGATTCTCGGGTACAACACATACACGAAAGCTTGTTCTTCACCTGAAGGACGGGCTTTTTTTGTATATTCGGTATATATAATTGAGTGCGTATTTGGCCTGCGGCCGGCTTGAAGTCGCCGGAACGGCGCAGGTACAATGAGGACAGAATCTGAGGCTGGTGCAAGGAGCGTAATCATGATTAGAACATTAGCGATCACCAAGGATCACCAGATCACCCTCGGTCTCCCCCTGGAAACGCTGCGGCTGGAGGATTACGCCTGGGTCTGGGCCGATTTCAATGAGCCGTCTGCAGAAGAGTCCCGGCTGCTGGACAGCTATTTTCACTTCCATCCGCTGGCGGTGGAGGACTGTCTGCATGTGCTGCAGCGCCCGAAGCTCGATTATTATGACGATCTGCAGTTCCTGGTGCTGCACGGACTGAACCCGGATACGCTGGATGCAGACGAGGTTAACCTGTTCATCGGTCCCAACTATCTCGTGTCTTATCATCACCGGCAGATGGCAGAGCTGGATCAGGCATGGGAGCGGATTGTACAGCATGCTCATGACCGCAAAATCTGGTCCCGCGGCCCGATTGCTGCCGCCTATACGGTGATGGATAAGCTGGTGGATCAATATTTCCCCAGTCTGTTCGCGATTGAGGATGAGCTGGCCGACCTGGAGAACCGGGGAGGGCAGGAGTCTGTCGAAGTTCTGATGAACCAGGTGTTTGCCCTGCGGGCCCGGCTGCTGAAGCTGCGGCGTACCGTCGTCCCGATGCGGGATCTGCTGTACCGGATTGTGAATTCACAGCATGTGCAGGGCGGAGAGCATAAAGTATATTTTGCCGATATCTACGACCACCTGCTGAAGCTGGCGGATATGATCGAGGCAGACCGGGAGATGACCGCAGATCTGCGGGACAGCTATATTTCGCTGAATTCGAACCGGATGAACTCGATTATGAAAACATTGACCGTCATCACGACCATTTTCATGCCGCTGACGCTGATCGCGGGGATCTATGGCATGAATTTCCGGTATATGCCGGAGCTCGGATGGACGTATGGCTATTTCGGTGTGCTGGCCCTGATGCTGGTGCTCAGTGGCGGGATGATTGCGTGGTTCATGAGGCGGGGATGGTTTAAGTAGGCGTTACTTCCACACTCCGCTTAAGTCCCTATGGTACAGGAGCTTTTCCAGAATGGTTCCTGACCTCCATTCAAACGTCATAGTGCAGCCAACTAAAAAGGGGAGGGAGAATAAAAGAGCAGACACATGTCTGTGTCTGCTGCAGGGTCAGCGGGCGGCGGAAGTGCGCTTCCGCTTTTTTGGTTTGCGGCGCGATGAGGAAGAGTTCTTGCGCGCGGCAGATTTTTTCTTTTTGCGGCGGCGGGGCGGGGTGTACTCTTCGTAGTCGGTGCTGTCGGCATCCGAACCTTTGGTGGAGCCTTTGCTCCCGAAGGGCAGGGCGCCCATGATCAGTTTGGCCATCGGCGCGATCTGCTGGATGCTGCCCATGACCTTCTGAACCTTGGTGAGGGTGGCGAGCATGCCGTCAATGCCGCCCATTCGGTCGATGATGCCTTTGAGATCGCCCAGGTTGCCGAGATTGCCCAGGCCGCCAAGCAGGCCTCCGCCTGACTTGGCTGGAGCGGCTGCGGGGGTGACAGCCGTAGTACTCTCTACCGGATTAAAAGGCAGGAAGGACGAAGCCTCCGCCTGGGGAGGCGCATCCAGATAAGCATCCAGCCCCGGATAAGACGAAGGGGTAGTGGTATATGGTTCGGCGATAGAGCGCTGGTGGCGCGGCCCCCGGTTATAGTAGTGCTGGGACATCACAATCACTATCCTTTATCGTTTGATGTCAGCCAAATGCTGAATGTACTATACTGTATGTCGTAGGCGGGCTTTCGCCTTAGGCAGGTGTCCCTTTTTGCGGGATAAACGCGGATTTGGGCAGGTGCACAGCATGTACTTGAAGTAATTTCCTGCGGTGGGAAAGTACGATACATTTCTCTTCTGTAATGCGTGAAACCGTTAACGCTTGAAAAAGTAAGTCCCACTCGGTACAATGGGGATACATAGTTTGGGTAGGGGATGATAAACCATGCAGCTAAAGAAGCTTAATGATAAAACGGTCGACCAATTATTCGAAGCCGTACTCCAATTGAAGAGTGTGGAAGAATGCTACGTCTTTTTCGATGATCTGTGCACAATTAATGAAATTCAGTCCATGTCCCAACGTCTGGAAGTGGCGAGAATGCTGGGCAAGGGCAGCACTTATAATCAGATTGAAGCAGAGACCGGAGCCAGCACGGCGACGATTTCCCGTGTGAAGCGCTGCCTGAATTACGGCAACGACGGCTACAAGATGGCTCTGGAGCGTCTGGGGCGCTAAGACCATGAAGCCGGGAGTATTGATTATTTGCCACGGATCCCAGGATAAAGCCTGGGTTCAGCTGGTAGACGACGCTGCAGCAGGCTTGCGGCTGCCGGAAGATTTGCCGGTCGAGATCAGCTTTCTGGAGCTGGTGACCGGACGATTGATCCAGGACGGTATCAACCGTCTCGAAGCCCAGGGTGTGACCGATCTGCTCGTTGTGCCGCTGTTCGTCTCATCGGGCAGCACGCACGTCGATGAAATCGGTTACGCGCTGGGTATCAAGGATGAACCGGAGAAGGAAACCGATCTGGAACGCTTTGAGATTCACAGCCGAGTTCATTACGGCTATCCGGCTGGAGATGATCCGCTGATTGCCGAGATGGTATGGGACAAGGTGCGTGGACTTTCCCAGGATTTATCCAGGGAGATGATCCTGCTGGTAGCCCATGGCAGTATTCATGACGGTTTCCGCCAGCGCTGGGAGAGGGAGCTGTCTTCTCTTGCGGAGAAGGTGCATCTGCTCAGCGGTGCAGCCGCGGCGGACTTTGCTCTGCTGAACCCGGAGAGTGTTCATGCCAAGGCGGCCTATTGGAATCAGGAGCGGGGTTATGATGTGCTGGTGGCACCGCTGTTCTTGAGTGCGGGTTATTTTACGAATGTGGTGGTGCCCCGCCGTCTAGGCGATCTGACGTATCGTTATTCCGGCGAGACGCTGCTGCCGCATCCGCTGCTGGCCCGCTGGATTGAGCGGCAGGTAGAGGTATTGATGGGAAGGCTGAATGCATAATAATATGCGTTGGCCTTCTTTGTTCTTTTTCCCTTTTTGAATTCTATCCTGAGTTTATCCTTATGCATTCTTCACTGGCCATGTCACTTCTTGATAATAGGGCTGGTTTACAGTAAGATTAAATGTTGTCGGCAATTGGAAATGGTTAACGACGAACAGGCTTGATCGATGGATCAGGCTTGAATTGCGTGGTTTTATTTTTTATTGAATAGATATTGAACAATGGAGCTGAGCGGCGGATCATCCGGGCCTGTGCCCATACGCTCTTCGGCTAACGGCTTATATTAGTAGAAGCAGAAGTGAATACATGAACACATAAGCGATATCCGTGAGGTGTTCCTGGCAGTGTAATTTGAATAACAGGTGGCGTATACGGCAATGAAAAGAGCGAGGTTGATCTATAATCCCACTTCAGGGCGTGAAGAAATGAGACGGCGGCTGGCCGATATTCTGGCCCGGCTGGATGCCGGAGGCATTGAAGCTTCCTGCCATGCGACAACGGGCGAAGGCGACGCGACAATCGCGGCAGCCGATGCGGTGGAGCGCGGTTATGATATGATTATTGCGGCAGGCGGCGACGGCACGCTGAATGAGGTCATTAACGGTATGGCTGAGAAGGAAAACCGGCCGCCGCTCGGTGTGTTCCCGCTGGGAACGACGAATGACTTCGCCCGTGCGCTGGGGATCCCCAGAAGCTGGGAAGACTATTGCGACCTCGTGATCGGGCAGCAGACGCGTCCGACCGACTTGGGCAAAGCGAATCACCGGTATTTTATCAATATTGCAGGGGGAGGTTCCCTGACCGAGTTGACGTACGAAGTGCCGAGCAAGCTGAAGACGATGATCGGGCAGCTTGCGTACTATTGGAAAGGGCTGGAGAAAATGGTTAGCCTGTCTCCGCAGGAGCTGATTATCCGGGCCGACGGGCAGGAGGAGATGCATGACGAGTTCATGCTGTTCCTGATTGCGAATACGAATTCAGTGGGCGGCTTCGAGAAGCTGGCGCCGCATGCGACGATTGACGACGGCCTGTTCGATGTCATCGCGCTGCGCAAATGCAACCTGGCGGAGATGATCCGCCTCGTGACGATGGCGCTGCGCGGTGATCATCTGAATGATAAGAAGATCGTGCATTTCAAGACGGACTATATGGAAGTCAGCTCACCGGGTTATGTCCAGCTGAACCTGGACGGGGAGCTGGGCGGTACGCTGCCGGCGACGTTCCGGAATCTGCCGCGGCATTTGGAGATTTTCCGGTAAGTGGATAGAGGATGGATGGGATGCCGTTTCCTTGGGGGGACGGCATTTTGTGAATTTGATAAGCACGCGTCCGGATACAGCTAGAAACGTTCTGGCATGATATAAATAACGATTAAATTGAAGATAAGAAAGAAGGCTAATCATAATGACCAACAACCGCAGCGGACGTGGAAAAAGCCGCCGGAACGCAAATGCAGGACAAGCAGCAGGACAGAATAGAGGGCGCAGTACAGGTGCGAGACCTGGACAGGAAAAGGGCCGGAGTACGGGACAACAAGGGCAAAGAGCAGGACAGCGGCCGCAGGCCGGTTTATCCACAGCTCTGCTGAATCTCCCGGTGCAGAAGAATGACGAGACCATCATCGATATCATTGGCATGAACCATGATGGAGAGGGCGTTGGACGTGCGGAAGGATACACCCTGTTCGTGCAGGGAGCACTGCCTGGTGAGAGGGTCAAGGTGCGGGTGCTGAAGACGAAAAAGCAGTACGGCTACGCCAAGCTGCTGGACATCGTCCAGGCCAGTCCTGATCGTGTCGCAGCTCCTTGTCCTATCTACGACCAGTGCGGCGGCTGTCAGCTGCAGCATATGAGCTATGAAGGCCAGCTCGCCTGGAAACGGCAGCATGTCGTTGATGTGCTGGAGCGGATCGGGAAGTTTGAGGTTGCTTCGGTTGAAGGTGCGGAAGCGGATGTTGTGGATGCAGATAAGGCAGCTAGTACAGGGATTAAAGTCCATCAGACACTTGGTATGTCAGAGCCATGGCGCTACCGGAACAAAGCTCAGGTGCCGATCGGTGTTGCTGAAGGCGGTCTGGTCGGCGGCTTCTATGCCCGCGGCAGCCACCGCATCATCGACATGGAGACCTGTCTGATTCAGCATGAGCACAACGATGAGGTTGTTGGGAAGGTGAAGGAGCTGGGCCGTGAATTCGGCATCAGCGCGTATAACGAAGAGACAGGCCGCGGCCTGCTCCGTCATGTTGTCGTGAAGAAAGCATTCCGCACCGGTGAGATGATGCTTGTCCTCGTCACCAACGGACGGGATATCCCGCATAAGGATGCCTGGATCGGCAGTATTCGTGAGGCCATTCCTCATGTGGCGAGCATCTGCCAGAACGTGAACACGAAGCAGACGAACGTTATTTTCGGAGATGAAACTCGTGTCCTATGGGGCCGTGATGTGATCTATGACTATATCGGTGATGTACAGTTTGCGATCTCGGCACGTTCCTTCTATCAGGTGAATCCGGTTCAGACTGAAGTGCTGTACGGCAAAACGGTGGAGTACGCCAAGCTGACGGGTAAAGAGACAGTGATTGACGCCTACTGCGGGATCGGTACGATCTCTCTATTCCTGGCACAGCATGCGGATCAGGTGTACGGTGTGGAGATTGTGAAGGAAGCAATCGAGGATGCGCGGAGCAATGCGAAGCTGAATGAGATGAACAATGTGAAGTTCGAAGTCGGTGCTTCCGAGGATGTCATTCCACGCTGGAAGGAACAGGGCATCGAGGCTGACGTCATTGTCGTCGATCCGCCGCGTAAGGGCTGCGATCCACGGCTGCTCGATACGATTCTGGAAATGAAGCCGGAGCGTGTGGTGTATGTGAGCTGTAATCCAAGCACGCTGGCACGGGATTTGCGTGTGCTGGAGGATGGCGGGTATCAGACGGTTGAGGTGCAGCCGGTGGATATGTTCCCGCATACGACACATGTGGAGTCGGTAGTTTTATTGGTACAAGAGTCATTGTAGATTACATTTAAACTTTACACAAAGCCTAAATAGTCGTATCAAAGCCTAAAAAGTCATGTTACGAGCCGAGCGAAATTCAGGGATCCACTCCTGTTTTTTCTCGGCTTTTTTCTCTTCTTCAAAAGGGTCGAAAGACCCGTGAAATGCAGGGAAACCCTTGTGGGGACAGGGCTGAGGATGGTTGTCTCCTGTTTTTCTCGATCATTTTCTCCGATAATCTTTAGCCCCTGCCCAACTTTTCCCTGTCTTTTCCCCTGCCTCTAACACGACTTTAATTGCCTTTATGCACCCGATTTCCTCGGTCGTAGCCCCTGTTTTCCCCCTGTTTGTAGTACGACTTTAATTGCTCGAAGGGATTGAGGATAGGAACGAGGGAGGGCGGGAAAAGCCTTGTGGCTGTAAGGCGGAGAGAGATGATGGCAAGGTGACATGCGTGATATGACTATTTAGGACTTTGACAACTGGAAAAGAAAAAGGATCATTGCACTTGCAATGGTCCTTTTTCTTTTCCCTTTAATAGTTTACTTCGAGATGAAGACACAAAAACAGCTATAAATATAGATTCACTGGCTTGAGACGCCAGATTTCACTCTGGCTACAAGTCAATTGATAGTATGGTTACCGTATCAACTAATAGTGGTGAATAGAGCGCTTAACATCTACTAACATCTCAATACCATGTGATACAATTAGGCTTAATTTTCATATTATGCTGGAATTCGCCTCTAGTAAAAGAAGCATTTCATATTTCTCCTGCAACAGAAGGGACACACGCCTAATGAAAAAGCAGTTAACAGGACTGATCAGCATGGTGCTGGTTTTTACGGTCGCTACCTCGATCTTTATTTATGAATGGCTTCATCCGAATGTCAGTTATCCGGAAGCGCGGGAAGGCGTGCTGGACGCCAGAAATTGGAGCTTTGCACAGCAGGGAATTCTTCCGCTGCAAGGGGAGTGGGAGTTTTACAAGGACCAATTGCTGACACCACAGGACTTTGCCGAACGGGCAGGGGAATTACAGGCAGAGCGGCACTTGCTTCCGGTTCCCGGGGGTTGGAAGAAGGTATCGGACGATGGGTACGGCGCTGGAACGTACCGGCTGCGCCTGTTGGTAAGCGACCTTGACAATTACAGCCTCCGGGCCAAAAAAATCCGGATGTCGAGCCGCATCTACATGGACGGTCAGGAGCTTGGCGGTACGGGACAAACCGCCTTGTCGGATGCCGGTTTTGTCCCGAGTAATGTTCCTTTCTTTGGAGCCGTTGAGGTGAAGGACCGGAAGATCGAAATTATTATCCAGGTGGCGAGCTATCAGTATCTTCAGGGCGGGCTTGTACAGGCACCGGAGTTTGGCCCAACAGCCGATGTTTTGAACCGACGGGATAACGCCCGTATGGCCGATGTGATCGTCATTACGACGCTGCTCGTTTTTGGTCTTTATTTTGCAGGTATGTTCAGGCAGTGGCGGCGGGAGCCGTATCTTATCTTTTTCAGTCTGTTCTGCTGGGCGTTGGGGCTCTTTTTCAGCATCGATAACGAAATCGTTCTGGCGAACCTGCTTCCTTCCCTGTCCTTTCTTTTGCTGCAAAAGCTGTTGTTTATTCTTCCCTATTTGGCGATTCTGTTCTTTATCCATTATGTCCGCCTCTATCTGGATGACAGGAGCGGGCCCTGGTTCAAGGCGTTTCGCTGGGTTTCCTGCTTATATCTGGCTCTGCTCGTCCTGCTTCCGAATGATCATCTGCTGGTTCTGCTGTGGCCTGGAATTCTGCTGCAGATAGTGGCTTTTGGGTTCATTTTCACTTCAATTTTTCGCAATCGCCACGAAGGAATGCGGATTTATTATATTTTGCTCGGTGTGTTCTTTTTAATTATCAGTTGGATCTTTGCTCAGACCCGCTACCAGCTGGCGCTCGATAGCCCCTATTACATCATTGTCACGCTGCTGCTGGTCGTGCTGTCGCAGTCGTTTCTGATGGCGGATCGGATTCACAGAGCTTTCCTGCGGAGTGAACGCCTGGCTCAGCAGCTGTTGGTCTATGACAAGCAAAAGGATGAGTTTCTGGCGAAGACGTCCCATGAACTGCGGACACCTCTGCACGGGATCATTAATCTGTCGGAGACACTGCTGGAACATAAGGAGCCGCCGCTTGCAGCGGAGCACCGTGAGAACATTCGGCTGATGCATCTGATCGGGCGGCGGCTTGCCGGGTTGGTGAATGACATCCTGGATATGAACCGGATCCGGTACGGGCAGCTCGATGTGCAGCCCAAGCCGGTAGATCTGTACGTATCGACCCGATTCGTAATGGAAACGTTATCGATCGCGCCTGTCAAAAGCGGCGTCCAGCTGAAGGAGGAGCTGCCTTCCGCGCTTCCCCTTGTTCTTGCGGACGAGAACCGGCTGCGGCAGATCCTGCACAATCTGCTAGAGAACGGTCTGAAGTACACCGACCGGGGAAGCGTATCCATCTCGGCCGAAAAGCGGGGAGAGATGCTGGCTATTTCGGTCAGCGATACAGGGAGAGGGATCCCGTCTGATGCTATGGACGAGCTATTCCAGCCTTTCTTCCAACATAACGAGGATGGCTCCCATTCGCGGAATGGCATCGGGCTGGGGCTTAATATTTCGAAGCAGCTGGTCGAGCTGCAGGGCGGTCAACTGGAGGTCAAATCCGAGGTTGGCCAGGGCTCCCGGTTCACGTTCACGCTGCCGATTGCCTGGAGCGGCGCGCACGAGGCTGCAGCGGTCACGGAAAACATGGAAGTTAGCCAATATTCAGCGAACGGGGAGTACGGGGAATTGAACGCATATGGAGAGAGCCTGACACCGCTCCCCGCCCTTTCTGCCGTGCCCGGCGAGGAGGAGCTGTTCCACATTCTGATTGTCGACGATGAGCCCTTCAATCTGAAGGTGGCCATGGATGCCGTCGGCTCCCTGGGTCATACGTATACGACGGCAGGCGGCGGGGCAGAGGCGCTGAATGCACTCCGGACAAGGAAGCCCGACCTCCTGCTGCTTGACTTGATGATGCCCGGCGTATCGGGACTCGACATTTGCCGGGAAGTCCGCTCTCTACACGGGCTGGCCGAGCTTCCGGTACTGATGCTGACCGCCTCGGGACAGACGCGTGACATCCTTGCTGCGTTTGGTGCGGGAGCTAACGATATTCTTCAAAAGCCATTTGAACTGGCGGAACTTCGGGCCCGGGTGCAGTCGCTGCTGGCGATGAAAAGCTCCTCAGAACGGGCGGTACGCCGGGAAATGGACTTTTTGCAGGCACAGATTCCCCCGCATTTTCTGTACAACAGCCTGAATGCCTTGGTTGGGCTCAGCTACAAAAATGTTGACAAGCTGCGGGAAACGATTCATCATCTGACTACTTATCTTCGCGCCAAATTCACGTTTGTCTTTCACGGAGAGGAGGTTCCGCTGAGTCGGGAATTGGAGCTGGTTCGCGCCTATCTGGCGATTGAGCAGCTTCGGTTTGGTCAACGGCTGGCTGTCTGCTACACCATTGATGAAGACGCACACTGCCTGCTGCCCCCGCTCATCCTTCAGCCTATTGTCGAAAATGCCGTCCGTCACGGGATCGGACAAAAGCCGGAGGGAGGAAGCGTGAACATTATCGTTCGTCGCGCTAATAGGGGGATTGAAGTTGTCGTCGAAGATGACGGAATTGGAATGGACGAGGCTGCATTAAGACGGCTGAAACAGGGGACAACCGGGGGAATCGGCGTCGGTAATGTAAACCGCCGGCTGCAAATGAGGTATGGGCGGGAGCTGGAGATTCACAGCCGTCCTGGCGAAGGAACGAGAATCACGATTTATTTAACGGAGGAGCGTTATGTGGAGAGCCATTCTGATTGATGATGAAGAGATCGCGCTTGACGTCATGGAGATTATGTTAAAAGAGGTTGGCGGCGTCGAAGTGGCTGGCAGATTTCAGCTGGCTGCCGAAGCGCTTGAACAATGCGGCACGCTTCAACCGGATTTGATTTTTTTGGATATCGAGATGCCCGGGGTGAACGGGCTGGAGGCTGCAGGAGCATTGGCTGCAGGTTGTCCAGATGCGGAGATTGTTTTTGTCACGGCTCATGATCAATATGCGATCGAAGCGTACGACACCGAAGCCATCGGATATTTGCTTAAACCTGTCGCAAAGGACAAGCTGGTCAGGGTGCTGTCCCGTTATGCAAACCGGCAAGCCAAAAAACAGGAGCGGAACTTTGATAGGTTGGAGAAGGACGGTTTGAGGACTGCCGGTTCGGCTCCTGCACCGGAGAGCTACTCGGAAAATAAGCAGGAACTTTCACTCAAAGTACTGGGCAGTATGGAACTATATACTTCGGACGGTCGGCTCTTGACATGGCGTACCAAGAAAACAAAGGAGCTGTTCGCGTTTCTCTGGCATCACCGGGGACAGCCAGTTTACAAATACACCATCCTGGAGCATTTGTGGCAGGATCATACGGCGGAGCGGGGGCAGAAGCTGCTGCATACCTCGCTCTATTATTTGCGAAGTCTGTTCAAGTCGGTAGGGTATGACGGGTTTGTGAATTATGGCGACGAACGGTACTGGATTGATTCATCGTTCATTCACAGCGACTTGGAGGAGCTCCTGGTTATTCTGAGGGAAAGAGATGCAGCAGCCCAAGCGAAGGGCATACTCAGGCTGTACAGCGATTACCTGGAGATGGAGCATTATGAATGGGCTAATGCTTACAGGTTGGAGCTTCAATCAAACGTAATATCCTGTATGAATGCAGTACTTGGGCGGGTATCGGAGGAGTTTCGGGTGCAGCTCCTATGGAAATTGATAGAATTGGAGCCAAGCCGACTGCCTAATTATCACTTGCTGGCAGATTGTTTATTGCAAGCCGGTGATCAGGCTGGGGCTCGCCGGGTGCGAGCGATGATGGAGCAGATAGAGCTAAAGGGAGAATAGGACCAGGGCGAGCGAGCAAGCAAGGGGTTACAGACCATAATTGCGAAAAATGTGGAAAAAAACAGTCTTCAGTCACAAATTTGAAGGCTGTTTTTGTCGTTTTATCGGGAAATGTTGAGAAAATGTTGAGAAATGTTGTGCTACATTGATGTCGTTGGCCGAAGACTCAAACGCCAGTTGTATATGCTGGTATTTCAATTTTTAACAAAAAGAATGGGGGGAATAGGATGGCGTTCATCAAACGAAGGCTGGCTATTGTATTGGTATTCCTGATGATGACGGCGTTCATGCCGCAGAATGCTGCGGAAGCGGCTTCCGACTGGGAACAGGAAAGCCCGTTTCCTACGGCAAATACAATCGTTAATCTGGCTTATGGCAACCATCGATTTATCGCGGTGGAGCAGTATGGAGATATTCTGAGTTCTGTCGACGGGAGGAACTGGACTAAGCAGAAGGTGAATACCGGTATTTCGCGGATTACCTACGCGGATGGCAAGTTCATCGCGATCGGAGCAAACGGCTTAATTTACACCTTGGCGGATGGAGAAACAGAATGGAATTCGCAAAAGCAAAACATTAACACCAACATCATAGCTAGTTTGGCCTACGGCAATGGAACGATTGTAGGGGTAGGATCGAGCGGAAATGTCGTTGTCTCCAGCGACGGGTTAACCTGGACGCAGAAGACCGTAGGCGATACGACGAACTATCATATGAGTGTAACTTATGGCAGCAATAAATTCGTGGGTGTAGGGATTAGAGGGTTTATCATCCAATCTAGTGATGGGAAAACATGGAGTACCAAAACAACTAATAACACTCACATGCTTTACGGAGTAGCCTATGGTAACAACAAATATGTGGCCGTTGGGCAGAGCGGCCTGATTATGACATCGACGGATGCGACGAACTGGATCAGCGCTGCGAGTAATACCTCGGTCACGTTAAATGCGGTCACTTATGACAACGTCAACAACTGGTTTGTGGCCGTAGGCGGAGGCGGAACCATCCTCACTTCCCCAAACGGAAGCACGTGGACGAGCCGTACATCGGGGACAATGAAGGATCTTACCAGCATCAAGTGCGGGGATGGAACCTGCGTGGCTGTCGGATATAGCGGCGCAATTTTGACTTCGGAGAACGGAATATCCTGGAGTAACCAGTTGAAGGGAACGGCAGCATCGCTAACGGGCTTATCTTATAACGACGGAATGTTCGTGGCTGCTGGAAGCGAATTAATAGGTTCGACAACATCGACCAGCGTTGTACTTACATCCCCGGATGGAAGGTCTTGGATAAACCGCCCAATCACCGATCAGGCCAATAGACCGGATAGCATTCGAGGCATCAGCTACGGCAACGGCAAATTTATAGTCGTAGGGCATCAGTGGAGTTCCGATATGCAGGGCATTATCCTCACTTCGCCTGACGGGATAACGTGGACAGGGCAAAAGTATGGCTCAAATTCGCTTTCGGGCAGCGTGTATGGCAATCAACAGTATGTGATCGTAGGTAACGGTGGCACGATTCTGACTTCACCGAATGGAGAAGCCTGGACGAGCCGGACGAGTGGAACATCAAGTGCCCTCTATGGCGTCAGTTATGGTCACGGTCTATATGTTGCTGTAGGGGACCGAGTAATTCTGACCTCTTCAGATGGAGAAACATGGACCAGCCGGGAATTCGATGCTAAGGACTATCTATACAATGTGACTTATGGAAACGGGTTGTTTGTAGCGGTGGGGGAGAGAGGGAAGATCTTCACTTCTTCCGATGGGGAAACCTGGACGAGTCGAATGAGCACGGTATATCAGTCGCTACGCAGCGTCCATCACGATGTTAGCGGATTTAAAATTGCTGGAGCCAACGGCACCCTGTTGACTTCTGTGGACGGCATTACCTGGAAGCAGGAAAGCAGCGGTACCGTCAATCATCTCCAGGACTTTATTTCGAGCGGAAGCGAGGATGTGGTGATAGGTCAGTACGGAGTGATTTTGCGGAGAACAGTCACGAATAGCACGATTAATCCTTTAACCGGAAGCTTTGACAAAAACACTTCTTCTCCAGACTACAAGGATATAACAACGACAATGACTTTGAACGGAAATGAACTTACCGGAATTTCCAATGGAGTGCAGGTGCTGGTACCGGATACGGATTACATGGTCAGCGGTGATACCGTGACGATCACCAAAGCGTATTTGACAAATCAGGCTGCAGGAATAACGAGTCTGACCTTTGCCTTTAGCACAGGCGCACAGCGAACGCTGGTGATAACGGTCAATGATACGACACCGCAGAAGATAACGGTCAGCTACCAGCCTGGAGCTCATGGCACGCTCAGCAGCACAAGTGAACAGGTAGAGAGCGGCGGTCACCCATCAGTGGTACCAACGGTTACCCCTGATGATGGGTACCATTTTGCAGGCTGGAGCAGCGATGGAGGCATCACGAAGCTTAGCAGCCAAGAGGTTGCAGCCTCCGTGGTGACGGCTAATGTCACATATACCGCATATTATACGGCGTTTGTATTGGGGGATGCGGATGGGGACGGTAAAGTGACGGCTGCAGATGCGCTTCTGTTGAGCAGATATATCAAAGGTAAGGTTACGCTGACGCCGGAGCAATTGCAGGCGCTCGATATGAATGGTGATGGGCAATGGGACGATGAAGATGTCAAACTGCTCCTTGCCATTACCGTGGGAAAGGGTTGATTTAATGCATTGGAAAAAATGGATTTCGACCATGCTGGCGGCCGTTATGTTTCTGTCTATAGGAACAGCAGGCTATGCGGATCCGGGTACAGCATCAAACTCGATGAAGGTGGGCAGTGCAGAAGGATATCCTGGAGATATCGTTAACGTACCGGTATATGTAACACCAGAAGATTTGATCGCCCAGTACGACATTTCGATTGGTTACAATGCTGCGTCTTTGGAGCTGGTACCCGGGGATGAAGTTACGGGTGAACCGGATGTCATTTTAGACGACGAGGACTTTAAAGTGGATTTTTCCAACAGTGGGATCATTCATGTTAAAGCCAATCCGACTTTTATTATGAATGATACAAAAATATTCACCCTTCATTTCAAGATCAAGGATTCGGCACAGCCTGGTGAGCTGAACTTGACCGTGCCTAAACATGATCTGTATGAAGGTCCGGAAATTGCCTCCACAACAGCGGAAGAAGGCAAGATCACGGTAAAGTCATTCGATACTAGACACACGGTGACATTTTATACAAAGGGAGGCAGCCAGGTCGAGAGTGCCACCGATGTGATCAGCGGCACGACGATCAGCGAACCTCCAGCCCCGACAAGGGAGGGCTACACGTTCGGAGGCTGGTACAAAGATACGCTTGGGAGGGATGCGTGGAACTTTGCGACAGATGTGGTGACATCCGATATGATGCTGTATGCGAAGTGGATCACCGCTGAGCAGGTACAATACAACGTAACATTCGATTCGCAGGGAGGCAGTGCGGTAATTTCTGCGACCCATGTAACCAGCGGTACGACCATCAGTGAGCCGCCGGCGCCGACAAAGCCGGGCTACACGTTCGGAGGCTGGTACAAGGAAGCAGCGGGAACGCACGCGTGGAGCTTCGCAGAAGATGCGGTGACTTCTGATGTGACATTGTACGCGAAGTGGACGCGGCACGAGGTAGAGATTCAGATTGTCTCGGTGAGCGGAACGCCGGGGTCTACGGTTGAAGTACCGGTCATCGTGCACAGCTCCACCTATGGAATAGCAGCGTACAATTTACAGATTGATTTTGACAAAGAGGCTTTGGAAGTAACGGGCGTTACAGGGGAAACTGGAGATTATTTCGACTCCAATTACGATAATGACGCTGGCTGGGTCAAAACAGCATGGGTAGACAGCAATGCGGGAGATACACCGATTACGGCTGGAGAGAAGCTGTTCACCGTCAGCTTCAAGATCAAGAGCGGGGCGGCGTTGGGCGATAAGAAGATGACGGTGCAGACGCAAGATCCTCTTCGCTTCTCCGTTCTGGATTCGTTCGGGACAGAGATGGACAAAACGCTGAATAGGGGTAAGGTAGCGGTCAAAGAGGGACCTCTGCAGCATACCGTGACGTTCGATTCACAGGGAGGCAGCGCAGTTTCCAGCCTCACTCAGGTGGACAGCGGCGTAACCATCAGCGCTCCGCCAGCTCCGACGAAAGCGGGTTACACATTCGCCGGCTGGTACAAGGAAGCAGCGGGAACCAACGCCTGGAACTTTACGGCGGATAAGGTTACGTCTGATGTGACGCTGTATGCAAAGTGGACAAGCAATGGCTCGAATAATTCGGACAATTCGAATAATTCAAATAGCGCTGGCACGCCATCGACTCCGGGTACAACGAATCCTGAGAAGCCGGCCGGACTGCAAGTCATCGTTGATGGTGTCGTGAAAGACCAAATTGCTGCAGGCTCAACGACCAGGGAGAATGGCAAGTCCGTGCTGACGGCGGCAATTGATCCATACAAGCTGGCTGCTCAGCTCAAGCAGGCGGCAGATCAGTCCAAGGTGGTCATCCCCGTGACTACCAATGTGGATAAGGTATTGGTCACTTTGACGGGTGAAGCGGTGAAGAGCATGGAAAACAAGCAAGCGGTCTTGGAAGTCCAAACATTAAACGGTACTTACAAGCTGCCTGCCGGACAAATCGCCATCGATGATATCTCTGCTAAACTGGGCGAACAGGTTAAGCTTTCAGACATTGTCGTTCATGTGGAGATTGCCAAGAGCGTCGAGGCTGCCCAGATTCTTGCTGAGAATGTGGCGGCACAAGGAGGCTTTGAGGTTGCGGCTCCGCCGGTTAACTTTAATGTTATGGCCTCCTATAATGGCAAAATAGTAGGCGTCGAGCAGTTCAGCAGCTACGTAGAGCGTGAAATTCCGCTTCCCGCCGGCGTTGACCTGAGCAAGGTGACCACAGCTGCCGTACTGGATTCGGACGGCAGTGTGCGTCATGTCCCTACCTATGTTACGATTCGCGAAGGAAAGAATTATGCGGTCATAAACAGCCTGACCAATAGTGATTACTTCCTGATCTGGAATCCGAAGACCTTTGCAGATGTGGAGGGTCACTGGTCGAAGGAAGCTGTGAACGACATGGCTTCCCGTATGATTGTCAAAGGTATCGATGATACCCATTACAATCCTAATGCTGTTATTACACGTGCAGAGCTTGCAGCCATCGTAGTACGAGCGCTAGGGCTGTCAGACAACGGCACCTCGATCAAGTTCACCGATATCCAGGCTGGCGATTGGTATGCTGGCGCTGTGGCAAAAGCGGCGGAATACGGCTTGATTAGAGGCTACGAGAATCACACCTTTGCTCCTAACCAAACGATTACCCGGCAGGAAGCATTGGTGATCATGGACCGGGCGATGATGCTGGCGGGGCTACAGGCCGACGGAGCTGATACAGATTCCCTGCTGTCTCCGTTCGCGGATCGGACAGCAGTCGCTTCCTGGGCAACGCAGGCCATGGCTGCGGCAGTAAAGAACGGTCTCGTTAAAGGAGCGGCTGATGATTTGATGCCGACCGGAAACTTGACACGCGCCGAAACTGCGGCGATTGTACAGCGGTTTTTGATCAAGGCTAACCTTATTGATAACCGGCAAGCCAACTAGTTCAGCTCACGAAACAGCTTGAAACGGAACAAAACCAAACCAGACTCTTTCTTTTTCAAACGGAGAAAGAGTCTGGTTTTTCTTTATGTAATGGAAGAACAACGCGGTAATTGACCAGCAGCAATGACAATGAAAACTCTAAAATGAAAGACCATTACAAATATAGGTACAGCGAAAGATGCAGCACATGGTTTAGAATCTTGCTGACCATGTGATACAATAAGGCTGTCTTTTTACCTCACGTTTCATTATGATGCGTCCTTAAACAAGAAACAGAGATAGGAAGAGATTACTTATATATTTCGGGTTAAAGAAAAGATTTACTTTTTCATCGATAGAGAGGTTTTGAATATGACAAACAATTTTTGGGCTGAATTGCCGAGGCCTTTTTTTATACTGGCGCCCATGGAAGATGTGACGGATGTTGTATTTCGTCATGTCGTGAGTGAAGCGGCCAGACCGGATGTGTTCTTTACGGAATTTGCGAATACGGAGAGCTACTGCCACCCGGAGGGGAACCAGAGTGTGCGCGCGCGTCTGACTTTTACAGAGGATGAACAGCCGATGGTGGCCCATATCTGGGGAGACAAGCCGGAATATTTCCGTCAGATGAGTATCGGTATGGCGCAGGAAGGGTTCAAGGGGATTGATATCAATATGGGCTGTCCTGTGCCGAATGTAGCCGAGAACGGGAAGGGAAGCGGCCTGATCTGCCGTCCCGAGCTCGCAGCGGAGATCATCCAAGCTGCCAAAGCCGGGGGACTGCCCGTCAGTGTCAAAACAAGACTCGGGTTCAGCAGCGTAGACGAATGGCGCGGCTGGTTAACCCACATCTTGAAGCAGGACATTGTGAACCTGTCCATTCATCTGCGTACAAGAGACGAAATGAGCAAAGTCGACGCCCACTGGGAGCTGATCCCGGAGATTAAGAAGCTGCGTGATGAGGTGGCACCCCATACACTGCTGACCATTAACGGGGATATCCCGGACCGTCAGACCGGCCTGAAGCTCGCTGAGCAGTACGGTGTGGATGGCATAATGATCGGGCGCGGTATTTTTCATAATCCGTTTGCCTTTGAGAAGGAGCCGAAGGAGCACAGCAGTGAGGAGCTGCTTGATCTGCTGCGGCTGCATCTGGATCTTCATGATCAATATTCCACGCTGGAATCCCGTTCGTTCAGACCGCTGGCCCGCTTCTTCAAAATCTATGTCCGTGGATTCCGCGGAGCGAGTGAGCTGAGAAATAACTTAATGAACGCCAAGTCGACTAGTGAAGTGCGTGCTTTGCTCGATGAGTTTAAGAGCCAGGATCATGGTGGGGCGGAGGAACAGTAAAGGTTTGTTTTACACTAACGCTGTGATGGCTGCAGATGCCATGGGAATACAACGACCGGTTAAGTATTTGGCTGGCCATGTGGTATAATGGGGTCACGTAATTGGAGCCGGATGATGCACCATGGAGCCAAATAAGAGCGCCCATTACACAGTAACGTTTATGGATTACAAGAGACATCCCCCATTCATCTTGGCGGGATGTTTTTTTGGATAAGGCATTCAGCGGAGTATCAACGTTGGTTTACAAAATTATAGGAGGATCACATGTCCTGGAGCAAATTGAAGCAGCAGCTGGAGAGCTTTCTCTCTCCTGCGTTACAAGGCAAGGTCGAATACCGTGCGACAAGTTACCGTTATTCACCCGATAAAGCAGGGAGCTCTTATCTTACGGTCGATAAAAAGAATGTACTCAATATGAATGACAAAACGAGCGGAATCCGCTGGTATCAGACCGAACAGGAAATTAAGAATGATCCAGATATCCAGATCCCTGTCAGTCTTGAAGAGATTGAAGCGATCCGAGTAGATACCAAGGGAACTGTTCCGGAGGATCGGCTCATCGTCATTGCCAGAGGCAGAAAGATGTCCGTACTTGCCAAGGAGCTTCTGTCAGCTCAGTCCGCTTTGAGTAAATCCAACTTTGTCACTGCAGCGAATCAGTTCTTATCTACTTCTATAGAGGATAACATGGAGAGCAGCGATATTTTATTGAATATCCTGGCGATCGTGGACAGAAGGGTTGGGAAGAAGCGGATTCTTAACATGACCGAAACGATCAAGCTGAAGCATCCGGCTGTGCAGTATTTCTATGAGCTGCGGCGCAGTACGTTATAAGTACGAACTCGAAATGGACAGGTTAGTGATGAACGGTGAACTCCTTCTGGACGAGGGGCTTCTGCAGCTTTTATTCTAGTAGAAACAATCTACTTATTGGGAGATGTCTAATTCATTATGCTAAAAAAAGAAGTATTATATATCCGCAAGCAATTCAAGCTGGATCATGAGAAGCTTCAGATCTACGACATTCTTAATGTGTATATTATGAAGGATAGCAATGAGATCTATCATTATGAGCGTCAGCCGTTCGAGCTGCTGGACAGAGAGAAGCAGGAGCTGCATATGGGTAATTTTAAGAAGCTGCTGACCGGGGAACTGGATCAAAAGCTGTTCGAGCTGAAGCTTCACGAGGAAGCAGAAAATCCGACGCGGATCCTTCTCCATCAAGGCCTGGTGACCGGGGATACGGAAGAGTGGCAGGATCTGATGCTGCTGCTGGTGGAGAAAATGCTGGCGGATACCAAATACGAGAGGGATACCGTGGTTACTTTTGTCCGCGGGCAGTATTACAAGCCGACCAAGGCCAGGAACGACGAAGCAGAGGAAAGCGAGAACAATGAGATGTTCGCGAGTCCGTTCATATTGGGCAGCGTGAATTCGACGGAGCAGCCACGGAAAACACTCCTGTTCGACTATGTCGAAAGGGAATTCAAGTATAACGTTATCGTCGATCCGATCATTAAGCTGAGCACGCCGGAGCAGGGCTTCTTCTATCCCAGTGTGACGGACGGCTATTCCGATGTGAATCGTATTCTGTACTGCTCGGGCAAAGCGAACGATCCGAATCAGCATTTCATCGAGGAAGTTCTGAATGCGGAGAAGACCGTGACGGCTTTGGAGGAGAGATCTATTTTTGAGGAGATCGTGAAGGAAGTGGCGGAAGACCAGCTCGACGCCTCCATGATCGCCAGTGTATACGAGGAGATTCACCAGGTCATCGAAACGCACGAGGAGGAAGAGCCGCCGAAGCTGGATTACAAAGATATTGAACGAATGCTGACGGTGAGCGGCGTGGAGAATGTGACGGAAGAGAAGGTGGAGCGAGCGTTCCAGACGATTGTCGATGATAAGAACTATGAATTCAAAGCGAGCAGTGTCGTTCCGAAGTTCAATTCGAAGTCCATTAAGATCACTACGAAGGTTGCCACCATCTCGGTCAGTCCCCAGGATCTCAAATATGTGAAACAGGTGAATTATCAAGGGAAAAAGAGCATCCTGATTGAGCTGGATGAAGATGTGGTGATTGAAGGGTTTACGCTGAATACGGAAACGTTGTAGAACTGTCGGGAGGCGTAACGGGTTGAAGCAGCAGTTATGGAATTATACTGGGTGCAGTAACGCCTATTAGGAGTCGGGCTATTATATGCTGGTAATACAGAAAAAGCTAATACAACAAAGAGAAAAAAATCTAACTGAATGTTGCATTTGTAAAAAGGCCGAGCGAAATCCAGGAACTCTACTGGTTTTCCTCGGTATTTTTGTAGTTTCACTGCTCTTGATAAAGCTGAATCTTCCTAGATTTGCTTATACCTTAAAGGGGAGATTTTTTATTTTAAATCTCACATTTTTGGAATTTTTTCTTCTCATAAGTCTAGGGATACAGGTATAATTAACTTGATATAAACGGTAATAAATTCCTGATTCAGAAGAAAGGAAAATGTTTAAAAGTGAGATTTCATTATAGTTTAATAGTCATAATTGTGCGTAAGTAATAAATGGGGCAAGTATTTATTTACATATGCATGACTTCACGTATTGTGAGGTCGTTTTTTATTTGAAATTTGCTTTGTGAGATATTCATACCTTGGAGGGACATTATGGAGCAATTCTTAATTTCACCGTTATTTTATGGATGTTATATAGGATTAATGGTGCTCATTTTTGCTTTGTGTTGGTACTTTGTACATTTTCGCAATCATTCCAGCAAGAAAGCAGCCAAAGAGATTAGACAGGAAGTTACTCAACTCTTAGAAATAAAAGATATTTCGGAAAGGTTCCATCAATTTAATGATTGGATAAATCAAAGCAAGAATAAATATATTAAAAAAAAACTATTATTTGCTTGGGAAGGCTACTATCAGCAATTTATGTACTATCAACAAAAGGGAATAAACTATACCCCAGATATTTATGACTTCTTTTTTGAGGAATCATTAGTACAGAGCTATGGAAAGAGAAAGTTTGCAGAGACTGTAGCTGGAATCTTTCTGTCCATGGGCATTATAGGGACTTTCCTTGGTATTGCGGTCGGCGTATCCGGTTTACATGTAAATGGTAGCTCAGACGCAATGCAATCGGGAATAGGAACGCTATTGACAGGGATGCAAGTAAAGTTCGCTTCTTCTATAGCCGGTGTATTGTTGTCTCTCTTCTGGCAGCTTCTTGATAAAGGGATTTACTATCCTAAATTGTCCCATGCCTTCTCTGATATCCGGCAAGCTTTGGATGAAGCTTTCCCAACTCAGGATCAAAGTACACTTCTCTACAGCATGGATCAACGTCAAGAAAAGCAAATGCAGGACTTTCAAACCTTCTTGTCCGATGTGCTCATTCCAAACATGGTAAATGGCGTAGCAGACTCTATTCAAAAATCACTTGCTCCTCAAATGGAACAGACACAAAAGATGATGACGGATTTGATGCAGACAACAAGTATTAACCAAGCTCAAGGCATGCAGCAGATGGTCGATCAGTTTGTCACGCAGCTAAATGAATTGACTGGGGATCATATGAAAAACCTTGGTGATGCATTAAATTCAACACTGGAATGGCAGCAGAAAGTCCATACCGAAATGGGGGCGCTTGTTAAATCGATGCAGGAATCAGCTGCCAGCCAGTCAGAAATGGTAGAGAAAACAACGGGATTAGCGGAACAAATTCATAATTATACTGAGAAAATTACAGACTATCAGGCTGTACTAGAGAAGACGGTATCGGAATTAAATGCTACAACCGAGAAAAACAGTGAGCTGCAAAGTGTAACTTCAGATTTACTTGGTAAGATGACAGAAGAACGGCGTTTGTTCAATGACTATTTTGAAAGCCATCTGAGTAGGCTTAAAGAAAACGTTGACACTATTGTTAACCAAACGGGTCTTCAAGTTACGTTCCAACAGCGTCTCGAAGAGAACTTGCAGCGTATTGCCAACATTACGCAAAGCCAGCAGACTTTAGCTGTATCATTGTCTCAGCAAGCTGATTTAAGTCAACAGTCAAATCAAGAGTTGGAATCAATCTTCGATAAATTCACTCGTAATAATGCTGAATTTATCCATATTCAAGATGATTTTAAATCCTTAATAAGGGATGTGCAGCAGGAACGCGAAGACTTGGACGATATATCCTCCAGAATTCAGAAAACAATGTCCGAACAGATTGTTAGTCTTGATCACCGTGTAGAACAATTAACTCGTGTTTGGGATTCTGCAAGTGAGTCTATGGCAAAAACAAATAAACATCTGGAAACCTCTATGAACCAGTTTGTGGATGAGATGCACCGTGGGTTGCAACATACATTTACTCAATTTGACCAGGAATTAACCAAATCTGTAACGCACTTGGCAAGCGGAGTCACTGCAATTGAAGAAGGACTAATAGATTTGCCAGATGCAATTCAGACATTAAAACAAGCCGTCAATGAGATTAATAGACAATCTAAACGGATCATGAATCCAGTTACTACAGAGTAAGGTGTTGATACAGTTTGGCTAGAGGATTTCGGAATGAACGTCATATGTCCAGAGCTCATGAAGGCGAGAAAGAAAGCTTTTGGGTTTCCTACACAGATCTTATGTCTGCTTTATTAGTCATTTTTGCATTAGTCCTTATGGTTACTCTGTTTAATACCCAGTCAGCCTATGAGGAAAAGGAAGCCGCAATTAATGAAAAAAATCAAATGATTGAAGATGTAGTTGGAGTTAAGTCGGAAATTATTCAAGAGTTAATCAAAGCCTTCAAGGATTCTGATTTAGCAATGGAGGTCGACCCACAGACAGGAGCAATTCGTTTCTCCGGTGGAGTATTCTTTGACTCAAACAGCAGTGATGTTTCTCCTACAGGACGTATGTACTTGGAAAAATTCATCCCACAGTATATCAATATTCTGTTATCTGATCGTTTCAGAAATGAAATTTCACAGATTATTGTGGAAGGACACACGGATACGGCCGGAGGTTACTTATATAATCTAAAACTCTCTCAAGACCGTGCTCTATCCGTTGTCCAGCAGATATTTCAGCCGAACTTTCCAGATTTCAAATATAAAGAGGACCTTAAATCTGTGATTACGGCCAACGGACGTTCTTTTAGTATCCCGATCTTAAAAAGTGATGGCACAATAGACGCCAATAAATCAAGACGTGTCGAATTTAAATTTCGTTTGAAAGATGATCAGCTTATTGATCAACTTCAAGGACTGGGTGATAGGGATGGAAATTAATCAGTATTTTTATCTCTTCTCCTTTAAGCCCCAACTATTAAGTGAAGAGAGAGTTAAGATAGAGCAAAAATATAAGAATAAAGCCGCAGATATTATTAAAAAGCGTGGAAAGATGCTGCTTCCAAAACTATTGGAAATTATACGCTCTACTCCAAGTGAGAGTATCGCAGAATTGGCCCAAGGGTTAAAGAAAATGGAGGTCCTCATGTTGATTTATGAGGACTATCCTTTTCCAGAAGAAAGTGTGGAAACGGTCCAGAAGATTAATCAGATTTTAACGGCCCGTTATTGCATTGAAGTTGGAAAAACAGCTTGGGTTCTTTTTCAGCATCAATATGAGCAGTCTCTATTACAGGACTTACTGAAACGAATCTACACTGTTGATCAATTTGGCTTTCTGTTATTGGAGGACGAACTGCTTCTTGGAATGGAGGAAGCTGTTCTTCATAAGGAGGGAATGGCCCAAGGATTGCTCTCCTTGCTTTTAAAGACCAATTTGAAGACTAAAGATGCCTTTCATTTATTAAAGATAGAAGAGGAATCGAAGCTGGAAGCTGCTCTGATGAAAGGAATCTTGAGCAACGGATTGGCTGCAGATCGAATCATAAACCGAGATGGTACTGAGTTTATAGTAAGACTACTTGATAATTACCCCATGGATGAATATAAATCCTTAATTAAGATCTACTTGGAACCTCGTAAATACAATCAATTTCATGCCAAAATCATTCAACAAGCGGTGGAACGATTAAGAGATCCGAGAGAACGCAGCGCGGATTGGGAGTTCTTAAGTGAAGCTTCTGTTGGGGAAGTAAAACGATGGTTAATCCAGAAGAAACTGCAGATTATTTTTGAGAACGACCAGGATAATCAGCGTCTTAATTATTGGAAGAGATTTATAGATTATATGGAGGATGTCGAACTTATTCAGGATCCTATGATTGCTTTTATTTATTTCGATAAGTTTGTCGTAGTGGAATATGGATCGATAGGAGCAGCTTATTTTTATCATCGTGATGGGTTTGACCAAATCATACATCCTATTAGCACTTCCTCGTCTTTTAGCAACAGTCGAAACTCAGCAAAGAAGGAAAGCATGTTAAAGGTACCTGAGTCTACCAAGGGAGGAATCCTTCTTTTCATTGATAAGCTAGATCATCGTGGAGGGAGATGGAATGATAAATTCGATAATTACATGAGATATTATCTAGATGGAGTCTTTTACTAAGGAGGAGAAGTTATGGCAGGATTATTTGATTTTATAAATAAACGACGGAAGATATCTTCTCCTCAAATCTCACATATTTATGTCGAGCAGGAGCAGGTCTTCAGTGGTTTACTATATAAGATCATTCGGGATGGTCAATTTCAACAATTTCCACTTAATCTTCGCATTTCAGAGCTTAGGCAGCTTAATAATGCTGAGCTGCTGGAAACCTTGGAGGATTTGTGGTTTGAAGGGTACTTGGATGCTCAAGAATCAGGCTACATCCTAAACCTTGATAAGTTTTCAGAAATTCCCCCAGAGCTTCGGGCAAGATTAGAGATCCCACAGCCAACCAAACTGAATTTAAAACTGGGTCACGAAAGTGCTGTTGGATCGCCACATTTTAAGTTTGTGCTAGAGAAAAGCTTTGAGAATTGGGAACACTTAGAGCGGTCAGCTAAAATCAATGGTCCATGGATGACTTTACCAAACCGACAAACGCTGCTTATGGATGAAGAGCAATATCAATTTCAGCAGCTTATAGATCAGGCTCCGAGTGCAACGGATCGGGATCAAATCTTTCCTTACGTTGCAGAAGTGAGAAACACAGCTTTACGTCATGGATATCCGATGGATGATTACCTGCAGCATCAGGAATACCTGTTTGTAGATCAAGTCGACATTAATTTGAATTATGATCAGACAGCTATCACATTCAGCCCGAAGTTTGGTTCCTCAGAGGATATATCTCCTGAAATATTAGATCAAATGAGTGCCTCGCCAAGCCGTTATGCTGTGGACACTCATAATCGAAAGGTCTTCGTTAAACCTTCTATTATAGAAGAAGCAAACCAAGTCCACCAGATTCCACCGATTATAGGCGCTAATATTCCTAAATTTATTGAAAATCCTGATGCCTTCTTGCCTGATATTGAGGGTTTGGATTTATCTCAATTCGGAGAGCGTGTAAAGTCGCTTGGTATCCGGGTTTATCGAGCACAGCCCTTCGTTCATGCTTCTGAGCACGATAGAGGCTGGTTTGATTTGGACTTTGGGTTTACGGCCCAAGACGAGAACGGTGAGGTACATGAAACATGGGAAGCCTCAGAAATGCAGTCTTTAATCGAACACGCTCAAGAGAATGGTGAAGAATTCATTGAATGGAATGGTAACTGGTTAAGACTTCCTAAGGATGCCGAGGAATTTGTTGAGGCTACAGAAACTGCCAAACGTGACTTGTTAGCTGCAGGTGGTCTAGTTGATGTTACGAAGCTGCCGTATATATTAGAGATCTATGAAAATATTAGTCAGTTAGAATTTAACCAACCTATATTGAGAGCTCAACAGGAGATGCAGGATCTTGGTATCTTTACCAAACAGCCACCTGACTCATTTATCGCTACTCTGAAGCCGTTCCAAACGGAAGGTTATATCTGGATGAAGTCTCTGCATTATCGGAAATTGGGCGGCTTACTTGCGGATGACATGGGTCTTGGAAAAACCATTCAGGTCATTTCCTTCTTATCTTATCTGGAGGAGAGTGGAAACCTTACTCCAACTCTCGTAATTGTTCCAAAGACGCTAATGGATAACTGGGAGAAAGAAATAAGTAAATTCGCTCCTTCCTTGCAGCGGTCCTTGTATCTTCACCGCGGAACAGAACGAATTAAGCATGCTGAAGATTTGAAGCGGATTGGAATTACAGTTACTACTTATCACACTTTGGCCAAAGATCAATTGGTATTCGGACAAGTAGATTGGCAAGCTATTATTTGTGATGAAGCTCAGGCAATTAAGAATCCTTCGACTGCCGCTTCCAAAGTGCTCAAAGCTATGAAATCTAAATTTAGATTAGCGATGACCGGGACTCCGGTAGAAAATGGATTAAGCGAGCTGTGGTCCATTATGGATTACGTACAGCCAGGTTTGTTAGGCAGCTTAAGTCAATTTAAATCGGAATTTATGACGAAGGTGGATGGGGAGGAGCATGATTCGGAAGCTGAAAGAGAACTCCTGGCCCGTATTTCTATGGTTTATAAACGCCGTACCAAGTCGGAGGAATTAGGTGATCAACTTCCTTCAAAACAGTCTGTTATAACACGGATTCCGTTAGGTCCAGAGCAATCGAAACTGTATGCTGAGGTTCTTACTTTAGTTCGGAACAAGGCTATGGATGGATTGCAGGCTATACAGAAATTAAAAGCTTTGAGTTCACATCCTGGGTTGATAGCGGATCAATTTATAAATCTCCCATATGAGCAAGTACCTAAACTGCAAGAAACCATAAACATCATCCGGAAGGTTCAAGAGAAAGGTGAGAAGGTTTTAATTTTTACTGAGTACATCAAAATGCAGGAAATTCTTCGCTCAGTGATTCGTGATTGCTTCGATATAAACCCAATGATTATCAACGGGATGACGGATCGCAGGCAAGAACAGGTAGACAAGTTTAATAGAACCTCTGGGTTCGATGTTATGATTCTTTCTCCCAAGGCCGCTGGTACTGGATTAACTATTACTTCCGCCAATCATGTCATTCATTATACACGCTGGTGGAATCCTGCGGTTGAGAATCAAGCGACAGACCGGGTGTACCGAATTGGCCAGGAGAAGCCAGTTTATGTCTATTATCCGATTGTTGCGGATACTAAAGGTTTGACGAAGAAAGGCACTGTAGAGGAAATTGTCCATCAGCTCTTAACAGAAAAGCAAGAAATGGCCTCTTCCGTAATTGTTTCAAGCAGAAAGTTAAACATTGAGGAAGAGATTTTAAATGGGATCTAGTTCAAACGTCTGTGCCATGTTAGAACTACATTTGAAGAAGGTCATTCTTGGAATCAAAAGGCGTTTATAGCAAGCCTTGAATACTTAACAGGTTTACCTAAGGATGAAGCCCTTAAAGGGAAAGTTTGGGTAATTGTAAGACGTGACCGCGATATCTCCCGGGAAAAGAAAGACGGACGTCTAGAGAACTCGCCGGATTCTTATCAAGAGAAAAGATTAGCGATAGAGTTAGCTTCGGATATTCCTGCTATTGTTCTGCTCAAACAAAATGGTACGGCTGCTGGTTGGAGCGGAGCACCTTTTTACTGGCCAGTACTCGTCGCGCCGAAGAAGATGCAAACTGTTGTTTTTGCGAATCATTTGTTTACGGATTGAATCTGTTATACATGAAAGAAGAGAAGGGAACATCGTTTAATGCGATGTTCCTTTTTTAGTATTGCAATACTAAATTAAAACATGGTATAGTCTACCTATACAAGTTAGGTATAAAGTAGGTGATTCATTGATCGAAGAATTCTGGCAATTATGTCTCAACCATGATATCAAGTCGCGGGATCAACTACTCCGTGAGGCGGTTCGCGTGGTAAAGATGAAGCAATACATAGATAAGCTGCCTTCCGGAGAGCGGACTAAGCTTGAGAAGAATCCAAACGAGCTGTTCGATCGAATGCAGGAAAAGATAGGGAAGATAGAACTGGGGCATTTTCCGGGGGATCGAGAGCTGTTCTATCGACTCTACCATGCAGGCAAAGAATTAAATTTAGCAGAATACGGGCTGCAAACAATTCGGCAGGATCGAGTCATAGCGTCTTTGCAGGCACACTCGAGTATCTTGCAAACCTTTAGAGAAGCTGCTGAGGGACTTCACCAACAGAATTGGCTGATTGTTGAAGCCGAGAAGTTTATGGAAGGATTAGCGGAATATACGCCTCCCTCCAACGTCAAGCTTACTCTCCTGACTGAGAACTATATTCTCGGTAGGTTGTTGAAGACTTATTTTGCCGGAATGGAGCAGATTCAAATCTTGCAGGGCTCGATCTATCAGCCGTTGCCGCTGACAGATGCTTATGATGCCATTCTAGCCGTGCCGAATTTTGGGTTAAAGCTTGATGATGAGGCAGTTGGAGTTAGGGAAGCAGAGGGGGCAGCCCTTCATCATTTGGCTCCTTTACTTACACCAGGAGGATGCCTGACAGCCATTCTCCCGGCTAGGATGATGTTTCAATCAGGCTCGATCGGGGAATGGCGCAAACGGATCAATGAGTTGATTCCTGTCGGAACACTCTATACTTTGCCGGAAGGCTTATTTAGGCCCTATACCTCAGTGAAGACGTATCTAGTTACGTTTAACAGTGGACAGCCGCCTGAAAACATTCAGATTGGCCGTTATACTTTGAAGGGCACGGTTTTAGAGGAGCAGCGAACGATTCAGCTAAAGGCTGCCGCATTTCAGCAGCTCGAGGATTGGCGAATTGAGCTTCTGCTCGAGCAAAGCAGCGATACGTTGGCTGCTTTTCAACAGGCCGCCATTCCTAAGATGAAGCTGAGAGCAGTTGCGGATATTTTCAGGGGAAAATCAATCTTGAAACAAGACCTGCGCCCCGGCTCGATTGCGGTCTTGAATATCTCGAATCTGGAAGACGGAGAAGTTAAGCTTGAGCAGTTAGAGACAATTGATGAAGAACAGCGTAAGGTAAAGCGTTACGAAGTGCTTCCGGGAGACTTAGTGATGACCTGTAGAGGCACGCAAACAAAACTGGCGGTATTTCCTGAATATTCGCAGATGGTTATTGTTTCTGCCAATATGATCGTCATCCGCTTCAATGAACAGGTGGATAGTTTGTATGCGAAGATTTTCCTGGAGAGTCCTGCAGGTATGGCTCTGATCCAGAGCTTTCAGCGCGGAACAACGGTTATGAATTTGAATCCGGCGGATGTCGGTGAGATTGAGATTCCGTTTCTACCGCTAGAGAGGCAGAAAGCGATCAGTGAAGCTTACAGGAAAGAGAAGCAGCTATATTCAGAGACGGTTCAAGCAGCCTCCCGGCGCTGGGAGGGACAGCGGGAACAGATTTATTCGGCATTATACTAAAGAAGCTATGAGGAGGACGTTGCAGCATGGCAACAGCAAACATTGGATTTGAGGAGAAGTTATGGACACTAGCAGATAAGCTGCGCGGCAGTATGGATTCCGCAGAATACAAGCATGTAGCGCTTGGTCTGTTGTTCTTGAAATATGTATCGGATGCGTTTGAGGAGAAATATGCGGAACTCGAGCTTGAGCCTTATGCAGATGCCGAAGACCGTGACGAGTATGTAGCAGCTAATATTTTCTGGGTGCCGAAGGAAGCACGCTGGACTCACATCCAGGCAAATGCCAAGAAACCGGAAATCGGCCAGATTATCGATAATGCCATGATTCTGATTGAGAAGGAAAACCCTTCGTTAAAAGGCGTCCTGCCAAAGGACTTTTCACGTCCGGCACTGGACAAGACTCGTCTCGGGGAAGTGATCGACGTCTTCTCCTTCAAGGTAGGGGACAAAGATAGCCGTTCTAAAGACGTGCTTGGTCGGGTATATGAATATTTCCTGAGCAGGTTCGCCAGCGCCGAAGGCAAGAACGGCGGCGAGTTCTACACACCTTCCAGCGTAGTACGTCTATTGGTTGAAATGCTTGAGCCTTATAAAGGAAGAATTTATGACCCTTGCTGTGGTTCAGGCGGCATGTTCGTGCAGAGTGAGAAGTTTGTGGAAGAGCATCAAGGTAAAGCCGGCGATATTGCGGTGTATGGACAGGAATCCAATCCGACGACTTGGCGCCTATGTAAAATGAACCTGGCGATTCGCGGAATCGATGGCAATCTCGGCGAATATAACGCAGACACGTTCCATAACGATCTTCATAAAAATATGAAAGCCGATTATATCCTCGCGAATCCCCCTTTTAATATTAGTGACTGGGGCGGTCAGCGGTTGACAGAAGATACGCGTTGGCAGTACGGGATTCCGCCGGCAGGTAATGCCAACTACGCTTGGATTCAGCATATCGTTTCTAAATTGGCACCTAGCGGAGTAGCTGGATTCGTTTTGGCAAATGGCTCGATGTCGACCAGCACAACAAGTGAGATCGAGATCCGCCGCAAGCTAGTAGATGCCGACCTGGTCGATTGTATCGTTACACTCCCGGGTCAATTGTTTTACTCGACGCAAATTCCGGTATGTCTGTGGTTTATGGCGAAGAACAAATCCACACGGGGATTACGTGATCGTCGGGGCGAAATTTTGTTTATTGATGCTCGCAAGATGGGTCATATGGTCGACCGTACGCATAAAGAGTTAGGTGCGGAAGATATGAAGAAAATTGCCGATACGTACCATGCTTGGCGTGGTCAAGCAGAGGCGGGACAATACGAGGATGTTAAAGGTTTTTGTAAAGCCGAAATGCTAGCTGAGGTGCAAAAGCACGAATACATCTTAACTCCAGGACGTTATGTAGGGATTGAGGATGCAGAAGAAGACAGCGAACCGTTTGAGGATAAAATGGTGCGTCTAACGAGTGAATTGGCTGAGCAGTTTGCGAAGTCCCGCCAGTTGGAGGATGAGATCCGTAAGCAGTTGGGGGGGATTGGGTTTGAGTTTTAAGGGATGGGAAAGTGTGGTGTTGTCTGAGGTTATTGTATTCTCAAATGGTAAAAAGAGACCATCATTACCTGGTAAAATTCCCGTGTATGGAGGGAATGGTATATTAGATTATACTGACCGAAGTAATACCCAAGGGGAAAGTATCATTATTGGGCGTGTAGGTGCTTATTGTGGAAATGTTTACTTTGAGGATCAACCATGCTGGGTCTCTGATAACGCTATTGCAGCAAAGGCCATAAAAGATAATTCAAACAAATTTTTATTTTATAAATTAAACAGTTTGAATTTGCATAATTTCAGAGTTGGAAGTTCCCAGCCTCTATTAACCCAAACAATATTAAAAGATATAGTTATTCAGCTCCCCCCCCGAACTGAACAAGAATTAATTGCAAATATCTTATCAAAACTTGACGAAAAAATCGAACTCAACAACGCCATCAACAAAAACCTCGAAGATATGGCTCAAGCTCTTTTTAAACGCTGGTTTATTGACTATGAATTTCCAAATGAGAATGGTGAACCTTACAAGTCTAGCGGGGGAGAGTTTGAGGAAAGTGAGTTGGGGTTGATTCCTAAGGGGTGGAAGGTTGGCTCTATAGGTGAAGTGAGTGATGTGAATTTAGAGAGCTACTCTGGAAAAGAAAAATGGAACTATATCAATTATCTTGACACTGGAAACATCACTAGAAACAGGATCTCAAACATTCAACCGCTCGATTACAAATTAGATAAAATTCCAAGTAGGGCAAAGAGGAAAGTCAATCCAAATGATATAGTTATTTCAACTGTAAGACCTAATCAACATCATTATGGCATGATTAGGGAACCTTTGGAGAATATGCTTGTTTCAACGGGATTTGCTGTAATAACAAGTAATAGAAATTTTCCTAGCGATCTATTATATCTATGGTTAACACAAGAGGACATAACACAAAAGCTACAATCTATAGCAGAAGGTAGTACGACAACATATCCTTCTATTAAACCAGCTGATATTCAGACATTAAAAATACCAATACCACATAACCAGATTCTAAAGGAATTATCTAGTGTTATAGAAGCAATGCATAAAAAAATGTGGGAAATTCAGAAGCAAAATCGAGTTCTAACTGAAATCCGCGACACCCTTCTCCCCAAACTCATGTCCGGAGAGATTCGCGTTCCAATAGACGAGCATGAGCCTACTTCTATTAATGAATAATTTACAGACAAATTACTGATCAGCTTATCAACCAGCTTAGGAGGTGTGCCGTGTACATTACATCTTATGCAGAGAGCGACCTGGAGCAAGCGGCGATTGAATGGTTTGAAGAATTAAACTATAACAAGGCATACGGGCCGGAGATTTCCCCGGAAGGGGAATATCCGGAGCGGATGTTCTATACAGATGTTATCTTGGCCGACCGGCTGCGGGATGCGTTGACCCGGATTAACCCAGGCGTGCCGCGCGACGCGATTGAGGAAGCGATCCGTATCGTTGAGATACCACAGAGTCCTAGTCTGCTGGTGAATAACCGGGCGTTTCAGCGAATGATTACAGACGGAATCGATGCGGAATACCGCACGCCTGCTGGAGAGAACCGGACGGCCAAGGTGTGGCTGTTCGCTACGGAACCTGAACGGGTCCAGGAGAACGATTTTCTCGTTGTGAACCAGTTTACCGTGGTAGAGAACGGAGAGAAACGCCCGGATGTCGTGGTGTTTGTGAACGGGATTCCGCTTGTGGTAATGGAGCTCAAGAGCGCCTCCAATGAAGAAGTAGGGATAAGTGAAGCCTACAACCAGGTACAGACCTACAAGAACAGCATTCCTTCTCTATTTACATACAACTCATTTATGGTCATTAGCGATGGCGTTAACGCACGGGCGGGCACGCTGACGGCCGATGCAGAGCGTTTTATGATGTGGCGGACGATTGATGGCGGCGATGTCGCCCCATCCTCGGTTCCGCAGCTTGAAGTCCTGATTAAAGGCATGTTTGAGAAAAAGCGGCTCATGGACATCATTAAACATTATGTCCTTTTTCAAACAGACGGTGAGAAAGTCACCAAAATCTTGGCAGGTTATCATCAGTACCATGCAACGAACAAAGCTATAGCAAGCACAGAACGGGCTACTGAAACCGAAGGCGACCGGAAAATCGGCGTAGTTTGGCACACGCAAGGTTCGGGAAAAAGCTTGTCCATGGTGTTCTATGCCGGCAAGCTCGTTCTCACCATGGATAATCCGACGATTGTGGTCGTGACCGACCGCAACGATCTGGATGAACAATTATTTGCCACCTTCAGCAGGTCGCAGGATCTGCTGCGGCAGACGCCAAAGCAGGCCGTGGACCGCAAGCATTTGCGGGAGCTGCTGGCTGTTGAGTCCGGCGGGATTATCTTCACAACGGTTCACAAATTCAGCACAGAGGGTGACGAGGACACGTATCCGGAGCTCACAGCACGTAACAACGTTATCGTTATGGCCGATGAAGCGCATCGCAGTCAGTACGGATTTCAAGCCGAAATGGTAGCGAACGAGAAGACAGGCGAAGCTGATGTGAAATACGGGTATGCCAAATATATGCGTGACGCGCTGCCGAATGCCTCCTACATCGGGTTTACGGGCACGCCGGTAGAGCTAAGCGATAAGAACACCCCGGCTGTGTTTGGAGATTACATCGATATTTATGATATGACTCGGGCGGTTGAAGATGGTACAACGGTCAAAATCTATTATGAGAGCCGTGTAGCCCGGCTTAATCTATCCGAGACGGAACGTCCAATTATCGACAATGCCTATGAGGAAATTACGGAATATCAGGAGCTTACCCAGAAGGAGCGTTTGAAGTCCAAATGGGCCCGATTAGAGGCGCTTGCCGGTTCGGAAAAGAGAGTCAAAGCGATTGCCAAAGACATGGTTGACCATTATGAGCAGAGGCAACAAGGGATGTTCGGCAAGGCCATGATCGTGGTCATGTCGCGCCGGATTGCTATTGATCTGTATAAGGCGATTGTGGAACTTCGCCCCGATTGGCACAGCGATGAGGACAGCGAAGGCAAGATCAAAATCGTGATGACCGGCTCTTCAAGTGATCCTGAAGATTGGCAGAAATATATTGGCACGAAGCGGAGGCGGGAGTATTTTGCCAAGCGGATGAAGGACTTGAACGATCCCCTCCAAATCGTCATTGTGCGCGATATGTGGTTAACCGGTTTTGATGTTCCATCCATGAGTACGATGTACATCGACAAGCCGATGAAAGGCCATAACCTGATGCAGGCTATTGCCCGGGTCAACCGCGTCTTTCGGGATAAACCGGGTGGTCTAATTGTGGACTACATTGGCATTGCGGACATGTTGAAGTCTGCACTCCAGCAGTATACCGAGAATGACCGAAAAACCGCTGGTATTGATACTGATCAGGCCATCGACTATATGCTTGAGAGGCTGGATTTAATTCATGATTTGCTCCATGGTCACGACTACAGCAAATTCAACTCGCCTAAAGCGTCGGAACGGATGCAGGCCATCGTGGAAACCGTCGACTTTGTGCTTGGTCTAGGTGAAGAAGGCAAACGGAATTTTACCAACTGGGTCACTGAGCTATCTAGAGCCTATGCTTTATGTGCCACTACCCCAGCAGCGGAAGAGGTAAACGTGGAGATTGGTTTTCTGAAGGCTGTGAAGTCTGGCCTGATCAAGCTGATTACGACCGAGAATCGGAAGAAGACGACAGCCGAGCTTGACGCTGAGCTTAACCAGCTAATCTCCAAATCAATCATTTCCGAGGAAGTGGTAGATATTATGGAGGCGGCTGGTTTGCAGAAGCCCAACATCGCGATTTTGTCGGATGAATTCCTTGAAAATGTACGGGGCTTAAAACAAAAGAATCTGGCTGTAGAGCTGCTCCGTCGTTTGCTGCAGGGCAAGGTGAAATCTTTTGAGAAAGTTAGTGTAGTGCAATCCCGTAAATTTTCTCAAATGCTGGATGAATCTATTCGAAAATACAACAACCGGACGATTGAGACGGCGCAAATTATTGAAGAGCTGATTCAGATGGCCAAGGAAGTGAACCAGGCCGTTAAACGTGGTGAAGACATGGGCATGGTTGCAGAAGAGCTGGCTTTCTACGATGCGCTTGCGTCCAATGAATCAGCGAAGGAGCTGATGGGTGACCTGATGCTGAAGCAAATTGCCCATGAACTGACGCAGTCGATCAAGAGCAATATTACTGTAGACTGGACGCTGCGACAGAATGTACGTGCTCAGATGAAGGTGACGGTTAAACGGCTCTTAAAGAAATATGGTTACCCGCCTGATTTGGAACAGCTGGCGATTGATATGGTACTGAAACAGGCCGAAGTCATGAGCTTGACCGCCTCACAAGAGTTTCGATATTAAGGGGAATGGCAATGGAAACATCAAACTTTGCATTTTTGAGAGCGTTACATCCGGAACTAGCCTCTCTTGCCGAACAGGCAGAGGGGAGCATTTGGTTGAACCCTCGCGGTGTGCTTATGCAAGGGAGATTGTTTGGGGAGATATTGGCGACAACGATTTCGACCCAGGAAAAGGTGGAGCCGGTATATTCAATCAAACAAATTGACCGCCTTCATAAGCTGTCGAGAGAGGGACTACTATCAGAAGAGATCCGCAATAAGTTTGAATGGCTGCGGATGAACGGTAACGCAGCTGCTCATAGCAGCAGCGAAGTTCATGTGGACCTAGCCTTAACAGCTCATAGAAACATGTTTGAGTTATCGGCATGGTTTGTGGAGCTGTACGGCTCTGTAGATTCTGAGGTGCCTGCCTATCAAATGCCGATTGAGCAGGCGCTTGCTAATCCACAGGTTGAACAGTCTCCTGTTCTAGATACCGGCCTCATGGAGAAAGTGATCTCCGATCAGTTAGAGGCCAGGCTGCTGCCAACCTTGGATGAGAAGTTCCGCTCCATCGAAGAAGCACTTCAGCGTATTGCAGAATCACGATCTGCTGCTGCAGCGGAAGCGATAGTCCAAACAGAATCAGTTAGGAATCCTGTGTTGGCGACGCCGATTGTACAGGTAAGTCCCTCTCCTCCCGATCATTCAGGTCTTATTGAAATTGCAGTGGAGCTTAACCGTCGAAACCTGAAAGTCATTGATAAACGTCCCTTAAACGGAGCCTTATGGGTTGTCGGGGGCTGGGAGCTAAAGGAAGTGCTCAGCACGTGGAACGACCAAGGGATCTATTTTCGTTTTGCTAAAAATGGAAGTCAGTCTACCAAACGAAAGCCGGCCTGGTTTATGCTGGGCAAGAATCCTTCTGCAGATCGGTGGATAACGGCTCCGGTTATCGTGGAAGAGAAGACGATTTCCCATCAGGCTACTCAAGAGGAAAGCCAGCAGCCTATCCGGGTTGCACTTAAACAGCAAACGAGCACTCTATCAAACTTGACTGTTACGTCTGGTGCTGGGTCTTCCGAAGAAGAACAGCGGCGGTCTAGTACATTCGGCTCTAAGCTCCAGGGAGAAGAACAGGTTGATCTTCCAGAAGCTAAACAAGTTCACGAGGATACTGGCGTTTCTGCTGCCCGTGAAGTTGATAAGGAATCTAGACCAACAGAAGAAACTGGTGAGGAAAGTCCTCCGCAGAGTGAGGTTGTTGCCATACCTGCAAGTTTGCATTCCCAGTCGCTTAAAGGCTATGCCTCTGACAGGCTAACTGAAATATCGAATTCATTAGGGGCGATCACATTTGGAGACTGGAACGAAGAACGCTTAATGAATCTATACGAACAACAGCCCAAGCTGCTGCATGATGTGATGGTGCAGTTGTGGTTCTTTGGATTTCAGTTTGAAGGCAAACTAGGCAGGTTTCTGAAACTGCAGCGTGATAGTAATGAAGGTTGTATAGGCACAATTGAGGTTGATAAGAAACTGGACGAGATCTTGACTCCAGATGTATGCAGGCTGCTTGGACGTTTCGGGATTATTGGGACACGCCAGCTTAGCGGTATTCCGGTATCCTCATTAGCTTGGCTGCTTCGAGGACGGCATGGTGAGACAGTAGAACGGTTACGGGAGTTAGAGGCTTCTTCAGTGGACCCACATTTAGTTAGAACATCTGAAAAGGTAACTAAAATTATTCGGCTAAACAGTGAACAACTTGTGATTCCGGCGCAACTTTATCATACGCCCATTGCGGATCTAAATATTCAGGGTTGCAATGCCCTCCTAAGAGGCATCCAAGAGAATTGGAATATCTCCCTTCTTGGTGAGCTGCCTGAAGTGTTAACGATTTTACCTACCCGAATCAAAAGTGTCGGGATGACCACAGTGACTAAATTTTTTGAACAGCTAAAAGGAATAGTGAACGCGGGCGAAACCGTACCATTCAACCATGCAGTGGAACTGTCTGTCGCTGCTAGGAATCCATCAGTTCCCGTGCGTGAAGCTGAAGAAATCGTATGGAATGCTGAAATTTTTCCGGTTAACAAGGAAGAAATGGCTCTACCACTGGAAACCTATTTTATTGGAATCCCCAAGTTGATTTCAGAGCTGCAGAACTCCGGTATTTCTACTGTTGGTCAATTACCCAGCGGTTTGGAACAGCTGCTAGGTTATCAAGGCGTTGGAACTACTGCGGTGGAGAAATTCTATAATCAACTCATCCATATGCTCTCTCAGTACAGAGTGGAACAGGCAGAAGCTGCAGTGTGGGAAAGGATGAATTCTGAAGAGAGAATTGCTGCTTCGATAGAACAAATTGAACAAACTTGGCAAGACTGGCTCCAGGGACAAGACCCAACCAGGGGCAGAGAACGAAATTTAGAAGTGCTCCGTTTCCGCTGGAATCTCGTAAGAGAGGGAAGAAAGGTGACTTTGGAAGAGACTGGACAAGCCTTTGACTTGACTCGAGAACGGATACGACAAATTCTAATCCGACAAAATGAAAGATTAGTCAAAGATACCGGGCAGTTAGAAAAGGCTATTAGGACAGCCTGCCAGCCTTTAAAAGGATTTTATTATTATCCTCTTCAACCTAAGGAATCTTTTGTTCATTATTTAATTATTGATATATTGGAGACTGTAGGTCTGACTTATTTAGAAGAATACGGTTGGTGGTCTGAGAAGTCTATTTCTGATATTGAGTTTGTGGATCATTCCCTTCACAGAACGCTAAAACAGTCCTATAAAGGGGAAGTTATCTCGAATGAGATGCTGCAAGGGACAATAGCTATTTTATCAGAGAATCATAACGTTCCTTCTGATCTGTTGTTCATGTTTACTGAATCTGCTCTGCTTCCTTGTAGTGAAGGTTTTATTTTAAAGAACAGTTCTAAGGCAGACCTTGTTGAAATGGTATTAAGAGGTTATCCAACCGGTGCTGAAGTTTACAAAAAAGCGGATGAGTTGATGGAAAAGGCAAATCGGCTCTGGCCAAATTCCTTCACAAAAGATCGAGAATTCACTTCAATTCTTAGCAGAGATGAATATGCAGATACGGCTTACTTATGGGGGAGAGGCGTTTATATTCACCACTCCTTTGTTGAACCGGATATAGCTTTAATCGAGAAAGTTTCTCTTGCTTGCGAAGAGCTTCTTGAAGTGCGAAGTCCCATTTCGATAGGGCGAATGTATGGACAGTTTGAAGATTTGCTTCAAAGCTCGGGAGTGCCTAATGAATATGCTTTATATACCTTGCTAAGAAAATATGGATCTTCGAGGCTGCAACTTCGAAAGTTCCCGCATATCTGGCATGAAAGTGACGGATTCCAGCTTAATAATTCAGACATGCTGAAAGGTTATATTCGTGAATTGAATCGGCCTGTACAAAAAGAAGACTTGATCAAAGAATTTGTAAAAAATAGAGGCTGGAAGAGTTTTACCGTGGAGTTTAATTTAGCTTCGGATTCCGACTTTGTAAGGGTAGACTATGGAGTTATTGGCTTACGAGAGTTCTATTATTTGAATCAATCGGATATAGAGAAGCTGTATGGCAAGCTAGAGGAGCTCTTGGAAGGGCGTTCGATTCTTCATATCAACTTATTATTTGAGGAAATGAAAGAATTTTGTGAGTCTATTGACATTCACTCTTCTTCTTTGCTCTATGACTTAATTCAAGAATTTGCCGCCAACAACACAAATTTCATCCGTTACCCATTCGTTGTACCGGCTGGTCAAGACATTGAGAAAGTTAATATGCAAATCTTAATTGAACAATACATCGCGGATCAAAGCTTAGAACTGCCTGTTTCTAGAGAACAAGTATTGCAATGGTTAACGGAGGATTTAGGAGGACGCGAAGAATCGTTGGATATTATCCTATCCGCCTCGAAAGATATCATCTACTATTCCAGAGGGCAATATGGGGAGTACATCCATAGAGAGAGCTTGGGTTGGAGCGAGGACAAAGAAGAGCAGCTTCTGAACCTAGTCAATAGAAGACTTCAGGAAGCTTCCAAGGACAGCCGTCTATACGTATTAGCTAAGGAGCTTTTGACTTCTGAATATCTTCCAGAGCTAAAGCTAACGATTGAATGGTCTGAAGATCTGCTTATTGACTTGTTAAAGAAAAGCCAAAAGGTGCTATTAATAGGATCCTATGATGCAATCCTTGTTTCCTTGTCTGATTCTGTCATTCGCGGTGAAAGTGACTTTGTTGCTTATGTGATGGACCGATTCTTCAGTGGTCAGGTTAGAGATAGAGACTTGTATCGAAAACTGGCCGAGTTAAGGTTCTCTAAGGATGGTCAGCTGCTATACGAGACTCTTACCGATATGGAGAGTGGAAAAGGGCGTATTGTGAGGGACGGAGATCGATTTTTATTGAAGGATTGATTCTTTCTCCTAACGATTTCGCTTAAATATTTTCGTCATTTCATGCACCCGATATGGGTGCATTTCTTTTACCCAGTTAGGAGGAGAAATAATAATAACCGTCGAAAGGTGGATGATATACGCGCCAATTTAAATGAGGAGTGAAGAGAATGAACAGGTTATTTGTCGGGAAGTTCGGCGCAGATAAGCCGGAACAAATTACAGAGAAATTTTATGCGGCCGGTCCTAAAGGGGACTCTTGGTATGGCGGGATCGAAGCGGGAGACTTGGTCTATCCCATTTTTGAAGGTAAAGTTATAGGTCTCTGGAGGGTAAAGGGGTACACTCAAAAGAATAACCGAATTAACAAAAATGATTCAGGAGTTGTTGAATTTGACGAGGTTTCCTCCTTTAACAATCCTATACCCATAGCTCAATTCATTCGTAATCAGGCATTCTCCTTGAATATCAATTTGCTTAATAAAGCCGTGAAGTCATCTAGAGGATGTGGTTTTTTTGAAATTACCCTTGAAGGTAATCACTCTGTTGAGTCACTAGAAGTTGACTTTAATCAGAAGCAAAATTTTTACATAGCTTTACAAGATCAGCCTCTTCCCAATGATGAGCGACAGATTGTTGTGGTCATTGATAACCTACAAAACACACGCATCCTAAGCATTATTAGACGAAAAGGTGATTCCGCAGAGCTGTATGAACCGCTAATGGAACTTTATGAGAATAGGAATCTGCCTACTGAAAAATATACTCTTAAAGAGCTGCTACGCTATGCTAACAACGAAGCGCCCAATAAAGCAAAATACATCTCAACCGTTCTGCAAGAACTAGACAAACAAGGCTGGTACGCTGTTTCTAACCCAGTTCAGCTATATGATAACATTCTGGTCGGTCGGAGAAGGACTCCGAAAAGCAAGAACAACAGCACCGCCAATAGCACCAATGTGGGATCATACATTCAGGACGCAGATGATGAAGATACTATTGAAATTTCGGAGAGTTATAAACGGTATGCAGAACTACTGGAATTTAATCCAAACCTGGTTCTTTACGGACCTCCGGGGACTGGCAAAACCTACGCTACTAAAAAGATTATCGAGGCTTTTGAGAATAAGAACAGCAATCTAATTATTCCGTTCGAACAGGTAGAGAGAGAAGGCCGGGTTAAATTTGTTACATTTCACCAATCTTACTCCTACGAAGAATTCATTGAAGGCATTCGGCCGCGGTTTAATACAGATGAAGCCGTAGACAGTGGAGGATCCTTGCAATATGGTATTGAGAATGGAATTCTGAAAGAAATGGCAACCGCTGCTTTTACCCAGACCCTTAAATCGGAACTAAAGTCGGATCTTCTAGCTAACACCAAGGAAAGCTCTCGAATCTGGAAAGTATCTTTAGGCAAGAGAAGTGATGATCAAACCTATGACCGGTGCAAACAGAACAACTGGATAGCTGTTGGTTGGCTAAGTAACCATAACTTGACGGGGAAGAACTATGAGGACATCTATAACATCCTCAAGAGCCAAAGAGAGCCTGATGCTCAAGCGCCCGGTAATGACGCAAGCACACTAGATAGCATTGTGAATGAGATGAATACCGGTGATATAGTTTTAATCTACGATAGCCCCACAACAATTCGAGATGTCGGCGTAATCCGCAGCGGTTATAAGTATATGCAGAATGAGTCTTTTCCACATATCCGTCATGTAGCATGGCTCAAAGAATTTGAGCAGCCGTATGATATTTACGATGCTAATGGGCGAACACGTTTAACGTTGAAGACGATCTACGAGTTAACCCGGTTCAATATGAGTGATATCCAGCAAATGATACAGGCTGATCACGAAGCGGAAGCTGCGGCTGCTCAACAAGCTGACGAGCCCAAGCCTTACTACTTAATTATCGATGAAATTAATCGGGGCAACATCTCGAAGATATTTGGGGAACTTATCACATTAATTGAAAAAGATAAAAGGCAGTCGCTGAGTGTAACGCTCCCTTATTCGCAAAAGCCTTTTACACTACCGAGAAATCTCTATCTGATCGGAACGATGAATACGGCAGATCGTTCCATCACTGCACTGGATACAGCACTTCGAAGACGTTTTGCTTTTGTTGAAGTCGAACCTGATTATAGCGTCTTTACAAATCCGAACCTTAATCTATCGGCTATGGTTAATGATGTTATCGATCTGGAGAAGCTGCTGCGAACCTTAAACGAAAGGGTTTTGAAGCATCTGGATCGAGATCATCGGATAGGCCAGGCTTATTTTATGGACGTTCTCTCTATCAGCGATCTGTACCATACTTGGTATTACAAGATACTTCCGCTGTTAAGCGAGTATTTTTATAACGACCCTGAAGCAGTCAAGAGAATTGTGGGTAACCGTTTCTATGATCAATACGGAAGTATGGTCTTCTTAAATCAGCACAAGGAGGGCCAGGCGTTGTCCGAGTTCGAGCGTGCGCTGATTGATATCTATAAAGGAAAAGCAAGTGATGAATAAGGATGTAGTCACTCTATATGAGGATCGCACCCAACAATGTGCTTTCACGTCTGAAGAACGTAAGGACTTAATGTCACTAAAGACTATATGGGGAACACAGAACCTTACACTGCATGCGGATGATCGACTGCTGCTCAAACATTATGTAGGATTTATATCTACGCCTAATCTTCGATTGCAGGTGCTGCCTAAAATATTTCATGAGTCGTTATCGCAAGACTCTCCTGAACAGGAAGTTGAAGTTTCTTCTCACTTGCTGCTGCGGCTCCTTCAGTATTCCAGTTTCCTATCTGTACGAGAGCTTCCAAGTCCACAGTTCATGAGACAGTTAGACTACGATATATTGGAGTTATTTATTCATCTGTTTCTCGATCGGTTTCTGAACCTATATGAGAGGCACGTTCACCGGTCGTATGAGGACAAGGAAAACAACCAACAGTTTATTAAAGGGAAAATATTGTTCCAGCAGTCCTCAAGGCGAAACTATGGACTTCGACATACCCATATGGTTGCTTATCAGGAATTTACCGAGGATACGCTGCTTAACCAAATTTTCAAATCTGTAATGTTAATCCTCGGCCCGAAAATTAAAAGTGTCAGCAACAAAAAGAAGTTGGCTCAAGCCCTTATGTACTTGGAGGATGTAAGTCGGATTAAACTGTCTAACGAAGCATTCAAGCGTGTAAAGTTTAACCGAATGAATAGGATGTATAAGCCGGTATTTAATTTGGCGCGAATGTTCTATTCCAATATTCAGCCGGGGCTATATGGAGGGGACGATCAGGTATTTACATTTCTTGTTCCTCTAAATAAATTGTTCGAAGCCTTCGTGTATCAACTCCTGGAACGTGGACTTTCAAGGCACTCCATAGATGTTCATTATCAGAAGCAGGCCTACTTGGATCAAGAGCATAATCAGTTTCTAGTTAAACCGGATTATATGATTAGTACAGCGGCCGAGCATAACGCTCTGCTTATTGGAGACGCCAAGTATAAAGATCCAGTGTACAAAGGTCAAGTTAAGCCTTCTGAAGCAGACTTATATCAAATGTTAGTTTATGCAATGCGATTTAAGTCAAATAAGCTGTTTTTGTTTTATCCTAGGTTTATTAGAAACGAATTCACATCAGAGAGCTTGAATCGGTTTCAAATCGATGCCGGTGAGGAGATTGTACATTTATTCATATTGGAGATTGATTTACTCGAGACGGATTTGAATAAGATGGAGCAGGCGGTGGGTGAATCGGTCATTAGTATCATAAATGAGTAGAACCAGCAGCTTTCTTTGCTCGTTTTTCGCTAAAGAGGGGAATTGGCTGAATGTCAGTCGAGGCTTGGAGCTTACAGAGACCCAGGCCCTCTTTACATTCTTACTTTTTCCATTCAAGAAAGGGGGTTCCTTCCATCGTGTCGAATCTACTTGTTTATTGTCATAATTGTAGAATGGAGATCGATCATGATTAAGAAGTTACTTTCCTTTTTCCAACAGAAACCCGCCCCTAAGCCACCCCAAAAGTCTGGGAAATCTCAAAACGCTAAATCGAAGTCCACAAAGCCCCGCCCAAAAGTTGAATCCACAAGAATCGGAGAATTAGGCGAGCATAAGATTAACATCCAGCTTGATCAGCTGCCTAAGGAATGCAAATCGTTAAGTGACTTAATGCTTCCGAATCCGAAGTCACGTACTGGCTATTCCCAGGTTGATCACCTTGTTATCTCTCCTTATTGTCTGTTCGTTATTGAGACTAAGAATTACAACGGTGAAATCAAGGGCGGGCGTTCGGATCAACAGTGGACGGTGAGTAACCGTTTCAAGATGTATAACCCGCTAAGACAAAATTATGGTCATATCAAGGCGATCGAGAGTCTGATTGAGGGCGTACCTGCACTGCGTTCCGTATCGATGATCTCATTCACGATGAGATGCAGATTTAGTATTGACCCTGAGCTTCGTAAAATTCAATCTGACGAGTTGATTGTATATGACGTGGAATTGAGCGAATTTATCTCCAGGAAGCTGCTTCGCTTGAAGACGGAAAATCCAGAGCCATTATTTTCTGACGAGCAGATTCAGAATATCTATGACCAATTAAGCCGGGCTAACATTGCGGATCCAGAGGTTCGCAAGCTGCATGTAGAGAAGATCACATCGAACAAAAAGAGTATGTCAAATTCCTAAATAAATAAAATGATGTGTAAGTGTAGATTATTGTAGGATAGGAGCCAAGTGTTCTTACATCATGTGTGTGGAGCTTGTGGCACTGTTCTGATAAACAAAAAGCCGATGAACCTGTTAATCCAGGTCGTCGGCTTTTCAATTGATAAGTTACTTGCGGAATAGGTAGTAGTATGTTTCTACTAGCTCTTTCGGAGGATTGTCCCCAAAAAAACTACGACTTAGTCAAATAATTATAAAGCTTATCCTCTACAGCATGCTCCAATACTAGATTCATGTGTACGACAGGAAGAGACTCACCGGTATCATTAATCATAGACGCCTGAACGGCACTTTCTGGATCAGGATGGGCTTTTCCTAAATAGTAAAATTCAGTTCCCTCCGCGTCGTCTTTCTTCACAAATACATGCAGATCAATGCTCAATTGGTCGGCTTCAACAATGACTTTAACTTCCTCAGATTGAAGCGTACGTCTACTTCGTGTCGACCACTTCAGCACTTGAGAATTAATGAATTCCTCTTGATAATTCGTGCTAGCTTCGACGCCTTCGTGTTTATGGTAGGTTACAAAGATCGGACATGTTTGGTACTTTGTTTTGTATCCATACATGGTAGAGCTTTCGTCACTGTGCCAGTTCAATAGCTTACAAGACTCTTTTCTTGAGTACTTCTTGTACATCGTAAGCGGCTTGTTGGCAGCGTACTGTGAGCTTTTGTACATAGCCGTTTGAAGAATATCTGTGACCATCTCTTTAAAATATGGATTATTCCGTAGAGAACCAGCCATAGTGGGGTGGAATTTAAAACACTGCTGCTCCTCAAAGAATTCGACGATTGGAAGCTCTCCGTATTTCTTTTTCGTAGCTTCCGTGAAGAACGACATATCCAACACTCTTTTCACAGAATCAATGACATTAGAATCCATGGAGCATCCTACTTCAGCAAGCTTGTCGGTATAGTCTCTAGATGTGACAAGACTTTCAGAGCCTAAGAGATCAAGCAACACAATCTCATGCATTCGTTTCCCATTCAGAACCTCAGCAGACAGCATCACTAGATATTTTTGCTCTTGCTCGGTTAAGGGGGGGACTGTTTCTTTAATCTTCTGTAGAAAATGATAATAGCTAGCGTGTTCATCAGCGAAAATCATTGGATCAATAGAATCGTTGTTCATAAAGTCCATCAAATTCGGAATTCGATTTAATCTATTTTTGAGATCCTGGTAAGCTTCTCTTAGAATTTTCAAGGCCGTAAGATTGCTATTCCCAATGGAACGATAAATTTGTTGTCTTGCCACTTCCTCGAAGTTGATGGTGGAGACGCCTCTAATATAACTTGTATCTTTCATATAGCGACGAATATTGTCTTTATTCTGCGACTTGTCACCGGATAGAGCTATCGGGATGAGATAGTTATTCTTGTAATTCCCGATAAAGTCGATGATCGTGACGAATTCTTTGTTAGCATGCTTACGCAGGCCACGTCCTAACTGCTGGACGAATATAATGCTGGATTGGGTTTGGCGTAGCATCACCACCTGGTTCACACAGGGAATATCAATACCTTCGTTAAAGATGTCTACAGTAAGTATGTAGTCAAGATCACCATCTTCAAGCTCAGTGACACGGCGGGAACGTTCTTCCTGACTGTCACTACCTGTTAAAGCTACTGTCTTATATCCTCTCTCATTTAGCATTTGGGAAAGCTCAATAGCTTCTTCTTTACGGCTACAGAAAATAAGCCCTTTGACCGTCTCTCCAGAATATCCATAGTATTGAATTTTCTCGATTAAGTAGGAGACTCGCTCGTTCGTGACCAGTTGAGATAGCATACTCGTATCATCAATTAATCGTCCATTGAACTCAAAGTCAGTGACGCCAAAATAGTGAAACGGACAGAGCATATCTTCTTCCAAGGCTTCTTGTAGACGGATCTCGTAAGCGATGTTGTAGTCGAATAGCTCATAGAGGTTGAAGTCATCGGTTCGTTCAGGAGTGGCTGTCATGCCTAACAGAAATTTGGGTTTGAAATGATCAATGATTTTGAGATAAGAGCTTGCCCCCGCCTTATGTACCTCATCGATTAGGATGTAGTCGAAGGCCTCTGGATCAAAACCTTCAAGGACAGCACTTTTGGAAATGGTCTGGACGGTAGCAAACAGGTACTTAGCATGTAGATCATTACGATTGCCTGATAAAATGCCGTAGTCGCGATCCTCACCACCAATAATCCGCTGATAGTCGGTCATGGCCTTATGCAGGATTTGCTCCCGGTGTACAACAAACAACATTCGTTTCGGTTTGAAGTTTCTTACGTCAAAAGCAGAGAGGAAAGTCTTTCCTGTCCCCGTAGCGGAAATAACCATGCCTCTACTAGCACCTGTGCTCCGCAATGTCTGGAGATTTGTGAGGGCGCTTTGTTGCATTTTATTAGGTGAGATTGAACTGAAGACCGTCTGTGGAACGGTAGCAGCAGCAACGAAGGGAAGCGCTTCTTGAGCCCTTTGGTTGGCCTTCCGAACCTCTTCATAGAAAATTTGATAAGCATCGATCCATTTATCCGTTAGTGGGACAGCCTGAGTCCAGACTTTATCGAACTCTTTTTGGAACTGTTCCAAAAGCCCGCCATTTTGATAGGAGGTTAACTTGACATTCCATTCGTAGTTGGCTTTTAATGCTGCGGCAGTCAGGTTGGAGCTGCCCATAATGATTGTGGAATACCCTTCATGCTCAAAGACATACCCTTTGGAGTGAAAGCCATTTAATTCTGTTAGACGAACTTCAACGTTAGTGATTTTCAGTAGCTCTTTATAGATTTTAGGTTGATTGAAGTTCAAGTAATTTGAGGTTAGGATTTTCCCGGTGATCCCTCGAGCCTTTAGGTCGGCTAAGTGAGATTTCAACATTGCCAGGCCGCTCTCCGTAATAAAAGCAACAGAAAAAGTAAAAGAGCGACAACGATCCAACTCTTCCAAGAAAGGAGTAAGAACAAAATCAGCGCTATCTTTGTTGTTAACTAGTAGCTTCGGTCTGTATTCGTCTAAAGAATCCAGCTTCTGATCGATAAATGCCCAGTTTAAGGAGTTATTGAGGTGTTGAATAGAGTTGTCCATGTTATTGGGTCATTTGCTCCTGTATTTTGGTGACAGCCGGAAGATCTGCAGGTGCCCAATCCAAGGACATTAACTCATTCGGAGTTAGCCAGCGGATGGCAACATGTTCACTCAAGGTAGGAGTGCCACTAATTAAATTACAATAGAAAGTAGACAGATGAACAAACCCAAAATCATATTCATAAATGGTGGTCTCAATGGCCTCGCCAATTTCGATTCCACAATTCATCTCTTCGTCAATTTCTCTTGTTAATGCTTCTTGCGGTGTCTCGCCTTCCTCAATTTTGCCGCCAGGGAACTCCCATTTATACGCTAATGCTTTAGTTGCCCCGCGTTGAGCACACAGGATTTTACCATTCTCAACGATGACGGCTCCTACGACATGAATGTGCTTCTTCATCAGTTACCTCCGAGGATGTAATTAATTTGTGATGTAATGTATTCTACATTTATTATTCTATTTTATTATAATATTAGGAAGTAAGCCATGAAAGGTGGGAAGCTTGTTGCTTAGGCATGACTCTCTGCTAACGTAAGAATGTTCGTACCGTAATCGGTGAAATTAGGCATTGAATTTAGTCTGCATATTTCTGTGTCCTAACCTTAGATATGATATGATGAGTAAAACCAGTACAGTGGAGGGGACATGATGATTCCCAAGAAAATGGATCAGCAATCCGTAAGAACGATAAAGTCCATTCTTCAACAACTCAACATCAATCATTCTCGTGTAGTCATCGACCTGGAAAAGCAGACTGTTGAGGCTCAAGAGGAAGATTACTCGGTTGATGACCTTTTGGAGGCAGCTGGTTCATTAACGCCTGAACGTGGGAAAGAGCTTCAAGAAGAGATCAACAGGTCGCGCGAGGAATGGAATGCATGAGCAATGGTTATCTTCTTGACACGAATATTGCCATTGCGATCCTTATTAGTGAGAAGAAAGTTATTGATTTTATTCAACAGGCATCGCGTGATCAAATGCCAATTTATTTTTCGACGATTACTGTTGCTGAAGTGTTCTCAGGTTTAAAACCAGAGGAGCAACTCCGTACAGAAAAGCTGTTTACCGCCAAAAGATGTCTAGATGTAACATCAGAAATTGCAAAGTGGGCCGGAACACTTCGTAAGGATCTTCAGGGGAAAGGCCGTAAGCTAAAAACCCCGGATGCACTTATTATTGCGACAGCCTGGTTTCACGAACTTACACTAGTGTCTAGAGACTCTGATATGAGAGTTGTCCACGAATTAGATATTCCACTTTTCAGCATGGAATAAATTTAAAAAGGTATCTTAGCCAGCTCACCTTGAACAAGGGAGCTGGCTAAGGTACCTTTTATTTTGGGCTTCTCAGCCTAAGAGCGGCCAGGTTATCGGGTCTTTCTTATAGTGGTATGAAGTAATGGCGTCATGTGTAAGGTGAGAGTCTAGGATGTGGCTGACGAGCGCTTGCCGCCCAACCTACTACTATCCCTCTCCTTCCGATACTCATTAGGCGTCCAGCCGGTATCCTGCTTGAACACCTTCGAGAAATATGAATAATTCGCATACCCCACCTTGCTGGCCACGGCATACACCGACAACGACGTCGTTTCCAGCAGCCGCTTGGCGGCTTGGATGCGGGTTTGGGTTATGAACGTTCCCAGCGAGACGCCGGTTTCCTTCTTGAACAGCCTCGCCAGATAATCCGGGTTCAGATACACAATCTCAGCTAGGCTCGTGCGGGTCAGATCGTCTCCATAGTGCGTCTCAATATACTGCTTGATCTCTTCCACTACAGACTGCGGCTGCTCGGTGAATTGGCGGTAGTCCGCCGCGGTGTTCACCAGATAGATCAGGTATTTCTCCATATCCTCGATGGAGTTCAGGGACTGGATGAACAGCTGGTCGTTCACTCTTCCCGTATACAGCTTGTGGGCCTGAATTTGTTTGCTCTTGAGATAGGCGTAGACGAGCTGGACGATATCCAGACGGAACTGGCTTAGGACAGAGGCGGTAATAACTCGGCCTTGGACAAGTGTATGCAGGTATTGGGTGGTCTTTTCCAGAAAAGCGTCCGGAAGGTCCTGATTCAACAGCTCCTCGAGAAGGGACAGGTTTGGCGGTGTATAGCTGACTTCCGGCAGCGGATGGTGGTCCAGCCACAGGTTCTGGTTGCGCTGCTTGACCATCTCCTCGTTCCGATTGAGCAGATCCCGGATGACGGGATGGACGGACTCCAGCCAGGCAGAGGCAGCCATACAGGTAGCGACATCGCATTTAAGAATCTGATTAGCCTTCGCAATGAATGATGAGCAGATGGATTCCATGATGGATGAATCGAAGGACTCGTTCCCTTTCAGGATCGCAACCCAGCTGTAGTCTTTATGCTCAAGCACGGTCTCGACGGAAAAGGAAGGGTGCTGGAAAAGCTCGGACAGCACGTTAAGGAACGCGTAATCGAACAGATCCTTGTCTTCCTTGCCCAGGCTGCGGTCGTACGGGAAGAGGTGGATCAGAACAGGCAGGAAGAGATCGGTCATCTGGTAGGATAGGTTCTGCTCCTGAATGGACAGGGCGATGCTGGCCGGATCGGCGGCGGATTTGGCTTTGATTCGTTTCTGCCAGAAGTGCTCCACCATCTTACGCTCATTTTTCTTCCACAGCTGTCCCTCACGGATGGCCTGCTCATTACTCTGCTGCTCTCTGGCCTGGTAGGCGGCCTTGGAGATAATGAGGGTCAACTTATCGAACGCAATCGGCTTGAGAAAATAATCAAAGCTGTGCAGCTCAACCGCTTTCTGCGCGTAGTTGAAGTCGGCATAGTTCGTGAGGAAGATGGTCTGGATGCTGTACTGCTCCTCCCGGATCCAGGCCAGCAGCTCCAGCCCGCTGCCCTGCGGCATCTCGATATCACAGATGAGAATCTGGACGGAATGGTTTTGCAGTATCCCACGCGCCTGGGCAATGTTATACGCGGTATAGACCTGCTCAAAGGAAAGGGCCTTCCAATCGATTTTCTGTTCCAACGCAGACACGACAAAATAATCATCATCCACCAGCAGCACATTCATTTCCATTCTCCTCTCTTACACGATCTTCGCCGCAGGCTGGGGAAGGGTGAGGGTTACACAGGCCCCGCCGCTATGACGATTGTAGAATTCCACCTTGGCCTGCTGCCCATAGAGCAGTTCCAGTCTCTGCAGCGTATTCATAATCCCGATTCGTTTGCCTTCCGTCTGTTCAAGAGGCTTGCCCTGTACAAGTCGTTCCAATATATCCTCGGGAAATCCTGGCCCTGTATCTGCAATCTCGATGACGGTCATTTCCGGGTTCCCGGCCGGCTGGTACACCTTGATTTCAATCTGCAGTTTATGTTCTCTGGACACCGCGTATTTGACGGCATTCTCGATAAAGGTCTGGATGACCAGCGGGGGAAGAGTGACGTCTGCTGTATTCTCCTGCTGCTGGATATGATAACGCAGGGCATTGCGGTAGCGGTGCTTCTGAATCTCCAGATAGATCCGGACATGAGCGATCTCATCCTCCAAGCGGACAAAATTCTCCCCGTGCTGGAAAATATACCGCAGGTATGTGGAGGTGGACAGGCTCATATACTCAATCTCTTGATACATCTGCATCTGTGCCATGCTGTAGATGTTCGTCAGGCAGTTCAGGAAGAAGTGGGGATTGATCTGCAGCTTCATATAATCCAGGGTGATTCGCTGCTTATCCAGTTCCTGCTCATACATCTCGATTTTGATCGCTTTAATCTGTTCAACCAGGCCCCTGAACTGCGTATTTGCCTGTTCCAGCTCAATAATCTCTGAGTTTCGGAAATCAAGCGGCTCACCGTCCTCCTGAATGCGGGTCAGGTTCCTGGAGAAGCTCTGAATCGGCTTCAACAGCTTGGTATGGAAATACAGGATCACGAAGCATACCGTACAGACCAGCACGAGGAAGAGGAGCAGAATCAGCAGCTGAGCCACCATGATTTTCTCGAACACGCCGAATTGAATGACCATCTGTGCCTTGAAGGACGCATTGGAGAACCCCTGAGTGACGGTCGTCCGGGATTGGGCCAAACTCAGCAGAGACGCCAGTCCCTTTTGCTGGTCTTCGGCTTGAGCCGGGATCACACTGGACAAAGGCCTACCGTCCTGATCCACCAGGGAGGAGAAGCCATTCTCCCCCAGATTAATCTGCTGCAAGGGCTGAATCAGATCATCGGCGGAGATGAGGCAGATCAGATGCCGGTTATGAAAGGGAACGATATTCATGATGTAGTATTGATCTTGGATAAGGATCGGTGTCCAGTTAGAGTAAAATTTCTCGTACACCCTGCTGTCATCGGTATAGGAGATAATCTGCTTCTTGAGCTCCTCGTACTCGGCAAAGGATAACGACATGGGAGCGTAGTTGAGAAAGTAGTGTTCATTTTTCAAATAAAAGAAGAAGTTATACGACTGCCCGTAGTTCTTCTGCAGCTCGGTATACCGTTTGCGCAGGTTGTCGCTGGATTTGAGAAACTGGTCAAAGGACGTGCCCGGGGTGTCCATCGTCTTGGCGCTGTCATCGTTGGCAAGGGTCCAGCCCATATAGTGATTAATGTAGGCAAAATCATGGTTGATCCGGTTGATGTACAGCTCCGCCGTATCCTGCAGATACCTTCTGGACTGCTCCTTCACCATGGAGATCGACACGATGCTGATCACGAAATCCAAGATTAACGCCACGCCGGCAATGAGGAGCATGATCTTCACATAATGTCTGATCGGACGCGGCTTATTCACGGTCACATCCATAGGTTGCACAACGCTTCCTTTCCTGTCATCTACATTGAATACGTTTACATCAGCTGGTACCGCTATTATAAAACGTACACGAAAGAAAAACACAGCTAACTCGAACATTTTGAAATAAAGTCCGAATCGTATCAGCGAAAGTCTGAATAAGAGCAGTGGCTGAAGTTCTATTCCAGAGAGAGAAGATGCAGACGATGAGAACGTCCGAATCCAACCTTCAGAAGGTCCAGATAACATCAGTGAGGCAGGCGTATACTCAAATTGTTCTAACAGCCAGCCAAACAAATGAAAGCGCTATATAAGTTGGCGGACCCATCGCCTCTGGTTGAGGAGAAGGCTCCTGCCGGAAAGGCTGGACATATGCATTTGTCAGATATGAGAAGGAAGGGGATCTGATGTGAAGACAGCTGAATTCATTCAAGCTCAAGGGATGAAGGGCGGGCGTCGTCATCGACGCATCGGGCAGATCCGCAGGAACTGGGGCTTGTACTTGCTGCTGCTGCCCGCAGTTGTGCTGCTCTTATTATTTGCCTATATCCCGATGTACGGCCTGGTGATCGCCTTCAAGGACTACAGCCCCGCGCTGGGGATCTGGGGAAGTCCATGGGCTGGGCTCAAGTACTTCGAGAAGTTCTTCAACTCTTATCAATTTACTACGACGATTACCAACACACTGTGGATCAGCCTGTACAGCATCGCCACCTTTCCGATTCCGATCATGCTTGCCCTGATGATCAATCAGCTGCGGGAGAACCGGTTCAAGCGATTTTTCCAGACGGTGACGTACATGCCGCATTTTATCTCCACGGTCGTGATGGTCGGCCTAATGCTGATTCTGTTCTCGCCAAGCACAGGCCTGATCGGGAATATCTTCAGCCTGTTCGGTGCGCAGGCCCCTAATCTGATGGGTTCAGCCGGCCTGTTCAGCAGTGTCTATGTATGGTCTGACGTGTGGCAGCATACCGGCTGGGACAGCATTATCTACATTGCTGCACTGTCTGCGGTCAATCCGAGCCTGTACGAGGCAGCTACGATGGACGGGGCCAGCCGCTGGCAGAAGATCCGCTATATCGATATTCCGATGCTGATGCCTACTGTGGTCACCCTGCTGATCCTGCGCGTCGGCAGTCTGCTCGGCGTAGGCTTCGAGAAGGTGTATCTGATGCAGAACAATCTGAATATCAGCTCCAGTGAAGTTATCTCGACATACGTGTACAAAATCGGGATGCTCAGCAGCCAATACAGCTACTCCTCAGCGATCAACCTAGCCAATACGGTCATCAATTTCATGCTGCTGATTCTGGTTAACCAGATTTCGAAGAAGTACAGCAAGAACAGCCTGTGGTAAGGAGGAAGGAACCATGGAAATCGTGGAACCAGCACAACCAGCACAACCAGCAGCACCCCGGCCCGTGAACAATCGGTCATCCGACCGAATTATGGAAATCGTGCTCTACGCAGTCGCGGTCGTGCTGCTGGTCATTCTGATTTACCCGCTATACTTTATCATCATTGCTTCGTTCAGCGATCCGGCCTCCGTAGCCAACGGGCAGGTATGGCTGTTCCCCAGAGGCTTTACGCTGGCAGGTTATCAGGAGCTGCTGAAGCACTCCAACATCTGGATCGGGTACCGCAATACGATTCTGTATACTGTCGTCGGCACGGCAATCAGTCTGGTCGTCAATATTTCAGCGGCCTATGCGCTGTCCAGAAGAGATCTGGTGGGACGCAAATATATCAATATCTTCTTTATCTTCACGATGTTCTTTAACGGCGGACTGATTCCTACTTTTCTGACGATCAAAAGCTTTCACCTCTACGACACCTTCCTCGTAATGGTGCTGCCGTTCTCGGTTGCGGTGTATAACATCATCGTGGCGCGGACGTTCTTCCAGAACAGCCTTCCGGAGGATTTGTGGGAAGCGGCGCAGATCGATGGGTGCGGGAACCTGCGGTATTACGTCCGGGTCGTGCTGCCGCTCTCGAAGGCCGTCATCTCGGTGGTAGCCTTGTGGACGGCGGTGGGCTTGTGGAACTCCTATTTCAACGCGCTGATCTACCTGAAAGATCCGAAGCTGCATCCTCTGCAGCTCATCCTGCGCAATATTCTGATCACCAACCAGATGCAGTCCAGTATGGGCACGGGCGAAGCCGCTGCTGTAGCCTTACGCCTGGCCAACCTGATGCGCTACTCCGTCATTATCATCGCCACCGTCCCGATTATGTGTATGTATCCGTTTGTGCAGAAGTATTTCAACCAGGGGGTGATGATCGGCGCCGTGAAGCAGTGAGCGGGTATCTTTCCAACAATGATCGAAGGGGGATTTCTTCCATGGTGAATAAGAATACAAAGAGGGCGAAACGGTTCAAGCTTCTGATTTCGGTTGTCCTCATCTCCGCATTATTATTGGGTCTGGCCGGCTGCAGCAGCAGTTCAGAGAATGAGTCATCTTCTGAAAGCAATATCAATATGAATCAAGAGGGCCTGCCGATTGTGGGCGAACCGATTACGCTGAACGTCCTGACCGTCCGCTGGGGCAATATGGGGGATACGTTCAAGCAGAACCAATGGCTGCAGGAGCTGGAGAAGCAGACGAATGTGAAGATCAATTGGCAGGTGATGTCCTCGAATGACTGGGGAGAGCAGAAGTCCATTATGCTGGCGAGCGGCACACTTCCTGATGTGATTCTGGGAGACATCGTATTCTCCGATTCGGATATTGTGAACAACCTCTCTTTCTTCCGTCCGCTGGATGAATATATCGACCAGTACATGCCCAACCTCAAGGAAGCCATGGGCGAGACGCCTGAGATGAAGCGGATCAGCACCTTTCCGGACGGCAAAATCTATTCCCTGCCCAGCCGGCTGCCTTCCCGGCCCAAATCCTCCAATCAGCCGATCATTAACCAAGCCTGGCTGGACCGCCTGGGGCTGAAGGCCCCGGACAATACCGAGGAGCTCTACAAGGTGTTCAAGGCATTCAAGGAACAGGACCCTAACGGCAACGGCAAACAGGACGAAATTCCATACAGCGGATCAGGGGATATCGGTGTTGACCTCCTGAATCCCTTCGGGATTACGGATCTGAATGGCAACAGCATGATGGTCAAGGACGGCAAGCCGGTATTCTTCCCGGTTTCCGGGGAATACAAAGAAGCGATCAAGTGGGCGCATCAATTGTATGCGGAAGGGCTTATTGACCAGGAAATATTCACCCAGGACAACACGATGGTCACGGCGAAGCAGCAGAATCCGGACGCCGCCATTGTCGGGTTCTCTAATCAGTGGATCCCGGATGCGGTGTTTGGCAAATGGAAGGATGAATATATCGCGATCCCGCCGATTGCCGGACCGGACGGACAGCGCTACCAGCCAGGGGAGCCGGACGGCATGAGCCTGCGGCGCAACGAGCTGCTGATCACAACCTCCTGCAAATATCCTGAAGTGGTTGCCCGCTGGGCCGACCAGTTCTACACCAATGAAGCGAGTATTCAGAATTTCTGGGGGGCGATCGGGACGGTCATCCAGAAGAATGACGATAATACGTACCAACTGATGAACCCGCCTGCCGGTACGAGCGCGGACGCCTGGTATTGGGAACAATCCCTGCGGGATTTTGGTCCGAAGTACGTAAAACCTGATTTTGAGAAAAACATTACTCTGGATAAGAACGTAGGTGACGGCCTGAAGCTTGTCATCGACAAGTACGGAAGCGAGTATGTAACCACACCATTCCCGAACGTCATGTACAGCGCAGAAGAGTTCCAGGAGCTGCCTACCCTGACCACGGATATCGACAGCTTCGTCAGAACGACCCGGGCCAAGTGGATCACCGAAGGGAATATCGACCAGGAGTGGAATGGCTATCTTAAGAAGCTTAACGATATGGGACTGGAGCGGCTGATTCAGATCCGCAGCGACGCCTATGACCGGTACACGAGCATTAAATAGGGGAGGCCTTCGGCAATGACGAAGATCAGGGTAACGGTATGGAATGAGTACCGGCATGAGAGGCGTAATGAGCAGGTGAAGAGTATCTATCCGAATGGGATTCACAGAGCGATCGCCGACCATCTGGAGAAGGTAGATGGCCTAGAGGTTACCACCGCTGTCCTGGACGAACCGGATCACGGATTGACCGAGGCAAGGCTCGCGAATACGGATGTGCTGCTGTGGTGGGGCCATATGGCGCATGGCGAGGTTCGCGACGATATTGTGGAGAAGGTGCGGCAGCGGGTGCTGGAGGGCATGGGTCTGATCGTCCTGCATTCGGGGCATGCCTCCAAAATCTTCAGCCGTCTGCTGGGAACGAATACGGGAATGCTGAAGTGGCGTGACGATGGAGAAGTTGAACGGCTGTGGGTGGTCGAACTGGGACATCCGATCGCCAGCGGGCTCGGTGAATATATCGAGATTCCGCAGGAAGAGATGTACGGGGAACGGTTCGAGATTCCTGCACCAGATGAGCTGGTATTCATCTCCTGGTTCGAAGGCGGTGAGGTGTTCCGCAGCGGCTGCTGCTACCGGCGCGGCCAGGGCAAGCTGTTTTACTTCCGTCCAGGTCATGAGATGTTCCCGGTGTACCATCAGCCTGAAATTCTGCAGGTCATCACCAACAGTGTATTCTGGGCAGCGCCTGCCCAGGCGGCGAAGACGTCGTATGGGCGGGTGGCACCGATCGCCCCGGTTGTTCATCCCTGATCTTACGGATGCCGGTTATGAGAGAGGAGCATACAGAGCATGAACCCGTTTCGTATTGGATTAATCGGTCTGGGAGGCATGGCTCAGGCGCATATCCGGTGGATGCTGGAGGAAGACAGCTTTCAGTTCGCGGCAGTCAGTGATGTCCATGGCGAAGCCATGGCTCAGGCGGGTGACCGGCTCGGTATTCCGGAGAGCAAGCGATATGCCGATTTTCAAGCGTTGATTGAAGATCCTGACGTCGATGCTGTCGTATCCGTGACACCCAACAACGTCCACGCCAATATAATCAGCTGCTGTCTACAGGCAGGGAAGCCGTTCTTGTCTGAAAAGCCGTTTACGTTGAACTTCGAGGAGGCAATCCCCCTGCTGGAGCTGTACGAGAAGCGTCCGGTTCCTGCAATGCTCGGCTTCAGCTACCGGTATACGCCTGCTTTCCGGTATGCCAGACAGCTGGTTAAGAGCGGCAGACTTGGCACAGTCCGGCATTTCTCGATCCAGTATCTACAGGGATTTGGGGTGCCAAGTCGCCAGGTCCCTTATATGTGGCGGTACAACAAGGCAATTACCGGTACGGGAGCGCTCGGCGATCTCGGTTCCCATATGATCGATATGGCGCGGTTCCTGTTCGGAGAATTCGAGGAAGTGTCCGCACAACTGCAGACGATTGTACCGGAACGCCGTGATCCAGTGACAGGAGCGATGGCTGCCATCGAGGTTGATGACTTTGCCAGCTTCCAGGCCCGGATGACGGATGACATCATGGGCGTATTCCAGACGTCACGCAATGCTTTTGGTTCAGGCAACCAGCATGAGGTGTCCATCTACAGCGACCTGGGAGCAGTGCATGCAACGACGCTGGATCCGGACCGGCTGGTATGGATTAGAGAAGAAGAGGCAGGACAGATTTCCAGAGTGACCCTTGAAGTTCCCCAGGAGAGCAAGGTCAAGCAATATGCCGATTTCGCAGCCGTGTTAAGAGGAACTTCGCCGGATGGAGTTCCCGGATTTATGGACGGTTACCGTAATCAGGAGGTGCTGGACGCCATCGTCAGAGCTAACGAAACCAAGACTGTGATCCGGTTGTAGGTGATGCCAGCAAGCAATCCCTCTAAGTAAAAAAAAGAGCTGAGCAATGTTCAGGAATTAACCCTGAGCTTCGCTCGGCTTTTTGTCATCATCTGCTTTATCTCTAACACGTTCACTTGTTTAAGGCTTAAAATGAACCACTGCACTGTACTGCAGCTTGTTGCGAACCGGATCAAAGACCGCCTGATGCTGAACCGAATGTACTTTGAGCAGCAGCGCTTTATTCATTTCAATTCGTTCCTCAATCGTTCTCTCCAATGCCTTAAGGTCATAGGCCTGGTGGAATTCCACTTTATCCTGAATCGTATCTAATGTAATATTCATTGATTTCACCTCCTGCTTGCGATTCTATTGTAGTGGAATGAGGAGATACAATCCAGATCGATTTCTGAGTAGATACATAGACTCATGTCATTAAGATAGGGCATACGCATCTTCCTCCATATGGTAATTATGTTAGGATATATTTAATATAAATAGTCAATCCAGAGGGGCAGAACAATTTGATGTTTAATCGAAAGAAATCTGTATCCAGAGTTATTGTCTTCATTATCCTCCTTGGACTTGGATGGTATACCGTGCATCATGTAAAACAAGAACGAATTGTCGATAGAGCAGCCCAAATAGGAGAACAATATTTTAAAGAGAAGTATAACTATGATGTTATCTTTACAGACCATCAGATCCTGGGAGGTTGGGTATCCTCGGTTATTATTTTCGACGGACATTTGATAAATCGTGAAGGAGACACGGTACGGATAACCATTAACTACAAAACTGATCAGGTTCAGAGTGTCGGAGGAAAGTCATATTTAATCTCTAAAGAATTGAGCGACGGATCCTAAATGGTCTTGTCTTAACTGGAGGTTTGTATGGACCCTGAAATAAACCTGAACAAAAAGCGAATAAGAAATGGTTTGAGGATATCAGTTGTTCTAACAGCGGGCCTAATAGCAGGCCTCATAGGCTGGCTTTATAGGCATCATGCACAACAGGAGAGAATGATCTCCCGAGCAACGGAAGTGGCTCAATATTATATAAAGCAGAACTATCACTATGATATAGAATTCACAGACAGCCAGATTCTTGGCAAATGCGTTTCATCACATATTGTTTTGTATGGGCATATTAAAGGGCGGGAAGATAAAAAGGTGAATGTAACCGTAAACTATGAAAATTACGAGATGATCGGGATAGGGGGATATGTTGATTTATTCCCGGGGGATAAAGACAAGTTCAAGTAGATCTAATAGATCCAAAAACGGATACAGACTTATCCTGCTCTTAAGTATTCTGGTCGCTGCTGCTGTCTGGTATGGATACCATTTTTATCATAGAGAACAAGCGATAGAGAGAGCAGTTGTAGTGGGTCAGGATTATTTTAAGCTGAAATATAAATGGGAAGTCGTATTTACGCGTCATCAATTTCTGGGCAAATTGGTCGCTCCCCATCTTATTCTTGATGGTCACTTAAAAGACAGAGATCAGGATCACGTTAGTATTACGATAGACTATAAGACTTATAATGTGATAGGTGTAGGCGGAGATGATAGTCTCTATACCCCTGAAGACAGCAGATAGGCCTGTCAATAAGCGAAAAACGCTTCTTCCCAAGATGATTGGAGGAAACGGATAGGGATCTAGAATTGTTGTTTTACATAATAAACAAGAACATGGTGTTCAACCACACCAACCAACAAAGAGCCGAACAAAGTGCGGGCATCTAACCCTGCACGGCATTCGGCTCTTTATGAACTCATTACCCTATGGTGCTAAACTGCGGCTCGGTCCGCGCATAATAATAGGCTCTTACCTCGGCCACCCAGTTGGCGAATACTTCTCTCCACTGCACGGTCTCGAAAAACTCCTCCACCGACTGATTGTCAGAGTCCCATTCGATAAAGGTATTCAGCGGCGAAATCCCGCCCTGCCAGACGCCGACGTTAACGTCGGTATCCTTCTCCCTGACGAGCAGGATCGGCAGCCCGAACTGAAAAGCCATGGACGGCTCGATCTGCAGAAACACCGAACCCTGCCAGGTCGGCGTGCTGCTGGTTGGCGGGCCGACATTCGTATCCAGCACCTGGATATAGAAGCGGCGGAAGTTGACAGCCAGCATACCGTAGCTGGAGATCACCAGACGGCGGATATTGGTCAGGACGGTCTCCGGGTACTGTTCACTTTCGGGCAGGGTGCGGGGAAAGAGCAGTGCATTCTCGATCTCGGCAATCAGGCGGTTCTGGAACTGTCTCTGCAGATCGTTCAGGGTGCTTGCCGTACTGAAAAAAATTGGAATTCGGAACGCGCGGTCAATGCACTCCCGCAGGCTGGCCGACACTTTATCGTCGGGAATCGTCAGACCGCGTGCCGGACTCTGGCTGCTGATGCGTGCAGGCGCTGCAGGGAACTCCTTAATGATGCTGACAGGAGGGATCTTCTTTAACGGGAAGCTTTGGGCCTTAGGTCTGGCTGCTTTGGGTTTAGTCACGGTATCTTCTCCTTCATTCTGAATTCACGTTACCCCAGTGTATGTGCATATGCCCAGTTGGTGATTAAATACCAATGCTTGCAGCTCTGGTTTGACAAACTTATAACCATGAACTACATTAATAGTGAATGATTCATTCATTATTAGAGGAGCTTCCGATATGCAGGCCAAAAAAGATGAAGTCAAAAAGCAAATCGAAGCCGCCGCTCTACAGGTATTTTTCCGTAAAGGTTACCCGGATGCCAAAATGAGCGATATTGCGGATGAGATCGGAATTTCGGTCGGGAATATTTATACGTATTTCAAGAATAAAAAAGAGCTGTTCTACGCCGTCGTTCCGCCGTCCCTGGTGGACTACCTCAAGAATGTGCTGGTGGAGAGCATCCATTTCGATAACCAGACTTCTTTTGACGATGTGAATGATACCGACAGATCGGCCATCGTGCAAGAGCAGATGAAGCTGCTGAACGAGTACAGCATGCAGATGGTTATTATTTTTGAGAGGAATAAAGGAACGGTCTACAGCACTGCCAAGAATGAGCTGATCGAGCTGATGATCGAGACCAAGAAGCCATATCTGAAACCGAGCTACAAAAGGTATGACATCGGCACCGAAGAGAATATGATTCTGCTGAACATCATTGCTAACAGTATTATTGATACCATCCTGGATCTATTGAAGCGGGACATGAGCCCGGACAGCCGGATCCGGATTTTCGAAGCATTAAGTCTGTACAGACTGCATGGACTGAGAGGCTTAAATGAATAACATCGAAGGTTCGTCCGTAGGTTAAGCCATAGTCCGAAGCAGGGGGTTATTCGTCCGTGTGATTTACGCATTTTTACAACAAGAACGGAACCCCTATTTTTTTAAACTAAAAATGAATTGTTGGTTCATTATTAATCGTACACCACAAACAGGGGGAAGAAGGATGAAGACAGGGTATGCTTTTAAAAACTGTAATATCATTTATGGGGAAGCGGAAAAAGGGATAGACCAGGGCCTGACGATGCTGACCGGCCCGGACGGGTTGATTCAGGAGATCGGGAAGGCAGGCGATGTGGCTGTTCCAAGTTATTACCAGACGATCGATGTCGCGGGAAAATATATCATGCCCGGTCTCATCAACGCGCACGTGCACCTCTTTGCCGACGGCAAGCCGTTCGCACTGTCTGCAAGCGAAGGGCTGCTGAACTTTGCATTTCATCATATTCTGGATACGTCGCTGGGCAGAAGAATATTAAAGAAAAGAATGAAGAAAAATGCCCTGACCGCCCTGCATGCCGGAGTAACCACGATGCGCAGTGTGGGAGAGTTCTTTTATAACGATGTGCAGTTGAGGGATGAAATTCAAGCAGGCCAGTTTGTGGGACCGAATCTGCTGGTGTCCGGATACTTTCTCAGTGTCACGGGAGGTCATGGTGCACCTTACCTGGCCTTGACCGGGGATTCACCATGGGAAGCGAGAAAGAACGTAAGAATCAATGTGAAGAACGGGGTAGACCTGATCAAAATATGCGTAACCGGCGGGGTAACGGATGCGAAGATGGTCGGTGAAGCGGGCCGCCTGCAGATGACAGAGGAAGAGGTTGCCGCTGTATGTGATGAAGCGCATAAGATCGGTATACGGGTGGCCGCCCATGTGGAAAGTACCGAAGGGGTAAGGATCGCGCTCAGAGGCGGGGTGGATACGATTGAACATGGTGCGGAGATGGATGAGGAGATCATCCATTTATATAAGAATAATCCTAAAGCGCTTCAGGGGTATACTGCCCTGATCCCGACGCTTCAGGCTGCTTATCCTACGGCACGATTGGATGTGAGCCTGACGAAGGCCAGTGCCACCGTCAAAGAAAATTCCCGGCTGGTCTATGACTCTATGCTGAAGGGGCTGCAGCAGGCTGTGGAGCATGGCGTTAAGATCGGTGTGGGAACGGACGCGGCGATGTCCTATGTCACTCATTATGATCTGTGGCGGGAGCTGGACCATATGATGAGACGGACGAAGCTGAACGCCAGTCAGGTCATCGAGATGGTGACGAAGGTGAATGCTGAAATCCTGGGAATGGATCATCTGACAGGGAGCATAGAGATTGGCAAATATGCGGATCTGATTGTGATGGAGCGCAATCCTCTGGAAGATATCCAGGCTTTGTCTGATGCGGCCATGGTCATGGTCAGAGGGCGGTTGATCACAGCCCCGTCAGTGACCCGGATTCAGGAAGTGGACGAGCTGCTTGACCGGGTCTGGTCCATCCAGGAGTGAATAAGGGTAAACGTACGTGACGCCAGACTTGTGAATGCCGGAGTCGAATAGAGAGAACATAGATAAAGCCGGACAAGGTGCAGGAAAACATCCTGATCTTTGCCCGGCTTTTTTGTCATGAACCGACATCTGCAGCCCCTCCGGTATGCTATAATACCGCCATGATAACGCTATCATTGGTTGAAAGACATCCGCCCGGAAGGTGAGAAGCTGATCATGAACCTTATGCCGCCGCATCGCCCGCTGCCTGCCAAATCCCTCAAACGTTCGCTGGTCATCTATTTGATGATCGGCAGTCTCCTGCCGCTCGCTATTATCGTAGTCATTACTTACTACACGATCTATTCCATTCTCGAGAACAAGATCCAGGACGGCATCAGTGCCAGTCTCAAGCAGGAGGCCGCTGCGCTGGAGAATACCATTAATAATCTGGATTTCGCCTCCAAGCAGTTTGCGCTGGATGGACAGATCGTGGGGGAGGTATCGGCATTCCTGGAAGAGGGTCAGGTATCCCGCAAGCTGAGCATCATGTCGGATATTAACAACAAGATTACACTCGTTAATTTTACGAATCCATACCTCGGCATTACCGCTTATATTATCCCTGAAGCCGCAGACCCGGTGCTGTTCACGAATTTCAACATCGGGACCGACTTCAGTATGGAAGGCCTGCCCACCCTGATGAGCTACAATGGAGCGTCTTATTACGGTCCGCACCGGACGAAATACCGCCAAAGCGAGAATATGGTATTTTCCTCACTCCGTGCCGTACAAACCTCAGGCCAGCAGCATGTGTATATCTATCTCGAATCCAACTACAATCTATTCCGCAAAATCTTGAATCCGCAGTCTTACGGGATGGCTGTCTCCCATTTGCTCGCTAATGAGGCGGGCCAGGTTACTTTTGTCGAGAATCCGGATACGCCGGCCGATGTCGCCAATATGCAATGGGAAGACGCATCCCGTATGTATGCGGACTACAAGGGGTATATGCTGTTCCGCTACCAGAGTGTGCAGGGGTGGCAGCTAATGGCAACCGTCCGCAAAGCAGACTTCAACAGTGAGATCTATACCTGGTTTGTACGCAGCGCCTGTCTGGCCCTGGCTACGCTGCTGTTCGCCATTCTGCTCGGGCGGTCCATCTGGAGGCAGGTGTACCGGCCGCTGCGGCAGGTGAATCACCAGATTGTGCAGATGGCGGAGAACCGCGAGGCACCCGTATCCTATACGAATGTGCAGGAATTTGATTCACTGCTCGGCAGCTTCGAAGATATGAAGGATCGGATTAACGAGCTGTTTGCCGCTGCAGAGCAGAATGAGAAGCACCGGAGCCAGCTGGAGATTGAAAAGCTGCTCAGCCAGATTAATCCGCATTTTCTGCATAATACCCTGAATACGGTACAATGGCTCGCCCGGATGAACGGCCAGAAAGAGATTGACAGGCTGGTTACGCTGCTCGTCAAGGTGCTGCATTACAATCTGGGCAAGCAGAGCATTATCGTCACTGTCGGAGAGGAGATTGAAGCGCTGCGGAATTATATGGAGCTGCAGCGGATTCGTTACGACCATGAATTTGAATTTGACGTGGAGTTCAGTGATGATGTGCTGGATGCGGCGATCCCCCGTTTTCTGCTGCAGCCGCTGGTGGAGAATGCCATCTACCACGGAAGCAGTGAAAGTACAGGCCGGGTTGGCATTACGATATCATCATCCCCGGATCATAAGGATATCATCGTGCTGGAGGTCAGGGATAACGGCGCCGGCATTGAGCCGCAGGCGGCCGCCCGGCTGCTGGAGGATGACCCGTTGTCCGAGCGGCGCGGTCTGGGCATCGGTCTCTCGTATGTGAACAGGCTGCTGCTGCGGTTCTACGGGAATGCGGCCAAGCTTGACATCGAGAGCAGCCCGGGTGCCGGTACGCGTGTAGTTATTCAAATACCGAGGAAAACGAAGGAGGAGCTGCTATGACGATTAAGGCCATCGTTGTGGATGATGAGAAGCTGGTGCGAAAAGGTTTTATCTCGCTGATCGATTGGGCTTCGTATGGGATCGAGATCGCCGGTGAGGCTGCAGACGGCCCATCTGCACTGTCGCTGCTGGGGAACCGGGAGGCGGATCTGATCTTTACCGACATTACGATGCCCGGCATGTCCGGCTTCGACCTGATCAGGCAGGCGCGGACCCGGTTTCCTCATATTCATTCGGTCGTTCTCACCTGCCATCATGAGTTTGATTATGTGCAGGAAGCGCTGCGGCTTGGAGCTATTGATTATATTGTAAAAACGCTGCTGGAGATGGACAGCGTTGACGAGGTGATGAATCGGATTGTGGAACGGATTCGGTATGAAGGCAGCAACCGTGCGCTGACCTCCATGCCGCGCAGCGGCCAGGAGCGTCTGCCGGACCGCATGCTGGCGCTGGTTCCCGCTGGCGGATACGGCCAGCGGGCCGGACTGTATACGGCAGAGCAGTCACTGCCGGGATTGACACGGCTGCAGCACCAGCAGCCGATAGAGCTGGAGGGCGGACTGCGGATCGTCCCGTTAATGCCTTCGGTCACCCTGCAGCAGCTGCGGGGTGACCTTAGAGGGGCCCATGCCGGTCGCTGGCTGGCTGCGTTTGTGACAGGACTTGAAGACAGACCGGCGGCCGGGGTGAAGAAGCTGCTGGCTGAGCGGCTTCTACAGCATTTATTCTATACGCTGCCGGGTGCAGATGATGTGATGATGGTTACTCCTATCGATCTCGCTGCTGTGAATCCGGCTGGAATAAACCCGGCTGAACAGACGGAATCCGCAGAATACGAGTTTACCCCGGGCCCGGGGCAGAATCAGGCGGATGAAGCATTCGCCGGCTGGGCGGAATTGAAGTGGGCACTGTATGAACGGGACTGGGAGGCTTTTGTCCAGCGAATAACACAGCTGCGGCCGGATAGAGGGCAGATTCAGTGCTTTGCATCCTCTTTGCTCGACGAATGGGAAGGGATGCTGGACAGCCCGCACGACACGGCGCGCCTGGCAGCAGATATGGGGCATATGATCGTCTGGAACGACTGGAAAATCTGGTTCCGGCGGTGGGCCGATCTGCTGCAGCGGCGGATGATCAAGCTGTCCCTGTCGAGGGAGGTGCTGTTGGGCTTGGCTCGTGCGATCCGGTATATGCGTGCGCATGCCGGGGAGAAAATCAATCAGGCGGATGTAGCTGCCCACATTCATATGAGCCGAAGTTATTTCAGCCAGTGCTTCGCAAGGCTCACCGGGCAGCCCTTCGGCGAAGCGCTGCGGGAGCTGCGGATCGAACGGGCCAAACGGCTGCTGCTCCATTCGGAGGCCCCTGTCTATGAGATTGCGTTCTCCGCCGGCTTTGAGGATGATAAATATTTCAGCCGGGTCTTCCGTGAGCGGGTGGGGATGCTGCCAACCGAATTTCGTGCACAGGGTAGAAAGTGATGTGATCGGGGGATGAATTTCGTTTACGGACAGCAGACACGGGTATGGAAATTGACGCCGGATTTCACACCCGGACAGCAGTTTTCACCGATAAAATGAAAGCGTAACCAAAATTCGAAAAAGCAGAAACGGGGGAACGGCATGAAGAGAACGAAACTGCTTACAGCTTCGCTGGTATTGGCCTTTGCACTCGGGGCATGCAGCAGCGGCAGCACAGGTGAATCAGGCAGCACGGATTCGTCCGGGAAGACAGACAGCGGGAAATCCGCGAACCTGACAAGCGACGATTTGGCCTACGGTAAATATAAGGAACCGGTCACGCTGAACATCGGCTTCAAAATTCCCGACGACAAGCTGAAAGACGGCGACACGAATGACAACAATATTGCATCCCGCTATTTCGAGAGCATTACGAATATTAAGGTCGTCCATTCCTGGGAAGCGAAGGGGGATGACGCCTTCAAGCAGAAGGTCAATTTGGCCATTGCCAGCGATGATCTGCCGGATGCCGTCGTGGTCGACCGCAACCAGCTCCGCAAGCTGATCGACAATGATATGCTGGAGGATCTCACGGGTGCACTGGATCAGTACGGCTCCAAGCTGGTCAAAGACATTTATAACTCGACAGACGGCAGGGCACTCGCCGACGCAACCTACGATGGCAAGCTGTACGGCCTGCCGAATGTGGCCATCGAAGCAGATGCACCGTCCCTGCTGTGGGTGCGCCAGGACTGGCTCGACAAGCTCAAGCTGCCGGCACCGAAGACCATTGACGACGTAGAGGCTATTGCGCAAGCATTCGCGACACAGGACCCGGACGGCAACGGTAAGAATGATACGGTCGGACTCACCGGTGACAAGCAGGTCGTCTACGGCCAGAAGCCGAACCCGAACGGTTTTGACTCCATCTTCAGTGCGTACCATGCGTTCCCGAAGAACTGGATCAAGGATGCGGACGGTAATGTGATCTATGGATCAATTACGCCGGAGAATAAGGAAGCGCTCACCAAGCTGGCCGACTGGTATAAGCGCGGCCTGATCGACAAGCAGTTCGCCCTCTACAAGGAGACCCAGGAGCCGATTGTGGCGAACAAGACAGGATTGTTCTTCGGTCCGTGGTGGATGCCGTATTGGCCGCTTGCGGATTCGGTCACGAATGACACCAAAGCCGAATGGCACGCTTACCCGGCCCCGGCTGATGCTTCCGGCAAATTCGTTACTCACATGGCGCCGGTCACCGACCGCTATATCGTGGTCCGCAAAGGGTATGAGCACCCGGAAGCGGCCGTCAAGATGCTGAATGTATTCACCCGTTATGAGCGCAGACAGGATACCAGCGAGGAAGCGAAGAAGCTGGACAATTACGCGGCCGAAACCGGTGTTCATATCCGGAACTTCTATCCGTTCGATCTGCTGCTTGATTACGCCGATGCAGTGGTGAAGCGCTACAATGACGTGCAGCAGGCCCTGAAGGGCAGCGTAGACCCGAACACTTTTGATCCGGATACGAAGCTGGTTTATGACTTCACTGTCCTCGATAACGAGAATCCAAAGAAGAATATGGATGCCTGGAAGCCGGCCAATGCTTACGCCTTCGGCGGTAAGGTGCTGGCAGAGACGGATATGGAGAAGGTGTACAGCGTCTTTTACGGCATGACCCGCACGATGGAGACCAAATGGGCAACGCTGGAGAAGCTGGAGAATGAGACGTTCCTGAAGATTATCGTCGGTGATCTGCCTATCAGTGCCTTCGACGACTTTGTGACCAAGTGGAAGCAGCTCGGCGGCGAACAGATTACCAAAGAAGTTGCAGAGATTGCAAATAAAGAGTAAGTGGTGAAGCCAATGCGATCGAGAAAACATGCATTTCATTATCATCTGATGGTGCTTCCCGGGATCGTGTTCCTGGTCCTGTTCAGTATCGTTCCGATCTATTACGCAGCCATGGCCTTCCAGAACTTCAAGCCGGCCCGCGGCATTACAGGCTCTGAATGGATCGGACTTGAGAACTTCACGTACATGTTCCAGCTGCCGGACAGCCGGCAGATCTTCTTCAACACCATCTATCTGGCCGTGCTCAAAATTCTCGCCAACCTGATCGTCCCGCTTATTTTTGCCCTGCTGCTCAATGAACTGCGACAGCGGTTCCTGCGCAAAAGTATTCAGACAATTGTGTACCTGCCGCATTTTCTGTCATGGGTGCTGCTGGCTACCATTTTCTTTGATGTCTTCTCGCTGGACGGTATTGTGAACCAGTTCCTGGGATTGTTCGGTGTCGATCCGGTGCTGTTCTATGCGAGCAATACCTGGTTCCCGGCGATCATTGTCTCCACGGATGTGTGGAAGGAATTCGGGTTCAACGCCATTATCTATCTGGCCGCGCTTACAGGCATTAACCCTGTATTGTACGAGGCTGCCAGTATTGACGGCGCAAGCCGGTTCCGTCAGCTGTGGCATATTACGCTGCCCGGCGTCATGACGACGGTTGTCCTGCTGGCTACGCTGGCGCTGGGGAATGTGATGAATGCGAACTTTGACCAGATTTTCAATATGTACAATCCACTGGTCTACGAGTCGTCGGACATTATTGATACGTATGTGTACCGGGTCGGACTAAATGATCTGCAGTACAGTCTGGCGACAGCGGTCGGTTTGTTAAAGTCAGTCGTGAGCTTTATCCTGGTCGTGATCTCGTATGTGCTGGCCAGCCGTTTTGCCAATTACCGCATCTTCTGACGAATGGAGTGAACGCTTATGGTGGGAAGGAACAGTCTGCGCAACCGGATCATCGACGGATCCATCCTGGCGGTGCTGCTCCTGATCACACTGGCCTGCCTGATCCCGCTGATTCATACCGTTGCCGTCTCCTTCAGTGATAAGACGGCAGCGGATGCGGGGCAGGTGCTGCTGACCCCGATCAAGACGACCACCGCCAGCTATGAGAAAGTGCTGGAAGACACCCAATTCTTCAAGGCATTCTGGATCTCCGTCAAGCGGGTGCTGCTGGGCGGACTGCTGAATTTTGTCCTCACGATTATGATGGCATATGGCCTGTCGAGAGACCCGAAGCAGTTCCGGATGCGCAATGTGTATATGTGGTTCCTGGTCTTCACGATGCTCTTCAGCGGAGGCATTGTACCATGGTTTATGACGATCAAGGCGTACGGCCTGCTTGATTCCATCTGGGCACTTGTGCTGCCGCATGCTGTTCAGGTATTTAACGTAATTCTGCTGATGAACTTTTTCCGTAATCTGCCCAAAGAGCTGAATGAAGCGGCTGAGATCGACGGTGCGGGTCCCTGGTATATTATGATCCGGCTGTTCGTGCCGCTGTCGCTGCCGGCGATTGCTACCGTTACGCTGTTCAGCATCGTGTTCCATTGGAACTCCTTCTTCGACGGGCTGATCCTCATGAACAAGCAGGAGCATTATCCGCTGCAGACTTATATCCAGACTCTTGTGGCCCAGCTCAGCGCCCAGGCGATGACCTCGATGTCACCCGAGCAGCTGGCGCAGGCGATGGCCGTATCGAACCGGACGTTTAATGCAGCCAAGATTATCATTTCCATGATTCCGATCCTGCTCATTTATCCGTTTATCCAGCGCTTCTTTATTCACGGGATTACGCTCGGTTCGGTGAAGGAATAGGTTAGTTAGCAGCATGTGTTAAGTATGATCCAAAGCAGTTCTTTCCTTGGAAAGAGCTGCTTTCCTATGTTAACGTCAATGAGAAAGGGGAGATACCTATGAATGAGCTTCATAGACTAAGGGAATCATGGGTTCCCTTAGGAGATCCGGCGGCCAAACGCTTTAATGAGCAGCTCAGACTTGAGCTGACGGACAGCCATCCTTTGTGTACTTTAACATTGTGTGCCGCTGCACGGAGCGAAGCGAGTGATGATGTGTTATACCGGAATCTATTCAATCAGGAATGGGTGCTTGTTCATCTGACATGGGCCCAAACAGCAAATGCGGATTATCCCAAGTACCGAACTTTTAATACGATTGAAGAATTTATAACATATGCCGAGGCGCATCAGCTCTTCAATGAAGAATAAATAAGTCAATTCCAGAGCATCGATGTTCGGATTGGATGCCTTCTACAGGGTTAGTCTAGAACGCTTCAGCTTAAGCGAGTGACTCCAAGTTCCGATAAAAGAGATAGCTGGCACGGCAATAGCTACACAACGTGCAGCTATAAGGAGCGATGGAGAATGGCAGACACATTATGGGTAGAGCTTATTATTGAAAACTATAATTCGGACGTAATGATCAAAAATATAGAACTGGAATGGGGGCGATTGTATCCATTTGGTCATCGTGACCAGGAGTTGAGTAAGGATCAAGTGGAGGGAAAAGTCATCAAGGCTGGCGAAAATTACTGGTTCTGTGCTTGTGGACGAAGCTGGTCCCTGTCAGGGACAGAGGGAAGCTTTCAATTGTTCGATGCACAGAGCGGGGAGTATTTGGGAAAATATTCATGGGATATTCCCATGGGAGAGACCCTGAATAAGTCGGAGTGGGCGAAGAGCGGCAACACGAATTACCGTTTTGACTTCTGGGCCGGGAATCGGAACTATTATGGGGACAAACAGGAGTGGGGCAGGCAGATCGGCAGAGCACATATACGGCTGTGGGATGCAAGCAAACCTCCCTATAGAAGATGGTGATAGTAGGAACAGCAATGAATAGCGGCTTTGTTTTAGAAGCTGAATGAAGAAGCAAGGGATGGGAAACAGAATACGGCCGCCGGCTGTATTAATGGCTCCCCCCTTTTTTGATACTGGGATTTATTCATCTTAAGTAAGGAGGAAGAGCATGCCGGAACTGGACATACGCAGACCGCGGCTGGAAGATAGCAAGGAGCTGCACAAGTTTTGGCGCAAAGTCATCACAGATGCCTATGCCCAGGAGGGCATCAGCGACCAGCTGGACAGCCTCGAAGAGGAGATCCACGTTAAGGAGCAGCAGCTGGCGGATTGTTTTGCAGGTGAAGAGGCCGGGCGGTTTATTCTTGTCGCTCTCGTTGGGGATCAAATTGTGGGCACGATGGGTTACGGTCCGGCGAGTCCGCTGATCGTGGAAGCTTCGCAGCAGGCCTTGGCAGGATGGACAGAGGTGGGTACGGTCTACGTGGACCCTGCGTACCAACGGCGGGGAGTAAGCCGGCAGCTGTTAAAGGCTATAGGTGAAGCTTTGCAGGCAAGAGGAATCAGGCAGTTCTGCCTGGACAGCGGCTACCGGGCTGCACAGCAGGCATGGACACGGACGTTTGGCGAGCCGGCCTATATCCTCAAGGATTATTACGGCGAAGGCGGCGATCATATGATCTGGACTGCGGCCGTGAAGGGGAATCCGGACAAAAGCAGGTCTTCGGGAGAGGTTTTGTGATGAAGCTGAATAAAGACGCACTGGAACGTGTGCGACAAATCCCCTGGCTGGCATGCTGCGGAGAACCCATGGAAGGGCAGGCCTTGAGCGGAATCCAACAGGTGCAGAGCCGGGATGAGGCCAGAAGGTGGTATGAGAGCGCCGCATGGGAAGAGGTAACCCTTGAAGCGCGTAATACGCTGACATCCTTTTTACATAAGCGGTACGTAAGTCAATATAATGAGTGGAACACACTGGCAAAAGAGGTCAAGGCTTTCATGGATCAGGAGGTTGAGTCCAAGATCAGGCAGGCATCCGAGACGTATCAACTGGGTCCGGTATGGCTGGACGGTGTCCGGTGGGATGTGCTGAACGTAATCATGGAGCTGTCATATGCTTCCTTAAGACACACACCTGTCTTTTTCGCCAGACTGCTGGAGGTATATGAAATGGGGCATTTGCCTTGTGGCTGGCAGGGCGAATGGCCGGAAGGCAAGCTAATTGTATATTAATAGCCACGGTACCCTGAGGTATCGTGGCTTATCGAGCTGCTATGGGTGAATTCAGTTCAAACGGTATGTGGCAAAAGGCTCGCCGTACCGGAAATCGTCACTAATGCGGTCCAGCTCCTCCAGCAGGTCTGATGCCGGCCGGATCTCCAGCGATTGCAGATTGTGCTCCAGCTGCTCTACACGGGTAGCACCGACAATAACAGTGGATACGGCCGGGCGATTCAGCAGCCATGCAATGGACAATACGCTTGGCGTATATTCATGAGCTGCGGCGAGATAGCTGACCTGCTGTCCCAGCTTCACGTTGCGTTCCAGCAGGAAACGGTTGAAGTTCGGATCGGTTTCCGCACGGGAACCAGCCGGTGCAGCCCCGTCCTCATTGTATTTGCCTGTCAGAATGCCACCGGCCAGGGGGAAGTAGGGGATAATACCGATACCCTGATCCAGGCAGAGCGGTACCAGCTCCTGCTCCGGCGTCCGGTCGGCGAGGGAATAGCTCGTCTGGATGGTCACGTACCGTGCCCAATTCCGAAACTCACTGATACCCAGAGCTTTCATAAGCTCCCATGCGGCATAATTGGACGCTCCGATATAGCGTACTTTACCGGACGTAACCATATCATCCAGCGTGCGCAGGGTTTCTTCCAATGGAGTAAGCGGATCAAAGGTATGAATCTGATACAGATCCACGTGGTCGGTCTGCAGCCGGTTCAGGCTCTCTTCCAGTTCACGCATGAGATGATAACGGGAAGACCCCTGCCCGTTCGGAGCATCCCTGCGTACAAGACCTGCCTTGGTAGCCAGCACCGCTTCGTAACGTCTGCCCTTCAAGGCGAGTCCGATGATGCGCTCCGACTCGGTGCCGGCATAGATGTTGGCGGTATCGATAAAGTTCACACCATGATCCAGTGCAGCATGCACAATATCGACCGATGTCTTCTCATCGGCCCGTTTGCCAAAAGCGTTCGTTCCCAGACCCAGTGCCGACACCTGCAGACCGCTGCTGCCTAAACGACGATATTCCATAATCGTTCACTCCTTATGTATCCATGATGTTGTTAGATCGGATGTAGAATCAGATAATAAAAACTATTTATATTGTAGCGGACCCGCTCATTAGATCCAAATCCAGACTATCCTCTGATCTGAATAAAATGTTAAAATCATACATAACTATCAAAATTCGCATTTATTGAACGCTGCCTTTATTCATAAAAAATGGATCGCGTTATGGAGGGGAATGAAATGGGGAATTTACTGCAGGATATCGACTGGAAGGATAAGACCCGGGATTGCGACCGGCTGCTTGAATCATCCCTGCTGAAGACGGAACCGATTGCGCCGGGCTTTGAAGCCGAGGTGGTGCGCGTTCACAGCGGACAGGACAGCCTGGTGCTCAAAATTTGGAACCGCCAGTCGAGGCCGGACGTTGGGTTTCAATACCGGCTGCTCAGTGTCCTGTATGAGCAAGGGATTGCCGTATCGCGGCCGCTTGGCTGGGGGAAGGACGCTGAGGGGCATTTTGTGCTGCTCACCAGCTATGATGGCGAGCCGCTGATGCAGCTGGATGACAGCGTCATCGCCGGGCTGGCTGTCCAATTGGCCCGGATCCACGAGACAGATGTGATAGAGGGAGGAAAGATAGAGCTGCCGCTGTACTCTTTTAAAGGCTACTTCTACCCTCAGATTGAGCAGTTCCCTGACCTGGAAGAGCCGCTGAACCAGCTGCTTCCTCTCGTGTCCCTGCAGCAGACAGCTGTCATTCATGGGGACTACCATCTCGGGAATATCGTGGGGCAGGCTGGCCGCCATACGATTATTGACTGGACGAATGCCCAATGGGGAGATGCCCGTTATGACTTTGCCTGGTCTCATCTTCTGATGGAGCTGTATGTCCCTCAGCCATATGCCTCTTTATTCGAGACAGCTTATCTGTTAGAGCATCCCATCGGCCTCGAAGTCAGGCAGCAATTCCAGGCCCTGGCCTGCATTCGCTGGCTGCTGCTCTACCGTCACGGGCATACGCCGAAGGCTGATCAGCTGCAGCAGCTGCTGGATCAGGTCGTGCAGCGGAATCCTGTATTGGCTTCGCTGGGCATGCCCTGGACACTGTAGATTTGGTGAATGTTTTGGTGTTCCCTCCGGCATGCGCTATAATGCAAGATGAACTTAACCAACATTGGAGTGATCATGTGAGCAAGAGCAAGGGCAAGGGAACGGGCCATGGTACCGGAAAAAAAGGCTGGAACCGCTGGCAGGCAGGGGCACGCAGAGCCAAAAGTGCGCCGAAGCCCTATAAGAGCAAGGGAACCAAGAACCCGGATAACGCGCCGGGAAATGACTCAGGGAATATCTCCGGCAGCAAGCCGGATTAATTGAGCTGACCTTCCGGAGCGAATCAGGACTGCAGCTGCAGAAGAAGGGCCTCTGAACATAAACAGGGGCTTTTTTGGCATTCCAGATCCTTCGGCCCCTCCTTGAACGCTGACCGTACCGTGGAAGGATCGGGAGAGAACAGCTGGTTGGGAAGCGAATGACAAGTTTAAAAGATTAGAAGTCATATATTGTGATTAAGGGGGGGTGTTTATGGCGCGTGCCGGATGGCTCATCGTCTGGATTGCCTTTATTGTATATGCACTTCTGCTGGCTCCGGACGGCAGAGGAGAGGACCCGATCTTCCTGGATCTCATTCAGCTTCGTTCGACCGAGCCTTCGCTGCTGGCCATGTTCTCACTGCTCGGCTTATATCCTTTGGCCTATGCCTGTCTGCTGCTGCGCAGTGATGTCCGTCGTGTTCCGGCCTGGCCATTCGTAATTGCAGCCTTTGCCCTTGGAGCGTTCGCACTGATTCCGTACTATATTCTGAACCGGAACGATATCCGCAGCTATCGGGACAGCCGCGCACCACAGTGGATCCTACGCCTGGTTCGTTCGCCGATCGTGCTGGTACTGCTGCTGCTCGGCACTTTGGCTGTCATGGGTTATGGGCTGCTGAACGGCCATGCAGAAGAATACCGGGAAGCCTTCGGCAGCTCGAGATTTGTGAACGTGATGACGATTGATTTTGTCGTTCTGACCCTGCTGTCGGTCTATGCGATATACCGGGATGAGGACCGTCCCCCCCTTCATGCAGGCGTGGCCTGGATCGGCATACTGCCGATCGTGGGGCTGCTGGTCTATATCTGGCTGACACGTCACAAGGCCCGCATGGCCTGACTTGAAGTGTAACCAGACCTGTCCAGATCCCTTTAACGCAAGCCGCAGAACCGCTGGTACAGGCGGGTACTGCGGTTATGGTGTATCTTTGATGTATCTGTGGTACGATGGGGCAGCTGATCATTTATCATGCAGAGAAGAGAGAGTGAATGTGAGGATTCATCATTATATCAGCCGATCCGGACATATCTCCAGACGGACGGTCAAAAGATTAATCGACAGCGGTGAGATTACGGTGAACGGCGTACCTTGCGACCATAATACCCAAGTCCTCGAGGGGGACGAAGTGCTGGTAAGCGGACAGCCGCTCCCTGAACGGGAAGCTCCAGTCTATCTGGCGCTGAATAAGCCGGTGGGCGTGACATGTACAGCAGCCGGACATGTCGAGAACAATATCATTGATTTTGTGAATTACCCCACCCGGATCTTCGCGGTGGGCCGTCTGGACAAGGCCTCGGAAGGGCTTATTCTGCTAACCAATGACGGTCAGATTGTGAACAAGATGATGCGCTCGGAACACGGCCATGAAAAGGAATACCGGGTAACGGTAAATAAGCCGGTAACCGATGAATTTCTGCAGACGATGGCGGAGGGCGTGGAGATTATGAACACCTGGACCAAGCCCTGCATCACTTCACGTCTGGGTGAGAATGAATTCCGGATTGTGCTGACCCAGGGAATGAACAGGCAGATTCGCCGCATGTCCAAGGCGCTCGGCTACCGGGTAGAACGGCTCGAACGGGTGCGGATTATGAATATCACCCTGGACGGACTACCCCAGGGGGAGTGGAGGTATCTGCATCCGGATGAGCTGGAGCTCTTGCTGGAGCAGCTGGGCTAGCTGTATTCCTGCTTAAAAAAGCTGACTATTCACGGGAAAACCCGCGAAAGTCAGCTTTTTTAATGGATTCTAAAAACGTTAGACCGTCTGGCTGGCACGCCATCCGGTAATGGCCTGATCCAGCCGCTTCATGGCTTCCTCTACCGTAGCCCGGGTACAGGCCAGATTCATCCGCATGAAGCCTTCCCCTTCGGCCCCGAAGGTCGGACCATTGTTCAGCCCGAGCCGGGCCTGCTGAACCAGAAAGGCAGTCAGATCTTCGTTGCTCATCTTCAAGGCGCGGAAATCCATCCACAGCAAATAGGTTGCTTCCGGGATCTGCAGCTTCAGCTCAGGCAGGTGTTCCTGAATATACTGCTGCACATAGGCTGCATTGCCCCGGATATAATCGAGCAGGCTCTCCAGCCACGCTTCCCCCTGATTATAGGCGGCTTCGGTTGCCGCTGCTCCCATCGGCGTAATGGAGGAGAGATGCAGCTCAGCGATTCGGGCCACAAATTTCTCACGGATCTCCGCATCCGGAATAATGACATTCGCCGTGTTCAGCCCCGCGAGGTTAAATGTCTTGCTTGGTGCCGTACAGATAATGGATTTCTCTGCAGCAGTGCCTGGAAGGGAAGCGAAAGGAATATGGACTGCATGCGGATCAAGGATCAGATCCTCGTGAATCTCATCGGATACGACAAGCACGTTATACTGGCTGCACAAGGCTTCCACCTTAGTCAGCTCCTCACGCGTCCATACCCGTCCCACCGGGTTGTGCGGGCTGCACAGGATCAGCATCTTTACCTTGCCGTCCCGCAGCTTATTCTCCATATCGGCGAAATCCATCGTGTAGTGTCCTGCCTCATCCTGCTGGAGAGGGTTCAGCACCAGCTCGCGCCCGCGCTCCTTCACGACACCGTGGAACGGTGGATACACTGGGGGCTGGATCATGACCTGATCTCCAGCTTCTGTATAGGCATCCACGATCATGCCGAGCGCAGGAACGATGCCGGGACTGAAACGGATGGCATCCGCTTCCACTTTCCAGTGATGACGGTGTTCCATCCAGCCCTGAACAGAAGCTTTATAGCTTTCACTTGGGAACGTGTAGCCCATCACCCCGTGCTCCAGGCGTTCCTTCATCGCTTCAATGACAAACGAAGGGGCCGGGAAATCCATATCCGCAACCCACATCGGCAAAATATCAGCAGAACCGAACAGCTCAGCTGCACCGTCCCATTTGGACGAGGCTGTCCCCGTACGTTTAATACTCTGGTTAAAATCAAAATCCATTTCAACGTTCCTCCTGCACAACGAATTTATGTTAACAGGCTACCCCTTTTGCCGGCGAAAATCAATCCGGCCTCATCATCTGACGCGATGTGTAACCATTTGTCGATCCTTTGCCGATACAAGTGTTATAAGCCGAAAGACTTCAGGAGAGATCGTATGAACATGTTAAGAGGCAGATGGATCAGATACGTATTATTGTGCACGGGCGTGGCAGCCTGGACAGCCTCCATGGTGGAAGAAATGAAGGAGGGACCCGGATCCGGAAGCTGGCTGGGCCTGTCTGTGCTGGGGCTGGCGGCTCTGCTGCTGGTGTACTACATATTTCAATGGGAAGCCCGGAAGGCAGGCAGGAAACTCAGGGATAACAGCCGGCGCTTGCAAAATATACTGGAAACGCTGGATGTTGCGATTTGGGCACATGATCTGAAGACCGATTCGCTCTATATTACCCCGGGGATCGAGCGGTTGTACGGGTGCAGTGCCGATGCATTCTACCAGGACAAAACCCTTTGGCGCCGGGCGATCCTGTCCGAGGACCTTCCTGCCATTGAGAAGCGTGTAGATTTGATTGCACAGGGGCAGGAAGTGACCAGTATCTATCGGATCGCCAGGCCGGATGGAGAGGTTCGCTGGATTCAGGACCGGGGGATCCCGATCATGGACCAGGAGAACAGGCTGGCCTATTTCACCAGTGTGCTGTTCGATATTACAGACCGTAAGGAGAGCGAAGATCTCTATCAGCAGCTGACGGAAGGATCGCCGGACCTGGTCGCTGTCTTCAGTGAAGGGAAATTCGATTACGTGAATGACGCCGGCAGCCGGCTGATCGGCTATCCTACCAAGCAGGAGCTGATCGGACAGCAGGTGGAGCTGTTTTTCCCGAAGGAGCTGCTGGCCGGCATCTGTGATCACAAGCGGTTTACAGATCTTACACTGCGAAGGGCAGACGGAAGTACTCTGGATGTCGAGCTTGTGGCGATGCCGGTACTGTACGGAGGCCGGCTTGCGGTACAGATCGCAGGACGTGATATAACGCGGCGCAAAGAGTCCGAGAGGACGATTGAATATATGGCCTATTACGATGCGCTGACAGGTTTGCCGAACCGCTACCTGTTCAGACGGCATCTGAATCAGGTTCTGGGCAAGGGCCGTGCGGACCTGCTGGCCGTGCTCTTCCTCGATCTGGATCGCTTCAAGATCATCAATGACACCAAGGGGCATACGGCCGGAGATCAGATCCTCCAGAAGGTAGCCCGCCGATTGGAACAGACGCTCGAAGGACAAGGAATGATCTGCCGCCAGGGCGGGGACGAATTTATTGTGCTGCTGGAGAACATGGATAAGAACGAGGTAGCGGTCACGGCCCGGCGTATGCTGCATGCTTTGCGGGCCCCTGTGACAACAGAGGGACAGGAGTATTTTATCACGATGAGTATTGGCATCAGTCTCTATCCGGCGGATGGGATCGATGAGGAGACCTTGATCCAGCATGCGGATACGGCGATGTACCTGGCCAAAGAGCGGGGCAAAAACAACTACCAGTTCTATGATGCCCAGCTAATGGGAGTATCCACACGTAAAATGCAGCTGGAGCACGCCATGCGCAGAGCCATGCAGCAGGAGCAATTCACCCTCCAATATCAGCCGCAGGTAGAGCTGGGGAAAGGTGAACTGGTCGGCATTGAAGCGCTGCTGCGTTGGCATCATCCCGAGCTGGGTTATATCTCGCCGATGGAATTTATTCCGCTGGCGGAGGAGACCGGGCTGATCGTCCCGCTTGGCCGATGGGTGCTGGAACAGGCATGCCGGCAAAATAAGGCCTGGCAGGATGCCGGTTACCGTGCTGTTCCTATCGCTGTGAACGTGTCTGTGCGTCAGATGAAAGAGGAAGACTTTGTGGCCATGGTGCAGGAGGTGCTTCAGCAGACCGGACTCGAGGCGTGTTATCTGGAGCTCGAGATCACAGAGAGTATTATGCAGAAGAAGGAACGGTCGGCAGGTATCCTGAACCAGCTGCGCAAGGCAGGAATCAGGCTGTCGATCGATGACTTCGGCACAGGCTACTCCTCGTTGAGCATCCTCAAATATCTGCCGGTGGATACGATCAAGATCGATAAATCGTTCATCGACGACATCGCCGATCCCGGGGATCAGGGCGTTATGGTCAAGACCATGATTGATATGGGGATGAACCTCAAATTCAGAGTGATTGCTGAGGGGATCGAACTGCAGGGACAGGCGGATTTCCTGCTCCGGCACGGCTGTCGTATCGGACAGGGGTATCTCTACAGCCGTCCGCTGACGGCCCGGGAACTGGAATTGTATATGCAGAAATGAGAATAAGGACGATCCGGAGCTGAACTAGTTCAGCTCCGGATCGTCCTTTTTTGGTGCTCATTGTCAGAACCGGATCTTTCTGTCTTCAGGGAACATTCAGCTGGCATTGGGTTGGATTTAAGGCTCATTTAAGTCTTTTGACCTACAATTAACCTACAAACGAATCAGATGACCGGGGAGAATGGTTGAGGTTGTCAATGAGCAGGGGGAGTACATATGCGTCAATGGTATAGAAATATGAGATTATCCTGGAAAATTGGAATGCTGTCACTTTGCTTCTTTGTGTTCATGGGGTTGATTGGTGTGACGGCTATTCGTCAGATCGCTACGGTAAACAGTAATGTAGTGGAGCTGAATGATGACAGGCTGGTGCCGATCGTAAACCTCGAGGAAATCAAGTCAGATATTGAGTACATTAAATCCCAATCCAGTTCGATGATGGATGCCGGGAATGATGACAGCGTCAAGCAGCCGATTCAGGATAATATGGAGGAACGGTCGGCAGGAGTGACCCAGAAGCTGGCAGCCTACAAGAACGATAACAGTTATGCGGCAGTACTCCAGGCATTTGACAGCTTTATCGCAGCCAAGGATGAATTTATTAAGAACATGGGCGTCGGAACGGTTCAGACTCGCGGCGGACAGCCGGCGGCAGATGCCTCGAATTCCGGGGATTCAGCAGAACAGGTTGGCGGGGCTCCAACGTTCATGACCGATTTCGAGACTGCCCGGACGGATGTCATTCATGCACTGGATACTATCGTGGATCAGCAGGTCAAGAATGCCAAGGCGACCTATGATGAGAGCAAGCAGGTTTACAGGAACACGAATATTACCGTGATCAGTATGCTGGCAGCTGCAGTCCTCGTCACATTGCTGCTCACTTTTGTAATTATTCGTACGATTACCTCTCCGGTGCGCAGAGTGACCTCCAAGCTGCAGGAAATTGCGAGCAGCGGCGGTGATCTGACCCGGCGTATCGGTTACGAGAGCAAGGATGAGATCGGCCAGCTGAGCGCAAGCTTCGATCAGTTTGTCGGCAAGCTGCAGGGCATCATCCGTGATGTCGCTGTATCGGCCGAGCAGATGGCGCTGTCCAGCGGGCAGCTGCAGGGCTCCACGGACGCTGCAAACCAGTCGCTGGAAGCTGTTTCGTCCACCGTACAGGAGATTGCCTCCAGTACGTCAGATGGCGCGGCCGTTGCGGAGGAGACAACAGCCAGTCTCACCGAGGCGGCAACCTTCTCCAGCGCCACTTCACAAGCGAGCCGTGTAACTGCCGAGAACAGCCGCCGGGCCCGTGAAGCAGCAGCAGAAGGGGCCGGGCAGATCAATGAAGTGACGGCCTCAATCTCCGAGATTGCCAACTCCTCAGGAGATGTATCGGTCATCATCCGGGAGCTGGATGCTTCGTCACGCCGGATCGGCGATATTATCCAGATGATCTCTTCGATCTCGGCCCAGACCAATCTGCTGGCGCTGAATGCCGCGATCGAAGCGGCTCGCGCAGGTGAAGCCGGCAGAGGCTTCAGCGTTGTTGCCGAGGAGATCCGCAAGCTGGCGGATGAGAGCAACCGGGCCGCCGCCGAGATCTCCAGCCTGGTGGAGGAGAACCAGCTGAAATCTGCCTCTGCGGTGGAGTCCGTCCAGCAGGTGGAAGAGCGCGTGGCTGCCGGTGTGGCCAAGGCTTCAGAAGTCGAGGGCAGCATCGGACAGATTATCAGCAACATTGAGCAGATTGTCACGCAGATTGACCAGATTGATGAAGCGACCGCGAAGCAGGCGGTGAGCAGCAGTGAAATTGAAAAGGCGATGAACCATATCGCATTATCCTCCAGCGAGGTCGCCGAAGGCACAGAGAATATGAGCGCAGGCATTCAGGAGCAGCTGAGCATGATGAATGAAATTGCCGCTTCGACTCAGCAGGTGTCCCGTATGGCGCAGCAGCTAAAACAGCTGGCAGCTGGATTCATCGTATGAGATCAGGACCGGTCATCGGGGCTCAGGCCCCGGCTGCCGGTCTTTGCTGCAGCCGTATCCTGCTGCATTCCTACAGGGAAAACTTGCCCGCCGCGAACCCGGATTCTTGTGATACAATAGGATAGTCTGTCTGACAGGTATTGCATGATTTTAGGAGGATCGCCATGATACAAGTTCCGTTTATTGCAGTGGAAGGCCCGATCGGAGCCGGGAAAACAACGCTGGCCACGATGCTGGCCCATCGCTTTCAGTATCCAATCGTCAAAGAGATTGTGGAAGAGAATCCGTTCCTGGACAAGTTCTATCAGAACATCGACGAATGGAGTTTTCAGCTGGAAATGTTCTTTCTCTGCAACCGCTACAAGCAGCTGGAGGATACCGGCTTGAACTTTATCCAGCAGCAGCTTCCCGTCATCTCGGATTATCATATTCATAAGAATCTGATCTTCGCCGAACGTACACTGAAAGGGATCAAACGGGACAAGTACCGCGAGATTTACCACATCCTGACCGATGACCTGCCAAGGCCGAATGTAATTCTGTATATCCGGGCCAGCTTGGATACGCTGATGCACCGGATCAATAAGCGCGGCCGCGATTTTGAGCAGGATATGGAAGTAGGCTATATGGAGCAGCTCATTGCGGATTATGACGCAGGCATGGCCTTTCTGGCTGAACGTGAGCCTGCTACACGGATTATTACGATTAACGGCGATGACCTGGACTTCGTTGAACATACAGAGCATTTTGAACAAATTGCAGCGCGCGTACAGAAGGAGCTTAACTCATGAACCAACACAGCATTCCCGCAAATGCATTGATTACCGTGGCCGGCACCGTCGGCGTCGGCAAGTCCACCCTGACCGGGGCCTTGGCCAAGCGGCTGGGCTTCCGCACTTCGCTGGAGCAGGTGGACCATAACCCGTATCTCGAGAAATTCTATCATGACTTTGAGCGCTGGAGCTTCCACTTGCAGATTTACTTCCTGGCGGAGCGCTTTAAGGAGCAGAAGGGGATTTGTGAAGCCGGCGGCGGCTTTGTACAGGATCGTTCCATTTATGAGGATACCGGGATTTTTGCCAAAATGCATGCCGACCAGGGGACCATGTCCAAGACGGATTATGCCACGTATACGAGCCTGTTTGAGGCCATGGTAATGACCCCTTACTTCCCGCACCCGGATGTTCTGATTTACCTGGAGGGCAGCCTGCCGTCCATACTTTCCCGGATTCAGCAGCGCGGCCGCGAGATGGAGATCCAGACGGATGTATCCTACTGGGAGCATATGCATGAACGTTATTCCCAATGGATCAACGAGTTCAGCGCCTGTCCGGTACTGCGCCTGAATATTGATGATTACGATGTGAACGATGCGGCGTCACTGGACAGCATTATCACCCAGATTGGGAGCATGATTGCGGCATCCCGCAGCCAGACACCCGGTCAGCCGGCTTAATGGAGCAAGTTTGCCTATCAGGTTCTGTCGTGCACGTCAGCGTGCCGCAGGGCCTCTTGTGCTTTTTCGTCCGGTCATCATTCATTTTGCGGCAATGTCATGTTATGATGAATGATGGCATTCCGGATAGAAACAGATATGAATTTCACATAGATGAGCATCGTAGTAACATCACGAATCATAGAACCGAAAGGAGCAATACATCATGATACGATTTGGCGTCATTGGAACCAACTGGATTACAGAGAGATTCATACAGGCGGCACTGGAGACCGAGCAGTTCGTGCTGGGAGCGGTATATTCACGGACAGAGGAGAAGGGAACGGCGTTTGCCGCGCGTTACGGTGATGTGGAAGTATTTACGGATGTGACAGAAATGGCTTCCAGCGGGAAGATCGATGCAGTCTATATCGCAAGCCCGAACTCTTTTCACAAAAATCAGGCAATCCAGTGTATGGACCATGGCATTCATGTGCTGTGTGAGAAGCCTTTTGCGTCGAATGCGTCTGAACTCGAGGAGATGCTCGCGGCGGCCAAGCGTAATGATGTGCTGCTGATGGAGGCTCTGAAGTCAACGCTGATGCCGAACTTTAAGGTCGTTCAGGACAACCTGTACAAGATCGGCCGGGTGCGTCGTTATGTAGCCAGCTATTGTCAGTACTCTTCACGTTATGATGCGTTCCTGGAAGGTAAAGTGCTGAATGCATTCAATCCTGAATTTTCGAATGGTTCACTGATGGATCTTGGGATTTACTGCCTGTATCCGCTGGTGGCGCTGTTCGGTAAGCCGGATGAAGTGAATGCCGTCGGCGTCATGCTCTCCTCGGGAGTAGACGGAGAAGGCAGCATCGTGATGAAATATGAAGATATGGATGCGACCGTCATGTATTCCAAAATCTCGGACTCCTACCTGCCGGCAGAGATTCAAGGAGAGAACGGCACACTTGTGATCGATAAGATCAGCCAGCCGTATGAGGTCAAAATTATGTACCGCGACGGTACGGTGGAAGTGCTGACCCAGCCGCAGACGCACGAGCCAATGTATTATGAGGTCAAAGAATTTATGGACCTGCTGGAGAGCGGCAAACGCGAGAGCACCGTGAATTCCCATGCAACATCCCTGGCCGTAGCCCAGGTGATGGAGGAGGCGCGCCGCCAGTTTGGACTGCGTTATCCTGCGGATCAGGCATAAATAGACGGCAAGAGACGACAGAGTCTGCCGTCTCTTTTTTTTGCTGCCGACACTTAATATAACCAGAACATGTGTTCCTGTTTATGGTATAATAGAGAGGACAGAGCAACCGGTGGGAAGAAACGGTGAAGCTGACCCGGAAGGGGGTGACGCCGTGTCTGTGCTTGAATTGATGTTGAAACTTCTGGACGGAATGCTGAAGCTGGTAAGCATTGCTGCCGGCATGAATTCACTGCTGACTGCCTGGAAGAAACATCGTCAACGCAAGAAAAACCACCGGGAATAGGTTGGACGCCTCCGGTGGTTTTTCCGTCGTATGATTGAAATGCTCGCCGTGGTTACCCGCCGGCCTTTGTCAGAAGCCACGATGTTACCCGCATCGTGGCTTCTTCATTGTGCACCTCTTATATCGTTATTATAACACACAATTGGAAGGATGGAACCAAGGCATCCATACCTCTCCGCAGGATACAGGCGAATGCGCGGAAGAACCCAACAATCACAGATTCTCTGCAAGATCGAGAGGAAGCGCCCGCTTGCCGGTTTCCTCATCTGCTGGTAATTCGCTCACAGGCCCGGCCCCGTACCGTCCCAGTGCCTTGGTGGATGCCTCCAGCATCCGACTGCGCAGGTAATCACCTTCGATGACCCGGACCCGCTTACCCAGAAAACGAATTTTGGACAGCAGATATTCGGCTTCGTCCCCCATATAACATACGGTCACTGTGTAAGTCTTACGGTCCGCGTCGTAAGTGACATCCTTCTCAAAGCAGGAGAACGCGTATAGAATGCGGGACAGCTCTTTATTATATTCCGGCATGATCTGCACGAGCGTCTTCCGTCTTCGTGTCTGAAGTGTCCGTTCCAGATGCTGGCGGATGCGTTCAACATAGTCAGGCTTCAGCGGATATCTCTCCAGGCTGCGGATGTGATTCAGACGGGTGCTCATAAAGGCACGATGCTTGAGATGATACCAGAGGAGGTACCACTCCCGTTTGATCATGGAGTACTCCAGCTTGTAGGCGAGCCCGGACTGCTCCTGGAACTCCCGGCCGTTCTTGATGCTGTAGCTGAGGGTAATCCCGCAGCCTTCGTGGATGCAGCTGCGCAGGGTTCTCAGCAGGGGATGGTAGATCTGCCGCTCTGCGGAACGTGCCTTCTCGGTAATATGCTCGGCCGTGTCGATCACATCATCCGGCTCCAGGATCGCGGCCAGCTTCTTACGGGTGCTGCCGGTAAGAGCCTCCTTGGCAGCCGGATGCCGGAGCATGGTCTTCAGCCAGGCCCGCTCGTGCGAAGTGACCACGAACGTGCCGCTGTCATCAAGGCGGGACATAATCTGGTAGTTAAATATTTTCTCGAACGGATTCATAATAGCTCTGGATCTCCTTCCATTCGGCGATAAATTCCTGCCGGAGCTGACGGGGCTCCAATACCTCGCAGCTGGAGCCGAAGCTGCGCAGCCACGGCCGGATCTCGGTCCAGCCATTGACGGTAATTTCATAGATAAAGCTTTCATCCGTCTCTTCGGTAATTTCGCCCCACTGACCCTGCATCAGCACACGTTCCCGGACAAAGTTGCCTCCGGGTGTTCCAGGGTTATAGAAGCGGGCTCTGACCGTGACAGGCCGGCCGGTATCAATCAGCCAGCTGTAACGGGTTTTCTCTTCAAGCACCTGCCGCTTGGCATGATAGACGGCAGCATCGACTGGTTCGGACAGGCTGATCTCCGTCATGCCCTCCATCCGGTATTTGCGGATCCCGTCCCGTTCGCTCGACAGCAGGTACCAGCGTCCATATTGATGGTCATAGACCAGTTTCAGGGGCAGTGTGGTGACCTGTTTGCCGATGCTGTCCCGTTCGAAGAGCGGATTGGTATTGCGTGATCCGTAGTTTTGGTCGGTTTTGGGCGAGAAATAGAGAAATTGAATGCGGCGGTGACTGCGAATGGCTTCCAGCAGCGTGAACAGGTGAGCTTCATCCAGAATACGGGAGTAATAGTGATATTTATACCAGAATGGCAGAACGGCAGCGGCCTCGGATTCCCGGCGGGTCAGATGCTTCTTCAGTCCATCACGCAGCAGATACCCCTGAATAGAAGGAACCTGGGTATTAGCCATGATGTCGACGAAATCATACACCTCCTGCAGCTCATCATCTGACAGCTCGGTAACCAGCTCATGACAAATACCGTAGCGGTAAGGGCGGGAAGCGGATACCTTGCGGATAATACCGACTTCCTCGAGATATTTCAAATCCTTGCGGATGGTCTTCTCGTCCGGCAGTGCCAGATCCGCCGGAAATCCGCTTACGCAGCAGTCGAGCAGCTCCATGGCAGTCTGCGTCTGTTCATGAAGCGCGGCGATCAGCAGGGCCAGTCGGTGACTCTCCGATTCCTTCAGCGACTTGGCGCGGAACAGGAACAGCAGCATCGGGTCGCTGGTATCGTGATAACGGTAGCGGATAGCATCAGCCAACTCCTGGCCCTGATCTTCAGGCAGCTGCTGCTGGGTATGCTGCACAATGTCCTTCAGCCTGCGCAGCGTCTTGTCGAACGTATTCACCGAGATACCCAGCCGGTCGGCGAACTGCTGCCGGTTATAGGCGCCGCTGGTCAGCACCAGCATGCGCAGGAATTGGATTTCTTTATCAAAGCTTTCCTTAGCCATCGTATCTCCTCATTTCCTCTGAGTCATTTCTCGTCCAAGCATTCTTCACTCAGGTATGTACCGGACAATTCTTTTGGAAGTCTATTCTAGCAGAAATGAAGGCTTATTGGAAAATAGACTCCGGGGAGGGATTAACTGGAAGACTTATAGCATGTTCAGTTCACCGGAGTCATAGGTTGTTATAAAAGGGGTGGGAGTGACCTGCCGGCCAGGCCTGCCTGAAGGGGGAAAGAGAGTATGAATACGTTGATTCTGCTGCAAGGAGATGTGGAAGAGCGGGAGCTGCAGCTGGAGAGTTGCAGCTTGTATGCTTCGGTGCAGGGATGGGAAGCAGCATCCAGTGTCCTGGAAAGCGGGCAAGCGGAGGCTTTCCGGCATCTGGAATCCTCGCTGGTCGGCATCCAGCGGCTGCTCGTGACGGACTTAGCGGTAATTACCCATGATATCAAATCATTTTTTGTCTTCCTGTCGCTGCTAAACCGCTATAAGCTGTCGCTGCACACCGTGAAGGACGGGGAAGTGGTGAATTTTGAGAGCGGGCTGACCTCTGTGCAGCCGTCTGGCTAGAGGATGGCAGGGCTTGGAGGTATCCGTATCCACGCCTGCTGAACGCCTCACTTGGTCCGGTTCCCAAACCGCGCTGCATCAACTACAACAGGAAGACCCCGATACTTCATATCGTATCAGGGTCTTCCTGTTTGCACTTCTGCGCCGCTACCGTCTGCGGTGCAGGATGTCCAGCACCTGTTTTAGCTCAGGTGCTGGGATCTGGCCAGGCGCGGAAGCCGTGCGCCCGGCCGCGAAGGTCAGTGCGGAGCCGAAAAGCTCTCCGGCCATCCGGCTGATCAGACCCTGTCCACCCATGGACATGGTCAGGAACGGCCGGTCGGCGTACTGGCTCCGCATCGTATGGGTGGCGTCCAGCAGGGTGAGGACGTCAGCAGGGCTGGCCGGCATGCAGGCCAGCTTCGGGATGTGTGCGCCGAAGTCCTGCATCCGGCGCAGGCGGGCGATGATCTCGTCCTTCGGCGGGGTGGCCTGGAAGTCGTGGTTCGACATCACGACGATAACCCCACGCTCCCGGGCTGCGTCAACGACAGCCTTCACATCCTCCTCTGCGGAGAAGAGTTCGACATCGATAAGGTCAGCCTGTCCGCTGCGGATCACGGCATGCAGCAGGTCGGCATATGCCCGATCGCTGAATTCACGGCTGCCGCCTTCCTTGTGGGTGCGGAAGGTGAACAGCAGCGGAATGCGGCCGAGCCGATCCCGCAGCAGCTGCAGCAGCTGGTTCACAGCTTCCAGGTCTTCGACCTGCTGATACAGGTCTGCCCGCCACTCGATGAGGTCGGGCTCCATAGCCAGTACATCAGCGGCTTCTTCAAGCAGTCCGGTCTCTGTATCGGCTGTGAGCGGAATGATGACCTTGGGGGCTCCTTCTCCGATGACCGTATCGCGGATGGTTAAGGGTTGAACAGTCATTGATAGATTCTCCTTCAGCTGCAGTGGTTGGTTTCATTCTATTAAACCCTAAGTTCCTGGAGAATGCCAGCCTCTGTGATGGATAGGCTCATGGGATAAGGAACTTGGCTGCAGCAGTCCATTCTGAGCTGGCAGCTGGATTCGGCAGCACTGATGCAGCGGGCACGGGTCCAGCCGAAGATTTATCTGGCGGGCTAACATGTGTTTCCCACTCCCCTTTACATGGGAAAAGCATTTCAGCTGTCATTTTACGCTGCCGAAATGTAAGGGAATCGATGATGTAGAAGTAAGGGAGTTAGAATTACACATAATATCCATTATTAGAGAGTGGACAAAGGCTGGTCCAGCCTGGCTGGCAGGCGGCCGAGAGCGCTATAGTGAACGTGAGGAGATCGAGCAGTACACCCGGTAATGACCAAGTTTAATTTTTGTGCCTCTGCGCATGCAGAGGTTTTTTACGTTGCGATAATATGAAAAGGACGTGCACAAAAATACCGTGTTTTTTAACCCCCCATTAACAGTAATCATACAGTTGGCTCTTATACTGACAAGCATGCGCCGACAAAGCGCGACAACAACTTGCAGACAGAAGGGGAGCGTGCTTAATTTTGTACACTAGACCACGATGGAAGAAATGGGGCGCCTGGCTGACGGCAGGCAGCCTGGTGGCCGGATTAATCGTCCCGCCCGGGACGGCGGGTGCCGCAGCAGGAACAAGCGAAAATGATATCATTCCTGGATCGGGACAGGTTCTGCTGTCATCAGCCGCACAGGAAGCTGCGGCAGGTCAAGGATTAACAATTGAAGCTTCCAGCCCGGAAGCGCCGCTTGCACTCAACACGGATTGGGAGGCAGCCGCCCGGATTTCTGGTGCGCAGCAGAGCGTGACGGCAGCTGTTTACTATACGCTGGAGGAAGGAACGACTTCCTTTGAAACGATGCATCCTGCAGCAGATGGGCAGTATAAAGCACGGGTTGCCGCAGACAAGATTGGAAACGGGAGATTTACCTATTACATAGAGGCGCAGGAGGGAGATGGCCCTCCCGTCCGCAGCCAGAATTATAAGGTAGAGCGGTCACCGGAGGCAACACTTGCCCCGATGGCTGTGAAAGGCCCGGAGCTGCTGATTACCGAGCTGGTGCCGGACAGTACAAATCTGCCGGGACTGGCCGTGGATGCCTATGAATATATCGAGGTGTTCAATAACAGTGGTCAGCCTCTGAACTTCAGAGATTACGGGATGTATTACAAGACTAATGCTGCAGACCCTGGAACAGAATGGACCCTGCCGGGAACGGATGACGTGATCATTCCTCCAGGTGAAGCGGTCGTGTTCTGGGTGATGAACAAGGATAATACCCAGCTGACGGCAGATCAGTTTAACAGTAACTACAGCACTAATTTAGTGGAAAATAAAAATCTGTTCCGCATCAGCGGCGGCGGAGGGATGTCTAATTCGGGACCGCGGACACTGGAGATTCGCAACCGGACAGGCAGCAGTATTGTATCAGCCTCCTATGACAATGATGATCAGACGAAACCGGATAAAGGCATTCTGTATCAGATCCCGGCTGCTGGCAGCACGTCCATGATCATGATGCCGGGAGCAGGAACCCAGCAGGCTGTACCGGGTGCAGTGGAAGCTGCTCAGCTTGTACAGCCGGCCCCGCCGGAGGCAACCCTGAAGGTGAGCACAACGGCACCTGCGTCGGCACAGGCGGGAAGCAATCTTACCTTGACGGCAGCTGTACAGAGCACGGACAGTACTGCGGGAACAGTAAAGGCGGCCCTGCTGTACAAGACAGCATCGCAGAGCCGTTACACCCGTATGAATATGAGCCTGCAGGATGGCGTTTATACCGCTTCGATCCCGGGAGTGCAGCTGACAGAAACGGAGCTGCAGTACAAGGTTGAAGCAACAGACGGCACCCAGACCGCAGTCTCGGATGTTCAGACCGTAGCGGTCAGCGGCATCCCTGCCTTCGATCCGCAGCTGGCCCCGCCGCTTCTGGTAACCGAAATCGTGCCGAACTCCACAAATGTGAACGGCGCAGACGGTTACGAATTTGTTGAGATCTACAATAACAGCAATCAGGATATTAATTTCAAAAATTACAAGATGTATTACCGCTATCCCGACAAAGGCCCGGACGCTGATGCGTTGTGGGCGCCGGCCAAAGAGGATCTGGTCATTCCGGCCGGGCAATCAGTGGTGTTCTGGATTATTAATGACAGCATTACCGCATTGACGGCCAATGACTTTAACAGCTTTTATCATACGAACCTGACCGAGAACAAGGAGCTGTTCAAGGTGGAGAGTGCAGGTCTGTCCAATTCCGGCAGACGTGCGATTGTGATCAAGACGAATGCAGGTAAAGAAATATCGGCTGCCTATTATGATGCCGACACCGTTTATGAGGATACGAATGGCGAGACCAAGGAGAACACCGGTCTGCAGTACAGGTATCCGGTCAACGGCAGCACGAACATGATCAAGGTCAGCAGCGGCATGGTGTTCCCGACACCGGGAGTGACTGCGGCAGAGCAGGTCCCGTCCCAGCCGGTCACGCTGCGAGTGGACAACGTTCCGCCAACCATTGAAGACCGTACCGGCGTTACGGCTGTGGATCAGGGCAAAGGGTTTGAGATCAAAGGCTGGGCTGCTGACGATCAGGAGGTGGCTTCGGTTACCCTCTATATCAAATCAGATCAGCAGGATACCTTTACTCCTCATATGCTGACACAGGATTACAATGATATGCATTACCATTACAAGGTTCCATCCGCAGATCTGATTGGCCGTTCCGCGTTGACCTACTATTATGAGGTCTCGGATGGAACCAATGAAGTGAAGTCCGGGGAAGTTACGGTGAATATTACCGGTGGACCTGACAAGTCCGAGCTGCGCCTGAATGTGAAGGATGGCGAGGTGGTCAGCGGCACGAAGCTGATCAAAGCAGCGGCTGAAGGTGCCGGGCCTGATGCGGTTTCACTTGAAATTGACGGTAAGCCGGTAAATGCAGGCATGGATAACATGCTGGAGAATGATGCTTATTTTGTATTTGATGCCAACCACGTGGACTACTATTTCAAAAATGCAGTCACCATGGGACCGGAGGAGCTGAAGGATAAGACGATCCTTTACACGTTCCTGGATCCGATCACCAGCTATACAACCCTTTCGTTCCCGATCAAAGCGGAAGCGCTGAAAGCCGGCAATGATAACGTCATTTATATTCGTGCGGGCTCCAAAAGCGGACCTTTTGACGATAGAGTCGAAGAGAACAAGGACGACTTTGAGATCCGGAATGTCCGCCTCGTGCTGGCGGATGGAACAGAGATCAAGGACCCGCTGTATGCGGAATGGAACAAGGAAATCCGGATGGGAGATTCGGCAGGCAAGCAGGAGAGTATCGGCTTCCGGTTCAATCTGCCGGCGGATAAGCTTGCCTCCAAGGCCTTGGCATGGGACACTACCAAGCAGCCGGACGGTGAGCACATTCTGAAAATCATTCGTGACGGCAAAAGCAAAGAAGCGAAAGTCATTGTGGATAACACCGCACCTGTAATCAAGCCGAGTGTCGAGCAGGGCAAGGAATACCGAGGCACGTTTGATATTAACGCAGAAATTACAGATACCCATGCCGGTGTAGCCAAGAAGGAATTTACACTGGATGGTAAAAAGGTACAGCTTCCGCTTCATACTTCTTCTTCAGGCTTGAAGGGCGGCGAGCATACGCTGTATGTCAAAGCCGAAGACAAGGCAGGCAACATCAGCGAGAAGACGGTAACGTTCAAAGTACCGAATGAGAATCCGGAAGCACCTCAGCTGATCGCACCACTGAACGGAGCTGCTGGCACCGGCAGTTCTGCCAACCTGCAGGTGAAGGTAGCGGATCCCAGCGGGGACGATATGAATGTCTCCTTCTATGAGGGTTATTTGCATGATGCCTCACGTCCTGAGGTGTTCCGGGGTTACCAGAACACCGCCGAGACCGAGCCTCCGCGGACAGCAGTTCCCGCCGGGGAGAAGGCTTTGACAGCCGAAGATTATAAGAGCATTGGCGAAGTGGACGGTAAATACCTGACCACTGATTCCGATGATCAGTTCCCGTACCAGCGGTACGAGATCAAGCTGGATCCGTCCGTACAACCGGGTGACCGGGTTGATGTGGAGTGGAAAGGGAAATCCCTCCCTGGACGTAAGGTCAGCCTGTACGCCTGGGACACCCGGGAGAACCGCTGGCAGACACTGGACCAGGTCATTGCGGGTGCAGATGATTTTGAACTCAAGGCAACCGTCCAGGCCGGTGACTATGCCAGCAAGGGGACCATTCAGGTCATGGTACAGGATGAGCTGACGGCTCCTGCCGCCAAGATGGATCCGCCTGTGTCCGAGGATCCCTATGATTTCTCTTTTGTATGGATGTCAGACACGCAGTATTACTCCCAGGATTATCCTTACATTTACCAGAAAAATGTGGACTGGATCGCCAAAAACAAGGATGCCATCAAGCTTAAGTATGTGATCCATACCGGAGACGTCGTGGACAAGGCGGATCAGGAATATCAGTGGCTTGAAGCGGATAAAGATATGAAAGTGCTGGAGGATGCTAACATTCCGTACGGCGTGCTGGCAGGCAACCATGATGTCGGTCATCAGAATGATGACTATACGCAGTTCTGGAAGTATTTCGGGGAAGACCGCTTCAGGAAAATGCCAACTTTTGCCGGTTCCTATGATAACAACCGGGGTCATTATGATCTGGTATCTGCGAACGGTAATGATTTTATTATTGTCTACATGGGCTGGGGTCTGGGCGATGAAGAGATTGAATGGATGAACAAGATCGTAGCACAATATCCGGAACGTAAAGCGATTCTCTGTCTGCATGAATACCTGCTGGTCTCGAACAATCGGGCACCGATCGCGGACAAAATTTTTGAGAAGGTCGTGAAGCCGAACAAGAACGTCATTGCTGCACTGTCGGGTCATTATCATGATGCCGAACTTAAAGTAGATGAACTGGACGACAACAACGACGGTATTCCGGACCGTAAGGTTTATCAAATGCTGGCGGACTATCAGGGGGCAGAGCAAGGCGGTCTCGGTTATATCCGTCTGATGCAGTTCGATATGAAGAACAACAAGCTGCATATCAAAACCTATTCACCGTATCTGGACGATTACAACTACTACGATCCGCAAGCGTATCCGGGTAAGGATGAATTCTCGCTGGATCTGGATCTGCAAGGGGCTACGAAGAGGGTAGCGACAGACTATATCGGAGTGAAGGTCTACACCGACAAGCTGATCGGGAAACAGGACGATGTGAAGAGCGGGGATACCGCATCTGTCATGTGGAAAGGCCTTCCGGCGAGCAGCTACCGGCAGTGGTATGTACAAGCTGAAGATGCATACAGCGGAGTTGTACTGTCCGACATCTGGGGCTTCCATACAAGCGAAGGCACAGGAACCTCTCCAGGTACCCCTGGCGGCGGTAATGGCAATGGAGGCGGAAACGGAAACGGAAGCACACCTGCTGTGCCGAACCAGCCATCGAATCCGTCTGGCCCATCGGCAGGACCTGAAACTGGACAGGGTGTCATTCAGGCCGCATCTGTGAACGGGGTCTACTCCGTCTCGGCAGAGGAATGGAAGAAGGCGACCACTGCTTTCAAAGGAAATACCGTAACCATTACACTGCAAAACGCTGCAGCAGCAGGTTCTGTTCAGCGTCTGGTACTTGATGCTGCTGGCCTCTCCGGATCTGCGGCTCGCGGAGTGGGTATTCAGGTAGAAGCAGCTGGCGGTACCATGACCTGGACAGCAGAGGCTGTCAAACAGGCATCGGCTGGTGCGGATCAGCTGATCCTGGAGCTGGGCACCGTTACAGCCTCCGCCTCCGGACTTGAGCCGGGGATGACGCATTCCGGCACGTCGTTCCAGTGGAAACTCTCCACAGTACGAGGGGGAAATACGACGGCGGCTGTCAAGCTGAACGCACCTGTAGGTGTACAGCTGAAGCTGACTCCGCAGCAGGCAGCGAAGATGAATGAAGGACTCACGGCTGTATATGAACGTATCAATGGCAAACTGGTGTATGCAGGTGGACGTCTGTCAGGCAGTATGGTAACTTTTGCCACAGACCACCCGGGAACCTATGAAGTGATTGAGCTGAACAGGGTGTTCAAGGATCTGGCAGGAAGCTGGGCCCAAAAGGCCGTTCAACAGCTGGCCGTCCGTCAAATTATTCAGGGGCTGGATGCGGATTCATTCGGTCCGTCGAGCACCGTATCGCGTGCCGACTTCGCTGTGATGGTATCCCGTGCGCTTGGACTCCATCCGGCAGCCGGCACAGCATCAGCATTAACGGATATTCCCGCCAATGCCTACTATGCGGAAGCTGTGCATGCGGCTGAAGAGGCAGGTCTGATCCAGGGCAGCGGCGGTCAGTTCCGTCCGCAAGCCGGAATGACCCGCGAAGAGGCTGCAGTCCTGCTGGATCGCATGGCAGGGAAGCTGAACCTTAAAGGTTCTGGAAGCAGCACCTCCTTCAAGGATGCATCCTCCATTGCAGCCTGGGCATCGGGCGCTGTCAGCCGGATGCAGGCGTTCGGCATTCTGAACGGCCAGGGGAATGGGAAATTTAATCCGAAGGCTGAGGTAACCCGTGCAGAAATTGCCAAAATGCTCTATGAATTGCTGCTTCGCAGTGAACAGCAATCTAAAGCACGAGGATAGCGGGAGAAAATAATTAAGATTCGGGAAGCAGGAGTGTTAAACTCCTGCTTCCTTTTTTATATAGATTTTTCGTATTCTTCCCGCGAAGCCGTGCTTGCTGTTCTCATGAGCGGCAAGCCAGTATACAAAAATAAGCGGTTACCCTAGTTATAAGGTCCATACGATTTAGCAAATCTCCAATATACTAACTTAGCTTAAACATTCGGAGGTGATTTTAAATGAGTACTTTACTGGATAAACGTTCTTCTATGAACTCCAACCGGGTTGGTGCACCGGGCGTAGCCTTGTCTTCGACGCCTGCATTATTCGGTATTATCGGTCTGCGGACAGAGAATGTTGCTAATCCGGTGGTTACTTTTAAAGGAACGATTGGAGTCAGCGGTGATTTTGGAGACATCTACAGAATTGAAATCGTACGAGGCGAAACTTATTCTCCGGCGAATGTCATTTTTACGGCGGAGGGTGTGGTAACGACTATTGCTACCACAGAGTTCAAATCTTTTGTTGCTCAGGATTTATTGGCTCCTGCAGCACCGCTGACTGTATATTCTTCATATATCTCTGGTGTAACGACAACGGTCCGCAATGGTCCGGAAGTTTTCGCCGGTGAAGCTTCTACACCATTCTGATTGTCAGGATCCGATTATCAATCACCTGAACTTGCAGCACGACCAAAGAGGCAGGAAGTATTCCTGTCTCTTTGGTATGCGGATCAAAATATTGGGCAGCCTTGCGTTTGCAATTTTTAGAGGGGAGCTGTACAGGATTGAAGAAACTCAGACTGCTTTTGATCACGCGTGATTTCAGTCAGCATATGGAACGGAGCTTCCATTACTTCCAGCAGGAGCTCCAAACCTATGCGGACATCGCACTGTATCATGAGAACGGTGATATTTCATCTATTCTCAAGCAGCTGCCTTTTGTGCCGGATTTTATTCTGCTTAATGACTTTCGGGATACCCATTGTCCGAGAATTGAGGGTTTGCCCCGGCTTTCCATCCCATGGGGCATCATCATGCATGATCTCCATTTTAATATCAAGGGACGTAAAGCGTTCATTCAGCAGAACCAAGTGCCGGTTATGTTTACGATGTATCGCAGCGCTTTTGTAAGCATGTACCCCGAGTTCGTTTCCCGAATGAGATGGCTGCCGCATTTTGCACATGCTCCGGTTTACCGGGATTACGGGGAAGCTAAACAGATTGAAATGCTGCTTATGGGTTATGTTGAACGTAAATATTATCCGCTTCGCTATAAGATGCTGAATGACTTTCAGGGAAGACCAGGTTTTGTATATCATGAGCACCCCGGATATCTGAATTTTCCCGGCAGAACGGATGCCTTGATCGGGGAGAACTATGCCCGAGAAATCAATCGAAGCAGAATCTTTGTTACGTGTGACTCGAGCCTTCATTATCCATTGCGCAAATATTTTGAAGTGCCCGCCTGCGGTACCCTGCTGCTGGCCCCCTGCAATCAGGATTTGCTGGACCTCGGGTTTGAACCGGAGAAGCATTTCGTTCCCATATCCGAAGAAGATTATCGGGAAAAGGTGAATTTCTATGCTGACCTGCGGAACCAGGAAGTGGTGAAGAGGATAACGAGACAAGGGTTTGAATTCGTTCATCGCTATCACACCTCTGAAATGCGGGCAGCTGAATTTATCCAAGCCGTTCATTCCATCATCCGCACAGGGGCATAATCGGCGACTTCCATCGATGAAAAGTCTATTTTATCCGTCCTGACCAGATCGTCCACACCGTTTCCTGCCATTCTCTCATAAAGTAATAGAGGTTTAGCAGCAGTAGTGCTGGATGGGGGAGTCACTCCGCCTGTCTGCATTCAAGGGGGGAATAGAATGTTTCGTAACAAAACGGTTCTGATCACAGGGGGAACAGGCTCCTGGGGACAGAAGCTGGTAGAAGTTTTACTCAACGAGCATCCGAAAGAAATACGAATTTTATCCCGTAATGAACACTCGCAAGTACTTATGCAGAGAAAATATCAGGATTCGCGACTGCGGTTTATCATTGGAGACGTAAGAGATTATTCAGCGGTTAAAGCAGCGTGTCATGGCGTGGATTATTTGTTTCATCTGGCGGCCCTGAAGCATGTCGATGTCTGTGAGAACCAGCCTAATGAAGCATTGAAAACTAACGTGCTGGGAACGGAAAATATCATTCGCGCAAGCATAAGTCAGCGGGTGGTGAAGGTGATGTATGTATCGACAGACAAGGCGGCAGACCCTATGAATACGTACGGTTTGACGAAAGCGATCGGGGAGAAGTTAATTGTCCGCGCTAATCTGCTCAGCGATCATACCCGGTTTGTTTGTGTGCGGGGAGGTAATGTGCTGGGGACCAGCGGAAGCGTCATTCCATTATTCCTGAATCAAATCCGCCAGGGACAAGAAGTAACGATTACCCACCCGGATATGACCCGTTTTTTCCTTACCATGACGGAAGCCATTCGATTATTACTGGTTGCTGCCAAAGAAGCGGAAGGCGGAGAAACGTTCGTCATGAAGATGAGAGCCTGCCGGATCGTAGATCTTGCCCGGGTTGTGATGAAGCTCTCAGGCTGCAAGCCGGTACCCTTTAGACAGATCGGAGTGCGTCCTGGAGAGAGACTGGATGAAGTACTCATCTCCCGATATGAAGTGCCCTACTCGCTGCAGTTTTCTGAACAATATTATGTGATCCTTCCATCCTCCGGAATATATGGTGACTATACAAGGTACGGTGGCTGTAAGAAGGTTTCCTTTGAAGAATACCATTCGAACGCAGAATGGATGGATGAAGAGACAATAGCAGGACTGCTGAGAGAGGAGGGGCTTCTAAATGAGAACTAACCGCAGGACCGTTGCTGTTGTCGGGCTTGGTTATGTAGGCCTGCCCCTTGCTATTTTATTTGCCGGAAAAGGATATAAAGTGATCGGTATTGATCTGGATGACAGGAAGCTGGAGGTTCTGGCAGAAGGAAGAAGCTACATCAAAGATATTCCGGATGAACGGGTAAAACGGGCTGTTGAAAAACAGAAGTTCACTTCAACCAAGGACATGGGGCGTTTAAGAGATGCCGACGCCGTAATGATATGCGTGCCCACACCTCTGGATCAGAATCATGAGCCGGATCTGACCTATCTGATGCAGGCGGCAGTCAGCATCCGCGACCACCTTCATCCAGGCCAAATGATCGTTCTGGAGAGCTCGACCTACCCGGGAACGACGAGGGAGGTGTTGAAGCCGATGCTGGAACAGAGCGGCCTGGTGGTGGGCAGTGATATTTTTGTAGGGTATTCTCCGGAACGTGTAGACCCGGGAAACCGCAGCTATCCGCTTGAAGGCATTCCCAAGGTGATCAGCGGAATTACAGAAGAGTGTGCGACGGTTATTGAAGAGCTGTATAAGACCGTTTTTCAAAACGTTGTAAGGGTATCCTCAACAGATGCAGCGGAAATGACCAAGCTGCTCGAAAATACGTACCGGTTCGTTAATATTTCTTTTATTAATGAAATGGCACAGCTGTGCTCCAGCATGGGCATCGATGTATGGGAGGTTATCGAAGCAGCCCGTTCCAAACCGTTCGGATTTTCGGCATTTTTCCCAAGTCCAGGTGTTGGCGGGCACTGCATCCCTGTAGATCCGCTGTACCTGCAATGGAGATCGAAGCAGTTCGGGATGAGCAGTTCATTTATTGCCGTATCAAGCGAAGTGAATCAGCAGATGCCTGCCTTTATCGTAGAAAGGGTAAAAGAAGCCTTATCCCTGGAGTCATTATCAGGAGTTAACATTCTTGTCGCAGGAGTTGCTTTCAAGGCGAACATCGATGATGTACGGGAATCCAGTTCGATTACCATGATCAGCCTGCTCCGGCAGGAAGGCGCTCGGGTAGCTTACCATGACCCCTATGTGAGCGAAATCACAGTGCAAGGAGAGGAGCTTACAAGTACACGGATCGATGAAATAGAGCAGGGTCTGTATGATTGTGCAATCATCGCTGTAAATCATGACGACCTGCCGCTGCAGCAGATTCTGGACCAGGTACCGCTTGTATATGATACTCGAAATGCCCTGAAGGGGCTGAGTGGAAAAGCAAGAGTTATTCGCCTGGGAGCAAATGACGGCAGCACGGACTAACTATCAGAATCTCTCCTTCAACAGGATATTTCTCCCCTTTCCAAAATCAATACCGACCTTACCGGTTAAATCCCGTACCATTTGAGCCAGAATGACGGCATTCACTCCGCAGGAAATAAGGGCTGCATCAAAATGGTCAGGATGACGTATTAACCAATTCCTGGCCCTTTCCATATCATTGTAGTGCGAGAAGGAAAGCGCGTGAACAACATGAAGCCCGTATGGTTCGGCCTCCAAAACCTGGCGCAGCTCATCAGCTCTAGAAGTGATAACGAGAATTCGATGTGCCCGGAGCATACTCCAGAAACCAGGGGATCCGGCTAACCTTCGGTTGACACTTGCATGACAAGTGCAGCGGGGATGAATATTGAAATGCATGAAAACCTGATCCGTCAACGGCCTTTTCAGGTACTCCTCAACGCCAATAGTCTGGTCATCTGCGGGTAGAATCCCGACGATATCTGCGTTCTTCAGCACATCTGCCATTTCATCGCGTAATGCAAGGTTAGGCAGAGTTACGCCTTTCCTTCCTCGATTCGCACGTTTAGCCCATTCTTCGCGAAGCACCTGTTCCATCGTCCAGACCGAATTCTGGGCCAAAATCAGATTCTCTCCATCCCCGACTCTTACAATGGAAAGAGGCTGCTTACTGCAGAGTGCTGCTTCAATCCGTTGGAGTACACCGTTCAAATCCAGCATATTAAGGTCAATCCTCCTCAACTTTAGTTGTATGGATATCGTATGCCTGCGCAAGCAGTTCGGGCATTTCTAAAAGGAGGCGCTGCATGATCACGATTAGCCTGTGCATGATTGTCAAAAACGAGGAGAATGTGCTCAGACGCTGTATGGATTCTGTCCATGATCTGGTTGATGAGATCATCATTGTGGATACGGGATCGTCGGACCGGACGAAGGAAATAGCTGCTGAATATACGAGCCGCATCTTTGATCTGGAATGGACAGACGATTTTGCTGCAGCACGCAACTATGCGTTCGAACAGGCAGCGATGCAGTATATCATGTGGCTGGACGCCGATGACGTGCTGCATGAGCAGGATCGGATTAAATTCGCGCAGCTGAAGCAGACGCTATCCTGGGAACCGGATGCGATGATGTGTAATTACCACCTTGCGTTCGACGAGCACGGGAATGCGGCGGCGACCTCACGCCGTTATCGTCTGGTCAAGCGGAGCCAGGGCTACCGCTGGCGCAACCCGGTGCATGAGTATCTGGATATCACCGGGGGAAAGGTGCTTCAGACGGATATCGCGGTATCTCATTATCGCGAGGGAGACCATACGGCAAGAAATATTTCGATTCTTCAGAAGTGGATGGAGAACGGAGGTAAGCTCGAGGGCCGTATGTTGTTTTTTTATGCGAATGAGCTGCTGGATCAGCGGCAGTACCGGGAGGCTGCTGAATGCTATGAGGATTATTTTCGGGAATCGGTCGCATACCGTGAGGACCGGATTGCAGCCTGCAGCAAGCTGGCGGAATGCTACCATCATCTCGGACAGAAGGAAAAGAAGCTGGATCGTCTGATTAAATCCTTTCACTATGATGTACCTCATGCCGATATTTGCTGCAGTATAGCCGGATGCTTCGAAGAAAGAGAAGAATGGGCGCTCGCCATCTACTGGTATGAGCGGGCACTGGAGTCGCGGCTGCCTGAAGGTTACATGGGGGTCGTGAATCTAGCGTGCTTCACTTGGCTGCCCCATTTCCAGCTCTGCCTGTGTTATGCCAGACTGGGGCAGCTGCAGCAGGCGCTGGAGCATAACGGACACGCCCTTTCTTACCTGCCGGAGGATGCGAACCTGCTGGAGAATAAACGAAGGCTGGAGCAGGCCTTGGGGATTGGATCTGTAATAGAAAGCTTAGAAGGCTCAGGTAACGGACACTGTGATGAAGCAAACCATTAATGATATGCCCCCTTTATAAAAGACGCCTCCCCTGCATGGGCAGTGAAGGCGTCTTTTCATTGATTTCAGTTATTGTGTTGATTCCAGTTATTGCATGGATTTGAAAAAAGACTCCCATTCCTGCTTGCACACATCCCATGACCATAGTTCTACGATCGCGTCTCTGGCATTGTGCCCGAGTCTCTGGCGTTCCTCCGGATTTGTCATCAATTGCATCACTTCTTTACGTATTGCATTGGCTGTACGGGGGATGAGAATTCCGTTCTGCTTGTGGCGAATCAGCTCAGGGACAATCCCTACCTGGGTTGAAATAACGGGAATTCCGCAAGCGGCTGCCTCCAATACCGGAAAAGGAATGCTTTCCGTCCGGCTTGAGCAGATCAGGCAGTCCAGCTGCTGATAGTAACCGATCATTTGGTCACGGGAGACATACTGCTCCTTGAAGGTTCGTATGTCCAGTTCGGCATTCAATCCTTTGAGCGCAGACCGCACCAAGTCATACCCCTTTAGTTCACGCCGGTCAGGAAGGTCTATTCTTCCTACCCACCCCACCCTGAATAGACGTTTTTGCTGGTCTGCAGCAGGCTTGAATTGTGCAGTATCGATCCCTACCCTTGTCTTGATCAGAGGGAAGTGAGGTTTGAACAGGCGGACAATTTCATCCGAATAGGTGTTGACTCCGCGCAGCCGCCGGATAAACTGCATGAATCCAACCGGCATCGTCCCACTGGCCAGGTGAGATTCATAGGGCACCAGTGAGGTTATGGCGGTCGCCATGTTTTCCAGCGGGATGCCGGTTTGATACAGTCTCTTCGCAATAGAAAGGCCCATTGGATAAATCAGGTCATAATCCGCCTGATCCGCAGCCGTCACATTGGAGTAGTAGTCGGTTGTTAACGTAATCCCATTCAGGTCCAGGGCAGACAAATCTCTGGCGATGTGATCTAATGCCCAGCCGGGATGATCGGCGACCAGCAGGATTTTCATATTCTCGCATCCCTTCTTGAAATTTCGTGAATGACTGAAGCTCTTGATAGTCTATGTAAGCGGCCGTAAGACTGAATGGGTACAGGGAAAATAACTCTTTGCGGAGTGGGAATAGCCGTTCCTTCCGCTTGATCATTACATATTCTGTATTTAAAAGATTGCAACCAGATCAGTAAAAGAGGGAGCGTGCTTATGGATATTCTTGTTACCGGCTGTGCCGGATTCATCGGCTCTCATGTGTGCAGGCGGCTGCTGGCCGAGGGCCATACCGTCGCAGGTTATGATAACTTGAACAATTACTACTCGGTTTCATTAAAAAAGAGCAGGTTGAAGACCCTGGAGCATCAGAACTTTATCTTCGTACAAGGGGATTTAGAAAATCAGGACAGCCTGAGACGCCTGTATGAGCAGTTTCGTCCTCAAGCCGTTATTCATTTGGCCGCTCAGGCCGGAGTCCGGTACAGTCTGGAGAATCCTCATTCCTATATTCAGTCCAATGTCGTCGGATTCATGAATGTGCTGGAAAACTGCCGTCATTTTGAAACCGGGCATCTGATCTATGCTTCTACCAGTTCGGTATATGGACTCAATAAAAACATGCCGTTCTCTACACAGCAGCCGGTGGACCACCCGATCAGCCTGTATGCAGCGACCAAAAAGTCAAATGAACTTATGGCGCATACCTACAGTCAACTGTTTGGCCTGCCGACCACGGGACTTCGTTTCTTTACGGTTTACGGGCCCTGGGGAAGGCCGGACATGGCGCTGTTCCGCTTCACGCAAGCGATACTGGAAGGGAAGCCGATTCAATTATTTAATTACGGCAGGATGAAGAGGGACTTTACTTATATTGATGATATTGTGGAAGGGATCGTGCGGTTAATCCCGCTGCCTCCCAAACCGACTTCTGACGGGGATAAGAATACGCCGATGCCCGGGTCCAGCCCGTCCCCGTACCGGATCTATAATATAGGCAATCACAACCCGGTTCCTCTGTTGGACTTCATTACAGTGCTGGAGGAAAAGCTTGGACGGGCTGCCCAAAAAGAGCTGCTTCCGCTCCAGCCCGGGGATGTCACAGAGACGTATGCCGATGTTACAGACTTGTTCAAGATCACCGGGTTCAAGCCGCAAACCTCCATCAAGGATGGGGTTGGCAGGTTTGTGGACTGGTATGTTGATTATTATGGCAAAGATACCGTTGGCAAAAGGGATGAGAGGGGGCCGGGAGAGTGAAGTTTCTGTATGTAGCGCCCAGCTCCAGAGAGGGCGGGCTGCAAACTACCCTGCGAAACCGGATCGGTGCCCTGCGTGCCCAGGGTATTCAGTCTGAGGTCGTTTTTCTGGATAAAAGCGAGGGCGAATATATTTTCAAAGATATCATTCATTATTACATGCGGAGCCCGGCTGAATTTCAGAAACGGATCATGACCGGGAACTATGATGTGATCTCCTTTATTTATACGCTGGATTTTCTGCGGTATGTACCTCCAACCTTTCAGGGGAAGCTGCTCTATGAGGTCAGAGGATGGAATAGAGACATTGCGCTGGCGCTCCGGTCCATGACCCGCCGAATCAAGGTTCATGCTGTCATGTGTATCGCCAAGTATCTAAAACCGCTTGTCATGACTCAGTTAGCTGCAGACGTTCAGGTATTCGTAGAAGGAAATGCGGTGGACCCTATGTTCCATTTCCTGAAACCGGGAGAGGGTGAATGGAAAGAGGGGCCTGTACCCGTCCCCGGCCGTAAAGTCATTGCTTTTGCTGCCCGTATGGAACGAAGCAAAAACTGGTTTGAATTTGCCCGGATCTGCGGACAGATCAACCAGACGGATGCCATCGAGCCTTGGCTGATCTGTAATCCTACGAACAAAGACGAACTGGCGAAAGTCCAGCATGAATGCAGGAGATACGGTCTGGAGAATGTATGCCGATTTATGTATAACATACCTAACCACTACATGCCTCAGGTTCTCTCGGAGGTCAGGCGCTCCGGAGGCATTATCCTGTCTCCATCTGTGCGCGAGGGGCTTGGTAACCATATCCTCGAACCTATGGCTGTTGGTGTGCCCATTGTCAGTACGGATGTTCCCGGAAAAAATGAAATGATCACCCATGGTTACAACGGTCTGTTATATCCAACGGGCAATATTGATCTGGGTGTGGAATGTGTGTCGAAGGCATTAAACGATGAGGAACTGCGAAACTTTTTCATTGCGAATGGATTGTCTACGATCCGGGAACAATTCAGTCCGGCCGTATATGTTAAGGGGCACCTGGAGATTTTGGCTCAGCTGTGACAGCATTTCAACATAGCCAGAATTACTAGGGCCTGCGGCCAACTGAAAAACACCTCCAGGTTGACTCCACAACTTACGTGGTGGATGACTCTCCTGCAGGTGTTTTATTTTTTTCGTGAAGCCGTTCTTATCTTACCGCCAGGTCAAATGCCTGATCCGGGTCCTGCGTCGGGTACTGGTTCAGCCAGGTCTGGAAGTCCCCTTCATACTGGACTTTACCGTGGTTTAGCAGAATAAAATGGCTGTCCAGCTCCTGCAGCTCGTGCAGCTGGTGGGTCGTCATTAATACCGTTTTGCCGCTGGCGGCCAGCGCCTGGATGGTTCGCAGGATATGAAAACGGGAAGAGGGATCCACTCCGCTGGTCGGTTCATCGAACAAATACAGACTGCGATCACTCTGAATCAGCATTTTGACGAATAACTGCTTACGTTCACCGACAGACATCCGGCCAATCTTCAGATCCCACAGACGGGTAATCAGCTCGCGGTCATAGGTGTTGTCCCGGTCCACGTAATCCAGAGGGTCCTGGCTGCTGCGCTGGCCGCTCAGGCTGCGGAGCAGCTTGGCGAAATCCCGGCCCCGCATCTCAGGGGAAAAATAGATGTTCTGTGTCAGATACATAATGTCGCGGGCCGGCGGGAATTCCAACTGCCCCTGCTGGGGCTTCAGAATACCACAGATGCAGTCGAACAGCGTTGTTTTGCCGATACCGTTAGGGCCGGCCAGCACATTCACCCGCTCATGCTGCAGGGAAAAGCTGATGTGATCGAACAGGACGCGTCCCGACTTCGGATAGTGGAAATACAATTGATCTGCTTTCATACTATACAGGTACTCCTTTTGAACAATAGAATTACACAACTACCGCTGCACCGGTGAGGACAGGCTCATCGTGCGAATGGAATACAGGGCAGCCAGAGCATACAAGGCCAGCATGCCCCCCGCTTCAAAGCCGAAATCTCCGTATGCCAGCAGCAGGTAGAACTGAATGACAAAGTAGAATGGATTCAAAATCTTGAGCAGCTCGGGCAGGCTTCCGGAATGATTGGCAAGCCATGACAGCGGAATAAAGGCAATATTTATGATCGCGGCCGTACTGCTTACCTTGGCCGGGAGCGTAGTCAGAATCAGAGTGGCTGCACCAAAAGGCAGGCTGCACAGCATCATGAGAGCGGAGTAGAGAAAAAGCTTGACTGACAAAATATCCATATAGACTCCCAGCACAAGATTAAAGATGGACATGCTGAGATAACAGAAGATGATCTGCGTCAGCAGCGCAGAGAGGATGAACGGTGTCTTGGTCCCCGCAATCAGCACATAGGTTTTAAGCTGGCCCATTTCCCGCAGCCTTGCCAGATACAGACCCACATTCTGTATGAAGGTCACGACGATAATGAACGACCAGAAAAATGCCATGTAGTACATCTTGCCCTCATCGTCCAGCTGGCCGTTGCTGTTCTTATACATGAACGCAAATACGACAGGGAAGAGGAGAGACCAGACGACAGCAATCTTCTCACTGATCTGGATTTTCAGGTTCAAGAGGGTAAAACTCCACACTTTGATCCACATGCATGCGATCCTCCGACAATATCAGGAATATTTTCCAGAAGTATATCATGACCTTGTATTTATTGTCAGTATTTTGAATCCATGTCTGGATCAAAAAGAGCTGCCGCCCCTCAAGGGATGTGCAGCTCTGGTGCTTTCATTACCGTGGTTTCAGGTTGGGTAGGGAGAAGTCTGCTGTTCAATCGCTGTCCGGGAAGGTGGCATTTCAACGTCAGCCCTGTTATCCTTTGGGCAGAGTGTGCTGCCGTCCGGCATAACGGGGCGGAGAGGCGCAAATGACGTGAGTGCGTTGAATGAAGGAAAGAGAAAAGGAAGACTGTATGCCATTGGAGTGAATACGTGATGAAAACCCTGCTGGTGACCGGATACCGGGCACATGAGCTGAATATTTTTAATCAGAAGCATGAAGGGATTCCCTATATCAAGCAGGCGATCGCCGGAAGGCTGATCCCGCTGATTGAGGAAGGACTGGAGTGGGTGATTACTCCCGGTCAGTACGGTGTGGACCTTTGGGCATGCGAGGTGGCGATCATGCTGAAGGAACAGTACCCCCAGCTCAAATGCTCGATAATTACAGCCTTTCAGAATATAGAGGAGAACTGGAAGGACGACAAGAAGGACTATTTTCATGAAATTCTGAAGGGGATCGATTATTATGCGCCAGTCAGCCGGCAGCCGTACGCCGGTCCATGGCAGTTCAAGGCCAGGGATGAGCTGCTGCTGCGCAAGAGCGACGGAATCCTGCTGGTTTATGATGAAGACGCTGGAGAGGGAAGCCCCCGTTTTATCAAGGAGCAGGCGATGCGCAAGCGGGAGGAGAGCGGCTATGCGGTGCTGACGATAAGCTCGGAGGATATTCAAAGTCTGGCGGACGAGCAGTTTCGTGAGCAGTATGAGTAAACGGGATAAGGAGTGAACGTCATGAGCAGAAGTGAAACGCAAATGCTGCAGCTGATTCACCAGGAGCTGGAAAGGATTGAACAGCAGGAGCAGGTCCGCATCCTGTATGCCTGTGAGTCGGGCAGCCGGGCCTGGGGGTTCGCTTCACCGGAAAGTGATTATGATGTGCGTTTTATCTATATCCGTCCGGTGGAGTGGTACTTGCAGCTGGAAGAAGGCAAGGATGTCATAGAGCGGCCGATCAGTGACCGGCTGGATCTGAACGGGTGGGACCTGCGAAAGGCGCTTCGTCTCTTCCGCAAGAGCAATCCGCCCCTGCTGGAATGGCTGGAGTCCCCGATGAAGTACCTGGAGCAATACTCTGTCGCTGGAGCCATCCGCAGCTTGTCATCGTTGTCCTTCTCGCCGCAGTCATGCATATACCATTATCTTAATATGGCCAAAGGCAACTACCGGGATTACCTGCAGCGGGATGAGGTGCGGGTCAAGAAATATCTATATGTGCTGCGGCCGCTGCTCGCGTGCGCCTGGATTGAGAAGTTCAGCAGTATGCCCCCGCTGCAGTTCGATCAGCTGATCGATGAACTGCTCCCTCCCGGGCAGGAGATTACCCTTCAAGTCAGGAACCTGGTGGAGCGCAAGAAAGCCGGAGAAGAGCTGAGCCGGGGTGCCCGTCTTCCGCTGCTGAACCGGTATATGGAGGAGCAGATGGATCATTTTGATAGGACGGCTGCAGGGCTGCAGCGTTCCCGGGAGAGGCTGGATGACCGGCTGGGCGAGCTGTTTCGGTCAGCACTGCTGGAGGTTTGGGGAGTATGGGGCACCTGAATAGGGGTGTTAATAGGAATGAAAAAGATACAGATAGACCTTCGCTGCAGGCGGGGGTCTTTTTTTACTGGACATAATTGATATAGCATTGACAGAGATTTGAACATGGCCTATATTAACAAATGAATATATTATTAAATTCGTCTATATATTAATGAATTTAGAGACATTAAGCTAATCATCTAAGATGACTTCACCATCTGTTGTAAGCGTCATCAAACCAGGCAGCTACCGGACATATCCATCCAGCTGCACCTGACAAGGAGGAAGTTCTGTTGAAGCACTCATTGGTCATTCAGGGAAAAGGTAAGCAGGGGAAAATTAACAAAAACATTTACGGTCAATTCGCCGAGCATCTGGGCCGCTGTATTTATGAGGGAATGTGGGTAGGTGAAGATTCATCTATACCGAACAGCGGCGGGATCCGTAATGATGTGCTGGAAGCGCTGCGGAAGCTGAGTATTCCGGTGCTTCGCTGGCCCGGCGGCTGCTTTGCCGATGAATATCACTGGAAAGACGGAATCGGCCCGAAGGAACAGCGCAAACGGATGGTTAACACGCATTGGGGCGGGGTGGTTGAGAACAACCATTTTGGCACCCATGAATTCATGCAGCTGTGCGAACTGCTGGAGACCGAGCCTTATATCTGCGGTAATGTAGGCAGCGGCTCTGTGCAGGAGATGTCCGAATGGGTGGAATACATGACGTTTGACGGCGAGTCTCCCATGGCGGACTGGCGCCGGAGCAACGGGCGTGAACAGCCGTGGAAGCTGAAATATTTTGGTGTAGGTAATGAGAACTGGGGCTGCGGCGGTAATATGCGTGCGGACTTCTATGCCGATCAATACCGGGTGTTCCAGACTTATGTCCGCAATTACGGCGATAATCAAATTTACAAGATCGCCGGTGGCGCGAATGTGGATGATTACAACTGGACCGAGGTGCTGATCCGTGATGCCGGACGGCTGATGGATGGCCTGAGTCTGCACAATTACACCATCGCAGGAAGCTGGGAGAATAAACGTCCGGCACTCGGCTTTGATGAAGCTGAATGGTTTGAGACGATGCGTAAATCACTGCATATGGACGAACTCATTACCCGTCACTCGGCCATTATGGATCAGTACGATCCGGACAAGCGGGTTGGCCTGATCGTTGATGAATGGGGAACCTGGTTCAAGAGCGAGCCGGGTACGAATCCTGGTTTCCTGTATCAGCAGAATACGATGCGGGACGCGCTGGTTGCTGCGCTGCATCTGCATATCTTCCACAAGCATCACCAACGGGTGCAGATGGCTAACATTGCCCAGATGGTCAACGTGCTGCAGGCGATGATTCTAACCGAAGGGGACAGCATGCTGCTGACGCCGACCTATCACGTCTTCGAGATGTTCAAGGTGCATCAGGATGCTGAAGTCCTGACGGCTTATGCAGAAGCAGGTGCTTACGGGCTGAACGGCGAAATTCTGCCGCAGGTTACCCTGTCGGCATCCCGCCAGACGAACGGGGACGTGTATATCAGTCTTTCCAATATCGATCCGGCGAGCGGGGCGGAACTGGAGCTGAAGCTGGAGGGTTTGTCCCAGCTGGGCGAGATCTCCGGACGTGTGCTGACAAGTGATCATATGCAGGCACATAACACGTTTGATCAGCCGGACCTGGTGCAGCCGCGGGCATTTACCGGATTCCGTGCAGCTGGAGATGATCTGCTGCAGGTTGAACTGCCGCCGCTGTCAGTGGTTGTATTGAAGGTAAAGACGGCTTGATGTATACCCTAAGCTTCCGCGAGAGCGGGGGCTTTTTTTATTCATCACTTATACTTGATTGAGGGAGATGAGCTGCATTTACTTTTCCTGAATCAGATCAGGCGGGGATCGAAAAGCCTTGATTTCTGCAGTCGTCAACCCGTACTCGTCTTCATTGATCACCATATGGTATATTAGTAACCGTGTGAATGCACAGCCTAAGGGCTGGTGTTTAGACGGCTTTTTGACATGTTTTAGGTAATCAGGAAACTGGAGCTTATGCTTTAGTACATATAGGAGGCACAGGGTATGATCAAGCTGCATGGAGTCAGCAAGCAATACCATTCATCCGGCGGGTCTTTTCAGGCGGTTCAGGACGTCACCCTTGACATTCAGAAGGGAGAAATCCACGGTATTATCGGAATGAGCGGTGCGGGTAAATCGACGCTGCTGCGGATCATGAATGTGCTGGAGAAGCCTGATCAAGGGTCTGTTGAGGTGGATGGAAGGGAATTAAACCGGCTGCGGGGTAGAGCGCTGCGTGAGGCAAGGCGCTCGATCGGGATGATCTTCCAGCACTATAACCTGGTATATAACCGTACGGTCAGCGGTAATGTTGCGATTCCGCTGGAATTGGCAAAGGCGGCCCGAACCGAACGGAATGAGCGTGTGCTGGAGGTATTGAAATTTGTCGGCCTGCTGGATAAAGCGGATCAGTACCCCGCCCGACTCAGCGGCGGACAGAAACAGCGGGTAGCTATTGCCCGCGCGTTGGCAAGCCGCCCGTCTGTTCTGCTGTGTGATGAGCCGACATCCGCGCTGGATCCGCAGACCACGGGAGAGATTCTGGAGGTGCTGCGTCATGTGAACCGCTCACTGGGCGTTACCATTGTGATCGTTACCCATGATATGGATGTGGTGAACCGCATTTGCACCCGGGTCTCAGTGATGGAGAACGGAAGACTCATATCGACACAGCCAGTGGAGGTGAAGCCCAATGAATGAGCAGAGTACCTGGGACATGATTGTGCAGTACCAGTCGGAAATCTGGCAGTCGATCGGGGAAACGTTTGTCATGGTCGGTGTATCCATTCTCGCTGCTGTTGTGCTGGGTCTGCCGCTGGGCACGCTGCTTTACCTCTGCCGCAAAGGGCAGAAATACGAGTACCGGACGCTGTTTACGGTTCTCGACCTTTTGGTCAATATCATCCGTTCCTTTCCGTTTCTCCTGCTGGTCGTTTTCATGATTCCTTTTACCCGCATGGTGGTAGGGACTTCACTCGGGACGATGGCTGCAACGGTACCTCTGTCTGTTGTTGCGATTGCTTATTATGCACGCCTGGTAGAGCAGTCACTGCTGGAAGTGCCTAAAGGCGTGACCGAGGCTGCTGATTCCATGGGTGCATCTCTTCTGCAGCTGATTTTTAAATTTTTGTATGTTGAAGCGCGCTCAGGACTGATTCGGGGGTTGACGACCTCAACGATCAGCTTTATTTCCTTTTCCACGGTCATGGGAATTGTCGGGGGCGGCGGGGTCGGAGACTTTGCCATTCGTTACGGATATCAGCGGTTCGAGACCGGGCTGATGATGTTTACTATCGTCATTATGCTGATTCTGGTACAGGGCATCCAGTTCACGGGCAGCACGGTTGCCCGCTGGAGCGATAAGCGCTAAAAGCCCGGGGCTTTTTTGCCCTCATCACGCTTGCTTCACCTTGGGTGAAATGGTATAACTAAGGATGCTGTAAATTTGAACAACCAGATGGAGGATATACTCATGAATAAAACAGGCTTGTCCGGATGGACAACCCATCGTTTGATGCGGCGCGGTACTATGCTGCTGCTCGCTGCTATGCTGGTCATTCTTGCAGGCTGCGGCGGCAAAGAGGATGCATCAAACAGCAATCAGAATGCGGGTAACGACGGTAAGGAAGTGACCTTGAAGGTAGCCACACTCATTCCGCCGATGACGGATGTGCTTGATATTGTGAAGCCGATCCTGAAGAAAGAGGGCGTGAACCTGGACATCCAGGTCCTGTCGGATAATGTGCAGCCCAACAATGCACTGGCTAATAAGGAAGTCGATGCGAACTTCTTCCAGCACGTGCCGTATATGGAGCAATATAATGAAGCGAACGGCTCGAAGCTTGTTGCCGTACAGCCGATCTACAACGCGATTTATGGTGCATACTCCAAGAAGTTCAAGAGTATTGATGAGCTGTCGGAAGGCGCAACGATCGCCATTGCGAACGACCCTTCAAATATTGGACGTTCCCTGGTCATGCTGGAGCAGAACGGGATGATCAAGCTGAAGGAAGGCGCCGGCTACAATGCGACCCAGCAGGACATCACTGACAATCCTAAGAAATTCAAATTCAAGGAAGTCGACCTGCTGATGCTGGCCCGTTCCATTGATGACGTGGATCTGGTCGCCATGACACCAGCCTATGCAAAGCCGCTTGGACTGACACCGAAGAAGGACGCACTGATCACGGAGAAGGATGATAATCATTTTGCCATCACTCTGGTTGCCCGTGAAGACAATGCTCAATCGGATGCCATCCAGAAGCTGGCCAAAGCGATGACCGGTCCGGAAGTGAAGAAATTTTTCGAGGATAATTATGCGGATATCGCAATTCCGACATTCTAATCCAGCATTCTAATAAGTAACAGAACATGCCCTCCGTTCAGCATCATGCTGAGCGGCTGGGCTTTTTTTATTTTGCCATGGTCCCGGCGGTTTGATAGAATGACTGCGTAAGCCCAATCGTCTTAAATCATGAGGAGGCAATGGAATGGGAGAGCAGAAGAAAATTAAGTGGGGCATCATCAGTACCGGTGGAATCGCCCAGAAGTTCGCGGCCGATCTGGCCTACACCAGCAATGGTGAATGTTATGCGGTAGGGTCACGTACAATCGAAAGCGCTGCCAAATTTGCGGAGAAGAATGGTATTCCCAAGGCATACGGGAGCTACGAAGAGCTTGTAAGCGATCCGGAAGTAGATGCTGTCTATATAGGTACGCCGCATCCTTACCATAAGGTTAACGTCATGACCGCCCTGCGTGCAGGCAAAGCTGTCCTGTGTGAGAAGCCTTTTACCGTCAACAGCGGTGAACTTGAGGAAATTACAGCGTATGCAAGAGAGCATAAGCTGTTCCTGATGGAAGCCATGTGGACGCGTTTCCTGCCGCCGATCCGCAAAGTCCGGGAATGGATGGAGAGCGGCCGTATCGGCGAAGTGAAGATGGTCAAGGCAGACTTCGGTTTTCGGATCGGCTGGGAGCCGGAGCATCGTCTGCTGGATCCGAAGCTTGGCGGAGGGGCGCTGCTGGATGCTGGTATTTATCCGGTTTCCTTTGCTTCCATGATCTTCGGCCCTCATCCGCGTCAAGTCTGGAGTACAGCGTATATTGGGGAGACCGGTGTCGATGAGCATTTTTCGGTACTGCTCGATTATGGTGACGGCAAGACGGCATCCCTGAACGGGGGTGTGCGATTGAACATGACCAACGAGGCAATCATCTACGGGACTGAGGGATACATACAGATTCCGGGTTTCCTGTTCGGACCTGAAGCGACACTGCATGTGCAGGGCGAGGAGCCGGAGCGTTTTGTAGACGACCGCCAAGCTGAGGGATATGCATTCGAAGCGGAAGCCGTAGGTGAATATCTGAGAGAGGGATTGACAGAGAGTCCGGTGATCACGCTGGAGGAATCGCTGGGGATTATGAAGCTGCTGGACACCATTCGCGGACAATGGGGGCTGAAGTACCCTTCCGAGAAGTAAACGGGAGTGTCTGAAATCGCAATATTAATCACTATTACCTGAATAAGAGGTGCTTGTCGTTTCTGACGGGCGCCTCTTAAAACGTTTTCGGAACAAATTAGGTATTTAAAGAAGTCGAAATCAGCTTGTAGGATTTATTGGTGATCAGATAGCCGTATGCGGCAAACTCTCGGAAATTTCAGTTTTAAATTAGTGATGACGGGACTTAGGCCCTGTTTCAAATTTGAATTCCTTGTTTCGGGACGTCAGATGAATGCAGAATCAGGAAATGACCTTCTGCCTTTCTGTACATAAATAATGGAAGTATATTTCCTGGAGAGAGATCACTTATATCCTGCTATTCAATCAAGTCAAAGTCGCTTTAATACTACTTATTTTTTTTCGAAACCGATTTAGGAAAATCACAGGATCCAGCAGCATTATTCTCTTCCTCCTGCCTGTTAGAAAGAACATCTTTCGCTGATCCTACCACGGGGTCCTAATATTGGAAGATCGGGATTAGGTCATCTTGATTATTTTTCAGGTTATTTTCACACTCTAAAAGTTACATTTTTTTCATTTTTAAATGTCTGAAATGTTACCGTTACCTGAATTTTAGCTGAAGATGGTCCTACTTTTTCGGGGTGCTCTAACCGGGATGGATACCAATTTGTGGTGGATGTAAATTTCATGAAAGTACGTTACGGTTGTAGCCGGACATGAACCGCAGCGGTATTCCGCAGCAGCAGGACCGGCATCTTGGAATCCGGAATACCCGCCTGGCGGACATGTCACTGAGCCCCAATTCGGGTGCAAGGCTTTAGCCCGACCAACGATGAGGAGGAGAATTGCTTCGTGAAATTCAAGTTACCGAAACGAATCGCGTTCCATGTGAGCGCAACTGCAGTGATGCTCGCCATGATTACTGCGCCGCTGAATGTGATGGCGGCAGACAGCAGCAGCGACCGTCCATGGATGAACAAATCCCTGTCCGCGGATCAGCGTACTGAGCTGCTTCTTAAAGAGATGACGCTGGATGAGAAAATTGATTTTGTTACAGGCAAAGTCAATAACTATTATGGTTTCTACAACAACGGCAACGACCGCCTGGGTATTCCCGCCCTGCAAATGGCTGATGGTCCTGCGGGAGTCCGGATTGCCAACCCGGATGTCCAGGATAAAAAATCAACCGCACTGCCTGCACCGATCGCCTTGGCTGCGACATGGGATACCAAGGCAGCAAGCGAGTACGGCGGTCTGATCGGGAATGAGGCATGGAATACAACACATAACGTCGTTCTTGGTCCTGGTATGGACATTGCCCGCTTCCCTTGGGGCGAGCGCAACTTTGAGTCTCTTGGCGAGGATCCGCTCCTGCAGTCCAAGATGGCCGTTGATTACATAAAGGGCATTCAGAAAAGCCCGGTTATCGCGACAGCCAAGCACTTTATCCTGAACAATCAGGAGACCCAGCGCTTTACGATTGATGCCCAGGCATCCGAGCGTGCGCTGCAGGAAATTTATCTGCGTCCGTTTGATGCCGCGGTCAACGAAGCCGATATCGGCGCAGCCATGTGCTCCTTTAATCAGGTAGATGGAATTCCTGCATGCCAGAGTGCGGCGATGATGAACGATATCCTGAAGAAGCAGATGGGCTTCAAAGGTTTCGTAATGAGTGACTACGGCGCGAACATGAGTACGGTGGAATCCGCGAATGCAGGCCTTGACCTGGAGACGCCGGGGGAACCTTTTGGCAAATGGGGAAAAAACCTGCTGACAGCAGTTCAAGATGGTAAGGTCAGCGAGGAACGTCTCAATGATATGGTATCTCGTATGCTGGACCAGATGTTCGCGAAGGGCTTGTTTGACAAGCCCGCCCAGAACAAGCAGATTCCAGCTGCCGAGCATGGCGAAACGGCCCGTGAACTGGCAGAAGAAGGCATGGTGCTGCTGAAGAACGATAACGCTCAACTGCCACTGAAAGCCGGTTCCCTGAAGTCTATTGCTGTCATCGGGCCGGACGCGGATAATTCTTCCGCAGCAGGCGGCGGCAGCTCGCTGGTTAACCCGACGTATACAGTAAGCCCGCTTGAAGGCATCAAGAAGCGTGCTGGCAAGAACGTCACGGTTCAATATGAAGCGGGTACAGATCCGATTCAGGCGGGTGACATTCTGCCAGGACCCTCAGCGGTTCCTTCTGATCTGCTGACTACGTCTGCCGACAGCGATGAGAACGGTCTTCATGCCGAGTACTGGACGAATACCAGCCTGGAAGGAACTCCTTCTCTGGAGCGTACAGACAAGCAGGTAGACACAAACTATGGTTTCTATAATTACGAGGGTTTCAATGCATCTTCACCGAAAGTCCAGTCGACACCAACCACGTTCAACGGCAAAATGTCGGCTCGCTGGACCGGTGCCATCAGTGCTCCATCTACAGGAGACTACACACTAACACTGACAAGCCTCGGCTCTGGTAAGCTCTACCTGGACGACAAGCTGCTGATCGATAACCAAGGTACTTCGATGAGCACAACTAAAGCGCAGGTGAACCTGAAAGCCGGCGAGAAGCATACGGTGAAGATCGAATACCGTACGGACTCTCCGCAGCAGGAACGCAATGGTTATGGCATGCAGGTCCGTTTTGGCTGGGAAGCTCCTGACCATGCGGTTGATGCCAACATGCAAAAAGCGATTGACCTGGCTAAAAAATCGGATGTAGCTGTCGTAGTCACTCGCACTTATGACAGTGAAGGGAACACGGATACAAGTACATTGGATCTGCCCAACAATCAGGATACATTGATCCGTAAAGTTGCAGAAGTAAATCCGCACACGATCGTCGTGAACATGAGCGGACGTCCGGTTCAGATGAATACATGGGACAAGGATGTAAAAGGCATCGTTCAGGCCTGGTTTGCAGGCCAGGAGCAGGGCAATGCGATTGCACGTGTTCTGTTCGGCGACGTGAACCCGTCCGGTAAGCTGCCGGTAACATTCCCGGTCGACGAGAACACAACGCCGGTAACGGACGAAGCCCAGTTCCCAGGTAAAGACGGGGTATCCAAGTACAATGATGATATTTATGTAGGTTATAAAGGATATGATAAAGCGGGTCTGGAAGTGGAATACCCATTCGGCTACGGATTGTCGTACACGACCTTTGATTACCGTAATCTGAAGGTACAGGCCAAGAACAACAACGGCAGCCATGGCAAAGGCAATAACAAAAAGGCAAATGGCGAGCCTAACGTACAGGTGGATCTGAACCTTCGTAATACAGGTAAAGTCACCGGCTCCGAAGTCGTGCAGGTATATGCGGGCAAGCTGCCTGGCGTAGAATCCGCTTCGAAGAACCTCGCTGGTTTTGCCAAGGTTGAGTTGAAACCGGGCAAGCAGCAGCGTGTAAGCATCCAGCTCGACCCTAAGGCTTTCTCTTATTGGGACGAGAAGCAGGACAAGTGGGTGACACCATCCGGTAAAGTGGCTGTATATGTAGGCAGCTCTTCCCGTGATGTGAAGCTGCAAGGTTCTGTAACTCTTCCTTAAGCAGCTGAAATGATGTAATTGTGACGGGATCATATTATTGAAGAAGGAGCCGGATAACTATCCGGCTTCTTTCTGTATTTGATCTGGTATGGCGCACAGTGCTGAAGTGACCGACCAGAGAAAGGAAGTGAGATAGGATGAGCCAACAGCAGCGTAATGATAAAAAAAAGGGCTGGGCTGGATTAATCATTCTGGTCCTCGTGCTGCTGGCAGGAGCGGCATATCTGCGGCTCCAGGGAAGTCCGGATCGGGTGAAACCGGAAAAGGCAGGGGAACAGCCGGAGTCGAAGCAAGAGACGCCTGCCCGGGAACCTGTGAAGGTGAATGCCTGGTTAACGACAGGTGATCAGAAAAGTCTGCTGGCGGAGCAGCCCCCGATTACTGCGGGCGAACAGCTGTCTTCCGCTGCAACGGGACAGACAACGCTGATCCGTGTAAACCCGGAGGTCCGCTACCAGACGATGGAAGGCTTCGGCGCTGCGGCAACCGGGTCAAGTGCTTACCTGATCAATCACAAGCTGTCCGGCCCGCAGCGGTCTGCTCTCCTGAAGGAGCTGTTCACCCCGGCAGGAATCAATCTAAGCCATCTCCGGCACAGCATCGGAGCATCCGATTACTCTGTAGATGACAGAGGTAATCCGGCGAGCTACACGTATGATGATGTTGATTCAGGAACCGATTACGATCTGCAGCATTTCTCGGTGGAAAGGGATCACGATGTCATTACGCTGCTGCGTGATGCCATCCTTCTTCATCCGGGGCTCCGCGTGACGGGTACACCCTGGACTGCACCGCCATGGATGAAGTTCGGAGAGCAGATCTACAACGGCTGGTATCTTAATTATGAGGATTCGAGGGTCTATGAAGCGTACGCGCGCTATTTTGTACGGTATATTCAAGCTTATGAGGAGCAGGGAGTTCCGGTAGATGCCATTACGCTGCAGAACGAGCCGGAATTCACCACACCGGATTACCCCAGCATGAGCATGGGCGCACAGGAGCAGGCCATGTTCATCCGTGATTACCTGGGTCCTGCACTGAAGAGCAGCGGACTTACTGTCCGAATTCTTGCTTATGATCATAATTGGGACAAGGGACCGGCTTATGTCAACCAGGTGCTGAGCAGCAGGGAGACGGCGGATCAGGTCGCGGGGACTGCTTATCATTGTTATGCCGGTAATCCGCAGGTCATGTCCAAGGTCCATGAGGCCTATCCCGATCACAGCATTCACCTGACCGAATGCAGCGGCGGCGGATGGAGCCCGGATTTCGGCGATAATCTGATCTGGCAGATGTCCAACCTGATCATTGACGGTACACGGAATTGGGCCCAGAGTGTCCAGCTGTGGAATTTGGCATTGGATCCCGACAGCGGGCCCGTTAACGGGGGCTGTACGAACTGCCGCGGTGTGCTTACTATTGATCCGGACACGGGTAAAATCACGCGGAATGTGGAGTATTACGTGCTGGGTCATGCCAGCAAATTCATACAAGCGGGGGCGGCCCGAGTACAGTCTACTTCAGATGTGAATGGACTGAAGACGGCTGCTTTTGTGAACCCGGATGGAGAGAAGGTGCTGATTGTCCTCAACCGTGCAGCAAGCGAGCGGCATTTAACCGTGCATTCGGAGAGAGACAGGTTTAATTACAGGCTTCCCGCCCGCTCTGTCGTTACCTTGACTTGGCCATAATGTGTTAGTGAAAACACTCCTTTACTGCCTTGGCATCGGATCACTCATTCCAAAAATTCTTGAAATTAAAATAGATAACTCTATTACGCTGATATTAAAAATGATCTATACTAGAGTAACTATATTACAAACTTAACCAGGATCAGAACAAAAAAGAGACGATTATCGGGCGAGTGCAGGGAGGAGTCATATTGTCGGAAGAATATGTTCGGCACCGTCTAACAACGGCACAGAGACCAGAAATTGAGATGGCGGCCATACTACAGCATGATCTGAACATGTACCTAGATGGATTGGAGCAGGGCAGCACTCCTGAAGATATGGACATTCATATGGGCCTGCTCTCCCCGGCACAGCTCAAGGCTGTGCTGGACCGACTTGAGACGCTTCCTTACCGCAATCTGGAACGCTCTATTCAGCCGGTAGAGCAGGCATTGGAGCAGGCAGAGAAGCTGGGTATTGAAGAATTAGTCATGAGGGCCAGGCTTGTTCACGCGGATGTGCTGGGGCGTCAGGGATTAACCGCAGAGAGCGGCAGCATCGTGCATGAGATCCATGCCTGGGCTCTTGAACATCAGCATAAGCTAATTCTGGCACGAAGCCACAGGCTGCTGGCGGCATTCTTCCGCCGTCTTGGCGATAATGCCAGCGCATTGGAGCATGCGGTCCGGGCTCTGGATCATCTGCCGGCTGATGTCCGTGCACAGACACGAATGGACCATCTCATGATACTGGCACTTACACTGGATGAGACGGGAGCACATGAGGATTCAGACCGGCGGTTTCAGGAAATTCTAGACCTGGCCGACATGCATCAGGATGTCCAATTCGCCTTGTTTGCGCTGAACAATATGGCTCACACCAGCTATGAGCTGGGACAGGCCGAAGCGGCTTCGGAACTGATGGCGCGTCTTCGCAGATTGGCTGAAGAACACGATGTGCCGCTTGTGGCCCTCCAGCTGGACACTATTGCACGGATCGAGATTCTGCTGGAGCGTCCCGAAGAGGCGGAACGCACCCTGGAGCCCGTCATTCTGGCAGCTGCGGATCTGAGAATGGGTGACCTGGTCGCCCTGCCGGAATGTCTGCTGACCGTGGCCCAGGCCCAATGCCTTCAGGGGAAGCTGGACGAATCCCAGACTTCCATTACGGAGGCCGCTCGGATGATCGAGTTACAGGGACTGAATGGACTGAAGGCACAGTTGTACCTGCAGCAGTCGGAGCTGTACGCGGCGCAGGGCAGATATAAGGAAGCCTACGAGGAGCATCGCCGTTTCCATCAGGAAGCGGAGCTGATGCGCTCGAAGGAGCGGGAAGCCCGCGCGCGTATTTTACAGTATGTGTTCGATGCCGAGGAGGCACGGCGGGACAGCGAGCATTTTCGCGAGATGGCCCTGCGGGATCCGCTGACCGGGCTGTATAACCGCCGGTTCATGGATGCCCATCTGGATGAGCTGATTGAGCACTCGGTCCAGACGGGAACACCCCTGACTATTGCACTGATCGACCTGGATTTTTTTAAACGGATTAACGATACCCTGTCCCATGAGGTCGGCGATGCTGTCTTGATGCATGTCGCGCAGATCATGACGGAACATGCCGTCAGCACCGCGTCTGTAGCCAGACTGGGCGGTGAAGAGTTTGTGCTCGTCTACCCCGGGATGGATCTGGAAGAGGGACGGTCGAATGCGGAACAGCTGAGATATGCGATCCGGACCACGGACTGGAGACCGATTACCGGTTCGCTGCAGGTGACTGCCAGTATCGGTTTGTGTACGGCGGCACATCGGAAGGTGAACCGTATGACCCTGCTGTCACAGGCGGACCATAACCTCTATGTAGCCAAGCGCTCGGGCAAGGATCGGGTGGTAGCTACAGAATATCAGATATAAATTCATCACGAAGAGCCGCCCACGAGCAGGGCGGCTCTTCGTGTACCCACAGGACTAGCCATCATGAATGTCGCGATCAGATCTTTGACAGAATGTCACTGCAGTCGCTTTCGGATGGGATTCATCTCAGGTCGCATTCACCGTCAGCCAGCGGCTGCTTGTGCTTGAACGCTGCCCAGAAGAATGGTCGATTCGAACCCGTGATGTACAGTTGGTTAACCGGGTCTCTCGGTCTGTCTCTCCAGCAATATCGCCAATCTTGGATACGCCGATAACATTCCCTGCTGCGGATATATTCTTGATGAGCGAAGAATAGGCACTGCCTGCCAGAGCTCCAACATGCTGCTGGCCATGAACGCTGACGGCATCCAGCTTCAAATTGGTGATGGATGCGCCGTGCAGGCTGCCAAACAATCCGGCATTGTTGTCCAAAGTAACGATGGTCATACCGGAGATGGAATGTCCTCGTCCCTCCAGGGTGCCGGTGAACGGATGATCTTCATCTCCTATAGGCAGCCAGTCCAGATTAAGATCACCGTGGTAGCCGGTAAGATTCAGGTCGGCATTCAGAATGTAGTGCCCGGAGAGCCCGCTTCTGACATGGTCCAGATCCTGAGGCGTGTTGATGTATATCAAATGGTCTGCCGGAGGCTGTGAATGGCTGTTTCTATATTCTGTAAATGCCGTGCTTGCAGGAATAAGGAATGGCTTCCGGTCTGCTGAATTGCCGGGAAGAACAATATATTGTTGAAGGACCAAGGCTAGCCCGATAACAATAAGCAGGACTCCAGGAAAGAGAGTAGACTGCCTTCCTGTACATGTCCGAATTTTCAGTTTGCTCATGAATGTCCGCAATCCCTTCTCACTCTCTCGTAACTTTCTGTTAATGGAATTACAATAACATCGCGTTCTGAACAAATTCTGAACATATGTGTCGTATTATGTTGGATAATGCTGAATTATGCACTATTTTGACTCAAAGAAATTTTGCCATCAGAAGGGTGCTGTACCATTGTTCGTCCGACAGGCGCTTGTCCTGCTGCAGAATCCCTTCTACTTCGAATCCAGCCTGGGTATAGAGCTCAATAGCCTTCAGGTTGGTCTCAAGCACCTGCAGTTTGATTTTGCGGAGCTGCTGCTGCCTGGCCCACGCTATGCACTGCTGCAGCAGCTGATATCCGATCCCGTATCCGTTCCAGGCCTGCAGCACGCCTACGCCAAACTCCACTTGATGGGACACCCGTTTCAGTTCACTGCCTGCACACCGGGCGTAGCCCACGAGTCTGCCGTCTGCAACAGCAGACAGCATGAGATGGACGGGGCTTGCCGTATCCTGCTCTATCCGATGTGCAAAATCATCAGCATCCATGAACGCCTCACCGGGCTCTCTGTCGAAAAATTCGGTCTCCCCGTCCAGCTTAAACCGCAGTTCTGACAGCTGTGCTGCATCAGAAGAAGCAGCGGGACGAATGGTATAACGCACCCCTTTGACTTCATAATCCTGACTGTTTATTTTCATGATATAATCTCCTGGTTTAATTTAGATTTGGCAGTATTGCCGATCTTCCCAGCGTATCACATACCTGAGAACCCTGGGAAGTGACTGGATAACCCTGCCTCATTCCTGTTTTGTGAATGTTGAGTAATCTTCCGCAGTCGCGCCCGAAAGTCATTCAGGCATTGGAGCAGGGCAGGATCCGTTCTGGTGTTGGAGCAGCTGTCCGTGGTGATGGGCATAGGAGTTTAGCCAAGCTGATCCATAATGATTGGAAAATAGTCTAACCCGGAGCAGGAGCTCCGGGTTAGACGTTTAATAAGGACTTTTCACACGCTGGATCAACAGGTCAATCACTTTTTGGGCGTTGGCATCCATGGATTTCTGTTGGCGCAGCAGCTGCAGTTCCTGAATGACCCCAGCGGTATTACGGTAGCTGAGATGGTAACCGATCAGGTGAACGGCCGAGGTCTGCAGGGACCGATCTGCACGGCTTAACACCTGAATCACCTTCACGGGCTGCTGATCGAAGAGGGTGCCTATCAGATTGCTGTAGGACTCTGACAGGGCACCGTCCAGACCTTTCGTAGACTTGAGCAGTGGAAGGTACAAATCGGGTGTGATTACCGAGATATGGCGGGTCAGATCGTTAATCATTTCTTCTGGCCACAGCCTGGAGGTGCCGCTGAGCCGAGATAATTTGCCCCAGTCGATGTCAGGGAGCTTCCGGATCAACGGAGTGACCCGTGAAGTACTAGCCGGTTCCTGCTGATACCAGACAAGCAATTCGAGCTCTGCACTAATCTTGTCCGCCGTGGAGGTACTCTTCGCATAACCTGTGCGATACCGGTCTGTGAAGAAGTCGAGCATGACATAGGACAGCAGCTGATGGTCTCTGGTCATACGTACCTGCTGCCTGCGGAACAGGATATCATCTGTCCGGGAAGTCTTAACGGCGACACCCTTGGTCGTATAACTGTTGTTCGAGTCCTTCAGCGAGTAATACAATGCATTCTCCCCTAACATGGTGTACTGCTGGTAGGTCTTCGGTTCTCCGGGGAATCCTTCTTCGTCCGCCCAGGTTCTCTCTTTGGGGAAATAACTGCCGATCGAGGAGATGGCGCAGCCGACACAGCTTCCCGCCGTGTCGCTGAAGGTTAGACTTTCCGCCGTATTCGCCGGGTTACGCAGTGTAATACCATAGGAGCCATTAGCTCCTACTAATGCCTCTGCAGCGATCCATCCTTTCGGAGCGAGAAACATGGCTCCGCGTGAGTCATATCCAAGATTCATCCAATAGACAGCGAGCTGGTTCTCCAGCCCGGAAGGAATCGCAAAGGATACGGCCGGCAGCGGAGCCTTGGGCTGTACAGCAGGCGCAGGATCTTCGTCTACCCCATACCGGACTTGAACGGCATAGACCGGCAGTTTGACATATTTTTGTTTGACCGTCGTGTTAAAGGTGACTGTCCCAGACGGGACCACTGCCGGCAGGGAACGGGCTGAAGCGATAGGTACTGTGGCGGCTGAAGCCGAGCTGGGCAACGTACCTGCCCCCAGCAGAACAGAAGAGGCCAGCAGAGTGGAAGTAAGAAAAAGGTTGGCAGCACGTTTAGCTGTAAAAGTATTCATGATTGGTAACTCCTCGCCGATCGTATTCGATTAAAATCAATTAGAAGCTTCACCCATTAAATCCTGTTTGTTACATTCGGGCTTTCCTATTATATCGATGTTCCCGAGGGATAGGGTTACAGCCGCGTTAACAAATTTTTAACCAGCAGCCTCAGTGTAATTATCGTAAATATGAAGGGGGCCTCCTTTTTTATCCACATGTTTCGACACAATTCGATCGACCCACACCGCGGTTATTTGGGCAAAAACACAGAAATAGTACCTTCTACGCAAAGAAATGCTCCATTTATCGGATACATTCATTTGGAATAACGAGGTAATATCTTATAAGATTGTGCAGTACATTCATAAGCGAGAGCAGAATGGAAGGAAGGTTATGATCATAAAAAGCAATCGTGCATGGTTATGGCTGACGTTGTTGGTGTTCATTCTAGTGCTGGGGGGTTGTGGGAAGATGAAGGAAGCAGACAGCAGTACAAGCCAGATAGAGCAGGCCAAGGCGACGGCTATTCAGTACTTCAAAGACCAATATGGTCTGGACGTGGAGATTACCGAAGAGAAAAAGCTGCCTACCTATGTATCGTCCGAGATTGCCATGGAAGGGCATGTGGCCGGGCATAAGGAGCAGAGTTTTAATATATCCGTGAATTACAAGGACAACACGACGAAGAACTTTGTAATGAGTCCGGAACTGGAGCAGGCGATCCGAGACCAGGGGCATGATCCGTTCGCGAAGGAGGAGGGAAAGTAATTGGGAAAGTCCAATCAGCCGATCACGGATGAAATGTATGAGAAAATGTCCAACATGGCCTACTCCGATCTCAAAGAGGGAGGTAAGGTCAAGGACATCCCGGGCTGGGAGGTGCTGGAGAGCACCCGCAGCCACCGCACATCAGGCTTTGATGCCGTTACTTTCTACAATCCGGAGACGAAGCAGGCCGTCATTGCTTATCGCGGTACGGAGGGCAGTGCCAGTCTGGATCGTTCGGTTCCGGACTTTGTCACGGATGCGACGATCGGGATTCCCGAGCTCAAGCGCAAGGTAGATCAGACCATCGATCAGAAGATTGATTTCACGCCGGACTGGTGGGATGCAGGTGTCCAGAAGGTGAAGGACAAGACGGGCATCACAGCAGTGAATGACTGGGTTGGCGAACGCGAGAAGGACCTTGACAAGATCACGGTTTTCGGTAAAAACAATCAGATGTACCTTGCGGAGGACTATGCCAAGGAGATGCAGTCCAAGCATGAGGATCTCGACTTTTCTCTGACGGGGCATTCGCTGGGTGGAGGCAATGCGCAGTATGCCTCGGTTTATACCGGGATGCCGGCGGTTACGTTCAGTGCACCTTCCGTGATTGAGAATCTGACGCCTGGAGCCAAGCGTAAGGCTGAAGAAGGAGAGTATGACTCTCAGATCACCAACTATGCTCATCCAGGGGATGTTGTAGCAAGCGGGGCCATGGGCGGATATGACCGCCACGTAGGAACTACATATTATATTGATTCCAATTACGCAGATGCGAACAAGGATGTAAGCATTATCGATAAGGCGAAGAACTCATTCGGTGGACCTAACTATCACAGCCTGGACCAGTATAAATTTAACAAGGACGGCTATATCAGTAATGAGCTGTATGATCCGGTAACGGGCAAAAGAGTTGAAGATTCGCCGCGGATGCCTGGCACCTTTGGTCTGGTGGATGACCTGCAGGATATGGCTCACCGTTTCGGCAGCGGGGTCGGCGCTTTCATCGGCGGCCTGTCCCAGCTGGCTGCAGCGGCAGCAGCGTCCGGCAGCGGCAAGATCCAGGTAACGCCGGAGGAGCTGCGCGAGGTGGCCGGCCGCTGGAAGCAGAATGCCCAGCAGAGCAGCAGCGAGCTGAGCCGGGTGCGTCAGCAGATGCAGCAGTACCTGCATACCAGTCAGAGCCGCCGTCTCGCGCCGATCGTCACGCAGCTGGATGCTTCCATTTCGGAGCTGAGCCAGTGGCATCTGCAGCGGACCAGCGAATTCCTGCAGTTCATCAGCAGCAAGGCCGATCAATTCCAGCAGGCGGATAATACCTATTGAGCAGTCTGAGAAGCAGTCTGGATAAACAGCATCAGGAGGGAACTCAATGAACGGTAAAATTCTGGTAGAACTGAGCGACCTGCTGCAGGCCGAGCGGGAGCTGTCTGTACTTTTGGGAAAGCTGCGTACGGACGAGCAGGAGGCCCGCGCACTTTACCGCCGCCTTGACGGCTGGATCGGTCAGTCGGCGGACAGCGTGCGCCAGCAGATCGAAGCCTTCTTCGCAGGGCTGGACACCCGCATTAACAGCATAGAGCAGCAGAAGACGGAGCTTCTGCGCTATGTTGAAGTGATGCGCCAGGCGGATGAGATGAGATAGCTGGCGGTTCCGCTCAGCATAGATCAATTATACTGCCATCATAAGTCAAAGGCCCCTGCCAGTCACAGCATTGCTGCGGCTGGCAGGGGCCTTTTTGTACAACGTGGTAAGAGAGGCACCGTGGCCTCTTAATGCATCTTAAATTCCAGGAACAGCTCGTTATAATGGCCAAGCATGCGTTTACCCAGATTTTTATATACCTCCAGATGGCTGGTCACGTCAGCAGGAGGATAAAAGCGGGTATCCCCGGCGATGTCCTCCGGCAGCAGCTTCAGTGCCTCCTTGTTCGGCGTGGCGTAACCGACATACTCAGCGTTCTGTGCAGCCACGTCAGGCTCCAGCATGAAGTTGATAAACTTGTGGGCGCCGGCGAGGTTTTTGGCTGTCTTCGGAATGACCATGTTGTCGAACCACAGGTTTGTGCCTTCCTTCGGTACGATATAATCGAGCTTGTCATTCTCGTCCATAATTTCGGCAGCGTCACCGGAGAAAACGACACCCGCCGCGGCTTCGCCGTTGGCGAGCAGCATTTTGATCTCGTCACCAACTACGGCTTTGACGTTCGGAGACAGCCTCTCCAGCTTGCGCAGGGCTTCCTGAAGATGGCCCTCGTTGGTATCGTTCAGGGAGTAACCCAGGCTGTTCAGGGACATGCCCATAATTTCGCGGGCACCGTCCGTCAGAAGGACATTATTGCGGAGCTTATCGCTCCACAGATCGTTCCAGCTCTCGAATGAAAGTCCCTGTGCCATTTCCGGATTGTACACAATACCGACCGTCCCCCAGAAATAAGGAACCGAATAACGGTTATCCGGGTCAAAATCAAGGTTCAGAAAACGTGAATCCACCTTGGACAGATTCGGAATCAGGCTGTGATCGATCGGCAGCAGAAGCTTCTCTTCCTTCATCTTGTCGATCGCATAATCGGAAGGGATCGCGACGTCGAACGTCGTGCCGCCTTGTCCGATTTTGGTCAGCATAGCTTCATTGGAATCAAAGGTCTGGTAGATGACGGTGATTCCCGTTTCCTTCTCAAAACGGGTAATGAGCTCCGGATCAATGTAGTCGCCCCAGTTGTAGATCGTCAGCGTATTGCTGCCGGAATACCCCTGGCTGGAGTTCAGTTTGGCGGCGAGTGCCATCAGGCCGAAGGCGACCACCAGGACGATCACGAATATACGGGTCAGCTGCTTCATCTCGGCACCCCCATTTCAGACGCAGGCTCCTTGCCGCGTCTGCGCAAATTCCCCTTGGACACCAAATAGTAGCCGACCACCAGTGCGGTCGTGATCAGGAAGATAAGTGTAGACAACGCATTGATGGACAAGGATACACCTGCCCGGGCACGGGAATAAATCTCGACCGAGAGGGTCGTGTATCCGCTGCCTGTCACAAAGAACGTGACTGCAAAATCATCCAGCGAGTAGGTCAGCGCCATGAAAAAGGCGGAGAATATCGCCGGACTGATAAACGGGATGATGACCTTCGTAAGCACGTCGCGGCGGCTGGCTCCCAGATCGCGTGCCGCATCCACCAGTGTCGGGCTCATCTCCTGCAGACGCGGGAGAATCATCAGCACGGCAATCGGTACACTGAACGCAATATGCGACAGCAGCACGGAAGTGAAGCCGAGCTGGATACCCGCAATGGTGAACAGGATGAGGAATGAAGCGCCGATAATGACGTCAGGGCTGACAATCAGCACATTGTTAAGGGACAAAATCGTATTCTTCACCCGTTTCCGGCGGATCCGGTCGATAGCCAGCGCGCCGACGATCCCGATAATCGTAGCGATCACCGAGGACAGCAGCGCAATGACGAGCGTATTGATGACGATAATAATCAGGCGGGTGTCATGAAACACTTCGGAATACCATTCCAGCGTAAATCCTTCGAACTCGTGCATATTGCCGCCGCTGTTAAAGGAGTAATACATCAAATAGAAGATCGGCGCATACAGCAGTGCGAATACGATGATCAGATAGATCTTGCCGGCTCTATTTTTCTCACTCATCTGCGCACCTCTTTTCCGCCGCCCAGAATCGGCATCAGCACGGCCATGAATAGAATCAGGAATACCGCTACCGTCGAGCCCATTCCCCAATCCTGAGTAACGAGGAAGTGCTGTTCAATCGCCGTCCCGAGCGTAATCACTTTGTTGCCTGCAATGAGCCGGGTCAGCATAAAGAGCGACAGGGCCGGAATGAACACGGCCATACAGCCTGAACGGACGCCAGACAATGTCAGCGGGAAGATGACCCTCCGCAGCGTGACAAAGCTTGAGGCTCCCAAGTCGCGTGATGCTGCTATCAGAGTCGGGTTAATGTCCTCCAGCGCATTGAAGATCGGCATAATCATAAACGGAATGAAGATGTAGACCGACACGAACACAAAGCTGAAGTCATTAAACAGAATCTGGTGCTCCCCCAGGCCGGCGGCCTGCAGCAGGGAGTTCACCGGTCCGTATGTACCGAATATGCCGATAAAAGCGTAAGCTTTGAGCAGCAGGTTAATCCAGGTCGGCAATATGATCAGCAGCATCCACAGCTGCTTGTGCTTGGTCCGGGTCAGCGCATAAGCAGCCGGATAAGCGACCAGCAGGGAGAAGAAGGTGATCAGCAGCGCATACCAGAACGAGCTTAACGTCATTTTCAGATACACGGGCGTGAAGAAATTGGCATAGTTAGACAGCGTAAAATGACCCTCAATATCAAACAGGGAATAATAGGCTACGAGGATCACGGGCAGGGCAACGAACAGCACCATCCATAAATAATAGGGAATGAGATATAATCCGCGCGAGTTACGTGACATGAGCCGCACCCTCGTACGATTCGAGACGTTTATCAAACTCTTCTTCCGTTTCCCCGAACCTCATGACATGAATGGCCTCCGGTTCAAACTGCAGGCCGATCATACTGCCGGGTTCCGCCCGCTTCGTGGAATGGACCAGCCATTCCTGACCGGAATCGTCATAGCAGCTGATCTCGTAATGAACGCCGCGGAACAGCTGGGTATCCACCTTGACCCGGAGCTTGCCCTGCTCCAGCGGCGTAATCTCCAGATCCTCCGGCCGGATCACAATTTCTACATTCTCATTGGGACGCAGCCCCTGGTCTACGCACTCGAAGCGCTGGCCGTTAAACTCCACCAGGTTGTCCTCAATCATGACAGCAGGTACAATGTTGGATTCGCCTACGAAGTCAGCTACAAAGCGGTTAATCGGCTCGTCATAGATGTCGTTGGGCGTACCGCTCTGCTGAATAATGCCTTCATTCATGACAAAGATCTCATCCGACATCGCCAAGGCTTCCTCCTGGTCATGGGTAACGAAGATAAAAGTGATGCCGAGCCGCTGCTGCAATTCACGCAGGACGTACTGCATTTCCGTTCTAAGCTTCAGGTCCAGAGCGGACAATGGCTCGTCCAGCAGCAGCACCTCCGGCTCGTTGACGATTGCGCGTGCGATCGCAACACGCTGCCTTTGGCCGCCGGACATTTCTGTAATCTGCCGCTGCTCGTAGCCCTCCAGGTTGACCAGACGCAGCGCTTCCGTTACTTTGGCTGCAATGACGTCTTTCTTCATCTTCTTGATCCGCAGTCCGAAAGCGACATTCTCAAATACATTCAAATGCGGGAACAGCGCGTAGTCCTGAAATACGGTATTAACCTGACGTTCATTCGGGGGAATCTTGTTGATCATGTTCCCGTTTAAATAAATGGAGCCTCTCGAAGGTTCGATAAAACCTGCAATGAGGCGGAGTATCGTCGTTTTGCCGCAGCCCGACGGGCCCAGCAGCGTGTAAAATTTGCCGCGTTCGATTTCAAAGCTGACTTCCTTCAGCACAGGCGCATCCTGATCATACTGCTTGGTGACCTGCTCGAAGCGGATAATGGCGTTCTCTTCCATAACAGCCTCCCTTGTCCTTATTTCCATTTGTATATTTTACTCAAGAATCGTCAGAAATGATACCGGGTATACCCGGCCACACGGCTGATCCGACCCCTTCAAGAATAATTAGCCATCATTTGCTTTAGATAATCCCGAAAGTCTTTAACATAAGTCTGGGGTTCTACGATAGTAAGATTGGTACCGAAGCTTGCTAGAAATTGAAATCCGGTCTTGTTCTGAGGGACATGGATGGTTGCCAGATACAATTCCGAGCTGTAATTTTCGATGCTTTTTCGACCGTATCTTTCAATGAACTGGTCTTTGATGGCAGGTGAAATAAGCGCCTTAAGCGTAACTAATTGGGGCTGATATCTATCAGGTTCTTGTTCTAATAAGTTATCTCTAGGCTGAAATGGCTCTTCTTCCATATGAAGATGATCGATTCGTGGTAATTTGAAGGTTCTGCCTCCCATACGATCTAAACAGAATCCCTTCAAATACCAACTCATCTCACTATAATGAAGCTGATACGGCTCGACCCTTCTCTTGGTTGGAACGCCGTCTTTGTCCGTATAATCAAATGAAACTAACCTTCTCTGCAAAATGGCTTCTTGACATATCTTCAATGTCTGAAGAATCTCAGACCGGCCCTCCCAATCATAAAAGGAAAGCTGAATAGAACGTTTCGGAGATAACGGGTTAACCATGGCTTCCATTTTCTTCATCGTCAGTTTAACTTCTTCAGTAAGTAAAATTTGTTCCAACCCGCCGAGCGCCGTCAATATATTTTCCAAGTCGGAACTGCTCAATAGACGTTTATCCCATTTGTATTCATCCATAATCCCGTAGCCGCCATGAACTCCATTGATGGAATAGATAGGGATATTGGATAAACTCAGTGTCTCCATATCCCGCAGGATGGTTCTTTTGGAGACGTTAAATAATTGCGTGAATTCCGTGGTCGAAACCACATCCTTTTTAAGCAGGATCATAATGATGGATATCAACCGCTCAACCTTTTCCATAGATGCTCCTTTTTTTGTTGAACTTAATCTGGAAATGGTGACATACACCCGTCACCGTTCATTCATTATACTTCATATATAACAAGAAGGAGGTCATGATTGATGTCAGCTGTTGCTTATTTAAATTTTGATGGATCTGCAGAACAAGTGATTGATTTTTATGCGGAGGCTTTAAGTGCAATTAAAGTGAAAAAGGTGACATTCGGAGATATCCCGCAGGATCCCAACTACCCCATGCCGGAAGATGAACTGAAGATGATCATGGAGTCATCCATCGAATTTGCAGGCGGGAAAATCATGATGTCCGACATCTTGCCTTCCATGAAGGCAGTAACAGGTGAACTGGTAAAAGGAAACAACATCATGATCAGTCTGATTATGGATGACAAGCAAACACTGGAGCGGTACTTTAACCATCTGTCCCAAGGCGGTCATGTGGTCATGCCGTTATCTAATACTCCATGGTCCTCATGCTTTGGGATGCTGGTCGATAAATTCGGGATTTCCTGGAAGTTTAACAGTGACGCAGATCAATTCCTTGATCACGTAATATCCAACAAACAATAACTCACTCTGAGAAAATGGCCTTGCAAATGAAGGCTGTTTTTTTATGCCGGATAAAGGGGTGCTACATGAAAGATAGCAATATGAAAAATGGTTACATGAAAACAGATCCTGTAATCCCCGTTAGATCGAGGGAAGATTTGAGATTATGGCTGCAGGAAAATAGTAAAAAGGAGAAGTCCTGCTGGGTCTTGGTTAGTATGACGCCCAGATCGGATACGCTCTTATATTTGGACGCGGTCGAGGAAGCTTTGTGCTTTGGATGGATCGATGGCGTCAAGAAGAAGGTGTCTGAAACGGAGCTGGCGCAGAGGCTGTCCCCCCGGAGCCCCAAAAGCTCATGGACTGAATTGAATAAAGCGCGTGTCCGCCGCCTCGAGAAGCTCGGGTTGATGACAGACGGAGGAAGAAAGGTTCTTCCGGCTATGGATGTTGATTCCTTCAGCATCCATCCAATGATCGAACAAAGGCTGAAAGAGGATAAGCAGGTATATGAGAATTTTACGGCATTCCCAGACCTCTATAAAAGAGTCCGGATCGACACGATCCAAAGCAATAAGGATCAGCCGGAACTGTTCAAGAGAAGATTAGACCGATTCATAGAAAATACGAGAGATAATAAAATCTACGGGCAGTGGCATGATCATGGACGACTATTAGAAGAGTGAATGTTAAATTTTTAAGCTGCGCAGAAGTGAAGATGGACTAACTGTTTAACTAATTCTATGTTATATGAAGAATAGCCCTTTGGAACCTGTGAAATTAATCTCCAGTTACTGTAAATTAACATCCTGTTTTTGCTAAAATATCCTGTACATCACTGGATTCTGGAACGAACAGAGGTAGAGGATATGACCAAAATACAGGTCCAGCCGGAGCATCTATTAAAGGTAGCTGCACAGTTCAGACAGGGACAGGAGCAGCTGGATCAGCTTTTAAGCCGTTTGGGACAGACGCTATCCAGTTTATTAATGGGTTTCGAAGGCATGACCGGGGAACGATTCAGATACGAATACCGGGATGCCGAGCAGCGTATGCGGATGATCCTGAGTGTGATCGGCTCGACGGCAAAGCAGCTGGAATGGATTGTGCAGCTGTTCACCGAGGCGGATTCCGGTGTGATCGACCTGCCGGACTCAACCCGTGAGGCATGGCAGCGGTTAACGCACAGGTTCGAGGAAACCTGGGAACCTGTGACGACAGCGGTCGGCCGAGAGTGGGAGCGCCTGCGGGAAAAGGTTCAGCTCGAGCTGGCTGCGGAAAGAGAAGAGATGAAGATCGCCACAGCAGAGCTTGATGATGCATTAACGTATTATAATGAAGCGAGAACCAATCTGGATAAGCATCCTGATTTCTTCTTACATAGCCATACGCTCATGGAAAAGTATCAGTACGGCGTATCGGAGGAAGAGTTCGGCACCAGAAAGTATTGGCAGTCTCGTGGGTATGATGCCAATCAGCTGCTGCAGGCCGCTTATGATTTGCGGAATCCGGATGGGGAAGCCCAGTACCTGATGGGTAAAAATTTCAAGCAGGAAGTGAAGGCAAACAGCCAGAACACGATATTTGCGGTTACGGCTGGTGCCACGATGGTAGGGGCAAGAAATGCCATCGCCAGTGGTTTCTTTAGACCGAATCCTGGTTTCGGCTTGCGGAGCCCAAGTTCGGTGGGAAGGTATGGACGTGTGAACGTACCCAAGCCGTGGGCCGAGTCGAAGGGGAAGGGGAAGGGGAAGGGAAATGTTAAGTTCTCACCGAATAACTTACCAAAAGACCCACAGGAACTAATCAAAAATGGGTGGGAAGATGTTACACCTAAGGGGATGGCAAAGAATACAGCTTCTAGGGAATTTATTGACCCTGAGACTGGAATGAAGGTAAGGTTTGACCCAGGAAAACCGGGAGCAAATGGTTTTGAAGGCAAAGACCATTACCATGTTACTAATCCAAATGGTACTACAAAAGCGGATTATTACCTTGACGCAAATGGTAATCCTGTTGCTAAAGGCTCAAAAGCGTCTCATATCGTCCCGTAGGAGGAGATTTTTATTAAACCAACTGAGTTGCTAGCGACTTTTGACTTGCACGATAGCGTTGTAGAGAATGTTGAATATTTGCTTAATGAAAATAAGGTTCAAATTAGACTCGACTTGTGTCAGTGGAAGCAAGCAAATTATGATGAATCTGAACCCGAGATGCAGGCGGGGGTACTGACTTTCACTGATGTAGGCTCGTTTCAGATTGAACCGCCAAAGTTTATGATTAACAGCAATGAGATTCTCGAAGTGAAAGTCCAGGATGGTAGGGGGAATATAGAAATCATTCTTACAGGTAATGATGATGTGGGGAAGGTCTGCATTGTAGCTCAGGATGTTTATTGGGAAGTATGTGACTAAAAGCAGCGGGGGCTACCCAGTGCCGAATGAACTTATCAATCAACCAAAAACACATCTAACCCATATAATACCCTTATAAAGAATTCTCGAATATCGCGGTACGCACGTCAATGCTTTACTTTTATACCCTAAATAACGCTACTCCAATACACCTAGCAGGTTGATTGTGGTCAGATACCACTATGATTGACCTGTTTCTTGTTATCTTCGCTTTCTCACAGGATTTTCAAAATGTTATGCTGCTTTAGCATACGCCGCCCCGATAGATAATTGTCTAAACCATCGCACCTTTTAGGAGTGATAGGCCGACTATTCATATTTTCAGGACTTATGTGCAAATTGTCCGCAACAATGTGAAACGTACAGATTGGACTGACCATGGTCGTCCGCAGAATCATACCAATCCACATGACCATCCTGCAGTCTTCCAAGATGGCTCATGGAGTTTTAAGTAATGGAGGTGGAAAGTTGGAGAACAATGATCTTAAAAAACCTACTTTTATTCTTAGATTAGGTAGGGAGCATTTTCAAAGTGAGATAGGTTGTTTGGGAAAACAGCTTGCCCAAATACTAGGATGTGTCTGAAAACTAAATATTATGGTAAGATTTGAGAAAAACGAATGGAGTAGCAAACATGAGTCAAAGACG
>NZ_JAUQTB010000009.1 GCF_030580655.1 Paenibacillus lacisoli
ATGCTGTCACAAGCAGCTTAATCACGGGATTTCTGTATGAGGGGTGTTTTCAAACTGCACTTTTGTTGACAACTCCATCAACCTTCGCTTCAAAAACAAACATCACAAACACAACTTCATTCCCATCCGGATATGTATATTTCATTGCTTCACCACTGTATATGGCATACAGCTTATACTCGTAGACCGTCAACCCGGTCTCTTCGTATACTTCACGGATCATAGTCTCTTCGACCGATTCTCCCGGCTCCATGACTCCTCCTGGAATCCCCAATCTCCATAGTTCGCCCTTCGCTGCAGAAGCACCCGGCCGTATGAATCACGAATAACCGCCCTACCTGTGACCACTATTCTCATCTTAAAGCCCCCCTTGCTCGTTAGACAAAATAAGAAAATTTGTTAACATCCCGACCATCCCTATCACCTCTTCTTCTCCTCTGATTTTGCTCTTGATCCGAATTATTCTATACTGCTCATCCATTTCACGTTCAAACTCTATAACAAAAAAACAAACCCCAGTCCAGCTGCTATGCATATATAAATGCCTCTCACCCCTTCACCCTATAGCCATTCAAGAATTCCTTCACGAAGGTCATATCCCTGACACGGATAAACCTGCCAACCTCATCCTCTGGATTGTCCTTCTCTAACAGTGCGGCAATCTCATGGATCGGAACCCATTTCAGAACAAAGCCATGCGACTGCTCTTGTTCGGTAAAGGAAGGTCCCACTGAATCTCCGTCCACGCGGGCGATATAACCATAAGAAAACTGAATAAGCTCATGGCATTCTCTTACCTCGATAATGAACCCCAGCTCATGTTCAATCACTGCCTTGACCCCTGCCTCCTCCAGCAGTTCCCTGGTTAGTGCATCCCGCGCATCTTCTTCGCCCTCCAGACCGCCTCCCGGCAATTTGTGATAACCTTTCGCGGATACATACAGCAGGGCGATTTCATTCCTGTCGTTCAGCAGGACGGCCCTCGACGCCTTTCTTAAAGTATACAGCCGTTCCTCGGTACCTTTATCCTTAGTCTTCAAACCAGCCTCAGCATCATAGTCATGGATTTCTTTTAAGAGTTTCAACCCTACCCATCCTCCCTTCTGTTAAATTCTGATAACTCCTTGACCATAACATACCAGCTGTCCGTTTGCTCCGGGTAATCCCGCTTCTCTACAATGTCATAACCCATCTTGGAATACATCTCAATGTTATCCGGGAGGGAAAGCCTTGCCCCAACACGCACTTTTAGGCAGCCTTCTCGCACAGCCAAATCTTCAATATAATGCATCATCTTCCGGCCTACCCCCTGTCCTCGGCAGGAGGGCAGGACAGATACGCGGCCGATATACATCACCGTTTCCGATTCCTTGTAAAAGAGCGCCGTTCCAACAGGAACCTCTTCATTCCTTACCAGTACGGCATAACCGCGTCCGTCCAGTTTGGCCCGAATTCCATCTTCAGTTTCACTGAGCGCTCCGGAAGGCGGATCTAGTTTTCCATCATACTCCCGGAATGCATCACGGATGATCTGTGCAACAATAGAAATTTCACTGTCCTGGGCGATGCTGATCTTCAACACGCAGCCTCCACTCCATTCAACTTCATCTATCTCTTCTTAAAGTTATCCACGATCAGAGAAACTTCGTTACTTTAATGTAGCCTACCTGTATTGTAGCCTACCTGTTCACAACATCCAATATACCGTTAAAACGCCAAAAACCGCCCGAATCTCGGACGGCTTCTGGTCCCTCTGTGAAGGAATTTTACTTACTGTTTATTATGGTACTCCTGCTGAAGATACCGGTGATAGTCGTGAAAATTATGAATCTGGCCCGCCTGCAGCGAGGGAGCCGATTGAATACGCAGCATTCCTGGCTGCTTTTTCATCTCCATGATAATGCTTTTTGAACCATGAATATCTTTGGACATATTGGCCATTCGCTTTGCCAGAGCCGGGTACCCCTGCTGCTGCAAAATATCTGCCATTTGCTTCATTTCCCCCAGCTTGCGGTCCGATTGGTCCAGGTATCCGAGCACTTTACTCGAATCCGTGCTTGTATTCAATGCGGCGATCCGCTGAACGTGATCCTTCTCCAGACGTTTCAGTGCATCCAAGTGAGAGGCCTCCAGCTGCTTCGGATCTCCCCAGTTCTGTGCTTGCATGGAATGGGATTCACTGGCCCGTGTCGCCGTATTCACATTATGGTTAGCGCAGCCCACCATCAGGACAGCATAAGCTGCCAAGGTTCCGACCACGATCCTGCTTCTCCATTTCATGGTATCCACTCCTTCATTATTCACTGAAGGTAGTATCCACCGAGTCAGGCCATTTATGCACAAAAAAACGATTAGATATGTAGATCCTTGTCCGTATATAACATGACCGTGTACTTCGACAATTAACCTCTTTTGAACAGCCCCGCCATACTAACGACTACACCGATCAGAACGGTGACTAAGCTTAAACTCGGGAATTGTAATTGGAAACTCGAAAAGGAGCTAAAGAAAAAGCCCAGCAGAATAAGTTCTCCGCCGAAGAACATCATTTTTCTGCCATCCAGTCTGTTGAATCGGATTGCCATAACCACGATACCAACAAGAAGCACAGCAACGAACAAAATACTGAGCACATCAAAGCCCGTTTGTGTCAGCGGAAACCAGCCGTAAATCCCAGGTTGATACTCCATTTGGCTTCACTTCCCCTCACGTAAACTCATAAATGCTCAATCATCGCAAAAGAAGCCATCTCAAATTCTCCCTCCGCATAGTTCAGCCTGGTGATGGAGCATTCGGGAATTAACCCACTCTGCAGCCGGATAAATTCAGGATGCCACCTGTTCAGGTCCTGCTCAGCAAGCGTATGGACCAGAAAATCCGTAATAATTCCGCCATGTGTAACCAAAACAATATGACTGTCCGGGGGATGCTTCAGCGCCATTTCAACACACACCGAAGCCATCCGCTGACCAGCCAGTTTAGCTGAATCCCCGACTGGTGGCAGATAGGCAGGTTCCCGGGTACAGCGTTCCCACATGGCTATAAACTCTTCAAATGATTGTCCGGGTAGATCCCCCCAATTGGCTCTCTCCCTCAGACGGCTGTCCGTCTCAACTGCAGCGTGTGTCTCTACGGCAATATATCCTGCTGTTTCCTGCGCCCGTCGCAGCGGACTCGCTGTGATAGCCGTAATGGGCGCATGCAGTTGACCAAAATAGCGTGCTGTTGCCTCGGCCTGCAGAATTCCTTCTTTAGTGATCGGAACGTCTCCGACCGCTTTTTCCTTCAATGCATGCCTCACCAGATACAAAGTCGTACTCACGTAACCACCCCATTTTCCAAAAAAACTGTTCTCTTCATTGACCTCGGCTTTTACGCACTATTCTAGCTATCTTGTCTAAGAACAAGCCAACAAAGATCCAAAATACCAGGTGAAGCAAGTAAGTAATGGTATAGGCGTAAACAGGCGTACCTGGCTGGGCATAGAGATCTGTGAGCCAACCATTAAGCAATAAATTCAAGGGATTTATGAGGAATAACAAAATATTTTTGTCATCATTCCCCGTAAGATTAATAAGGCAGACCATGACGGAGAACAGAACAGCTCAAAAGGTGAATTTTTTAAAAACCACACTCACACGTTTCCCTCACTTCCACAGGTTCTTCTCCTTCTTTACTTGGGACTAGCCATAGACCTGGTAACCGGATTATTCATACATTTTGCCCATATACAAAATCTGAGCACACCGCCGCCATGGATTATCCGGCTTATCATAAGCATGCAGCCCGTCTACAGAAGCCGCTCCCCATTCCGCTGCCGCTTCCAGAAAAGATGTGATCGTTGTATTCTCCCACGAATTCATGTCTACTGTGGAATCATGACCCAGCGCCTGAATAAATTGAACGAATGTTTCCTCGTTATAGACTTCGTTGACCCGCTCAAATAAAGTTTTACTCATTCTGATTCCTTCTTCCAACCGCTAGGATGTGTAGAAACTGGTTCCTATTGATTTAACATAAATTGAATAACCGGATGCGAGATCAGATTCCGGTCTCTGTAGGTTGAAGTAATAATATCGCTGTGCGTACTAAGAATACCGTTCTGCAGCAGGACTGGTTTGAAACCTCTTTCGTTAGCTCCATTGTAGGTAAACAGCACACAGTGCTCAGCTGCAAACCCGGCAATTACGACTAGCTCTACCCCATGATCTCGCAAAATTTGCTCCAGATCCGTCTGCCAGAATGCATTGGAATTCTCTTTGGTCAGCTTCAGGTCCGTTTCGCGGACGTCAATCTCTGGAACGACTTCATACAAAGCATGGTTGGACTCGTCCCTGCCTTCAATATCCTGGATATGAACAACCAGCTGTCCTTTGGAACGCATCAAATCTGCAACGTAGTTAATGTACATGCATGCTCTATTGATGACCTTTTGTTCTAGGGGGTCCTCCTGCAGATATACGGATTGCATATCAATAATTAAATAAGCGATTTTCATGAATAGCAGCACTCCTTTTCCTTCCATCTATAGATTCCCAAATTATAGCACTTCCAGGGCTTAGCTGGAGAGGATTTATTCGTTTATAACAGAAAAAGCCGGATGGCTTTAATCTCTCCAAGGAAATAAGCTTTTGACGTTGCATTATTTAGCAGAAGATATGTAATACCATGGAGGGATTCATATTGTCCGAAGAAACGATTCCGCTGTATGAGTATCATGCCTGGGCTAATAAGATTGTTTTCTCACACCTGCATATACTTCCTGAAGACATTTGGAATCAAAATCTTACTAGTGTGTTTCCCTCAATTCACCAGCTGTTGTCTCATATGTTAGCGAGTGATGTGCTGTGGCTCAGCGTGATGTGTGAACGTCCTTTTGAAGAGGCGAGAGCTGCACGGAACCGGTTAATTGAAGAAACCGGAACAGAAACTCTGACAGGAATGAGAACACGATTTGACGAGACAGTAGATCAGTACAGGACTTTCCTGAATCAGAGTAATCCTGCACTAATTATTCCCTTAGCACACCCTCACTACGGAACCTTTAATTCAACGCTGTCAGCGGTTGTACAGCATGTGGTAAATCACGGGACCTACCATCGGGGCAATCTCACGGCCATGCTCCATCAATTAGGCCATCAAGGTGTTCCAACGGATTACGTTTTTTATCTGTATCAGGCCTGAACCTATGAGGCTGCATATCACAAAGAGTCAGGTTACGTAACCTGACTCTTTGTTTAATTGGGTACAGCACACCGGCACGTACATTCAGAGGATAGTTTTTTCTCTATAGAGTTCGCTTTTCAAGGATGGGCGAAGCTTGCCATGTTCGATTCGTTCTATCCTGCTCCCATCTGCTCCATCATAGAGTTGACCGCAGGTCAGACACTGCTTGATCACATCCCCCTTCTCCATATGCGTAAAATAATGAAGCTCTCCCTGACAGAACTCACAAGATTCCTCGTAGGATCTGTTGTAAGTAAACTACGATGGTTAACTTGTATCTCTAATCTCTTGTTCTTCTAAGCTCCTGAAGAATTAAATCCAGCCGCTCCATGATCTGCTCATCGTTCTCCAGCTTCTTCTTCGTGTTAACATCCATTCGGATTACCGTTAATATCAGCTTGAACCAGCACTACTGAGGTCTCAATCTGCCTCTCTGGTATGTTCCAGTATTTACGCAGCAATATTTCCTTCTCCTGTTCCGGAGCGAGCTGAAAACCATTTTTCTCATAAAATCGAATCGCCCAACTGGCTGAGGCCCATGTGCCGATTAATACCGGTTTGTCTGTTCCTCTCAGGATACGCCTTAACAGCTGACTCCCTATTCCGGCTTGTCTCTGACTGGTTCGTACATAGGCATGTCTGATTAGAGAAACCTCACCTTTGTCCTGAATTCCCATCACACCAATCAGTCTCCCGTGGGTACCGGTATAACCCCAAAAAACCACACCCGCACCCAGCTCCTGCTGTAATTCCTCAAGGGTCATATAAGGCTCGTGATATCGGTCATCCGGAATGATGCTTTGATAAGCTGTGGCTGCGTCATTAATGATCTCTTGAATCGTGCTGATCTGTTGATCTTCACACAAATGAATCATATTCCGAAACCCCCGTCTACTATGTATTGAACTGCAGACTATCCTATTATAAATAACAGCATTTAAGAACATCTACATACAAATAAATATGCAACTCAGCATACCCACTAGGAAGGGAATTCGCAGGTAATTACGAATAAATACATGTCTGTGAAAATAAACCAATATCCAGGAGGAGATCTATATGCGCAAAATGTTGACGGTATTATCTATATCCGCACTAACCCTATCACTGGCAGGTACTGCGGGAGCTGCTCCTATTATCGAACAGCAGAACAGCAAATCCCCTATCCAACTGTATGATACAACGATTCCTCTTACTGTGGGAAGTTCCTATCTTATGTCCGGTGATGCCTGGATTATCCTCTATGGAGAGAATGTGGTTCAGCTAACAGGTAACAAAGCAACCATGATCAACCCAGGAACAGCACAAGTGAAAGCCTTTAAATCCAATGGCGCCCTGCTGGGTGTGTATACGTTCAGAGTTACAAGATAGACAGGAATAGAAAAGTGAAGAAACGGCACACCATCGGCACCTTCTTCACTTTTAACCCCCTATCAATGGACTGGCACCTTCATCTCCAGTTCAGGGATGTACTCCTTTTTCGGATATCCATCCGCATCAAGTTCAAACTGGCTGGGGTCATCGGCTTTAGTCATATATTTGAACACTTTAATGGTGATTGATTTCGGAATAGCAGTGACCGGCTCAAATCGGGTGTCCGCAATCAGCGTATGTCCATTCGTTGGATTCCACCCGTTCCCGCTCACCAGCTGCAATGAATTTCCGTGTTCGTCCAGGATATCATAATTCAAATCCGGCATACGGGATTGGCTGCTCTCCGGTACCTGAATGCGGGTAGTGATGACAGTAGTAATAGGTGTAAACTCTACTTTTTCCAGCTCTAATTGGATACGGTTGAACTTTTTGTGGATATCGGCATTAATCACTACATTCTTCCCTGTTTTGGTGACAGGCACTTCGATGGCAAAAGGCTCCCGGATCCCGTCCAAGGTGATCTTCAATCCAAGATCAAAGCGATCCGGAAACTTTGGCCCTCCCTGGTTAGAACGATCCGAGAATTGGATAATCGTGTGGCTGCTATCCTTGCTTGGCACCATGTAAGGGTCTATGAAGTTGTCCGTATTCGCCGGGGCGAAGACACTGATCGGCTTACCGTTAATTGACAACTGAATGTCACGGATCAGATCGTTAATATTTTGTCCCGTATTAGCACTCTCGGTTTCGCTTTCTAAACCAACAGATACACGTGTACCGTCATACACCACGACAGGAACCTTGAGGGTTATGCCGCTGTGGGTAATCTTATGATTGGATGTCTGGATCAGAAGGGCTTTTTCATCTGCCGTCTTAAGCCCGAGATCTCCCGCAATTTGAAAGACGGCAGCCATACCCGGAATTTGCTTCATCGCTTGAGCCATAGCCGGTGAGACAAAGCCGGTCCCCATGACAAGAGCTATAATGACTGCTGCAGACGCCGCGGTTACCAGAATTTTATATGTGATAGGACGACGCTTCGGGGCTTTGTTCTTGTTCGTGCCCAAGTTCACGATGTAACGGTGAAAGGTCTTCTCAACCAGATCGACTTCAACAGGCGTGTCACGGATCATTTGCTCCAGATGTGACATTCCGTCATCCTCCAAGCGTCTGCTGTTCATATAGCTTGGCTCCTTCCTTTTTCTTGTATTGGATCAGCTTCTTACGTATACGCTCATAACGCTTTCTCACCGTGACCGGCTTGAGATCCATAATTGAAGCGATCTCGTCATAATTGTAGTCTTCAAGGGAACGCAGCAGGAGAATCTGTTTCTCTTCAGCGTTCAGATTATCCAGCAGATCATGAATGATCTCCGTATATCCAGGATTGTGTCTGTCTTCGTTTACCTTTTTGTATTGGTTCAGGAACTGGAAACTTTTTTTCTTTTGCTTAATTAAGTCCGTGCAGTGATTGCGTGCTATTCTGTACAGCCAGGCTGAGAAAGACGAATAATAAGAATAACGCTGGATATTCTCAAGTGCTTTGATAAAAATATCCTGAGCCGCATCTTCAGCTTCTTCACGGCTTTGCAGCAGATAGTAACAATACAGATAAATCCGCTTCTGATAACGACGGATCACATGAGTATACGATTGAACGTCCCCTTGGCGAACTTGTTCCAGGACGGATATTAATTCTTCATCATCAGTTATGCAGCTCATACGCAGCCTCCCTTCTGACATGTATAACTGAAAAAGACGGCTGTTTGTGACAAGAACATCTTAAAAATTTACAGGTCAAAAAACAGCCGATTTCAGTAAATATAAAAAAACCTTTCATTCAATAAGACATTAGGCTCATCAGATCCGATGTCCTGCTGTCTTATGCACGAAAGGGATGTATCATTGGTTCAAGTCTACTATTCAAACTGGCTATTCGGAAGTGCTTGGAATCTCAATGTATACTTCAAGAATAGCTCGACAGCTCAATCAGATTCCCATCCGGGTCCCGGATATAAACAGATGTAATCGGAGCCATAGCACCTGTGCGCTGAACCGGTCCTTCTTCAATCTCAATACCTTGTGTGTCTAAATGCTCCACAATTTCCGCAATAGATATACTCGTTATAAAACAAAGATCTTCTGAACCCGGCAAGGGCTTATTGGCTTTGGGCTCGAATTCATTACCATATTCATGAAGGTTAATTTTTTGGTGTCCAAAGACAAGAGCTTTTCTGTCCTCACCAAAAGTAACGAGTTCCATCCCTAAGACATTGGTGTAAAAATGAATTGTCTTGTTCAAGTCTCTAACTGTAAATACCAGATGGTCTATTCTCTCGATCATTTGATCAAACTCCTTTCACGCAGCCACTATTCATAACCGTCCAATGATATTTGTCTTTAGCGAAGTTGTGGATTTATGCGGCTCACTCACACCCGTAAAGTGCCACGAAAACCTCGGGCTCCATAATAGGATTCTGCTCCATTGTGGTACACAAAGACCGTATCATAGCGACGATCACAGAAAATGGCCCCGCCAAGCTTGCGAATCGCAGCCGGTGTCTGTACCCAGCTCGATGTCTTCAGATCAAAACTCCCGAGCTTCTGCAGTTCCCGATACTGCTCCTCTGTCAAAAGTTCAATCCCCATGGCTGCTGCCATACCAGCAGCATTGTTTTCCGGCTTATTATTCTTTCTCGATTCCAGCGCCTCCAGATCGTAACAAACACTTCTCCGGCCCTTTGGACTTTCCACGGAGCAGTCGCAAAAGATATATTCATCCGTCTTCTCATCATAACCGATAACATCCGGTTCTCCGCCCGTCTCCTCCATTTCATTAAGCGACCACAGCTTATCCGAATTCGACTCCAGCTTCGCTTGTACGTTTGCCCAATCCATACCTTCGTGGCGATTCATATTTTTATCAAAACGGGCTTTCAAAGTTCCAAGCAGTGCCTCGCATTGTTCTAAAGACAATGTCCTGTTTCTAATAGTCATATGCCCAGCTCCTTGTTTCTTGATTAAAACGGATTTAGGTTATCTGATTCTATGCTCCTCTATGGATTCCTGCCATCATATTCTCTCTTTCCCGGTTTCCGTCCAACCTTTTGACTGCAGTGCAACTATGAATATAAGCACGAATAGCATCCCCTCTTCTTAGCTGGATAGCGCTTAGGGAAAGGGGATGTATTTTTGCCTATATGTTGAACTATTTACCGCTTATAATCAGGCTGTTCCAGAGCTATCGGATGCGGATTGCTGAGTACCCACTGCACCGCCAGTTCGCATAGTCTTGCAGGCTCATCCTCACCTTTTCCGCTATGAAGTTCTTTGGCTAATGCTGCTGCCTCCTGAAGTAAAGTAGAACTCAAGGGTGTACCCAAACCAAAGTAATCAATCAACCGATTAAGCATTTTACGATATTGAAGGTCCCAGTTGGTACCCCCATTACCTAAAATTTCGCATGAAATTTTACCCGTAATACGGATGACCTCACCCTGTACCGTTTTTGCATGACCTTTTGAAGGGACCAGTAGACTCCAGAGCTCTCCATGCTGCGCCTGCCATCCCTTTGTTGATATGGTTATGGAGGAAGTGCCGTCATGCGTCATTCGCTTCCCTATAGGAGTAACATCAAACAGCTCATATAGACGTAATAGAGCCTCATCGGTTTGTTGCAAATATTCTTCATTGAATGCTTCTCTGTGAAATTCAAAGTCAGTTCCGATTCGTTTAACCGAATCTTTCATTTCCGGTGTTACAGCTGTTCCAGCAGCTAGCAAAATACCAGCAATTTCCGCCATATTAACAATATTAACGTTACTGCACAAGGACAAAGCTTTTTCTAATGGTGTCTTTCCCGCTATATTTTTGGCGTTGATATTCGCGCCTCTAGTTACCAGGATATGAACCGCTTTGGGATGAAATGAACCTGCGGCAGCAAATAATGGGGTCTCCTTCCGATTATTCATGGCCTCTAGATCCGCACCCAAATTAAGCAGCAGCTCCGGATTTCCACACCAACTTCGGGCATGATTATGTAACGGTGTTTCTCCGTAATTATTTCTGGCATGGATATCAGCACCTTTTTCCACTAGCCAGCGGACCAATTCATCCGGTACCTGGTAAAAGCTCAAGGCTGTTGATTTACTATGCCCTCCACGAGCATCCAGTTCGCATCGGGTAAACACGTCTTTTAATGCTGTTACATCACCCGCAGTAATTAGTTCCTCAAAATTTTTCGGTAAAGTTTTTCTCTTCCTGCCCATTTGTCATTGCTCTCCTTCGTTCATAGTTTAGTTGTTCTTTGAGTACCAGGCTATACGTTTACCAATGACTTCGTACCCAGTCTTTTATGTATTCTGCTGCTTTTTCTGGCGATAACATGGTCGTATCTAAGGTTGTCATTGGCGGATCAAACGCTTGCTCCGAATTCATGAGCAGCCAGTCTGCAAAGCTCTTATACTCTGCAATTAAGTTTTCTTCCCATCCTCTTGCTCGCAGTCTTTGTTCACGTGTCTGATCATTACAATGCAGATTGATATAAAGTATTTTATCAAACCTATCTCGATATTCGGCTGTTTTAATATTTTCCGGCACCATGGTTCCGCACAAAATCGTTCCACGACCGCTTAAGGAAATACTATAGGCTATGCGCAGCCAATTCTCTTTAGCAATTTGCCAATCGATATTATTAATACTGTCCATATTAAATACGTCAAAATCGGGCAGTAACTTGCGGAGCAATGAACTAACCGTCGTTTTCCCGGTTCCGCTGGCACCTGTAACCACAAATAAAGGAAGTTTCTTCATTAATTTATCCTCTTTTCATTCTACCCTCCCCGTCGATCCACGATCAATAACCAAAAAGACCACCCCTTACAGGGCGGTCTCTCCAATCTAAAGCCAACTTTATGCCAACGATTCCATACGGGTGTCCGGTCTCGGCACACCAAAATCCGGGGTTCCATCTTCCCTCCAATGAATCACCTGCACGCGTGTATGACGGTTCGGGTCATACAGCGGATCGCCTACGATATCCTTGTAGCTCCGTGCATGATAGACCAGCAGATCCAGCCCGCCATCCTCAGAGACGGTGAAGCTGTTATGTCCCGGGCCGAATTGCCCGTTCTCCTCGGAAGTTACGAAGACCGGTGAAGGTGACTTGTGCCATGAGCGCGGATCGAGCAGATCACTGTCTTCCCCGGCTGTCAGCAGGCCCATACAGTAGTTGAAGTCCGTTGCACTCGCTGAATAAGACAGGAAAATACGTCCGTTACGCTTCAGAATGGCCGCGCCTTCGTTCACCAGAAAACCGATCTTCTCCCAGTCATATTCCGGGGTGCTGATGCAGACCTGCTTGCCGCGCAGCGTCCACGGGTTCTCCATCTCTGAGATATACAGGTTCGAGTTGCCCGGGATTGCTGGGTCCTTCTGCGCCCATACATAATATTGGATCCCCTTGTGTTCGAAGGTGGTCGCATCCAGCGCAAACGATTCCCACGCCGTCTTCACCAGCCCCTTCTCCACCCATTCCCCCTCCAGCGGATTTTCGGCATCGCTCTCAAGCACAAACATCCGGTGGTCGAACAGGCCGTCCCGGGTTTCGGAAGTGTGGGCAGCTGCAAAATAAATGTACCATTTGCCTTCAATATAATGAATTTCCGGTGCCCAGATGTTGGCGCTCATATCGCCGGCATCGTGCTTGAACCAGACGGTCTTCCCTTCGGCTTCGGACAGTCCGGCAATAGTCCGCGAACGCCGCAGCTCGATACGGTCATACTCCGGTACGGAAGCCGTGAAATAATAGTAGCCATCGGTATGGCGGTAGATCCAGGGATCTGCCCGCTGCTCGATTAATGGATTACGGACAACATATTCAGCCATGGCTGCTCTAACTCCTTCTCTGTCACTGTACAGCCGCCGCAGCCTCTCCAGCTATAGGCGAAGCGCTTGAGCTGCACAGTGTGTTTTTTAATAACTAGATGACTTCATGTCTAACCCTTGATACCTGAATTCAGATTAATAGACTGAACAAAATACTTCTGCGCGAACAGGAACAGCAGCAGTGTCGGAATGATGGCCAGAATTGCTGAACCCATCAGCTGTCCGATCATCCGGTAGTTGCCGTATATATCCTGCAGGAGCAGCAGACCGGCGGTTACCGGCATCTTCTCTACGTCCGTATACACGATGACTGGCCACAGGAAATCATTCCAGGACCCTGTAAAGGAAAACAGCGCACACACAATCAGCACCGGCTTCACCAATGGCAGAATGATCGAAAAGTAAATACGGAAATCACTGGCACCATCCACACGTGCGGATTCGTCGAGGTCTTTTGGAATGCCGTTCATGAACTGACGCACGAGAAAGATATTCCCCATCCCTGCAAGCCCCGGAATAATCATCGCCCAAGATGTGTTCACCCAGCCGAGAGCATCGATAATTTTATAGGAAGGAATAAGGTTCACAACACCCGGGAAGAACGATATGCCTAGTAAGGTGAAGAATAATGCATCTCTCCCTTTGAAGTTCATACGCGAATAACCATACCCTGTAATTGAAATGACGACGACGACCAGCAGCGTGTGCAGCGTTGCGATAAACACCGAGTTCCACAGCCACTGCAGAATAGGTGCCGTTGAAGTGTTATCGAGAATTGCTGTGTAGTTCTCAAAGTTCCAGCTCTCGGGGAAAAGCCGGAATCCCGCAGAGACCACTTCGGTCTGGGAGCGGAAGGAGGTCGTGATCCCGAATAGGATGGGAACCGCCCAGATGAGACAGATTACGATGAGAAACAAGTATGCCATATATTTGGAGATCCCGCCGGAACGCGGAGATCTTCGGATGCTTGCTGACCGGACCATCGGAAGGTCCTTTTCTAAGCCAACCTGGTTTGCCATTCCGTTACACCTGCCCTTTTATCAAATCCATGCTGCCGCTTGCAATTAATTAGCATTCCGGTTCATCACATAATACTGGAGCGCGGAAATGACGAGAATGACAAGTCCGAGCAGGACTGCCATCGCAGAGGCCATTCCGGCAATGGATTCCCCGCTGCCAAACGCCAGTCTGCGAATATACATCATTAGCACCGTTGTCCCTTCCTGCGGGCCGCCCTTGGTCATCATCAGCGGCTGCCCGAATACGTTAAAGGCTCCGGCTGTCGTCATGACGAACGTATAGATCAGCGGGAATCGAATAGAAGGAATCGTTATGCTGGTGAATCTGCGGATCGCGCCTGCTCCGTCCATTTCTGCGGATTCATACAAATCCTTGGCTACCCCGCTGAGGGATGCACGGTAAATGATCATGTTCCCGCCAACGCCGCCCCAGATCGTTAATACGACAATGATAATCCAGGCGTAAGGCTGATTCGCCGCCCACACGGTCTCCGAGCCGAATACATTCCCGGTAATCCCCAACTGCTTGTTGAAGATAAGTGCCCAGATCAGAGCGGCAGCGGAAATGGAGATTAGACCAGGAATATAGATGATGGATTGAATCAGACTTTTGCCCTTTACTCCCTTATGCTCCAGAGCTACCGCAATCATCAGCGGAATGACAATCAGAAGCGGTACACTGAGGATCACGAAAATAAATGTGTTCCACATCCCGTTCGTAAACTGGTTATGGAACGTTGAGCTTGTGTCAAACAGGATCGTCCTGTAGTTATCCAGTCCCACCCACACCGGGTCGCCAATCAAATTCCATTGTGTGAATGAGGCATATATCCCGTAGATCGTTGGCAGAAGGATGAAAATAATGAATAAAATCAAATGCGGACCAACAAAAAATACGGGTGCCAGCTTGAATCTCTTCGTCATGCCCTTTCTCCTTTCCCAAGAGGTGAATGTGCCACTTGAGCATACCGCATCCATGGCACATCACCAGCCGCCTGTTTACTTCGTCGTACTTTGGCCGCTTTGAGCAATTTTGTCCTCGACAGTCTTCTGAATCGTCTTCAGCCCTTCATCAATCGGCGTTTTCCCGCGGACTATATCACCGGAATACGTATCCAGAGCTTCCGCAATATATGGATAGTACTCATAGGTGTATATATGAAGTGACTTAATTTCTTTCTCATCCTTGGTGAAATAGGACTGCATGTATTTCTGGTATTCCGGGCTCTCGTTGATGTTCTTACTCGCTACGATCTGGCCGGCTTCAGCCCATTTGATGGAATGGGTACGAATGAATTCGAGGAAGCTGGCAATCCCCTGCTCCTTCTCGTCGGTTCTTTTGTCATTCTTCAGCATCGCGAACAGGTGGGAGGAAGCCCGGTTCGTAAACTTGTCGGCTGAAGGAGAGTAGACGTTCGTTACACCGAAGTTCAGTCCTTCGACTTTGGCATGGGCCGTGGAGCTCCAGGTTCCGTCAGTGGAGAACAGCACATTGCCGGATTGGAACATCAGATAACCGTCTTCCCCATTCGGGGTCATCAGACCCGCATCATTGATTTTCTTGACGGCTTCGAACGCCTGTTTCATGACAGGGGTATCAACCGCAGGTTTGCCATTCTCTTCAATATCACCATTGAAATTCTGAATCTGGGACAGGATCACCCAGCTGAGCAGCGCATCGTTGACGACATAGTCGCCCTTGTCCAGCTTGCCTTGAAGGGACATCATCTCATCTAGGGTGATGACATTGTCATCGAGGAAATGTTCAGCGTTGTACTTCTTAAGCAGGTCTTTGTTGTAATACATCACAACACTATGAATATCGAGCGGAATCGTATACTGCGTGTTATCCATATTGCCCACCGACCAGGCTTGCGGAAGATAGTTGTCCTGCTTGAGCTCCGGCTGTGCTTTCATCACATTAGTCATCGGTTGAATCAGTCCCTGCTTCACATACCCAGGTACACGGTCAGCATGGATAATCGACAGATCCGGTACACCTTTGCCCGAGTTCAATACCGTGGACAGCTTGGTGTACATATCCGAGGTGACGACGTGTTTGACTTTGATCTCCGGATTGGTGGCGTTGTAGTCTTTGACCAACTGGTCCATGTACGCTCCGTCATCCCCGGTCAGCGGGGTCCAGAATGTGATCGTGTTCTTGTCGCTGCCGCACCCGGATAATACCATTGTTGTTAAAAGGACAAGCATGATAAAAAGACCCATCTTTTTTTTCAAAACTTTCTCCTCCTGCTTCTGTTAATTAACAATATGGTTAACTACAGAATATTTTTATGAATCAAATGACTTGGGTTCAGTATACTTCTGCCATGAAAACGGTGTCAATAACCATTTTATAAAACAATCATGAATATTAATAGACTAATTAACAATCGGATTCACTAAAATGTTAAATAAGTCGAATTAAAAGTTATTCAGTGAATAATATTATTAATATCAACTCGACAAACCTGGATATTATGTTATGATCCATGTTATGTGTATCTCGAATATATAGAGAAAGAAGTGACCCCTGTGCAGCTTGAAATCGATAACTCCTCATTGGTCGTCTATGAAGCTCTTGCCAGTGAAGTACGGATTCGCATTATACAGCTTCTGTCCAATAATAAAATGAATATCAAAGAGCTTGCAGAAGAACTGCAGATCAGCAGTCCGATCGTAACCAAACATGTACAGAAGCTGGAAGATGCCGGTATTATACGGACCGAGAAAATCCCGGGCAAATCCGGCCTGCAGAAGATATCAATCCTCAAGGTGGATCATATCGAGATTAATTTCCCGAAGAAAATATTTCACTCCTTCGCCTCCTACAAGACGTCGGTTCCGATCGGGCACTATACGGATTTTGACCTGAAGCCGACCTGCGGGCTTGCTTCGGAGAAGGATTTTATCGGGCCTGTCGATGAACCGAAATACTTTATGGACCCCAAGCGGGTGGAAGCCCAAATTCTTTGGTTTACCAAAGGCTTTATCCAATATCAGATTGCCAACTTCCTCCAACAGGACGAAAAGCTGCAGCAGTTCGAAATCAGCATGGAGCTGTCCTCTGAATTTCCGTTCGCGAACGATGTGTGGCCCTCTGATATCACTTTTACGTTGAATGGGCACGAGCTTGGCTGTTGGACCAGCCCGGGCGATTATGCAGATACCAGGGGGAAGTTAAATCCGGATTGGTGGCCGAGTAATCTGAATCAATACGGACTGCTGAAGACGATCCGGATTACGAATCACGGTACGTATATGGACGGGGACCTGATGTCAGCCTTATCTGTTGACGATCTGGATACCGGCTGTGACCGATGGACCTTCCGTATTGAAGTCAAAGAGGATGCAGCTCATGTGGGCGGTGCGACGATTTTTGGCAGGAAATTCGGGAATCACGCACAGGATATTAATTTTAAAATGTATTATCTGTAAAAGCATAATTCTTATAAAGACGCAAGGCGGCCCTGTCCTAGAGAAATCTATGCGGCAGGGCCGTCTTTTTGGATAAAATCATATTTACAAAAACATTAATACGTTGATATAATCACAAACATTAATGGCAAAATATCTGATTCATAAGGAGGAGATGACCGCCGTATCCTTATCCCGGCCCATCGTCAGCTATTGATCCGCAGGATTTGTAATCGTTTTCATTAACGAAAGGAGCATATCTGCATGACCAAAAAACGTAGGCTCAGCATGATTTGTCTTTCTCTATTGACTGCTGCCATTATGGTCCCTTCTACCCTGCTGGCTGAAGGAAACCAAGGCACCGCCTCTACTCCAAACAAGTCTGTAACCACAGCACAAGCCCCTGTCTATCAGAACGTATCGGTCCACGATCCCTCCATCGTCAAGGATGGGGATAGCTACTATGTCTTCGGGTCTCACATCGAGGCTGCCAAGTCCAAGGATCTAATAAGCTGGACCCGGTTTACCAATGGTTATACAACACCGGGCAACACGCTGTATGGCGACCTGTCTGCCAATCTGTCAGAATCTTTTGCCTGGGCTGGCCGGAACGATTCTGACAGCAAGGGCGGCTATGCTGTCTGGGCACCAGACGTATTCTGGAACAAGGATTATCTCCATCCGGACGGCTCCAAGGGCGCTTATATGATGTATTACAGCGCTTCATCCACTTATATCCGTTCAGCGATCGGTTTTGCCGTGTCGAAGCAGATTGAAGGTCCGTATACCTATGGCGGTACAGTCGTGTATTCCGGTTTCACCAGAGACGATGCCAAAGATAAAGACAGTGTCATTAATAAAAAATGGACCAACACCAATATCAGCAAGCTAATCCGCAGCGGCACCTTCTCCAATCCCCGTCCAGAGTGGTTTAACGCCGATGGCTCCTACGCCAACTTGACTTATCCGAACGCCATTGACGCCAACCTGTTCTATGACTCCAAAGGCAAGCTGCACATGGTATATGGTTCATGGTCAGGCGGAATATTCGAGCTGGAGGTAAATCCTCGTACGGGCATGCCGATCTACCCGGGCCAAGATGGTATAACAGAGGACGGCCGGTTAATTGACCGTTATTTCGGCACCAAAATCGCTGGCGGTTACGGTAAATCCGGCGAAGGTCCGTATGTCGTCTACAACAAGGAAACCGGTTACTACTACCTCTATGTTACTTATGGGTGGCTGGGTGCTGATGGCGGCTATAACATGCGGGTATTCCGTTCGAAGCAGCCGGAAGGTCCGTATGTGGACAGCCTGGGACAAAACGCTGTGCTTCCAGGCAATATCGATAATGCCCCCTACGGCAATAAGCTGATCGGCAATTATCTCTTCGACCGAAAAGTCGGTGATCCGGGTACAGGCAGCGGCGTTGGTTATGTTTCCCCAGGGCATAATTCAGTCTACCAGGATACCGCTTCCGGCCGGGCCTACCTCGTCTTCCATTCCCGTTTCCCGCAGACCGGAGAAATGCACGAACTGCGTGTGCATCAGATCTTCATGAATGAGCAGGGCTGGCCTCTGATTGCTCCTTACCATTACGGAGGTGAGTCACTCAGCAAAGCAGACCGCCAGGATGTTATTGGTGATTACAAGTTGATCAACCACGGACGCAGTAACAGTGCAGATATTCAGCATGCCTCTTCGATTACGTTGAACAAAAATAATACTGTAACCGGGGCTGTTCAGGGAACATGGAAACGAACCGGTCAATATCAGGCCTCCTTGACCTTGTCCGGTGTGACGTATGAAGGGGTGTTCCTGCGCCAGTGGGATCCTGTTTCCCAGCAGAGGGTCATGACCTTTACCGCCTTGTCCAAAGACGGGACTGCCATTTGGGGCAGCAAGCTGCCAAACGAAGATGACCGGGAAGTCGTGGCAGACGTTGTCCAGGACCTGACTCTCGGGGATACCAGCCAGGTAGTCGCCAATCTGAGCCTACCTACCGAAGGCAGCCGTCAGACGACCATCTCCTGGACGACATCCAACGCAGATGTCGTGACCACAGCCGGAGAAATACATCGCCCGGCATCCGGTTCGGGGAATAAAAGTGTTGTGCTCACAGCTATCATCACCAAAGGAAAGGTCACCGCAACCAAACGGTTTGACATTACGGTACTTCCTTATTCAGATGCCAAGCTCACCGCCCGCTACTCCTTCGAGAATGACCTGAAGGACGGAACAGGTTCTTACGCAGCCGGTACGATAACCGGAAGTAAGCTGGACCAAACCGGCGGGAAGATCACCTATACGGACGGACATCAGGGTAAAGCGGCATCCTTTGACGGAGCAAGCGGCATCCGTCTTCCGGACGGGCTTATCAGCAGCAGTTCATATTCAGTATCCCTCTGGGTCAAGCCGGAGCAGCTGTCTCTATACACCACCACCTTCTTTGGCGCCAAAGACAGCACTAATTGGGTCAGTGTCGTTCCGATGGGACCTGCGTCCAATCAGACGATGGTCTGGTCCGGCAGCGAAACCTGGTATGATGCAGCCGCAGGGCCTGCTATCCAGGCCGGTGAATGGACACAATTAGCCTTCTCGGTAGACCGCGGTACGCTGACCGTCTACGTGAATGGCGTCGCCAAGTTTACAGGTTCCCATTTTAAGGACTTGTTCACCGGTCCGGGCGGCACCTTCAGTCTTGGTGTGAACTGGTGGGATCCGCCGTTTCAGGGACTGATCGACGAGCTGACCCTCTATGAGGGAGCGCTGACTCCACAGCAGGCGGCAGATCTGGCCAAAACCTCACCCTGAAGCCACCCTGAAGCCACCCAGAAAGCCAGGGTCTGCGTATGAAAAACTAGCATCAGCCTTCCGGTTTTGTCCATCCGCTGTTCGATCCAACTCCTGTTCTGCCCGGCATATTGTCCGCATGAACTTTGTATACTATTGCTGAGCAAGTAAATGATACTGCTATACAGCCTGATTCGCCGTTTTACACATACTGAATATCACTGGGGCCGGGCACGGGGGAGGACAACAAATTGGATGCATTGTGGCTGGAATATGCTTGGGCTCTGCTTATTTTGATCGGACTGGAAGGACTGCTGTCAGCGGATAACGCACTGGTGCTGGCGGTTATTGCTAAGAACTTGCCGGAAAAACAAAAGAAACGCGCACTCAATTACGGAATTATTATGGCCTTTGTTTTTCGCTTTGCCGCATTGTTTGCCATTTCTTTCATCGCCAATGCCTGGTGGGTACAGGCAATTGGTGCAGCTTACCTTCTGTACCTTGGTATCAAACACATCATCCAGGCCCGCTTCGGCAAGAAAAACAAGAGTATAGACAAGGAAACGAGACGGGAAGGTGAAGGGAAAGATTTTTGGCCAACAGTGGGAAAAATCGCGCTTGCTGATCTCGCCTTCGCGATTGATTCCATTCTGGCGGCGGTTGCCCTTGCGCTCGGTCTCCCGGATTCACCGCTAGGCGAATTTGGAGGGATGGACGGCGGACAATTTATCGTTGTGGTGCTTGGCGGAGTTGCGGGTCTAATTTTGATTAAGTTTGCAGCCAGCTGGTTCGTACGTCTACTGTCCCAGCGCCCTGCTCTGGAAACGACAGCCTATGCCATTGTTGCCTGGGTTGGGGTTAAGCTGGCCGTCATTACGCTGGCCCATGAGGACATCGGAATATTGAATCACGATTTTCCGCACAGCACAGGCTGGACCGTTGTGTTCTATATAGTCCTTCTATCCATTGCACTCCTCGGCTGGTTCGCACCCAGCAATAGAACGTCAAAGACAGGGCAAGTATAACCGGGATGCATGTACCAGGCAGGCACTCTGTACGTGTTTAAGACCTCATCAAAAAGTCAGCCGATCGTTCGGATCGGCTGACTTTTTTTAAATTGAATCACTGAAGCTACAAATACAGCCATCAGCTGTTCGATCGCAGTGTCTACAATTCGTTCCCCGTTTGATTATAAATGCTTTCCTGGTTTTAACTTCGTTTTAGTGTATCGACTTTATAAAGCTCAGATTCAGATGCAAATCGATCTGGCACTACTCTGTTCCCAATAAAAACTAACTTGTAATTCTGTACAATATATCGTATTATTCGAATATAACGATAAACAAATATTAAGGAGGGCGTCATGAATAGCAATTTCAAAGCCTACAACCAAACCGCAGACATTTTGAAAGCCATCGCCCATCCCGTGCGGCTCTGCATTCTCCGAGGCTTGATCGAGAAAGGCAGCTGCAACGTTTCCTATATGCAAGAATGTCTGGAGCTTCCACAGTCCACCGTATCCCAGCATCTGCAAAAGCTCCGTTCCCTTGGTATTGTCGAGAGCGAACGTAACGGCCTGGAGATCAATTATTCCGTCAAAGATGAGAAGGTTAAGCAGTTAATTACTTTATTTCTAGGAGAGATCAGTCATCATGAGTAAAAAAGTATTAATCGTCGGCGGTGTCGCCGGAGGCGCATCTGCTGCTGCAAGACTTCGCCGGTTAGATGAGGAAGCCCATATCGTCATGTTCGAGCGGGACCCGTATATTTCGTTTGCCAACTGCGGGCTCCCCTATTATATCGGAGGATCCATTCAGGACCGCTCCAAGCTGCTCGTGCAGACACCGGAAGCCATGCACCGGCGCTTCAATATCGATATCCGCACACAGAGTGAAGTGGTTTCTGTTGACCCTGTGCATAAAAAAGTACGTGTACAGAGCCAAGAGCGCGGCGAATATGAGGAAAGTTATGATGCGCTGATTCTGTCTCCGGGGGCCAAACCCGTGGTTCCTGAATGGCCGGGAGTGACAAGCGATAAGATTCACACACTGCGCAACATTCCGGATACAGACCGGATTAAAGCTAAGGTACATGAAGAAGGTACACGTTCTGCTATCGTTATTGGCGGCGGTTTTATTGGTGTCGAGATGGCTGAGAACCTTCGAGAAGCCGGGCTTGATGTTACACTGATCCAGGCAGGCAGCCAGATTCTGGCTCCGTTCGATCCGGAGATGGCTTCTGTTCTGGCCAAGGAGCTGGAGGACCGCGGCGTACGGCTGCTCTTCTCCGATATGGTGCAAGGGTTCGAAGAAACAGCCCGCCGGATTCGTGTAAAGCTGGCCAGCGGCCGCATGCTCGAAAGTGAAATGGTGCTGCTCGCCATTGGAGTGAAGCCCGATACAGCATTCCTGCAGGACAGCGGTCTGGCTTTCGGTCCCCGAGGCCATATCGTGGTCAATGAACGAATGGAGACCAGCCTCCCGGATGTTTATGCCGTCGGGGATGCTGTAGAGGTAACGGACCTGGTCAACGGCCGGAAAACAGCCATTCCGCTTGCCGGGCCAGCGAACAAACAGGGCCGGATCGCGGCAGACAATGTATGCGGACTCGGCACAGCCTATAAAGGTTCACAAGGTACGTCCATTATTAAAGTCTTTGGCTTAACCGGAGCCGCTACAGGTAACAACGAAAAAACACTGCAGGAATTAAACATTCCTCACCATGTCGTTCATGTGCACCCAAGCTCCCATGCATCCTATTATCCGGGAGCAACGCCAATTTCGCTGAAGCTGCTATTCAGCCCTAAGGGGACGATACTTGGTGCACAGGCTGTCGGTTATGACGGGGTAGATAAACGGATCGACGATATCGCTACGGTTATTCGCTTCCGCGGCACGGTGACGGATCTGTCCGGGTTGGAGCTGTCTTATGCTCCTCCTTATTCTTCGGCTAAGGATCCAGTCAATATGGCCGCCTATGCAGCGGAGAATGTACTTCACGGCATGAGCGAAGTAATCCTGCCGGCCGATCTGGATCAACATGATGCGAATAAGATCATGCTGGTAGACGTACGGACAGAAATTGAATTTGCCAACGGGCACATAGAAGGTGCTGTTAACATTCCGGTGGATGAACTCCGCAGCCGTCTGGATGAACTGGACGCTTCCAGAGAAATATGGGTCTACTGCCAGGTTGGCCTGCGCGGATATACAGCTTCCCGTATTCTCAAGCAGAAAGGTTACCAGGTGAAAAATCTGAGCGGGGGTTACAAGACGTATCAGATGAGCCGCTATACAGCCAAACCCATGGATATCCAGCCGCCAGAACAGACGCACACTGGATTTAATGAACCTGCAAAACCCGCTGCTCCTGCGGAGCATCCCGCTTCGGTATCCAATTCTTCCGCACCGCATGCTGTGATACCAGCTGCCGACATGACCGTCGACGCTTGCGGTCTGGCTTGTCCGGGCCCCCTGCTTCAGGTGAAGCAGAACATGGATCAGCTGGAGGATGGCCAGATTCTGAAAGTGACCGCTTCAGATCCGGGCTTCTATGAGGACATCAAATCATGGGCGCGGATGTCCCGCAACGGGCTGCTGCAGCTGAACAAACGCCAGGACGGGATCATTGAGGCGTACCTGAACAAAGGCAATACAGGGATGACCTCCTCACCGGTTCCATCTGAAGCGCAGGCTGTTTCTAATGATAGAACCACTATGGTCGTATTCAGCGGTGATCTGGACAAAGCCATTGCGTCGTTCATTATTGCCAACGGTGCAGCAGCCAGCGGCAAGAAGGTCACCATGTTCTTCACCTTCTGGGGATTGAACATTATCCGCAAGCATGAGAAGGTGCCTGTCGCCAAGGGACTGGTCGGTAAAATGTTCGGTGCTATGATGCCGCGCGGCAGCCGCAGGCTGTCGATGTCTAAAATGAACATGCTTGGCATGGGGCCGCAGATGATCCGCTCCCTCATGAAGAGTAAAAATGTGCCTTCACTGGAAGAGCTCATTCAGACAGCGATCGACCAGGGGGTCGAAATTATTGCCTGTCAAATGTCGATGGACCTGATGGGCATTGACCGGGCCGAGCTGATCGAAGGGATCGGGTACGGCGGTGTTGGTGCTTATCTGGGTAAAGCGGATCAGACCGGACACAATCTGTTTATTTAGAAAAGACATTTTTTTTCAAAATGCAATAAAAAGGCACCGGCATTCCTGCTTGTCTGGAACGCCGGTGCCTTTTTTCAATACAGACAAACCGGATTCAATTCTTTATACCTGTTACGCAATAGACAGGGCATTCAAGCATCGGTACAGCCGGTTTAATCCAGCTCGATCTCGAGACGTGCCAGGACACCCGCAGGATTGTCAGCGCTGCGGTTCGCATTGGATGGGAAATTAAAGGCTGCGATGACAATATCATTACTGCCTGAACGAAGGAATTTTCGGATGTTAAAGGTTCTACCCGGATTAAAGAAAGAATTGTTCGCTTGAGGATTATCAATCAGCACAGACCGTCCGTTGATCAGTACGATGGCAAAGTTATCGACGGCCAGGAACAAGCTGGCTCTCTGAACATCGTTTCGGATCGTGAACCTTCTGGCAATCACCGCCGCAGGTCCGTTCGGGTCATTTTGCCCCCAGACATAAGATTCTCCGCTCTGCGGTGCGACCCATGCCGGGTTCCGTTCAATTTCGATTGCGTTTACCCAATTGCGGTCCGTACCTATTCTTCTTGTTCTCCGGGTGATCACAACAGACTTTTGGGTATTTAACTGCTTTTGCGCCTTCATCATCATTTTCATGGCCTTGGCCACGCTGCTGGCCCGAATCCCTCTATATCCTTTAGATGTCTTGACCTGCTTGCTCTTATTTTTCGCTTTGCCCACCGCTGTTTTTTTTAACATGCTCTGTCTCCTCCTTTATTAACGAATCTTCAATATGTATATGAATCTACGCTCTTGATCGAAAGGGACAAATCATATTGTCTCTTCGCTCAAATCTCACAGCTCCGATAGACTCCTTTCACAACGCGGCAGTAGCAGCAACAAAAAAGGCTTTGCCCCCGAGGGCAAAGCCTTTTCTTTATATCATCTGTCCAGCTTTTACAAACCTTGAATCAACTCTTTGATAGAGCTGTCGCTCTCCAGAGCCCGGATAATAACCGTTACGGCTTCAGCCCGCGTAGCCATGCCCTTCGGACTGAATGCAGAGGCAGATGTCCCTGCGATTAGCTTGGCCGATGCCGCCTGCCTGATGATATCCGCAGCCCAGTAACCGCTGCCCACATCTGTGAAGCGTGGCTGTACATTGGAAGAGAGTATATTAAGATTCAGTACACGTCCGATGATCGCTACCATCTCGGCACGGGTAATGGCCGCATCCGGCTTAAAGCTTCCGTCCGCATAACCGCCTATGATTCCCTTTTCCGCCAAAGCACCGATATAACCCGCAGCCCAATTGGAGCGTACATCCTTGAACGTCCCGGAAGCCGGACTTGACGCCAGTCCAAAGGCACGGGAGATCATGGCAGCATATTCTGCCCGGGTTACAGATGCATTCGGACGGAATGCCCCATCCGCATATCCATCAACAATACGCAGCTTCATCGCCGTCTGAATCGTGCTGCCTCCCCAATGACCGGCTGTATCGCTGAATGTTTTGTTCATATGATTCGCAGCGGCCGCAGCATCCTTCACAGCCTTCAGGACCGCGTCCTGACTGACAGCACTGGATTGAAACGGATTCACCTTGACCGTCGGTACAGAAGGTACTGATGGTACAGAAGGCACTGTCGGGACAGGTGCTGCCGGCTGTGGTGCCGTAGCTGCAGGAGTCGTCCCGCCGCTTCCAGCCGAGCCGTTAGAGCCGGTTGAACCTCCCGGATTGGAGCTCCCCGGGTTCGTCCCGCCTGGGCTCGTGCCGCCCGGATTCGGATTGCTTGGAATCGTCGTATCGGTAACTGACAGTATAATCTGATTATTTTGATAGCTTATTTCGGCACTGTATTTGCTCGGCAGCCCTTCAACCTGGACAGAGGAAAACTTCCCGTTCCGTTGGTTGCTGCCGTAAGTCATAAGAGTAACAACGCCGCTGCCCGGCTTATAGCTATCTTCGAATTTCACATGAAGCTTGCCATCAATGTTCACGGTCCCTTTGACATCAAGCACGTCATTGGCACCCGCCAGGTTAAGCTCCAGCGCACCTTCTGCAGTCTGGGTGAAATCTCCGTTCACGGTCATTTTCCCGGTGACCTTCTCCATGACTGTACCATGGGTATTAACGACCTCACCGCTGCCAAAGGCCGCTGCGTTATCTGCCTCTAGTATGCCCCCATTAATTTGAGTACCGCCCGAATACGTGTTGCTGCCCATCAGCTGCAAGGTGCCGGTTCCTTCCTTCGTCAGCCTGCCGGGACCCGAGATATGGTTCCGCCAGTGGTCGGATGCATGGAACCCGCCTTTTGCGGCATCCATATTCACGGTCACGTCGCTGCTGAAAGCACCATATCCATCTGCAGCTGCGAATAGATTCAGGCGTCCCCATCCTTCCGGATCGTCCAGCACAGGATAACCCGAAGGAAGCCCGGTCGTCGCGAGCACCATACGGCGCTGATCACCGCTCAGATAAGGCAGACGGGTCTCCAGCAGCACCTCAGCCCCTTTCGGGACCACTACAGGCTGGGATGTGGAATTAATCTGAGTAAATCCGTAGGTCAACCGCTGGGTGTACTGCGCCTTATTTTTATTATAATCACGGAAGCGGTCTTCCGCTGTACCCTCCTGCTTGAGCAGAATATCATGAGCCTGGTCATACGCCGCCTGCTTAAGCGCCGCATTATCCGGGTCAGCCAGTGCAGCTGCCGCCAGGGCTGTTGCCATGGTGCGCCCGCCAATGACATCGAGTGGTGAATGCATGCCGGCTACAATCCGGCTGTTCCCCATTTCCGAAGCCCGGGTCAACAGCTCCTGGAACCGCTCGGGTACCGCATAGGCCAGTGACAGCGCCGCGAGATATGAAGCGTTGGTATGACCGCTCGGGAAGCCTCCGTCCGTAGCCGGTGTCATGCTGATCGCCGGAACGAGAGCAGGAACAATGATGGACGTATCCCGCCAGCGGAACGGCCGTTTATAATTGTAAAAATTTTTGGCCTGTGTTGTTGAGGCATAGTTCCCCCGCACCGTTCCGATCAGATCCACCATCTTGCCCAGCTCGGAATTGGAGTCGCCTCCTTTATTATCACCGTTGCCGTCGTTGTACTTTACCGTCTTGGCATCCTCCGGGATGCTGTTAATGGTAGTGTAGGTACCTGATTTGGCCCGATAGACTTCAGATAATGAACCGAGGCCATCGACTGCCCCATAGGTCTGATTTCTCCGGTCATCGTAATAGGCCCTGTCTGCTTCTTCCGGGGTACGGCTGGCTGCAATGTCGGCCACATACTGAATATTCGCATCCAGCACACTGCTGTTACGTATCGTACCGTTATCCCAGGAGGATCCGGGTTCCCACAGTTCCAGATATCCGGACAGGATTCCGATTGCTGGATTGGAATAGACGGCCTTATTCACGGGCGTATTATTTTTGTAGTTGTCTACAAAGTGTCCCCATGCCGGTGCTGCCGGCAGTTCTCCCATGTAACTGGTTGAAGCAGCTGTTGCTGGACTGAAGGGAACGGTACTGGATAGTACTGCCACACCCAATACAGCGGATAACAATTTTTGGTTGGTTTTTGTTTTCAAGCGTGTCTGCCCCTATCGTTTTAATTTTAATTTTGATTCGAATCGGTCTCAATGTAGCAGACAGCCTCGCTATTTCTCAATGCAACAATTTCTCCTTTCTATCAATTTCGGATGAATTCGACCGGTTTTTTGCAATTTAATATTCTATTAACATAAACCGCAACTTAGGATGTCATAGTATGGTGTATAATCGCGGCGGGAGGAGAGTGTACTTTGAAAAAATGGAATTCCGCGTTCGCCAGCCTGGCTATTTCTTATGTAGCCCTCGTGCTTGTTCTGGTTCTCATCCTTTGTTCCATCTTTTCTACCTATTTCGCACATCAATATAAAAAAGAACTGCAGAGCAAAAATCAGCTTATCCTGGAGAACACCGCCCAAACCATTGAAACGAGGGTGCTGCAGAGAGTCCAGCAGATCGACTGGGGACTGGCCGTGAGCCACAATTCGGATCTTCGTCTGTTTGCCGATGCTGCCCTCAATGCGAATCCCGTCAGTCTGCTTAACCTCCAGGAGGCGATCAAGTCTGAGGCAGCAGGCAGCTCGGATATCGTACAGGCGGTGCATATCTATAATCCGGATCAGAATGTGATGCTGTCTTCACGTTATGGGCTGTTAACCCAAGCTGTTCATGGGGATCACAATCCGTTTTTTGCCGACTGGATAGAAAAAATACGCGGTGTTCCGCACGCCAGCTTATGGACAGGCTCCCGCCAGGTTGCCGATGATGTTTTCTCTGCTGCGCCGGGTGGCAGCAGTCAAGCCTTGGTCACGTATGCGCACAGTTATCCTTTTCCATCCCACGGTAAAAATAACGACCTGATCATTGCGGTTGATGTCAGGGAGAGTGCTATCACCGGCATTATTCAGAATATGATGCCATTCCAGTCTGAGAGCACCTTTTTATTTGACCGTTCAGCTGGGATCATCAAAGGTTCTTCAGTTCAATCAGGAGGGACGGCTCTGCAGGTCGACTACAGTTCCAATATTACGAAAATATGGAGTCTTAGAGCAGAGTCAGGCAGCTTTGAAGAAAACGCCGATTCGGGCTCTTCCGTCGTCTCTTACCGGCTGCTCCCGACTACCGGCTGGATGATTTGCAGTATCGTCCCTGCAGATCTTCTCTATGAAGAATCAATCGTTCTGCAGAGAGTGATCCTTGGTGTATGCCTGTTTGCCCTGCTGCTGGGCATTGGTATGTCGGGAATTCTGGCTAAAGTGAGTTACAGCCCGATCCGGCGTCTGGTTCACAAAATCCGGGATCTGACCGGACATTCACCAGATCCTATGACGAATGAATATAGGATCATTGACACAGCTTTTATTAGTCTGAGTGACAAGCTGAGCAGTATGGAGGAGAACTTGCAGTCCAGCAGCTCTATGATGAAACGCCACGTCATGCTGAATATGCTGCAGGGCGGCTACACCCGGGAGGAACTGGCTGAAGAGCTGCGGGTCCTTGGAATTTCCCAGGAGCATACCTATTACTGCTGCCTCCTTCTGGATATGACAGCTCGCCATGCCGCCCTCCCTTCGGATCACGGGCAGAATATCCAACAGCTTACTAGTCGCCTGCAGTCTGTCTGTTGTCCGGACAGCCGGATCATGGTCGAGGAGCTTCCGGATCACCGGCTGGCCATTATTCTAGGTACGTATGAAGCAGCGGACGCACAGCTGGAGCGTCTTTCCGATTTCTTGCTTGGAGATGGCGAGCTGCCGCATGCGGGCTGCCCGCTGTCGTGGGGATGCTGGGTGAAGGAGATGTCAGATATTCATCTGAGCTGTCATGAAGCCCGCACCCTGCTTAAATATGCTTATTTTCTGCCGGAACAGACGGTACTCAAGGACCGTTCTTTACTCGAGCGGGAAAATAATGCGGAGGAGATCCCGCCAACGATACTGTCAAAATTCAGGGAACAATTGTCTGCCCGCCATCCTCTGGAGACCCTGATGGTCGTCGATCAGCTTATCACCACGCTGAGAGAAGGCCCCTATCCTGCTGACTACTGTCATTTTGTTCTCGCTAATACCGTATTCGTGTACTCTGATTATCTGAAAAGTATCCGCTATCAGCATCCTGCCGGAGCTAATCTGGATCTCTACCATCAATATCTCGCTATTTCCCATGTTCACATGTTCCGTGACTGGCTGGCGGACTCTATCGCGACATTCATGAACCAGGCTGAGAAACGGAATAGTGACAGGGCCCTCTCCGCGATCGAGTCGGCTAAACAGTATATCGAGAATCATTTGCCTGAGGACCTGTCGCTGGAGATGGTGTCTTCCAAGGTGTTTATCAGCTCCAAATATTTAAGCAGGCTCTTCAAGGAGGAACTGGGAGTCACCTATACCGATTATGTCACCAGCCGGAGGATGGAACGGGCCCGGATGCTGATCGAGAACAACACCATGACAATCGAACAAATCGCCGGTATGGTCGGATACGGGACGCCTGCGTACTTTATCAAACGATTTAAAGACAGGTATGGCTGTACCCCAGGCCACTACATGCGCAATTCGTTGAAACACGGGTAGCATTTCGCCCTGCTGCGTGAATTGGAATTTAAGGTAAGGAAGGTTCTGATATGGATACAATCCTAATTAAGCTGTTCCACGTTTTGCAGCGCGCCAGGCTTTTCTCAATCATCCTGGTTACAGCGATATTGGCAGCTGTGCTCAGCAGCTGTGACCGTGGTATGCCTTCCGGCAGCCTGTCTGCGGAAGCAAAGCTCCCTCATGCAGCCCCTGCTTCTGCAGCTCCGCGATATTCGATTTCCTGGACGATGCATCAAAACCTGCCTGTACCTGCGAATGCAGAGATGATTCAGGATCTGGAGGATCAATTCCATGTGGATCTTGATGTCTGGAATCTGGAGAACAGTCAGTATGAGAAGCTTCTGGATATGAAGCTGGCCCAGGGTGCTGTTCCAGACCTGTTCCGAATCAGGCAGCCGCAGGACCTGTTGAAATATCAGCAGCAGGGGCTGCTGGCTGAGATTCCGCGGGAAATGCTGGACAAGTACGCCCCGCATATCATGAGAGCCATTCGAGAACACGCTCCCGCTCTGCAGGATGCCGGAATGATCGGCGGCAAGTATTACGGTATCCCTGTCATTAACCCTACGAATATTTACCGCATCCCTGTGGTTTACCGGAAAGACTGGCTGAATCGATTGGGTCTCTCCGTTCCTCAGACGATTTCCGAATTCGAGAAGATGATCTATGCCTTTCGTAACGACGACCCGGACGGCAACGGCATTAAAGATACTTATGGATTATCTATGGAAGGAATGAACGTGGTGTTCGGCGCATTCGGGCAGATTGTATTCGCCGATCAGCTCTACTTTGGGGTGAAGGACCGGAATCTTGCCATTGGCGCACTGGAACCCCAGATGAAGGAAGCGCTGTTCTACCTCCACAAATGGTACAAAGACGGTGTCATTGACCCGGAATTCATTACGGGCGAGAACAAGGGCGGCTATAAGCACTTGTCCCATGCCTTTATTAACGGAAGGATCGGTATGACCTCCATGGGCAATTATTATCACTGGATTCAGAGCGGCGATTATCTAACATGGACACCCGATCAAGCTATGAGAGTCCACGAAACGCCGGTCGAGGCCTCTTTTAATGCCAAGGAGCTGACCGCCAGATATCCTCAGGGACGAATCGTATTCGGCCAACCTTTTACAGGACCTTATGGTCAAAGAGGCTCCAAGGCCTATGACATGCTGATGAGTTTCACCGCCATCGGGGCGGAAGCTGCCCAAGAGCCCGGAAAACTGGAGACCCTTCTCCGGATCCTAGATGATGTCAGCGCTAATCCGGATCCGGATCAATACACCTCTATGAACTACGGAATACAAGGGAAACATTGGGTTTGGGCAGAACCGTCTAAAAAGGATGTGGTCGTGCTCCCTCCGTACAACCACATGTTCAGTTATCAAAACCGGATTGGCGCCGGCCTGGGTATGACGGTGCCCTTGATGCCTGCTGGGCGAAGAGAGCAGTGGGCTGCAACCCTCGGGCTTGATCGGGACGGCATTTATAATGCGCTTGAAGTAGCGACTCCCTCTCTGGTCAAAAACGGACCTGAGCTGATCAGACTGAGGAACCAGGCCTATATATCTTTTATAACAGGAGACCGGCCTGTAGAAGCCTTTGACGACTTCGTTCAAGAATTTATGAGAGCTGGCGGAACGGAGGTACTGCGGGAGGCTAACGAGTGGTATCATCAGCGTCCGAATCGTTAGCCGAATAGACCGTGCAGACGGAAAAAACCAAAAGATGCCTTAAAGTTATTCATGAATAACTTTAAGGCATCTTTTGACATGACATGCTCAGAACCAGAATGTCGGATACTTCCGGTTCTGTCTCAGGTTATTAATCACCAAAGCCAATATAACAATGATGACAGAGCCGATCAGTACCGGTGAGAACAAATACCCCATTGAATAATGGCCAAGCATAATAACAATCGGGTTAGCCCCGGCAGGCGGGTGCGTTGTTTTGGTCAGCATCATCGCTGCAATCGCCAGCCCAACGGCTGCCGCAATCGACCATGGCTCTTTACCAAATAAATGAAATGCGGCCAGACCGATGAATGCCGAAATGCAGTGTCCCCCGATAATGTTACGCGGCTGTGAGAAAGGCGCGTTCCAGAATGCAAAGGCCAGTACGCAGCTTCCGCCGAACGGCGCCATAAACCAGTTGGAAGCGCTCCGGTTGGTCAGGAAGATCAGCATAAAAATAGCTGCAGCCGCCCCGATGGATCCTGTCAGCGTATCCTTGATATTCACCTGCAGGGGACTTCGGGTGTTGCCGCTCATTTTGGATAAATAGACCCAGCAGGCAGATAATTTGTGCATGTGCTGCGTTTCCCTTGGTGTCTCTATATCTCCCACTCCCTTTTGCCGATCATAAACTGAAACCACCAACAAATTAAATTACACCTAACCGCCCAGCCTGTCAAATTTAAAATAATTCAAAATAACCGCCCATTTCCATGGACGGTTTAATTTGGCATCCGATTCAGTTACTTGGCACGCTCATGTCCGCTTTTGTTGAGGAAAAAATACACTCCTACCAATAAAACAAACCACACTGGCGTCACGAACAGCGCCACCCGTGTATCTTCTGCCAATGCGAGAATGACCAGTACAAACGCGAGGAAGGCCAGCACAACATAGTTAGACAATGGATACAACGGAAGCTTGAACGTATTGCGGCGAGCCAGCTCCGGCCGGGTACGGCGATATTTCAGATGACTGATGATGGTAATCCCCCATACAAAAATGAAGCATACCGTCGATACACTTGTAATCAGGGTAAATACCCCCTCCGGCATGACCATGTTCAGGATGATCGCAATCAGAATAACCACCACCGAGAAGAGCAGGGCATTCGAGGGTACTCTTCTGCCGTTCAGCCTGCCCAGCGATTCCGGTGCATTGCGGTCCTTCGCCATGGAGAACACCATCCGGCTTGTACTGAAGATCGCACTGTTGCAGGCCGATGCCGCCGATGTCAGCACTACAAAATTCACGATACCGGCGGCAGCCGTAATGCCAACTGCGGTGAATACCTGTACGAACGGACTTTCACTAGGCACAATTCCATTCCACGGGTAAATGCTGATGATGATCAGCAGCGCCCCTACATAGAAGATCAGAATCCGGATCGGAATGTTGTTGATCGCCTTCGGAATCACCTTCTGGGGATCTTTTGTTTCGCCTGCCGTCAGTCCGACCAGCTCGATACCTACGAAGGCAAAGACCACCATTTGGAAGGACAGGAGAAAGCCATGCCATCCATTCGGGAACATCCCGCCATGGGTCCACAGATTGGTGAAGCTCGAAGGTCCCTTGGTCGTTGAGAAGCCCTTAATGATCATGAACAGGCCAACGAGGATCAGGGCGAGAATCGCCAACACTTTGATCAGCGCAAACCAGAATTCCATCTCGCCGAACAACTTAACCGTAGCGAGGTTCATCAGCAGCAGAATGACAAGGGCAATCAGCCCTGGCATCCACTGCGGGACCTGTGGAAACCAGTACTGGGTATACAGCCCGACGGCTGTCAGATCCGCCATCGCAATAGAAATCCAGCAGAACCAGTACGTCCACCCGGTAATAAAGGCAGCCATGTTGCCCATATAATCGCGTACAAAATCCACAAACGAATGATACTCCAGATTGCTGAGCAGCAGCTCGCCCAGGGCTCTCATTATCAGGAACAGCACGATGCCCGTAATAATGTAAGCGATCAGGATCGACGGTCCTGCAAGATGAATGGATTTGCCTGCGCCCAGGAACAAGCCTGTTCCGATTGCGCCCCCGATGGCCATCAGCTGTACATGCCTGTTTTTTAACCCCCGGGTTAATGTTTCTCCCTGCATGGTAGGTCACCACTCTCTTTCTGTAAATGCTCTCTAGGTTGCTGAAAATTTGTATACCTTTCATAATATCAGCAATTCACCCAAATCCCAATAGTGATTTTCAGGCTGCTTGCGGGCGGCTATCGTCAATGGGATGAGGGGGCAGATTCCGCGTCCTGGAGCGGACGTTCGGCCAGAGGCCGGTTAACCAATCGCGGCATCTGCCATTGGAACCACATATAAGCCAGCAGCATGACCGCCCCCAGAAGGAGATACGCCATCTCGAGAGAAACCACATAAGGATATAGAATCGCGATCAGTCCCAGCGCTGCGGATTGGGCGAGCATCATGACCGGGTCAATCCAGGCGCTTACACGGCCCATCTTGTCGGGTTCCACAAGTTCCGGCATCCATCCGCCGATTGCAATATTAAGCGGTGCCAGCACACAGCCTGCAATGCCGATAATCACCAGATAGATCCAGGCTTTTTCTGCCACAGCCAGACTCATCGTCAGCAGTGCCGTGAGCAGGATACCGCCAATGATGATGTGATGTTTAGCCACCTTCTTCACCAACACGGTCCCGAGTACACTGCCGAACAGAAATCCCAGGCCGAGGGAAATGGAGAAATAGGAAGAGAACTGTTCAAAATGTTCTGGTGCCAGTTTATATTTCATCGTAAACATAGGTAGAACTGCAAAGCCTCCGTTAATAAAACCGAACAAAAAGAAGCCGATGATCAGTGTGAACAGCAGGTGGTTACTGCGGATATATCCATATCCTTTGGCAAAATCACGCAGTACCAGCTTCATATTCAAGTCCTTCCAGCTTGACGGACCGTTGGGCAGGTTGACCTGCGGCTCCACCTTACAGAGACGGATCATAATCCCAGACACGAGATAGCTCACACCATCTACAATAATTGCTCCTTGAATCCCTACCGTATGGTAGGCCACCGCTCCCAATGCCATGCCGAACAGCATAAACACACCAAATACCATCTGGTTCAACCCTGCCGCCTGATCATACTGCTCCTTCGATATGATTCCTTGCAGGATCGCCATTTCAGCAGGAGCAAAGAACTTGGACACCGCACTCCTCAGAAACAACACCAGGAAAGCGGCTGGCAGCCAGCCGTTAAGGATGGTTACAAGAAACAGCACAGAGAGGATGACACGAATCCAGTCGCTGTATTCGGCAATCCGCTGCCGGTTGAAGCGGTCGGCAACCACTCCAACGATGAAGAAAACAAGCAATGTAGGCAGTGAGTACATGAGCTCAGCTAAGGTTGCGTAATAAGGTTGTTTGGCGAAATGATCCAGCAGGTAAAAGGCAAACGCCATATTACCTACCGTCGTGCCAAGCTGTGAGGCGAATGAAGCGATAAACAGTCTGACAAAATTAGCATTCCTGAATAACGTACTCATCCCTGATCAACCCCCAATAAATGTCGTACCGCATGCAGGGAAGCCGACATCTGCTCCTCCAGCATGATCTTCTCCGTACCAAGCATGCAGCTGTCGAGAACCAGGCCATCCATCATAGTGATCATCATGGCTGCAATAACCCAAACAGGAACCAATGGTTTGAATTCGCCCGCATCGACCCCTCTCTGGAACAATCCTGCGAACATTTCCAATGCAGCGTCATACCGGCCGGCCACCAGGCTGTAACTTTTGCCCTGCCGGTACAGGTTGAGAAAAAACTCATACAGAGCAGGAGTCAGCCCGCGCTTCTGATTATCAATATCCTGTATGCCTTCCTGAATAAAGTTCTCGATCCTATCCCAGACACCTGCCTGGCTGTCGGCATTTACTGCAGTCTGCAGCTGCTCCTGATTCTCCGTGTCCAGCAAGCCAAGGATGGCAACCATCATTTCCTCCGTGCTGGAGAAGTAGGAATACACCGCACCGCGGCTCATGCCGCTCTCTTCTACAATATCCTTCATGGTGGTGTCCGTATAACCTTTGCGGGTAAAAACGGCTATTGCCGTGTTGAGAATCTCACGTTTTTTTTGTTCTTTGTACTCTTCATTGACTTTGGGGGACATCACTTCTTCACCTCTTCATGTAAAATGACACTTGTGTCGTTATTATAAACGACGCAAGTGTCATTTTCAAGGATGATTTAAAAGCGGCTCTGTGTACCTCCCAGCGCCATCACAAAAAACAGACGCCGGTAACGTACCGGCGTCTGTTTATGTGTGAAGCTTTTTCACTTTTTCAAGCAAACAATCTATGGATTATGTTGGCTGATATACTGAAGTGTTCCTGCCGGGAAGGAATTCCACTCACCTGAGAGGCTGTAGGAAGAAGAACCGGACCGGATCCCCGACTTCCGTATAATGGTGCCTCCATTCGGCATAAATTGGGTTTTGCCATCAGGATCGCCCAGTACATCAATGGTTAGACCATTTTTCTTCAGAACAAAACCGGTTGTAACGTTGGTGTTGGTTTGCATCAACGGCATTTCATCATTATAATACGTCGCATTCGTGATATCGAAAAAGTCATAAAACGTTGAATCGATATAGATCACGGGCATTCCTTTCCAGAACGTATTAATAGGCTGAGACCACACCTTTGGAGTGTTGGTAGATAAATTGTACTGATGAATTTCAAGTGAATAGCCTGCATTTGTTATCGGCTGGGAAGTATCACCTACGGGATTAAAGTACATTTGAAGTGCATTACGAGTCTTATCCAATGATACATACTGTGAGAAATATAATTCTTCCTGCCCTTGAGGGATTGACGTCACCTGGAATACAGCAGCGGTTCCATTCGCTCCGATAACCCAATAATATTGAGAAAGATCACCGTTCCAGTTCCAGACCGTCCCGTTGAGAATGCTTGGCCCCGTAAAGGTAGAATCCGGCGTGCCGGAATACACCTTAAATGAGGTCTCACCAGGGAACAAGGATAACATTTCGTAAGTTATCGGATCTTTGACTCCCTGCTTGGTTCGTATTTGAACAAATCCGTTCGCCGCAAGCGGTGCATTGGTTACTTGAAGCTCATAGCTGACTTTCCCACCATTTCCGTCATCTGCTGTAATCATTACTTTGGTGGTTCCTCCCTGCGTACCCGGAGTCAGAGTCAGTGTAGAACCGTTAACCTCAGCATTCACCATACTGCCCGATGCAACCTTAGAAGTAAACGTCAGCGCATCTCCGTCTGCGTCATTGAATAACTGAGACAAGTCATAGCTTCTTGGATTTGTAACGCCGGCAGTCAACACCTGTTCATAAATAGACGCGACAACCTCAGGCGGCTGATTCGTAGACGGATTAGACGGAACTGCCGGCTCTACATTTACTTGAAAAGCGGTCGAGGCCTCCCCTCCCCGGCCATCTTTAGCTGTAACATGAATCGATGCCGTCCCTGCGCTAAAAGCCTGGATTGTCAGCTGCGCACCAACAATCCCTACCGAGGCAACAGATCCATCTGAAGAGGACGCTTCATAAGTCAGCGTGTCTCCGTCAGGGTCTGTAAAGACGGGCCCGAGATCAAGTGAAAATGCCGGATCACCAACAACCAGTGACTGATCCGCAGGCTGAATTTCTACCGGTGCTTGATTCTGTGGAGCGGCAGCCGTAATGGTCGCTTGGAAAGTATCCACGATTTCTCCTCCACGGCCGTCTTCTGCTTTGATAGATACCGATGTACTGCCGGTCTTGAGCGGAGTAAGTGTAAGCATATCTCCAACCAACGCTGCCGTCGCGATAGCTGGGTCAGTCATTCCAGAAACACGATAAGTCAGAGGATCTCCATCCGGATCGTTAAAGAATTGATTCAGGGATAGTTGGATATTACCCGAGTTCATCTCTTGGGTCTGATCCGGAACTCCCTGGGAAACCGGAGGTGCATTAACAGTCACATCAAAATCGGTAGTTACCTCTCCCCCGCGTCCATCTGCTGCTTTCAGCTGAATATTGGCTGTTCCCCGGGAGACACCATGAACTGTCGCCTGGTTGCCGATGACGGATACCTCCGCAACCGTTAAATCGGAGGATACCGCCGTGATGGTAACCGGGTCACTATCCGGATCACTAAACACAGAAGACAGATCCAAGTTATAATCCGCAGCTCCTAAAGTTAGCATTGGGTTGCCCGGCTTTTGATGCACAGCAGGGTTTTGATTTGGTAGGGCCGTGACTTCCAGCTTAAACATCTGACTCGTGCTGCCGCCTCGGCCGTCAGACGCCTTAACATGAAAGCGGGTACTGCCTGTACTTGCCGGTGTAAGTACTAACTGGTCATCCACCAGACTGAATGTCGCAATCGAAGGATCATCAACAGTAACCTCATAGGTCAGTGGATCACCATCTGAATCTGTAAACATCGTTCCTAAAGACAGGGAGATATCCCCGCTCCCCAGCTGCTTCGACTGATCAGGAATCCCTGATGAAACAGGAGACTCATTCACACGGACCTTGAAGTTCGTTCCCGCTTTTTTCCCGGCCTGATCATCGGCCGCAATCGTAATGGTTGCTGTCCCTCTGCCAATTGCTTTGATGATGAGCTTTGTACCCTCTACCCTGACTGAACAAATGCCTGAACTTGATGATACTGCTGTATATTTGAGTACCGATTGTTCCGCATCCGTAAAATGTCCAAGCAAATCAACTTCGAGATCAGAATCCCCTACCGTTATAGCCTGATCATTATACTTGGACGTTAATACCGGAGCCGTATTCGCTGCCACTACAGGGGCAGATGATCCGCCCGTAGAACCGGCAGTTACCCCCGAGACGCTCATGCCGCCTGTCACCGTTGAAGAGGATACGCCAGGTGCAAACGAAGTATTGGTGATCTGGCTGGCGGAACTCACATTAATATTAGCCGCCGGGTTGTTGACCTGTAAGTTAGTAACAGTTCCCGTGACCCCAAGACTAACAGGTGAAGAACTGTTCACCACCATGGTATTAATAGAAGCTTGTCCTGTTAGAGACAGAGGCTGGTTAGCATTCACTGTCAACTGCTGAACTGTACCTTTTAACTCGACTTGTTGAGCACCGGTAAGAAGATTTAGCTTTGGCAGCGCCGAGGTCGAATCATTCTCAATCGTGGCATTGGAAGTCAGCGTCATCTGACCTATCGTTGAACTTTCTTTGGTAACCACATGAACATCAGGTTTGGATACGTCAACATCATCCAGCTTGGATGATATGAACATCACAGTGTTTTGGTCACCGCCCTGAATATTTGACTTTCCACGCACTGTCAACTTCGACGCGTAAAAGTCATTTTCAAGGCTTGGTGTAATTGTAAAACGGTCCGTGACTATCAGGTTATTAACAGATATATAATCCCCATCAATAATCAGATCTCCGTTAATGGTTGAACCATGACCGTCTAATACCAGATTTCCGCTAAATTCCGGAGCTTCCGCAGTCGGGGCATGTCCGCTTGCATGAATAACGAGTTTGGTGATCGATTCGATGGTTCGCTTGGAGGCTGTAAATTGAATGTCAGCCCCATTCAGAATCTGCTGATTCGCTGCCTGCAGGACTCCTTGAACCGCATCCGATAGTTCATACTCAACCCCGTTAATCCAGGCCTTCCCTTTCTCTATTTTTTGAAGCTGGGCTGAATGATCCTTAGGGAAAAAGGTAGACATCATATACTGGGCAATATCTTGGCGCTGAACAAACGCTTTAGGATTGAAACGGGCCTGATCTACTACCATAGAACCCGATTGTACAGCCGTATTCACATAAGGCCGTGCCCATGGGCTCACTTGATTCCAATCCGTAAGTTTGGAAGACTCGGTGGCATCGGCTGTAACCGGAAGCCCGGCGGCCCGCATTAGCAGAACCGCTGCCTCTTCTCTGGTAACGGCTGCTTTGGGTCTAAATTTCGAGCTGCCATCTCCATTCATAAGTCCTGCACGATGGACGGCCTCGATATACGGGCTTGACCAGCTGCGCTGATCTACATCAGAGAAATTGCTTCGGCCTGTTTTCGAAACCGGGAGTCGAAGTGCCTGAGTTAGCAAAACAGCCATTTCCTGACGCGTCAAAAGATCAGTTGGTCGATAGGATCCGGACGGGTCTCCGCTCAGAAGTCCGGCCTCGAGGGCTTGTAAGATGCTAGACTTCTGCTCTGGAGCCATTTTACTAATATCTTTAAAAGGTAGAGCGGCCAGCGATGTTCCTGTCGCTGTGCTGCTGTCAGCCAAAGCCAGCGTCTGTAACGTCGTGGGTGCAGCAAGAGAAGCCACCGCTAATGCAATCAACCACTTATTTGGTTTAGACCTCATAAATTTCCCTCTATTCTGTTTATTCGTCACGGTGCTTCATTGAAGGAATTAAGTCCATCCGTATAATCCGCTCCTTCATCCACCCATTCACTTTCTTCATAGTTGGTTCTGCCATGAATGACACTCGAGTTTCGGGCTAACGTTGTATGCGGCTTGAACACGGCGGTATCGACTAGTTGGCCATCATAGTAGAGTGAAAGTGTAACGGGATTCGGATTCTCTTCATTATAGAAACCCATATCTGTGTTGTAGGTAGGGACTACTTCACCAAAGTACATGGTTTCTCCAATCGTATAAGTAGAGCCTCCGGAAATATAGTCGCCAGCGTCTGGACTAATTTGAATGGGATCTCCACCATCACTGCGTTCGATTCTGATTTTTGATGCATCCAGCACCTCAGAACCTGCATGATAAAGCTCAATAATCTGCATCGTATTGTCACTTGATCCCCATGCCAGTTCCGATATAAACAGTCCTCTCTTTTCCCCTACGGTGACCTGGAATGTCGTTGGAACAGAACCGCCATGACCATCATTTGCTGTGACTGTAATGGTAACCGTTCCGGCTGTAAGTGGAGAGATGCTGAGCTGATTGCCTGTTACAGCCGTCGCGGCAACGCCAGGGTCCGAAGAAGCAGCGGAATATGTCAGTGTGTCCTGATCCTCATCTGCAAAGATCGAATTAAGGTCTATTGTCTTGTCCACAGCACCCGCTTCTACAGAAACATCTTTAATGGTGTCTATTACTACAGGGGCATGGTTAACAGCCGGTGGAGAAGTTACAGTAAACGTAAAATGAGCGCTCTGCGTACCGCCTTTTCCGTCATCCGCCGTCACCGTAATGGTCGCGGTGCCTGCATTCACGGGTGTCAGCGTGAGTTCGCTGCCATTTACCGATACTGCCGCTACGCCTGCTGCCGACGAGACCGCTGTATACGTCAGAGCATCTCCGTCTTCATCCTTGAATACATTCGAGAGATTTATATTTTGGGCTCCGTCCGTTACTTCTGCATTCACAGCAGGCAGCTCGTTCTTCACCGTCGGCACATGATTCTCAGCAGGCAATACAGGCTGAACTGTAACCGAGAAGGTGATCTCCTTGGAATGCCCATGTCCATCATCTGCTTTTACCGTAATGACAGCACTCCCCCTGTTTACCGGGATTACGCTCAGCTCCTTACCGTTGGTATTTCCGGTAATGACTTGAACAATATGGGTATCAGATGAGGATGCCGTAAAGGTCAAACGATCTCCATCCCGATCAGTGAAGACATTTGCCAGATTGATCTTTTGGGTATAATCTGTCGCATTTAGTGTTATATCACTAATCTCTGTAATGACACTCGGCTCATAATTAGGTACGGGAATGGATGGAGCGGTTCCTCCGGAGACAGACGGTGTCCCGCTGTTAACCGTGGTACCTTCCGATGGCTCCTGGACCTTTCCATCAGCGTCCTGTACTTGTCCGATCTGTTTTTGAATTTCATTGTAATTTTGAATAACTTGAGAAACGGTTACATGATTCGGGACCTGTACCTTTTCAACTTTAAATTCAGGGTTCAATGTTATTTTTGCGTTGTCTGCAAGTTCGAGCTTTTGGATTACACCATTCCCTTTAATAAAAAGCGGGCTGTCGGTGCTCACTGTAAGATGCTTTATACTGCCATTCACCTGAATGCTCGAAACTCCCTTTTTGAGGTCAAGTGTGCCATTGACATCCCCTTTGACCTGAACTCCATCGCCCGAAACTCGAAGCACGCTGTTATCTGGCAGGCCAGCCGTATGAATAACAACATTCTTTTGAACGATTTCCAGCTCCTTCAACCCATCTACGTTACGGTTACGTGAGTTGAATTTAAGCACGGCCCCCTTCAAAGCTTCCTGATTGGTGTTTCCAATCAACGCCTTCAAAGCACCCTCTACCAGATAAGGAACATGATTAATTGTGACGATATCTCCATCAACATCATCAATGACAGCTGATTGCTCCTGGGTCTTAAAAATATCTATCAGGAAAGGAGCAATATCTTCCCTTCTCACTTCACCTCTCGGATTAAGCCTGCTGTCAGGTGTATCAATTAAACCCAGGCGAAGTGCAGTATTCACCGATCCGGCCGCCCATTGACTGATTGAAGATTGATCCTGAGGCACGATGGTTGAGCTGCCTTTTGCATCCGTACCTCCGACTGCGCGAACAAACACGGCTGCCAGTTCTTCACGTGTGACAGGATCATTCGGACGGAAGTTCCCCAGCCCGTCTCCGGATAGAAGGCCGGCCTTTTGCGCAGCTTCAATATATGGCGCTGCAAACTGTATACTATGCACATCTTTAAAAGAGGAGGAGGAGCTCATAACGGGTTCGAGCTTCAAAGCTCTGGTCAAAAGTACGGCGAGTTCCTGGCGAGTTAATGTTGCAGAAGGACGAAAGGTTCCTTGTGGATCTCCTGACAGCAGCCCTTGGCGGACCGCTTCTTGGATCGCCGCCATCTTGTCGCCGCTAACCTTTGATGTATCTGAAAACATGGAATTGGCAGGTGCAGCAGCGTAAGCAGCTGTCCCGAACATCGTCTGAAGAGCTACTAGCGCCGCAGCCCACTTAAGTGAAAGAACTTTCAATTGCTTTACCCCCTGGTTTAATATCAAGTGAACCGACTTCATTAGATTCGACAATATTCTACAAAAAAAGATCTTATCCGTGTATATCGGCAAGAAAGGCAGCTCATTTCACTTCCTTTTTTCACCAACACGTAAGATATAATGTCGAATCATAACGAATAAAATCTTTTTTTGTAGTATAAATGATGCCTCTGAACAAATTCTGAACAACACCATGGGGTGCTGTGAAATGCTTAAATCGTGAAATAGAAAAAGGCTTTGTATACACTTCGTATACAAAGCCTGAATTTATCTGGAAACGGACTTAATAGAAAGAATCAAGATCCCTCCGATGATCGAAAAAGCAAATGACATCATAAAAATAGAAGAAAAACCTATCGTTGAAATCATAAATGCAGCTATAACCGGAGCGATGGCTTGGGTCACGGTGTTCCCTAAGTTATAGAATCCCAAGAAAAATCCAACACGGTTTTTGTCCGGAATCACCTTCAGGTTCAAGAGGTTATCCAGTGAGTTCCATATGCCCATTCCCAATCCTGCCATAAAGGCATAGATCATGAGGCCAATATCATTTTGCAGGAAGAAAATGCTTAGTACACCGATTCCTAACAAAATGGTCGACAGGCCGACGGGCAGCTTCAATAATTTTAGGCGATCTGAAATTGGACCTGCAATAAAGCCCATCGCGATACCAAATACCAGCATGATCGTGTTAATTAACTGTATCGTCTGCTGTGTAGAGGAAGTGTCTTTGTGCAAAAAATCAGTCATGATATACAAGAGATAACCTGTAATCGCAAAGTTACCGACACCTTGAAAAAGTTTCCCTATTAAAGCCAAATAGTAATCACGGCCTTCTACCCATTTGGGAAAAATGGTAGATAGATCTTTAATGGAGAACTTTGCTTTCGTGGTTGAAGATGGTTTATCTAATGGCTCATCCAGATTCGATGGTTCACGGACAATAACAGCTGCGATTAATGCGCCGAGGAAGGTTACGATACCAAAAAGGATAAAGCCTAAACGGAACTGCGATAAAAAAATAGCTCCTACAATAGTAAAACCGTTGTTCCCCAGCGCCATACCCAAACCGCCATATGCGGAGGAGGCTGTTCCTTTCCCATTCTCAGGAGCCAGATCCAACCAGGCTATCATAGGTGCTACAATGAAGTTCAAAGCAATCTGACCCAGCATCCAGCTTGCCATCAATAGAGGAATAGTTGTACTCATACTAGCAAATATCATGGCCAGCATAAAAACAAATGCACCCGACACTAGCCAGGGCGTTCGTTTACCAAAACGAGATCTGGTACGGTCAGACAGGAACCCTGCGACCATATTTGAAATAGCAGCTGCGATCATTCCGACCGATGAAAACAAGGCTAAAAGCGTAATTTTATTTTCGGCATCCAAATGTTGAATCAAAGCCGGCAGGAACAGACTTGAAGTTACAATATAGGGTCCAAGCCAGGAAGCGGGTCCGATAATTAGTCCCGGTACTAAACGTTTAAGTGGTATGGTCTTCATTCTGAGCTTCCTCTCTACACACAGGTAATATGCACGCCCCCGTCTTTTCAACGGATGAACTAGTAGTTTTCAACAGAGTAGTAATCAAAATCTGCAAAAGAGTCATGCTGATGCGAATCCACAGAGCCTATGAAATTAAATAATCCTGTAAATCCGCCAATTTCACCAGGTTCTCCATTAACACCTTCATCAGACAAGTAGATGACATCCATATGCTCCGCCAGCAGCTGCCAATCCGCCGTGTCGGTCAAACGGTAAGACAAATCAGCTAAACCTGAGCGATAGATGAGCTGCAGCTCTGCGACCCCTTCGGGAACCGGAACAGGGTTGTGAAGAACCTCCATTCGTTCTCCTAATTTCGCCTGCAGTATGTTCATAACGGTACCGCCGGTTGATTCCGAATGAGTTAAGTGGACATAAATCCAGTTGTTGGAATCATAATACAGCCCCATACCCGCAGTTTCTGAGTAGTGGTCCGGATGAAATTCAACCTTTGTTTGAAACTGATAATGAAATGAAGTAGCACGGGTTGCCATAAGAGCCGGATTAACTTGCGAGAAGAAAGAGTTCTCGCCGTGAATACGCAAAAAACCTGGACGCTCCGTCGTGTTGACCCAGCCTGTATGCTGATTTCGATAAGGCGTCATAAAGCGGATATGGTATTGATCACTGTTAAAATCATCTCTTACATCATGCGATAGTCGGGTAGATTCTTTAACGCCTTTCATTCCCTCGACTTCCATTTTTGCCAGATTTGAACCATCCTCCATTTCCAGCCAGCCGTCCTTTGTCCATTTCATTTTCTGAATAGACGTTTCGCGGCCCAAAGGATTATAGAGCGTTCCTTCAATCGGGCGGGACATGAGATGAGCTATATACCATTCCCCCGTCTGAGTCTGAATTAATGATCCATGACCTGCCTTCTGCATGAATGAATGGGGATTGTACATTTCGAAATGTCCTGCATCGGGATCACCCAGTGAAAATAGATGCCGCGGAGAAGACGTGATAATCGGTTCTCCTGAAGGATGCGGCTCATACGGACCAAATATAGATGTCGCACGTCCAATCTCTACACCATGGGCATAACCTGTACCACCCGCAGCCAAGATAAGATAATAATAACCGTTATGCTTATAGATCTGCGGCGCTTCAGCACATCCACGGCTGGTGAACCCTTGGGTTACCCGATGCCAACTACCCATGATTCCTCGATTTTGCAAATCCACCTCGGCAATCACGATATGTCCGGGTGCTTGATATCCTTGACGCGTCTCCCATTCAAGGATGGAGACATAATGCTTACCATCTTCGTCATGAAAAATGGCGGGATCGAAGCCTATCGATGTGATATAAATAGGCTCTGACCATGGGCCGTTAATATTCTCGGTCCACATCGCATAGGAGTCTGAATTGAATTCCCGGCCTGCCATGTTCACCATGTGTGAGAACGCTAACCAAAACTTGTTCGAACGGGCATCGTACGATAAGTGCGGTGCCCATACTCCAGCCGGCGTGTTCGTCCCGCGTAAGTTAACCTCATCCTTATGCAGCACACTGCTGATCAGCTCCCAATTAGCCAAATCCGTCGATTTATAGATTTGTATACCGGGATTCCAATGAAAAGTGGAAGTTGCGATATAATAGGCATCCTCGACCCTTATAATAGACGGATCAGGTGCCATCCCGGGAATTACCGGATTTGTAATCGTTATCATTTTAAACCCCTTCCTTTCGCCGTCTGAAGGGTGAAGGTAGCTTCAGGCTTTTTCTTATAAGCGCTTACTTTTTTGTGATTAGCTATTTACCCTTTTTTCACCGTTCAGACATGATTCTCCAGACTGCAGTTTGATACCGTTTTCTTTTTTTGGCTATAATAAGCACAAGCTTCAGAATTGTCCGATCCCTAGTAAAGCAGGGATGACCATGCCCATGTAAGAAAGCGTTTCCCCCCCGCTATGGATTATTATAAATTCTCTCTAACTGCAAATGCGATTGTACAATGAAGGCTAAATTTACCCAAATCAAAGGTGTGTCTCCAAAATGGAAAATAAAAACAATCATCCCTATAATAATATTTCCTCGTTGTCTGTAAGGTCTGGTTTAATTTTCTATTCAATTAAAAGAACCTAAATCAAAAGATTTAGGTTCTTTACATTGTCTCTTACAGAGACGGATTCTTTTTAGGTTCAAGAGCTTTCTTCCACACTCCCAGAATGAGACCGGACAACACCGCTCCGATGAGCACTGCCAAGATGAACAGCATAGCATGATTCGCCAATGCCGCTACAAAAATGCCGCCGTGCGGAGCCGGGATGTTGATATGCCATAGCTGGGTCAAACCGCCGGCCACTGCTGAGCCTACGATACAGGATGTGAGGACACGAAGCGGATCTGCTGCCGCAAATGGAATCGCGCCTTCAGTAATAAAGGACAAGCCAAGCACATAGTTCGTAATACCGGATTTCCGTTCTTCTTCGGTAAATTTACGTTTGAACAGCGTTGTCGCCATGGCGATCGCTAGAGGCGGAACCATACCGCCAGCCATAACAGCTGCCATCATCATACCGTTGGTATTGCCACTTGATGTAAATACCCCGATAGCAAACGCATAAGCCGCTTTATTAAAGGGACCGCCCATATCGATGGACATCATACCGCCAAGCACCACTCCAAGCAGAACGGCATTACCTGTTCCCAGGTTGTTCAGGCCTGTAACGACCCAATCGTTGATCGTACCGAACACAGGATCAAAGATATAATACATAATGACGCCGGTAACCAGGAGACCTGCGACCGGATACAGCAGGATCGGCTTTAAGCCTTCCAGCGTTTTGGGCAGACCGGCAAACACCTTACGCAGACCGACAACGATGTAACCCGCCAGGAAACCTGCAGCCAAACCGCCGAGGAAACCGGAATTAGAGTTGACCGCCATCAAGCCGCCGACCATACCGGGCATTAATGCAGGACGGTCGCCGATACTCATCGCGATAAAGCCGGCCAGAATCGGAATCAGGAAATGAAACGCCCCGTCTCCGCCAATCGTCATCAACAGCTTGTAGATCGGATTATCCGCTCCGCCCATCTGTTCAAACAGGAAGGAAATCGCAATCAGAATCCCCCCGCCGACGACAAATGGAAGCATATGGGAAATACCGTTCATCAGATCCTTGTAGATTTTGCTGCCGACCTTTGTCTTTCCCTCACCCGCAGCGTTTGGTTCAGCTTTGGCCCCCGTACTGTGGTACACTGGTGCATCTCCGCGTGCAGCCTTCTCAATGAGTTCCTGGGTTTTTCGGATGCCGTCACTGACTGGTCTTTGCAGCAGAGGCTTACCGTCGAAGCGGCTCATCTCAACCTGCTTGTCAGCGGCGATAATAACCCCTTTAGCCCGGCGGATTTCATCTGCTGTCAGGACATTTTTCGCCCCATCCGAGCCGTTCGTTTCCACGCGGATCTGAACGCCAAGCTCAGCCGCTTTTTTCTTCAGAGCATCCTCTGCCATATACGTATGGGCAATCCCTGTCGGACATGCCGTAACAGCTACTACAAAATCTTCGGATGGTGCAGCGGCAGGTGTACGATTCCCGCTGGAAGGCTTGCTTCCTGCTTCTCTTCCCGTATCCTGAGCATTGCGGGATTGTTCGTCCTTCTCCTGCTGTCTGTCGTCAAACAAGGCAACCACTTCCTCAGGCGTCTTTGCAGCCTGCAGCTGTGTCATGAAATCGCTGTCAATTAAAAGCTTGGAAAGCGAGGCCAAAGTCTTCAAGTGTACATTTCCAGCCCCTTCGGGAACTGCGATCATAAAAAAGAGGGTGGCCGGTTCTCCGTCAAGCGTATCGTAATCAACCCCTGCTGCACTTTTCGCGAATACAACGGTTGCCTGGTTTACTGCGTTTGTTTTGGCATGCGGCATGGCAATGCCCCCGCCGATCCCTGTGCTGGCTTCCGCCTCCCGCTTCAGGATCATCTCCTTGAATAAAATGGGATCATTAATCCGGCCGTGAGCGGACAAGCTGGCGATCAGCTCATCGATCGCTGCTTCTTTGGTAGCCGCCTTCAAATCCATAATCATCGTTTCTTTAATTAAAAGGTCCGTGATTCTCATGACTCTTCCCCCTAGCTGATATCGGTTTCCCTAAACCTGTCAGTTCCATTGTGTGATCTGTACTTGTGAACGCAGTTCCATGATATATTCTCCTGCTGCCAAATCGTCTGAAAAAGCGGTCGCACTCCCCGAAGCTACTCCTGTACGGAAAGCCTCCAGAAGGCCTTGGCCCGCAGACCATGAGCTGATAAATCCGGCAATCATGGAATCGCCCGCACCTACTGAATTTTTGACCTTGCCGGCCGGCACGTTGGCTTCATAGGTATCTGTACCGGTTAGAAGCAAAGCCCCGTCTCCTGCCATGGAGACCAGCACATGCTGCGCACCAAGCTCAAGCAGCTTGCGGCCATATACGGCAATTTCCTTTTTGTCTTTGAGCGAAACGTCAAACAGTTCTTCTAATTCATGATGATTCGGCTTAACCAAAAGCGGCTTGTGCGGAAGCGCCTTCATAAGCGCTGTCCCCGTCGTATCGATAACGAATTCAGCCCCATGCTTCAGGCATCCCTCAATCAGCCGGCCGTAAAAATGTTCACCAAGTGATGGAGGAACACTTCCCGACAGCACCAATACATCACCCTGCTTCAGATCATCCAGAAGATGCAGCAGCTCTTCGGCTTCTTCCTCACGGATCACAGGTCCCAATCCGTTAATCTCCGTTTCTTCCCCATGCTTCAGCTTGATGTTAATACGGGTGTCCTGCTGGACCTTCACGAATCCGGTCTGAATCGCCTCGGCCTGCAGGCATTCTTCCACGTAGCGCCCCGTAAATCCGCCAAGGAAGCCGACGGCCGTATTTTTCGTGCCCAGCCGGTTTAGGATGCGGGACACGTTGATGCCCTTTCCTCCAGGCAGCTTCAAATCCCTTGTCATGCGGTTCAAGCCATCCAATTTAAAATCCTGTACTTCCACGATGTAATCAATGGAAGGATTCAGCGTTACCGTATATATCATGGTTATCCCTCAATTATGTTCGTTTTCTGTGTAACGGGCTGCCGCCATTGTTCCGGCATTCTATCGGTGATCAGCACAGCTTCTTCCAGCTCGAACAGCTTGGCAAAAGTAACTTCGCCGAACTTGCTGGCGTCGGCCAGCACAAAGGTTTGGCCGGATAATTCATGTGCCCTTCGTTTGATGATAGCTTCCTCAGGGTCTGGCGTGGTGTAGCCCATCGAAGGATCAACCCCGTTCGTACCGAGAAAACATTTATCAAACCGGAAGTTCTCAATATTCTGAAGCGCTATGCTGCCGATAACCGCCTTCGTATGCGTTTTCATCATTCCGCCTAATAAATAGCTGCGAATCTGTTTGCTGACCAGCGCTTCGACATGGGATAAGCCGTTGGTGACTACAGTGATGTCTTTAGCCTCTATAAAAGAAATCATAGCAAGCGTCGTTGTTCCCGCATCCAGATAAATGCATTCACCGTCCTTCAGCTGTCCTGCAGCCAGGCGGGCAATCAAAGCCTTTTCCTGAACGTTCTTGAACGTTTTCTCCTCCATGCCCTGCTCTTTCGATTTCTCTCCGGGCAGGCTGGCTCCTCCGTGAATCCGTTTAAGCAGCCGCTTGCCCTCCAGATCGCCCAAATCGCGGCGGATCGTAGATTCTGAAACGCCGATCCAATCAACCAGCTCCTGCAGCTTTACAATACCCTGCTCTTGTAAGCGCTCTAAAATTAGGTTATAGCGTTCTTCTGTTAGCATATGAATTCCTCCAACTGCTTTTATAATAACACAATTTCATTCAAAATCAATCACATTCATTCAAAATCATTCAAAAACATTCAGATCAGTGAAAAGTCATTCAGAGTAGATCAAAATTGTTCAGAACAATGATATATCATTTCTATAATCAACCTAAAAACCTCCAGCCCTAGGGGTGGAGGTTTTTAGGTATTAAGCTAGCGCTGATACCTTTCATTTCAAACTATATCAACGCATAATGTGATCATTCAGGAACGTATTCCGAAACTTCCCAATAGGATCATATCGAAGCAGCAGCTGACGAAAATCTGTTAACCGCTCATACTGAGCCTGGATCTTTTCAGGATCCATCGTAAACAGTTTCGCCCAATGCGGACGAACTCCAAACGGCTCCAATTCCCTTTCAATACTCGGGAGCAACTGGCGCACGCGCTCCCAATCCGGCTTCCACGTGAAATGAAAACCAACACTCTCTTGTCCATAGCATGGGCTCATCCAGAGGTTATCGGAGGCAATGGTTCGTATTTCTGAGATGAAAAGCAGAGGAGCAATTTGATTCCCCAGTTTACCTAAAGCATGCAGCGCCTTGACCGCATGCTCCCGGGGCACGAAATATTCACTCTGCAGCTCGTTGCCCGCACTTGGAGTAAACTCCATGCGAAAATGAGGCAGCCGTTCGTGCCAGGGTCCAGGAACGCCTAACTGCTCGCTGCAGTTCACCACAGATTGGTCAGGCACCATATGACGTTTCTCCGGAGCTGGCACAGCTCCAAAGAAATGGGATGCTGCTTCATGCTCTCTGTCGGTTTGCACCTTCCTCTTTACCCACACTTGATTAAAAACAGGCTCTGCCCAATTCGTAAACAAGCTGACACTATAAGCGGCAGATGAAATTTCGTCCAAGCCATCATCTAATGCAAAGAAAGGGAGACGATCATATACGGTTTGACTCACCTGAAAAGAGGGGACTACATCCAGTTGAAGCTTGGTGATAACCCCCAGTCCGCCAAGCCCGACAACCGCCCCTTCGAAACCGGGATCAACTCCGCGCGTAAGTACCGTAACCTCGCCATCCGCTTTCATCAGTTCTATAGAACGTACAGAAGACGCCAGACTTTGGTTAAGATCGCCTGAGCCGTGTGTGGCTGTTCCAATGGCACCCGCCACGCTGATGTGCGGCAGCGATGCGAGATTATGCAGCGCGAAGCCGTGATCATTTAAGTAATGACACAGATCGCCATAGCGAATACCGCCTTCAACGGTTACAGTTCCTTGTTCGCGGTCGAGATTGATGATTCGATTCAACTTACGAAGTGAGAGCTGGCTGCCCCCAGTGTCAGCAATCCCGTTAAAGGAATGGCGTGAGCCAAGCATGCGCAGGCTTGTGCGGCTGATAACGATGTCCTTGACCTCTTCCAGACTCTCAGGCTCAAGCAGTTCTATTGAGTTATAGCGGTAATTTCCTGCCCAATTCAGCTGATCTCCCATATGAACGCTCCTCTTATGCAGCATAATTCCTGCTAATTTTCTCAGCATGTGTAATGTATTTGATTCTATTAGACTGGATTTGGTAATGATCAATTCAATAAGTAAATGCTATCATTCCTAGTATTTATTTTCCACTGCTTTCTGGGTCATTCCTTTGGCTGGTATTCAGAATAACCGTATATCACCAAAAAAAGAGTTCAACAGTTCTACCGGTCTGCCGAACCCTTCCCAAAATCCAATCGATACGATCGATGTATTATAGAAAACATTGATGATTTTCAAACGATTACTCACGCTTAAGCACTAACCGGCGTAATTGCGCCACAATACGACAGCACTATATTCAAACTGTTACCATAGCCAGGAACCTACACACATATATAAACGATCTTTAGCTTAACAAAAAGCAGTCAGTCTTTCTGATGACTGCTGAGTTATTAAACGAACACTTCTCATTCGTTCAATGGCGGACATCAGTAACATAGATAGTGTTTGATAGGTGCCTGCTGATCCTTTTACAGTTTGTCTAATTTAGAATCTCGCGTTTATCTATTTTCGCCAAACGTTCTCGCCAAACCGCGAGTTGTTCAGGCGTTTGTCGCACCCAATCTTTCACTTCGCCAACAATTTTCAGTGGGGCTCTACTGCGATATGACCGGGTCGGATTACCTGGAAATTTCTTGTCCGTCACATTTGGGTCATTCTCCCATTCGCCTGTCGGCTCAACAAGATACACACGCGGTACACCATCGCCTTTTGCCAACTCGGCAGCTAACCCTGCCCCGTCACGTAAAGCTGTAAAATAAATGTGATTCATTATAATATCAGGATTGTAATTTGAGCGAAAGCCCGCTGTGAGCAAGTCTCCAATCAACAAATCTGCTCGTGTCCCATGATAAAAGGGACCTTTGTCAAGAATCTCAACCATCTCGCCACCACCCCTAAGTTCGGTAAGATAATCTAATTTTATCATGAAATCTGCCCGTTAGTTCACTTAAAAAGCACCCCATTTTTTAGAATGCCTGCTGATACTCGACCCTTACTCCATTCAGCAAGCAGCCCCCAAGTTTCAAATCTCAAGAAGCTATGACCTCCCGCTTAACAACTATGGCGTCTGAGTTTGTATAGGCTGTATCCCTTGGTTTGAATAGACATTTTTCAGGAAATCCGTAATTTCATGCATATATCCTGCAGCCGTAATGTTTCTCGGCGCAAACAAGCTGATTAACAATACACGCAGAGGTGATTCGGCTGTAGCGGTGGAGAGCATAGAATGCTCCGTGTCTGGTAACACTTTGACTCGCAGCAAAGCGGATGGCGATACACGCTCACGGTAAACTTTCTCCGTTTCCTTCACATCTACGTTAACATCATGATCACCGAGCATAAGCAGGATCGGGGAGTGAAAATTCGCAATGTCGTCTGTTGCATCCGCCGTGTAGTTCAGGCTGACGAATTTCCAGCGTTCTCTTGACATGACCTCTTGTTTGCCCGCAGCTCTAACATAATCATCATAGGGGGCATCTGCCTTTAGCAAATCATTGATTCGCTTATCCTCGCTCACCTGCTGCTCGATCTCATCCGGGGATTGACCATCCTTTGTCATTTGACTGCGTGTATTATACTCACCTTGCCTCAGCCAGTTAATCGCTGGAGAGACGAGAATGCTGAAAGCCAGCGGTTCTTTCCCTGCTAGTTTGGGAATAACCCATCCTGCCTGACTTGCTCCCCATACACCAATGCGATCCGCATCGATCATTGGCTGCTGCCTGGCCCAGGCCAGCGCCTGGCGTGCCTCAGCCACGCGATCATCTATGCTCTGCTCAAGCCAATTGCCTGCCGAACCCCCGATGCCCCTCTTGTCCATAGAGAGCGAAGCATAGCCTATCGCAGCAAGGCGCTCCCACAGCGGCTTATACCCGTCATCATGAGTCGCATTGATCGGGCCATCTCCGTGAATGAACAAGACTAAGCCAACCTTCCCGCTATATTTCTTGGGTAACGTGAGCACCCCCGTCAGTTTGCCTTGAGGTGCGCCAATCTCCACAGCTTGTTGATCCATGGCAAAGCTGTTCTGCTGTAAAATATATATGCCCGACGCTCCCAACAACAGCAGGAGGATCAACAATGTGATTCCCCACTTCTTTCTCATGTTTCCTCGACTTCCTTTCTCGCAGGTGGCTTATCCTTCGTGAATCATGTAATTCCATTCCTGCTCGCCGGTCAACCACGCCATGAATGCGCTGCGCTGGGACTCCAGTGTCCGGAAGCCCAGCCTTTCGTATAGACGTTTAGCTCCTAAGTTGCTGCCGGAGACATGCAAGGTTGTATACCGGATTTCCGGTCGTAATGCTGCTTCACGGAGTGCCCATCCCAGCATCGTTGTACCCACGCCTGCTCCCCGGAAGCGTTCATGGACCGATACATCGGCAATGTACATTTCACCAAGCGCCGGTCGATGGCTCAAACATACTAGTCGTCCTGCAAATCCCAACGCTGCCCACCATCCAACTCCGCGAATCCCTTTCCATACAGGAAGCAGGTCCCTTGCCTTTATACTGGGACGCGATCGTACCTGAAACTGCAAGGATAGGCTGCCGACGATGGAATCCTCCTGTATGGCAACGATGCGTTGTCCTTTCCCGCGTTGTTCATCCATCACGAGAAGCCTTTCCAGCAACAATTGCAGCTGCTCGTCATTCAGCCCTGTTCCACACTGGAATTTTCTACGAAACCCTTCTAACAGCAGTCGGCTGACAGAAGCTTCATACTCCTCTTTCATTCCCTCCAAATGTATAACAGGTTGGACGTTCATCTCTTCTCCTCCCGTTCAGCAGCATTGCCGACGCTTCGATCAACGCGCGCAAGCAGTTCGTAATGTAGGCTTTCCCGGGTGAAAAGAGACAGATACGATTTCTCCACAAGGATTCGCGGCCCGGTTAGAACAAAAGGACTTTGATCCCCGAAGGCTTGAAACTGATCAAAGTGCTGCTTTAACTCTTCTTCGTCATGAATCGAGAACCGGCAGGACAAATATTCGCCGGCTGGCAGAACTACGTCCCCGTCCATATCAATCGCTTTGGTACACAGCCGTACGCGGCGAAGACACTCTTCCTCATACACATAATGAATATCCGTTTCAAAAAGTCCTGGCTGCGTATCTCCCTGCTGGGCCAGCATCCGGGCATCCAGTTCGGTATTGAAGTCCGTTTCGAACCACGAAGACAGAACAAGCGGCTCGCGCTGAATAACTTGGAAGGAAGGAGCCCTATCACCAAAGCGCTCATAATCGTTCAACACTTTGTGAATTAAACCGCTTAAATCTCGCAGTCTGTCCAATTCAGCCTCTATCTGGTATACAGACTCCAGAAGCAGCTGCTGCATATCATCCGGCGTCCCTTCGTCATACCAATGACGGATGGCCTGTACGGACAACCCTGCCTTTCGCAGAAGCAAAATATGTGACAGCCGGTAAATCTCGTCGATACCATACATACGGTATTGATTTTCATCTATGTAGGCCGGAAACAATACACCTTTCTCCTCGAAGTAACGAATTTGATGAACGGACACGCGCATCAACTTCGCTAACTCGCTAATCGAAATTTCCTTTTTCAATTCGTCTTCCTCCTGCCGTCTCTTCGAATACCAATCAAGCATAAACCCTGGGTCTGACCTAAGGTCAAGTCATGAAACGCAAAAAAGAAGCTAACATCCATAAGTATCGTTAGTATGTACATTCCCCCCCCTTGAAACGGTCCAACCCGTTTAGTTCTGAAGAAGCTCATAAACCTAATCCAATACCGTAATCGTAAGCTCGAATGACAAAATTGTAAGGTAGATGTAAGGCAAATCGATAGCTGCAGCCAGCCTGGCAGGATAAGATTGAAACAAGCTAAGATAGATTTTTCAAAAGGAGAATCGAGATGAGGCTGTTGGAACTGTTGCTTTTCCTGTCAAACATCGGCTTATTTGTATTAACCGTCCTATTCAAAAAAGCTTGGCGTAGAATTCCGGTTTATATGTTGAGCGGATCTGCCTCACTTTTACTGGTCATTCATTGGACGGTGGAAGGATACAGGGCTCAGCTATTTTTCCTATACTGCATAACAATCATCTTCTTAGCGACTTCAAGTTATAGCTATTTTAAGAAAAGCAGCCCGAAAAGAGTTCCACGATTCTTGTTGGGCTCCGCTTATACCGCTATAGCGCTCATGCTGGTTGTATCAGCGGGCCTCATGTATGCTTTCCCTGTATTTAAACTACCTGAACCGACAGGCGAATTTAAGGTAGGAACTCAAACTTTTCATTTCGTGGATACACATAGGGAAGAGATTTACGACGAAGCCAAGGATGGTAAGAGAGAATTGATGGTTCAGGTATGGTATCCGGCTCAAGCTGACACCGGCAAGTATGCTCCCTTTATTCCCGATACCCGGATTTTACGTTATATGGCCGCAAACTATGGCCTTCCGAGATTTACTTTTCAACATCTGAAGTACGTATCCAGTCATGCTTACTTGAGGGCCAAAGTCTCTTCGGCACAGGCTTCATACCCGCTGATCCTCGCGAATCCCGGCTTTGGTTCCTCCAGGTTTCTCCACACAACGCAAGCCGAAAATCTCGCGAGTCACGGATATATCGTGGCAGTGATCGACCACACTTATAATACATTTGCAACTGAGTTTCCGGACGGTCGAATAACGACGAGCACAACCAACGACCTGTTCTCGCCCGACCATGATTACCGAACGGAAAGCGGAAATCGCGACAAGTTAGGAACAGTGCTAACCGACGATGTGGCGTTTGTGCTGGACCAATTTGAGCTCATCCAATCGGGGCAAGTTCCAAGCCATATAAGAGGAAGTATCGATCTACGCCGTGTCGGGGTGTTCGGTCATTCCATCGGCGGAGCAACGGCCTATGACGCTGCTTACGATCCACGAATCGCGGCTGGAATAGACTTTGATGGAGGTCTTTATCGATTGCGTGATAGAGAAGGAATGCGAAAGCCCTTTTTGTTCATCAACTCAGAAAGTGAATTTGCAAGATTAAAAACGGTAATGGATAACCGGATCTATACGGATGAAGAGCTTAAGCATATGGGTTCAACAAGAGAGTGGATGGATCAGGTGACGGAAGACAAAAAGCTGGAGCTCAAACGAATACGTGAATCGGTCGACATAGGGGGACAATTCCTCTATATCGATAATATGGAGCATCTTAATTTTACCGACGTACAGTTCATATCTCCAATCTTTAAAATGCTGGGCATTACAGGGGAAATTTCGCCCTCAAGAGCAAACACCATGCTTAACGCCTATATGTTAGATTTTTTCGATAAGTATCTGAAAAATCAAGGCGGAAGTCTAATGAAAGGACCGGATAGCCGCTTTCCGGAAGTGAAGTTCGTTGCCCCGCTATTATACACTATGGAAAGTATTAAAAAATGAGCTATCATAAAGGAGTTAAAGAGCAGCCGAAGCACAAGTATCTGTGACCATTCGGGCCATTCATCCAAGGTATAGTCCACGCTACCAGCCAATTACTCCTTTAGTCCCCTTATTCTTTCTTGTTCGTATGGAATTAATTCGTACAAATCATGAACATCACAACCGATGGAATCGGCAATCGATATAGCAATTTTGAGCGGCATTACTCTTTTACTTTCAATAAAGTCATAAACTCGTTCAGGTTTAAAAAGTAATTTTTTTGCAAGCCATTCCGGTGACTTTCCGGATTCTATCAATCGTTCATTCAACAAGCAGCGTCCAAGTTCATATTTCATGGCGTTATACCCTCCCGCGTAAGATCGTATCTAACTTTAAGGGTTGTCCACTGGCAGCATCCTTATACTTTCCCAAGGGAATCAAAACAGCGATGCCACTTAGTAGAGTCATATAAAAAAAGAAACCACCCCGGGAAGGGAGTGGATTCTTATGAATACTGGAATATTATAGATTCATCAATGCCTGCTTGACGGTTGGGCTCAAACTATAAGTATTAATGATGGTTTCGATAGCTTCAGCGCGTGTAGCTCCGCTGTTCGGATCAAAGGTATGCTCTGCCTTACCATTAAAAATCCCCAAAACAGATGTCCTTTTAATTGCATCTGCGCCATATGCTCCGCCCAGGTCCGTAAATTGTACTTTGGACGTGTCAACTTTTAGAATGTTTGCATTTAATACGCGAGTAATAATAAGAGCCATTTCTTGACGGGAGATGGTTTTTTCTGGACGAATAGTGCCATCCTCATACCCGTTCAAAACTCCAACCTTTACAAGCTTCTTAAGGCTATCTGTTGACCAACGACCATTGATATCCCTGAATGCTGTAAAATCATCATCCTTCATGGATACTTTCCGTGAAGCCATATCTACAAAAGCACGGTCAATCATCGCTGCAAATTCCGCACGAGTGATTTGTTCATCCGGCTTAAATCCGCCATTCGGATATCCGTTGATCACACGCAGCTTGGTCAATTTTTTAATAGAATCCATCGCCCAGTGTTGTGCAATATCGCTATAATTTAATGTAACGAATGTATCCCCTTTGCTGAGGATCTCTGTCGTTCTCGCCTGCACACCAGCAATTACGTTACTGTCTGTATTCACAACCCGGCTTCTGAAAATATCATCAGGATTTTGATAATCCTCAGATTCAGATTGATGGTTTGACTGCTCCTTTGATGGAGTTTCTGCTACTGAATCAGACGGTTCCGCTGGTTTTTAGGACACAGGTATAAACACGGAAGAATTGCCTGGACTTTGCACTGGAGGATCTAATGGTTTAGAAGGTATGGAACCCGTGCTGCCTCCCAATACAACCTGAGTCATAGGTTGAGAAATGCTGTCCGCTATATCAAATCGGGTATCTCCGAAATATTTGGCTGTATTCGGATGATCTCCGGCACTTAGATCGCTTGTTGTGAAAGAAGCTGCTGCCACCCCATTGGCTTCACCGTTCGGTCTCATGGGAAGCGTAGCCAATTTCTTTTCTCCATCCATGAGGATCACGGTTCCAGCCATATTTTTGTATCTTTGCGGATCCGTTTTTGCCTTTATATAAAAAGTCACGGAGTTTCCAACATGGGATGGATTCAGATAGCTGGTAACCTCTGTTACAGTCGGATTAGCTGTAGGCGGAACTGCTTCATCGGATACCATTTGTGTCAATGGAGCAGAAGTGCTGCCGCTAAATTTGCTGTCCCCGCTATACTCTGCTGTGATCAGATGCTCTCCGGCACTAAGGTTTTTCACCGCAAGAAGAGCCATTCCCGGTTTCGTCGGATCTTCACCCACTGGCGCTGTACCCAATAAGGTATCGCCCTCTTTAAAAGTCACCGTACCTGCAAGTTCTTCGTAAGATTGATCCGAATAGGCTCTGGCAACGAATGTTACGGGCTCCCCCTCTAATGCCGGGTTCCGGGCACTATCAATACTAACAACTGTACTGAAAAGTGATGCGTCGTTGTTATCACCTGGCATTGGATCTTGATTCGCGCTAACTACAGACGGTGAAGTGATCATCAGTGCAGCTGCAAGTAAAGCGCCGAGTTTCTTTTTGAGCCTTATAAACATTCCGTTCATTCATCCCCTCTAATTGTTTGTATACCAACCCTGAATTTAGAAAAAAACAGAATCAGATAACAGAAATTGATATCGTCAAAATATGTCGAATTATGAATATCAAAGTCGAATAAAGTCGAAATAATATAGGCTTTTTTCAACATAAAAAAGAGGACCGCTAATTGCGCTCCTCTTTTCCTTTACCGCATTCATGCCGTCTGCTCATGTATCGATTACGCTCTATACTGTAAGAAATGGTATCCGAGGTCAACCCCCCTCGACATTTATTCACAGAGCTTGTTGTTGTACTCTAGTTAAAATTTCAGCTGCAGCTATCATTATAGATAGATCACTCTAATTTTTCGCCTTATAAAACTCATGATACAGCTTCATCAAAGCACGCTTCTCAATCCGTGACACATAACTGCGGCTGATACCAAGTTCTTTCGCAATCTCACGCTGGGTTCGTTCATCCCCGCCGGCCTCTAGGCCAAAACGGCCGATCACGACTTCCTTCTCCCGCTCATCCAATATATCAAGGTTCCGGTAGATTTTGCTCTTCTCAATTTTGAGCTGTACCGCTTCCGCCACATCGTCGGCTTCGGAGCCGAGAATATCAATTAGGGTAATCTCGTTTCCTTCTTTATCCGTACCAATCGGATCATGGAGAGAGACATCCTTACGAGTTTTCTTCAGGGAACGGAGATGCATGAGAATTTCGTTCTCGATACAGCGTGCTGCAAACGTAGCCAGTTTAGTCCCTTTCCCGACCTGAAAGCTCTCAATCGCTTTGATCAAGCCGATGGTTCCAATGGAGATCAAATCCTCCAGATCCTCGCCTGTGTTATCGAATTTTTTGACAATATGTGCTACGAGACGCAGGTTATGCTCAATCAGCAGGTTACGGGAATGCTCGTTGCCTTCGGCCATCAGTTTCAGATGCTTGGCTTCTTCGCTTTCAGTCAACGGCTGGGGAAAAGCATTATTCTTCACATACGAGACGAGCAGGGTCAATTCCTTGATGAATAACGCTATAGCGGTAAAAAATCCAGGCACAGATGACACCTCCTGCAGTTTTACAATTCAAAACCGGCCCTGTCTGCTGCAACATTCGACGGTCTATTTATTTGTATGTGGGCAGATGCCCAACTGTGCCTGTACGTGTAGAATAAGTCCCGAAAAGACATTCTGCTCGTCATAAGCTGTCTTCATCCTCCTACTATACTTTTACCGGACCCAATGTAATCAGAACGTTCCTGTCTTCATCAAAAAATGGCTCCGGCCCCCTAAAGGGACCGAAGCCATGATTATTACTTATACGATATCAAGCATGAAATTCCTGTCCGTCATGGACAGCCTGCACGTAACCGGCACGGATGGTGAAATCACCAAAATGTTCGCCCGGCTGCCGCTCTGCGGCATAGCGGTTAAGGATAACGCTCAGGTCTTCAAGAATTTCAGCTTCGCCGATATTCTCTTTGTACAGCTTGTTCAGCCGGCTGCCGTCAAAGCCGCCGCCCAGATACATGTTGTATTTACCCGGCGCTTTGCCGATGAACGACAATTCCGCGAGAGCCGGACGTGCACAGCCGTTAGGACAGCCTGTCATACGGATCACGATGTCTTCTTCGCTGAGCCCTGCCTGTGCCAGAATCGGATCAATTTGGTCCAGCAGATCAGGAAGATAGCGCTCCGATTCAGCCATCGCCAGACCGCATGTCGGCAGAGCCACACAGGCCATGGAGTTGCGGCGGAGTGCGGAATAATGCTTGCCGTCCGTCAGGCTGTACTGCTTGATCAGCGCGTCAATGTTCTTCTTCTGCGTGCTGACATTGCCGATGATGAGGTTCTGGTTCGCCGTCAGACGGAAATCCCCGGTATGCACTTTTGCAATTTCACGCAGTCCGGTCATCAGCAGATAGCCATCCTCATCTTTCACACGCCCGTTCGAAATGAAGAGTGTATAATGCCATTTGCCATTGCTGCCCTTTACCCAGCCATAGCGGTCGCCACGGCTCGTAAATTCATATGGACGAGCGGCCTGCAGCTGCCATCCGAGACGTTCAGTCAGCTCGTTCACGAACCATTCAAGGCCCCGGTCATCGATGGTGTATTTGAAGCGGGCATGCTTGCGGACCGCACGGTCACCGTAGTCGCGCTGGATCATAACCGTTTTCTCAGCTACATCAATCATCTGCTCCGGTGTGCAGAAGCCGATGACCCGGCCGAGCTGCGGATATGTTTTGGTATCGCCATGCGTCATGCCCATACCGCCGCCAACTGCTACATTAAAACCTTTCAGTTTGCCTTCCTCCACGATGGCGATAAAGCCGAGATCCTGGGAGAAAACGTCAACATCATTATTCGGCGGTACTGCAATGCCGATCTTGAATTTGCGGGGGAGATAAGCTTTACCGTAGATCGGCTCAATCTCTTCCTCGGTAAGGTCCCGGCTGTCGAACACTTTCTCCTCATCCAGCCAGATCTCATGATAGGCTCGTGTCTGCGGATCCAGATGATCACTGACACGGCTGGCCCATTCGTACACATCACCATGAACATCGGACTCATACGGATTGGGGTTGCACATGACATTACGGTTAACGTCACCGCAAGCGGCTAAAGTGCTCAGCATGGAGGCATTGACCTCCTGAATCGTCTTCTTCATGTTCCACTTAATGACACCATGCAGCTGAAACGACTGACGGGTCGTCAGCCGAATCGTGCCGTTGGCATATTTTTGCGAGACCGAATCCATCATCAGCCACTGCTCCGGTGTTACGATACCGCCGGCGGCACGAACGCGCAGCATGAATTGATACGCAGGCTCCAGCTTCTGCTTGGCCCGTTCATTGCGCAGATCCCGGTCGTCCTGCATGTAGCTGCCATGGTGTTTCATCAGGCGATTGTCGTCCTCGGGGATCGATCCCGTAATTCTGTCCTGCAGCGTCTCTTCCAGACTGCCGCGCAGATAGTTGCTGCGCAGCTTGATATGTTCAACATCACTTATAGGTGCATCCTTCGGCGGAAGCAACGATCGATCTGTCATGTTCCTGTCTCCTCTCAACATCTTCCGGCTGGTTCATGCCTTCCGATTAATACACATCCCGCTGATAACGTTTATTCTGCATCAGTTCTGTCAGATACTCCGAAGCCTGCTCGGGACTCATGCCGCCTTCCTGCTCCAGGATCGTACCCAGTGCCGCATGCACGTCATGCGCCATCTTGCTCTCATCTCCGCAGACATAAATATAAGCACCATCCTGAATCCACTGATACAAATCTTTGCTGTTCTCCAGCATCCGGTGCTGGACGTAGATCTTCTCTTCCGTGTCACGGGAGAAAGCAACATCCATGCGTGTCAGGACACCGTCCTTGAGCCAGCGCTGCCATTCTGTCTGGTACAGGAAATCTGTAGAGAAATGCTGGTCTCCGTAGAACAGCCAGGATTCCCCGGATGCTCCCTGCTCTTCACGTTCACCGATGAAGGCGCGGAACGGAGCAACCCCTGTGCCTGGTCCAATCATGATGATTTTCGCAGACGAATCGGCTGGAAGCTTGAAGCTCGGATTATTCTGAATGAAGACTGGCAGCTTATCGCCGGCAGACACACGTTCAGCCAGCTGCACGGAGCATACGCCATAACGTTCCCGCTGCTTATGATCATAACGTACAGCACGTACGGTTAAATGTACCTCTTCCGGAAAAGCCAGGGGACTTGAGGCAATGGAGTACAGGCGGGCCGGAATTTTACGCAGCTTCGAGATGAACTCCTGTGCCGGAATACCGATCAGAGAATAATCCTGAACCAGATCCAGCAGATCATGTCCCTGCAGATAAGCCCGCAGTTGGTCATGCCCTGCCCCGACCAGCTCCTGCAGACCCGCATTGCCGGTAAGCTGTGCAAGCTGCTCCACAAGCGGTTTTGTCAGAATCGTAATTTCATATTGACGGGTCAGCGCTTCCCGGATGGTCTGCTTCTGGCCGTCTTTATTCACCGTAACCAGTTCCTCACCGTTCCAGCCAAAGGCTTCGATCAGCTCTTCAACCAGACGGGGATGGTTCTCAGGGTAGATGCCTAGGCTGTCTCCAGGTTCATAGGTCAGGTTGGACCCTTCCAGAGATAATTCCACATGACGTGTCTCCCGGTCAGAGCCGCGGCCATTGAGATTCAGATTCTCCAGAACCTCAGCATGGAAGGGATTGCTTCTGGAGTATTCGGATACCGCAGTGTCACTGGATGATACAGCCTCAGCCGCAGCGTTCGCAGCTGCTGCCGGATTCTCACCAAGTGCAGTCAGCACTTGCTTCATCCACTCCGCTGCCGGCTCATCAAAATCAACATCGCAGTCTGCGCGGTCTGCCAGGCGCTTAGCACCGAGCTCTTCCAGGCGCTTGTCAAAATCCTTGCCTGTCTGACAGAAAAATTCATAAGAGGTATCTCCAAGTGCCAGCACAGAATACCGCAGCTCTTCAAGCTTTGGAGCTCTCTTGCTGTGCAGGAACTCGTAGAAAGCAATCGCATGATCCGGCGGCTCCCCCTCACCATGCGTGCTGACAAGAATCAGCAAATTTTGCACTTTCTTGAGCGCGTTGGATTTGAAATCCCCCATGGAAGTCAGCGTTACTTCAAATCCTTCATTCTGCAGCTGGGCGGTCAGCTTCTTCGCCAGATTGCTGCTGTTCCCGGTCTGGGAGCCGTACAGCACAGTTACTTCCTTCGATAATACCGGAGCGGGTACAGCTGGCGCTGATACCGGCAGTACACTCTCTGCTGCAGACGCGTTAGTCAGCGTGACACCGGCTGCACTTGCACTCAGATATCCGGTCAGCCAGATACGCTGTATATCGTTCAGCGTCGGCATAAGACGATTCAACAGTTCGACTTGTTCTTCATTAAAAGGACTGTTTGTCACATGTAATACCAATTCGTATCCACCTCGCGCGGCTTGCCGTTAGTTTATTTTAAATCCTTGTAAAATGGTCAGGTTACTATTACTTGAAACTATCACAGGTCGACAAACGGGTCAACCAGAATGATCTTATAGCATCTATCAGGATTGCTGATAAAGCAGATAATACGTTCTTTAGTGCTCATACTAATCCACCCTCCGATGCTTCTTGACGTCATAAATCTACAAGTGCTCATCGGTACCCAATACTTAACATGCACCAAAGCTTCATTAATTTCTGTTGTGCTTCATGCTACAATAGCGGGGGAATCGAGAGGGAATGAAAAGAAATCACAAGGCGGTGTTTTTTCGTTGATTTATATCATTAAATTTCTTTACAGCTGGCTGCTGCCCCCGGGGCTGTTCATTCTGCTCTTCTTGCCGGCTGTCATCTGGCTGTGGCGCAGACAGCGGAGAATAGCAACGGTACTGCTTGCATTGACAACCCTCCTCTATCTGACCTCTACAGGTTTGTTCAGTGAAGCTCTGGTGCGTGGACTGGAGCGTCAATACGAGCAGCCCGCTGCTGTGCATGGCGATGTTCTGGTCGTTCTTGGCGCGGGCGCGACGCAGGGAACGCCAGACATCGATGGAAAAGGAAATCTGCTCGGCTCTGCCGCCAACCGGCTGCTGACAGCAGTACGGCTGCACCGGGCCACGGGATTACCGATTCTGTTCTCGGGTGGCCAGGTATTCCCGGACAGCGGTAATGAAGCGGATATCGCCCACAGGCAGCTGCTGGCACTTGGTGTGCCGGAGCAGGACATCCTGATTGAGAACACGTCACTGAATACGGAGCAGAACGCAGAGAATACGGCGGTTATCCTGCAGCAGAACCATTTGCAGCAGCCTGTGCTTATTACATCCGGCTTCCATCTGCCGCGGGCTGTTCTTCAATTCGAAAAGGCAGGTATTCACGTCCAGCCTATCCCTACAGACTATATGGCAAGCTCCTCGGTCCAATTCTACTGGGGGAAAATTGCACCTTCTTCTGCGGCCATGTCCCTCACCGGACTTGCCCTGAAGGAGTATCTCGGTATTCTGGCCGCCCGCCTCCACTAAAAATAACCTGCAGCAGCCCTGGTCTCATTCACGGCCTTCTGCAGGTTATTTTTTCATCACCTATTCTATTGCTTGTCCACGTACAACAGCGAAACGGTCTTGACTGCATAGGTATCGGCCAGACGATCCTCTGCCAGAATATTCAGCCGGATCAGACCCGCGATCTTGTTGACATCTGCCTTCGAGATCAGCCGCCACATTTCCGGATCAGGCAGGGCATGATACAGCTTCTGATCATCGTATTCCTTGCGAAGCTGGCTGACGACCTTCACCCGGTAGCCATCGATTTCAATCTCTCCGGCCTGCTGTTCAGACAAATGAGCTATAATTTTGCTCCGCAGTCCGTTCAGCTCCTGCTCCAATTCCTTTTGCTGCTGTTTAAGCTCGTAATACCGCTGCACTGCTTCATTCATCTCTATCACGCTCCTTACTGATAGATATGCAGAAGGAGAATGTGATAGGACAAGTACACCCGAACAAATTGCTATTTTGCTGTGAACAAACTTTACAGTGAATCGCTTGCACCATTCGTGTAGAGGCTGAGTGACAGCTTTTGGATCAGACCGGACATTACCAATCTGTCCCTCCAGGCAGCCGGAATGCCCGTGTATCCGTAATAAGCTCCGGCAATCTGCCCGTACACCGCCCCGGTCGTATCCGCATCGTCGCCCAGATTCACAGCCAGCAGCGCTCCGCTGCGAAAATCTTCCGTCCGGCTGAATGCCCACAACGCCGCTTCCAGGGAGCGGACAACATACCCGCTGCCCTGGATATCCGGCGGCTCCAGCTCCTGGTAGGAGCCATTCAGCACCTCCTGCAGCCGCCCCGGCAGCGGCTGTTTCGGCTGCCCCGCACCCGGCGGCAGCCAGCTGTCCAGCACGGCCGGAGACAGCATCTCCGCCTTGCTCCGGCCGTGCAGCGCCGCCAGCAGGATGGCGGCGAGCAGCCGGCAGCCGCCGACCGCTTCGGCGGCGCCATGGGTCGTTCGCGAGCTGAGCTCCGCGAAGTGCAGCGCCTGCAGCGGCTGGCGGGCGTAGAACATGGCGACGGGGGCCAGTCGCATGATCGAGCCGTTCCCGGCGCTGCGGGGATCGGTGGAACCGGCATATGCCTGGCCGGTTCGTTCGTAATGCACCAGCGCTTCGCGGGTGGCATTACCAATGTCGAAGCAGCTCCCCGTGCTGCTGAGATACCCGCGGCGGTACCAGTTCACGTACCGCTGCATCTGGTCGGCAGGGTCAAAGACCTGCCGTTCCACCAGGCTCTCGGCGAGACACAGGGCCATGGACGTATCATCCGTCCACTGCCCGGCTTCGAGCCCGAAGACACCGCCGCCCACAAGGTCCGTGACCGGCTGGAATGTGCCCGGTGCCGAGAACTCCACCGTCGTACCCAGTGCATCGCCGGTGGCCAGCCCGGCGAGGCAGCCATGGAACCGGTCCGGATCCAGGTCCAGGTTCCTTTCCATTGGATTCATCGCAGGATGTCCTCCTTCCCCGGGGCCTCATGAGCAGGCCCGGCCAGCTCACGCAGCTTCTCCACCGTCTTCCAGTTTCGGGTCGTTGCGGTTACCTGCAGCACCTGAAGCTGGTTCGCCAGCTTGGAATCGCTGATGCCCTTGCGGACCAGCAGATAGAGCTCGCGGCCGATCAGCTGAACTTCTTCCTCGTCCGTCTTGTACGACAAGAGAACCTGAAGCGCCTCTTCGGCAGGAAATTTTTCCAGAAAAGAGATGTACAAGCTCTCCTTGCCAGACGCCGCACGAATGTCTTCCGCTTCCTCCAGCGAGAACGGGCAGCGCTCTATGATCCCGTGCCACTCTCCTACAGTCCGGAGAATGACCGGTATCTCGAAGCCAAAGCGCAGCTGCAGCTGCTGCTCCAGCAGGGAACCCAGCTCCTCTTCCGCAAGCTCCGAGTCGAGGATGACATTCCCGCTCTGGATGTAGGTCTGGACATGGCTCATTCCGAGATCAGCGAGCAGACTCTTCAATTCAGCCATTTTGACGACATGTCTGCCGCCTACATTAATACCTCGCAGCAGCACCAGATATCGAATCATCCTGGATCCCACCCTCCCTTATTTGCTTATATTCTCTATTGTATAGCAGTCCCGCCCAATACCCAACCCCTTCCAGAGCCCATACAAAAGCCCCGGACAGCGGCTTGTGCCGGTCCGGGGCTTGCTTATTCAAGGTTATACAGTTGGCTGAATAGGTTGAAGCGTAAACGTAAACTCGTAATCCTCGTCAGCCGAAATCCGGTACTCCGGCAGAACTGGCGCACCCCAGCTGTCATCGCCGCCCACACCCATCTGGCGTCCGGCTACGGTGACAACCGTATAATGAACCGGAGGCAGCTCATAGACATGATAGGCATTCTCCAGCTCGAAGGCCGTATACGGCGAGATGTTGCACTCGACCGGCTGGACGGCAGGGGACACAATGCGCAGGCCATGGCCGGCAGCATCCGTAATTGCAACCTGACGGACGCCCGTACGGTTCCCCGACTCCTGCGGCACCACATAACCGGCCAGAGCATCGGCCGTCTTCGTAGAGAAGCGGCCCAGCCGTGCACCATGCTTCCTGTCCGCATAATTCTCTTCCGGTCCCATCGCATACCAGTCGAGCTGGCTGTAATCGGCCGGAATCTTGAAGGACAGCGCCTGTACTGGCACATCCGGCAGACCGGCTGCACCCTTATAGCGATAGCGCACCTGTACCTGTCCGTCCGGCTGAACCGTATAGGCTGCCGTGACTTCCAGCTCCTGGCTGATGCTCAGCTGATACGTGAAGGATACCGTCACATCCGAACCGGATGGTGTTATTTCGACACCTGTACAGCGGCGGGCCATACTTGCTGCTGCCCATACCCCTGACGTAAATGCCATGGCGGTTCCTTTATCGTTATCCGTCGTCGCACGCCAGAACTGCGGCACCGGCGGTGAAGCGATCAGCTCGCGTCCACCATAATTTAAGGAGACCAGGCTGCCTACTGATTTGGAGAAGAGAACGCTGAAATCATGACCCTGCACGCCAATGTTAACATCTCCTTCAACCACTCTCAGCGTGTAGACACTGTCCAGCTCGGCTGTTCCCGTGGATGAATAATTCATCACAGGTGCTCCAGCGCGAGCAGGCGAAGAAGCTGTTCCCTTCTCTGGCTCCACCTGATACACATATTGTCCGAAGGAGACCTCATGACCTGCTTCGGCCCAAAGTACAGACTGCTTAAGACGAAGGGATACGTTAATTGCATATTCACCCGGCTGTACATCTTCACCTGTAAGCGGAAGCTCTATAAAAGCTTCGCTCTCAGCTGCCACATGGACGTCCAGCATGCCTCCTGCTACCTCTTTGCCGTTACGCAGCAGACTGTATACGAGCTCCAGCTCATCCGTGCCTGCAAACAGATTGCCATTCTTCACAGTGACACCATTACGGTCCGGCAGCAGCTTAATGTTCTGGTAGAGGAATTTGACTTCCTGCATTTTCGGTGACAATCTGCGATCTGCATACACAATACCATTCGTGCAGAAGTTGTAGTCTGTCGAGCGGTCATCGAAATCACCGCCAAAGGCCAGATACTCCTGACCATCCTGGCGATTGCGCAGCATCAGGGACTGATCGATGTAATCCCAGATAAATCCACCCTGGTACATCGGATAGCGGTCTTCCAGTTCCGTATACTTATGCATGCCGCCCAGTGAATTACCCATCGCATGCATGTATTCGCAGCTGATGAACGGCTTCGCCGGGTTGTCATTCAAGTAAGCTTCAATGTCCGCTACCTTTGCGTACATCCGGCTCTCCATATCGCTGGTATCATCAAAGTCACGATCATGGAACACACCTTCATAATGCACGAGGCGGCTCGGATCCACCGAGCGGAAATAATCGGAGACATGCAGAAGCACCTCACCTGCATAAGATTCATTTCCGCAGGACCAGATCAGAATGGACGGATGGTTTTTGTCCCGCTCCACCATGGAGATGGCACGGTCCATAACGATCGGCTCCCACTCCGGCTGGCTGCCAGGGATCGCCCAGGAAGGCTCAACCGCGCCCATCTTCTGCCATGAACCGTGGGTTTCCAGGTTCATTTCGTCAATGACATAGACTCCATACTCGTCGCACAGCTCATACCACAAACTTTGGTTCGGATAGTGCGAAGTACGCACGGCGTTCATATTGTTCTGCTTCAGGGTACGAATATCCCACAGCATATCTTCCTTGGTGATTGCACGGCCGCGGCGGGCATTGAATTCATGACGGTTAACCCCTTTGAACACAATACGCTTGCCGTTCAAATGCATGATCTTATCCTTCATCTCGAAGTGACGGAAGCCCACCTTCTGCGGCACCACTTCCAGCAGCGTACCATTTGCAGCGTAGACCGATACATACAACCGGTACAGGTAAGGAATTTCTGCGCTCCACAGCGAAGGATTTTCTACTGTCAGCTGGGCGGTTACGCTCAGCTGCGCATCGGAAAATTCAGCAGTTCCTGCCGCGACACGTTGACCGTCCGCAGCACGCAGCTCCAGTTCTATCCGGCCTGAACCTACATGTCCCAGCTGTTCAAGCTCTGTCTTGACGGAGAGTGACGCCTGTTTGAAGCTGCTGTCCAGCTCTGTCTTCACATGCAGATCACGCACATGAACCTCCGGCACAGTGTACAGATATACATCACGGAAAATGCCGGAGAAGCGCCAAAAATCCTGGTCTTCCAGCCAGCCTCCGGTGCTGCGCTGATACACTTCCACTGCGAGCTTGTTCTCACCCGTCTGGATATATGGCGTCAGATCAAATTCGGACGGCGTGAAGCTGTCTTCGCTGTAACCAACGAACTCCCCGTTCAACCAAACGTAGATCGCGGACTCTGCTCCCTGGAAGGAAATACGAACCGGCACATTCTCCATAAAGGACGGAAGCTCAAAATATCTCACATAGCTGCCGACCGGATTATGATCAGCGGGAATCTGCGGCGGCCGCAAATGATCGTATCCATCCCATGGGTACATGGTATTGACATATTGCGGACGTCCGTAGCCCTGCAGCTGAATATGCCCGGGCACCTGGATGTCATCCCACCCGCGGCAGGAATAATCCGGCTTATAAAAGTTCTCTTGGCGTCCGTAGGGATTCTCCGCATAGCTGAACTTCCACGTTCCGTTCAGACTGTGGCGAAGCCTCACCCCTTGATCCTGTTCAGCTTCTTGCAGCGTCTCATAGTAGCGGTGGTCCGAGTGAGCGGGCAGCCGGTTCACGGCGAAAGTGCCCACATCGCTCAGCCAGTCTAAAGTTGGTGCTGTGTGCTTGCTCATTGCTTAAATCTCCTTCCATCTGTGAAGCTTCATTATTTCACCGATCCAACCATACCTTGAACGAACTGCTTCTGCATCGCAAAGAACACCAATGCTGTAGGCAGGGTAGCCATCACGATCGCCGTAAAGATCATTCCGAAGTCTGGCGAGTAACTGGAGCCGAGATTGGAGATCAGCAGCGGCACCGTCATTTTCTCCGGAGACTGCAGGACAATCAGCGGCCACATGTAGCTGTTCCAACTGGACATGAAGGTAATAATGGCGGCTGCAGCATAGGTAGTTTTCATTGTAGGCAGGTAAATTTTGAAGAAAATACCCAATTCGCTGAGTCCGTCAATTCTTCCTGCTTCCAGCATATCTTTCGGGAACATTTTGGTGCTCTGGCGGAAGAAGAAGATCAGGAACGCCGTGGTCACGGTCGGCAGGATCACCGAAGTTACCGTATCAATACCGATGACCGGAACCGTATTCGAAATACTTGCGAACATGCGATACAGCGGAACCATCAAGGCCGCAAACGGAATCATCATCGAGAGAAGCAGAATGTTGAAGACGATATCCTTGGCACGGCTGCGGTAAATTTCGAAACCGTATCCGGCCAGCGATGCAATCAGCAGAGACAGTAACGTCGTAATTACCGTAATTCTGGCTGAGTTCAAGAGCGCCTGCATGATATCCGCGCTCGCCAGCAAGTTGTTGAAGTTCTCTACCAAGTGTGAGCCGGGAAGCAAACGGCCGCGCGTTACATCAACCGATGCGTTGGTGGAACTGACAATCATCCACAAGAACGGGAAAATCGAGATCACGGCCGCCAGAATCAGAAAGACATATGTGAAAATACGTTTACCGTTATTAGCCATTACGCTCACCTGCCGCTTTGAACTGAATGAAGGACAAAATAATAATCATGATTACAATCGAATATGAAACGGTTGCCGCATAACCAAAGTCTGCCGAGTACTTGAAGGACAGGTTGTAGATGTACTGGGAAATCGTTAATGTCGCGTTACCTGGTCCGCCCTTCGTAATGTTCATAACCTCGTCGAACAGCTGCAGCGTACCGATGGTCGACGTAATAGATGTGAACAGAATGATCGGCTTGAGCAGCGGAATCGTAATTTTCGTAAATTGGGTCCAGGCGGAAGCGCCGTCAATACGGGCTGCCTCGTAGACAGAGTGGTCAATATTTTGCAGGGAAGACAGATAAAAAATCATGTTGTATCCGGTCCAGCGCCATGTGATCGCGATGATGATAGTGATCTTGGCCCAGAACGGATCCGTGATCCATTGGATCGGACTGCTGATCAGGTGAACATTCATCAGAAGTGAATTCACCAGACCGTCTGGAGAAAACAAGTACTTGAATACAACTGCATAAGCTACCAGCGAGGTTACGCATGGCAGGAAGATCGCTGTACGGAAAAAGCCTTTAAATCTGAGCTTGTTGTCATTCAGCAGGACCGAAATGAACAGACCCAGAATGATCATAAGCGGTACCTGAACAATCAGGTAAATGAACGTATTTTTAACCGCTGCCCAGAAGGTCACGTCAGAAAGCAGGCGTTTGTAATTGCTAAAGCCGGTGTATTCCATGTTGACGCCTGTGCCTGTCTTCAGGGACAGGATGAACGCCTGGATCATCGGATAGAAATAGAAAATAAAAATCATGATTACTGCAAGCAGCACGAACAACCATCCGGTTATACTGCTGCGGGTACGAATATTTAAGCCTTTTTTTGGATTGAGCGCTAATTCAGCTTTGGTTGCCGTCTTCATGACGCTTCGTCCCCTTTCTCCCCTAAATAATACAACCTTGAACGCCGCTGACCGGCTACCCTCTAAGACCGTGTCCGGTGGAGGAGCTCAGGCGCGTGCCCAAGGTTGTTAGAGGCGATGACCCCAGCCATCGGAGGTCATCGCCTGATTGTGATACAGGTTCGGGTGTTAGCCCGTTATTTTACTTGTGTCTCGGCTTGTGCTTGTGCATCCTTCATGACACTATCAACATCCGCGCCGTTAAGGAAATTTTGCATCGCAACGATCATGATGTCTTCAATTGCATATGTGTTAACACCGTAGTTAACTTTTGGAATTTCTTTGGTCCATTCAGCAAAGTCAGATGTCAGCTTCTGATTGTTGAAGAACGGATCAGCCTCTTGATATGCAGCACCTTGGCCTGCTGTATTCAATGTACCAATTGCATTGATTTCCTTGTTCAGAGTCTGATAGAAATCAGCATCGGAACCAAAAGTGGAAGCCAGGAAGTCCGTAGCTGCATCTGCAGCCGGTGTGTTCAGCACATACCAGGAGCTGCCGCCCAGGTTGGAGTAATGCGTTGCATTCGGAACGTTAGCCAGCTTAGGCAGAGGCACAACAGCCCATTTTCCGGATTGGGAAGCTTCGGCTTTGACAGATGCTGTAATCCAGTTGCCTGTAGGAACCGCAGCTACATCACCGCTGTTGAATGCGGCCAGGAACTGGCTCCAGTCGGACTGCATTTTGGCAACATCGGCATCCATGAACGCTTTATAAGTTTTGAAAGCTTCTTTCAGCGCAGCATTGTCAGCCAGATCCGGAGTAACCCCGTCATCTTTCACATACCAGGAGCCTGCGGATTGAGCCATCATACGAATGATACCGAGATCGTTCGGATCCAGAGCTACCAGTTTCTTACCCGTTTTTTCTTTGATCTTTTTACCGATTTCAATAAATTGCATCCAGTCGATATCTTTCAGGTCATCCAGTGTATAACCCGCTTCTTTGAGGTAATCCGTACGGATGTAGAGACCGGCTACACCGGAGTCAAACGGAACACCATACTGTTTGCCATCGAGACTGGTTGGACCTGCTTTATAATCAGCGAAATCTGAGCCTTTCACTTTATCTCCCAGCTCGTGGAAAGATTCCGGATAGGATTTGATGAAGCCCTGTGCACGGTAATCCTCAATCAGCACCGCGTCTGGAAGACCTTTGGTTGTACCGGAGTTAAAGCCTGTGTTCAGCTTTTGGATAATATCTGCTTGTGCGTATTCAACAATTTTGATCTTAACGTCAGGGTGAGTTTTGTTGTACTTCTCTTGGGCGATCTTGAGTGCCTTGATATTGAAGTTAGGATCCCATGCCCATACTGTTACTTCTTTACTGCTGCCTGAACTGCCTGCGTCACCGGAGCTTGCTGCATCCTTCCCGCCTGAAGAACATGCCGTCAGCATCAGGAAGCTTGCCATGACAACTGCCAACAACTTTTTCATTGTGTATCAACCCCATTTTCTTTTTTTGTAAGCGCTTTGTGAAAGCGTTTGCCTTGCCTGTAAAACAATCCTACCACCAGCAGGCGATCAGCTGTTAGCAGGATTTTTAGTTGGATTTGTCTTTTTATCGCCAAATGTATGCGCTTCCTTAAAGGAAATTTGTAATATCTTTAGATTTTTGTACTTTTTATAGAGAGTGCTATTCCTCCTCGTTTTGCGGCAGTCGCAGCGTCACTCTTGTCCCTTGGCCAGGTTGGCTGGTAATATTCACTCCGTAATACTCCCCATACAGAAGCTTGATCCGGTCATGGACATTCTGAACTCCGATTCCGGTGAACAACTGGCGCTTGCTTTTGGCATTCGGAAGTCCTTCCTCCCCGCCGCTGCAATCCATACCATCCCCATTGTCTACAATCTCACAGAGCAGATCACCGCCCTCCCTTGCAATTAAGACATGGATAAAACCTTCCGTTTTTTTGTTAAAAGCATGGAAGAAGGCATTCTCAATAAACGGCTGTATAATCAGCTTGGGCACCCGGAAATTCATGCAATCCGGCGCCACCAGATAGTTGACCCGAATCCGCTCTCCATAGCGCATCTGATTGATGTAGACATAATTTTTCAGATTGATGACTTCATCGGCAACCGAGATCGTCTCGCTGACATTGCTGATCGTATTCTGGAGCAGAGAAATCAGGGCATTGATCATTTCTGCCGCTTTCTCTTTGCCGCCCTGCTGAACCAGAAATTTGATCGACGCCAGCGTATTATAGAGAAAATGCGGATTAATCTGCCGCTGCAGAGCAGCCAGCTCCGCATTCCGCTGTTCTTTCTGTGTCTCTACCAGCCGGTCCACATAATCATGCAGCTCGTCCAGCATGCCGTTGTAGGCGTTGCCCAGTTCCCGAATTTCATAGCTGCCCGTCACGGTAATATAATTGTCCAGGTCATGTTTTGTCGCGCTTGACATCTGCTTCACCAGCTTCGTCAGCGACTTGGTCAGCTGTCTTGAGATCAGGAATACGATAATTAAGGCTCCAGCTGCAATGGCCAGGGTCACCAGCAGGACGGTCTTCATGTTGATAACCTGACCCATGACCATGTCCTTATCAATAATGTTGACCAGATAAAGGTCGTTCGAAGGCAGATCATCCGCCAGAACAAGACTTTTGCGGCCCATGACCTCTGCATTAACAAGAGTATGGCTGCCGCCTTCCTCGCGCAGGGCATATCGAAGCAGAGCCGGATCGAATTGGCCAACCCACTCGCTGCGGTTGCTGGATACGATCCGGCCGGTCTTCTCAATGATGGCGACATCATTGCCTTCACTGGTGAAGTTGGCGTAGAGCCGGCGGAAGCCCTGCTCCGAAATTGTAAAGTAGATCATCCCATAGGATTCACCGGTCGTACGCTCCGCAAGAATTTTTGACGAAATGACCATAGCCTGTCCCCCGCCGTTCTGTCCGGCCTTGGCCAAGTAATATTGATAGTGCAGACGATCCGGCTGCGCCCGCGTACGCCGCTTGATCTCTTCATTCTGGACCAGCTCCGAAATAATGAAGGAATCGATCCGGTCGCCGGAAAAAGCACGTCCGTTAATGCCTGTCATCGTCACACTCAGATCGTTGGCATCCACATTGGACTGCACTCGCTTCATGGCCTGCTCCATGTTGTAGTAATTTTTGAAGGTGCCCAAAGAATCGGTGTCCCCCTGGGTAAGGAAACTTTTGATGGTCCCGCTCTGCTGGGCATTATTCAGCGCCGTGATCATCGAGTAGTTAAATGAATCGAAGTTCGCCTTGATTTGGCTGAGTACCTTGGAATTGGTAATACTGAACGTGTTCATAAAAAGCCGCTCCGACATGCGGACGGTAATCCACGATGTCAGGAGCGACACAGTAATAATGCTAACCACCATAACGATAAACATTTTGACAAAAAGACGCTGATCTCGAAATTTGGCTATCAGTTTATGCATGAACTCCACATCCCCCGGTTCTTCAGCATGCTGCCTGGACTGGCCCTGCCATGGTATCTATCAGCTGTAGTGCTGTTTGCGGTACTGGCTGGGGGACAGACCCTTAAATTTTTTGAACACTTTACAAAAATAGCTGTGATCCGAATAGCCGACATTCCCGCTGATCTCCGAAATGGGCATACTGCCGGACTGCAGCAGCGCTACAGCCTTCTCAATGCGGACCTTGTTGACATACTCATTGAAGCCTTCCTTGTTACGATCCGCAAAATAGGTGGACAGGTACGAAGGATTAAAGTGAAAATGCCTTGCAACCTCAGTCAGCGACAGCGGATCCGCATAGTGTTCCTCAATGTAATCCAGCAGCTTGGTCAGCGCAGGATCCACCGTTCCTTCCCTTCCCCCGGTGACGATATTTACGTCTGCAATGAAATCCTCCAGCAGCGCAAGTGCTGCTCCGGCTTCCTGTGTATCATCCACGGCCCTGAAATATTTATATTTGTTCTCATCCAGCATCTTCGTGTCATAATTCATGCTGCCGAGAAGTACCGACACATTGAAGATGATATTACTCAGGAAGGTCTTGAACTCAAATACATCCGGCCGCTCCTCTGTGATCATCTGCTTCACACTATCTGTCAGCGATAGAAACGCGCTGTGAAAATGCCGCCGCCGGATCTCCTCCATAAAGGTGTTCATATCAAAACGTATACTTCCATTCAAGGGGGTTGACTCCCCATCCAGCATAGAGCTGTCCGGTGTATAGAAACGCTGGCCTGCCAGCTTCGCCAGCTGATCCCGGTAAATCAGCCCCAGCTGATCCAGTGCCTTAAAATCCTGACTGACCAGAATACAGCTGGAGCTTACAGATTGAGACAGCCGGTCAGCTGTTTTCTTCAGCCTGTTCTTCGCAGCAGCAAGATGCTGCCGGTCGAAATGAATCAACGTAACTGGCATTCCAGGTTGACCGGGGAGACGCTGCAGCCCCGCACTCCATTCCGCATCCAGACCTTCCAGCTCCCAATGGTCATGGAAGAGGCTGAGCGCCTCCTCTTCATTCACGGCCGATCGCCTTAGGTCAACCGCTGCCAGCAGGTAACCGCTGTACGGAAAATGCTCCGCCAGCCATTCTGGGCTGAGGGTTACCTCAAACCCGGATATCAGCTTCTCCAGTGTATCTTCCAGTCGGGGACCGATCGTTTCTTCTGCGCCTGACTCTGTATAATCCAGCGAAGGGATTCGCTGGACTGTCTTCTTCAGGACATCCAGCAGCTGCTCTGCTTCGAGCTTCGGCTTCAAAATATAATCCACAACTCCGTGCTGGAACGTTGACCGTACATAATCAAATTCGCCAAAGCTGCTGAGCACAATAACTTCGATGTCGGAGAACTCTTGTTTGACCAGACGGGTGAATTCCTCGCCATCCATTACCGGCATGACGATATCTGTAATCACAATATGCGGCCGCAGCGTCTTCACCATCTCCAGGGCCTCCTGTCCGTTGCTGGCTTCACCCACGATCCGGAAGCCTTCCTGCTCCCAGTTCAGATGGTGCTTCATCCCCTGCCGCACCAGAATTTCATCGTCTACAATCAGAACCCTGCACAATCCGTCCATCCTTATGCCCCCTACTCGCCCGCCTTGCTTTAAAGGCTGATGCTGTCTGTTCTGTATACTTCAGTTCAACTAACATTATTATAATCTATGGACACAATTCAATTTGTTCAAATTTTCATGATAACGCTATCATACCATGACGACATCCTATTGTAATGCAAATTTCGACATGCCGCCAACAGGGATGCACAAGTATTATATTCCAGGCTTGGCCTCTGCACAAAAAAGCCTGCCTGAATGTGCTGGCAGGGCTTGTTCGAATACGATGTGCAGACCCATCAATTCACTGAGATATTTGAACCATCCGGTGTTTCTTAACATTCAGGATGTGAAGGAACTTCATATGGATCAGTGTGTGGAATAGTTAAGGAGCCCTATGGGCCCCTTTTCCTGATAGCGAAGCTGTTATTCAAGCAAATCTCCCTGTTTCATGACGATAACTTCATCAAAGTAAACATCCGGCTGCTTCACGACACCGTCAATGTGAACACCTGCTGTAATGACCCCGCCAAACGTATTATTGCTGCCGAAGGCAACATGAATGGTCCCGTACACCTTCTCATCCTCCAGCACCACCCCGGTAATACGGGCCTTGTCGTTGGTGCCGACCCCGAATTCAGCCAGCATCCGCCCATCGCCGTCACCCAGCATGTCCAGCAGCCTCGCTCCATCCGCCCCGTCGGCACTCACAAGCCTGCCTTCCTGGAGGGTCAGCAGCAGCGGTTCGCTCAGTGCGCCGATACCTGCGACGGATCCATCTACGAGAATCTGTCCCTCTGCCGTGCCTTCCACAGGTGCAATGTAAGCTTCGCCGGAAGGCAGGTTGCCGGATTGTCCTGGCTCCAGGTACATGCCCGTGCTTGGCACCCCGTTTCGGCCTGCGGTTGAGAATTCCAGATGGTACCCTTCTTTCTCAATCCGTACACGAGTCGCTGCAGTAAGCTTGTCTGTCACCCGTTCGGTCAGCGCCTTCACCTGCTGGTAATCGGCCAGGATGGCGCCATTCAGGAACATGTCATCCGTCATGCCAGGCATCGTCGCCAATCGTGCACCGGCTGCCGCTGCCTGTTTGCGTGCCTGGGTATGAGTCAGCGAATAGCGGGTGATGCAGACCACGACATTAGCGCGGGTCATAGCTTCCGCTACCATCTTCGGTGGTTCTTCTCCCGATTTGGAGCGCACCGGCATCACCATCAGTGAAGCATCTGCGCCCATTTCCTTTCCTGCCTCATATAAGGACTCGCCGAGCTCCCGCTTGTCATCATCCGTCACAACCAGCAGGCTCTCCCCGCTGCGCAATGCCAGACATTCCCGCAGCAGATGAATGCTGACTTCAATACGCTCTCTGCTCATATTGATCATCCTTCCTCTTCTCTTCTTCTCTAAAAATGAATGAAAGAACCCCGCCCTTGTGAGACAGCGGGGTTCCTCCATCTATTAGCCTTCCATCGCGTCTAATCCCGATGAAGAAGCTCTTCTCCGGCGATACCCGGCTTCGTCATTTGATAAGGATCCAGGATCAGATTCAGCTCTTCTTCGGTCAAGACGTTATACAGCAGACACAGCTCCCGCACCGAGCGTCCGGTTTGAATGGCCTCACGCGCAATACGCGATACCACTTCATAACCGAGATGCGGATTCAATGCCGTAATCATGCCCACACTGCGCTCTACATAATCTTTACAGCGCTCCACATTCGCCTGGATGCCTTCCACGCAATGAATCCGGAACACCCGGAAGCCGTTATTCATGATCTCCAGGGACTGCAGCAGATTATAGACAAGTACAGGTTCCATGACATTCAGTTCCAGCTGGCCGGCTTCAGAAGCCAGACAAATGGTGTGGTCATTCCCAATGACCTGGAAGGCGATCTGGTTGATCACTTCACACATCACCGGGTTAACTTTGCCCGGCATGATAGAAGATCCGGGCTGTCTTGCAGGCAGCACCAGCTCGCCGAGACCCGCATACGGCCCGGAAGCCATCAGGCGAATATCATTGGCCACCTTAGACATATTGATCATGCAGATTTTCAATGCCGCGGATACTTCGGTGTATGCATCCGTATTCTGGGTGGCATCTACCAGATGCTCATCCGGCTTCAGCGGAAAGCCGCTGATCTCGGCCAAAATCTCGGCTACCCGGCTGATATAACGTACATCGGCATTCAGTCCGGTTCCGACCGCCGTTGCTCCCATGTTAATGCTGAGAAGATGGGTTCGTGTAGCGGCCACACGCCCGATGTCCCGCTTCAGCACACGGGAATAAGCCTGAAATTCCTGTCCCAGACGAATAGGCACAGCATCCTGGAGATGAGTGCGTCCCATTTTGATGACACTATCAAATTCAGCCGCTTTGGCTTCAAATGTCTGCTGCAGCTCATTCATCGTTACGAGCAGCTTGTCAATCATGGCGAGAACCGCCAGATGAACCGCTGTCGGAAAAGAATCGTTCGTTGACTGCGCCATGTTCACATGGTTATTGGGGCTAATATCGGCGTAGCTTGCCTTCGGCAGCCCGGCAATTTCAAGTGCACGATTCGCAATGACTTCATTGGTATTCATATTAATCGAGGTGCCTGCTCCACCCTGAATCGGGTCCACAATAAACTGATCGTTCCAGCGTCCGCTGATCACTTCGTCAGCAGCCTGGATGATCGGCTCCGCTTTGGCAGGAATCAGGCGTTTCAATTCCATGTTGGCAGCTGCAGCCGCTTTTTTAACCATGGCCATGGCCTTGATCAGCTCTGGATGAATCCGCTGCCCGGTAATCGGAAAATTCTCGGATGCCCGCATCGTCTGAATTCCGTAATACGCATCAAGCGGCACTTCTTTGGTCCCTAGAAAATCTTTTTCTACTCTCATGAGCAAGTCCCCCGCTAGGATAATCTGTAAGCTGCTTGAACACAACAGCCATACCTATTATAGGATTGTGGCACCGGATTGACCAGCCTATCCGCCCAGCGGCTGGATAATATTTCATTTAATACGTGCAGGAGAAAGCAAAAACCCCCTCACTATAATGAAGGGGTACAGAAATCTCAGCTATAGATGTGGATGTGTCAGTGGGATATGGTCTTAGACGCAGTTAGTGAAGTTTTGTAGCCGGGAGCTGCCCGGACCAGAATCCGCTGCTGAAGCTCCGGTTCTCCCGGTAACGTTTTGACCATATATTCAAATGTAATAACGCCGCCCTCCGGAAGCTGGTCCAGCTTTGCGGCAAGCTCATCGCTGATCTGATAAGCATCCGGTACTCCGTTGGTCTCGATCTCAATCGTATGCGGATCCTGCTGTCCATTGTAAAAACCGGTTGAAATCAGCATCTTCGTTGTTTTGACTGTAGCCGGAGCCGTTGTGGCTGTATGTTGAGCATTCATAGTTACCGTTGGGGCAGCGTGTCCTGTTGCGCCGGATGCAGCCGGTGAGCTCTGGCCATACACTGTCAGCGGAAAAGCAAGTACAGCCGTCAGCAAAGCAGATGTAATATAAGTTCGTTTCGTCATCATAAGCCACCTCCGAGAATGAGTTTACTGCCTGATCCTTGCAAGTTTGCTTACCTTCTATTACCCGTTTTGCGCGCAAATGCTTTTCTGCCTATTTTTGCATTCCCCTTGCCGGTTGTCTTTAGTATAATAAAGCCTGGCCTTTCCTTAAATTTAATCCTTATACGGAAACCTGCCACAAATATATATATGCGGAGCTGCTGTCATGAATGCAAAACAAAAATCATCCCATACGTTTGAACTTCTCTACATTATTGGGATTATCGCCATTTCGTTCTCTTCCATTTTTATTAAATGGTCGACGGCGGAAGTATCGGTGGTGGCCATGTACCGGCTGTACCTGACCAATCTGCTGATGCTGCCGCTCGCCTGGAGATACCGAAATGAACTATTTCATCTGAGTGCAAGGCAGTGGAGTATGCTGGCGTGGTCCGGTATCGCGCTGGGTCTTCACTTCCTGCTCTGGATGGCGTCACTTCGCCTGACGACCGTTGCAAGCTCGACGGTTTTCCTATCCCTGGAGCCTATTCTGGTCATGCTCGGCTCTTATTTCTTCTTCCGGACCAAGACGAACCGCATGATGATCATCGGAATGGGGATGGCCATTCTCGGGTCGCTGGCGATTGCTTCGGGAGATTTCAAGCTGTCCGGCCAGGCTCTCACCGGCGATGTGCTCTCTATTCTGGGGACCGTAGCCGTCTCGGTTCACATGCTGATCGGCAAGCATCTGCGCGAGCAGCTAAGTGCTTTTGTCTATAATTTCTGGGTGTTCATGATTGCGGCTACTTCGCTTGCTCTGTATAACATCGTGCAGGGATACCCTTTTACAGGTTATGCTCCCCGCGAGTGGGGTATCTTCCTGCTGCTGGCGATTGTACCGACGCTGTTCGGGCACTACCTCTTCAACTGGCTGCTCAAGTATATCAACGCGGCCGCTGTATCCATGGCCGTGCTCGGGGAGCCCGTCTTCTCCTCTCTGCTGGCCTGGATGCTGCTGGGTGAGAAGCTGACGCCGCTTCAGTTCGGTGCAGGTGCTTTTATTCTAGCCGGCGTGTGGCTCTTCATCCGTTACGGACGCGGAGACAATAAGGTTGTGGAGCTTCCGGTTGATCGTACAGCTCCGGATGTCCCTGTGATGCCAAACGATAAGATTGCGAATTAAAAAAATGATGGAAGAGGCCTGTGTCCCTTTAGGGATACAGGCTTTTCTTAACGTTGGATTCAGCCGTATTTATCATTTTTCTTGTCCGTTCTAAATCCCGTTTATCCCAAGGGCGTTTCTTCTGATAAAATGGTTGTATGTGCTGACTGCAATCCTTGCTGATCACACTTACTTAAATCAAATTTCTTACCTATTTCATCGCGGAGGTGTACATATGGTTCCCATTGTAACGAAAAACTGGCTGCTCGCACGCATGTACGAGCCCGACCTTGTCATTGTGGACTGCCGCTTTGAATTAGGCAGCCCTGCTGCAGGACAAAAAGCTTATGCAGACAGCCATATTCCCGGTGCCGTCTATCTCGATCTGGAAGAGGATCTGTCCGCTCCGGTTAGCGAGCATGGCGGCCGTCATCCGCTGCCTGATCCTGAACAATTCGCCCAACGCCTCGCAAAGGCTGGTATCAGCAATGATTCCCGCATCGTCGCTTATGATGACCAGAACGGGATGTATGCGTCCCGGCTGTGGTGGATGCTTCGCTGGCTGGGACATGAGCATGTCTATGTATTGGATCAAGGTTTCACGGCATGGAAAGATGCCAAATTTCCCGTGACGGATGCCCAGCCTGTGCGGATACCAAGCACGTATACGGCACACGTTCAACCGCAGCTGCTGGCTGATATGTTGGAGGTCAATTCCGTCTCTGATCATAGAACTTCAGGGGCGTCAGCATTCAATGGCACGGCAGCTCTTATCGATTCCCGGTCTTATGACCGCTATCTCGGCCAGAACGAGACGATGGACCCCAAAGCCGGGCATATCCCGGGAGCAATCAACTTCTTTTGGAAAGATGTCCTTAAGGAAGACGGAAGTTTCAAGAGTGTGGAGGAGCTGCAGCAGCATTATGCAGATCTTGATCCGAATGAGGAATACATTGTGTATTGCGGCTCCGGGGTATCTGCCTGTCCGAATGTGCTGGCACTGCAGGCTGCCGGTTTTAAGAACGTGCGGCTGTATGCGGGCAGCTGGAGCGACTGGATCAGCTATGAGGGAAATGCGATTGCGACTAGTGAGGAAGATTAACATGGTTTCAAGTAGAAAAGCCCGCATCCTACGCGGGCTTTTTAGTGTTGAGATGATTTTGAAATGTAATTTACAAAGTTTTAACAGCAGATTCTTTTCGATATTCCTATGATCGTAAAATCAATTGAGACCCGCAAAAGCATTGGCTGGAACGCTGCCATTCCTCATCTCTCCATTCGGGTAATATCGTTTCCCAAATCATTTTGTTTGCTTTCACTATATCTATGTAATTCGCTCTTCAAGCAGTAACTAAACCTCTGCCGTCGTCCCCTATGGCAGCGGATTCTCTATGGCTGAATAATTCATATCTAATTCGGGAGTAAAGGTCGTTCCTCCACGAATATATCCTCCACGTGGATATTGAGATTCCAGAAAATAATAGTTCATAGAATGAAGTCTCCTTTCCCAATGAAGTGCTTTTCAACTAAGTATACGGGTCAAATAGCGATAAATAAAACACCAAGACAAGCTGGATTCCTCTTATCTTGGTGTAACATCTGTTCGCACGCACATAACGCCAGTTCGGCATAGGCTTAAGGTGCGTACCGTGTAACGTCTACAGCCACATGCTCCAATTTCGTTTTACTCAACGAATGATAAGGAGCATATATCGTGACAAACCGATCCTTCAAAGGGAATGTCAGCATGTCGGTACCATTAACTTTGTACCATTTGCCTTTCACGCTATTGGAATTGGGCAGCGTCACTATGGTGCCTTTGTAGCTGTAGGAATCGTCGCGCGGAGATATGGAAACCCTCATGTATTTGAAAATGAATGTAACGCTATCACCGCCAACGCCTACTTTTTGGAATGCGTCGCCAGTGATCATGCGCGAAGGCACATACGGCGTTTCAAAGCCTTTAAAAGCAGCGAAGGCTTTAACGATTTGTTTGTATTGAGCGGGCGTATAGGGCACATCACTCAAAGAAAAGTTCAGCTTCTGGGAAGTTGTGGCGGGGTCCTTGGCAGAGGTTGTGACAGAATTCGAACCGGTAGAAGCGGCCGGTCTTGTGGCTTTTCCAGCTGCCGACGCTGGCTGAGCCGATACTGTCCCCGTCAAAAGTATACTTGCCGCGATCGATGCTGTGATCCATTGTGGGTAACGCATGATTCATCCATCTCCTTCATGTTTTGTTTTCCTTTACAAACTAATCTTAACTGCCGGATATATCCATTTTGAAACCGAAATGTATCCAAGATGTAAATAAATAAGACATAACCAAGCAAAGTAACAAAATAGAGGTTAAATGGACCGCTTCCCGACTTTATTCTGATATTCACAGATATAACGGATATAATTTGGTGCACTTTGGTGAATCTCTTCATCCGCTGCTTGTAACGAGGCGCCAAAGACTGCAAAATCCGGTAACGCTGCCGCGCGAACATGATTCATGTTGGCTTCAGAAGGTGCGACTACCTCATCTACAGTAAAGGATACCGAACCCTTCCGCGTGTAAATCTCCTTTTTATCACCAATGGACAGCAGGGAGAGGAGAGCGTATTATTATTAGAGAACAAAAATTCGGCTCCCTAAGCTTCTCATCACTTCGATGGCAAGGTGGAGATCAAAATGAGCTTTGAATATTTCATCGCAGCCAACCGTCCGCTTCCGGAGATTAAAGATACTACCTATCAGAAGCTGACAGTGGCTGATATGATTCGCATGGATATTCCCGCTACGATGATTCCATGGAAAGAGTTGGACAAACATACAGAAATTCTATATAGAGTCGGTTCCGTAGTGCCGAAACGATTGTATGTGAGCCATGTCCCGAACGCCGCTAAAATAATGAGTAAATATTCGGAGTTCCGTCATTTCTACATGATCGATGTTAGGGAAATGGATTTTGCACAGGAAATGCATCATTATGTCATGTCCCTTGATCCGGAAACCAGCCTTGAAATCTGGCACCTTTGGTTCGGTTATGATTCTGAAGATGAAACTATTCACAGAATAGATTTGGCTCGCTCTGAGCTTTTACCCGAGGACTTTAATGTTGCCCATAATGCATGTTGGTGCCTGGCTATCCATGGATAGAAGGACATTCAAGGAATACGAGTTAAAATTATGGAAGCCGCGCAAACCTATTCCGCCCATTATTCAACGGAAAGAGCTATTCACCTTCTCTATAGCCGAATGATTTACACACGATGTTCTACTCATGAGATGGAAACGTCCAAACCTATTAACAGCTTTTGCAAGACGAATATCTAGACATTCATAATATTACATATGCTAATGATTTCACAGATGTGCAGCTGCCGTTCTTCCATAGATCCACCACTTACAAGACTCAAAGATACAAGGACTTGAAACATCGTCTATAAGCGCAGTAATCTGTTAAAGTTATTGTTATCTTGCTTTGTTCACTACAAGTCTATTCAAGCAGCGCATCTGCTGCGCCGACTCAATTACAGACTGCCGTTTATAAAGCCCAGACTGACTTCTTACAAAAATATAAACTAAAGAATACTGATATCCGCCAAACGATGATTTATGATCTTACAAATGATGGTACGAGTGAAATTATTATTTTAGCGTGGAATGCAAGAATGGGAGAAGATTCAAGGGGTTATATTGGCATTTACAGCAAAACAGGCAAACTGATCGCGGTTCAAAAATACGAAAACTATGAATTCATCCCTTTTCAACTTCACCAGCTTAAAAATAAAACTCATAAAAATTGTCTGGCTCTCGATAACCTTCCTGGCGGCAGCGGAGGATCTAATATGGTTATTTTAGCGTTGAGAAATAATAAACTTATAACCCTGGCTCAAATTGATTCAAGTGAAGGTACCAGAGTCATTAAAGATTCAGACAAAGATGGAAATGATGAAATCTACGGTTATGAGTGGTATCTAGCAGAAGAAACACGTAATGTCGCACACTCTGTAGCGATTTATGATAAGTATATGTATAAATGGGATTCCGTTAATAAAAAATATTTAAAATATGTTTATGGACAGGACGGAAAACGAGATGACTTGAGACCACATATCGGAAAGCTTAGTTTGACAGAAGCAGTTAATCTAGTGAATAATGCGAGCAAAAAAATATATAAAACACCCAGCATCAGCTTCACCAGTTATAAAAACAACATGCAGTACTTACTAACCTACAATCTTATTTATGAAAAATATTCAGAATCTCTAGTTGATACTAACTCAATTTATTTACCTGAACTTGAGAAGAACACGAGTCAATTGTCTTTTTCTTCGGATGGTAATAAAGCTACCTTACATGGAAAAATAAAATATGAGGACTATGATACAGGTGAGAGTGGCGTAATGAATACATATATTATCTTTTTGAAAACAAAGTATGGCTGGAAGATCGATAACACGTCCTATAAAATATAGTTCATCAAGAAACTCGGATAAAATTATTTAACAAGACACTGGCAGGCTGCAAGTGAGCCATCTGCCAGTGTCTTGTTAATCTAACCTCTGCAATGATCTTTCCTTCACCCTCAATAGTATCCTTACCCCTGCGGCCGGTGCCAGTTGGAACGATACATGATATACAGGAAATACGGTGTCCCAATCAAAGCAATCAGCAGGCCGGAAGGCACCTCGGTGGGCGCAATCACGGTCCGGCCGATCGTATCGGCCAGTACGAGCATGACCGCGCCGACTAGGGCAGACAGGAATAAGGAATGCCTCAGCTGATGTCCTGCCAGCAGACGCACCAGATGCGGAGCAATCAAACCGATAAATCCGATCGTCCCTACACAGGCAACCGCTCCAGCAGCTAGCAGAACACCTGCTGCCATTGACAAGAGACGGGTCCTGCGTACACGTATACCAAGCCCTGCCGCGCTGTGCTCATCAAACACCAGCAGCTCAAAGCGCCGGGCCAGCCACCAGACGAACGGCAGCAGCAGAATCAATAGTATCGCAATCATTTTCACCTGATCCCAGGTACGTGCATAGGTGCTGCCGGTCAGCCAAATGTAGCTGGAGCTTCCATACAGGGCCCCGCGTACGATCAAAATTTGAATTCCTGCTGCCGTGATGGCGGAAATGGCGATCCCCATGAGCACGACGGCCGACGGATTAAGCGCTTTTCTCCATGCCAGGAAAAATATAATAACAGCAGCAGCAACCCCGCCGGCAATAGCCGCTGCGGGAACAAAGACGAACGGAAGCCCGGGCCATAAGATCATCACCGTCATCGCCCCAAGCCCCGCACCCGAAGATACCCCTACGATGGATGCGTCTGCCAATGGATTGCGTACCGCCATCTGAATGAGTACCCCGCTGATGGCAATAGCTGCCCCTGCACCTGCGGCAACCAGTGTCCGCGGTATTCGAAGCTGCACCAGCGCCGAGTAGAGTCCATCCGACTGGAACAGGCTTGGCAGCAGCTCGGCCAGTGGAATCCGCATGCCGCCAAACATGGTACTAACCACAAGAAGTACAATCGTCATTACCGTGAACAGGCTTGCCACCCATATAAAAGGCCAGCGCCGGTTCCGTCCTCCAACGCTCATGGAAGAAGATGCACCACCTGCCCCATTCGCAGCATTCATGCGTGTGAGTACAAGCCAGACCAGGCAGGGAGAACCGATGATGGCCATTACCGCACCAGTTGGAAGTTCCATGCTGGAGTTGTGCACCATTTTAGCAAGAACATCTGCACCGACGAGCAGCGCCGAACCCCAGAGGAAGGCCCCCGGGAGCAGCATACGGTGTGAACGCGCCCCGCTTAACCGCACCAGATGCGGTGCAACGAGCCCCACGAAACCGATCGGCCCGACAATGCTGACAATGACCGCCGCCAGCAAGACAGCGATCAACAGCCCTCCGGCTCTTGTCAGTCCTACCTTTTGACCGAGCGAAGAGGCTGTAGACTCATCCAGATCCAGCACATCCCACTGCCTGGATAGCAGCAGCGCAGCGATCGTAATTCCGAGCACCCACGGCCAGACAAAACGTACCCCGCTCCAATCATTCTGTACCAGCGTCCCTGAGCCCCACAGGAACAGCCCCTGGGTTTGTTCGGAGAAAAAGATATGCAGCGCACTTGTAAATGAGCCCAGTACCATAGAAACGATCAACCCCGACAAGGCGAGTCGTACCGGGCTGGACGTACGCCCTCCCCCCATCAAATAGGCTGCTCCAGCTGCCAGCAATCCTCCGATCGCAGCAAACAGGAACGGCGACTGGCGCAGAACTCCCGGGAATAACACGGTACCCAATACGACTACAAAATAAGCACCTGCGTTAATACCCAGCGTATCGGATGCAGCCAGCGGGTTACGCGTAATGGTCTGCAGCAGCGCCCCGGCCACGGCCAGCGCACCCCCGGCCAGAATGCCGATAACGGTTCGCGGCATCCGCAGGTCCCAGACCATATCATGTTCCAGCGTGTCTTGTCTGTGTGTCAGAGCACTGATCACTGTATGAAGGGGAATTTCCGCCTCTCCGTAACATAGGCTTACAAAAAAAAGCACGATGAGAGCGGTAAGACCGCCCCCATAGATGCTCATCATCCGCCAGTTATAGAACCGGCGTGTCACCCGGACCGTGCTCATTTCGTAATAGCTCCCACTACCTGGTCAACCAGCTCTTTGGAGGATACAGGTCCGCCAAAAGTCCAGGTCGTGCTGCCCAGCGGGTACGTACGTTTTTCTTTGACAAATTTAAGACCGTTCCACACCTTGTTATCCTTCATAGCGGTACCAAATACATCGTCATCTGGCTGTGTAATGTAGATGAAGTTGCTGTCCTGCACCTCAGGGAGTGCTTCGATGCCTACGGTCGTGAAGCCATACTCCTCAAGTTTGGCAGGCTTCCAGTCATTGATTAATCCGATCTTCGCCAAAGTCCCTACAACAACGGAATTGTCCGAGAACATGCGCAGGCTGACGGCATTCTGATAGGTGAACGCTTGGGTCAGCGCATAATGAAAGTCAGCTTTACCAGCTGCGGCAAGCTTTTCTTTGGCTTCTGCATAATGCTGATCCAGTTCCTGCAGTACCTGCTTCGCCTTGTCTTCCTTGCCTACTGCAACGGCAATTGTATTGAAAATTTCCGTCATTTTGTCATAGTCATAACCATTACCGCTGTACGGACTGAATTCTATCGTTGGTGCGATCGCCTTCAGCTGATCATAGATAGCTTCATGACTTCTGGCATCCGCAATGATCAGATCCGGCTTCAGGGCAGCGATCGTCTCCAGGTTGGGTTCTCCCCGTGTCCCGACATCCGTGACATTGCTGTCCAGCGCGGCCTGTGGTGTAACATAAATCTTGTAGTTCGCGTTGTCTGCATTACCGATCGGCTGCACACCCAGTGCAATAACATCTTCTGTATATGTCCATTCCAGTGTGACCACACGCGTCGCAGGCTTGGCAAGCGTAACCTCACCACGGTTATCCTTGAATGTTACAGGTTTCTCTGATGCGGTCTCTGCCGGCTTGTTCCCGGCTCCGCTGCTCTCACCTGCATCATTTGCATTGTTAGCTGAACCGCATCCTGCCAAAGCAATCACCAAAAAAAGTGATAATAAAATCCCGACAAACCCCTTTTTCGCTGTATATGTTCTCATTGATTCGTATCTCCCCTGCTTATGTAATATTAATAGATAATGATAATCATTATCATTAATTGCATTATGAGGGAGCCGTCCCTTTTTGTCAATGTATACCATGATATTAAATTTGAATTTTTTTAGTCCTTGAATGAGCCCTGTCTTATCCGCTGTCCAGAAGGGCTCAGAAGCACAATCTTACAAGGACTTCCTTGAATATAATTACTCCTCGGAAGCACTCAAAATCAGTTCTACCAAACCAGGAAAACGCTGGTTTAAATCATCCTTTCTCAAGGAATAAAAATGCTGCTTGCCTTCAATTCGCGGTTGGATCAGTCCTGCTTCGCGCAAAATTTTAATGTGATGGGACAACGTCGATTTAGAAATATGGTCTACTTCAAAGGCGGAACAATTTTTCTCTCCGGAACGGGCCAGACAGTGTGCAATTTTCATGCGAACCGGATCTCCCAGCGCATTGCAGACTGCAGTCAGACTTAATGCTGAGACCAAAGGGATTGTTGGAGTTTTCATATGTACGACGGTAGCACAATCAACCCGCCGTTTCAATGTTTGATTTTTTTCGAACTCATAGTTGTTAAAGGATACTAACTATGGTACAGTTCACATTGGTAATTAGTTCGATATTTTTCAAACTTAATTCAGATTTACTTCATTTTCAGGAGGAATACAGATGACAACCTTGTTAAACAACTATTTCCGTTTATTTGACGCTTCCCGCACGGATGAACGTGCGATGCAGGACTTATTGTCCCTTTTTACACCTGATGCAGAAATTGTTCTCAACGGCACCAGAAGAACAGGATTTACAGATTTTATAAAGGCTTTTTATGAATACAACGCAGACGTCAAACACATGTGGGATCAATGGGAGCTGCAGCCGGATGGCAGTTATAAGACGAACTGGGCAGTTTGCGGACAAGCGGCAGACGGTAAGGTATACGCTAAAACAGGGATTGATATTGCTCGTGTTAATGAGGCAGGGCAAATTATCTATCTGGAAAATGTGCAGGCGGACAAGGATGCCTTCAGCAAATACAACCAGTAATAGAAGCTGTACAGGTTCTTCTTCTCGATGCTTCATCCCCTTCTCATTTGTTGCTATCCCATCTATGATAGATATCAGAATGCGATTGGAGGAGAACAAACATCATGAAGTTTGCCAAACGAATGGACCTATTCCGGGAAGGAATATTTACCAGGCTTCTGGAAATCAAGCGGCAGCGGCTGGAGAACGGGGATCCTGTCATTGATCTCAGTGTCGGAACACCGAATATTCCTCCGGCTCCCCACATCATAAACGCTTTATGCGAAGCCGCAGCGGATACACGCAATTACATCTATGCGGTCAATGACCAGAACGATCTGCTGCAGGCCGTCAGCGGCTGGTATAAGCACCGGTACCAGGTAGACCTGGATCCCGCGACCCAAATCTGCTCCCTGCTCGGCTCGCAGGAGGGACTTGCCCATATTTCTTTGTCCATCGTGGATGAGGGCGATCTGGTGCTCGTACCGGACCCTTGTTATCCGGTGTTCGCGGATGGCCCTCTGCTGGCCGGCGCCGAGCTCTACTACATGGCGCAAACGGAAGAAAACAACTATGTCATCCAGCTCCAGGACATTCCCGAGGAGGTTGCCCGAAGAGCTAAATTTATGCTGGTGTCCTACCCTAATAATCCGACAGCAGCAATAGCACCCGATTCGTTTTACAATGATCTGATTGCTTTTGCACAAAAGTATGAAATTATCGTACTGCATGATAACGCCTACAGCGAGCTCGTTTTTGACGGGAACTCCTGCGGCAGCTTCCTCTCCTACCCCGGTGCTATGGACGTGGGCGTCGAATTCAATTCATTGTCCAAAACCTATGGTCTCGCCGGTGCCCGTATTGGCTTCTGTGTCGGCCATGCGGGAATCGTATCCATGCTGAAGAAGCTGAAATCCAACATGGATTACGGGATGTTCCTGCCGATCCAGAAGGCTGCCATTGCTGCCATTACCGGTGATCAGTCCGAAGTTATACGTGTCAGAGAAATCTACGAGGAACGCAGGGATATTCTGTGCGAAGGATTCACCAGCTTGGGATGGCCCATGGACAAACCTGCTGCTACCATGTTTATCTGGAGCCGTATTCCGGATCACTACCAGACCTCCGAGGATTTTGCTATGGAGCTGGTTCACCGGGCCGGTGTCATCGTGACGCCGGGCAGTGCCTTTGGTCCCTCCGGCGAAGGTTATGTGAGGTTAGCCCTGGTACAGGATGCAGACGTTCTCCGGCAAGCAGTGAAAGCTGTCGGCGATAGCGGCATTGTACACAAAAAGTAGAATGAAGCTATCCCGGCAGTATTACAGGCAGGTGCCGCGATCAAGCGGCCTGCCGCTTAACTGCGCTGTCCGCCAAGACAGCCGCCGAAATATTCATCCACCTTGTCCCGGCGATATCCGTCGATCCCCCGCCAGGTTGCCATCGAGTTAAAATCAGTACCCCGCCCCCGCTCTTTTCTATAGTCATCCGTAGATTGAAGAAGGCCTGCATAACCCCAAATCTCCATCACCTGGTCGCGCTCGTCTTTACTGGAGGGGAATATCCCTTTCCAGCGTTTCTCCAGCTGCCGTGCAGCTTCATTCTCACCGCAGGCTTCCACAGCTTCGAGCATACTCTTCAAAATCGCGATATCTTCTTCACTGACCGTATGTTCCTCTTCCCGGCACAGCAGTTCCAGATCCAGCAGACAGTAGACCAGCCAGTTCAGGCGGACACCGCCCCATTTTATCCGCTCGAAGTTCAGAATGTTCAGATCCTCGTCCACGTAATGCTCATTAGACATCAGCTTGTGTTCATTACAATACTCGCAGGCACTGTACATAGGCTCTGCCGCTTTCGGCTGTCCATAGCTGTGCAGCGGAAGCTCCTTCGTCAAAGCCCAGCTCGATAGAGCACTCCGCAAATGCACCTTCCGGGTAGACAGACTGTGCAGGAATGCATTCACTACTTGACTTTGTGTAAGTCTACCCTCGTGAATGGCCCGCAGTCTGCCAATGCATTCATCATGGGTGATGCTGAGGGGATCGAACATAACGCCTTTGCTTTTGGCATAATTGAAGTCCTCATTCGTAAAGGTAAAACCTCCGCTCTTCCATCCGCTGGAGGTCCAATACGTCTGAATCAGTATCTTTTTTGCTTTCTTGTCCATGGCTGTTTATACTCCCTCGCTATAATTATGTATTGAATAAGTAAATTGTAAGATAAATGAAGAAAGGGTGACAAGGACCCGATTATTTACAAATGAAAACCTGAAACCGAGGCACCCTAAATCAGAAAAGCCCGCGCTGGACGCGGACTTCACAAAATTGAGCGTTCATCCATCGGTCCGCTGATATGAGGCATCGGCAAATCGTCAATCCGACGACGGCATGTCCCGGTGTGAATACTGCCTCATGGCCACGCTTGATTCCCGGACGATCAGACGCGGCTCGAACTCGACTCGTTCATATTCGGTCGGACTCGTGGACTGGATGCGCTTGAGCAGCAGTTCTGCGGCGAGACGGCCGACCTCATTCCCCATAATGGAAACCGAGCTGATCTGGGGTGATGTTACGGTTGTCCATAGGTTGTTATCAATCCCTACCACAGCTACCTCTTCCGGAACCGAGATGCCCAGCTCCTTGAAACGGTTTACGATACCAATCGCGACCATGTCGTTGACGGCATAGATCGCATCCGGCATATGCTTGAGACTATAGAAATAGTTAGCGGCCTGACGGCCTGTCTCAAACGAGAAATCCTCTCCAAAATAGACCAGCGAAGCATCGACCTGTCCCAGTGACTTCTCATAGGCCCGGTAACGCTCCTCAATCTTGTCCTTCGGCGCACCGGCATAAGCGATCCGGGTCCGGCCGATCTGCAGCAGATGCTCCATCACCAGCTTCCCTTCCTGGCGGGCCAGCCCTACAATATCAGCCTTCAGGTCCGCGCTCAGCGTCTTGCCGTAATTAATAACCGACACAGGGATTCCAGCCTGGTTGATCATATTCTCCAGTGTTTTCGGATACGCGAGCGGCATGATCACAAGGCCGTCCACGTGCAGCTTCTTGATCTCCCGCAGTGTCTCCAGCTCCAGACGGGCATTGCCAAGTGTATTGATCTGCACAACCCTGTAATCATGCTGCTTGGCCGCCTGTTCAACCGACCAGGCAATATCCGGAATGATAGCATTGCGGATATCCGGGACAGCCAGCGCAATCTGACGAGTCTGGCGAATCTTCAAACTCTGGGCGGACGTATTCGGAACAAACCCCATTTCGGCAACGACCTGCAGAATATGAGCTTTGGTCTTGGCACTGATACCCCCGCTGTTATTGAGGGCCCGGGATACGGTTGCAATGCCGACACCCGCTTGTCTGGCTACATCCTCTATGGTTACTTTTTTCTGGTTTGCCATGCTGTTCGTTCCCCTTTTACCGGAATCGTTTCCCGTATCACTTGAAATTTTCATTCTCTTTCTTTCATTATATCATGAAGCAGCCTTCTTGGCAGATTGCGTTAGCCGTCTAACGCCCTGCTTTTGCTGTCCTTCAGGTTACTATATGCATATTTCAAATCACCTCCTTTATTGTACTAAGATTGTGCCGCTTTGTAACTTGCCCATTCCCCTGGCTTCCCTTCTGATCTGACCTTATTCCGATTTTGCTGCCCCATTGACAACCCATACATATTATGACATCATGTTTTAGGAAACGTTTCCTAAATTATTTTTATTTTCTTTTTTAACTTTCATTATGTTCCAAACCTAGATCAGGGAGATGACTTTTCATGCAAGCATTACGATGGCACAGCGTTAAGGATGTGCGGGTGGAAGAAATTCAGGAGCCGGCAGCACTTAAAGGGAAAGTAAAAATTAAAATCGAATGGTGCGGTATCTGCGGAAGTGACCTGCATGAATACGCGGCAGGACCGATCTTTATTTCACAGGACAGCCCTCATCCATTGACTCATGAGAAGGCACCTGTTGTCATGGGCCATGAATTTTCCGGCCAGGTCGTTGAGGTTGGCGAAGGTGTAACCAAATTCAAGGCTGGCGACCGCGTTGTCGTTGAACCCATCTTTGCCTGTGGTGAATGTACGGCCTGCAGACAAGGTAAATATAACCTGTGCGAACAAATGGGCTTCCTTGGCCTTGCCGGCGGGGGCGGCGGTTTCTCCGAGTATGTGGCTGCCGATGAGCATATGGTCCATAAGATCCCGGACTCTGTCTCCTACGAACAGGGTGCACTTGTAGAACCTTCGGCTGTGGCCTTGTATGCTGTCCGCCAGAGCCAGTTCAAGGTTGGTGACCGTGCTGTCGTCTTCGGCGCAGGACCAATCGGACTGCTGGTGATCGAAGCGCTGAAGGCTTCCGGAGCTTCCGATATTTATGCCGTCGAGCTCTCCAGCGAACGGAGAAGCAAAGCCGAGGAGCTGGGTGCGATTGGCCTCAATCCGGCTGAAGTCAACGTTGTCCAGGAGATCCGCCGTCTGACTGATGGCGGTGCAGACGTCGCTTATGAAGTTACCGGGGTCCCTGTCGTGCTGACACAGGCCATTGAGTCCACAAAGCTGAGCGGGCAGATCATGATCGTCAGCATTTTTGAGAAGGAAGCTCCGATTCATCCGAATCTGATCGTCATGCAGGAGCGCAATATCGCGGGTATTATCGGTTATCGTGATGTGTTCCCGGCTGTGATCAGCCTGATGAATCAAGGCTACTTCTCTGCCGAGAAGCTTGTGACCAAGCGGATTGGCTTGAAGGATATTGTTGACCAGGGTTTTGAAGCTCTGCTGAAAGAGAAAAACCAGGTCAAAATTCTCGTATCTCCTAATTTGTAATAGACAGTTATGCCAAAAAGCCTGCTGAACAGCGGGCTTTTTGGTGTTGGAAATTGATTTGAGCCATGCTATGAACAGAAGTATTATTAATCCATAAGAAGGAGATTTACTATGGACAGACCGAATATGATCAGGTAAAGGTAATTATATTGAAATTGTAATGATTCGCTATCGAATCAGCTGAAGATCCTGGCTCTTCGTCATGTCACACATCGTTTCGATTAATCGTCATATAAGCAGCAGACCGGAAAGGATGATTGCTGATGATTAAAAACCTCAATGAAACGATATGGGATGTAGTTATTATTGGAGCCGGCATCGCCGGGTTAACCGCCTCAATTCATTTGCCACAAACGGGCCGCAGCGTACTGGTGGTCGACAAAGGAGCACAACCAGGAGGCCGCGGTATGACAAATCAGCTGGCTGGCGCGCAGGTGAATCTCGGGGCACATGCTCTCTCCAAAAGTGCTCTCCCCCTTTTGCACGAGGTCGGCGTGACGCCTGTCGGAACAGAACCGAAACCGCCGGGAAAACTTATAGTTAAGGACGCTGACGGAGAGTTTATACCGATCTCCCTTACGCAGCTGCTGCTCGGACCTTTCCTGAAGTGGAAGGAGAAAACTCAACTGCTGCGTTTTTACAGCCGTCTCCGTAAAGCAGACACTCCCGCTCTCAGTTCGATAACCCTGCAGGCTTACCTGGAATCCCGCATCTCCAGTTTGCGTGTACGTCATATCGTTCTTGCCCTGGTTCGTCTCTCCACATACTGTGATGCTCCTGAACTGCTAAGTGCAGGGGCTGCTATTGAGCAGCTCAGGCAAGGAGGGGTAATCTATGTGGATCGAGGCTGGCAGTCTATCGTGAATCAGCTGATAGAACGAGCCCAACGTTTGGGTACCTCTTTCCTTAATCATTCACAGGTACTAGAAGTTAGCGGCAGCACCCCCAACATGACAGTTACTTTGAAAAACGGAACCCAGCTGGCGGCCCGGAATGTCATCTCCACTGCAGGACCATCTGAAATGCTGGCTTTCCTGAACCCGGCACTCTCAACGGCGGAAGCTGCAATTTATCAAAACCTCATTCCGGTCAGAGCTGCATGCCTCGATCTCGTCGTCTCCGGGATGCCACAGCAGGACACGAAGTTTGTGTTAGGCATTGAAGCTCCATGGTACTATTCCAACCATTCACAGGCTGCCCTGTTAACCGATGGCCGTGCCCATGAGGTGATTCACGTAATGAAGTATCTGCCTGCTTCGGGTCGGTCAGATGCGAAAGAGGATAAGCGGGAGCTCGAAAACTTTCTGGATATCATTCAGCCGGGATGGCGCAGATATGTTATTCAAGAGCGGTTTCTGCCCCGGATGCTTGTCTCGCACGGTACCGTCACAGCAGTCAACGGCGGCCTTGCTGGCAGGCCCGGACCTGCGGTCAAGGGAAGGCCCGGACTGTTCATTGCCGGCGACTGGGTAGGATCAAAGGGAATGCTCTTGAATGCCTCTCTGGCGAGTGCGAAGGAAGCAGCACAATGTATAGTTTCTGGTATAGATCAGGATAAGGAAGGGATTCATGGTGGAACTTGATTTCGTATACAGATCGTATAAACCTCTACTTCTCTCCATTGCATACCGCATGCTGGGCTCTGTCGCACAGGCTGAGGATTTGGTGCAGGATGTATTTGTAACGGTACAGCAGCAGAGGTTGTACAAGGATGATACTTCCGTATCTAACTGTAAGGCCTACTTATGTAAAATGATCACCAACCGCTGTCTCGACTTTCTGAAATCCAACCGATTCAAAAGAGAGACTTATGTTGGACCCTGGCTTCCAGAACCTCTTGTAGAACCCTACGCAGATCCATCTGGAGCCGGAGCGAGCTTGCATCAGGATCCTCTGCAGACCGTCCTCCTCGAGGATACGATCTCTTATGCGTTCCTCATCTTGCTGGACCAGCTGACACCTGTGGAACGCGCAGTATTCATTCTTAGGGAAGCATTCGAATTCGACTATCATGATATTGCTCACTTCGTCGATAAAACAGAGCCCGGGTGCCGTAAAATATACAGCCGTCTCAAACGAAAAATCCAAGCTGAGCCGGCAGCTGACCAGATTCCCGGCAGCCAACACAAGCTGCTGGTAACAAGCTTTCTCCAAGCGGTTTCTACTGGTGATATGGAAAAACTGCTCGCACTGCTCTCCGATGACATCGTGCTCTACAGCGATGGCGGCGGCAAGGTTCTCGCGGCGGTGAAGCCTATCACCTCCAGCCAGCGCGTCATCGGCTTCATCCAGGGGATTTTATCCAAGAGTACCGGTACGGAAACCTTCCAGCTCGTTAAGATAAACGGAGAGCCTGGATTTATAATAAGCGGTCCTTCCGAGCCTTTCCCCACAGTAGTCAGTTTGGCATTCATAAAAGGTAAGATTGGACGGATCTACCTGATCCGCAATCCGGAAAAGCTTCAGCATTTACACTTATGACGGAAACTGTTAGTTTCACATGAAGAACTGATAACGATTATTCAATTCGTCTGATGGAAAGCTGAATTGATTTTATATAAACACCAATTAAGGGGGATTCCATTTCATGCTGGTATCGGCTGTCGCCTTTTCTATTCTAATCGGGATCGTCATTCTTTTTCAGCTTGCACTGGCGGCTGGTGCCCCTTGGGGCAGTTATGCCATGGGCGGAAAGTTTCCTGGGAAATATTCGCCGGTTATGCGTATAGCATCCATAGTTCAAGCTGCGATTCTGTCGCTAATGGCCTTAATTGTACTAAGCAAAACCAATGTAATTCTTCCTTACTGGCATTCGTTCGCGGGAGCTGCAAGCTGGTTCGTCGTCGTCTTCTCGGGGATTGCTCTCATGCTGATTACCAGTATATTTGCAGCTGCAGGATAGCTTCTCCATGCAAATAAGACCGTTCATCACAGCTGCACCTGCCTGCCTGTGATAAACGGTCTTACTGCTAAACGATTCAGATTATGCTACGCCAGAGCTCGCAGCTTCAAGGTCAGCTCATGACTTTCCGCTGTGTTCACCGACTCGGCAATCACCCAGTTCGGGGCTAACCTTTGCTCCAGCAGCCGGGTCTGTTCGGCTGTGAGCGAAAGGCCACTCACGACTCCTTCTCCTACCTGGAAGTCCCGGTCTGATTGCAGGCCGAATGCCTTTTCCAGCCAGATCTTAAGTCCGTTGCGTGTGTTGAACGTAATCCGGTACCCCTCGCGTACCGCCTGTTCCAAGGGTTCGTTGTGCTCCTGGGCATAAGACAGAAAATCCTCATACGTAAAATGCTCCTCAGACACGGTATCCAGCGATGTCGTATCTCCTGAGCGAACCGCTTCCAGGATGACCTCATCGGACAAACCCTTGCCGCGGGCATGCTCCAATAAAATAGCTGTATTCTGCGATATTCTTACTTCGGTACTCATATGATTCTGCTCCTTCCGTTATCAGGTTTCTGTCCATTCAGCAGCTCGGATTAAAGCACAACTCACAGCTGGTCCCGGTAACCCGATACCCAATGACCCGGAGAAACCTCAAACCATTCTGGCTCTTCATCCTGCGGACGGGCTGCCTCTACATAGAGCGGCGGCATCTGCTGGCGGACCGTAGGATCAGGCACCGGGATAGCTCCCAGCAGCGACTTGGTATACGGATGCGCCGGGTGACGGTACAGCTCCTCACTCGGAGCAACCTCAACCAGCTTGCCCCGGTACATCACGCCAATCCGGTTGGAGATATGTCGTACCATGGACAGGTCATGGGCAATGAACAGGTAGGTCAGGCCAAGCTCTTCCTGCAAGTCCTCCAGCATATTCACAACCTGTGCTTGAACAGACACATCTAACGCGGACAGCGGCTCATCACATAAAATAAACTCCGGATTCACCGACAGCGCGCGTGCAATACTGATCCGCTGACGCTGGCCGCCGCTGAATTCATGCGGATAACGCTCAGCGTGTTCCGGCTTGAGCCCTACCCGGTTCAAGAGATCAAGCGCTCGTTCCTTGATCTCGGCCTTCGAACCGATGTTATGAATTCCCATAGGTTCGCTGATAATCTGCAGCACATTCATGCCTGGATTCAATGAGGAATACGGATCCTGGAATATCGTCTGCATCCGTTTGCGGAACGGCTTGAGCTGACGCTCGTTCATCTTCGCCAGATCCTGCCCGCCAAATTGGATCCTTCCGTCCGTAACATCGTACAGGCGGACAATACTGCGACCGGTCGTAGATTTACCGCAGCCTGATTCACCGACGAGGCCAAAGGTCTCGCCGCGGTGAATATGGAAGCTGACGTTATCTACGGCCTTCAATACGTCCTTGCCTTTGGAGCTCTGGATCGGAAAATATTTCTTCAATCCCTGGACATCCAGCAGCACTTCGCGTGTTTTGTCACTCATGCTTCCACCTCCTCATCGGTACGGTCATCCAGAAGCCAACACAGTGCGCGGTGTCCCGGTGCGGTCTCCGTATAGGCAGGCATCTGCTTGCATACGTCCATGGCATGCGGGCAGCGCTCCATAAACGGACAGCCGGAAGGCGGATGCACCAGATTCGGAGGTGTTCCCTCAATCGCAACCAGACGCTGGCGCGCCCCCTCTTCACCCGGTTTCGGAATGGAACGCAGCAGCCCCTGGGTATATGGATGCTGCGGTTCGGCAAAGATTCGTTCCACTGGGCCTTCCTCCATAATCAGACCGCCGTACATGACGACGACTCTGGTGCAGACCTGTGCCACTACCCCGAGATCATGGGTGATCATCAGAATAGAGGTTTGCGTGGTCTCCTTCAGTTCCTTCATCAGCTGTAGAATCTGTGCCTGAATGGTAACGTCGAGCGCTGTCGTCGGTTCATCAGCGATCAGCAGTTCCGGCTTGCAGGATAAAGCGATCGCAATCATGACACGCTGGCGCATTCCGCCGCTGAACTCATGCGGGTACTGGTCGATTCGCGTCTCCGGTGAAGGGATACCGACTTGACGGAGCAGCTCAATTGCTTCCTTGCGGGCGGCAGTCTTGTCCATCCCGCGATGCCGCCGGATGACCTCCACCATCTGCTTGCCTACCCGCACCACCGGATTCAGCGAGGTCATCGGGTCCTGGAAGATCATTGAGATCCGGTTGCCCCGGATTTTACGCATTTCCTGATCACTCTGCTCCAGCAGATTCATCCCGCGGAACAGGACTTCCCCCTCTGTAATCCGTCCCGGCGGCTGAATGAGACGAATCAGCGAACGGGCGGTCACACTTTTACCGCTTCCCGATTCACCGACCAGCCCGACGACTTCACCTTCCTGCATAGAAAAGCTGACGCCCCGTACTGACTGCACTTCACCTTCCCGGGTTTTAAATGATGTTTTCAAATTGTGTACAGACAACAATTCCGTCATGATTTGTATTCACCCCGCTGTATCTATGTAATTCTGCATCTTGTGGCATATGCGCACTCCATGCATTATCTTTTGTTCACTTTAGGTTCAAACGCAGCCCGGAACACATCCCCCAGAAAATTAAAGGACAGCACGGTCAGCAGAATGAACAGCCCCGGGAAGATCGCCATATACGGCGCTTCACTGATAAAGCCCTGTGCGTCATTCAGCATGCTGCCCCATGAGGAATTCGGCTGTTTCACCCCAAGCCCCAGAAAGCTCAGCGACGATTCCATCAGAATCGCGGTTGCAATATTGATGGTAGCGGCCACGATAATCGTCGGCATCACGTTGGGAATAATGTGCTTAATAATAATGCGTGCCGGATTCTGGCCGGATACTTTTGCATAGAGTACATACTCCCGTTCCTTGACGGACATGGCCTCGGCACGGACAATCCGCGCAATGTTCATCCAGCTGAGAACACCAATAATGACAATAATGGTTCCGATTCCCGGCTTCAGATAAGCATTCAGAATCAGCATCAGGAAAAAGGACGGAATGGACATCAGCACATCAACGATACGCATAAGGGTATTATCAACCCATCCGCCAAAATAACCGCTCGCCGTTCCGACAATCGTGCCGACGATAACAGCGATCGCCATGGACAGGAAGCCGACAGCCAGGGAGACTCGTCCCCCATACAGTGCCCGCGCCAGATAATCCCGTCCATAATCGTCTGTGCCGAACCAATGGTCCGCACTGGGCGGCTGAAGGCGCTCCATGACAACAATCTTGTTGGGATCGTGCGGAGACAGAAAGGCCAGCAGTGAGGCCAGCACGAAAATAAATAATATAATTAGAGCAAACAGTCCGGTTTTTTGATGCCGGAACTGCTCCCGCAGATTACGCCACCGCATTGAATTCATTGTTTATCTCACCCCGTTGTCTTGATTCTTGGGTCTACCACCCCATATAGGATATCGGCCACCAGGTTGCCGATGACCAGCAGGATGGATGAAATCATGGTAATTCCCATAATGATCGGATAGTCCAGACCATGTACAGCCGTTATGCCCAACGAGCCCATGCCCGGCCAGGAGAAGACTGACTCGGTGATGAAAGCCCCGGCAATAAGTTCAGGTAAGGACATGCCCAGAATCGTGATCACAGGCAGCAGCACATTCTTGAGCACATGACGCAGAAGAACCGTAGCTTTGGTTGCACCATAGGCGTATTGAATCTGGACATAGTCCTCCTCCAGCTGACTGATCGTATTGGAGCGGATATATCGCATATAAACCGAGACATTCATAAACGTTAACACCGTACATGGCAGAATTCCATGCTTGATAATGTCCCAGGCAGAGTCCATCCCTACCGTCCGCATACCCATGCTGGGCAGCCAGTGCAGCTCGACGGCGAACAGATAGATCAGCATCAGCGCAAACCAGAAGCTTGGAATAGAAATCCCTACATACGAGATCAAGCTCAGTACACGGTCCAGAAGCCCGTTCTGCTTGGACCCTGCCAGCATACTGAGCGGAATGGAGATTAACAGGGACAGCAGCAGTGCCACGCCCATTAGACCAAAGGTAGCTGGTATGCGTTCAATAATCATCTGTGCAGCAGGTCTATGACTGACAAGAGAATAACCTAGGTCACCTGTCAGCACATTCTTGAGCCATACGACATACTGGACATACATGGGCTGATCCAGACCCAGACTCTGGCGCATCCGCTCCACATCGGCTGCCCCCATATTCGGGGTGACGAAGGATAACACCGGGTCACCAGGTGCAAGCTTAATCAGCGTAAACGAAACGATTGAAATCACAAACAGAAGAGGGATCGCCTGCGCGATCCTCCGGACGATATAGTTGTTCAATTGGGCACCTCCGAATCAACGCCGGCCTCGCGGCCGGCGTTAGTTGGTTTGCTGCTATTATTTTTTGTACAGCTTTGACAGATCCTCCAGCATAACGACCGGTTTCGGATTGGCTTCTTTTACACCGCCGTAGGTGTTGTCGATTGCCACAATCGCTTTGGTATAAGCAATTGGATATACCGTCATCTCGTTAGCTACCGTCTGCTGGATCTGTTTGTACAGATCAGCACGCTTGGTCGTATCGATCTCAACGGCTGCCTGATCCCACAGTTTGTCAAAGTCGGCACTCTTATAATGAGAGTAGTTGTAGGCTGCATCACTCAGGAAGAGGGATTTATACGCATCCGGCTCATAACCCATGATGTAACCGCCGAAGGACAGATCAAAGTCCTTATTGTTCATATCCAATGTCTTATTACCATAAGCCGTACCGTCCATTGGAAGCAGTTCGACTTCAATGCCGACATCCTTCAGCTTCTGCTGGATATAGAGAGCCTGGCTCGTCTGCGGCTTGTTCGTGTTCGTATAAGCCAGACGCAGTTTCAGGTTGCTGACACCTGCGTCAGCCAGCAGCTGTTTCGCTTTGTCTGCATTGTAATCATATTTCTCTACATCGTCCGTCTGATACAGCGTATCCGGCGTAAGAATGGAAGGTGCAGGTTCCGCAAAATCACCGGAAGAGTAGGAAGCTGTAATCAATTCATTCTTATCCAGCGCATAAGCGATAGCCTGACGAATTTCCTTCTTCTGCATTACAGGTACATTCAGGTTAAAGACCATGTACTGCAGACGGCCTTCCGGATAAATCTCCAGGTTAAACTTGCCGGTATCTTTCAGCTTGTTGTAGTCCTGGGTATCCACCATGCGCATCTGGATTTCGCCGTTCTGCAGGGCAAGATTCGCTGCGTTAGGATCCTTCGCTACACGATAAGTCACCGAATCGAGATGAGCTTTACCTGCAAAATAATCGTCAAAACGTTCCAGGGTCACATATTCGCCCGGACGGTACTCTTTGAATTTGAATGGACCGGAACCGACAGGCGCATTGTTCTTATCGCTTTTCTCAATGTCAGCCACACCATCGAAGATGTGCTTTGGAATCGGATAGAAGGCAACCATACCGCCCTCGAATGCTGCGGATACTTCCGGCAGCTGGAATTTCACAGTCAGATCGTCTACCTTGGTAACCTTCACCGGCTTGCCGTTGAACACAAACTGGCTGCGCATGGAGCTGTGCTGCTTCTCATCCAGAATGCTGTTCATGGTGAACACGATATCGTCAGCCGTCAGCGGCTGTCCATCATGCCATTTAAGCCCGTCTTTGAGCTTCAGGGTGTATGTAAGATGGTCATCGGAGAAGCTGTCACTCTCGGCGAGGACATAAGTTTTTTTGCCATCATTAATGTTAAACAGCGGAGCGTACAGAGACTGGTCAATCGTCAGCGTCACACGGTCTCCTGCATAGATTGGGTTCATCACCTGCGGATCATCCTGAACGGCAATCACGATGCTGCCGCCATCTTTCGGCGTACCGTCGTCACTTGCCGTGGAGCTGGACGAGCTGGCGCTGTCACTACTGCTGCCGCACGCACTCACGATGGCGATCATCGCAACGAGCATTAGAGACAGCCAAATTTTTCCTGCTTTCATTGTTGTTTCCCCCTCATGTTGTATCAAATCTATTAGAGATTCTGTTAAGTAGTATAGCAAGTCACCGACAAAAATCAACCATTTTTCCGACTTATTTTATAGGAATTATAATTAAAGCGTTTTCATCTTGTTTTTTCTGTGAATTCTCGTTTCCGAACTAGATCTCCTGCCCCCTACAGGATTGCATCAAATGATAGACAAAAAGACCCGCATGTCTGCGAGTCTCCGGCTGCTATTCTACCAACCATTCTCCTCTTGCAACAGGAAATACTTGTCCTCCTACACGGATATCCATTCCTGCTCCATCACCGCTGGCTCTAACCAGGATCAGAGATTTCCGTTGCATCTCATACCCCTGCTCAACCCGGTAAGCCAGACGCTGTCTGTTCAGAAAATGATGCTTCAGCAGGTATCCCGCCAGATTACCGTTCGCGCTGCCTGTTGCTGCATCTTCAGGATAGCCGGAATCATCACAAAAAACCCGCACATTCAGGTCATTTGCCTTGTTATATGTTTCCGTAGAGAACACCAGAATATTGGCCCCAAATTGCTCCTTTAAGAACCAGCTGTACTTTTCCGGGTGGATCCGGCATTTCCTAACGGCTGCGAGTGAAGTTAACGGTACAATGAGCGAAGGCAGCCCGGTGGACACCTCCTGAATCGGATACCCATCGGCCATATCTTCCGGCTGGAGATTCAATATTCCGCATATTGTTTCCCTATCGACGGTACGGCCGAACTGTGGAGGCTTCTGCTGCATCCAGATCTCTCCTCCGGCTTCGAAGGTAACCGGAATCTGTCCGACCTTGAGATTAAGAAGAAGCTGGTCCGTCTGCTCATGACCGTATTCACGACGAAGGATATAAGCGGTTCCGAGCGTTGGATGACCAGCGAAAGGCACCTCCGTATCCGGCGTGAAGATCCGTACATCATACCCTCCATGGACTGATTCTCCGGATATGATGAAGGTGGTCTCGGCAAAATTCGTTTCCTTGGCGATCCGCTGCATGTCTTCTGGCGTGAGGCCGGCAGCATGACGGAAGACTGCCAGCTGGTTCCCCTGGTATCTCTCTTCCGCAAATACATCAACAATATCAAACGGTATCATTTTCATAATCTCACTCCTTCAGGCAATGCAATAGGTAAATAATCTCATCATATATGAAAATGAGTTACTCCATATTGTAGAACATCGAAAAGCTTATATAAACTGCTGCTCCCCAGATAATCAGGGCGGGTCAGATAGCCAAACAGGCGGCCGATCTCTCGGCCGCCTGTTTGTGGTACGATTCAATTTGATCCCTATGAGCTTCAGCTGGCCAGCAAAATACGCCTTCCAAGGGTACCGGTCAGAATCAGCATAATGAAACCGATAGAGACCGGAAAACCGTAGAGCTCAAACCAGTCCAGTGATGAGGGCCAGGCCTTCATCCAGCCATAGATCCTGCCACCGGCTAAAGGCCCGACAAACGAGGTTAATCCCGTTAAAGCTGAATACATGGCGATGAACATCGGACGTTCACTTTTTGGCGTATCTCCGATGGTAAAGTTAAAAGCAAGCTGGTTAAATCCGCCGACACCGATCCCAAGCAGCACATGCGACAGAACCAGCACCAGCAGGATCGGCAGGATTGCAAGCAGTCCCCAGGAAAGACAGGAAGCCGCAATAATCGGAAGCGTCCAGAAAAGCAGCTTCTTATTGCTGTACCGCGCATTCAGATTGCCCCAGATATAGAAGCTCGCCATCATTGCAAGTGTCTGCATGACGGTAATAATGGATATTGTTTTGTAATTGACATGCATCAGGTCCAGCATGGCATAGCTGAACAAGGGTACAACAAGCGTCTGTACCAAGAGCCAGCTGGCCAGAAATGCAGTCGCTTTCATGAATCCGGCGTCCTGCAGCGGTCTGCGAAGCATCGGCCAGAAGGACGTTTCCTGTGACCGTTCGAACGGAAGGTCCGGATAATAAAAATAAATGATAATGTTGGCTACCGAGCAGATCCAGATCGGAATAAAGAGCAGCAGGAAGCCGGTGCCGCCGGGAAAACGGTCTAACAGGATGCCACCCGTGAAGAGGCACAGGCTGCCGAGTGCATTCAGAATGGTATTGCGGATCCCGAAATGTCGGCCCCGTACCCGCGCAGGCACGATATCACTGATTAACGATGTCCAGAGCATGCTCGCGACAGCGTTGGCCGCAAACGCCACTGTATAGGTCGCAATATATACGCTAACCCACAGATCCTTCGGAAATATAAAAGGAATTAATCCGGTACCGGCCCACAGCAGTCGATGAATGGTCAGAAACCAGATCAATGTCCACTTGCGGCTGCGAATGCGCTGTATACCATAAGCAATTCCAAGCTGAGCGATATTAACAAAGGTGGTTATTGCCAGTACAAAACCGATCTGACTGGAGCTGGCGCCAAGATAAAGCAGAAATCCGGTAAGAAACGGACCTCCAAGGAGGGTCTGAAATATCGTTGAAGGTACCCCTTCCCATGTGGCAATACGTATCTGCCTGCGTTGAACTGATAGCCTCCTGCGCGGTCTTGGCTTGACCGCCGGTCGGACTTGCTTGACCGTGTTAGGTATGGGGATACACTCCTTTGACTGACCTGGGGTCCGTCTTCATCTGACTTTCTTTCCCCATTCTACTCGGAAGCGCTAACATGTCAATAAGGTTTTGCACTGCAGCTTGCGGCTGCTTTCCGTTCATGCAGATGACCGGCATTCGTTCGGAATTCAATGTCCTGCACGCCTGTTCTCTGTTATCCCCCAGCGGCCTCCGTTACGGCCAGTGGCGTCATATATTCTTTGTTTATGTCTTTACTTACTCTAGGCATTTATTCAGGAATCTATGAGGTCCTAATCTTGCTGTGCTTCCAGCTCTTCGAGCGACCGGTCCAGCCAGGTTTCATACCAGTCCAGGAAGGTAAGCCGGTTCTCATTCTCAAAATAATGATCCGGAAAAATGCCGTTACCGTTGACCCGGTCGTCAACCCAGATTTCTCCACAGGAAGGCCCGCAGAGGACCAGATTCATGGACACCCCGCAGCCAAAATTGCTGATGCGCAGCAGCCCGGCTGAATGCTCCGTACTGAAATACTGTTCCTCCATTCTCTGAAGCTGCTCCTCACTGTGCGTATCTTCGTTCCAATCCGTATCCATGTTCCACTCGTCCGTATAGGGAAATGGTGCAGATATATCATTTAGTTCATTTTTGTGATCCAAATCGCTGTATACACCCTCTTCCGGCTCAGCCAGACCGTAGTAGGGACCCGCGCCGCCGGCGCCCGCCTGCATGATAAAAGCTTTATAATTCTCGGGCAGCGTCACACTCCAGGCCTTCTCGAAGCCCCTGACCTGATCCTCATTCCAGGGCGGGGCCAGTCTGTATCGATGCTGATCTGCTCCGAACAGATCAAGCGCAGGATCCAATGCTGCCAGCTGCTTCAGCTTCCGCAGGATTCGATCTATTTGCTTCTGATACACTCCATCAGCCTCCTTTTCATCTAACTCAGGTGAAATACTTCCCGTTATCGCATTGCTACTAAAAGATGCTCATGAGATACCGGACCGGATCAGCCATAAAATCGGCATACTTGGCAAGCGGCGCATACTCCAAATGCTCCTCATCGTACCAGCCCACCATGTTCGAACCAGGATGCCATACAATCAGGATATCGGAATAGTTATCCACCTCTGCCGAGAGTCTCAGCAGCTTTTTGCGCCCCGCCTTCATCTCGATCGTATCCGTCAGACTGAAAAATTCGATATACCTGATATCATACTCATTGTCGGGAAGCTCCAGACGCCGCTCTTCACCAGACAGAAAATCCACCATTGCCCTAGGCAGCTTGTAGCTTCGCAGCGCATACAGCTTATTGCTGCGGTCATGGTATTCAGCAGGCTCCAGTCCCTTCAGGTAATCCGTCATTTCGGTGTTCTTGTTCACAACTGCAATCGTATAGGCACGATCCCCGTCCTTCTCCGTCGCTGTCACATCGGCTCCGCGTTCTACTAGATAACGCACCATGGCCATATCGTTATTCCGGGCAGCCACCGTCAGCGGGGTGGCCCCATAAGGATAGACCATATCCGGCTCGCTGAAGTTTATGTCCACCCCCTGGGTCAGAAAGAAGTCAACGACCGATAACTGATGATCCGAAACTGCTGTCCGAAGTGTTTTCCCTCCATACTTGCGTATATCCAGACCCAGCTCCTGTATTAACGGAATATGCCCCGTTTTGCCGTAGTAGGCCTCCTGATAGGCAGAAGAGCCGACGCGGTTGATCAGGTCGATGCGTGCTCCCTTCTCATAGATATACCGCACTGTCGCTTCGCTGCCATAGCGGACGGCTTTAAGAAATGCAGGGCTCTCCGGATGATTCAGTTCCGCTCCATGCTCAACCAGCATTTGAATGATCTCCTGCCGATCCAGAATTAGAGCGATATCGAGCGGAGACAGCTGTATATGCTTGCTCAAAATAAGCGGCTCTTGAATGTTCCATCCCTTTTCCAATGCCTGTTCCAAAGCCTGCTTGTTCCCTTCATAAATATGTAATGCCGGATCCGGCAGGGTTGCAAAGCTTCCTTTATCCTTCAGCTTGTACATGCTCGTCCTCCTTACTTTTATTACTTGGGTCATCCTCGCCACCTGGTAATCCTGCATCTATAACGGCTCATCCTGTCTGAAATATCACTGAATTCACGGCGCTCTGCACACACCCTAGCAGAGCTTCATACAGCTGTGAAGTCAGCTCTTCGTACTCCTTCTCCTTCTGATGCTGGTAAGCGGAGTATGGCGGCGAATCGTTCCATGATCCCATCCCACCAAATACCCAGCTTTTGTAGGCAGCATTCAGCATCCGGCTTGCCTGTTCCGAGTAGATGGCCGGCAGATCAAAGGACATTTTGGGAACAGGGAGAATACCCTTGAGGATATTCAAGCCGGGTTCAAAAAATTTCTCCCGCCAAAAGCTCTCTTCAATCGCATCGGCCAGCTCTCCAATTCCCTGAAGAACCTGATGCAGTCGGCTGGAGCAAACCTCTAGCGGGATAAACTGCCGTGAATCCATGCTGCCCGTCTGCAGCTCCTTCTCGGTATAGGTTACATTCCAGAGCTGCCGGGAACCCCGCTGATCGAACTGCCAGGACGGTGTCCATACCCGGTTAACCCCGGTTCCGAGCACAACAACTCCGATAGGTCTCCCACCGCCGGCAAATCCGCTGGTCTGCCAATAAGAGTGCGGTTCGCTGCTGCTGACCAGCATGATCCGTTCTCCTCCCTGCTGTCTGATCTCCTGCAGCCACTCCCGCCATCCACAGCTGCGGTGGTTGTTCTTAAACTGTATTTTCAGGCTTTCATGCTGCTCCAGCTCCGGATGTGCTGAATCGGACCCGGCAATCAGGAAGCCGTTGCCCAGAGCTGTAATTAGCAGCAATTGATGCAGTTCCCCATTCATGCTCCTGCTCCTCCTTCAAGCTGTCTTTCGTAACGACAATGCTTCTTGAGTTATATTTTACCATATACGATTCTGGACCGACCGGCTTTGTCTGATCTGCTCAGGCCAGGTATCTGCAACTATCCATGTCACAAAAATGAAAAGGACGCTTTCATCCGGGAGGATAGCGTCCTTTTTTACATTAAACCTCACTATATCCGGTAACCTGGTTACGTCCTCTTGTTTTGGAGGCGTACAGCGCCACATCCGCTTTGTGCAGAAGAGACTCCCCTGTATCCGAATCTTCAACGGCTGCTGTCCCCACACTGATTGTAATGCGATAATCCCCCCAACGGGCGGACTCGGCAGCCTCACGAATTTTTTCTGCCGCCTCAACTGCCTGACCCTCCTGGGTTCCGGGCAGAATGATTACAAATTCTTCTCCGCCGAAACGGGCGGCTGCATCATCTTTCTCCAAATTGAGCTGCAGCAGCTTGGCCAAGTGAGTCAGGATCAGATCTCCTACAGGGTGTCCGTAGGTATCGTTGATTTTTTTGAAATGGTCAATATCAAGGATAAGCAGCGAGAAGGGCGTGCCTGATTCCTGGTAAGCATGAATATGCAAATCCAGCTGCTTCTGAAAATATCGCCGGTTCTTCAGGCCGGTTAACGGATCGGTTGATGCCAGCTGTTCAAGTTCTTCATTCATTCGGGTCAGTTCCTGCTGCTTGGCTTCATACTCCCTATGTATTTGTTCTAATCTCAAATTGGCCTCATTCGTAGCCTGATACAGCTCCTCCAGCCGGCTTTTGGTCTGCAGGATATCCTTCTCATGCTCAATCCGCTTGCGCACAACGATTAAGATACAGTCAATATAGACGATCCCTTCCCTTTCTTGCCTGACTCCGTTGAGGAGGACGGGAAACTGCTGACTGCTGCTGGTTCTTAATGAGAAATACATCTCGTTCACATGCCCATACAGCTGAATATACGGATAGAAGTATGTATGAAAAAACATTTTGTTCGTAGCTGACATTGCGGATTCAATGTGCTTCCCTACCAGCTCATCGCGCTTGTATTCCAGCAGGTCCAAAAGCGTTTGATTCACCTCCTGGACCACACCATTTTCCAACATTGAGAAATAACCGCAAGGGGCTCTATCTAGTTGAATATCCATTAAAACAGCCTTTCTATCCAAATTACCTGATGGTCTGGTTATCTATGATCTGGAAATATACTCTTTAATCAATTCGATTGTCTCTTGGGGCTGGCTTAGATGGGGATAGTGGCCTTTGGCATTCATCTGCCTCAGCTCACTGTGACGAAGATGAGAATGCAGATAGTCCCCCACCTCAACAGGAGCGATACTGTCGTCCGAGCACTGCAGGATCAGCGTCGGTACAGACATAAGTGCAAGCTCCTTCCGGCAATCGCAGTAGAACGTTACCTCTGCAAATTGACGGGCAATATGCGGATCTCTCGAACAAAAGCTTTGCTCCAGTTCGTGAGTTAGCTCCGGCCGGTCTGAATTCATGGCAATTGGAGCCATATAGCTGGCCCAGCCAATAAAATTCATCTGCATCATCTCCAGCAGTTCGTCAATATCACTTTTGTCAAAACCGCCGAAATACGCTGGAGGATCATTCACATAACGCGGAGAAGGGCCCAGCATGACGATTCGTTCGAAACGTTCTGGAGCGCGTATGGAAGCCAGCATGCCAACCATGCTGCTAACAGAGTGTCCTACAAAAATGACATCCCGGAGGTCCAGCCTCTCGATAATATCAATTACATCCTGGGCATAACCTTGCAGACTGCTGTATTTGTCTGCATCGTAATGCCTGATCTGGGAGTTACCGGAACCCACATAATCAAATAAAACAATCCGGTAATCACTCATAAAATCAGGAACGATATATCTCCACATACCCTGATCGCATCCGAAGCCGTGGGCAAACATAATGGTTTGGCTCCCACTCCCTATGACTTGTACATGATTACGTTCAAGAACATCTACTGTCATCGCTTTATCACCTCTGAGAAGGGCTTGTCTGGCAGAAACATAAAAAGTCAGTTACAGCCCAGTCTATACCTTGATTATATCGGAAAAGCAGCGCCCGGAGAGTAGACAAGAAGTATGAATCTTTCTGGGACATTGGTCATCCCATATGTTGCTAGCCGGATTTCTCTCATCTTCCCCACCAACAGCCTTACAATGCCGGCTCCGACCGCTTCAATCGCATGTGAATATGTAAATCTCACCTTGCTTCGCCGGATTGGCGCAGTTCTGGATTACATGGTTATTCCCCGTAGTTCCATACGATTGCGGTCGACCCCGAGCGCGGATCCTGGTAAGAAATGATGGCTCCCCAATCCAGCTTGAACTCCATATAAGGATAAGGCTTCTCCCACTGATCATCTGGTTTCCGGGACAAGGCCTTTTCAAGCAGTCTGCGATGCTTCTCATACCTTCTGCGTTCCCCCTCCACAGTCCAGTTATCCCATGAAGTCGGATACGCTTCACCCTGAACGGAGAGTTCCAGAGCATACAGCCTGCCGCCATGAAAACAAACGGAGACGAAAAATTTCTCCCTCAGGAGCGGCACTTCGTCGAGGTGATGCCATTCATATCCGTTCCCCATGGAGCGGGTGGAATGGAAATAACGAGTGTACCAAGCGGAGGCCGTCAGCTCCTCTTCAGTCAATTCTGCATACACCACCCGCTCGCCTTCTACAACCAGTTCACCCGATGCCCAGCCGGTATTCATTATCATTTCACCCCCTTTATCGTTCCCTTCACATCTCCGCAGCACCAGATGCCTGCAAATCAGGATCAGCTCTGCTGGTAACAGGTTGCGGTCATCCTGTCCTTCGGACAATAGAACATGTAGAAAATTCCGTCGCCATACACTTCTATATCCTCACCATCCAGCTGCCCGATGAACAGCATGCTCCTGGAACAGCAGGGACAGAGCGGATAAGCCGCGTCCTGCACCCAGCCGGGGTGACCGCCAAGCTGAGAACCCGATTGCGACAAGGCCCATACAGCTGCAAAATAAGGCGAGCGCGGTACGGAGGACAAGGACAGCTGTGGAAGACGAATTCCGTCGCCATCAGATTCTTCCTCCCAATCCGGCAGATAGTCAGGCTCATGATTATACGGGCTCCAGTGCGGCATCCCCTGCTCGTCAAGCTCCATAAAGATATCACTGTACCCGCCGCAGCGCTCACAGGTCTGGATACACAGCCTTCCTTCCAGTCCAAGCCCGGATAAGGACGAGTGTGCCCCGTCCACGTCCATCAGCAGAACCAGACTCCCATGGCACCATGGACAGACCTGATCCGACGGCTGCAGAAATCCGGGTCCAACTGGCTCCTCAGCGTCACGCACAGCCTCTGCCGTCAGGTCCTTCTCCACAACAATCCCATAGCTTGCCGGGGATACCAGCTCTCTTCGGCCTCCACCCTCATCCAGTTCCCATCCTGCCTCCCGGGTGTATGCTTCCGGAAGCACATACAGCTGTTTGGCCCAGGCAGGAGCCTGACGACGCCACTCCTGAAATTGGTTCACTACCGCCTCATCACCAATCCAGCCCAGAGCCAGCAGAAGAAGATTGCGGTTCTCCTCGTCACGTTCAAGCTGCCCGAGCAGCTGGTCCCGCACCTCGGGTGGAGCGTCCTTATACATCATTCCGGGATCATATATCCTCCGCTCCATGAGCTGTGGCAGCACGTCGCTGATTTCATCATTTCTCCAGCAGACAAGGGCAGTCAGTATATCTATTGCGGTGTCCTTCTCACCCTCTGCAAGCAGCTTCAGTGCATATTCCTTCATCCGCCGGGCATCGCCAACCGAGAGCTCTTGGTAGAGCTCCTCCCGCTTCTTCGGATAGGGGACATATCGAATAAGGGGGTCGCGGACCTGCTTGGCATAGCCAATTTGCAGAATCTCTACAGGATCTGTCACGTTCTCATACAAATTGACCGTCCGGCGATGCTTCTCAATATAGGCCTGCCGTTCCTGTCTTTCCCTTTCCTGAACACAAGGCATACAATAGCCGCCCGTTCTCGCCGCAGTAGCCGGCAGAATGGTCGATGTGCAGCCTTCCATCCGGCAAGGAACACGTTCAGTCATGACCTGACTCACCCTCTTTCTCTTCATATTGATTCTTCAGAATTTGCGCGTGATCCAGGAGCACCCAATGGTTCACTTCATCATACCCGGTGACCTCTGCCTGAACGATGTGCCGCGGATACATCCATGCTTCTGAAGCGGAGGCGGACAGTGAGGAGGTATTTGCCAATCCGACGGCACCTTCCTCCAGCAGGTTCACCAGTGTGCCCTGAGGATAAAAGCATTCAATATAGCCTTCAACCGCTGTACCAACCGGAAACTTTTTCTGTATTTCCTTCCATTGACTTCCGTGCTTCTGCAGCTGCCTGTGCCACATTCCTTCGAATTCCTCACGGCTAATTTCCTCATAATAAGGCTCCTCCGGATTCAGCGGATGCTCTGCCAGCACAAAGTGAGCAGCTCCGTGCTTCCGGTTTGATGTTATCGAGCTGCCATCCGACCCCAGTACGATCTGCCGGAAGGCAGTTCCGCCCGCATCAATCTCGAAGTACCAAGTCCCCATCCCCGGCTCCGGAATATCTCTCAGATAACGCATGAATTTACTCCTGCGGGCGGGACTGGCCTGAGGTCTGATTCCAGGCTTCCAGCACTGAGATGGGCGCATGGCTGCTGAGTTCCCCGCCGCCTTCGGCCGTCCACAGCGGCGGATAATAACCCCATACTTCTCCAGTTTCCAGCTTTTCAGTATCCTCCTGCCAACCTGCCCAGCGAAAGGTCTGATAGAACAAATCCAGATCACCGTGTGCGAGCCAGTTCACAAAGCCGGAGTACGCCAGTTCGGTGGATTCCCATTCCAGCGTATCCGGTGCAAAATAATAGACATATCCGTCCTGGCCGAACCTGCCTGTATTTAACGCAAAGAATCCACCAGCGGCATCATAGGCAACGACAAGCAGGTCCGGGTACGCAGCCAGATCCGTCTGTGTGCCAAGACCATTCCAGGAAGCCAGACTTCCGCTGACCTCCGAATGTCCAGCCCCCAGCACGGTCACCCAGCCGTGATCCAGGCGAATACCGCCGGTCTCATAGGCAATGGCGCCCAGATACGAACGGGTCGAGACCTGTAAGGCAGACAGCGTGCCGGCTGCTGCATCACGATCAGCTGGTAACAGGGTGTATGCATGGCTGCCGCTGCTTAGCAATTCCTTAATTTCTTCCCAAGCCGGATTCTCCCGGTCAATGAGCTGCTCCAATGGTAACTTAGGCATTCGTACTCTACCTCCTGCGATTCGTAAAATGGGTAAGGATAGAATCCTCACAAATGACGATGTAACATGAATGATAGTATACAATAATAAAACAACTCTATTAAAAAATCTGGAAGGTTCTGTATGTATACTATCATAATTGCTGATACCGATGCCCGGATGCACAGACGGCTTAAGAACTTCCTCATCACAGGCATGCTCAGGAACCCAAAGCTTCAGTCTGCCGTAAGACAAGCTCACCCATTTCGGATGCCGTACGGCAAGGGGCCAGAGCCACTGTGAACGTTCGAAAGTCCCTTTGTAAAAATGAGAGCCTGTGCATATGCACAGGCTCTCCTCTTCACTTATTTGTCTATTCTACACAGCGATCAGTCAATTTGAATCTGTCTGCGGGAAGTATCTTCCCCGCGGCGTTTCGGAATTTCCAGCTTCATAACCCCGTTTTCCGGCTTGGCGGTAATCCTGTTCCCGTCGATATTCTCGATATAGAAGTGAGAGGGAATCAGATCACCTATGAAAATCAGTCCATTTGCTATTTAATGAATAATTATGATTGCAGCTTATTTACAGTTCCTCTTGTAGCTTTCCATTTTTAGGGATTCAAAGCCCGAAACTGGACTGTATTTATTTATTTTGGCGGTATCATAATTTTAAAAAGGGTTTGCTCTCTTTTATTTCGACCTTTTTTGACTTTGTCTGACTAACCATCAATAATCACTTTGTACCATCTAAACTGGATTGTTCTAAATGTCGTTTAAGCATTTTTGTTAATTTTCGAGCACCAGCTTTGTTGAGATGTGTAGAATCGTAAAAATCCTGATCAGTAAACCATTCAGATTCAAAATAATTCAAGATATCTATATCAAACTCATTCCTCATATCTTCCATGTAATTGTCAAAGTCTCTTTTTATTCTTGAAGGAAAATACGGGTGGTAGTAACGGCTTACAGGGCAGATCACAACAATCGGCTTAATATTATTCTCAATAAGCATATTGATATATTTTTTCAATATTTTCTTGTTATCTCCTACAGTTTCAGGATAATCTTTATTCCCATCCCTCTCCGCTTCTTGCCGTCCACTATTTCTATGTTCTTCATTCATAATGCCGTTTGTGAGCGTTTCCCACTTACTCTCTGCCATTGATTTCAGGGTATCGAAAATCCTCAACAAATAGGGTTCAACGAATAGTTCTGCAGCCAAAGCTTCAAACTCGTTATACTTTTGAATTTTATTCTCTTTGTCCTCCAGATTACTAATGGTTTTAAAGAATGGGTAGTAATAATAAGCTCTATTTTTGAACTTGCTTCTGGAAAGATCATACTCCAAACTGTAGTAACTCAAGCCAATGATGGCCCATTTTATTGGTTTCCCTTTTTTATGATAACTCACTATTTCTTCTGCCCACTGGAAATCATAAAACAAATCCTGGCTCGATACGGCTAAGTTCAGTGTTTGATAAGGGAGTTCATTCACATCAATGCCTACCTCAGTATAGGATATTCCCGTTATAAAGCTATCTATCTGTTTTTGTTTGCCATATAAAGAATTATAGGCTCTATATAGTTCAAAATCATAGTGATTGGATACAAACTCATACAAATTAAGCATTTTAATATCATCTTGCATGCTTTCGATTTTATAGTTGTCTGTGATAATCAAATATTCATATGAAAGATACGATACATCTTCAAATTCTAATATGGGAATTCCAGCCAAATATTTGCCGGTCAACTCGTTCTGTTCTGATATATAAGCGAGAATCTTCCGATTACGTGGATTTATGTAACTATTCAAATTGCTGGATAGCAGATTTACCCCAACAACGATCACTTTTTTTGTTCCACTGACTTGATAGCTATAGGCGTTGAAATTTTGACGTAGAATTTTATAATGGTAAAGCAATTGACCGTATATCTCTATAATCTCTTTATCATTATTACAGTTATAGGCTGAAATCAAAAACTCAAATAAATCAAATACCTTGTATATATTCTGAATAACAACCTCAGAAGGATGCATCGTTAATATGGGTTCGAGTTCCTGATTGAACTTTACTAACTCATCAATCATTACATTTATATTCGATGTAACAGCTTCACTGAATAGATTTTCTTCCAATATTGAAACAGAAGTTCTCATTACCTTCTCAATCTTCGCTAATTTAATTTCCACATTAAATAATGTTTCTGTCTCGTAGATCATAAATTATCTCCCTGTAAGCTCATTTTCCGTTTACCGTTTTATCGGTATAGCTGACATATAACATGAGAGCATACAAAAAACCTGCGTCTCCGCAGGTTCTCTAAGCTCCCTTAAATTCTCATCAACACCATCATCAGCTGATCTGTACCGCGTGCTGTATCCGGAAATCTTCGCACCTTGCCAGCAGCTCTTCACGTACCTGGACGACCTCACCAATTACAATCAGCGCCGGGTTTTTGATCTTCGCCGCCAGAGCCAGCTTCTCCAGCTGATCCAGCGTGCCGGTCACCACACGTTCGCGGTTCGTTGTGCTCCACTCCACGATTGCCGCCGGCATATCTGCGCGCTTCCCGTGCAGCAGCAGCTGAGCCCGTATCGTCCCGATCTGCCTCATTCCCATATAGATCACAAGGGTATCTACTGCGTGTGCAAGCAGATCCCAGCGGACCGGTGACTCGGAATCATTACACCGGCTGCCAGCAACCATGGCGCAGGAGCCTGCCATACCGCGGTGAGTCAGCGGAATACCGGTGCTAGCCGCCATCCCAGAGGCTGACGTTATCCCTGGTATAATCTCATAAGCGATACCTGCTTCGGCGAGTGCGAGGGCCTCCTCGCCCCCGCGGCCGAAGACCAGCGGGTCGCCTCCTTTCAGCCTTACCACTTGCTTTCCCGCGCCAGCCCACTGGATTAACAGCTTGTTAATCTCCTCCTGTAGCATGGCATGCTGACCCGGTGCTTTGCCGCAATAGATTCTGACTGCCTCTTGCGGGGCAGCCTGCTGCAGAAGCTCCTCATTCACCAGCCTGTCATAGACCAGAACATCCGCGGAATGAATCCGCCGCAGAGCCTTAACCGTAATCAGCTCGGGATCTCCTGGTCCCGCCCCCACGATGGACACCCGGCCAGCCATCATCGCTGCTCCTCCGGGACCACTTCGAGGTTGAGCTCACGTACATGCAGCCCTCCCGCTTCCGCGGTTCTGCCTTTCCTGGCAAATCCGCGCTGTGAGACATAGAATAGAATCCCTGTGAATAAAGCGCCGCCGATAAAATTCCCGATAAGCACCGGCACCTGATTCCACAGCCACCAGTCTCCCCAGGTGACAGAGGCTCCGAGCAGGATTCCAGCCGGAATGACAAACATGTTCACAACAGCGTGTTCAAAGCCCTGTGCGAAGAACGTAATGACCGGCAGGGACATCGCCGCAATTTTGCCCAGCGTCGACTTGGAGGTCATCGCCATCACAACACCCAGCGTAACCAGCCAGTTGCACAGCACCGCCTTGATGATCACCAGCCCCATGCCTGCGGCACCGAGCTGCCGGTAAGCATTTGTCTTCGTTTCGCTCGCACTGATGATCGTCTGAATCAGCGGGCTGCTCATATCCGTGCCCATCTTGGTCAGCGTCAACCCGTACAGCGCGGCGTAAACCCCGCATCCCAGCAGGTGCCCGAGGATGACCCATACAAAGTTGTGAATCATACGCGCGGTGGTCGCCCTCCTCTCCAAGAGAGCGAGCGGAATCAGGGCAAAGCTTCCCGTCACCAGCTCCAGCCCCAGCAGAATGATCATAATAAAGCCAACCGGGAAAATGATCGCGCCTGCCAGTGGCACATGAGTCTGCGCTGCTGCCGTGTAAGCCAGTGTGGTTGCACAGGCCAGAATAGCTCCAGCCAAAGCTCCCCGGACAATAAGCTGGGAATGGGATAACTCGGCTTTACTTTGCCCGGATGCAATCATGTTTTCGAGAACTTCTGCAGGTTTGACATAATCCATATTTATTCCTCCTGTTCAAGCTGCTTTATTTAGGGGTCAGGCATACTGCAGGGTAAGATAAATGAGACCGCGTTCCGCGTCAATTGCTACGGGAAACGTACGGACGCACCCGGTATCCGGGTCTTGCACACGGCCGCTGACCAGATCAATGCGCCAGTCGTGCAGCGGACAATGCACTTTCGTTCCGCATACCATCCCTTCGGAGAGCAGCCCTCCTTTATGCGGGCATTTATTCTCGACGGCCAAAATCTGGCCATCTGACAAACGGAACAGCGCAATCTCCAGCTCATCCACTCTGATCGTGCGCGAACCTTTGCGGTCAACATCAGCCACTTCACCCACCAGCACTTTTCTCGTATGCATCGTCATTCCCCCCGGTTATTGTTCGACTTTGGCGCCGGACAGGCTTTCAAAATTTTTACGCAGCTCCGGCTCTTCAATGATCTGCTTCCATGGGTCGGTGGTCACCGCCAGTGCAGCCTGGATGCGGGATTGCAGTGCCAGCCGCTCTTCATGGCTCTCCAGCGCCTGCTTGATGCTCCCCAGTCCAACACGTTCCACCCAATTCGATGTCCGCTCATTCCAATTCGCATGCTCCCGGTAATACTGAAGAAAGGCACTGGCCCACTCGACCACTTCATCTTCTGTCTTGACCACACACAGCAGATCTGTCGCCCGGACATGAACGCCGCCGTTGCCGCCGATATGCAGCTCCCAGCCGCCGTCGATCGCCACGATACCAAAGTCCTTGATCGTCGCCTCCGCACAGTTCCGTGGACAGCCCGATACTGCCAGCTTGACCTTCGACGGGGTGTTCAGCCGTTCAAATTCCTTCTCCAGCCGGATCCCCATCCCAATCGCATCCTGGGTTCCGAATCGGCAGAACGTATTGCCCACGCATGTTTTGACTGTGCGGAGCGTTTTGCCATAGGCATGGCCTGAAGGCATATCGAGCGCTTCCCAGATCTTCGGCAGGTTTTCCTTCCGGATGCCGAGCAAATCAAGCCGTTGACCACCGGTAAACTTCACCAGCGGAACTTCGAACTGCTCCGCAACCTCTGCGATTTTCTTCAGCTCCGCCGGTGAAGTGACTCCGCCATAAATGCGTGGAACGACCGAGTAGGTACCGTCCTTCTGGATGTTGGCATGAAAGCGCTCGTTAGTAATACGGGATTCTTTCTCATCCACATACTCTTCCGGCCACAGCATACCCAGATAATAGTTCAGCGCCGGCCGGCATTTCGTACAGCCTTCCTCGGTGTCCCAGCCCAGGACATTCATCACTTCCTTCACAGACATCAGGCGCATCCGCTTCATTTCCTCCACAATCTCATCCCGGGTCAGCGTCGTGCATCCGCAGATGCCCTCTTTAGCTGAAACCGCCTTGTCTCCGGCGTACAGCTGCAGAAGCCCTTCTACCTGGGGCTTGCAGCCGCCGCATGAAGCCGATGCCTTGGTGCAGGCCTTGATTTGTCCCACGCTGGTACAGTCCTTCTCCTGTATAGCTTCCAGGATCGTTCCCTTGGACACCCCGTTGCAGCCGCAGACGATTTCTTCATTCGACATTTGCATCAGTCTGTTGTTACCTGATGAGATATTGCGAGCGTCTGACGGGATCCCGAGGAGAAGCTCTTTCTCCCTGCCTTTGATCGATTCACCGCTCTTGATGATGGAAAACAGCTCCGCTCCGTCATCAATATCCCCGAACAGCACAGCACCCGCGAGGCGATCCTCATGAATGACCAGCTTCTTATATACACCGCTGATTTCATCCTGAAATTTGAGTACCCGGGTTCCTTCCTGCTCGATAAACGTCCCGGCTGAGAAGACGTCCACTCCCGATACCTTCAGCTTCGTTGAGGTTACAGAACCGTGATAGCCGTCCGTCGGTGCGCCTGCAAGCCGCTTGGCCAGCACGGCCCCTTGCTCGTACAGGGGAGCCACCAGGCCATAGGAGATCCCCCGGTGTTCGGCACATTCACCCAATGCATAGACACCGGGAATGTTCGTCTCCATATTATCGTTCACCACGATCCCGCGGTTCACTTCAATGCCTGCTCCACGCGCCAGTTCGGTGTTCGGCTTAATTCCTACCGCCATCACGATCAGATCGGTATCGATCGTCTCGCCGCCCGAGAAGCGCAGCCCTTTCACGCGCTTACGCCCCAGAATACTCTCCGAGCTGCGGGATAACAGAAATTTCATGCCCTGGGCTTCGAGCTCGGACTGCAGCATGCGGGAAGCAGCTTCATCCAGCTGACGGTCCATCAGATAAGGGTGAATGTGTATGACGGATACCTCCATTCCCAGATGCAGCAGTCCCCTTGCGGCCTCAAGCCCCAGCAGACCGCCGCCGATGACTGCTGCTTTGCGATAAGACCGGGAGGTCTCCATCATCATCTGACAGTCCTGGATGCTGCGGAAGGCGATAACCCCTTCCTTATCCGCTCCAGGCAGGGGCAGCATGAACGGATTGGAGCCTGTCGCCAGGATCAGCTTATCGTACTCCACAACGGCTCCCTTATCGGAATAGACTTTGCGGCGTTCGGTATCCAGCCGGGTAACCGTATGTCCAAGATGAAGCTGAATATGGTTGCCGGCATACCAGTCCAGATCATTCAGCACAATATCATTCAGATCAGCTCCGCCTGCAAGGACAGATGACAGCATGATCCGGTTGTAGTTTGGATGCGGCTCCGAACCAAATATCGTGATTTCATATTGATCAGGGGCAAGCTTCAGCAGATGCTCCAAGGCACGCAGCCCCGCCATCCCATTACCGACCAGTACCAGTTTCTGTTTATTCATCTCTGTGTCTCTCCCTCCGTAATCTCACCTTTACCTTGGTACCTAGAACCCGGGAACAGAAAAAGCCCGCTTCAATTCACAGGAAACATACGGCTTCCATGTAAAATGAAACAGGCTTCGTTGCCTAATCCGAATACGCCATTGTATTCGTTCATGATTATTTATACCTGACTATACACTGCGCACCAACGATACGTCAATATATATAACATACAAAATTTTTATTATAAAAAAACTCACGATTTCCGATTTTTGTGTTATATAATATTACATAAATCAGCCAAAGGAGCTCTGGACGATGCACTCTCTATTAGTCATCAAAAGCGAAATGTTCACTTTTGACAACCATTCACCGAAGTGTGCGGCGCCGCCCGCGCCGGAGCATATCCTGCGCTTGAGCGGTTATCAGACAGAAGCCGCCGTAACCTTGGAGCAGGCTTCCCTGCCCCTTCAGGATGCGGATGCCTTCGTGCTGTATGTACCGATCAGTGAATACACCGATTGGCGGAACCGGCTAACTGCACGCAAGGCAGCCCCTGTGCTGTGGTGGTGCTGTGAAGAAACGTCCAGCCAATCTGCTGCCGCCTGTGAAGATGACGTGCTGCCGGATGGAATTTTGTCTCCTTCCATGACCGAGCTGGAAATTCACTGGTCACTTCATTTCAGCTCCAGACATTTTCTTGCCAGTCAGCATTGGAAGACGGAACGGGAGCAGCTGCAGGCACGAATTGAAGAACGCAAGTGGATTGATATGGCGAAGGAGATTCTCTCCAAGCTGAGAGGCATTTCCGAGTCCGAGGCCTATGATCACCTGCGCAAGCAGGCAATGAATGAACGCAAACGCATCGTGGATGTGGCTACTTCCATCGTCAAGGCCTATCAGCTGCTGCATAAATCCTCATTGAAAGGGTGATCCCGCTTATGATTCATTTACTTAAAGAAGTAGCCCGAGGCAAGCGCGGAGCCCGGGACCTGTCATATGACGAAGCGCTGTCCGCCGCAGAACTCATTCTGACCGGTACAGCTACACCGGCCCAGACCGGGGCATTCCTGGCTGCAGAACGTCTCAAGGAGGAATCGCTGGATGAACTTCAGGCTTTCGTACAGGTATGCCGCCGTTATGCGCGCCGTGAGCGCATTTTTCCTGACGGTCTGGACTGCGCAAGCCCATATGACGGACGCCGCAAAACCTTTATGGCCACCTTCCCGGCAGCTTTCCTGTTATCCGCGGCCGGACAGCCCGTCACACTCCATGGCTGTGCCTCACTGCCGCCCAAGCGGGGCATTGTGCTGCAGGATCTGTTCACTGAGGCAGGCATGAGCATGAAGGAGCTGACCCGTGAAGACTTTATTAAAGCTGCCCGTGAAAGCGGGGTGCTGTATGCCGATTCCGAGCAGTGGTGCCCGCCGCTGCAGCAGATTCGTCCGCTGCGTGAGGAGCTCGACATGCGGACGATCTTCAACACGGTGGAGAAGCTTGTAGATTACGGGCATTCCTCTTCGATCGTGTTCGGCATTTTCCATGGTACGGTGTTTGACCGTCTCTCCCGTCTACTCGTTCAGCTCGGCTACCGGAACGCTTTGATCATTCAGGGACAGGAAGGATCGGAAGATCTGCATATCCATCGGCCGACCCGGATGTACAGCGTAAACGATGGGACGGCCTCCTTAACAACCGTTGATCCCGAACTGCTGGGACTGGAAACGGCCGTGCCTGAAATAGAATGGACGGCAGAGCTGCAGCTGCGCACAGCCGAGGAGGTGCTGCAGGGCGGCGGACATATGGCCTTCTATAATCAGACCCTGCTGAACAGCGCGGTCCGCCTGCAGTTGACAGGTGCCGTCGACTCGGTTGAGGAGGGTGTGTACACATGTAAAAGCCTGCTCGACAGCGGGGCAGCCTGGCAGACCTACCAAGCATGGCGGCATTCGCTTCTGGCGCCGGCCGGCTCGGGTTATGATACCAGGTAGCGGCAGATCAACAGACCCCCCCTCCTTTTTCTGTGACGGAAAAAGGAGGTTTTCTATTTGCAAGCCTATTCCATCTCTTTCTTCCCTCTGTACATGTTCCAATATTCTTCTCCGATATCCCGAAAGGCCTCTTCGATCAGCTCTCCCCATTCTGCCATCAGCTCATCCGTATAGTTAAGATGTCTATCCCTGTTATCCACCTGATACCTGTCCAGCAGTGCCTTATGTGTCATTGTCTGAATGGCGTCAAAGAGAACCCGGTACACAACGTGTTCCATCGGGCAGCCCCGCTCCCGTTTGAAGATAATGCCCCGTTCGTACTCCTCTATGGTATAGCCGCGAGGCCCTTCCCCGATATATGCCTTAAAATCATCATGAAAAGGATGATCAGACGCATTCGCAAACGCATCTACCACCAGCTGCTCATCTCCCGGTTTATAGATGTTGATGCGAAGCAGCAGGTCAATTATCGTATTTTTGAGACTGTTCAGATCCGGATTGTGTTTCAGGCTCATCCTCTCCTTGCCGTTACTCGTTTCCTATTCGATGTAATCCTGTTCGATGTAATCCTGTTCGATGTAATCCTGTTCGATGTAATTGGTATAAATATATCTTGTAAAATAATAACTTATATCCATAATAGCACGTCTATTTCATAGGAGGCTTTTCCAGCCTCATCTATCCAACTCGGAATAGAGGTGAAGTCCATGATCTCACGTACCGCCCGAATAGCTGTATCCCTGCTCCTGGTCTGTTCAAGCGGGTTGGCAGGCTGTAGTTCTTCATCAGACCCGGCGCAGCCGGACACCGTATTACGGAGCGATCATACTGCGGCAGCAAATCCGGCTTCGAGCACTCATCCCCAGGATGCCAAGAAAGCAGTCACCACAGGTAGAGACCAAGAAGCGGTAAGCTCCCTTGCTCCCCGGGAAGACTTTTACGGCGTCCGCCTGGTCCAGAAAAACGGGAGTGTTGTAACCGAATGGCCTTCCCCTTCTTATATCATGTACCAGCCGGTCTGGAACCGGTACAGCGGCAGTGATCCGCAAATGCTGGTCTACAGCTCGGACGGGAAGCCGCCTTCTATTCTGCTGCCTGACGGTACGACTTCAGCACTGGCCGAACCCCGGTGGGCCAAGGCCAAGAAGGATTTCGGCAATGACTATGGGCAGAACGTTCAGTACGCCGACCGGATCGTTGACAACCAAACCTTTGCGGTCAAAGGGAATCGTACGCTGTACAAGGTCAATCTGACAACCAGCGAGACCGTCAAACTGTATGAATCGAAGAACCCGATATATGGCGTAGCCGCTTCACCGGATAACAGCCGGGTCGCGCTGCTCGTTGCGTCAGACTCCTTTCTGGGGCCCGACGCCGATCTTATCGTACTGGACGAGGCTGGCCGCAAGCAGTACAGCAAAGCACGGGCCAGCTATCTCTCACACAGCGACGGTCTCCTGTACATTTACCCGTTCAGCTGGAAGGATAATGCAACCGTTGCCGTCCCGGTGGACGGATACAAGGAGAATCGCAGCAGAGGCAAAGATTATATCCAGGTGGACCGTAATGAGACGTTCTATCAGGCGGATGAGCAGCTGCCGGTCGAAGTCAAGCGCCTGCTCCTTCAGCAGGCCAAAATCGAACGGGCTGAGGACATTAGCCGGTTTATTAAGTTCACAGATTCCTCGTCTACCCTGTATGCCGTGCAGCTGGTGAACGAGGAGATCTGGATCATCCATCCTCAATCTGTTACCCAAACGGTGATACTGGCCGGGCACGGTATGCCGCTGCGCTGGACCCGGGAGAAAGAGCTTTTCATTGGCACGAAACGTTCAATGGACCCTTCCTATTACATCGGGTCCTAGCTGCATACGCCAAAAGCCTGTACGCATCGTATCCATGCGTACAGGCTTTTTCGACTCTTATTATTTTCTGCCGTAATCGGCCTTGATCTCGCCCCACTGCCGGGTCTGCCACTTCAGCACTTTATTGGGATACGTATTGTTCTGCAGCCATCGCTCAGCCCGGTCAATCATCAGCCAGATCTCTTCTGTCGACGGGTCTCTTGGCAGTGTCGTTGCTACCTTCTTCTGCTTCAGCCATTTCATGGCATTGACCGAATCGCTGTAGACGGTCTTGCTGCTGCCCTGCTGCTTCAGATAAGCCAAAGCATGAACAATGGCGAGGAACTCACCGAGATTATTGGTTCCTTTGGATATCGGGCCGCAGGAGAAGATCGTCTCGCCCGTACGGGTGTCCACCCCTTTGTATTCAACCGGCCCCGGGTTTCCGCGTGTGCCTACATCGACCGAAATGCTGTCATAATCAATCTCGGCCGATGTCTCTACGGCAGCGCTTCGTCCGGAATAACTGCTCCCGGACTTGCTGCCGCTTCGGGCTCCTCCGCTGCCAGCAGCGCCGGTTCCCCAATTCCCTTTCCAGCCCGCTCGATAAGCTTCTTCTGCAGCTGCCCGGGATTCATAAGATTTGTATTTGGCTCCCGTGTAATGATCGGTCTGGGCTTTACATTCCGCCCATGTATTGTAAATGCCCGGCTGCTTGCCTTCCCAGACGACGTAAAATTTTGACTTTGCCATGCGTACGCTCCTTTATCCGTTCCTGATCTTGAATAGTCCATGCCATGTTTTATCAGTATAACAATCATTGCGGTGAATAGGAACGGGAAGCGGAACCGGGACAGTTACTTGATGGTCAGATTTTTCAGACCCGCGTCAGCTGCCCCCGGTTTCCGCACTTCAGGATACAGCTGCAGCACCAGGGAATCCGGGGAATCCAGGAAGTTGCTGCCGAATTGGTAGCTGTATCCTTTCTCTGTGTCAATACCGGAGACGGACGATAGCTCTGTCACATGCTCCTGTGTTTTTGCAACCAATTTTGCCGGGGTTAGCTTCGAAATCGTATCCTCTTTGATTTTCCAATCTCGATTCACTCTGGCGTCAAACTCAAACTTAACATTCATAACCAAAGGGGACAGCTCCACTTCAGCTAACTTAGCGGGATAACCGTTAAGCAAAAAGGATTGGGCCGGCTTCAGGATGACCGTTTTGTATTGCGTGAATTTGAGGGACAGATCAAAATTTACAATCATAGATTTGGAAAATTGGTATTTCCGGTTTTTCCAAAGTGCCGGATCGGTGGAGATACCTGAATCAACAGAAGACACACGGAATTCTGCCTTGAGCTGCTCCGGGAAAGGCTGGCTGCGGTCCAGCGGGATGGAGGTGATTCCGTACATCTTTTTGGACTCACCTAGACTTGACTTCACGCTCTGGGTCCCTCCCAGCCAACCTAACGTTTTTGAATTCTGCCGTTGGTTCACTTTCACAGAGGGAATGTCATAGATATCCTGGGTGGTATCGGTCTCACCCGTGTACAGTATAATCAGCCGATTCTCATCTGCAGTCACCGCATTCAGCGTAATCTGGTAGGCTCCTTCCTTCACGGTCTGATTGACCATCTGAATATAACCGTGTCTGATCGCCGACTCCAGCGTGTGCTGGTCAACCGCACGGGACATTACCTGCCGGAATGGAGCCAGCTGTCCCCAATCATCCGCCTGCTGCACGGCAGCCTGGATCGATGGCGAAGAGTTGAAATGCTGAACGCCGACCCATACCATGAACACGATTGCTGCCGTCACTACAACAGCCCCGAATTGAAGCCCGGCTGTCCGCAGCCGCTTCCGCCTTTTGCCCTGCTGCATCCCTCTCCACACCGCACCTGCCGCATCCAGCTCATTCAGGCTATCCTGTTCCTGCTTCATCTGCCGCGCGTCCGCCATTAATCTCTGCTCATCAGCATTACGCATAACCCCATTCCTCCCGGTTCTTCATCAAGGCCCTCAATTGCTTCAGCCCTTTATGCTGCCACGTTTTGACCGTCCCTTCCGGCTTGCCAAGAATGGCCGCAATATCCATCAGCGTCATGTCATTGTAATATTCCAATACAAGAACATGCCGGTATTTCGGTTTGATCTGCTGAAGGACCGCGTGTATTTCCATCCGGTCGTGACGGATCATCACCGGTGCCTCCATCATCTGCTGAAGCACATCCGGCGACTGCGGGACAGCACGCTTGCGGCGCCGCTGTTCATCGATGCAGACATAGATCAGAATACGGATGATCCACGGCTTGAACGCCTGTGGATTCCGAAGAGATCCGTATTTAATCCATGCCCTGCAGGTAGCCTCCTGGACAGCTTCCAACGCATCATCACGGCTGCGCAGATAGCTGTAGGCAATGTTCATAAGCGTATCCTTATGGGACATAACCATCTGGTAGAAGGTGGTTTCTGCTTCAGATTTGTGCAGTACAGAGCCTTTGCTTTCCATTTTGACACCAGCCATGCTTCACCTCTCTTTCTCTCTATAACTAAGACGGCAGAGCCGCCCAAACCGTTTTCCTTATTTAGGAATCGCCGTATCATAAATATCTGGGTATAGCCAGCTTAATCCTAGGAAGTATATCGCGGAAAATATAAACGGAATTCCGGTCCGGGAGCCGAACAAACTGAATGATTGGCTGGTTGATTGGAAAACACCAAAAAACCTGTCCCTTTCTCTGCCGAAGGCAAAAAAGCAGAAAGGCTTCCCCGCACCTTTGTTATATATCATTCTAATATAACGAATCCTGGGCTACCGTCACATACTTCAGCTGCTTCATACGGCGGAGAAAAGCCGGCTTCTGCTTGATCATGCCCATACCCAGATTCAGATAACGCAGACTTGTGAGCTTCTCCAGCTCAGGCGGCAGCGTTTGAATAGAAGTATACTGGATGGTAAGCTCCTCCAGTCTCTCCAATTCTCCAATTTCTGGCGGAATGCGGTTTAGAGAGATTTCCTCCTTCGGCTTCGGTTTCCAACCGGGTGCAGGACGGTTCGAGCTGGCACAGCAGATATTAAGCTTTTTCAGATTTTTCAGCTTCTGAATGGATGCCGGAATGGCTTCCAGTTCGGCAGACATGATGGTTAAACTCTCGAGCTTGGTCAATTCAAACAATCCTTCAGGCAAACGATAGACATCCTGCTCAAAAATCTCCAGCTCACGCAGCTCCGTAAGCTTACGAATACGGTCAGGCAGCTCTGTCAGCCCATGCCTGCTTATGTACAACCAATCCGTCTTATGTCTAATCGCATCATCCAGCAGACCATCCAGATTCCGGTGAGCCTTTAATTTCAGGAACAGCCCTGGTATCCGCTCCATCAGTTTCACTGCCTCGTCTTCGGTTACTTCCATGCCGTACATACGTTCATGCACAATGGAGTATAGATAGTCTCCACCGCCTTTTTTCACAAAACACAGGTCTTCAGGCAGGTTCGGATAAATCCAATCCGATAATCGGTCCGCCACCTGCTTCAGCAATTGACCGCTTTCCTCACAGCATCGGTACCAATAGTAGGTTCCAGCAGTATAAAAAGCATGGCTGCGGTAAGTCTCTCTTATTCGTGAAACATCCTCCTGATCATCGCCATCTATGACGATCTTTTTCTCCAGGTAAGGCTCCAGCCTGTTCAGCACGGCCCAATAGCGGCTCCGGTCTACGTCAGGTGCATCCCCGAATTTCTCCCCGAGCACAAAGTACTCCGAATGCTGAACCGCCACGTCAATAATCTGTTGATAAGCTTGACCCCTGGGGTCTGTATACAGTTGCACCAGCACTCATCCTTTCCTGTGTCATAATAAATAGGGCATATCACAAAATCAAAAAAACAGTCGGCTGGCTGGCCTATGCAGCATTCCGACTGTTTTCAACTGCTTTAATTTTGGTATTACCTCCGAAAGATTTCCCTTCTATTCAAAGTAATACGTAACATTCGAATTGCTGGCCGTAGGGATCATGTACATATAGTTTTGGCCGCTGATCTGCAAGTAGATGTTCAGATCGGACACATCCAGATTACGAACAGTGAGACTAAATCGACCCTCAGCATCCAGCGTTACATTCTCTGTCCGAATATATTTTTCTTCAGGTGAAGGACCATTAATCTGAAAAGAGAACTTTTGGTTAGCGTAAGCCGTGAGTGTTCCCCGTACCTTCAGCGTACGATCGGCCGTATACTCAAACTTCATCAGATGGTTATCCAGAACATCCTGGCCACCTTCATCCGGTTCATTAGGCTGTGTTCCAGGGTCCTGAGGATTTGCCCCAGGATTCTGTGGATCGGTTACAGGCTCCTGTGAAGAGGGATTAACCGTAAAGAAACGCGTCTGATATGAGATTTCTGCTTTGGAACCGTCCTTTTTTTTCAGACCTGTAATCCGGACATTGAACGTATCTCCCTCCTTTAGGGATTTCAGATTATCTGGGCGGAAAATGACCGCATAATTATAACCGTAACCATCTGTATTAACGTTAAAAAAGGCCTTGGAAGGGTCACTGCTATTCGAGTTTTCCGCTCCCAGAACCCAAGTCTTCTGATCGGCTGAACCGATAATTTCCACCTGAACATCTTTAGTTGAGGGTTTTGCGAAGACGTCTGGATTCAGCTGTGCGGACCAGGCTTGCGAAGCCTGAAATGCCTCAATAGGGAATGCTCCTTTGTTAGGGTACAGACTGTAATTATAGTTGGGCTTTCCTGAACGGCTGGTATCCATGACCTGCATGGTGCTGAAATGACTCGCATAGTTTTTGTTATCCCGGGATGCCATCCCGAAGCCGACCTTCTTCAGTTGAGGACTCAAAATCCAGCGGCGGTGACCAAGTGCAGCAATATTGCTCACGTCCGAATCATCCATGTAAGCTTCAATACTTTTGACGGCCAGATTGCCGGAGGCATTATAGGACGCGTAAAGGTTGGAACTGGAAGCCGATTTGGCACCTAGATCAAAGAAATCCTTGGGCATGTCTGCGGGGCGAGCCGGGAAATGAGTCAATTCCCCCGTAGAGACAACAACCGCGCCATGCTGAGCCTGACGATTGAGCTCAGGGTCCAGAACGAGATCTCCGTCCAAGCCGGAAAGATAGCGATAGAAGTTAGCTGCACGCAGAGCCTGTTCCAGAGATGTATCACTTACTACCCCAGCTACGTAAGGAGCCTTGGCGGAAGGAGCTTGTGTGAATGTGGCTGGCTGATCCTTGCCGCTCATCCATTGCGCCCATTTTTGGTTGATCTCTTGCTCGCTTCGTCCAGGCAGCTCACTGTCGACGGAGGCAGCCGATATCTGCTGCGTGCCGAGCAGCACAAACATCAGACTGACCAGCGGAAGCGTAAATAACCAGCGTATGTACCCTTTTGGATTAAACATGTTTCAATCTCCTTCTAATTGTAAAATGTAAATATTATGTATTCAATGTATTTTATCGACAAAAAAGGGATAATTGTTTAATCAATATAAGATATTGAACGGGAGTGCCCGAATATAAAATGAGACACCTGACAGATTGCAAATTTCTTCTCTTGGTAAGGCTCCAGCCTGTTCAGCACGGCCCAATAGCGGCTCCGGTCTACGTCAGGTGCATCCCCGAATTTCTCCCCGAGCACAAAGTACTCCGAATGCTGAACCGCCACGTCAATAACCTGTTGATAAGCTTGACCCCTCGGGTCTGTATACAGTTGCATTGGCATCTCCCCGTTCTTTTATCTTAAAAATACAATGTTAATACAAAAAGCCGGCCTTACGGCCGGCCAGGTGCATCAGTTAGATCAGGTACTTCAGGTACATCATCCTGCAGCGCCCCCTATCACAGCAGCTTAAGTATCCGTCCGGACTTCATCCCAATCCTGGCCCATATACCCTGCAAGCCAGTTCAGCGTACGGTGACGTTCATAGACCACACCGCTGTCCAGTCCGCCCGGTACGGGCTGTTCTCGAATACGGCTGTCCACACATATCCAGTCATACCGGTAGATCAGATCGACGGCGTCCAGAATCTCATCCGGACTGCGCAGATGCGAGGCGGCAGCAAAGGCTTCATAGCTGTCAAACTGCTGCAGCAGAGAGACTGCCCCCGCGACGTCACAGATCTGGTCTGGTGCGCCAAGTTCATCCACGTGGCCTAGAGCCCACAGCAGCACCCAGAATCCTTCATATCCCCACGAGTAACCAACCGCCTCCGTCGCGTCCGGCTGCTCATGGCCAATGAATTCCTGCTCTTTTGGTGAAAAAAAGCTGTCCGCTTCATACTGCCCGATCACCCGCTGAATGAGCTGACGCGTATCTTCAAGGCTCTCCCCGGCTCCGATACATTCACCTTTGAGTGCTGTAATGCAGAGCGCGATAGCGCGCCGGACCGTCTCTTCTTGCGAACGGATACCCGGAGCGGCTTCATCTCCCCACAGCGCAGGAAGATATTCGTTTACCGGGATACCCTGCTCCCGCAGCAGCGCTTCCGTATGTGCCTTGCGGCTCTTGCCGGACACACTGTCCTCCAGTTCCCCATGCAGGAAGCTGGAAGGCGCCGTCACCCGATAATCGTCCGCGTTCATGCGCCCCTGGGTATCCAGCAGCAGCGTTCCGTCCGGGGTGAGCAGTTCGCTGGATTCCCATAACATCAGACCATCCAGTTCCTGAATGATGCGGAGCAGCTCTGCGCGTACAGCATCGCTGATATCGGAATCCGATTCAATACCTATCACCATCTGCAGGGTGCTGATCTTGATCAGTACCTTCTCATGGAGTTTCGGATTCTCTGCCGGAATCTGACGGAAGAAGTTTTCCATCTCTTTGAGCATGGCGGCAAACTCCTCAGGATGTGTCTTGCTGGTCATGATGTTAAAGGTCTTAATTTTACGGTTGAGCCAGCTCCCGCTCTTGACCTGAATGCGGCACCCGTTTCCGCTGACGTCCATCTTGGCGTTCGGATAAATTGAACGAATCATTCCTTCGACCTGCCCCAGATCAAAGGTAGAGCTGTATAATGCACAATTCTTCATGTTGTAGCCCTCCCGTCTTCTCTAAGGTTGTACTCTCTTGCTGCAGGACCGCCTGCAGTGTCTGCGGCTACTGCATTCCATCATCGTCATCAAGGGCTAGTCCGGCTGCACCGGCCAGCCCATCACCTGAAGTTCGCGCATTGCGGCATCGGCATCACGCTCTGGATGAAGATCAGCAATCAGCTGTTCGTCTACCGCTTCACCGCCGAAAATCCGGCTGACGCTAACCAGCGGCAGATCATGTTCCAGACCATAATAGTCCTGCGCCCAATCGATATAATCCCGTGAGGTCTCCCCCAGATAACCAAACAAAAAGTCGGCTCCGCCAGCTTGTAATGCCTCCTGCTCATCTAAATCCCGGAGTGTACCGCACAGCCAGGCATGATCTTCAACACGCCTCCACAGACAAAATGTTACATCTTCTCCTCCCAGCTCATCCGAATGCTGCTGGAGCAGCCGGAACAGGGAATCCGGCATTCCGTCATACATGCCCGGCCAGATGCAGCCATCCTTCTGCACGTGCGGGCTGAGTGAGGACTCATGGTCGAATCCTTGGATAATCGTGCCTATTTCGCTAAATAGGACAAACATCTGATCTCCTGCACCGTTATCGATGCACGCCAGCTCCAGACCAGGCTGCCAGGCTGCATCATATCGGTGTACCCGCAGCCAGTCCTCGTCACAGAGCAGAATATCGAGTGCCGCCAGTTTGCGCATACGTACTTTCAGGTCTGCCGGATTCGGCAGATTTAGACCTTGCCAAGCCGTCATCATTCCTTCCCTCCAACCCCAGTCTGACGAATTGCAAATTCCACTTGAAACAACCTATCATATTATGTGTAATAAACTAGAGTGCAAGATTCGTGCACCTCACTTCATTGTAACTTAGACATCCTGAATATTAAAATGCTCTGAAATGTAATTCATTCTGCCCGGAAAGGAGTCCTGCACCTTATGAAGCTATTTATTCACCGCAAGGATCTGCGTACCCATGACCTTCCTGCCTGGGAAGCCATCCGATACAGTCAGGAGCCCAGTCTCCATATTCTGATCCTGGAGCCGTTCCTGCTGAAGCGTGGCGAGCGGTACCGCGAACACAGCGGAATTAACTTCCTGAATCACGCTGCCAGCCTCAACGAAGTCTACCGCCGGCAGGACCGGCAGCTGAATATACTCTTTGGCGAACCGGCTGAAATTGTTCACCGGCTGCTGGAGACCCATCCCATTAATGAGATATTGGCCCACCGTAATTTCACGCCTTATGGCAGACAGCGGGATAATCAGCTGCAGGAGATTGCTGCTGCAAGAGGAGTCTCTTTCACCGCATATGATGAAGAAACCTTGGCGGATCTGTCCGACTTCAACGAATGGAACGGGCGTTCAGAACCTTATAAAGTTTATACGCCGTTCTATCGCCGCTGGAACACCTTTATGCGTGAGCATGCCCGTCCGCCTTATGGAACGGCCTTGGAACAATTGCAGACCTGCCAAGCAGATCAGACGCTGCTCGACCAGTATGCTGTTCCCAGCGAGATTGTTAAGCAAATGGAAGATGCGCTGCAATCCGGACAGGCAGGTGGACATGCTGAGTACTGGCAGTCTTTCGAGCACTTCTTGACCGAGCGCATCACAGACTATGCCGACGGACGGGACCGTTATGCCTGGGAAGGAACGAGCATGGTCAGCCGTCACTTGAATGTAGGCGCATTATCGGTCCGTGACATCTATCAGCGGATCAGCACCATGGAGGAGACCCCTGAGAGCTGGCTGCGGCAGCTGGCCTGGCGGGACTTTTATCTCTTCCAGGCCCGCCAGAATCCGGACTTTTTCACCTATGAGAAGCGTTTTGATTTCACGGACCTGTCCACAGATCATCTCCAGGCATGGGCGGAGGGACGAACCGGAATTCCGGTCATTGATGCGGCCATGAAGCAGCTGAATGAGACCGGCTGGATGCCGAACCGGCTGCGGATGGTTACCGCAATGTTCCTGACCAAGAATCTCGGCTGTCCGTTCATCTATGGCGAGCGTTATTTCCGCCTGAAGCTGACGGATTATGATAATGTGCTGAACCGGGGCGGCTGGCTGTGGTCCTCTTCATTGGGCTTTGATGCATCCCCTTATTTCCGGGTCATGAATCCGGTGACACAGTCCCAGACCCACGATCCGGATGGTCATTATTTGCGGCGCTGGCTGCCTGAACGCGCTCATCTCGGCAGCAAGGAGATTCATCTTCCGGGCCCGGATGCCATTGTGGATCTGAAACGTTCACGAGCGCTTGCGATCGAGACGTACAAACGGATTCTGCAGACGAGCGAACAGCCGCAGTCCTAAAAATAAACGGAAACGATATATGGAATAACCCGCAGGAACCGTCTCTATGTTAACCAGAGCCGGACTGCGGGTTATTGTTTTGTTTAGGTACTGATCTTTTTCGAAACAGGAGCACAATCATCAGAACAGCGGCCAGGGACAACAGCAGTTTACCCTGCCAGCCCCATTTCAGCATCTGGTAAACAGAATATCCCTCTATCAGAATAGCCGGTATTTTACCCAGACTGCTGGCCGTAACAAAGACTGGCAGCGAGGTCCGTCCAAGCGCAGCGATCAGCGTGATGACGCCTGACGGGACAAAGGGCAGAAAACGAAGCGCCAGAATAAGCATAAACGACTCTTTTCCTTCGGCATCCAGCAGCCGCTGAATCCAGTTCAAGTGCAGGACACGATGATCTGCCGCACGACGAAGACCTTTTCGATACAGAACGAAGGACACCACTGCTCCGATCGCTTCCCCGGCCCAGGATAAGATCATGCCTTCCGCCAATCCGAACACTGCAAGATTCGCCGCTGTAAGGAAGACACTCGGCACAACACCGAGCAGACTGATCACTACATTGATTCCGATGCTTAGCACATAGCCGGCCGGGCCATACAGCTCCAGCCAATAAATAATCCAATCTCTTAACTCTGTCATAGCAACTATAATAGGCAGGCTTGCCGACGGTTGTCAATCTTTTGCCTGGATCATTAGATGCTGTGCTGTCAGTATATCCGTCTTGACTGGACGAAACGTAAAGTATAATCCATGAGCAGTCCAACCAGCAGATAGGAAATGAAGTGAATGATGTATGCAGGATAACGAAGAGAAATAAGCGCGCTGTTCGTCTCCCATGAATGGTTGCCCGAATCCCTTAACCAGGTTCCGAACGGCTCCCGGTTTAGCAGCAATTCCACAACCGGATTACCATGGATCAGCATCATATTTGCCAGACCGCTCCCCATACAGTCACACAAACAGATCAACAAACTGGCTGTGCCCATCCAGAAGAAACCTTTCCTATATATTGGACTCCCCTCCTGTTAAATGCCGTATGATAAAAAGACAGCTCTCCCCTTCGCTTCGGGACAGCTGTCTTATACGATGCCTGGAATAAGCCCGCTTAGCCGCCGAAATCAGACCGCAGGGGACACCGACAGGAACAGCAGTATGGCAGTCAACAAGGCAAGCGAACGCAGCTTCATTCGACAATCTCCTCCTATGTATGCGTTATCAGATATGCAGCAATTATACAGTCCTCGCCGCGATCATACAATAAACCCCAGTAAAATCCATCCAAAAGTAACAGCTTCATCTCAAGCAAGGAGTAAAAGCCCTATTCCGATCCACCAGCTCTACGACGGTCCACCAGGCGGAAAAGCAGCCGAAGCAGCGGAGGTACAGCTAGAAAAATAAAAAACGTGCGAAACACCTGATAGCCCGCAACGATGGACAGGTTAGCACCGATTTCATGAGCAATAATTCCCATCTGATCCATCCCGCCTGGAGCCAGGCTGAGCAGTGCCGTTGCCATTGACACCGGCTGCAGCACGGTCAGCAGCGCGCTGAGTCCAAGTGCACCGGCGATCAGCAGCAGGGCACTCCCTACAGCGACCAGGAAGGACCGGCGATGCTGTATTAGCTGATCCATCTTGAGCATAAGCCCGATATGAATCCCGACCAGCAGCTGCGCTGCATCAATGATCAGCTTGGGCAGCACCGGTCCATGAAGACCACATAGTTGAAGCGCTGCGGTAATCAGTGCCGGGCCCAGGAAAAAGGCAGTCGGAAAATGAATCCGGTTCCCGAGCCATGCAGCAGCCATGCTGGCCGCCGCAAAAAGGATCAGCTCCGGATACAGCCCGCTCCAGCTGACAGCCGCCGACTGTAAAGGGCCTTGGTCCCCGTGCACCGCCCCGAAGAACGGACTGAATACAATCAGAGGTGTCAGGATGACGATCATCATCAGCCTAACGACCTGCGTCAGGGTGACGACCGTCAGATTAATCCCCCTGGTCTCTTCCGCCAGTGCAATGACCTGGGTGAGTCCGCCCGGGATACTGCCAAGCAGCGCGGTACGGTAGTCAATCTTGGAAATTCGTGATACCAGCCACGCGATTCCTGCACAGAACAGCAGCAGCATAGCAGTCAATATCAGCATATAGGGCAGTTCCGTACCCATCCGCCGGAGCGCCTGCACCGTCAGCGACATACCAATCGTGTATCCTACTATCATTAAGCCTGTATTGCGCAGGCCTGCTGGCCACACATACCTATTCTTTATCAGACTTGAACCTATTAATGAACCGATCATCGGGCCGAGCAGCCAGGGAATCGGCAGGTGAATCAGACTGAACAGCAGCCCTCCTGCTGCTCCTGTAATCAAGGTTAATCCGATCTGCAAGCATTTCTCTTTGCTGTACACCTCGTTCTCCTCCGCTCATCAAGAATTCCATCTATCATAACACGGATCTCTCCCCTCAAAATACAAATGACCGTCATTACTGGCTCACTTCCAGACAGCACAAAAAAAGCCAGCCCTTCGGCTGCCCATCCTGTTCTCTGCTATTGAATTGACCGCTGATTATTACATTGGACTCACCCCTTCGTTTATCTATACTTGATCATTTCTGCTTCATCTGCCCGGTTACCTGCTCAATCCATTCGGCTCAATCGGTCTGCTCAGCCAGTGCTCATCCGTCTGTACATGATTCTGGCGTACGAATTTGGCGAGGTTCTGCCGGAACTCCGAATATGGAAACGCTGCTGTATTCCGGACTACATATCCTTCCTGTACTCCGCCGGCTGTTGATTTCTCCGTATAACAGGCTTTCAATGCCTTTTCATCCCATGGCCCGCGGTACAATACCGGTACAGTCACAAGGCCAAGACGCTGTGCCCATTCTTCGGTCTCATCCCAGGACAGGCAGACATTCTGCTCATTCCAGACCGAGAACAGCATGAAGTAACCGGGAAGATCCGAATACTCGATCGAGTGCTTAGCATATACATTCTCCCCGCACAGGCGGTAGCCTTCCGGAATCAGATAACGGATGCTTCCATGAATCGTCTTCACGGGATGGCGTGATGGATGATCTTTGCTGTCAAGGGACCGTGCATGGATAAAGTCACGATACATCGTCGTATTCTCTCCGTCCATTTTTTCCGTCACAACGACATCTTTACCTGTAAAACACCCGGCAGACTGCAAAATTTTATCATCATTCGTATAGCTGCGTGACCAGGGAAGGTGCATCGTTTTGGGATACTTGATTCTGCTCATTGATTTTCACCCCCTTCTATTAAAATGGGATCGGAGTTAATTCTATTTACCGAAGGTGTCTCCTTCCGCGAAGAAGTACAGCTTCGACAGCATGTCGGCGCCTGCCAGATGGTAAATCTTAGATGCTCCGGCATCACCGCCGTGCAGGATCTCCATGTGCAGGCTGACCCGTGCAGCCACATCCAGTACAAATTCATCGTCATAACCCAGCTCCTTCAATGCATGACAAGTCATGCTTGCGGAGATATGCTCATGACCATAGTAAGAGTAATAGCCTCTGGCCGGCTTCCATACCTTGCAGAACGGCTTGCCCGCGTCATGAAACAGGGCTGCCAGCTGCATCGCCAGCAGGTCTTCCCCTTCATAGAATACGTTCATGTATTCCAGAACGGCATACGTGTGCCGGGATAAGGTTCTGGAGTGATACGGATTCTCCTGATCAAAGCCGATCATTTGTGCAAAATAGGCGCACCCCGCCAGATGATGAAACAGCTCATCATGATCCGGCATTTGCTGCAGCAGCCGCTCCAGCTCACTGCGCTCCAGGCCGACAGGCTGCGGTGTATGCACGATATGCAGCTGATCAAACCCTTCGCCCTTCATCGGAAGCTCCATGTTTTTGGCATACTTGGTCAATATTCGATCATCAAGACGGCGCTTGCGCTGTCCGATTCGGTCTCTGGACATGTCATACGGTGTATCAACGATATAACCATCGACCGGAACATTATGAAATCTCTTCAGGAATTGCAGCCGGCGGGAGCGATCCCCGTTGGTCGCATCGAAGATAACCTCCTGTCCTGCGGACAGTGCCTGTTCAATCTGGCGAAACGCCTCGTTAAATACGGCGTAGCTGTTCTTCTGCCTGCTCTCAGCTCCAAAAAGCTGCTGACGGACCGCATCCGTAGAAACGATTTGGGCACGTCTGGATTTAGACAGCGTCTTGGCATAATGTGACTTGCCGCTGCCGGGCATACCGACCAGCATGTGAATTCTGCTCATTATATTCACCTCCTTTCCAGTCCAACATGGTGCTGGAGGTCTGCTGATCTTCTGCTGAACTCACACCGTTCTCACCACCTTCCGTTACTAAAGGATAATCCAGTATTTTACTATATCATGATCTGCTGCAGGAATTCCACAATCTTTCCCAAGGCCCGGCTCTTTCAGGGCAAATGTCGTAAAAAGAAGTCCCTGATTTGAGAGTCTACGGGCGAAATGGTAGAATATGCAGCAAAACGATAGAACACGAAATCGAAAGAATCAGTGACACAAAACTGAGGAGGATTCTTAAATGAGTGAAGAAGCAAGCACAGCCGGCTGGGATGCTATTGACAAGGCGCTGCGGACATTATATCCCGATCAGGAGCCCAAACATTATGGTACTTTGATCTCATATATGCTGGGAGGGCCCGACCCGCTGGATGGCATCAGTGTCTATGATGTACAGGAACCCCGTCCGCATTGGCATTTTGTAACCTATGGATTCTCTGAGCTGTATGACAAGGAGTCTGATAACAAGGACTACAGCGGCTTTGGTTTTGAATTAACCTTCCGGCTTGCCAAGGAAGGCGGTGAGGCGGAGCCGCCTGCCTGGGCGCACAACCTGCTGCAGAATATGGGCAGATATGTGTTTAACAGCGGCAACGTGTTCCGTCCCGGCGATTACCTGGATGCGAATGGCCCGATCTGTCTCGGCTCCGACACCCTTCTGACTGCTTTGGCTTTTACGAATGATCCTGAGCTCGGCCTCCTGAATACTCCGAATGGACAGTTGGAATTCATTCAGATGACGGGTATTACAGGGGATGAGCTGGAAGCGATGCAAATCTGGAACACGAATGGCCTGCTTAAGTCGGGGGCTGACTACCTGCCCTACTTCATCACAGATCTCACCCGTCCATCGGTACTCTCCCGCGAAAAGGTTGCTGCTGCCGTCGAGGAAGGAAGTGAAAAGGAAGGCTCCAGTACAGGCTTCCTCTATAATGACCAGCTCAGCTGGCAGTCCGGCAAGAAGGGGATGTTCCGCAGTGCCGCTCACACGCTTCAGCTGGGTGCCAAGCAGGCAAAGATCATTGGCAAGCTGCTGCGCGGCCGTATCTTGAAAGGCAGGGAGCTTACCTTGGTGGGTCCGGAAATCCGGGTTGTATTTGAACCGGGAATAACGTCAGAGCTGGATATCCAGGAGGAAAAAATCCGTCTGCAGCTGGACGAGGAGACCGTTACCCTGCTGTCTGAGCAGCTGCAGCCCTTGGAGAGCTCTTTCAGCTTACCGGCATTCAAAGGACTGACGATCCAAATTCTCAAAACCCATATTAAAGATACTGAAGGACAAATTGTACACACTATCGGCTGACAATCAGATCCAGTTTACATGCCGCTGTGATGCAGGAGGATAACATGAGTAAACTTGTCTTTTTTGTAGGGCCGGCCGGTGCCGGCAAAACGACACTTGGCCAGGCGATTGCAGCCAGGCACCAGATGACTTTTCTGGATATGGATATTCTGCTGCGGCCAGCATCCCGGTTGATAATGACCATGCAAGGACTGGATCCGGATGACCGGGATTCGCCGGAATACAAGCGGCTGTGCCGGGATCTCGGCTACCAGATCACCATGGAAGCAGCCCTTGACAATGTGCGGCTGGGCATCGATACGGTTGTCGTCGGTCCATTTACCAAGGAGATGCAGGATGCGGAATGGATCAGCCGAGAGCTTGCACGCATCGGCTTTTCCGTGGAAGAAGTGGACGTCAAAGCTGCTGTCGTTTATCTTCCGCATGAATCCCTGTATCAGGAGCGCATTGCCAGACGGGGCCTGAAGCTGGATGCCTGGAAGCTGGAGCGCTGGGAAGAGTTTCGGTCTTCTCTCGCACCGCGTACCCTGGCCTGGCGAATTCCGGAATCATCCATTGCTTATATCAATAACTCGAATCCAGATACGGAGAAGACATTAATGCAGATCGAGAACTGGATCTGGCCGTAACCAGCAGTTCCTAAAGGATGGTATAGGCAAAAGCCGCAGTTACTGCGTAATAGCTGAATGACGATGACAGCTCAAGAAGCCTTCAGATTTGATTTAAGAACGTACGTTCGGTATAATCTATTTAGGTCAATAGGGTAATGGTAGTACGATCCTGAATATGGAGATACGCTGATGGACGACAAATTTATTCAAGAGCTTCGCGATACGCACCCCGAAGATAAACGCAGGCCGGAACTGCTGATTCAGGGGATGAAAGATACACTGCAGGAACGCAAGGAGTTAAACGTATTTAAACGATGGTTGTGGCGTCAGCGCAACAAGCGGAAGTTAACCGACCGTTTCAAGCGCTAGTCCGCTGAACATGAAGAAGACCCTCCGGCAAGATGCCGGAGGGTCTTCGGAGTTCTGTATGATGACTGAAGGTTAGCCGTTCACCCCATGATTAAAAAGCTGAAGAAGAACAGAAGAAGCAGGAAGTACAATGCTAACAAAGACTGCTGCCGTAAACAGTGTCAGGATTTTTTTTCTCAAAAGAATGCACTCCTTCAAAAATGGATTGATACTTCACCTGCTGTTCAACTGAGGCGTAGGGTCTTACCATTTCATACATGGAAATTAGTGTAACAATCTCCTTGTATATGTTCATTGTAACCGCAATCGCAAAATATTCAAGCATATATTTCACTGCATTCTCATATTGCTGCCGTCTCACATAATAGAGTACCAGCTCGTTCAAGAGCTTGACATAGTAGACCCGGTTCCCTGTGTCCTCCAGACCGCCGAATGTCTCCATCTCCTCTTCAAAATCTGCTAGAGCCAGGTCCACATCCCAGTCATTCTGATTGGCCGCCTCCATGATGGTAACCAGCCCAGGCAAAACCTCTTCATCATTCTCCATCAGAAATTGTATATATTCCGGCAGCCGCTCCCTCATCCCTGACAGCAGATCAACAGCATAGGTATTGGCATGAGCAAACTGCCTGAACAGCGCCACTTCCTCCTCTCCTTCATGGTTCAGGTCCTTGAACCACGTAAGATCGGCATATCGGGCTATATAGGATCGGGCTTCATCATAGCGCCTTCTTTTTTGCAAAACGATCGATTTGGCCAAATAGCCATAACCAAAATAGAATACCAGATGACGCTTCGTACATAAATCGACGGTCAGGACATGGCCCCACATCTGCTGGCTCCTGTACAAACTGTCGGCATTCTGAAGAATATAATCTGCAATCCGGTCGGCTTCATCCCAATCATTCTGTTTGTAGCTGATTCGAAACAATTCAAACGCTTTATCTAATGGGTGATTACGTTCCGACAACAGGTAGATTTCATCTTCCATGGCTTACGCCTCCACATTCGAAATTCTCGTTAATCAATGGGAGCCTCTTAGCTGCTAATGTCCGGCAATTTGTACCCACCATAATATTACAAATATATACAATATCTAGCTGGATTGCAAAATAATTTTTACGTCCGCTTCACCCTCCGGTGCTGCCCATACCAGAGCTACCAAAACCACCATAAGTGCTAGATTTACCCGAAGTAGAAAATGAACCAGGTGAGGTGGAAGAAGCTGCAGATCCCGGGGAAGTATTGTCATGACGGGTTATGGTCCCGCCGCCGCGCGGAACGGTCTTTGGTGCCTTGGCCGCCGCCTCGCCGGTCGTCTTGTCCGGCAGTGCACGCTGCCCCGTCGCTGCAGAAGAGCTCGGCATCTTCTTATTCCCCTTCTGCAGAAGTCCCGAAATCGTATCACATCAGAACGCGTCAGGCATCAGGGTATTATTGATGAACATACGGATATTGGCGAATCAGCTCGATAAACCGGCGTGTCGGAGGGGGCAGCGGTTCACCCGTACGGGTACAGACGGCAATTGAGTTAAGCAGTTGAATCCCCTCCACGTTCACCCGGCACAATTCTCCTCGTCTAACCTGCTCACGCACGACCAGTGAAGAGACGAAGTTGGCGCCATAGCCTGCCATAACCGCCTTAATAGCTTCATTTAATCCGTTAAACTGCAGCGAGATTGAGGGGGCGGGGACACTGTAAGTCCGGCAGAGCGATAATAGCCTCTCACGGGTTGAACTTCCTTTTTCCCGCATGACAAAAGGCTCCTTCATCATCTCGGCTAAAGTAACCTGCTGATTCGCAAAACGGTGACCCGGTGCTACCACGAACCACAGCTCGTCCTGAAAAAGCTCCTCAGACTGAACACTGTCCAGGTGACTCTCAGGTACACCGCCGTAGATGGCGGCATCTACTTCCACCTGCAGCAGCTGCACCATCGCTTCGCTGGAATTGGTCGTTGTAATCATCATCTCGACCTGCTCATGTTGCTTCTTAAAGCGGGCGATCCAGCCGGGAAGAAGAAAATGTGCCGGCAGATAGGTCGCTGCAAGCCGGACGCTCCCCCTCCCTCCGTCGTTGTAATCCCGTACGTACTGCTCCATCTGCTGCTCGACCGCAAATAACCGTTCAGCATAGCGGGCGAATTCTTCTCCTTCAGCAGTAAGTGCGATCCCCCTTCCGCGAGAAGTCAGCAGGGTCATTCCCAACTCCTTCTCGAACTTCTTGATCTGGGCGGTGATGGCCGGCTGGCTGATATTAAGCACATGTGAGGCTCGGGTGACACTGCCTGTAACGGCAATGATATGGAATAAGCGCAGGGCATGAAGATTCAAGTGCCGACCTCCTTGTCTGTATATATTTCAGCTACATACAGACATAATTATATTTTTTTCATTTCATATATTTATTATATTAATGATTCATAAAGATATATTATATTTATATTTATTCCCGCGCTACAATGAACCTGTAAGTAACACAATATGCCTTACAGGAGCGTGAGTAATTATGGATAGTCCATCTAGTACAGCACATGAACCTAATGTATGGAGCCGTGTGGATGATTATATTAACGAGCGTCTTATTCCTCAGGACTCTGTACTAAGAGAAATTCTATACAACAACCGCCGCGCAAACCTTCCTGATTATGATGTGACACCTGCACAGGGAAAGCTGCTCAATCTGATGGTCCGCATGCAGGGAGCACGCCGCATTCTGGAGATCGGTACGCTTGGAGCCTACAGCACCGTCTGGATGGCCCGCGCTCTCCCTGAAGAAGGCCGGATCATTACGCTGGAGCTTGACCCCCGTCATGCAGCGGTGGCCAAGGCCAATCTGGCGCTGGCCGGGGTCGATCACAGAGTGGAAGTACGCGAAGGGGATGCTCCGTTGCAGCTGGCAAACATGGTGAACGAAGGGGAAGCTCCATTTGATATGATTTTTATCGATGCCGACAAACCTAACAACCCGGTGTACCTGCAGTATGCCCTGCAGCTCTCACGTCCCGGCACCCTCATTATCGGGGACAACGTCATCCGTGACGGACAAATTATTCATGAGCATCATCCTGACCCGCGCGTTCAGGGAGTACAGCAGTTCTTCGATATGCTGGCACAGAGCAACCGGATCACCGCTACCGCAATTCAGACTGTCGGGAGTAAAGGGTATGACGGGTTTATGATAGGCATTGTAAATTCTTGAACGATGATGATATCAGGTTACACAACCTAAAGCAGTCGCCTAGTCGGGCGGCTGCTTTATTTTATTCAGACCATTGACGAGAATCATTTCTTATACCACAATATAACAGACTGTACATCATAACAAATAATACATTTATGTCATCGGAGGATTCGAAAAACATGGCAAGACCGCTATTTCAACGCCTGCAGGGTAACAGCCGGGGATGTCTGGCCTTTGAGCCGTTTTTTCTCATTCCCTACAGCATGCTCACGACCTATGCCACCCTGTATATGTACCATCTTGGTGTAACAGAAACCGCAATCGGATGGATTACGACGATCAGTCTCATTATGCAGGTTTTTTCGTCCTTTCTCAGCGGATATTTGACCGATCGGATGGGACGCAAGTCGGCAATCCTTTATTTTGACCTGCTCAGCTGGACGGCAGCTACCTTGCTGTGGGCCGTATCGCAGAATGTCTGGTTCTTTTTGTTCGCAGCGATCATCAATGGGTTCCAGCGGATTCCACACGTGGCCTTCTACTGTCTCGTCGTAGAGGACACGAAGCCGGATGACCGCACCTACGTGTTCACCCTGCTGCAGATAATCAGCGTGATTGGCGGCTTGTTCGCACCGCTTGGCGGCCTGCTTGTCGAACAGTATGGACTGGTTAACGGGATGCGGATCATGTACGTGCTGGCCTGCGTCCTGATGACCTTTCAATTTGTTGGAAGACATTGGACCACGAAGGAAACCGAGATCGGCTACCGTAAAATGCGTGAAACCCGTGAGCTCGGCCTGAAGGACAGCCTGATCGATTATGGCGGCGCCATCCGGGAGATCCTGCAGAGCAAAGGGCTGCTGCTGATCTTCAGCGTATATATTTTGTTTAACTTTCAGGCTACGCTCAAAACCACGTATCTGTCGCTCTATATGGCTGATTATCTGCATATGGACAGCGGACTGATTTCACTGTTCCCGGCTGTATCCTCCGTCATCATGCTGCTCACGCTGTGGCTGCTGATGCCGAAAATTTCAGACAACGCCGCCAACAAAGCGATGATGGCAGGCTTCGCCTTGTCCGTTATTTCCAATGTCATGATCGTTGTCGTGCCATCAAGCAATCTGCTCTGGATTGGCATCAGTACGATCCTCTCCGCCGTCGGATTGATGATCAGCTCCCCTTACCTGGAGGCAGCCGTACAGAACGCCATCGATGATGAGAAACGGGCCAAAGTGTTCTCCATGCTCTCCGTGCTGATTTTGCTGCTGACTTCTCCCGCCGGAATTATCGGAGGATGGGCATACAAGCTGGACCCCCGCATTCCCATCTGGCTCGTAGCTGTTGCATTTGCCGGTGCCTATATCCTGACTCTGCTGCACCGCAGACAGGAGAAGAAGCACCAGCATACGGGCAGTTCGCAGGCCAGCTCAATGTAACCGCAGCAGGGAGATCTGTCTTCAATGCAAAAGCGTGCCCATGCTCAGTAAGAGCGGGGCACGCTTTTTCGTTACTATCCTATTAGAATTTACTCTGCAGCTATACCGTCCGTTCCTCAACCGCCGGCACTTCCATCTCCAGCACCACCGGACAGTGGTCACTGCCGAGAATGGCACAGTCGATGCGAGCATCCTGCAAGTACGGCTGAAGACAGGCAGATGCCAGAAAGTAATCGATGCGCCATCCGATATTCCGCTCTCTGACCTTTGGCATGTAAGACCACCAGGAATATACATCGGTCTGTTCGGGATGGAAATAACGGAATGTATCAATAAATCCGGCATCCAGCAGATTGTCCATTTTCCCTCTTTCTTCAAACGTAAACCCGGCATTCCCGATATTGGACCTTGCGTTCTTCAGATCGATCTCCTGATGCGCCACATTAAGATCTCCGCACACAATGACCGGCTTGATCCGGTCCAGGCCGGACAGATAGATGCGAAACCGGTCCTCCCACTCCATCCGGTAATCCAGCCGGGTCAGATCCCGTTTGGCATTCGGGGTATAGACATTGACCAGATAAAAGGTGTCGAACTCGAGCGTCAGCACCCGGCCTTCCGGCTCCTCGTCCTCTTCCAGGCCATAACGAACCGACAGCGGCTCCACTTTCGTAAATACGGCCGTACCGGAGTAGCCCTTCTTCACCGCATAGTTCCAATACTGCTTATATTCCTTCCCGCCAAAATCCATCTCAATCTGCCCTGCCTGCAGCTTTGTCTCCTGCACACAGAATATATCGGCGTCCATCTCTGCAAAATATTCGTTAAAGCCCTTGGTTACACAGGCTCTTAATCCATTCACGTTCCACGATACCAGCTTCATCTCTATTAATCTCCTTGCTGTCATTGTCATGCTATCTATTGATTTTAACATAAACAGCCGGTGAATAAGGTGCACAGGTTTGATGAAGCTGCGGCTCCGGACAACACAAAAAAGACCGCACCTGTACAGTGCAGTCCTATCATTCATTCGCATGTTATTAATCTTTCGGGTAACACCCTCCTCCTGCTGTCAAATGGTACGGAATCCTGGAGGCAGAGCACACGTGGTCCGGATCAAGCGAATTTGCTGAGGGGACAGGAAAAAGTTGGCACTGACGAGTGACTTGACCTCGCCCTGTGCGAACACCCGCTCCAGATCTGCAATATTCGTGATGCCGCGGTAAATTTTGAACTTGCCCTGGAAGTTGGGTCTGCTGAACAGAACAAGCGTCGCGTTGGGGTTAGGCGAGAAGAAGCGAAGGCTCTCGATTCCCCTAGGATACAGGTTATCCAAATTGCGCAGCCCTACATTCCCGCGCCATACGAATCGCCGCCCTCTATAATTTTTGTCACTAAATAGGAAGAGGCGCGGAAAACGACGATGCACGTGATGCTTAATGATTGGCATTGGCTACTCATCTCCTTTCCCTATCAATATATGAAAGAGAATGAGAGAGGTTCGGGTGAGCGGCTCAGCTCTGGAGCCTGTTTTGACGCCGTCTTTTCGGACACCGATAATTTAAATAAAACTTAAACCGGACTCTGCGCAAAATATGCTAGCATGAAAGTAACCATCACCTGGGGGAGTACTGGCATTTTTCCTGCTGCCTCTTCCTGAATAACAACTTATTGAAAGGTGTTTTGTATGTTTCAATCTTATCTGTTTCCGATCTCTTATGCTTTTCTACTATTTCCATTGGCCGCGCTGCTGTTCACGATGCCCTTTCTGATCGTACAGTACCGGCGCTACGGCTACGTGAACAAAATCAGGGCCATCATGCTGTATCTGATGCTGCTGTACTTAATGAACGCTTATTTCCTGGTGCTGCTGCCCCTGCCGGCATCCAGACATAATGCGGCGATGCACGGCGGAACCGTCCAGCTGATCCCGCTGCATTTTATTCAAGACATCATCAAGGAAACAACCGCTGTTCGCGGCGATTATGGCACCTATTGGAGAATGCTCCAAGAGCGGGCTTTTCTCCAGGTGCTGTTCAATATCTTCCTGACCGTTCCGTTCGGCATGTTCCTGCGCTATTACTTCCGAACAGGCTGGATTCGCTGCCTGCTGCTCAGCTTTGCCTTGTCGCTATCATTTGAGGTGACACAGCTCACCGGGATCTACGGCATCTATGATCACGCCTATCGCGTCTTCGATGTCGATGATCTGCTGGCCAATACCCTCGGCGGTATGACTGGCCTGGTGCTCGCCGCCTGGTTAAGCGGTCTGCTGCCGCGGATCGACAAGCTCGACGAGGCTGTCGACGTAGCCGCCAAACGAGTTTCCTACACCCGAAGGGGCGTCGCCTGGATCGTGGATACCCTGCTCTGGATGACGGCTCTTAATATTCTGCTGGTGATGGATATTCCCGCCGCCTTTTGGTTGACCACAGGGCTGTATTTCATACTGATCCCGGCTCTAACTCGGGGCCGCACCTTCGGTAAATGGCTGGTCCGTATTCATCTTGTCGGCCTGGAGCGGCCACTCTGGCTTGGATTGATCATTCGCTGCGGGCTGCTCTACTGGGGAATGCTTGGTCTTAACCTGCTGCCGGGGCTGCTGGACCTCCCTCCCATTCCGAACGCACTGATCATGATGCTTCTTCTGGTCATGGACCTGTGTTTCTTCATTCACCTTGTACGCTGCTTCCTGAACCGGGAACGGAGAATCTTCTACGAAGCTTGGAGCGGAACAGACCAGCGTATTACCTGGCAGCCGGTGCTGGCAGAGCAGCACCCGGAGGAAGCCGTTAGCGGAGCTGCCCATACCTATCATTTGACGCATACAGAAAAGAAGCAGTAACTCCTGGAGAATTTTGCGGCTCTAACGGGTAATAGTAAAGAAATACATAGTGACAGGCTGCTTGGCGCAGAGACGAGCTGTGATTTTACCTGGAACGGTTTTTCTTTTGAAGAAGGGACCATGGTACTGCTGGATGTGTATGGAACGACGCACGATCCTGCACTGTGGGAAGATCCCGATCAGTTTCGCCCGCAGCGCTTCAAAGGCTGGGACGGCAGTCCGTTCGACCTGATTCCCCAAGGGGGAGGCGATCCTTATACGAACCACCGCTGTGCCGGAGAGTGGCTGACGATTGATATGATGACAATCAGTTTCCGTTACCTGAATGGCAGACTGGACTATACCGTTCCTGAACAGGACCTGACCATTGATCTGTCCCGGATGCCGGCTATTCCTGCGAGCCGGTTTCTCATGAAGCATATACAGCGCCGGATGTGATCTGCCGGAGAAAAGCGAAAGACCGCCGTGTGGCGGTCTTTCGCTTTGTCTATACTAAGAAGCATATCCTTTTTTATTTACAGAATGTAAGGTTCAAACCGCTCTTATGTGGGTCATAAAGCTTTAGCCGCAATGATTTTATAGGATGTAGCGCTAAATATCGGTCGGTTTTTGACGAAATAAAAAGAGAAAGCAATTCTATTTCCCGCCATTAACTGCTTGCTAAATGACTTGAAATCCCTTATCATCCTGAATGTTATGTTCATTATATTCATAATCTTCATAACATGAGCTTTCTTCAACCATTCTTCATATTTCTTTAACATTTTAATATTATATTTACACTAGTAAGAGAAGATTTCGTTTTGTGTATAAATCGTTTGAAGGAGCAGTACGAAATGAGAGATAAAATCCTGGAAGCCATCACATCCGGCAGCATCATCGGCATTCATCTGATCAGCGGCGAGACTTATTATGGCATATGTTCACCCGACAGCAGCGACGCCAACCACTTTATAATCACGACAGCGGAAGGGCCGCAGCGGATCTCCTACTGGACTATTAAGCGGATATTGAAGCGCTGATGTCCTATGACGATCTGCTCCTGTTTCCTGCTGCAGCCGTGACCGCCACCTTGCAACTGCCCTAACCTTCGATCCTGCTCGAAGTCTGTTAGAGGCAGTTGTTTGCTTATTGGAGAACAATTACTGCTCCTTCAGCTTACATGTCCTTGCGCCGGAATAACTGGAGCCCGATGATGATGGCCAAAATTCCGTAGATAGCACCGTAGATCAGAAAAGAATCCGAAGGAACACTGCCGCCGCTGAGAAAAGGGATGTCCCTGCCTTGACCCTGACTAAGAATATACTGCATTCTGCGCTGTATCCCGTCTGCCGGCATGATTAAGGAGAGCAGCGAAGCGATGTTAGCAAGCGTAGATGCCATTGGCTCCTTCAGATCCAGGAACCCGCGCATCTTCTCGATCATTCCGCCCAGCCAGCCTGCACCGTACAGCATCGTCATAAATACACCGTTGCCGATACCGGAGAACAGGCTGGAACCAAGCATCGACATACTGACCAATAGCGGTACAACCGAGAGAAACAGGAACAGCGAGTAAACAATATCCTGCCAGATTCGGGTCATGCCTGCCTGCACCGCGGTTATCGTAACGATAGCCGTAAACAGCAGCAGCGCGTACAGCGCAATGAACACGACGTAGCCGATCCACCGCCCCAAATACCATTTCCAGCGCAGTAACGGGCGGGCCAGTACGGCCTGAAGTGTAGACTGCTCGGCCTCCCCGGATATGACACTGAACGAGCTGAAAATGGACAGAAAAGCGACGATAAAGGATCCAAAAAAGAATCCAAGCGACAGGACCGCACCGCGGCGCGAGAACTGCTCAAACAGCTGTTCCGGATTCGCAGGATGCCTCATACCGATCGATCCGGCGATAAACCAGAAGGCCAGCAGGAACAGCACGGTCAGAAGCAGGGTAAGCACAAGAACCTTTTTCCGTACGAGCTCTTTCCAGGTTGTATACATCATGACAGTCATTAACGTTCCCCCCTGTGATTCCTGCCGGAGACGGCTTCCATAAACCAGTCTTCCAGCTTGTCGCTCAAGCGGTTCACTTCGTATAACGTCATCCCCTGCCCGACCATCAGTGCATTCAGCCATCCCGCTTCATGCTCGCTGTCGAGCTCCGCTTCCAGCCATACCGTGTCTTCCATACCTTCGGTATCTGGCCCGCTGCCTGAGCTGCCTGCTCCCGCCGGAGCCAAATAAATATTCAGTCCGCTCCGTTCGCGAAGCCAATCCAGCAGAACAGGCGAAAATCCGCCGACGCGAAAACGCCAACGGATCGTACGCTGCAAAATATCAGTGAGAGGGCCTTGGTACAGCATGCTCCCGTTCATCATGAGAGCCAGACGGTCACAGACCGATTCCACGTCCTCCAGCAGATGGGAGTTCAGAAAAATCGTCTTCCCCTGCTGCTTCAGCTTGTGCAGCAGCTCCCTGACCTCACTGCGCCCCACAGGATCCATGGCGGATGAAGGCTCGTCAAGGAACAGAATCTGCGGATCTCCAAGCAGGGCACAGGCCAGTCCCAGGCGCTGCTGCATACCTTTGGAGTAATGCTTGACCCGGTCACGTCCCCGCTTCCCGATTCCGACTTCGTCGAGCAGCATGTTAATCCGGGAGCTGGCCTCTGACCTGCTCATGCCAAGAAGGCCGGCATGCAGCCGCAGCACTTCCTCACCGGACAGCCATTCCTGATAACGGTACAGCTCAGGCAGGTAGCCGATCTGCCTTCTGGATTCTACAGAACCGAGCGGGTGCCCCATCACTTCGCCGCTGCCTTCCGTCGGCGCAGTCAGACCAACCAGCATCTTGACGAAGGTACTTTTCCCCGCACCATTAGGGCCGAGGAAGCCAAAGGCTTCCCCCTGCCCCACGGTTAGGGTAATATCCCGGCAGCCGCGTCCATTCGCATAGATTTTGCCGAGTCCTGCCGTCTGAATCACAGTCTTCACGGCTTAATCAGCTCCTTAATGCGGTCCAGCAGCTGCTCTTTTTTCATGTCAATTACCGTCGATAAGGTGTACAGCTGGGCATTACGAATCCAGTAAGCTTCATAGTAGTTGCCCTCTTGAAGATGATGCTGTTCAAGAATGACCTGGGTACCATTCAGTTCCACCTGTTCAACGGCACCGTCCGTTACGATCGGGAGCGGCAGCCTGCCATTCAGTACGTCTGCCTTCACAAGTTCCTTGCGCAGCTGTTCCGGCATAATCGGCGAGGACGACAGCCCCTGAATCACCTCCTGCAAGGGGATATCCTTATCTGCCGAAACTTCAGGAAGCCCGGACTGTGACAGATCACCCAAGTATTGATCTCCTTCCTGAAGCACGTAGTACACCTTTGCCGGAACGGTCAAGGTCACCGTTCTGCCATCCGCTTCCTCCGGCAGCAGCGTTTGTACCCCCAGTCTCCGCGAAAGGTCATTGACCTTCTTCACATCCAGTTGTAGTGAAAAGATATGGGTCGGGTTAACGTAGTAATTTGGGGCTTGGTTTAACCCTTTGATCTCGTCATAACCGAGCTTATGATGAATCTGGGTCATGCTCAGTTGATCACCGTCATCCAGAGCTTTGGTGCTATATTTGCCATATTGGCTGATCCCGCCAATCTCCCCCGGCTGGTCCAGCATCTGGAACAATTGTTCCATCCCTGCACTGTCGACCACGATCGGATTCTGCATACGAAATTGGTTCAGTACATCAGCCATCACCTGATTCCCCATCGGTGTAGCTGCAAAACCAATGACAACGGCACATGCCGCAGCGGCAGCAGTCCATCTCATCCGCTTCTTGCGGAGCGGGCTGGGCAGCACAGGATCAGCCAGCTGACCCGCTGTGAATACGGGAGCTGTCTTGCCTGGCGGCAGCGCCTCCACCGGTTGCCCCGGCTTCTCATCCGCCGGAAGAACTGCCGACTCCCAGAACGGATTGACGGTCTCTTTCTCCAGACTGAGCGATAATCGGTTCCAGGCTTCTTCCGTACGGAATCGTTTTGCTTGAGATTCATTTGTCATCCTGTTTTCCTCCTGTCATAGGTAGAATCGATTTTTCTATAGCGTAGGTCTGGAAGATACCGCTTTGGATGCGGATTTACGCAGCTTTTGCGCGGCCCGGCTCAATAGACTGCCGACTAAGGGCGGATTCACCTTGATTTCCTCAGCAATCTCGGCATAACTATAACCCGAATACTTTAGCATCAAGGCCTTGCGGTCCCGTTCGGGGAGCTCCTTTAGCCAGGCCTGAACCTCTTCCTGCTCTGCCTTGCGCATCAGCAGCTCCTCACTGCTGTCGGTTGACCTTGCCGGATCGAACATGCCTTCCTGCTTCTCCTGCAGCCTCCGCTGCCTGCCGAGCCGATCCATATGATCATAGGCAATACGGGTCAGCACCCGGTGCAGCCATGCACCCAGCAGGGACAGATCATCCGGCGGATTGCGGTAGAGCCGCAGAAACACCTCCTGGGCGAGATCCTCCGCTGCCGCTTCGTCCCTGACCATAGCGACCAGTTTCCGGCGCACACTGGGATAATGCTGGTGAAACAGAGCCTTGAACGTCTCATTCTCTGACGCTGTCACAATGGTCCCTCCTTGATTTAGCTGGTATATAAGTAAGACGAACCCTTTAGCTTTTTTATAGCATCCCTGTCAAAATAAATCATGTGGATATAAAAAAGACCGCCTTCGCACAGGCAGCCTTCCTCCTCATCCTTACAGTTTTTATTAAATTTCCGGGCCTGACGCCTAGAGTCATCTTCTTCATGCCGATTACTGCCTCTTCACCCGCACCGACCGGTTAACAACAACGATATGAACGATGCTGAGCACCACAAAGCTGATAAACACGGCATAGACGTTGATAAAATCCAGGGTAAACACCAACGCCAGCAGCAGCACACCGTACATCATAAACATCATCCCGTTCGCCCGCGCAAAACGCTTATAGATTTCGGACTTCCCGCCGCCTCCGGTATAACCGGTCAGCAGCCTCAGACCAAGCCTGCTCCGCAGCAGATAAGCCGCGCCAAAACAGATCAGGCTGACCACAATAATGATTAATCTTGCAACCCACATTCCGTATAATCTTCCTTTCCATATATGCCGACTACGTACTGAAACCGGAAATCGGCGGTAATACCATCAGATCTAGCAGTCCGGTCAGGCGATCGGGGTACCATTCGCGACAGTCGTATCCGGCTGTAGGAGAACGACATCTCCCTCACCGGGAACCCCGCCCAGCACCAGAACCTCGGACTTGAAGCCAGCGATCCGGCGCTCCGGAAAATTCACGACCGCCACGACCTGTCTGCCGATCAGTTCTTCCGGCTGATACCGCTTGGTGATCTGTGCTGAAGACTTTTTGATTCCCAGCTCCCCAAAGTCAATATCCAGTTTGATCGCCGGTTTACGTGCCTCCGGAAAAGGCTCGGCCCCCACAATGGTGCCAATCCGCATATCCAGCTTCATGAAATCTTCTATAGTAGCCATACTGATCCCTCCGCAATAGTCATTCATGTTATGTATGCGACTCTGCCGCTATGGAACGTCCCAATACAGCTATCCCGTTCACAAACAGCAAATACACAGGATAGAGCACGGTCATGCCCAGCATGATGATGCCTGCACCCGGCCCTGGTTTATCACCCGGATCTGTAATCGGCCAGAATGAGGCCACCCCATAGATAAACAGAGCTGCATAAGGAAACCACAACAACGTCGACCACAGGAGCGACTTCCTGCCCTGCATCCAGTAACGTGCCGTCGCATAAGCGATGCCGGTCACCAGAAAAAATCCGCCGAAATGAACCCAGGTCATGACCTGGTTATAACGGTCAGTATCCAAGCCCAGCAAGCGCTGCAGCCGATAAGTATTAACCAGAAGCTCAACAACAGCAAAAAAGGCAAACCCGTAAAAGGCACTCAGTATATTCAGCTTCATCGCATATTTAACCCAGGACATGATGGCTCCTCCTTGAACTCCAATCATTCATCATTAGGGGCCTGCAGCCTGTCCGGTTGTACACGAACATTCATCATGCGATAATCATTTGGATAGATACAAGGCCTGAATGGCGTTATGCCACATTATATCATATTGCTTCTCTAAATTGTTTTTCTAAAGGAGCCTCTCACATTGAAGCTGATTCACCAAGAACAGACAGAGCACCATGACATCTCCGTATGGGATACGGCAGAGCTGTACGGCGAACGCGGGCGTTTCCGTATACTGCAATTTTCCGAGGATGCCGTTCAGGGAGCCGTTGATCTGGATCGTCCCGAGCGTATTTTGTTTGAATATCCCCGTGCCATGATTCATTTGATGGAATATAACCAGCCTGAGTTCGAGAAGATTTTCATGATTGGACACGGCATTGGTACCATTGCGAATTACCTGCCGGACCGGTCTGTCGTGACTGCCGAGCTGGATGCCGGCGTCGTAGAGATCAGCCGTCAATGGTTCGGCAGCCGGACGGATCACGTTATCATCGGTGATGGACGGCTCATACTGGAACAGGAGGAAGACGAGAGCCTGGATTATCTGCTGCTGGATGCGTTCTCTGCCGATGGGACACCGGGACATCTCGTATCCGATGCTTTCTTCACAATGGTGTACAGCAAGCTGGTGCCGGGCGGTGCGGTGCTGATGAACCTGGCCGGACGGACCCGTTACGATCACACAATCAGTTCAGTCTATACGACACTGCAATCCGTTTTTCCGTATACCACCGCCTTCCTGCTGCCTTCCTCCACAGGTATGGACATCCGCAACTATCTCCTTGCCGGCAGCATGAGCCCGCTTCGCTATCAGTCCCGGCATTTGGCCGGATTTGAAGAGATCCACCTCCAGCCTGGCTTGATCCTTACGGATGAAGCTCCTCCGCATGCCTGATTCGTTATCTTGCCTGTTCCTGATTAGGCACTGAGTTAATAGTATTAGATTATTCCAAGTCCGAAAAAGAAGCAGCTTGTCCGCCTGATGATCCCCATCGGAGATCGTCGGGCAGAACCAGGAGTGAAAGCGACGGAGCTAGAAAAGCATGTTATACGCTGGTTCGTTCTCCTTCGAACTCACTATCGTTGAATGTTTCAAGCTGGGGTGAACAATAAAATATAAAGTTTTGGAGTGCTACGATAAAAATGCAGTCGATAAACACCCTCGTATGAAATAAAATGAAAACAAACGAGGGGACGAGTGA